>CBDAQB010000002.1:0-851977 GCA_965198825.1 Acetobacteraceae bacterium | reverse complement strand
ATTGTAGGTCGCCAGCGCCACCAGCACCGCGATCGCCCCCATGGCCATTGCGAGCCCGCTCAGCTCCGCCAGCCGGCGTCCCAGCAGCTCCTGCGTCGCCGGCGACAGCAACCGGCGCTGCTGCGCCGTCTGCACGCCCATGCGCGCCGACGTTTTCCCACCTGCCCGCCCGCCCGCCGAGGCGCCCGAGGCCCTCGCAACAACACGCGCTTGAAGAGCAGGCGCCATGAAATCCCCGTTCAGCTTAAGTCTGAACTCTACCCCATAACCCCCAGAGCTTTCTACACCCGCACCATTCCAAGGAGCCGGTTACCAACCACACAAGCATCCGCGCCACAGGTGAACGCTTACACGAGCACAACGCAAGAATTCGCTAGGCCGAGTCAGCTGGCGTGGTTTGGCGAGCACCGGAGCACAGACAAACCGCGTCAGATGGCCGGCCTAGTAGAATTCTCAGAGAATTCGCTAGGCTGAGTCAGCTTGCGTGGTCGGCGAGCACCGGAGGCGGAGTGGCCTCTAGGGGCCATGAGCACCGGAGCACAGACAAACCGCGTCGGGTGGCCGGCCTAGTAGAATTCTCAGATTACTGGTCGAGTTTCTGGCCGCCCTCGTCTTCCGTATTCCGCGGCTTCTTCTTCGCCTTCGTCTCGACGATGTGCCACATGATGTCGACCTTGCCGCCAGGCAGCGCCTTCGTGGCGCCATTGATCGTCATGGCAACAGGCAGCTTCGCCGCCTTGTAGACATTCTGGATCGCCGTCTCGGCCGCCAGAACCTTCTCGTTCGTCATCTCCTCACCAGGCTGCAGCCCAGTCGCCTGCAGGAGCTTGTCCGACGGGATCGAGACATTTCCGTCCACCGTCTGCTGATCGAGCTTCGGCGCCACATGCGCCACCGTCGGTGCCTGAACGCCGTTGTCCTGAACGATGAACGTCACCTCGTAATGCCCGTTCGGCTTCGGCCCCAGCAGCTGGGTCTTGATGCCGCCGACGACATTCGCCTTGGTCAGCTCATTCGAGATCGCGGTTTGGTCGCCGACGATGTCCTCGCGCGTCGCCTGCATCCCGGCATGCTCCTTGAGCACCCCGTAAAGCTGGCTCGAAGGCACCGACTTGCTGCCGCTGATGGTCACCTTGTCGATTGTGTAGGTCTTCTCGGCGCGCGCCGCGGCCGATCCTATGACAACGAGGGCAAGACTGGCGGCGGTAAGCTGGTGTCGCATGCGGTGTTCCGTCCGGATGATGGTCCGGGAAACTTCCTTGATCGCGGCGAGAGGTCAAGGGAGGGGGGAGGAAGGTCTTCTTTTTTGAAAAAAAGAAGCAAAAAACTTTTGCGACCTGGGGACCGAGATCTTGGAAAGGCCCGGCCCAACGTCCGGAAGTTTTTTGCTTCTCTTTTTCAAAAAAGAAGTCCTCCCTTCCTACCCAAACTCCTCCCCGATAGGCGCCAACCGCCGCGTCATCTCCGCCACATCTCCCACTCGCCCCTCGACCGACTGCTGCGCCGACTTCCAAAGTGGATAGGCCTGCTCGAGCAACGCGCGCCCAGCATCGGTCAGCGCCACCCGGCGCGCCCGGTGACGCGCTTCCGGGCCCAGCACCACCAGCCCACGCCGCTCCAGCGGATCGAAATTCCGGCTCAAGGTCGACCGGTCCATGCCGAGCTGCTGCGCCATATCGACGATTGTAAGATCCCCGCCGCCGAGGCTCACCGCCGTCAGCACGGAGAGCTGCGAGATCTTCAAATCGAGCGGTTTGAGCACCGAGTCATAGTGCCGCGAGATCGCCCGCGACGCGGCCCGAAGGCGGTTTGCGAAGCACCCCGTCGCTATCTCCTCCTCGAACATCAAACCTCCTTCGTCCATCCGCTCTCCGGCGGCTTGGGGGAACGCGGCCGAAGGCCGCGCCCTACGTCAGCCCTCTATCTAGTGCGCCCGCGCAGTCAAATACGGCGGTTCGATCCGAATCCCCGCCGATACGGCGCTGTTTCCGTCACGCAACCGGGCGACATCCGCCGACATGAACGCGCCAGCCCCGAGAGGGACCGCCGGAGCCACGCCACGCCCGGCGGGTGCATTGCGCAGCCACACGGTGCGCGAAACATCATGGTCGAAACCGCCGAACACCGGCTCCGTCGCCGGCGCGTTGATCCCGGCTTTCGGCGCCTGCAACGGCCATTGCTGACGAGCGATGTCGGCCGCCGTCTGGGCGGAAGCAGCGGTGGGCGCCAAAGCGAGAAGGGCAAACACGAAACCGCGCATGATCGATACTCCTGACAAGTAGGCCCGCAAGGGCCCGAGCCGGCGGTGACATCAGGTTTCGTGCATATACATGAAATAACCTGAAAGCTGTCGCCGGAAATCGGCGGCGTCACTCGTCTCGTGCATATACATGACATGCTCAGGGTGGATCTTCAAGCCTTGTTCGCGAGAAATATTCAGGTGGCCGCGGCCAGTATCCGGCGAGCCTGCTTCAGGTGCGGCATGTCGATCATGCGCCCGTCCATCGCCAGCGCCCCCGCCTCCGGCTGAGCTGCGAACAGATCGACGATCCGCTGCGCCTGGACGATCTCCTCCCCGCTCGGCGTAAAAGCCGCATTGATCACCGGCACCTGCGCCGGATGGATCGCCAGCATTCCCGAGAACCCGTCACGCCGCCCGCGCGACGCGTAGGCCGCCAGCCCGTCCAGGTCGCGGAAGGCCGGGAACACCGTCTCGATCGCCACTACCCCTGCAGCATGCGCTCCGAACAGCATCAGCGAGCGCGCCATCTCGATCGGCCCGGTGTAACGCCCATCGGCCTCGCGCGCCGCCGACGCCCCGATCGCCGCAGGCAGGTCCTCCGCGCCCCAACTCATGCCGCACAGCCGGCACGCCACACCGCCATAGCTCCCAAGTGCGAAGATCGCCGCCGGCGTCTCCGTCGCAATCGGCAGGATCGGCGCCGAACTCCCCAGCACCGCCATACGCCAGTCCAGTTCCCGGACACTCGGCGCCCCCTCCGCCTTGGGCAACACGATGCCGTCTGGCGCACCCGGCAGCACGGCTTCTAAATCCTCGTCGAGCAGACCGCTATCCAGTGCGTTCACCCGCACGAAAAGCCGAACGCCAGTCCGCTCACGACCCAGAAATGCCGCCACCGCCGAACGCGCGGCAGGCTTGCCCATCGCCGCCACCGAATCCTCCAAATCCAGGATCAGCGCGTCCGCCCCGCTCCCCAGCGCCTTCTCCATCCTGTCCGGCCGATCTCCCGGCACGAACAGCAGCGACCGCAACCTCACGGCACCTGGTCCTGCGACGATGGCGCCCGCCGCACCAGCGCCGTACGCAAACACTGGCAAACCACCTCGTCCCTCTGGTTCACCGCGCGATGCGTAAACGTCACCAGCCCCGCCTCTGGCCGAGACCGGCTCGCCCGCAACTCGCTCACCTCCGTCTCCACACGCAACGTATCGCCAATGAACACCGGATGCGGCATCAACACACGATCGTAACCAAGATTGGCTACCAGCGTCCCCAGAGTCGTCTCTCCCACCGAAAGCCCTACCATCAGGGCAAAGGTGAAAGTCCCATTCACCACAATGCGCCCAAACTCGCTCGCCGACGCGTACTCCGCATCGATATGCAAAGGCTGCGGATTATGCGTCAGCGCCGACAAAAGCAGATTGTCCGTCTCGGTGACCGTCCGCCTGATCGGATGCTCAACCCGGTCGCCAACCTGCCACGCCTCAAACCATTTTCCGGTCATGCGCACCTTCGTCAAAGCAAGAAAGGAAGGTCTTCTTTTTTGAAAAAAAGAAGCAAAAAACTTTTGCGAACATGAGGTTGGGCTTGATGAAAAGCCCAGCTCCACGCCCCTTCAGTATAGCCTATGCGTTTCCTCAAACGCGGCATAACGGAACAAAAGTTTTTTGCTTCTTTTTTTCAAAAAAGAAGACCTTCCACTTGCCTTACTCGCCTACTTCCAAGCCCCGCACAGAAATGCGCTAGGCCGAGTCAGCTGGCGTGGTTTTGCCGAGCACCGAAGCGGAGTGGCCGCTTGGCCATGAGCATCGGAGCATCGCGCCAGGGCGCGTCTTCAATGCGAGAAAACCGCGTCAGATGACCGGCATAGTAGCATTTCTCAGACGCGCATCGGCATAAGCACGTAGAGAGCAGACTCATCCGCTGCATCGCGCACGATCGTCGGCGCAGAGCCATCGGCAAACCGAAACTCCACATTGTCCGCGATCTGATCGGTGATGTCGTTCAGATAACGAGCCTGAAACCCGATTTCCAACGGCACCGACTCATAAGACACCCGATCCCCATCCAACTCCTCGACGGCAGTTCCCTGATCGGGACTTGCTGCAGACAGCGTCAGCAAGTTTTTCTCCAGCGCCATTTTCACCGGCCGAGACCGCTCGCTGCTGATCGCCGCCACACGCGCGACAGCGGCCGCGAAATCGGCCTTGCCGACGCGCAGCACCTTGTCGTTGTCGCGCGGAATGACGCGGTCATATTCAGGGAATGTCCCATCGATCAGCTTGCTCGTCAGCGTGATCGGCCCGACCTTGAACTGGATGCGCGTATCCGAAAGCCCGATCTCTACGCTTCCTGTCGCCTCATCGAGCAGCTTGCGCAACTCCGCCACTGTTTTCCGCGGAATGATCACGCCGGGCATGGTCTCCGCGCCTTCGGGCAGCGGCTCCTCCACCCGCGCCAGGCGGTGTCCATCCGTTGCGACAGCGCGCAACACCCGGTGACCGTCGATCGCCACGGCATGCAGATAGATGCCGTTGAGATAATACCGTGTCTCTTCCGTGCTGATGGCAAAGCGGGTCCGGTCGATCAGCCCGCGCAACGTCAGCGCGGGAAGATGAAACTGGTGCGGCAACTGACCCGCCGTCATGCTCGGAAAATCATCCACCGGAAGCGCCATCAGGCTGGTGGTGAACCGGCCCGCCCGAAGCCCCAGTTGGGCATCGCCGCCAGCATGGTCCAACTCGACCTCAGCCCCATCGGGCAGCTTGCGGACAATGTCGTAGAGGGTCGCGGCAGGGGCCGTCGTGGCGCCGTTGCGTTGCGTGCTCGCCGCCACTTCCTCGACGATGGCGATCTCCATATCCGTCGCGGTAAACGCCAGCCGCCCCTCGCGCACCGCGATGAGAACATTGGCCAGGATGGGAATGGTATTCCGCTTTTCGGCGACGCTCTGGATATGTCCCAGCGCCTTGAGGAGCGTTGCGCGATCGGCGCGGAGCTTCATGTTCGTGATCCCTGACGCATCGCCGCGAGCTGGGCGGACGAATCGAGGGTGCAATCTACCAAGACAACGGCGCCGAAGGCCAGGGCGCCGCCCTGGCCTCCGGTCTTACGGGTGAACCGGCCTACTTGGGCGCGCCCTCGGGCGGGGTCGCTCCGCTCTCAGAACCCTGCTTGGCCGCAGTGCCTGGTGCGCCGTCAGCCGTCGGCGACGTCGTCACGTCCGTTTTATGGTGCTTGCTCGCGTGATGATGGCCGCTTTTCTTATGCGTCACCGTCGACGGCTCGACATTCGTGCCGACCGCCGGTCCAGACGTCGTGCCGCCCGAATCGGGCGTGCTCTGCGGATCCTGCTGCGCCTGTGCGGCCGTGGCCGCTCCCAACGAGAGCGCAAGTACGCCTGCCGCAGCCAAAGCCGTCGTTCCTGTCATCTTCATGCTGGTTACTCCTCCTCTTTGGTGCCGGCGCCAGAACGCCGTACGCAGCAGAGAACGCCAGGAGCCCCTTCGGTTTGCCCAGCAAGGGCATCATCCGATCGAACGGTTTCAACCAACGTGTCAGAATGCTCGTAAAAACAAGACCCTAGAGGAAACCGACGATCTGCTCGGCCTCGCGCACGATCGGCGCCGCGATCGCGTCAGCGCGCGCAGCCCCCTCCCGCAGCACCGCACGCAAATGATCCTCCGCTCCCAGCAGCCGCGTCGTCTCGGCCGCAATGGGCGCCAGCGCCTCCACCGTCAGCGCCGCCAGCGCCGCCTTGAAGGGTCCGAAGCCCGCCCCGCCATGCCGCCCCAGCACCTCCGCGGGTGAGATCCCCGCCAGCGCCGCATAGATCCCCACGAGGTTCGCAGCCTCCGGCCGCCCTGCCAGCCCGGCCATCTCGCTCGGCAGCGGCTCAGGATCGGTCTTCGCCCGCCTTATCTTCAGCGCGATAGTCGCCGCATCGTCAGTCAAATTGATCCGGCTCTGGTCGGAAGGATCGGACTTGGACATCTTCCTCGACCCATCACGCAGGCTCATTACCCGCGCCGCCGGCCCCAGGATCAGCGGCTCCACGCGCGGGAAAAACGTCACCCCGTAATCGTGGTTGAACTTCTCGGCGATGTCGTTCGCCAGTTCCAGATGCTGCCTCTGGTCGTCCCCCACAGGCACGCGCGTCGCATGATAGGCGTGAATGTCCGCCGCCATCAGGTTCGGATATACGTACAGCCCGGCCGAAGCCGCCTCCCGGTCCGACCCCGCCTTGTCCTTGAATTGCGTCATCCGGTTCAGCCAGCCCAGCCGCGACACGCAATTGAAGATCCAGGCCAGCCGCGCGTGCGCCGACACCGCACTCTGCACGAACAGTACCGACCGCGCCGGATCGATCCCGCACGCCAGCACCGTCGCCGCCATTTCCAGGCTCGCCGCCCTGAGCTTCGCCGGCTCCTGCCACGTCGTGATGGCATGCAGATCCACCACGCAGAACAGGCACTCCATCTCGTCCTGCAGGGCCACCCAGTTGCGTATCGCACCGAGGTAGTTGCCAAGCGTCGGAATACCGGACGGCTGAATGCCGGAGAGCACGCGATTCATCTGGCCCCGTTAACAGCCGCCATGCTTGGTGGCCAGAGTGCGGTTGCCGACCGGCTGGTGCGCACCTAATACCGGCAAGTAGGCAAGCGGAAGGAAGGTCTTCTTTTTTGAGAAAAAGAAGCAAAAAACTTCTGAACGTTTGGGCTCCGCTCTGCCTCGAACGCGGCGCATAATTGCACAAGTTTTTTGGTTTTTTTTTAAAAAAAGAACTGCTTTCTTCCTTAAGGTCCGCTCAGGTGAACAAGAAAACCCTAACCATCGCCGGCTTCGTCGCAGTCGTCGCGATCATGCTCACCATCACCTCCTACTCGGTGACCCTATATCGCCTCTTCTGCCAGGCCACCGGCTCAGGCGGCACGACACAGCGCGTCAACCAGGCAAGCACGACCCAGACAACACGCATCGTCACCGTCTTCTTCGACACCAGCACCGCCCCCGGCCTGCCCTGGCGCTTCGAGCCGGTACAGCGCTCCGTCCGCGTCCACCTCGGCGAGGACAGCCTGGCGTTCTTCACCGCGACCAACACCAGCAACCATGACATCGTCGGCCACGCGACATTCAACGTGACGCCCGAGAAGGTCGGCCCCTACTTCAAGAAAATTCAGTGCTTCTGCTTCAACGAGGAGAAGCTCGCCGCCGGTCAGACGGTGCAGATGCCTGTCACCTTCTTCGTCGATCCGCGCCTCGCTAACGATGCCGACACGGCGGACGTGCACGAAATCACCCTCTCCTACACCTTCTTCGAGAGCAAACGCCCCAAGGACGCCATCGACCTCGCCCGCTTCAGCGAAAGCGGCCCCGACGCGAAGGCCGGCGCCGCCCTGTTCGCCGAGCGCTGCTCCACCTGCCACGCGCTCGACCACGGCGTAGTCGGCCCAGCCCTAGGAACTGTCGTCGGCCGTGAAGCCGGCTCGCTCCCCGGCTACCCCTACTCGGCCGCCCTTCACGGCGCCCACCTGGTCTGGACCCCCGAACTCCTCGACCGCTGGCTCGCCAACCCGCAGGCCCTCATCCCCGGCGCCCAGATGCCCATGCGCGTCGACGCCGAGCCAGACCGCCGCGACCTCATCGCCTACCTCGCCTCACTGCCCAAACCACGCAGCTAGGCAGCTCTAGGTTAAGCTCGCTTCTTCAAAGCAAACGATATATTCTCTACTCGGAGAATATATTTGGCCGCGATACAGCATTCGGTTTCCCCACTTTTCACGCCCACTGAAGCGGCAGTTCTGACACGGCTGCCACTCAAAGCCGTGAACAACGCCATCGACAAGAGGACGATCTCGGCAGTGACGGGTAGCCGCGACGGCCGCACGACTCGTCTGATTGGCTTTCGTGCCCTCGTGTCGCTCACCCTGGAGCGCCGGCTCGCCGACCGCTTTGCCCCGGCATTGCGACGTCAGCTCTTCGGCGCTTTGGAGCAAACGGCTCGTGACCGCATTTCCTTAGAGAATGGTTTTCTCACGATCGACTTGCGCGAGCCGCGCCGTGAACTCGCGGCGGCTCTCCGGTCCCTGCGTCGGGTGCGTGATCTCGTCACCACCGACCCCGAGATCATGGGCGGTGAACCCGTCTTCCGCGGCACCCGCGTGCCGGTTCGGCTCATCGCGGCGTCGCTGGAGAACGCCACGCCATCGGAAGATTTGCTGCACGACTACCCGCGCCTGACAGCGGAAATGCTCCGGCTCGCACCGTCCTATGTCGCGGCCTATCCTCTCAGGGGCCGCCCCAAGAACCAGCCCTGGCGCGATCGGCCGCCGCTTCGCACGACCCGGAGGAAGCTCTCCGCGGCAAAGGGGCAGTGAAGTTTCTCATCGATGAGTGCCTGAGCATCGATCTGACCACCGTCGCTGGCCAACTTGGATACGAAGCCCAGCATGTCGCCCACATCGGTCGCGCAGGCTGGAAGGACTGGAACGTTCTCCGCTACGCCGCCGACGCCGACTTCATTCTGGTCACCAACAACGCCAGCGACTTCCGCAGGCTCTACAAATCCGAAGCCGTACACCCCGGCCTCGTCATCATCATCCCGAATGTCCGCCGCGCGCAGCAGACCATTCTCTTTCAGGCCGCACTCGCGGAGCTTGCCGCCATGGGAGAGCCCATCAACCATGTCCTGGAAGTCGATATCGACCGCGACGAGGTCGTCCTCACGCTGTATGACCTGCCATGACCACGATCTACATCGACGCCGACGCCTGCCCCGTCCGTGAGGAAATCTACCGCGTCGCCACCCGCCTGAACGTCCCCGTTTTCGTCGTTTCCAACGGCTCCCGCCCCATCCGCCCGCCCGGCCTGCCGAACGTCCAGATGATCACCGTCAGCGAAGGCGCCGACATCGCCGACGACTGGATCGCCGAGCGCATAGGCCCGCGCGACGTCTGCATCACTTCCGACATCCCACTCGCCTCCCGCTGCCTCGAGCGGAAAGCCCGCGCCCTCTCCTCGACGGGCAAGATCTGGTTGGCCGACAACATCGGCAACGCCCTCGCCGGCCGCGCCGTCTCCCAGCACATGCGCGAACTCGGCATGGCGACCGGCGGCCCACCGCCCCTCACCAAAGCCGACCGCTCCCGCTTCCTCAGCGCCCTCGACACCGCGGTCCAGGCTGCCCTCAGAGTGCCCGTTTAACCGCTTCTGAGAAGAAGGAGGGCAGCCATGCAGCAGAAGCTTGCCTAAGGGTCCAGTCATGCCAAACGCAACTTTATTGCGCGGCTTTGAGCAAAGTAGCACCGGTAGCTGCCAGCGCCTTCTCAGAAGTTCGCATTAAATAAATCGCGCTATCAGATCACGTCATAGCAAGTGCAACCGCACTGTCACACAAGTCACTGTGCCCTTTCGGCAGGCATGGACAAGGTAATGGGAAAGCATAGGTAGGCGTCCAACCACTCTTCCCTAGGACGAATTCCGTGACTTACATGACCTACCGGGACCGCGTCCGCGCTGTGCCCGCCACCACTGCTTCCTGGCTCGATCAGAGCCCGCCAATCGCCACCCGTTCGACATTCCTGCGTGCCTCGCCAATCGCCGCCGTTACCGTCGCCCTCGAAACAGTCCTTGGCGTCTGCGTCTTCGCCTTCTTCGGCGTCATGTTCGACAGCGTGATCGCCGGCGGGTTCTAGTGCGGCAGGGCGCCTCTCGGGACCACACGACGCTTCTTGGCCGTTGATCCTGAGAGCCGCGCCGCCACAACCATGTGGCGAGCCAATCTGCATTGAAGTTCCCTAATCGGCGCTAACCGCCTATATTTGGGGCAAAGCTAGCCAGGAGAGCCGGCATGAACGCGCCTTACACGCCCCCAGCCACCACACGCACCAGGGCGCTCTATCAAACCGGGTTCGGCAACAGCTTCGAGACCGAGGCCCTCCCCGGCGCGCTGCCGCAAGGCCGCAACTCGCCACAACGCTGCGCCTATGGCCTCTATGCCGAACAGCTCAGCGGCTCCCCTTTCACCGCCCCACGCGCCTCGAACGAACGAAGCTGGCTCTACCGCATCCAGCCGAGCGTGAAGCACATGGGCCAGTTCCGCCGCACCGATAACCGGCTCTGGCGCACCGCCCCTTGCCCGGAATCCGACCTCCCCATCGCACCGCTGCGCTGGAGCCCTGTCCCGATCCCCGCGGCTTCGATGAACTTCATCGAAGGCATGCACACCGCCACCACGGCAGGCGACGCCGCCTCGCAGAGCGGCATGGCCGCGCACCTCTATCTCGCCACCCGCGACATGGCGGACGATTACTTCACCAACGCGGACGGCGAACTTCTTATCCTGCCCCAGCAAGGCGGCCTTCGCCTGCGCACCGAGTTCGGCATCATCGAAGCAGGGCCTGGCCAGATCGCCGTCATCCCCAGGGGCGTGAAATTCGCAGCCGACCTGCTCTCGGGCCCCTCACGCGGCTATGTCTGCGAGAACTACGGCAGCCCCTTCACCCTCCCAGAGCGCGGCCCCATCGGCGCCAACTGCCTGGCAAACCCACGCGACTTTCTCACCCCTGTCGCCGCCTACGAAGACCGCGCAGCCCCCTGCACCCTCACCGTCAAATGGGGCGGCAACCTCTGGGTCACCGACCTCTCGCACTCGCCGCTCGACGTCGTCGCCTGGCACGGCAACTACGCCCCCTATACCTACGACCTGCGCCGCTTCTCCCCCGTCGGCCCGCTCCTGTTCGACCACGCCGACCCGTCGATTTTCACCACCCTCACCGCCCCCACCGGCACCCCAGGCACGGCGAACGTGGATTTCGTCATCTTCCCGGACCGCTGGGCGGTCGCCGAGAACACCTTCAGGCCGCCCTGGTATCACCTGAACATCATGAGCGAGTTCATGGGCCTGCTCTACGGCGCCTACGACGCCAAGCCGCAGGGCTTCACCCCAGGCGGCTTCTCGCTCCACAACAGCATGCTGCCGCACGGCCCGGACACCGACGCCTTCGCCGCCGCGAGCGCCGCCGATCTCAAGCCGCACAAGCTCGAAGGCACCATGGCCTTCATGTTCGAAACCCACCTGCCGCAAATGGTCACCGCCTGGGCTGCCAACCTCCCCGAACGCCAACCCGACTACGCCCGCTGCTGGGAGGGCCTGGCCCGCCGCTTCGACCCCTCTAAGCCATGACAGGGCCCACCCGCCCAGGCCTCGACCACACCCACGACCCCGCCCTCCAAAGCTGGGTTTCCAGCGCAAACGGACACTCGGACTTCCCTATCCAGAACCTGCCATTCGGCATGTTCTCCGTCGGCGAGGAGGAACCCAAGCGGCGCGGCGTCGCCATCGGCGACTGCATCCTCGACATCGACGCCTGCAGCGGCCTCGGCCTGCTTCCCGAATGGAAAGGCCGCCCCCACCGCACCCTCCGCCACGCCATCTCTGCCATGCTCGCGCAAGGCCACGAGACCGAAAAGCTGGCGAGCGACATCCTCCACAAGGCGGCCGACTGCACCCTCCACCTGCCTACCCCGCAGATCGGCGACTACACGGATTTCTACGCCGGCATCCATCACGCCCGCGCCGTGGGCGCCCTTTTCCGCCCCAGCGAACCCCTCCTGCCGAACTACAAATACCTGCCGATCGGCTACCACGGCCGCGCCTCCAGCGTCCGCCCGTCTGGCGAGCCGATCCGCCGCCCCTCCGGCCAGCGCAAGCCAGCCGCCGACCCCGAACCCACGTTCGGTCCCTGCCGGAATCTGGATTTCGAGCTCGAGCTCGGCATCTGGATCTGTGCCGAGAACCCCCTGGGCGAACCCCTGCCGATCGCCCAGGCGCCAGACCACATCGCCGGCTACTGCCTGCTGAACGACTGGTCCGCCCGCGACATCCAGGCCTGGGAATACCAGCCGCTAGGCCCGTTTCTCGCCAAGAGCTTCGCCACCAGTGTCTCCCCCTGGGTCGTCACGCCCGAGGCCCTGGCTCCCTTCCGCTGCGCCCAGCCGCCGCGCCCGGCAGGCGACCCGCATCCATTCCCCTATCTTTGGGACGAGGCCGACCAGGCCACCGGCGCCCTCGACATCAAACTGGAAGCCTTCATCCTCACTGCCCAGATGCGCGCGGCCGGCGCCGACCCCCACCGCCTTTCTACCAGCAACACCAACCATCTCTACTGGACCCCAGCCCAGCTCCTGGCCCATCACGCCAGCAACGGCTGCAACCTCCGACCAGGCGACCTGGTGGGCAGCGGCACCATCTCCGGCCCGACCCGCCCCGAGTCAGGCAGCCTGCTGGAGCTGACCGAAGGCGGCCGCCAGCCGCTCACCCTGCCAAACGGCGAAATCCGCCGCTTTCTGGAAGATGGCGACGAAATCATTCTGCGCGCCCAAGCCTCCGCCGACGGCGCGATCCCGATCGGCCTAGGCGAATGCAGGGCAGTTGTCTTGCAGGCATCCCAATCCGAAGTTAGCTCAGCCCCATAAACGGGGGTCTGGGGCCTCCAGGCCCCAGCGGGGTCCAGGGGCAGAGCCCCTGGCCTAATCTTGTCTAAGAAGGAGGAACCCATGGGCCCATATCCCCACGACGCCCCAAGATCGGTGATCAGCGCCGACAACCCCGCCGGCACGGACGGCTTCGAATTCGTGGAATTCACCCACCCCGACCCTGAAGCCCTTCACGCCCTCTTCAAACGCATGGGCTTCACGGCCGTCGCGAAACATCGCGGCCGCGACACCACCCTCTACCGCCAGGGCGACGTGAACTTCCTCGCCAGCACCACGCCGCACTCCCACGCCAGCCAGTTCGCCGAGGCCCACGGCCCTTCCGTTCCCAGCATGGCGTTCCGCGTCGCCGACGCGAAGCACGCCCACCGTCACGCCCTGGCCCATGGCGCCCGCAACGCCGACCCCACCGAAACCGGCGCGCAGACCCTGGATGTCCCCGCCATCGAAGGCATCGGCGGCAGCCTGATCTATTTCGTGGACCGCTACGGCGAAACCGGCAGCGCTTACGACGAGGAATTCGACTGGCTCGGCGAACGCGACGCCCGTCCGGCGGGCAGCGGCCTCTTCTACGTGGACCACCTCACCCACAACGTCCACCGCGGCCGCATGGATGTCTGGTTCGATTTCTACAAACGCATCTTCAACTTCCGGCAGATCCGCTTCTTCGACATCGAAGGCAAGCACACCGGTCTCACCTCGCGCGCACTCACCAGCCCCGACAACCGCATACGCATCCCGCTCAATGAATCCGCTGACGAGAACAGCCAGATCGAGGAATACCTGCACAGCTACAAGGGCGAAGGCATCCAGCACATCGCCTGCGGCACCGCCGACGTGTTCGCCACCGTCCAGGGCCTGCGCGACAACGGCCTCGACTTCATGCCAGCCCCACCCGACACTTATTACGAACGCATCGACGCGCGCCTGCCTGGCCACGGCGAAGACATCGCCCGCCTGCGCAAACTCGGCATCCTCATCGACGGCGAACAAGTCGAAGGCCGCCCCGCACTGGGCACGCTCCTGCAAATCTTCTCGGGCAACTTGATAGGCCCAGTCTTCTTCGAATTCATCCAGCGCAAAGGCAACGACGGCTTCGGGGAAGGCAATTTCCGCGCTTTGTTTGAGTCCATCGAGGAGGATCAAATCCGCCGCGGCGTCCTCACGCCTCACGCTGCGGAGTAGGAAGCAAGCACTTCTTTTTTGAAAAAAAGAAGCAAAAAACTTTTGCGACTTAGCGGAGATCACCACCAACATTTCAGGCCACCAAAGCGTTTTTCTTCTCCCTCCCCCCTTGTGGGGGAGGGCCGGGGTGGGGGCCGGGCACAGCGCGCCAAGTGGCCGACGACCACCTGTGGCGTCACAATCATTCAGTAACAGGCAACCAAGATGAAAAAACGCACCCTCGGCCGCGGCCTCGAGGTCTCCGCCATCGGCTTCGGTTGCATGGGGCTCAACTTCAGCTACGGCCACGCCCTCTCCAACACTGAAAGCATCACCCTCATCCGCCAGGCGGTAGACCGCGGCGAAACCTTCTTCGACACGGCTGAGGTCTACGGCCCCTACACCAACGAGGAAATCGTCGGCGAGGCCCTGAAGCCCGTGCGCGACCGCGTGGTGATCGCCACGAAATTCGGCTTCAACATCATGGACGGCAAAATGTCCGGCATGGACAGCCGCCCCGAGCAGATACGACGCGTTGCCGACGCATCGCTCAAGCGCCTTGGCATCGACGTGATCGACCTCTTCTACCAGCACCGGGTGGACCCGAACGTGCCCATCGAGGAGGTGGCAGGCGCGGTGAAGGACCTCATCGCCGCAGGCAAGGTCCGCCACTTCGGCCTCTCCGAGCCCGGTGCGAAAACCGTCCGGCGAGCGCACGCGGTGCAGCCGGTCACCGCCCTGCAAAACGAATATTCGCTGTGGACACGCAGCCCGGAAACCAACGGCATCTTCGAAGCCTGCGAGGAACTCGGCATCGGCCTCGTCGCCTACAGCCCGCTCGGCAGGGGATTTCTCACTGGCGCTATGAGCAAGGACACAGCGCTCAGCGACGGCGATTTCCGCAAGAACCTTCCTCGGTTCACGCCTGAGGCGATGGAGAAGAACCAGGCCCTCGTCGATCTGCTGAAGCGCATCGCGACCGGGAAGGGCGCAACGCCCGCGCAAATCGCCCTCGCCTGGATCCTTGCGGCCAAGCCATGGATCGTCCCGATCCCCGGCACCACAAAGCTCCACCGGCTCGAGGAGAACCTCGGCGCCGCCGACATCGCGCTGACCTCGGACGATCTCGCAAACATCGAGCGCGCCGCAGCCGGCATAGAAGTCGAGGGCGAACGCTATCCGGCGGCCCTCATGGCCGCGACAGGTCGCTGACGGGCAGGCGAGAAGAACAGCGCTGCCGCCCACCGGACCGGCACGAAAGAACCGCGGCGAGTCACGCCGCGGTCAAGCCTTAGAAATGCTGGCCGTTCAGTCCAGCAAAGATCTCCCCGATCTTGCCGTTCTCAGCCGCGAACCGAAGCGGCTGGCACTGCCCGACAACCACCTCCTCGACATCCGGATCACCTGACAAAATCCCCATCACCTCAGACAGGAACGCCTCCAGCGGCATCGCACGCGGATCGTTTGCCTGCTGCTCGCCCATGAGGTGGGTCTGCACATAAGGCGGAATGAGTTCGATCACCTGTGTCGCCGTGCCTTTCAGCTGATAACGCATCGACATGGCATAGGAATGGATCGCCGCCTTCGTCGCGGAGTAGGTGGGCGTCGCCGCCAGCGGCACGAAAGCCAACCCTGACGACACCATCATCACCGCGGAAGACTCCCGGGCCCGCAAATGCGGCAGCAGCGCCGCAGTCAGCCGGATCGGCCCGAGAAGGTTCGTCGTGATGATATCCTCCGCAGTCCCGACATACTCCGGCGCAGCCGCGAGGTCCTCGGGCTTCATGATGCCCGCGTTGTTGATCAGCACATTCAGCTTCGGGAAATCTCGTGTCAGTGTCTCAGCAAACGCCGACACGCCAGCCGTATCGGCGATATCCAGACGCACCGACCTCATGCCCGGGTTGGCGGCCGTCGCCTCATCCAGCATGTCTTGCCGCCGCCCGGCGACGATCACCTCGTTGCCCAGCTTCTGAAAAGCCTGCGCCAGTCCAAGCCCGATCCCCGACGCCCCACCCGTGATCAGGATGGTGTTGCCCGTCATCTTCATGGCCTGCTCCTTCGATTACCGCTCGGCAAATTGGGCGGGTCGATTGCCATTCCAATGCCGTGACGTATCGAAGCGCCAGCCGGCCAATTTGCGTCCCGGGTGAACGTCCGCAGGTGACGATCCCTTCGTCCGGTGGCAAACCCGCACTGTGAACACGAGACATCACTACAAGGGCGCGCGTATCGAAGTCAGCCGAACCACCGACGGCTGGCAAGCGAAGGTCTTTTTGCCCGGCACAAGCTTCGCACACGATTTCACGCCGACCGCACGCGGACCGGACGGCGAAGCTTCCGTGCTCGACCAGGCCAAGCAGCTCGTCAACGAAGTCGATCGCGACGACGAAATCGCCTGACTAACCAAGCAAGTCACAAAACGGCTAATTGAGCCTAACACTGGCGCTATTTACCAAGCGCGCTCATTTAACCTTCCTATTTTCCAGAATAAAGCCTTTCGTTTCAGCGGCTTAGTGGTCTGGCACACTAGCTGCAATCTTCCAGGCAGGCCCTCGGCGGCCGGCATTTGGAAGGAGCTTTAGCCATGACGACCCTGACCCTGAACCAGTTTGGCAGCCTGAGCAGCGCTATTTTTCGCCAGGCACCACGTAAATCGTTCGCAGCCCGCCTTGCGGCTCTTCAAGCGAAACAGGAACAGCACCGCACATCGCTGGTAGAGGCCGTGTCCATCGCTGGTTACAGTGTCGCCGCATCCCTCCCGGTCCTGTCTCTCGCTTGGATGTTCATCGCTGTCTAATGGCAACATCGCGCTCACAAGCGGCAATGCAGCAACATGATCTGCCGACTTGCCCGAAAGCTGCCGGTGGAGCCGCCAAACACCTCGCAAGCCAAACTCGCGTGTGATACAAAATCTTAATACAACCTAAAGTTGCGTTAAGATCGTGCACGGCAAGAGAAATGATGATTTAGCCGTGGGACCTGTCGCCTTCCTGTTCATGGAGGAAGGCGCCTTCGCCGCCCGATGTGGGCTGCCGGCATCGGAAAACCCCTACGAGGCCGGCAGTGATCGCGGCAACCGTTGGCTGATGGGGTGGCTAGAGGCACGGGATCCCTGCACGGCAGACTTCTAACAGCTTCGTGCAGTGCCACGGGGCACGTGCTATCGCGGCGGCGATGATTCAGGATCGGCGACCCAGGGCGGCAACCTCCTCTCTCACGCGCGCCATACGAGGAGCGGCCCTCGCCATCGTGGCGCCACTCGGAGGACGCCTTCTCTACAGGCTCTGCCTCGGACAATGGCCCGACCCAAAAAGTGCCAAAGATTTCCAGTCCGGGCTTCTGGACAGGAACATTCCCTTGCCCCCCTGCCAGCGCGGCATGTTCAACGTGCCGGCGGCGAAACTCCAGATCAGCCGCTTCCTGCTTCTCGACATGATGCGCACGGGCCGTCTCGGAAACGACAACGCGTTCGACCGCCAAAACGCTCGCGATCCAATCCTGAGCATTCCGCCGCTTAGCGGCGATCCGCTCAGTTTCTGGTGCGGCCCGCCGATCGCCTTTCTGCACCTGGAAAAGACAGGCGGCGTCTCCTTCGCCCAGTCGCTCACCAGCCACTTCCACCCGCAGCAGATCGACCCCGACCCGCAACGCACCGCCGCGCCGCACATCGTTACCCCATTTGCCGACCGCGATCTGGACGCCATCCGCCGACGCACCCTGGTCTTCGGCCATTACGACCTGCCTTCGCTGCGCCGGCTCGATCCGAACCGCCCGGTCATCACGATGCTGCGCGACCCCGCCAAGCGCATCCTCTCACTCTATTACTACTGGCGCAGCGTCGATCCCAACGCCCTCGCCTCCACCACACGCAACGAGGCCGTCCGCCTCGCACATGAGACCGATCTCCTCGCCTTCCTCGAAACCAGCGACTGGTCGGTCCGCAACTACATCGACAATTTCTATGTGCGCCGCCTCACTGGCCTCTATGTCGGCCGAGACGGCCGCGACCCGTTGGCCGATTCGCCGCAAGAAGCTGTCGACGGCGCACTCCTGGCGCTGAAGGACTTCGCCTTCGTCGGCATAACCGAAACCATGCAGGACAGCGTCGCTTGCCTTGGCGACTACCTAAAAATCGATCTCGCACAGGGCCAAGCCGCCCTTAACGCCGGCGCAGACAATGCCGGCACCGCACCCGGCATATTCCGCACCATCAAGCGGACCGAGCTGACGCCTGCGCACACACGGGCGCTGTCAAAGCTCACCAGGCTCGACGATACAGTTTATCAGGCAGCCCTGCGCCTCTGACGAAGAAGCGGACCGTCCGGCGGTTCAGCCTTGCGCCATGGCGAGCGTCTTCTGCGCTGCCAACCCGGCGAGCAGGCCTTCCACCGTCGCCGACCAAGGAACCGGCTTGAACTCGCGCCTCACCCGGTCCTCCCAGCGCGCCAGATCCGCAGGGTCCGCGAGCACGCTCCTGACCGCCTCATAGGCATCGTGCAAATTGTCCGGATCGAAATACCGAGCAAGCTTTCCACCGGCCTCTGGAAGCGAGCTACGGTTAGAAATCAGGCAGGGCTTCCCAAGAGCCAGGCTCTCGGTAACCGGCAAACCCCAACCCTCGTAGAAGGACGGGAAAAGCGTAAACAGGCAGCCTTTGTAGAGGCTGGCAAGGTCGGCATCGCTCGGCCCTTCGACGATGACCAGTTTGCCGCCAAGATGGTCGGTGTTGCTGATCTGGTGCATCAGATCCTCCACCAGCCAGCCGATCCGGCCGGCAAACACCAGCGTCGGCACCTCGTCGTATGGCAACTCATCGAGCATGCGCCGCCACACCCGGAACATCAGCAGGTGGTTCTTTCGCGCCTCAATGGTGGAGACGAGCAATACATAGGTGCCGGCAGCCGGCAGCACGCGCCGAGCGGCAGGCGGGGCTGTCGGAGCGGCCATATCGCCCGGTGCCAGGCCGGCCGTAATGGCGGTAACCCCGGTACCCACCGGGATTGGTACAACCTTCTCGCGCAGGGCGATGCCACGCTCCTCCGCAAAAGCCTCGACGTCATAGGCGGTGGCCTTGGAGATGGCGAAGATATGGTCGCTCAGCGGCATCATCGTATCGAACCAGTCGCGGAACCGGCTGACCAGCTTGTGCTCGAACCACTCCGGGCGCCGAAGCGGAATGAGGTCATAGACGAGCATGGCGAAACGCACCCCATGCCTCTCGCGCAAGTTGCCGATCAAGGCTTCGTAACCATGGTGCGTCCAGGTCGCCCCGAGCGAGAGAATGGTATCGCCAGGCGCCACCTCCGCTGCGAAATAGGGATTGGCGCTCTCCACCTCGGTATCGCCGTTCCCGGGCGCGCCCGGCGCAGGGCGCCGCTTGGTGCCCTCCGGACCGCCTGCCTGGTGCGGCGGAAAGACCGCGGTCTTTGCCGAGCGCGCCGTCAACGCGGCGAACCTGAGCCACGACCGCAGCGCCTCCTGATTGGTCAGGAATATATCGATCAGGGCGGGGCGAACCGGTTTCGGCAGCCGGTGCGACAAATTACTGACGGCCTGCCGGACCGGGCCGCGCTGGCTGGCAATCTGCGCCGACCCAACGGCGTGTTTGTCGATCGTCAAGCCGGTGAAAAGGGCTGCAACCTCGGCCCAGCTTACCACACGCAAACTGTTGCGCATGGGAGAGTGCCGCACAAACAGCACACGACCGGAGCACGCGTCGTTCACGTAGAGGGCGTGGCAGATTTCGAAGGCGAGCCGCTGAATGCCGGTAACGCGAGAATGGCCGCGTGCATAGTCGAACAAATCTTCGACATCCACCCAAAGCCTACCCGTCATCGTCCCGCTTCTTCCTTGTCGCACGCTGCCATCCAGCCCTGGAACAATCTTGTTGCGGCCAACTGGCAGGGGCGCCTTCCCCGCGGTCGCGCTCCTCGTACGCCCATAGGGTGAGTTTACGGGCATGTCCATACAGCTCCGTCCTCGCCATGATGCATTACTTAGCCGATCGATAAACTAGGCACGCTGCTCATTAATATCTACTCTCAAGCCAACACTATTGCAGCACGTGTCCACCGATTCAGCGCAGGGCGCATACAGTAAAATAGGTGTGACTCGGAACTTTGTTCGAACCAGAGAGCGGATCGTTGAGCGTTCCCGCTCTATCTTACTACGCCTGCCGCTTGCGCTGGTTTTAAAAGATGACTGACTGCTCGGTGCGAAACTCGCCGGAACCCCAAATGTTGCCATACGCGACCATGTGGCGGACACCGATTGCTACCGCATGCCGGCAGCGGCTCAGGGTTGATATCGTGCTGCATAGCCCCTAACCACCGCCGACCCCTAAGACAAGCCGCCCAAGTTACGGGCGACAGGAGCGCGCGATTGCCAACGGCGTTGATTACAGGTGTGACCGGCCAGGATGGCGCCTACCTCTCCAAATTCCTGCTGGACCGCAACTATCGCGTCGTCGGCCTGCTGCGGCGCTCCGCCTCGTCCGACGTCATCAGCGAGAGGCTTCGCTGGCTTGGGGTCCTCGACCGCATCGAGCTCATCGACGCCAACCTGCTCGACCTCTCGAGCCTCATACGGGTCGTTCAAACCGTCGAACCCGACGAGGTCTATAACCTTGCGGCTCAAAGCTTCGTTGCCGCCTCCTGGCAGCAGCCGATCCTGACCGGCACCATCACCGGCATCGGCGCTGTCAACGTCATGGAAGCCCTTCGGCTCGCCAGACCAAAGGCGCGCTTCTACCAGGCCTCGTCGTCGGAGATGTTCGGCCGCATACGCGAGCCGATGCAGTCCGAAACCACGCCGTTCTATCCGCGCAGTCCTTATGCCTGCGCCAAGCTCTACGCCCATACCATGGCGATAAACTACCGCGAGAGCTTCGGCATGCACGCGTCCAACGGCATCCTGTTCAATCACGAAAGCCCGTTGCGCGGCATCGAGTTTGTGACACGCAAGATCACCGATGCCGTCGCGCGTATCAGCCTGGGTCTCGCCAGCGAACTGCAACTCGGCAACTTGGATGCCAGCCGCGACTGGGGACACGCGCGTGATTACGTGACGGCGATGTGGACCATGCTCCAGCAGGACACGCCGGACGACTACGTCATCGCCACCGGCCGCACCGCCACTGTGCGGGATTTCTGCAAGCTGGCCTTCTCCCATGTCGGCTTGAACGCCGAGGATCATGTCCGCACCAGCAATGCGTTGGTTCGGCCGGCCGAAGTGGATCTGCTGCTCGGCAACCCAGCGAAGGCTCGCCAGGTGCTCGGCTGGACGCCTGCCACGACGCTGGAAGCGCTCGTTGCCGAAATGGTGGATGCCGACATCGCGCGCCACCGCGCACGCATGGCGGCCTGACGGGTCTGCAGGATGCCGCGCCGGATCCTGATCACGGGCGCCGCAGGTTTCGTTGGCGGCCACCTCTCTGCCGCGCTGACCTCCGCCTTCCCAGGCGCGACCCTCATTCCTGCTGACTTCGACGTTCGCGACGCCGATGCCGTGCGCACTGGCGTTTGCGAAGCAAGCCCCGACGCCTGCATCCACCTGGCCGCAATCTCCTCCATCCCAGCCGCGCAATCCGGGCCAGCGGACGCGTGGCAGGTCAATCTGCTGGGAACCGTCGCCCTCGCCCGAGCCATCATGGACGAGACGCCCGAGTGCCTGTTCGTTTTCGCCTCTACAGGCGATGCCTACGGCGCCAGTTTCAAAAGCGGCCGGCCGATGACAGCCGACGACACGCTCGCGCCAATGAACACCTATGCGGCAACCAAGGCAGCCGCCGACCTGGCGCTGGGGGCCATGGCGAACGAAGGGCTGCGCGCCATACGCGTCCGCGCCTTCAACCACGCAGGGCCCGGCCAATCCGAGGATTTCGTCGTAGCCGCCTTCGCGAAGCAGGTGGCGCTCATCGCGCAAGGATTGCAGCCGCCCGTCATCAAGGTAGGGCGCCTCGACGCCCAGCGCGATTTCCTCGACGTCCGGGATGTCTGCCGCGCCTACGCGCTATGCCTTGCAAAAGCCGACACGATCGAGCCTGGCACGATCCTCAACATAGCCTCGGGCGACACCCGGCGCATCGGCGACATACTTACGGATCTCATGTCCCTCGCAGGGGTGGAAGCCACCATCGAGGTGGCAAGCGAGCGGCTGCGGCAGACAGACGTTCCGCTTGCGCGCGGCGATGCTTCGCTCGCTGCTTTGCTTCTGGGCTGGGCGCCTTTGATCCCTTGGAAGACTACGCTCCTGGATATCTTGGCGGATTGGCGGGGGCGGGTTTAAGGAAGGAAGCCTTCTTTTTTGAAAAAAAGAAGCAAAAAACTTTTGGACCTTGGGCCGAGCGTTTCCACGGTCTCGGTCCCACATCGCAAAAGTTTTTTGGTTCTTTTTTTCAAAAAAGAACGTCCTCCCTACCGCTTCCCCGCATCCAAAGAAGCCCGCAATTCATCCGCAGGGCGTACACTATCATTCTTCCCCGACAACGGATCCGAGGAGCCGCCGGGTCCCGCCACGTCACGCCCGAACTTGTGGCGCTTCGTCGAAATCACGTTCCAGACCAGGAACGCTGCAAGCAGAAGGAAAGTCACGAACGCGAGGATGAAGACAGGATGCATGGCGGATCTCCTTGTGGGCTTGTCGGGGAAAGCCCGTCCGGGCGCGCCGGTTTTCATTATTCCGCTGGCTGCGAGAAACTTGATCGTAGATTTTGCAGCGCAGCAAACGGTTTTCTGTTTCAGCGTGGAAGAGTGATCTTCAGTCCGGCGCTTTTTTAAACACGACCATGAGGTTATCCGCCGGCATCTCGGTCACCTCCGGCGGACCGAAGCCGTTTGCCGCGGCCACCGCGGCGACGGCGTCAAGCTCGCGTAATCCCCAAGCGGGGTCGCGTTCCCGCAGATCGGCATCGAAGGCGACATTCCCCTCCTCGAGCGGCAGAGGAGAGCGGCGATAGGCGCCATAGAGGGCAAGCACCGCGCCCGCACCGAGGACGTGCGACGCTCCCTTGAACAGGCCGAGTGTCGCCTGCCACGGCGCGATATGGATCATGTTGATGCAGAGCACTGCGTCCGCGTGGTCGATGGGCCAAAAGGGCGCCGCGGCATCCAAGGCAAGTGACGGCAGGACATTGCCGAGTCCTGCTGCCCAGGCGTCGATACTGGCGCGGCATTCGGGCGCCAAATCGGTCGGTTGCCAGAGAAGCGCTGGAAACGCCGCGGCGAAGGCACACACATGCTCACCCGTGCCGCTGGCGATTTCGAGAACGGTGCCGGCCGCCGGGAGTGTCCTGCGCAGCACGGACAAGATCGGGTCGCGGTTGCGAGCGGCGGAAGGTGCCACCAGGTGGGCGGACTCGGACATGCAGTCTCCTTAAACGCGGCCCAAGGTCGCAAAAGCTTTTTGGTTCTTTTTTCAAAAAAGAACATCTTCCTGCTTCCCCCCAAACACGAGGCTAAGATGAAGACACAATGGCTGATCCTGAGCCTGGCAGCCCTGTCGCTCACCTCCTGCGGCAAATCCGCAAAGGTGAAGGCCATGGAGAGCTTCGGCCTGCTCGGCACCTGGGCCACGGACTGCAGCAAGGCTGCAAGCCACGACAACGTTTTCGTCACCTTCACGGCCGCCACCTTCGCGACCGATCTTGGTGCCGACACCGCGCGGCTCGAAATCATCCCAAAGCCGCACCGCATCCGCTCGGCCGAAATCCTGAGCGACACCAAGCTGCGGCTCGTCACCTCGGTCAGTAACGTCAAATGGAACGAGGCGTCCGGCCGCCCCCATCCGACCGGGAGCGTCCCGGACACAGTCAATACGATCGTCATCGTCAAGGACGCCTCAGGTCGGATCAGGGAGATGCAGGACACCAGCGCCAACGCGCAGGCCGAACGCATGGTCGTGACGGACGGTTGGAACATCAGCCCGGCCGGGCAGCGCACGACGGAGACCCAGGCGAAGGAACGCTGCCACTCCTGACGCCGCAGCCGCCCGGTTCTTTGGTCCTGGGATCGAAAACCCTCTTCGACCCTAGGGTGCGCGCTCCGCCTTAGCGCCCGTCCAAGAGAACATACCAGGACCACCTTGTGGCTGCCTTAGTGCTCGCTACCACGCCGGACGGTTGCTTTGATGAAGGCGCTTCTCACGCAGACCGGTTTTCAGCCGAATGGGAAAAATGAGGCAATCAGCGGCCGTGCGAGCCTGGTCGTTGCGGCCCGTGCTGCTGACTGAGAGCGCGTATTTCGCCCGAACGAGAGCATGCAAAACAGCCCAGCCGTCAGGTTGGGGCAATTTGCGGACTTAAAAATGACCGCACAAGCATCCGATCCCATCTCCGACCGGTATAGCAAGTACAGCCTCGCGCTTTTGAGCCGCTCAAAATACAAAAAGCTGAGTACGATAGTATCGCAGCGTTAGACGTGTTTATAGAAACGCACCACGTGCGTCTCAAAACACTCAAATACTAAGCTGCACTTAGAAGCTAGTCATATATCTGTTATGATTTATTTTCAAAAACCTCATCTTTTCGGTTGAAGTCCAAGGCACCTGGTGCCTATACTCTGAATGTGTCCGGAGCATGTGCCCGGTAAATCATTCGGAGAATTCTCATGGCTAATCGTTTGCGCCGTTTTGTGTTCCAGGGTTCCGGCGCTGCGCTCGCAGCCGTCATTGCCACTGCGTCCGTTTCGGTCCCCGACCATCGCGCCGTAGCCGTCGTGCAGGGTGCCGAGAACACCGCCGCTGCAACCGATGTTGCCAGCGCTCAGACAACGGCTGCCCGCGAAGGCCATTTCTTGGTTGTGACGAATACGCCGGCCCCGGCTGCACGCTCCGCCGTCGTTCACACCTGGCCCTACTAAGGTAAAGCGCTGAACCTTCACCGGTCGCGTGGCCCGGATTGCCAATGATCCGGATGCCACGCGAGCGGAGGGGCGAAGACTAGAAGCTTGCCGTAAGTTGTTGTCACGTTTGCCAGCCCTCCCCCGGTATAATTCCAGTCGCCAGTCACACTCTGAGGTTGTCTATCTTGGTAATTCAGTTACCTTGTGACGTCCTCAATGCCTCGTAATGGTGCGGCGGGGCGTCAACCGTCGCACGGACCGGTGAATGGCTTTCGATCTCGCCGCCTGGAATTCTAGAAAACATAACAGACAGTTTATTATTGTACTGCCATTGCGCGGCTTAGCAACAATACTGCAGGTTGTATTTGTTACTTTACTAACGGTTGCATACACGGTTCTATTTGCACCTGGCGCCTACGCTGACCGCTCCGCCCTTCGCATCTATGACGCCGCTCAAGGCCTTGCCAGTGTAGGCGGCGCTTGCATGGTCCAAGACCGCGCTGGCTATATGCTCGTCTGCACAGAGCACGGCGTGTTCGCCTACGATGGCAGGCGCTTTGTGAACTTGGGTACGACGCAAGGACTTCGGCAGGGCGGGTTCGTCTACAACATCGCGTTGACCTCCAGTGGACGCGTCGCCGTTGGCTTTGCCGACGAAGTGTTGATCTCCGACACGCCTTCAGATCCGGCTCGCCCGCCAAGCTCGTTGACGTTTCATGCGGCGGAACACCCTGGCGTCACCTTTTTCGATCAACGGGTGCATCGCCTCGCATCCTGGCATGACGGATTGGTCCTTCTTGCTGGTGCTTCGACGGAGAAGATCGTGGTTCCGGATAACGGAACGCCGCGCATGGAAGCGATGGGTTACGATCTCGAGGAAGAGGCAACACTCAAAAACGCCAGGAGCGTGTTTTCCATAAAGGATCAGCTTTGGGAGACGTTTGACGACGGCCGTCTGTGTTTGGCTGATCCCGGGTCAGTACGATGCTACGGCCCTGCCGATGGGCTACGCGGGGGACCCTGGCATTACATGACCGCTGGTCAGAATGGCACAATACTGGCCCGGTCGCAGGCCGGTGTTGCCTCCCTGGATGCGCATTCCGGGCGATGGACAGTGATTGCCTTACCAGACCAAGGCGGGCGTTATGATGACTACGGCCCTTACCTAGGCCTTTTCACGAGCCCCGATGGCCGCCTGATCACTCAGGCTGAGCACGGGCTTGCGGTGCTTGGAGAAAACGGTTGGCATTCTCTCACCGTCGACGACGGCGCGCCGCCCGGCATCATAACCAGCGCCATGACCGACGCGAACGGTCAATTCTGGTTTCACGTCTTTGGCCGCGGACTGGTCCAGTGGGTGGGCTACGGCCACTGGGAGTCGGTCCAGAAAGCGGAAGGACTTTCGGATGGCATCCCGTGGGTCACCGCACGCCTTCCCGGAGGTTCGCTCTGGGTTACTACTGACACCGGTGCGGACGAAGTAGTCAGACAAGGCGCGGCGCTGCGCGTAGCGCGAGTTCTCCCTGGTGCCTCGTTCGCGATTGCTGCCGGCCCACATGGCGATCTGTGGCGCGGTTACGGACAGGAAGGCGTTCGCGTCACCGATCCGGCGACAGGAACGGAGACCAAGATCCCAGCACCGCCGGTCAATGCGATCGTGACTGGCCCAGGCGAGATGGTCTGGCTTGCCACACAAGCCGGCCTCTACAAGGTTGACGATCAACAGGGCGCCTCAAAGCGAGCCGTTTTGCAGGGGACGCTCACGACCCCCGTTGTTGACCTCGCCTGCGATGAACTAGGCGGCGTCTATTATCTGTCAGGCGGACGGTTGCGGCATCGCAGGCCTGACGGGACCGACGATCGGGTGCCCGGCGCCTGGCCCAGCCAGAGTTTTCAGCCGCTCGCCTTGGCAATCGGTCGGCATTCCGACATCTGGATCGGCGGCGCTGGTGGCCTCTACCGTTTCAACATGTCGCCAGACGGCGGTGTTGCCTCTACCGAGCTGATGGCCACTGCGGCCACGCGGACCAACAGCATCGTGGCCGTCATGGTCGATCACCGCGGCTGGGTATGGGCAGGAACGTCGCTCGGCATTTCGGTGTTCAACGGGGAGCGCTGGGTGTCAGCAGACTCCGATGGCGGGCTGGTGTCGGACGACGTCGATCAAGGTGGGATCCGGGAGGACCCGGATGGCTCGATCTGGGTGGCGACCACCCAGGGCGTGTCGCACCTTCTTGACCCAGCCTGGCTCTTCGCCAACCACCCGATCAAGGCTGTGGTGAGCGGCGCTACTCTTGGCGAGCGGCCGGTCGTCGGCGACATGATGCCCTATACCGAAGAGGCGCTGACCGTGCAGTTCGGCGCACCCAGCTTTGGTGCAGAACGGTCGTTTGTATTCCGCTATCGGCTCTCCGACGTGGATGCCAACTGGAGCGAATCCACGTCCGGCCTTGTGCGCTACCCGTTCGTCCCGCCGGGCCGGCATCTGCTAACCGTCATCGGCTACGACGAACTGACCCACCGCTCGTCACCACCGGCCAGCCTCGTCGTGGATGTCGCCTACCCTTGGTGGCGACAATGGTGGTCGGAGACGCTTTGGGCGGCAACCGCCGGCCTTTTGGCCATCGGCGCCATGCGGCTGCAATCGCGCACCATCCTGAAGCGTCAGGCGGACCTGAAACGCAGAATCGCCGAGGCGACGGAACAGCTCCGCTACCAGGCAGCCCACGACAGCCTGACAGGCCTGTTCAACCGCTCCGAAATCGAGCGTCTGCTGGCCGCAAAATTGTCGCGCGGACCAGTCATCGACGAGATGATCGTGGCCCTCATCGACATCGACCATTTCAAGCGCGTGAACGACAACTACGGCCATCTCGGAGGCGACGACGTGCTGCGCGCCATGGGCCGCCTCGTCAGCAAGGCCATTGGCGAAGGCGAGTGCGCCGGCCGCTTCGGCGGCGAGGAAATCCTGCTCGTGCTCGACGACTCGAACGGCCGCGGCGCCGAACGTGTTCTCAACCTTCATCACACCATCCGCGGAACACCATTCAACGCTGCAGGCAAGACCATCCGCGTGACCTGCTCCATCGGGCTGGCCTGGGCAGTGCGCGGTGATGACTGGGAATCGCTCATCGGCAGGGCGGACGATGCCCTTTACGAAGCCAAAGCATCCGGCCGCGACCAGGTCGTGGAGCGCGGACGCTCAGACCCGATCGTACGCGGCGCAACCAACTAGCGAAGCACCGCCGATCAGCCGCTGCAGACAGGCAGCCGACAAGCCATTCCAAACCGTTCCCGCATCGCAACATGCATTTATACGAATCGAATTTTGTGCGCTGCAATACGGGTGCACATAGCCAGTAGTCGAAGTTTCGTCGCAGCGGCTTGTGTTTTGGTAAACGGTGCTTGACGTCACCTAAGATGAATGAAACTTTATGCCTCACTGCTAATCCGCGCTTCCATCGCTTTGCGGACTCAAAAACAACCGGGCGGGATGCTTTAGGCGAATTCGTGTTTGCAATGCAGCGGGCCGGCCCTGCCGCTGTTGTTGTACGTGTTCGGCACCCCGCTTGACGACGAACCATGGGGATTACCGATGTCCGCCCAGTTCCATTCGACGGTAGCGGCAAGGTCTGACGGTTCCAGGAATGCCGGCGCCCTCTCGAGGGTCGTCTATCGAAGCCAGGCGGTCGGATCTGTATCGCCGCTCGATCTGCAGCAGCTCACTGAAGTGTCGCAGGCGAGGAACAGCCGCGAAGCCATCACCGGCATCATGCTCTACGACAACAGCCGCTTCTTCCAATGGCTCGAAGGGCCGGCCGATGGCGTGGAACGCGTCATGGGTTCGATCCGGAACGACAAGCGGCACCGCGACATCGAAATCCTCAGCAAGGATTCGGCGGCCGAGCGGACTTTCGGCGATTGGAGCATGAAGCTCGCGGCGCCTGCGCCGACATCGGTCGTCTGGCAGGACGTCATCGAACCGCCGCGCGAAGTTGTGGAGACACTGCGCCGGCAGCCGGACGCGGCCGCGGTTCTGCTGGTCAAGCTGGCGCCGTCGCATGGCCACGACACCGCGGCCGAAGAAGCGCCGCCGGAGCGCATGCGCTGGAAGCCGCTGCACGGAAAGACTGCCGCCGTCCTGAAGGACGTCATCATCTCCTCGGTGATCCCAACTCTCGCCGGCAACGCAAACGAACAGCAGTCGCGCAGCCTGGCCGTGAACCCGCGTGCCGCGGAGCTCGCCAACCTCCTGGTTTCATCGGACGAACAGGCCGCGGCCGAGCTCATCCAGGAACTCCGCGCGGTGCCGACCCCCTTCAAGCATCTCTACGCCACGCTTTTCGAGCCGGCAGCGCGAAGCCTAGGCGATTTGTGGAGCGAGGACGAGTGCAGCGAATTCGAAGTCAGCCTCGGCCTGCATCGGCTGCAGGCGGCGGTTCGGCTGCTCAACCTGGGCTGCCTGCCGCCATTGCCGCGCACCCTTCCCGGCCCCGCCGTTCTGGTCGTCCCTCAGCCCGGCGAAGCGCATCGCCTTGCCGCGGCCTTCGACTCGGATGTGCTCTGGAACGCCGGATGGTCGCCCCGTTCCGAATCACCTTCAGACGACAAGGCGCTGCAGGAGATGGTCGCCGCACAATGGTTCGACGTGCTGGACCTCTCGCTGAGCCCCGCCTTCAGGCGCGAGGATCGCCTCGGCGCCGTGTCGAGCACCATCGCCGCCGCGCGCCGGGCCTCCAGCAATCCCGCGCTCATGGTCATGGTGGCAGGGCGTATCTTCGTCGAGGAGAAGATGGCCGGCTCGCAAGTGGGCGCAGACATGGCGAGCACCACAGCCTCCGATGTGAACCGCTCCATCGAGAGAACGCTCAGCTCCACCGGCACCTCCACGGCCTGCGCCGCCGAAACCAGACAGGTCATCGCTACCGCCTCTTGAGCCGCAACAAAAATCTTGCCCTGGCCCCTTGAGAGCTGAAGGGCACATACCCAAACTGTAGCGTGACGATGACGGACGTCATTGACCCTCCGGGGCCAGGCGGACCCGAACGCCGCTCGCCGTCGCCGGCACCGACGGCCCGCTGTGTCATTGCTTCAGGAATGAGGGGCTATGCGGGGTAAGCGACACCCACCCAACTCTCGGGTGGCGTGACAGGTCGGTCCCGCTCGCGACCACGATGAAGTTCGATCTGTTCAGCATCACCGCACCGATCCTGGCCCTCGGCTTGGCGGCCGAAGTGTTTCTCCCCTACGCGCTGCTTTGGTCTTCGGACGAGTTCCTGTTCGACATTCCCGATTGGGCGCTCTGGTTCGCCTTTGGCGGGCCGCCTTTGGTCAGCGTCGGGGCGTTTTTAGGGAAGGTGGGAAGGAAGCACTTCTTTTTTGAAAAGAAGAAGCAGAAAACTTTTGCAATTTAAGTTCGGGCTAGCGGAGGTGCTCAGCCCAAAGGAATAGAAGGCTTTCCTAAAAAGCCAGCAAATCACCCCTACTCTGCACAGCCCGCTCAACAGCCGCGATCTGCTGCCGCAGGGAGAGCGCATTCTCAAGTATCCAGGCAGGAGAAGCAGACGTCAGAAGCGACCGCATAAACTCCACGTGGCCGACCATCTCCTGATCCGCTTCCAGAAGCCGCGCCAGGCTCTCCGACTCACGGCGGAAGCGCTGCGTCATGCGGTCGTTTTCCGGCACCGGCAACGCGCGAATGTGGCCTTCTAGTGCGCCTAGCGCATGAGCGATCGACTCCAATGTTTGCGCGCCCTTGATGGCGTCCGGGTCATGCCTCGGTTTTTCGCGCGACGGCGGCGGCAGGAACTCGCGGCGGAACTGCTGCTCGGCACTTTCCACATAGCTCCTTGCATCGGCGAGCAGCCCCGACACTTTGGCGCGCACCATCAAATCATCGGCACGGAGCTGGTTTTCCTTTCGGTAGAAATTGTAGCCCCAGCCGTTGAACAAGGTGATCGCGACATGGGCGATCTGGTCCTGCGCAGCAGTCATAATCAGGGCTTGTCCAGCCCGACATCGGGGCTGGCGTAGGTGCCGACCTGCGTGCCGCCTACCTGGAAGGGCATGCCCACCGCAGCATTCGGCGCGGAAACCAGGCCTTTCTCCGCCATGCGCAAGGCGAGATAGTAGCGCACAGCCTCGATGGGCGAGAGACCAATGGCCTGCAACGAAATCAGTTCCCGCATGCGTTCATCCTTCGGCAGGATAAGAATTTTGAGGTCATTTAGGAGAATGCCAAACACTTTCAGGAAATCGGTGAGGTGCGCTTTTACGCCCTCGCGAAGTTCATTGATGTGCTCGTTGATATGTTCGAGGCGGGTGACCTGGATCACCTGGTTGATCGCCTGCTCGATGGCAGGACCGGCATAGTCGGCGATCTCTTTCGTGTCGATGACCCGGCCGGTAAAAGGCAGATGCGTGATGAGCTCGAGTGCCGCCGCCTTGCTGTCGATGTGAATATAGTAGTCGGCGACATAGGAGACTTCGGCCATTTCGGCGCTGGTGGCAATTCCCGTGCTGCGCACAAGAAGCTTGCTGCGGTTGATATAGATGACTTCATAGACCCACGGCGACGCGCCGCCGAAGAAGCCCTGCACCACCGAGCCAATGAGCGGCTTGTCAGGCGTGACCAGGGCATACTGTCCGGTGTCGTAAACCTCCAGCACCGCACCCCGGGATTTCAAGATGCAGAAATGGTTCGATTCAACAGTGAGGAGCGAGCCTGAAACGATGCTTTCATCGACAATTTTGATGGCGACATTGCGGGTGCCGAGCATGTCGGTCCCGTCCTGGTTCAGGGCGGTGATGACCTGGCGGACAAGTGCCATGGGACCGGTCTCCTTGGATTGCGAACGAGTTTAGCAGGCGATGCGCTCACGCATAGTGCGCGCCTAGGCAGGACGATCGACACGCCCGGGATCGGGCCTGAAGCCTGCTCCCGCTTCCGCGCGAGCCTCGGCCAGCCGCGCGCCCGCGCGTGCCATGGTGGCAAAGAGGGCTTCCGGATCGAACGCGCGCGCCTTGGCGGCCATCAACTCGGAGCCCTCGGCGATCAGGATCTCACGCTCACCAGCGCGTATGCCCTCGACCGTGCGTCGCGCGACGTCGGCCGGATCCATGCCGTTGTCGATATTGTCGTCGGAGACTCCGCGCACCGTGCCGTCGCCTTGCAGCGCATTCGCCGCCACGCGCGTGCGGACCGAGCCGGGCAGGACCGTCGTCACACCGATGCCATAGGCCTGCTCGATCTCCGCCCGCAGAGCATCGCAATAGCCGATCAGCGCGTGCTTGGCGGCCGAGTAGCCGGTGCGCAGCGGAACGCCCACCTTCCCTGCCACCGAGCTGATGACCGCGATGTGCCCGGAGCCGCGCGCCACCATGTGCGGCAACACAAGCTGCGTCAGGGCGACGGGCGCGAAGAAATCTACCTCCATGATCCGCCGGTAAACCTCCATGCCAGTATCGATCGCCAGGCTGCGCTGGCTGATGCCCGCATTGTTGACCAGCAAATCGATACCGCCTCGCCACGCTATCGCCACATCGACCAGGCCAGGCAACGCCGCAAAGTCCGTCGTGTCGAACGGCAGAATATGGCTTTCCGGCTGCAACGACCTGGCGACTTCGGTGAGAGCCGATGCCTGTCTTCCGGAGAGAATGATGTGTGCCCCGGCTTCACCGAACGCTCCGGCCAGGGCGGCGCCGATGCCGGAGGAGGCGCCGGTGATCCAGACGGTCTTGCCTGTGATTTCCATGGTTGATTCCCTGGTTGGTTGAAGGAAGCAAGGTCTTCTTTTTTGAAAAAAAGAAGCAAAAAACTTTTGCGACGTGGGACCGAGAGCGTGGAAGTGCCGGGCCTAAAGGTCCAAAATTTTTTGGTTCTTTTTTCAAAAAAGAACTACTTCCTTCTGTCCTCAAGGGCGAATTGCGCCCCCTTATCAGCAATCATAATCGTCGGTGTATTAGTATTACCCGACGTGATCGTCGGCATAACGGATGCATCGATAACCCGCAGATGATCGATGCCGATGACGCGCAGCCGCTCGTCAACAACTGCGAGCGGATCGGACGGCAGGCCCATACGCGCTGTGCCGACCGGATGGAAAATCGTGGTGCCAATGTCGCCGGCGGCCTTCGCCAGCGCTTCCGCGTCATCGCCGACAGATGGGCCGGGTAGATATTCGTCAGGCTGGAACGGGCGCAAGGCGGATTGCTGCATAAGGCGGCGGGTAACCCTGATCGCGTCGGCCGCAACTTCACGGTCTTCATGCGTGGAGAGGTAGTTCGGCGTAATGACGGGTTTGTCTGCGGGATCGGCCGAGCGCAGGCGGATGGCGCCGCGCGAGGTCGGCCGGAGATTGCAGGCGCTTACGGTTATGGCCGGGAAGCTGTGCAGCGGGTCGCCAAATCTGTCGAGTGAAAGTGGCTGAATGTGAAACTGAATGTTCGGGCGCGCGTGTTCGGGCGAGGATCTGGTGAAGATGCCGAGCTGGGATGGCGCCATGGTCAGAGGGCCGCGGCGGAACAGGGCGTATTCGGCGCCCATCAGGGCGCGGCCGAGAAGCGAGTGGTAGGTCTCGTTGAGCGTCTTGATACCGCGCACCTTGTAGATGGCGCGTTGCTGAAGATGGTCCTGCAGATTGGCGCCAACGCCAGGCTTATCCAGCACCAGCGGAATGCCATGGGTGCCGAGGTGCTCGCTCGGGCCGACGCCTGAGCGTTGCAGGATCTGGCTCGAACCGATGGATCCGGCGCAGAGGATCACGTCACCTTTCGCACGGGCCTCGAAGAACTCCCCGTTGCGCACGAAGCGGATGCCGACGGCTCGGCGTCCTTCAAAAATAATGCGGTCGACCAGAAGGTTTGTCTCGAGGCGCAAGTTCGCACGATGCAGCACGGGTTTCAGAAAGCCGCGCGCCGCGGACCAGCGGAGGCCGCGTCTTTGGTTGACGTGAAAATAGCCAACCCCGGCGTTGTCGCCTGTGTTGAAGTCGGGCGTGGCGGGAATGCCCATCTCGTTAGCGGCGCGGGAAACGGCGTCGAGCACTTTCCAGGTGAGCCGCGGCGCCTCGACCCGCCATTCGCCGCCGATGGCATGATGCTCGCCGTCGCCGAGAAAATGATGGTCCAGGCGCCGGAACACGGGCGCCACATCCTTCCAGCCCCAGCCGCGCAGGCCCATGTCGCGCCAGCCATCGTAGTCCTGAGCTTGGCCGCGCATGGAGATCATGGCGTTGATGGCGGATGATCCGCCGATGACCTTGCCGCGCGGATATTTCAGCGAACGGCCGTTCAGGCGCGGCTCCGGCTCGGTTTCAAACATCCAGTCAGAGCGAGGATTGCCTATGGCGAACAGATAGCCGACGGGAATGTGGAACCAGATCCAATTGTCCCGGCCGCCGGCTTCCAGCAGCAGGACGCGGCGCGATGGATCGGCGGAGAGGCGGTTGGCGACCACGCAGCCTGCGGAGCCGGCGCCTACGACTATGTCGTCGAAGTCGCCTTCCAGTCGTGTCGGGGTCTCGGGCATCCAAGGCGGTATAGCGGGTTGAGAGGAGGAAGGAAGGGTCTTCTTTTTTGAAAAAAAGAAGCAAAAAACTTTTGCACTGTGGGACCGAGATCGCGCCGCCGGCCGGGCCTAAAGAACGACTTGCTCTCTTAAATTCCAGAAAACCAATTATACCCCCGATCCGTCCAGAACCCCGAAGGCTGCGTATTGGTCACATACATCGCCGTGACCCACTTAGGATTCTTGAATCCAAGCTTGGTAGGCACACGGATTTTGAGCGGATAGCCGAACTCTGGGGAGAGTATGTCCGCGCCGGCGGTAACGGCCATGATGGTTTGCGGATGCAACGCGGTCGCCATGTCCATGCCTTCGTAGTAGCCGTCCGCGCACTGGAAGCCCACGAATTTCGCGCGCGTGTCGGCGCCGACGTGGCGCAGGAAGTCACCGAGGGGAACGCCGCTCCATTGCCCGATGTAGCTCCAGCCTTCGACGCAGACGTGGCGTGTGCGCTGCACTGTGCGGGGAAGTGCCAAAAGCTGCTGGACGTTCCAGGGACGTTTGTCGGTGATCAGGCCAGCGAGGCCAAGGCGATAGCTGCTGGCGTCGATTTTCACCGCGTCCTTGGCGGGGTAGTAGGCGTTGTAGCGGAAGGTTTTCGCAACGGCACTTTCCGGGTATTCGCGGGCAAGGCGCGTGTCGCTAAACAGGAAGGCCTGCACGCGATCGTTCCAGCGCGAGATGGCGTGCAGGGTCGATTGCACGGCATCGGAGTCGCTGAGGTCGCAGCCGCTCAGCATGGTGAGGGCGCCGAGGCTGAGGCCGCCGCGCAACAGGGTGCGCCGCTCGACAGCGGCGCGTAGCGCGGGATCGATCGGACCGGGTGGGCGCATCATGGTTCCGATACCGGTTCGTGGTGGTGGGGAAAGTCGGTTGCACGGCCGAGCGTCATGGCGCGCAGGGTTTTCGGCACGATGGCGACGAGTGCCACGTGCACGGCCATGAAGGCAACGATGGCCGACATGAACAGGAAATGCACCACGCGCGCGCTTGGGAAGCCGCCGAACAGCCAGGTGAGCCAGCCGAGCTGCACGGGTTTCCAGATGGCGAGGCCGGAGAGGAACATCATGCCAATGGCGAACAGAACGCCCCAGTAGAACGCCTTCTGCACGGCATTGTAGGCGCCCAGGCGGTGGTCGAGCTTGAAGGTGGCGGCGGCAATGAAGTCGCGCAGGAAGGATCGTGGCGTGAGCGGCAGGAAGTCGCGCCAGAAATGCCCGGTGAGGATGCCGTTCAAAACAAACAGGCCGAAACCGAATAGCAGCAGCCACATGCCGGCAAAATGCCAGGCGATGGCATTTGCGGTGCCCCAGTCGTTGCTGGTCGTGGTGGCGAGATATTTGTCGCCCCCGAGGGTGATCCAATAGGGAAATTCAAACGGGAAAATCGGCACGTTGTCGTAAATGCGCCAGCCGCTGCCTATCATGATGACGATCGCCAGCGCCTGGCACCAGTGCGAAATGCGCACGATGAGGGAATGGCGCTGTTCGTCCGGTGCCACGGTCACGCTCACGATGCTGGCTCCAGGCCGGCGCTTCGCAGGGCGGCCAGGCCTGCCGGTCCATCGATGAAGGCCAGGAAAGCGGCGGCATTTGCGCTCTGCCCGTTGGTGACGAGCGCGCCTTCCGTGACAGTGGGGGTGGCGGCCAGCTTGGCCACCTGGGTAACCCCGGGCGACGCGGCCTCTGTCTGGTGCACCAGGCCGAGCAATTTGCCGTCGGCGCGCACATTGGCGAGCACCACCGGGGTGTCGGAGACGCCGACGGTGGCGGGCGTGCTGACAGCCGGGAGGGCCGCGTGCAGAACGGCCGCGCCGTCGAAGGTGGCGGCTGTGGTCGGGTCAGGCAGCACGGTCGTGTAGGCGGCCACAAGTTGCGCGGCGCCGGCGCCTGCGGGCAGATCTGCGCCGGCCTTGGCGACCAGGACAAAGGGATCGTTGCCCAAGGTAACGACCGAATCCCGATGGATGAGGTCGGCGGCCGCGAGTGTTTCGAGCGTCGGCGCATCTGCCACGACAACATCGGCCCGGGCGCGATGTTTGATGAGGCCGACGAGCCCGTCAGGCGGCGCCAGGAAGAGATGCACCTCGATATGCGTATCCGCCGTGTAGCGCTGCGAGAGGGCGCGCAGCGTGTCCTCCATCGCAGGCGTGCTGTACAGCACCACGTCGGGCGCGGGGCTGTTCCAGGCTGCCGCCGGCCGCGCCCCGGCCAGCAGGGTCAGGGCAGCCAGCGCCACGGCTTGGGTAGGGATGGATCGCACGCAGGTTCGCTCCGGTTCCGGAAGGCTTCGATAGCATTTTCGGCCTGGTCGCCGAGACAGTTACACCCATTGTGAAACGGCGTGGGGAAAAACCTCAATCGGGCGTTCTGCTTTTCTCCGGCATGTGCTTGTGGTAGAGGGCCCGTGATGCAGGATATCGTCACGCGGCCGCGCAGCCAGATCGAGCTGGAGGTCGAGCGCCCCCGTCTTCACAAAGTCATGCTCGTGAACGACGACTTCACCCCGCGGGAATTCGTCACCCTCGTGCTGCGCGCCGAATTTCGCATGGGCGAGGAGCAATCCCGGCGCGTCATGATGACAGCGCACCAGCGCGGCGTTTGCGTGGTCGCTGTGTTCACGAAGGATGTGGCGGAGGAGAAAGCCACCAGCGCTACCGATATGGGGCGGAAGCGGGGGTACCCGCTGCTGTTTACGACTGAGCCGGAAGAGTAGAAGAAAGAACTTCTTTTTTAAAAAAAAGAAGCAAAAAACGTCTACTTCCTGGTAACGCGATTGCGGCTCGACCCGGCCCAAAGTCGTAAGAGTTTTTTGCTTCTTTTTTTCAAAAAAGAAGTCCTTCCTTCCTCAGGAGCCCCCATGCCCTTCAAGGTCCAGGTAGGCCCACCCCAGATCGCAATCCACCAGGGCCAGACGGTGCTGATCACCGAGGAGGATGGCCAGATCGGCTCGCCCAGCGACAAGGGGCTCTACTATCTCGACACCAGGCTGATCAGCGCCTGGTCGGTCTACGCGAACGGCGATCCCTGGACACTGCTGAACGGCGGCGCGATCGCCTACTATGCATCGCGCATGTTCCTGACCAACGCAGACATGTTGACGCAGGACGGCAAGGTGGCGGCACGCACGCTGTCGCTGGTGGTCAGCCGGGAAATCGACGGCGGAATACACGAAGATCTCGACGTCACGAACTACGGCACGGCAAAGGTGCGGTTCTGCCTGGAGATCGCAGTGCGTTGCGACTTCGCCGATGTGTTCGAGGTCAAATCGGACGCCATCGTCCGCCGCGGCCAGATCAGCACTGCATGGGACCAGAAACGCCAGAGCCTGTCGAACATCTACCGCAACGCGGATTTCGTGCGCGGGGTGACGATCACGGCCGAGCACGCCGATGCGCTGTATGCGAACGGGCGCCTGAGCTTCGACATGGAGCTCGAGCCGGGGGCCTCCTGGCACTGCTGCCTGCGTTACGATCTGACGGACGGCGAGAGGAAGATCTCCTCGCCCGAGGAATGCGTGGCGCACGATGCGGAAAGCCGTCACGCACAGGAGCTGCGCGAATGGCAGCAGCGCGTGCTGAAGATCGAAACCTCTAACGAGGAATATTACCGCTTCTTCCACCAGGCGATCGAAGACATGGGCGCGCTTCGCCTGCCAAGCGGCGATCCGGACAACATGGTGTTCATGCCTGCGGCCGGCCTGCCCTGGTTCATGGCGCCGTTCGGGCGAGACAGCTTGGTCGTGTCGCTGCAGAACATCACGGTCTATCCGGAATTCGCCCGCGGCACGCTGGAGGTTCTGGGCGGCCTGCAGGCGACCGAGCGGGATGACTACCGCGACGCCGAGCCAGGCAAGATCATGCACGAGCTGCGCTCGGGAGAACTCGCGCATTTCAAGCTCATTCCGCACACGCCGTATTACGGCACCGCGGACGCAACGCCGCTCTGGCTGATCACGCTCCATGCGGCATGGCGCGCCACCGGCGACCGCAGTCTTGTCGAGCGGCACATGAAGACGGCCGAGGCGTGCCTCGCCTGGATCGATAACGACGGCGACCGCGACGGCGACGGCTTCCAGGAATACCAGACACGCTCCTCGGCCGGCTACGAGAACATGGGCTGGAAAGACAGCGGCGAGGCAGTGATGTATCCGGACGGCTCGCTGGTGCGCGGGCCGAAGGCTCTGTGCGAACTGCAGGGCTATGTCTTCGACGCCTGGCAGCGCATGGCGCAGATCTACGAAGCGGTGGGCAACAAGGCGCGTGCCGCGGAATTGCGCGGCAAGGCGGCCCGGCTGTTCAAGCAATTCAACGATGCTTTCTGGAACGAGAAGGAAGGCTTCTACGCCTACGCGCTGGACGGCGAGAAGAAGCCGGTCTGGACTGTGGCCTCCAACCCCGGGCATTGCCTGTGGTCCGGCATCGTGCCGCCCGAGCGTGCCAGGCGCGTCGTGGAACGGCTGATGGCGCCGGACATGTGGTCGGGCTGGGGAATACGCACCCTCTCTGCCGACCATGTCTCCTTCAATCCATTCGCCTACCAGCTTGGCGCTGTCTGGCCGCACGACAATTCCATCATCGCCGTCGGGTTCAAGCGCTACGGTTTCGCGGCAGAAGCGGCGCGCATCGCACGCGACATCAGCGGAGCGGCCGGGCATTTCCAGGCGAGCCAAGTGCCGGAACTCTACGCCGGCATTGCAAAAGACGGCACCAACTTTCCGGTGCAATATCTGGGCGCCAACGTGCCGCAGGCATGGGCCGCGGGATCGGCATTCGCGCTTTTGCAAGCCATGCTGGGCCTGTATCCGGACGCGGTGAACGGCCGTTTGTTCATCGACCCTGCCCTGCCCGCCTGGCTGCCGGACGTGACGTTACGCGACCTGACGGTAGGCCGTGTGAACCTGGCCATGCGCTTCTGGCGCGATGGCGACAGCACGCGGCATGAAGTGCTGTCGGGCGACCCATCCATGGTCGCGCGGCGCGCCTTCGGCGAAGTCTTTGATCCGCCCGACTAGATCGTTGCAAACTGGCCAGCAGGCTCCGGCAGGCCTATGATGGCCGCAAAATACAGGAGGACGGCAATGGCCGACGGATCCCAGATGGTGGCGGCGCCTGCGAACATGCACGTGGACGACGCGGAATGGACAGCGCGCGTGGAACTGGCGGCACTCTACCGGCTGGTGGCGCTGCATGGCTGGGACGATGCCATTTTCACCCACATCTCCATGCGCGTCCCTGGGCCAGAGCACCACTTCCTGATCAATCCCTACGGCGTGTTCTTCGAGGAAATGACAGCCTCCGCCCTGGTGAAAGTCGATCTGGACGGCAATGTCGTGCAGGAGACACCCTACGCCATCAACCCTGCCGGCTTCACCATCCATTCCGCCGTGCATGCGGCGCGAGAGGATGCGACCTGCGTCATGCATCTCCATACCGACGCCGGCGTAGGCGTCTCGGCGCAGGCGCATGGGCTGCTGCCGATCAGCCAGAATGCGCTGATCGTTCTGCCGCAACTGGCGCATCATGATTACGAGGGAATTGCGCTGAACCTCAGCGAGCGTGAGCGCATCGTCAAGGACCTCGGCGACAAGTCGCTCATGCTGCTGCGCAACCACGGCACCATGGCGGTGGGCGGCAGTGCGGCCGCCACCTGGATCAACATGTTCTTTCTCGAGCGCGCCTGCAGCCAGCAAGTGGCGGCACTGTCCGGCGGGCGCACGCATGTGCTGCTGGCGCCTGAGGAGAGCCAGGCCGAAGTCGCGGAACAGACCAAGGGCACAGGCGCTGCCGGCGTCGGTCGCCTCGCCTGGCCCGGCTTCCTGCGCAAGCTCGACCGCAAGCTGCCCGGCTACGCGGCCTGAGCCTGGTGGAGGCAGACGCCGTGCCGACCGCGGAGCAACTGCTCACGCGGGATTTCGGCACGATGGACGAGGTGCTTGCCGCCTATGCACGCGAGCGGCCCAGCCATCCGGCGATGATCCACGGCGATGCGGTGCTGGACTACAAGGCGCTCGACGAGCGCTTGCACCGTATCGCCGCGGCCCTGCAGCGCGACGGCGTGGCGGAAGGCAAGGTGGCCGCGATCTGCGGCACCATGTCGATCAATTACGCGGCCGCGTTCCTGGGCATCCTGCGCGCAGGCGCCGCGGTAGCACCGCTGGCCCCGTCGGTGACTTCCGAGACGCTCGCCTCGATGCTGGCGGATTGCGGTGCCGGTCTGGTGTTCCTCGATCACGCAAGCGCCGCGCTGCTGGACGCGAGCGGCGCCTCCTCGCAAGCAAAACGCGTGGCGCTCGATGGGTCGCCGGCCGGCGAGCCGTTCGAGAATTGGCTGGAGCTGCCTGGCGCAAAAGCGCGGGCGCCCGTCATCGGGCCGGATGATCCGTTCAACATCATCTATTCCTCCGGCACGACCGGCATGCCGAAGGGCATCGTACAGCCGCACGTCATGCGCTGGGTCCAGATCAAGCGCGTGACATTCGATGCAGATGCCGTCACGATGGTTTCCACGCCGCTCTATTCGAACACCACGCTGGTGAGCTTCCTGCCAACCTTGGGCGCAGGCGGCACCGTGGTTCTCATGCCGAAGTTCGATGCCGCCGAGTTCCTCCGGCTCAGCGAGGAGAAACGTGCCACCCACGCCATGCTCGTGCCGGTGCAATACCGCCGTATCATGGACCGGCCAGATTTCGGAGATTACGATCTCTCCAGCTATAGACTAAAGTTCTCCACGAGCGCGCCATTCTCGCCCGCCTTGATGGCGGATGTGCTGGCGCGCTGGCCTGGCGGCCTGGTGGAATTCTACGGCATGACCGAAGGCGGCGGCTCCTGCCTGCTTGCCGCGCACGAGTTCCCTGAAAAACTCCATACCGTCGGCAGGCCCATGGAAGGACATGAGATACGCCTGATCGACGAGGAGGGCCGCGAGGTTCCGCCCGGCGAGATGGGCGAGGTGGTGGGACGTTCGGCTTCGATGATGGTCGGCTACCACAACCAGCCGGCCAAAACGCGCGAGGCCGAGTGGTTCAGCTCAGAAGGGGAGCGCTACATACGCACCGGCGATGTCGGGCGTTTCGACGAGGATGGTTTTCTCGTCCTGATGGACCGCCGAAAGGACATGATCATATCAGGCGGTTTCAACATCTACCCGAGCGACCTGGAGGCTGAACTGGCGAAGCATCCGGCCGTCGAAGAGAGTGCGGTAGTCGGCGCACCCAGCGAGCAATGGGGGGAGACGCCCGTTGCTTTTGTCGTGCTGCGCCCTGGATTTTCTGCGGATACCGAGTCCTTGAAGAATTTCGTGAATGCCCGTGTGGGGAAGACGCAGCGCCTGGCCGATATCCGCTTCGCTGAGGTCCTTCCGCGTAGCGCTATCGGCAAGGTTCTGAAGCGAGAGCTTCGGGACTCCTATGTGAAGCAAAATGAAGTGACAGCCGATACGGCAGCGATACCATGAACCCGCAAGACGCGATGACCTGGCTGGTCCGGCCTGTATGGCCGCGCTGACGATCGGGGGCGAGGCATACTGGCCTCCCGTGCCCTTCGTATGAACGCGGACGCTGCGGACAAAGCCCTGCTGAAAGCCCCGCGGCCGCGCCAGACGCCCGCGACGCCGGCCGTGTCCGCCCGGACCTCTCTTAGGCTCCCTTAGTCAACTCGCGCCGCATAGCATCCGCATCCCTGCGGAAAGTGACCGATGCCAGGATCAGCGTGACCGCCGTGGCGAACAGCGCGACCGGGATCAGATACATGGCGTCGTGCAGCCCGATGGCCCTGAACATCGGCGCGATGGTGTCGGCGCCGGCCGCGAGCATGGCGGCTTTCGCGTAATGGTCAGACAGGGCGCCCACCACGACAGGGCCGAAGGCGCCGCCTAGCAAATACAGGCAGGCAAAATAGAGCGCCATGGCGATGCCGCGCAGGCGGGGTTCGACCACGTCCTGAATGGCTGGATAGACGCAGGTGTAATACTGGTATTGCAACAGCCAGCCGGCGGCGAACACGGCGGTGAAGGCCGCGGTGTCTGTCCGGCCGAGCGACAGGGCGTAGAAGGTGGCAGCGGCCGCACCAGCGAGGCAGACGGCGCCAAACAGAAGGCGGCCGCGCTCCGAGCGCTGGTGGATCTTGTCGGCAAGCCAGCCTCCAAGCGTCAGTCCAACCAGGCCGGCGGCACCCACGATGAGGCCGGTGGCGCCTGCCGCCTGCTCCAGCTTCAGTCCCTGGTAGCGCATCAGAAGCGGCACCAGGAAGCTGTTGGCGGCGTAGGAGGAGAAGTTCGCGGCGATCCCCGAGGCGATGATCCACCACATCGTGCGTATGCGCAGCACGCGCCGCAGCGGATGGTCGATCGGGGTGGCGGCTGCCACCGCCGCGTCCGCGCCGCCGCGGTCCGGTTCGCGCACGAACCAGAAGCACAAGGCCAGAAGCAGCCCCGGAACAACCGCGATGAAGAACGGCGCGCGCCAGGTGCCGAAGACGCTGACGATGGTGCCGATGGTAAAGAAGGCGAGCATCAGGCCCGCCGGCAGGCCCAGCATATAGATGCCCATGGCGCGCGAGCGGCGGTTCGACGGAAAGAGGTCGCCGACCATGGACATGGCAGCCGGCCCGCAGCTCGCCTCGCCGATGCCCACCGCCATCCGAAGGCCGAGAATGGAAGCGAAGCTCCAGGCGAAACCGTTCAGGCCGGTGAACACGCTCCAGGCCGCGAGGCCGACTCCCATGATGGCCTTGCGCGATCCGGTGTCCGCGAGGCGGCCGAGAGGCACGCCGGCGATGGCGTAAACGACCGTAAAAGCCGCAGCGATCAGGCCGAGCTGAAGATCGTTCAGGCCGAAGGCGAGACGTATCGGCTCGGCGACGATGGCGGGGATGGCGCGGTCGAAGAAGTTGAACAGATTGGCCAGCGCGAGCAGCAGGAGCACGCCCCACGCGCTGGCGGCCCGCTCCGCGCGCAGGGGGGCCCCCCGGGGTGTCACGGCAAGCTGGTCCATTCTCGATCCCCATGCCGGCCGCTGAGCAGGGCCGTTACGAGGGACTAGAACACGGTCGTACTTGGTGCGGAAGCCTTGCAGGCAGAAAGCCTGGGGTGGCGGGACCATCCAGCCTGGTTCGCGTTGTGCGGCGATGCCCGACATGCAGCAACCCGACCCGAAGCCGTCAGCCCATGCGCCCGACAGGCTCCGCTATGTGGCCGTCGGGCTCCTCGTCCTGGCCGGCTGCATCAACTTCATCGACCGGTCGGCCGTGTCCATCGCGCTGCCTGCCATCCGCGCCGATTTGCATCTGTCCGAAGGCGAGGCCGGGCTTCTGCTATCAGCCTTCGCGTGGAGCTATGCGGTATCGCAACTGCCTGCAGGCAGCTTCGTGGACCGGCTTGGCGCACGCCGCGCTTTGGCCGCCGGTCTCGCCGTGTGGTCCTGCGTGCAGGCGGCGAGCGGGCTTGTGGGATCGCTGAGCCAGTTCATCCTGGCGCGCGTGGCGCTGGGCGTCGGCGAGGCGCCGATGTTCGTGGGCGGGGCGCGCGTATGCGCCGACCGCTTCGAGCCTGCGAAACGGGCAGTGCCCATGGGGCTGCTCAATGCCTCGGCCTCGCTAGGGCCTGCGCTTGCCCCGCTGGTGCTGACCCCCGTCATGCTGGCGATCGGTTGGCGCGGCAGTTTTGCTGTTCTCGGCGCAGCCGGGCTTCTGATGGCGATCCTCTGGGCAGTCATCTACCGCGACCCTGCCAAACAGGCCGAGGCAGCACCCCGCATCGCCGGCCCCCTCGTCTGGCGCCGCCTGCTCGGCCAGCGCACCATCTGGGGCCTGCTGCTCGGCTTCGGCGGAACAGTTTACATGACATGGCTCTATGTCACCTGGCTGCCCGGCTATCTCGAACAGCGCTGGGCCTTGCACCCGGCGGCAGCGGCACTCTGGTCGGCGCTGCCGCAGTTCTGCGGCTTCCTCGGCGCCATCGGCGGCGGCTGGCTGTCGGACGCGCTCGCCCGCCGCTTCAGCGAACGCGCCGCGCGGCAAATGCCGCTCGTCACTGGCCTGCTGGCGGCCGCGGCCTGCAGCGCTCTCGCCGCTGTGTCAGGCAACGTCGCCATGGCGCTCGCCGCCGTCTCGGCCGCGCTCTTCGCCGCCAATCTTGCGACCACCTGCGGATGGGCGCTGGCGGCGAGCCTGGCGCCGGTGGCCTTGATCGCGACCGTCGAGGCCATGGCGAATATCGGCGGGTCGGTCGGCGGATCGCTGGCGCCTCTGGTGACCGGTTACGTCGTGCAGGCTACGGGGTCGTTTTCGCCGGCTCTGCTGATTGCGGCGGGGATTGCGGCGGTTTGTGGGGTGGGGAATTATTTGCTGACGAGGAAGGAAGTGGAGTAAGGAAGCGACTTCTTTTTTGAAAAAAAGAAGCAAAAAACTTTTGCCACTTGTGCCCAGCCTTTCCACTCAGCGGCGCTAAGTCGCAAAAGTTTTTTGGTTCTTTTTTTTAAAAAAGAACTCCTTCCTTAAGGTGCCGCAATGCCTCCCGCCGTCTCCGTCAAGGCCGTCACAAAAACCTACGCCTCAGGCCTCCAGGCACTCCATCCCATCGATCTCGACATCCATCCAGGCGAAATCTTCGCCCTGCTCGGCCCAAACGGCGCAGGCAAGACGACGCTCATCAGCATCATCTGCGGCATCGTCAATCCGAGCAGCGGCGTGGTTCTGGCAGACGGGCACGACGTCGTTCGCGAATATCGTGCTGCCCGCACGAAGATCGGGCTGGTACCGCAGGAATTGGCGACCGACGCGTTCGAAACCGTGCTCGCGACGGTGAGCTTCAGCCGCGGGCTGTTCGGCAAGCCGGCCAATCCCGGCTATGTCGAGAAAGTGCTGCGCGATCTTTCCCTGTGGGACAAGCGGAACAGCAAGATCATCACGCTCTCAGGCGGCATGAAGCGGCGCGTGATGATCGCCAAGGCGCTGTCGCACGAACCGCGCATTCTGTTTCTCGATGAGCCGACCGCCGGCGTGGATGTCGAGCTGCGGCGCGACATGTGGGCGATGGTCCGCGGCCTTCGCGCCTCGGGCGTCACCATCTTCCTCACCACGCACTACATCGAGGAAGCCGAGGAAATGGCCGACCGCGTCGGCGTCATCAGCGGCGGCCGCCTCGTTCTCGTCGAAGACAAAAAGGTGCTGATGACCAAGTTCGGCAAGTCGCAATTGTCGCTTGGCCTCACCGAGCCGCTTGCCGCAATCCCGGCGGAGCTGGCGCCCTGGAACCTCACGCTCGCAGAAGGCAACACGCAGCTCATCTACGTTTACGATGCGAACGCGGACGATAACGGCGTGGGTCGCCTCATGAGGCAGCTCGATGCATCGGGGCTGGCGGTAAAAACCTTGCAGACCCATCAAAGTTCTCTCGAAGACATTTTCGTCAGCCTGGTGCACTCATCCCCATGAACCTCTACGCCATACGCGCCATCTATATATTCGAAATGAGCCGCACCTGGCGCACGCTGCTGCAAAGCATCGTCTCCCCGGTGATCTCGACCTCCCTCTATTTCGTGGTGTTTGGCGCAGCGCTCGGCTCGCGGATGACGGCAATCGACGGGGTGAGCTACGGCGCCTTCATCGTCCCAGGCCTCATCATGCTCTCCCTTCTCACGCAGAGCATCGCCAACGCGTCCTTCGGCATCTATTTTCCGAAGTTCGTCGGCACCATCTATGAAATCCTGTCCGCACCGGTGTCGTCAGGCGAAATTGTGCTCGGCTATGTCGGCGCGGCGGCGAGCAAATCCATGATACTCGGGCTGATCATCCTGGCGACAGCACGGCTGTTCGTCAGCTTCAGTATCGTGCACCCGTTCGTCATGGTGCTGTTCCTGGTCCTGACGGCCGTGACGTTCAGCCTGTTCGGCTTCATCATCGGCATCTGGGCCGACAGCTTCGAAAAACTCAATCTGGTGCCACTTCTGGTCGTGACACCGCTGACGTTCCTTGGCGGCAGCTTCTACTCCATCGGAATGCTGCCGCCATTCTGGCGCACGGTCACGCTGTTCAATCCAGTGGTGTATCTCGTAAGCGGATTCCGCTGGAGCTTCTTCGGCGTGTCGGATCTCCGGGTTGGCGTCAGCCTTGGCATGACGCTGGTGTTCATGGTGCTTTGCCTGGTGGTGATCTCCTGGATATTCCGGACGGGTTATAAGCTCAAGCGGTAGAAAGGACTTCCTCTGGGACCCGTAAGCCGAACGTTCCCAAGATCTCGGTCCCCAAATCGCAAAAGTTTTTTGGTTCTTTTTTTCAAAAAAGAACTCCTTGCCTACTTCCCCCAAGTCGCAAACATCCCCACCGCCGCCACCGTCATCACCCCCGTCGCCAGCCACCCCATGGCCTTCAGCACAGGCCCAAGCGTGAACTGCCCCATGACGTCGCGACGTACAGCCATCAGCATCATCATGACCATGATGGGCACTGCCACAACGCCGTTCAGCACGGCGCTCCAGAACAGGGCTTTCACCGGGTCGAGCGACGAGAAGTTCAGCAGCGCGCCGACCAGAGTGGCGGCGACGATAGTGCCGTAGAAGGCGCGGGCATTGAGCGGCTTGCGCGCCATGCCGACAGGCCAGCCCAACGCCTCCCCGAGCGCGAAAGAAGCCGACCCGGCAAGCACTGGAAGGGCAAGCAGCCCTGTCCCGATGATGCCCAGCGCGAAGAGGGTAAAGGCGAACCTGCCTGCGAGGGGGCGCAGCGCCTCGGCGGCCTGAGCGGAGGTCTGCACGTCCGTTACGCCATGCGCATGCAGCGTTGCGGCCGCGGTGAGCACGATGAACAGGGCCACGATGTTCGACAGCGCCATGCCGACATAGGTGTCGATCCGGATGCGGCGCAGCTCGCGAGGCGCCTGGTCCGGTGCATCCAGAAGCGCACTCGCCTCGGGGCGCTCGGAGAGAACCTCCACCTCCTCGCCGGCCTGCCAGAAGAACAGATACGGGCTGATGGTGGTGCCGAAAACAGCGACCACAACGGTGAGGTAACCAGCGGAAAAGGTGATTTGCGGCAGCACCATGTGGATGGCGACCGTCCCCCACGGCACGCCCACGACAAACACGGTGGCCACGTAGGCGAACAGCGAAAGCGTCAGCCATTTCAATACCGAGACGTAGCGGGAGTAGCGCAGAAGCGTCTCCAGAAGCAGCGTTGCGATGGCGAAAAACAGCACGTAGAGCAGGAGCGACCCACGCACGAGCAGCTTCAGCGCCGCGGCCATGGCGCCAAGATCCGCGCCGATGTTGATCGTATTCGCGCCGACGAGGAGTGCCACCAAGGTGAACAGCAGCCAGCGCGGATAATGCTGCCGCAAATTGCCTGCCAGCCCACGCCCTGTCACCCGGCCGATCTCAGCGCTGACCTGCTGGATGGCGCACATGAGCGGGTAGGTCAGCAACAGCGTCCAGCCCATCTCGTAGCCGAACTGCGCGCCGGCCTGCGAGTATGTGGCGATCCCGCTCGGATCATCGTCGGAGGCGCCGGTAATCAGGCCGGGCCCCATGATTTCAATTAGCTTCGGCCGCGCAGGCTGCTTCGCAACCTCGTCTGAAAGCGACGCTGCGGGATGAACTTCGCTCACGCTGTCATCTTGCAGAGTTCCGGACGGGCCTCGTGGAAGCGTCGAGGCATGCCATCCGTATGGCCTGGAGCGGCCGAGTCGGTCAACGCGACGCGCTTGCGCCGACCGACCTGGACCGTCCTGCGACGCAGGCCGGAGAAGCTACTCCGCTTCCTCGAAGGTCACAGCCACATCTGCGTTCGCCGATAGCCTGACGACGCCGTTCTCCACTTCAGCGACAAGGCCGAGCGAGATGAAGTGGTGCTTGCCGTCTGCTGAATCCTGCTTTGTCAGCTTGATGCGGTCACCCTGGAGATGATCCACGGTGCCGACGTGCACGCCATCTGCGCCGATGATGGCGGCGTGTTCCTTGATGTCTGAATGGTCGACCATGGGCGGTGTCCTCTTCTGCGAGGAACATGGAACGCCGGCGGACGGAAGAAAGATGTTCTTTTTTGAAAAAAAGAACCAAAAAACTTTTGCGACTGGGGGACCGAGATCGTGGAAAGGCCCAGCCTAAAGGTCCAAAAGTTTTTTGCTTCTTTTTTTCAAAAAAGAAGACCTTCCTTGCTTAAAGGTGGAAAACCACCTTAACGCAGTCGTCCTTCTTATCCCGGAAAGTCTTGTACAGTTCCGGCCCGTCTTCCAGGTTCGTGCTCCTGTGGGTAATCAGGAACGTCGGGTCGATCTTGCCCTCCTGGATCATCTTCGTCAGCGGCTCGAGGTAGCGCTTCACGTGCGTCTGGCCGGTCTTGATGGTGAGGCCCTTCTGCACGACGGCCGCCATGTTGACCGGCACAGGGCCACCATAGACGCCTGGAACCGAGACGGTGCCGGTGGGGCGCACGGCAATGATCATCTGCTCCAGCGCATACGGGCGCTGCATGCTAGTGAAGGTCTCCTGCACCGCGCTCAGCACGCCCATCATGCCGTGGCTGCCATGCGCTTCCATGCCGACGCAATCCATCACCGAGTCCGCACCCTGGCCCTTGGTAATCTCCTTGATGCGCTCGAGCACATCTTCCTTGGTGAAGTCGATGATGTCGGTCGCACCGGCCTTCTTGGCCATGGCGATACGCTCAGGCACGCTTTCGATGGAGATGACGCGTTCCGCACCCATGATGATGGCGGACTTGATCGCGAACAGGCCAACAGGGCCGGCGCCCCAGATCGCCACGATGTCGCCGCCCTGAATGTCACAATGTTCGGCGCCCTGCCAGCCTGTGGGCAGGATGTCGCTGAGGAACAGCGCCTGCTCATCGCTCATGCCCTCCGGCACCTTCATCGGGCCGACATCGGCCATTGGCACGCGGACATATTCCGCCTGGCCGCCCCAGTAGCCGCCAGTCAGATGCGAATAGCCGAACAGGCCGGCCGTAGAATAGCCGAACTGCTTGGCAGCCATTTCCGCATTGCGGTTGGAGCGCAGGCAGGAAGCCCAGTTGCCCATCTTGCACTGCCGGCACTCGCCGCAGTTGATGTTGAACGGGACGACGATACGGTCGCCTTTCTTCAGCTTGTGGTCAGGCGATCCGACTTCGACGACTTCGCCCATGAATTCATGGCCGAGAACGTCGCCGCTCTCCATCGTCGGCATCTGGCCGTCCATGAGATGCAAATCGGAACCGCAGATGGCGCAACTGGAAACTTTGAGAATGACGTCACGCGCGTCTTCAATCTTCGGGTCGGGAACGGTGTCGCAGCGGATGTCGCCCTTGCCGTGCCAGCAGAGTGCCTTCATCGGAAAATCCTTTCGGAGCTTAGGTTGGTGTTGCTTATGTTTTAAAAAGTTGCGGCCTTACCTACGGTTCGCAAAGGCGAGATCCCTTAGGCGAACTTGCTCGTCTACCGGATGAGCAACGGTGTAACGCTTGAGGCGCGAGGCAATCACGCTACCCGGCGCGATCGAACCGGCGGTCCGCTCGACGTCAACCGGTGCATGCTCTTCGAGAATCCTGGAGATCTGCTCGACGTTCGCATCGTCCGCGATCACCGTCACGACAGTCTGGCCGCTCTCGATGGACCGGTCGTAGAGAACATGATCGTCCGGCGCTTCATCCTCGCCCATCAGCCACGCCCAAAAACCCTGCGAACGGCCATTGTCGGCAGCAGGCGTTTCGGTCGTGGCAATCGCGGATTTCGTCTCGTCCGTGTAGTGCTTGATGCAGGCATCCGGGATGCCGGCGACTGAGAGGTCGGCGATAGCAAGGTCCGCGTGGGCATGCGTGTCATAGACGGCAACGATCGTGTGGCTGGGCATCATCCCTCCGCTTTCACAATGTTCCCGCACTCGCCGGGTACACTGCCATCGCGCGCCTAACCAGGCGATGACCCCGAGGTTGCCGACCTCTGCCAAACAAAAAAGTGTAGCTTGCAGAGGCCGTAACAATCTTTTTCGAAACAAGCGTAGAAGTTGAGGAGGATGGAGATAAGCGTTAGCTAAGTCCCGCCCCCAAAAGAAAACTGCATGACCGCATGGCGCCTGTCCTCTCTGCTCTGCATCGTGGCACTAACCTCAGGGTGCGCCGGTGCAGGCTGGCATCCTGGCCAGGTCGAGACGTTCACCGGCCAAAGCAGCCGCCCGACCGCACAGGAAACCGAAACCCTCGACCGTATCGCCGGCCAGCCACAGCCGCTTCCCGCTGTCTTCACCGAAAAAGGCAATCTCTGGCCAAGCGAGCCGCCTCGGGTGCTCACCCTGGCCGATCTCCGGCGGGATCATGTGTTTATCGTGAGGCATAGACCGCAAAGAGGCGGTTATGGGCTTTGCCGCACGGGAGCGCGGCCCGGTGTAGCGCTGGGCATCTGTTAGGAAGGAAGAAGTTCTTTTTTGAAAAAAAGAACCAAAAAACTTTTACTTACCTAGGCTGGGCCGTCCCACGATCTCGGTCCCAGGTCGCAAAAGTTTTTTGCTTCTTTTTTTCAAAAAAGAAGACCTTCCCTCACTCCACCGTCACAGATTTAGCCAAATTCCGAGGCTGGTCCACGTCAGTCCCCTTCAACACCGCCACATGATAAGCCAGCAACTGAACCGGAATGCTGTACAGAATAGGCGCAGCAAACGGATCGATATCAGGCATGACGAGCGTATCCACGGCGATATGGCGCAGGCGGGCGGCGCCGGCGGCGTCGCTGATGAGGATGATCTGGCCACCGCGGGCTTGCGCTTCCTGAAGATTGGAGGCGGTTTTTTCAAAAAGCGGGCCTGAGGGGGCGATGCCGATGATCGGCACGCTGCGGTCGATCAGGGCGATGGGCCCATGTTTCATTTCGCCGGCTGCATAGCCTTCTGCGTGGATGTAGCTGATTTCCTTGAGCTTCAGCGCGCCTTCCATGGCGACGGGAAAGCAGCTTCCACGGCCAAGATAGAGCACGTCGCGTGCTTCTGCCACGATGGCGGCGACGCGCTGCACCGCCGCGTCGCCTTCCGCGAGGATTTCGGCTGCGAGATGCGGCACGCGAAGAAGCGCGTCGGTGAGGCGGCCCTCTTCCTCGGCATCCAGCACCCCGCGAGCTCGTGCAAAGGCCAGCGCCAGGCAGGCGAGAACCGAAAGCTGTGCGGTAAAGGCCTTGGTGCTGGCGACACCGATTTCGGGTCCGGCGACTGTCTCGATGACCGCGTCGCTTTCGCGTGCCATGGTGCTTTCGGGAACGTTGAGCACCGAGAGTATCTTCTGGCCGCCCGCGCGCATGGTGCGCAGCGCCGCCATGGTATCCGCAGTCTCTCCAGACTGGCTGATGAGAAGGCCGAGGCCGCCTTCCGGCAATGGCGGTTCGCGGTAGCGGAATTCGCTGGCGACATCGGCATCCACCGGAATGCGCGCGACGCTTTCGAACCAATTGCGCCCGACGAGGCCGGCGTAATACGCGGAGCCGCAGGCCGACATGGTGATCCGGCTGATCCGGGCCGGATCGAACGGCAACTCAGGCAGCACGACGGCGCGGCTACCCGGATCGACCATGCGGCGCAAGCTGTCGCCGATCACGGCGGGATGCTCGTGCAGCTCCTTCTCCATGAAATGGCGGAAGCCGCCCTTGCCGGTGGCGGCGCCCGACAAAGCGGTGCGCTTGATTTCGCGCTCCACTTCGCTGCCGGTGGCGTCGCGGAACACCGCGTTCTCGCCCGAGAGCACGGCCCAGTCGCCATCGTGCAGGTAGGCGATGCGGCTGGTCAGGGGAGCGAGCGCCAGGGCGTCCGAGCCGATGAACATCTCGCCATCGCCAAAGCCGACGGCCAGCGGAGGGCCATGGCGGGCGCCGATCATCAGGTTCGGGTGTCCGGCGAACAGAAGCGCGAGGGCATAGGCGCCTTCCAGCCGGGCAAGCGCCGCCTGCGCTGCCTCGACGGGAGTCATCCCGCCGGCGAGCAAATAATCGATGAGCTGCGCCACCGTCTCGGTGTCGGTCTCCGTATTGAAGACCTGGCCCTTCGACTCGAGCTCGTGCCGCAGCTCGGCATGGTTTTCGATGATGCCGTTGTGCACGACAGCGACGCGTCTGGTGCCGTGCGGATGGGCGTTGTTGTGCGTCGGCGCGCCATGCGTGGCCCAGCGGGTGTGACCGATGCCCGTAGTGCCTGCCAGCGGCCTTTCGCGCAGCGCAGCGGCCAAATTGGCGAGCTTGCCTTCGGCGCGCCTGCGCTCGATGGCGCCGTCCACTAGGGTGGCGATGCCGGCGCTGTCGTAGCCGCGATATTCCAGGTTCCTGAGGCTATCGAGAAGGATAGGCGCCGCATCGCCTTTGCCGATGACGCCGACGATGCCGCACATCTACTTCTTCCCCTGCCCGCTACCGTGCCGTGACTTCTGGGCCGCCCGAAACGCCTCCGCGCGCCCTTCCGCATTCTGTTGCCTGGCGCGCCCGAATGCCATGGCGTTTGCAGGCACGTCTGCCGTGATGGTGCTGCCTGCGGCGGTGAACGCGCCATCGCCCAGCGTAACGGGTGCGACGAGCGTGCTGTTGCTGCCGACGAACACCCCTTGCCCCAAGATGGTGCGGTGCTTGGCGAAACCATCATAGTTGCAGGTGATGGTGCCGGCGCCGATATTAGTGCCCGCCCCGATGGTGGCGTCGCCGAGGTACGCCAGATGGTTTGCCTTGGCGCCCTCTCCCAAGGTGGCCGCCTTCAGTTCGACGAAATTGCCGACATGCGCGTTTGAGCCGACGTCGCTGCCCAGTCGCAGACGGGCGTAAGGGCCGATGATCGCCCCGGCCGCAATCCGGCAGCCCTCAAGGTGGCTGAAGGCGCGTATTTCGGCGGGCCCGTCCACCGAAACGCCAGGTCCGAACACGACATGCGGGCCGACGACCGTGTCGGGCGCCAGATGCGTGTCGTGGCTGAAGAACACCGTCTCCGGTGCGGTCAGGGTAGCGCCGGCCTCCATGGCGGCCAGGCGAAGGCGCGCCTGAAGGCTGGCTTCGGCGGCCGCCAGTTCGGCGCGCGAGTTGATGCCGCGCAGCTCCTCCTCCGGCGCTTCGACGGCGATAACGGCCTGCCCATCGGCCACGGCGAGGCGCACCAGGTCGGTCAAATAGTACTCCCCCTTGGCGTTGTCCGGGCGGATGCGCCGGAGCCAGGGCAGCAGCAGGCTGGCCGGGCCGCACAGCGCGCCGCCGTTGCACAGCCCGATGGCCCGTTCCTCCGCCGATGCGTCCGCCCATTCGACGATGCGCGTCACGCGCCCGGATGCGTCGAGCACCAGGCGGCCGTAGCGGGCAGGATCGGCCGGGCGCATGGCCATCAGGGCGAGCCCCGCGCCGGAAGCCTGCCGGCGCTCCAGGAGGTGGCGGAGCGTGGCCTCGCGTATAAGAGGATTATCCGCAAACAGGATCGCCACCTCGCCTTCTCCAAAATCGTCGGCGGCGGCCAGGGCGGCGTGGGCGGTGCCCAGGCGGTCGGTCTGGATGGCGATGGCGTGGGGCTGCGCCATGCCGGCGAGTGACTCCATGCCCGGGCCAATGACCACCGTCATGCTGTCGAACACCGGCTCGCAAGCTATCAGAAGGTGACGCAGCATCGGCAGGCCCGCGATCCGGTGCGAGGCCTTCGGCTGAGCCGATTTCATCCGGGTTCCAAGGCCAGCGGCCAGGATCACCGCATGGTTTCGCTTGTCCGTCATAGGCATCCTCGAGGTGTCGGTCCGGCGCGCTGGGCTCCGGGCAGACTATCCTTTACCTCAAGCAGCCTCAGGCAGCACCATTCTCCTGCGGGCCACCGCAACCGCAGGTATGGGTGCATAGGCATCTTTCACCGCCTCGGTGAGAATGACGCCGGCGAGGCCGGGAAGCAGCAGGCGGCCTGCGTGTTCCCAGGCCATATGGCTTTGCAAAAGCAGCTTCCAGCCGGTGGGAGGCACGAACAAGGCCGGCAGATGCCGCTCCGCGCGGAACATGGCGCGCTCCAGCAAGCGGTCCACCTGGCGTTGGGAATAGGGCTGGCCCTGGCCGAATGGCGTGTGGTCGGCATGCGCCCAAAGGCCGGTGCGGTTCGGGGCGACGATCATGAGACGGCCATCGTCGCGCAGGAGCCGCCATGCCTCCCGTAGAAGACGCTCGGGCTTTCCCGCGGCCTCCACACCATGAACGAGAAGGATGCGGTCGAAGGAGAGGTCGGGGAACGGCAAACGCCTGGCACTCGCCACGCAGGCGTTGCCTGCATTCGGCTCGGGCTGCTGGCCGGTGAAAACGGCGATGCAGCGACTCGTTCCAGGATCAAGCCGGGCCATGAAGGGTGCCGGGAAACCGACGCCGAGCACGTCCAGGCGCGCGCAATCCGGCCAGAGCGCACCGATGGCGCGGCGTACGACCGCAGCCGCCACCTGCCCGCATGGCGAGGCGTAAAACTCGGCGTTATGAGCAAATTCGCGCCACATCGTTTCACAATATAGGCTCGACGGCGCCGAGTGTATTGCACTCTCGGTTGAAACGTGAGCGAAATTACCCCCTGAACAACGGTGAGCGCGCGCCATGCACGCCGCTACCCGGTTTCAGGCGCAGGACGCCGGATGGCTCGCAGCTTCCCTTTCATGACAGGACGATCCTTGCTCCCCAGCAGCTTGCGGATCAGCATTGCCGTGCTGACAGCCCTGACCGGGATCGCCGTCATCGCCTTCACCGGCGACCTGCACGGCTGGCGTCATGCCCATGCTGTCAATGCGGCAACCAGGTCGGTGTTGATACAGACCCGGCTTCTGCTGACCGGCCTGGAAGAGGCGGAAAGCGGCGAGCGTGGCTTTCTATTGACCCGCCGCGAGGATTACCTGCAGCCCCTCCGATCGGCGGAAACGCAGGTCCCCGTCGAAGCGGAAGCCCTCGTGCGCGACGCAGAGCCATTCCCCGGGATCGCCGATCTGGCCTCCGCTCTGGCGGCGGCAAGCCGTTTCCGGCTGCAAACCCTCCAGGCAGGAGTAGCATTGGCGCGCGGCCCAGGCGGCACGGGTGCGGCCGTCGCCGTGATGGATGACGGCGAGAACGGCCGTGCCATGGAAGCAGTGCAGCTTCTTGCGAGATTGGTGCGGGAACGCGTCTACGTCGCGCGCAGGGCCACCATCGACGATCGCCTCGACCGCCGCTTCCTGATCGAAGGCTCGACCATCCTGCTCGCCGGCATCGGCTGCCTGGTCTTCGGGGCAGCCCTGCTTGGCAGGTTCCGGGCAGAGCGGCTGCTGCAAGCCCGTCTCGATGCGCTCATGGAGAATGCGGCCGCCGGCATCGCGATCTTCGACGCAGACCTGCGCTGCCTCCGTGCCAACGCCCCATTCACCGAACTGCTGCCAGCCGACAGCAGGCGGACACCTGCCTTCGGCCAAGTGCTCGGGTCGCTGATGCCGGACGACCGCGGCCTCCTCGAGCCAGCTTGCGCCACCGTGCTCTCGTCTGGGCGACGGGTGGAAAATCTTTCGCTTCGCCGCGGCTCGGGAACCCTGGCGCAGCGCGACTGGCTCGTGAGTGTCTTCCCGATCCTGGACCAGGTGTCCCCAACCAAGAACAGCCGCGGTGAGACGCCCGGTGCGACAGCCGTCGGCCTCATGACCGTGGAAGTCACCGCCCAGAAGGCGGCCGAACGCCAACTTGGCTTCCATCTCCTGCTCGAAGAGCAACTGCGGGAACTGCACGACCCCAATGCCATGAAACAGGCCGTCTGCTCGCTGATCGGCCACCATCTTGGCGCGGCACAGGCAGCCTATGGCGAGATCCGGGCGCCCTGGACGCATGTCGAGGTGGAGGGCGGCTGGACCGACGGAAGCGTCGCGGAAAGGCGTGGCCGCTACGACCTCCAGGACTATGGCGACCTCGTCTCAGACGAGCTGATGCAGGCGCACGTCGTCGCGGTCAGCGACATTCGCACCGATCCACGCATCGACGCCGATGGAACCAGGGACATGTATGCCGGACGCGGCATCGTCGCCTTCGCCATGGTGCTGGTCGTGCAGGGCGGGCATCCGTGCGCCATTTTCGGGGTCAGCGACACCGCGCCGCGCGCTTGGTCCAAGACCGACCTTCTGGCGCTGCGGGACGCCGCGAACCGCTCCTGGTCCGCCGTGGAACGCGGGCGGGCGGTGTTCGAACTGCGCGAGAGGGAGCAGCAGTTCGAGCGCGCCATCGCAGGCGCAGGCATCGGCGTGTGGGACTGGGACATTGCGCGAAACACCGTGGTGATCTCGCGCGGCGCGAGGCCGTCGTTCCACGAGGCGATGCGCGGCACGAGCTGCACCGGCGCCCAGTTCCTCGCAGCCATCCATGCCGACGACCGCGACAGGATGGCAACGGCCCTGGCCAGGGTGGACGCGGACGCGAACTCCGGGGAGGACTTCTTCTACGAGGCTGAGTTCCGCAAGCCCATGCTGAGCGGGGACATCATCTGGCTGAGGAGCCAGGGCCGCGTGACTCAGCGCGGACCGGACGGCAAGGCGACCCGCCTGTCTGGCGTGACCGTCGATGTCACGGCCCGGCGCCGCGCCGAGGAGGCGCTCAACACGGCACAGGGCCGGCTGCGCCTGCTGAACCAGGACCTTGAGGCGCAGGTGAAGATCGAGGTCGCGGCACGCGAAGAGGCGCAGAACCGGCTTGCTCAAACGCAGCGCCTCGAAGCGCTCGCCCAGCTCTCGGCCGGCATCGCGCACGACTTCAACAACGTGTTGCAGGCGATCACCGGCAGCCTGGCCCTGATCCAGCGCCGCGCCGGCGACGCCGAAGTGGTCAGGCAACTCGCGGCCATGGCAGGCGACGCGGCCACCCGAGGCGGCACCATCACCACGCGTCTTCTCTCGTTCGCGCGCCAGGGCGCATTGAAGCCCCTGCCCGTTCAGCCCACCGCGCTGCTGACAGGCCTGCACGACATGCTCGAGCACATGCTGGGTCCGGCGATCACCCTGCGCCTGGACGCAGCCCAGAACCTGCCCGCCATGCTGGCGGACAAGGCGCAACTCGAAGCGGTGCTCGTCAACCTCGCCCTGAACGCCCGCGACGCCATGCCAAACGGCGGCGTCCTGAGCCTCGGCGCGCGCACCGACCAGATCGGCGACGCCGATCCCGCCGAAACGCGCCTCGCCTGCGGAACATACCTGCGCCTCGCCATGACGGACACGGGGACAGGCATGTCCTCTTCCACCCTCGCGAGGGCCAGCGAGCCGTTCTTCACGACCAAGCCAGTCGGCCAGGGGACAGGACTCGGCCTCGCCATGGCACGCGGCTTCGCGGAGCAATCGGGCGGCGCGTTCCAGCTCTCGAGCATGTCGGGCAAGGGCACCACCGTGACACTCTGGCTGCCGCTCTCCAATGCCGGCGAGGAAGCGGTCAACCCCAGGATCGAAACGCTTCCTGCGCCTTCGGCAACACCAAGGAACGTGCTCCTTGTCGATGACGATGCGCTGGTCCGCGAAGTCCTCGCCGGCCAGCTCGAGGATCTCGGCTATCGCGTAGCCCTGGCGCAAAGCGGCGCCCTGGCGCTTGCCAGGATCGACGGCGGCGAAGACATCGAGCTGATGATCACCGACTACGCCATGCCAGGCATGAACGGCGCGGTGCTGCTGGCTGAAACCCGCCGCCGCCGGCCGCGCTTGCCAGTTCTCATCCTCACCGGCTACGCCGACGACAACCTCCGGCTCAACATGGAGGAATGGGACAGCACCATCACCATGCTCATGCGCAAGCCAGTCTCCTTCGAATCACTCGCCAGGACCGCCGAAATCCTCCTGGAATACGGCGCCCAGCCGGCGCCTACCGCTGGACACGCCCTGGCGCGCGGAACCTAGCCACATGGCGGCGCCGCACCCGCACGTCACCGCACGCGCAATACCCATCCTCTCCGACAATTACGCCTGGCTGTTGCACGAGGCATCCTCCGGCGCGGTCGCCATCGTGGACCCCGCCGACGCCGCCGCGGTCTCGGCCGCAATCGACGCCGACGGCGGCCGGCTGGACGTCATCCTGCTCACCCACCACCACCCCGACCACACCGCCGGCACAGACGAAGTCCGTGCACGCTACAAATGTCCGGTCATCGGCGCCGCCGCCGACGCCCACCGCCTGCCGCACCTCGACCAGGCCGTCAGAGGCGGCGACACCATCAAGTTCGGCGCGGCCACCGCCCACATCATCGACACGCCAGGGCACACACGCGGCCACATCGCCTACTTCTTCCCGGAAGGCGACGTGCTGCTCTGCGGCGACACCCTGTTCAGCCTAGGCTGCGGACGCCTGCTCGAAGGCACGCCAGCGGAAATGTACGCGTCCCTGCGCGCGCTCGCCGTCCTGCCAGGCGACACACTCGTCTGCTGCGGACACGAATATACCCAAAGCAACGCCCGCTTCGCGCTGTCTGTGCTTCCCGATAACCAGGTGCTCAAGGCGCAGGCCGAGGAAGTGACGCGCAAGCGTGCGGCAGGCGAGGCGACCGTGCCTTCTCGCCTCTCGGATGAACTTTTGGCCAATCCGTTCCTGCTCGCTTCTTCGGCTGAGGAGCTTGGAAAGCTCAGGGCTGCAAAGGACAGATTCTAAGGCAAGCACTTCTTTTTTGAAAAAAAGAAGCAAAAAACTTTTACATTCTGGGACCGAGATCGTGACGCAGGCTCAGCCCAAAGTCGCAAAAGTTTTTTGGTTCTTTTTTTCAAAAAAGAACTCCCTTCCTTCTTACCACTTCCTTTCCATCCAAGAGCCCAACAGCCACGCAACCAATCAGGCTGCTAGTAAGAAAAACCCCATCGCTCTCAAACAGCACTGAAGGTTTCGCAACAACCTCCCGCACAGCGATGCCCACGGTGCAGGCGCGGCGAATCACGTCGGCGCGCATGATGCCGTCGAGCACGCCGCAGGAGAGGGCGGGCGTGCAGAGATCCGCGCCTTCGAACCAGAACAGGTTCGATGCTGCGCCGCTCGCGAGAAAACCTTCGGTGTTCAGCATGAGTGCTTCGCCGGCGCCCGCGGCGTTGGCTTCTTCGCGCGCGACGACGTTGTCGAGATAGCTGAGAGTTTTGAACCGCGAGGTGACCGAGGCGGCGTTGCGCCGGATGGTGGCGGTCGCCAGCGAGATCTGTTCCGGCGGCGCGCCGAGCGGCGATGCGGAGGCGACGAGACGAGGTTTTGGCGATACCGGCCCTGGCAGTCCGCGTGCGCCACTGCCGCCGGTCCAGGTGAGACGCAGCGCGGCGCGAGGTTCGCCTGCCGCGTCCCGGCTGATCGCCATCTTGGCGGCTTCTGCGCAATCCGATGAGGCTGGCACGGGCAGGCCGAGCCGGACGCAGCCGCGTGCCAGACGGTCCATGTGTTCCTGCCAGAAGGCCGGTTCGCCGTGTTCGACCAGGATGGTTTCGAACAGGCCGACGCCAAGCGAGAAACCGCGGTCGTCGGCCGGGATGTCCATTCAGGCGCTGGTCATGGCGGCGCGTATGGCGGCGACCTTGGCGATCGTTTCGCGGTCCTCCTCGGCGGCGATGCTGTCCGCGGTGACTGCGGCGCCGGCACGAACCTCGAAATGCCAGCCGCCATTCCGTTCGCTCAGCGCGATGGTGCGTATGAGAACGCTGGAGTCGAAGGCGCCGTCGCAGCCGGCCCAGAACAGCGAGCCGCAATAGGGTCCGCGTGGCGGTTCGTGCCTGGCGATCACGGCCATCGCCTGCAGCTTCGGCGCGCCGGTGATCGATCCAGGCGGAAAGGCGCGGGCGAAAAGATCCGCCGCCGTCTGGCCCGCAGCGAGGCGCCCGGTCACTGTGGAAACGAGGTGATGGACGTTCGCAAAACTCTGCAGGGCGCAGAGCGACGGCACTTTCACCGACCCGGGCAGGCAGGCGCGCGACAGATCGTTGCGCATCAAATCGACGATCATCAGGTTCTCTGCATGGTCCTTCGCACTTCCCAGCAAGGCCTCGGCGAACGCCGCATCCTCTTCGGCAGTGCGGCCGCGCGGACGCGTGCCCTTGATCGGCTGCGTGCGCACCTCCCCTGCCCCGCTCACTTGCAGGAACCGCTCAGGCGAGTTGCTGACCAGGGCCAGGCCGGGAAGCCGCAGATAACCCGCGAACGGCGCAGGACTTTTCTGAATGAGCGCGGCCAGGAGATCGAGCGGCGCCGCGCCCGGCTGCAGCTGCCCTGACCATCGCCTGGCGATATTGGCCTGGAAGATCTCACCGCTCGCCACGGCTTCGACCACGTCCTCGACCGCTTCCCGATAAGCCATGCCGGTGCCGGTTGCGAAGAAGGTCGCGGCCGGCGGCAACCGAGGCATGCCTGGCTGGCCGCGGCAAGACGCTGCGGCTTCGGCCGCGCGGGCCCGGGCCTGCGACGCCGTTACACCACGCCCAATCGCCCAAGCGCGGCGTTCCCAATGGTCGAAGGCGAGCAGGCCGTCATAGAAGCCGCCGGCCAGGTCCGGCCATAGCGCGTCGCGCTTCTGTGGTGCGGTCGGCTCCATCGTGGCGCCCCACTCGTAGGCGGCGAGGCCGATCGCGCCGCCTCGGAACGGCGGCGCACCGGCCGGGCACTCGCCCGAGGAGCCTCGCCAGCGCAGCAGGGCGTCAGCCAGGGCATCCCCGCCGCCGAAGCGTTCGGCGGGCCGGTGCGCCACGTAGGACCAATGCCCCTCGGGCGAACCGTCCGACAGCAGTGCGACAGCGTAGGGCTCGTCCGCGACGCGGGCGAGCACGTCCAGCGGTTCGCACCAGGGCAGCGGCAAGCAGGCGCATTCTTGCATGAGGCAAGCTTAGCCGAGGCTGGCGGGCACTGTCGTGCCCGCCTATCGCATCACTCGTAGCGGGTCAGCTTGCCGCCATATACCACCGGCCCTGTCGGCTGCCCGGTCGGCGATCCGCCCTTCGGCTCCACGCTGACCAGGAGAGTCGTGCCGTCCGGCAGCCCCGCCGTGACCTCCCGGCCGGCAGGCGGAATGACGCCCAGCGGCTCCGGCTTCGTCGCCCCTGCCCTCATGGCCCAAAGCTCGAGGTCGCGGTCCGTCGCGACTGGGATGGCCGAGGTCGCGCGCACCAGATACGCGCCCGACGGCTCCGCGACGGCGACCAGCACCGGAACGGCATCCTTCAGAGGCAGCATGACGGCAACAACCGGCTGCGGCGCCGGCCGCAGGAACGCGAATGCCGCAAATCCAGCCGCGACAGCCATGGCAGCGATGGCGATGGTCCGCCAGAAACCACTTCGATTGTCGTTAGCGGCAGTCGGCGTTCTTTTCACAGGTCGGCCGATCGACGCCTCGATCCGGTCCCACAGATCCGCGGGGGGCGCCACCGGCGCCACGATGCTGGTCATAGGCATGAGACTCCTCTCCCATTCCTGAACCTCTGCGGCGAAGCCCGGATCGGCTTCGATCCGCCGCTCGGCCTCTGCCGCTTCGGCCGTATCCAGCACGCCGAGCACATATTCGCCGGCGAGCGTATCGGGGAGGTCCCCATCCAGAACGCCGCTCATGGTGCCAGGCACTCCCTCAGGCCCATCAGACTGCGCCTGATCCAGGATTTCACCGTGCCGATCGGCATGGCGAAGCGCGACGCGAGCTGGCTGTGCGAAAGCCCGTCGATGAAGGCGAGCATGACCAGCTGCCGCCGGTCGGCAGCAAGCAACTCCAGGCAACGGTGAAGCGCGCCACCTTCAGCGGCATCCACCAACTGACGCAGCGGATCGGCCGTGAGATCGGGCTCCTCCTCGATCGCCTCGTGGCCAAGCACCTCGCGCCCGCGACGGCGCACCAGATCGAGCGCGCGGTAACGCGACAGGCTCAGCAGCCAGGACGCCGCCTCGCCACGTGCCGAGTCGAACTTGCCGGCCTGCTGCCACACCTGCACGAAAGCGTCGTGCGTGGCATCGGCGGCGAGGCCCGGATCCCGGGTGATGCGCAACGCCACGCCGTGCATGCGACCGCTCCAGGCAGCATAAAGCTGGCGGAAAGCGGCGCGGTCGCCGGTAGCGCAACGTTCGATCAGGCGTGCGGCTTCGGATGGGGCGCTCGAGGCCCCGCTCCCGTCTGTCTGCATCATTCTGGCTCCCTGGACCATGTATCCTGCAGGCTCTTCCTGCCGGGTGGACGCAGCCCAGATAAATCATATCGGCGTGCGCCCGCCTATCGGATGCGCCCGCCTCAATGGATCGCCGGAAGAGCTTAGTGGAACGCCAGAACGAGAGTCGTTGCGATCAGCGCCGGCTTGGCCTCGCCTTCGATCTCCACCGTATTCTCGAAGCCGATGAGCGTGCGGTCCTCGCCGCGCGAATCAGCCGATACGAGCTTCAAACGATTTCGGATGCGCGACCCGGCGCGCACCGGCGTCAGAAAACGCAGCTTGTCGAGCCCATAATTGAGCGCGGTATGCACGCCCACCTCCTGGTGCCAAACGCCCCCGGTTAGCCTCGGCAGCAGCGAGAGCGTCAGAAACCCATGCGCGATGGTGCCGCCGAAAGGACCCGCCGCCGCGCGTTCCCGGTCGACGTGTATCCACTGGAAATCCTCCGTCGCGGCAGCGAACGCATCGATCCGCGCCTGGTCGATCAAGAGCCAATCCGAGACGCTCATTTCCTCGCCTATGCGGGACCTCAGGGCTTCCAGTTTTGCCGTCACGTTTTGCTCCAAATGCTGATGAAGACAGGAAGAACTTCTTTTTTGAAAAAAAGAAGCAAAAAACTTTCGCGAATGAAAGCCGGGCCAACGTCACGATCTCGGTCCCAAGGTCAAAAGTTTTTTGCTTCTTTTTTTCAAAAAAGAAGTCCTTCCTACCCCTTCCTCAAACCCACCAACCGATAAACCAAAGCCAAAGCCTCGCGCCCACTCAACGCATCCGGATCCACCCCATCGAGCGCCTCTTCCAAAGGCGATGACGCCGCCTCTGGCAGCGACGCGAACAACGGCAAATCCGCAATGACCGGCTCGCGCCCGCGTTCGAGCGACGTCAACAAAACCGCAGCGCGGCGCACGACGGCTGCGGGCACGCCGGCGAGTTTGGCGACATGCACGCCCCAGCTCCGGCCGGCCGCGCCTTCGGCCACTTCGTGCAGGAAAACGACGTCGCCGCGCCATTCGCGCACACGCATCATGTGCGGCTTCAGCCGCGGCAACGCTTCGGTGAGGCGTGCGAGTTCGTGGAAATGGGTGGCGAAAATGGTACGGCTGCGCACCTGGCTGTGCAGGGCTTCGAGCACGGCCCAGGCGATGGCGAGCCCGTCCAGGGTGGCGGTGCCGCGGCCGATTTCGTCCACGATGACGAGGCTGCGCGGGCCGGCCTGGTGGAGGATGGCGGCGGTCTCGATCATTTCGACCATGAAGGTGGAGCGACCGCGCGCGAGTTCGTCCGCGGCGCCCACCCGGCTGAACAATCGGTCCACCACGCCGATTCGGGCGCGTGCTGCGGGCACGGGAAGGCCGGCTTGGGCGAGAATGGCGAGAAGGGCGTTCTGGCGAAGATAGGTTGATTTGCCTGCCATGTTCGGGCCGGTGAGAAGCAGCACGCGGCGGTCGGGCGAGAGGTCGCAGTCGTTCGGCACGAAGGCCGCGCCGCTGGAGAGCGCGCCTTCCACGACGGGATGGCGGCCTGCCGTAATGCAGAAGGCGTCCGTGTCGTCCACTTCCGGGCGGCACCAGTCGCCGCCTTCGGCGAGGCGCGCGCAGGATTGCAGCGCGTCGAGAAGGGCGAGCGCCTCGGCGGCTGCCGCAACGGTCGTGGCGTGGGCCAGGACGTCCGCGACGAGGGAGGCGAAGATCAGCCGCTCGCGAGCCTGGGCACGGTCCGCAGCTTCGGTGATCCGGCGGTCCAGTGCGGAAAGCTCGGGGTGTGTGAAGCGGGCGCCGTTGACCATGCTCTGGCGCAGGGTGAGGTCCTGGTGGGCGCGCAGGCTGTCCACTGCGGAGGCCGGCGCTTCGACGACATAGCCGAGCTGGGCGTGATGCTTGATCTTGAGACTCGCCACACCGAAACGCTGGCAGTAATCCAGTTGCAGCGTGGAGATCACCCGCCTGCTGTCGTCGCGCAGCCCGCGTTCGGCATCGAGTTCGCCGTCGAAGCCTGGGGCGATAGCCCCGCCGTCCTCGAGCTTCGCGGGCGCAGGCTCGGCCAGGGCACGGCCGAGCAAGGCGGCGAGCGAAGGCGCTGCCTTCAGCGCGCTCGCGGCATTGTCGATGATGGGCGGACCTGGCGAGTCGAGAGCGCGGGCCACATCGTCCGCGCTCGCGAGGCCGGCGCGTATGGTCGCCAGATCACGCGGCGTGCCGCGGCCGAGCGCCAGCCGCCCCAGCGCGCGTGCCATGTCCGGCGCGCCGCGAAGGCCCGCGCGCAAGGCGGCAAGCCGGGCGGGTTCGGCGACGAGATAGGCCCAGCCGTCCTGCCTGGCCGCAACGGCGGGTGCCGAGACCAGCGGTGCCGCGAGCCAGCTTCCCAGCAGGCGGGCCCCGGGATTGCCGATCGTGCGTGTGACGCTGGATTGCAGGGTCAACGCCGTTCCGCCGTCGCGCGAGCGGAGAATTTCGAGGCTCGCGCGCGTCGCCGCATCCATCGCCATCTGCGCCGCCTCCCCAACGGGCACGGGGTAGGAGAGGTGCGGCATGCGCCCGGCCTGGGTAAGCCGGACATAGTCGATCGCCCAGGCGGCAGCCGTCGCCTCCGCATCCGAAAAGGTGCCGAACGCATCGAGGCTGGCCGCGCCGAACGCATCTGCGAGCCGCCGCCTTGCTGCCATCGGCGGCGGCGGGGCCGGAGCGGGCGCACGCTGCCCGGACCAGTCGCCAAGGTCGAGATCATCGGCCGCCAGGATCTCGGCCGGGTCCAGTCTGCCCAGCAGGGATGCCAACGCCTCCGGCTTCAGCGCCTCGGTCTGGAACAGGCCGGTGGAGATCTCGAGCCAGGCGGCGCCGAGGCAATCCGGATTGACCACCAGCGCGAGCAGGAAATTCGCCCGCCCGGCTTCGAGCAGCGAGTCCTCCGTCAGCGTTCCCGGCGTCACCAGCCTGACGATTTCGCGGCGGATCGGACCACGGCCGCTGCGGGCGTCGGCCGCCTCCATCTGCTCGGCGACCGCCACCCTGAAACCGCGCCTGATCAGCCTGGCGAGATAAAGGTCCGCGTTGTTGACAGGCACCCCGCACATCGGAATGGGCGCGCCGGCGTGTTCGCCGCGCTTGGTCAACGTGATGTCGAGAGCGGCTGCGGCGGCTTCCGCGTCCTCGAAGAACATTTCAAAGAAATCGCCCATGCGCATGAAGAGAAGCGCATCAGGGTGCTCGGATTTCAGCGCGAACCACTGTGCCATGGTCGGCGACGCGCCATCGGAACGGCCGGTCATGCGCGGCCGGGATGACTTTGCTCTGGCATGGGACGACTATAGCAGAACGGGCGAGGCTGCGAACCGCGGCCAGCCCAGGCCGTTCCGCTGCCTCAAGGGAGATCACCATGACCGAAGTCATCCACCTGGCTCCGCACGATCCGCTACCCGACTACGGGCTACATGCCATCGTATTGAAACGCTTCGGTGAGGACGACCCGAACGCGGTCATCACCGAGATCGCCTTCTCCGGCCACGAGCCGGTCAGCATGCCTGCCGTGCACCACGACGGCTCGCCGATGAGCCTCGAGGAGGCGGTGAAGCTAGCCAAGCACGAGAGCGAAAGCCGCGGCCTGAAGCGGCTCTATGTGGTGGACCGCACCGCCGGCCGCCGCGAGCAGGAAGTGATGAAGCACCACGGCGACCATAGCACCGGGTCCGAGAAGCTGAGCGACACGGACGAGGAGGATGGGGTGACCGGCTCCTCCATGCTCGACCGCCCGCACGATGCCGGGTTCATGCGATAGGCTTCGTTTCATTTCTGGGTGATCAACGCCGCGCTCGAGGAGCAGAAGCCTAGGTCCACCACGAAGACGCGAAGTTCACAAAGATTCACGAAGCTGCGGAGCTTAACGATCGACTGCGTGCACAGTGATCGTTGAGAGGCGCACCCACTTCGTGAACCTTCGCGAACTTAGCGTCTTCGTGGGAGATCTTAAGATTGTCGCCGCGATCACCTAAGTGCGTTTGATGGCGAACGGACCCGAAGCCTGGCAGGTCGGCATCATTTCAATACGGTTGATGTTCACGTGCGCCGGCAATTGCACCGCCCAGGCAACGGCTTCGGCAATGTCCTCAGCCGAGAGCGGCGTCGTTCCGCGATAGACTTCCGCGGCTTTCGCCGTGTCCCCGCCAAAACGCACTTCCGAAAACTCGGTGCCGCCGCACAAGCCGGGCTCTATGTCGGTCACACGCACGTTGGTGCCGACGAGATCGGCTTTCAGGTTCAGCGTAAACTGCCGAACGAACGCTTTCGTGCCACCGTAAACATGACCGCCAGGATATGGGTAGGTGCCGGCGACGCTACCGAGGTTCACCACGTGGCCGCGGTTGCGCTCGACCATGCCTGGCAGAAGCGCACGCGTCATGTGTATCAACCCGGTAATGTTTGTCGCCACCATCCGATCCCAATCGGCGAGTTCGGACTGCGCCGCCGGCGACAGCCCCAATGCCAGGCCTGCGTTGTTCACCAGCACATCGATCTGGCGGAACGCCTCAGGAAGCGAGCCCGGCAGGGCCGCCACCGACGCCGTGTCGGTGACGTCGAGACGCAATGCATGCGCCTGCTTGCCCAGCTCCTCCACCAATGCATCGAGCCGCTCCTGCCTGCGGCCGACGAGAACCACCTGCCAGCCATCGGCTACCAGGCGGGTCGCGATCGCTGCACCGAAACCGGCGGTGGCGCCGGTGACGAGGGCAGTACCCTTCACAGAACTTCGAGCTCGACCGGAATGTTGTTGCGTGTCGCCTTCGAATACGGGCAGACCTCATGCGCCTTATGCACAAGCTGCTCAGCCGTCTCGTGGTCCACGCCGTCGATCTTGGCCTTCAGCTTGGCGGAAATGCTGTAGTCGTTGCCGTCGACGTGTAGCGTTACGTCGGCCGTCACATGCACGGCGCCCGGCTCGAGCTTGATCTTGCCGGCGCCCGCTACCGCCATGATCGCAGACCCGAAACACGCGGAGTAGCCGGCCGCAAACAACTGCTCGGGGTTCGTGGCGCTGGCCTTTCCCGAGCCGGGAGGAGCGAGATCGAGATGCAAAACGCCGTCGCTGCTATCCACATGCCCGCCGCGGCCGGCGGTGGTGGTGGCGGTCGCTGTATAGGCCATGGGGGTCTCCTTGATTGGCCAGCGGGACTTGGGGTGTGGGGGGGCTGGTTCAAGAAAGGAAGGAAGGTCTTCTTTTTTGAAAAAAAGAAGCAAAAAACTTTTACGACTTGGGACCGAGATCGCGCAAAGGCCCTGCCCAAAGGTCCAAAAGTTTTTTGGTTCTTTTTTCAAAAAAGAACTCCTTCCTTTTAAGGCAGCCGCAACAAGACAGAAACCGGACAATGATCCGAAAGCCGCTCCCGCCACTGCAAGCCCACCTCGTGATAAATCATTACGCGTAAACTATCGGGCACCACCCAAGACCGCGCCGGTCCACCCGCAAAGAAGTGATCGATGAACTCGTTACCATCCCAGCAAGGGTCCGACGCACCCTGCGTGACGCGCAGCAGCGGCGCGGCGTGAGCCAGCGCCTCGCCCATTTCCTCGGCATGGTCGAACACCCGGTTGAAATCGCCCAGTATCAGAAACGCAACACCTTCGGATTGCCTGGCGGCCGCCCATGCAGCCAGCGGCGGGATCTGCCTGGCGAGCAGCAGGCATGGCGCCCGCGTGCTGCGCGCAATGTGGTCGCGCTGACAGCCGGTTTTCAAATGCACGACCAGCACACGCAGCTGGCTTCCGTCGGGAAACCCCAGCGTTGCATCCAGCCCGTCGCGCAGCCGATGGCGGGCCTCAGGTTCGACATCGAGGGCAGCGTAGTCGGCATTGCGCGTGACAGTAATGGGGCGGCGCACGGCAAGCCCCACACGTTGCACGACGGTCTCCCCGATGGTGACGATGCTGTAGCGTTGCGGATCAAAGACAGCGGCGGCGGCCTGCGGTCCATCCACCTCTTCGAAGGCCACGACATCGGCATTCAGGTGATCGGCATAGTGCTTGAGCAGCGCGAAATCTTCCGGCGCGCGCACGTGAACGTCAGAGGGAAGATCGGCTTCCGCAGCGGTGCGAATCGTCAGCCATTCCATGTTCCATGTGCTGACCTTGATGGTGTCGGCGTCAGCAGATGAGAAGGCTACACAAATCAACGAGGCGCACGCGAGGCTCAGAAGAAAGGAAGGACTTCTTTTTTGAAAAAAAGAAGCAAAAAACTTTTGGACCTTTGGGCCGGGCCTATCCACGATCTCGGTCCCACGTCGCAAAAGTTTTTTGGTTCTTTTTTTCAAAAAAGAACACGCTTTCCTGTTAACAATCATCTACAACAACACAGGCTGTCTAACCGGCGCAGGCTCGGCGGGTGCAACCGCGGAAAGTTCAGTGGCGCCGCACGCAAGCAGGAAGTCTGCTATGCCGTCGAACACGGCAGGATTGCGAGTCATGTCAGCCGCATCGCCACGAGGCACGAAGATCACAGTGTCATAACGCGCGCGTGTCAGCAGCACGCGGTAGGTGTTGAGCTGGTTCAGCTTTGCTTCCGACGCAGCCGGAAGTATCCAGCGCGTGCCGCGGAAATCACGCACGCGCCAGTCTTTCTCGCCTGGCACGCGCATGAGATCGCCATCCCAGCACAGGCCGACATAGTCGAGTTCAAGGCCCTGGCAGGAGAACTCTGTGGCGACCACCTCAAGCGCATCCGATGCACGCACATCGGGCGGCCAATGGTCCAGAAACCATCGTGCCACCACGGCCGCATCCATATGCGGCAACTCGACGCCCAAACCTTCCGCGCGCAACCGCCTCGCGCCCGAGCTGGCAAGCAGCCCGCACCGACGCGTCCCGCGCGCGGCGGCACGCAGCGATTGCTTCATGTCGGCGAGGGAGCGCGTGATCGCATAAGGCACACCGCCAGCGGCATCGGCGATCGCGCGAGCCGCAGCCGCATCACCGGTGAGAACGGCATCCACCCAGGGCCCAGCGGCAGCACTTCGTATCTGGCGAACCGGCACGTTCAGGTGAAGCGAAGGCGTCAGCGCCAGATGTGCGATCTGGCCGAGCTGCTGCCTCGGATCGGCGCTGCCAAGCGTGTCGGGCGGCGCAGCAACGCGCCACCCAGGCTGCCCACGCAGCGCAGCACCCCAGCCGGCAAGGCCGCCTTCGCCATCGTGAATTTCCTGGCCGCTGCCGACAAGGCAGACGATGGCGGAAAAGCCTTCGTGCCTGGACATGATCTCGAGCAGATGACCCGGCTCCGAGTCGGAAAGTTGCGTCGGCCTGTCACGCGTCTTCCGAATGGCGTAGTCGCGTGACCAGCATCGCTGCGCCTCGTCGATCACCACGATACGCTCAGCAGGGATTTCCGCGCGTCCCACATGGTGGTCGCGGAATCGCGGAAGCGCCTGGATAGCGCTCTCCATTTGCTGACGAGCGACACGGCGATCGAGACCGTTTTCGATGGCATCCCGCGCCAGGGCTTCGCGCAGAACATGCACCAGCGTAGGATTTCCGGTGAGGAACGTCGCACGCGCTCCGTCCGCGGCACCAAAAGCCGCATTCAATCCGCACAAGGTCTTGCCTGCGCCTGGAATGCCGGTGACGAACAGGACGATCCGCTCGTGCGCCGCGCGAGCATGCGCAATAGCATCAAGCAAAGCCTGCGTTGTCATAGTCAGATTATGCGTGTCTGCCCGCGCGGCAGCGATCTCGGCGACACCGTGCCTGGCGTAGAGCATGCAGGCCGCTTCGACGATCGTCGGCACCGGGCGATAGGGCGCGGCGATCCACGCGGCAGGGTCCAGCGGCTCGGCAGCGGCAGGCAGATACTCGTGCAGTTCGCGCAAGAGACCTGCGAGCGAATGCGCATCCGCGTCGATGACCGGCTGCACGCCCGCCAGGCCGAGCGAGCGGTTGCGACAAGGGGCATGTCCTTCAGTGGCAACCAGGATCGGCACAATGGGATGCCGCCGGCAGCCGGCATGAAAATCCTGCAGGTCGAGGGCGTAATCCTCCACCTGTTCGCGGCTGGACGAGTCGAACAGCGCTGCGCCGACCTTGAACTCGAGAACGAAGATCGCAGCCGGCGTCAGCACGACAGCATCTGCCCGCCTGCCGAGTCGAAGCAGCGGATACTCCAGCAATACCCAGGCGTCCCGCATCGGCTGTTCTGTTAGCGCCGCCTGCAGGAGATCGATGCTGATCTCCCACGCCCGCAGCTGCTGCACCTCGTTCGTGCGGAAATGGCGAATCTGCGCGGCCGCGAGGACAGCAACGATGGCATCGCGCGGGGTCTTCAGGAACTGCGCAGCCGAACCCGACCAGAAGGCCGCCATCCTGTAACCACTCAATACGAGATCGTTATAGGAACCGACGCTCGCATGCTTAGCGTTCCGCGGCAACTCACCCGCAACTCACCCAGCGCAGCGATGTTCATGCCGCCGGGAGAAAGCGCATGCAGCGGGCCGAACTGGTCGACGACGAGTTCCAGGTCGGCTTCGATTCCGACTTCGAACAACGATGGCACAAGGCCGAGCTTGCCGGCAGGATCGTCATGATCCTGGTGACGGTCGCCGCCCTGCTCGGCCTTCTCGGCCAAGGGCCATTCAGCCACCGCACCGTGTGGGCGCCAGGCGACGCGCTCTCCGTCGACTTCGAGCCGGTAGCCCGCCATTCCACGCCAACCCAGGTGACGATCCACATGCATCCGCCAGCAGATGCGGCGACGGTGGATCTGCTGCTCGACAGCCACTTCATCGAGCCGATGGGGATGCTTCGCACGTCGCCCCGCGCCATCCACGAGGCGACAGACGGCGGCGGCCTGCGGCTGACCTTCGCCGTACCGGCCGGTGCCAAGGACCAGATGGTGCGCATCGTCACCCAGCCGAACCAGATCGGCGAAATCGCCCTCTCCGCCGCGATCGCGGGTGGCCCTGCCATCCACTGGTCGCAGTTCATCCTCCCATGAACGGCAGTTCGACATGAGCCTCGTGATACGCGCGGCCTGCGCCTACTTCCTGCTGCTGTTCGCCATCCGCCTCATCGGCAGGCGCACCGCCAGCATGATGGCGCCCTTCGACCTCATCATCCTGTTCATGATCGCCGGCATTACCGTCACCGCCGTGCTCGGCGACGACAAATCCATGGCGGGCGCCTTCTCCGCCGTCTGCACGATCGGCCTGATGCACATCGGCGTCTCGATGGCGAAAGAGCGCTGGGGCTGGTTCGGCCGGCTCGTCGACGGCACCCCCGTGGTGATCTTCGAGCACGGCCGCTTCAACGACGACCGCATGCGCATGCTTCGCCTGCAGCCGCAGGACGTCATGGCGGCCGCCAGGCAGCGCGGCCTGCAGCGGCTGGACGAGGTGCGTTACGCGGTCGCGGAGCGCGACGGAAAAGTTTCGATCGTGGAGCAGAAAGACGCATGAGCGCCACCACCACCGCCGCCATCCAGACCGATATACCGGCCCGCATGGACCGGCTGCCCTGGAGCCGGTTCCACCTTCTGATCGTCGTAGCCCTGGGCATCACCTGGGTGCTCGACGGCCTCGAAGTCACCATCGTCGGCTCCATCGGCCCGGCCCTTCAGGACAAGCGCACCCTGGGCCTGACACCGCAGGACATCGGCACCCTGGCCTCGGCCTATGTCGCCGGCGCTGTGGTGGGCGCCCTGTTCTTCGGCTGGCTGACAGACCGTTTCGGCCGCCGCCTCGTCTTCAACATCACGCTCGGACTCTATGTGCTGGGCGTGCTGGCTTCCGCCTGTGCGTGGAATTTCTGGTCGCTCGCCGCCTTCCGCATCCTGACCGGCCTGGGCATCGGCGGCGAATACGCGGCCATCAACTCCGCCATCGACGAACTCATCCCCGCCCGGCTGCGCGGCCGCATCGATCTCATCGTCAACGGCAGCTACTGGGGCGGTGCGGCCGTCGGCGCGGCGGCATCCCTCCTCCTTCTCAGCGGCGACATGGTCTCTCCTGGACTCGGCTGGCGCCTCGGCTTCGGCATCGGCGGCATCCTCGGCCTAGGCGTATTGTTCTTGCGCCGCTGGGTCCCCGAAAGCCCACGCTGGCTGGTCACCCACGGCCGCATCGAGGAGGCGGAAAAAACCGTGGCCGACGTCGAAGAGCGGGTCGAGCACAGCGGCGGCGGCGCCCTGCCGCCTGCGGAAGGCACGCTCACCGTGCATCCCCGAAAGACCTTCGGCTTCGGCCTCGTCTTCAGCGCCATGTTCGGCCGCTACAAGGGCCGCAGCCTGCTGGCCTTCACCCTGATGGTCGCCCAGGCCTTCCTGTTCAACGCGGTGTTCTTCACCTACGGGCTGGTGCTCACCAAGGCCTACCACGTGCCCAACGAGCGCATCGGCGTCTATGTCCTGCCGCTCGCCCTGGGCAACCTCATGGGCCCTCTCCTGCTCGGCCATCTGTTCGACAGCATCGGCCGGCGCCGCATGATCGCCGGCACCTACGCGCTCTCCGGCATCCTGCTCGCCGCCACTGCCGCCGGCTTCTCCTACGGCCTGTTCACCGCCTGGACGCAGACCGCCGCCTGGGTCGCCATCTTCTTCGTGGCCTCCGCCGCCGCCAGTTCCGCCTACCTCACTGCCAGCGAAATCTTCCCGCTGGAAACCCGTGCGCTCGCCATCGCCACCTTCTACGCGCTCGGCACCCTGGTCGGCGGCGTGGCAGCACCCTGGCTGTTCGGGCAGCTCATCGGCTCCGGCGTCGCGAACGTCGCCTGGGGGTATGCTGCGGCGGCTGCCCTGATGATCATCGCGGCCGGCGTGGAGATTAAGCTTGGCGTGGATGCCGAAGGAAAGTCGCTGGAAAGTATTGCGGAGCCTTTGTCAGGCTAGAAAGGACTTCTTTTTTGAAAAAAAGAAGCAAAAACTTTTACACGTCTAGGCCCGGCACTTCCTCAAGCCGAACCCCCAAGTCGCAAAAGTTTTTTGCTTCTTTTTTTCAAAAAAGAAGTCCTTCCTTTCTTGTGCAACCCCCCACACCGCCGCTAACACCACCCCATGCTCGAAGGGAAGAAAATCACCGTTGTTTTGCCCGCCTACAACGCCGCCCGCACGTTGCGGCAAACCTACGCCGAAATCCCGCACGACATCGTCGACGACATCATCCTGACCGACGACGCGAGCCGCGACGATACGGCGGCGATGGCGCTTAAGCTCGGCATCCACACCATCCGTCACGAGCATAACCGCGGCTACGGCGGCAACCAGAAGACCTGCTACACGGCCGCCCTGCAGCGCGGCGCGGACATCGTCGTCATGCTGCATCCCGACTATCAGTACACGCCGCGGCTCGTCACAGCGATGGCGTCGATGCTGGTATCCGGACAGTTCGACGCCGTGCTCGCCTCTCGCATTCTGGGCCGCGGCGCACTGCGCGGCGGCATGCCGCTCTACAAATACATCGCCAACCGCGGGCTCACTTTTGCGGAAAACATGATGCTGGGCATCAAGCTTTCTGAATATCACACCGGCTACCGCGCCTGGACGCGCGCCGTGCTCGAACGCCTGCCCCTGCTTGCGTGTTCGGACGATTTCGTGTTCGACAACCAGATGATTGCGCAGGCGGTCAGATTCGGCTTCTCCATCGGCGAGATCTCCTGCCCGACCAAATATTTTCCGGAGGCGTCCTCCATCAACTTCCAGCGCAGCACCGTCTATGGTCTCGGCGTACTCAAGACGGCGCTGGATTTCCGGCTGAACCGCATGGGCCTCACCACCGCGCCCATCTTCGCCGACGCGCCATCGTCCCGGCTGACGATGGCCCCCGCTGTCCACGCCCTGACCTCCGAAAGCGCCGGCGCCTGATCATGCCGGCGCCCACGCAAGCGGCACGGCTGAATACGCCGGGCCTCACCAGGCCTCTGCTCGGCGTGGCTCTGCTCGTTATCCTGGCAGCCTGCTTCGTCGCGGCGCGGCTGCTTCCCGCCTCGCTGGCCGCGGCACCCGCCGCCTGGCTCGAAGCCATTCAGGCGTGGGGCAGAAGCAGCTGGGCCGCGTTCCTGCTGCTGCAGAGCGTGGTGGCGGTGAGCGGCGTGCTGCCTGCATCGCTTGCCGGCATCGCCGCGGGTGCAGTGTTCGGCCTGTGGTTCGGCTTCGGCCTCGCAGCCCTGAGCACCATGGCCGGCGCCGTCATGGCCTTTGCTCTAAGCCGCTCGGTTTTCCGGCCCTGGGTCACTGGCCTGCTCGCACGCCGCCCCGGCCTGCAGCGGCTGGACGAGGCCGTCGGCCGCGACGGCTGGCGCAGCGTGTGCCTGCTTCGGCTCTCGCCTGTGATGCCCTTCGCCATCACGAGCTACGCGCTCGGCCTCACCTCCATCGCCTGGCGCGACTACCTGATCGGCACCACCGCCTCGCTGCCCGCGCTGCTCTGCTACGTGGCGCTCGGCCATTTCGCAGGATCGAGCGTCACCGCATGGCACGGGGGAGCCTCGCCTGCGGGCCTCGCACTGCTCGCGCTCGGCATCGCGGCGACCATTGTCCTGACCCTACGTATCGGAACGATCGCCAGACGCGTCTTGGCCAGCGACCGCGCCTGATGGAGCAGCGAGCGCCGGCGCTGCCGGCAGCGCCGCGCGCGGCGCTGCTGCTGGCGTTCGCGGCGCTGCTCTTCCTGCGCATGCCGGCCGTTCTGCTGCATCCCCGCTTCTGGGCCGAAGAAGGCAAGATCTTCTACGAACACGCGGTCGCCATGCCCTGGTGGCGGGCCATCCTCCTGCCTTACGGCGGCTACCTGAACCTCGTCGCCAATACCGCCCCCGTCCTGGCGCGCGCCCTGGTGCCGCTCGAGTGGGCGCCGCGCATCGTCACCCTCATCGGCCTTGTCTTCCAATGCTGCCCAGCGGTGCTGCTCCTGTGGAGCCGCGACCGCTGGCTCAGCCCGTGGCCAGTCCGCATCGCCGCCCTTCTGCTTCTCGGCACGGCGCCGCAGGTGGAGGAGGTTTGGCTGCAAACCCTGCACAGCCAATTCCATCTGGCCCTGTGCGCCGCGATCATCCTGGCGCTGGACATCCCCGGCCGCCGCCTGGCGCTGTTCGGTGGCGCCACGCTTTTCCTGGGGCCGCTGTGCGGACCGGCGGCCTGCGTGCTGCTGCCGCTCTTCGTGTTACGCGCGGCGATCGACCGCTCCTGGGCCCGCGCCGCGCAGGCCGCCACCCTGGGCGCCGGCGCCGCCCTGCAGGTGCTGCTGTTCTACTCGCACCAATCCGGCCGCAGCTACGGGATCGGTCCGATCGTCCTTCTGTGCGTCGTCTATATCAAGCAGATCGTCATCCCCTTCCTCGGCACCGAGACAGGCATTGCGGCGCTCAGCGACCTGCAGGCGCGGATCGACGCCCGCCTGTTCCCCTGGCAGGCTGTCCTGGTGTCGCTGGGAGCTTTCGTCGCGTTCAGCACGGCCTTGCTGCGTGGCCGACAAGCCGCCTCGCTCTGGCTTTTCGCGGCCGCCTGCTTCAGCGGCTGGATCGCTTACTTCGGTGCAATCGGCGGCGGCCTTTCCCTCCTGCAGATCGGCGGCGGCGGACGCTACACCTTCCTGCCTGAGGTGCTCGCAGCCCTGGCCCTCCTCGCCCTCGCCGCCGAAGCCACCACGCCGGAACGCTGGCTCGCCCGCGCGACCGCGGCCTGGCTGATCGTCGTCGGCACGCTCAACCTGCACAGCCCGCATGCCTACATCACGAAAGGCCCCGACTGGCTGAAGGAGGTGGCCATCTGGCGGACAGACCACACCCACAAGCTGGCGATATGGCCGACCGGCTGGACCATGACCCTTTCGTCCGAGTAGCCCGCACCCGGCAGGCTCTCACTGCGGTGCCGCCGCCGCTCCGTTCGCCTGAGGGAGTGCCACGACCTCTCCCCGATCGAGGATGCCGCGAGAAGCGAGCGCCGCCGGCCCATCGCCGCTGTTGGCGTGCCAGCCGCAAGCCTGGTTGCGGCCCGAGTTCTTTGCCTCGTAAAGCGCCTGGTCCGCACGCTTGAGAAGGGTCAGCGGGCTATCGACGCCCATGGTGGGTATCATGCCGGCGACCCCTGCGCTCACCGTCACCACGCCCTCGCTGCTGTTGGCGTGCGGGATTGCCAGGTCACGCACCGCCTGCACGATGCCGGCGGCCATGAACATCGCCGCCACCTGGTCGGTCGCCGGCATCAGGGCCACCATCTCCTCGCCGCCGTAGCGTGCCACCAGGTCTCCCGGCCGCCGCATATGCGAGGAGATCGTGTCGGCCACCGCCTTGAGGCAACTATCGCCCTCCAGATGGCCGTAGAGGTCGTTGAACGCCTTGAAGTGATCGACGTCGATCATGATGACCGCAATGGCGCCATGGGCACGCATCGAGCGGCGGAATTCTCCTTCCAGCATCACGTCGAGATGACGCCGGTTGGCCAGCCCAGTCAGCCCATCCTGCGACGCCAGAACCTCAAGCTGCATCCGTGAACTCTCTGCCTCGGCCTGCGCCGCTTCGAGGTCGCGCTCCATCGCCAGCATGCGTGGTATGCCGGACCATAGGAGAACCGCGGTGATGATCGAGAGTACAGCCGTAACCGCGCTCGCTATGCCGCTCGACCAGTAGACGGGCACCCAGAGCGTGGCGATGCTGAACAGATGCGTCGTGCCGCAGGCGAGAATGAAAGCCGCGAACAGGCCGATGGTCGCCTTGTAAGGCAAGTTCTGACGCTTGATCAGCATGGTCAGAAACGTTGCCGGTATCGAGAAATAGGCGATGGCGACGATGAGATCAGATCCGGCAGTGAGCCAGATCAGACCGGGTTGCCATGCCAGGCAAAATCCGTGCGGCGTCAGAGATGAGAAGTTGAACACGCTACTCAAACATCGTGCACTGGGTTGCCGGCGTGCTGTTTAAGAAAGTTCTAATACTCGCTTTGGCAAGAGTCGATCATAAACAAACGAGCCCTGATCGCCAGAAATCTAGTCGTGGCAAGCATTTGCCGTCCCAAGTCGGCATCGATCTCTCGAACGTTCATTATTATTACGCAACTGACCATCTCGGCTCTGCAACAGCTACCTACAGTGTATGCGTCTCACGTCAGACGAGTTTGACTGCGAGCTCGCCGAGGCCTTCCACGCAGGAGACGATCTCGTCGCCTGCACGCAGCCAGCGGCGCTGTTCCGGCGGCGCCTTCTCGCCGAAGATGACGCCCTGCGGCGTTCCGGTGAAGATCACGTCGCCCGGCCTGAGCGTCATGATGCTCGAGCAGTACGCAATGATCTGGCGGCAGTTGAAGATCATGTCGCGCGTGGTCCAGTCCTGCCGCACCTGCCCGTTCACCCGCGTCGTCAGCCGCAGATTATTGGGGTCCGGCACCCGCCTGCGCGTCACCAGCCACGGCCCGATCGGGGCGAAGCCGTCCGCCATCTTGCCCGCCCCGAACTGCGACGTGGCGGTCTGCCGCGTCCGTGCAGAAATATCGTTTCCCGTGGCATAGCCCGCCACATAGCCCAGGGCCTCGGCCTCTACCGCATCCTTGCATTCGCGGCCGATGACGATGACGAGTTCGGTTTCGAAGTCGAACCGGCCATCGATGCGCGTCGGCAACGTGACCGTTCCTTGATGGTGATTGAGCGCGTTGCGGTATTTGCTGAACAGCGGCGGCTCCTTGGGGATAGGCGTGCCGGTCTCCTCCGCATGCTCCCGGTAATTGAAGCCGACGCAGATGATCTTCTCGGGCCTGGTCACCAGCGGCGCGAAATGGACCTCGGCCTCGATCACCGCATCGCCGGGCCGCCCAGCCACGTGCGCCATCACCGAAGCCACCTCCGCGGCACGGCCGTTCTGCAGCAGATCATCGACATCCAGGGGAGCCGGCAGCCCCAAGGCCGCGCCGGTGGCAGTGACGTTCACCATGCCGGCGCCGCTCTCCGCGCCAAGCGCCAGGCCGGACGCAGTCCGGAGGTTCGCCAGACGGAAATCGAGGCCTGCCATCAGCCCATGGTCGTTCATGCTCGGTCTTCTCCTCACGCCGCGGCCTAATCGGCTCCGCAAGGCAGGAGTTCACGACCTCGCACGGCAGCCCACCTGCAAACAGGTCCAACACGCCGCCGTCGTGCAATCATTTAGAATCACCGTTGGCGTTTGCTGATTGCTGTATTACACGCATAGTCATGAGACATAGATCCAAACCACACCGCCGCCAGATCCTCCGCAGCTTTGCCGGGGTTTGTCTCTTTGCCATGTCCGCCGCCGCAGCACCTGTGGGCCGCGCCTCGGCGGCGCCGGTGGCGACCCTGGGCATCTCCTACGCCTACTACGATCCGCTCAGCCTCATTCTGCGGGAAAAAGCCTTCCTCCAGGAGGCGCTGGGAAGCGGCGTGCATATCGACTGGGTGCTGAGCCAGGGCAGCAACAAGGCACTCGAATTCCTGCGCGCGAACTCCATCCAGTTCGGCCAGACGGCCGGCTCCGCGGCTCTTCTGGGGCGGGCGAACTTCACCCCTGTGCAGGTGATCGCCACCACGGCCACGTCGGAATGGACCGCCATCGTCGTGCGCCCAAACTCCCCTGTCACCAGCCTCGCTGCCCTGAAAGGCAAGCGGGTGGCGGCAACCCCTGGGACCGATCCGAACATCTTCCTTCTGAGGGCGCTTGCCACCGTGGGGCTGACTGCCAACGACATCACACTGGTGCCGCTGCAGCATGCGCTGGGCCGCCAGGCGCTCGATGCCGGCCAGGTGGATGCCTGGGCGGGCCTGGACCCGTTCATGGCGGAGGCGGAGCTGCAGAACCACGATGTGCTGCTCTATCGGAACAAAGCGCTGATCTCTCCAGGCACCCTGCTGGTCCGGGAAGATTTCGAAGCCGCGCATCCTGAAATCGTAAAACAGGTGCTGCAGGCCTATGCGAAAGCCAGGGCCTGGGCGATCGCCAATCCCGCCGGCGTCGCCGACATCTTGGCCAAAGCCTCCGGCCTCAGCCCCGATGTCGCGAAACGCCAGCTCTCCCGAGTCGATTTCGCCGGCGGCGCAGTCGGCCCTGCGGAGCGCGCCAGCATTCTGGCCGCCACTCCGATCCTCAAGGCCAGCGGCAAGCTGACGGCGGGCGCCGATGTGGATAGGGCTGGAGCCACCCTCTTCGCGCCTGCGCGGTGAGTGAAGGAAAGTCGTTCTTTTTTGAAAAAAAGAACCAAAAAACTTTTACAAATCTAGGCCGGGTCAACACCAAGATCCCGGTCCCAGATCGCAAAAGTTTTTTGCTTCTTTTTTTCAAAAAAGAAGTCCTGTCTTCCCCTTCCTTACGAGGCCTGGCCTTACCGCTAGGCGCGTTGGCAGCCTGGCAAGTGTCCGCTGCATACGGCCTGTTTTCAGAATCCGTGTTGCCGCCACCATCGCGCGTCATCTCGTCGCTGAGCCAGATGGCGACGAGCGGAGAGATGCTGCAAGCGCTAGGCGCGACGGTGTGGCGCCTGGCCTGGGGTTTCGTGATCGGTGCCGCGGCGGGGACCGTGCTGGGGGCGCTATGCGGCGCTTCGGTGTTTGCTCGTGCGATCCTTGATCCCACCGTGCAGGCCTTGCGCAGCGTGCCTTCGTTGGCCTGGGTGCCGCTTTTCATCTTGTGGTTCGGCATCTTCGAAACATCGAAGATCACCCTGATCGCCGTTGGCGTTTTCTTTCCCGTCTATCTGAATTTGATGAGCGGAATTGCGAATGTCGACCGCAAGCTGATCGAAGTGGGTGAGGTGCACGGCTACTCGCGCGTCCGCAGGCTGATACGCATCCAGATCCCGGCGGCTTTGCCCTCCTATGTCGTTGGTTTGCGAAGCGGCCTTGGACTGGGCTGGATGTTCGTCTCGGCCGCGGAATTGCTTGGTGCTTCGAGCGGCCTTGGTTTTGTCCTGGACGACGGCGAACAGACAGGCCGTCCCGAGCGTGTACTGGTGGCGATCCTGCTGTTCGGCATTTGCGGCAAGCTGACCGACGTGGTGCTGGCCACCGTGGGGGCACGGCTGGTTTCCTGGCAAGACACTGCAAGGGGCTGACATGGCGCACGCGCTCCATATCGAGGGGCTACGCAAATCCTTCGGCGCCAGCAGCGTGCTTGGGCCGATCGATCTGCATCTCGCGCCGGGCACGATCACCGCCGTGATCGGGAGAAGCGGCTGCGGCAAGTCCACGCTGCTGCGCTGCCTGGGTGGACTGGAGCGGCCGGACCATGGAACCATCCTGATCGGCACAGGAGAGTTGCGGCGGGAGGATGTCGGCTACGTGTTCCAGGAACCGCGGCTCATGCCGTGGCTCGATGTCGCCAGCAACGTCGGCTTCGGCCTGTCCGGCGACAAATCCTCCCGGCAGAATGCGATACGCGAGGCTCTGGAAGTCGTCGGATTGACCAATGCCGCGCCGCTGTTGCCGAAGCAGCTTTCGGGCGGCATGGCGCAGCGGGTCGCGCTGGCAAGATCGCTGGCGCCGAAGCGCGAACTCATCCTGCTGGACGAACCGTTCAGCGCGCTGGACCCGTTCACGAGGGAGCAGATGCAGGACCATCTGCGGCACCTCCACACCCATTACCGCACGACCATGGTTCTCATCACCCACGACATGGACGAAGCCCTCGCCCTAGCCCACCGGATCATCGTCCTCCGCGGCCCGCCCGGCCGGATCGTCGCCGACCTTACACCCGGGCTAGCGAAGCCCGGCGACCGGACCTCGCCCGGCTTTATGGAATGGAAAAGGCGCCTCTCGTCGCTCCTTATGGAGCGCGCATTCGTCGAGGAGAAAGCGATGGTGGAGGGGGTTTCTTTAGAACATTTGTCCGCCTGCAACCGTGACTATCCTCCCCAAGCCTCTGAGTAGGCTGCAAGTGCTGCTTACGTTTTGCGCAGCCGTTCGTCCTTGACCGCCATAATCCAGCATGTGAATGTGGGCTGAAACGCGGGCTACGCTCGTGTGGGCTGGCAGGCGTCAACATGCGAACTGGCAAGCTTTCGGCACTTAAGGTGAAGAGCCTTACCTCCCCTGGTCGGTATGGGGACGGCGGAGGTCTGTGGCTGCAGGTCCGGGATGCCGACCGGCGCTCTTGGCTTTTCCGCTACACGCGCGCCGGCAGGGCACGTCAGATGGGACTCGGCCCGGTGATCGATATCTCGCTGGCTGACGCTCGCCTAGCCGCGGCGGAATGCCGAAAGCATCTGCTCGCTGGCTTAGATCCCATCGACAAGCGGGCAGCACAACGGAAGCCAGCCAGGGCCGTGACCTTTCGAGCCGTAGCCGACATGTATCTAGCGGCGCATGAGTCTGGCTGGCGAAATCCTCAGCACCGCTGGCAGTGGAGCCAGACGCTCGAGAAGCATGTGTTTCCTCGGATCGGCGATAGCCCAGTGGATGCGGTCACCACTGGGGACGTCATGTCGATCCTCGAGCCGATCTGGCAGACGATCCCGGAAACAGCGTCCCGAGTGCGTGGCCGCATAGAGGTTGTGCTCGACTACGCCAAATCACGGGAGTGGCGTAGTGGCGACAATCCCGCTCGGTGGCGCGGTCACATCGCCAACATGCTCCCAAAGAGGAACAAGGCGCGGACAGTCCAGCATCATGCGGCGCTGCCCTGGAGTCAGATGGGAGGCTTCTGGGCATCCCTTGACGCGGAGACCGGCACGGCCGTGCTCGCGCTGCGCTTCACCATCCTAACTGCCGCGCGCACGGGTGAGGCCATCGGCACTCGCTGGTCTGAGCTTGATCTGCCGGCAGGCGTCTGGACCGTGCCGGCAGCGCGGATGAAGGCCGGCATGGAACATCGAGTCCCGCTGTCGACGGCCGCGGCCGCGGTGCTGGAGCCCCTTTCGGCTCGGCGGACCAGCAAATCACCTGACGGCTACGTATTTGCTGGTCAGCGCGCCGATAAGCCGATGAGCAACATGGCTATGATGATGCTGCTCCGACGGATGGGTCGCGACGACCTTACCGTGCACGGCTTTCGCTCGACGTTCCGCGACTGGGCTGCCGAGTCGACTAATTACCCGCGCGAGGTGGCCGAGGCTGCACTTGCACATGTGCTCGCCGACAAGGTGGAGGCTGCTTACCGCCGAGGGGATCTGTTCGAAAAGCGGCGAGCGATGATGGAGGAGTGGGGAGACTACTGTTCTAGTCGAAAGATCAAGACCGAAGGTGGATCATGATGAACATCGCCGACGAAGGGTGGGCGCCACTTGGGATCCCAGCTTTCGTGACCCCAGAGATCCAGAGCGAGAGAATATCTGCTGCGGAAGCAGTTCTTTGCATATTGCAGTCATACGATCCAAATAGAGACTTTGAAAGCGCCACGAGAACATTCATTTCGCGCTGGAAGTTTGATCCGAGATCAGAAGATCTAACTGAAGAGAACCGCTCTTGGATCGTCGAGCAGGTCATCGCAGCGGACCCGCGTACAAAATTTGCAGATTGCGCGGCCCTGACTGAGGTATGCGGTCGAGATAAGATCCAAGAGCGATTGTTGGTCGATTTAAGTCAGTACGAGCAGCACCAAAAGTATGGTTCGATGTTGTGGAGCAAAGCCAGCCAACAACTACTGCAATGGATGGTGGATAAAAAGATAGAGGGAGAGGGACAGGCTGGCGATTATGACAAAGATTCATATCAAAGTAAATTCAGGCCTATACCACCGACCTTACTTTCCGAGCAAACGTCGTTTGTAGAAGTTCATTACCAAGAAGGTGAAAGTTTGCGAACAGAGTTTCTCCTCGTTAACAACTTCGTCGACATATTTGATGGCCGGGCCGGCAAGCACAACGAAAAGCGGCCGAGCTGGCGATTAGTGAGGTTTTGGCGAGCTCACATCCTACGGCTACTTAGCGAGAAAGGAGGACGTGACTGCACGTTACGAGAAGTCTTGCCTAACAACGACTCTGTTCCGGCAGATGCTACTTCGTCGACAAACTCAGCTGCCAAAATGGCCTCGAGCGTTTGTATGAGTCAAGCGACTAAACGACCGACTGAGATACTTCGAAGAAAGCAAACTACCGGACCGAAGCCGCGGGTGAGAGAAGCGATCGTGGCGCTGATGATGGAAAACTATGCCGACAGCTACGCACGCTTGGACAATGAAACCGTGGAGATTCTCCTTAGCATCTATGGACCGCCGACAGCGCAATACCGAAAGGCCCATCAAAAGCTAAGCCCAGCCACCGTTAAGGATGCCCGTGATCGTGCATTGGAGCAACTCCGGGCTATTACTGGTGGAACTCCGACTTAACTCCGAACACTGATAAATAGCGGCATTCTACAGCGTAGCTCAAATCCGCCCTTATTCATTAACTTGAGGGCGAACACATGCAGACCCGTGCACCTACCGACGAACCTGAAGCGTATACCGTCGACCGTTTCATGGCCCGTTATGGCGTCGGCCGCACTACCACCTACGCGCTGATCAAGGAACAGAAGCTCGACGCCCGTAAGCTTGGCGGCCGCACACTGATCATGGCAGCCTCTGCGCGCGCTTTGTTCGAGAGCCTACCGAAGCTGCAGGCGGCCGCGTGATGACCGCCAAGCAGGAGCCGTTTGAGGCGGCCACTGCCGCTTCTTTCAATCGCTCATCCCCAAACTAGAAGCCCCCGCACGCAGGGGCGCACGGGGGCGAACAGTAGAGGCTTGGATTGTGCTTGCGAGGCATACTCCTAATAGACGGCCCTGCTGAAAGTTTCAAGCGTCGCCTGCGTCGGTCCAAAAGAAAGGATCGACTATGGTTTACCTTCAGCCTCTCGACCGCCTGCGCCTTCAGCGCGGAGTCGAACACCTCCATACCCTGGGCCCCCGTGTTCAGGCCGAGTTTCTGGCAGAGCTTGCCTCCAAAATTGGTGGCATGCCGGCATGCTTATCGCTTCTGGCCGACTATCAGAATCTTAGCGCTCGCTCGGTTCGGGCTGCCGGCGCAGATCGATTTCCTCCCCGGCCGCTTCGGAGGGTCGCTCAATGACTGCGGCCCTCAACCGGATCAAGACCTGGGATGATCTGCCGCGCGCAATAACTCAATGCCAACTCGCTGGCGCACACGGTCGAGCCGTTCTCTTGCAGGCGCTATACCGAGGCCTCATCGCTCATGTTGAGGTGCAACGAGACACCTCTTCTAATTTGGTCAAGACTTTCATCGGGTCGGTGCACCGACCCGCGTTGGTTTTGATTGGCGACGATGACGATTTGCCCACCGGTCCATGCGCGTGGCGCCAGGCCACACGGCTTCTGCGATGGGCGCGTCACGTTATTATCCACGCAGCTGTCGGTCGCCGGGATGAGTATGAGGCCGCGGTAGCAGACACCCTGCTGTTCGGCCGGGTGCTCCTAATCGAAACATCAACGGCGCATTTGGACGAGTGGCACGCAGCTGTCTCTGCTTCTCCGAACGTGCCCACTGTTTGGGTCATCGTTCCAGCATCTGGCCTGCATCCGGTCCCACTTGCGCGGGAGAAGATGCAATGAGCCTCATCAGTCCAACTGAAGCTGAACGGCTCGCAAAGATCTGCGGTTTGTTTAGCAGCAACCACACAGGTGAACGCGCTGCCGCCGCGCACAAGGCTGATCAGTTGGTGCGCGCCGCTGGGCTGACTTGGCCAGATATGCTGCAGGTGCCGGATTGTAGGCCAGAGCGGCAGAAAGCCTCCCGGAGCTACCCCAGCAGGTTAACACCAGCCGAGGCTCTCACTCGCCATCGGGCGCACCTTACCGATTGGGAGCGTACCTTCCTGACTAGTCTGACACGCAAACGATCTTGCCAATGGAGCGCACGTCAGACGGAGATTTTTGAAGAGATTCACGAGCGTATTCTGCGAGGCGGTAGGTGACCGACAACATCACAATTATCCGCTCCCGCTATCTGCGGCTCGCGAAGAAGATCTACGCCGACGGCCGCATTGAGGCATACGACCAGGCCAAAACGATCGACCTTTTCGAAGAGCCTGTCTCTGACCTACTGGAGCTAGGGCACCTTCTTGAGCGGCTACTCTCCAAGCCTTCCTGCGCAGCAGTCTTTGGGAACATCGCTGATCAAACCAGAATACGTGGTGTGCGGCGCCTCGCCTACCCGGATCCGGAGACGGGAGACTTACCGAGCTTGGTCGCTGTCGAGCACCAATGGTGTGCGCTCGACATGGACGGCATTGATCGCCCAGAAGATGTTCCGGGACACGATCTAGCGCGGTGCGCGGCAGAGGCTGTTCGACATCTCCCTGCCTCGTTCCAGGTTGCCCAGTGCATCGTACAAGCCAGCGCCTCGCACGGCATCAAGCCTGGCTGTCGGCTACGGCTGTGGTTCTGGCTGTCTCGAGCTACTAGCGGAGCAGAGCTGGGTGTGTGGCTTAAGCCCTACCCGGTAGACCCTTGCACATTTCGACCTGCTCAGCCGATTTTCACAGCGGCGCCGGTTTTCGTAGGACGTCGGGATCATCTGTCTGGTCGGATCGCTCATCTACCGGGCGCTGCGTTCGTCGAGGTGCCCTCTCCTGAGACCCTAAAGCCACCACAGCGCGTCGCTCGGCCCGCGGGTCTATGTGGAGCCGTCAAGGGGGACACAGAGGCGTTCATCGCTCGAATACTCGAACGTGTTCGGTCCGCCACTGATAATATGAAGCATTACACGCTGCGCGACCAAGCACGGCTGCTCGGAGGCATACAAGCCGAAGTCGGCTTCAGTGACGCCGAGGCGGTGCGTTGGCTGCTCGATGCCCTACCAGGCACCGCGTCAGATCTCATCGCCGCCAAGGGAACGGCCGAGTGGGGCCTTGATGTCGGTCGGGCTGCTCCGATCAGCATTTCAAAGGAGAAGCCAGCCGTCTCAGATCCGAGGCGCAAGGCGATGGCACGTGCTGCATTCCGTCTCTTGAGGATGGAGGTTCCCAGCGACGTCCTTCTGGCCACCCTTCAGGAGATGAACGAACAGCTAGCTGAACCGCTGGCCGCCGAGGTCGTCGCGAAGACAGCGCTCTGGGCGGCTCGCCAGGGCCGGGGGCAGCTGAATGCCCGATAACACGGCGACGATCCATGAACTCGATGCCATCCGAGCAGCAGCGCGGTCGGCGTCAACGATAGGCGAAGCCGTCGATACGATTATGGCGGAGCTGAACAGCCGGTTCATGGTGGTTTTGGAGCACGGGAAGGCTGTCGTTCTGGAGCCCGGCTTTGATCCGATCCTCAAGCGCCGCAAATACGAACGGCTTTCGACACGAGACCTCCAGACACTTTATCTGAACCGGTCAATCAAAGTCGGCGAGGACGAGAAGAATCGACCCATTTGGAAGAGCGCCGCAGATGTTTGGCTCCGTCACCGAGACCGTCGGCAATTCATCAACGGCGTCGTCTTCGATCCAACGCGCAAGCACGCCGGCGAGGGCATACTGAATCTCTGGGAGGGTTTTGCTGTGCAACCAGCTGAAGGAGATTGGTCGCTTCTGCGTGAGCACATACGCACTGTCATCTGCGGTGGGGATCCGATCCGGTTTGGCTACCTAATGGGCTGGATGGCTCGCATGCTCCAGCAGCCAGCCGAGATGGGCGAGGTTGCGGTTGTCATGAAGGGCAGCGAAGGATGCGGCAAGGGCACTCTCGCAAAGGCTCTGAAGCGCATTATCGGTCAGCATGCCCTGGCGGTTTCGAACGCGAAGCATCTGGTTGGAAACTTCAACGCGCACCTTCGGGACTGCATCTTTTTGTTCGCCGACGAGGCTTTCTTCGCCGGCGACCGCGCTCATGTCGGGGTGCTTAAAGCCATCGTTACTGAGCCCACTCTGACGATTGAGGCCAAGTTCGCCAATTCGATTGAGGCGCCAAATATGCTCCACATTATGATGGCGTCGAATGAGCAGTGGGTGGTGCCGGCCTCCATGGAGTCTCGGCGCTTCTTCGTGCTCGAGGTCTCTGACGCTAGAAAGAACGACCATGACTATTTCGCGGCGATATGGCAGCAGATGGAGACTGGCGGCTATGCAGCGATGCTAGGAGATCTGCTCAACGAAGACCTCAGCAACTTCAATGTTCGTTCTGTTCCTACGACCGACGGGCTGCAGCGCCAACGCAAACTGTCCCTTGGCACGACCGAGGCTTGGTGGCTGGACTGCCTTGAACGCGGATACGTCTTTCAATCTCGGCTCGGACTAGACGCTGTTGTCAGCACCTGGATGCCAAGCATCAGCACGCAGCTGCTCATGCTCTCTTACCTTGAGTTCGCAAAGGTCAGGGGTGAGCGGCGGCCGTTGAGCCGTGAGGGGTTAGGCGAGTACTTCAGCGCGACACTGAGAGCTAAGCCGGTCCGCTTGAGGAACGCAATCGCTGGCGAGGCTATGATGGACATGGACAATCCTTACGGCGGAACTACGAGGAAGTCTCAACCCATAAAGCATCCGCGGCCGCCTGGTTACTTCGTAGGCGAACTAGAAGTCGCTAGAGCCAACTTCGTCAAACACACCGGTCTTCCCATTCAGTGGGACGGAGGCGCTCCCAATGATGATCTTCAGCCGCCGGCTGCTGCCCCATGTGACGTCCTTGTTTGCTCCAGCAAAGCTGACGACCCGTTCGGAGACATGACGATACACTGAGCAGGTGCATGCGTCTTTGAGACATGACTTACTTAGACTCGCGTCGTTTTAAAATTGCCAATGCTATTTAGAGTCGGTAAATTGCCGCCCTAAATTCGGTGCAGCTGATTGCCAGGTGCACTTCCGTGCGGGCATGTTGGCGATGAGCGATTTGGACACGAAACGGGCATGGGTTGGCCGGGTGCTCGGCATTCAGGTATCGGCCAAAGCGCAAGGTGCTTCCAAAGGAACGGTGGACTCGAGAACGCCTCGGGCAGTCTGGCTTGCAGCCAAAGAAGAGGTGGACGGACGGCTTGAGGCGCTCGCTCGGGAACTCCGGACCTACGGCGATCCAGACCTCGACCAAGTCGCCGAATTTGGGCTGTTTGGTTTGTCGGGCGGCCGTGAGACGGTGGGGTTGACCGTCGCTCTTCTAGAGCTTGAGGGCGCTCCTCCGGAACGGCATGCTGCCGCAAAGGCCGCCGTTGCTAAGGCCGTGCTAGCCTACCGGGCGGGTGTGCTCGACGGAAACGAACTCGTAAAAATTGTCGACGACAACCCATTTGACATCGACGTCGCCCTACACAGAACCCTCGACTCCGCACTGACGCAGATCGAGCGGGCAATTACCTAAGAGAGCGACTTCACAGGATCGCAACTGAGGGCACCTAAGGAGATTAGAGCATGTCGGAAAGCAGGTCGGCCCCGAAGAAGGCGGTGTCGGCGTTGAAGAGGGCGTGGACTAATAAGGTACTGGCAAAGATCGGCCGTCGCGTCACTGTGCGCGATGAGGTGGCAGAGCCCGCCTTCCAGACTAACGCGGCTTATGCTGCCCCGGGCCAGGTCGGTGCGCCACCTAAGCCGGAGGAGGCGACCCGACTGTTTGCCCCAAACTCGAGGGCCAGTCAGTTTAGCCAAGTCATGGGACATTTGCAGGGTGAAAAAGCGACTGAGGCGGCATTGACCATCGTGACGCCGATCGTGAAAGACGACCGCGCCATGATCGCCATGGCGGGGGAGATAGCTCAAAGGCAGCTTGATCAGGAGTTGAAGATAGATGGCAAGCCGAGGACTGGCGAAGATTTAGCGACCGCGCAAGGCGCCTTGTTCCGTTCAAGCAATGACTGGGCGCGGCTTGGCGTTGCATATGTGAAGGCTGACGAAGAAGGCAAAGCCTTTCTCGGTAAGCTTCAAAATGAGACGCGCGCCAAGGTTAAATCATTCTCGGGTTCTGCAGAGCTGCGACCATCAGAGATTAGAAAAAAGCTCGGAATCGAAGAAAACGAGTTCAGCAACGACATTACTCCCGGCATAAAGGTAGAGTTCGATAAGCGTGCTAAGGCTGTGGTTGGTCTGATGCTTGATGTGCTGGATAGCACCATGAACGCTGACATGCCCAAGTCGCTTCTAGTAGTAATTGGCACAACTGTGGAAGCAGCTCGAAAAGAGAGCGTGGGCGATGATGAAATACGCAAACTAGTCGGCGCTTTCGTGATGCTGCGCATCGTCAACCCTGCGCTGATGGATGTCGTTGCGAAGCCGGACGTGTCGGGCTGGATAGCATCGCCGGATCAGAGTCGCATGATGACGAACATCACCAAAGCGACTCAAAACATGGCCAACGGCGTGGAAGGCACGCAAAAGGAGCCTTTTATGAAGCCGCTGATGGATGGATTGCGAAGCCGGGAAGGAGCGATGAACGATTGGTTTAATCAGATCGCTGACGACGGTCTGCGCCTGGTGGAAACGCTGTCGTCATCTACGGCGCCGCCGGACAGTGGTTCGTCGTCCACCAATGGGCAGGATGAGCTAGCGCCGGGAGAGAAAGGCAAAGAGCGTGTCTTCTAGCATTGAGCTTGGAACGCCTCGGCGCTTCCAAATATGAAGCTGGCTGCCTGAGTAAGGCGACGGCTGACTTCCTTGGGATGAGCGGCGGTCGTAAGCGGACGTCAAGACTAGTGCCTTGGACAGGGGCGGGTACGTCAGTTTAGGGAGCGGAAGTGGCGGACCCACAAGGCCAATTTTCAGGAACCTTAACTACCAGTTAACGGCCCAAAGCGCCCCTTCGTAGGTCTGACACTGGCCATTACCGTGCCCCATCGTTGAGCTTGCGCCGCGGCAAAGCATCTGGGTCTTTGGCCCGCTCGCCACAAACTGCACAGGCCCGTCGGTAATCACCAGCGCCGAGGCGCTCTGACCGCCTGAAAAAGCGAACGCTTCCCCGCCCCCAAAAGCGACGCGATATCGGCCCTTCAGAACTTCGCCGTCCGCCATCGTGATTGTCACTGGCCCACTGCCAATGCCGGTCCGCTCAAAGGACACCTGAACAGGACCTAGCTTCTTAGCCGCGTCGTTCAAGGGGAACGTGTCTGCGGTGTCGGTGCAGGCCGCTAAGCCGCAGCAAACGGCCAGCGCAATTTCGATCCGTCCGAGCTTGGGTGTCCTTTTCATTCAGGAACCATGCTGGCGCAAAGCTGGCGAAGTCAACGCAGAAAGCCCTGGGCAGCCCATGAGCCCTGACCAAGTCAACGCTGCCCTGCCCCGAAAAACCACAAAAAACCTAGGCAGACGGCCACTTCTTTCGGGTGGTCAGGGCGGTCAGCCCAAAACACGTACGGATTGCTGCGGGATTTTGGACGTCATTTTGCTGACCTAAACCCGTGAATTCAGATTTTCTCCTGCATGGTTTTAACCCTGACCACCCTGACCACCCTGACCAGATAATAAATACAATAGTTTACAGTCGGGTTTTTGGTCAGGGTGGTCAGGGTAGTATGACCTGTTTTGAGAATCTTTGGCTCTAGACAACAAGATTGGTAAGAAAATACTGGACACGGCGCCGCCACGACTACTAGTGCTTTGAAAACTATCAAGGGATTTCAACCAGGTGGCAGCTCACGGCGGCGCCCGTCCTGGCGCCGGAAGAAAGCCAGGCTCAAGAGACAAGACCGCGCAGGCGGTGGAGGCTATGGCGACATTCTCCGGACGACAGCCCGAAGAAATCCGGCCTGAAATAGCCGCGATGTCGCCTCTGGAAGTTCTGCTGCGCGCAATGGCGATAGAGGCCAATCAAAACAATTGGTCTGCGGCAGCCGATCATGCCGCGAAGGCTGCTCCTTATCTGCATCCCCGCTTGGCCAACGAAACTCACAGGATCGAACATGGCTTTAGCGACGCAGAGACGGACGAACTCCTCCGCGAACTCGCTGAGCTCCGCGCAGCTCAAGGAGCTGACAATCCTGCGAGAGCTTCGAGCCAGGGCGATCCGAGAGGATCTGACGACCTGGTGCATTGAAGCACTGAAGACGCAAAACCAGCGGCCGGCTGCCCACCATCGACTTCTCATTCGTGAGCTTGAAGCAATCGCTCGGGGCGAGAACCGCAAGCTTATGGTCCTGATGCCGCCTGGATCGGCGAAGACGACCTATGGAAGCTACCTGTTCCCGCCTTGGATGATGGCTCGCGGCGGCATGAAAATCTTAGCCGCATCCCACACCATCAAGCGCGCGGAGTATGTCTCGAAGCAGGTGCGCCGGTTCGCTCTCGAGAACAAAAAGACGCTGGGCTACGGCTTAGCCACGGAAGCCGTTGAGCACTGGGATACGACCAATGGATCCGAGTATCTAGCGGCCGGTGTCGGCATGGGCATCGCAGGCTTTCGAGCCGACTGCGGGTTGATCGATGACCCGGTCAAGACGCGCCAGGACGCCGACAGCGAGACAATGCAGGAGATGGTCTGGAACTGGTACTGGTCCGACTTCTACCCGCGTCTACGGCCAGGCGCAGCACAGATCCTGATTATGACCCGCTGGGCGGAAGGAGACCTTGGAGGCCGCCTGGAGGAGGCCGAGGGAACCCAGTGGCGCATCGTGCGACTGCCGGCTATCGCAGAAGCTGACGATCCACTTGGGCGGTCTAGTGGTGAGTTCCTCTGGTCTGATGATGATTACGGCTTCGGGGCCAAGTTGCGAGAAGACTTCGCTTCGTTTTCAAAGGCTGGCCGCACGCGGGATTGGTCGGCCCTCTACCAGCAGCGCCCCGCACCGGAGAGTGGGTCATACTTCCTCAAGGATTGGCTCCGCCCCATCAGCGAGCCTCCTCCCCGAAACAGCCTCCGGATCTTCGGCGCTAGCGACTATGCCGTCACAGCGGGCGGCGGTGACTACACCGTCCACGTTGTGGTTGGCATCGATGCAGAAGACCGTCTGTGGCTTTTAGACGTTTGGCGAGCTCAAACCGCGTCGGACAAATGGATCGAGGCTTTTTGCGATCTCGTAATCCAGTGGAAGCCCATCGGATGGGCAGAAGAAACCGGCCAGATCAAGGCCAGCCTGGGGCCTTTCATTGACAAGCGGCAGAGCGAACGCCGCGCATACGTGCACCGTAGGCAGTTTCCAACACGCGGCGACAAGGCCGTGAGAGCCCAATCGATCCGCGGCCGTATGGCCTTGAAAGGCTTGCATATTGCTGCGACTGCTCCTTGGCGCGCTGATCTCGAGATTGAGCTGATGAGCTTCCCGGCGGGCAAGCACGACGACATCGTGGACAGCTTAGGTTTAGTGGGTCAGCTGTTGGACGTCATGCACGCGCCAAACAAGCCGAAGTCAGTTCCGAAGCCGCGAGACAGTTGGGCACGCGCGTTCGGCACGAACGACGAGGCTTATGAAGCCGAAGGCAGTTGGCGGACGGTGTAGAAGGCGCCGCAGAGCAGGTCCGAGAGCGGTGTAGAAAGTTGTGCCACTAGCCGTTCAGTTATCTCCATGCTCGCTGGGTAACAAGCAACAGCCCCCTTCTGACTACCGTAGTTCTTGTCCGACTACTGACCGGCGGTAGGCTCTGGTGGCACTGGCTTTCCCATAATTGCTTGCGAAACTTTGGCGCCGGGAAACAGCACTGAACCCGTGATTACATCGTCGTTTGTGATACCAGTTAAGCTTGTGCCCGCCGCGCCCTTCACATCAATCGGGCCAACATATGCATTGCGAGAACTGCTGTAGATAAATCCATGCTGCACATAATCTGCATTGTAGTAATATCCTACTACATCGCCTTTGTCATTTATGTTGTTTGCGTAGGTGGCCACTGACCCCGGAAATGCTATCAGCGACGGAACACCATCAACTATCATTATGCTGCTTTCTTGATCGCCTCGCATAGTCGCAAATAGTTCCTGAGCGACGATTGCCCCACTGTCGTTGATACCGCGACAAACTAGCGTTAAGACGCCTCCGAGTTGCACGATGTTATATGACGAACCATAGGTCACAAAGATGGGGTAACTTCCATCAGAAGCTTGATAGCCGCCACACATTAACCCTTGCGGACTCACGGCGTAGACTGTGCTCCCCCAGAGAGCACTAGCTGAGCCTGGGGCAACATCAACGTAAGTGCCCTTGTAGTAGGCGAAACCTGAGTAGGGGGGCAACGCGCTACCGTTGTTGTAGTAGCCAACTACGCCGCCATTACTACCAAGACCAGTGCACAACGTTAAATTCCCTTTGGGATCGCTAATGACGGTGTGGCTGCTACCTTGTACGAGAATGCAAGTAGACACGCCTCTGATCGTTTGCCGCTCGAAAAGCAACGCACCAGATGCATTTTTAGCCACAAGCGTCTCAGAAACATTAGGCGATGTATTATAGACATGGAAGCTATAGTTAGCCGATTGTGCAAGAGCTGGTGCGCCACCTGTATGGGCGGCGAGCGCGAATGGTATGGCGGTTCTCATACGAAGCATTGTACGATCCCAACACTTTGTCTATATTTCTACTTCATTCCTAAGGATCACTAGTTTTCGTCTTACGTCAATCGCTTCGCAGTGATGGTCTAGACGATTAATTTGCTCTTAGACCTTCAAGACGACCAAGAGCTAAAACCCCGCTGATCTGAGAGTGCGCTACAAACGTCTCGGCACTTGAGTTCGCCGCAGCTTAAACAGCGGCGAGCGTTTCGCACCCGCATGACCGTCTGCCGGCTGGTTCCGTAGTCCCGCGCTACAGAGGCAACGCTGGCTCCTTTCTGTAATGCTTCCAGCACCGCCTTCTGCTTCTCCGCGGTAAGCGACCTTGGCCGTCCAAGTACCTCTCCAGCGGCCTTTGCGCGCGATAGGCCGGATTGAGTCCGCTCGATGATCAGGTCTCGCTCGAACTGAGCCACGGCGTTGATCACGCCCATGGTCATCTTCCCTGCCGGACTAGTCAGATCCATGCCGCCTAGTGCGAGGCAGTGCACGCGCACACCCATTTCCTCAAGCCTTTTCACCGTTGAGGACACGTCAATGGCATCGCGGCCGAGCCGGTCGAGCTTTGTGACAATCAGCACGTCTCCCTCCTCCATGCGGTCCATCAACCGCATGAAGCCCGGCCGCTGCTCAATTGCCGAACTCCCGGAAACCGTCTCCGAGACAACCCTGCGGCCTTCAACCTGAAAACCGGCGCCGCGTATTTCCTTCAGCTGGTTTTCGGTTGTTTGCCCTGCTGTACTGACGCGAAGGTAGGCAAAGGTGCGCGGCATGTGCGATGCTTCTGTCCGGAATTGGTGTCCGAATTAGTAGCCATGTCCGTAATGGCGTCAAGCTACTTTATGGGCATCCTGTTCATGGATGTCCGCAAACGAACGTTTTCGGACACGAGCGGTCCGGCTGATTGGTGGAGTCACCACGGTTTCCCTGCCCTACCCGATTTGCCACAATGGAGGACTTGGGAGACGCCAGCCATGTCCGAGCCGCCGATACACACGGGTGTAGACCACGTCCACGCGCACCCCAGACACGTCGGCTATCGACCCCTAGACCTGATCCTGGCGCTGCTGGCCGTCTTCATTTCCGCGGTATCTTTGTATGTCGCCATCGACCACGGCCGGACTGAGCAAAAGCTCGTCCAGGCGAACGCCCAACTCGTGCAGGCTAACTCGTGGCCCTTCCTGCAGGTAGACGATCAGTTTTCAACGAGCTCACCCACCCAGATCGCTTTAGTGAACGCCGGGATCGGACCCGCTAAGCTAGAAAGCTTTCAAGTCCTTTTTCATGGCCAGCTTGTGGAAGACTTCTACACTTTGCTTAAGCTGTGCTGCGGCTTGTCATCCAATGCCAATGACCGAAAGGCCCAAATGCCTGGTGGTTTTGCAATCTACGACGCCGAGAACCAAGTGCTACGGCCTGGGGAAAGAAGGCTTCTTATGGTTGTGCCGGCCACTCCCACTCAGCACGAGATTTCCGATCGCTTTCTCAAAGCCTCGACGGATATTCGATATCGAGCCTGCTACTGCTCCGTGTTCGACCAGTGTTGGACGTCCGATTTGATGACCTTGAAGCCTCAAACGGTCGCCGCTTGCCCAGTCGGAGTGCCGGGGTTCAATCAGAACGCTCGTTAGGCCAAGCTTACCGAAGTTCGTGGAGAACGGCGGGGGGCCTACTCGCGAGCCTCCACTATAGCATTTCCGCCCGCTTGCGCGACTAGCAAGATAAGCCGGCTGTATAACGGATCACGCATTTGGGCTTCAGCTCAAGCAGTGCCGAAGCGAGGAGTAGCGATATGCCAGGTGGCGGCGTTGGTGGCAGCCCTTACACTCAATACCATTGGGACGTGACAAGTATGAAGGGGACTCAGTTTCGAGTCACCGCTTTTGTCTCTCGTTCAACGCCCCGCGAGGATGTTCGCCGCGCGATCGAGGCCACTTTGGTCCCCGGCACGGTCATGGTCGATGTTCGCAGACATCTTCTGCCGTTGATTATCGGACTGGTCTTCGCGGGCATCGTCGCGACGCAGCTTATCGGGCAGGCAGGACGATACTTCGGCACGAACTGTCCACATAGCCAAAGTCTGGGAATTGGAGATCGTTGAGTCTGCGCGATTGCCTGGGCGCTGCGGCTTCTGTCGTCCGCTTTCGTTCTATGTCGTTCGCGGTCGTTTACTTGAGGAGTGTTCTGAACTTCAGAGCACCAGAAAGGGACTTCCGCGTCTACGCGACTTTCTTGGCTACCCTGATTCACTGCTTCGTGCTACACTTGAGGTGTCGATTGGTGGTGAAGGTAAGACCTGCATGGCTGAATTTTCCGCATCTCCTGTCACCAGCCCGTTTGCCAACAATGCGCTGAACGTGCCGGCGGCTTTAGCTGCTGGACAGGGTTTGCAGACCAATGCTTTAGCGAATGCTGGGACGGAGCAGGCGCTCGCGAACCAGCAGACGTTCCGCGATAATGCTGGCGGATTGTTGGCACGCGACCCGACCGCGACCGCTGCCGCGTTTGGGGCCAATCCTAACGCGGCGCAGGCTTACCTGTCGGCTCTGCCTCAACTTGATCAGAACACCAGAACGCAAGCGCTCCAGGACATGGGGATGCGGGCTTCGATGGCCGGTGCCATCCTGAACGCGCCGCCTGACCAAAGGCCTGCACTCTGGGCGGCTGGGCGGCAGCAGCTCATCGCAAGCGGCGCAAAGAACATCCCGTCAGAGACATACCCTGGTGACAACGCTCTGCACCTATTTCGGGGCATCGCCCTCACGGCGCAGGAACAGTTCAACCAGCAGGGTCAGACCCTTTCGGCGACGCCGCAGCCTCCCATGCAGGCGACCCCTGGGGGTGGTTACGTTGGGCCTGGTGGTGTCACGGCTCCTGCACCTTCGGCATCGAATGGTGGTGGTCTCCAGGGTCCGCTGGCAACCTCTGAGTCGGGCAATGATCCCACAGCGGTCAACGCGCAGGGCTTTGCCGGCACGTATCAGTTTGGAACAGCTCGGCTCGCGGATCTTGGGATGTACAAGCCCGCTCAGGGCGAGAATCCTAACAGCAACAGTTGGCAGGGAACACTCAGCATCCCTGGTTATCCGCAGGTCAAAACACTAGCGGATTTCCGCAACAACCCTGACGCGCAAGATGCTGCATACGGCGCTCATATCAATAACATCGACCAAACCATTGCGGCGACACCTGGTGCGTCAAATTACGACCAGAGCGGGCTCGAGGCAGTCGCGCACCTCGGCGGCGTCGCCGGCATGCAAAAGTTCGTGGCAACGGGCGGCAAGTACGATCCGGCTGATGCAAACGGAACCAAGCTTAGCGACTACTACAGGCGATTTTCAGGCTCGGCGCCGGCTCCTGTCTCGGCCGCTGCTCCTGTCCAGGTTGCCACGGCCACGCCAACGGCGAATGGCCAGCCGGTTGCGACAGATGCGTCATCCTCCGGCTCCACGCCGGGCTTCAACGCGATGCTGTCCGGTATTCGGGCGCCTGCCCCTCCAACGGCGCCAATCGTCGGCAATCAGCCCGGCACGGTCACCACGCCTCAGCCATCGCAGGCGGCTGCCCCGAACGCGCCGGGAGCGCAGCCGGCGTTTCCGGTTTCTGCGGGCGACCCGAACTCAGGTTCAGTGAAAATGGCCACCAGCGGCCCGGCAATCGGCACGCCGCTGAACGCGCTGCAGTCCCCGATTAATCCCCTAGCAGCCGCCGCTCCGCAGTCCGCTGGATCGCAGAAGCCAACATACAACGCGCTGCTGCCTCCTCCTGCAGGCAATACGCAGTCGCCCGCCCCTGGTGCTGCGCCAACAAGCGCCTCGCCGGCCATGCCTGTCGCGACGAATCCCGATGCAGGGAAAACCCCGCTGTATCAGGGCAATGCACCTGCAGCCGTGCCTGGTGAGCCTGGCTACATTTTCGCCCTCGACGCACAAGGCAACCGCACGACGATGCGGATGCCGGGCCTGCCGCCGCCAAAGGGCGTGGATACAAAGTTCGTTGGCGGCACGATGGTGCAAACCGATTCTGCGGATGGTCACGTGGTCAACGTGACGCCGGGGATGGTGCCAGACGTTAGCCGCCAGACAAGCGTGCAGGGCACCAACAGCGACGGCACGCCTGGCACGTTGCTTTTCCAGGACGGCAAGCAAGTTGGCTTTGTGCCGGCCTCGACGCAGCCGATCCAAATGGAGGCCTACAAAAACGACCTCGCGCGCTCCGGTCAGGTCGCGCAGCAAGCGACCGACGCGGAACAGCAGATCCAACGTGCGTTGGAAGCCCGCAACTATGCCCAAGGCCTGCCGACTGGCGCAGGTGGCGATGATCGCGCCGCGGTTTCGACTTGGCTGAAAACCTACGCGCCGATCAGCGTGTATCAGAGCTTCGTCAACAGCGGCTATCTCCCCGACGCGCCGCAGGCGCAGGAAGCGGCCAAGGTCATGCTCAGCCAGGCCGCTCTCGACGAGAAAGCGATGGGCGGCAGTGGCGGGCTTGGCCTCACAGAGAAATACGAAAAGGCCAATCCGTCACTGAACATGACGCCTGAGGCAATCTCGGCGATGTCGAATCTAAAGGCTGTCACTGCCCAGTCCGCTGCCGACTATGCAAACGGATATCTGAACTACTTCAAGCAAAATGCAGACAAGTTCACGAACGGCGGCAAATACGAGCCGGCCGCTTCGTTTGATCAGGCGTGGCACTCACAGCCGAATGTCCAAACCTATCTCGGCGCAATCGACGCCATGAACGGCGCGCCCTACTCGCAGTGGAGCAAGGGCCTGCCCCCCGAAGTGCAGCAGCGCGCCCTTGGAGTGATCTCGCGAATAGATCCGACGACGGTCGTGAACGGGCAGCGTGGTCGGATCATGGTGACCGGATCTCCACAGAATGTTGTCGGCTCGCATAATGCCGCAGCGCCGACGGCCGGCAGTGTGCAAGGCGGCTATCGCTTCAATGGGGGCGATCCAAGTAACCCGGCTTCGTGGGGGCGCGTGCAGTAATGCCGGACGGAATGAGCGGGCCATGGGAAGCCTATCAATCTCAGGCGACGTCCCAAGCCTCAACCGGTCTTGCGGCTCCTACAGGGCCGCCCACGAGCGCCAGCCTGAATCAGCCGTCCTCTGCGCCGGCTGATGGACCATGGGCGCAATATGCCCCGCCGTCAGCGAGCTCCGCGCAGCCTTCGCCGGCCGCTCCTTCGGCATCTGGGCAGGTGATAGATCCGACTGGTTACCCGCTTGTCCAGGATGATCTGACTACGCCGCAGCCGCCTCAGGCGAAGGCTCAGCCTGACGGCATATTGGCTCGAGCAGACAACGTGGTGCGGACAATTGCGAACGCCGCAACTTTCGGCCTCGGAAAAAACATCGACGCGGCGGAGGAAGCTTTCGAGCAGCCATTGTTCCACGCGGGCGCGGATGCTCCGACCTTCAGCCAGCGCTATGCGCAAAACCTTGCGGATGAAAAGGCGCGACTTGCTGCCGTTCCAACTGCGGTGCGGGTGCCTCTAGACCTTGTAGGCGGCGCTGCAGGTGCTTTTGGTGCGGGTGAAGTTGCTGGAGCGGTGGATGGTGCGGCCCGCCTTATCCCAGGCGCGAACGCGCTATTGGATGCAGGCAGCACTGCTGCTCAGCCGGTGGTGAATGCGCTGGGCCGAGTTCCTGGCTTGCTGCCGACCGCAAGGGCTGCGGCAGGCGGTGCAGCTTTTGGAGCGGCTCAAGGTGCCGGCGACACGGATGGCGGCCTGCAAGACCGCCTGGCGGGCGCTCGGACCGGCGCTGAGGTAGGCGCGGTGGTAGGGCCGTTGGCCGAAGGTGCTGGCAATCTGCTCGCAAGTGGGTGGAACAGTCTTGCGGCTCGCTTGAGCGAGGCTGGTTTTGGCACGAAGCAAGCCCTCGTCGATGCGCAGGGCCAGCCGATCATCGGGACGAACAACCTAGCGGTCTCGGCAACACCTGGTGTCACGCGTGTAGCTGGGCAACAGGTTGCAGACTCGGCCTCCGACCTTCCTGCGGTGCAGAACGCACTGGCTCAGCCAAGCATCCTCGTTCCCGGTAGCCAGCCGACGACTTTCCAAGCAACTGGCGACACTGGTTTGGGGCAGGCCGAGCTGGCGTTGCGGAACACGCCCGGCTCAAGCCAAGCCTTTCTGGATCGCGCAAATCAGCAGAATGCGGCGCGCGTGGGTGCCATCGAAAGCGCGGCGCCAGCCGACTCCTCGACGAGCGATCTGGCGAACACGCTGGAACAAATCCACGCGGGCCTTCAGGCGCAGCAAGAGGCGTCTGCTGCACAGGCTGGCCAAGGCAATCTTCAAACCGTTGGCGGTGCGACCGACAGCACTCCGACGCAGGCTGGCGCGGCCTTGCGGGGTGCAGTGGACCAGGCGCGCGCTCCCGCGATTCAGGCGGCCGACCAAGCCGTGCAGGTTGGTCAGCAGCAGGCTAGCGCGGCAGCGGATGCGTTGGGTGGTGTGCCGACTGGCGACACGGGCACGGACCTGCAGCGGCTTGGCCAGGCCCTTCGTGCGCCGCTCGCGGCCGGCGATCAGGCCGCTAAGGCGAACGTGACGCGTCTTGCGAACGCGATTGATCCAAACGGTACGCTAGGCGTGGACATGACGCCGATCCGTGCGCAGGCAAAATCGATCCTAGCCGACATCAGCCCCAACGCCGCGCAGCCCATTGGTGCTGAAGCTTCGATCCTGAACACGGCTGCAAATCTGCCGGATGTGCAGTCGTTCAAGGATCTTGCTGCACTTCGGCAGCAGGTCACGGATACTATCCGCGGCGCTCGCTCGGTGCCGGAGCGTGCTCAGGAGGTGCGCCGCTTGTCGATGCTGCTGGATGGCGTGCACGACACGATGAGCGATGCGGTGAGCAACCCAAGCGTGCCGACGCCGGCCGCCTCGGCTCCTATCCAGGCTGCAGCACCTCACGTTGGCTCGGACGTGTTCACCCCATCGGGGCAGCGCGTGGGGGTGCAGTACGAGGTGGCAAATGCGCCTGACCTAATCGCCTCGCACAACGCCGATTTGACGCCGAACCCAGCATTTCCACCTGAGTTGCAGCCCCGAGCCCGAGAGCGTGCGGCTAGCGAGGTCCAGATTGCCAACATCGCTTCGAGGCTGCAGCCAGAACGGTTGGGCGCATCGAGCACAGTGGCGGATGGTGCGCCAATCGTTGGGCCGGATAACGTGGTGGAGAGCGGCAACGGTCGGGTGCTTGGTTTGCGCCGCGCCTATGATGCGAACGGGCCTCAGGCTTCCTCATATCGCGATTGGCTTGCGTCTCAGGGCCACGATACGGCGGGTATTGATCAGCCTGTCCTTATCCGTCGCCGCACAACGGATCTCACGCCAGAGCAGCGCGTGTCGTTTGCTGCGGAGGGTAATGCCCCGACCACGTTGGCGATGTCTGCCCCTGAACAGGCGGCAGGCGATGCTCGAAACCTGTCGGCCGACGTGCTGGATACCCTCCATCCCGGCGACATCACCAGCCCCGCAAATCGGGACTTCGTGCGCAGCTTCGCCCGCAATGTGGTGGACCCTGGACAGTCTGGTTCTTTTGCGGCGGCTGACGGTTCGCTCAGCGCTCAGGGCGCGGCTCGCGTTCGTGCATCTCTCGTCCATCGTGCCTATGGTGACAGCGGGCTCACGGCGTCACTAGCCGAAAGCACTGATCCGACTGCCAAGGTGCTGGCGGGCGCTATGCAGGATGCAGCAGGGCCGATGGCTCGTCTTCGCGCCGGCATCGAGGCCGGGCACGTGGATCCGAGTGTGGATATTGCTCCTTCGCTTGTCGAGGCGGCGCAGGCGGTGAAGCAGGCCCGGCAAAAGGGCCTGAGCCTGTCGAACGCGGTGGCACAGCGCGACGCCTTCAATCAGCTGTCACCGGAAGCTGAGATGGTCCTGAAGGGTGCTTACGGGCCGAACCTTTCCGGCCGTATGTCGCAACAGCAGGTTGGCGACATGCTGGCCAGCTACGCGAAACGTGCCGGCGAGCAATCTTCCGCCGGCAGCCTGTTTGGGCCTAACCTTTCAGCTACTGAACTTCTTGACGGAGTGATTGCGCGCTATGGAAAAACCGCCTCAGGAGAAGCGGGTGGTGCCGCCAGCGATGCAGGCTATATTCGGCAAGGCAATGGTGGATATGGGGATCAAGCACGCGGACCTTTCGATGGTGCGGGAAGGCAAGCAGCACCAGGCGGAAGCGGCGGCCAACGCGGGGCAAGTTCCGCCCGCATCCTCGAGCAACCGTCCTCCTCGCTAACTCCTAATTTCGACCAGGCCGCAGCCGATCGCTATGCGGCCATGCGCAGCGCCCATGCTGAACGGAAAACGACATATGGCGCTCGCGCGCCAGGTGTCGGCGCTGTGCTCGCGCCCGGCGACCGCGCTGGCACCTTCAAGCTACCCGACAGCGCAGTGCCTTCCGCGATCTTTGCCAAGGGCGCAGGCGGTGGTGATCGTGTGCAGGCAGCTTTGCGCGCCGGCTCCACGCCTAGGCAAATTGCAGATGCTGCGGCTTTCAGTTTGCGCCAAGCGGCATCCAAAGACGGGATAATAGACCCTGCGACTGCGGCTCGGTGGCGCCAACAGCATGCGGAGGCTTTTCAGGCTCTCACACAAGCCGATCCGAAGGTTGGAAAGCAGTTCGACAGTGTGCAGCAGATGGGTGCCCACCTATTCAACCTGCAGGCGCAGCGCGCCGCATTAGATGCCGCGCATCCGCTCAATCCGGGCTGGGGTGATTCGGAGGTCATGGCTCGCGTGTGGAAGCCAGGGCCTAGTGGTGCCGATGCGATCAAGTCGGTCACGTCGGCTGCCAAGGGCTCACCGGTGGCTGCAAGCTCGATCGCGGATTATGCTGCATACTCCCTGCGCAGGGATGCCGCGCCGAATGGCGTATTAGACCCTGCAAAGTATGCTTCCTGGTCGCGAAACTACGACGGTGCCCTTTCAGCCCGCCCCGACATCAAGGGCCAATTTGATACGTTGGCCAAGGCGCAAGCGACGCTAAACGATACCGCCGCAAACCACGCGCAGGCGCTCAAGGATTTCCAGGCCTCAGCCGCCCGCCACTTCCTCGGCGATCGGGATCAGGATCGGGCGATCGGCCGCATCCTCGCGGGCCCGACAAGTGCCGCCGACATGCGCAGCCTGGCGACCATGACGGCGACCGACCCCGCGGCGCAGGCTGGTATTCAGCGCGCTGTGGTCAACCACATCCTCAGCCGCCTCACTGGCAACAACCTGGCAGGCCAGACTGGCACCGAGAAGCTGAAGTCCGACCAGTTTCAGACCTTCATGGGCCGCGCCCTCCCTGCCCTCCGCGAGGTGATGAGCAAGAACCAAATCGACGGGCTAACCGCGGTCGCGGAGGATCTCCAGCGTGCCAATCTGTCGGTCGACGGCGTGAAGGCCGGCGGCGGCTCCGATACGACGCAAAAGGTCGCGCTGCTGGCGCAAGGTGGCCTTGGGCGGAACGTCTTGAGCATCCTCAAAAGCCACGGGCTGACTGCTCTTTTGACAGTGGCTGGCTCGCACGTTGGCGCTGGCCTGGGGGCCTTGCTCGGCAACAAGGCAGGCCTCGCGCTAGCAAGCATGCGATCCGCCGGCATCAAACAGACCAGCGATCTTGTCACCGAGGCGATGCTCAACCCCGGCCTAGCGCGGGTGCTGCTCTCCAACGTTACCGAGGCAAACTCGCGCAATGTGGGGAATGCGCTTGCCAGCCAGCTCGGCCGGATCGCAGCCGCTCGAGCCGTCGATGCGAAGCCGGCGAAAAGGGGGAACTAGCCGATGTATTACCCCGACCTCTGGGCCGAGCAAATCTACGATGGCAACGGCATTCACCACGCCGGGCTTTTTCCGCCGCTCCTGGACGGTCTCGACTTCTCGCAGGCCTATTATCATCAAACGTCTTTTCGGCCCTTTGTCACAAAGCTCGCCTTTGATGAAAAAGCAGAAGAACTCGCGATAGTGTGGATGATGCCGCCAGGCATCACGCCCACTGGGCCATTCGCGCATGGCGTCATAGCTGCGCTCGTCCACGCGGTTGATGGTGGAAAGGTCACCATGGTCCATGGTGACCGGCAGGACACTCTGCTCGCGATAGCCTCGATCGTAAACGCGTTCAAGGGTGGCGCGCATGCCTAAAATGTCAACGCAACTTCGCAACTTCCTCTAACTCATCGTCTACGCAAAGCTTAATAGACGTGCTGTTTACAAAAATGTATGCGTCCGGGCGAAAAGCATAATGATAATTGTAGGTTGTGCACTTCAATCCCGTCTCATCAGAAAACACAAGAACTCTTCCGAAGGAACAGCCCTCAAAACCATCATGACGACCGTCCTCGTCTATGTGTGCAACAATGGTTTTCTTCTCGACTAAAGTGTAACCCACCAACTCGTCCAAATCACAGCTGGCGAAGGCCCTCGGCCCGGGTACTAGAGAGAAAAAAACGAGCAAATACGACGACATTGTGGTTGTCAGGTTTGTAAACCAAGCGAGCGCGTTCCTGCAGCAAAACGACACGAAAATGCCAACTCTCTCTTTGATTCTACACCGGCTTAATATACTAATCACGTCACTGACCATTCCGCGTCTCGCGATCGCCCTCGGCCTTGGCCGCTCGCTCGCATTCATACTGGCCGGATCTTGTTCGCCCGAACCATCGCTCGCCCTCAAGGTGATAAACGCCGCTGTTGGTGTTGACCCAGACCACGCGATCGCCAGGGCAGGAAACGCCATAGCCCGTTTTCGGGTAGGCCTTGTGATGGTGGACGATTGGATCGCCGGCTGTAGCCGGGTTAGTTGTTGGACCCAAAGGCGTGTTCTGAGCGTATGCTGATAGGCTTACGACTCCGAGGGGCAGTGCTCTAAAAAGCGCCAAGATGAGGCGCATGATCGCTCCACCAGTTACCAGCCAGAACGTTTGTCCCGCAAGTGAGCCTCGTCAAGACCACTTGCGCCACTGCATTGGTTCGGGCCGACCCACTGCGTCACCATGTTCAAAAAACGCCATGATGCCGACAGGACACTGGTTGCTCCAGGTACGCGCCCTTCTCGTGAGCACGTCCTAGCCCGTCTCCAACGCCATTTTTCCAAAGGGCACGATGATCCGGTTGTTGCAAATCCGCCATCCCCCTCGACATTAAAGCGGCCACTTCCACTACCGCGTTAGTTGTGCAAAAACGGGCAGATACAACCTGGCTCTGGACCCCTGCCGATGCGCATACCCTCACCATTCCTAGCCTGTACGAAGATGCGGAGTAGAGCGCCGATAGAGGTTCTATGCGTAGCTTTTCTCCTTACAAGCGCGGGGTCTGCCGCCGCTCGCGAGTTCAGGGTCGTATGGCAGTTTCCATCCAACACGTATCCATCCGGGGCGCTGCTCCATAGCGTGCGAGGCGGCTTCTTTGGCGTCACTATGACAGGAGGGCCCTCTTCAAGCATCTGTCAAAATGGCTGCGGAACAGTTTTCAAACTAACGCCTCCAATGACCGAAGGAGGCTCTTGGAAGCAAGACACCATTTATAGCTTCCAAGCGAACGGCGACGGCAAGAACCCCACGAATGGCCTGATCGAGGACACGTCGGGAACCCTGTACGGTACAACTTCGGGCGACCGTCAGACGCCTAGCGTGGTCTATAAGCTTACTCCGCCCGCGGCTGAGGACGCGCAATGGAACGAGGAAACCCTCGCTACCATACCTGTTTCTGGCTACGGAGTTTCGCGAACCACATCGTTGATGTCAGACAAAGCAGGGAATTTATACGGCGCGTCCAGCCAGGGCGGAGCCAGTTCGAACGGCTCCGTCTTCCGAGTGTCGCCTCCGTCAACTGAAAGCGGCGGGTGGCTTCTCGCCACCCTGTTTACCTTCTCCAGTTTGCATGACGGCGCATTGCCGATCGGGCTCACTCCTGACGGATCAGGAGGGTTCTACGGAAGTGCGAGCGGCGGCGGTCAAGGTTACGGTGACGTTTTCCATTTGACCCCGAAGGTGGATGGCAGCCTGCCCTGGAGCTTCCAGACCTTGGCCTATGCGCATGGAGCGTATGGTGCCTACCCATCTGGCCCCATTAATTTCGACTCAGATGGCGACATCATGGTTCCAACAAGTGGGGGCGGCGGCAAAGGCTGCTCCAGCGGTTGTGGAACAGTTTTGGAGGTTTCACCAAGTTCGTCAGGTGGAACGCCCTTTATCAGAACGCAACTTTTCCGATTTGACGACCATAGGTCAGGCACGAAGCCGTTAGGCGCGTTGCTGGCTGATTCGACAGGCGCATTATTTGGAACGGCCAGCCAAGGCGGGACCGCCAATTGCTACAATTGCGGCACCTTGTTTAAGCTCATTCCGCCGACAGCGGGCGAACAGGCTTGGAAGGTTGGCTTTTTTGAGGAGATTGTTAAGGCGGGGCTGATGCATCCAAACGGCGGCCTCATCGCTGACCAAAACGGTGCACTCTACGGTACTTCTCAAGGTTACAATGGCGCTGGCGTCGTGTTCAAGTTTACCGGCGGCAGCTTCGCGCCATAGGTGGCCCTGTTAGCACCGCTCCATCTTAGAGACGCTCAGCGCCCGCTCTAGCTGCATCAAACAAAAATCCATTTAAAAAACCAGGAGTGCTCCGAGTGCGGATGATTTTTACTACTGCGTTGGCTACCCTCGGGGCTTGCTCTGCTAGTGCAGCGTCCTTGCAGACGTTTGATGTCCCCAGTGAGGGGCAGGGGGTAGCCACTTGCGGGTGGGCCATCGCGAATGATGGCACCGTTGCCGCCAATCCGGCCGAGTTGATCGGACAGCCGTTGCAAGGCAATCTCTCTTTCACCTGGCATAAGGGCATTTTCACCTTTCCTCGGCCAACCCTTCCGAACGGCCTCGTGTCGTTCGACGGCATCAATAGCCAAGGCACTATCGCCGGCACCGATCTCGTGTTCACGCAGGCAAGTCCGGGTGTCCAGGCGCAAGGCTTCACCTATGCTGCGGGCAAAACAAGCATGCTGGCGATTTCCGGCGCCTTTACGCAGGCTGCCACTGGAATCAATGATGCCGGCGATGTCGTCGGCTACTACCAGACTTCCAGCGCCGGGCCGACAATAGGTTTTGAGCAGGTCGGCAGCCGCATCTACACGTTAGATGCGGGCACGGGCACCACGATGCCGATTGCGGTCGACAGCGCGGGCAACGTGATCGCTGGTATCCTACGAAAAACGACCAACAATGGCACCTCCTACGTCGGCTTTCTGTATAAGAATCACCAGTTCACAACAATTGCTTACCCGGGCGCGACGAACACATTCGTCTTTGGCTTAGTCCACCCGAACGTCGTTACCGGAACCTACACAGTGGGATCTTCAACACACGGGTTCATCTATCGCCGCGGCATGTATTCCCCCATTGATGTTCGAGGCGCGTCGCAGACCCAAGTTGGAGGTGCAAACGAGTTGGGTCAATTCACAGGATGCTATACCGACAAGACAGGAACGCACGGGTTCGTTTACTCGCCTCACTGAATAGGGAAAGGCGAACCAGCACCTGTGAGACATTGCACATCGATCACGAATGAACATTTGTTTCTCGTGAACTCGGACTGAGCATCACCATTCCCGTCACGCCAAAGCAATAATGCTAGCTCGGTAGCGCGATACCGAGCTAGCAAAGTGGCTCAGTAGCGGCTCTCATGGAAAATTACATCGCTCACCCGATTGGCGGACGCGGTCGCGGGAAGGCACCGGGCTCGCCGGCGAGCCAGCATTTGGTTAGACGGCTTTCGGCGCGTTAAGGGGCGGTCGGAGAGCCGTTTCGGAACGTTCACTTCCGTGGTCGTCACCGCGGTGACGTTGAGGGTAGGCGGAAAAGCGGGGCTTGAGCTCGCAACCGGGGTGTTTGAGCAGGTGCTGACGGCGGCCAGGAGGTATTCGCTGGGTTACATCTGCGAGCAGTGGCTAGATCAACATCTTCCTACTGGGGCCCAAGGATGGTCGACCTCGACGCGTCTATTGTCGTTAGCAATCGACGTATGGCCCGTGCGGGATGGCAGCGCGGGGGCGCTCCTGCTTTGCAGTCAACACGATAACGCACGCGACATTGTAGACGAGGTGCATCTGAGACGCGGACGCGAGACTTTGAAGGTGGCTCTTAAGGATGAGAGCCTGCCGCAAGCTGCGCGGGATAGGATCAATAACAAGCTGCATCCGCTGAAGCTACGCCGTGGATTCCTCGGCTTCTAAGGGCAGGGTTTGCGAGCAGAGCATCGGAGGCAAGAGCATAATTCGTTACTTGTCCAGGAGCGCATTTCGCCTCTTTAACGCACGTCCTCCGCCGCCGTTGGCGTAAGAGCTTCCTCCTGCTTTGATGCCTGCATCCCGAGCTCTATGAGCCTACGAATTGCTTCAGCACGGGTGGGAACTCGATTGGCATAGCGCCACTCGTCGATCGCTTCAGCTTCGGTTCTGGTCACCATGAGGGGCAGCCGGACTGTTCGAGCTTCTTCGTCCATAAACTCAGAGTAAGAGATTTGCACAAGCGGCACAAGAAAGCGGTTGACGAAAGGAAAAAGATCTAGAATTGTGCCACTTGTGCAAACCGCACAAGCGGTTGGATGGGTGGTGAGACACCCAGTCCAACCTAACCCAAGCATGAGGTAAGTCATGACCAAGGCTACCAACGACCCTACCACGGGCGAGCGCGCCGTCGCGCCCGAAACCGCAGCGGCGGCCGTCGCTGCATCCGCCCCATCCATCCTCGACCTGGGCAAGCACCTGGCGCAGGTCGAGATCTCCTACAACGCGCATGACATCGTCTTCGTCGATCGGGCGTTCCCGGCTGGCGACGAGGACGGTCGACGCGAGGCGAAGCTACGTTCGAGTGCGGCTCAGGACCTGCTTATAAAGCGCGGAGACGCGCTGCGGACCATGATCTCCACGTTGCCCGCTAAGACCTTAGCGGACGCTGCGGTGCAGCTAGCCGTGATTGCTGAATATGCCTCTCGGCTCGCGGCCAACCTCTTCCCAAAGGAGGAGAGCGTCCGTCTGATGGACGATATTGAGCGCATGGCCTTCGGCGTCCTCCCTGTCCTCGCCAACGCTGCCGGGCTCGAGATGGAGGAGATGGACTGGGCCGACAACGATCAACTCCGGGTTCATCGCTACTCCGGCGTGGGGGTGGTGTCGTGACGGGCCCGACCACAAGGCGCGGCTTCATGAGTGCGGCGCTCGCTGGTGTGGCTGTCGGAGGTGCCGCGCCCTTCTTGTTGCCCGACCACCCGGACGCTGCGCTTCTCGCCCTCTGCGCCGAGTTCGAGACCGTGCAGCGCACCTACAATGGCCTTTGGACCTGGAGGCTCGGCGGCGGCCGCTACGTCGAGGGACCGAACTACATCGTGGACGATGATGAGCGCGATGAGGCGGCAGGAGTGGTCGAGGATCGCGCGTGGGAGATCAGCAACCGTATCTTCGACATGCACGCTCACACCATCGACGGTCTGCGGGCGAAGGCGCGCTGCCTACTGCTGGCGAATGTCGGCATGCGGCACCTGGTCACAGACGCCGAAGAAGATGGCGAGCACCGCGATTTCGGCTTCTGCGCGATGACCCGCGATCTGTTGGCCACGCTGCTGATCGATCTAAACGACGGCGCTGTCACGGTTGCCACCTGCATGGACGCGCCTGGCATCGAGGTGGCCTCGTGAGCGCCGCGACCAGCCGTCGGCAACTGTTCGGCGCGTCGGCCGCGCTGCTCGTGCTTGGCAGTGCTGCGGCCGGCAGCGCGAAGGCTGCAGAACTCGATGGCGAGCTGCTCGCGGCATGCGCCGACTATCACCGAGCGCACGACGCCATGGACGGGCCATACGTCTCCGACGAGAGCAACGACGGCAACTGCGATGCGCATGCAGCCGCGCTTGAGCGGGTTGTCGGGCTATCGCCCCGGACGCCTGAGGGTTTGCAGGCAAAGGCCGCGGTCGCCTATCGCGCTCTCATGGACAACGTCTTCATCTATCTCGCGATACCGTGGCGGGAGCAGGCGTCGCGCGAGCAGCAGATCGCTCTGGACGTGCTGAGCGACTTCCTGGGGAGGTCGAACGCGTGACGCGCTTCCCCAACGCCATCCTGCTGCGACTGCTAGCCGGCCGCATGTTCTCGGCCATGGCGAATGCCTGCCTGCATTCGGCTAAGCGGCGTATCGAGGCCGGGAAGCGGCAAGAGGAGCGGGCGGCGCAGGTCGCTGCGTTCCGCGCGCCTCGGCCCGTCGCAGGAAGTTTGCCCGCCCCGCCACCGGCGCCGCCGCCTGAATGGTGGCAACTAGCCGCGACGTCTACGCCAAGGCCGCGAAAACCGAGGGCGCGATGAAGGCGCCGCAACGTTTCATATACGTGATCGGCCCTCTCGAAGGCGCTCAGAAGGTCGGGTTGACCACCGACCTTAAGTCGCGTCTGGCGGCCCTGCAGACGGCGTGCTCGCAGGATCTGGTGCTGCATGTCGCGGTGCGGGTGCCGTTTGATGAGGCGCATGTCATCGAGCGTCGAGCACATAGAATGCTCGTGCAGACGCACGTTAAGAACGAGTGGTTCGACACGACGCCCGCGCGAGCTATTTCCGCGGTGCTGCAAGCAGGTAGACCTTGCACACCGCTATTGCCGGGCGCGACTCCAGTCGCCGTCAGCGAGGTTGGGCAGCTGCTCCTGCCCTATTTACGATTGAACCCCTAGAGGTGGGAAAACGCGCGAGAGCCATCGCTATGGTTGGACCGGGGGGTTGGATGCTATTGATACTGAAGAGGCTGGCTTGATATTCCAGGCGACATTGGCAACCCGGATTTCGCCTAGCATCGGTGATCAACGGATGATCCATGCCCAATTGCCTTGCGAGTGTGGCTGGTGCCTGAGGTGACGGCAGGAATGAGCTGACGCTTTTACTTGGTTTCGGGCGCGTATGCATGGTAGCAGCGCTCGAAACAGGGGCGTTACATATGTTAATTCGGGTTCTTGCGGTCTCGATGGCTTCCGTTTCCATGGTTCGCCTGGCGGCAGCTGCAAGCGTGATAACGCCCGCGCCGGTGAGCGGGCATCCCACGCAAACGGTTACCATCAGCGGTAGCGGCTTTGCCAACAGTGAAGCTGTGGACGTGTATTTCGACACGGCTGACACGCTCCTGCTTGTCAGCACGGCGACCGGCACGCTGACGGGGTCGATCACCATCCCCGCCTCCGCAAACCCGGGCACGCACAGCATCACCGCCATTGGCCGGCGCAGCAGCGATGCCGCCCAGCACGCGCTAACCGTCACGACGCCGTGGACGCAATTCGGGTTTGGTGCAGCCCACGCCAATGTGAATCCCTACGAGAACACGCTCTCCACCAGCACGGCACCAACGCTGGGCACGCTGTGGAGCGTGTATGCCTCCACTACCGGAACCACGCCGGTCGTCTCCAATAATCGTGTCTATGTCGGCACCACCAATGGCGTCGCGGCTTTCAACGTCGCCACTGGCGCCACGATCTGGAACAAGAACCTGGGTGCGAATTTCAGCGCATCGCCAACCGTGGTGGGAGCGACGGTCTATGTCGGCGATCTCAGCGGAAACTACTATGCGCTTAACGCCAACACCGGCGCCACCATCTGGAAAGTGACGTTCCCTGGCTACTTCTACGGTTCCGCCGTGGTTGCCAACGGCACCATCTATGTCGGTGCCTACCAGGGCAGCTTTTACGCCCTGAACGCGACCAATGGGGCTGTTGTTTGGAGCTACGCTCTCAGTTCCGGGACCGACACCTCGGCCGCTCTGGTCAACGGAAACGTCTATTTCGGCGGCTACGACAACAAGATCTACTGCCTGAGTGCCGCGAATGGCGCGATGCAGTGGAGCTACACGACCGGTGGCCATGTCGAGAGCGCCCCCGCCATCGTCAACGGCACGCTCTATGCCGGCTCAGACGACGACAAGGTCTACGCCATCGGCACCTCGGGCGCGAACGCGGGCTATCTGCTGTGGTCCTACACGACCGGCGCGCAGGTCTACGCCAGCCCAGCTGTTTATAATGGCCGCGTCTATGTCGGATCAGGGGACGATAATCTCTACGCCCTGAATGCGCGCGACGGCTCGCTTTACTTCAGCGTCCCGACGAACGGTCTCGTGCGGCCGGCATCCGCCGCGAACGGCGTAGTGTATTTCACCTCGCAGGATAATCTTGCTTACGCCATCACGACCTATGGCAGCGTGCTGGCTACGGGCGCGATCGGCGCCAGCTTCTTCGGCTCGCCCTCGGTGTCGGACGGTAGGCTTTTTGTCGCCACGGCAAGCGGCAATCTCTACGCCTTCGCGCCGAACGCCGGAAACGACGCCGTTCCCGTGCACGCGCCCAGGCCGTCATCGCTCAGGCCGGACTTTACCCTGCCGATCACGCGCTGAAGCGAAGCCGCGCGAAGCAGGTGCTCCTGTAGTTGTGGGAAAAACTCGCTCGCGCTTCCGTCGGCGCAGATTGCGGTGACACGCCCGAAGTCACCGCCACCCTCGGCCGGACGGTGGACGAGAGACCCGTCGCTTGATTTGTAGTATTCATCTGCGGGCGCAGTGTATGGCGCGCGAGGCGCCGGCAGTGAGGGGCTAGGCTGATAGGTGTCCGGCTGTTGCTGAAACGCCGAGGCCGGACCGCAAAGGCAGGCGACCATCGCAGCGCCTGCAATTAAAACCAATCTAATGCTAAATCGATGACATGGCCGTCGTTCGGTAAGCTACCGTCTTGGCTTCACTAATTGGCGATAGGCCGCTGTCAAATCGAGCGTGACGGCTCTCTGCGCGAGCATCAAGGACAGCCGGCCGTCGCAGACAAGGCGGTTCAGCGATCGTTCCAAGCCAGCTTTTCGATCAGCGCTCCATCCGTCGGGCGAGATCGGCGGCTCCGGCCAGAGGTTGTGCTGGCCGTAGGGCGCACGTTCTAATCGACCGCGAGCTCGACCCGACTTAAGGTATTCATAAGGTTTCATATCGATTGAGTGGCGCGAGCGATCCTAGTCGCGCAAGACTACGGCACCGGTGGCGCAGCTTCGGTTGCTGGCCAAAGCTAGGCTCCTCAAACCCACGTGCACGATCCGGAAGGATAATGCCTTGAGCGTCTATCAATGGGCTGGTTCCAGGAACGCGGATCTCGGCAACGAAGGCAACTGGGTCAACGTCAGCAATCCTGGCACGGTCGGGACGCCCGGGGCCAACGACGTCGCCATCATTCAGGTCGGCCAGGGCCTCTACGGCGTCATCGACGTGGACGCGCTCGACATCGTCCAAGCCAGCGGCGCGCCGACTATTTCCATCACCGGCTCGAGCACGCAGGTCACCGCCGCCTCGATCGGCATCGGTTACGGCTTTACCCTCGACACCGGCGCCTATCTCCAGGCCGGTAACCTGGGCATCGACGGCGACGGCACTGCCGTCATCGTGGAAAACAACTCGTATCTCTATGATATCGGCACCTCCTTGAACGACAATCTCACGATAGGCGCCGGCGCCGGCAACGCCTCCGTTCTCGTGACGAAAGGCGGCAGCTTTTCCTATGACTCGAACGAGGAGACCGGCACGCTGAACCTTGGCGGCACGGTCAACAGTGTCACAACCCTTACGATCAGCGCCGGTGGCTATTTCAGCTCCGCGCTCAGCGAATTCAACGTCGGCGGCGCCTCCGGATCGAGCGGCTACGTGACCATCACCGGCCCGGGCAGCCAGTTCCTAATGGACAACTACGGCAACACCACGATCGGCGACTTCGGCGCGCGCGGCGGCAGCGCCCAGGGCACCGTCGTGGTCAGCAACGGCGGCTACGCCTCGTTCGATTCGTATGGCGCGGTGGATATCGGCACCAGCGCCGGCTTGGCGAAGATGCTCGTGACCGGCGCCAACTCCGCCATCCAGGCAGGCCCAGTTGTCGAAATCGGCGAGTATCAGACCAACATCGCCGGCGAAGTCCTGGTGCAAGCCGGCGGCGAGTTCGACACCTTGACCGACATGTATGTGAATAACGGCACCCTCGCGGTCACCGGCGCGAGCTCGCTCTACACCGGCCGGATCCTGAGCGTTGACAACGGCTCGATGATCCAGATCACCAACGGCGGTTTCGCCCATGTCACCGGCGTGCAACTCGCCGGCATTGTGAAACTGAACGCCGGCAGCCTGGACGCCCGCGCCGGGTTCTACATGTATGGCGGCAGCGAGGTGACGGGGATCGGCACCATCGCCGCCACGAACATCGGCAACGCCGGCCTGATCATCGCCAACGGCGGCACCCTTGCGGTCGAAGGCTCGATCAGCGGCACCGGCACCATGCGCATCCTTAGCGGCGCCACCTTGGAACTGAACGGCCCTTCCGTCGCAACTCAGGTCATCCAGTTCGAAAACGGCGCAAACAAGCTGTTGCTTGCCGACGCAGCCCACGTCACATCGCGGATGGTAGATTTCGTAAGCGGCGACGCGATCGATCTCCTGACAGTTCCCGCAACGAAACTCTCCTACGCTCCAGGCGCGCTCACCGTCTTCAACGGCACCACGCAAGTCGCCAAGCTGGAAATCAAAGGCACATACACCGCAGGCAACTTCAAACTGACCTTCGACGACCACGGCGGATCACTTATCAACTACAGCTCCAGCAACGCCGTCACGGCTCCCCCTCTCCCGATCTTCTTCCACGACCATTTCGCGTGAGACACGCTCCGCCGATCCCAAGGCTACTTCGACCCGCAGGAAGTTCTCGTCTCGTCCAACGTCGATCACCCCGAGACTTGTCCCAAGGCGTGAAGGTGCGGCCTGTGCCGAGCCATACGGCGGCGCTCTACGGCGAACTAACCCGGCACGTCATGGAGACCCTACAAGGCGGGACAGAGCCGATGAGCTGGTGGGGCATCAACCTAGCAAACATGGAGAGCCGCGGGCTGGCGGGTGTGACGGTCAGCTATTGGAAACTATGCGCCAGCGGGAGGCGGGACGCTGCGGCCTATGAAGGCCCGAGCAACCGCTATCTCTGAGAGGTCAGGAGGCCACGGCTTGGAACTCGTTGAAGGTCGGACGCCTTTCGACTAGCGGGAGGACAAGCATGGGCTTTTCAGGAAGGATATTAGGGCTGAAGGACCGGATCATTGCGCATGACGCCAGGTTAGCGGCTCAAGAGGAACGCATTAGAGATCTCAGGCTCGAAGGCAGGGATCTAGTCGCAAACGCAGCAGAAGAGAGGTTGGAGGTTCTCAAAGACACGGGCAGGCTGATGCGGGAGCGCCTTCGCATCATGGAAGACGACAAAGAAGCCCCTCTGGACTAGACTCACAAAGGCGTGAGTGTATGATGCGACTCCGTTATGAACGGAGCGGTGCCATGGAAGCCGATATCGAGGAGATAGTCTCTCTTTGGAAGGACCTGCGCGTGGAGATGATCCGGCTCACCGACGCGGCACTAGACCTTAAAGCGTGGTTGGTAGCCGAGGAGGCCAAAGCTCGGCCTGAGCAGCGTTAGCGAGTCAGACGAGGCCCTAGCAGATACTTGGGTGGAGCTCTGCCGGCTGATGGTGGGGTGGGCGGCAGTAAATGCCACTGCCTTGGCTGCTCAGCACCGAGCAAAACAGCATTGGAAATTGGAGCCTGACTTGTCGCAAAAAGCAGTTGCGAGTTAATCCAGTTGACCTAAGGTTTGGAGGTCGAGATGGCGGTTGATGCTATGTTTTTTGATACCGCGAAGATGGACGCTCTCTTCAACGCGTTGCCGGAATGGGCTTTTGTTGAGGCCGACGCTGCGGCGATCGAAGCGGTCGCGGAGTTCAGGAAGTCCGTCGAAGAGTATCCTACTCTCGACACCGTCAAAGAGATCGGCCATTTTGCGATGTTTAGCTACACGATGTCGTTGTGCTCGAACGAAGCTCTTCGAGTTAAATGCAGAGAGGCGTTCGGAATAAGATTGAATACCTTCGTCCCCGGAGTTGGATAGATTCACTGCGAGTTAGCCAGGTGTTCTCTCATGATCCCGTCTTCTATGACGCTCATGGCTCGCGCGACTTCCGCGCCATAAGTCATCGCCAAGGCCAGGGAGCGCCCATTGTCAGCGATCTTCTTTGCCTCGACGGTGTCCTCTCTGTAGTGCTTGATCTTCTCAATCAAATCCGAAAGGTCCGACGCGACCGGGACAAAGTTCTCGTGAGGAACGAGGCGGTCGTAATACCATTGCCGCCAACCGCCAGCCGACGTGACCTTGAATACTAGGCTTCCGCTAAGGAGTTTTTGGAACAGTCCAGGCCATGAGTTCGTGTTGCCGTCAACATCGATGTGGAACCTCCATTCGGGGAGCCGTTCCGGTGCGACGAAGTCAGCCATCAGCCCTAAACTGCGAAGTTGTTGCGCTTCCGCCTCGTTCCGTAGCTGGACTAAGCTCGTTAGCCCGACGTCCAGAACGGCCCCTAGGTCAGGCTTCCTAGCTAAGTGGCACAGCTTGACACGATCCAGGTCCAGCACGCCACCCGCCATCCGGTAGCCGGTCGAACTTCCGCGCCATAGAGCCACCGGCTTCCGCCGGCTAAATTCGAGTGGGTCGCCCTCGCGGAAAGACCGCCCAAGCGCTTCGTATCCGAACCCTTGTAAGAAGTAAGGATCAGGGATCAGAAGTGTTTCCCGATCCTTTCCGCAGAAGGCCAACCCACTCGCGTGCGCTTCGTCCCCGAGGCTGATGACCACTGATCCGGGAACACGTCCGGTGCGCGCATAAGCCCCAAAAAGCGGTAGGACCGCTCTCCAGCGATCGAGCACTAGTTGGCGCACGGGTTCAGGATCGCTGCCTGCCACCCACACGCGAGGGAAGCTAAAAGAGAGCGCTCCTGCACCATCAACTGAACACCGCACCAACGATGCATCGTCTGGCAGGTCAGCCGCGATGCTAATCAGACAATTAGTCCGAGGACCCGTTAAGCACATAACGCTCGTGGAAGCATTCACCGCGCATGAGGACAACAACTCACTTAACGAAGCTGTGGTTAGGCCCGACACAGAAACGGCCTGCTGTCCTGCCGGGCAACTAGGCAGCGACGCCTGGACGTCCAGTCTTGGGTCGATGGTCGGTGGTTTTCTCGCACGATTTACGGAAAAGAAGCGCATACGGCGCCACCCAATTGATAGTCGGCGACCGCCGAGCAGATCATAGGTTTGCGTCGGTAGCTTGTTTGGATAACGGAGCTCCAGCACGGAGCCACTCCTCAGCGCCGTCCTCTTGATGCGCACGCATCTGACGAAAGGACTGTCGACCACCAGCTGCGCGATGGGTGTCCCATCAATAAGAAGACGGATCTTCTGTTCGCGACCGTGCGGCGCCTCGCTCACAGGCTCGCCTTCCAATACTAGAAGCAAGTCCGTGGCGCCTTTGACCGTCGGAAGGAGGAGGCGGGACGCCGGTCGAAATGCGTGAGTGAGGCCGATCTGTCTAGAGTCGATCCAGCCCTCCAACTGGAACTCCACAGCATTTCCAGCGAGCCCAAAGGTTATCTGACAAGCTAGGATCATTGATGACCTTGGTAGCCACGGGTGTAACCGGGTGCTCGGACTGTGGCCCGCCATCTCTTTATTGCACAGGGGCGCTTATCGCGGGGCAAGAAACGACGATAGGCGGCCGCTACAACCTCATGCCGGTGATCCCGACGACTCAACCGACCTTGAGTCCCGTCAGGTTGCCCTGCAACCTGCTTGCTCGCATGATCTGGTTTGGATGTCGCAGTGCGGGTGCCATTCGACGGGATCGAAAAGCCTGCGCACCAAATGCTCGAGCGCTCGCAAGCACGCAACGAGTGCTTTGACATACGTCAGAGAGGCCATGGGAGGAGTGCTCGCGGCCGCGAAATCAACACCCTCACTGGTAACGGCGAATCGCGTTGCCACCAATCGCGGTCGAGCGGCGTGGGCGAATATCTAATGCACCAGACACGTCCACGCGTCGTTCTCACTGGCTGGCATCCATCCATTTCCGTGTCGCATCGACTCTGAAAAGCACTCAGAGCATCGAGCTTTTCACACTCGTAGCTGACGCAGGCAAGCTGTGATGTCGCCTCTCCAGGCACAACGCGTTCGCCGAAGTTTGGCTTAGAAAGGCACCTGGACTAAGGTAAGAAGTCGCGCTTCGGTAGTAAGAACAGTATAACATTAGTACTGCTAGTATATGCCTAAGTTTCCATTGCACGTAATCCTACGGGACCTTTGCACGACTATTATTGTTTCGATCCTCTCTACATGATATAGCGCTAAGGTAATGGAACACGAGCCCTGCTTATCTAGAGACGTTGGGTTTCCGCATTAGTCGCACTTCAACGAGCATGCTTCATAGGGTAGCGGCAAATACGAGTTGTGAAGGAATAAACTTGAAAGTTTCTGACCAAATTAAAGCGACCGGAGGCAGGGCGACTGGCTTTGATTATCTGCGCATTTTCCTTTCCATCTCAATTGTAGCGTGGCATACCGTGCGGGTATGCTATGGCCCCGAAGCTGAGCTTTCTACCTGGAGCGGAGCATACCGACCGCTGCTGTTTACAGTGATACCCAGCTTCTTTGCACTTAGCGGCTTCCTCGTCGCGGGTAGCTTGGTGAGAGTCAACAGTCTACCGGTTTTCTTGACTCTCCGTGCAATGCGGATATTTCCAGCCCTTTGTTGCGAGGTTTTAATTTCAGCGCTTCTAATCGGGCCGTTTCTGACGGGCATTAGTCTGCATGAATATTTCTCAAGCTCACATTTCTATGCGTATTTTTTGAATATCTTAGGCAACATTCATTTTTTTCTGCCTGGGGTGTTTACTACCAATCCGACACCCGAAACGAACCTGCAGCTTTGGACGATCCCGGCCGAACTTCACTGCTATCTTCTAGTCGCTGTTCTAAGTCTCGTTGCAGTCACTAAGCGACCGCGACTGTTTACCTTCATCGCAGTCAGCTTCAATATATTTGCTTTCGTTCACGATTCTGCGAAGGATATCATTAAGGTCGGCTTTTCGCCCAGCCCTGATTTCATAGTAGTGTGTTTTGTCTGGGCAGTTCTGATTTACCTGAACCGAGAGAAGGTCGCATATAGTGGATGGCTTGCCGCGCTCTCAATTGCGTTTGGATGGTTTGCCATCACCTGGAAGCTTAACACAGCTTATTTGGCACCCCTTCCGATCGCTTATCTCACAATCTACATAGGGCTTCTTAATCCAAAGAAGACTTTTCTAATTCTAGCAGGCGATTTGTCTTACGGGATATATCTATATGGTTTCCCCGTTCAACAATCAATCGCATACGTCCTTCCAGATCATCGCCAATGGTATTCAAACCTTGCTCTATCGCTAATACTATCCGGCATACTCGCTTGGTTGTCCTGGAACCTAGTTGAGTCTCCGGTACTCAGTCGTAAAACACACCTGGTCCGGTATGTAGATGCGATGCTTCAATCGATCGATCTTAACAAGTCGCGGATTGCCGCTATGCGAGCAAGGAAGACGATCGTTTGACGAGTATTGCTGCTCAACTGATCTTCGCGTCTACTCGTCGTGAGAGGCCTCAAGGGGTACTGCGAGACAGTCACTAAAAGTCATTGTGGGGGCTCGACATACCAGACTGTTTTCGCTACGAGAACGCTACTTTCCATCGGGTAGGCTACCGAAGCTTTTTATCTCCTAACGGCATTTAGTGCTTCTGTACTACGGCTCGCAGAAAGCGAGTTAATTGTGTGTATATACAGCCGAGATACTGTTTACGCTCATCGTCGTGGTATAACCTAATTCCTCGTAACCAATGCCGAAGCCCGTGAAAAATTCGGCGCCTGTTAGACAGCGATTAACGCTCTGCCCCGGCACGAACTGGGTCTTAAGCCAATTCATAGCCGCGAGTAGATCAAAAGTGCCTGCATGTAGCGTGTTGCCTCTAGGAAGGCTGAATTGATAGTAGGGCGCGTTATTGTAATTCGAAGCTTGGTAGGTGACTTTCCATCTTAGGCTTGGTGTCCTGTTGCTTGCAGCGCTGATGTAAGTGCCGACGAGTCCGTTGCCGTTGATGAACTCAAGCGCACCTGGTGAAGGATCGGTGTAGATCTCTATTTCGTTCCCAATAGAGGCGGTTGTGCCTGCGCTTGTAGTGAAGGTGAACAAGTCAATCACCTCATTGGCTGCCCCTGTCGAAGTTTCTGTTAGAGAGAACCCCCAAGTAACGGTCAATGCCGTGATCTTGCTGATAACAGAGGCTGCTACGCCATTGGCGATGCCGTCTAGGTAGTTGCCATAGTCCATGAAGGACGTGGCGCACACGGCTGATGTGCACTTGGAAGGATAGGTGCTCGTGAAGTAGGTTTGAGCTGGAAAGGACGGGTAGCTGTAGAACGCATTGCTGTGCACGCTCGTTATATCATTCCGGGCATTAAAGACGCCCCATGGTGTTCCAACTATGCGATCGTCGGGATAGATAGGGGTGACGTGCGTGTTACCGTTGTAAGATTCGAGAACTTTCCCAACGAAGGAGGACGGTGGCGAGGGCGTTGGGAGAGTGGTTTCCGGCGTAAAGGCAACCTGCGGGAGCAGGGTCGCAGCCGCAAAACAGATGACAGTGCATGCGCATGCTAGCGACGCTTTAGAAGCTGTACTCCGCGACGCTCCCGCTGGCTGCGCCTTATCGGTCGCTCGATGATGCTTAGTAATCATCTACTCTTCCCGGCAAAGGGCACCTTCTTCCCTGGGTTTACCGGCAAAGAGAGACGCCTGCAATGTGGTGGTGGTGACCCGCCTCGACGTGGCACATCCGGCTGAAAAAATTTCGGTGCAAGCGCCGTTGTCACGTTAGCCGTTGAACTGAAGCGCACGAGCAAGGGTAATCTCTAGATCCTCGGGGTTAGCAGGTAGTAGATTCGGGGCTTGTCGGGCTCGGTCATGCACGATCTTTAGGGCGCGCTAGCACCTAGGCGAAGCATGCGCGGGCGCCGCTACCCGGGCGCCAGTTTGCGAAATCTGGAGTGACAGCACTGGCGTGCTCCGATCCGCTTAGGCAAGCCTCACCGATTAACGGCTTTTATGGCGCAAGCTAACCGCAGTTGAGGTCGTCACGCTTTCGCGCTTGTGACCTTCGTGCGGGCAGCACTTCCACTCGCAGGCATCGTTTCGTCGTTTGTGTACTTCTTGCTTCGTCCAAATCGAAAAGGCAGCAGGCTTCTATTCAAACACTTAGCCAATTGACCGCCGTTTTTTCGAGGCCAACTTAAGCATCTCGCTAGTGGCAGGGTCTCGCCACATTACTAGGCCAGTCGAGAAAAGGCCGATATAGAAAAACGCTGCACCGCTAATCACGTGAGCGATGGACCAAATCAGGGCTGGTCCGGCGATCATCGTGACACATGAGACCGCATAAGCACAGAACCTGCGATTGCTTGTGGGTGCACCGAGCCGCCACAGCACAGCAGCGATCGCTCCAGACGCAATCAGAGCTTTCAAAAGAGCCATTCCTCGAAGGAGCCGCGTCAGCTCTGGGTCTGCGGCGGTCGTGGCGGTTGCGCTGGCTACCAGCAATGTTGTTGAGGCCGCGATGGTGGTGAGAGTGACCAGGGGAGCGCGGCCTGCTCCTGCTTTCAGCAACAGACTTCCAGACATTTTCATGAAGCCAGCCTGGGTTTTCAAATTCTCCAAGTTCTTCGCTGACATTTTGTTACTCCTCTGCGTCCTCAAGTTAGGTTTAAGCCTGCCAAAGGGTTAGCAATAACGCAGCGCGTCACCTTTTGTATGTGAACGCGTAGACCGTGTTATCGGCACCAACATAAAGCCGGTGGTCGGCCGCAATGAGCGTCTGAAAATGATGAAGCCCATGCATGGCCTCTCCTGTGCCGCCAGCGTAAATGATCGATCCGCTCTGCGCGTCAAAGCCGTGTAGGCGATTGTCGCCCTCTGCGCCGACAACCCAAACGATGGGGTTCAGGCTGCTACTACTGGTCGTGATAATTGGAGCGCCGCGGCCGTCGAACGAGGCGCACCATTTCACCGAGATCGGATTTCTGCGGTCGACATTGATGCTCAACATCGAGATGTTCGTGCCAGAGCACGAGATGCCATTGTAGCTGGTAAATGCCACTAGGGCCAAGTTGCTTGTGTCGAGAACAGCCGGCGCAGTGATGATCCCTCGCCTTGATACCTTGACCGCAGCGATTTGACCGTCTTCGCCACCAAGAGCATTGCGGTTGATCAGGTAAGCTTTTCCATCTTTTCCCATGGCAATAAGTCTGGGCGCATTGTCAACCTGCAAAGGCAGTGCTTCTGTTCCGCCAAGGTCTGCGTCATCCTCGTCAAGATCTTGCCAGTTCGCAGGTGTAAAGTAGTCCGCTGCGTTGTCGGAGTGCGCCAAGCCTGGTTTGAGCCGAACGATCGCTTCCCCATCACCCCAAGTCTTGGCGTCGAAGGTGTTGCCAGTTGTGATAAAAAGGTCATCGCCGTCAGTCGCTGCTCCGCCTTGCGCCCAGATGCCGCCGCCTTTGGCGCGGGTTTCCCAGTAGCCGGTCATTCTGTGCGTCGACGCCTGCACCTGGACCACGGCGCCATGGTAGGTGCCGCAGTCCCCCCATCTACCCCCATAGGTGACGTAAAGATTTCCCTTAGATAGAAGAACCGCGCTTCGTTCTCCTTGTGTGGTACTGTCGAATGCGATGCTCATACCGGCAAGAGCTGCCTGAATGTCGATTGGCCACCCGGGCGCAATCTTCCCCGTTGATGCTGATACGCCATAAATCATCTGGCGAGGGCCTGCTGACGTCCTGGTAAGCGCGTCGAGATAAATCATGCCGTTTGAAGCATCGATCGCGGGGGTGCCTGTGATCCCCTCTGGGTCGACGTTGCCGCAGGGCAGATCGTTGAGTTCAACGGAGGCAGGGAGTTGGGCCTGCCAGACTGTAGCGCCAGTTTCGGCATTGAGTGCGAGAATTAGGTTGCCTTCGGTGACGACGATGAGAAGGCCTACAGAAGCACCGGCGGGCCGCCAGTAAAGCGGCTGCGCGTAAACTTTGCCGGTAAACGAAGCATGGAATGCGGAATCCGGGTGCAGCTTAGCTGCTGCATCAGTCGTGAGGCCTTCGACTGGATAGAGGCCATGTCGAGAGTTCCCACCGTGATAGGTAAGTACTGGGTTATCGGCGGCTTTGGCCATACCAGAAGCCATCCCCAATACCGCCGTTCCAAGAAGGAGCGCGTTGCGCTGTCTCATCTCTAAAGCTCCAAATCGGTTATGTCTTACTTCTACGTAGAAGCGCCGCGTCGGCTCATCCGTTCATAAGGAACAGCCATCTTCGGGAGATCGCGACACACTTCTCTGTGCCATTGAACACAACATGTTGTGGTGGCCCAAAATCGCTGCGCACGTCGATCCACAACATTCTGTGGCACCCAATGAGTCGAGCCAAATGTGCGCACGCTGTGCGCGCGCACAGCCAACATGCGCACAAATTGATTGTTTATGTGGAACGAGTTGTGCGCGCTGCGCACAGTTTCTGGCGTTCAGGTCCAGGATCGTGCGCAAGGCGCCGGTGCTCTGCGCACACAAATTGCCAGCGTTCAGCATGGGACCAGCCGTTAGTTCGCCGACGGGAAGGCAGTTAAATCTAGCTGGTGTTTGTTAAGTGCGAGGATCATCATCGTTGCTGACGGCCAGCCGGATCCACAATCATCATGGTTGCTGACGGCGTGCGGATCCACGCTACTTAGGCTGTTTCTAAGTCCGCTTCGGGTCCGCTGCCGCAGTCGTCAGCCTTAGCAGCTCACTCGCTATTTGTGGCGAACCCATAGTACGGCAGGTGGTGGAGCCGAGGCGCTCGGGTGTCCAGGCGAGGTGACGGTAGATCAAGCGGAACGGGCGCTCGGCTAAATCAAAGCCTATGGCGGTTAGAAACACGCTTGTCGCATGCTGAGCGGCGTTGGATGGGCACTTTCATCAGAACGGGACCGGTAGGGTCACGCGCTAGACCAGAGACTCCGACATAGTTCGCGTTGTGCCGTTGGAGTATCCTCGATACACCCTTATGCGCTGACGTTCAGCAACAGAAGTGTGGGCTAGAAGATGGGCTGATGCCTGGAAACATGAAAAAGCTAGGCATTTGCAACAGGTTAGATGGCAGCGATGGTGGAGGGGGTTGGATTCGAACCAACGTAGCCATTACAGCAGCGGATTTACAGTCCGCCCCCTTTAGCCACTCGGGCACCCCTCCCGCGTTTCGGCGGTCCGCGGCGACTACTCCGGGGCGGCAGGGTCTGTCAAACAAAGGCCGCGGCAGCCGCGGAAAAGCCGATAGGGCATAGCCCAAGCGGCCTTCGGCGCTTATACGCGGGCGCATGAAAGCACCTCCTCCCGGCAGCCGGCCCATCCTCCGGTCCTCCCTGCCGCAGGACCGGACCCAAGCACCAACCTCCGGCGCACCCCCCTCTGGAGCATCCCCCTCTGGAGCAATAAGGCAAACTCGTCCGCATCGTGGCCACCAGGCGGGGCCGCCGCGCGGACAGGCGCCGGCCGGGACGGTCTGGCTCTATGGCATGCACCCTGTGGCGGCCGCACTCGCCAACCCGCACCGGCGCCTGCGCCGGCTGCTGCTGACCGAGGAAGCGGAGGCAAACCTCGCCGCCATCGCCAGGCCGCCCTGGCCGCAGCAGGCGGAACGGGTGGACCGCGCGCGTCTCGACCAGCTCCTGGGCCGCGATGCCGTGCATCAGGGCATCGCCGTCCTGGCCGACCCTCTCCCACCGCCTCCGCTCTCGGCCGTGTTGGAAAGGAGCGGGCCCTTGCTGGTTCTCGACCAGGTGACCGACCCCCGCAACGTGGGCGCCATCCTGCGTTCCGCCGCGGCGTTCGGCGTCGCCGGCGTCATCGCCCAGGACCGCCACGCCCCGGAAGAGACAGGCGCGCTGGCGAAAGCCGCTTCCGGCGCCCTCGAGACCGTGCCGCTGCTGCGCGCAGTCAATCTCGCGCGCACGCTCGTGGCGCTGAAGGCGGCAGGCCTGTGGACGGTCGGCCTCGCAGCCGACGCCCCCCCTCTGCGCGGCACGTCGCTGGCAGGCCGGCGCGCGGCACTGGTGCTCGGCGCCGAAGGGGCCGGCATGCGCCGGCTCACCCGCGAAACCTGCGACGAGCTTGCAGGGCTTGCCATGCCAGGCACCATGGAGAGCCTGAACGTGTCCGCCGCCGCAGCCGTGGCCCTCTATGAGCTCACTCGCGCCTGAACAGCCCGAACTGCCCGCGCCCGATGAATGCAACCCCGCGTTAATGCGCTGCCGCTAGCGTCGGCGCATGAAGCGCATGCCCAAGGGAAGCAGCCAAGCCGGAATTGTCTCACCCAGCGCGGAGCATGGGTCGAGCGAGTGGCACGACCTGTCGGAGGGCCTGCAAACAGCACTGGCCCAGCAGGCCATGCACCAGGCCTCGCTGATCGTGGCGGAACAGGCAGAGATGTTTGCCGCCCAGTTCGCCGCCGGCATCCTGCAGGACCGTGGCGCCGCTGACGCGCTGCGGCTGTTCGCCACCCTGCTCCGCGAAACCTCTACCTCCTGCCTCACCCCAGCCGGCCACGCCTGACGTAACCGTGTTCTCCGAAAGCGCGAACTCATAGGGGTCGCCAATGGTCTGACGGGCTATGGTGATTGCGAAACCCCGCCCGGAGGAACTGCTTGAGCGTGCCGACCAATTCCGTAGCGCAACCGACCTGCGCCATTGCGGTCATGGCCAAGGCGCCGGTACCCGGACGATGTAAGACAAGGCTACTCCCCCGCCTCTCCCCTGCCGAAGCGGCTGCCCTTTCGGCCGCATTCCTGCGCGACGTAACTGGTAATCTCCAGGAAGCGGCGCACCAAACCCCCATCACCCCCTACGTCGCCTATGCACCGGAAGGGGCAGCCCCCCTGTTCGACGGCATGCTGGCGCCCGGCACGTCGCTCATCCTGGCAAACGGCAGCATCCCCTGCCCGGACGGCGTCATCGGCTTCGGCCGCTGCCTCCTCCACGCCATCGAGACAATGCTGGCCCAAGGCCACGCCGCGGCCTGCGTGCTCAACGCCGATAGTCCCAACCTCCCCACCTCCTACCTGCAGGAAGCCGCTGCCATCCTCGACTCCCCCGGCGACAGGATCGTGCTCGGCCCGGCCGAAGACGGCGGCTACTACCTGCTCGGCATGAAGCAGGCGCACGCCGGCCTGTTCGCCGGCATCGACTGGAGCACGGACAAAGTCCTCGCCCAGACACAGGAACGGGCGAAAACACTCGGCCTTCCCACCGTCATGCTGCCACCCTGGTACGACGTGGACGAGCCGGCAACGCTCGACCGTCTTGTGGAAGATCTGCGCCAGGACAGCACCTATGGAAACTACGAGGCGCCCGCTACGAGACGTGCCTTGGAAACGTTTTCCGAACAAACAGCAAGCGCGTTCTTTTTTGAAAAAAAGAACCAGAAAACTTTTGCGGACTTGGGCTCGGCTTGAGGAAGTGCCCGGCCCAGCAAGACCTTCCCTTCTGCCCAACTAGGAACACGCCATGTCCGACCTGATGACGCCACCAGCGGCTGAGGCCGATCCCAGGCGCTACTTCGAGGCAATTGCCAAGCAGCGTGAGCGCGCCGCGGCAGCGCCGCCCCTCTGCCTCTATCTGGAGGTCACGAACCGCTGCAACCTGTTGTGCGAGACCTGTCCACGCACCTTCGAAGCGCTTGAACCGCCCGCGGACATGAGCATGGACCTGTTCCGCTCCATCGTGGACCAGGCTGTCGGACTCAAGCGTGCGGTGCTGCACGGCGTCGGCGAACCCATGCTGGTGCGCGAACTGCCGCAGATGATCAGGTATCTGAAGGACCGCGGCATCTATGTGCTGTTCAACACCAACGGCACCCTGCTGCGCGAAAAGCGCTTCGTCGAACTCATCGATGCCGGGCTCGACGAATTGCGCGTCTCGCTCGATGCAGCCGATGCAGCCACCTACACGCTCGTGCGCGGCAAACCCTTCTTCGACCGCATCGTGCGCGACGTCACGTTGCTGACCGATTACCAGAAGCGCATGAACGTCTCCCATCCGCGCGTGTCGCTGTGGCTTACCGGGTTGAAGGAAACCGTGGACCAGCTTCCTGAATTCGTGCGCCTCGCCGCCCGCATGGGCGTGCGCGAAGTGCATCTGCAGCGCCTGGTGTTCGACGACACCGGCTTCGGCATGGCGCGCGCCGAAAGCAGCCTCTTCGAAGCCACTCAGCAGGCCGAACAGCAAGCCATCGACGCGGCCGTCGCCATCGGCCACGACCTCGGCGTCACGCTCGATGCGTCGGGCGCAACCGAGCCGGGGCTGAGCCTCAAGCGCGCCGAGGACAACCCCTGGACCGGCTGCAGGCGCCCGTGGAGCCTGATGTATTTCACCGCCCACGGCCGCGCGCTGCCCTGTTGCATCGCGCCCTTCTCCGCCCGCGGCTACGAAACCTACACGCTAGGCGACGCCAAAACCCAGACACTCGCCGAAATCTGGAACGGCCCCGCCTACCAGGATTTCCGCGCCGCCCTGATGAGCGAAGCCCCGCCCAAACCCTGCGTGAACTGCGGGCTCCGCTGGAGCCTGTAGCGGGCATGGTCCGCGTCGCCGCGGTCATCCCCGTCCTGAACGAACGCGGCGCAATCGGCCCCACCGTCAGGCGGCTGCCAAATACCGTCGTGGACGCCACCATCGTCGTTGACGGCGGCAGCACCGACGGCACGCCGGCCGAAGCCGAGGAAGCCGGCGCGCTCGTCGTGCCGGAATCCCGGCGCGGCTACGGCCAGGCCTGCCTCACGGGCGCGGAAGTCGCCCGCGACATGGGCGCCGATATCGTGCTCTTCCTCGACGGCGACGGCGCCGACGCCGTCGAACTGGCAGGACAAATCGTGCAGCCCGTCCTCGCGCACGAAGCCGACTTCGTGCTCGCCACGCGCACACGCGGCGCCAGCCGCGAAGCCGGCAGCATGGGATGGCACCAGGTGCTCGCCGGCGAACTCGTCGGCCGCGCCGTCGGCATTCTCGGAGGTCACCGCTACAGCGACATGTGCGCCTTCCGCGCCATCCGCCTCGACGACCTCGAGCGCATGAACATGCGCGAAATGAGCTACGGCTGGAACCTAGAGATGCAGATCAAGGCGGCGCGCCTCGGCCTGCGCGTTCGCGAAGTGCCGCTGCCATACTACCGCCGTGTCGCTGGCGAATCGAAAGTCGCCGGGCACTGGAAAGGAACGATCAAGGCGGGCACGAGGATTGTTTCGACGCTCGTTAGAACTGGTTTTGCTAGGTAAGCAAGACCTTCTTTTTTGAAAAAAAGAAGCAAAAAACTTTTACACGTTTAGGCCCGGCACTTCCGCACGCCCGGCCCGAGGTCGCAAAAGTTTTTTGGTTCTTTTTTTCAAAAAAGAACTGCTTGCCTACTCCGCCGGAGAAGCCGCCAACAACCGATCGATAGGATCCCAGCTATAAGCAATCTGCGGCAGAGCCACGCCAGCCAATCGCGTATGCCCTTCCGCCGCAGTCTGCCCGCCAAGATGCTGGTAAAACCACCGGCTCGGATTATCCCGCAGCACCCACACGAACGCCGATTTGCACCCGCGCGCGCCAAGCTGCTGCGCCGCTGCATGCAACAGCCGCCGGCCGACCCCCTGATCCCGCCAGTCGTCGAGCACATAGAGCGTCTCGATCTCGCCCTCGCCCAAACCCTTGGAGCGCGCGGCCCCAGCCGTCACGAACCCCACGATCCGCGGTCCTGGCAGCCGCGATGCCGCGACGAAGACAGTAGCGCCGGTCGCCACCGCCGCCTTGTAGTGAAGGGCGAGGCGTGTCGGCGACAGGTTCGCGAGGTAGGAGTCGGGCAGCAGTCCCGGGTAGGTGCTCCGCCAGGCAGCGACATGAACGGCGCCGATCGCGGCCGCATCGGCAAGCCCGGCGCGGCGTATGGAGATCACGCGGCGCGCCGCTCCAGCACGGCGCCGAAGAAGCCATCCGTGCCGTGCGCCAGTGGCGTCAGAACCAGATAAGGATCGCGGCAGGGAACCGGCGCAGGCAGGGACCAGACTTGCGAGACGGGCACGACGGAAAACTCAGGATGGCCCGCCAGGAAACGGTCCACCTGGTCCTCGTTCTCGGCCGCCAGCAGCGAGCATGTCGCGAACACCAGCCGGCCGCGCGGCGCCACCAGGCGCGCCGCATCGTCGAGGATGCGGGCCTGCTTGGGCAGCAGCTCGTCGAGGTCGGTCTGGGTCAGGCGCAGCCTCCCATCGGGATTGCGCCGCCATGTTCCAGTGCCTGTGCAGGGGGCGTCAACCAGCACGCGGTCGAATTTCTGCGCGCGCCGCTTGATCCACTTGTCGCCTTCCTCGGTCAGGTGGCGCTCGACGTTATGTACGCCTGCCCGCCGAAGCCGGCGCACCGCCCCTTCGAGCCGCGGCTCGGACACGTCGCACGCGACGATATGGCCACGGTTCTCCATGGTCATCGCCATCGCCAGCGTCTTGCCGCCGGCCCCCGCGCACCAATCCACCACGCGCATGCCCGGCGCCGCGCCCACGAGATGCGCCACCAACTGGCTTCCCTCGTCCTGGATCTCGATGGCGCCCGACTGAAACGCCGCCCCGCTCGTCACCGCGCGCCGATGCGGCACCCGAAGCGCCCAGGGCGAGTAGGGCGTCGGCGCAGCCTCGATGCCCTCGGCCAGCAGCGCCGCGCGTCCACCCTCGAGCGTCGCCTTCAGCAAATTCACCCGCAGATCGAGCGGTGCCGGCAAGGCCATGGCATCCATCTCTTCCACCAGCCGCTCGCCGAACCGCGCCTGCAGATGCGGCACGATCCAATCCGGCACCTCCAGCCGCACCGCTTCGCTCATCTCAGGGTGGTCGAGCGTGCGGTTCTCCAGCGTGCGCAGCACCGCCCGCTCCTGCTGGTTCAGCCCGAGCGGCCCGAATTGCCCGCCCGAAAACCCCTGCTCGACACCGGACATCGCCCAGCCCTCGAGCAGCAGCGACGACGCCACCAGAAGCCGGGGCACGGGAAGCGCCCCCGCGCGCTCAAGCCACCATCCCAGCCGCCGCCTCGCCCGCAGCACGCCCCACGCGCGCTCCGACACCGACCGGCGGTCGCCTGATCCGATAAAGCGGCGCTCGCGGAAGAAATTGTTGGCGACCGCGTCTGCCGGCTTGCGTCCTGCGGCTTCTATGGCTTCCAGAAGCTCGATTGCGGCGGCCAGGCGGGCGGAGGGGGTCATTTTGATCTCTTAAGGAAGAAAGAGTTCTTTTTGAAAAAAGAACCAAAAACTTCTTGCATGTTTGGGCCGGGCGTGAGGCCAAGCCCGGCCTAAACGTCCAAAAGTTTTTTGCTTCTTTTTTTCAAAAAAGAAGACGCTTCCTTCCCTACCCGCCATCCTGCCGATAATTCGGCGCCTCACGCGTAATCGCCACGTCATGCACATGGCTCTCGCGCAGCCCCGCCCCGGTGATCCGCCGGAACTGCGTATTGCGCCGCAGGTCATCGATAGTGGCGCTGCCGGTATAACCCATGCCCGCCTTCAGGCCGCCCACGAGCTGATGCACGACGCCTGACATCGGCCCCTTGTAGCCGACCCGCCCCTCGATACCCTCCGGCACCAGCTTCAGGCTATCGGTGATCTCCTGCTGGAAATACCGGTCCGCCGACCCGCGTGCCATGGCCGCAATCGATCCCATGCCGCGGTAGGATTTGTAGGAACGACCCTGGTAGAGGAACACCTCGCCCGGCGCCTCGTCCGTCCCGGCAAGCAGGCTGCCGATCATCACCGCGTCCGCACCCGCGCCGATCGCCTTGACGATGTCGCCGGACGTGCGGATGCCGCCATCGGCAATGCTCGGCACGTCATGCTCGCGGCAGGCGGCCGCCGTCTCCATCACCGCCGAGAACTGCGGCACGCCGACGCCGGCGACCACGCGCGTCGTGCAGATGCTGCCCGGCCCGATGCCGATCTTCACAGCGTCCGCCCCTGCCTCGATGAGCGCCACAGCACCCTCCGGCGTCGCCACGTTGCCCGCCACCACCTGCACCGCATTCGACAGGCGCTTGATGCGCTCCACCTGGGCCAGCACGCCGGCGGAATGGCCGTGCGCCGTATCCACCACCAGCACATCGACCCCGGCCGAGATGAGCGCCTCTGCGCGCGCATGCCCGTCGTCGCCCACCCCCGTCGCCGCCGCCACGCGAAGCCGGCCCAGCTCGTCCTTGTTCGCCAGCGGATGCGCCTGCGCCTTGTCCATGTCCTTCACGGTGACCAGGCCGACGCAGCGGAAATCCTCGTCCACCACCAGGAGCTTCTCGATGCGGTGATGGTGCAGCAGGCGCCTGGCCTCGTCCGGCCCAGGATTGCCCGTCACCGTCACCAGCCGCTCATGCGTCATCAGGTCGCGCACCGGCACGTTCGGGTCTTTGGCGAACCGCACATCGCGGTTGGTCAGGATGCCGACCAGCCGGCCATCATGCTCCACCACCGGAATGCCGCTGATCCGCCACGTCGTCATCAGCGCCCGCGCATCTGCCAGCGTCTGGTCCGGGTGGATGGTGACCGGGTTCACCACCATGCCGCTCTCGAACTTCTTCACCGACCGGACCTGAGCGACCTGCTCCTCGACAGTCAGGTTCTTGTGCACCACGCCGATGCCGCCCTGCTGGGCCATGGCGATGGCCATCATCCCCTCTGTCACCGTGTCCATCGCCGCCGCGAGCAGCGGGATGTTCAGGCCGATCGTGCGTGTCAGCCGCGTGCGTGTGTCGGCCGAGCTGGGAAGCACCTGCGAGTAGCCAGGCACGACGAGCACGTCGTCGAATGCCAAAGCCTCGCTGATGCGGGTGTCCGGGAGAGAAGAGAGCGCCATGGCTTGCGGGTTCCAATGCCTTGGCGGTTCCACATAGCGATTGCGGGCCGCCCCCGCCAGAGTGCGGCAAGGAACCCGCATGGCAGGAAGATCGGCATGGCCGCAGCGAAAGCGTCCCCCAGGAAGAACAACCCAAGCATCAGGGTAGGCATCGGCGGCTGGAGCTTCCCAGACTGGCGCCGCAGCTTCTACCCGGCCGGCCTGCCCCACGCCCGCGAGCTGGAGTTCGCCAGCCGCGCCCTCACCTCCATCGAGATCAACGGCACCTTCTACCGCCACCAGTCGCCCAAAAGCTTCACGACCTGGGCGGAAACCGCACCCGAAGGCTTCGTCTTCGCCGTCAAGGCCCACCGCGCCACCACCCACGGCAAGATCCTCGCGGACTCCGGCCCTGCCATCGGGCGCTTCCTGGCCTCCGGACTTACCGCCCTTGGCCCCAAGCTAGGCCCGATCCTCTGGCAGTTCCCACCGACCAGGAAGTTCGATCCCGAAACCGCCGCGGCCTTCCTGGCCCTTCTCCCCGCCGCGCAAGACGGCCTGCCGCTACGCCACGCCATCGAAGCGCGTCACCCCAGCTTCGAGGACCCCGCCTGGATCGCCCTCCTCCGCCAGCACAAAGCCGCCTGCGTCATCGTCGACTCGGACAAGCAGTCGCTCCAGGGCGACGTCACCGCCCCCTTCCTCTACCTGCGCCTGCAACGGAACGAGGCCACCGCCCAAGGCTACGACCCAGCCGCCCTAAACGCATGGGCCGCGCGCGCAAAGACCTGGACCGCCGGCAAACCAGTCACCGACCTCCCCCTGATCGCCCCCGCCAAGAAAACCAGCCCCGCCGACTGCTTCATCTACTTCATCAGCGGAGACAAAGCGCACGCCCCAACCGCCGCAAAAGCAATGATGGAGAGGGTAGGAAAATAGAAAAGCAGGGAAGATAGAGCGAAGCTGCCTGAGCCCGGCGCCCAAAAGTGATGTTTTCACCAGCACCTGTTCGTTCGGAAAGCCGGCGTGGTGAGTCAGAGGCCGAAGGCCGCCCGGCGGTCGTTTTCGAGCACCGGAGCGGAGCGGCCTCTCTGGCCGTGAGCACCGGAGCGCAGAAAACGCCCGTCGGATGACCACCACGCCGGCTTTACGAATGAACAGGGGAATGCGGGTGGCCGGACTTGAACCGGCAAGGCCTTTCGGGCCGGCGAATTTTGAGCTCGCTGTGGTTACCATTTCACCACACCCGCACCGCGGCCGGTTCTAAGCCTTGCCGCAGGCCGGGGCAACCGAGGCAGAGTGTCACACAATCGCCATTTATCTGTCATCCGCGTGCAACGCATTTGTCGCAGAACCGCGGTGGCTTTTGGAACGGTGCTGGACCAGTTTCCGGCCCGGTCAAGATGACCGCTCTCCCGGAGGAAGATCCTTAAATGATGACCCGCAAGCAGATGTGGCGCACGACCTGCGCGTTCGCCACGACCATTGGCATGTTGCAACCCACAATGCTGATGGCCGCCACGCCAGAGCTGGTGACCGGCCCGCCGTCGAGCGCGGTCGTGTCGAAGATGATCGTTCCTGCGGCTTCCGAGCCGACCCTCACCGTCGCGCAGAAAGTCGCACTGCTCCGCGAGAAGGTGAAATACGTGTTCGTCCTGTTCCAGGAGAACCGCTCCTTCGACCAGCATTTCGGCACCTTCCCCGGCGCCAACGGCCTGGTTCCCGCGCCGAACGTGTCCAGCTACGCGCAGCAGATCGTCAACACCGACGGCACCGTCGGCACCATCTCCCCGTTCCTGATCCCGGCCTCGGTCAAGGACACCAGCGGCAACACCGTTGCCCTCAATCCTGCCGACACGGACAGCGTCGATCATAGCCACACCGGCATCGTCAACGACGAGCACCTGGTCAACGGCGTCACCCTGAACGACCGCTTCGCCCTGAACGCCGAAGGCCTCACCACCGACGCGAACGGCAACATCGTCTCGCGCAGCACCGGCGCGCCGCTGTCCAGCCTGCCGAACCCGACCCTGAAGCAGAAGCAGACGGCCGAGCTGGTGATGAGCCATCTCGACTGCGACACCATTCCCTTCCTGTGGCAGTACGCCGACCGCTTCACGCTGCTCGACAACTTCCACATGTCGATCACCTCGGCCTCCACGCCGAACGCGATCGCCATGATCTCCGGCCAGAACGGCGTGACGCAGCTCGCCCTGCATCCTGAACTCGCAGGCAGCAACAACGCCAGCCCGGCCGTGAAGGCCAGCGGCGGCCTGCCCATGCTGAACGACGACGGCCCATACGCCGGCTCGAACTTCGACAACTCGCCGGTCAAGCCGCCTTACGGCCCGAACGACGAGTCGCCTGCCGTTCCCGCGCTGAACCAGACCTACGCCAGCCTGCCGCTCTCCTTCCGCGGCAGCGACGTCGAGAAGTATGTGAAATACGACCAGAACCCGGCGCTCGATCTCGCCGACGTTCAAAGCGACATGAAGGTCATCGGCGCCATGGACGCCCCGGTGAACTGGGGCTGGTATCAGGAAGGCTACGATCACGAGCCGACCGACGGCACCGGTCCTGCCAGCTACAGCACCTACATCACGCACCATAACGGCCCGCAGTATTTCGGCTACCTCGGCGACAACACCGCGGTTCTCGCCAACAACATGCACGGCCTCGGCGACTTCTTCAGCGACGTCTCCGCCAGCAAGCTGAAGGGCTCGGGCGTGTTCTACGTCCGCGGCGGCTACGGCAACAATGACGGCCTCGTTCCAGTGGACAAGAACACGGCCGTTCAGTCCGCCTTCGTCGGCAGCGACGACCATCCGGGCTATTCCGACGCACAGATCGCAGAAGCCCTCGTGGCGGACGAGGTCAATGCGATCGCGAACAGCCGCTATTGGAAAGACAGCGCCATCATCATCACCTACGATGAGACCGATGGGCTCTACGACCACGTGCCGGAAAGCACGCGCAACTACGACAGCTTCGGTGCGCCGAACGAGGCCAGCCAGCGTATCCCGGCCATCGTGATCTCGCCCTATGCGCGCGTTCACGCGATTTCGCACCGCTACTCCGAGCACACGTCGATCATCAAGATGATCAACGCTCTGTTCAATCTTCGTGCTCTGGAACTGCTGCCTGACGAGCGTCGCGCCCGCGCCCTCGGCCAGACCGAGTTCAACCAGCCGAACATGACACCGTTCGATGCAGATCCCTCGATCGGCGACCTGCTCGAGACCTTCGACAACGCCCGCCTCTCCGGCACGGCCGCCCCGCTTGCCGGCAGCTACGCCGCCATCCCGGCGACCGTGGTCCACACCCTGCCGCACTACAACGGCCAGGGCTGCTACGCGCTCAACATCGTCCCGACCGACTACGTGGGCGGCAAGCTGACCGATCCGGCGCCGGCCGACTTCAACCCGCGCCCGAGCACGACGCCCGGTCTGCCGACCACGCCAGGCTGGGGCGGCTAACGCACCAGACCAGGCCGGGGGCGAGTCCCCCGGCCAGCCTTCACGACAAAAAAGGGGGCTGGGGCGATGCCCCAGCCCCCGATTTTCTTCTGCCCGCGATAGGATCCTACAGTGCGTTTATCGGCAGCTTTTGTGACTGGCCTCGACACAGGAAAAAGGAAGAACTTCTTTTTTGAAAAAAAGAAGCAAAAAACTTTTGGACCTTTAGGCTGGGCCTTTGAAACATCTCGGTCCCACATCGCAAAAGTTTTTTGGTTCTTTTTTTCAAAAAAGAACACCCTTCCTTCTCCAACAACCATCAACCCCAAATTCATTCTAGCCCTGCTGGCAGCAACCACTTTCGCAACAGCAAGCCAGGCCGGCACGGTGTTCGACCACGTGCGCGCCGCCGGCAAACTGTCATGCGGCGCCATCACCGAACCCGGTGACGACAACAAGGACGACACCCACGGCAACACCGAGGCGTTCGGCGAAGGCATCTGCCGCGCCGTCGCCGCAGCCGTCTTCGGCAATGCATCGAAGGTGACCGTCTACGGCTTCCGCGACGAAGCCGAAGGCATGGCCGCCGTGCAGAGCGGCCACATAGCCCTGCTGGTCGGCGCCACGCCCAACCCGGCGCTGGGCCGCCGCTACAACGTGGCCTTCGGCACACCGGTGTTTTACGACGGCCAGGGCTTCCTGGTGCGCCACGACGCCGGCATCGCGAACGTCGCGGACCTCGCGGGAAAGCCGGTCTGCTTCATCGGCAACACCGACGCCGAAAGAAGCCTCCACCGCGTGCTCGACCCCCGCGGCATCAAGTTCCTGCCCTTCCCGTTCGAGGAAGTCGGCGAAATGGAAGCAGCCCTCGTCACCGGCCACTGCCGCGCCGAAACGGCCGACGTGTCGAAGATCGCATCCGGCCGCTCCGGCTTCCACGGCCAGATCCACGACTTCGCCGTGCTGCCCGAGCAGATCACCCTCGACCCGCTCTCCCCCGTCGTAGCCGCCGGCGACGCCGAATGGGCGCGCATCGTGGACTGGACAACCTACGCCCTGATCGAAGCCGAAATCCTGGGCATCACCCAAGCCAACGCAAAGGACCAGGCCACCACAGGCACCGACGCCGCAAAGACCGTCCTCGGCACCCTGCGCGGCATGGGCTGGGGCCTCGGCCTGCCCGAAGGCTGGGGCCTGAAGGTGATCGAAGGCGTAGGCAACTACGGCGAAGTCTTCGAAAAATCGCTCGGCATGAAATCCCGCGTCGGCCTCACCCGCGGGCGAAACCTGCCCTGGACGCAAGGCGGCCTATTGTGGGCGCCGCCGTTTCGTCCGGGTTAGGAAGGAAGGATGTTCTTTTTTGAAAAAAAGAACCAAAAAACTTCTGCGATGTGGGGCCGGGATCGTGGGAACACCCGGCCTCATCGTGCAAAGTTTTGGAAATGATGTCGTTGACTCGGCGGCCGGCGCTCGCCGCCTTACGGATCCTGCCGGATAATCTCGAACCGTTCTGCCGGGCCAGATCGTGCCAGCACGTCTTTGCTGAGGTCCACCGCTGCGCGGTAAGCCCCCACGATCCGCCTGGTCCGCATTAGGCTCAGCTTGGAGTTGAGCATCTTCCCCAAGCTCTCCGCGATCCGCTCTTCCTCAGTCTTCTTGGGCACTTAGCCAACACCATTAAACTCATGACTGGCCCCACCTTGAGGGTGGAGGGCCAGCGCGATCAATGTTGCCCTTCGACTTCTAAAGCGCAGCCCCCGTTGGCTTCACGCAACAGAGCGAGGCTGGTCGATCTCGCGAGAAGCGTAAGCGTCGCCGCTGCAACGCTAGCCGCCCTCGTCACTGGCCACCGCCGTGCTGCCCAAGCAGATCACCCTAGACCCGCTATCTTCCGTCGTAGCCGGCGGCGATGTCGGGTGGGCGCGCGTCGTGGACTGGACAACTTACGCCCTGATTGAAGCCGAAATCCTGGGTATAACCTAAGACTTTTTGCCGCCTGGGATCGAGATTGTTGGAAACCGCTTGTCACACGCACCTTTGCAGCCCATCGCCGCGCCACATCTTTCCCGTCGTCCAATCCGTCCGGTGTTATGGCGCAAAGTCAACTATAACAAACATCCGCGGTATTGGCGCACGGCAACGCTTTCGTTGATGATGAAGTTTTTTTCTAGAACCTCAGTATGTTGTCGCCCGAGCAAAGCCGCGCCGCGCGCGCCTGGTTAGATTGGAACCAGGAGGATCTGGCGACACGGGCCAACGTAGCGCTAAGCACGGTGCGAGACTTTGAGAAGGAGCGACGAACGCCAATCAAAAATAACCTTGAAGCCATTAGGCTGTCGCTTAAGTTGGTCGGGGTAGCTTTGCTGTTTTGAGGCGATCTTCCTCTTGGCATTCGAGTGACGAAGCCGGAGGCCGGCTAAAAAGGTATTTCGTCTTCTAAGTCTCCAGCGGGCTCCCAGCTTGGTGTAAAGCTTGCGCCTCTTTTCGGTGGCTGTGGCTCGTCCCAATTATTCCAGTAGTCATCGGACTGTGAGGAATCGCCGTGCATAAGCTTGCCTTTATGGGTGAGCATTCCACGGTCGCCGTTTTCAAGCCGGAACCACATACCCCCGTCTGAAAAGTGAATGCCTGTCACAAGGGCATGTTTGGCTAGTATGTCACTAGCTAAGACACGAAGATCCCGCTCATCCTCGTATCGCTTTTTGATCGTTTGCAGGATGTCATCGATCGTGTCTCGCATCTGCAGAGCCGCATCAATTAGTCGGCGGGCGGCCTCTGCTTCGGAGGCGATGCCTTGTCGGAGTTGGTAGGCACGAAGGCGCAAGAGGAGGTTCGCGGGAAGGTTATAGACCCGGCGTTCCGTGCCATCCTTTTTCTCCGGCGCGACCTCATCTTCGGCCATTCATCTTCCTTCTTGTGTGCAATGCGGTGACATAGTGTTGGCACAGTGATGTCACCGGCCCGTGCACATAGCCTGTTCAATATAGACCTTGCAATCGGTTTCTGTTCAGTGCAATCTGCGGTGACCAAGCTACGGAGAGCCGGAGTCGTGCAAATTGGTGGTGAAGACCGCAGAGCGCCTCTTGGCGGCAGCTAATGGGTTGCCCTACCGATGCCAAAAGATGAGGCCGAAGCGCTGGACGGCTGGGGCATCCCGGCAGACATGCCGAGCCGACCCTCCGCTGTGCGCGTCTTGCTGCGGAAGGGATTGGAGGCCGTAATGGCCCAGGAAAACCGGCCTTAGCCGGCTAAGCTGGGTGGAAGGACGATGCCCTGGAAAGCCGTCCAACCACCCGCTTGTTATCCTCCGCCGATTGCGGCGGAGGCAATGTCACCTGACTGAAGGACAGACGATGACACCGCATAAGATAAGGCCGTTCCTTTTCGAAGGCCAGAGTCAGATCCGTTGGGCTCTAAAAAAGGGCAAGCCGTGGTTTATCACCGTGGACGTTTGCCAAGCACTTGGCATCGCCAACGCATCTCAGGCCGTCGAGGGCCTCGATGACGATGAAAAGGATATATCTTTAACATATACCCCTGGCGGCGAGCAGGCGATGCTAGTGGTTTCCGAAAGCGGGCTCTTCACTTTGATCCTGCGGTGCAGGGACGCGCTGAAGAAGGGGACCTTGCCGCATCGTTTTCGGCGCTGGGTCACTGACGAAGTCATTCCGTCGATCTATGCTGAAGAACGCCAATTGACCCCCGAGCCAGTGATGCCGGAGGCGCTTAAGGTCCGACTAGTTGCTGAGGCACGTCAGACTTTCGGCATCCACGCTTCTGCTGGTCTTTGGTTTGCGCTGGAACTTCCCGTGGTTCCGGCTATGCGGGTGCCTCCGGCACAAGCTGACTTGTTCATGCAATGGCCGATTGAGACCAGCGATACGTCACAACATCCCACTAATTAAAAGCTAGCTTAATTCTGCTGAGGCGCTTCCGGGATTTTGGGGTTGGTTAAGTTTGCTCCGTAAATTCCGGTAGCGTTTGGCGCTTCATCTGTAGCAATGGGGAGCATCAGCTTGCCGAGCTGACTTGGATCACGGCGCTGGGCGCGCTATGAAGTCACGACGGATGCCCCTCTGATTCTTCCCGTTCCATGGTTTGGATTGCCTTTTGCGCCTCTTCTTCAGAGGTAAAAGGACCAGCCACCAGCGGGCCGCCAGACTTTGGGGGGCCAGGCACAACCACCCACTGATCGGTAAATTCTCCACCTTTAGCTATGTGATACTCGCCCATGAACCCATCATGCCACGTAGGCACCGCCACCCCAAGCGTGTTCGACTAGGACTTATTCAAAACAGTTTGAACCGACCCGCTACCGTTGTTCTGTTTTTACAAGAAAGAACCTTTCCCTACTGCAGCAAAACCTTAGGCACCCCCTCCGAGTCCATCGACGCGAACACCACAGCCCCCGTCCAGCACACCAGCGAAACGAGCCCAGCCACCCGCGCGGACCAGGGAAGCCGCCGCTCGGCGGCCAGCGCCGCCACATAGCTGGTGCGGTGAAAGAACAGGGCGTTGGCCAGCCCCGCGGCGACGCACAGCATCTTCGGCGTCCAGTAGGCGTGCGAACCGACGTGGACCGGGTCGTAGAGGAACAGCGCGACCCCGGTGGCGGCCGCCACCCCGAACGTCACCCATACCCAGGGCAGCACATGCGCCGCATACGCACGGAGCGGCACCGTGCCGCGCCAGCCCATCAGCCGGAAATCCAGCAGCCCGATGCCGCCGAAAAAGCCGGCCATGGAGACGATGTGAACCGTCCGGACGATGTAGTGATACGGCTGGATCGCGAAATGATACGGTCGCCAATCGAGTGCCTCTAGCGCCTGCACCGGAATACGGACTGCGTCGAAAATGCTGGGATCGGCCATTTTTCTTCTTGTCTGTCTGGCAAACGCGCGGCGGATGTCCACCTGTAGCAAGCTTGTTATTGCGAACGCCTCGCATTAACAAGCTTTGATGGAGCCAAGCGCAACATGACGATCAATGCCCCGTTCCCCAAGGCCACCCGCCTGGCAATCATGCCGGCGATGCTGGTGCTCGCGGCGGCGTCTGCCTCCGCGGCCGAACCGGTCCAGCTCACGCTGAAGGACCACCAGTTCACCCCCGCCAAGGTCAGCGTCCCGGCGGGCGAGCGCTTCCGCATCGAAGTCGCCAACCAGGATGCGACCCCCGCCGAGTTCGAAAGCAGCGACCTCCGCGCCGAAAAGATCGTCGTCCCGGGCGGCAAGATCGCCGTCATGGCCGGACCGCTGAAGGCCGGCACCTACAATTTCTTCGACGACTACCATCCGGACGCCGCGAAGGGCACCGTCGTGGTCACCGGGCAGGCAGGACAGTAAAAACATGCTCGCAAGCCTGGTCATCGTCTTCCGCGAAGTCTTCGAAGCCGGCCTCATCGTCGGCATCGTCATGGCGGCAACCCAGGGGATCGCCGGCCGCGCCATCTGGCTGGCAGGCGGCATCGGCGTGGGGGTCCTCGGCGCCGCCATCCTGGCTCTGTTCGCCGGCGCCCTTGAGAACGCCTTCAACGGCTCCGGCCAGGAGGTCTTCAACGCCGGCATCCTGATCGCGGCCGTCCTCATGCTGAGCTGGCACCAGATCTGGATGGCCAGCCACGGCCGCCAAATGGCCGGCGAAATGAAGGCCATGGGCCGCGACGTCGCCCTCGGCCGCCGCTCCCTCTTCGCCATGGCCCTCGTCGTCGGCGTTGCCGTCCTGCGCGAAGGCGCGGAAGTCGTGCTCTTTCTCTACGGCATCGCCGCCTCCGGCCACGAGGGCTGGCAGGCCCTGATGGCAGGCGGCGCCATCGGCGTGGGCCTCGGCGCTCTGGTCTCGTTCCTGCTCTACCGCGGCCTCGTCGCCATTCCCGTCTCCAAGCTGTTCGCCGTCACCGGCTGGCTGATCGCCCTGCTCGCCGCCGGCATGGCCGGCCAGGCCGCCGCCATCCTCGCCGGCGCCGACCTCATCCCCGCCTGGGGCTACCAGCTCTGGGACACCTCCTGGCTGCTCCCCGAAGACAGCATCCCAGGCCGCGCCCTGCACGCCCTGGTTGGCTACGCCGACCGCCCCATGGGCGTGCAACTCGCCGCCTGGCTCGCCGTGCTCACCGCCCTGGTCATCGGCGCCCGCCTCGTGGGCGCCCACCAGTCACCGCGGCCAGCACCCATCCCCCGCCCCCAAACCTCCTAGCCCTTAAAACCACGAGGTTCACCCATGCTTCGAACAAGCCAGGCGATCATCGCCGCGGCTGCCCTTCTGGCTGCCTCCCCCGCCGCCGCGCACGAGTTCTTCGTCGGCGGCCCAGTCCACGAACACGACATGGAAATCGTCGCCAACTACCTCGTCGGCGTCGAAATGGCGCCGATGTCGCCCGGCATGGCCATGGGCGACGACGTCATCCACCTGGAATGCGACGTCCACGCCACCGCCGACAACATCTACGGCTACCCGGACGGCGCCTGGGTCGCCTACCTCACCATCGGCTACACCATGGAAAAACCAGGCACCGACTGGAAAGCCACCGGCACCCTCCACCCCATGCAAGCCAAGGACGGCTCCCACTACGCCGACAACGTGAAAATGGACGGCCCAGGCAAATACAAGCTCACCTACCACTTCACCTCCCCCGAAGCAGTCGGCTTCCTGCGCCATGTCGACAAGGAAACGGGAGTACCGGCCTGGTGGGGGCCCTTTAGCGAGAGCTTTGCTTTCAGCTATCCGCAGAAATAAGAAGGCAAGCAGTTCTTTTTTGAAAAAAAGAACCAAAAAACTTTTGCGAATCTAGGCCCGGCCGACACCAAGATCTCGGTCCCAAGTCGTAAAAGTTTTTTGCTTCTTTTTTTCAAAAAAGAAGTCCTTGCTTTCTTACCACGCCAACAACGCTGTCTGTCAGGCAAGAAAGCTCACCCTCGCTCACAATAAAAGCCGGTGTCAGATAAACGATATTCCGAAACGGCCTGACCCAAACCCCGGCTTCGACAAACGCCGCCTTCAACGCCGTCATGTCCGCAACCCGTTCCAGTTCCACCACGCCGATAGCCCCGAGCACGCGCACGTCCCTCACGCCGCGCAGGCCGCGGCAGGGCTCCAATTGCGTTTTGAGCTGCGCCGATATGGCCGCGATCTGTGCGAGCCGAGGCTCGGTTTCGAAAAGATCGAGCGAGGCATTGGCGCAGGCGCAGGCGAGCGGGTTCGCCATGTAGGTTGGCCCGTGCATGAGCGCGTGCGCGGGATTGTCCGAGAGAAACGCTGCGAAGATGTGCGGCCGCGCAATGGCGGCTGAGAGCGCCATGGTGCCGCCGGTGAGCGCTTTGGAGAGCGTGATGATGTCCGGCACGATCCCGGCCGCTTCGCACGCGAACATGGTGCCCGTGCGCCCAAAGCCGGTGAAGATCTCATCGAGAATGAGCGGCAGCCCGTGGCGGTCGGCAAGCGAGCGCAGCCGGCGCAGCACCGCCGCATCGTGGAAGATCATCCCGCCCGCCCCTTGAACGAGTGGCTCGGCGACGATCCCCGCCAGGGTCTCGCTGTTCTGGTCGAGGAAGTTCTCGAGCGCGGCCGTGCTCTCCTCGTCGCGCGGCAGGTCGAGGATCGCGTGCTCGGCCAGCAACCCGGCATAGAGCGCGTGCATGCCTTCCTCGGGGTCGCACACCGCCATCGTCGCCAGCGTGTCGCCGTGATAGCCGCCGCGAAACGCCAGGAACTTCCGGCGCGTGCGAACGCCCTGGTTGAGCCAGTATTGCGCAGCCATTTTCATGGCGACTTCCACGGCGACCGAGCCGCTGTCGGCAAAGAACACGTGGCTGAGATCGCCCGGCAGCATGTCGCAAAGCCGTAGGGCGAGCTGCTCGGCCGGCTCGTGCGTCAGTCCGCCGAACATGACGTGCGGCATTTTCTCCAGCTGCTGCATGGCAGCTTGCCGGATGTGCGGATGATTATAGCCGTGGCAGGCGGTCCACCAGCTCGCTATACCGTCGATCAGCACGCGCCCATCGTCGAGCGTGATACGGCAGCCTTCGGTGCGTGACGCCCGCAAGGGTGCTGGCGCCGTCTGCATCTGCGTGTAGGGGCGCCAGAGATGGTCCATGGCGGTAAAGCCGCGTTTCAGTGCGTGTTGATGCCGAGCCTGGCGAGCAGAACACGGTCGCGCTCCGCCGCGGGGTTGGCTGTGGTGAGCAGCCGCGGCCCATAGAAGATCGAGTTGGCGCCTGCCAGAAAACACAAGGCCTGCGCCTCGTCCGTCATCGTCTCCCGCCCCGCCGACAGCCGCACATAGGCCGTCGGCATGGTGATCCGGGCCGCGGCGATGACGCGCACGAAATCGATGGCGTCGATCGGCTCGCTGTCCGCGAGAGGCGTGCCTTCGACCCGCACGAGCGCATTGATCGGCACGCTTTCAGGATGCTTCGGCAATCCCGCCAGCGCCGCGATCAACCCTGCACGGTCCGACGGATCCTCGCCCATGCCGACGATCCCGCCGCAGCAAACGTTGATCCCCGCATCGCGCACATGCCCTAGCGTATCCAGCCGGTCCTGATAGGTGCGCGTGGTGATGATGTCGCCGTAATGCTCGGGCGACGTATCGAGATTGTGGTTGTAGTAATCGAGCCCCGCATCCGCGAGCCGGACGGCTTGCGGCGCCGTCAGCATGCCGAGCGTCACGCAGCTCTCCAAGCCCAGCGCGCGCACCCCTTCCACCATGGCGCACACCGCATCGAGGTCGCGATCCTTCGGCGACCGCCAGGCCGCGCCCATGCAGAAGCGCTGCGCCCCGGCATCCCGCGCCGCCCGCGCTTCGGCGAGCACGGCCTCCACCTCCATCAGCTTGCTCGCCGGCACCCCTGCCTCGTAGGACGCGCTCTGCGGGCAATAGGCGCAATCCTCGGGGCACCCGCCTGTCTTGATGGAGAGCAGGGTGGAAATCTGCACCTGGCCCGGATCGAAATGCGCCCGGTGCACGCCCGCGGCGCGGAACACCAGGTCGGTAAACGGCATGTCGAGCAGCGCCTGCACGGCGTCGCGGGTCCAGGCGGGAGGAGCAATGGCATTCATCCCGCCAGCATAAATCAGCGCCCAGCCGATCCCCAAGCCCGGCCCCAATTCCCAAAAGTTTTTTGGTTCTTTTTTTCAAAAAAGAACCGCTTGCTTCCTCTCCCGGGGCAGCACCGCCAACTCCGTCTCAGACAGCAAATCCACCCAAAGCCCCTGAGCCTCCGCGAGCAGGCAAACCATGGGAACAGCCAACCCCCGAGGCTCCGGCCAGTCCTGGTCCACCGGCGACGGAGAGGCGGCACAAGCCGCCAGCGAAGCAGGCCATGCCGCATCGCGCCCACCGATGGTCAGCAGCAGCCCGTCAGGCCGGCTGCCCAGAGTGATGTCCCCGCCGCGCGGCAGGCTGGCAGAAGCGAGCAGCAGCAGGTTCAGCCCGAGCCGACGCAGGCTGGGCGCCATGTCGGCGTCCAGGCTGATGGTCACGCGCAGCCGCTCCGCATTCGGCAGGCCGCCGGCCAGGATCTGCATCACCCGCGTGCCTGGCACCTCCACCTCCTCCGCCCAGGCGGCCCGCAGCAGGCGAAGCCGCGCCGACAGCATGGTGGCGCTCTCCCGCGCGATGGCGAGCGCCTCAGGGTCGCCATCTTCCGCGAGCAACTCCAGAGTGGCCGAAAGCGCTCCGAGCGGACCCGCGATGTCGTGGCAGATCCGCGCCGCCAGTGCGGCCGGCAGTCTTAAGGGATCGGGGCGCGATATGGCGGCTGACACAAGCGAGGCCTTTCACCGAAGGGAACAGGCATGATCGCAGACGAAGATGGGCGCCGGATGAACAACGCCTGGTCACCCTACGAGCCGGGCCAGTTCGTGCGCCACCCCGGCGAGCCCCTCTGGGGCATGGGCCAGGTGCAGTCCGTCGTCGGCAGCCGGGTCACCGTGAATTTCGAAGGCGCCGGCAAGATCCTGATCAACACTGCCGTGGTGCCCCTCGCCGTCCTGGACGATCCCTCTTGACCAAGCGCCCGCCGCCCATGACCTACATATCTTGATGCCAGCCACCGCCCCCCTGATCGATCCGTTCGCCCGGCCGATCACCTACCTCCGCGTCTCGGTCACCGACCGCTGCGACCTCCGCTGCGTCTATTGCATGGCCGAGGACATGACCTTCCTGCCCAAGCAGGAGATCCTGTCCCTCGAGGAACTCCATATCCTCTGCGGCGCCTTCATCGACCGCGGCGTGCGCAAGCTGCGCATCACAGGCGGCGAGCCGCTGGTCCGGCGCAACGTCATGACCCTCCTCGACAGCCTCGGCAGCCGCCTGGGCGACGACCTCGACGAACTCACCCTCACCACCAACGGCACCCAGCTCGCCCGCCACGCCGAAGGCCTCGCCCGCGCCGGCGTCCGCCGCATCAACGTCAGCCTCGACACGCTCGACCCCGACCGTTTCGCCAGGATCACCCGCTGGGGCCGCCTCGACCGCGTCATGGAAGGCCTCGCCGCCGCCCGCGCCGCCGGCCTCGCCATCAAGATCAACGCCGTCGCGCTCAAGGACGAGAACGAGCACGAATTCGACTCCATGATCGAGTGGTGCGGCCGCGAAGGCTTCGATCTCTGCCTCATCGAAACCATGCCGCTCGGCGAAACCGGCTCCGACCGCATGGACCAGTACCTGCCGCTATCCCTCGTGCGCGCCCGCCTCGCAGAACGCTGGACGCTCGACGACAGCCCCTACCGAACCGGCGGCCCCGCCCGCTACGTCACCGTGCGCGAAACCGGCCGCCACCTCGGCTTCATCACGCCCCTGACCCATAATTTCTGCGAAGACTGCAACCGCGTTCGCCTCACCGTCACCGGCACGCTCTTCATGTGCCTCGGCCAGGACGACGCCGCCGACCTGCGAACGCCACTCCGCAACGGCGGCAACCTCGACGACGCCATCGTCTCCGCCATTTCGCGCAAGCCAAAAGGCCACGACTTCGTCATCGAACGCCGCCGCGCTTCGCCTGCCGTCCGGCGGCATATGAGTGTTACGGGAGGGTAGGAAGGAAGGACTTCTTTTTTGAAAAAAAGAAGCAAAAAACTTTTCGACTTTTAGGCCCGGCACTTACTGGCGCTTTTCCAAAAATTTCTATGCGGGAGCTTATCTTTATGAAAATCGCATTGCTGGCACTCTGTGCGGTGTTCTTGGCGAGTTGCAGCGGCGGGCAGGCGGACAACGATCCCGATCCGGGACCGGCGCAGACCACCGTCACTCACCCCATCCCCTAAACGGCTTCGGCCGGCGCAAGCTCCCGGGTTGGCGACTGAGAGAAGATGGTCGCCGCCGACATGACCAGGCTGCAGCGGGAGCCAGGCGGCAGCGCCTCTTCGGTCGATACCAGCTCCATCGTGCGGCCGCGGCATTCGACCATGTGATGCACGAGCGGCCCCACCTTCCTGGCAGACACCACTACCGCCTCGCCGCCATTCGGGATCAGCGCCAGTTGGTGCTGGCGCAACAGCGCCACGGCCGAACCGTCCGCACCCGCTCGATGGAACGGCTGCACGGGCAGGTCGGACGCATGGAAGGCGCCGCCCCTGATCACCCCCTCCAGGCGTATCGTCGGACCTAAAAACTCGAAAACGAACGGCGCCGCTGGATTCTCCTCCAGCTCGTCAGGCGTGCCGATCTGCAGGATCCTGCCGCCCCTCATCACAGCCACCCTGTCCGCCAGCTCGACGGCCTCGCCCTGGTCGTGGGTAATGAAGATGCTGGTCAGGCCAAGCTGGGTGTGAAGGCCGCGCAGCCAGTTGCGTATGTCCTTGCGCACGAGCGGATCGAGCGCGCCGAACGGCTCGTCCATGAGCATCAGCTCCGGCGATGTCGCCAGCGCCCTGGCCAGCGCGACACGCTGCTGCTGCCCGCCTGAGAGCTGCCCCGGCCGCCGCCCTGCCAGCTGCGGAATCTGCATCAGCTCGAGCAGCTCGGCCACCCGGCTGGTGATCGCATGCCTTGCCATCCGCCGCTGCACGCGCAGGCCGAAAGCCACGTTCTCCGCCACCGTCATGTGCCGGAACAGCGCATAATTCTGAAAAACGAAGCCGATGTTCCGCTGCCTCGCCGGAACCTCGGCCATGTCGCGTCCGCCGATCCGCAGCGTTCCGCTGAACCGCGTCTCCAGCCCCGCAATCAGCCGCAGCAGGGTCGTCTTTCCCGCACCCGACGGTCCGACCACGGCGAGAAACTCCCCAGGCCGGACCTCGAGATTGACGTCGTGCAGCGAGGGCGTGTTGCCGTAGCGCTGGGTCACGCCGATGAGCGAAACGGTCATGCGCCAGCGCCCAGCCTGTCGCCGAGCCGCCACTCCACCAGCGCCTTCGCCACCAGAGTCACGAGCGCAAACATGCCCAGGCACGCCGCCATCGCAAAGGCCGCAGCCGACTGGTAGTCGTCGTAGAGCGATTCGATATGCAGCGGCATCGTCTCGGTGACACCCGGGATGTGCCCCGACACCACCGACACCGCGCCGAACTCGCCGAACGCGCGTGCCGTGCACAGCAGCACGCCAGCCAGCACCGCCCAGATGATATCCGGGAAGGTCACGCGGAAGAAAGTCGTGGCGAAACCCGCACCCAGCAGCGCGGCCGCTTCCTCCTGCGCGCGTCCCTGCGCTTCCATCAGCGGCATGACGGTCCTGGCAACGAAGGGAAAGGTCACGAACACCGTCGCCAGCACGATGCCAGGCACCGCAAAGATGATGTGGATATCGCGTGCTTCGAGCGCATGCCCGAACCAGCCGTTGGCGCCGAACAGCAGCACCCAAACCAGGCCCGAAATGACAGGCGAAATGGTCAGCGGCAGTTCGATGACCACCTGCAGCGCCCGCTTGCCTGGGAAGTCGAACTTGGTGAGGCACCAGGCGGCAGCCAGTCCGCACAGCGTGTTCAGCGGAACCGCGATCGCCGCCACCAGCAGCGTCAGCCGGATCGCCGCCAGCGCGTCGGGATCGGTGAGCGATGCCGCGACGAACGGCACGCCACGGCTGAACGCCTCGGCGAACACTGTGCCGAGCGGCAGCACGAACAACACGCCGACCACCGCCACGGCAGCGCAAAGCAGCAGCGCGCGCGTCACAGCCGTGCTTCCAAATGGCGCTGTACGGCCGTGAGCGCTGACAGCACCACGAGCGAACCCGCCAGCATGGCGAGGCCGATGCACGCGGCGCCCGCATAGTCGAATTCCTGCAGCCTGGTGACGATGAGCAGCGGCGCGATTTCGCTCACCATCGGCATGTTGCCAGCGATGAAAATGACCGAGCCGTACTCGCCGACGCCACGGGCGAAAGCCAGGCCGAAACTCACCAGAAGGGCCGGTGTCAGCGCAGGCAGCACCACGCGCAGCAGCGTTTGCCAAGGCGCCGCGCCCAATGTCTCCGCCGCCTCCTCGACCGAGCGGGGCAGGTCGCGCAGCACCGGTTCGACCGTGCGCACGACGAACGGGATGCCGACGAAAACGAGTGCGACGACGATGCCCGCGGGCGTGTAAGCGACCTTGATCCTGGCGGCCGCAAGCGGCGCGCCGAGCAGGCCGTGCGGACCGAACAGGTCGGTCAAGGTGATGCCCGCCACCGCCGTTGGCAGCGCGAACGGCAGATCGACCAGGCTATCCAGCAAACGGCGGCCCGGAAAACGCAGACGGGTCAGCACCCAGGCCAGCAGCAATCCGAGCGGCAGGCCGATGATGGCGGCAAGCCCTGCGCAGCCGAAGCTCAGCCGCAGCGCGGCAAAAACCCTGGGCTGTGCCAGCGCATGGAAGATCCCCGACGGACCGATCGTCAGCGCCCGCAGCACGAGCGCGGACAGGGGCAGCAGCACGATCAGCGACACCCACCCGAGCGTCAGCCCGAGTGCGGGACCGAAGCCGGGCAGCGGCGAGCGCGACGCCTTGAAGCCCCGCGACCCGGTCATGTCCCATGCTGCGGCGTCCATGCAAGCGGGCGCCTACTTGCCCGTGGTGTAGATGTGGTCGAACAGCCCGCCGTCGCCGAAATGCTTTGGCTGCACCACTTTCCACCCGCCCAGGCTGGCGATGTCGTACAATTTCAGCTTCGGGAAAACCGACGTGTAATCCTTCGCGACATCGGGATCCTGCGGGCGGAAGTAGTGCTTGGCGCCGATCTCCTGGCCGGGCTTGCTGAACAGGAATTGCAGATAGGCGGCCGCGACTTTCTGCGTGCCATGCTTGCCCGCGATCGTATCGACGACTGCGACAGGCGGTTCGGCGAGCACGCTGGTGCTCGGATAGACGATGTCGAACTGTCCTGCGCCAAGGTCCTTCGACGCCAGCAGCGCCTCGTCTTCCCACGCCAGCAGGACATCGCCGATGCCACGCTGAACGAAGGTGTTCGTGGCCCCACGCGCGCCTGAATCGAGCACAGGCACGTGCTTGTAGAGCTGGGTCAGGAAGGCCTCTGCGGTGGCCTCCGTGCCGCCCGGCTGATGCAGCGCATAAAGCCAAGCCGCGAGGTAATTCCAGCGTGCGCCGCCCGAGGTTTTCGGGTTTGGCGTGACCACGGCGATATCCGGCTTGATCAGGTCGGGCCAGTCGTGAAGCTGTTTCGGATTGCCCTTCCGGACCAGGAACACGATCGTGCTGGTATAAGGCGTGGAATGATACGGCAGGCGCGATTGCCAGTCCGCCGCAATCAGGCCGCGCTTGGCAATGGCATCGATGTCGCCCGCAAGGCCGAGCGTCACCACGTCCGCCTGCAGACCGTCGATCACCGCGCGTGCCTGTGCGCCGGATCCGCCGTTCGATGTTTTCACCACGACAGTCTCATGCGCCTCCACCTGCCAGGACTTGGTGAAGGCGGCGTTGACGTCTTTATAAAGCTCCCTGGTGGGATCGTAGGAAACGTTCAGCAGGGCGGTCTGCGCAAATGCGGCCGCCGGTGCAGTGGCGAGCAGCATCCCGGCGACAAGCTTGGCGATCCGGCAGTGTGTGTATGCCATGATATTCCTACCAACTAGGTAGGAATACTAATCCACATCGTAACAGAGTGTGTCAATCTATTTTACGCCCTGGTTTTTAGCTCCTTGGAATTCACGCCCGCAAACGCAAACCGCCGCGCGATCCTTCGATCGCGCGGCGGCAGCAGGCGTTCAGGCTTTGGCGAGGCGTTACTGGAACGGATAGTAGCGGAAGCTGAGGAAGACCATGTTTTCGTCGGACTGCGGCGTCGGGCCGACACCCTGGAAGGCCATCCTGCGGGTATAGGAGTATTGAGCGCCCACCTGCATGGTTCCGTAGTTGCCCTTGAGGAATTTCCACCAGGCGCCGATGGTGCCCTGAACCACCGCCTTGGTGGTGCCGGTGCAGTTGGCGGTCGAGCCAAGTTCTTCGGCGCAGCTCGTGTTCGGATAGAGCGGGTTGCCGTAGCCGTAGGCCTTGGTGACCACGCCCTTCGAATTATAGGTGTTGAAGGAAGCAGCGTTGGACTGCGCCGTGCCTAGGTAGCCATAGACGTCGAGCGAAGGCGTCGGATGGCCGAGAATGCCAAGCAGCGCGTTCCACTCGCGCACGGTGACCGGCTTGCCGTCTGCGCCGATGGTCGCGTCCGGAAGCTGGGTCGTCTCGTAACGGCCGATGCCTGTGCCCGCCAGGCCGCTGACCTGAATGTCGAGCTTCTTCGGAATGACGTGGAACAGCGCCGCGGCGCCGGCGCCGCCGCCGAACACCGTGTTGCTCTGCCCGGTGCCGAGCTGGCTGACCCGGTCATTGAACACGCGGCCGATGCCGTAGGCCTCGAGGTGGGCGATCGGATAGTCGGCCGTCGCCTTGGCGATGACGTCCGGCGCCAGGTTGTTCGTGAAGTTGCCCAGCCCGGCGACGTTGGAGGTAGTGCAGGTGCTGGTGCTGGTGCTCTTGCTGGCCGGCCGCGCGCCGCCGGTTGTCGTGGTGGTGGTCGTGGTGGTGACGGCGGTGCACACGGCCGTCGGCGAGTTGCTGCCTGTGCCGAGGCCGCCGATGCCGGGATTGCTGACGTTTAGAGTGCCCAGAGTGCTCGGAACGCTGGTGTTGGCGTAGGTCGTCTGCGGGTTCTCGACCGACAGCGCGAGCCAGTAGGTGTCCTTGTCGAAGCTCTTGGCGACGCGGAATTGCGGCTGGCGGGTCCAGTTGAAGCCCGGCACGTAGCCGCCGTCGATGGTCGGCGGGTTGTTCACGCGAAGCGGGTTCACGCCAACCTGGTTCATCGTCAGCAGCGACCAGCTCTGGCCGAACAGCACGCTCAGGCCGATGTCGTTGCGGATATACTGGCCCCAGCCCTGGGTAAGGCGCGGCACCCAGCTGTTGCTCTGGTTCGAGTTCGAGGTGGGCGCGGCGCCCTGGAAGTCGGCCTGCACGAACGCCTGCAGGTCGGTGTAATCGTTCGGACGCGCATCGGCCAAAGCCTGCACGGTGCTGCGGCGTGCGGTCAGGCGGTTTTCCGGCTCATGATAGAGCTGGCTGTTGCGGAAAGGGATGCCTGTGGTGAAGTTCGAGGTGATGTCCGTCACCTCGTTGCGCGAGCGGTAGATCGCGGTGCCTTCGAGGAAGCCGCCCAGCGTCACCGTGACGGCGCCGACCTTGAACGCGCCGATCGGCAGTTTCTTCTCAGGCGGCGCTTCCGCCCGCGCGAGAACCACGGAGCCGGGTGTCGATCCCGGCGAGGCCGGCACGAGCGCGTATCCAGGCGGGATGGCGGGCATCAGCGACACCTGCGGCGGAACCGGCGCCGACTGCGCGGGCGCATATTGCTGCTGGTGCGCGGCGCGTATTTCGCGGTTGCGGGCGGCAAGGTCGGCCTTGACCCGCTTCAACTCGGACTGCAGCGACTGGATCTGCTTCTCGATCGTCCCCAAACGATCGCTCTCATCGGCGAAAGCCGTGCCGGACTGAACTGCGGACAACGACAGCGCTTTATTGGGGGCACTACGACCCTACTTCTTGACGGACAGTTCTATCTTCGTTCCGCGTTTCTAGCGGTTTTAAACATCGCTATGGGGTCCGCCGTCCGCCGCTGGAACCGGTATCAGGGGCACTCCAACTATACTTCTTGATGCCGCGTTCTTTTTCCGTTTTCGGCCCCAGCCTGTTCTAGAATTCCCGGTGGTTCAACTTCGGACCAAGGGGACGCTTAATGGGGGCAAGCTATTTGATGGCTTACACGACGGCATTTCCAATCCGACCCATTCAACCGGCGGCCTCCGGGAAGGTCGTGGTTGGATGGGTGCCGATAGAGTTAGGTCCCAAGACTCGCTCCATCCCTGTTCCTCTCGTCGGGGAGGGCGTGGTTTGGAGTGCCTACAAACACATGTTGTCTCCTCCGATCTGGAACTTGTCAGCGTCAAGCCTCAAGCATAAGGCCGCGGCTTTGAAGAAGCTCTTCGAGTTCCACATCGCCGTTGAAGAGAGTCCGTCGCGCCAGATACAGAGGCCCGACTTCTACGAAGCGTTCGCAAACGCGCTAGCGAACGGCACCACCGCCAACGGCGTCGATCAGTTAGGCCTCCTATGGCATCCGAACAAAATCGCCACACTTCGGATACACCTCGCGGCGATCCGTGGCTTTGCCGAGTTTCTTACAACTGAATCAACAGCACGTTCGACACATCCGAAAATCGCGAAGATGGAGGATGTGCTTGCCGGGGCATACCAGCATCATATCGACACGCGTAAGAGCGCGTCACCATTTCACAAAAGGGCAAGTATCCGTTATCTGCACATGTCGAGCGACACGACGGAGACACAACAGTCCAGAAATATTTTCAGCGGTTCGATGCGAAGAAAACAGCCGCCGATACCTTTTCCCGAAAAGCACGTCGAGGAGTTCTTCCGGCTCGGCCTCCTTCGTAGGGGGCGTTCAGATAAAGACATCCGCAACTACCTAATACGCGACTACCTCTATTTCCTCCTTCTCATGTGGGGAGCCATCCGCGGGTCCGAGGCGCTTCACATCTTTCTCTCCGATGTCCAACGTGACCAGACGCACGGTCAAGGCGCATCGGTCTTCCTTTACCATCCGTCGGAAGGAGCACCACCCGATCCATATGCATCCAAGTTCTCCGACAGGAGGGAATATCTCCGCGAAGTTTATGGAAGAGTGCCCCGGAACGAAATGAACAACCTCGGAGAGTTTGCGGGATGGAAGAGTATGTTGATGACTGAAACAGTGCCGCGTGTCGGTGACCGGACCCGGGTTTTCTGGCAAAGTCCAGCAGCAGGCCGTCTATTTTGGCAGCTACATGGCATCTACATAAATGAAATTCGGCCGAACTGCGCCAAACACCCCTACTACTTCGTGAATCTGGACAGGTCCGGCGGGAACTTCGGTGCACCCTGGAGCGACGCGGGCGCGCGGAATGCGTTCGAAAGCGCGCTCGCCCGAGTCGGCCTCGTCCCCGACTCGGCTCAAGGACTTTGCAGGCACGCCATGCGGCATCGTGTCGGCTACATGCTTAAGAGGGCAGGAGTTCCTTCCGAGATCATACAAGAGGTGCTGCATCAACAGTGCATCGGCTCTCAAATGATCTACACGCGACCTCGACCAAGAGACGTTTTCCAAGCCCTCTCGAAAGCAAGCCAGAAGATTGAACTCGGCATGGCAGACTTCAGCACCGAAGACCTCGGATTGACTTGGAAAAGCGATCCGCACGGGATCTTCGAAGGTCCGGGCTCAAAGGCAACTGCGAACTTCCTTAAGGGAGTAATTTGAGGTGAAATGGTCAAGCGACTACACGATGCTCACAATCGGCGCGACTACAACGAACGTGAACACGGTCGGGGACACGTGGGTGCTCATCGACCCAAGCGTCGCCGCTTTAGAGAGAGTCGTGGAAAGGCTCACCCGGGAACTTCAGCGCGAGGCGGCACCGCGCTCTTACTGGACTTTGATAAAGGACTTCCCGACGACGGGGGATGGCGACGAGGTGCGGGCATGGCTCATGGCCGTGTGCGAACTGGTCTCGTCTATACCTTACAACACAAGTCTCTGGATCCGACTGCTGGCCGCAATGAGGCTCGAGGAGTAATTTTGTGGCCCTCGCTGCAAGCTTTCCTTCCATTCCCGGGCGCCCCTCACTTCCCTAGGACTCAGTTCCTGCGCTGTCATTCAGCCCTTACAGCGTTCGAACAATCGGTGGTGAGGCGATGCTTCAACTCGTATCAGCAGAGCGCCCGATGTGCCCTTCTAGCGCTCTCGCCCGTGAACAGCAGCGATGACGTGAACGATGAAGCCTTCTGCGCGATGCTCGAAGGCGCGGCTTGTAGCTGGAACGTCTACTCAAAAGGTGCGGAATCCTCGTCGCCCGCAAAGCGCACCTATTTCGAACCTCGGAGATATATCGGTTCCAGGTTTCTTGCCATCTTCAGAAGCCTGGAGGGACTCCGCCGCAGTGACGGGAGTTCCATACGGATAACAGAAGAGGCGGAGGCCATCCTCCGCAGATGCAATCTAAGACGGGGCGTGGCCAATCGCTGGAACGTCTATGACAAACTTCCAGGAGCACAAACCTGGATTGGCCTTTATGAACGATACAGGACGACTCTGAACTGCAAGAGCTTGACTGACGTCGATTACGTATTCAAAGGCTGGTTAGATTTCTTGAGAACCTTTGGTGAGTTGCCGCAGCCTCACGAGTTGACGAGAGGAGTCCATTTATCCGGTCCTGCCGGTTTTCATGCGTGGCTGGCGAAGAACTTCAGCCCCTCCAGCTCGCGACCAGGTAGGATAGTCCGTCGAGTCGCCTTGTTCTCCGAGTGGGCGGCTGGCGAAGGCATCCCGATGATCTCGTTCCACGCGATCGATGCGCCGCGCCTAGCGCATGGGCGAGGAAAATCGAGCAAGGCGGTCACGCCTCGCGTCGTGTTGTCGGAGGCCAAGTCGGTCGTGCGTGAGTTGCTAGGTTTCATTTACAATCAAGAGAGGGGGACATCTGTTCCCTCCTACCATCCGGTGTTTTCGTCTCCAGAAGATGAACAGATCTCGGTAGATGAACCGTGGAAAGTCAACGAGAATGTTGCTGCCCTATTGCCTCCTACGTTGCGGAGACCAGCCAACTTCGAGAAATACATAGTAGAGGTTCGAGACGAGGACGGGACGAGCAGACGTACATTGAACCCGACTCTGCCGACGCTTCTGCTGAAAACCCTCATATTACCTATCCGGAGCATGTCGGCCCGGTTCGTCTCTTCTTCCGAAGCGGATGAACTCACGTCGGAGCTCGCGATCTCGCCGGTAGTGCATGGCGACGGGAAGGTCACGCACGAGGTGGACTGGAAATGGTTGCCGAATCACCATCCTCTTGCGACGAAGGGACGCAGGACCGGTGTCATACGAAGTTTCGACGATTACCAGGGAGCGGGTTCTCTCGGCCTCTATATAAACTCCAACAAGACCAGCACGTCCTGCGACCGTCGCGGGGAATCGGGTTTCGATATCAAGTGGCAACACCCAGAACTCCTCGACCGTCTACATCGATTAGAGCGGTGGCAGCGCCTCCACAATCCTGCGGACAAACTACTTGCTCGCTGCGACCTGAGCACCCGCGATCGAAGACTCGAAGTATCTGACGGAGCTGGAGAGCGACCGACGACATACCTGTTTCGTTTGTTCGACAACTTAAACCTGAGCTTCAGGCAGTTCCCCCCTAGTTACACCGTATGCAGGGACTTCTTCCTACGTGTCTTGGACGAAGTGGAGGCTAGGCTCGCAGAAAGAACCAGGATTTCGAACGCCGCCGAACCCGATGCCAGCAAGCATGCCTCAGCACCGATCCTGATCCTGACCCGTATAGGTCGCTTCCCCGAGCTAGGCGCGTACTCACTGCACAGCCTGCGAGTCTCGGGTATCACTGCCTTCGCAGAAGCAGGTGTCCCTCCGGCGATTATAGCCGAATTCTTATCAGGTCACCTCACGGTGCTCATGGCACTCTACTACATGAAGTTTGGCGCCGCGACAGTGACCAGGATACTCGCCGACGCCGAGCAAGCCATCGAAAGTGGCGCCCTTGACGAAATCACCAGAAACGCGTCTGCGTCGCCTGCAGACTTGCTTCAAAACCTGTTCGTTTCGGAGCACGGAGCCGCGTTCTCCGCGCTTGAGGACGAGATACCTGGCTTCTGGATCTGGTTCGCAGATGGCATCTGCCCGAATGGAATGACCAAGTGCATGGAAGGCGGACCCACGCCTACCAACCCTTCCAAGGGGTTGCATGGCCCGGTAGAGGGTGGAGCTCGGAACTGCCCGATGTGCAGGTTCTGGTTGACCGGACCCAGATTCGTCCCCGGCCAGATGATCATGGCCAACGCGACGCTTCACAGGATGCGATCGCTTGCACAAGGGTTGCAGAAACTCTGGGAGCAGCAGCTTGATCCGGCGAACGCGCGCAGGAAGGACTGGCTGCAAGACAGGGTCGACAAGCTCGAAGCCGAGATCGACGTCCAGTATCGAACCCTCAATGCGCGCACCCGGCTCATCGAGAAGAGTCTTGCCATGGCGCGCAGCGCGGATGCGCATGCCGGGTCGGAGTCGGGACTTGATCTTATCACTCAGATGACGGAGGACGAGGTCCATGTGACGGCCCGCCAAACCAGCGACCTCGGCTACTTCGAGTTCATGACGAAGGCCATTCGCCTCTTTCCTGAGATCGATGCTCACGATGCTCCGCTGGAGTTCGGCGCCGCCGTCGACCGACTCCTGGACGAGAACGGATTTCGTTCTGAACTCTTCAGATTGCCCCAAGACCTCCGCGACAAGGCAAACATCGCGTTCGTGGATTGCCTGAGGTCCGAAGCGCCCAGAGAGATCAACGAAGACGACTTCATCGATCAGATCGCTCGTGGCGAAAGACGATTGACCCAGTTCGATATCGGTCACATCGAAGCGGAGGTCAGCCGCGCGGCCGGTCGCTCCATCCGCTTGGAGCCGATGCTGCCGCCCGCATTCTGCAGCCCCGACCAGGCAAGGTCTCTGAAGATCGAAAACGCGTGAACGCGCCGAAGCCGAGGTCCGACGATGCAGCCGTCATCGGCGCGGGAAGGGGTTCGGAGAACTTGGCCCGCCTGACGACGGCGATCGCCCGGCTCCTGGAGGCCGGTCCGGCGAATCGGCTCGCCGGGCAGCTGAACAGGCAGTGGCTCGGTCGAGAAGCCAACATAGATCCTCAGTGCCTGAAGCGGAGCCGCAATCCCAAGTGCGCGGATGCCTTCGAGGCCTACGACACCGCCGATCGCGCTCGATGGTCGGGCGGGCTCGAGGCCCGTAGGCTCGACGCGGAACGCAAGGCGGTCACCAGGGAGGCGGAAGATCGCAACGAGAACCTGATCCTTGAACTGCGCGCGGAGAACGCGCGGCTGCGGTCCGAGCTGGACGGCTTCCGTGCGCTCAGGAGCCTTCTCGCCGAGACAGGTCGCGTTCCTTGAGGGACGCGTGCACGGCAAAGGTCGAGGTCACATCCTTCCATCCCGGGCATCTCGGTGGGGGCGTCATCATCGGTCAGGAAGCCGGTCGCGAGATCCGGGCGTTGGTGAAGGCGGCAGCGCTGCCGAGGGAGCCGCGGGACGGCGAAACCTGGCGGGTGACCGGCACGGCGGAGGTCATCACGGTTCTGGACCATAGGACCGGCGGCATGGTCGCGAAGAGTCACATAGTTGCCCAGGTCGCGATGCCGCTCGCGCCGAGCGGAGCGGGCATCCGCCGTTGGATCGCCCGCAACAGGAACATCCCGGGCGTCGGCGAAGCCTACGCCGATCGCCTGTGGAACGCTCTGGGGCCAAGTCTCTACGATCACCTCAGGGATCGCGAGGTCGCTCCACTCGCCGCCGTCCTGGACGTAGTCAAGGCGCACGCCATCGTGGATGCCTGGGCGCTCCTCACCGACGAGGTGACCGCCATCGAGGAGCTCGACAACCTCGGCGTCTCCGGCGTCACGGCGAACGCTGCCCTGAGACTTTTCGGAGCGGCTGCGGCGGACCGGTTCCGGAAGGACCCTTATTCCCTGACGCTCCTCGAGGCTTGGGATGTCGTGGACGAAGCCGCTCTCGCCGCCGGGCTCCAGCTGGACGACCCGAGGCGGCTGGCAGCGGCTGTCGATGTCGCCGCGGCCAAGGCGTTCCGGACGACGGAGTCGCACCTCGGGGGCCACACGGTGGTGACCCGGGAGATGCTGCGGCCCCGTGTCCGGCAGATGCTGGGGCCGCACGCCTGCCACTCCACCGACCGTGCCATCGAAGAAGCCGTGGCCTTTGGCACGCTGCGCGACCTCGGCGGTGGACGACTTCAGGCGCGAGGCCCCTGGTTCATGGAGCGGCAGATCGAAGATGCGACAGCGCGGCGCTCGAGGCTGGCTCCCATCTGCCGAGCCGAAGTCGCGATGCGGGCGATCGCCGAGGTCGAACTCGAAGACGGCATCGTGCTGGCGCCCGAGCAGGCCGCGGCCGTCCGGATGGCGATGTCATCGGGCTTCTCGTTCATCTCGGGCGGCGCTGGCACGGGCAAGTCCACCGTCTGCAAGTCGATCCTGCGTGCTGCCTGCCGGGCGAACCAACCGCGCTCCCGCCAGCGCTTCGGCAATGTGGAGACCGAGACCACCTGCTGCATGATAGCCGTGAGCGGTCGCGCCGCCAGGAGGCTTCAAGAGGCGACCGGCGGCCACGCGATGACCGTCCGGCGTTATCTCACATCCCGGGAAAACGGCAGGCTCTGGTTCGAGCGCGGGCTCGTCATAATAGACGAAGTCTCGATGGTTGGAACGCCCGACCTGTGGCGTATCCTGTCGGTAACGCCGCCGTCGGCGTCGGTGTTGCTGGTCGGGGACGACGCGCAGCTTCCGCCCTTGAGAGCGGGCTATCCGGCGCGAGCGATCTCCGTAGCATCCAGCGTTCCCCGAACGACGCTGACCGACATCCACCGACAGAAGGCGTCCACCGGAATTCCGGCGATCGCTGCCTTCATCCGCGCGGGACAGCCCCCGGCCCTGCCCACCTTCGACTTCGGCCGACCCGATACGCCGGGAGTCTACTTCCTGCCATGCCCGCGTCACGAGGTCCCCGCCCTCGTCACGGCCACCTTCGAAGCCATCGCCGGACCTCCAGTGATGCGAGGAGACCACGAGGGTCTGCTCCGCCTACATGGTGCCGACGCGCAGATCCTCTGCATGACGAAGGCGGGACCGGCGGGTGCGATCGAGATCGGAGACGGCGTGGAGCGTCGCTGGCTGGCCTCGTGGCCTCCGATGCACGATTGGGGCTTGAAGGTCGGCTCAAAGATACTCTGGACCCGCAACAGCTACGATCGTCCTCGCGACCAGGGTTTGGGTGATGACGAGGCGGGTTTCGACATCATGAACGGTTCGCTCGGCATCATGAGGCGCTCGACCTTCGGGCACCGGCCCGGCGCGATGGTGACGTTCGACGGCGAGGACGCAGAGGTCCAGATCGACGACTCCGACCTCGACAGGCTGGTCCGGGGTTGGGCCATCACCGTCCACAAGGCACAGGGCTCGGCGTTCGAGAGCGTCATCATACCGGTGGTCCCCTCCCGGCTGCTCGACCGCGCGATGATCTACACCGCGGTAACGCGCGCGCGCAGGACAGTCGTCCTGGTAGGAGACGTAGGACTCTTCGCGACCGCGGTGCGGGCGAGACCCCATGCCTGGCACCGCATGCAGGCGCTCGACCCGGACAAGGGTCTCGAACGCCTCCTCGCTGCCCGTACTGCGGGTGCGCCGACATGAGCGAGGAAGTTTCAAGCGATCGGCCGAACTGGGGCGCCGTGGCGGCTCGCCGAGATTATCTCATCGGTATCTCGCGAACGGCAACCGGAGCCGAATCGATCCGTCGGGTCTACGATGCCGCCAGGACGCTGGCAGACGGCGATGACGCGATAACGGTGGCGGCGGTCGGCCAATACTGTTGGACCAACTTCGGCGGTCCGCTGGCCCAGTCCATCAGAAACAACAAGGAGCTCAAGAAGCTCGTCGATATGGCCGTGCAAGCCCAGGCCCGCGCACCCAAGCGTCCTTCCCGCGCCGCGAAAGGAACCGAGGAAGAGCGCTTTCTTGCTCTCATAGACAACGACCAGGCACGAGCACAGGTGCATTTCCTGCTCAGCGAACGGCAAAGCCTGTACGCCAAGAACACATTGCTCGAGGCGAACTTCAAGAGATTGAGTGCCCTCTCCTTCCTCAAGCAGGAAATCGTCGAAGCCGACGTTGATACCCTCGCCGAGCTTGCGGACTACGTCAGAAAAAGGAAGAAGGCCGAGGAGTTGAACGATTTCACCGAAGAGGAACGCGGAGCCGTCCGGGATTGGCTCGAACCATCACGGCTGGCTAGGTGGGAAGGCCTCGTCACCGATGACGAGTCGGGCTACATCAAGCACAGGGCAAGCGGTCGCCTGTTCGCGAAGCACGGCTTCCTGAGCGCGCTGCGCAAGGTCGCCGGAGATGCATCCTCGGCGGATGACCAGACTTCGGAACCGCCGACCGGCTGAACCACGGCATGCCGATTCGGCAATCCGCGCCGTCATCGCGTCCTTCGGCAGCCTTTCGTTCGGCCCGCCGGAGGCGTGGCTGAAGATGGCGGGACGCCTTTCGTCCCGACGCCTCAAGGCGGCCGCGGCGCGCAGCGGAGGTCAGGGGAGAACCGGAGCCACGCGGAGCCGCGCGCAGGGCTCTTCGCCCGAGCACGGCGAGCATGGCGAGGATCGCACCTTGACCGCAGCGAGCACCGTGGCAGCCCTTCACCCGTGACGATCGCGTCGTCGGAACGAGGGTCACTCACGGCGCGGTCTCACCGGTTCGGTTCAGCGATAATAGCGGTAGGTCGTGTTCGCCCCGAAAAAGAGGGCCTGGTAAAGCTGGTCACGAATGATCTGAAAATCCTTTCGCAGACCGGCGTCGGTCTGATCGGCCGTCAGGACGCGTCCGCTCGCTCGCGTGATGAGCTTGTTACCGTCGCATAGGGCGCCGGTCACGTGGGCGGACTCACCCTCCTGCGCGCCGCGACGAAAAGCGGCGGCGTCGCTGCAGAGTTCGTCGGGCGCGGGCAACGACGCTGGATTCACGTATAGGACCATCCGCCTGCTACCGCTATCCACGGGAACGTCGCCCAGAGAGGCGACTTGCCGACGCGGGGCGGGCGGGAACAAGGCGGCGAGCTGCCGTTTGGTGCGGCTCGGGATTACCCCGTGGAGTTCGACGGGCAGCTGGTCGTAGTCCGCCCACGCGGCGGGCTGGGCACGCGAAGGATTCACGCTGCCGGTGACCGTCGTCGAGGCCTCGCATCCGCCGAGCAGGAGCATCGCAGGCGCGGCGATCTTGAGGAACGAAGATTTAAGCACGCCGAACGAACCGGACATGACACACCTCGGAACACAGAGTTCAGGCCGTGAACCCAACGTAAGGTCGCAGTGCTCTCCGACGGCTGCGGCGCGCTTCCACCCGGATGGCGGAGGCGTCCGCTGCCGGACTTCGACCTGCGGCCCCCCTCGTGTCCTCGGCGGCTTTCCGAACTTAGGCAGCTCGATGCGAATTGATATTAAAAGTTAGTTTAGTGACAACCGTCGCCCGGCGCAGGCACGCGGCTTGGGCTTACTGACCTTAAAGTCCAATTTACTGTTTTCCTTCATCGCCCGGGTCTAGGTTCGGCCCATGAAGGAAACAGCGGCTTCGCCGCCCGCCGGGTCATCTGCGGTCGGCCAAGGATACGTCGATCGGATCGGATGGCACGGCTCGAGGATTCTCCTGGTGGAGGACGACGAGTTCCTGGCTGCCGAGGTGGCTCTACTGCTGCAGGACGCCGGTCACGAAGTAACCTCCCTCGCGGACGGCGCGGAGGCGTCGGCCCTGACGGAGACCGCGACCTTCGATCTCCTTGTCGTCGACAGGATGCTGCCCGGCCTGGACGGGCTCGACCTCGTCGAACGTATCCGGCTCAAGGACAGGCAGATGCCGGTGCTGGTCGTCAGCGCCCTCGGCGCAGTGGACGAACGTGTCCGCGGGCTCAAGGCGGGCGGCGACGACTACCTGACCAAGCCGTTCGCGCTCGTGGAGCTGGCGGCTAGGGTCGAGGCGCTCCTGCGCAGGCCGACCGAGACGAAGCAGGCGGTCCTTCAGGGCGGTCCGCTGACGATGGATCTCCTGGCGCGGACGGTCCACCGGCAGGGGGAGGCGCTGGAGTTGCTGCCGCGCGAGTTCAAGCTGCTCGAGTATTTCCTGCGTCGACCAGGCCAGCTGGTCACCCGCGCCATGCTCCTGGAGGACGTATGGCGCTACCGGTTCGTGCCGCAGACCAACCTCGTCGACGTGCACGTGGGGCGCTTGCGCAAGAAGATCGATGGCGCGGGCGGGACGTCGCTCATAGAGAGCGTACGCGGCGCGGGGTTCATCTTCCATCCGTCCGCCTGAGGTCTTCCGGACCGCGGCTTTCCGTGCCGCGGCGCTTGGTGCGGCGTGCTTCGTCGCGGCGACTCTCCTCCTCTTCGCCTTCGTGTTCTGGCAGGCGACCGCCTTCGAGATCCAACGGAGTGACACCTTCCTGAACCACGAGGCCGCCGCCATCGCGCGCGAGCCGATGGCGGACATCGCCCGCGACGTGACACTCCGCTTCGGCAGCGATCTCCACCGCCTGACCTTCGCCGCGGTGTTCGGCAGCGACCGTGCCCCCCAGGTCGGCGACGTCCTCGGCTTCCCCCGCTCCCTGCCGCCTGACGGCGACGCGCACGAGGCGATACTCTCGAGACGGTTTCCGGATGGGCGCGTGGCGACGACGAGTGTCCGTGCCGTCCTTCTACCGCTGCCCGACGGCCGGTGGCTCCTGATCGGGCGCAGCGGGGAAGCTGTCGCCGAGCTGCACGTCGCCCTGGAGCACGCGCTGGAGATCGGGCTCCTTCCCGGCATCCTCCTGTCACTGGCCGCAGGCACTGTCGCGAGCCTGCGCGCGCTGACCCGCGTGCGAGCAGTCAACCGCACCGTGGCGCGCATCATGGCTGGCGACCTTCGGGAGCGGCTGCCCACGCACGGGACGTCGGACTCGGTGGACCGGCTCTCGAGAAGCGTCAACGGCATGCTCGACGAGATCGAGCGGCTGCTGGGCGAGGTGAAGGGCGTCAGCGACAGCGTCGCCCACGATCTGCGCACCCCGCTGACCCGCGTGCGTTCGCGTCTCGAGGGTGGCCGGATGCGGGCGCGCAGCCTGACGGAGCTGGAGGAAGTGGTCGATCACGCTGTCGCGGACCTCGACCAGTGCCTGGCGATCATCACCGCCCTGCTGCGCATCGGCGAACTCGAGGCCGATCGTCGGCGCGCCAGCTTCGCGGACATTCAGCTGGCGCCGATCGTGCAGGAAGCGGCAGACCTCTACACGCCGATCGCGGACGAGCGAGGAATTCTTCTGCATGCGGATGGCGCCGCCGACTTCAGGGTGCGCGCGGACCGCGACCTGCTGTTCGAGGCCGTCGTCAACCTGCTCGACAACGCGCTCAAGTTCACGCCTGCGGGCGGTCGGGTGAGCCTGTCATTGACGGGATCACGGGAACGGCCGGTCATCGCGGTGACCGACACCGGTCCGGGCATCCCGGAAGCGGAACGCGATGCTGTGCTGAAGCGGTTCTACAGGGCCGACCCGAGCCGCCGCATCCCGGGAAGCGGCCTGGGCCTGAGCCTGGTCGCCGCCATATTGCGCCTGCATGAATACGGGCTCGAGATGCACGATCTCGAGCCCGGTTTCCTGGTAGCCATCGTATGCCGTAACGGGACGACCGGCTCCCCGCCAGCCGCCTCCGATGCCTCTACTGGAAGGGGAACCAGCGAAGGCTGAGGAACACCATGTTCTCGTTCGTCTGCGGCGTCGGGCCGACGCCCTGGAACACGTCGCGGTGCGTGTAGGAGTACTGAACGCCAGCCTGGAAGGTGCCGTAGTTCCCCTTCACGAAGCGATACCAGGCGCCGACGGTCCCTTGCACGATGCCTGAAGTGTTCGCCGTGCAAGCCAGCTTGGAGAGTTCTTCGTTGCACCCGGCGTTGGAGTAGAGCGGATTGCCGTAGCCGTAGGCGGTCGTCTTGCCACCGACCGTCGTGTCGAAGTAGCGGGCCGACGTCTGCTCCGTGCCCATGTAGCCGTAGACGTCCATCTGCTTGACCGGGTGATAGACGAGGCCAGCGAGCGCCATCCATTCCGGCAGGGGCTCCGGACCGCCATGCGCGTTGACCGTAGAGTCGGGGAGCTGCGACGTGCCGTAACGGCCGATGCCCTGACCAGCGAGGCCGCTGACCTGGAAATCGAGCACGTTCGGAATGAGGTGCACGAGGGCGGCCGCGCCGCCGCCGCCGCCGAACATCGTGTTGCTCTGACCGGTGCCGAGCTGGCTTACCCGGTCGTGGAACACGCGCCCGACGCCATAGGCTTCGAAGTGGGCGAACTTGTAGTCGGCAGTACCCTTGATGACGACGTCCGGCGCGATGTCGTCGCTGAACGTGCCGAGACCCGCCACGCTGGCGGTGGTCGGTGTCAGAACCGTCGTGCTGGTCGTCTTGCCGTTCTTCGTCGTCGTCGTCGTAACGGCCGTTTCGCCGGTGACCACGGTCGTTCCTGAATTCGACCCGTTGGCGAGGTTCGCTATGCCGGGGTTCGTCACGTTAAGCGTGCCGAGGGTGCTGGGTATCGTGGTGTTCGTATAGGAGGTCTGCGGGTTCTCGATGGAGAGGCCGAGCCAGTATTGCTTGTTGACGAAGCTCTTCTCGAAGCGGAGCTGCGGCTGGCGCGCCCAGGTGAAGCCCGGCACGTACTGCGCGTCGATCTGCAGCGGAGTCTGGACGTTCAGCGGCTCCATGCCCACCCGGTTCATCGTCAGCAGCGTCCAGGACTGGCCCGCGAGAACCTCGAAACCCAGGTCGCTGCGGCTGTAGCTCGCCCACGCCTCGCGCAGACGCGGCAGATAGCTGTTGCTCTCGGTCGAGTTGGACGTCGGCGACGCACCAAGGAAGTCGAGAGCGAGGTCCGCCTGCAGCTTGGTGACCGAATCGGGGGTTCCCGTGGCCAGCGCCGTGAAGCGGCTCTGGCGGGCGCTCTCGCGGAACTCAGACTCGTGGTAGAGCTGACTGATCTTCTCGGGAATGCCCGTGTTGAAGTTCGACGCGATATCCGCGACCTCGTTGCGCGAGCGGTAGACCGACTCCGCCGCGATGAACCCGCCCAGCTTGATGTCGATGTTTCCGACCCGGAAGGTGCCCATCGGCAGGTTGGGCGCCGGTGGCTCGGCGCGTGCCAGTATGACGGAGCCGGGCGTGGAGCCGGGCGAGGCTGGCACGAGCGCATAACCGGGCGGGATCGTCGGCATCAGGTTGACTTGGGCCGGAACCGGCGCGCTCGGCTGTATCTGCCGCGACTGGACGGCCTTGATTTCCCGGTTGCGCGCGGCGAGGTCCTGCTTGACCCGCCTCAACTCGCTCTGGAGAGCCTGAATTTGCTTCTCGATGGAGCTGAGGCTGTTGGCGTCCTGGGCCCGGGCGGGCAGCGCCGCCCCCATCACCAGCGTTACCGCCGTGGCGACCAGCAAGGTCGACCGAGACGAGAGCGATATCATATAAAGGTCCCCACCCTAAGATGTCGCGCCCCCTTAATGCCGGGCGCCTGGGCCTTATAAGCACAACCGTTCCGTAGATGATGACAGATTTATTGCGGTCGGCGGGTTCTGTGCAGTGCTTCGTACCGCTGTTGCCCCAATGGCACAGTGCCCTCGGCAAGGGCACACTGTCCCCCGCAGGGCACAGCAGCGCCGGGCGAGCGCCGCGGGCGCGTTTTCCTTAACCTGGAGTTTAATGGCGCCCTGGCACGGGATGCGCGATGGGTGCGCCGCACCATGAACCGGGCGACGATGACGACCGTACTACATACAGGAACTGGCTGCCCGGCATGATCGGCATCGTCCGGATCGCCCTGAGCAGGCCGTACACCTTCGTGGTCGCCGCGCTGCTCATCCTCATCTTCGGCGTGCTGTCCGCCGTCCGCACCCCCACCGACATCCTGCCGAACATCGGCATCCCGGTCGTGGCGGCGGTCTGGTCCTACAACGGCATGTCGCCCGAGGACATGTCCGGCCGCGTCGTCTATTACTACGAGCGTTCGCTCAGCTCCCAGGTCAACGACATCCAGCACATCGAGAGCCAGTCGATGTTCGGCTACGCGGTCGTTAAAATCTTCTTCCAGCCGAGCGTCGACATCAACGCCGCCCTCGCCCAGGTCGGCGCCGCCTCGCAGACCGTGCTCAAGCAGTTGCCCCCCGGCATCAATCCGCCGCAGGTGCTGGAGTTCAGCGCCTCCAGCGTGCCGATCCTGCAACTGGCGCTCTCCAGCAAGACGCTGTCTCAAACCAGCCTGTTCGACTTCGGCCAGAACTTCATCCGCCCGCAGCTGGCGACCGTGCACGGCGCGGCACTGCCCTCGCCCTACGGCGGCAAGGTGCGCCAGATCCAGATCGACCTCGACCAGCATGCCCTTCAGTCGCGCGGCCTGTCGGCACAGGACGTCGTCGTCGCCCTCGCCCAGCAGAACCTGATCACCCCCGTCGGGACGGAAAAGGTCGGCAAGTTCGAGTGGAACATCGCCCTGAACGACGCGCCGAAGGCGATCGGCGAACTCGGCGACCTCCCTGTCAAGCGGGTGAACGGCACCATCGTCTACATGCGCGACGTCGCCCATGTGCGGGACGGCTCGCCGCCGCAAACCAACATCGTACACGTCAACGGCGCTCACGCGGTGCTGATGACAGTCCTGAAATCGGGCGCCGCCTCCACGCTGGACATCATCGCGCGGGTGAAAAGCCTGCTGCCGCAGATCAAGCAGAGTTTGCCCCCGAGCCTGCAACTGACCGCAGTCGGCGATCAGTCGGTGTTCGTCACCTCGGCCGTCGTCGGCGTCATACGGGAAGGGCTGATTGCCGCGGCGCTCACCGGCCTGCTCATCCTCGTCTTCCTGGGAAGCTGGCGCTCGACGCTGATCATCACCATCAGCATTCCGCTCGCCATCCTGTTCTCCGTGACGATGCTGTCGGTGGTCGGCGAATCCATCAACATCATGACGCTCGGCGGCCTGGCGCTCGCCGTCGGCATCCTGGTGGACGATGCCACGGTCACCATCGAAAACATCAACTACCATCTCGAAATGGGCAAGGAAGTCGAGGACGCCATCATGGATGGCGCGCGCCAGATCGTCGTCCCGGCGACCGTCTCGCTGCTGTGCATCTGCATCGTCTTCGTGCCGATGTTCGGCCTCGGCGGCGTGGCCGGTTATCTGTTCCGGCCGCTCGCCGAGGCGGTCGTCTTCGCCATGATCGGCTCCTATCTTCTGTCGCGCACGCTGGTGCCGACGCTGGCCAAATTCCTGCTCTCCAAGCACGTGCATCTCTCCGGCGCAGAGGCGCATGCGGCCGCACGCAAATCGCTCTTCGTTCGCTTCAACCGGGCATTCGAGCACCGCTTCGAGCGGGTGCGGCGCGGCTATGTCGGGCTTCTGGAACTCGCCCTCGTCTGGCGCGCACGCACGATCATCGGCTTCTTCGTCATCGTCCTGCTCAGCTTCGGATTGCTGCCGTTCCTGGGCCGCAACTTCTTTCCGCCTGTCGACTCGAACCAGATCAAGCTGCATGTGCGCGCCCAGACCGGCACGCGCATAGAGGACGTCTCCGCCCTCGTCGGACGCGTCGAAATGGCCATACGCGCGCGCATGATACCGCCAGCGCATCTCGACAGCATCGTGGACAACATCGGCATGCCGGTCAGCGGCATCAATCTCGCCTACGGCAACTCCGGCACCATCGGCGAGGAGGATGCCGACGTGCTGATCTCCCTCAAGGACGCGACCGCCGCGCCCTATCTCCGCCGCATGCGCGAATTCCTGCCGAGGCAGTTTCCCGGCACGGTGTTCTCGTTCCTGCCAGCGGACATCACGACCCAGATCGTGAATTTCGGCCTGCCCGCGCCGATCGATCTGCAGGTCGTGGGCAACAACCTCAAGGCGAACCGGGTCTACGCCGACATGCTCCTGCAGAAGATGAGCCGCATTCCCGGCATCGCCGACGCACGCATCGAACAGGCGTTCAACGAGCCCACGCTGAGCGTCAACGTCGACCGTTCGCTCGCCTCGCTCGTGGGCGTGACGGAGCAGGATGCAGCGACCAGCATGCTCGACACGCTCGCAGGAAGCATCCAGACCGCGCCGACCTTCTGGCTCAATCCGAAGAACGGCGTGAGCTACCCGATCGTCGTGCAGGCCCCGCAGTACGACCTCGACAACCTCAACCAGTTGAGGAACACGCCGCTCGGCAAGGCAGGCCAGACCGAGTTGCTGGGCGGCCTCTCGAAGCTCGAGACCGGAACCAGCGACGCGGTCGTCTCGCACTACAACGTCCGCCCGGTCATCGACATCTACGCCACCAACCAGGGCCGCGACCTCGGCGCCATCACCGGCGACATCGACCGGATCATCGCCGACAACAGCTCGACCCTTCCACGCGGCAGCCAGGTCACGCTGCGCGGCCAGGTCACCACCATGACCAGCGCCTACAGCCAGCTGATCGGCGGCCTCGTCTTCGCCATCGTGCTCATCTACCTGCTGATCGTGGTGAACTTCCAATCCTGGACGGATCCCGCCGTAATCGTCATGGCGCTTCCCGGCGCACTCGCAGGCATCGTCTGGATCCTCTTCCTCACAGGCACCACGCTGTCCGTGCCAGCGCTGACCGGCGCCATCATGTGCATGGGCGTCGCGACCGCGAACAGCATCCTGGTCATCAGCTTCGCGCGCGAGCGGATGGCGAGCGGCCTCGATGCCTTCACCGCCGCCATGGAATCCGGCGCCACACGTTTCCGGCCGGTTCTGATGACCGCGCTCGCCATGATCATCGGCATGGGCCCAACGGCGCTGAGTGCCGAGCAGAACGCCCCCCTCGGCCGCGCCGTCATCGGCGGCCTGCTGTTCGCGACCCTCGCCACCCTGTTCGTCGTGCCGACCATCTTCAGCCTCGCCCACCGCAATGAGCACGCCGCCAGCGGCGTCCCTGCGGGCGCCGTCCCCGCGGAGTGACGATCAATGCCAGACGAAGGATTTCGTGACATCGCCCATGACGGCCATGCGCACCGGCAAGCGGCCACGACCCGCGCGCAAACGGTGCGGGCCCCGCGCGGCCTAAAAATCGTCGGCATCGTGGCACTCATCGCCGCCGCCCTCGCCGCCTTCTACGGCATCACCGAACGCGAGCGCGCCGACCAGGACATCGCCACCTGGACCGACAAGCAGGCCGTTCCCACCGTCGAAGTCGCCCACCCGGAGCGCAGCGACGCGACCCAGAAACTCGTTCTGCCCGGCGACGTGCAGGCGTTCTACGAAGCCTCGATCTACGCACGCGTCAGCGGCTACCTGAAGAGCTGGTCGCAGGACATCGGTGCACGGGTGCACGCAGGGCAGACGCTCGCCACCATCGAAACCCCAGACCTCGACGAGGAACTCGCGCAGGCGCAGGCCGAACTGGCAACGGCGCGCGCGAACTCGGCGCTGGCCGACCTGACCGCCAAGCGCTGGCACGACCTCCTCAAATCGAATTCGGTATCCGTGCAATCGGCCGACGAAAAGACCGGCAACGCGACGGCAGAGCGAACCCGCGTCGCCGCCGCCCTGGCCCATGTCAGCCGCCTGCAAGCGCTCGAATCCTTCAAGCGCTTGGCAGCACCCTTCGACGGCGTGGTCACCGCTCGGAACACCGATGTCGGCGCCCTGATCAGCGGCGGCTCGAACGCCACGGTGCCGATGTTCAAGGTCGCGGACATGCACGAAATGCGCGTCTATGTACGCGTGCCGCAGGCCTATTCCAGTCAGCTCACGACCGGCATGCACGCCACCCTCACCGAGCCGCAATATCCCGGCGTCGCCTTCCCGGCCACGCTGGCCACCAATTCACGCTCCGTCACCGCGGACAGCCGCACCGTGCTGGTCGAACTGATGGCGCCCAACCCGGACGGCAGGCTCTGGGCTGGCACCTACGCAGAGGTGGATTTCGCCCTCCCCGCCGACGCCCATGTCCTGCGTGTCCCTGCGAGCGCCCTGGTCTTCCGCGCCCACGGCGCGCAACTCGCCACCGTCACCCCGGGCGGCAAGATAGCCATGAAGGACGTCGTGATCGGCCGCAATCTCGGCTCGGAAATCGAAATCACGTCGGGGATCACGGCGCAGGATCAGGTCGTCACCACGCCGCTCGACACCATCGAGAACGGCGAGGACGTGGCCATCGCCGATGGGTCGCCACCGCCTCCTGCCAGCGCTCAGACTTCCGATTGAATCATGGTTGATTTCGGTGGAAAGCGCTTCTTTTTCGAAGAAAAGAAGCAGAAAAGTTTTGCATGTTTGCTTTCGGCACACCTTGCAACTTGGGGTCCGGCCGCTGGCGCGCTGCTGCTTGCTGGATGCGACTTGGCGCCGCATTACCACGTGCCTGTCACCTCGGTGCCGGTGGCCTACGAGGACGCAGCTTCCTTCCGGCCAGCCAAGCCCGCCGACACCCTGCCGCGCGGTGCCTGGTGGAGCCTCTTCCGCGACCCTGTGCTCGACGTACTGGAGAGCCAGGTGGATGGCGCGAACCCGACGCTGGCAGCCTCGCTCGCCACCTTCGACCGCGCGCGCGCCCTGGCTGCGGAGGCGAACGCTGGCCTTTTCCCGACACTCACCGTCGGCGGCCACATCTCCACCAACCGTCAATCGGACCGCCGCCCCTTGCGCGGCGCGAACCAGCCGAACCAGTATCTCGACAACGGCATCAGCGCGCAGGCCACCTACGAGGTGGATCTCTGGGACCGCGTCGCCAACTCCATCAAGGCCGGTCGGGAGGCGGCGCAGGCGAGTGCCGCGGATCTCGCCTCGACTCGCCTGAGCCTGCACGCCGAACTGGCTGACGCCTACGCCCTGCTGCGCGGCTTCGACTCGCAGGAGCACGTATTGCGCGACGCGGTGCACGCCTACGAGCAGGCGCTTGCGCTGACTCAAAACCGCTTCGCGGGCAAGATTTCCTCCGGCATCGACGTGACCAGGGCGCAGACGCAGCTCGAGGCGGCCCGTGCGGGACTGACCGACATCCAGGATAGGCGCGCCCTGCAGGAGCACGAAGTCGCCGTGCTCGTGGGCAAATTGCCGTCGCAGCTGCATATCGCCCCTGTCGCCTGGCCGCTCGAGCAGCCGGAGATATCGCCAGGGCTGCCCTCCACCCTGCTGGAGCGGCGTCCAGACGTGGCTTCGGCCGAGCGGCAGATGGCAGCGGCGAACGCCGTCATCGGCGTGGCGCGTGCCGCGTTCTACCCGACGCTATCGCTGAACGTGCTCTACGGCTTGCAGGATACCGGCTTCAACATCTTCAGCCTGCCGAACGATTTCTGGGCTCTCGGACCGGGGCTGGCGCTTCCCCTCTTCGAAGGCGGGCTGCGCGATGCGGAGGAGGCCGCGGCGGTCGCCGCCTATCGGCTGGCCGAAGGCGAGTACCGCGGAACGGTGCTGACGGCCTTCCAGCAGGTGGAAGACGCGCTGGCGGAGATACGGCTGCTTGGACAGGAATTCGAGCAGGAGAAGGCGGCCGTCGCGGCGGCCCAGCGCACCGTCGAGATGACCACCAACCTCTACAAGGACGGCGCCAGCAGCTATCTCGAGGTGGTGGTCGCCCAGACGAGCGAACTCCAGGCCGAGCAGACCATGGTCGACCTTCGCACGCGGCGCATACAGGCCGGAGTGGCCCTGATCAGGGCGCTCGGGGGAGGCTGGACCCGCTCCGATCTGCCGACGACGAAGTCGGCAGGCAGGATCGACGTCACTTCAGCACGCTGAGCGTGCCGGAGACGGCTACTGGAACGGGAAATACCTGAAGCTCAGGAAAACCATGTTGTCGTTCGTCTGTGGCGTGGGACCAACGCCCTGGAAAACGTCCCGATGGACGTAGGTGTACTGAACACCTGCCTGCAGCGTGCCATAGGGGCCTTTCAGGAAGCGGTACCAGGCGCCGACCGCGCCGCCCACGACCCCTGAGGTGTTCGCGACGCAGGTGCTCGCCGGATCCAGCTCGGTCTGGCACCCCGTGTTGTTGTAAAGCGGATTGCCGTAGCCGTAGCCGGTCGTCTTGCCGTTCACCGTCTCGGTGAAGTAGCGCGCGGTCGTCTGCTCGGTCCCCAGATAGCCGTACACATCCATCTGCGGGATCGGATGGCCGATGATGCCCGCCATCGCCATCCATTCCGGCAACGCCTTCGGACCTCCCTTGTCGTCGATCGTCGCGTCCGGCAACTGCGACGTGCCGTAACGCCCGATGCCCTGGCCCGCCATGCCGTCCAACTGGATGTCGAGCACGTTGGGTATCGCGTGGATGAGGGCGGACGCGCCGCCGCCGCCGCCGAACATCGTGTTGCTCTGGCCGGTTCCCAGTTGGCTGACCCGGTCGTGGAAGATCCGTCCCAGGCCGAACGCCTCGAAATGGGCGAACTTGTAGTCGGCAGACGCCTTGACGATCAGGTCCGGCGCGATGTCGTCGCTGAAGGATCCGAGCGAGGCGACGCTCGCCGTGGTCGGCGTCAGCACCGTCGTGCTCGTCGTCTTGCCGTTCTTGGTGGTTGTCGTCGTCACCGCCGTCTCGCCGGTGACGACCGTCGTCCCGGAGTTCGAACCGTTCGCCAGATTCGCAATGCCCGGATTGGACACGTTCAGGGTGCCGAGCGCGCTCGGGATGCTGGTGCTCGTGTAGACGGTCTGCGGGTTCTCCGCCGCCAGGGCGAGCCAGTACTGACCGCCCTTAAAGCTCTTCTCCAGGCGGAACGCAGGCTGGCGCGCCCAGAAGAAGCCGGGCACATACTGCGGATCGATGGTCTGCGGCGGGGTCACGTTCAGCGGACTCATAGCGATGCGATTCGGCGTCAGAAGCGACCAGGTCTGGCCCGCCATCACCTCGAAGCCCAGGTCGCTGCGCAGGTAGCTCGCATAGCCTTCACGCAGGCGCGGCACGAAGCTGTTGCTCTCGGTGGAGGTCGAGGTCGGCGCCGCAGCGTTGAAATCGATCGAGACATAGGCGCGCAGCCGGGTGACGTCGTCCGGGTTCGCAGTCGCATTCGCGGTGAAGCGCGACTGCCTGGCGCTCTCGCGGAATTCCGACTCGTGATAGAGCGCGCTGTTCTTCTCCGGAATACCCGAGCTGAGGCTGGAGCCGATGTCGGCCACCTCGTTGCGCGAGCGATAGACCGACTCCGCGGCCAGGAACCCGCCCAACTGGATGTTCACGTTGCCGACACGGAAGGTCCCCTGCGGCAGCGGCGGCGCCGGCGGCTCGGCGCGTGCCAGGACGACGGATCCCGGCATGGAGCCCGGCGAAGCAGGGACAAGGGCATAACCCGCCGGTATCTGCGGCATGGCCGCCGCCGCTGGAGCGGGGAGCGCAGGGGAGTAGGCCGGAGCGGCCGCGCTCCTGCGCGCCGCCTCCAGCTCCGAGTCGCGTGCGGCCGCCTCGTGCTTGACGTGTGCCAACTCCGCTTTCAGCGCTTGTATCTGCCTCTCGATGGCAACGAGCCTATCGGCGTCTTCCGCCCGCGCGGCGCCCGGCGCGCCGCAGGCCGCCGATAATGCGGTCGCAGCCAGTAGAACGAGCCGCAAATTAGGCGACGTCGTTAAGTTGTTTTCCATCAACCACCATGCTCGCCGGAGTATATAGATTGCACGCCATTTCGCGGTTGATTTATACTGCATCGGCAGCTTAAATCCACCGGGTTTTCGGTTGAACAGGTTAATCACCCAAATCTGTTGCAGGTTGGGTACAGTGTTCTCGGCTGGTGTTCGCGACCCGGTTCGCCGCCCCACGGATCGTTGAGTAAGTGCGTGCTCGGTAGAACACTTGACCGGCGAGAGACTCGCGTGCGGCAGGGTGGCCCTGCTCTCCTGCAAGCTCAGACAAAGACATCAACGGTGACGTGGCGGGGCGCTATTGCTCAGCATCCCTCTCCGTTCTTCGCAAGATCGCCGATAGCGCTGTCGTTCACCTGCACCAGCGAGCTTCCGACCTTGATACTTAGCTCCGCAGCATGGACCACCCGCCGCATCCGGCCCGCATGCCAGTGACCAAAGACGAGCTAATGTAGCAGGCCATGTTCAAGAACAATTATGCATTGAGACCGAGGTATAAAACGAGCTGTAACGAACGAACCGATTACGAAGGCTCCTAGCCTGCAACCAACCGGTGCAAACGAATTGAGCCTGGATGAAGCTTTGCCCACGCGGACCGCCGTTCCCAACGCCCTAGTGTTGCCGATGGTCGTCTCACGAGCTGGTTTGCAGGTGGATCACCTGCGCCGCGGCAGCGGACGCAGCCATGGGAGCGCTGCGCGTTGACTGGGGCGAACAAGCGGCCGCCCAGCGTTGGACCAGCGTCGAGCAGTCGGTTAGGTCTGCCTCGTCCTCGCGAGATCTGCGCCGTCCATGCTGTCCACGCTAACCGTCGTACTTCCTATCTTCGCGCTCATCTTCGCAGGGTGGGCTGCCAGGCGCGTCGGCGTACTGGGTCCGCATGCGACCTCGGAGCTGAACCGCTTCGTCGTTTACCTCGCACTCCCTGCGCTGCTCCTCGACATCACCGCACACGCCCGGCGAGTCGATGTCTGGCAGCCAGGCTTCATCGCGGCCTTCGGCTTCGGCGCGCTTTCGGTCTTCTCGCTGACCATTCTCCTCGGGCTGCGGCGTCCGCGACATCTGGCGGACGCGGCCATCGACGGCCTCAACGCGGGCTACTCGAACACCGGCTTCATCGGTTTCCCACTCGCCCTGGCGGCACTCGGTCGGGATGCGATGGCGCCGACGCTCATAGCGACGATTGTGACGGTTTGCGCCCTTTTCGGGGTCGCGATCGTCCTCATCGAGTTCAGCCTACAGAGCGAGAAGGGTCGGAAGAAGATCGTCCTCAAGGTGATGGGCTCCTTGCTTCGGAACCCCCTGTTGATGGCGCCCCTCCTCGGAGCGCTGGTCCCGCTGGCGGGTCTGAGCGTCCCAATTCCGGTCGAGGCGTTCCTCAAGCTTCTCGGAGGGGCTGCCTCGCCTTGCGCGTTGGTGGCACTCGGTCTCTTCCTGGCGACCGAGCGGGACGCCGCGGAGAGGGATTGGCGGACGATCGTCTTTCTGCTCGCGATGAAATTATTGGCGCAACCCCTCGCGACATGGGTTCTCGCGGACCGCGTCTTCGGATTGTCCCCGCTGCTGACGCATTCGGCCGTCCTTATAGCTGCCCTGCCGACCGGGACGGGTCCTTTCATGCTCGCCGAGTTCTACGGACACGAGGCGGACATCACCTCCAACGTCGTGCTTGCTTCGACCATCCTTTCGGTCCTGACAGTCAGCGGCTATCTCGCCCTGATTCGATGAAGAGGACCGACTGCGAGGCCTAAGTGCGCGGCGGCTCCGCGGATACATCGATGACGACGATGTTGGGCTGCGGAGCATCGACGCCCTCGCGTGCGATCGTGCGCGCTTCGGCTTCGAGGAGAGCGACAAGAGCCTCAAACCTTAGCATTTTCCGCGAACCAGGCCGACGCCAGCCCAAAGCGCGGGCCCTCTTATGAACCAAAAGAAGAATGCCGTGACGACCGCCCGAGGCGCGCAAATATCGACCGCAGAGTTGAAGATTGAGAGCGTCGAGCAGCTGGGCCGTGGACCAGTCCTCCACGACTTTGATCTCGATGGCGACGTTCGCGTCGGACGCCTTGGCACGGGCGACGATGTCGGGCATCCTCTCTTGGGCCCGGCGCGGCTCCCTATCCACCGAGTAGGCATTCCCTTGCAGGAGGCGCAGTCTATCGGCAATCCAGTTCTGGACCTCGTTCTCGTCGTGAAGCGCCTTGAAGGTCGGTGCCAGCCTAAAATCGGAGTGCAGAAGGTCATGCTGCATCTCCTCGAGTCTGCGTCCCAGAAGCAGCTGGAGTTCTTGCGAAGAGGTCGGCGGCCGTTCCCACTTCTCCTCGAACGCCTTCGGGTCACCGGCGCGCCATGGTTCGCCTTCGGAATCCGCAAGCGCGCGTTTCCTCGCAAGGGACCTGAGATAGGGCGCCCAGCCTAGAAACCGCGGCTCGCCAGCAAGCCGAGACAGCGTGTCATACGCCGCGATTCCCGGTGTCGCGGCCAACGACTCGAACAACCGATCTCTCGTACGTTGCGCATTGTCGCGGGCATCGGGCGTGTAGGCGACCATGTCGCGATGTCGGTTATCCTGCTCCGGCCTGACATCGTCGCGTGCGAGCCGGACAAGCCGTTCGATCACGTCCGGCGGAACGGTGCCAGACGTTCCGGCGACGTGTCGAAACGCGGAATGCAGCTTCGGCAAGACCGCTATCGTCAGTTTGGCTCGCTCCGCCTCGTCGAGAGCCGCTCGATGCGACTCGAGGGCATCCAGCGTCGCTCGGGGGTCCACGGCGAAGCCTGCGGCGAAGTAGGATGTCTCCACCGCCCTGTCCGGCGCCGCACAGGCCCTCTCCAGCAACAAGCCTGCGGGCAGCCTCGGGGCGCGCTCTTCGGATGCTGTTCGGATCAGGCTTTCGAGAAGGGGCTCAAGAGCCATCCTAGGCAGACCGGGTCGTCTCTCGAGTTCGACCAGCAGGCTGGGCAACACGCAACGCACAATTGCCAGGTCGGCTCGTGCAACCCTATCCAGAACGTCTATCGGGTCGGCGACGCCCGCCTGCGCGTCGTCTATCTCCTTTCTTATCTCCTCCGACAGGAGCGAACCGACGATCACGGGGCGCTCCGAGGCGCACCGATGAAGGAACTCTGGAAAGCCGTTCAATTCCAACGTCCCGAAGCGCACGGCAAGGGCGATCTGGTCGTCCATCAGTCCTCGTGGCCAGGAAACATCCGAAGCTGCCTCCAAGCCGACACCCGTCAACGCCATCCGATCGAAGTTCGAGACCTTGTTCCTGTCGTCAGGTGGACGTGCGCTTCTCAAGGTAGGCGTATGAGACCGCCAGAACCTCGAGAGGGCGCTACAGAAGGCTTTAGTCAGTGCCGATCCGAAGAGCCCTCGGAACGGCGTCGTATCGTCGATCGCGTAGCGAACGTCGCTTCCGTACGCCTCGGCCGCAAGTTGCCAGAGATCGTAAAGGCGCGTGTCCGGGGCGGTTCCGGCGGGCGACGGCAGTTCCGCGATCGCCGAAGGGGAAGCTTTCGCCTCGCGCAGCAGACCGTGCCAATATGCCTGTGCCGCCACAAGCTCTTCCTCATGACGCTCTCGATCGATCCTGTCTTCCTCGGTTTCCTCCGGCTCATCCGGCTCGCTTGGAGGACGTATCCACTCCGCGAGGCATTCCTCCAGCGGAAGGTCGCCAGCCACGTGTCGTTCGACGGCTTCGAGCAAGACAGGTTCGAAACCGCCGAGTCTCCATAGGGTAAGAACGGACGTAAGAGCGAGCATCCGTTCGCATGGGTCCTGCCGGGACGAGAGGTCGGCGAGCAGCCAATCGGCATCGACCTGCTCCAGGCAATTCTTCCACCCGACATGCCGGAGATCGAGCGGGTGCGTGGCGAATCCGCCACCCACCCGGCGCGCATTTCTCGAGAGTTCCGCGGCATACCAGAACAACGTGCGCCGCCGGGCAGCGCTACGGCAGATCTCGCCGCGCAAGCGGTGAACGTGAGTCGAAGGGAAGCGGCTGCCGGGTCGATCCATACCGGCCTGCAGAAAAAGTACGATCGTCGCTCGGGGCACCTCGCCCTCGGGCGAGCGCTCCAGGAGCCGTCGAGCCGCCAAGGCCGTCGCGGCCAACAACCGTCGGTCGGCGACTGGCGAGACTTGACCGCCGCAAGCGTCCGGAGGCGGTAGGAAGCGGGCCATCAATCCGTCGAGGAGCGTCAACAGTTCATGCGGTCTCTCGAGCTTGCCGACCATGCTTTCCGCGTGGCGGGCAAACCAGTGACTTTCGTCGACGGGCTCGCGGTCCACCAGCTGGAGAAGGCCCTCGGCGGACAGGTGATCGGGAAACAGGTTTTCGGCCGCTTCCCAGAGAGCCATCGCCGGAAGCATGCCCCTTACGTTCACCACGTCGGAGGTGAAGTCGGCCAGCTCGCGAGAATCGGCCAGCTCCACGAACGCCCTGATGGCGAAGACACGGCCGATGGCGTCGAGCCTCGCGTCGGAGATCGACTCACGGACAAGATCGATGCAGGAACTCAGACGGCCTGACCAGACGACTTGAAGGAGCAGCGCCCGACCGGACGGCGCCTCCCGGCATCGATGCCACTCGTGGCGCACGGTCTCGGAGAGATCCGCGCTTGCGAACTGGCGAAAGCGTTCATGTATGTGCAACGTCCAAGTTCCACCAGGTCTCAATCCGTGGTCGATCAGCGCCGTCAACACCGCGGCACGCTGCGCCGGTGACAGGCTATCGGGATCGCCTTCGTCGATGAGGGCGCCGGGATCACGGGAGAGGAGCTCGCGAGATACGTCCGCATCACGACGCGCCAGCCAAGCTGCCGTCGAGCGCGCCGACGGCCTGACGAGAAGCTCGCCATGGACGTTCGCGAAGAGGAGATCGCGGACCGCCGCAGGCGGACAGTTCGCCGCCAGCAATCGACCGAGCCATCGCGCCGCGAGATAAGAACTGACCTCCCCATCGTTGTCGTTGTGCAGCCGACATCTTCCGAAGGTCGCCGGATCGAAGGCGGCGCGACGCAACAGACGACCCACATCGGGTTCCGACCAATCCGGAAGAATGTCGCCCAGGTCCAGCGTCCCGAGGGGTCGATCGAAAACGAGACCCGCACTCCGCGGTGCGATCGTAGTGGCTCGGCAAAATACCATGGCGGCGCCGATCCGCTCGAGTGCGCGACCACATCGGTCCGGATCGAGACCATCGTTATAGGTGCGTGTCGATGTCTCCCTAGAGCGCGCGGCGAGGCTCGCCTCCAGCATCTCTTCCAACTTGCCGAGCCGATTGTGCTCTCGCCAGAAGCTCGTCATCCAGTCCAGATCGAGCGGCCGTCGCGCAAATCGCCAGAGGTCCGCTTCGGCCACCGCTTCCACGAAGCCAGCATGGTCCGTTCCCAGCCTGGTGTCCGCGAACGACCTGATCCGACCTTCATCCAGCGGCTCCATCATGAGAACCTCGACCGCAGGCGCTTCGGACGCGAGGGCTTCCGCCCTGCCGACAAGCCTTCCGTCGCGCAGCAGCCGGTTGAGAAGGTCATCCTCATCCTCTTCGGACGCGGCCGAGAACCGAGACGTGGGACTCAGAAGCCGCTTTACCGTCTCCACGTCGATTTCGTGATCCCAATCGCTGTAACGGCTCGATAGGATGATCCGAGCCTGTCCTTCCCTGCCTGCAATCGCCTCCGCAATCCTTCTTAGGGCGCGGCCTAATTCGATGTTGTCGAGCTTCGCCTCGTCCACCGAATCGATGAAGAACCATCCTGTCGGTCCCGACGCCCGCCACTCCTCGAAGAGTGATCTAACGTCAGGATCTAACGCGCCCGGAATACCCTCCCGAGCGACGTCGCCGACCGTGGCCAGGAAAGCGAACCGCCCCTCGTCGCGCAGGGCGCCAGCCTTCGATTTCATCTCGGTAGACTTGCCCCCTCCGGCTTCGGCCAGGATCACCACGCGCGAAAGCTCCAGCACGTGCTGCCAGGTCTGGGTGCGCATTTCCTCCTTCACGAACAGTCGTCGCGGACCTTGTTCTCGATTGGCGCAGGGAACAAACAGCCGATCCAAATCTACCGTAGGTGGTGAGGGCATTTGAGGCTCCGCATGAAGCGCGGGAGTCGCTCCACTCCCCGTGAACTAGAGCGATCACGCGGTCACCTTTTTAAGACAGAGGGGCAGCCGATGCCATGACGGACAACATCGCTCTAACGCGGACGAGTGCACTTCCGGAGCGATTCGGTATCAAGGTAGCCCCCGACGATCGTTACCGGCGAGACGCGTGGCCTCATAGGGATGCTCGCAGGTCGAAGGCTAATTCCTAAGTGCCTCTCCCGAACCAGCCCAGCACCTCCTCGATGCTCTTCCGGATCGCCGTCCGATCCGGTCTTATGAATCACCGTGGCGGGACCGGTGTCGTCGGCGTCGGAAACCGCGAGGATAGCCGTTAGCTTTATAGCGTGACGCAGGTGCGCACCAGCGGATCCGCTCCGCGCCCGAGAGATGCGGGCTGGCGCCCGACTACCACGCCGCGTCGCGGTCAAAGCGACGTATTGCTGTTATCATCACGGCGATCCGTCCATCCCCGCAGCCGAATGAGCGGAAGCTTGTCGGAACGGGTTGGCAAAGTCTTGACCACCTGTCCAAATGTCATAAGCGGCGGCCGATGGAGGACTTCGACGGCGCGTCGAAGCCACGTCAGCCCGACGACCACCAAGGCTTCGCCATCGTCGCTTACGATTAAAGGGATGCCTCCGCTGACGGCTTCTCGAACAATCGACCCCAGTTCGCCTGCCTCTTCACGGCCGTCGCGCACGAAGCTGCAGCCTAGAGCTTCGATGTGTTCGTTCAACGTGAGGACCGTAGCCGTCGAGGCACTAGGATCGCGGGAGGTGGCCTCCCTCGAATACGCCAGCAATGCAAGCCACATCAGGTCCGCTTCGTGCAGCGCTTCCTTGCCTGTCCGCCCGACGGACGGTGCCATCAACTTCCTCCACGGTGCGGCAGCCTCATATACCGATCGCCTCCAGCCCTGATACCGTAGCCGAAATGTCGGAGACCGCGCTCGAATAGCCAGCGAAGCTGCTCGGGCGGATCTCCACGGACACGGCGCCGCAGTCGCGTGAGGCTTCCCCCCTTTTCGACGACGAGCGCTTCCTCGAGATCCAACCGCCACACCGGAGCGGTGAACATGGTGGATCCCACGATGGACGAGAACCCGACCAAATGGAGCCTCGCCGGTAGAACGTCTGGTCCCGGATGCCTCGGACGCACCGAGAGCACGTGGAAGTCCTGGATCTCGTCCGGGAGCCTCTGGTCGAGCGCGGTGAGGCGCGCCGTCCATACGGCGACCTCTTCGTCGGTCGCGTCGTCGGCTGTGTAGAGCGTCCGGTCGTGACTCGGGCCGACCACCAGGGGAAGGAAGCCGCTCACGCGTCAGGCCACGGGTTCGACGTTTCGTCGTTGTCGTGGAGCTTGCCGTCGGCGTCGCGCCATCGCGAAAGCTCCTCGTAGTCGACCGACCACAAACGCCGGACGTAGGTTAGCCCGCCGTCCACCGCCAACTTTCCACACGGGCACCAAACGAAGTCGTGGGTGTGCCCGGATTCTATCGCGGTCCCGCAGGCTCCGCATCTCGCGCGGTTGAGGACCAGACGGCGGACCTGGGAAGGTGGTGTCACGGAGTTCTCCTAGCGTTGACCGCCGCGAGGTACGCTGCTCGGTGCGACTCGAAAGGTTCGGACATCCGCCGACCTGCGCGGGGGATGCTGCAGGCCCAGGTGGCGCGAGACCTTGCAGGAAACTAGCCAAAGTTTGTCCAGCGCCCGGAGGGCACCGAAACCGTCGAAGTCGCTTTCGAGCAGGTATCGGAACGCCGTCCCGGCCTCATCCCCTTCGCAACCGACGTCGACCGCGTCGAAGCGACCACCGAGCTGGGAGCGCCGCCCGCTGGGGGTCCGCGCGCGACCGGCGTCGAAGTCCAGTTCCCCGACATCCGTGCTCACCAGCCAGCCGAGGCCGCCGGTTCGAGGATGCCGTAGCGAGAAGCCGATAGGCAGCGTTTCGCCACAATGGAACGGCGTCGCGCACCAAGGATCCAGGTGCGCATCCGAAGGCCCGGAACCGTCCTTGATCGTCACGGCAAACCGCTCGGATAAGGGGTCGCGAACCCAGCCAATTTCCTTGCCGGTGCACGCTCCGGTCCGACGATCGGCGCCGTCACTGCAATCCTCGGCACCGGCTATCGGTTCGACGGCGGCGACGCGCGACGCGCGCGTCCATGCCGCTGCCGAGCCATCATCTGGAGAAAGCAGGACGCGAGCTGCGCGGCCGTCGCGAAATCCTTGGCCAGACACGGCCCCTCGATCGTCTCCATCAGGGTTCGAAAGTGCATCGCCTTCATACCCAGCCCTTCGGCGATGTCCACGTAATCCTCGATGGGTGGAATGGCGCCACGTCCGGCGATCTTGCCGAGCCGCCGCAGGTAACGCGACGTTTCCTTCGGATCGAACGCGGCGATACGCTTTCCGGCGACGGTTTCGAGCAAGCGGTCGATTGCCGCTGTCGGCCATTCGACCGGGTCCGGCTCGCCTGTAGAAGGCAAGACCACCGGCTGCTTCCATCGACTCTCCGAGACGAGCCTCCAGGCCGTCGCCGAACCATCGGGGTGACCCACGGCAAGGAGGCGGGACACCCCCTTGCCGGGAGACGTGCCGAGCTCCCCGATTCCTTCGATGACCAGGACCAGAAGCGGCAAGGACGCTGGCGAAGAGTCTCCTCCCACTGAAGCGATCGGCAGGTGGCGGGTCACTTGGCTTTCGCCCGCGCATGCGTCGCCCTTGGCAGCCCTTCAGCAAGGTCCATCGGCCCCTCCGCTTCCACCCCGGCGACAATCGACTCGGGCGACAACGAGGAGATGATCCGAACGGCCGAACAAGGTCAAGCCGAAAAACGATAAATTTAGTCGTTTTCGAACTCTATGAAGTCACTTAAAGCCTTTAGCTGGACAGGCGCTGCCCGTTCGGCAGTGGTCCGAGTATGGTCACCAGCCAGGCTGACAAGGAAAAGGACGACGGCAACGCGCCTGGGTTCGAACGTCCGACGCCGAATATGCTCTCCGCCGCCCGCACGCTGCTCGGCATGACCCAGTCGGACCTCGCGGCCGCGGCCGGTCTTTCCTTCAGTTCCGTCAATCGGATTGAGAAAGGGGTTGACGGCATACGGCTGGGCACCCTCGACAAGATGATTGCTACGCTTGCGGAGCGCGGCGCCAGGTTCGGACGAGGAGAGATCGGGGATGTAGAAGCGGTGATCATCTCAAGAATGCCGATCCCCGCGGACCTGACGTGGCCGCTGGGCGGACGCCTGCTCAGGGAGAAGCTCGCCGGTGCGAGGCCCCTCTCGCGTCCCACCCCGTCCATGGTGGCCGGGGCTCGGCAGCTTCTCGGATGGTCCCAGAGGGAAACCGCCCAGGCAGCGGGCGTCTCGCAGAGCTCACTGATGCGCTTCGAGACGCAGGCGGTAAGCACCCGCGTCGATACCCTCGACCGGATCTGCAAGGTTCTCGCCCGGAGAGGAATCAGGTTCATAAATGCGGACGAGGAGATCGTTGCCGGTATCGTGCTGCTCGAGAAGAAGACGAGTTCTTGATTTGCGGCGCTACCGCTGGCTGAACGGTTCACGCGAGCCTCTGGTCCTGTCGCGCGTCCCGGCCAGCCACTCAAGGCGCGACCCCTATTGGGTCTCCTGCAGTCGAGTTAAGGCGAAGGAGGAACTCCGATCGGCTCCTCGTCAGCTTCCGCGGCCACTTGCACGGAGACCGGCGTGCCTCTCTCGGCGCAGGTGCGCTCGAGACGTCGGCGCGTGTCCTTGCCATGCGCGTATCCTGCGAGGATGTGCCCAGCATGCTGAAAGGACGCTAGGACGCGCCGCGCCTGTGCGACATCGCCGGAAAGGCCCGCGACTTCTCCGTCGCCCTCGTGGTGATCTATCGGATCTATGCGCACCGTGAGCGTCTCGGACATGCCGGGGGCGACGGACGCACGTCGCTTCATGCCTTTCACGAACCCTTCGAGCCACCAGCCGCTGGTGGAGTAGATGCTCCGGGTTTGCTCGATGTATATCTGCTTACCGGAGACGCCCGCCTTGTAGCCGAGGTTCGAGGCCGCCACGCACTCCAGGACGGCGTCGCCATCGAACGATGCCGTCTCTCTAGGCAGACCGCCGGTCTGGCTCACTGCTTGGCTCCTATCTATCGGAGCCTAGGATGGGTTCGTCGCAAGCAAGTGACGTCGGATGATCGTCAAGGAAACGGCGTCTCTTTGGGGAAGAGCCCGCAACTTCGGGGCCTGGCCCGTTTTCCTTGTCGGAGACCGCCCGGACCGGCGCGGCCCGCGATGGGAGACGTCGAAAATGGGGGACGATGGACAGCGGGTGACCTACGGCCGGTTAGGTCGGCTTCTCGATACTTTGGGAGAGCATCGGGCACTCGCCTTCCTTTCGCCACCCCGGCGCCGACGGATATCAGCGGCTTTGAGGGAGATACGTCGGCTGGGAGCAAATCGGGACGCAGATGGTCTCAGGTCGGAATCCGAGCTGAAATCCCTGAGGTTCAACCTCTCCGTGGACCGGCTGAGGCTCAAGGAGGCTGCTCACCGGCAGAAAAAGTTTCTCACAAGGCTCGAGACGACCATACCTGCGCTCCTGAAACAAGGAACCGACACCGACACGCTCCTTCGGAAACTGGAGGAGTATGCGCGTCCGTTCAGCGGAGACGCGCTGGATCCGGACGACAAGGAGCTGCCCAGGAGGGGCTCTCTTCGCCAATACCTTCAAAAGGCACTCCAAAGATACAATTCCGAGGAGATCTTCTTCAAGGGACCGCCGGTTCTGGCGGGAGAAAGAACCATCAAGGGACTGGGGCTCTTCCTCGGAGAACTCGCGAGTAACGCTTCGAACTATGGCGCACTTCGACCGCTCGATGAGCCTCAGCCGCGTCGCGACGATGAGTGGAAGGTGACCCGGCGAACCCGCGGCTGGGTAGACGTCGAGTGGACGACGAAGACTTCTGACGAAGGCACGCAGGTTCAGCTTCGATGGAGCGAACGCCTCGACGGTGGCGTCCTCCCGAAGCCGACGGCCCAAGGTGGCGGAAGCAAGCTCCTGGGTTCGGAGCTGAGGAAAGAGCTCGGCATCGTGGTGACGGGTGGCTTCAGGGAAGCCGGATACGAGTGGATGTTCGAATTTCTGCCGGGTGACCTCATTCCTGACCTAAGGCGGTCGAGGCGCTCATCGATCATCCTTGTCGCCGACGATGACATCGCCGTCCAGGACGGCGTCAAGATGTATTACGGAGCGGAAGAAGACGGTTTCGAGTGTATCGAAGCCACCTCGGGGAAAGCGGCCTTATCCACCATTCGGGCGCGCGGCGGCGAATTGGGTATGGTCCTTCTGGATTGCGATCTGGGCGACGGCGGCAGCCTCCGTGTCGCCGACGAACTTGTCTCCAGGTCGATACCCTTTGCCTTCTTCACGGGAGGCGTCATGGAACCGTTGGGGAAACACGAGTCCGCGGTTCGTCTGCTCAAGCCGATCGACCAGGTCGAGTTGAGTGCGATGTCCGAGATCATGGTCTCGAAAGGATTCAGCTGATGGGAGAGGCCCGGGTCTTCCATCGGAGCGAGAGCGCGGGTTGAGCAGCACGTTCGCCCCCGGACACTGACGATCAATCAAGCCACTGGTCGGCGGCCCCGCTATATTTGACGTCCTCAGGTCCAACCCGCTGCGCGAGGTGAGGCCTCGTGGCGGCGGTCCGCCGCGTCGTTCGACTGGGGTCAGGGTGCCGGATCGGCTCGTTGGCGGCGCCCCGTTCAAGATGCATCGAGATGGGAAGCTGTCCGCCATCGGGCTGAGGCCGGTCTGCTGCAGGACGACGCAAAGCTGCGGGGCGAGAGAGCGGTCCCGGTTAGCCGAAGGCGCAAACAGTATGCCTCAGAAGTAGGCCACATTTTATAAGTCGTTGAACTGACTGACCTAGTAGACGATTGGCTGGGTATAACACGCCGTTGCCATCAGCAAGACGGACCGGGACATAAACGGCGACATTCTCTTCCCCCAAAGCTTTGCGCCGGTTCGTATCGACCGGCAGCGAAGCGGACCATAATCAATGATCCCGCTCAGTTGATGACAGATTCGTTGCAATCGGACGTTCAGGCCGAAGCTGGAGGCCCGCTGTTGCGCCAAGAGCACAATAGAGCGGACCGGCTTTAGCTGCGTATCACCCGCGATTGTACCCCCTGACTTCCAAAGTGCTTCCTTATGGAACAACTCCGCCGGATGATCCGTGGACCAGCTTGGGCGGCAGCTTTACCGAAAAGGCGTTGTCGGTATCGAAGCATTAACCTCGCCAACGAGATTTACAGCCTTACAGCGTGGATTTATAACCTATCCACGCCACATCTTAGTTGATCGCGATCTGAAAGCCAGATCAAATTGATTGTGAAATAGGGTTGATGGACAGCCAAAACCTGCATGATGCTATTTTGCCACAGGCCTAAGCACAGTCGTTTGTTACGGAGTCACATAGAGCGTGCCGCTTAGCATGCGCTTCCGACGTTACCGTGTGGCCAGCTACCCATAGAAACGGCTCTTCGAAGCCCGGCAGCGCCGCCATCCATCACGATGTGGTCGGGCATTGAACCCTGCTGCAGCGCCGCGTTGCTAGGGTATGCCGCCGGAACCCTCACCCCCTGATCCTCGCGCCGAAGCCTCCTCCGGCAGCCACGTCGTTCTCGTCGTCGAAGACGAAGAACTGATCCGCTTCGTCGCGACCGAGGCCTTGGAGGATGCAGGCTTCATCGTGGTGCAGGCCGAGCACGCCGCCGCAGCAATAGACACGCTGCGTGAGCGCGCCGACGAGGTCCATGTCCTGTTCACCGACGTCCACATGCCCGGCGAGATGAGCGGCGTTCACCTGGCCCACGAAACCCGCCGCTGCTGGCCCTGGATCCACCTGGTGGTGACATCGGGCAAGCTGATGCCGCATCCGGACGAATTGCCGGAAGGCAGCCGGTTTCTGCCCAAGCCCTATGTGCTCAAGAATGTGCTTCAGCATATCAGCGAGCTTACGGGGCAGGCGCATTAGGGAAGCACTTCTTTTTTGAAAAAAAGAAGCAAAAAACTTTTGGACCTTTAGGCTGGGCGCTTCCACAATCTCGGTCCCGAACCGCTGGCACGCGCTGTCGCCCGCCTTGGATGGGAGAGCCTGACCGCATGAGCCTTGTCGAAGAACTCGGAGCGGGGCTGAGCGGCCTCGACCAGTTGCGTGCGATGATCGAAGCCGGGCGGATGCCTGGGATAGGCAAGTCGCTGCAGTTCACCCTGGTAGAGATCGAGCGCGGACGGGCGGTGTTCGAAGGCACGCCTGGCCTGCATGCCTATAACCCGATCGGCATGGTACATGGGGGCTACGCGGCCTCGCTGCTCGATTCGGCTTGCGGATGCGCGGTTCATGCCAGCCTGGCGCCGGGGCAGAAATACACCACGCTCGAATTGAAGGTGGCCTACCACAAGGCGATAACGGCGGAGACCGGGGTGGTGCGCGCTGTCGGCACGGTGCTGAGCATCGGGCGACGCGCGGCATTTGCCGAGGCGAAGCTGACCGATGCCAAAGGCACCCTGCTTGCGTCGGCGACCTCGACGCTGCTGGTCATGACGCCATGAGCGATCTGATTCTGCGCCGGCGGCCTGGGTTGTCGGCCGAGGTTACCGTGAGGTTGAGCGGGCGGTAGGGCGCTTCAGGCGGCCTGGCGGGTTTTCGCGGCTGGCTGGAAGGCTGGGGGGATGAGCTGCTCCATGAGGGCGGGCGGGAAGTCGATGCTGTCGATGTCCAGGCTGAGGGTGTCGGCGATGGTGATGAGCATGTCGGCGGGGCAGCGTTTGCGGCGGCTGTCGGCGGCGAGCTCGGCCTCGATCAGGCTGGTGCAGCTGGCGCGGGCCTCCTCACGATAGGGGTGGTTCTCGGTGATGAGGCCGGCGGCGGCGAGGAGGGGGGCGCGGCGTTCGTCGTCCTCGGCTGGTTCGCTGGATTTTGCGTGGATGATGCGGGCCGGGAGCTCGATTGCGCGACGTTCTTTGCCGCTAAGTTCTGGGGTGCGGGGCTTTGGGGCCGGCTTGGCGGCTTCGGGGGCTGCGGCCAGGCGGGCGGCCAGGGTGACGAGCTGGCGGATTTCGCGGGAGATGCGGATGAAGGCCAGGTTCGGGTCGCGGGTGCGCCGGCGGGCCGGCGGGATGGCGGCGGTTTGCTCCTCCGCCTCGCGCATGGCCTGGGCGGCGGCGGCGCGGGCCATCTGCATGCCTTGAGCAATCAGTTCGTTGCAGAATTCGATCTGGCTGGCCGCGGGGTTGGCGGGCTGTGAGGCTTTAGGGTGGGTGGTGGCGTCCATGTTGGTCCGCTCCGGGTTCGGAACGGAAGAAGAACATGAGTCAAGGGCTTGGGCAAGGTTTTTCTTTGCTTTGTCGTAATGTTTCGTGGGTTGTGGGTGACGGGGGGACGATGCAGCCGTTTGGCCGTGATGGTGGGTGTCGCTTCGCTCACCCACCATACGTTCTTGCTCGGATTAGAAGCAGCGGCCGGAACAGGTTGCGATGAACGAAACTGTCGTTGGGTTTTGAACGGTCCCTGTTTTGTAGAAGCCTGTGACCTGTGCGTGTTGGTTGTTCACGCTCGTGACGGAAAGGCCGAAGCTGCCGGGCGGCGCGTCGAAGATGAAGAGGCCGCCGGTCAATGGGAACCAGGTGTAGCCGTGCGTCTGGCCTGACGTGTCCGTGAAGTTTCCGGCGATGACGCCCTTGCTGTTGATGCCGGACGTGACCGAATCGAGAGAATTCGGCAGGGCCGGATAGGTGAATTTGCCGTCCTTCCATGCAAAAGCGTGATTGCCGCCGGCTGTGTCGACATAATAGCCGGATGCTGCGTTGTGACCGTTCAGGCCTGTCAAATGCGTAAACTGCCCGGGCGCCTGGACATATTTGTAGTGGCCGAACTGATCCAGCATGAAGCCGATGCCGACGTCAGAGAGGTCTATGTAAAAGCCGAAGATGGTATTCAGCGTGCTGACACCGGAGACCCTCGTTGCCGTTGAAGCATGCGGGTTCACGGTCTGAAAACCCGTCAGAAAGTAATAGAAGCCGATAGGCCACAAATCCGTCGTGTAATCACCGACGATCAAGCCGGCGTCGTTCACGCCCGTGACGCCGGTTGTTGCATGAAACCAAAGCTGGGTGGTGACATTGGATTTGTTGTCGTGAACGAATGAATCGATGCCGCCGTCGCAGGTGCCGGCGATGTAGTTTGCGGACGCAGCGGTGACGGCTGTCAGCCCCGGTTCTCCGAGCGCAGCGCAGTAATCCGTCTCGACCGCGGTCGTGCCGAACGCGGTCAGACCGGTCGAGTGGGAGCTTCCGGCCGGTATCAATGTCCCGAGCGCCACGCCTGTATCGAGCAGGACAGCGGGATAGAAGCTGCCCAGAGTGTTGGCGCCGGAGAGCGGTGCGAGGGTGTAACCACTCGCTCCGGCGGCATGAGGTGCGGCGAGGCCGATCAGTGCCGTGGCTACCCAGGTTTTTAAGCGCGTCATGATTGTTGTCCGCCCGCGAAAAGGGGCGCGCGGGATGCGGGCTCCTGGTCAATCAGACGGGGTTTGCGGGGACAACCGGACATGCTGGTTATCAAAATGCCGGCCGAGATCCCAGACCGTGTTTGGCTCCTGGCACGACCAGCTCATGGTGATTGCGGATCGACGGCAGGTCGGCGGCTGTTTGATCGTTATGGTTGGTTATGCTTCGATAACGTGCCCACCTTGCTGGGCGTCGTGGTGCAATCCCAAAGAGGATTGCACCCTACGTTACGTAGCCCTCGATTACAGTGTGATTGATGCAACTCCGGCTTGTCTTTCACTTCAAGCAGCAGGGACCTGGGCGATGAAGTGGTTTGTCACGGCTGCGCTGGCTCTGGCGTGCTTGCCGGTGCCTGCCCTCGCCTACTCTCCATCGGATTTCGAGGGGCAATGGAGGGTAAGCCGCATGGTCGGCGCAAGCGACGCCGGGCCCGGGCAGGATTTTCATAAGTTGCTCGGCACGAACGTGACTTGGGGAAAGGATGCGGTGCAGGATGCGGATGGCGTGTGCCGTCTTGTGCATCCGACGGTGTCGCCATTGCCGAACGATAGTTTGCAGCACGATCTATGGGGTGGGCAGACCATCGGTGGGCTGGATTTGCCGAAAACAGCAATTGCGCATGCGTTTGGCCGCACTGAGACGCCGGTTTTCGATGATGGCGGAAAGGGGTGTGCGCGCGCTGTTATGCTGAAACAAGGTCAGATGTTGCTGATGTTTTCCAATGGCTATCTTTATTTGTTGGATCGCGTTGCTCGTGCACCGTCGGGTCAAGGTAGTTGATGGGACTTGAGTTGGCATTGCACCCTCAACGATGGCTCTAGCTAGGAAGAACGATCCGCTTTAAGGCAGTCTGACGTGCCCCGATGCTAGTGTTGTGGTGCAATCGCGAAGAGGATTGCGCCCTGCTTGCTTGCTACTTGCTTGTGCTCAAGCGTTTCCGATCAATTTTCCATGTAGCGCCTGGAAGTGAGCGAAGCGCTTTTCCAAATTTCTCTTGCTCGGACTATTTAGTGGATTGTTAGGAGCACGTATCGTTCGACCGGCAATTTTTCCGTAAGAGGATGCTCTAAGAGCGTGTGCAACGACAACCACGCGCGTGTTTGGTTCAATCGCAAGAAGCTTGCAATCGAACAGAGTGTGCAAGTCGGTGCGAAGCAGTAATCCGTTCGATGTGTGGTTTGTGTTACCGGCAAGATACGGCGTGATGTGTGCTGCTTCCAGAACATCCTCGACGGCGCAACCCGTTATCACACAGCGGCGCCCGTATGCCTCCAGCAGCATCGCTCGAAAAACCGGTTGACCGCGCCGAATGCGTATTGCTCGGAGTGCTCGTTCACGTAGGTCCTTTATACTGTCAGGATCGAAGCCAGGGTCATCCGCCTGCTCGCTGCCGATTGGGACCGCCGGATGAAGCAACGGTAAAAGGCGCTCATCAATTTTGTTGGCAACATCTTCGGCTACGCCGATACCGCTAGCCTGCGTTGTCAACAGCGAGTTAGGAAGTATATCGCTGATATCTTCCAAGCTTAACAAAAAGGCACGAGCTGGATCGACCAGCCGGTCGAACCTTATTCTGGCCCGGTACGCTTCCCCGCCTTCGATATCGGTTGGATCTCCTTGCAGGCGAGGATCTTCAATGATCTCCCCTGCGCCGAATATGCCCTTGGGGCCGGCTCCTTGCTTAAAAAGGTAAAATCGATCCCCCGTTCTTGCAGCTTGATGCGAAGCTATGCGCCAAAGCGGCGAAGCGCCAGCTGGTGAGGATTCAAAGCGCTTGACCAGCAAAGACATGTCTTCAGCTGGCCATCCCCTGGGTGAAGAGGGACCAAGGGGTTTGTAGGTCAACCAGAACGCAGGCACGTATCAACAAACCTATAGTGCTTGGAGGTGGTGACAGTCTGCCGGCGAAATGCGTTCGGGGCAATTGTTTAAGATGGACGGTCGAGCATCGACGATATTGGTGAAGCCTGCTCCTTGTGCTTCGACGGCTTTGCATCGAGAGCGATGCTCATGCTCCCGAGTAACCAGCCGACATCGGCCTTCCCAAGAACTGAATTGGTCAGCTCTTAGGCCGGAAGCGGAACGGCTGCTTTCGGCGCATGACCAAGCAAAGTGGACACTATCGTCACTATCGCAAACCTCGACCCGACCGATTAGGGGCTTGCTTCATAGAGAGATTTCTATAAGGTGAAAGAAAATCTACTAGGGTGGTGTTTATGGGTGAGGAGGTTGATTTGGGACCGGAAGACGTACGGGCTGCGCGGGCGCTTCTGCAGTGGTCGCAGGGGGATCTCGCCCGGGAGGCGGCGGTTGGCGTTTCCACAATCGCCGAGTTTGAGAAGGGGTCCCGAACGCCGATCGCAAACAATCTGACTGCGATCGGCCGTGCCTTAGAGGCGGCCGGAGTTCGCTTCACACCCGCGGGGCCGACAGTCTTCAGTGAGCTATCGCTCTACATCTTGACCCAGGCGGGCGGTACGGAGATGCGGTTCCGGTACAGCCTAGCCGGCGCGGCAAGCGTTCACGAGATAATCGCTGTCTTTGGCACTGTGGACGGCGCAGACGTTAACATTGACGCGGTGCAGCTCGCGTCGCCCAGGCTAAAAGGCGCAATCAGCAAACTTATTCTGGAGCATGCCGCGGCTGTACCTCAGCTGAATAAGCTTAAGAAGATTGTCGGCTCGCTCCAGGACGGTGAACACTTCCTACTGTTGCCGGCCCAGCCGAACACGACTGCAGACCGACTGGAAGTCGAACGCTTCCTGCATCGGCTGAACAATCCCAGCGAACAGGCGGACGACGCTGGCGACGAGCTTTTTGGCCCGCTGCTCGCGATGTACGACATGTCATCGCCGCGCACGGATCGTCGGACGCTAATCGGCGCCGATCGAACCCCGCGCAAATGCCGGTTTTGCGATCGGACATCCGAGACGGGCGCCACCTTCAAGAAGGCCGCACACGTAATTCCCACCGCGCTCGGCAATGACCACCTGAAAACTGCTGAAGAGTGCGATGACTGCAACGAGTATTTTGGCCAACACACCGAACCATCGCTCATTGCGATGCTCGATATCCAGCGGGTATTTCTTGGTACACAAGGAAGGGGCAAGAACGAAGGCAGGCCTAAGCTTCGCTTCGGCGAGGGCACCCTGGCTCACGACGGAAGCAAGGTAAACATCGAAGCGCGGTCCGTAGCCGTCGACCAAGCCGAAACGTTTACGGTAGGCTTGGGTAAGGGGGCGTCGCTCACCCCCTCGGCCGTCTATCGGGCCCTGGTGAAGATGGTAATATCTGTCATCGCAGAGGATCAGCTGCCGTTCCTCAAGGATACAGTTGATTGGGTCAGGAATGGTGCATATGCAGACAGCCGCCTCCCAAAGGTCGCGACCGCGACGGTTTTCCTGCCTCCAAATCCGTCCGGTCAGCTGACCGTTTTTACACGAAGGCAGCCGCACCCGCGCCTCCCACATATCGTCGGCGAGTTCCGGTTGGGCTGCTACATGTACGTCTTCGCGGTCCCATTTTCACAACTAGACGAATGGGATTTGGTCGGCTTCTTCGACGACGCGGACTTCACTAGCACGTTCAAGCACTACATGGCCGCGGCGCAGTGGACGCAACAGGACCTCAGCCGCCAGACCAAGGTGGTAATGGCGCCGCAGTTGAAATTCGTTCGGGCCACTCGGTAACGGGCGCAAGCGAGAATGGCCCAGAGGAGTGAAAGCGACCCGCTGCCTGCATCAATTGGGTGCTATGAGCCATTTTGATGAATTGCCGCGTCGTGACCGCAGTCACGAAATAGAGGACAAGGCGGTCGCCGCCTTCCAGAAGCGACTTACCGAGAGTGGCGCTTTCATTCTCCAGGTTTCAGATCGCAAGGACTACGGGACTGACTGCCAGATCGAGGTAATGGCCGATGGGCAGGCCACCAACGTCCGGGTCCACGTCCAGCTCAAAGGGACTGAGCGCCCGTTGAATGCCGACGGTTCACTTAGCGTTGAGGTGCGCCGTACCAACCTCAACTACCTGCTTATGCAGCCCTACAGCTTCTACGCCGGCTATCATGCGCCGACGGGCTCTCTCCGGATCTGCCCGGCTACAAGCGTTCTTCGTCAATACGAGCACGGTGGGACAACCTGGACCGAACAGCAGTCGCTGACGGTTTCTTTCGTCGAAGAACTGACTGTCGAACGCCTTGGCCAGCTCGCGAACCTCGCCCGCTCTGGGGCGAGGTCATCACGCGACCAACGGATAGAACAAGCTGGCTTAGGCCCGGCGGAGCTATCCAAACAGATTCTGGGCTCCCCACCGGATATTCACGTCCCTGAGGATCCCGCCCTCGCGTGCCAACTGCTGCAGCAGCTGTATAGCGACGATGCGGACGACGCGATCAGCGCCAGGTTCGACCAATTCGCCGCCATTCTGGGCGCCGACAGCGACGACATGGGCGTTTGCTACATGGCCGAGATAAACCTCGGCATGGATCGAATGAGCCGCCACCCACAGCGGATCGAGGCGGCTATCAATTTCTTCCGGGCTAGGCTCGACGGCAGTCGCTACCAAGTCGGCGCCGTGCACTACACTATCGGAAACGCCTTCCACGCGCTCCGCGACGAGCAAGAGGCCAAGCGCGCTTACGAGGCGGCGCTCGCGGATCGCGCTCTCAACGGCGCCCGCCAACTTGCAGCCCAGGTCCACAAGAACCTTGGATCAAGTTACGAGCTGCTCGGTGAGCGAGAGGAAGCGATCAACCACTATCGCGAGGCGCTACGTTTGGACGCCGACCTCGCTGAGGCCCACAACGCGCTGGGCAACTACTACGTCCGAGTAGGCCGTTATAACGACGCCCTGGAGCATCTCGACCGGGTCGTGTTTTCGGAGCGAAAGCAGGGTCGGACCTCGGCGGTGATCGGCTGGCGAGCCAATGTCCTCTTCAACCTCGGTGAGGGCCGCGCGGCGTTTCGAGAGATCAATGGCCTCCTGACCGAGGCCGACAGGTTTGGCTGGATCTGGCCCTGGTGTGCCCGGCTGGTCGCCAGTTTCGGGCGCGCGACCGTGGAAAACGCTCGGCAGGCGGCTCCCTTCTGGCAGCGCTATGTCAAGGCGCATCCCGAGCACTCCGCCGCGCGGCGGGAGCTTCTCATGACAACCTTCTATTTGCGCGGACAAGGGGAGGACCTCGGAAAGAGCTACAGCGAGTTCCGGGATGAATTTGATCGCCACATCGTCTACGTCGACGCCGAAGACGCCGCACTACCGTGGGATCGGCTGGGGCATTGGGCCCAGAATGAAGGGGACTGGGTGGAGGCGGAACGCTGCTTTCGCAAGGCCTATGACTTGGAGGGCGCGCACTATGGCTACTGCCTGGGAACCGCGCTCAGTTTCCTGGGCCAATACGAAGAAAGCCTGCCGTTATTGCTAGAGCAGGCTCGGGTTTACCAGCCCGACGCCATGAGCTGGTTTCAGGTCGCTTCGGCCTATGCCAGCCTTAGCCGCTGGCCGCAGGCGATCGACGCCTATGAGAGGGCGATCGCCCTCGATCCAGGCTACGCGCTGGCGATATTCGACCTCGGCGGCGCCCACTGGAACAGCGGTGATCTGGCGACGGCGGCGGAGGTTTGGACAGCAGCGGTAGAGCGCTTCCCCGACCATGAACAAAGCGCCAAGCTTAAGCGTGAATTTTCATTCCTTTTTGTGGATAACGATGATCCGACGTGAACGAGCGATACCAACGCTTAGTCACAATGACCGCCGCTGAACCGGAATCACATCGATAAACGAACGGCCGGTCTCGGCCGATCTTCTCGTAACGTGAATTTCTGCTGTGTGGCAGCGCCGCTCTCTAGCGGCCAGGCCGGTCTTCACCCTTCTCGGTCACCAAGCGATGTGCTGGCAACGTCCGCTTCCGGGAAGTGTGTGGAGACAACTGGACGTCTGGCATTGGCGCAAAGCTGCCGAAGGCGAGGGTTTTGCCTCAGAGAGCACTGCAAGGTTCCTGCGAAATATCGTCGATCCAGACACGTGCACGTGGGCCTATGCCATGCATCGGGCACACGTAGCCGCAGGTATCCGCACTGTATCTGGCGCAGCGCTCTGGATTGCTTCGTCGCCAAGCGGCTCCTCGCCATGACGAGTGATTTAGGTTGGTGGGGCGGCCCCCACCCCGGCCCTCCCCCATAAAGGGGGAGGGAGAAGTGGTGGGGGTCTGGGGCCTCCAGGCCCCAGCGGGGTCCAGGGGCAGAGCCCTTGGCCTTACCTACCGCTTGCCTACCCGGCCTGGCGCGCTAGGTGATTTGGGCTGGCAGATGCTCCCTGAATGCGAAAAAGCCTTTGGTGGCGAAGGGCCAAAGCCGGTCGTCCCATGGCCGCCGCACGCGTACTAACGTGAGCCCGGCCGTTTCCAGCGACTCGCCGAGCGAGTCGAGCGCTTCCGCGACTGGGCCGATGGGGGCGTAGGCTGTCACCACGGCTTGCGCTCCTGCAGCGCGCGCGGACTCGATTACCGCGCCGACGTCCAGCTTGCCGGTTATGGCTACGGGGCAGCCGAGCGCTGCTTCGACGCGGGCGGCGGCATCCGCCACTGCGCTCGTGACGAACATTTCAGCCGCCTTGCCCCAAGGCCAGCCCGGCACGCCTTGCACCGCCAGCCCAGCGCGGATGTCGGTGCCGAGCCACATTCTTTCGGGGCAGAGGTCTTCGGGCGTGATCAACAGCAGCGACGGCTTGCCGCTGGCGTCGGGCAGTGGCGGCAGGATGCGCGGCGTGGGCAGGGGCGACTCGGTCAGGGCTTCGGCACGGGTTGCGAGGCCCTGTGGCCGGTAGCGGCCCGCGGTGTAGCGGGCGATGTTGTCTGTTGTCGCCAGGTAGGTTTTTCCAGGCGTCTGCAATCCCGCCACCCAGCGCCACGACAGCGTGTTGGACGCCGGGTCCGCATCCAGCAGATGGCGAAGGAAGAAATCCGCGCCGAGCGCCCAGGGGAGGCGCAGGGTAAAGATCCAGATGGAGGCGAACCACATTCGCGCATGATTGTGCAGGTAGCCGTGCTGGACCAGCTCGCGCGCCCAATCGTCGAACCCCTCGATGCCCGTCGTTCCCGCCTCTGCCTGCGCGACGGCACGCATGAGGCCGCTTCCCCGCGTGGCGTCCCGCTCGGCCAGGAAGCGGCGCCAGAGGGCGGGGCGCAGTTCGAGCCAGCCTTTCCAGTAGGTGCGCCAGGCCACCTCCTGGACGAACTTGGCGGCCGCGTCCGAACCGTGGTGCGCGAGCGCCGCGGCAATGACCTCCTCCTCCGTCAGCAAGCGGTAGCGGAGATAAGGCGACAGCAAAGATACGTTGCCGCGCGACTCGGGGCCGCCATCGGTGTTCCGGCTTTCCGCGTATTGGCGCCCGGCCGCTGGCAGGAAGTCCGCCAGCCGACGCAGGCCTTCTGCCCGGGTGGGCACGAATGCGGTCACGCCAGCTTTCGCGCCCAGCGCTGCAGTCGGGGCCGGATACGCAAAAAGGCGACGTAGGCCTGCTCGAGCACTGCCAGCGCCAGGCGATTGCGCGCCATGAGCCCGAACGGCCGCAGCAGTGGGATTGCGCGCCACATGGCGGCGAATGCGGCTGCCCCAGAGAGCACGCGGCCGTCTTCCCTCGCATGGAAGCGTGCCAACAGAGTCGCCCTGTCGATCGGGCAGTCTGCGGCGCCGGTGCGGGAGACGTCGGTGAACTGGATGGCGCGGCGACGGTCCAGCCGACGCATCAGCGCGATTTCCCGCTGGCACAGGGGGCAGTCGCCATCAAACCAGACGAGGAGTTCGGACATGGTGGTGGAGATGGGCCCGGCCCCGCTCATGTCAGCGGGAAGGGTCAGCGATTGGCCTGGCTGTGAATTGGCTTTTCGCCGTGACGGGTGGTCTGGGTGGTTGGGGCGGCCCCCACCCCGGCCCTCCCCCATGAAGGGGGAGGGAGAAGTATCGGGGGTCTGGGGCCTTTAGTGCTACTTTATTGGCAGGCCAGGCATTCTTCGTAATTGGTCGAGGCTGGGGCGGCGGCGATGGGGAGGGGTGCGACGTCGTTGGCGACGATGGACATGAGGGAGGTTTTGGGCATGTCGCTGACTGTGTCGGCGCGTTGGATGGAGAGGGAGCGGCAGTAGTAGAGGGATTTCACGCCGCGCTTCCAGGCGAGCATGTGGATCTGGTGCAGGTCGCGCTTGTGGACGTTGGCGGGGAGGAAGACGTTGACCGACTGGCTTTGGCAAATGAAGGGCGTGCGGTCGGCGGCGTGTTCGATGATCCAGCGCTGGTCCAGTTCGAAGGCGGTTTTGTAGACGGCGCGTTCCTGGTCGGTGAGGAACTCGAGGTGTTGCACGCTGCCCTGGCTGAGGGTGATGGAGGACCAGACGTCTTCGTTGTCGTAGCCTTTGGCTTCGAGCAGTTTTTGAAGATGCCTGTTGCGGACGGTGAAACTTCCCGAGAGGGTTTTCTGCAGGAAGACGTTGGCGGCGATCGGTTCGATGCCGGGGCTGGCGTTGCCGGCGATGATGGAGATGGACGCGGTGGGGGCGATGGCCATCTTGTTGGAGAAGCGTTCCATGATGCCGTAGTCCGCGGCGTCCGGGCAGGGGCCGCGCTCTTCGGCGAGGAGGCGCGAGGCGGCGTCTGCCTGTTCGCGGATCTGCTTGAACATGCGCTTGTTCCAGACTTTCGCGATCACGCCTTCGAAAGGCACGTTCTGCGATTGCAGGAAGGAGTGGAAGCCCATGACGCCGAGGCCGACCGAGCGCTCGCGCATGGCCGCGTATTTCGCACGCTCCATGCCTTCGGGCGCGCGGTCGATGAAGTCCTGGAGGACGTTGTCGAGGAAACGCATGGTGTCCTCGATGAAGAGCGGGTGGTCTTTCCACTCGAGCCAGGTTTCCAGGTTGACCGAGGAGAGGCAGCAGACGGCGGTGCGCTGCTTGCCGTACTGGTCGAGGCCGGTGGGGAGGGTGATTTCGCTGCAGAGGTTGGAGGTTTTGACTTCCAGGCCTGCGAGCTTCTGCTGCTCCGGGCGGGCGTTGTTCACGTGGTCGGAGAAGACGAGGTAGGGCTCGCCGGTTTCGACCCGGGCGATGAGGATGCGTATCCACAGCGAGCGCGCGGAGATCTGGCGGACGATGCTGTTGTCCTTGGGCGAGCGGAGGGCCCAGGATTCGTCGGCTTCGACGGCGCGCATGAAGTCGTCGGGCACGAGGATGCCGTGGTGGAGGTTGGGCGCCTTGCGGTTCGGGTCGCCGCCGGTGGGGCGGCGGATTTCGATGAATTCCTCGATCTCCGGGTGGCAGACAGGGAGATAGACGGCGGCCGAGCCGCGGCGGAGGGAGCCCTGGCTGATGGCCAGGGTCAGCGAATCCATGACGCGAATGAAGGGGATGACGCCGGAGGTTTTGCCGTTCTGGCCGACTTTTTCGCCGATGGAGCGCAAATTGCCCCAGTAGCTGCCGATGCCGCCGCCCTTGGAGGCGAGCCATACGTTCTCGTTCCAGAGGCCGACGATGCCGTCCAGGCTGTCGGAGGCTTCGTTGAGGAAGCAGGAGATGGGCAGGCCGCGTTCGGTGCCGCCGTTGGAGAGGACGGGGGTGGCCGGCATCAGCCAGAGGCGGCTGATGTAGTCGTAGAGGCGCTGGGCGTGGGCGGCGTCGTCGCCGTAGAAGCTGGCGACGCGGGCGAAGAGGTCCTGATAGCCTTCGCCGGGGAGGAGGTAGCGGTCGTCCAGCGTGGCGCGGCCGAAATCGGTCAGCAGGGCGTCGCGGGAGCGGTCCACCCGGACCTGGTGGCGGCCGCGCATCTGCACGGCGTCGTCTAGGAGGGCGATGTCACCAAAATCACGATTCGTCATGCCATCCATCCTGCCATCCCCACGGTGCGCGTCAACCAGATATAGGCCAGATGAGTCTGCTTTGCCACAAGATAAGGTAGGGGACGGCTTGGCCGTTTAAGCCCTTGGCCTTCTCGCCCGACGGGGATAACACTCACCCGGCGCGGGCGTAGCATAGTGGTAATGCTCTAGCCTTCCAAGCTAGCTAGGAGGGTTCGATTCCCTTCGCCCGCTCCAAACTCACATGGTTTTTTTATGCGGCCCGGCCCTAGTGCTCGTCTGACGACGGGCGCGAAGGAGGCGCCGGACCATGGCCGATGTCATCTGCGTTTTCCTGGGAGTGGGCACCATTCTGGCGATGGGCGCCTATGCCGAATTGTGCGAGCGCATCTGATGCTCGACCTGGCGATCGGCGGCGCGGTTTCGAGCCTGCTGCTTGTTTATCTTGTTTGGGCGCTGGTTCGGCCTGAGGATTTTTAGGCGGGAAGCAAGGGTCTTCTTTTTTGAAAAAAAGAAGCAAAAAACTTTTGGACCTTTGGGCCGGGCGTTTCCACGATCTCGGTCCCCAAGTCGCAAAAGTTTTTTGGTTCTTTTTTTCAAAAAAGAACGCGCTTGCTGCTTAGGCCTTTCCAATAAGGACTGCATAAATGACTTTAGTCGCGTGGGCGCAGGTCGCACTCCTGCTTGCCCTGGTGTTTGCTGCCGCCTTTCCGGTGGGGCGTTACATGTCCGGTGTGTTTACCGGCGAGATCGCCTTCCTGCGTCCGGTTGAGCGGGCTGTTTGCCGGGTCATCGGCACCGATCCGGACCGCGGCATGGGGTGGCGCGAATATGCATTTGCGCTGATCCTGTTGAACGCGCTGCACTTTCTCATTCTCTACGCCATCTTGCGGCTGCAGGGCGTGCTTCCCTGGAACCCGCAGGCTATTGCCGGCATGTCGCCGCGGCTGGCTTTCAACACGGCCGCGAGTTTTGTCACCAATACGAACTGGCAGGCGTATTCGCCGGAAAGCCAGATTTCTTATGGTGCGCAGATGCTCGGCTTGACGGTGCATATGTTCCTCTCGGCCGCGACCGGCATTGCCGCCGCGGTGGCCGTCGTGCGGGCGTTTACCGGCGGTGGCTTGAAGACGCTCGGCAATTTCTATGTCGATGTCATCAGGGTGAGCCTTTATGTCATGCTGCCAATGGCGTGCCTGGCGACGGTTCTGCTGATGATTTCCGGCGTTCCCCAGACGCTGTCGGGATATGCGAGTGCGACGACCTTGCAGGGCGCGACACAGACGATTGCTCTTGGGCCGGTGGCCTTTCAGGAGGCGATCAAGGAACTCGGCACGAACGGCGGCGGCTTCTTCAACGCCAACAGCGCTCATCCTTTCGAGAACCCTACGGCGCTGACCAATCTTCTCGAGAACTGGCTGCTTCTTCTCATCCCGTTCTCTCTGGCCGTCATGCTTGGCCATATGGTGCGTGACCGTGCGCAGGGACGTTCACTGTTCCTTGCCATGGCCATCCTGCTGACCTTGGGCGTTGTTGGCGGCGCGATTGCGGAGTCCGGCAGTAATCCGCTGCTGACACATGCCGGGGTCAGTGCCGCGATGGGCAACATGGAGGGCAAGGAAGTGCGCTTCGGCAGCGCCGTCTCCGCCATGTTCAACGTGAGTGCCACCGGAACATCCACGGGTGCAGTCGATAGCTTTACGGACAGCTATACGCCGCTGGGTGGCCTGGTCCCGCTGTTCCTCATGCAGCTTGGTGAAGTGACGCCGGGCGGCGTCGGGTCGGGGCTTTACACCATCATCGTCTTCGCGCTGCTTTCGGTGTTTGTCGCGGGCCTCATGGTGGGACGGACACCGGAATATCTCGGCAAGAAGGTGCAGGCCAAGGAAATCAAGCTTGCCATGCTGGCCGTGCTGATCCTCACCTTCTTTATCCTTGCTGGCGCCGGCATGTCGCTCGTTTTGCCGAACGCGCTCAGCTCGCTCGCCAACGCGGGGCCGCATGGGCTCTCCGAAATGCTCTATGCCTGGACGTCGGCTAGCGAAAACAATGGCAGTGCTATGGCCGGGCTCACCGCGGATACGCGCTGGCTCGACTACGGCCTTGGCCTGGCGATGCTCTTCGGCCGCTTCGCCTTCATGATCCCGGTGCTTGCCATCGCCGGCTCGCTTGCGGCCAAGCCGAAGCTTTCGGCCAGTGCAGGCACGTTTCCTACGACAGGACCGCTGTTCGTGGGATTGCTGATTGGCGTGATCATCATTCTGGGCGGATTGCAGTTCATGCCGGCCGATGCGCTTGGGCCTTTGGCTGAGCATGTCGAGATGCTGGCTGGTAAGACTTATTAAGGAAGCACTTCTTTTTTGAAAAAAAGAAGCAAAAAACTTTTGCGACCGGGGACCGAGATCGTGGGAATGCTCCGCCTCAATTCGTAGAAGTTTCTTGGTTCTTTTTTTCAAAAAAGAACTTGCTTCCTTCCCTTTGGACAGGACCCAAAACCGTGGCCGACACCATAGCACTCTTCGACAGCACGATCATCACACGCGCCATAGGCGACAGCTTCGCGAAGCTCAACCCGGCTTCGCTGATGCGAAATCCGGTTATCTTCGTCACGGAAGTCGTGGCCGTGCTCACCAGCTTTATCGGCGGCGAGGCGTTGGTGCGCGGCACGCCGGCTGCGTTTCCGATCACCATTGCCGTGTGGCTGTGGCTTACCGTGTTGTTCGCGACTTTTGCCGAAGCTGTCGCGGAGGGGCGTGGCCGGGCGCGTGCGGAGAGCCTTCGCCGTACGCGCACCGATACGACGGCCAAGCTGCTGCCCAATCCGCGTGACCGGGCGCTTTATAAGCCGGTTTCGGCGTCCACCTTGCGGGCCGGTGATATCGTTCTTGTGGAACTCAACGATCTCATCCCGTCGGATGGCGAGATCGTCGAAGGAGTGGCCAGCGTCAATGAGAGTGCGATTACGGGCGAGTCGGCGCCGGTCATTCGGGAGGCGGGCGGCGACCGGTCTGCGGTGACGGGCGGCACGCAGGTGGTCTCGGATTATCTTGTCGTGCGTATCACCGCCGATCCTGGCTCGACCTTCATCGACCGCATGATCAAGCTTGTTGAGGGCGCGGAGCGGCGCAAGACGCCGAACGAGATCGCGCTCGACATTCTCCTTGCCGGGCTGACGATCATCTTTCTGATTGCGGTTGTCACGCTGGTGGGTTTTGCCAACTATTCGTCGACGCCGCTCGCCATTCCTGTTCTTGCGGCGCTGCTGGTGACTTTGATCCCGACGACGATCGGCGGGCTGCTCTCTGCCATCGGCATTGCGGGCATGGACAGGCTGATCCGGTTCAATGTCGTTGCCACCAGCGGCCGGGCCGTCGAGGCGGCCGGCGACGTGGATGCGCTGCTGCTCGACAAGACGGGCACGATCACGTTCGGCAACCGCATGGCGGCGGGGCTTTTTCCGGCGCCTGGCGTGACGGAGCGCGATCTGGCCCATGCCGCGGCGATGGCGAGCCTGGGCGACGAGACGCCTGAAGGACGATCGGTGATCACCTATGTTCGCGATCGGCACGGCATCAATCTGGATCGGCCTGCGGACGGCAACGTGATCCCGTTCACTGCCAACACACGCGTCTCGGGGCTGGACAGCGATGGGAGGAGCTGGCGCAAGGGGGCTGTCGATAACATCCTGAAGCAGATCGGCACCGCGGCGCCAGCGGCCTTCGCGCAGGCGGTGGAGCGCGTCTCGCGCGCAGGCAGCACGCCGCTTGCCGTGACCGCCGACAACCGGCTGATGGGCGTGATCGAGCTGAAGGACATCGTCAAGCCGGGCATACGCGAACGGTTCGCCGAGCTTCGCCGCATGGGCATACGCACCATCATGGTGACAGGGGACAACCGCATTACGGCCGCTGCCATCGCGACAGAGGCGGGCGTGGATGATTTCATTGCCGAGGCGACGCCACAGGACAAGCTCGACTATATTCGCAAGACGCAGGCGGAAGGCCGCATGGTCGCCATGTGCGGCGACGGCACCAACGACGCGCCGGCGCTGGCCCAAGCGGACGTCGGCGTGGCCATGCAGACAGGCACGCAGGCTGCGCGTGAAGCGGGCAACATGGTGGATCTGGACAGCGATCCCACGAAGCTCATCGAAATCGTGGAGATCGGCAAGCAATTGCTCATCACGCGTGGTTCGCTGACGACCTTCTCCATCGCCAACGACATCTCGAAATACTTCGCGATCCTGCCAGCGATCTTCGTCGCGACCTATCCGGAACTCGGAGCGCTGAACATCATGCATCTGTCCACGCCGCAGAGCGCCATCCTCTCCGCGGTGATCTTCAACGCCTTGATCATCGTGGCCCTCGTGCCGCTCGCCTTGCGGGGCGTGAAGTTCCGCGCGGTCGGCGCCTCTGCGCTGCTGCAGCGGAACCTGCTGATCTATGGCGTGGGCGGCATCGTGGCGCCGTTCGCCGGCATCAAGGCGATCGACCTCGTGCTCACCACCCTGCATATCTTCGCATAGGATTTTCGATCATGCTTCGTCATCTTCGCCCGGTCGTTACGCTGCTTGCGTTGTTCACCATCGTGACGGGCGCTGCGTTTCCGCTTGCCTTTACGGCGTTTGGGGCGCTCGCCCTTCCTTTCCAGGCTGGCGGCAGCCTGGTGCAGCGGGACGGGAAGATCGTCGGCTCCGCCTTGCTCGGCCAGGATTTCTCAGCGGACAAATATTTCCATGGCCGGCCCTCGGCGCTGATGGGGACCGACCCCAAGGACAGCAGCAAGCAGGTGCCCACGCCTTATGATGCCAGCGAGTCGGGCGCCTCGAACCTGGGTCCGACCTCCAAAACCCTGATCGACCGGGTGACGGCGGATGTCGCCAAGTCCGGTTCCAAACTCGTTCCGGGCGACGCCGTGACGAGTTCCGCCTCGGGGCTCGACCCGCATATCTCTCCCGAGAACGCGGCGATGCAGGTCGCCCGCGTGGCCGCGGCCCGCCATATGAGCGCGGATGCGGTGCAGGCCGTGCTGGCCCGGCACACCGAGGGCCGCCTGCTCGGCATCGTCGGCGAGCCCCGGGTCAACGTGCTCGCGCTCAACATGGCGCTGGACGCTGCACCTGGGGAGAAGCTCGCCGGGCAGTAGGTTTTGGGGCGAGGGCAGCGCCTCGCCTTTTCATTGCGTGCAGGGGCGGGTAGCTTGGGGCGAACCTGACAAGCGATCATCCTCCTCATGGTGCTTCGCGATCTGGCCCCTGGCCTCATCCGTTTCGGCCAGTTCCTTTTGGAACCAGAACGCCGGTTGCTGAGCCTGGACGGCGCCCCCGTCCCTCTCAGCTCCCGCGCTTTCGACATCCTCCTGCTCCTGATCCGGCATCGCGACCGGATCGTCAGCAAGGACGAGATTTTCGCGGCCGTCTGGCCCGGCCTGGCTGTCGAGGACAACAACCTCGCCGTCCAGATTTCCGCCTTGCGGCGTGGGCTACGCGAGCAGGCGGATGCCAGATTCATCCTGACTGTGCCCGGACGCGGCTACCGCTTCGTGGCACCCGTCATGGAAGAGGCCGAGCCTGCACCGGCGGCCGAGCAGGCGCCGAGGCTAGCCAGAACAGAGCCGGCCGCGCCTGTCGCCACACGCCGCAGATTATGGCCATTCGGCGCCGCGGCCGTGCTCTGCCTCCTGCTCGCGGTGGTCGGCATACGCTTTCTGCAGCGCGAGATGCATGTCGCACCGCGGCTCTCCATTGCCGTGCTGCCATTCCGGAATCTCAGCGCCGATCCGCAGCAGGACTACCTGGCCGATGCGATCACCGACGATCTCACCACGGATCTTTCCCATATCCCGGGCAGCACCGTCATCGCGCGTGGCAGCGCCGACACCTATCGAGGCCGCGCCGTTGCCGCGAGCGAGATCGGCCGCACGCTGAACGTGCGCTACCTTCTCGAAGGCAGCCTGCGTATCGAAGGCGACACGTTCCACATCAATTCGCAGCTCATCGATGCCGCGACAGGCGCCCACGTACGCGGCGACCGCTTCGATGTCACGCGCGACAAGCTCGGCTCGGTGCAGGAACAGATCGTTCGACGCATTGCCAGCACGCTCGATTTTACGCTTGTCCAGGTGGAGGCGGCGCGGTCGCTCCATGAGCGCCCGAACAATCCCGACGCGGTGGATCTCTATTTGCGCGCGCGATCGGTTCTCGATCAGAGCAACACCCTTGCCGACTTGACCGCTGCGCAATCGTTGCTCGAGAAAGCCGTTGCTCTGTCGCCGGAGTTTGGCGACGCGCTCGCCGAGCTGGGCATCGTTCTCGTCAACAAGATGGGAAATTTCGATGATATCGACGATGATCGTGACGGCGCCCGCGCCGCGGCCGTGGTCAGCAAGGCCATGCTGGTTGCCCCGCGCAATCCGCTCGCCATCACCGCCAATGGCATGCTCGCCTGGGTCAACAGGCATTGCGAGCAGGCGCAGCCGAGCTTTCGCCTGGCGCTTTCCCTCGATCCGAACAATGTCGAGGCGCGCAACGGTTTGGCGCGCTGCTCCCGGTCCTTGGGCCATATGGAGCAGATGATTGCAGACTATCAGGACATCCTGAGGATCGACCCCGTTGGATCCAGGAACGCAGCACGCCAACATCTGATCGGCATGGGGTATCTGATGCTGGGCCGCCCGCTCGACGCGATCGATTGGCTCGAACGCGCCGGTGCCGGCCTGGTGAATAGCGGCGAGTCGGAGACGACACTCGGCTGGCGGGAATGGCGCCGCATCTATCTCATTGCCGCCTATCGCCTCGCCGGCAACGCAAACGAAGCGGCGCGGCAGTATGACGAATACCGCAGGGGCCATCCAAACAGGACGGTATCGCAGCTCGCATCTTACGATACGCATGCCCTGTCACAGGTCCAAGGCTACACTGCCTACCTCAAGGCGCTGTCCGATGCCGGAATGCCGGTCTCGATCAAGGAAGATGCGGATTTCGCCGTCGCTCCGACGCACACTCCAGGCACGGGTGGCGATTTCGATCCGACACCGCTGCTGATCCCAGGCTCGGCCCGAGTGGAGACTGCCTCTGTCTTCGCCATGCTGCAGCAAACGCCGAAGCCGCTTGTTCTCGATCTCGGGCTAGGAGCGATGGTGATTCCGGAAGCGATCTGGGCCTGGTCGGCGGGAGCATCTGGCGATATCGGGCATTTGCTTGATCAGGCGGGCGCAGGTGTCGAGACATCGAGGCCCATCATCGTCATGAGCGATGGTCCTCTCGGATGGCGAAGTTACAATGCCGTGCTGTATCTCGTTGCAAAAGGTTTTCGCCATGTGCTCTGGTATCGCGGCGGCGAAGAGGCTTGGGCCGCCGCGGGCCATCCGTGGCAGGACAGGCGCTCGCCCTAGGCTGCATCAGGAAAGATGAGGAATTGGATATGGCGGACGATGACATCAAAACAGACGACGCCCCGGCCTCCGACGCAGGCAGCGTGACCGTCGCGAGCAACGCGGACAAAGTCGAACCCGCTGGCATTCATACGCAAGGTGGCGGCGGCACGGCGATCGCCAGCACAGAAGACGTAGCGGATGTCTGACAAAGGGGACAAAGGTGACAAGCCGCCCAAGGGCAAAGGGCCCTCGGGCGTGCATACCCAAGGTGGTGGCGGCGATCTCGTCCATCCGAACCCGTCGGGCGTGCATACGCAGGGTGGCGGCGGCGATGTGGTCAATCAGCAAAGGCTTGTGCTCGACAGCAGCATCTTCCAAGGCCTGTCGAACCCGGAGCTGCACGCTCTCAAGATCGTCCAGCTCGAGTTCGCGCAGGCTGTATCGCTTGCAGCAGCGGCAGCCTACGAAAAACTCATTGCCGAGTTCAGGGCCGAGTTCAGGGCCGAGTTCAGGCGTGCACCGGTGCAGCCGGTCATGAAACCGGAGAAAAACCTTCCGGCGTGAGCCGCGACAGCTCGCCTGTGTGGATGTCGAAACGGAAGCCATGCAGCGACAATTCGCCTTTGCGGACCGCCTCGTTGATCCACGGAAAGGTCAGCAGATTGGCGAGTGAAAGACGCACCACCTCCACCTCGTAATAATCCGCCGCAGGAACGTCGGGCGGCGGCTTTGTGGCGAGGGCGGGACGGGCGATCTCCACCCAGGGCGCCACGAAATCCTGCGCTTCCGCCGGCGCACCCTCGATCATCGCCTGAACACCACCACAGCGGGCGTGCCCCAGCGCCACCACACGCTCCACCTTGAGTACGCGCACGCCATATTCCAGCGCGGCACTCGTTCCGTGATAGCCGGCGTCCGGCGTGTAGGGCGGCACCAGCCCGGCCACGTTGCGCACGACGAACAGTTCGCCAGGGACCGCGCCGAATACCGTTTGCGGATCGACACGACTGTCCGAGCACGCAATTACCAGCGTATGCGGCCGCTGCCCCCATGTGGCGAGCGCCTCGTAACGGGCCCGGTCCGCGGGCCAATCGTCGCGCCGGAACTGCCTGTAGCCTTCGATTAAACGGTCCAAGTTTTCCTCCGTCCCAGACTAGGCATTTCGTACTAGAGGGCCGTTTGGAGGCCCTCGAACCATTTACAAGGCGTAGGGAACCCGCAAGTTTTCGCAAAACAGGGGGAACATATGCAAGCCGAGGCGACGCCGCTCAAAGGCAATCGATGGTCACAATTGTGGCTCGGGGTCGTCTGCATGATTCTCATTGCCAACCTCCAATATGCCTGGACGCTGTTCGTCAATCCGATGCATCAGGCGCACGGCTGGGCGCTGCCGGGCATACAGCTCGCCTTCACCATCTTCGTCGCCACCGAAACCTGGCTGACACCCGCCGCCGGCTGGGTCGCCGACCATCTCGGCCGGCGACGCGGCGCCCCGGTGATGATTGCCACCGGCGGCGTGCTCGTGGGCCTCGGCTGGGCGATCAACGCCTACGCCGGATCGCTGTCCGCCCTCTATCTCGGCAGTGGCCTCGCCGGCGTCGGCGCCGGCGCAGTTTACGCAACCTGCGTCGGCAACGCCATGAAATGGTTTCCCGACCGGCGCGGGCTCGCCGTCGGCATCACCGCGGCGGGCTTCGGCGCCGGCTCCGCCCTGACCGTCGTGCCGGTCAACATGGCCATCCATGCCTTCGGCTACGCGAATACCTTCCTTTGGTTCGGGCTGGGCCAGGGCCTTCTGCTTCTGCTGCTCGCGCCGATCATGCACGCCCCGGCGCCTGGCGAACTGACCGAACTGCCGCCGGCCCGGGTCAAGCAGTCGCTGCATCAGTCGACGCCGAAGCAGGTGCTCGCCTCGCCGGTTTTCTGGCTGCTCTATGTCATGTTCGTCATGGTGTCGGCCAGCGGCCTGATGGTCACCGCACAGATCGCGCCGATCGCAAAGGACTATGGCCTGACGGGAACACCGCTGTTCTGGGGGATCACCGCGCTCAATATCGCGCTCGTCGTGGACAATGTCATGAACGGCATGGCGCGGCCGTTCTTCGGCTTCGTCTCCGACAGGATCGGCCGCGAGTCGACCATGGCGCTCGCCTTCTCGCTCGGCGCCGCGAGCTACTGGCTGCTGGCGTTCTCCGGCCATAATCCGGTGCTTTTCGTCGTTGCCGCCGCCTTGGTGTTCTTCACATGGGGCGAAATCTTCTCGCTGTTCCCCTCCACCTGCACGGATCTGTTCGGCACCAAATTCGCCTCGGCCAATGCCGGGCTGCTCTATACCGCCAAGGGATTGTCAGTGTGGCTGGTACCGCTCGCCAATGTGCTGGTGGCGCGCACAGGAAGCTGGACAGGCGTGTTCCTTGCCTGCGCCATGGCTAACGTTCTTGTTGTTATTCTGGCGCTGTTTGTCTTGCGGCCTATTCGGCTGCATCGGCATTTGATGGAGAAGGTGGCGGCGTAAGGAAGGACTTCTTTTTTGAAAAAAAGAAGCAAAAAACTTTTACTTATTGGAGCGTGATCGGCGTCGAGATCTCGGTCCCACATCGCAGAAGTTTTTTGCTTCTTTTTTTTAAAAAAGAAGTCCTTCCTTGCTCCTAATCCCCAACGGCAATCTCAACCCGGCGGCTAGCGACACCCGGATCCTCATGCGTCTGGCCGCGCCCTTCGCGTCGGATGGTCGACGTTGGGATACCATCAGCGACCAGCGCATCGGCGACGCTCTGCGCGCGCTCCGATGACAGGGTCTGGTCCGCGGCGGCGCTGCCGACGCTGTCGGTAAAGCCGAGCACGGTCACCGGCTTCGAGGGCGAGGCCTTCGACTCGCGTGCCGCGTCGGCGATGACTTTCTGGCCAGCGGCGTCGATGGCGGTGGACCGCTCGGTGAAGAACACGACGTAGGTTTTTTCGGGCGCGCCGCCGGTGAGCGCCGAACAGGAGGAGAGCGCCAGCAGCAGAAGGGCGGGCGGCACGATGCGCATGGCGAACCTCGGCGATAGTTTGCTTGAACCCCACCCATAAAGGAGGCGCGCGGAACGGCGCAATGCCATACGGCGCCCCACGGTTGCAGGCGACAGGCGTTGCAGGTGGCTGGGGTCGCAGGTGACAGCGGCGGAACCGCGCCGTAGATCAGGCTTGCCTCGCTGGGAAGACGAGGGGGGAGAAGATGGCGTGCTTATCGCAGCGGTTGCCGTGCTGGGGGTGGCTTTCGCTCTCGGCCTTTGGCTGGGCAGCCAATATCTTCTGCTGGAGCGCCCGCCCGGCCGCCTGACAGTCGTTGGCATGGTGCATGGCATCGTCGGGGCTGCAGGCATCGCCGTGCTCCTGCTGGCGCTGGAAGGTCCGGCCCGCGGGGTGAAATTCGGCGCCGGCGCTTTTGGCAAGATCTCTGCGGGACTGCTGGTGGCGGCACTCGCCGGCGGGCTGACTTTGCTCACGGCGCATCTCCGCCATAGACCGGTGAGCAGCGGGCTGGTCGCCATACACGGCATGTTCGCCATACTCGGCTACACGCTGCTCTGCACCTTTCTCACCATGGTCCCTTGAGGAGGCCAGGCGCATGGCCGGCACACCCACTTTCGCCACTCCACCGAGCTTCATGGGCCTGCCTGCGTCGGCTGACGGTGCGGCCGTGCAGATCGCCGGCATTCCGCTCGATATCGGCACTACGAACCGCTCCGGCGCCCGCTTCGGGCCGCACGCGATCAGGCACGCGAGCCGGATGCTCATCGACGGCGCACATCCTGGTAGTTGGGTTGATCCGGCTACCCTCGCGATCGCCGACGTGGGCGATTTCGCTATCGCGCTGGGCGACATCGAGGCGAGCCTCGGCCTCATCGAGGCTCAGGCCGCTTCCATCCCTCACCTGATCGCGTTGGGCGGAGAGCATGGGATCACGCTGCCGCTGCTGCGCGCCCTGGCGAAGCGGCGCGGCGGGCCGGTGGCACTCGTGCATTTCGACGCGCACGTGGATACCTGGCCGGACAGCTTCGGCCAGAAGTTCGGGCATGGCCAACCGTTCTACCACGCCATACGCGAGGGGCTGATCGATCCCAGGCGGAGCATTCAGGTTGGGATCCGTTCGCCGGTGCAGGCCGAGGTCTGGCGCTGGGGCCTCGACCAGGGCCTGACGGTGGTGACGGCAGAGCAGGTGCACGAAGCAGGCGCCGCGGCCACTGCCGCCCGCATTTGCGAGACGGTGGGCGAGGCCGGAGCCTACCTCAGCTTCGACATCGACGCGCTCGACCCAGCCTTCGCTCCCGGCACCGGCACGCCCGAGATGGGCGGGCTGGCCTCATGGCAGGTGCTGGCGATCCTCCGGCGGATCTGGAGCCTCGCCTTCGTCGGGATGGACGTGGTGGAGGTCGCCCCGGCCTATGACCATGCGGAGATCACCGCGCTGGCGGCCGCGACGATCGTCTGGGAGTATCTGGCGCGTCCTCGAGGTATACCGTCAGCGCATAGCTAGGCATCCGAGATCAGAGTACTCTCGGGCCAGGCATACCCCTATATCCCGCGTCCGCCGATCCACCACGGGTCGGCCGACGCCAAAACGAACGAGCCGCGAGCCCCCTGCTGTCTGACGGCGGGGCACAGCTACGACGCAAACGCGTCCTTTGTGGTGGAACCGGCCAGGTGGGCCGGGTCGCTTTGAGGGATACGGCCATGTTTCAGGCATTCCAGCGCTTCGGCGCCGCTTTCGGCACTGCGTTCAGCACTCCGGCAACAGCACGGCGATCCAGTCTTTAGGCCGGGCAATCCCCGGCCTTAAGCACAGAGCACTCCGCCCCTCGCCCGTGTTTCCACCCAGGCTGCAAGGCCTGGATGCTGTTGCCAGGATACCGCCATGAGCAAGCTCCGCCCGCGCGTCGCTACCTCCCTGCCCACCGTTGACGATCTCGTCGGCGCCATGCGCCCGACCGAGCCGATGCACTGCATCCGGCCGGCGACCCTGTCCGCGACGGCCGAGACCTTCATCGCGGCTTTTCCGGGCGACGTGCTCTACGCCGTGAAATGCAATCCGGACCCGGCCGTGCTGCGCGCGCTGTGGGATGGCGGGGTGCGCCATTTCGACTGCGCGTCGCTCCCCGAAGTCGCCCTCGTGCGCCGCCTCTTCCCCACGGCCGACATCCATTTCATGCACCCGGTGAAGGCGCGCCCCGCCATCGCCGAATCCTACAGCGTGCATGGCGTGCGCGACTTCGTGCTCGACAGCGCCGCCGAACTTTCGAAGATCCTGCAGGAGACAGGCAACGCCGCCGACCTCGGCCTGGTGGTGCGCATCGCTCTGCCCGCGGGCCCCGCGCGCTACGACCTCTCCGGCAAGTTCGGCGCAGAGCCGGAGGAAGCGGCCGCGCTGCTACGCGCCGCCCGCGCACACACGGCCAAGCTCGGCGTGTCGTTCCACGTCGGCTCGCAATGCATGGATCCGCTCGCGTGGCGCCGCGCCATCACGCTTGCTGGCACCATCATCAGGCAGGCTGGCGTGCCGGTGGAAGTGCTCGACGTGGGCGGCGGATTCCCGGTCGCTTACCCGGACGCGGCACCGCCTCCGCTCGGCGCGTTCATGGCCGAAATCGAAGCCGCCACCGAGGCCCTCGGCATGCCAGGCCTTGCGCTCTGGGCCGAACCGGGACGTGCGCTGGTTGCCGCCGGCATGTCGCTCGTCGTGCAGGTGCAAGGCCGCCGCGGCGACATGCTGTTCATCAACGACGGCGTCTACGGCAGCCTGTCGGACGCCGGGCTGCCGGGCTTCCGCTATCCGACACGCCTGCTGCGCAACAGCAGCGCGCCCGTCGAGGAAGTCGGCTTCTTCGGCCCGACCTGCGACAGCGCCGACCGCATGGCGGGACCGTTCCTGCTGCCGGCAGATGCGCAGGAAGGGGATTGGATCGAGGTGGGGCAACTGGGAGCTTATGGGGCCTGCTTGCGCACTCTGTTTAATGGTTTCGATCGCGGGTTGACTGTTGAGGTTCGGGAAGGGAAGTAGGCAAGGACTTCTTTTTTGAAAAAAAAGAAGCAAAAAACTTTTGCATGCTTAGGGGAGGGCTTGGGCTAGCACCCAGCCTTCCCAATTTTGCACCCAGGGATCTTTGGGGACTGTGTCGGGTCTTGTTCCGGCAACTACGCTGAGGACGCAGAGCGCGCCTAGGAGACAGTCCATTTTGTCTTCTCCGGCCGCTTCCGCGCCGAAGCCTTGCGTCAGCGACGCTTCCAAAGAGGCTTCGATCTCTACACGAAGGTTACTCAGCGCTTCTCGCAGGAACGGCGCGTAGGCGATACGGTCGGATTGCCGGCGCTTGCTCCCTGCTCGCCGCAAACCAAGCTGTTGCATGGCTTCCGCCGGGTATGTCTCGGCCATCACCACAACGCCCGGGGCGAGCAGTTCCAGGAAGCCGCCTTCGAAGGGCCATAGGCGCAGGCTTGGTTCTTGCAAAAGGCCGGGAATGATCACGTCGCGCCAGGCGGCGATGGCGGCCTTGCCGGATTGGTTGGCGCCGAGCGTCCAGAACACCGGCGCGCCGGCTGGGCGTTCGTTCGTTGCGCGATCGCATGCACGGCAGAGGTCATCGGCACTGCCTAGCCCCAAGGCAAGCGCATGGGACAGCCGGGTCATGCCTGCGACGCCGCGCATGGGATAGAACGGCCGCGCTGCTGAAATGTCGCCGAGATGGTCGGCCACATCGAGGAAGGGGGCGTCGCGCGCTAGAGATTTGAGAAATGCGGGGAAGTTGCCGCCGGCGGTGTGGCGGCTCGCATAGGCGCGGGGCAGGCCGATGGGGCAATCGATGCCGAACGCGACGGCGCCCCCATCCGCTATGTCGTGCAATCGGTGCAGCAGGGTTTCGGGAGGGCCGACCGGTTCGGGCGCGCCTGCGTGCCAGCCACCGTCGTGGTGGCGGATGAGGGTCATCCAGCGCTTGGCGGCGTCCTTGCTCCAGTCGGCATGGACGACGAGCGGTGGCGTCAGGAGAGCGGCTTGTGCGCTTTGTCGAGCAGGCGCGAGAAGAAGCCGGGCGGCTTTGCCGGTTTCGGCGCAGCCTTGCGGGCGGCGCGTTCCTCTTCGCGGGCCTGCTTGTCTTTCTCGGCCATCCAGCGCTCAAGCGACATGCCGGCGCGCTTGGCGCGGCGCTCTTCGTAAGCTCGTTGCCCGTCGGTTAACACTTTGGTTTTCGCAGCCATAACCGCCTTCTAGCGCTCCCGCCGCGGAAGTAAAAGCACAGCGTCTCCCCCAGCCCGTTGCCAATTCGCAAAAGTTTTTTGCTTCTTTTTTTCAAAAAAGAAGACGCTTTCTTACTCCTCGGCAGCAGCCCACTCCGCGACCCGAGCCAACTGCGCATAATCCGAGAACCGGGGCGCCGCTCCGGGCGAAGGCTGCGAGAGATAGGCGCGCACCGGGTCGTCGAATTCGGTGACGAGGGTCCGCAGGCCTTCTGCGGCGCGTTCGACGGCGGCGGCTGTTTCGACGTCGTTGCCGCGGAACAGCGGGGCTGCCCGTCCGGCGTCGTGGCCGCCGGAGATGTGCCAGTAGGTGAGTTCCGCGACCTGGCCGGTGAGGTCGGGACCGAAGGCGCCTTGGGCGGCCATTTCGGCTTCGAGGGGGAGTTGCGGAGCGCGGCCGTCGCGTACGTCGGCGGTGGAGGGCGGGGTGCCTGTCTTGTAGTCGAGGATGGCGATGGTGGAGTCGTGCCGACGTTCGATGCGGTCTGCCCGGCCGTGCAGGGTGAAGGGTCCGGTGGCGGTTTCGAAAGTCCAGCTTCCTTTGACTTCGGGGCGTATGAGGGCGAGGGGGCCACGGGAGCGGCGTTCGGCTTCGGCCTCGGCGACCCAGGTGGCGATGCGGTGCAGGCGTGGGCGCCACCAGGCGGCGAGGGCTGGCCGCATGCCGGCTGTGTGGAGCGCCTCGTCCATGGCGGTGGTGAGTTGCGCGTGGGCGTCGGCGGGCCAGGCGGTTTTAAAGCGGTCGAGGAAGCGTCTCATGCCCTCGTGCACGATGCGGCCGTAGTCGGCGGCGTCGGCGGATTGTTCGATCGGGTCGAGGGCGCGCAGGCCGAGGACGTGGCGCGCGTAGATGGCGTAGGGGTCGCGCAGCCAGGTTTCGATTTCGGTGACGCTGAGGCGCCGTGGGCGTCTCGTGAGGGGCGGGCATGGCGCCGGCGGCCGGACGGGAACAGGTGCGCCTGCGGGGCGGTCCATCGCCTGGGACCAGCGCACAGCCGGATTTATGGGCAGGGTTTTGCCGGTGCCTTCGAGCAGGGCGTCCAGCCGCACGAGCCAGCGCGAGGGTACGCAGGGTGCGTCGCCTCGCCGGCGAGGGGCCGAGAGCACCACGCGCGGGGCGCTGCAGGATGCGCTGATGAAATCATGCGCTGCGAGGCCGACCTGCTCCTCGGGGCTGGGCAGTTCGACGGTTTTCCGCATGGCGCGGCTGAGCCATGGCCCCGGGTCGGTTGCTTGCGGCCAGACGCCTTCGGTGAGGCCGCCGAGAACGATCAGGTCGGCCGATTGCAGGCGCGCTTCGAGCAGGCCCCAGATGAAGACGCGCGGGTGAAGCGCGCCGTCCCGGCCATGCAGGGCGCGGCGCGACCGCACGGCGGCTTCACCGAGCGCTGCTTCGAGCAGCCCCGGCAGGATCTGCGGCCGCTGCGGGGGCAGGCTCGCGAAGGCTTCCGTCAGGCTGGCGAGATGCGTGGCCAGCGCCGATCCGTCTTCGCCGGCCCATAGCCGCGCCGCGCCTTCCTGGTCGTCGGAGGCGGCAAGCGCTTCCGCGGCTTCGATCAGCGCGTCGATCATCGCGTCCGCCTCGGCGGTCTGTCGTGTGGCGATTTCGAGCAGTGGACGGAGGCAGGCGGCGACCCGGTCGAGGAACTTCGCGTCGCCTTTGCGGTGCCTCAGGCCTTCGACGCCCGGGCCGGGGCGTGGGCCGCGCAAGCATGCGCGTTCGAGCGCGCGCGCGGCCTGGCGGCACTCGGCGGGCGCCATTCCTGCTGCGGCGAACGGATGCTTGAGCAGCGCCAGAAGCGGCACGGGCCGCAGGTCCTCGACGACTGCCTGTGCCATCAGCCGCAGGAACACCGCTGGCGGCGTCTCGGCCAGGCGCTCGCCCGCGCTGTCGTCTGCGACGATACCGAAGCGCCAAAGCTCCGCGCCGACACGCTGCGCGAGTTGGCGGTCGGGCGTGACCAGGGCGGCACGCGCACCTGGTGTTTCGATGGCTTCGCGCAGGAGCAGGGCGATGGCCTGTGCCTCCTCCTGCGCGTCGGCCGGCTCCAACCGCTCGACGCCTGCGAGATCGGGCGTGGCGCCTTGCCAGCGATGCAGCGAGGCGGCGGGAAGCAGGGCCAGCCGCAGGGCTTCGGTCCGTGCGGGCGGAGAGCGCGGCGGCAGGGGCGCCAATTCGATGGCGTCGCCGCGGGTCGCACCGAGCTTGGTGATCAGGCTGCGCAGGCTGCCTTGGGGGTGGCTCTCGTCCAGCGCGTCCCAGCTCGCCTCGTCGAGGGCGAGGTCGAGCCCGGGAAGCACGACAAGGCCGTTCGGCATGCGCGCCACGACGCGTAGCATTGCCGCCACCGCCGGGATGGCGCCGGTGGTTCCCGCGGCGATGACCCGGCCGCCTGGCGGCGAACGCTGCCACGCTGCGGTCTGCTTCTCGAGAAGTTCGATCTGCCTTGCGGCGACATCCGACTTGCCTTCGGCTTGCAGAATGGCGGGCCAGGCGCTGGTGACGATCTCCAGGAATTTCAGCGTGACGTTCCAGTGCTCGGCCCAGTCCTTGCCGGCCGCGTCGGGCAGTTTCGCGGCCAGATCGATGCCTGCCCGGGCAGCCTCGTCCAGCAGCGCCGCAAGCTCGACCGCCAGGCTCCAGGCGCGGTCGGCCTCGCGCGGCGCGCCATCGGCGCCGTTCATGGCGAGGATCAGCCGGGTGAGCGACGCGAGGCGCTCGGCCGGCGCCACCGCCGGCGGGATGGACAGCGCGCCCTCCATGGCCAGGGGCGCCTCGTCGAAGCCGCCGAAAGGCACGATACGCGGGAGCAGCAGCGGCCGCCCGTCGCTGCAGATCAGGAACGCCTCCGCCAGGCCGCGCGCCGCACGCCTCGTGGGCAGCAGGAACAGCGCGTCCGCGACCGCGAGGGGATCGTCGCCTGATTCACGCAGCCACCAGGCCGCGAGCGCCTCGAGGAACGGCACGCCCAGCGGGATGGTGGCGAGGTTCATCATGTCGTGGCGCCGGTGAGCTGGGCGGTCAGCGCGTGCTCCGCCTCCGCCAGGTCCTCCGGCCGGGTGAAGTGGAACCACAGCCCGTCATGCACCACGGCGCCCAGGCGGCCGGCGGCTATGGCGCGGTCCCACACCTGGTTCATGGAAAACGACGCCTCCGACGCGCCTGCGAAAAGCGCCGGCCGCGCGAGTGTCACCCCGGCAAATATATAAGGCGCGATTTCGCGTTCGCGCCGGCGCCTGGGGCGTCCCCAGGGATCCAGGAAGAAGTCTCCTGGCCCCATGTCGGACATCACCTGGAACGTCCGGTGCACCAGGATGACCGCATCGATGCCGTCGCGCAGCGCCGCCGACACACGGCGCAAGGCCGGCACTGGCCCGTCTACCCAAACCGTGTCGCCGTTGACGACGAAGAACGGGCCATCGCCGAGGCTCCCTTCCGCCAGCGCGGACGCGACGGCGCCGCCGGTATCGAGCAGCGCCGATTCATGCCGCACCCTGGTCACCGGCGGCGCCGGACGCTGCGCCAGGTGCGCCGCCACCTGCTCCGCGTGCCAGTGCGCATTCACCACGACGTTGGAGATGCCCTGCGCGGCGAGGCGGTCCAGGGCATGGTCCAGCATGCTCCTGCCGCCGAGTGTGAGCAGGGGCTTCGGCGTCGTTTCGGTCAGCGGACGCATGCGCGTGCCCAGGCCGGCCGCCAGCAGTATCGCGTTTTCGACGATCATGGCGTGGCGATCCCTCCTGGCAGTGCGAGCTGGATATGGCGATCCGGCCAGCCGGACAGCACGGCCTGCCTGCCATCACCAACGAAAGACAGGCCGATGTGAAGCGCGCCCGCGGGCGCCAGCGCGCCCAGCCGATCCGGCCATTCGACCAGCACGACGTCCGACACCAGTTCATGCCACCCGAGCTCCTCGAGCGCGCCGGGTCCGTTCAAACGCCACAGGTCGAGGTGATGAAACACCGCACCGCGGAGACGGTAGGTCTGGACCAGGGTGAAGCTGGGGCTGGGGACTTCGAGCGATGAGTCCTGAGCCACCGAGCGCAGCAGCGCACGGACCAGGGTCGATTTCCCCGCGCCGAGTGGCCCTTCCAGCAGCACGGCATCGCCTGGCCGAAGCAGGGGCGCCAAAGCGGCACCCAGGCGCGCCGTCGACTCATGGTCGGGCAGGTTGAAGCGACAGGTCACGGGCTCCAGTGGCAGGGCTAGCCGCACGATGCTAGACCCGCCCGCATGCCAGTTCCCGACATTGAAACCGATGTGGCCATCGTAGGCGCAGGCCCGGCCGGCCTGTTCGCCGTGTTCGAATGCGGCATGCTCAAGCTGCAAAGCGTGCTGATAGACGCGCTCTCCGAAGTCGGCGGCCAGTGCACCGCATTGTACCCTGAGAAACCGATCTACGACATCCCCGCCCACCCCGCCATCGAAGCCGGCGCCCTCATCGCAGGCCTCGAACGCCAGATTGAACCGTTCGACACCCCGCGCTTGCTGGGCCGGCGCGTGGACGCGCTGGAAGGCGAGAGCGGCGCCTTTATCCTGCGTACCGACCGAGGCGACATCGTGCGGGCGCGCGCCGTGGTGATCGCAGCAGGCGCCGGTGCCTTCGGTCCGAACCGCCCGCCGATGGATAATCTCGAGGCCTTCGAAGCCTCCGGCGCCGTCCAATATTATGTGAAGCGGCGCGAGGATTTCCGCGGCAAGCGGGTCGTTATCGCAGGCGGCGGCGATAGCGCGGTGGATTGGGCGCTGGCGCTGAAGGACATCGCGACAGTCTCGGTCGTGCATCGGCGCGAGAAATTCCGGGCGGCGCCGGAAACCGCCGCGCAGCTGGATGCCGCTGCCGCACGGGGCGAGATCGAGATGGTCATTCCTTACCAGCTGCACGCGCTTCACGGCGCAGGCGGAAACCTGGAGGCCGTGGAAGTCGCCGACCTCGATGGCCGCACCCGGCACCTGCCGGCCGACCGGCTTCTCCCATTCTTCGGCCTCTCCATGGATTTGGGGCCGATCGCAAGCTGGGGTGTCGCCCTCGAGCACCACCATGTGCAGGTCACGCCCGCCACGTGCGAAACGTCGGTGCCGGGCATCTTCGCCATCGGCGACGTCGCTACCTATGCCGGCAAGCTGAAATTGATCCTGCAAGGCTTTTCGGAGGCCGCCATGGCAGCCCACGCCATCCACCCGATCGCCCGCCCGGGCGAAGCGCTGCATTTCGAATATTCGACCAGCAAGGGCGTGCCTTGAAGCGCATCTTCCTGGCCGCCGCCCTCGCGTTTGCCGCGGCCGCCCCCGCCCATGCGCAAGTGCACGGCGCCGTTCTGACCGACCAGCAACAGGCTTTGGTGAACCAGGTTGCGGCCTATCTGAACGGCATACGCACCATCAAGGCGCGCTTCCTGCAAACCGCGCCCGACGGCAAGACCGAGCAAGGCACCGTCTGGCTTCAACGCCCCGGGCGCATGCGCTTCCAATACGATCCGCCTAGCCCGCTCCTGCTCGTTGCGGGGCACGGGTCGGTCATCTTCCATGACTCGAAGCTCGGCCAGACGACCAACATCCCGCTCGCCCAAACGCCGCTTGGCCTGCTGCTTGCCGACCAGATCACGCTTAGCGGCGACGTCACCCTCACCGACTTCCAGCGCCCGCCAGGCCAGCTTGTGCTGACACTTGTGCGCACCAAGACGCCTGGTGACGGCAGCCTGACCCTCTATCTCGAGGCCGCGCCGATCACCCTGACGGGCTGGACGGTCGTTGACGCGCAGGGGCAGCAGACGACCATCCGCCTTACCAATGTGCGGCCTGGCGGGCAGTTTGACGCCTCTCTGTTTACGTTTGTGGATCCTGACGCTCCTTAGAGAATGGGTAGGAGCAAGCAGTTCTTTTTTGAAAAAAAGAACCAAAAAACTTTTGCGAAATTGGTCTGAGCTCGAGGCTTGACCCGGCTTATGGGTTTGGATTCTTGCCGACCTGCTTGACCCGCTTTTCTCGAAATAAGTCAGAGACTCTGTCCCGGATCGCAGCGAAGGTTTTTGGGGGAAGATGGCCGTAATGGTATCTTCCTGGCTGGTTCGGCACCTGCCTCACGTCTAAGGGCCACGCGTCCACGTTGCACTCGGAGACGAGAACCCATTGCCTCCTGCCATCAAGCCCGGCCGCGGCTTTAGCGCCTGGCGACAACTCGACGCCTTCCTCTTCGCCTGACGGCGGTGTGTGTGAAATCGGTAGGTAGACGACAAAATCCTCGCTGCTTCCCGTCCGACGGAAAGTCGCGATGACGCAGCACGGATGATCCTTGTCTCCCGTGGAGGCTACCGGCGCACGGCGTGCCCACAGATACTCGTAACGCACAACGAGGCCGACAGTAAGTTCGGGAAGCGGCAATCAGGCTTGATCATCAAGATGGGCAAATTTCGCGTCCATTTCAGTTCCGGCTATCCGCTCAACTAGCCACTCAGGAACATCCTCCGTCAAAAGAACCTGCTTGTCCCGGCGTTTTAGGCGAGCGTACTCCGCGGCCGATACAATGACGACCGAGGGCTTATTATAGTGCAGGACAGTCACCGCCTCACCATCACCGGAGGTTCCTTCCGCAATCAGCCGATAAGTTGGAAAATTCTTCTGGACCTCCGCCGAGCTCGCTTCGCGCATGATAACCCCTTTTGTTGGGGAACAAGTTACTGAACTTTCAGGGTAAGTGAAAGCGTCTCGTGATGGGCACGCGCTACGTTGAACTCCAAAGAAGAACCTTGCCACGGCATGTCAATGCGGGCATATACCCGCACTATGGAAACAGCCTGCTACTGCACCGCCCTCCGCGCCGCTACCCGGAAGCTCACCGCCATCTACGACGAGGCGATGGCGCCTGTCGGCATCAACATCGCGCAGTTCGCACTGCTACGCCGTATCGACCGCGCGGCTCCCTTGTCGCTTACTGAACTTGCGCAAAGCGCGGAGCTGGATCGTTCCACTGTGGGCAGGAATGTGAAGGTGTTGGAACGAATGGGCCTCGTCGCATCAGCGGCAGGAAGCGACCAACGCGAGGCCACGATCACGCTGACCGCAGCGGGATGCGCTGTCATGAAAGATGGCGCTCCGCTTTGGGACGAAGCCCAACGGCGGATCGAAGCCCGGCTTGGCGCCGCACGGTCGGCTCAATTGAAAACGCTCCTCCACGATCTGTAACGAGGCCTCTCGCATGTCGTCCCGCCTTGCCGCGCTGCTTGCCCGCCACGACATTCATTATGGCTGGGTTGTCGCCGCCGCGACTTTTCTCACCATGCTGGCAACCGCCGGCGCGGTCGGCGCGCCTGGCGTGATGATCGGTCCACTGCAGCGGGAGTTCGGCTGGACCAACGCGGACATTTCCGCAGCTTTGGCCATCCGCCTCGTCCTTTTTGGATTGATGGGCCCATTCGCCGCCGCGCTCATGAACCGCTTCGGTGTCAGACGCATCGTCAGCGCGGCATTGCTGTTCATCGCCACAGGCCTGCTCGGCTCCTTTGCGATGACGCGCGTGTGGGAACTCGCTCTCCTGTGGGGTGTCGTGATGGGCTTGGGGACCGGCATGACGGCCATGGTCCTGGGCGCGACGGTCGCCACCCGCTGGTTCACCAAACGCCGCGGCCTCGTGGTGGGCATGCTCACCGCCAGCACCGCGACAGGACAACTTGTTTTCCTGCCGCTGCTCGCAACGCTCACCGCCCGCTATGGCTGGCGCACAGCCCTGCTGTTCGTAATCTTCATGCTGCTATCAGCCATGTCGGCGATCCTGCTCCTCATGCGTGACCGGCCCGCCGACATCGGCTTGCCTGCCTACGGCGACCAGGCACTCACAGTGACCCCGCCCCAGGACCACGGGCTTAAAACCCTTCTGCTGACGCCTATGCAAGCGCTGCGTGAAGCAGCGGACAGCCGGACCTTCTGGATATTGTTCGCCACCTTCTTCGTCTGCGGCTTCAGCACGAACGGCCTGATACAAACCCACTGGATCACTCTCTGCGGCGACTACGGCGTTCCACCCGTCGGCGCCGCGGGCGTGCTCGCCGCCATCGGCGTTTTCGATTTCATGGGCACCGTCCTCTCCGGCTGGCTCTCGGACCGCTACGACAACCGCTGGCTGCTCTTCTGGTATTATGGCCTGCGCGGATTGTCGCTTCTTGCTCTCCCCTTCACCAACTTCTCGTTCTACGGCCTCTCGCTGTTTGCTGTGTTCTATGGCCTGGACTGGGTAGCCACCGTTCCACCGACAGTTCGCCTGGCGACCGACCGCTTCGGCCGCGAACGCGCCAACGTCACCTTCGGCTGGATCTTCGCAGGCCATCAACTCGGCGCCGCCGCGGCAGCTTTCGGCGCCGGCGCGGCTCGCACCGGTTTTGCGACGTATCTGCCAGCGCTGCTCGCGGCGGGGCTTCTGTGCCTGTGCGCATCGTTGCTGGTGCTGTCGCTTGGGCGGCGTTCGTTGGTGGTGGCAGAGGCTTAGAAAGGAAGCAAAAACTTTCGCCACTGAGCGACGTGATCGAGGAAAGGCCGAGCCCAAAGTCGCAAAAGTTTTTTGGTTCTTTTTTACAAAAAAGAACTACTTGCTTCCTGCATAATCCTGAGTTCCCCGATTAAAAACCCGGTCCTCCCCCGCGACATCTGCGATTCCAAAATCCGCCGCCTCATCGAGCGCCGCGTAGATCGGCGCGAAATCGGTGTGCGTGGTCGTATCGAGCAATGTCTGCAGCGCAGGCACCACGAAATACACTTGCTGGAAATCGTCAATACGATAAGGCGTGCGCATGACGCGTAACAGATCGAAGCCGAGCCGATTGGGCGAGGGGTCATCGAGCGCGAAGACGGTTTCGGTTTTCGATGACACGATGCCGGCGCCGTAGATGCGCAATCCTTGCGGCGTACCGAGCAGCCCGAATTCGACGGTGTACCAGTAGAGCCGCGCCAGGTTCGCGAGCTTGCCTATGCCGAGCGCGCGCAGGCCGCCTTCGCCGTAGGCTTGCATGTAGTCTGCAAAGACCGGATCGGTCAGCATGGGAACGTGGCCGAAGACGTCGTGGAATATGTCCGGCTCCTGCAGATAGTCGAGCTGCTGCGGGGTTCTGATGAAGTGGCCGGCGGGAAAGCGGCGGTTGGCGAGGTGGGTGAAGAACACGTCGTCTGGCACGAGGCCTGGCACGGCGACCACTTGCCAGCCTGTCATGGCGCGAAGTTTTTCGGAGAGTTCGAGGAAGTTGGGGATACCTGTGCCGTGCAGATCCAGCGCGTCGAGGCCGTTGAGGAAGGCGTCGCAGGCGCGGCCGGGCAACAGGGCCGCCTGGCGCTCGTAGAGTGTCAGCCAGGTTTGGTGCTCTTCCTGTGTGTAGCTCGAAAAACCCTGATCGATTGTCCAGTCACCCGATGACATGAGCATCTCCTCCTTATTTTTGTTGCGGCCTTTTTAGTGGCGGCCGAACGCCAAACCGGCGCCGCTGGCTGCGACGCAAATCAGCACCGACAGGCCAACGTTCGCAGACGCAGCGGCGACGCGCCCTTCACGCAGAAGTTCTAACGTTTGCAGGCTGAAGGCGGAGAAGGTCGTGAAGCCGCCACATAATCCGGCCATCACGAAAGCCCGCATGTCCGGCGAAGGTCCTGTCCGGGACAGCGACAATCCTGCGAACCAGCCGATGACGAAGGAGCCTACGATGTTGATGAGGATGGTGCCCCAAGGAAATGCCGGCCCGGTCAGTCGCGCGATGAACCCGGCCGTCCAGAATCGGGCCATGCTGCCGAGCGCACCGCCTAGCGCGACATAGAGGTAGATCAGCATGCAGCCGCCGGAAGCTGTGCCACGGCCACGCATTTTCGCATGACCGAGGGTAGCGCTTCATCCGAGAGCGCATCGGCATGGCGGAGAAAACCATCGGCGTCGATCGCTTCGGCGCGTGCGGCATAGACGTCGAGCCGCAGTTCGAAGTGGGTGAACACGTGCAGTACGGAGCCTGCATGCCGCCACTCGCCTTCGGCAGGAGCGTGCGCGTGCGCTTCGGCCGCAGTCCAGGGCAGTTCGCGCCAAGCTGTGCCTGGAAGCTCCGTCATGCCGCCCAAGAGGCCCGTTGGTGGCCGGCGGCGTAGCAGCACCTGCCCTTGCCCATCCATGAGCCAGAAATGGGCGCCATGCCTTACCGGCCGGGCCTTCTTGGCGGTCTTGCGCGGCAGTTCGGCCGCGTTGCCGGCGCGCCGGGCGACGCAGGGCGCACTCCACGGGCAGAGCACGCAAGCCGGCGTGCGCGTGCAGATTGTGGCGCCGAGGTCGAACAACGCCTGCGCGAAGTCCGATGGCCTGGCCTGGGCAGCCGGTGCATCGCCCAGGCGTGCGGCTGCCGCGGCGATCGCCGGCTTGCTCGCCGGCAAAGGCGCCTCGATGCCGAACAGCCGCGAGGTCACGCGTTCCACGTTCCCATCCACCGGAACCACTGGGACACCGAAGGCGATGGCGGCCACTGCGTTTGCCGTGTAGGCGCCTATCCCTGGCAGTCCCCGCAGCCTATCGACCGTGGAGGGGAAAACGCCGCCCAGGCTTACGACGGCCTTTGCGCACGCGTGCAGGTTGCGTGCCCGTGCATAATAGCCGAGGCCGGCCCAGGCGGACATCACAGCCTCGTCACCGGCTTCGGCTAGCGCCTGCACGGTCGGGAATAGCCGCAAAAAACGCTCGTAGTAGGGGATAACAGCCGCGACGGTGGTTTGCTGAAGCATGATTTCGCTCAGCCAGACCCGGTAGGGGTCCGCCGCCTCGCCGGGACGGGCGCGCCATGGCATGGTGCGCCGGTGGCGGTCGTACCAGGCGAGCAGGTCGCCGGCATCGGGAAATACATCGGGCGTCATCGGGAGGCAGGTGTGACGAAGAACGCGGGCGGTGACAACTCGGCCAAACCCGCCGAATCGATACGCGCTTACCAGGCGAGGGCCCTCTCGCAGCTGCTGCCGGGCGTTACCCGCACCGCCTATAAGCGCCGGTCGCCGGCCGCCGCGACCCTGATGTCGGAGTGGGCGAACATCGTGGGCCCGCGCCTCGCTGCCGAGACAGCCCCGCGCCGGCTTTCCGGCACCCAGCTCACCATCGCCTGCTCCGGCCCCATGGCGATGGAGCTGACCCATTTGTCGAACGTCCTCATCGAACGGATCAACACCACGTCGGGCAAGCGGCTCGTGGAACGCCTGCGCTTCGTGCAGGACCTGGCGCCGGCCGCGGTGGCTGCGAACCCGGCACGGCGCGCGCTGGAGGTGAGCCCGATTGAGGGTTTGCCTGCGGGAGACCTCAACGATGCGCTGGCGCAGTTGCGGGCGCTGATTAGGCAGAAAGCGAAGTAAGAAGGGACTTCTTTTTTGAAAAAAAGAAGCAAAAAACTTCTATCCGTTTGGGCCCGGCACTGCCTCACGCCCGGCCAAAAGTTGCAAAAGTTTTTTGGTTCTTTTTTTCAAAAAAGAACATGCTTACTTTTCTTCCTGCCTACGTGCTCGCGTAGGCATAAGGCCCACCCTTAATCAGCGCGGCCTTATAAGCAGGACGGGCCTGGACCTTTGCCAACCAGGCCTTCAGCGCAGGATAACTGGCATCGAGCCCTGCCCGCGCCGAGGCGGCTTCAGCAGGAAAGCTCATCATGACGTCGGCCGCGGTAAACGCGTCGCCGGCGAACCAGCCGCCGCGGGCGACCTCCTTCTCCATGAGAGCCAATTGCGAGGCGATCATGGGCCCGAGGTAGCTTTTCTTCACGGCGTCTCCGATCGCCTTGGCAATGGGCCTGATGAAGAAGGGCGAGCGCTTCGGCATTTCGTTGAAAAGCAGCGTCATGACGAGCGGCGGCATGGCCGACCCTTCCGCGAAATGCAGCCAGTAGGTGTAGCGCAGCCGCTCGTCGGTGTCGGCCGGCGGTATCAGGCGCCCATTGCCGTAGCGGCCGAGGATGTATTCCACGATGGCGCCGGTTTCCGCGATGGTCTTGCCATCGTCGGTGATGACCGGCGACTTGCCGAGCGGGTGAACGGCGCGCAACGAGGCCGGCGCCAGCATGGTCTTCGGATCCCGCTCATAGCGTTTCACCTCATAGGTAACGCCGAGCTCCTCGAGCAGCCACAGCACCCGCTGGCTTCGGGAATTCTGCAAATGATGCACGATGAGCATGGCGGGCGTTCCTCGGTTTTGCCGTCGCGTCTGCACTGGCGCTTATTCTTTGGCAAGCCGGTAGCCACAAGGCTGCTTGCGAAACTTGTGCTTGCGTGCTCGCATCGGGCCGCGCGACGAAGAGATCGCGGGTTGCCCGGGGGATAACGTGTTCCATCAATTACTTACGCCTGTCGGCAACAGCCTTGGGCTGTCATTCGTCGTAGCCTCGCTACCCGTCGTGACCGTGCTGATCATGCTAGGCTTGCTTCAGCGGCCGGCCTGGCAGGCGTCGCTGGCCGGCCTGATCGTGGCCCTTTTGATTGCCGTCGGCCTCTGGCAGTTCCCCTTGCCCATGGCCCTGAACGCCGCGGCTGCGGGCATGGTGTTCGCGTGTTGGCCGGTCATGTGGATCGTCTTCTCCGCCCTGCTGCTCTATAACATCGCCGTTACGACGGGCCGTTTCGACGCCTTCCGCGACTGGGTGATCCAGCATCTCCCGGCCGACAGGCGCGTGGTGCTGATCGTCATCGGTTTCTGCTTCGGCGCGCTGTTGGAAGGCATCTCCGGCTTCGGAACGCCGATCGCGATCACCTCGTCGCTGCTTATCCTCACCGGTTGGCCGGCGATCGAAGCCCTCACCTTCACGCTGATTTTCAACACCGCGCCGGTTGCTTTCGGCGCTCTTGGCGTTCCGGTCACTGTGCTTGCCAAGGTCACCGGTCTTCCGGCTGCGACACTCGGCGCCATGATCGGCCGGCAGCTGCCGCTGTTCGCACTGCTTCTGCCGTTCTATGTGATGTTCATCTACGGCGGCCGCCGGTCGGTCGCCGCGATGTGGCCCCTGCTTCTCGTCGCGGGCGGCAGCTTTGCGCTCTTCCAGTTCGGCACGGCGAATTTCGGCGATTACCAGCTGACCGACGTGTTCGCTTCGCTTGGCTCGCTCATTATCACCATCCTGTTCCTGCGCGTCTGGAAGCCGGCGCCCAATGCCGAATACGCCGTCTCCGCCGCCGTGACCGAAGGTGCCCGCACGCACACACGCCGCTTCTCGGTATGGCAAGGCTGGCTGCCCTGGCTGATCGTCTCCGTGGTCGTCATCATTTGGACGCACTTCAAAGTGCCGACGAACTTTGCGACCGACGTGCATTGGCCAGGGCTCGACCAGAAGGTCTTCATCACCCTCTACAACAAGCCTTACGCCCTGATCTGGTCTTTCCAGCCGCTTGCTACCGGCACCGCCATCCTGCTCGCCTGTATCCTCACCGCCCTGCTCCTCGGCTGCGGCCCAGCCGCCTTCATCACCTGCGTCGGCCGTACTGCGCGCCAGGTGTGGCTGGCCGTCATCACCGTCGCCCTGATCATCGGCGTCGCCTATTTGATGAACTATTCAGGCATGACCTACACACTCGGGCAGGGCGCTGCCTCCCTCGGGCCGTTGTTCCCGATCGCTTCCGCCTTCCTCGGCTGGGTCGCCGTCATGCTCTCGGGGTCGGATACCTCGGGCAATGCGCTGTTCGGCAATCTGCAAGTGGTCGCCGCCCATCAGCTCAACCTCAACCCGGTGCTGTTCGCCGCCACCAACTCGTCAGGCGGTGTGATGGGTAAAATGATCTCGCCGCAGAACATCGCCACCGGCGTGGCCGTCACCGACCTCAAGGGCCAGGAAGGCCGCGTGTTCGCACGCACCTTCAAGCATAGTGTGTTCTTGACGTTCTTGCTGGGACTGCTTGTGCTTGTGCAGCAGTACCTAGTGCCTGGGATCGTGCCGCACTAAGGGAAGGAAGCAGTTCTTTTTTGAAAAAAAGAACCAAAAAACTTTTGCGACTTGGGACCGAGATTGTGGGAACGCTCGGCCCAAGGGACCAAAAGTTTTTTGCTTCTTTTTTTCACAAAAGAAGTCCTTTCTTCTAAAACTCCACCCACAACGTATTCGCCAAAATCCGGCGCTTCACCAAACGCCCCTCAGCCCCCGGCGCCCGGCGAACGCGTCTGGCGAGCAGCCGCTGCATCATGGCCGGCAAGACGGCCCGATTGATGTATTCGCCAAAGCACCGGTGTAGCCCGTAGCCGAAATGCATGTATTCGCATGACGGCCGGTTGGGATTGAAGGTTTCGGGATTGGCAACGCGCCTGGGATCGCGCATCGCGGACGCGAACGAAACGCCGACGGTCGATCCGGCGGGGATGCGCGCCACCCGGTGCGTTCCTGCTGCCACGACCGCGTCCTTGACTGTCTTTCGCTGTAGGAGTGGCGCGAGCGGATCGAAGCGTAGCGCCTCGAACATGTAGCGGCCTACTGCATCCGTGTCTTGCGCGAAGGCCGCTTGGGTCGCCTGCGCGAAAGGCTTATCGCGCTGGAGCAGTTGTTCGAGTGCGAACGGTAGAACCATGGGCGGTTGCGGCAGTCCGCCGACGAGAAAGCCGATGAGGGCACTGCGTATTTTCGTGTCTGTATAGGCTTCCTCGCCCGCGGCTTGGCGCGCCAGGCAGCGGTGCAGAACGTCATCGGTGCCGTTGCCGCCACGCGCAGCAGCGATGAGTTTGTCGACGTGGGCGCGCAACAGCGGCGCCATGCGTGCTGCCTCTAGATAGAGCGGGTCTTTCACGCCTGGGTCGCTCTTGCCGCTGTAGGTGAATTGGAACTCGAAGAGGCGCGTCGCCCAGACACGCAAGTCGCCGTTTGATGGCGGCGTGATGCCGAAGTAGGGGCAGAGAACGCCGAAGGTCACCTGCCTGGTGAAATCGACGACTTCCACACGGCCGCCTGACGCATCGAGGATGGCGTCGGCTTGGCTCAGTGCAGCGGCGGTGAGCTGTGGCAGGTCGGACGCCAGCACAACGGCGCGCATGGCGGCGACGTCTTGGCGGTATTCCGGCGTGTCACCCACGCCGAGGAAGAAGTGGGCGCCGTCCATGATAAGGTTCAGATTATCGGCGTAGGGAACGCTGAAGGCGGCGTCGTTGAGAAACACCTCAATGACGTCGTCATAGCGCGTGACTGCCGCGACGCCGCCGGCCTTCGGGATCGGCCATGCGGCGCGGAGGAAGCGGAAGATCGCTGCCTGGTTCGCGAAGAAGAATGCCTGGAGCTTGCCTGACAGCCCTCTGTCAACCGGCCGGAGAATGTCGGTGTCGCTCATGGACCGGCTTCGCCGCTTGAGGAAAGTGCCGCGAGATAGTTCAGCGCGGGAATGCTGGGAAGAAAGAAGTATTCGCCGCCGATCAGCCGCACGAAAGTGTCTATTTGTGGCCTGAGCCGAAGTGGTTCTGCAGGGATGGTAAAAGGTCCGGCGGGGCCAAGAAGCGGATCCTGTTCGCCTATGAGAGCGGCGAAGCTCGAGTTCAGCATCCAGGTTTGCTGCACGAACTCGAACTGGCGCTTGATGTCGGTGTTGAGGCACATGAAGAGCAGGCCAGGCAAGGCGGGTGCATCTGGTAGCGCGTAGGCGGCATATTTGCGTCCACGCCGCAGGATGCGATGATTGTTAGCGGCAGTCAGCAATGTCTGCTTTTCGCCAGCGGTCGGCGCCAGTCCGTCACGCGGGTTGGCGCGCCGGACGTGCGATCCGTAAGGGCATTGAAGTCCATCCGCATCGTTGTCGAAGAAGAGGAAATCGTTGCCGGGACCGTCGCTGGTGGGCGGCGGCGGATCTGCGGCAAGGATCACGCCGTCCTTCGTTCGCCCGATCACCCGCTCGGCAATCCAGTCTGCACTCGGCGCTCCGATCTTTGCTGCCGCCGTCTGCATCGATGCCCAGAAGGCCTCCACGTCCTGGCTGAGTTCGCGCATGATCAGGTAGCTGCCGTCCAACCCAAGCGTGCGACCATCACCATCGCCGGCGATCGGCAGCGTCGGTCCAGGTGCGAGGTCGCCGTAGGCGTCGGGAAGGCCGATGATCAGATCACCTGCCGCAATACCGTGCACCGGGTCCTTGGGATATGGCGCCCCGGCTTTGGTGATGATGTCGGCACCCCAGGGAACGGGTTGCGAAATACCATCGGCGAATCCGAAATGCTCCCTCGCGACAGGCGGGTTGCTGTCATCGAAGCGCAGCGACAAATCGAGTTCGTGAACGATCGAGATGCCTGAAGCGGAAAGCTGCTCGCGAATGGGGCTTGCGTAGGCCGCGAGCGACCCCGCGTCCTTGTGATAGAGAATAATGGCGGCGTGGACGGTCCGGTCGCAGGTAACGGCGTCGACGTCCGGCGCAGTGTCGGCTGGAAGTGGCGTGTTGCCGCCCCAAAGCGGCCGGCGCTTGCGTTCCGGTGGATCGAGATACGCGTCTCCCAGCCTGCGCCGGCGATGAGGCTCGTGCATGCCTTCGAGAAATGGTGTTCCAAATGTCTTGAGCACATCGGGATTGAGTCCGAGTTGCTGCAGCCCTGTCGCCGTGAACGCGATGGAAGCGCATCCTGTATCGGCGCCGCTCTCATCCGTGACCTTGCCCGTGGCGGCCGTCACGGCCAGTGCCGCACCTCCTGTGAGAAGGGCGTGGAGCCAGGCCGAACCCGGCTTCGCGCTGATATCAAGCAGCAGACAAATCGCTTCAGGGAGGTGCGCGAAAGGACTGACGATCAATCCCTGTGCCGCCTCTGCGTGCGGCGAAGCCAGACGCCAGCTCCCGACATCGACCGCTGCCATATCAGAGTTCCTTTGCCCAGGCTTTAGCTTCCGCGGCCGACAAGCTTGGTGAGCACAAGCCTTTCGCCACGGCCGCCTGCCGGATGATCTGGTTGACCGTCAGATCGGGATAGGCGGCGTACCAGAAGCTGCTCGGCGTCATGGAACAACGTGCCCACGCCTTGAACTTTCGTCCCTTCGTGGCGCCGTCGAGCGTCAGATAGCGCGGCGGCGGAAACCCCAGGCAGTTTCCCCACGCGAGTGTCAGGCCGGCGTGGGCCTTCTCGACGAAATCATCGAGGTAGCTTTCCCAACTGCCGTCGAAATTACTGAAGAACAATAGCCGCCTTCCATGATCCACGATGGCCCAATGAGCGAAATGGATGGTGCGCATGCTTCCGAGATAACCGTCCGTCGCAGTCACCCGCACCACGCGAGCCAATGCGGTCATGCCGAAGCGGACGAGAAAGATCCTGAAGCGGCCGGGCTTGATGGTCACCAGGCTCGCCATGTGGTCGGAACCTGCCAAGTGGCAGTCCTCCCACGCCTGAAGCGCACGCACTGCCGCAGGATCAGGCACCGAGTCGGCAGGCGCTGGATCCGCGCGTTCGCGGTTCCGCAACGCTGCCAGCAGGATCAGCAAGCCCGCGATGAGACCGGCGACGCACAAGATGACCCAGGCCGCGAACCCCGTGCGCGCAACGTGCGAAGGAAGCCATCCCGCCGCAATCAGCAGCGTAACAGCAATGATAACCCAGAGATTATGCATCTCTGGCTTGCCTGCCAGAGTGAGCAGCGCGCCGACGTCTTTCAGGGCCAGCATACAGCCAGCACCGACCAGGAAAGCGATGGCTGCCGCATCGGCAGGGTGGATGATTTTACCCAGAACGATCCAAGGCAAAATCGCGCACAGGACCGACAGCGCGGCAAATCCCAGCAGCAGCCAGAGATCTCTGTTTTTCTCCGCCACCGTGATGGTCGCCTCATAGGGTTCGGCTAACCAGGCGAAGCTCGGCAGCAATTGCGCGCGTAGCCAACCGTGGATACCCACCGCCCCTTGCGAGAGCACCTCTGCGGGCGGCGGCAATTGCGCTTCGGCTGCGGCAAAGAGCCTGTTGTGCTCCTGGATCCTGATCTGGCTCAGAGCCCGGGCGCCGATATGGCTCGCCTCGGGAAACACGCTTTGCCGCTCGAGCAAAGGCGCCACCGGCGTCCGCGCGCCCCCTGCAGTGATAGCCTGGAACAAGGTATCGGAGGCGCCAAGCGGCGGCGCGCAGAGCCGGATCAAACTGCGCAGATCCTCGCCAATCACTGCCTGCAACGCTGCCCAGAATGGCCCGGGGGCGCCATCGAAGTTCGCCTCCAGAATGAACTGCGGCGTAGCCGGCGGATCGCCGGCCGGCACACCCGCGGTTGGGGCGAACAGTACGACGGACATGAAGTGCAAGGTGGGAAGTGCGGCCCGTAACACCGCAAAGTCGTTCTGGGCGCCCGCAAGCTTCTTACGAACGGTGTCCATCTCCGCTTGCAGAGTATCGAGCGCAGCGGGATCTGCGGGAAAGACGACACTGACGATGGTTTGCTGCATCGGGGACGCCACCAGCCGTGTTTTTGTAACGATCTCCGGTTATTACGGCTGCGTCAAGGAAATCTTGCGGATGGGGTAGAAAGCGCGTTCTTTTTTGAAAAAAAGAACCAAAACCTTTTTGGGGCTTGGGACCAAGATGTGTGGAAACGCTCAGCCTAAAGGTCTAAAAGTTTTTTGCTTCTTTTTTTCAAAAAAGAAGATCCTGCTTCCTACTCCTCAGTAGACAACAGCGCAGCATCTCCCCCAGCCGCCGCGGTATTAATGCTGATCGTCTGCTCCACCCCGAACCGCCGCAGGTAATCGGGACCGCCCGCCTTGGGCCCGGTCCCCGAAAGACCAGAGCCGCCAAACGGCTGCACGCCGACGACGGCGCCGATCATGTTGCGATTGACATAGACGTTGCCCACGGCGAGGCGCGCGGCGATCCTGGTGGCAAGCGCATCGATGCGCGTGTGGATGCCGAGAGTCAGGCCGTAGCCGCTGGCATCGATGCTGTCGAGAAGGCTGTCCAGCCCGGATGCCTTGTAGCGGATAACGTGCAGGATCGGCCCAAACACCTCCTCGGCAAGGTCGTGCAATTGGGCAAGTTCGAAGATATGTGGCGCCACATAGAAGCCTTGAGACGGCGCGGTTCCGGCATAGTGCCGGGTAGCTTGCCTGGACATGGCCTCTATGTGGGAGTCGAGGCGATCCTTGGCTTCCTTGTCGATCACCGGGCCGGCGTGGGTGGCCGGATCCCGTGGGTCACCGATGCGAAGTTCCGCGGCTGCACCAGCCAGCATGGCGATGACCCGGTCGGCGACATCCTCCTGCACCGCGAGCAAGCGGAGCGCCGAGCAGCGCTGCCCGGCGGAACGGAAGGCGCTGGTCACGGCGTCATCGACCACCTGTTCAGGCAGCGCCGTTGCGTCCACGATCATGACGTTGATACCACCGGTCTCGGCGATGAGCGGCACGATCGGGCCTTGCTTCGCGGCGAGGGCCCGGTTGATCGACCAGGCGGCCGCGGTGGAGCCGGTAAAAGCCACGCCGGCGACTGCCGGGTGACCGATGAGATGCGCGCCGATCGTGCCGTCGCCGGGGATCAGATGGAGCGCGGTCTTCGGAATGCCAGCTGCATGCAGGATCCTTACGGCCTCGGCTGCGATGAGCGGTGTCTGTTCCGCCGGTTTGGCGACGACGGTATTGCCGGCCGCGAGGGCCGCGGCGATCTGCCCCACGAAGATGGCGAGAGGAAAGTTCCAGGGCGAGACACAGACGAACACGCCTCGCCCGCGGCGGCGCAGCGTATTTGTCTCGCCCGTCGGGCCGGGCAGGCTGTCGCCTTCGCCGAACACATCACGGGCTTCGGCAGCGTAGTAGCGGCAGAAATCCACCGCCTCGCGTAGTTCCGCGAGCCCGTCATCGAGCGTTTTGCCACCTTCGTTAGCCAGAAGAGCCAGCAAGCGGCCGCGGGCCGCTTGCACCTGCTCCGCAGCGCGCTCCAGCGCCTGTGCGCGTTGTTCGACAGGCGTTGCGGCCCAGGCGCGAAAGCCAAGCCGTGCTGCACGCATGGCATTATCGGCCTGCGCGCCGGTGGCGTCGATGACTTCGCCGATGACCCGAACGCCGTCGATCGGTGACAGGCATGGGCGCGACGTGCCCGACAGCACCTGGCCGTCCACGATCGGTGCGGCCTTTGCTGGACCACTCTGTTTTTCTACATCACTGAGCAGGCCACTCAGAGCTTCGGCATGCCCGAATTCCACGCCAGCGGAGTTCTTGCGCCTGGCGCCGAACAGAGCCGCCGGAAGCGGCAGATTGCGCGGTCTCGCCTGATCCGGCGTCCCGACAAGTTCAGCAGGCCTGCGCAGAAGGTTTTCGACAGGCACGGCGTTGTCTGCCGCCACCGAGACAAAGGATGAGTTTGCCCCATTCTCGAGAAGGCGCCTTACCAGATAGGCGAGGAGATCACGGTGCACGCCGACAGGCGCGTAAGTCCGCACAGCGGCACCGGGATGACGCTCGAGCAGCGCTGCATAAAGCGCGTCGCCCATGCCGTGCAGGCGTTGAAACTCGTAGCCGCCATCGGTGCCCGGCTCCCCGTTCCCGGCACGCTCCATGACCGACGCTACGGTCAGCGCGTTGTGTGTTGCGAACTGCGGGTAAATACGCGGGCGCTGCGCAAGCAGGCGCTCCGCACAGGCCATGTAGCTGAGGTCGGTCATCGGCTTGCGTGTGAACACCGGGTAATCATCCAGGCCGCGCTCCTGCGCGCGCTTGACCTCCGTGTCCCAGTAAGCACCTTTGACCAGGCGAACCATGAAACGCCGGTCGAGCGCCGTTGCGAGTTCGCCTACCCAGTCGATGACGGCGAGGGCGCGTTTGCCGTAAGCCTGGATGGCCAAACCGAAGCCATCCCATCCCGCCAGCATGCGATCCTCGGCGACGGCCGCCAGAACATCGAGAGACAGCTCGAGCCGGTCGGCCTCTTCTGCATCGATGGTGAAATTCAGCCCGCGTATGCACGCCGCACGCGCGAGTTCGCGCACACGCGGCACCAGTTCCGCCATGACGCGTTCGCGCGAAACCGCTTCGTAGCGCGGATGCAACGCCGATAGTTTGACGCTGATGCCTGGACGATCGGGAAGCGGCCGGTTTCCTGCCGCGCGGCCGATCGCCTCGATCGCGGCTGCGTAACTGGCCTGGTAGCGTTCTGCATCGTGCGCCGTGCGCGCCCCTTCACCCAGCATGTCGAAGCTGTAGCGGAAGACTTTGCCTGCGCGCGATCCGGCGCGGCCGAGTGCTTCGTCGATCGTTTGGCCAAGCACGAAATGATTGCCCATCACGCGCATCGCCTGACGCAGCGCGCCGCGCACGGTTGGCAAGCCAAGCCGGCGCACGACGCCGCGCAGGATGCCCTCCGGCGTGTCCGAAGGCCCTATCAGCCTCGCTGAGAATCCCAAGGCCCAGGCAGAGGCGTTCACCAGCAGCGTCTCACCCTGGCGCCCGCCGTCGGCGAACCCGCCCTGCCCTAGCTTGTCTTCGATGAGCCGGTCCGCAGTCGCATCGTCAGGCACGCGCAGCAGCCCTTCGGCGAGCACCATGAGCGCCAGACCTTCAGGCGTGGACAAGGCATATTCACGCAAAAGCGCCTCGATGCCGCCTATGCCGGCAGCACTCGTGCGAATGGCGCCGATGAGCCGCCGCGCCTCCTCGTCCACACGTGCTTCGCGCTCTGGGGCAAGTGCGGCGTTCGCCAGGAAACCGCGGGCAAGCGCCGCGTCATCGGGAGAGTAGGGCGGCCGGAACGGCGAAATGACGCTCACAGACGATCCCTGTTGCTGTCGAGGAAGCCTGTCAGCGCGGCGTTTGTCTCGTCCGGACTCTCCTGCTGTATCCAGTGCCCAGTGCCGGGGATGATCTTCTCGACACGGAGATCGGCCGTGAGCGCACGCATGTTCTCGAGCTGGCCGGGCAGCATGGCCAGAACCAGTTCGCGGTCGCCGGCCAGAAAGCCTGAAGGCTGGCGGATGATGTTGTCGCCGTAGGCTTTTGCGTCCGCTGCGTTGCGGTCGAAGTTACGATACCAGTTCAACGGTCCCTGCATGCCGCCGGCTTTGAACGCTGAGGCATAGGCATCGAGTTCCTGGTCCGACATAAAGCTGAGGGGGGCCGCCGGCGGATCGTCCATGCTCGCGAGCATCGTTGAATCACGCGGCACATGCCTGCCGGAGCGCGCGGCGACGCCTTCGCCACTTCCCATGTAGTAGATACGCTTGAGTGCGGCGGCCATGTCCGCATCGGCAAACTCCTTCTCGGCCACGCCCGGCTCCTGGAAATAGCGCATGTAAAAGAAGCGGTCCGGATAAACCGCGTCGATGATCTGGAAGAATGGCACTGGCGGCGGCTTGCTGTGTGGAACGCTGAGGCAGAAGACGGCCGCCACCTGCTCCGGAAATCGCAAGGCGCAGCGCCAGGCCGCGGGCGCTCCCCAGTCGTGCCCAACGGAAAACCATTTGGCGGCGCCGAGCGACTCCGCGATCGCCGCCATGTCGTTCGCTATGGTGTCGAGCGTGTAGGCCTCGGCGGCGGCGGGCTTGTCCGATGCACCGTAGCCGCGCATGTCGGGCACTGCCACGCGGTAGCCCGCGGCGGCCAGCGCCGGCACCTGGTGTCGCCATGACAACCCGAGCTCGGGCCAGCCATGCATGAGAATGACCAGCGGCCCGTCGCCTTCCACCTGCACAGACAGAGTAACATTGCCGTTGGACACAGAACGCCTGGTCATTGCCTCGCTCCCTTGTTGTGCCGTTTGGCCACGGCTACGATTGTTTAAGCCCCGAGCTTGATCAATTGCGCCGCCATCGCTGCTGGCGCCATCGTGTCATCCAGCACGCCCGCGAATTTACCGTCCGGCCCCATGACATAGATGACCGAACTATGGTCCATCGCGTAGTCGCCGTTTTTCAGAGCGTGCTTCTGAGCATAGACCCTGAATTCTGCCTCAACGTGCTGAACTTCGCCGACACTTCCTGTGAGCCCCACGAACTCTGGCCCGAAGGCATGCGCGTAGCTCCCCACGATGTCTGGCGTGTCGCGCTCGGGATCCACGGTGATGAAGATCGGCACGATACGTCCCTGGTCCCCGGCCGGCATTTTGGTGATTCCCTCGGCAATGCCGCCAAGCGTCGTCGGGCACACATCCGGGCAGTGCGTGTAGCCGAAGTAGATCAGCATCCACTTGCCGCGAAAGTCGCGGTCGGTCACGGCGTGTTTTCCGCCGTCAACCAGGGTGAAAGGGCCGCCAATGGAAATGGCGCTTTGTCCGTCCAGTGCGCGCGGCCGGGTGATCAAGAATAGGGCCGCCAGCGCCAGGGCGACGACGGATCCTGCGAGGAGCGCGCGCTTCAAGGACCGTGCGACCCGATAGGCAGCACCGGCGCCACCACCTGCACAGGCGCCGCTTTTGCGAAATGCAACGTGAGCCGAACACTTCCGCCAGCTGTCAGCCCATGAGGCAGATCCATCAGCATGATGTGCGTGCCGCCGGGCGCCAAAGGAACCAATTTTCCCGCGGGCAATGCCACCGAATCCACATCCTGCATGTCCGACATGCCGCCATGGCTCACCGACCGGTGCAGCATGGCCATGCCGTTGGCACTCTCGACGCTGGTTAAACGATCGTCGCCCGTACTCATGATTTGCAGATAAGCGACCGCCTGAGTCTGACCAGGTGCGGTTGCCCGTGCCCAAGGAGAGGTTACGGAAACGTCCGGCGCAGCCGCGCCCAGCAAGATGGCGCACGATACGACAACGAGTTTATTCATGCCTGAAAGTCACCACGAGAACGTCACGAAACGCAGGGGCGCCGGCATCGATCGGCTCTATCGCGGTGACACCATGATAGACGCGGCTGTCGTCAACGAGCGCGGTCTCCATCGGCTCGGCAAGTGTGAAACTTCCGAGCGGCTTCTTGGAGAGATCGAAGATCGTCGTTTCGCCGCTTGCCACGTTCTGCCGACGCACGAGCATGACGAGCACCCAATCGACGCCGTCGCGATGCATGCCCTCGGGCGTCGGCTGACCCGCCTCCCCTGCCCTGGCTTCAACCCTGAACTGGTGCATTTCGATATGCCAGGAAGCCGGACGCATGCGCGGCGGCGTGCATCCCTCGAACATCGTCTGGCAGGTGCTGAAGATGGCGGCGAGAGCAGGATGGTTGGCGATCTCGTCGCGCACGGGATCGAACCAGCGTTTCAGGCCGCCATTGAGGGGGTTGTAGTCGCGGCTTTGGTAATGCGGCTGGTGTGCCTTTCGGCGTACGCCTGCTGCACTGGCGGAGAACACGGCATGCCGCCGGCGGCGGTAGCGGCCGCCATCGGCCATGTAGGTGTCCATGCCGAGATCGTCCCAGCTCGCAGCGAACGAGTCCCATTCCAGGAGGCCTGCGTTCTCCAGAAGGCGCTTCATCAGCGGCGCGGGGGCGTGAGCAAACCCTTCCGTCGTCAGCGCACGTTCGACATCACCCAAATCCTGCATCTAAGACGTATTCCCCAATGCCGCGGGTGGCGGTGATTCACGCAGCTGGTCGGCGGAAGCCGGCGCCGAGATGGCGGACGCGTTGCGCACCGGCTTCTCCGGCTGCTGTGCAATATGGTTATAGACCGTCTGCACAGGCGTGGCGATGCGAATGCCAGCCTCGCGAAAACGGATGTTCATGCGGCGGTTGAATTCGCGCTGGACTGCCCACCGCCCACTGTCCGTACAAACGATCTGTCCCACGACGGTGACGACGCCGGCATCCACCTTGTCCACGCCCCAGAGCTGCAAATCGCTTCGCATCATGTCTGCGAACCGCCGTTCGTCGCGCATTTCGCGCGCGATCTCGCCGAGCACGGCGCCCACGTGGTCGGTGTCCTCGTCGAGCGGCACGTTCACGCTGACGGCCGCGTTGCCGATGCCGCGGTTGACGTTGGTGACGGTGGAGACGGAACTGAACGGAATGATGTGAACGGAACCGTCGCCGGCGCGCAGCCGCATGGTGCGGATGGAGAGATTTTCGACAGAGCCTGAAAGGCTCGCGACAGTCACCCAGTCGCCCACCTGCATGGCGTTCTCCAGCAGCAGGAAGATCCCGGTGATGAAATCCTGCACCAGCTTCTGCGAGCCGAAGCCGATCGCCACGCCGAGGATGCCGGCGCCGGCCAACAATGGTGCGATGTTCACGCCGATTTCCGAGAGCGCGGTGAGGCCGAATATGCCGAGCAGCGATGCAGACAGGACGGTGCGCAAGATCGGCAGCAGCGTCCTCAGACGCGCCGATTTCACCATCTGTCCTTCGCGGGTCAGCCGGCCAAGCTGACGGTCCATGATCGAGTTGACGATTTCCCAAACCGCAACCGCCACCAGCGCGGCTATGAGGATGGTCACGGTTGCAGACACCAGCCGGCCGCCGAGCGCATTGGCCCTGAACCAGGTCAGGGTCTGCACCCCGTAGCACTGCAGCAGGGCGAGGGCGGTCACGAGAAAGATCACCGCCGTGACTGTTCCGCGCAGCACCGGATAATAGCGGTTCGCGCGCTTCTCCAGGCCCGGATAGCGCGCGGAGAGCTCGGGCGAGATCCGGAAGGTGCGGTCGAGTCCTCCGAGCACCAGGATGCTCACCAGACGCGCCACGATCAGCACGCCGCAGGTGATGAGGAACAGATGCCAGATGCGCAGGTAGCCGTGGCGCACCTCTGCGGCCCAGACCATCCAAAGGCCCATGATGTAGAAGATGGCGATCAGGTGCCAAACGGTCGCCAGCCGATAACGCACCCTGGCACCCACGCCGCGACGGCCCGCGGGGCCGCTGATGAGGGCGGCCATGGGCGCCCGGCACTGCAGCACGATGATGACCAGGAAGAGGTGGACCAGCAGGAACACGGCCTTGAGGAAGGCGTCGTTTGCCGGTGCAGGAAGCCCGAACAGCAGGCCGATCTGGCTTGCAGCGAACCCGAACGCGCCGAGCGCGAAGATCCGCCTGACCCACACGACGGCGTAGGCCGCCCCCTGGTCCGTCAGGTGCACAAGCCGAAGGCTCGGTGCATCGGGCGAGACAAACAGGCGCGTCACGCAGGTTGCCACGCGGCACACGGCGTAAGCCACGACCGCCGCCTGCAGCACATCCTCGACACCTGGCGGCGCGAACAGCATGCCGGCGTAGCCTACGGCCAGGAACACGCCGAGCGGTATCAGGTCGAGCACGAAACGCATGAGCACGAACGGCAGCCGCTGCATCGTCCGCACCGTGCGGCGGAACCGGCGACGCTTGATCACATGTTCCACATGTTCGCGGTGCTCTTCGGAATCCTCGGGGTGAAGGCCGTCGGCCGCAACCTCATCCGTCGGCAAGGGCTCGGCCGCGGCCGTCGCCGCCGGGCCGTGCGTGGCGAGCGCATTCGTGGGCCGGCGCAACAGCCAGTAGGCGCCCCATTCGAGCAGCCCAGCCGCCAGCAACACGGCCGCCAGACGCCAGCCCGCCTGCAGCGCACGCGCCCGCAGCGCCGGATCTTCCGCCGTGTGGACGGTGAAGCGCCAGACGCTCGGGAGATCGCCCATGACCTTGCCGAAGGCAGCAAGCTGGCCGGACAAGCCGGAAAGCCAATGCGTGCCGTCGTTCAGGAGCTGTGCGCCGACGCTGTCAGGCGCCAGCGGCACGGCCGGCTTGGCGGGAGCGGGGGCGGCAACCTTGGTCGCCTTCACCATGGTCTGCAGCGTGGCGGCGAAGGCGGCCCGCTTCACCGGATCGTTGAGTACGTCCAGCACCAGCTGGGTCTCCTGGGGCGTCAGCTTCGACGCCGCCGCATCGGCGGCCGGGGCGGCCGGCGCAGGAGACACGGCGATCGGGAGTCCCTGCGCCCCGGCAGGACGCGACAGACCTAGGAGCAGGACGAGCGGCAGGATCGTCGCCAGGATGATGGCACGGCCAGGGATCATGGGCATGCCAGGCAGCCTGCAACACCCGCGGCCGAACGCTGTCAACAACCCCTCGACGCACCATGCGGGGTGCACAAGGCGGCGGACCAGCTTATGTCGGAGCGATGTCAACGGTCCTATCCATCCTCCTCGGCGTGGTCATGCTCGCGCTGCTCGGCGTTCTCGGCGCAGGCATGTTCGGCCTGGTGCGCGGCGGCGATCCGCGGCGCTCCAACGCCCTGATGCGCGCGCGCGTTCTGCTGCAAGGCGTGGCGCTGGCGATCATCGCCCTCATCCTGCTAACCCGTCAGCACTGAACCCGCCTCAGCTCCACAGGCACGGGAGATCTCGCACATGCCCCTCGACGTCACATCAGGCGGCGGTGGTCCAGGAGGCGGTCCAGGGGGTGCGCGCAACGTGCTCGGCGGCCCGCTGCAAAGCTGCTCGCTGGACCCCGTCACCGGCTTCTACCGCAATGGCTGCTGCGACACCGGACCGGGCGACGCCGGCAGCCACACCGTCTGCGCCCAGGTCACCGCCGGCTTCCTCGCCTTCAGCCGCACGCAGGGCAATGACCTCTCGACCCCGCGCCCCGAGTTCGGCTTTGCCGGCCTGAAACCAGGCGACCAATGGTGCCTCTGCGCCCCTCGCTGGCAGGAGGCTTTCGAGGCAGGCTGCGCCCCGGCCGTCGTTCTCGCCGCCACCCACGAAGCCGCCCTCTTCTCCTGCGACCTCGAAGACCTGAAAGCCCACGCGGCTCCGGCCGCCTGACCGCTCATGCGCTGGATCGAAGTCGCCCTCCTGCTGGCGCCGGCGGCCCTGGTCGTTGCCTGGATCTACGGCATTCGCGGCCTGTCACGACGCGGCGTAATCGCCGCCGTGATCCTGCTCGCGGCTTGCGAGGGCACGTTATTCTGGCTGGGGAGCGACCGGGCCGTTAGTGGCCGTTATGTTCCTGCTCATGTGGTCAATGGCAGGATTGTTGAGGGGCATGGGAAGTGAGGAAGGTCTTCTTTTTTGAAAAAAAGAAGCAAAAAACTTTTGGACCTTTTGGCTGGGCGTTTCCACGATCCCGGTCCCAAGTATCAAAAGTTTTTTGGTTCTTTTTTTCAAAAAAGAACGCGCTTCCTTCCCTGTGCCGACAATGAGCACGCTCCTCGCCGACCCTGCGCTAACTCCAATCCTGAACGCCCTCCCAAAAGCCAGGCTGGTCGGCGGCTGCGTGCGCGACACGCTGGCCGGCTGCCCTGTGACAGACATCGACCTCGCCACGCCTGATCCTCCGCATGCCGTTGTGCAGGCCCTCGAGAGTGCGGGCTTGCGCGCCATTGCCACCGGCAGCGCTCACGGCACCATCACCGCGCTCTCGCAGGGCCGCACCTTCGAAATCACCACCCTTCGGCGCGACGTGACCACCGACGGCCGGCACGCCGAAGTCGCCTGGACGGACGACTGGAAAGAGGACGCAGCGAGGCGCGACTTCACGATCAACGCCATGTCGCTTGACCGTGGCGGTGCGCTGCACGATTTCTTTGGCGGCGCCGCCGACCTTGCCGCGGGCCATGTCCGCTTTGTCGGCCATGCCGCCACCCGCATCGCCGAAGACTACCTGCGCATTCTCCGCTTCTTTCGCTTCTATGGCCGGTATGGCCGCGGTGCGCCCGATGCAGAAGCCGTGGATGCCATCAGGGAACATCTCGAGGGACTCGGCCGCCTCTCGCCCGAACGGGTTTGGAGCGAGCTGAAGCGCATTCTCGCCATGCCCGATCCTAGGGCTACTCTCGGCCTCATGCAGAAGCTGGGGGTGCTTGCCGCCATTCTGCCTGATGCCAGCAACGTGGCAGCGCTCGGCCGCATCGCCGGTGCGGCTCCTGACCCGCTCCTCAGGCTGGGCGCCTTGCTGACAGGCGATGCCGAAAGCCTCGCGCTGCGTCTCCGGCTGTCCAACGCCGAACGCGACCGCCTTGCCGCCATGCATGCCGGGCCGGTTCCTGCCGACAGCGACGATGATGCCGCCCTGCGACGCCTGCTTGCCGATACCCCTGCCGCCACCCTGCTTGATCGGGCACTGCTGTCAGGCGCGCCCGCTTCGTTGCAGGCCCGGCTGATCGCTATCGCGCCTCCTGTCTTTCCCCTCGAGGGGCGCGATGCCCTTGCCTTGGGCATGACTCCCGGGCCGAAAATTGGGGCGGCGCTGGCGGAAGTGCGGCGTTGGTGGTGGGAGGGAGGGTGTTTGGCGGATCGGGGGGCTTGTTTGGAAAAGTTAAGGAAAGATCTTCTTTTTTGAAAAAAAGAAGCAAAAAACTTTTGGACCCTGAGGCCGGGCGTTCCCACGATCTCGGTCCCACATCGCAAAAGTTTTTTGGTTCTTTTTTTCAAAAAAGAACTGCTTCCTTCCTCACGATGACCTGCCGCACAGCATGCCCATCAGCCAGCCGATCAAACCCGTCATTCACCTCATCGAGCGTCAGCCGATGGCTCAGCAGCCGATCCACCGGTAGCCGCCCCGCCTGATACATGGCGATGAAGCGCGGCAGATCGCGGCGTGGCACGGCCGAACCCATGTAGCTGCCTTTTACCGTCCTCTCCTCCGCCACCAGGCTGACGGCCGGGACGGAGAATTGTTTTGAGGGATGCGGCAGGCCGGTAGCGATGGTGGTGCCGCCGCGTCGCGTGGCGGCATAGGCTTGCGCCAGCACCGCCTCGTGCCCCACCGACTCGAAGACGTATTCGGCGCCGCCGCGTGTCGCGTCGCGAACGCCGGCCACCGCGCCGTCGCCGGCGAGCACGCAGTGGGTGGCGCCGAGCGAGCGTGCGAGCTCGAGCTTTTCGGGCAGCACATCGACTGCGACGATCGGGTAGGCGCCGGACGCGACCGCGCCGAGCACGCTCGGCGAGCCCGACACCGCCTAGGCCGAACACGGCGACGCTGGCGCCTGGCTGGACACGCGCAGTGTTCACCACGGCGCCTACGCCGGTCATGACAGCGCAGCCGAAAAGGGCGGCGACCTCCATGGGGAGATCGTCCGGGACGCGAACCGCGGATCGTGCGCTGACCACGACATGCTCGGCGAAACGCAGAGACGCCGAGATGGTGGCTGACTGCCTCGGCACGCAGCGGCCCCCACCGGCGGGCGCCTCCCAGGAGCAAGCCGGCGCCGTTTGCCGCGGCACCCGGCTCACAGAGCGCGGGGCGGCCCTCGGCGCATGGCAGGCAGGTGCCGCAGGTTGGGACGAAGGCGAAGACCACGTGATCGCCTGGGGCGAACCCTGTCTGCGCGTCGCCGCAGGCTTCCACCGTTCCGGCCGCCTCGTGGCCCAGCACCATCGGCATAGGCCGTGGCCGCGAGCCGTCGATGACGGAAAGGTCCGAATGGCACAGGCCGGCTGCGTCCACCCGGACGAGCAGTTCGCCCGGCCCGGGCGGTGCAAGCTGCATTTCCTGCACGTGCAGCGGCCGGCTGCGCGCGTAGGGGCGCGGCAGGCCCATTTCGGTGAGCACCGCCGCCCGGGTCGTCATCATTGTGGCGTATCCATCAGAAGTGTCTGCAGTGCGTCGCGGAGGCCGCCTTCGAGGGCGACAGGACGCCGTGTTTCCCGATCCACGAACACATGCACGAACATGCCTTCGGCTGCAGGCGACGCAGCGCCTTCGGAGAACAGCCCGATGCCGTAGCGCACACTGCTGCGGCCAAGCCGATCTACCCGCAAGCCGGCCTCGACTTTCTCGGGGAACACCAGCGGCGCCAGGAAGCGGCATTGCGATTCGGCGCACAGCCCGATCGGCCCGTTCCGATGGATGTCCAGCCCGCCCGCGTTGATCAGGAAGGTGTTTATGACGGTATCGAAATAGCTGTAGAAGACCACGTTGTTCACGTGGCCGTAGACGTCATTGTCCATCCAGCGCGTGGGAATCGTCAGCCAGTGGCGGTAGCCGGCCCGTGCCGGCGCCTCATCCGGGATCGCCATGGTCTCAGGCAAGGCCTGCGAACAGCGCAGTGGACAGATATCGTTCCGCGAACGACGGCGCGATGCCGACGATGAGCTTGCCTGCGTTTTCCCGCATTTTCGCCAGCCTCAGCGCCACATGAAGCATACCGCCAGACGATATGCCGATCGGCAGCCCTTCGACACGCGCGCAACGCCGCGCCGATGCGATCGCCTCCCGCTCAGATACCGTAATAACCCGGTCGATCTGCTCCATGTCCAGCACGCCGGGCTTGAAGCCGGGACCGATGCCCTGGATGCCGTGCGGCCCCGGCTCGTCGCCCGAGAGCACCGCACTTTCCGCCGGCTCCACGCCGATGATCGTGAAGCCTGGCCGGCGGTGACGCAGCGCGCGCCCGATGCCGGTCAGCGTGCCGCCGGTGCCGACGCCGGCGACGACCATGTCCACCAGGCCTTCGGTGTCGGTCCAGATTTCCTCAGCTGTCGTGGCCTCGTGGATTGCCGGGTTCGCCTCGTTGTCGAACTGCCTGGGCATCCACGAGCCTGGCGTGCTCGCCATGATCTCCCTTGCCCGCGCGATCGAGCCCGCCATGCCGAGCTTCTGCGGCGTCAACTCGACCTGCACATCCATCAGCCGCAGCATCCGCCGGCGTTCGATGGAGGCACTCTCCGGCATGGTGACGATCAGCCGGTAGCCTCTTGCCGCGGCGACGAAGGCCAGCGCGATGCCGGTGTTGCCGCTGGTCGGCTCCACGAGAACCGTCCGCCCCGGCCGGATTTCGCCGGCCCGCTCAGCGGCGTCGATGATGCCGAGCCCTATACGGTCCTTCACCGACCCGAGCGGATTAAAGAACTCGAGTTTGAGCACGAGGTCCGCCACCAGCTTCTCTTCGGCAGCCAGGCGTGGCAGCCGGACCATCGGCGTGCCGCCCACCGTTTCCTGTATGCTGCCGAAAATCCGGCCCCTGGCAGGTGCAGTCGGCGCCCATTGGCTCGCCGAAGCATCGCCTTCAGGCGGAATTCTGTTGGACATGAGGGTCACCTCGGGGGCATGGGAGACAAGCGCACGGCGAATCGTGTATGATAATCTATTATACGATTTCTCACAGGGAGACAGTCCGGCAATGATGGTTCGGCGGGATCGCGGCATGCTGGCGGTGCTGATCATGCTCGACGTGGCCTTCCACGCCGGCCGCGCCAACACCGTCAGCGCTGCCGACATTGCCGAACGCGCGGGCCTCGCCCGCCGCGGCATCGAACCGCTGCTGCAAACCCTCTCCCGGTCCGGCCTCCTGGAGAGCGTGCGCGGCCCGCGCGGCGGCTATCGCCTCGGCCGGCCCCGCCGCGACGTTCACCTGGACGATGTCATGCGCATCGCGTTTGCCGATGAAGCGGCCGGCGAGGATGGTCCCACCGGCCCGCTCCAGAGTGCGGTGGTCGAGCCGCTCTGGACGGAGCTTGACACCGAGTTCTCTGCGCGGCTGCACGGGCTGACGCTGGATGATCTGATACGCCGTGCCGAGGCGGCTGGCCTGGAGCGGCCGCTTTCTGATCCGATTGCGTTTTCGATTTAGAGGCGGAAGGAGGTAGTTCTTTTTTGAAAAAAAGAACCAATACCCCGACTCATTGAGTATCCGGCTCCGTCGCCCCTTGCGGCGCGCTGTGTGTTTAGATTCTCCTTGCGGTCATGCGCGGTGGCTTTCTCACGGCTGAGGAGAGGCAGGTTCTGACCGAGTTGGCTCGGGACGGGCTTGCTGCCCATCGTCTGGCGCGGCGGGCGAATGCCCTGGTGCTGCTGGACCAGGGGATGAGCCCTATCAAGGTGGCCAAGGTCTTGCTGCTGGACGACGACACCATCCGTGAGTGGCACAAGACCTTCGAGCAGGACGGCATCGATGGCTTGGTCGGCTTCCATTACGGCGGCCGGCACGCGTTTCTGGCGCCGGCGCAGGAGACCCAGCTCAAGGCCTGGCTGGAGCGCACCCTGCCGCGCACCACGTGCGAGGTCGGCGCCTATATCGAGCGCCAGTTCGGCGTGACCTATGAGAGCCGCTCTGGGCTGGTCGCCTTGCTGCACCGGCTGGGGTTTGAGCACCGCAAGCCCGCGGCGGTGCCGAGCAAGATGGACCCCGACCGTCAGCGCCGGTTCATCGCTGTCTACGAAAAGCTGTTGAACAGCCTTCCTGCGAACGAGATGGTGATGTTCGCCGATGCGGTGCATCCGACCTACGGCGCACAGCCCGTCGGCTGCTGGGCGCCAAAGGGCGTGGCGATCGCCGTGGAGCAGACCACCGGCCGCGAGCACGTCAATATCCAAGGTGCGATCGACCTGCACACCGGCACCACCTGCGTGCTCGAGGTCCCCTCAGTCGACGCCACCAGCACGATTGCGCTGCTGCAAACCATCGAGGCGCGCTTTCCGGCCAAGCGCCGGATCCACGTCATGCTCGACAATGCGCGCTGCCATCACGCCAAGCTGGTAAGAGCCTGGCTCGACCGGCGAGACTGCCGAATAAGGCTACATTTCATCCCGCCCTACTGCCCGCATCTGAACCCGATCGAACGATTGTGGCTCGCGATGCACAAAGCCCTGATCCACAACCGGTGCGCTGCGAACTTCAGGCAATTCCGCGCCCGCGTCCTGACCTTTCTGCGTTACGACGTGCCAAGCCGATGGGACGTGCTCTGCGACCAAGTCACGGACAACTTCCGCATCCGCGACCCGGGTCGGTTCCGGATTCTCAGGTGAGCGGAGTAAAAAAACTTTTTACCATTTTAGGCTCGGCCCCTCCGCCTAGACCAAGCCAAGTCGCAAAAGTTTTTTGCTTCTTTTTTTCAAAAAAGAAGACCTTCCTTCCTTCACTCCCGCTTCAAGCGATGACGATCTCGCCCACATAGCCCGTCAAACCAAAGTCCAGGGACCCTATGCGGCACCTCATTGCGGCCACCATCCTCGCCTGCCTTTGTTCGCCGGTTGCTGCTGAGACCACGTCCGACGATCCGTTTCTCTGGCTCGAAGACGTCTCGAGCCCTCGCGCCCTCGACTGGGTACGCGCAGAAAATGCGCGCTCGCTGAAGATCCTGCAGGCCGATCCTCACTATCAGGGCTTCTTCGACCAGGCGCTGAGTCTCGCGCAGGCTAGTGACCGCATTCCCACACCCGACCTTACCGGCCGGCTGGTTTATAACCTGTGGCAGGACGCGGGCCATGCGCAGGGGCTTTGGCGCCGCACCACGCTCGGTGATTACCAGGCGGCATCGCCGCAATGGCAGACTGTCCTTGACCTGGATGCCCTGTCGCACGACGAGCACCACACCTGGGTGTGGAAGGGTGACACCTGCGACCACCCTGTTGACCGGCGCTGCCTGATTACACTTTCGGATGGCGGCGAGGATGCGGTTCTCACCCGCGAGTTCGACTTGCGCGAGGCGCGTTTCGTGCCGGACGGTTTTGTCATTCCGCACGCCAAACAGGTGGCGGATTGGGAAAGCCCAGACAGCATTCTGGTCGGCACCGATTGGGGCGCAGGCAGCATGACGGCGTCTGGCTATCCTTTTATCATCAAGCGCTGGCAACGCGGCCAGCCGCTCGCATCGGCTGCAGAGATTTTCCGTGGATCACCACATGATGTGGCGGTGCAGATCAACACGCTGACCGACGGCCAAGGCCATCGCGCCGTCATTCTCCAGCGCGGACTGGATTTCTTCCGCACGGAATTTCGCCTAGTCACGCCAACTGGAACGACAAAGCTCGCATTGCCCGAGAAGGCGGAGGTCGAGGGGCTTTTGGCGAACCAATTGATCGTCAAGCTGAACGAGGATTTCGGCGCGGCGGGCGGCGGCACGCTGGCTGCGGGAAGCCTGGTGGCGCTGGACCTCAGGCACGCCGATGCGCCGCCGAAGATCATCTTCGCGCCCTCCGCACGCCAGTCCATCAACGAAGTCGGCGTCACCGCCAACCGCATCGTCGTCGCTCTGCTCGATAATGTTCGCGGACGCGCCATGGTTTTTACTCCCGACGGCCAAGGCTGGAGCGCCCGTACTCTCGCCCTCCCTGACAATGCCTCGGTCAGCATCGTGTCGGTCAGCGACACCGACGACCATTTCTTTGTGCAGACCACGAGTTTTCTGCTGCCGCCTTCGCTTTATCTCGCCGATGCCTTGTCCGACGCCGCGCCGGTGCTAGTGAAATCGTTGCCTGCCAAGTTCGATGCGTCGCATGACGTGACCGAGCAGTTCGAGGCAACCTCCAAGGACGGCACCAAGATCCCGTATTTCGTCGTACATCCGAAGGACATGAAGGCGGACGGTCAGAACCCGACGTTGCTGACAGCCTATGGCGGGTTCCAGGTCAGCGAGACGCCCGCTTACAGCGCTACCAACGGCAAGCTATGGCTTGAACACGGCGGCGTCATGGTTCTCGCCAACATACGCGGCGGCGGCGAGTTCGGGCCTGCCTGGCACGAGGCCGGGATCGCCACGAAGCGCCAGCGTATCTATGACGATTTCGCGGCTGTGGCGCAGGATCTCATCGCCCGCAAGATCACCAGCCCACCGCATCTCGGCATACGCGGCGGCTCGAACGGCGGCCTTCTGATGGGGGTCGAATTCGAGCAGCACCCGGAGCTTTGGGGCGCCGTCATCATCGAGGTGCCGCTGCTGGATATGCTGCGTTTCGAGCAGATTGCGGCGGGTGCGAGCTGGGTAGGTGAATACGGCTCGGTTTCGGATCCTGCGCAGAAGGCGTTCCTGGCCAGCATCTCTCCATACGCGAACTTGAAGACCGGGGTGCATTACCCCACGCCGCTCATCTACACGACGACCAAGGACGACCGCGTAGGGCCAGTGCATGCCCGCAAGTTCGCAGCCAAGATGGAGGCCATGGGCCTGCCGTTTCTCTATTACGAAGCCCTGGAAGGCGGTCATGCCGCAGGGGCGAACCTGCGCGAGGCCTCGACGGTCCAGGCGCTTGAGATGACCTACCTGACGGAACGGCTAATGCACTGATAGTGCTGAATTCCTGTGTGCCTGCGATCAAGGCGATCCATGCGTCAGCGATTTGGCCGTGAACAGGAACCGTAGTGTTTCGACACACATCGTTTCTCGAATCCGCCACAATCCCCCTCCATATCGCTTAGGTGTCCAGGCCGACGTGATCGTTCCGGTTTACGGGAACCCTGGGAACGCCTAAGTGCTTCAACTCCGTTGATTGTGAGGAATGACCATGAAACTTCCTGTGAAAACACTATGTGCCGCATTGCTGGGCGCTACCGCCCTCGTCTCCGCCGCACCGAACGCCTCGGCCGCCATTGCCTGCAACGCTGAAGGCCAGTGCTGGCATGTCCGCCGCCCGTATGCCTACCCGCCTGCCTATGGCGTCGTCGTGCACCCGGATGGCTGGCGCTGGGGTCCCGGCGAGCATTATGGGTGGCGCGAGCATCCCGGCCGTGGCTACTGGCGTAACGGCGTGTGGATCCGCTTCTAGCTTTAGGTATAGCTGTAGCAAGTAAAAGGGGCGGCACATAGGCCGCCCTTTTTTTTGGTCTTGCGGTAGAAGGAAGCAGTTCTTTTTTGAAAAAAAGAACCAAAAAACTTTTGCGAGTTTGGGTCGGGCTTGAGGAAGTGATGGGCCCAAACGGATAAAAGTTTTTCGCTTCTTTTTTTCAAAAAAGAAGTTCTTCCTGCTCCTAGAACGCCGCCCATGAAAACGACGCCGCCCACCCTGCACAAAGTCTTGACCTTCTACGCCAGCCACTGGCGACGCCAGCCAGCCGTAGCGGCCGCGATCACCGCAGGCATGGTGATCGCCACCGTCGCCGACATTGCAACACCTGTTTACGCCGGCCGCCTGGTGGAGGCTGTGGGCGATGCGGACCGCGCCCGCGCAGGTCATGAGGCGATCATGGCCTTGGCCGCTCTGGCCGGGCTCGGTGCGGTCATGATCCTGATCAGGCAAGTCGCCTTCTGGGGTCTTGTGCGTTTTACCTTGCGCATGATGGCGGACATCGAGGCCGAGGCTTTTGCCAAGGTGCAGGATTTCTCGGCTACCTGGCATGCGAACAGTTTCGCCGGCTCGACGACACGGCAAATCCTGCGCGCATCAGGCGCGGTGGATATGCTGAACGACGTTGTGGTGTTTGCCATCGTGCCGACCATCGCCGTTCTCGTCGGCGCCGTCGCACTGCTCGGTATTCATTGGCCGCTGATGGGCGCCGCGGTGACGGCCGGAAGCGTCATTTTCATCTTCGTCACGCTCATCATGGCGATCTACTACGTGACGCCGGCCTCGCAGCTTTCCAATAGCTGGGACACCAGGCTGAGCGGATCCCTGGCCGATGCCATCACCTGCAATGCCACGGTCAAATCGTTCGGCGCCGAAGCGCGCGAAGCCGAGCGCCTGGATTGGGTGCTCGGCCGCTGGCGCAAGCGAACGCACCGCACGTGGATGCGCGGCACGACGAGTTTTTCAGTGCAAAGTGCAGCGTTGCTTCTGCTGCAATTGCTGATCACCGCGACCGTCGCCTTCCTCTGGTGGCATGGCCGCGCGAACGCAGGCGACGTCACCACCGTTCTCGCAACCTACTTCGTCCTGAACGGCTATCTGCGAACCATGGGCCAGAGCGTTCGCGAAATGCAGCGCGGCATCAACGACATGACGGAACTTGTCGGCATCATGGCGCTGCAGCCCGAGGTGCAGGACCACCCAGGCGCATCATCGCTCGTAGTCGTAAGCGGACGAGTCGAGTTCGACCGCGTGTCCTTCCACTATAGCGATCACACATCACCGCTTTTTCAGGATCTTTCAATCAATATATCCGCCGGCGAGCGTGTTGGTCTGGTCGGCCCTTCCGGCTCTGGCAAATCGACATTCGTCAGGCTAATCCAGCGGCTTCACGATGTGAACGGCGGCCATATCACCATCGACGGCCAGGATATCGCCGGCGTGACGCAACGCAGCCTGCGGTCGCAAATTGCCATCGTGCCGCAAGAACCGATCCTGTTTCACCGCTCGCTCGCAGAGAACATCGCCTATGGCCGTCCTCACGCGAGCCTCGCCGAAATCGAGGAAGCCGCACGACAGGCGCATGCTCACGATTTCATCGCGGCCCTCCCGCGCGGCTATGCCACCCTCGTGGGCGAGCGCGGCGTGAAACTCTCCGGCGGCGAACGCCAGCGCGTCGCCATTGCGCGCGCCTTCCTTGCCGACGCGCCAATCCTCATTCTCGACGAAGCGACCTCGAGCCTGGATTCGCAAAGCGAAGCGCTGATCCAATTGGCGATCGAACGATTACTCGCAGGGCGCACCGCCATCGTCATCGCCCACCGTCTCTCCACAGTGCGCAGCATGGACCGCATTCTGGTTTTCCGGGGCGGAAGGATCGTGGAACAGGGTACTCACGCGGCGCTCGCGTCCGAGCCCGGCGGACTGTATCGGGCTTTGTTCGAGCTTCAATCGGTTTAGCTTGGTTGGAAGCCATTCCTTTTCGGAAGGAAAGGACGCTGGGAACGAAGCGGCGAAGAGCCGCTCGAGGAACGGTTCGGCAAGCGACGGTCGTGCGATACGAACCCGTAACAACCATGACGAGAAAAGCGGCATCTCGTTAAAACCTCGTGATTTGTCATGGCTTTGTCGTAGCTATCCACTGAGCAGTTGCAGTATGATCTGCTGAGAAGGGGGCGATAGATGATACGCGGAGCGATCGAACGCGCTGAGCCGGGCCGCATCGCCGGGTGGGTCTTCTCAGAATATGTTCCGCTGCGCGACACAGTCGCTCTTGCGTTTGCGGGTGCCCGTTGCGTAGGTTCTGGCACCATTTCGCTGTTCAGGCAGGATCTGAAGGATGCCGGGCTCGGAGACGGGTTTCTCGGTTTCAATTTCCCGATCACTCTCCAGCCAGCAGAAACGGTGGCATCGATCGTGATCAAGCTGCCGCGTAGCGACTTCGCTCTGCTGCAAACAACGAGCCAGGTCACGGCGGCTCCTGAGGTCAAAGCAGCACGCCAGGCGCTCGCCTTGGCCTCTGGCTAGTCTGGAAGGTAAGTAGGGCCACCTCGGTGGGGCTTCTTTTTGCCAAAAAAGAACATACTTGCCGCCACGTTAGCCATTGCCGAGCGAGCACCATGAGTGACACCGCCGAAACCGGAACCCCAGACTACACGCCGCCAGCCATCTGGCAGTGGAACAAGGCAAACGGTGGCAGGTTTGCCAACGTCAACCGCCCCATCGCCGGCGCCACGCACGAGAAGGCGCTTCCTGTCGGCCGTCACCCCTTGCAGCTCTACTCGCTGGCGACGCCGAACGGGCAAAAAGTGACGATCATGCTCGAGGAGTTGCTGGCCCTGGGTCACACCGGCGCCGAATACGACGCATGGCTCATTCGCATCAACGAGGGCGATCAGTTCAGCAGCGGCTTCGTCGCGGCGAACCCAAATTCCAAGATCCCCGCGCTGATGGATCACAGCGAACCCGCTCCTGTGCGCGTGTTCGAATCCGGCGCCATCCTGATGTATCTTGCGGAGAAATTCGCGGCGTTCCTGCCAACGGAGCGGCAACACCGCGCCGAATGCCTGTCCTGGCTGTTCTGGCAGATGGGCAGCGCGCCCTATCTCGGTGGCGGCTTCGGGCACTTCTACGCCTACGCGCCGACCAAGATGGAATATCCCATCGACCGCTTTGCCATGGAGGTGAAACGCCAGCTCGATGTGCTGGACCGCCGCCTCGCAGAGAGCGCGTTTCTCGCAGGCGATGACTACACGATTGCAGACATTGCCGTCTGGCCCTGGTACGGCGGCCTGGTCAGAGGCGCCCTCTATGGCGCAGCCGAGTTCCTGCAGGTCCAGGACTACACGCATGTTCAACGCTGGGCCGAGACCATCGCGCAGCGCCCGGCCGTCAGGCGCGGCCGCATGGTCAATCGCATCGTTGGTGATGCCGCCGAACAACTTCACGAACGTCACGACGCTTTTGATTTTCAGAATAACACGGAAGACAAGCGTATGGGTTAGGAAGGAAGCAGTTCTTTTTTGAAAAAAAGAACCAAAAAACTTTTGGATGTTTAGGTAGGGCGTTCCCACGATCTCGGTCCCAGGTCGCAAAAGTTTTTTGCTTCTTTTTTTCAAAAAAGAAGACCTTTCTTCCTACCAAGCCACCAAAGCAAACACCCGATGCTCCACCCGCAGCGTCCGCCCATGAAACTGCCTGTGGAGCATGCGCCCAAGCGCCAGATCGAAACGCGCCAACTGGTCCGCGGGCATGGCGGGCGCCGCGCGGGCTGAGGCGCCTACGCGGCCGCGCCAGGCTTCCGGCGTGTAGGTGAGCGTGGCGATGAAGGCGAGGCTTTCCCAGCTTGAGAAGCCGGCGGCGGGGAGTTCGTTCGCCCATTCGGGATAGAGGAAGGTCGGCGGCCGGGTGGGTGCTGGTGTCGCCATGGTGTGGCGGTCGAGCAGGCGCAGGGTGGCGGCGCCGACTGTTCCTGGAGCGGTATGCCAGTCGAGATGCGCGATGAGGAGGCGGCCTTGCGGCGCCAGCACGCGGCGGGCTTCGCGAGCTGCGGCGGTGCGGTCGAGCTGGTGCCAGCAGGTGCCGGCGGAGACGATGTCGAAGCTGGCGTCGGGCAGGCCGGTCGCTTCGGCGCGGCCGGAGAGATAGTGCGGCTTGATGACTTCGGCGGCGTTGGCGCGCTCCGCCATGGCGAGCATCGGTGCCGACGGATCGATGCCGGTAACGCGGCAGCCGCGCCATGCGAAATCGCGTGCCAGGAGGCCTGTGCCGGTGCCGATATCGAGCAGCCGCTGGCCGGTGAGGCACACGCCCAGGCGGTGCAGGCGGTGGAAGAACTCGACCGGAAAGCCCTGGCGGAATTGGGCGTAGTCGGCGGCTGCCACGCCGTAATCGACGAGCGGGTCGGGCGGCCTGGCCATCGCTCACCTTGAATCTTTCAGGGGTTGCGTGAAGATTAGGTCAGCATGGGGTGAGAGGCCAGTGCGCAGCATTCGCGAGGTCCGCAGCATTCCGGGCGACGCGGCGCGGCTGGCGGCACCGGGCAAAGTGTGATGCCGGATACACCAGCGAGCAACCTGCTGTTCCTCCGCGAGGAGCAAATCCGCGTGGCCCAGGACATGCTTTTTCTGGCGTGGCGGGATTTCGCAGGCGCTGCGGATGGTCTGCTGGCGGAGGTCGAACTGGGGCGGGCCCATCATCGTGCGCTGCATTTCATCGGCCGCAATCCGGGCATGACAGTGGGCGACCTGCTCGCCGTGTTGCGGATTACGAAGCAGAGCCTGGGAAGGGTGCTCGCCACGCTGGTGGAGCAGGGCCTCGTGCAGCAGTCGCCTGGCCGCGGCGACCGCAGGCAGCGGCTGCTGACCTTGACCGAGACGGGAGCGGCGCTCGAGCGCGCCTTGTTCGAGCGGCAGCGCGATTTGCTGACGACTGCCTATCGAGAGGCAGGCGGCCCTGCGGTCGATGGCTTCCGGCGCGTGCTCCGGGGGATCATGGGACGAGCGGCACGCACCTATGTCGATGCGCATGATCCGCGGCGGGGAATGACGTCGTGAGTGCGTCGGCCAGCTCGGCGGCAGCCGCGCAGGAGCCGGTGCATGTACTGGTGGTGGACGACGATTTGCGCCTGCGCACCTTGCTGGGGCGCTACCTTGCGGAAAACGGTTTCAGGGTGAGCACGGCAGACGGTGCGGCGGAGGCGCGCGACAAGCTGCGCTTCCTGCAACCGGATGCGCTGGTGCTGGACGTGATGATGCCGGGAGAGTCCGGCCTGGCGCTGACGGCAGCGCTTCGGCAGGAGAACGCCACCGTGCCGATCCTGCTGCTGACGGCGCGAGGCGCGCCGGAAGACCGTATCGCCGGCTTCGAATCGGGCGCGGACGATTATTTGGGCAAGCCTTTTGAGCCGCGCGAGCTGGTGCTCCGCTTGCGCGCCATGCTGCGCCGAACCGTGCCGCCTCCTGTCGCGGACACGTCGGCGGTGCCGCTTCGGCTTGGCGCGCTGGAGTTCGATCCGGTGCGAGGCGAGCTGCGCGGCGCCGATGGGGTGATCTACCTTACCGGGGGCGAGGCGGCGCTGCTGTCGGCGCTGGCGAACCGGCCGAACGAGGTGTTCTCGCGCGAGGATATCGCAGGCGCAGTCGGCATGGACGAGACGGGGGAGCGCGCCATCGACGTTCAGGTAACGAGGCTGCGGCGCAAGATCGAGACGGACCCTCGCGAGCCGCGCTTCCTGCATACCGTGCGCGGTCGCGGCTACGTTCTCAAGCCGGGCGTCTAGCGCCTTGAGGGCCTAGGCGATGGATGGGGGCTGGGAGCGGCCGAGCCGCAAGATCCTGCCGCGGTCGCTGCTCGGCCGGTCGCTTCTCATCATCCTGGTGCCGCTCATCGCCGTTCAGGCGGTGGCCTTGCTCATCTTCTACGGCAGCCATCTCGACCTGATTTCAAGGCGGCTGTCAGGCGCAGTGGCTGGCGAGATCGCGCAGACGGTTCGGCTGCTGCACGCCACCGATGATCCGATGGCGCGCATTTCGCTAATGCGCATGGCGCAGCGGGATTTCGACCTGCAGATGCAGATACAGCCTGGCGCGCATCTGTCCGACCGCAAGCGCATCAACATCCTGGGGCCGATGGACGATGAACTGGCCGTCGCCATGCGCGAGCGGGTGGGATTGCCTTTCACGATGGACTGGAGCTCCGACCCGCTTTCGGTGCTGATCGACATCCAGTTGCCGCCGGATTTCACCACGGTCGAGAAGGAAAACAGTAAAGCCGACACGGGCGAAACCATCGTGAAGCAGGGCGGGGTGCTGCATGTGGAGGCGCCGCGCAAGCGGCTCTACACCAGCATGATCTATGTCTATGTGCTGTGGCTTGGCGGCTCGTCTGTGCTGCTGTTCTCCATCGCAGCGCTGTTCATGCGTAATCAGGTGCGCGCCATTCGTAGGCTGGCGGCCGCGGCCGAGGCGTTCGGGCTGGGGCGCGACGCCGGGCCGATACGGCCGGAGGGTGCTGTCGAGGTGCGGCGGGCCGCGGCTGCCTTCAACCGGATGCAAGAGCGCATCCGCCGCTTCCTCAGCCAGCGCACGGAGATGCTCGCAGGCGTCAGCCACGATTTGCGCACGCCGCTGACCCGCCTTCGCCTGGCTCTGGCGATGTTCCCGGACGAGAGCCCCTACGGACCGGATGCGGCCGAGATGACGGCAGACGTGCAGGAGATGGAGCGGATGATCACCGGCTATCTCGCGTTTGCACGCGGGGAGCAGGCCGAGCAGGCGCAGCCGGTGGTCCTGGCCGAGTTGCTGGAGGAGGTCGCGTCCTCCGCCAGGCGGGCAGGCGCGAACGTTCTGGTGGAAGCGCCGGCCTCGTTGAGCCTGCAACTGCGCCGGGATGCGTTGCGGCGCGCGTTGACCAACCTGCTGGACAATGCCCGCCGCCATGCCACGACGGTCATGCTGGGCGTTCAGCCGCTGGACCGGTTCGTGGTGGTGATGGTGGACGACGACGGTCCGGGCATTCCGAAGGATCGCCGGGAGAGCGTGTTCCGGCCGTTCGAGAGCGACGCCCAAGGCGGCACAGGCCTCGGCCTGACGATCGCCAGGGACATCATACGCGCCCACGGCGGCGATATCCTCCTGGAGGAGAGCCCCCTGGGCGGCCTGAGAGCCCGGGTCAGACTACCGCTCTGATACCAGAAGTTTTTGCTGTTTTGTCAAAACGAAGCCCTTGCTGTCCTGCCCTCCCGCCAGCATGCCCGCAGGTTGACTTGAGCGTTTTGCGCGGCGTATCTGCCGCCGACCCGATGGCGGCGTAGCTCAGCGGTAGAGCAGGGGAATCATAATCCCTTGGTCGGCGGTTCAAATCCGTCCGCCGCTACCATTCCGTCCTAACCCGATTTCAAGCTGTCCGCGGCACTCTCGCGGGATGAGCAATTGGCAAGGGCAGTTCGCACAGGCCAGGGTTATCGCGAGCCAGGCTGGCCGCGTGGCGGCCCGATGCGTGGGCATGAAGCCGCCCCAGAGCGGGCAGTCGCAAACCGTCCTGGCGGTCGCCGCGCATCTGCTCGCCAGGATGGACCATGCGCTTGGACCGGACGATGCCGAAGCGGAACAGGGTGGTGGGCGGGTGCTGCTGGCGGACGATGTCGCCATGAACCGGGAGATCGCCACGCTCTACCTCGAAACGGCGGGATACGAGGTGGTCTGTGCGGAGGAAGGCGGGGCGGCCGCCAGGATGGCGGCAGGCGCCGACTTCCTGGTGGTGCTGATGGATGTCCGCATGCCCGGCACCGGTGGGCTGGAGGCGTCGCGGCGGATACGGGCGGCCGGTGGTTCTCGCGGCGCCGTGCCGATCGTTGCGCTGACCGCGCAGGTCTTCGACGAACAGATCGCGCTTTGCCGCGAAGCCGGCATGGACACGCAGGTGGCAAAACCCTTCACGCTGGAAAGCCTGCTCGACGCTGTTGCGCGCGGTGTCAGGGCGGGCGATCTCCGCCGATCGCAAGATGGTGCCGTGCAGATGGCGCCGGTTGTGGCTCCGCCGGCTTCGGTGATGCCGCGGATCGGGGCGAAGCTTCCTATTTTCGATGTTGGCACGCTGAACCGGACGGTCGCACTGCTGACCCCGGAAGCCGTCGCGTCCTATCTCGATACGCTGGCGCAAAAGGCCGAGGCGCTGCAGGATGGACTGAGCCGCCGTGGCTGCGTGGCCGGCGCCGCGGACAGTCTGGCAGAAGCCGCGCACGCGCTGGCCGGCAGTGCCGGACTATTCGGCTTCGAAAGGCTCGTGACAACAGCTAGGCTTTTCGAAAGAGAAATCCGCAGCGACCCCGCCAAGGCCGCATCCCTGGCCGACGACCTTGATGCAGTTCTGGAAGCATCGCTAGGCGCCATGCGAAGCACAGCGCACCAAACTTCATCCCAGCACCAGAACCGGCCAATCTAATCCCGGTCTCTCCTCAGGCACTCCGCCAAGCAGCAAAAGTTTTTTGGTTCTTTTTTTCAAAAAAGAACATGCTTCCTTCTGCGAAGATTCGTTGACGTGGCTTAGTACGAGTTCGTATCGTCCGGCGCTTTGACGGGGTAGCCGTGGAGGATACAAGCCTCGATGCGCTTTGGGTCGGGCTTTATCCCGATTTGAAGCAACTTGCGCGGTCCAGGCTGCGCAGGAGCGGCGCGTTGACTCTGCTGGATACCACCGGGCTGGTGAACGACGCCTATTTGCGCGTGGCTGGCGCCGCGGCGATGCGCGAGGCGTCGCCTGGGCAGTTCCTGGCGTATGCGGCGCGGACGATGCGAAGCGTGGTGATCGACCTGGCGCGCGAAAGGCAGGCGTTGCGGCGCGGCGGTGATCTTGCGCGGCTCACGCTGAATACGGCGGTGCTCGACGGCAAGTCGGCCGATGACGAGCCCTTGCAGATCGATGAAGCGCTTTCGGCGCTGGCGGCCGTCGAGCCGCGGCTGAGCCAGGTGGTCGAGATGCGCTATTTCGGCGGGTTCACGGAGGCCGAGATCGGCGTCGCGCTAGGCGTGACCGAGCGCACCGTTCGCCGCGACTGGGAGAAGGCGCGGATGCTGCTGCGCTCGATGCTGACGGACTGACCGGAACGCGCCTCGCACGGCCGATGTCCGGTTTGCCACTTGGACTCCGTCATAGGGACAGGATCATGGGAATGCCTCATGCTTAGCCTACCCTGCCCGCCGGCGCAGTGGACGCGGTTTTCGGCCTTGCTGGACGAGGTCATGGAGCTGCCGCCGGAGGCGCGTGCGTCCTGGCTAGACACCCTGGGCGGCGAGGATGCGCTCCTCAAACCTTGGTTGTCGCGCGTGCTGGGCAGCGAGGCCAGCACGCGCGGCGGCTTCATGCGGCCAGGCGCCGGCGAACTCGATGACGAACTCAAGGCGGGCGACATGGTCGGGCCCTATCGGCTTGAGTGCCTGCTCGGCGAAGGCGGCATGGGCGCGGTCTGGCGGGCATCGCGCCAGGATGACGGGCCGCGGCGGGAGGTCGCGCTCAAGCTGCCCCATGCGGGACTGCTCTCCGGGTCAGCACGCGCGCGCTTCACCCGCGAGCGGGATGTGCTGGCGGCACTCTGCCACCCGCATATCGCGCAGCTTTACGATGCGGGCGTCAGCGCCGAGGGGCGGCCCTACCTGGCGCTCGAGCTGGTGCAGGGGAGATCGATCACTGACGATTGCCGCGAGACGGGCGCCTCTCTCGACCGCCGGCTGGCGCTGGTCGGCGAAGTGCTGGAGGCGCTGAGCTTCGCGCATCACCGGCTGATCGTGCATCGCGACATCAAACCGAGCAACGTGCTGGTGACACCCGAGGGCGCCAGCAAACTGCTCGACTTCGGCATCGCCAAGCTGCTGCGTCCGGCAGAGACCCAGGACCTCATGCTGACCCAGCCCCAGTCCCGGCTGGCGACGCCCGCCTACGCCGCGCCGGAACAGCTATGCGATGGGCCGATCACGGTGGCGACCGATGTGTTCTCGGCCGGGGTGCTGCTGTTCGAACTGGTCACCGGGCACCGCCCGTTCCTGAGCGCGCCGACGGGATCGGATGCCGCGGAGGCGCCGCGCGCCTCGCAGCGTGCCGATGCCGCGGCGGCAGGGCTGCCGGACGGAAACGCAGGCGACAAGCGGCTGGCACGAACGCTGCGTGGCGACCTCGACGCCATGATCGGACGGGCCTTGGCGCTCGCACCCGCGGACCGCTACGGATCGGCGGAGGCTTTCGCGCGCGACATCAGGCGCTACCGGCAGGGCATGCCGATCGCGGCCAGGCGGGTCGGATGGATGGCCGTCACCCGGAAATTCGTGCGCAGGAACCGCATCCCGGTGATCTTCGCCACCATACTTCTGCTGGCGTTGGCCGCGGGCACAGGCGGCGTCGCCTGGCAGGCGCGCCGGGCGGAACGCGAGGCAGCACGCGCCACTGCCATCAAGGACTTCCTGATCGGCCTGTTCGAGCAGAGCGACAAGCTGCACGGCAATACCCCGGCCGGAAGCCTGACGGCGAAGGACCTGCTGGATATCGGCGCCGACCGTGCGGCCAGCGCCTTCGTGCATGACCCGGAGATCGAACTCGAGCTGCTCCAAACGATCGGCAACATCAACGACGTGCTTGCCGATGGACCGAGGTCGGAGGCGGTTTGGAGCCAGCACCTGGATCTCGAGCGTTCGCTCTATGGCCCGGAGGATGCCCGTGTGGTGGAGGGATCGCTCCGGCTCGCCATGAGCGAGGTCGAGTTCCTCGACGACGCCAAGGCCAAGGCACTGCTCGAGACCATACGCGGCCCAGTCTTTGCGCGTTATGGGCCGGAAAGCCGCCAGCGGGCGCAATGGCTGCTGGCCAGGGCCCAATCTCTGCGCGCGACGCACGGCGGCCGGGAAGAGGCGCTGCAGGACGCCACCGACTCACTCGCCATCTACGAGGCGCATTTTCCGGCCGACCCCGACCACGCCGAGGCGCTCGCAGCCGTCGCCGGATACCAATACGATGCCGAACGATATGATGAGGCGCTGGCGTCGACGGAGAAGCAGAAGGCGCTTGAGATCGCCCAGCACGATTATGGCCCTGTCGACGAGCTGATGTACCTGGCCGACGTGGCCGGCCGGCACCAGCGCCTGGGTCATCTGGCGCTGGCTGACTCCCTCTATCTGCAGGAGCAGACGCAAGCCGAACATCAGCTCGGGCGTGACAGCCAATGGTATCTGCACGCCCTCACCAGCCGCGCCTTGCTGGCCAGCGTGCACGGCGACCGGGCCAAATCCGATGCGCTGTTCAAGGATGCGATGGCGCTGACCCTGAGCCGCGCCGCCACCACCGGCCTCGTCACCTCGCTCGGCCGGGCTTATGGCGCGGCGCTCGCACGCGAAGGCCGTGCACAGGAGGCCCTCCCCTACCTGGAAGCAGCCCTTACCGAGACCAGGCTGCACGGCCGCGACGAACAGAATTTGCGCCGGACAGAAGGCTTCCTCGGCGACGCCTACGATCAGGCAGGCCGGCCGAAGGACGCACGCCCGCTTCTCCTCGCCTCGCGCAACGAGTGGATGCTCTATGGGCCGCAATCCGGCAGCGCCGCCCTCTCGGCCAGGGAACGCTGGGCGCGTTTCCTCCTCGACCAAGGCGAGATGGATGCCGCGGCAAAGGAGTTCGACGCGGTTCTCCACGCGCCCTCGGGCATGGCCACCGCGCCGCAGGCCCGCGCCGCCGCCGGCCTCGCCCGCATCGCCCTCCGCGCCGGCAAGCCGGCCGAGGCCGATCGCCATACCCAGGAGGCGCTCCGTATCCTCGACGGCGTCACCAGGGAATATGACGTGCGCGCGCGGGTGGACGTCTGGCTGGCCCGCTGCGACACGCTGCTCGCCCTTGGCAGGACGGCTGACGCGGCCGATTGGGCTCGCAAGGCGGCCGCGGCGGCGGCGGTCTATGATGCGGCTGGGAGTCCGCAGTTGGCTCAGGCCCGGGAGGCTGTGCGGCGAGTGAAAGTCAAGTAAGTGTTAGAAAGAATGTTCTTTTTTGAAAAAAAGAACCAAAAAACTTTTGGGACTTGGGGCTGGGCTTGCCCGCGATCCCGGTCCCAGGGGTAGAAGTTTTTTGCTTCTTTTTTTCAAAAAAGAAGACCTTCCTTCCGCTTCCGGATTCACGGGTTATGCACTCCGTCCTAACGCGCTAGGATAGCGCCGGCCCGGAGACGCGCCCCACCTGATATCTGAGAGCTGATGGACACACTACCGCACACCGCCCCGATGACCGATCTGCGACGGGTGGGGGTGCATCCAGACCATTGGTATCCGGTCGCATGGTCCCGCGAACTGAAACCGGGCAAGGCCCTTGGCGTGCGTTTTGCCGGCGAGCCGGTGGTGCTCGTGCGCCCAAAGGAAGGCGCGGTGTTCGCCCTGGAAGACCGCTGTGCCCACAGGCAGGTGCCTCTGCATGCCGGCGTGGTGGACGGCTGCGCACTGCGCTGCTGCTACCATGGCTGGACCTACGACAGCACCGGCAAGTGCATCGAAATACCCTACCTTAACAGCGACAAGCTGCCGAACGGCGTGCGGGCCTATCCGGCGCGCGAGGCGGCCGGGCTGATCTTCATCTTTCCTGGCGATCCGGCGCTGGCGGCGAGCCTGCCCTTCCCGCGGCTCGGTTCGGCCGAGGATCCGAAATACCGCACCAGGCGGTTCGGCAAGGAAGTCGCCTGCCACTACAGCTTCATGCACGAGAACCTGACGGACATGAACCATCAGTTCCTGCACAGGAAGCAGATGGGCCAGGTTCGGCCGAAGCATAAGGCGATCCGCCGCGGCGAGAACTGGATGGAGGTCGACTACACCTTCGGCCGCACAGGCGGAAAACAGCCGCTGGGCGAGGCCGCCATTCTGGGCAAGCGGCGCAAGACCGCCGAGGTGAACAACCACAAGGATCTGATGACGATCCGCACCGAGTATCCCTACCAGAACCTGCGTATCTGGACGGATGGCGAGCTGCCGGTGATGGAACTCTGGATCGCCTATGTGCCGCTCGACGACCAGCAGCGCACCAACCGCACCTTCGGGCTGCTCAGCATTCAGCGGCCGAAGATCCCGCTGCTGCTTGAGGCCGCATGGCCCGTGCTGATCTGGTTCACCGAGCGAATCTTCACCGAAGACCGCTGGATCGTGGAGCTGGAGCAGAAGGCGCACGACGAACAGGGTTGCGACAGGAACAACGAGGTGTTCCCGGCCATACGCGACCTGCGGGCGCTCCTCACCCGCAACGGCGTGCCACTTCTCTAGCAGGCCAATGAGATAGCGGGCCAGTAAGAAACCTCCCGTCGGGCCCCGGCTTTACGCGGGAGAATTTTGGGAGAGGTTCGATGCAGCAGAACGCGGCGGCTTCCACGACAGCCCTGATGAGCGCGGCGCTGCCGGTGACGCGGGTCGCGGACCCTGCGGCATTGCCGTTCGTGACCGATCCAGGCGAGCGGCGCGGCGACATGCTCTATCGCCGCTTCGGCCGGACCGACGAGATGATCTCGGCGATCGGCATGGGCGGCTTCCACCTCGGCAAGAACGCGGTGACCGACAACGAAGCGGTGCGGTTGATCCACGAGGGCATCGACCGTGGCATCAATTTCTTGGACAATTGCTGGGACTACAACAAGGGCCGCTCCGAACTGCGCATGGGGGTAGCGCTCGACCAGGGCGGCTACCGTGACCGCGTATTCCTCATGTCCAAGATGGACGGCCGCTCCAAGGCCGAGGCAGCGACGCAGATCGATGCCTCCCTGAAGCGCATGCGCACGGATCGCATCGACCTCGTCCAGCATCATGAAATCCTGCGCTACGACGACCCTGACAGGATCTTTGCCGAGGGCGGCGCCATGGAGGCGTTCCTCGAAGCGAAACAGGCAGGCAAGCTGCGCTACATCGGTTTCACCGGTCACAAGGATCCGCGCATCCACCTGCAGATGCTGGCCGTCGCTGCCGAACGCGGCTTCCATTTCGACAGCGTGCAAATGCCGCTGAACGTCATGGACGCGCACTTCCGCAGCTTTGCGCACCAGGTTCTGCCCTACCTCGTGGAACACGGCATTGCCGTGCTCGGCATGAAAAGCTTTGCCGATAGCGTGCTGCTGAAGAGCGGCGCGCCGATCTCGCCAATCGAGTATCTGCATTACTCGCTGAATCTGCCTACATCGGTCGTGATCAATGGCATGGAGAGCCAGCGCGACCTCGACCAGGCGTTCGAGGCGGTGCGCACGTTCGTGCCCATGGACAAGACGAAGATTGCCGAGCTTCTGGCGCGTAGCAGGCCGTTTGCGCTGGAAGGCAAATACGAGCTGTTCAAGACCAGCTCTACGTTCGATGGTACTGCGAAAAACGCAGAGTGGCTGGGGGATGAGGCTGAGAACGTCTCGGCTTTGGCGCCGGTGATGGAGTGAAGCGCGTTCTTTTTTGAAAAAAAGAACCAAAAAACTTTTGCGAATTTGCTTGGGGCTTGGCGGGAACTAGCCTGCTCTTCGATCGGTCCGGACCACGGCGGTAATCCATGTGGCAAGGAGAAGAACGATGATGGCAGTGCCTACTGACGTCAGGTTTGCATTGGCTACATCCAGAACGCGCCAGAACGCGCCTTGCAAACTCCAGCGTGAGGCGGCGAGGGTCAGCATTTCGGTGCCGCCCACGATCACGGCGATCGCCGCGGAGATCGATGTGATCACCATGTTGTAGGTGAGTTTGCGCTCCGGCCTGATGAAAGCCCAGCCATAGGCGCCTAGCATCAGGATGCCGTCCGCCGTGTCCACCAGCGCCATTCCCGCGGCGAACAGCATAGGAAAAACCAGGATCGACCACACGGACAATCCCGTCGCGGCTTGCGAGGCCGAAATGCCCAGCAAGCCGATTTCCGTTGCCGTGTCGAAGCCCAGGCCGAAGAGGAAGCCGAGCGGATACATGTGCCAGCTTCGGCTTACCAGGTGGAACATCGGGCGGAACAGCCGCGCGAGAACACCGCCTCCCGCGAGTTGGCCGTTCAGCTCTTCACCGTAATTGAGTTCGCCATTCCTTCCGGTGCGATAGCGGCGCCAGACCGAACACAGGATTACGATGTTCATGGCGGCGACGATGAACATGAACATTGCGGAGACGAGCGTGCCCGTGACTTCGCCGGCCGCGCGCAAGGTTTCTAAGGTGCTGCTGAACCTGCCTGCAGTCAGTGCCAGCACTAGGGAGGCAAGCACGACCACCGTGGAATGGCCTAGCGCGAAAAACAGCCCTGTGGTGGCTGGCCGCCGGCCTTCCTGCATCAGTTTTCGCGTGACGTTGTCTATGGCGGCGATATGGTCGGCATCGACCGCATGTCGCAGTCCCAGACCATAGGCGACCAGCCCTGTGCCGAGCAGCATCGGCGCATGCCTGAACGCTGCCACCGCCCACGCCCAGGCGAGGCAGTTGGCCGCAAGCAGGCCCGCTCCTACGATTACGATGCGCGCACGCATGTCAGCCCTCTCGCCCGCGCCCAATATCACGGCTCTGGACTGCAAAGTTGCTGGCTGCCGGAAGTTGCGGGAGGCCTACTGGCCAGTGCGGCGCCAGCCTCCATAGGCTGCGAAATGCGGGTTGCGGTATGCGGGTTTGCCATAGGCGAATGGCTTGCCGTCCAGCGTCTCGACATGGCCGCCTGCTGCCGCCAGCACTGCGTGACCGGCCGCAATATCCCATTCCATGGTGGTGCCGAGGCGAGGATACAGGTCGGCCTCGCCTTGCGCGATGAGGCAGAGTTTCAGCGAGCTGCCCGCCGCGCGGAACGCGGATACGGTAAGGCCATCGAGGAACGCTTCCATGGCCGACGCATCGCCGTGCGAGCGTGACCCGACGACAGTGAGGCCCTCGGCCGGCGGCTTGCGTACGGCGATGGCGCGCGTGCCAGCCTTATCGGTTCGCGTGGCGGTTCCTGGGCCGGCGCCTGCGAATGTCTCGCCCAGAGCTGGCACGACCACAACGCCGAGCACCGGATATCCGTGCTCGATGAGGGCGATGTTCACCGTGAACTCGCCGTTGCCGTTGAGGAATTCCTTGGTGCCATCGAGAGGATCGACGAGCCAGAAGCGTTCGCCGGTGATCTCGGGGGTGAGGCCCTGGGAAGACTCTTCTTCGGACACGACAGGGATGTCCGGCGTCAGTGCGCGCAACGCCGGCAGGATGATGTCCTCTGCTGCCTGGTCGGCCGCGGTGACGGGGCTGCCGTCTGCTTTCTCCGTCGATCCGCAATGGCCATAGAAGCGCATCGTCGCGGCACCGGCCGCTTCGGCAACGGGCGTGATGGCTGCGAGAAGTTTCGGCAGGTCGAGCGCCTGCAGGGCGGCGCTCATAGCGGTTCCGGGGTGAGCAGGCCGCGCTCTTCGAGTTTCTGCACGATGAGTTCCGCGGCCGCCTCCGGCGTGAGCTTGGTGGTGTCGATGTGCAGCTCAGGGTTCTCCGGCGCTTCATAGGGGCTGCTGATGCCGGTGAAATGCTTGATTTCGCCGCGCCTTGCCTTTCGGTAAAGCCCCTTGGGATCGCGGCCTTCTGCGACTGCGAGAGGCGCGTCGATGTGAACTTCGATGAAGCGGCCTTCTGGAATCAGTTCGCGCGCCATCTGGCGTTCGGAGCGGAACGGCGAAATGAAGGACACGAGCACGATCAAGCCGGCGTCGCTCATCAGCCGCGCCACTTCGCCGACGCGCCGGATGTTTTCCACGCGGTCGGTATCGGTGAAGCCGAGATCGCGGTTCAGGCCATGCCTTACGTTGTCGCCGTCCAGCATGGTGCTGTGCCGGCCGAGCGCGTAGAGGCGTTTTTCGACAAGGTTCGCGACAGTGGATTTGCCTGCGCCGGAGAGGCCGGTGAACCACAGAACGCAGGCCTGCTGGCCCTTCTGGTTCGCGCGCGCGGCGCGGCTGAGATCGACCGCCTGCCAATGGATGTTCTGCGCGCGGCGCAGGGCGAAATTGATCATGCCAGCCGCCATCGTCTCGTTCGACAGCCGGTCGATGAGGATGAAGCCGCCTGTGTCGCGGCCTTCCGAATAGGGATCGAAGGCCACGGTGCGGTCGAGGCTGATGTTGCAGGCGCCGATTTCATTCAGCTCGAGCTGCTTGGCTGCGACCTGCTCAAGCGTGTTGACGTTGACCTTGTGCTTGAGAAGGGTAATCGAGCAGGTGACCGTCTGTGTGCCGAGCTTCAGCAGATAGGAGCGGCCAGGCAGCATGGGCGCGTCGTTCATCCACACGATGGTCGTGTCGAACTGGTCCGACGTTTCCGCCGGGCTTTCCGCGCCGCAGATGACGTCGCCGCGCGAGCAATCCACTTCGTCCTCGAGCGTGAGGGTGATCGATTGTCCCGCGGTGGCGTAAGGCATGTCGCCGTCTATGAGTACGCGTGCGACGCGGGTGGTGCGCGCCGACGGCATGATCTTGACCGCATCGCCAGGATGCACGGTGCCGGAGGAGACCATGCCGGAGAAGCCGCGAAAATCGAGGTTCGGCCGGTTTACCCATTGCACGGGCATGCGGAAGGGTGCGGTGCGCGACAGCGACGTAATCTCGACATTCTCAAGATGCGACATCAGCGTCGGGCCATTATACCACGGCGTGTTGCCGGAGGCTTCGGTGATGTTGTCGCCGGCCAGTGCCGAGATCGGAATGGCGGTGATCTTCGGTATCGAAAGCGCCTGCGCAAAGGCCGTGTAGTCGCCGAGGATCCTGTCGAACACGTCGCGCGAGTAGTTCACCAGATCCATCTTGTTGATGGCGAGAACGACCTGCTTGATGCCGATCAGCGACACCAGGAACGAGTGGCGCCGCGTCTGAGTCAGCACGCCGCGCCGCGCATCGATCAGGATGATAGCGAGGTCGGCGGTGGAGGCGCCGGTGACCATGTTACGCGTGTATTGTTCATGGCCAGGCGTATCGGCCACGATAAACTTGCGTTTCTCCGTCGAGAAGAAACGGTAGGCGACGTCGATGGTGATGCCTTGCTCGCGTTCGGCGGCGAGGCCATCCACAAGCAGTGCGAAATCGATGTTCTGGCCTTGCGTTCCCATCGTTTTCGAATCGGCTTCGAGTGCTGCGAGCTGGTCCTCGAAGATCATCTTGCTGTCGTACAGCAGCCTGCCGATGAGCGTGGATTTCCCATCGTCCACGCTGCCGCAGGTGATGAAGCGCAGCAGGCTTTTGGTTTCGTGCTGCCGCAGATATGCGTCGATGTCTGTCGCGATGAGGTCGGAGACGTGGGCCATCAGAAATAGCCCTCCTGCTTTTTCTTTTCCATGCTCGCGGCAGTGTCGTGGTCGATGGCGCGTCCCTGCCGCTCGGAGGTGGTGGTGAGCAGCATTTCCTGGATGATCTGCGGCAAAGTCGCGGCATCGCTCTCCACGGCGCCGGTCAAAGGATAATCGCCTAGCGTACGGAAGCGGATGTTCTTCACCGTGGGCGTTTGGCCCTCGGGAATGCGCATGCGGTCGTCATCGACCATGATGGTGAGGTTGTTGTAGGTCACCACGGGGCGAGGCGCCGAAAAATACAGCGGCACGATCTCGATGTTTTCGAGATGGATATATTGCCAGATGTCGAGCTCGGTCCAGTTGCTGAGCGGGAACGCGCGTATGCTTTCGCCCTTGTTCTTGCGCGCATTGTACAGATGCCAAAGCTCCGGCCGCTGCCGTTTCGGATCCCAGCGGTGCTGTGCCGAACGGAAGGAGAAGATGCGCTCTTTCGAGCGGCTCTTTTCCTCGTCACGGCGCGCTCCGCCGAATGCCACGTCGAAGCCGTGGTGATCGAGCGCCGCCTTGAGCGCCTCTGTCTTCATGATGTCGGTGAATGAACTGCCGTGATCGAATGGATTGATGCCGCGCGCGACGCCGTCCTTGTTGATCCATTCGATCAGCGTCAGACCCAGCCGTTTCACCAGCGCGTCGCGGAAGGCGATCATGCCGCCGAATTTCCAGGTGGTGTTCACGTGGAGCAGCGGGAATGGGGGCTTGCCTGGGGCAAACGCCTTCATCGCCAGGTGCAGCATCACCGCGCTGTCCTTGCCGACGGAATAGAGCATCACCGGGCGCTCGGCCTCGGCCACCACCTCGCGCATGATGTGGATGCTCTCGGCCTCCAGCCGCTGCAGATGGGTCAGGTCCATGGCCCCCGACACATCGTTCTCCGTCATCTGCCCGTCCAATCCCGCCTCCAAACCGCCCGTTGCGCCGGCATACGCCCAAGAGAGGAAGGAAGGACTTCTTTTTTGAAAAAAAGAAGCAAAAAACTTTTGCGGCGTGGGACCGAGATGTTGAGAAGGCCCAGCCCAAGGTCCAAAAGTTTTTTGGTTCTTTTTTTCAAAAAAGAACTTGCTGTCTTCCTACGCTCGTACCCGCTGACTCTCGGTCTTCAACTGACCGCAAGCCGCCAGAATATCCTGCCCGCGCGGCGTGCGGATGGGCGAGGAGAAGCCGGCGTCCATGACGATCTTGGCGAAGCGGTGCAGCGCATTGCCGCTGCTGGGCTCGTAGCTGCTGCCTGGCCAGGGGTTGAACGGAATGAGATTCACCTTGGCGGGAATGCCGGCGATCAGGCGCACCAGGGCGCGGGCTTCGGCCTCGCTGTCGTTCACGCCACGCAGCATGACGTATTCGAAGGTGATGCGGCGCGCATTGGTGGCGCCCGGGTAGCGGCGGCAGGCGGCGATCAGCTCGGCGATCGGGTATTTGCGGTTCAGCGGCACCAGCTCGTCGCGCAGTTCGTCGGTCACGGCGTGCAGGGAGACGGCGAGGTTCACACCGAGCTCCTCGCCGGCGCGGTCCATCATGGGCACCACGCCTGAGGTCGAGAGGGTGATGCGCCGGCGGGACAAAGCGATGCCCTCATTGTCCATGACGATGCGCATGGCGGCGGCGACGTTCTCGTAATTATACAGCGGCTCGCCCATGCCCATGAGCACGATGGTGCTGAGGAGGCGCGGGGTTTCGCCGGCGGGGCTCGGCCATTCGCCATAGCTGTCGCGCGCTGCCATGAACTGGCCGACGATCTCTGCGGCGCCGAGATTGCGAACCAGCTTCTGCGTGCCGGTATGGCAGAACCGGCAGGAGAGGGTGCAGCCGACCTGGCTGCTGATGCAGACCGCCCCGCGGTCGCCGGCGGGATCGGGGATATAGACCGTTTCGGCCTCCTGGCCGTCGCGGAAACGGAAGAGGAATTTGCGCGTGCCGTCGGTGCTGGTCTGCACGGTGGCCGCGCCTGGGCGGCCGATGACGAAGGCGCTGGCAAGCTTCGCCTGGAGCGGCTTGCCGAGCGAGGTCATGGCGGCGAAGTCGGTGGCGCCCTGGTGGTAGATCCAGTGCCAGAGCTGCTTGGCGCGGAACGGCTTTTCACCGACGGCCGCGAGTTCTTCGGTGAGCGCCTCCCGGCTCAGGCCGACCAGCTCGCGCCTGCCATCGGCGCAAACCGGCGGCGGCGGGTTGAACAAAGCGGATTTGGCGAGCACGCGGTCGCGTTCGGCTGCGGTCAGTTCAGCGATAACATTCATGGGGTCGCGCACGCCTTCAGCATGGCCGCGTAGGCTGCAGAGAAGCCTTTGAGGCCGAAGCGGTCGGCGACGTCGGCGCCTTTCGGGCCATGTACCTTGGCGGAGACGCTGACCTCATGGCTGAAGGCGGTCACCGCGGCCGCGCTGTCGCGGGAGAACGCGGAGCGGCCGGCGATATAGAAGAGCAGGCGCGTCGTTCCGGCCTGGAGCACGGCATCCTCGTGGCCGGTCAGCACGAAGCCTGCGCTGAGCGCCACCGTGTCGTGGTCGCCGGCGCGGCGCGTCACGCTGAGCACTACGTCGCCGCGTCCGGGCACGCGTGCGACAGGCGCCTCGGCACGGGTGAAGATGTAGCACACGGGGGTGTCGCCCTCCTTGTGCGAGGCGGCGTGCCAATCGGCGAAGTCGCCTATCGACACGGGCTGGCCCGCGGCGTGCGCTTTCACGGCGTGATGCGCCGGCTGCGCGAGCGCAGGCAGGACGGCGGAGCAGAGGAACAGGAGGGTGGCCACGCGCATCGGCGCAGAGATACGGCGAGGCGGGGGGGCAAACAAGGCGGGTGTCGCGGGAAGTAAGACAGGACTTCTTTTTTGAAAAAAGGAAGCCAAAAACGTTTGCCACCTTAAGCTGGGTGTTCCCCAGATCTCGGTCCCAGGTCGCAAAAGTTTTTTGGTTCTTTTTTTCAAAAAAGAACTGCTTGCTTCCTAAAGCGGCGCAAACAGCAACTCATCAGTCTGAGTGCGATTCCGCCCTGCCGCCTTCGCCAAATACAGATTGTCATCCGCCCGCCCCAGCAGGCTCTCATGCCCGACATCGACAAGAGGCAGCATGGTCGCGATGCCGATACTCACGCTGACCATGCCGAGCGGGCTGGCCGCGTGGGGAATGGCCAGGCTGCGGAGCTTGGCGTGCACATGGGCTGCGATGTTGGCGGCGGCGGCGCTGTCGGTGTCCGGCAGGACGAGCACGAACTCCTCGCCGCCGTAGCGCGCCGCGACGTCCGCCGGCCGCTTGATGACGCCGCGGAGCACGTCGCTGATGTGGCGCAGGCAGAAGTCGCCTTCGCGGTGGCCGTACTGATCGTTGAAGGCCTTGAAGTGGTCCACGTCGATCATGGCGAGCGATATGGGCCGGCGGTCACGCCGCGCGCGGCGCCACTCGACGTCGATGAGCTCATCGAAAAGGCGGCGGTTCGCCAGCCCGGTGAGGCCGTCGCGCTGGGCAAGGGTGGTGAGCCTCTCGTTCGCCGCGGCAAGCCGGTGATGCAGGGTGGTGACGTCGTGCAGCTGGGAGATGAGCACGGAGAGCGAGGTGATGAGGCTGCCCACCTTGGAGAGATACCAGCCGAGCGAGAAGCGTTCGGTGCCCCAGATGGCGAGCCAGATGTCGAAGCAGGCGGCGATGAGGGCGACACAGAGCCACAGCCGCTCGGATGAGGGAGCAGAGCGGGACACCAGGACCATGGCCGCGACGAGGATGCCCAGGATGGCGGGTGGCAGGAGGGCGCCGAAACCGGTGAACGCCAAATGCCCGTCGGAAATCCGGGGCAAGAGGGGCGCGCCCGCGGTGACCAGGAGGGTGAGCAGGGCGGCGATACCGAGCGTGGCCGCGATCGAGACGGTGACAGAAGTGTGTGGGGTATCAGGGCCGAGCGTCGCGCGGATGGCGCCGATCCCGAAGCCGGCGTGCCAGAAGCACCAGAGCCAGAGCGGACTGTCGCGGGTTCCTGCCAGTTGTTCCGGGACAAAGACGCCGGGGAAGGTCACCAGCAGCGGCACGAAGATGGCCGCGACGAAGAAGTAGGCGGTTCCCAGGCGCACCGCGCGGGCCTGGCCGGCGATGGCGCCGCGGCCGAACAGCAGGGCGGCGAGGATCAAATTGGTGACCAGCATGGCGCCCCCGAAGGCCGGCATGCAGCCGGAAATCGGCATGAGCGGAATGGCGGCGAACGGCCACAGGATCGCGCCCGCAAGAATGAGGCTGCCGCCGAGAAGCCAGGCGCTCCAGAGCTGCACCGGGCCCACTCCGGCCTCCGAAGCCGCATAGGAGCCGGACGTGTCGCGCCGCAGGCGGAAGGTCGACGTGGCTGCCTGCCTGGTGGCCGACCATGTGTCCGCGAAGATGCTCACTGAACCTCTACGGCTGAATCGTCTTCCCGGCTGTTGTCGCGCCGATCGCCCGGTAGTCCAGGACGGCGCAACATAAATGCCTTTTTGGTACGCTGCCTAGCGTAGCCGGCGCATTCCACGGCCATTTCAGTGAATTTCGTTTGGTTGACTTTTGGGTGGGGTGGCCGAAAACGGCGGCCTGACCAGAGCAGGCCCTTGCCCGGTTTTATCTTCCTCCATGCCGCCGACCTCCATCTCGACAGCCCCTTGCGCGGGCTGGATTCGGACGCGCCGTCGGCGCTGATACGAGGGGCAACCCGGCAGGCGCTGATCCGGCTGGTCAATGTGGCGCTGGAGCGCCGGGTCGCCTTCGTTCTGCTGGCAGGCGATCTTTATGACGGCGACTCGAAGGACTGGCGGACTGCGAATTTCCTTGTCGAGCAACTCGCACGGCTGAAGCGCGCCGGGATCCCCTGCATCGCCATCAGAGGAAACCACGACGCGGACAGCGTTCTGACCCGTACGCTCGCGTTGCCGGACCGGCTCCTGTCGAGCAGCCGGCCGGAGACCGTGCTGTTGCCTGATCTCGAGGTGGCCATACACGGGCAGAGCTTCGCCACCCGGACCGTCACCGAGAACCTGGCGCGGACCTACCCGCCGGAAAAACCGGGGTGGTTCAACATCGGGCTGCTGCACACGAACTGCGGCTCGGCCGAGCACGAGCCGTATGCGCCCTGCACGGAAGCCGAGTTGTTGGCGCACGGCTATCAGTACTGGGCGCTCGGGCACGTCCACCAGCGGCAGGAAATGACGCACCCGCACTGCCGGATCGTCTTTCCAGGCAATCTGCAGGGACGGCACATTCGCGAGACCGGCCCGAAAGGCGCGACGCTGGTGCAGGTCGTGGACGGACGGATCGCATCCGTGGAGCATGTCGTGCTCGATGTCATGCGGTGGGCGCTCCTGACAGTCGATGCCACGGGCGCCGGCGACATCGACGCGGTGCTGGCACGGGCGCGCATCCTTTTGGACTGCCGCGCTGATCGAGGCGGAGGACCGGCTGCTGGCGGTGCGCATCGTGCTGCAAGGCGCCTGCCCGGCGCATCGCGCCCTCGTCGCCAACCCGGATGCAGTGCGGGCGCAGTTCCGCGGGTTGGCCGCCGAGATCGCGGGCCGCGAGTCGCTCTGGATCGAGGAAGTCAAAATCCGCACCACCGCACCGCTCGACGAAGCGGCGCTGGCGGACCAGCCGGGTGCGGTCGGCGCCCTCGTCGCGGCGCTGGAGGCACCGGCCGAGACGTCGCCCGCCATGCAGGATTTCCTGCAAGCCATGAACAAGCATCTCGATCTGCTCGAGGACGATCATCCGGCAAAGCTGATTGCGAAGGACGGCGGCCTGCCGGAGGCGCTCGTGGCACAGGCCCGGGCGCTGCTGCTCGCCGAGCTGGTTCGCACCTAAGACCATGCGGCTGACCAGGCTGCTTCTGGAGAATTACGGCGTCTTCGAGCGCACGGAGCTTGCGCTGTCGGCCGTGCCAGGCACCATCGACCTGGTGGTGGCGCCGAACGGTGCGGGCAAGTCGATCCTGCGCGGGGCGCTGCACGATCTGCTGTTCGGCATCAACAACCAGTCGCCGCTGGATTTCCGTTTCGGCTACCGCGGCATGGCCGTGCATGCGGAAGCGGTGACGGCGAGCGGCGACATCTTCGATTTCGGCTGGAAGAAGCAGGGCAAGCGCTTCTTCGTAGGCGACCCGCAGGCGGCGGAGGCGCGACTCAAGACAGCGCTTGGACAGACCAGTCCGCGCCAGTTGGAGCATTTGTTCGCGCTCGACACGCAGCGGCTGCGCGAGGGCGGGCGGGAGCTGGCGAGCGGTGGCGACGATTTGGGCGTGGCGCTGCTGTCGGGCACAGGGGAAATGGCGTCGGCCAGGAAGCTCCGCAGTTCGCTCGAGGCGCGCCGGCACGAGATCTGGGAAAAGGGCAAGTTCAAGCCGTCGCTGAATGCGGCGTCGCGTGCGCTGGATGCGGCGCGCATCACCCTGCGCGACGCGACGCAGCCGCCGCGCGAGCGGGCGGCGCAGGAGGCGGCGGTGGCCGAAGCGCAGGCTGCCGCGGAGGCGGCTGCGGCGGCGCACCGCGACGCACTCGCGCGATCGCGCCGCTACGACCGCATCGGCCGCACGCGCAAACCTTTGTCAGAGCTGGCGGAGGCGGAGGCGTGGCTGTCGGCACATCCCGAGGCGCCGGCGCTGAGCCCTGGGCTGGCGCCCGACCTGGAAACTGCGCGGTCGGCGCTCTCGCTCGCGCGTGCCAGGCTGCAGAGCACGGAGGCCCAGGCGAAGCGCGCACGGGAGTACGCGGCGGCGCAACAGCGCGATGAGGCGGCGCTGGCGGAGGAAGCGGCTCTGACACAGCTCGCCGAGACGATCCGCTCCCACGAAGATGCGCGGCGCGATCTGCAGCCGACGCGGTTGGCAAGGGATTCTGCTGCAGCCAGCATCGCCGCCATCCTGGACGAGATCGGTATCACGGCCTCTGTCGAGGCCGCGCAAGCTGTTCTGCCGACTGTCGCCGCGGTGGCGACGGCGCGCGACCTGGTGTCCAGGCACGCTGCCGCCTTGAGCAAACTGGACGATGCGGCGGGACGGCTCGAGGCGGCGGCGGGCGATCTCGATGGTTTGCGGCGGCAGGCCGTGGATGCGCCCGATCTGCCGGAAGATACCGCGGCCTTGGCGGCGCTGCTGCGCGAAATCCGCGCCGGCGGTGACCCGGCCGTGGCGGCGCGTGCGGCGGAGGAAGCTGCGCGCAAGGCCGCGGCCGAAGCGCGGCAGGCGCTTGCCGCGGTGCCGGGATGGCGTGGCGACGTGGCGGCGCTGCGGGCGTGCGCGCCTCCGTCCGAAGCCGCCCTGCAACGGCATGCGGACAGGCTTGCAGCCGCCGTGACGCGCCATGCACGCCAGTCTGAAGATCACGCGGCACTGCTCGCTGAACGTGACAGGCTGGCGCGTGAGCTGGCCAGTTTGCGTGACGCACGTGTCGCCGAACCAGCCCGACTCGCCCAGGTCAGGGCGTTGCGTGACGAGGGCTGGCGACTGATCCAGCAGAGACTCGCCGGCGACGCGCCTGACGCCGAGACGGAGCGCGCCTATACGGCCGGAGAGAATCTGGCCGTGCGCTTCGAACGCCATTTGCGCGAAGCCGATGCCGTGGCCGATGAACGCGCCACCGATAGCGGCCGCGTTGCCGAAGCCGCGCGACTGGAACGCGAGCTTGCCGACACGCAAGCGCTGAATGCGTCGGCTGCCGCCCTGCAGGCAGAGCAGGCGACGCTCGCCGAAGCCCAGACCGCATGGCAAACCGCCTGCGCGCCGATCGGCCTCGCCGGCGATGCCACGATGGCCGAAGCGAGAGCGTTCCTGGCTGCACGCGACGCGGCGATACGCATGGCGAACGAAGCCGAGGTGGCGAGCGAGGCGGCGGCGGCGTTGGCCGGCGCGCAAGCTGCGTTCGTGTTGCGTCTCGCCAGGCACCTTGGGCCCGGCGCCGGAGAGTCGCTGCCCTCCGCTCTCGCCGCGGCCGACCGCCACATTGCGGCGCAGGCCGAAGCCGCGAGCCGGCGCCAAGAAGAAGCGACAGCGCTGCGGAACGCGCAAAAAGCCTTTGACCGCGCGGCACGCGACCACGCGCAAGCCGAAGAAGCCATGGCCCAGTGGCACGATGCATGGGCCCAGACGCTGACTGCGCTCGGCCGCCCCTCCGGCGAAGCGCCGGCGGCGACAGCGGAGGTCCTGCTCCGGCTGGAAGAGTTGCGCGGCCATGTGCGGGACCTCGCCGACAAAGCGCCGCGCGTCGTCCGCATGGAACAGGCAATCGCCGCCTTCGAAGCCGAGGTCGGAACGCTCGCCGCACGCCTGGCCCAAGCGCCTTCGCCGGACGCCACCACGACCGCCCGTCTGCTCACCGCGCGCCTGAAGCTGGCCAGGGAGGCCGAGACGCGCTGGGTCGAGGCGCAGCAGGCGCTTCGGTCCGCAGAAAAGACTCTCGCCGATGCTGTCGCGGACGAAGAGCAAAAGAGCCAGGCCGTGGCAGCGCTCGTCGCGGCCATCGGCGCACACACCGATGAAGAGGCCGACGCACGGCTCGCGGCCTCTCGTGAGCGCCACTGCATGGAGACGCTGCGCGACCAAGCGCGCGCCAGCCTCGCCACGGAGAGCGAAGGCCTCTCGCACGATGCGCTTCGTGCCGATCTCGCCAGCGTGGAGCTCGGCGCATTGGCAGACGCCCGCGACCGCGCCGTGCACGACCTCGAAACCGCGTCCCTCGCCCAGCAGCAGGCGGCCGTCACCCTCAGCCGCGCAGAACAAGCCTACCGCGACGCTGCCGCAGCGACATCCGCCACTGACGCCGCAGCCGAGCACGCGGCGGCCGTCACCCGCTTCGGCCGGCTGCTCGAGGACGAACTGGTGCTGCGCGTCGCATCTGACATGCTGTCGCGCGCCATGGAAGCGGTGGCGCAAAACGCCGGCGAAGGCGCGCCCGCGCGCATTTCGCGTGCCTTCGCCAGCGTCACCGACGGCGCCTACAGCGTGGTGCCGGAAGACGAAGCCGGCCGCACAACACTACGCATTCGCGAAACGGCATTCCCGAACGAGGAACCGAAAGCCATCGACGTGCTGTCAGAAGGCACGCGCGACCAGCTCTATTTGGCGCTTCGTATCGTGGCGCTCGAGGATTTCACCGCCGTGTCGCCGCCGCTGCCCTTCATCGCTGACGACATCCTGCAGACTTTCGATGATGCGCGGGCCTTGGCGGCGTTGCGCGCGCTGGTGGAGCTGAGCCGGCGGGTGCAGGTGATCGTGCTGACGCACCACCGGCATTTGGCTGAGCTTTCGCTTGGGTTGCCTGGAGGGGCTGTTGAAATCAGGAAGATTTAGGAAGGCGTTCTTTTTTGAAAAAAAGAACCAAAAAACTTTTGCGAATTTGGGCCCAGCTTGCGTCACGATCTCGGTCCCACAGTGTAAAAGTTTTTTGCTTCTTTTTTTCAAAAAAGAAGGACTTTCTTGTCATGGCACAATAGCAATCACCCGAGCCGGGAATCCTGACCCTCCCTTCGGCTTAGGAAAGCTCACCATCACGAGCGCACCAGCCTCGGGGACCTGCTCGAGATTGGCCAGCATCTCAATCTGATAGTGGTTGGTAGAAAGCAGATAGCGCTCCAGCGGGTATTCGTCCTTCGTCACCGCGATACCTGGGTCGGTGTCGGTCGTTTCGTGCCCGGATGCGGTGATCTTCCGCACCTCATAGAGGTATTTCAAAGCTTCCATGCTCCAGCCTGGATAATGCGCGACACCGCGGCTATCGAGGTTCTGCATCGCCGCCTCGTCGGGCCAGCGACGCGACCAGTCCGTGCGCATGGCGACGAATGCACCTTCCGGGATGGCGCCGTGGTGGCTCTCCCAGGCCTTCACGTCTGCGAGGGTAAGTACGGTGTCGGGGTCGTTCTGCACCCTGGCGTGCACATCGATGACGACAAGGCGTAGGAACATTTCGTCGGGGCGGATCTGATCGACTGTTCGCAGCCCTTTGATGAAATGCGCGGGCGGGTCGACGTGGGTGCCCCACTGGCCGACATGGGTGAATTGCTGGATGAGGAAGCCCGCCTTGTCGTAGCTGAAGAGGGTGGCGACATGCTCGTCGCCGAGCCCTTTCCAGTGCGGAATGCCCGGCTCGAACGTATGGGTGAGATCCACGAAGTGGCTCGCGTGGATCGCCGCGTAGGCCTGCTCCAATCCGCCGCCGGGTCCTTCGGCACGGCATGCGCCGGCCTGTAAACCTGCGCACAACGCCACTCCGGCCGCCGCCAGAAACCTGCCGATGCGATGCATGCGCTTCTCCTATCCTCGTAGGCGCACAGAGTGGCAGCAAACCCGCGCGCCACCAGCATTCTGTTGGGCAGCGGACGGGTTTTCTGCCACCCTTTCCGCATGCCCCTTCTCGACTCGGACGAACCCTCCCCCTTCACCATCATCAACGCCGGCGCCGCGAGCCCCTGGGTGATCACCTGCGACCATGCAGGGCGCCGTATTCCCCGCGCACTCGGCTCGCTCGGCGTATCGGAAGCGGAGCAGGCGCGGCATATCGGCTGGGACATAGGGGCCGCCGCCGTCACGCGCGGCCTCGCTGAACGGCTCGACGCGTGGGCGATCCTGCAGACCTATTCGCGCCTGGTCATCGACTGCAACAGGCGCCCGGACGTTCCCTCCTCCATTCCCGTCCGAAGCGAAAATACCGACATTCCCGGCAATGTCGGGCTCGGCGAAGCGGATGCCGCGGCACGCAGGATCGAAATCTTCGAGCCATACCATGCACAGATCACTAATCTGCTCGATGCGCGCGCCAAGGTGGGCAGGCCGGTGCTGCTGCTCGCCATGCATAGCTTCACGCCAATTTACGACAACGCCGCGCGGCCGATGCACGCCGGCGTGCTTTACAATCGCGACCCGCGCCTTTCGCTCGCGCTGCTTGCGCTGCTGCGGCAAGAGCCGGGGCTCGTCGTCGGCGACAACGCGCCTTATCAGGTCAGCGACGAGACCGACTATGGCGTTCCTGTGCACGCCGAACCGCGCGGCATTCCTCATGTCGAGCTGGAGGTTCGGCAGGATTTGATTGCCGATGAGAAGGGACAGGCTGAGTGGATTGAGCGTTTGGCTCGGTTGCTGCCTTTGGCTGCGAAGTAAGGAAGGTCTTCTTTTTTGAAAAAAAGAAGCAAAAAACTTTTGCGATTTGGGACCGAGGTTGTGGGAACGCCCGGCTCAAAGGTCCAAAAGTTTTTTGGTTCTTTTTTTCAAAAAAGAACTGCTTTTTTGCTTCTTCCCTTAAGCAAGCGACGCTAGCAGCGCATCGAGATCCGCCTCGGTCTCATCGGGTGCGGCGGGCGCGGGCTCCGCGTTGAGGCTGGCAAGCAGGGCGTCGAGGTCGTCTTCGGCCGCCGAGGCTTCGGCCGCGGGTGCTTCGGCGGCGGGTGCGTCGGCGAGGCCGGCTAGAAGGCTGTCCAGTTCGGACGTGTCGGCGGGCTCCGGTTCGGCGGCGGCTGCTGGTGCGGCAGCGGCGGCCGGTGCGGGCGCGGGTGCTTCGGCAGCGGGAGGAGGTGCAGCGGGTGGGGGCGGCGCCGGCGGCGGGGCGGGCTTGATGTCCACTGGCGCCCAGAGGCCAGCGAGCGGGGTGCCTGCGAGCGAGGAGAAGCTGGCGAGGCGCAATTCGGGGCGCCCGCGCAGGCTGACCAGAGGCATGACCCGGTAGGCGGAGATGCCGGCCGCCTGGCGTTCGGAGTAGAGGCGTTCGGTGCAGGGGAGTGCGGTCTGGTCGCCGTCTTCGGCGGTGTAGACGTAGTAGGCGATGTCGCCGACGCCCATGACGGTGCCGAGCTTCATCTTGGCGCCTTGCTGCGCCCAGGTCTCGGTGAGTAGCAGCGCGGGGATCAGCGCTGCATGGCCCCAGAGCATGCCGGAGAGGCCGGACTGGCGGGTGAATTCCTCCAGGCCGAAGGCGTCGATCGGGTCGGTCTTTCGGCCATATGGCATGCGCAGCAGGAAGCGTGGCGTGGCGAGGCCGAGATAGGCGGCCGCAGGGAGCGCCTGCAGCGCGCTCCATGCCTCGCGTATGAGCGGGTGCTGGTCGTGCACGGGGATTTTCAGCGCGTCCGGGCCGATGCCTGAGACGAAGGGCGCACCGGCGGCGCCTGCCACTTGCGCGATGCGACCGAGCAGGTCGGCGTGGATGGGCGAAAGTTCGAAGCCGTAGAGGCCGATGACGGCGGAGAGCGCCCCCTGGTGCGCGTCCATGGCGGGCTGCTCGACAAGCATGCCGAACAGTCCGGTGGCGCCCAGGTCGTCGGTTGCGGCGAGGTCGGCCGCGAGTTCCTCGGCGGAGACGTCGTAAAGCACGATCTCCATGCGTGCGCCGGTCTCTATGCGGCGGACCAGGAATTCCACGCCGCGCCATAGCGCCTCTGCTGTCTGGAAGTCCGGGTGATGGAGCACGCGCCGCATGGCGGCCGAGAGCGCTTCGTCCACCCGGGCGACGAGCTGGTCCTGCCTGGCGTCGCGGGCTGGAACGATGAAGGGTCCGACGAGGCGTTTCACCAGATCGTCGGCGGAGGCCTCGGCGGCGTCAGAGGTGGCGCGCCTGCCGGTGAGGCGGGCGAACTCGGAGAGTTTCTTGTCCGTGGCGATGGCGGCGCCTGCGGCGCGGCGCGGTGCTGGCGGCAACGGCTCCTCGCCGCTCCAGGACAGCACTTCGCGCGAGGCGCGGTCGAAGCTTGCGCGGTTCGAGAGGTTCTTGCGCAGGCTTAGAAGGGTTTCGAAGAAATCCACGTTCTCGACGAGCTGGTCCGGATGGAAGTCGTCCATGCTGGCGATGGGAACGGCGACGGTGCCGCCCTCTTCGTCCAGCGTCAAAGCGAGGTTCAGCTTCGCGCGCGCGAGCACGTCGTCGAGGTTATCGACATCGACCTTGATCGGCTTGCGGGAGGCGAGCGCCGCGCCGGTTTCGAGCTTGCCGGCATTGGCCCGGCCGGAGAAATCGCCGAGCAGGGCCAGGCGAAATTTGGCGCCAGGAACGGGAACAGCCCGCTTGCGGCCTGGCAGCGTTCCGAAATTCACCTCGTAGGCCATTTCAACCCATCCCGTCATGAATGGCAGACTCGTAGCGTGAAATGACGTTTCATTACCAGCGCTTCTGCCGTTCGGCATGAGCAATGATGCACTGCCGCACGGCAGCGCCAGAGAGGATCGTAACGCTATGTGACGAATTTTCTTGAACCGGCCGATGCGGATCAGTATCGGATGCGCCGCGGCCTGTTCTGACAGCAGAGGACATCGAAATGGCGGACGTCGATACCGGCATGGATATGGCGAAGATGAAGCAGTTGCTTGCCGTGAGCAAGAAACAGCCAATCAACTGCGCAGTCGGCGTAACCAAGACTGGCGCGGTCATGATGCTCGACAAGATCAAGCCGCCGAAGTCCCTGGTCAAGGACCTCGAGAAGAAGTTCCACGACATGAAGACCCCGAATTGGGGGACCGCATTCGTCGACACCGACGAGGACCCCAAGCTCGTGATCCTCACACTCGAGAAGGCGCCGGCGGGGATTGGGCGCAAGCTGAAGAAGACGCTGAAGGGCACTGGCTTCAGCAAGGTCGAGATACGCGGCGAGGATGGCACCGTCGCAGAGAAGGTCGGCGAAGAGGAGGAGGAAGGGGCGGAAGCCGCTGGCGGCCAGGCTGCCGCAACAGCAGCAGCGCCGCCGGCGCCCGACGCAGCAGCGGCGCCAGCGACAAGCGAAGCGGAAGCCGAGCCGGATGCTTCGGCTGCGACAAATGCTTCGGCTGCACCGGATGCTTCGGCTGCAGCGGATACCATGGACGCAGCGGCGGAACCGGCCGCAACCGAGCAGGCGGCAGCTGCCGAAGAGCCCGCGGCTCCGGCTGCCGCTGCCTCCGGCCTTGATCCGGCCATGCTGACACGGCGGCTGACCGACCTCGTCAAGCAGATGGTGCCCATCCTGACTGCCGACCCGGCGCGCGGACAAGGACTGAAGGCGCTCGCCATGCAAGCACAGTCGGCGCTCAAGTCCGGCGACATGGAGCATGCGCAGAGCGCGATCGGCGATTTCCAAACTGCCTTGTCCGGTCCAGCATCTCCTGCCTCGGGTGCTGATGGCGCGGCCGCGGCGGCGCCGGCTGCATCGCCTGCGCCCGCTGCGGCTGCTGCGAACGGCGCGGCACCGCCGAACATGGCCGCACTCGGCAAGGCGAAGCTCGCCTGGAGTGCCGCGCGCAAGAAGATGGAGAGCGAGGTCGAGAAGCTGCACGCGGAAATGACCAAGCACTACAAGGACCACGGCTTCGGCGGCGAACTCGACAAGTTCTTCAGCGCGAAAGTCGAGCCGATGATGAACAACCTCGACGAGAGCCTTGTCCAAAAGCTCGACGAGGTCACGAAGAATACCGATCCGGCTGCGCACACCAAGCTGGTGGGCGAGGCCAAAACGATCATCAAGGGCTACGAGGCCTATCTCGCCGGCGAACCGATCATCAAGAAGCTCGACGAGAATCCGTTCGTGCCGCTGGCGATCGGAAAAACCCTGACGGCGACACTGGAAGCGCTATCGCGCGCAGTCGTCTGACGTAAAAGCCGCCCGCCTGAGTGCGGGTGCGCCACGCCTATCCGTGTGCCGTGCCTCACAATCCCCATTGACGCGTGATCCTGGCGAGGATCGGCGATGGTCAAACATCGCCTGTGCCATGCTGCAGGGCCGCGGCCATACCCGAGGTGTGCCGTGTCAGATCAAGACGATGAAAAAGACGCCTATGTCGCCGATGCTTTCGGTGTTCATCCGGCGACGTTCGCCACTCCCGCAGCGGGAGCGGATTCACCCAGCGGCGGCGGCGACGCAGCCGCCGCGCCGGCGCCGGCGGACGGCGCGGCATCCAGCACGGACGCTCCAGCGGGGGATGCAACGGCCGGGGATAACGGCGCATCGGCGCAAGCCTTCTACATGCAGACCCTGCAGGCAAGCGGATACCAGGCGGGCGGCGATCCGTGCCTCGACAAATGCTGGGCCGACTTCAAGAAGTGCTGCGACAACTCGACCTCAGGCGGCACCGAGTGCCTGGCGGCGCTCTCGGCGTGCCAGCGGGCGTGCAGCCAGGCCAAACCGCTTGGGGCTGCGGACCCGGGTGGGACACCCGGATCGACAGACCAGACCAACGGCGATCCCGTGGCGAATACCGATACGCCGCCGTCGCAGGCGCAGGACTCCTCAGGTCAGGCTAGCCCTTCCGCCGCTCCCGACCCGTCCGGCCCGGCGCCGGACGCTCCCCCGAGCCAGCCCGCGGATGACGCGGCGCCTGATGCGCCGGCTTCAGGGACGCAGCCGGACGCAAATTCCACGGGAGGCGGCGACACACCGGCGCCCGCCGGCGGAGCGCAGGATTTCTATACGCAGACGCTGCAGGCGAGCGGCTATCAGGCGGGCGGTGATGCGTGCCTCGACCAGTGCTGGGCCGACTTCAAGAAATGCTGCGACAATTCGCCGACAGGCGGGACCGAATGCCTCGCCCAGCTGAATGCCTGCAAGCAGCGATGCGCTCAGACGCCAAAGGGATCGTCGGGCACCGATGATCCGGTGCCGCTGTCCGGAGACGCCGGCGCTGTCGCCAGCGCGCCGCCAGGCGGAGACGGCCCGGGCGGCGGAGATGGCAACGGTGCAGGCGCCCCGGGAGCGCCGGGCGGCGATACGGCGCCCGTTCAGGTCATGACAAGCGGGGTCAACCCGCTCGATCCCGCGGTTATGCAGGCAGCGGCCGCCAAGGTAGCAGCCCAGACCGAGGAGGACGATAATTGGATACGCAACTACCTGCAGGGCAATTCTCTCTCGCCCAACATCCTGGATGATTCCGGGAAGACCGTTCAGTTCAACAACAAGACGACGCCGTTCGACGTCGCCGTGAACACGGCGGTTGCGGCCGGCAGGATGGCGAACCTCAAGCTGGGCGGCAGCATCACGGAAGACGCCGTGAGGCGTATCATGCGGGACATGCTTCAGGCCGCCAAACCGAAGGTGCCTGGTCCGCAGGGGCCCAACACGGATCCTGCTGGGGGCGATGACGATGGGCCGGCTAGCGGCACGACAGTCGTTACGCCGAGCGGGGTTGAAACACAGGCCAAGCTCAATGTCGCGGTTTCGGCAAAGGGCAAGAACGATCCGACTGTCACCTACTTCAAGGAAGTCGAGGTGACGGTGGCCGTGAAAGCGGACGGCTCGCTCGGCGACATCAGCGCCGACTTGAAAGTCATCACGGTCGATTTGAAGAAATTCAACATTCCTCTGTCGGTCGAGGTCTCTGTGGCGAGCCTCTCGCTACCGAAGCTGGCCGACAAGGGCACCGTGATTGGAAAGGTGGTGCAGACCGTCAAGGCGGAGATTACGCTCGACTTGAAGATCGGTGAGCTAAAGCTCAGCCCCGATGGGCTGTCTTTTGAGATCCCGTTGCCTAAGTTTCTTCAGTAGGAAGGACTTCTTTTTTGAAAAAAAGAAGCAAAAAACTTTTGGCCTGTGGGACCGAGATCGTGGAAAAGTCCGGCCCTCAGGTCCAAAAGTTTTTTGGTTCTTTTTTTCAAAAAAGAACTGCTTCCTTTCTAACCGTTCGGCTTCCTGACACCGACAGGCGCCAAAGCCTCCAGGCCATCGATCGAAGCCTTGGTATCCTCAACGGTAAGATCGGTGCGCAAAGTCTGCGTCGCCTCGTCCTTGTGACCTAAAGCCATTTCGGCGACGGCAAGATCCGCGCGAACCCGCGGTGTGGCGCTGGTGCTTTGGGCGGCGTCGCGAAGCATTTCTTCGGCTTGCGCCGGCTGACCGTTGATCGCGAGTGAGAAGGCCAGGTTCACGTGCGCGGAAAACAGGTTCGGGTCGATGGCGAGGGCTTGCCGGTAGGCGGCTTGTGCTTCTGACGGTCGGCTCTGCCGGTCCATCGCGACGCCGAGGTCGGTGAGCGCGAGGGCGCTGTGCGGGTAGCTCCGGACGACATTGCGGAAGGTCGTCTCCGCAGCCTGGGGGTCGGTGGTGAGCTGCATTTTACCAAGGCCAAGCTGGGCCTGGAGGCTGTTCGGCTGCAGGCTCAGGGCGCGACGGTAGCTGGCTTGTGCGCCAAGCTTATCCGACAGCGCCATCTGCGCATCGGCCGCCTGCACGAGGGCTGCGACGTTGTTCGGCTGCTGTGCGAGGACTCCTTGCGCAATCGCGAGCGAGGTTCCCGCCTGCCCGTCTGCGAGCGCCTGGTGGGCGACACGCAGGCTGGGCCCGTCGCTGGCGATCGGCACCGGCTCATGCGGGGCGCAGCCGGCGATGGTGCCGATGAGGACGAGGGCGGCTGGTATTGAGACGAGGCGCATGGCTTTTCCTTGCTCCTGTTAAATGAACGGTCAGTGACTCGAGAAGGTTTTTACGATCTCGAGGCCGGCGGGGCCGCCGACGACGATGAACACGCACGGCAGGATGAACACGATCATGGGAATGGTCAGGAACACCGGCAGCCGTGCCGCGCGTTCCTCGAACTTCGTGAGATTGTCGGTGCGCATTTCGGCTGCGAGGATGCGCAGTGCCTGGCTGAGCGGCGTGCCGAACTGCATCGTCTGGATGAGCGTGCCGGCGAGGCGGCGCATCGAATCGATGCCGGTACGCTCGCCGAGCGCGATCAGGGCGATACGCCGGTCCGTCCCGATACGCATCTCGCTGGCGCAGATTGCGAGTTCGGTTGCCACCGCCTTGTTGGCAAACACGAATTCCTGGGCGACGCGATCGATGGCTGTCTCCAGCCCGAGGCCGGCCTGGGCGCAGATGACCATCATGTCGAGCGCGTCAGGCAGGCCTTTCTCGACCTGCTTCAAATGCTTTTTGCGCAACGACTTGATGAAGAAATCGGGTGAGAGCATGCCGACGGCGACGGCGCCGCCCATGGCGATGTAGAAGTTGGTCCCCGTCATCGTCCTGGCGAACAGGCCGTAGGCTAGCGCCGGCAGCAGGACCATCAGCAGGAACTTGCTGCCGATGAACATGCCGAACACGCGTGTTCCGCGCAGGCCGGCCTGGGCGATTGTCTGTTCGAGCTGGCGCCGCGTCGTGTCCGACAGCACGCCGCTCTTCGCGAGCGCTGCGCCGAAGGTGGCCAGCGCATCTAGCATCTTGGCACCTTCGCGCGGGCGCGGCAGGTCGATTGCGGAATCCTGGCCGGTGACACGGCTGAGACGGGTTTTCAGCCGCTCCTGCCGGTCCACCGCGACCAGCATGAGGTAGGACGCCAGCATGAACATCAGGGCGGCGCCGGCCAGGATGGGCCATGGCAGCGGTAGCTGGAAGCCGTTCATCGTGCAGAGCCTCGCGCGGACACCATGGGCAGGACGGAAAAGGGCGTGTGCATCATGACAGGCTGCGCTTGATGATTTGCGTCATGGAGAACCAGCCGAGACACAGCGAGAAGACTGCTGCCGCCAGCAGCTTGTTTCCGCCGCTCGAGGTGAAGAGGATGTTGATGTAGTCGGGCGACGACACCCACAGCATGACGGCCGTCACGATCGGCAGGGCGCTCAGCACGTAAATGCTGGTTTTGGCCTCGGAAGCCAGCGCGTTGCCGCGCTTGCGCGCCGCGTCGCGCTTGCGGATCGTGTCGGCGAGCGTGTCGAGCGTTTCGGTCAGCCCACCGCCGGTCTGGCTCTGCAGCGCGAGTGCGGTTGCGAAGAAGCGGTATTCCGCCAGCTGGTTCCGCTCGGCCATGTCGGTGAGCGCGCGCTCGATATCGACGCCGATCATCATCGCGTCCGCCGCGCGGGTGAATTCCTCGCGTGTTGGTGTCAGGCCTTCCTTGGCGACGACGCGCACCGCCTCGTTAACAGGCACGCCGACGCGCACCGATCGCGCAATCATCGAGAGTGCGTCGGGAAATTGGCTCAGAAGCTGAGTCGAAATCTTGTTGGCGACATAGCCAAGCACGGTTCTGGTGAGGATGAGATCGACGAACGGCACGGCGATCCAGCCAGCGGCCCCGATGAGCTTGGTCGCGAGCAACGCCATGATGATGGAAGGCGCCACCATGACGATGGCGAGCAGCCACCAGGTCATGGGGTATTGGGAACGCCGCTCCTCGCGCCAGCCGAAGATCTTCGGAATACGCGACAGCAGGTCGCCCTTGTCCTGCGGCTCGCGCATGGAAATCATGATCGCCGGGGCATTGCTCGCCTTCGGCTTCAGATATGGCCCGATGGTCTGCTCGCGCCGTGCGCTCCATGCGCGCTCGCGGTCCTGGGTGCGGAGCAGGACGAAGCCGCTGACGCCAAGGCCCAGCAGGCAGGTGAAGCCGCCGGCAAGGAGGAGGGGGAGGTGCGCTACCAATTGATTTCCTCCATGGCTGCAACCCACGCCTTGTCCATCTGGAAATACATCAGACGATCCCAGAAGCTCGGGCGGCCACGGCCGATCTTGTAGGCGCCGAGCAGCTTGGTGCCGTCCGGCGTCTCGCCGGTGAATTCGAACTGGAAGATGTCGTTGAGGATGACGACGTCGCCTTCGAGGCCAACGACGTCGGTCACCTGGGTGATGCGGCGGCCGCCGTCGCGGTGGCGCTCGACCTGCACGATGAGGTCCACCGCGCCGACGATCTGCTGTTTGATCGCCTTGCTGGGCAGGCCCATGTTGCCCATCTGCACCATGTTTTCGATACGTGTCAGCGCGTCGCGCGTGTTGTTGGCGTGGATGGTGGACATCGACCCGTCATGGCCGGTGTTCATCGCCTGCAACATGTCGAACGCTTCGGACGACCGCACCTCGCCGATGATCACGCGGTCTGGGCGCATACGCAGGGCGTTCCGCACGAGATCACGCTGGGTGATTTCGCCACGGCCCTCGAGGCTCGCGGGGCGCGTCTCCATGCGTACGATATGCGGCTGCTGCAATTGCAGTTCGGCCGCGTCCTCGATGGTGATCACGCGCTCGGCGGGATCGATCATGCGCGACATGGCGTTCATCAGAGTCGTTTTACCCGAGCCGGTGCCGCCCGAGATGATGATGTTCAGGCGCGAGCGGCCGGCAATTTCGAGAACGCGCGCCACCTGCGGCGTGCAGGAGCCGTGCGCCACGAGACGCGCGAAATCCATCTTCCGCTTGGTGAATTTACGGATGGAGACGTAGGGACCGTCGAGCGCAAGCGGCGGGAACACGATATTGACGCGGCTGCCGTCCATGAGACGCGCGTCCACCATCGGGCTGCTCTCGTCGATGCGGCGGCCGATGGCGGCGGCAATGCGCTGACAGATGTTGGCGACATGGCCCGCGTCCCGGAAGCGGACGTTGCTGAGGAAGACCTTGCCGGATTTCTCAATGAACACCCGGTCAGGGCCGTTCACCATGATGTCGGCGACGGTCTCGTCATCCAGCAGCGGCTGCAGAGGGCCGAGGCCCAGCATGTCGTTGACCAGCTCGCCTGCGAGCTGGCGCTGCTCGCGCGCATTGAGCTGGATGCGCCGTTCCGTCGCGATATCGCCGACGAGCTTCTCGATTTCCGGCAGCAGCCGTTCCTGCGGCAGCGCCGCGGCGGCAGCGGGATCGAGCTGCGACAAGGCCAGCGTGCGCAGTTCGGTGAGCTGGTCCGATGTCGATGGGCTCGGCATGATCGACACCGGCTGCGGCGCAGGCTGCGGTGTTGGCTTGGAGATGCCCTCGTCCTGCTCGTTCCGGCGGCGGCCGAACATCGGCGTCGCGTTCATGCGCGGCCGCCGATCTTGCTGAACAGCTTGCCGATGCCGAACGGTCCGCCACGGGCTTCGGCAATGATCGCGGGCTCCTGCGTGGCTTCGCTGACGAAGGCCACCTCGCGCGCAAGATGCTGGATGCCCACGCGGAAGCCGCCGTTCGTGCTGGTCGCAGGTGTTCCGAGTGTGGCCGCGTTGTTCACCTGGCGCGGCTGATAAGGAACCACAAGATCGACGTTCATCTCGAGCGCTTCTTCGATCTGCGGGCGGGTGAGTCCGCCTGGTTGCCCCAGCCGGTTCAGCACGATGATGGCGCGGCGCACCTGATCCGGCCCGTTCGGGAGAGACAGCAAACGCAGCGTGTTGCGCATGGAGGCCAGCGTAGGATCCATCACCAGCACGCGCTGGTGCGCCAGCATCATGAGTTCGCGATAGAGCGGCAGCGGCGCCGACGGCACGTCGGAAACCACGAAATTATAGCGCCGCCTCAAGGCATTCAGCAGCGCCCGTCCGGCGCCTTCGGCAACTTCGGCGGTTTCGGTCACCTTCTCGTCGCCTGCCAGAACGGACAGGCGCTCCGTCACCGGCTGCGCCGCACGTTCGACGAACAATTCGTCAATGCGCGACGGCGTCTCCAGCGCCAGACGGAGGCCGGTGCCGGTGCGACCGCCCAGCATCATGGCGGCGTTGCCCGTGTAGATGTCGGCATCGAACAGCAGCGTGTGCCGCTTCAATTCCTCGCCGAGATACCAAGCAAGGTTCGCGGCAATCGTGGTCGTCCCCACGCCGCCGCAGGCGCCCGTGACGGCGAGAATGCGGCCGCCTTGCAGGGCCCCGGTCGAAGCAGGACGGTGCGCGCAGGCCGGCCCGAACATGCGCGCGACCATCTCCTTGGCCAGCGGCTTGTAGAGATATTCGGCGACGCCCAGGTCGCGCGTGAGCGAGCGGTAGAAATTCATGTCCGCGCGGTCGCCGACCACCAGCACGCGCGTGCTGGGCTCGACCACCTCCGACAGATCATGCAGCGCCGCCAAGGGAGCATCCTCGCCGGTGATGTCGACGATCAGCACCTCGGGGCTCGGCATGCGCCTGAGCATGGCGGTGGCCTGCCGGATGGAATGGCGGCGTATCTGCACCGACGGCACGATGTCGATCATGCCGTCGCGGATCGAGGCCTCGCTTTCCGCGTCAGTAACGAAACCCAGAAGCGTCGCGCGTTCGCCCGCGCGCGCCGGAGCGTCGGCCTGGCCGACGGCTGATGCTGCATTGCCTGCCATTATTGCGACGAGCTCGTAGGAGCGGCGCCGTCGGAGGAGCCGCTGCTCTGCACGGCAATTTCCGCGATACCGGAATCCTGCAGCTTCTTGACCTTGCCTTGCCGCAACCGCTCGATGGCAGCCGCCGCGAGCTGGCCATCAGAGGAAGGCGCGCCCTTGCCCATGATCAGGTCGCTGGGATTGGCCGCCTGCATAACAAGATCAGCCCGGTTCACGTGCGCCGGGTGCCACAGCCCTTCGCGCGTGAGCGGATCGAAATCCTGGCCGCAGCCGGTGAGAACGCCGGCAGATAATACGAGGGCAATACTGACGAATGTTGAAATGCGCATCGTGGGAATCCTATTCCACCATGAAGCCGGCATCGGCCGGGATATGCGGACGTGCCGTGCCGGCGCCGCTGCCGATCTGGCGCAGGAAAATAATGCGCTCGATGTCGTTGGGGGCGTGCCAGCCATCCGTGGGAAGGCGCAGCGCATTCGGGTCGTTGATCGGCTTGACGATGTAGGGGGTGATGACGATCACGAGTTCGGTTTGCTGCCGCTGGAACCCGTCCGAACGGAACAATGCGCCGAGTACAGGCACGTCCGTCAGTCCAGGCACGCCGTTACCGGTCAGCGTCGTTTGATCGGACAGCAGGCCGGCGATGACGAAGCTCTGGCCGGAGCCGAGCTCCACCGTCGTATCGGCGCGCCGGACCGTCAGCGCGGGGATGTTGATGGCGAGGTTGCTGGTGCCGCCGAAGTATGAGGTGACGCCGTTCGCTTTATCCAGCGCGCTCACTTCGGGGCGTACGTGCAGGTTGATCCGATCGTGCGAAATGACGGTGGGCACGAAGGCGAGTGAAATACCGTATTGCTTGAAATCGAGTGAAATCGTGTTGCTGTTGCCGCTCGTCGCGACCGGGATCGGGAATTCGCCGCCGACGAGGAAGCTTGCCGATTCACCGCTCATCGCTGTCAGGTTCGGCTCGGCCAGCGTGTGCACCAGCTGGTCTTGCGACAGCGCATCGATGGTGGCGCTCAAATCGTAGCCGCGCTTGAGCAGGTTGCCGATCATGACGCCCGCGGTGCTCGGATTGATCGAGGTATCGGCGAGCGTCGTCACGAGGCTCGCGCCAGCGGTGGCGTTCGAGCCGAGAATGGCGCCGCTTGTTCCGGTCGACACCTGCGGACCCAGGGTTGCCGCCGTGTTCCAGTTCACGCCCAGCTCGCGTATGAGCGTGCGGCTCATTTCCGCGATACGCACGTGCAACGAAACCTGGATTGGCTCGGCCACCTGCATGCGGTTGAGAACCTTGCCGTCGCCAGGCAGCACGCCTTTTGCGTCGGTGACCGCGCGCTCGGCATCGCCTGGCGTCACCACATGGCCGGTGAGGCCGACACCCTGCTCCATGCCGCGCGCACGGACCGCATCGCGCGGCTCGTCGCGGCGAATGGCAGCGGTGGCCATGCCCGCATCGTAGCCGGAAGGCACCACGGTGACCTGATACTGGCCAACGGCGCTGCCGTTGGCGCTCATGGCTGCGACCGTCGTCGTGCCAGGCGCCACGCCGAACACGAAAAGGCTGGCAGCGCTCGCCGGACGAACCTCGGCGACCTTGGGGTCGGCGGTGAAGACGTTCGAGGCGTTGTCGCTCAGGTGCACGACGCGCCCGCTGCCGACAGAGATGGTGATGGTGCCATGCTGGATGTCCGCGGCCTTCTCCTGCGCCGAGGCGCAGGGGACATAGCCGGGGATCAGCGTGCAGAGGGCAGCTGCGAGGAGCAGCGCCGAGCGTAATTCACGCATTAGAAATGATATTCCTTTTCCGCTGTTCCGGAATGAACGGTCAACGAAGGGGCGGCGGCCGTATCGCCGGTCTTGCGTATCTGGCTCAGCGCGTTCGACACGTCGCCGCTCCAGGTGACGTCATGGTCGGAGGTTTCGGCGCGCGTCGTGCCGTCCACCGGACGGACCGCGAGTGCGAGCTTGCCCAGGCGGGTGGCGACGGCGACCCGTTCCGCATCCTCCGGCGTCACTTCCAAGGTTACGGTACGCGATCCCGAGGCTTCCTGGCCGACGCCGCCTGCCGAGCCGCCCTGCACCAGCTGCTGGTCGATGGCGATGACGCGCACGTCCTTCAGCACTGTCTCGCCAGCGTAGCGTTTCGCGATCGGCACGTTCGCATCGTCGATCTGCTCGGTGAGGATCAGGTCGACGTGGTCGCCTGGCCAGATCAGGCCGGCGGTGCCCGACACCGCATCCACGCCGACCGACGTGGCACGCTTGCCTGGGGTCAGAACGGCCGCGAGAAATCCATGGTCACCTGGCCGCATCACGTCGGCCGGCATGACGATCTGGTGGGCGAGAATGGTCTGGCGGACCATCGCGCCGAAGAGCTCGGACCGCGCTTGTGGAGTATCCTTGCGGGCGCCTGTCGGCACCTCGCCTTCGTTAACCTCGCGCACCTCGAGATCGTCCGGCTTCAGCAGGGTGCCCGCACGAAGCACCGTCGCAGCGGCCAGAACGCTCATCTTGGGCACAGGCGCCGCAACCGGGGCCGACGGGTGGAGGCCTACCCAGGCGACGGCCGAAAATCCCATCAGGCCCGCGGCCATCAGCAGGAAAAGGAGCGTGCGAAGCATGATATCCGCCTAGAAAGAGAGGTGCATCGAAAAAGTCGGAGCCGTCACGATGCCGCCGAAACCGTTAACACTTCGGCGGTTGTGCGTCGTGGCGTTTTTGCGCGTCATGGTACGAGTGTGGCGCAAATGCCACCAGCGGCGATGGCAGCCGCATAGGGCAGTGGCCCACGCCGATGCAGGCGCCAGAGTTCGCAGCGTGCAATCCGGGCGAGCATCGTAGGGGGCCGTTGCACGGCAGGCGATGGTACCAGCTTGCCTGCGACCAGGTAGGCGACGGCTAGGACGCCTCCAGCCAGCGACGTGTAGAGAACGAGTTCGGGCACGTAGCCGGGCGGGACGAAGACCGATGCCGCCCCGAGCAGCTTGACGTCGCCGCCGCCAAGCCAGCCGATCCACCACATGATGGCGCATATGCCGAAGACGATGAAACCGGCGAGCAGGCCATACCAAATGTCTGCGCCGAAAAGCCGAAGGGCCAGGCCGCAGAGGAGAAGCGCCGCGCAAAGCGTGTTGGGGACTGTACGGAATGCGATGTCGTGCAAGCCTGCGCCGAGAAGCAGCGCCAATCCGATCAGAAGTGCAACGCTCGCGAAGGCTGACTGGTGCAAGGTATTTTTCCTTCAACACGTAATTTGCGTCGGGTATCGCCGCAAACCTTTATCTTTTGCCGGTCCTTTATCATCCGCGGATTGTTAATAATCCTGATAGCAACGACAATTTTGGCCTCGCCGAGGTTTGCGAAAAAGGCTTTTTGATCGCGGTCCCGGCTGAGGTGAACAAACGACTAAGCGTATAGCCGAAGGCTAAAAAATCGTGACGAGCGTCATGCCGACAATGCTTGCGACGATGCGAGGCATTTGGCTGGACGTGAGCAATGCCGCGCGCCGTCGGGAGTGGATCCGGGACCGTAAGGTCCCGGATCGTTCCATTAGATCGCGGTGCCGACAGAGCCGAACAGGCTGCTGAGGGTGCTGCCGAAGCTCTTGAAGATGCCAACGAGAACCAGGCCGAGGATGCTGGCGATGATGCCATACTCGAGGGCCGTCACGCCGCGGTCGTCGTGCTTGAACGCCAGGGCCTTAACGATGAGCTTGTCCATGAGTAGTCTCCTGATTGGGAATATAAAGGAAGAAGAGAGGGCAAGAGGATTGAAGAGAGCCAGGTGGTCTTACTGTAGGCGGTGAACGCGTGGGCTGTAGGCGAAGGCGATTACCGTGATGCGATCCCTCTCTTCAAAGAAAGATTGCTTCGGCGATCGTTTCCGGTAGTCAAAGCTTTAACCTTTAGTAGCTAAATCATTTCATCACTCGGTTAAGGAACACAGCAGACCACGCTTTACTTACCAAATCTTGCATGGCCGCTGTGCTCCCCACCACCGTCGCCGATGGCATACCAGTTTCGTAACGTCCCATTAAATGTAAGTCAATCCAGAAATTGATACCGTTTGACTAAGTTGCGTATAAAATTCTGCACTCGCTCCGCGTAACCATCCGAAAAGCAACTTAAGGTTGAAGTTCCGCGGTGCAGTTCCCTTAGCTTGGTTTTGGTCTTGAATGCAATTTTAATTCTTCTCACACATTCGTCATTTGCGCGGATTGTGTCTTGCGCGCCACGGCGGCCATGTGGAAGCCGCCGCAGTGTGAGCGTTATCAATGGCTTAGTTTTGTGTCTTGGGTCGCCTTGAGGCTCTTGAGATATTCGGTGCCGAGATCAAGCAGGCTGCTTGTCGTCAGATCGACGGCTCAACGGGGCGGAGCGCGATTGTTTTGCGGAACAGATTTCTCAACCTGAGATTTTAAAGCCGGTGTATCGCTCTCGGAGATCGATCCGGCTTAGGCGTCTTCCAATTCGCGGACAGGTTGTAGCTTCCGTGTGCGAGGAGGCGGGTCCTGAGGGTGGAAGGGTTGCGGCTCCCAACGCCACTCGGGTGGCTCACGGCGCCTGAGCTGCAGCAGTTCCCAGACTCCCAGAGCCGACGGCACGCCAAATGTCAGGGCGAAACTGAGGCTGATCTGTAAGGACGGAGTCATAGGCTGATCTCCTGAGTGAGTGAGGCAGGCCGGAGTGAGTAAGGCAGGCCGGCAGGGGCTTACTACGGACGCTTAGGCGCAAACTCCTGCATCGGATATCCGTCAAAGCGATCCCAACCAGCATGACGGAGCTCGTTAAGCCCTGGAAACTGTTCAGCAGCTTGTTACGTTGACGACGGGCCTGGATATTGGGTCTGGCACTTGGGAGAGTAGAGTTATGAACCGCACAGCAGCAGCCTTGTTCACCGCCGCCATGCTCCTCGGCAGCACCGTGATGTTGAGCGCCTGCAACACGACCGCCGGCGCCGGCGCCGATATTTCGAGCGCAGGCCATGCCGTGACCAACGCCGCCGAAGGCGCCAAGCCTTAAAGCCTAGTCCAAATCAAGCCCGCCTCCATGGCGGGTGAGCGGGAGTTGCGAAAACCAGGCGTGTGCCTGGTTTTCGCACGTCTGACCGCACCCAGTTTTTCGCCGTTTGCGGCAAGCCATCTTCAGTAACCGATCTGTCGGTCACCGTTCGCCGATCGAGATTTGCAGCTCCTGCAGGCCATCGATCCTGGCCTGGAGATGATCTCCCGGTGATACCTTCCCGACGCCGTCCGGCGTGCCTGTATAGATCAGGTCGCCTGGCATCAGCCTGTTGTAGCGCGACAGTTCGGCGATGATTTCCGGAATGCTCCAGATCATGTCCGAGATCGCACCTGACTGACGGGTCTCGCCGTTCACCAGCAATCTGATCCCTGCTGCCGCGATGTCGGCTGCTTCGGCTGCGGGCGTTAGCGCTCCGCACGGCGCGGAGTGGTCGAAGCCTTTAGCCATGTCCCAAGGCCGGCCGGCTTTCTTGGCTGCCGCCTGCAGATCGCGCCGGGTCATGTCCAGGCCCACGGCATACCCGTGAACGAGACGCATGGCCTCGTCGCGGCCGATGTTGCTGGCCTCGGCGCCGATGGCAATGACCAGCTCGACCTCGTGCTCCAGGGCCTGGGTCATGGCCGGATAAGGCATGGTCGCGCCGCTCGGAAGGATGGCGTCAGCCGGCTTGGTAAAGAAGAACGGCGGTGCGCGGTCCGGGTCGGACCCCATTTCGATGGCATGGGCGCGGTAGTTCTGCCCCACACAATAGATGCGGCGAACAGCGAAGTCGGCGCCTCCGACCATAGGGATCGTAGCGGGCATGGTTGTCTCCGTGGACCTGTTTACAGCGGGGCCGGAGCAAAGAGCTCACCCCAAACTCGCAAAAGTTTTTTGGTTCTTTTTTTCAAAAAAGAACATCCTTCCTACCCCCGTCTTCCTCTCCCGGAAGGCTTTTCCTTGACTCGACCGCTCCGCGGCGTATGTAGCGCCTCACAGGTCCAGCCGTTCAACGGCTTTACGGGCCTGTTTTCGTTCAACCGGCCCGCAGTTGCTGCGGGTTAGACGTGCCTCCGCGATGCGGACCGCGCGCACACCTTGATCGCCCCTTCACGGGTTCGTTCACGACCAGGAATAACGCAACCACATGGCTTCCAGCGCCGCTGTCCTAGATCGCCCAGGTTCCTCCCACGGGATGGAGGATTTCGCTACCCTTCTTGATGAGACGCTAGGCCGCGACAGCGGTTTCGAAGGATCGGTCGTTACCGGCCGAGTGCTTCGCCTCACCGAGGAATTCGCCATCGTCGATGTCGGGCTGAAGTCCGAAGGCCGCGTGGCGCTGAAGGAATTCGGCCAGCCAGGCCAGAAGCCGGACGTGAAGCCCGGCGACATGATCGAACTCTATGTCGAGCGCTACGAGGACCGTGACGGCTCCATCGTGTTGTCGCGCGAGAAGGCCCGCCGCGAGGAGGCCTGGACGCTTCTGGAGCGCTCTTTCGAGGGCAACCAGCGCGTCAACGGCACCATCTACGGCCGGGTCAAGGGCGGCTTCACCGTCGATCTCGGCGGCGCCGTCGCCTTCCTGCCTGGCAGCCAGGTCGATATCCGGCCGGTGCGCGACGTGGGCCCGTTGATGGGCACGCCGCAGCCGTTCCAGATCCTCAAGATGGACCGCGCACGCGGCAACATCGTGGTTTCGCGCCGCGCCGTCCTCGAAGAGACGCGCGCAGAACAGCGCAGCGAGCTGATCCAGGGCCTCAAGGAGGGCATGATCCTCGATGGCGTGGTGAAGAACATCACCGACTACGGCGCGTTCGTGGACCTCGGCGGCGTCGATGGCCTGCTGCACGTCACCGACATCGCCTGGCGCCGCATCAACCACCCGGCCGAGGCGCTGCAGATCGGCCAGGCCGTGCGCGTTCAGGTCATCCGCTTCAATGCCGATACCCAGCGCATCAGCCTGGGCATGAAGCAGCTCGAGGCCGATCCGTGGGATGGCGTCACCGAGAAATATCCGCCCGGGGCCAAGCTGTCTGGCCGCGTCACCAACATCACCGACTATGGCGCCTTCGTGGAGCTCGAGGCTGGCGTCGAGGGCCTGGTGCACGTCTCCGAAATGTCCTGGACCAAGAAGAACGTCCATCCGGGCAAGATCGTCGCCACGTCGCAGGAAGTCGACGTCATGGTGCTCGACGTGGACAGCTCGAAGCGCCGCATTTCGCTCGGCCTCAAGCAGGTTCAGCGCAATCCTTGGGAAGAGTTCGCCGAGGCGCACCCGGTCGGCTCGACTGTCGAGGGCGAGGTGCGCAACATCACCGAGTTCGGCCTGTTCATCGGCCTGGCGCCGGAGATCGACGGCATGGTCCACATGTCCGACATCAGCTGGGACGAGGCAGGCGAGACGGCGATTGCGAACTACGAGAAGGGCGCCATGGTCAGCGCCCGCGTGCTGGACGTCGATGTCGAGAAGGAGCGGATTTCGCTCGGCATCAAGCAGCTCGCCGAGGATCCGTTCGCCGAGAGCCTGAGCAAGGTCAAGAAGGGCGAGGTCGTCACCTGCATCGTCACCGGCATTCAGGCCAACGGCGTGGAAGTGAAGATCGACGATGCGCTGACCGGCTTCATCCGCCGCGCCGAGCTGGCGCGCGACAAGTCCGACCAGCGTCCGGACCGGTTCGCCATCGGCGAGAAGGTGGATGCCAAGATCACTGCCATCGACCGTGCGGCGCGCAAGCTGTCGCTCACGATCAAGGGCCGTGAGGTCGAAGAGGACAAGGCTGCGATGGCCGAGTACGGCTCCTCGGACAGCGGCGCTTCGCTTGGCGATATCCTGGGGGCGGCTATTCGTCGCCGGGCTGCCGGGGATAACAGCTAGTCAGCAAGGCCAGGGGGCTCTGCCCCCTGGACCCCTCGCTCCTTAAAGGCTTGCGGAAAGGTCCTGCCTTTCTTTTCCCTTTCCTTTCAGCCACAAAGGCCGCATGGCCCTTGAAGCTGATCTCCTCATCGACAGGCGGCGTCTCAAGCGCCGCCTTACCTTTTGGCGCGTGCTCGCAGTCGTTGCGGTCGTCGCGTTCCTGCTGGTTCTTGTTCCACGCCATGGCCGCTTCGGCGCAGGCGCTTTCGGCGAACGCATCGCGCGTTACCGGATCGAGGGGCTCATCGGCGACGGCGCCGAGCAGATTACCGCCCTGCACCGTCTGCGCGACGATCCGAACGTGGCGGCTGTCGTGCTTCACCTGGATACGCCAGGCGGCGCGGTGTCGGGCGGAGAGGGGATGCACCAGGCTGTGGTGCAGCTCGCGGCGAAGAAGCCGGTCGTCACCGTCATGGAAGGCGTTGCCGCTTCGGCCGGCTACATGATCGCGGTCGCCACCCCGCATATCGTCGCGCGCGACAGCACGTTGACCGGGTCGATCGGCGTGATCCTCGAGTCAGGCGACGTGTCCAGCCTGCTGGACAAGGTCGGCATCCATGCCGAGCAGATCGTCTCCGGGCCGCTGAAGGGGCAACCCAGCTTCACCCAGCCGCTGTCTTCGCAGGGGCGCGATGTGCTCCAGGGCCTGGTGATGGATCTCTACGATCAGTTCGTCGGCATGGTCGTCGCAGGCCGGCACATGGACGAGGCCACTGTGCGCAAGCTGGCCGATGGGCGCGCTTACACCGGCCGGCAGGCCAAGGTGCTCGGCCTGGTGGACGAAATCGGCGGCGAGGACGAGGCGGTCGCCTGGCTGCACAAGACCCGCCATGTCGCGGCCGATCTGCCGATCCTGGACGAGCGCAAGGGCGGCCGCTTCGAGACGTTTTTCCGCGCGGCTGTGAGCGACCTGGTCGTTTCGGCTGTCGATGGTTTTGCCGGGTCTGCGCGGGATGCACTTCGCGTTGACGGCGTCTATTCGGTCTGGCAGCCTTCGGCATCACGTGAGTAACGGCTTGCCTGCATGACCAGGTCCGAGTTGATAGCAGACTTGGCGGCGAGCAATCCCCACCTGATGGGCCGGGATATCGAGCTCATTGTCGCCACCGTCTTCGAGGAAATTTCGGCTGCGCTGACGCGAGGCGAGCGGGTGGAGCTGCGCGGCTTTGGCGCCTTCACGGTCAAGCGGCGTGACGCCCGCACGGGGCGGAACCCGCGCACAGGCGAGGCGGTGCCGGTAGACGAAAAGGCGGTGCCTTTCTTCAAGGCCGGCAAGGAATTGCGCGCCCGGGTAAATGGCAAGCCAGGAAACGGCGCCCGCAGCTAGCCGGTCAGAGCCAGTGAAAACCCTTTGCCATCATGCTGGCCATGCCGAGTGCGGTCGCGATGAGAACGCCGAACATCAAGCGGAAATCGAGTTCCTGCTTGGCACGCACAGCGCGAAACCCCTGCCCCATTTCGTCCCGCAAGGCACGGACGTCAGCGCTTAGGTCAGCGCGCGCCACGCGGATTTCATCGCGCAGTCCCTTGATCGCCACCTTGGTTGACGATGCGATCTCCTCGAGAACGGCGACTCGCGCTTCCATAAGGGGATCATGGGGACCAGCGCCGCCTGACGCAATGGCGGCGGGCTGAAGTTCAGACTGGAGCGGATCCGCCACTGGAGGATCCCTGGAACGATTGTAGATCGAAACGATACGATCATCGGTTTCCTTCTTGAAACACGCTTTGCAAACCGCCCCTGGCATCATGGCGCCGCAGTCCGCTAATCTACCGCCATGCTGCGCATCCTGTTTCTCCTTCCCTTCCTCATCGTGCTGGTGGCGTTCGCGCTGTCCAACCCGCAGCCCGTCCCGCTTGGCCTTTGGCCTACCGACTTTTCGGTCGAACTCCCCGTTTCGATCGCTGTCCTCGTCGCGTCGGGCGTCTTCTTCTTCCTCGGCGCTCTCTTCATCTGGTTCGGGGCGCAAGGCGCACGTGCCAGGTCGAAACGCGCAGAACGCCGGATCGCATCGCTGGAGGCCGAGCTGAAGGCGCGCGACACTGTTCGCCCGCTGCCTCAGGGCAGCAACACCGCGCCTCGTCTGAAAGCGCTCGCCGCGCCGCCATGAAGGTCAAGATTTGCGGGGTGAACAGTGCCGCAGCGTTCGACGCGGCAGCCGAAGCCCTGGCTGACTGGGTAGGCTTCGTGTTCTTCGCCCGCTCGCCGCGCGCAGTCGCAGCGGCCGAAGCCGCCGAACTCTCAGCGCGTGAAGCCGGCGGGCCGCTGCGCGTCGGCCTGTTCGTGAACCCCAGCGATGACGACATCGCCCGCGTTCTCGACGTCGTCCCTCTCGCCGCCCTTCAGCTCTACGCGCCGGTGAGCCGCTGCATGGAGGTCGCAAACAGGTTCGGCGTGGCGATATGGCGCGCGGTGCCGGTCGCCTCGCGCGACGATCTTCCGACCGAAAGCGGCCCAGCCGCCTGGGTGATCGAACCCCGGCCTCCCGCCGGCGCCACCCGCCCGGGCGGCAACGCCCAGACGATGGATTGGGACATGCTCCGAGGCTGGCCTGCGCCCGCCCCCTGGCTCCTGGCAGGCGGCCTCACCCCGGCGAACGTGGGTGAAGCGATTGCCCGGAGCGGCGCAGATGCCGTGGACGTCTCCTCTGGGGTCGAAACCGCGCCTGGCATCAAATCCGCAGCCCTGATCGCGGCATTCGTGTCCGCTGCCCGCATCGACCAGGCGGCCACCCTGGTCTAGAACTCCCGCCCCTCGAGGAGACCGACGTGAACCACGCACCGCTGCTGAACACCCTGCGCTCGGGCCCCGACGGCCGTGGCCGTTTCGGTGAATACGGCGGCCGTTTCGTCGCCGAGACCCTGATGCCGCCTATCCTCGAGCTCGAGCAGGCTTACGAGACGGCCCGCGCCGATCCGAGCTTTCAGAAGGAGCTCGACTATTACCTGAAGGATTATGTCGGCCGCCCCAGCCCGCTGTGGTTCGCCGAGCGCCTGACGAGGCATTTCGGCGGCGCCAAGATCTACCTCAAGCGCGAGGAGCTGAACCACACGGGCGCCCACAAGGTGAACTCGTGCATGGGCCAGATCCTGCTCGCCCGCCGCATGGGCAAGGCGCGCATCGTGGCCGAAACCGGCGCCGGCCAGCATGGCGTCGCCACCGCCACGGTCTGTGCGCTGATGGGCATGCCCTGCGTCATCTATATGGGCGCGGTGGACGTGGAGCGGCAGAAGCCCAACGTCTTTCGCATGAAGCTGCTCGGCGCAGAGGTCGTGCCCGTCACCACAGGCGCAGGCACCCTGAAGGACGCCATGAACGAGGCGATGCGCGACTGGGTCGCCAACGTCACCGACACCTATTTCCTGCTCGGCACGGTTGCCGGCCCGCACCCCTACCCCGCCATGGTGCGCGACTTCCAATGCGTCATTGGCCGCGAAGCACGCGCCCAGCTCATGGAAGCGGAAGGGCGCTTGCCTGATGCCGTCGTGGCGTCAGTCGGCGGCGGCTCGAACGCCATGGGTATCTTCCACCCGTTCCTCGATGACAGCGCAGTTCGCCTGATCGGCGTCGAAGCCGCCGGCCGCGGCCTGGACAGCGGCGAGCAGGCCGCCAGCATCGAGCGTGGCCGCCCCGGCGTGCTGCACGGCAACCGCACCTATCTGCTGCAGGACAACGAAGGCCAGATCACCGAGGCGCACAGCATCAGCGCCGGGCTCGACTACCCGGGCATCGGCCCCGAGCACGCCTGGCTGAACGACATCGGCCGCGCCGAATACGTCGGCATCACCGACGACGAGGCGCTCGACGCCTTCCAGCTCTGCACACGCAAGGAAGGCATCATTCCCGCCCTCGAATGCGCTCACGCCCTCGCCCACGTCGAGAAGATTGCGCCAGACATGGGACCCGAACAGATCATCCTGCTGAATCTCTCCGGCCGCGGCGACAAGGACATTTTCACCGTTGCAGAACACCTAGGCGTGCATCTTTAACCACTGCTCTCAAGGCAGTCGCCAGACGGCGCCGTGGACTAAGGTGAAAAGAACGCGCGTCCGTCCTCAGGCGTAAAGCACAGCCAGTCAGGGCGATCAGCCCCGTAGCGAGGATGGCCAGAGAGGCCGGTTCGGGGACGGGCGTGTAGGTCAGCGTCTCCGTGATGTCGAAGGTGATGGAGATAACCTCTTCGGTGTCCGGTCCAGCCAGGGCCTGGATGAAGACATCAGGCTCGGGCACGAAGAAGTTATCGTCCACCGCGAGGAAACTCGCGAGCGACGATGGCGAGAACGTGCCGGAGAAGAGGGCGAACGCGCTGGCGCTGTTGCCGGCCTCGTAGACCTGCATGGTTTGCCCGGGAAAGGCGATCGATGTTGGCGACAGGAAGCTCAACCCCACCTTGGCGGCCACCATCTGTGGCGGCTCGGGTGGGGCGCCGTATTCGGTGACCGTGCCCGTGACGCCCGCGTTAATGTCTATGCTGACACCGGTCAGCGTGCCGAGCGCTGTGTTGAAGGCCGGAAGATCGACTTCGCTGAACGCGCTGTTGAAGGCGCTATTTACCGACTGCGAGACGGTCCCAGTGGTTTCGACGATTGCGTCGGCCTCGGCGCATGCCGGGAGCAGCATCAAAACGGCGACCAGGATGGCGTAGTTCATGGCGGATCCCTGCACTGGCCGAATTTCCCGAAGCACCAATGTCGCAACAATATTGTAGCCCGTAAAGCTGTTATAATACTGTAACAAACAAGCCCTTCAGCCCACTATCGACAAAAGGTTAGTCATGCAGACGCATGCCAGCCGTAAGCGTCGCTCTGTTCGACGCGACATGGCATTCCGTGCTTCAGAGCTAGCAGCTCTCATGTGATCGAGAAGAGCGCAGCGGTGACGTGAGCGCCTATTACCTTTAGACTGCCGCGATGAGCCGCATAGCCCAAAAGTTCGCCGACCTTCGCGCCTTGGGCCGAGGCGCGCTGATCCCCTTCCTCGAAGCCTTCGACCCTGACCCCGCCACCAGCCGGGCGATCCTCGACGGCATGCCAGACGCCGGTGCCGACCTGATCGAAATCGGCATGCCTTTTACCGACCCGATGGCGGACGGCCCGACCATTCAGCTCGCCGGCCGGCGCGGCCTGGCCGGGGGTGCGACGCTTGGCGGGACCCTCGGCATGGTCAGCGAGTTCCGCACACGCGACGACACGACGCCGATCATCCTCATGGGCTACCTGAACCCGGTTCTGGCCTATGGCGAGAAGCGCTTCTGCGCGGACGCCGCCGCGGCTGGCGTCGATGGGCTGATCGTGGTGGACCTGCCGCCCGAGGAGGCCGATCTCCTTATCGATCACGCCGCGGCGGCGAAACTCGACATCATCCGCCTGATCGCACCGACGACAGGCGACGCGCGCCTTCCCCTCGTGCTCGAAGGCAGCTCCGGCTTCGTCTATTACGTCAGCATCACCGGCGTCACCGGCACACGCACCGCCTCCGCGACCGAACTGGCCGAAGCCATTCCTCGCCTGCGCCGATTCACGAAATTACCGATTGCCGTGGGCTTCGGTGTTCGCACGCCGGCCCAGGCGGCGGCGGCCGTGCGCGATGCCGATGCGGCAATCGTCGCCTCCGCCCTGATCGATACTCTGTCCGCCAGCCTGGACGAGCAGGGGCGCGCTGGTCCAGATACCGTCCGATTGGTGCTCGACCAGGTGCGCGGCTTGGCCCAGGCGGTACGCACCGCGCGGGAGTTTGCAAAAGCATGAGCTGGCTGACCGAATATGTGCGTCCCCGCATCCGAACGCTGCTCGGCCAGCGCGAGGTGCCGGACAATCTCTGGTCGCAGTGCCCGTCCTGCCAGCAGATGATCTTCACCAAGGATCTGGAGAAGAATTTCCGCGTCTGTACCCATTGCGGCCACCACATGCGCGGCTCCGCCGTCGAGCGCCTGCAATGGACGATGGACGAGGGCTCCTACACGCGCATCGAACTGCCGAAGGCGCCAGCCGATCCGCTCGGCTTCCGCGACCAGAAGCGCTACTCCGAGCGCCTGCGCGAAGCGCGCAGCAAGACCGGGCTGGACGACGCCCTGATCGTCGCGCACGGCACCATCGGCGGGGCGCGTGCGGTGGTCGCGGTGATGGAATTCAATTTCATGGGCGGCTCCATGGGTGCTGCCGTCGGTGAAGGCATTGTCGCCGCCGCGCGCCTGGCGCTGTTGCAGGAAGCCCCGCTGATCGTCTTCACCGCATCCGGCGGCGCCCGCATGCAGGAGGGCGCGGTCAGCCTCATGCAGATGCCGCGCACCACCATCGCCGCCATGCTGCTGCGCGACGCGGGCCTGCCCTACATCGTGGTGCTCACCGACCCGACGACAGGCGGTGTCACGGCGAGCTTCGCCATGCTCGGCGACCTGCAGATTGCCGAGCCAGGGGCGCTGATCGGCTTCGCCGGCGCCCGCGTGATCGAGCAGACGGTTCACGAAACCCTGCCTGAGGGCTTCCAGCGCGCCGAGTATCTGCACGAGCACGGCATCGTCGACATGGTCGTGCCAAGGCCCGAACTGCCAGAAACGCTCGCCCGCATCCTCCATCTGCTGTCCGGTAAGATGCCCGAAGTGACCGCCGTCGACGCGCCGCCGATCCCCGAGCCTGAGCCCGAGCAAGGTTCGCTGGCGCTGCAGGCCGGAGCCGAAGCGCCCGCTTGAGTCTCGCGTCGTGAGCGACATGCCGCGCCTGGCACCCGGCGCGGTGCCCGGCCGCATGGATGCCACCATCGACCGGCTGCACGCCCTCTATCCCAAGCTGATCGACCTCGGGCTCGAGCGGGTGCAGCGCCTGCTTGGCCAACTCGGCAATCCGCAGGACCACCTGCCGCCGGTGATCCATGTCGCCGGCACGAACGGCAAAGGCAGCACCTGCGCCTTCCTGCGCGCCATCGGCGAGGCCGCGGGCCTGCGCGTGCACGTCACCATCTCGCCCCATCTCGTCCATCTGCGCGAACGCTTCCGTATCGCCGGCGAGCTGGTCTCCGAGCAGGCGCTGGCCGCCGTGCTCGAGGAGATCGAGGCGGTGAATGGCGGGAGCGCCATCACCGTCTTCGAGGCGCTGGTCGCCGCCGGCTATCTCCTGTTCTCCCGGACACCGGCCGACCTTTGCGTGGTCGAAGTCGGGCTGGGCGGCCGCTTCGATGCGACCAACGTCATCGCCTCGCCCGCCGCCTGCGCCATCACCTCCATCTCGCTCGACCACCAGGATTTCCTCGGCAACGACCTCGGCAGGATTGCCTGGGAGAAGGCCGGCATCATGAAGCCTGGCCGGCCTGTTGCTACCGGACGCCAGCCACCGGAAGTGCGCGCCGTTCTGCGCGCCAATGCGGCGGAGGTGGGGACCACCCTGCTCGAGCGCGGCGAGGATTGGGAGATCGCCCGCCATGGCGAGGGTGTCCGTTTCACCGACGGCAACGGCACCCTCGACCTGCCGCTCCCCTCCCTCATCGGCGAACACCAGCACGACAACGCTGGCGTCGCGATTGCCGCCCTTCGCGCGTCCGGGCTCGCCCTGCCAACCGGTGCCTACGCCGGCATCGCCGGCGCTGAGTGGCCAGGCCGGCTGCAGCGTCTCCAGGGGCGGTTGGCCGCCGCCCTGCCGCCGGGCTTCGAATTATGGCTCGACGGCGGCCACAACGTGGGCGCCGGACATATCCTCGCCGAGCAATTGCGTGCGTGGAGCGATCGGCCGATCCATCTGGTCATCGGCATGAAGCAGTCGAAGGATGCGGCCGGTTTTCTTCAGCCCCTGCTGCCGCTTGCGACCTCGGCTTGGGCCGTCAGCGAGCTAAACCAGCATCTTGCGCTGCCGGTGGATGCCATCATCGCGGCCTCAGGCGGGGCGGCGCGGCCTGGCCCCGATGTCGCGGGTGCCCTGGCGTCTATCGCCCGCGACGGGCCAGCCGGCAGGATCCTGGTTTGCGGGAGCCTTTATCTTGCTGGCGAAGTGCTGAGGGCTGAAGAGGAGCAAGCACTTCTTTTTTGAAAAAAAGAAGCAAAAAACTTTTGGACCTCTAGGCCGGGCATTCCCACGATCTCGGTCCCAAGTCGCAAAAGTTTTTTGGTTCTTTTTTTCAAAAAAGAACTGCTTCCTTCCTACAACTTCGTAGAATTCAGAAACGCAGTCAAAGCCTCCTCCGACTGCGCATTAACCGCCAGCGCCACCGGCTGGGCGTGCGAACGGCCGATCATGTCGCCGGCCATGTGCAGCCGGTCGTGCAAGCCGCCGAGCATGGGCATGCCATCGACAATGACGACATAGGCAGAGACGGCGCCGCTATCGCGGTCGGTGAGCAGAACCCAGCGGTGGCGCGGGCCGTCGAGGATGCCGCTGTCGATATCGCCGTTCAGCGCCGCCAGCGCCGGGTCGCGCGCGGCGGCCAGGATGCGCGCCGGGTTGGTATGCAGCGGCAATGTCGTCGTGGTGACGGTGACGGGCGATCCCTCGTCGCCCAGGTGCTGGACGGTGACGACCGCCGGATTGCCGGCAGCGAGGCGATCGAGCATGGCGCCGAACGCGGGCGCGCCGGCGGCCGCCAGGAGCATCGGCAGGCAGGCTGCGAGCGAGGCGCGCCAGCGTTTCGAATCCTCGTCCATCACGCCGACGCCGCGCGGGAGCGGCGCGGGATCCTGTCTGAACGGAAAACCGGCGAGGGCGAGAAGGACGATGACGATGGAAAAGAAGATCCAGCCGTAGAGCAGATGGTCGGCCGCTGCCGCTTGCGCGCTGCCAAGGACATGACCCGCCACGACGATACCGAGTGCGCGCACCCCGTTGGCGACGACAGGCACCACGCAGGCGACCGCTATGTACAGGATGCGCCGCCATCCATCGCGGAACATGGTGACCGCATAGAGGGTCCCGAACGCGACGGCGGCGATCAGGAAGCGCAGTCCGGCGCAGGCTTCCGCGACATAGAAGCGGCCTTCGGGGATTTCGATCTGGAAGCTGTCCACATTGTGCGGAATGCCCAGCAGGGTCAGCCCTTCGTTGACGAAGCCGGCGGTGACATGCTGGAGCGACGGCGTGAGGAAGGCGCCAAAGGGCACCAGGAAGACGAGATACAGAAGGGCTGGTGACAGCGCGTACCAGAGCCTGGTGCCGAGCAAGGCGAGCAGCAGCAGTTCGACGAAGCCTAGCAGGGCAAGCTGACGCCCCTCCATGATCCCGAGCCAGTCCGCTGCCAGCCAGGCGGCCGCAAGAAGCGGCGCCAGAAGCACCGGCCAGGCGGTCGGTTCCGGTGGAATGGCTGCCGCCGCCGCCCGCCTCTCCCAGAGCAGCCATCCTGCGATCGGAATGACGAGCCAGCAGTGACCGTAGGCGGTGGAGGTACTCCAGACCTGGGCGGCCGCGGCAATCTCCTGGTTGAACAGAAGGCACAGCACAAGAAGACCGGCCCCCAGCGTAGCCAGCACGGGAAGCCGTCCCTCGATCATCCCAGCCAGTCCTTCATCCCACGCCGCGCACGAGGAACGGCCCGACCGCGTTGGCAACGGGCAGAGGCAGCTTCTTCCACGTCTTGATCATGAGCCGGTATTTCGGGTTCAGCGGATTGACCTCTGGAATGCTGCCGCCTTCCGGCAGGGCGAAGCGGTAGTGCAGCGGTGTGGGCGCAAATCCCCAGTTTTTCTTGAAAGAGAACGATCCCGTTCCTTCCTTGCTGCGGCCGAAATCGAACATGCGGCTGCCCCGCCTGGCTGCTTCGCGCATCGTCGCCCAGTAAAGGAAATCATTGCCCTGGCAATGTCTCGCGGCTGCCGTTCCGCCGCCGTAATAGGGAAGCACCTCGTCCCGCCAGTAGAAATTCATCACCGATGCCACCGGTGTGCCGGCATTGCTGACGGTCACCACATCGAGCGCCTCGCCGAATGTCTCGGCCAGGATGCGGAAATACCGGCGGGCGAACACCGGGGTGCCGAGGTTGCGCACGCTTTCGGCGTAGATCGCATGGAGTTGGTCCACGTTGCGGTCCATGGTGGCTGTCAGCCCGCGCTCGATGCCCTTGCGCACCACAGCGCGTTGTTTGCGCGGAATGGCCTTGAGGTTGGCCTCGTCGTCACCCGTCATCGCGCGCCGGAAGGTCACGTACAAGCCCGGCCGTGACTGCCACGACTCGCCGATCCAGTCTTCTCGCGGCGCATCGCGCAGGCGCAGTTCGGCGACGCTGGCGCCAAGTTCGGCCCGCTTGTCGGCTGCATGGCCGCAGAGTGCGGTAAACGCCTCGCGTGTCGCCGCGAGAGGCCCGCCATAGACGCAGAACGGGTTGGAAACGAGCGTGTGGCCGAACAGCCGTGTCTTGACCTGGGCCAGGGGCAGCACGCCGACGATCGCGCCATCCTGTTCGGCAAAGACGTAATGGGTGCGGTGCTTGAATGCCGCCTCGATCACCCCGCGCCAGGCGCTGAGATGGAAGAAGGTGGCATCGGCCTGGCTGTGCACGAACGCGTCCCAGGCAGCAGCGGTATCCGCGGCCGGCCGGTCCGCCATGGCGACGATCTTCATGCCGACGCCAGCTGCTCCGCGAAAACCTGGTCCATGCGCGCCCAGGCGAAATCACGCAGCAGCCGTTCGATGCGGCCCTGCGTACGAGCGAGGTTCACGGTGTGGCGGAACTGCGCCATGCGGGGTGCCGCGTGCACGCGCGGTTGGCCTGGATCGATCTCCCAGGGGTGCGTGTAGAAGACGCCGGACACCGCCTCGCGCGCGTTGACCCGTGCGAGCCCGGCGCGGAAGACGCGGTATGGCAGCAGCCGGAAATAGCCGCCGCCGGAACAGGGCAGGTTGCGGCCGCCGAGACGAACCGTCGTCATCGGGATTTCCAGCAATCCGGCGCGAACACGATGCGGCACGCGCGGCGCGTCGGGCATGCCGTAGAGGTCGTGACGGACCGGGAAGATACTAGAACTGTAACGGTATCCTTCCTGCTCCAGAACGTCGAAGGCCCAGGGGTTGCGCGTGTTGATCGAGAAGGTCGGCGCGCGGTAGCCCTGCACGGCGACGCCGCCGATGTCCTCCAGCAGACGGCGCGCGCTGCCGACGTCCTCGCGGAACGCTGCCTCTGTCTGCTCGTGTGCCAGCCGGTGCTCGTAGCCGTGGCTCGCCAGCTCGTGGCCAGCGGCGACGATCCGGCGAACGAGGCCGGGATGCCGTTCGGCCACCCAGCCGAGGACGAAGAAGGTCGCGTGAACACCGGCCGCCTCGAACATGGCGAGGAACCCCTCGGTATTGGCGACAACACGCCGCGGCAGGCTGTCCCAATTGGCGCGTGAAATGGTCGAAGCGAAGGCCTGTACCTGGAACCAGTCCTCGACATCGACTGTCATGGCATTGAGCCGCCGGTCACCCAAGCTGCCGCCGGAGAGCGGATCGGAGGCCGCATAGGTATCGGCAAGCGTATCCATGCGCGTCAGTAGAACCGCTTCAGAGCGCCGATCGTGATCGTGTTCTGGTTGCCGTAGTTGCCGTAGTAGAAGCCAGCGCCGCGGTTGTCGTTGTTGAGCGTGTAGGTGCCGGTGAAGCGCAGGTAGGCCGACAGGCTAGGCGAGAAGATCCGCGTGACCCCCGCAGAGACGGTGATCGAATCCGTCGTGACAGCGCCTGGGAAGGCGATGCGGTTGCTGCCGTATTGAACGAAGCCATCGATGGTCCATTGCGGCGACAAAACGCGCGAGGCGCCGAGGGAGATGAACACGCCGTCGGACGAATACTGGCCGAACAGCGAGCGTCCGACAGGGGTCGTGTGCTCGTACTGGCCGGAGAGGGTCACGACATCGCGGTTGTCCGTCCATACCGCTGTCGCATCGAGACGGCGCAGGCGCTCGACCTGCTGGTTGCCGCCGAACGCGCTGCTGTAGGTCAGCAGCGGCACGGCGACGGCGGCCGTATCGGGCACGCCATAGGCATCCTCGCTGCCTGCGACGAGCTGGTTCTGCTGATCCTGCTGGAAGGTGGTAATGCCTTCCGAGTAGCCGCCGAACACGCGTATGCGCGGCGTCAGCTGCATCGACGCTTCGACATAAGCAGAGCCGAACCCGTCCAAGTAGCGGTATTCGACGGTGATTTCGCTATCCTTGCGCGGCGAGTAGCGGAAGCCGCCTGCGCCGATGATGCCCTCGTAGGAGAAGTCGGCGACGGGATATTGCAGATCCTCGTAGCCGATTTCGCCAAGCAGGGCGAAACGCCGGTTGATGGCGTAACTCACGTCGTCGGTCACCAGGATGCGCTTGGCGTTACGCAGCTCCTCCGATCCTTCGTAGAAGCTCGCATCCACGCCGACCTTGTCGCGCAGGCGGCCAAGATCCTCGCCGGTGGTGTAGCTGGCGAACACCCGGCTGGTGCCGAGGTAGCCCGGGCCATAGGGATTGAAGCCGTTGAACTGCGACGGCAGCGTGCCGAACGGCAGGTCACGCGGCGCATCGGTGTTGCTGTAGGTGTAGCTGACGCCCGCCTCGACCGTGCCGTGCGTGCCGAACTGGTGCGACATGTAGGGCGAGATCGAAACGACCGTGTTGGTCTCGCGGTCTCCCGGCGCCACGGACGAGACATAAGGCCCTATGCTGCCGAACACCGACTGCTGGCTGACCGAGCCGCGCAGGTCGACATAGAACCAATCCGGCACTGCAACACCCAGGATGTCGCCGCTGGCGAACTCCTCGACCTGCGAGAAATCGCTGTTGTCGGCATAGATCAGGGCGATTGGCGAGTAGGTAAGATTGACGGTGTAGCGCTGGGTTTCGCGCTCGATGGTGATGGAGGGCGTGATTTCCGTAATGAAGTCTGACCCCACGTTGCCGAGTGAGCCGCCGCCGCCGCCTATGCCGAGGCCTGCATTGTCGGTCCATGATTCGGAGACGCCGATCTGCGGCAGGATCGCCCAGCCGGAGTTTGGCAGGATACCGGCCGGTTGAGCCGGACGCTGGCCATAAGCCGGGCTATTGGAGCCGCCATACCCGCCGTAGGCCTGGTCGCGCAGATCGACCACGCCTGCATCGAGGCCGGTGCGCGGCAGGACGCTATCCATCGGCGGCGGCACGGGCGGAGCGATGCCCGGTTCGGCATCGGTCTCATCGGGCGTCACGGTCGCCATCTGCGCCGAGGCTACGCCTGGTGAGCCGATGAGAAGAAAGACTGCCAAGGTGCAGAGCGCCGAAGAGGCAGACACGGCGTATCGCATTTTGCGTGGGCCCGATCGGTAAAGCGCTGACTGCTGAAGAGCAGCCCTAGATTTGCGGCGGTGGCAGGTTCGGCTGAGCGTAATAATCACCGGAGTAGCTGTAGGCGCCGAACGAAGCCGTGCTGCGGCCAGCCACCTTGTTCAACATTAGCATAATTCGCGGACTTGCGCGTATCAGGTCAAGGGCTGCGTCAAGTTCTGCGCGCTGTGTCTTTCCGGCCTCCACCACCATAACGATCTGCCCGACAGACGGCGCGAGCACGCTGGGGTCGCTGGTTGATAGTAACGGACCCGTATCAAGAACGATAGTCACCTGAGGGAAGCTGCGCGACAGAAGTTCCGCCGCAGCAGCCAGCGGCTGCGTGCGGTCCACGTCGTGCGGCATGTCCTGCAGCGCGCTCGTCGGCGTGCCGAGCGGCAGGATGGAGAGTTTCGGCAGTGCCGTGGGCACCACGAGGCTTGCCGGCGGAATGGAAAAGTCGGCGGCGAGATCCAGCAGGCCCGGCGCACGGTGGATGCCGAGCAGCTCGCTCAGGCAACGCGGCTTGCTGTCCGCATCGACGAGAAGAACGTGGCGCGACGAGGTCTGCGTCAGCGCCGCCGCCAGGTTGATGGACGAGAAGCTCTTGCCCTCCGCAGGGCGCGTGCTGGTGACGAGCAGCAGGTTGCCGCCCTTTTCGCCTGAGGCGACGGTCGCCTTGATGACGCTCTGCAGCCGGCTCGCCGAAATGCGGAACTCGTCGCCGAGCCGCGTTCGCCCCTGCGTTTCGACGATCATGCCTGCGCGCGCGAGATCGTCCAGCGATCGCGGCTCGATCACATGGAGGTCGCGCAACATCTCTGATTCTATGTGATCCATCGGCTCAGCTTCGCACGGTATAATGGAGGAGCACGCCGCCCAGCACCATGAGCAGGGCCACCATGGCACCGGCGAAGGTGCCGGCGCGGCGCAGGCGTTCGCCCATGGTGGGAGGCAGGGCAGCCAGCGAGACGCCGCCGATGACGGGAAGCCCGAGGGTGCGGAGCTGCACGAGGCTGTGGAAACTGGTGTCGAGCGTCACGATGCCGATCACCACGCCGACGCCGGCCGCGAGGCCGAGGATGAGCACGCCGATGGAGAGCAGCACACGCGCGGGCGCGACCGGAGTCGGCGGCACCTGCGGCGGGTCGATGATGACCATCTTCACGTTGCTCGAGCTGACCTGCGCCTTGGTCGAAATGCGCATGCCCTCGCGGCGGCTCAGCAGCTCGCTGTAGTTCTTTTGCAGCACGTCGTAGTCGCGGTTGAGGTTGATGTATTGCGCCTCAAGCCCAGGCGCGCCGCGTGCGATGCTGTCCAGCCTGTCTCGCTCATGCACCGCGTCGTCCACCTGCCGCTGCAGGCTGTTGATCTGGGCATCGGTCTCCACGACACGCAGCTTGAGCTGCTCAAACAGCGGGTTCGGCGCCGAGCGCGCGCCCACGACGGGGCTCGCGGACGAGCCGCCCGATTTCCGCAGCGCCTCGACCTCGTGCTTGGCCGAGACGACCTCCGGATACTGGTCGGTGTAGATCTGCTGCAGCGACCGCAGCTTGTTCTCGGCTGCGCGGAGCGATGCATTATCGCCGCCGGAGGCGGCATCCGTCGCCAATACCTGCGGCGTGCCGGCCAGCTCGCGTGCCAGGAGGATCCGGCGTACCTTCGCATCGGCCAGTTCGCCGGTGAGCGTGCGCACCGCCTCGCGCGCCTGTTCGAGGCGGTTCACGCCATTGTCGCCAGGCAGCAGCTCGACATATTTGCGCCGGAAGTCGGCACGCCGGTTCTCCGCCGCGCGCAGCTGCTTTTCGTAGCTGTCGATCTGGCTGTCCAGAAAGGCGGTCGCCTTCTGCATTTCGTCGATGTTGTCGCCGGCCTTGTTCTCGATGAAGCTGGCGAGCACCGCCTGCACCACGTCGTAGGCGAGCTGCTTGTCGTGGTTGCGGTAGGTGATGGTGAAGATGTTGCGCGATTGCGCGACGACCTTGATGCTGCGCGCGAGGCCCTGCACCAGCGCGTCCATGTCGGAACGCGTCGAGGCGTCGAGCTGCAAATCCGTCTTGGCGATGATCTTTTCGAGGTTTGGCCGGCTGAGCATCATCTGCTGAAGCAGGTCGATCTCGTTGCTCAACGAACTATCGACGGTGATGCCGCGCAGCAGGGGCGTCAGCACCGCATCGGCATCGATATAGACGCGCGCGCTCGCCTCGTACTGGTTCGGCAGGGCGGCGACCCCGATCCATCCGGCGATGCACACCGCCCAGGCCGCAAGCACCGCCCACCAGCGGCGGCGCCAGCCGAGAGTCGAATAGCGCCCTACGAGTTCCTGGATCGATTCCATCCGGGGACTATCCTAGAAATAGCTTTGAGGAATGATAAGCGTGTCGCCCGGCTTCATGAGCACGTTCTGTCTAATGTCGCCGTCTCGTATCAAATCGGACAAATGCACAGGCAGGCGCTCTTCCTTGCTGCCGACGCGGCGCACGATGACGGCCCGGTTGCCCGCGGCGTATTTCGTGAGGCCCTTGGTCGCGATCATCACGTCGAGCACGGACATGTTCTCGCGGTAGGGGATCGCCTGCGGATCCACCGCCTCGCCGATGACGCGCACCTGGCGGTCGAGCGGGCCTTCAAACGATTTCACCATGACGGTGACGTTGGGGTTCTGGACGTATTTCTTCAGCTTGTCGCCGATCTCGGCGCCAAGCTCGGACGGCGTCTTGCCTGCGGCAACGATGTCCGGGACCAGCGGCACTGAAATACGCCCGTCCGGCCGGACAGGCAGTTCAGGCACCGAGAGCGGCGGCGCCTCATAAACAAAGATCGACAAACGGTCGCCAGGGCCAATGACATACTGGCTGGCGACTTCCGGCTTGGCGGCAGGCGCGTCTGTGACAGCGGCCGGAGAGTCGCATCCGGCCAGGCCAATCAGCCCGAATAGGCCGAACAAACCCGACGCAAGGCGCCGGACCCATTGTCGCTGGGTTCTGGTAGGCGCGGAAGGAGTCGAACCCCCGGCTTCTGCTGAGTAAAAGCAGCGCTCTGCCACTGAGCTACGCGCCTGCAAACCATTCGCCATGGCAACCCCACAATGCTGGCCGGACCGTGGCGATCACATCACCTGGATAGGACGACGATCAAGACCAAAGCGCCATAAAGCAACAGCTTACAAAACGTATCTAAAACCTGCAAAAATCCTGCGCAAGACATTATTTTTAGGCAATGCGGTTTTTTGGCGCCTGATTTCAACCTGGCATTGCTATATGCACGAAATTGCGGGACGCGGCACGGCCTATCGACCAGTGTGTCGCATGGCTTACAGATTCTTAAGCCAACTGTGCTCGCCATGCATCTTATTACGGAGCCGATATGCGTCGTGCGGTAATGATCGGGCTATCGGCGGGTGCGGCGGCGGTTTGCGGCGGCGGCCTGTTTCTCATGATGCACCACCGCGACCCGCTCGTCGTGGGACGCGAGCTGATGCAGGCTGGGGACATGCACCGCGCCTCGCTCTATCTGCGCGAAGCGGTGCGCAACCACCCGGACAATCCGGAGGCCGCCTGGCGCCTGGGCATTGTCGACCTCGACCTCGGCAACCCGGCGGCTGCCGAGCGCGAGCTGAAACGCGCACGCACCACCGGCTACGACGAGCACGCGATCCTGATGCCGCTCGGCCACGCCTATCTGCAGCAGCACCATTACGATCAGCTGCTGCATGATTTCGACCAGGCGAACGCCCCCGCCTGGGCAACATCCGACATCCTGACCCTGCGCAGCCTCGCTGAGCTGGCACAGGGCAACACCGCGCGCGCGCAGGAGGATTCTGCCGCGGCTGTCGCCGCGGCACCGGATGCGGCCGAGCCGCAGATTGCCAGCGCCAGGGTGGCGGCCGCCACAGGCGATCTCACGGCCGCCTCGGCGACCCTCGAACGGGTGCTGAAAACCGCTCCGCATAATCCGGACGCCTTGCTCCTGCGCGCCTCCATCGCCCTCAGCCAGAGCCGCGCCCAGGCAGCTTTGGACGACGCCCAGACGGTGCTGGCAGACAGCCCCAAACGGCTCGAAGCCAAGCTGATGCGGGTTCGGGCGCTCGCCAGCCTCGGCCGCGAGAAGGAGGCGCGCGAGGCGGTGGACGAGGTGCTGCAGAACGCCAAGCACGACGCGGGCGCCAACTACTTGCGCATGGTGCTGGCCATACGCAGCCACGACTGGGCCGCCGCTAGCGCCTCGCTCGACATCATCGCGCCGATCGTCGGGCAGGTACCGCGCGGCCTCTTCTATATGGCACTGGTGAAAATGGAGGTCGGCCAACCTGCCCAGGCAGAGGAGGCCATTACCAAGTTCCTGACCGCGCATCCTGACGACTTCGAAGCGCACAAGCTCATGGCCTACATCGCGCTGCAGCGCAGGCGCCCGGACCAGGCGAAGGCGCAGCTTCAGGACGCGGTCGCCGCGGGACATGCGGACGCGGACACGCTCGACCTGCTGGGCCGCGCGCAGGCGATGTCGGGCGATCCCCGGGGCGCCGAGCAGACCCTGGCGAAGGCCGAGTCGCTGGCGCCGAAGGACCAGAACATCCTCAACCGCCTCGCCGCCGTGCATCTGTCGCTGGGCGAGTCAGGGGCGGCGGAGGACGAACTGCGCCGTTCGCTGGCCCTGGCGCCCGGTCAGGCCCTGGCGGGCGAAACCCTGGTGCGCGGCCTCCTGCAGCGCGGCGATACGGATGGCGCGAACGCAGCCCTCACCGATTTGCAGCACGCCGTCGGCGATACCGAACTCGTCGGCCTTCTGCAGGCGGAAATCCTGCTCGCCAGCTACGACGTCCATGGTGCCCAGGCGAAGCTCCAGGATCTCGTCACGCGCTTTCCGGACAGCGACCGGGCGACCCTCATGCTGGTGCGGGTCGATGGTCAGCTCGGGCAGACCGACAAAGCCCAGGCCATGCTGTCTCAGCTTCTGCGGCATCACCCGGCGGACCAGGCCGCACTCGACATCGAGCTGCCGCTTCTGCTCTCGCAAAAGAAAAACACGGAGGCAGTGGCGCTTGCCGAAGCTGCGCACGCGGCGGCATCGGGCAACGCAGGCATCACCGCGGCGCTGGCGGCCACCTACCTGCGCGCCGGCGATAACGATCGCGCCCTCAGCCTGCTCGACCGGGCAGGCGCCACCTCCCAGGACCCTGGCCTCATCCTGCTACGCGCCCGCTCGCTGGTGACCGCTGGCCGCACCGATGCCGCGGTCGGCGCCTACCGCGACTTGCTCAACGCAACGCCCGCCAGCCCGGAGGCGCACCGCGAACTCGCCATGCTGCTCGCCAGCAAACAGGATTTCGACGGAGCACGCGCGACGTTGAAGGACGGGCTGCACGCAACCCCGGGCAATCCGCTCCTGCTGCAGTCGCTCGTCGGGCTCGAACTGAAGGCAGACGGACCGGCGGCAGCCCAGCACACCGCCGAAACGCTCGCGGCCGACCCTGCCATGCAGCCCGCCGGACGGGCGCTTCCCGGCGACCTTCTCGCAGCCCAGGGCAACACCGCCGGGGCCGCAGCGGCCTATGTCGCAGCCTTCAAGGCCGCCCCTTCCAGCACACTGGCCGTCCACGCGGCCGATGCGCTCACGCACGCAGGCAGGCTAGCCGATGCGGGCACGCTGCTCACCGGCTGGCTTGTTACCCACCCGGATGATGCCGCCGCCCTTTCGGTCCAGAGCAGCATCGAGCTGCAGCAGAAGCGGCTGCCAGCCGCAGCCGCCCACCTCCAACACCTCGTGGCATTGCGCCCCAGCGATCCGCTGGCGCTGAACAATCTCGCCTGGCTGCGTAGCCAGCAGGGCGACACCGATGCCGCCTTCGCATTGGCCAAGCGCGCCTATTTCGTCTCGCCGCAACCCCACTCGGCCGACACGCTGGGGTGGATCATGGTTGGCGCCGGCGACGTGAAGGGCGCCCTGCCGCTTCTGCAGGAAGCCAGCACCGAAGGCCACGCGCCGGACCAGATCTATCACTACGCCGCCGCTCTCGCGCGCGACGGCCAGAAGGAGCAGGCGCGCGCCCTGCTCGCAAAACTGCTGGCTGGCAAACCGAGCTTCGACGAGCAGACGGACGCGCAAAAGCTGTTCGACAGCCTTGGATCCTGAGCTGCCTCGAGGGCCGGAGCGCCCGCTCTCCCTGCTGACCTTCACCACCCTCTACCCGAACGCAAACCGGCCCAATCACGGCGTGTTCGTCGAGAACCGCCTTCGTCACCTGGTCGGCACAGGCAGAGCCACCTCGACCGTGTTGGCGCCGGTGCCCTGGTTTCCCGGCGGCGCACGCGTCGGCCGCCCGACAGCGCCCGCGCATGAACACCGCCACGGCCTGGACATTCACCATCCACGCTTCCTGGCACCACCAGGCCTCGGCATGCGCCTGCTGCCGGCCCTGCTCACGGCAAGCGCCGCACCCGCCCTATCGCGATTGCTGAAGGCAGGCGCCAGGTTCGATGCCATCGACGCCCACTATTTCTACCCGGACGGCGTGGCGGCCATACGCCTGGGCCGCCGCTTCAACCTTCCGGTGGTCATCACCGCCCGCGGCTCGGACGTCACCCAGTTTCCCGACTACGCCGCGCCACGCCGGATGATCCTGGATGCCGCATCGAAAGCCGCGGCCATCGTCACCGTCAGTGCCGGACTGCGCGACGCGCTGGTCAAACTTGGCGCCGACAGCAGCAAGATCACCGTCCTCCGCAACGGCGTGGACCTCGCGGCCTTCGCGCCGCAGGACCGCGACAGCGCGCGCGCAACCCTGGGCGTCACCGGCCAGGTCGCCGTCTCGGTCGGCGCGCTCATCGAACGCAAAGCCCACCATCTCACCATCGAAGCCATGGCATCGCTACCAGGCTGGACCCTGCTCATCGCCGGCGAGGGCCCGGAAAAGGCAGCCCTCGCAGCGCTCGCCGCACGCCTCAACATCTCCGACCGCGTACGCCTGCTGGGCAGCGTTCCGCACCGGCAACTCGCCACCCTCTTCAGCGCCGCCGATCTCTCCGTCCTCGCTTCCAGCCGTGAGGGCTGGGCGAACGTCCTGCTCGAATCGATGGCCTGCGGAATCCCCGTCGTCGCCAGCCCCATTCCAGGCAACCCCGAAGTCGTGCAACAGCGCGACGCTGGCCTCATTGCTTCATCTCGCACCGCTGCAGGCATCGCCGCTGCTGTTCTCGAGCTGGCTGCCGACATGCCGGATCGTGCGGATACGCGTTCCTATGCCGAGCGGTTTGGCTGGGAGGAGACTAGCTTGGGGCAGTTGTCGTTGTTTTCGGAGGTGGTGAAGGCAAGCGGAAGGAAGCATGTTCTTTTTTGAAAAAAAGAACCAAAAAACTTTTGCGACTTGGGACCGAGATTGAGGAAGTGCCGGGCCTAAGGTCCAAAAAGTTTTTTGCTTCTTTTTTTCAAAAAAGAAGTCCTTTCTTCCTCACTTCACCAACACCAAACTATGCCCATCCAAATCATGCATAAGCCGCATGGGACCATCATCAACCGAGAACACAAGCCGGCTCGCGGCAATATCGTTTTGTTTCAGGGGCAGCGAGATACGGCCGCGCGGATGACGGTAGCCCAGCAGTTCCAGATGCGGCGCCGGATGTGTAGGGGTGAGTCCGACGACGTCCACTTCCGCACCGGCGAGATTATCCATGGCGTCCTGGGCAGGACCCGTGTTCACCTGCTTTGATGCAACGCCGAGGCCCAGCGTCTGGGCGTAGAACGCGATGCTGGCTGCGGCATCAGCGACTGCGATGGCGGAGTGGTCGATGCCTCCTGCAGTCTCTGCGTTGGCTTGGGGAAATTGGATCAATTCCAGCGGATGCCCGTCCGGATCACGAAACTTGAATGCGACGATACCGCCAGGAAGTGGCTGTGGGCCGTTGCGGGATATAGGCGTGAACCGATGCTCGAGGAGTTGCGCGTAGGCTTGCGCGATGTCGTTTGTCGCTAGCGCGCAATGCTGGAACCACAAATCGTTGCTCGCGCTGCCAGCGGGATATGACGCCCCGGCTGTGGCGAAGTTGGCCAGTTCCAGCATCTGGTTGCCGCGACGGAGCTGAATGGTGCGGAAAGGCCCAGCTGCCAGCGCGGTTCCCCATGATTGGTCCGCGTTCACGGCTGGGCCCGCCGCGGTGAAGTTCAGGGCATCGGTGTAGAATTTCGCGGCGTCTTCAAGGTGAGAGACAGTCAGGCTGACGCGAAGCAGTCGATGTGCTTTCATGGTCGCTGTGCGCCGCGGACGTTGGTATAGATCGCCATGAGGCTGTGCGAAGCACAGATGAAGAGTCGGGACCGGAAGCGGCCGCCGAAGGTGAGGTTCGAGACGGTGCAGCCGGTGAGGATCTTGCCCAGCAAGCGACCATCGGGGGCGAGGCAATGCACGCCGTCGCCGGCGCTTGACCAGATGCGGCCATCCTCGTCGCAGCGTATGCCATCGGCGTAGCCGGGCGCGATGCTTGCGAAAATCCTGCCGTTCGCCAGGCGCTTCCCATCCTGCACGTCGAAGACCCTGATGTGCCGCACGGGATCGGCTGCGAATTGGACGCCAGTCTCGCAGACGTAGAGAAGCCTTTCGTCCGGTGAGAAGCAGAGTCCGTTCGGCCCGTCGAGATCGGCTGCGGCAATGGTGAGCTCGCCGGTATCGGGGGCGAGGCAATAGAGCGTCGGCGGCAATTCGGGCTGCTGCTTGCCGCCTTCGTAGTCCGTGCTGATGCCGTAAGGCGGGTCGGAAAACCAGATGGCGCCGTCGCTGTGCACGACCACGTCGTTCGGAGAGTTCAGCCGCTTTCCCTCGAAGCGGTCCGCGAGCACGGTGATGGTGCCATCGATTTCAGTGCGCCTGATACAGCGGTCGACATGGGAACAGGCGATCAGGCGGCCTTGCCTATCTCGCGTGTGGCCGTTCTCAAAGCGGGAGGGTTCGCGGAAAACGCTTATGCCGCCATCTTCGGTCCAGCGCAGCACGCGGTCGTTTGGCAAATCGCTGACGAGAAGCTGGTTTGCATCGGCACACCAAACAGGACCCTCGAGCCACCCGAAGCCTTCGCTCAATGTAAGAAGCGGTGCGTTCGGCAGCACCAGCGCGTTGAAGGCGGGATCGTGTACCTCGAAGGTCATGCCACGCTATTTCGTGTGGCAAGGCCGTTTGACCGGCGGCACATGCAATTGCACGGTCATTAACACCGCGGGCTCGTTTCCGATCGTCCCTGACCTGTGCCCATTGCGGCCTGCCGCATCCTTGATGCAGCCCTGATCCTCGCCTAATGAAATCTCGCCAGGCCCCATCTCGACCCGCGTGCCGTCCATCGCTTCGACCCACCAGCGGCCGGAAAGCGGAACAATCCATTGCGGCGCAGGATTTTCGTGCCACTCGCCGACCCAGCCGACAGGCTGTACGGTGAACACCGTCGTTGCTTCGCCACGCGGCTGCTTGTTGTTCCACTGCGGATCGGCAGGGCCCACGCCTTTCAGCTCGAACTCCGTCAACTCGCATTTCTGCTGATGGCTTACGCCGTTCTCGTCCGTCCAGAGATGCCAGTAGCCGACAGTCGGTTTCGGTCCGGAGTTGCTCATGGTGCCACCTGTTGCGCGTAGGGGTGCGACGATGCCAAAGGCGCCGCCAGGAATGCATCGAACGATCCGTGCGAGCCAACGACAAGCAGGAGAAAACCCCCGGCGAGGGAGAAGTTCTTCAGGAAATCCCAGAACAGATTGCGCGCTCGGCTTTCGCCCGCGAGCCAGAAGTCGCCAGGTTTCCAGAACTGCTTCCACAGCAACGCGGTGACCATGCAGTATCCAGCCATGACGAAACCCCCTGCCCGGTCGGCCGTGCCGGTCAGGATGGCGAGCGGCATGAAGATCTCGACGCTGACGCCGGCAACGATCAGCAGCGTGGCGAGCGCGGGCGGGGCGATTTCGCGCGCCTGCCCGACTGCGCCTTTGAAGTTCAGGAGCTTGTCCAGCGCACTGAATGGGAAGAACAGCATGACAAGCAGATATCGCACAGCCAGGGTCGCCAGCATGGCCGTGTTCATGCGCCGAGCCGTTCCTGGATATGGGCAGCCACACGCAGCGCGTTTGCGATGATGGTCAGGGTCGGGTTTACCGCGCCGATGGAGGGGAAGAAGCTTGCGTCCGTGACATAGAGATTATCCACCTCGTGTGCGCGGCAATCCAGGTTCAGCACCGAAGTTGCCGGGTCAGTTCCGAAACGCGCTGTTCCGGCCTGATGCGCGGTGCCGCTGATAGGGATGCCCTTGCCAAGATAGAGGTTTCGCTCGACCAGGATGGGATGCGACCCCGCTTTGGTCATGTGCTGCTCGAGCTTCTTCTTGAGGCGCTGGTGCGCTTCCTTTCCCTGCTCCGTCACGTCGAGCATCACGCGGCCGCCATCATAGTAGATGCGGTTCTCCGGCCGCGGCAGATCCTCAGAGGAAAGCCAGAAATCCATCGAGTGGAGCGCCATCTTGTCGAAAGGCATGTCAGGGAGCCACTCCAGCCAGGAGGGTAGCGCTTCCCCCTTGATCTGCTCGGCGTGAGAGGTTGCGCACATCTGGATCAATCCCAGCGGATACTCCCAGTCGTCCGCGCCGAAATAGAAGTCGCTGACAGCGAGGGTTTTCTGGAATATTGTATGATTTGGCTCCTTCATGAGCGCCATGAGAACCGACTGGTTGTGCCGCATGTAGTTGCGCCCGACTTGCCCTGAGCCGTTCGCCAGCCCGTTTGGATGGGCATCGTTCGCCGAGCGGAGCAGCAACAGGGCAGAAGACAGCGCGCCGCACGCCACGACCACGATATCGGCCGCGTAAATCTCCTCGGCGCCGCCTCGCGTGACGTGAACGCCCGTTACCGTGCGGCCGGACGCATCCGTCTCGAGCTTCGTCACCAGCGCGTTCGTCAGCAGTTCGACATTGGGATATTTGGCCAAGGTCGGATCCACGCACATCACCTGCGCATCGGCTTTTCCGTTGAGCAAACAAGGAAAACCATCGAACGCATCGCAGCGGATGCAGATGCTGGTGGGTGTCGGCTTGCCGTCGCGCTCGTCGAGCTTGATGCCAAGCGGGAGATGGTAGGGATGCAGGCCGTTGGCCGTGAACTGCTCGCTGAGCGCCTGGATCTTCGGCTCGTGCGACACCGGCGGGTAGGGATAGGGCTCGCTCGCCCACGGTTCCAGCGGATCTTCGCCACGCTGACCATGCACGGCGAAAAGCTTCTCCGCTTCGGTGTAGAAGGGCTCGAATACATCATAGCTGACCGGCCAGGCGGGCGAGATGCCTTCCTGATGCACTACCTCGCCAAAGTCACGCTCGCGCAGGCGGAACAGCGCAGCACCGTAAACCTTGGAATTGCCGCCAACGAAATAATGCAGCCCGGGATGGAAGCTACTGCCATCGCTGCCATACCAGGTTTCGGGAGCCTGATAGCGGCCCTCAACGAACACCGTCTGCGAATCCCAGTTCGCCTGCGATCGCGGAAGATAATCACCGCGCTCGATCAGCAGGATGCGCTTGCCTGTGGGGGCGAGCCGATGCACCAGCGACGCCCCGCCAGGGCCGCTCCCCACCACGATCACGTCGTAGCGGGTCATCGTGATTGCCTTGCACAGAATGTCGGTCGCTGGCTCATGGCTACCCCTCTTCACGGCGGAGAAAAGGACGGGGCACGATCGAGTTGCGTGGCAGCCCTCTTAATGCGGGAGGAAGCCAGAGATCGATCAAGCCAGCAACAACGAAGATCGTCCCGCTTTCGTAATCGGCGTCTGAAGGCGGCGATTGCGTAAGCTTCTTACGCGGTGGCTTCACGATACAGAAGAATATTGCAGTTTTGTTGCGTGTAGAACCGGCCGCTGCAATGATTACTCTCCGTTACGGAAAGTCGCTCGATATCGCGCCCGCTGGCCCCAAATGCAGTTTTAACGACGGCAGGCGGAGGGAGGCGCGATATGGATGATTACCGGATCTATCTGCTTGACGGCGCCGGGCGGATCATCAGTGGCACCGACCGCCAGTGCATGAGCGACGATGAGGCTTCCGCCGCCGCCAGGGCCCTGGCTGGCGAATGGGGCGAAGCCGAGGTGTGGCAGGGCGTCCGTTGCGTCGGCAGAGTTTCCGCCACGATGCCGCAGGCTGGCAATGCGTTGACTGAGACGCAGCCTGCCCAGCCGACGAACACGATGTCTTAACCTCGCCGGCCTACAGCAGCGGGGTTGAACAGTAATCGCGCGAGGACAGGACCATGACCGCCATCTCAGCAGCAGCCTCGGCCTTGTCCGCACTTCAGGTCAGCGGGGCGGCCAGTGTCAGCGGGGCGGGCAGTGGCAGCATTTCCGGCAGCACGGCGGCATCGTTTCTGAATAGCCTGAGCACGTCGTCTGGCAACGGGAGCAGTGCTGCGGCCGGTAGCGGCGGCAGCAGCAGTTCAGCGACGACGACGACTGCCACGGTGCTGAATGCGGACGGGACAACGACAACCACCGTCACGGCCGCGAACGGCACGGTAATTTCGTCAACCACCTCCGGCGGCAGCGCCCCTTCCACCAGCCTTGGCCCGGCAAGCGGCGGCTATGGCGCGCAGGGGAAACTCGCCGACACCGGAAGCGCCGCGACTCTTCTCAGCACCGCAGCGTGACACCTCGTTGAGAATGGAGGCTTGGGCCTACTGAACCCAAGCAGCCGTGCCGCCGTTCAAGCTTCCGCGAGGTGCGGGAGCAATGGCGGTCATGAACGACGAAGAGAGTGAGGACCAGCCGCTCCGGATCGAGGATTACGCGCTCATAGGCGATTGCCGGACAGGCGCACTCGTCGGCCTCAATGGCTCAATCGACTGGCTTTGCTGGCCACGCTTCGACAGCGAAGCCTGCCTCGCCGCTCTTCTCGGATCCAGCAAGCATGGGCGCTGGCTTCTCGCCCCAGCCGATGCGCCGACCCGCGTCTCCCGGCGCTACCGGGGCGACACCATGGTGCTCGAAACGCTGTTTGAAACGCCAGCGGGCACGGTCGCCGTCCTCGACTTCATGCCAGCAGGCGGCGATCCCTCTTCGATCGTCCGCCGTGTCGAAGGCCGCCAAGGGCGCGTCACCGTGCGCATGCATTTGAAGCTGCGTTTCGACTACGGCTCCTCCACTCCCTGGGTCACCAGGCTCGAAGACGGCAGCGGCATCAGCGCCATCGTCGGCCCAAATCTCGTCACCCTGCGGGCCGCGGTGCCCATGGAGGGGCAGGATCACGCGACCATTGCCGCGTTCTGCATCGACGAAGGCCAGGGCATCGACTTCTGCCTGAGCTGGGGCCAGTCCCACCTGCCGCCACCCGCAGCCATCGACACTGCAAAAGCCTTGTCAGAGACGGAAGAATATTGGAGCAGCTGGTCGAAACGTTGCGCCTATAAGGGCAAATATCGCTACGCCGTGCTGCGTTCGCTGATGACCCTCAAGGCGCTCACCTACGCCCCCACAGGCGGCATCGTTGCAGCTCTGACCACGTCTCTTCCGGAGCAACTGGGCGGCAGCCGCAATTGGGATTACCGCTTCTGCTGGCTGCGCGACGCCACGCTGACCCTCATCGCGCTCATGCAGGGCGGCTATACCGAGGAAGCCGAAGCCTGGCGCGCCTGGCTGCACCGCGCCGTTGCCGGCAACCCTGACGAGCTGCAGATCATGTACGGCATCGCAGGCGAACGCCGCCTGGTGGAATGGTCGCCAGGGTGGCTGCCCGGCTACCAGGGCGCCTCCCCCGTGCGTATCGGCAACGCCGCCTCCGAACAGCTGCAACTCGATGTTTACGGCGAAGTCATGGGCGCACTCAGCATCGCCCGCCACGCCGGCCTGGCAGAGCCTGAAACCGCCTGGCCGCTTCAGGTGCGCTTCATCGAACATCTCGAAAGCATCTGGGACCAGCCGGACGATGGCATCTGGGAAGTGCGTGGCGCCCGGCGCCATTTTACCCACTCCAAGGTGATGGCCTGGCTCGCCGTCGATCGCGCGCTGCGCGACGCCGAAATCTTCGGCATGCCAGCCCCTGTCGAACACTGGCGCGCGCTTCGAGACCACATGCACGAGGTCATTTGCGAAAAAGGCTTCAACAAGAAGCTCAACAGCTTCACCCAGAGCTTCGGCGATACCGCCCTCGATGCAAGCCTTTTGCTCATCCCGCAGGTAAATTTCCTGGCCGCCAGCGATCCACGCGTCGCCGGCACTATCGACGCCATCGAGCGCAACCTCTTGGTGGACGGTTTCGTGCTGCGCTACCGCACCGAGACCGGCGCCGACGGGCTTCCGCCAGGCGAAGGCGCCTTCCTGCCATGTTCATTCTGGTTGGCAGATGCGTATGCATTGCAAGGACGAAACGACGAATCTGACGCCTTGTTCGAGAGACTGATCGGACTCGCGAACGATGTCGGCCTGCTCTCGGAGGAGTATGATCCCAAGGCTTGCCGCCTCGTCGGCAATACGCCGCAGGCGTTCTCGCATCTGGCGCTCATCGGGACTGCATTGAATATGCAGCATCGGGGGTTGGCTGATCAGCATGGGAAGGGGGAGGAGTAAGGAAGGACTTCTTTTTTGAAAAAAAGAAGCAAAAAACTTTTGCGACTGGGACCGAGATCGTGGAATTACTGAGCCTAAATGGGTAAAAGTTTTTTGCTTCTTTTTTTCAAAAAAGAAGTGCTTTCTTCCCTTCTACCCCATCAAAAACCAGATCCGAAACAACTGCGTCTCAGCAAAAGTCTGCCGATAAAAGCCAGGCAAACGCAGCGCCTGCAACCGCCTCAGCCAACCGCCACGCAGTGCTAACGAAATCTCCGCAAGCGTCTCCTGCGCATCGGGGTGCAGCAAATCGTGCTGTTCTTCGAGTGCTGCGATATGCGCGCGGAACGTTCCCATGAAAGCGCCGGGCCCTCGACGCAGGGCGGCGAACGCGCGGGGCCAGAATGAGAGTTCGACTCCCACTGCATTGTCCTGGTGCTGCCGGTAGAGCACGCCCGGCGTGTCGTCGATCAGCACTTCGCCGCCGGCGGCAGTGACCACGATGTAGGCCCACCAATCGTGCAGCGTATGCTCCGGCGCGCGCATGGCGGCGAGCAGGCGCACTGCTGCCGGGTTGAGCATGACCGTGCAGCCGGTTGCGATATTCTGCGTCAGGGACTGCGGAAAACCGCCTGGCCGAGGGATCGGCACGCTTTCGCCAAGTGAGCGCAGGCTCGAATCGACGAGGAATTGGCGGCTACAGTAGAGCGCCGGCTGTTCGGGGTTGACGTGCCTCAGCGCTTCCACGCCGCGCGCAAGCTTGCCTGGCAACCAGACATCGTCCTGATCGGCGAAAGCCAGGATCTGGCCTGGCGGTGCGTGCGACACCAGCGCCATGAAGCTGCCGGTGATGCCGAGCCGGCCGCGTTTATGATCGGCTTCGACAACGCGCCTGGCGCCGTGAGCGGCGGCGAACGCACGCATGAGGGCCGGAGTGTCGTCGGCAGAGCCGTCGTCGCGCCAGAGGATCGTCCAGTTGTCGTGTGTTTGCGCCAGGATGCTTTCGAGCTGTGCGCCAAGGTAGCTATGCCCGTCGTGCGTGGAGAGCGCGATGCACACTTTCTCGTCCGCGGCGGCGGCCACGCTGCCGGCGCGTCCCGTGATGGAGACGCCGTCCGGCCATTCGCCGGCACCGTGGTCGAGCGGCGCGAACCGCTGGCTCATGGTGCGCTCACGGTGGCGAGGCAGCGCAGATGGCGGCGACGGCGCGCTGAAGGCTCGGCTGCCAGGGCGGCAGGCGCATACCGAAAACGTCGGCAAGGCGGCTGCAGTCCAGCCGGGAGTTGGCGGGCCTCTTGGCTGGTGTGGGCCAGTCGGCAGTGGCGATAGCGGTGACTTTCGGCTTGCTGCGCCCGTGACGTGCTGCCTCTTCGAAGATCGTCTCGGCGAAGCCGTGCCATGTCGCGGAACCGGCGCCCGCGGCGTGATAGACCCCGCCCAGGCGTGGGTCCGGCTGCTGCAGCATGACGTCCGCCACGCCCAGCACGGCGGCTGCAAGGTCGTCGGCATTGGTCGGGCAGCCCTGCTGATCGGCGACCACGCGGAGTTCGGGCAGCCGGCGCGCAGCATTCAGCATGGTGAGAACGAAATTCTTGCCGGTTTCGGCATAGACCCAGGCGGTTCTGAGTATGACGGCATCCGGAAGCGCCTCGCGCACCCTGATCTCGCCCGCGAGCTTGGTCGCCCCGTAGATGCCGGTTGGATGCGGCGTATCGGTCTCGACATAGGGGGCGCTTTTGGTGCCGTCGTAGACATAGTCGGTCGAGATATGGATCAGACCGCACCCGAGTTCCGCGCAGGTGCGTGCTATCAGCGCCGGGCCATCGCTGTTGGCCCGTTCGGCGGCTTCGGGTTCGGACTCAGCGGCATCCACCGCAGTCCAGGCGGCGGCATTGACCACCAGGGCGGGGGCGTGTTCGGCGATCGCTTTCGCGATGCCCGAAGGCTGCTCGAAATCGAACGACGGGCGGCCGATGACAACGACGCGCCAGGCGTCATCACCTCGGCCAGTTGCGGGCAGCGGTGCGCGGCTGAGCGCCTGTGCCAACTGCCCGCTGCCGCCGGTGACGAGCAGGGTCGGCATCAGGTGGCGAACCAGGTGGCAGCGGCCTCCCACGCGGGCAGCACCCGGTCCTTTTCGGACAGCAGCGCGCCGCCCGCGGCCACCGGCCATGGCAAGGCGAGCGTAGGATCGTCCCAGGCAACGCCACGTTCGCCGGCGCGGTCGTAGATGTCGGTCACCTTGTAGGCGACCTCGGTATCCGGCTCGAGCGTGCAGAAGCCGTGCAGAAAACCAGGGGGCACCCACAATTGGCTGCCGTGCTCGGCGCTCAGCGTGGCCGCCGCGTGTTGTCCGAAGGTCGGCGAGCCTGGCCGGGCGTCCACCGCCACGTCCCAGATGGAGCCGCGCAACACGCGCACCAGCTTGCCCTGAACATGCTCGCCCACTTGGCAATGCAGGCCACGGATGGTGCCTGTCTGACGCGACAGGCTTTGATTGTCCTGCACGAACGCCAGGGTGACGCCGGCCGCAGCGAGTTTCGGCGCCGAGTAGGTCTCGGAGAAATAGCCGCGCTCGTCGCCGAAGCGTGGCGGCGTGATCAGCAGCACGTCGGCAATGGAAAGGCGCTCGATCTTCATCGGAATATCCCGTCCATCCGCCCGAGCGGCCTTATTCGTGGAACCCGGCGGCGACGTCGGCGAGAAGCCGGCCGAGATCCGTCTTGCCCAGACGTTTGGAGTGGCCGCGGAGTTCATCGGCCGTGATGAACCCCATGCGGAAGGCCACCTCCTCGGGGCAGCCGACCAGCATGCCCTGCCGCGACTGGATGGTCTGCACGAAGCCCGCCGCCTGGTGAAGGCTGTCAGGCGTTCCTGCATCGAGCCAGGCGCAGCCGCGCCCGAGCTGCTCGACATGCAGCGAGCCTTCCTCGAGGTAGAAGCGGTTGAGGTCGGTGATCTCGAGCTCGCCGCGCGCCGAGGGTTTGACCGCGCGGGCGAATTCCGTGACACGCGCATCGTAGAAATACAGGCCGGTGACCGCCCAGGCGGAAGGCGGGACAGCGGGCTTCTCGACGATTTCGGTCGCCCGCCCTGCCTCATCGAACACGACGACGCCGTAACGTTCCGGATCGCGCACCTGGTAGGCGAACACGGTTGCTCCGTCCGGCCGCGCCACTGCCTCGCGGAACATGGTGGAGAGGTGCTCGCCGAAGATCAGGTTGTCGCCGAGCACCAGCGCGCAGGGCTGGCCGGCGAGCCACTCGTCGGCGATCAGGAAGGCCTGGGCGATGCCCTCCGGCCGCGGCTGCTCGGCATAGCTGAAGGTTACGCCGAGCGATTTCCCGTCGCCCAGCAGGCGCTTGAACTGCGGCAGGTCCTGTGGCGTGGAGATGATCATGATGTCGCGGATGCCCGCCAGCATCAGCACGCTGAGCGGATAATAGATCATCGGCTTGTCGTAGACAGGCAGCAGCTGCTTGGAGGACGCGAGCGTCATGGGATGCAGCCGGGTGCCGCTTCCCCCGGCCAGAACGATGCCCTTGGAGTTCATGCTGCGCGCTCGCCTTTTGCCGTGCCGAGCCGCTGGCCCGCATATGTCTTCGCGCGGATTGCCCGCCACCAATCCTCATGGTCGAGATACCAGCCGATGGTGCGCCGCAGGCCGGTTGGAAAATCGTGCGCCGCCTTCCACCCGAGCTTCTCCGCCACGAAACTTGCGTCGATTTCGTAACGGTTATCATGCCCGGGCCGGTCTGTCACGAAGTGGATCAGCCTCTCGCGCGCACCTTTGGCATCCGGCCGGATATCGTCCAGGACAGCACAGATCTCGCGCACCACGTCGATGTTGCGGCGTGGCTGGCGTGCGCCGATGGCGTAGGTCTGGCCCGGCACGCCGCGCTCGAGCACCGTGACTAGAGCATCGGCGTGATCTTCGACAAAGAGCCAATCGCGCGTGTTGCGTCCGTCACCGTACACAGGCAGCGGCCGACCCTCGAGCGCATTGAGGACGATGAGGGGGATGAGCTTCTCGGGGAATTGCCACGGCCCGTAATTGTTCGTCGTGTTGCTGACGATCACCGGCAGCCCGTAGGTGTGCGACCAGGCGCGCACCAGATGGTCAGACGCGGCCTTGCTCGCAGAGTAGGGGCTGCGCGGATCGTAGCTCGTCGTCTCGGTGAATGGCGGATCTTCGTCGCCGAGTGCTCCGAATACTTCGTCGGTCGAGATGTGATGAAAGCGGAACGAGGCGCGTTTCTCGCCGTCCAGAGCGCCCCAATAGGCCCGCGCCGCCTGCAAGAGTACGAAGGTGCCCACGATGTTCGTCTGGATGAATTCGCCAGGCCCGTCGATCGACCGGTCAACATGGCTTTCGGCCGCCAGATGCATGACGGCGTCGGGGCTATGTTCCGAAAAGGCGCGCGCCATCGCCGCAGGATCGGCGATGTCCGCATGCACGAGCGTATAACGCGGATTGTCCGCCGCCTGCCCGAGCGCATCGAGCGACGCGGCGTAAGTGAGCTTGTCCACGTTGACGACATCGTGCCGCGTGTTGGCGATGAGGTGGCGGACCACGGCTGACCCGATAAAACCACATCCGCCGGTCAGAAGGATGCGCATGCCTGGGTAATTCTCGCTACGCGGTTGCACGCTACCTATGCACCGCGGCGGAGAATGCAGGCAAGCGTTCGTTCCCGCACTGCGGCAGCCCATGACGCAGCGGCGGCTTGCCATATTGCGCCGGTGCGGCAAGTTGCGCGCATGGACATCCCTGACCCGGCTGCTGCCGGGCTGTCTGCGAAACCAGAGCTAAGTTGCAGCGCCCTCGGCGTGCTGCATGGCCGGTTCCGGGCCGGACCAGCTGTGACGGCTGTGGGTCTGCTGCTCGATGGCACCTTGCACGGTCATGCGCCCGTCGCGAGGGAGGCGGGGATGGCAGGCGATGCTGTCTCGTTCGAATGGCCGCTTCCCGCGCACCTGCTTTTCACCGGCCTGGAGGTTGTGGCGCTGCCGGCCGGCTACCCGCTCCTGGCCAGGCCGTGGAAGCTGGCAGCGGCCTATGACATCTCTCCGGGGCCGATGACGGCGGCGCGCGGCTTGCTCCGAGGCAGTTTCCAGGCTTCGGGCTGGCTTGCCCCTGAGCTTGGCGTGGAACTGATGTTCGGCGAAACGGTCGCGGCACGCGGACTGGCGATGCGCATCGGCAAGGGTGTTGGCGCAGAAGGCGCCGCCGCGTGGCATTTCGCCCTTCAGCCAACTTCACTGCTCCGCCCAGGCCAGGTGGTGAACCTCACTCTGCGGATCGGCGGGCAACCTGTGGAGGGAGCTGCGATCGCCGTTCAGGCGGCGGATTTCGGCTTCCTCGGCTGCCTCGATGCGGCAAGCCCGATGCACGCGGAAGGCTGGGCGGTCGACCTCTCCAATCCGCACGGCCGCGTGGCGCTGGATCTGGTGGTGGACGAGGTCATCGTCGGCAGCGTCAAGGCCTTCGAGCCGCGCGACGACCTGCAGGCGCAGGGCTTTGGCGATGGCAGGAATGCCTTCGACGCTCCGCTTCCCGAACACGCGGACCCCGCAGCCCCACGCACGATCGCGGTGCGGCTCGCCGGCACGGCGACCCATCTGGCAGGCAGCCCGCTGACCATCAGCCCGCTGCCGGGGCTGACAGGCATGTTCGATGCGCTGCACGGCATGGCGGCGCATGGCTGGGCGATCGACCGAAGCAGACCCGGCCTCGCCCTCACCGTCGAGGTGGTCGGGCCGGGCGGCGAAATACTGGCCACGGGCGTCGCCAACGGCTTTCGCGGCGACCTGCTCGATGCCGGGCTGAACGCAGGCCTGTGCAGCTACAAGATCGATCTCGCACCGCATTTCGAACGGCTGCTTGGGCAGGAGATCAGCGTGCGTATCGCGGGGACAGCGAACGCGCTGACAGGCTCGCCCATGAAGGTCGAGGTGAACCAGAATCTGCTTCGCTTCCTGCACAGGCGCGAGGCCCTGCCCGCCGGTGTCCTGCCGCGCCTTCGCCGTGCGCTGAACCATCGTGCGCGCGGCCGCGGTATCAGCTTCATCATGCCTGTGCACAACACGCCGCGTCCCTGGCTCATCGAAGCCTTGGAAAGCGTGCGCCAGCAATTCTGCGATGCCTGGGAGCTGATCTGCGTCGATGACGGATCGACCCTGCCTCACGTGCAGGAGGTGCTCGCGAGCTACGCCGCGCGTGAGCCGCGCGTGCGCGTGCTCACCTCGCCGGAAAACGTCGGCATCGCGCGCGCGGTGAATTTCGGCCTGCGCGCCGCACGTCACGACCTTATCGCTTTCATGGACCACGACGATACGCTGGAGCCTGACGCCGTCTGGCAATTCATCCACGCGGCCGCCGCCACGAAAGTCGACCTGTTCTATTCGGACGAAGCGGTGACGGACCAATCCATCGGCACCATCACGGAGTTTCGCCTGCGGCCGGCGTTCAGCCACGACTATTACCTGAGCCATCCCTATTTCGTGCATCTTGTCTGCGTACGCACGGACCTGGCACGCGCGATAGGCGGATGGGACGAGTCGATGGCGATTTCCGCGGACGTCGATTTCGTGCTGCGCGCGCTCGAGGCATCGACAAAGGTCGCGCATGTGCCGGGCGTGCTCTACCGCTGGCGCACGCACGATTCCAGCACGGGCCACTCCAAGAAAGCTCTGGTGACGGAGGCAACGATCGCAGCGTTGCAGCGCCACCTCGACCGCCTCGGAACCGGCGCGCGCGCCAGCGAGGGCGTCTGGTTCAACCAGTATCGCATCGACTGGCCGGCGCCTGACGGCATGGTGCTCGTCGTCATTCCCACCCGCAACGGCTGCGCGTTCCTGCGCACGGCCGTGTCCAGCATCGAGCGCACGGCGGGCGATACGCGCTACCGCCTCGTGGTCATCGACCATGAGTCGGACGATCCTGAAACACTCGCCTATCTCGAGGAAGTTGCCGAACGCCACATCGTCATGCCGTTCGAGGGCGCATTCAATTTCTCACGCATGAACAATGCGGCGGTGGCAAAACACGGCGCCGACGCCGATTTCGTCCTGTTCCTGAACAACGACATCGAGGCGACGCAGGATGGCTGGATGACCAGGCTCGCCGCTCTCGCCAACCGACCGGACATAGGCGCGGTCGGGGCCCTTCTCATGTATGCCGACCAGCGGGTCCAGCACGCCGGCGTTATCATGGGCTTCAACGATTCCGCGGAACACGCCCTGAAATTCCAGCCGGTACTCCTCGACACCAAGGGCCGGCGCAATCTCGGCTATAATTGCTCGCTCACGGCGACGCGCGATTTCTCTGCCGTGACCGCCGCTTGCCTGATGATGCGCAAGGCGGTGTTCGACAGCATCGGCGGTTTCGACGAAAGCCTTGCCATCGGCTTCAACGACACCGACCTCTGCCTTCGTTTGCGGGCGAAGGGCCTGCGCGTCCTCTACGATGGAGCGACCGTGCTCTACCATTACGAATCCGCGACACGCAGCCAGACCAAGCAGGTGTTTCATCCCGAGGACACCACGGCTATGATCGCACGCTGGGCCGGCCTTCTGAGTGAAGGCGATCCGTTCTATCATCCCAACCTCAGCCTGCGTACACAGGACCATGTGCCACGCGAGGACGCAGGCGCGCGCGTCATGAACCCGCCGCGCGTCGTCACCCTATCCTGGAACGCTGCAGGAACCGCCTGATGCCAGACATGTTCATCCCGCGCGCCAACGCATTCTCGCAAAACCCGCTCGACCGGATGGACGCACGCAGGCGCGATGCCGACTGGATCGAGGCGAACTCCCGCGATCCAGCATCCCTCTTCGTTCCAGTCTGGCGCGGCAAGGTCCTTCTTCGCACGCCGGACGGCGAAACACCAAAACCCCACTATGTTTCGGCTTCCGACATGGAGGCATGGCTTACCGCCGCACCCTGGGCCCTGCTTGGGTCCCGTGGCGGCACAAATCTCTTCACCATCGATCTCAGCGCCTACGACGATCCGCTTCCTCGCCTGGAGTCCACGAGTTTCGAGGATCTGCGTCGTGCGGGCGGGCTGCTCCCCGCCGACGAAGCCGCCATCCTCGCACACGCCCGTGGGCTGATGCATTGGCGTACGCGCAACCGCTTTTGCGGCATCTGCGGCAGCGCCTGCACCGCGCGCGACGCCGGGCACGTCATGCAATGTCACGGCTGCGGCGCACATCATTTCCCGCGGACCGACCCTGCCGTCATCATGCTCGTCACCCACGAGGATCGCGTTCTCCTGGGACAGCCCGCACGGTTTCGGGACTGGAAGGTCTTCACGACACTCGCCGGATTCGTCGAGCCGGGTGAAACACTCGAGGAGGCGGTCGCGCGCGAGGTGATGGAAGAGACGGGCGTGCGCGTAGCACAGGCGCGCTATCATTCGAGCCAGCCTTGGCCGTTCCCTTCCAGCATCATGCTTGGCTTCACAGCCAAAGCCACGACTCAGGACATCACCATCGATCCCCACGAAATCCTTGAAGCGCGCTGGTTCGCACGCGAAGAACTCGTAGATCCGCAAGGCTTCGTTCTGCCTCCGGACATTTCCATCGCCCGCCGCCTGATCGAAGACTGGATCGAGGGACGCATCTCATGACCGACCCGGCAACCCGCCCACCGCTGCCGCCCTTCACGCTGGAAACTGCCCGGCAGAAAGTGCGTCTCGCCGAAGATGCCTGGAACACGCGCGATCCTGTCCGGGTCGCCGGCGCCTACACGCCGGACAGCATCTGGCGCAACCGCGACGAGTTCCTGCAAGGAACCGATGAAATCGTCGCATTCCTGCAGCGAAAATGGGCGAGAGAGAACGAATACCGGCTGGTCAAAGACCTTTGGGCATTTCACGAGAACCGCATCGCCGTGCGCTTTCAGTACGAGTGGCACGACGAGGCGGGGAACTGGTTCCGCTCCTACGGGAACGAACAATGGGAGTTTGCGCCGAGCGGGCTGATGCAGCGGCGTGAAGCCAGCATTAACGATGTGCCTATCGGACGGAAGGAGCGGCGGTTCTTGTGGCTGGCTGGGCGGAGGCCGGATGATGTTGCGGGGATTTAGGAAGGAAGTTCTTTTTTGAAAAAAAGAACCAAAAAACTTTTTCGAGTCTAGGCCGAGCGTTCCCACGATCTCGGTCCCACAGGGCAAAAGTTTTTTGCTTCTTTTTTTCAAAAAAGAAGACCCTTTCTTTTTAGAACCCAAACTCCGCATCAAAAGGCGACATCAACCCCTCTTCAAAATCAAGCCGCTCGCGCGACCGCAGAAGCTGCACCACGAATGCCTCTGCAGAGACATGCCCGCGGCTTAGCGCGCGCGCATGCACAGTGGTCTCCGGCTTCGATGGCCAGCGGTGCAGGGCGAAGCGAAAGGCGGCATCGATGAAACGCTCATCCCCCATGTCCGAGAGATACGCGGCCCATGGCAAGCACCCGGGGTGAGCGAGGAAGTCCGTCACGGACCATCGGCTTGGCGGCTCCAGAAGCGTCTCGACCGAGATTGGCGTTGGACTGACTTGGGCCGGCGCGGTGAGCGCGCAGGCGACATGGACATCGCCACATTGAAGTGCCGGCTTGAAGAGGCCGGGTTTGAGGGGCTTGCGCAGGCGGGCGGCGAAACCGTGGTGCCCGTGGGAAAGGCCTGCCGCGAGGAGATCGGGGCGGAACAGGGTGGCGCGGGCTTCGGCCACGATCGCGCCGCGGACCAGGATCTGGACGGTCGCCGGCGCTGGCGCGCTTGGCTGGTAGGCGAAGCCGAGGATCGTGCCGTCTGGGGTGACGGTCTCCGCTTTGAGGAGCGCGCGCTTCTCGCTGCCCTTGCGCTCGCTCATACTGGCACCGTGGCTCCGCCGCGTGGACGGGGCGGGAGCAGGGTGGACCGGCGAACTGGACGACTCAGGGGCATGGGCCGGGGTGCTGGGTGAATGGGACGACGCTGCGGCGTTCGTGCTGAGCTGCCCTGGGCCGATGCGCCGGCACCATGCGTCGCTACTGCCGATTTCTCAACTGATGCTGCCGCAATGCCTGCTCGGCAGCGAGGCGCAGCTCCTGGGTTTCGTAGCCGCCTTGCCACAGAAGTATCGTTCACGGTGTCTGTTCGCGCCTCTGCCGGAGATTTTCGCGGGCGCCACGAGCCTCCGAGGCGCAAGCGCCGAAATCCCCGACGGACCAGTGGTTCATCTGCGCTTTGGAAGTGTTCGCACCGCCCGCGTGCTCAAGGGCGCCAGAAACGCAGTGGTCATGGCGGAAGGGCAGAGCCAGGCGCCTCTGGCGACGAGCGGGCATCCGTTCGCCAGCGGCCGTGTGCTTCCCGCGGCGATGCAGAGGGTCTTTGCATTTGCGGCAGGCGTCCCACCGTTGCGCCGCCCCGACGGCACAGCGCTACCCGTGACCCTGCTGCCCGACCGCTGCGAGGCAACCGACCTTGCAAAGGCAAAGCCGTCGCGTGGAAAGGCGGCGGAGGGACTGGATGTCGCTTCTTTCGCCGGCTTCGACTCGGCCGCGTGGGCGGCAGGGGCAGTGGGCGGGAGCCTGCCGGCCGATGGGGTACCGGCGGTGCTGCTGCCTTGGAACCTCGATCATCCAGGCAGCATCGTGCCGGAGCTGCTCATGCGTCTCGCTCGGCTGCAGAACCCGCGGCGCCCTCAGGCCCGTGTGCTGGTCATGCCCTTCAACTACCTGGGCCAAACCGGCCTCATACGCGGGCTGATCAAACAGGTGCTGGAGGCTGCCGAAGACGACGCGGCGCTGGCGAATTTTGCTGTTGTCCGGCTGACCCGGCTTGCCGCCCTGCCGCGCCTGCTTGCTCTGTCCCGGCGTGCCTGGGTCGAAGCGGGCGATCCGGAACACGACTGGACCATGGCCCGTCTTGCAGCCGCCGGAATCGCGCCGGTTCCGCTTTGCGACGGGGAGGATCGGCTCTGGGTCGAGACCGACACACGCTACGGCGCCCTCGCCTTTCACACCACGGCTCCTTCGCTGCGTGAACTCGGCGCCTTGCTCGAGTCGGAGGCCCGGTGACGGGCGAGTTTGCAGCTACGTTGGAGGCGGCAGACGCCAACATCCATGTCGATGTGTCGCCTCTGCTCGAGCACCAATGGACAGGCATTCCCGTGGTGGCCGCGGGCGTTGCCGGCGCACTGCTCCGGCAAATACCGGAGCGCACCCGCTTCTTCCTCGGCACCGATCTGCTGAATACGGCCGTCGTGGCGGACGCAATCGCACGCAACTCCGGCCTCTACCTGGAACGCGCCCTCGCGGCCGGCCGGATCACCGAAGGGCGGCTACCCCTGGCCCGCCGGAAAGGTCCGGCGATCGGGTTGTTCCCCAGCGTGAAGACCGTGCGGCGCCTGTTCGACGTGGAGATCGGTGTCGTGCACGACCTCTCCACGCTGGTGCTGCCGCAGTTCCACATCCCGGGCAACGTGGACCACCACATGGATTCGATGCGCGAGGACCTCGCTTCGAACGACATCACCGTCTGCGTCTCGGCGGCGACGCGCGACGACCTGATTGCCTACCTTGGCACGCCCGCGGACGAACTCGTCGTCGCCCACAACGGCGTGACGGTCCAGCAAGGCCTGGCCACCGATGCGGCAAACGCCCTCGCCGCAGGGGTCGAGCCCTATCTGCTGGTGCTTGGCACGCGCGAGCCGCGCAAGAACGTCATGCTGGTGTTCGACATGCTGGCCCGTTCTCCCGCGCTGCTGGAGCAAACGCGGGTCGTCTTCGCAGGCAAGATGGGCTGGCTGGAGGAGCAGCATCTGCTGCCTGCCGCGCTGGAGCCGGCTGTCTCGGCTGGCCGCATCCTCTTCACCGGGTTTCTCGACGATCGCGCCAAGTTCCTGGCCATCGCCGGCGCGCAGGCCACGCTCTACCCCTCCGTATTCGAGGGGTTCGGGCTGCCGGTGCTCGAGAGCCTGGCGGCGGGCACGCCCTGCATCGCGTCCTGGAGCTCAGCCATTCCGGAGGTGGGCGGCGACGTATGCGAATATTTCGATCCGTTGTCCGCGGCCGGGCTGGAGCGGGCGATCGGCGCCATGGCGGCGCGTCGTGCGCGGGAGGGCGGCCGCCTGTCCGACGCCTGCCGGGCTCAGGCGGCGCGCTTCGGCTGGAACGCGACGCTCGCCCAGATCGCGGCACCCCTACGCAAAATGCTGCTTGCCCGGGACGCCGCGGGCCCTACTTAGGGCTCCAATGCCGGTTCGCCGGCCTTCTAGGCAGGTATCCCGACCCGACATGAGCGCCTTTTTCGAGGAACGCGTGCTGAGCGTTCACCACTGGACCGACACGCTGTTCAGCTTCACCTGCACCCGCGACCCGGCCTTCCGATTCAAGAGCGGCCAGTTCTCGATGATTGGCATGATGGTGGACGGCCGCCCCCTTCTGCGCGCCTACAGCATGGTGAGCGCCCACTGGCAGGAGGACCTCGAGTTCCTCAGCATCAAGGTGCAGGACGGCCCGCTCACCTCACGCTTGCAGCACATTGCCGTCGGCGACACCGTGCTGATCGGCCGCAAGCCGGTCGGCACCCTGCTTGCAGACAGCCTCACGCCCGGCCGCAACCTCTACATGCTGGCAACAGGCACCGGGCTCGCCCCCTTCATGAGCCTGATACGCGACCCTGAAACCTACGAGAACTTCGAGAAAATCGTGCTCGTGCACGGGTGCCGCACGGTGCCCGAACTCGCCTACCAGCAGCTCATCACCGACCTCGCCGACCACGAATTGCTGGGCGAAATGGTCACTGAAAAACTGCTGTACTACCCGACGGTTACACGCGAGGCTTTCCGCAACACCGGGCGCATCACGGACCTGATGTTCTCCGGGCGCATTCCCGCGGAGCTCGATATCGGACCTTTCGAAAAGGCCCATGACAGGGTCATGCTCTGCGGCAATCCGGAGCTGCTGTCCGACTTTGGCGTGTTCTTCCGATCGGAGGATTGGAAGGAAGGATCATCCAACGAGAAGGGTGATTTTGTGATCGAGAAGGCTTTTGTGGAGAAGTAGGAAGGAAGGACTTCTTTTTTGAAAAAAAGAAGCAAAAAACTTTTGCGATGTGGGACCGAGACCGTGGGAACGCCCGGCCTCAGGGTCCAAAAGTTTTTTGGTTCTTTTTTTCAAAAAAGAACTCGCTTGCTTCCCCTTGCCTAACTTCCCCGCCATCGCATCCCTGATCGCGGCGCCGATCGTCGGCAGTTTTCTCGGCACAGTCATCCTGCGCAGCGCGCGCGACGAAAGTTTTGCGACCGGCCGATCGCATTGCGAGACCTGCAGCCGCACTCTAACGGCTTTCGAGCTTGTCCCGATTGTCAGCTTCGTGCTGCAGAGAGGCCGGTGCAGGGGCTGCGGCGCCCGCATTGGGACAATCCACCTTTATGTCGAGCTTGCAGCGATACTGGTGCCGGCCACCGCGCTGCTTGCGGGCGCAGATGATGCGATGCTGGTCGCGAGTTGCCTGCTCGGCTGGATCCTGCTGGCACTGAGCTGGATCGACGTACTGGTTTTCCGCCTGCCCGATGCGCTGACTTTGCCGTTGATCCTCGCTGGCGTTGGCGAGTGTCTGTGGCTTGAGCCTGATGCTCTCGTGGGTCGGACGCTCGGCGCTGCGGCCGGTTACACCGCTTTTCGATTGCTGGCGTGGAGCTACCGCTTGTTGCGGGGACGCGATGGGTTGGGCGAGGGCGATGCCAAGTTGCTGGCTGCAGGCGGCGCGTGGCTCGGGGTGTCGGCGTTGCCGGACATCGTCATCGCTGCCGCCGTCTCTGGACTTCTGTGCGCGGGGATCATCCGCCTGACAGGCAGGCGGATGGACAGCACGAGCATGTTGCCGTTCGGCCCTTTCCTGGCCGCCGGAATCTGGCTTCTATGGTTGGGCCGCACCGCAGCTATGCTCGAGCAGCTCGGATAGCCCGGCCCAAACTCGCAAAAGTTTTTGCTTCTTTTTTCAAAAAAGCAGTCCTGCCCTTACTCTGCCGAAACGAGCGCGTTTTCGAATATCCGGAACGTACCTCTACCCGCAGCCTTGGCCTGATAAAGCGCGGTATCCGCCATGGCGAACATGTCGCTGACGGCTGAGCAGTTCGATGCCGAGGCCAGGCCGACCGAGGCGCCAAGCCGGAGCCATTGGCCATGAGAAACGAAGGGTCTGCCAAGGAGATCGACGATCTTGCTGGCCAGTTTCGCAGCGGTGATTTGGTCCGGATCGGCGTGCAGCAGGATGGCGAATTCATCGCCGCCGATGCGTGCGACGAAGCCGGCGTCTCCGCAGGCGGTGGCGAGGCGCCTTGCTGCCTCCTGCAGGCAGGCATCGCCAGCGGCGTGGCCGTGGGTGTCGTTGATGGACTTAAAGCCGTCGAGGTCGATGAGGAGGAGCGCGCTGTCACGCCAGTGTTGCAGTTCCAATTCGGCGAGCTTTGCCTGGAACTGGGTGCGATTGGCGAGGCCGGTCATGCAGTCGAATTCGGCGAGGTAGCGGGTTCGGTCGAGGAGGATTTTCTCCTCGGTAATGTCCTGCTTCATGCCGAAGATACGGACTGGAATACCTTGCTCGCACTCGATGGTCGCGGTGATGCGCAGCCAGCGGCGGCGCCCCTTGGCGGTGGTCATTTCGGCATCGTAGGTGAAGCCGGTTTTCTCGGCGATGGCGCGGGCGCGGCGGCTTTCGAGTTCCAGGCGGGCGGTGGGCGTATAGCAGCGCAGGATCTGCTGGCGGTCGATGGGCGAGCCACGCGGCAGGTCGAACAGGTCGTAAACCACGTCGGTCCAGAACAGCGTTTCGTCCGAGAGATCGCATTCCCAGACACCGAGCCGCGCCGCGGCGGAGGCGCGGTCGAAGATCTTGCGCATATGCGCCAGGTCGATTGCCTGCTGCTGGATGGTCGCTGCTTGGTCTGCGAGTTCGCCACGCAACCGAGAGACCAGGGCTTGGTCGTTCTGCAGGACCGGTATCAGGTCGGCGTCCTCATCAGTGACTACCATCATACATCACACGCCTCAGTTGTGCCCTGTCAAGCATCTGTCCAGAAGACACCCGAAGATGTTCAGGGTGGCAGGAGGCGACCACGACGGTGCGGGCGCGTTGACCAGTCCGAGGTGCCGGCGAACGCCGAAATGGCTACCGTCCGGAAAGATTCATCGTTTAGATGCGGTGCAGCACGCGCGAGACAGGCGGAGTCGTTTGACGAAGATCATCAGCTGGAACCTGCTTCGCCTCACCGGGGCTACGATTGGGGACGTGATTCGGCTCGCCAAGCATGAGCGGCCCGACCTGTTCCTCATGCAGGAGGCGACGGCTGCGATTGACGCCCTGCCGCAGCACCTCGGCGGGTTCTATGCGCGGGTGCCTCTGCCGGGACGTGTGCATGGGCTGGCGGTCTGGAGCGCGCGGGCGTTTCCGCAGCCCGGCGTGGTGAAGCTGCCAGCGGGATCGGTCGTGAAACGGGTGTGCCAGATCATACAGCTCCCGGAGTTCTCGGTGGCCAATGTCCACCTCTCGCACGGGCAATTGCTGAACAGGCGCCAGCTCAGGCACATCGCGGCGCACCTGCCCGCACGCGCGGCGGTTCTGGGGGATTATAATCTGCTAGGTCCTGCGCTGTTGCCCGGGTTCAGGGATGTCGGGCCGCGGGAGCCCACGCACCTCTGCGCAGACATGGTGCCGTTGCGTCTCGACCGCTGCTACGTGCGCGGCCTGGCTTGCAGCCGGGCAGACGCACTGGACCGCGCCGGGTCGGATCACCGGCCGATCATGGTGCGGCTGCTGCCGGCGGATGTGCGAAAGCTGGCAGCGTAGGTTAGAAGGAAGCACTTCTTTTTTGAAAAAAAGAAGCAAAAAACTTTTTGCATGTTTGCTCAGCATTTGAGGCTACGCTCGGCCTAAAGTCGTAGAAGTTTTTTGGTTCTTTTTTTCAAAAAAGAAGTGCTTCCTTTCCTCTTCTTTAGTCAGGCAAAGCCATAGGCGCGATGTCGGCAAACCGATCGCCCGGCCCAGGATTATCTGGCGCGGCTTTGCCGCCGAGATGCGTCATGATCCCCCAGACCGCATTCAGCGCAGTCTGGATCGCACCTTCAGCCCAGGCCGGTGTCCACGAAATGCCGTCGCCGGCGAGGAAGATGCCGCGCTCGGCAGGCGGTTTCTCGGCCTGCATGAAATGGCAATACATGCGGTGATTGTAACGGTAATGGCCCGGCAGCGCGCCCTTGAACGCGCCTAGGAAATGCGGGTCGCTCTCCCAGGAGACCGTGATGGGATTGCCGATGATGTGGCTGGCAATGTCCACGTCGGGATAGACCTGCTTGAGCGCTTTCAAGGCGAGGGAGACGCGCTGGTCCACAGGCAGAGGCAGCACTTTTAGCGCGTCGCCCATCCAGGCGTAGGACAGGCAGATCGAGGCAGGGCGGCCCTCGCCTTCGTCGAACAGATAGGTGCCGCGTGTCAGGCGGTCGGTGAGCGTCATGCTCATGCTGTAGCGCCCGGTGTGCGGGTCGCGGTCGCGCCAGAACGGACGGTCCACCATCACGAATGTTTTGGAGGATTGCATGTAGCGGGTGCGGTCGAGCGCCATCCAGAGAGGCTGCGCCAACAAGCTTTCGTCGCAGTCGATATGCGTCGTCAGCAGCCAGGATTGGCAGGTGACCAGAACGGCGCAGTAGACGCGCTTCGCACCCCAGCGGTCGGTGACGCAGAACTGGTCATCGCCGTGGCGGCCGATGGCGGTCACCGCCGGCCTTGGCGAACCCTGGTGCAGCGTGCTCAGCGACGTGCCGGCCGGCCAATGCACGCAGCGCTCGGGCGCGTGCGCCCACAGCCGGCGCGGCAACTGCTCCACGCCGCCGACCACGAGCCTCTGGTCCTCGTCGAGGTTGGTGAGTGCGACACGCAGAATCTCCAGCATGGAGTTCGGAAAGTCGCTGTCCCAGCCGCCTGTGCCAAAACCGACCTGGCCGAAAATCTCGCGGTGCCTGAACGGGTATTTTTGGAAAGCTTTCGATGTGGCCACGAAATCATAGAAGGTCCGCTCGTCCCACAGCGGCACCAGGCGGTTCCAGAGCGCCTTCAGCGCCGGCACGTCGCGTGTGCGTATGGCTGTCTGGATGGCACTGAAATCAGCGTTCTCCTCGAGCGCGTCGCGCCACGCATCGGAGATTTCGCGCAGCACGGGCGGCAGCGTCTGACCGGCTTCGACATAGACCTGGTCGCCCTCGAGATCGAGAAGCGTGCTCGGTGTCGCGGGATCGAGCGGGTTGGGGAAAGGCTGCGTCGAGAGCCCGACGAGATCGAGATAATGGTAGAAGCAGACGGAAGAGCTCGGAAAGCGCATGCCGCCTAGTTCGGCGATGATGCCGCTGTCGCCCTCGAAGGGTTCCGACCGCAATCGCCCGCCAAGCCGCCCTGCCTCGTAAAGCACCGGCTTGAGGCCGAGCTTCATGAGTTCGTAGGCGGCCGTGACGCCTGCGATGCCCCCGCCGACGATGGCGACCTCGGTCCCGAAGGCCGAGGCGGGAAGCTGGCCGAGCCCATCGGGGTGTTGCAGCCAATCGTCGAAGGGAAACGGAAAATCCGGCCCGAAGGTGGTGATGGCGCTGCGGGCCGCCCTGGTCTCACGCGTCGCCGGATGCAGTACGCTCATACTTGTCGTTCAGTCTCTGCCAAAGCGCCGTAGTGCGCGGGCGCGCGATCTTTCAGATAGGGCAGCAGCAGCCGTGATTTCGCGAGCGCGTCGAGGTCGAGATCGGCGAGCAGGATCTGCTCGCCGGCACCGGCGCGGGCGAGGTCCTGCCCGTCTGGACCGCAGATGCAGCTCTCTCCCACATACTGCAAATCTCCTTCGACGCCGGCGCGGTTGACGTAGGTCACGAACAACTGGCTTTCATACGCACGTGCTCGAACCAGAACACGCGAAACGAAGTCATAGGGTTGCATGAGGGCGGTAGGCACGCACACCAGGTCGGCCCCGCACAGCGCCAGGCCGCGCACCGCCTCGGGGAACTCGACATCGTAGCAGATCAGCACGCCGACGCGTACGCCGTCGATCTCGGCTGTGACGCACGGCTCCCTTCCGGGCGTGAAAGCCGCCTTTTCCATGTCCCCGAACAGGTGGATCTTGCGGTAATTCGCGAGCCGGCTGCCGTCCGGCCCAATCATCGATGCCGAATTGTAAAGCGCGCCGTCCGCGCCACGCTCAGGGTAGCCATACAGGAGCGCGATGCCATGCGCCTTGGCGATGTCGCTCGCTGCTCTGAAGGAAGCGCCGTCCGCGGGTTCGGCCTGATCCGCCAAGGCCGCCGCGCCGATGTTGTAACCCGTGAGAAATAGCTCGGGCATGACAAGCAGCCTGGCGCCCTGCGCAGAGACGTTCGACGCCACCGCGGCCATGGCATCGAGCATATGCCGCTTGCTCCCTCCCGCCGCCGGCCCCTGGAACACCCCGATACGCATGGCCGCCGCCGATTCGCTCATGGCGGCGGAGTTTAGGTCCTGCCTCCCTCGCATGGGAAGGATGACCGCTTCAGGGTGCGAGTCGGTGCCTGCCGACAACCATCACGGGAATGTGTTAGCCGTTTCTGCCTCCAAACGGCGTGCCGACGCGACCTTCTTTTTGGTGGCCGCGAGTTCGGCCAGCTGCCGCGGTCAAGAGGAGTGACGATGGCATCTATCCCTCTGCCTGAGGACAAGGATGCCGGCCTGGGGGTCTTGCTCAACCCAGGTGCGTTGCCCGTTTCGAATGGCCTGGAGAGGGTGGCCGATCCTCGCCTGGACGGGCTCGTCGAACTCGCCGCTGATATCCACGGCGTGCCGATCGCCGCCGTCACGCTGCTGAACAACGGCAAGCAGTGGTATCAATCCATCCATGGCCTGGTGGCGCCTGGCTCGATCGGCGGCCCTGCCTTCTCTCCGAACATCCCCGACCCTGCCGGTGTCCTCGTTGTCGAGGATGCTAGCCTCGATGCGCGCTTTGCCCAGAACCCGTTGGTGACAGGTGCCCCCTACATCCGCTTCTACGCTGGCGCCACGATCCGCGGCGCTACAGGGCAGCCGCTCGGCACGCTCCATGTCGCGGGACGTGAACCGCGCACCCTCGATGCCGCCGGACGGCAGCGGCTCGCGACACTCGCCATCGGCATCGCCGCTTTAATCGAACTCCACACGACCGCCACGACCCTGCAGCAGGCGTCCACCACCGACCCACTTACCGGCCTGGGCAATCGCGCCGCTTTCGACGAGCAGCTCGACAGGATTTTTCCGGCAGCTTGCGCCGAGCGGCCGCTCGCCCTTCTGCTCATCGATATTGACCGCTTCAAGATGATCAACGACCGCTACGGCTTTGCCATGGGCGACACGCTGCTCGCCCTTTCGGCACGTCGTCTGCAGGGGGTCCTGCGCGAGGGAGACTTCGTCGCCCGGCTCGGCGGCGACGAGTTTGCCGTGCTGGCGCCTTTTCTTCGTGATGAAGCCGAAGCGGTCGCGGTTGCCAGGAAGATCGCCGCCGCCCTGTCCGACCCGGCCGAGCCGACTGCCGCCCGGCGCAGCTTCGTCACGGATTATCCCTCGCTCACCGCCTCGATCGGCGTGGCGGTCTGCCCGCGCGATGCCGAAGACCAGGGCAGCCTGGTTCGGGCTGCCGGGGCCGCGCTCTATCGGGCCAAGCGGGCAGGAGGCGGCTGCATCGTCCGTCCGCGCGGCGCGGCCCTGCGCACCGGACGAGGAAGGACATCGGTCGGACGCGAACTCGAGCAGGATTTGCTGACCGCGCTGGGCGAGAACCAGACCCAGCTCTGGTGGCAACCCTACATCTCCTTGGCGACTGACGAGGTCGTCGGGCTGGAAGCGCTGCTGCGCTGGCACCGGCTAGGCTACGGCAACGTCCCGCCCGCCACCCTGCTGCCGCTGGTGGAAGCAAACGGCCTGACAGTCCCTCTCGACGAATGGGTGCTGCATCGCGCCTGCCACACAGCGGCGGCCTGGCCCGTTCCCCGCGCCGCCTCGGTGAACCTCTCCGCCCACTGGTTCGGCCAGGACGATGTCGAAGCCCTGGTCACCCGCGCACTCGACGCCTCCGGGCTCGATCCAGAACGTCTATGCCTGGAGCTGACCGAACACACCCTGATCGCCAACCGCGAGGTGGCGCAGGACCGGATGCGCCGGCTGCACGGCCTCGGCGCCAGGCTCGCGCTGGACGATTTCGGCACCGGATCGTCGTCGCTCGCCTATCTGCAACATTTTCACTTCGACACGATCAAGATGGATCGCGCTTTCGTGGCCCCGCTCGGCCAGGACACGCGCGCCGAAACCGTCGCACGCACGGTGCTGCGCATGGGGCACGACCTTGGCGCTACCATCTGCGCCGAGGGCGTCGAGACTTCCGCGCAGCTGGCCTTCCTGAAGTCAGAGGATTGCGATCTGGTACAGGGCTTTCTGCTCGGAAGGCCTGCGCCGGCTGCGCTGATGGATCGGCGGGCTATGGCTTAGCGGAAGTCAGCGCGTTCTTTTTTGAAAAAAACAACCAAAAAACTTTTGCTCCTTGGGGCCGCGCTTGGGGACGTTATGGGCCTAGTTTGTCTATTGCCTTCGCCATTTTGAGGTCTCGCTCGGACAATCCGCCGGCGTCGTGCGTCGTCAGGGTTATTTTCACCCGGCCGTAGACATTCTCCCACTCCGGATGGTGATCCTGCTTCTCCGCGAGCAGCGCGACGCGCGACATGAATGCCCAGGCAGTGCTGAAGTCCTGGAAGGCGAAACTTCTGGTGATCGCATTCCGTTGCGTATCCAGCGTCCATGCGGGGTGATCTCGCGGCAGGGCCGCCAGCTGTGCCTCCGTCAGACCCGCGACTTTGTGTGGAGACGCCATCAGCGCCCTCCGCCAAGAGGAAACATCATGCAGCCGTATACCACGCCGCCGTCAGAACGCGACTTCCAGATCATGGCGGAGCGGGCGCTGGAAGCCATGCCCGCCCGCCTGTCGCAGCACGTGCGCGATGTCGCGATCATGATCGACGATGTGGCCGACGAGGACACGCTGGCCGCTCTGGGCATCGACAACCCCTGGGAACTGACCGGCCTCTACCGCGGCGTGCCGCTCACCGAGCGCAGTGCAGGCGACACAGGCTCGCTGCCAGACGCCATTTTCCTCTATCGGGAGGCCATTCTCATCGAGTGGATCGAAAGCGGAGAGGATCTCTACAGCCTCGTCGCCAGCGTCCTGGTCCATGAAATTGCTCATCATTTCGGCTTTAGCGACCATGATATCGAACGCATCGAGGCAGAGATGGGCCCTTCCGACAAGACGTCCGGCGGTGACGCAAAAGGTGAATGAAGCGTTTATTGCAGCGCAGCATTTTTGCTTGCCAAGTCACCCAGACAAGCCTACGTTCATTGTCGACGGCGCCGCTGAGGCCGCGTCGTCTTCTTGGACGTTTCCTCCCTAAACTTGGCGGTCCAGCAATGGACCGCCACTTTTTTGGTAAGCTTCCTAAGCCGCTAGCGCCTCTGCGATGGCCACGCGCAAGGCAGGCAATACCTCCTCCCCGAACCAAGGGTTTGCCCGTTCCCACGCGCCCGTGCGCCATGACGGGTGGGGCAGCGGAAACTGGCGCGGCAGGTAATTTCGGAAGCCGCGCACCCGGTCCGTCATACGCCCGGGACCAAGTGCTGCCACCTGAGCATACGATCCCACCAGGAGGATCAGGCGCAAGGCCGGCATCGCTGCCATCACCCTCGCCCGCCAGAGCGGCGCACATTCAGGACGCGGCGGCGCATCGCCGCCGTTCGGCAACCTGCCAGGGTAGCACATCCCCATCGGCAGGATCGCGACGCGACGCACATCGTAAAACTCCGCCCTGTCCATGCCCATCCAGCTTCGCAACCGATCGCCCGAATTGTCCCAGAAGCTGATGCCCGCCTCGTGCACTTTCGTACCCGGCGCCTGGCTTGCAATCAGGACCCGCGCCGTCGCCGATACGTGGAGCACAGGGCGCGGGCCAAGCGGCAGATGATCGGCGCATACGCGGCAGGCGGCGATTTCCCCTAGAAGGGTATCCAGTTTGGTCATCGCATTTAGCTCGATGTCGGAAGCAAGAAAGCAACTTCTTTTTTTTAAAAAAAGAAGCAAAAAACTTTTACGACTTAGCGCCGTGCTACGGGAAGGCTGAGCCCGAAGTCGCAAAAGTCTTTTGGTTCTTTTTATTAAAAGAGAACGCGCTTAACTCCCCAAGGTATACTCCACCTCCGCCGTATAAGCCGATTGTTCTTTCCCAAGCCGGGAGCTGAACAAAGTGAAATGCGCAACCTCTACCGGCTCGGTGCGGAACAGATTATGCGCCTGCACCCAACGCACTATCCGGCCCGGATCGGACGTTCCGTCGAGCCGTGCGAGAGTGACATGCGGTGCGAAGCGACGGCGTTCGGGTGCGAGGCCGGTGCGCTGCAAGGCCGTTTCGATTTTGCCCTGCAGATGATCGAGTGCGGGGTTGCGCACCACGCCCGCCCACACGCTGCTGACGCGGCCGGATTTCTCTCGTGTGCCGACGCCGGCGATTTCGAGGCTGAAAGCGCGGCCGCGCAATGACGCGAGCGCCAGGTCGATTTCCTCCGCCACATGCCGCGGTGCCTCGCCGATGAAGCGCAGGGTGAGGTGGAGGTTTTCCGGCGGCACCCACCGCACGCCTTCCAGCCCCAGCGCCAGGTCGGACAGGCTTTCGCGCAGGGCCCACGGCAGATCGAGGGCCACGAATAGTCTCATTGCCGAACCCCTCCGCTTCAAACCTCCCCGACGCCACCGGCCCGGTCAAGACGCGCGCGTTTGGCTGCGCGCCCACTCGCAAGCTAGATTTGGCAAAACGTCCGAAAGTGGCTGCATTGCCCGCTCCCATCGTTCCCCGCCGCGATATCGATTTCCTGCTGTTCGACTGGCTCGGCGCTGAGGCGCTGTTCGAGCGCGAGGCCTATGCCGACCACTCGCGCGAGACGGTCGATGCGCTGGTCAATCTCTCGTTCCGGATCGCCACCGATCTCTACTTGCCGCTACTGAAGGAGAGCGACAGGGTCGAGCCGGCGTTCGACGCCAACGGCGGCGTCACCGTTCCGAAGGTGACGCGCGACGCCGTGCGCGCCACAGCGGATGCCGGCCTGTTCGCCGCGGGCTTCTCCTCTGCGCAGGGCGGCATGGCAGTTCCCATGGCGGTGTTCTGGGCCTCGATGGGCATACTGCAGGCGGCATCCGCCAGCACGTCCGGCTTCATGATGCTCACAGTCGGCAATGCCCGCCTGATCCTGACCTTCGGCTCGGCCGCGCAGATCGAGGCGTTCGCCGTGCCGCAGGTCGAGGGGCGCTGGTGCGGCACCATGTGCCTCTCCGAGCCGCAGGCCGGCTCCTCACTCGCCGACATCACCTGCCGCGCCACGCCAGACGGCGAGGACGGGCTCGGCCGCCGCTTCCGCCTGCGCGGCAACAAGATGTGGATTTCCGGCGGCGACCACGACGCCAGCGAGAACATCGTCCATCTCGTGCTGGCGAAAGTGCCGGGGCCGGACGGCAAGCCTATCCCAGGCACCAAAGGCATTTCGCTGTTCATCGTGCCGAAGCACCTGCCGGATGGGGCGCGGAACGACATCGTCGTCGCCGGGCTGAACCACAAGATGGGCTTCCGCGGCATCCCGAACTGCCTGCTGAACTTCGGCGAGAAAACCGGCGCGACAGGCTGGCTCGTCGGCGAAGTCGGCCAGGGCCTGCCGATCATGTTCCAGATGATGAACGAGGCGCGCATCGGCGTGGGCCTGGGCGCCGCCATGGCCGCCGTTCGTGGCTACCAGCTCGCACTCGCCTACGCAGGCGAACGCCTGCAGGGCCGCCCCCTCGATGCCAAGAGCCGCGTCGATCTCCCGCCTGTGCCGCTGATCCGCCACCCCGACGTCAAGCGCATGCTGCTGGCACAGAAAGCCTATGCGGAGGGTGCGATGGCGCTGGTGCTCTACGCCGGCCGCCTGCTCGACGAGGAACGCACCGCCGCTGACGATCTGGCGAAGCACCGCGCCAGCGCCCTTCTCAGCCTGCTGACGCCCGTCGTGAAAACCTGGCCATCCGAGTGGGGCCTGGCCGCGAACGACCTCGCCATCCAGGTGCACGGCGGCTACGGCTACACGCGCGACTTCGACGTGGAACAACTCTATCGCGACAACCGGCTCAATGCGATTCACGAGGGCACGACGGGCATCCAGGGCCTCGACCTGCTCGGCCGCAAGATCCTGCGCGAGAGGGCTGCCAGCCTGCAGATCCTCACCGGCATGGTGGCCGACACCGCATCCGCCGCGCGCGCCGAGTTCGATCTGCAAGCGGCTGCCCTGGACGTCGCGTGGTCGGCGATAAGCGCCACTGTCGCCAAGTTGCTGGCGCTCAATGACGACGCATCGGCGCTGGCGCACGCGACACCCTTCCTGTCCGCGTTCGGCCACGCCGTCGTCGCCTGGCTCTGGCTGGACCAGGCGCTCGCCGCGCAACGGCTTCTCGCCGGCGCTACCGGCGAACACGCCTCCTATTTGCGCGGAAAGATACGCGCCTGCCGGTTCTTCTCCGAAACCGAATTGCCACGTGTGCGGATTTGGCTGGAGCAGGTTGACGGCCTGGCGGACACTGCCGCCGGCATGCCGGCAGACGAGTTCTAGGCAGCCGCGCCCAGGTGGAGTGGAGCGCACCAGGCATCATCGTGGCGGCCGCTCCCTACGGAGAAGGCGACGCACTCGCCTCGATCTTCTCCGAAGAGTACGGCGTCTATCGCGGACTGGCGCGCGGCGGATTGGCACGCGCACGCGCCTCTACCTGGCAGGTGGGCAACCTCGTGGAAGCACGCTGGATCGCTCGCCTGAGCGATCAGCTCGGCAGCTTTACCGCAGAGTTGGTTCACCCGGCCGCGGCGCTTGCCATGCAGGATCCGCTCAGCCTGGCCATCCTGCAGTCGGCCTGCGCCGTCGCCGAAGGCGCCTTGCCCGAGCGCGAGCCGCACGCGCGCATCTTCGGCGGCCTTCTCCACCTGATCGCCCACTTGCAGCCAGGCTACGCTTCGCTCGAGGCCTATCTCCACTGGGAGCTCGAACTGCTTGGCGAATTGGGCTTCGGCCTCGATCTCGCCACGTGCGCCGTGACCGGCGCCAAGGACGGTCTCGCCTTCGTCTCTCCCCGCACCGGGCGTGCCGTTTCCACGGAAGCGGCCGGGCTGTGGCGCCAGCGCCTGATGCCCCTCCCTGCCTTCCTGATTAGCGACGCCGCCGCGGACGAGGCGTCGCTCTGCGACGCGCTACGCCTCACCGGCCATTTCCTGTCCCGCGACGCCTTCGGCACACGCCACAAGCCGCTGCCCGCCGCGCGGCTGATGCTTTACGACCGCGCCGTGTCGCTCGCCGAGGCCAACCGCTGAGCTGCCAGCCCATCGCTGGCTTGCCGCAGCAGGTTGGGGCCGGTATATGCCGCCGCTCGGTCGGAGTGTAGCTCAGCCTGGTAGAGCACTGTGTTCGGGACGCAGGGGCCGGAGGTTCGAATCCTCTCACTCCGACCACGACAATTACCCCAGTCAGCGCCGATGCACAGACCACAGCATCAGCCAGCGCACCGGAAAAACCCAGACGAAACCGGCAGTCACGTAATAAAGCGCCTGCACTGCCCAGTGCGCGCCGGCGAGATGATCGCCGAGCACGGCCGCGGCCGAAATCCATGCCGTGACAAAAACCAGGATGGCGACGATGGCGATCGGCGTGCGTGACATGAAAGCGGCCTAGTCCAAGCTCGGCTCTAATGCCAGCCACGCTTGCCCGCGGCGGCCCGGGACGGCTAGAGCATGCGGCCTTGCAAGCAAGGGCGCCGCAGCAATGGACCTCAAAGACCACATCCGGGCCATTCCGGATTTTCCAAAGCCGGGCATCCTGTTCTACGACATCTCGACGCTTCTGCGTCACCCGGACGCCTGGCAGGTCGCCATGGGCCGCCTCGCCGGGCTGGTGCGCGCCTACCAACCCGACCTGCTCGCCGGCATCGAATCACGCGGCTTCCTTCTCGCGGCGCCGCTCGCCCTCAAGCTGGGCTGCGGCTTCATCATGATACGCAAGAAGGGCAAACTCCCAGGCGCAGTCACCGGCCTCGACTACGCGCTCGAATACGGCACCGACCGTGTCGAAGTGCAAGCCGACGCCGTGGCGCCAGGCCAGCGCGTGGTTATCGTGGACGATCTATTGGCAACGGGCGGCACCATGGCGGCAGGGATCTCGCTTCTGCGCAACGTGGGGGCGGTGGTGCCTGCCGCTGCTTCGTTGATTGAACTCTCGTTTCTGCAGGGACGGGCGAAGCTGGATGTTCCCGTGGAAACGCTGGTTTCTTATTCGGAGTAGAAGGAGGCAGTTCTTTTTTGAAAAAAAGAACCAAAAAACTTTTGCAATGTGGGACCGAGATCGTGGGAACGCCCGGCCTGAACGTCCAAAAGTTTTTTGCTTCTTTTTTTCAAAAAAGAAGACCTTTCTTCCTTCCTAAATCAAAGCCAACTGCCGAGCCTTAGGCGCAAGCTTCACGCTATCCAAAGTCGCCCCAGGATGATGGTCGGCCGCCACAATAAACGGCGCCAACTTTCCGAGTGACAGGCGCAGCCGAGCCAGATCGTCCATGCGCAAACGCCTGTGACGGCGCGCTGCAATCAGCCGGTCGACCGATTTCACCCCCATCCCTGGTACACGCAGCAGCATTTCGCGCGCCGCGCTGTTCACATCGACAGGGAAAAGCCCGCGATGCTGTAGCGCCCAGGCGAGTTTCGGATCGATCTCCAGGGGCATGTTCCCGGCTGCATCGGTTGCGAGTTCGCTCGCCGAGAAGCCGTAGAAGCGGAGCAGCCAGTCTGCCTGGTAAAGCCGGTGTTCACGCAGCAGCGGCGCGGCGCGTGGCGGCAGGATGGCCGACGCGTCCGGGATGGGACTGAACGCTGAGTAATAGACGCGCCGGAGGCCGTAGGCGCCGTAAAGGTTCGTGCTCATGTCCATGATGTCGCGATCGGAACTGGTATCGGCGCCGACGATCACCTGCGTGCTTTGGCCGGCGGGTGCGAAGCGCGGCGCGCGTTTTTCGGCGCGTGCTTCGTCGATGCGCAGGCGCATGCGGCCCATCGATTGACGGATGCGCGGCAGGCTCTTTTCCGGCGCGAGCGTTCCAGCGCCGCTTCGGTGGGAAGTTCAACATTGATGCTGAGCCGGTCGGCGTAGCGGCCTGCTTCTGCGAGGAGAAGCGGATCGGCGTCAGGTATGGTTTTGAGATGGATGTAGCCCCTGAAACCATGTGTCTCGCGAAGCAGGCGCGCGACGCCGACCACCTGCTCCATCGTATAGTCAGGGTTGCGGATGATGCCCGAGCTGAGAAACAAACCCTCGATGCAGTTGCGCCGGTAAAAGCCCAGCGTGAGCGTAACGACTTCTTCAACCGTGAAGCGAGCACGCTGCACGTTCGAAGAACGCCGGTTGATGCAGTAGTGGCAATCGTAGATGCAGCTGTTGGTCAGCAGGATCTTCAACAAAGAAATGCAACGCCCGTCCGGCGCATAGGCGTGACAGATCCCCATGCCCTCCGTCGATCCAATGCCTCCGGCTTTTCCGAGGGAGTTGCGTTTGTCGGTGCCGGAGGATGCGCACGAGGCATCGTATTTCGCAGCATCTGCCAGAATCTCGAGCTTCTTGAGCAGCTCCATAAAATGCAACTTCCTGTTCGCGCTCTGTTCTAGGCGTTTTCATGGGGAGCGTCTACCTGAAGCGGTTCAGCAGGGTTAGGGTTCGAAGCATGAGCAAAGTCCCATGCCCACTCACCGGCGCTTGAACGTCGGGCACTTCGGTGGCAAGCCCGCGTGGGTCGTTCCCATGGACCTCGACCGCCGCCGAGACCGGCATCACAGGAGCCTCGGGACCTGACTCAAGCCAAGGCGATTTTCCTGCACACTGGCTGGCGTAGCAGCGGAACGTGGCTTTGGGCGAAGCTTCGTACCGACGCGCGGAAGTTCGCGCTTTACGAACCGCTGCATGAAGTGCTGGCCACCCTGAACCCGCGCAGGATCGCGGCGAACGTGTCGAACAGTTGGGCGTCCGGCCACACGCCGACAACGCCCTATTTCGCCGAATATGCCCACCTGCTGAAGCCGCTCGGGGGCGTTCGCAACTTCCAGAAGCGTTTCTCCTACGAGCGGTATTTTCTCCAGCCGAGCGACCGCGACGACGAGCTGAAAACCTATCTCGACAGTCTCCTGCAAGCGGCGGCAGCACACCAGCAAACGCCGGTGCTGAAATTCTGCCGTTCGCTCGGACGCACATCCTGGATGCAGGCGCAGTTCCCCGACGCCGTTCATGCCGTCGTGCTTCGCAATCCCGCCGCCCAGTTCCATTCGTCTGTCGCTCAAATGGCCAGGGGCAACCGCTTTTTCATGATGGCGCCCCTGCTGGTTCTCGCGCGCAACCGCACGAACCCGCTCGTTGCGGAAGCCACGGAGCGCTTCGGCATAAAACTGCCTGCCCTTCCGCTCCATACCAGACAGCTCGATGGCGAAGTCTGCTGGCGCTACATGACCTATCTCGACGAAGCGTCGCGCTACCGCAGCTTCATGGCGTTCTGGACAGTCACCGCTCTCACGGCGCTCAGCGCTCCCGGTGTCCTGATCATCGATGTCGACGAGTTACAGCAAGCATCACCGCACCGCCTTGTTGTAGAGGCTGCGCTGCATGACTCAGGAACCGACGTCACCCTCGTCGCCGACACGCCGGCAAGCCCGCGCGCTGCGCCGCCCGACGCCGGACGCATTCATGCAGCAGCCGTGAGCCTGCTCGATGCAAACACCAGCCACCTCAGCGAACCTGCGCGCGCCGCCATCACCGCGAAACTTTCAGTCGGCGCGTCCGACACGCAGCACGCGGAGACGCCTTGCACCAGTTGGCGGGATGCGGGCGCCGCCGATGCTGTGAAGCGTGCCAAGCTGTCGCTTTATTTCGCAGCGATCGGCGCGAGCATGCCGTTTCGCCGGTTGCATGGCAGTTTGAGGTCTAAGGGGATGCGGGTTTAAGAAAGAAAGGGCTTCTTTTTTGAAAAAAAAGAAGCAAAAAACTTTTGGATTCTCAGACCCGGCACTTCCTCAAGCTCGGCCCCAGGTCGCAAAAGTTTTTTGGTTCTTTTTTTCAAAAAAGAACTACTTCCTTGCTTTCAATGATCCTTCTGGAATGGTTACCATCATCCGCTCATAGCCGTTCACGAACGAAGAGCAGACGCGCACCGGTTCCTCCAGCACCTCGATCTTGCCGAAGCGCGCGAGGATCTCTTCCCACATGACTCGCAACTGCAGTTCGGCGAGGCGCTCGCCTAGGCAGCGGTGAATGCCGAATCCGAAGGAGAGATGCCGGCGCGGCCTGGCGCGGCCGATGTCGAAGCTGTCCGGGTCGGCGATCGCATCCGGATCGCGGTTGCCGGAGATGTACCACATGACAACCTTGTCGCCACGCTTGATGTCGTGGCCTTCAAAGGAGATGTCGCGTGTTGCCGTGCGCCGCATGTGCGCGAGAGGCGTCTGCCAGCGGACAATTTCGGGAACCATGCTGGCGACGAGTGAAGGATCGGCAAGCAGCTTGTCGTACTGGCCGGGAAAGCGGTTCAAGGCGAGCAGGCCGCCGGTGATGGAATTACGTGTCGTGTCGTTGCCGCCGACGATGAGCAGAAGCAGATTGCCGAGATATTCCATGGGGCTTTGGTGACGCGTGGCGTCGGCGTGCGCCATCAGGGAAATCAGGTCTCCAGCCGGTGGCGCGTTCACCCGCTCGTTCCAAAGCCCTGTGAAGCATGTCAGGCAATCCAGGAGTTCGGCCTTGCGTTCATCCTCGGTCTCGACGAGCCCGTAGCCGGGGATGGTCGTCGCGACATCCGACCAGCGGGCAAGCCGGTGGCGCTCCTCCTGCGGAAAATCGAACAGCGTCGCGAGCATCTGGCTGGTCAGCTCGATCGAGACGCGCTCCACCCAGTCGAACGGCTCGCCCACAGGCAGACCATCCAGGATCGCAGCCGATCTTTCCCGTATCAGAACTTCGAGGCGCGCCAGGTTGGTGGGCGAAACCACCGGGTTCACCGCTGCCCGCTGAGCGCCGTGCAGCGGCGGATCCATGGCGATGAACATCGGCATGGTAAAGTCGGCGAGCTGGTCGCGCAGCGTAATGCCGCCGAATGCGACGTCGGAAGAGAACGTCTCCGGGTCCGCCTCGACCTGCTGGATGTTGCGGTATTTGCTGATCGACCAGTAAGGCCCGAACTCGCTCTGCGGCGTGTAGTGGATAGGCGCCTCGCGACGCAGCCGCTCGAACACGCTCCACATCTCGCCGCGTTGGAACAGCATCGGCTGGCCGGGATCGAGATTGGCAAGAGGCACGTCTTGAGCCACGGCCCGGTCCGACACGGCAAAATCGACGTGATCCATCGACATCCCTCCCGCTATTTTTTTTCCAGGCTAGCCCAATTCGCGCCGGTCTGTCCTAGGGTCATGAAAAAATACTGGAGGACCCAAGAACGTGACGACCCGACAACTGCAGCACTACCCGGAGAACGGCCCTCGCCGTGCCTACCTCGCCCTCGTCGTACTGATCACCGTCGCCCTCTACTACGCGCTCTATGTCGGCGGCGGCGTCGCCCCGCTGGTGATGCGCGAAACGCAGATGTCCTTCGGCTACCTGGTCGGCATCCTGGCCATCGCCAACGCGCTGGGCGCCTTCGCCTCCTTGCTGGCTGGCCTGACCGACCGCTTCGGCCGCGCCCGACTGGTGGTTTGGGGCCTGCTTCTCGTCGGCGTGCTGACGATCCTCGTGCCCTTCGTGCACGACCGCTTCACCTACGGGCTGCTCGGCGTCGGCGTCGGGTTTGTCGAGGGCATCATCCTGGTGGCGACGCCTGCCCTGATACGCGACTTCTCGCCGCAGGTCGGCCGCGCCACCGCCATGGGCTTTTGGACCGTAGGCCCGGTGCTAGGCAGCCTGCTCACCAGCGCCGTGAACAGCGCCACCCTTCCCGTGCTGCACAGCTGGCGCTCGCAATATGTCATCTGCGGCGTGTTCGACCTTGTCGTCTTCGTGCTGGCCTTCCTCTTCTTGCGGGAATTGGCACCCGCCCTGCGCGACCAGCTCATGGTCAGCGAGCGCGACAGGATGCTGAATGAGTTGAAGGCCCGCGGATTGGACCTCGCGGCCAGCCTCGCCAATCCGTGGCGCCAGATGCTGAAGCTGGACATCATCGGCTCCGCCCTGGGCGTGTCCGTCCTGCTGCTCGTCTATTATACGACCGTCGCGTTCGGCGTGGTCTATCTCGTCACCATCTTCGGCTTCACCCCGGCACGCGCGAACGCCCTGCTGAACTGGAGTTGGGCTGCCAACGCGGTGGCACTCATCATCGCAGGCGTATGGTCCGACGCGCTGCGCGTACGCAAGCCTTTCATGGTGGCAGGCGGCCTGGGCTCGGCGGTGCTGATCTGGGTGTTCATGGCGCATGGCTTCGCGAACTCGTCGTTCGCCGGCATGGCTTTCGTCGGCGTCTCGATATCGACCCTGATGGGGTTTGCTTACGCCACCTGGATGGCGAGTTTCACCGAAACAATCGAGGCGCATAATCCGGCATTGACTGCCACCGGCCTTGCCATCTGGGGCTGGCTCCTGCGGCTTGTCGTGACGGGTGCGTTCCTGTCGATGCCCTACGTCATCGAGACAGCAACGCCTGGAGCCGCCGCATCGCACTGGCAATCGTGGTTCGCGCTATGCGCGGTAGGACCGCTGATCTTCGTGGCCTTCGTATTCACCATGCACGGCCGTTGGAGCCCGCGCCTCGCCCGGGCGGACGAAGCCGCACACAACGCCGGCGTGGAGCAGGAATTGGCCCTGCTCCGATAGTCAGTTTGGGCGGCGAGGAGACCCCTCGCCGCCCAGATAGACGCTACTTCATGTCGCTTTTGGCCATGTCCTCATGCGACTGGATCGTCGGAATGGTCGCCTCGGCGAAGCTCTTCAGGTCGGCATCGTGCCCGCTCTTGGCTTCCGTCTGAAACAACTTGAGCATCGTCAGGTGATCCTTCGCCTGACCGCTCAGATACATCTTGTCGAACTTGGCGCCGTTCAGCGCCTGCAGCTTGGTCATTTCCTTCTGGTGCATCGCATCCAGTTCGGTCGGCGCGGTTACACCCTTGCCCGATGCGATCTTGGCCAGCTGCTCGTTGTTCGGCGTGTGATCGTCGATCATCTTCTGCGCGAACTGCTTGACGTTGTCGCTTTGCGACTTCTGCTGCGCCAGCTGGGCCAACTGAACCTCGGCCATGCCGCCGACTGCGGCCTTCGTGACGAAGCGCTTGTCTGCAGCCGATAGGCTGGCACTGTCGCCGGCAGCGGGAGCCGAGGGGGCATTTGGGTTAACACCTGCGGCGGAAGGCTCAGCCGGCGAAGCAGGTCCGGTGTTGCCGGGCGCCCTCATGGCAGGTGCAGGAGCGCCAGGCGAGATGCCGCCAGGAGCCGCGTTCGGCACGGTTGTTCCTGGAGCAGCGGCAGGCTGGGCCTGCGCGGCGGCGGTCATCAGCATCGGCAAGGCAAGGGCTGCAGCCCAGGCGGTCTTCTTGTTCATTATGTCAAAGCTCCTGTTAGGCCACGGCAAAGACCCGCGGCTGTCGGGCGAGCAACGCGAACCCAAGGCCGCCGTTGCCTGCTAGCGCCAGCGTGACAGCGGAACGCGAGGCGATCAGCGCTGGTGCCGGAACCTCTCCACAGCGGCGACAAGAGCGCGCCGCACCCCGGGCTCCAGGGCCGAATGACCAGCATCCGGAATGACTGTCAGGCGCGCCGCTGGCCACTTGGCCGCAAGCTCGAATGCCGTCACCGCAGGGCACACCATGTCGTAACGCCCCTGCACGATCTCGGCCGGAATATGGCCGATGAGATCCATGTTCCCGAGCAAGCCGCCCGCAGGCAGAAAAAGCGAATGGGCGAAGTAATGCGCCTCGATACGCGCCAGCCCCAGCGCCGTACGGTCCTGCGCAAACGAATGCACCGTGTCAGGGCTTGGCAATAGCGTGCTGCAGGACCCCTCGTAGATCGACCACGCCCGGGCAGCCGCCATGTGCACCAGAGGGTCAGGATCGGTGAGCCTTGCCAAGTAGGCTCCCAGCAGGTCGCCACGCTCCTCAGGCGGCAAATGCCCCACGAAAGCAGCGTGAGCGTCCGGAAAGATCTGCCGCAGCCCCTCGAGGAACCAGGAAACCTCCTCCGCCCGACCCAGGAAAACACCCCTCAAAACCAGCCCCGCCACATGCGCCGCATGCGCCTGCGCATAGGCCAGCGCCAAGGTCGAGCCCCAGGATCCGCCAAACAGCAGCCACCGCTCGATGGCCAGGTATTTCCGCAAATGCTCGATGTCGGCGACCAGGTGCGGCGTCGTGTTCGCATCCAGGCACCCCAACGGCCGAGACCGTCCCGCGCCACGCTGATCGAAGATCACGATGCGCCAATGCGCCGGATCGAAAAACCGCCTGTGCACCGCACCGGCGCCAGCGCCTGGCCCACCGTGAAGGAACAGGACCGGCCGCCCACGCGGATTGCCGACCTGCTCCCAATACATCACGTGGCCATCGGTCAGCGGCAGATAGCCGGTCTCGAAAGGCCCAATCTCCGGAAACAGGTCGCCGCGCGGCATGGCGGCAAATATATTTCGTGTGTCGAAGTAAGGCCAGGGGCTCTGCCCCTGGACCCCGCTGGGGCCTAGAGGCCCCAGACCCCCGTTCCTTTGGTTCGGGCTTACTTGGGCGAAGCCCTTTTATTGGCTGCGCCGCTGGCCCAGGCGCCTTCTCAGAAATGGGGTCTGGGGACGAGTCCCCAGCGGGGTCCAGGGGCAGAGCCCCTGGCCTTTCTCGCTAAGCGACCCCATCCAACACACGACGAAGAGTCTCGAACACCTCGTCGATCTGCGAAGGGCTGATGATCAAAGGCGGCGACACGGCGATGATGTCGCCTGTCACACGCAGCAGCACCCCGGCCTCATATGCGCGCACGAAAGCCTCGTAGGCGCGGGCGCCTGGCGCGCCCGGGCGGGGGGCGAGTTCGATACCAGCGACGAGGCCGAGATTGCGCACGTCGATGACGTGCGGGGCGCCTTGAAGGGCGTGTGCAGCTTCCCCGAAGTGGCCCGCGAGCGAGGCTGCGCGGGCGAACAAGCCTTCCTCCTCGTAGGTATCGAGCGTGGCGATGGCGGCGGCGCAGGCGAGCACGTGCGACGAGTAGGTGTAGCCGTGCAGGAATTCGATGCTGCCTTCCGGGCCGTTCATGAAGGCGTCGTGCACCGCGTCGGTGGTGCCGACGGCGCCCATCGGTACGGCGGCGTTGGTGATGCCTTTGGCGAGCGTGATGAGGTCGGGCGTGACGCCGAACAGGTCGGTGGCGAACGGGGCGCCGAGCCGGCCGAAACCGCTGATGACTTCGTCGAAGATCAGCAGGATGCGGTGTCTGGTGCAGATCTCGCGCAGCTTCTGCAGATAACCGACCGGCGGGACGAGCACGCCTGTTGAGCCGGCGAGCGGTTCCACGATGACGGCGGCGATGGTGCTTGGATCATGCAGCGCGACGATCCGTTCGAGGACATCGGCGTGTTCGGCGCCGTGCGCAGGCTGACCATGCGAAAAGGCATTGCGCGCAAGGTCGTGGGTGTGCGGCAGGTGATCCACCCCTGGCAGCAGCGGACCAAAATGCTTGCGGTTATTGCCGATGCCGCCGACGGAAATGCCGCCAAAGCCGACGCCGTGATAGCCGCGTTCGCGGCCGATGAGGCGTGTGCGTGCGCCCTCTCCACGCATGCGGTGATAAGCCAAGGCGATCTTCAGAGCGGTATCGACCGCTTCCGAGCCCGAGTTGGTGAAGAACACATGGTCGAGCCCTTCGGGCAGCAGGTTCGCCACGCGCGCAGCGGCCTCGAAGGCGAGCGGATGGCCCATCTGGAAGGCGGGTGCGAAATCCATCCTCCCTGCCTGGCGCTGGATCGCTTCGGTAATGCGCGGCCGGCAATGCCCGGCATTGACGCACCACAGGCCTGCCGTGCCGTCCAGGATCTGCCGCCCGTCATGCGAGGTGTAGTGCATGTCCTTCGCTGCCACGAGCAGGCGCGGCGCCGCCTTGTACTGACGGTTCGCCGTGAAGGGCATCCAAAAGGCGTCGAGAGAATTGACGTGCGCGTCCATGGGATAGACCTCGATTTCGGCAGGTCAGGCGTGAAGCTTGGCTATCAAGGCATTTATGTCGGGGCGTTCGTCGCTCACCGGTAGCAGATCTGCCAAAGCGAACGGACACACCCCTGGCCAGGGACGCGGATCCAACGCGCCGAGCATCAAAACCGAAATTGGCTGCGAGGCGCGAAGATAACAGCCAGCGGCGTCAACCCGGCCGCGCATCGATGGGCTGCAGGTATTTCTAGCGTCGAGCAAGAACGAGAGCGTCTCTGCTTTCCAGTGGTTAATCGCAGGCGAGGCCGGCCACCCATAAATCTTCAAGAGGTGCTCCAAAGCGCGCGTTAGCAGGCTCTCGACCGCGCGCAACTCTGACCTACCCAGGTCGCGCACTTCCTCAACCACGTGTTCCCAATCGATCTCTGCGTTCACCCGCTCGCCGCGAGCCAGACGTTGCAGGAGGTCGGCCTGCTGTTCCGACCAAGCAAGGGCGTCGTGCCAGTAGATGTCATCAGGCATGCTGCCCTCCTGCGACAGGTCGCTACCTCAAGCCAAGCACCTTATGGGTTTGGACGCTCAGCCGCCACTGCGGATGGGCGAGACAATAGGCGATCGCCGCCTGCGTGTTGGCGGCGGCATCCGGCCCATCCATGGGCTGAAGCAGAAAATGGCTGAATGCCAAATCCTCGAAACGAGCGGGGTCGGCGCCCGCCTGAGGAAACACCAGCTTCAATTCGTCTCCCTTGCGCAGCAAAAGCTCCGCGCCCGCTTTCGGGCTGACGCAGATCCAATCGAGACCCACTGGTGCTTCCTGTGTCCCGTTGGTTTCGACCGCCACCATGAAGCCGCGCGTGTGCAAGGCTTCGAGCAACGCCTCATCCACCTGCAGAAGCGGCTCGCCGCCTGTGAGCACGGCAAACCGGTGCGTCCGTCCCGCTGGCCAAGCCGCCTCGATCGCGTCAGCCAAGGCCGCAGCGCCGGCGAACTTGCCTGCGTCGGGCCGCACGAAGTCAGTATCGCAAAACTGGCAGACCGCGGCCGACCGGTCCGCTTCCAGGCCGGACCACAGGTTGCAACCAGCAAAACGGCAAAACACCGCAGGGCGCCCGGCCCAAGCGCCTTCGCCCTGAAGTGTGGAAAAGATCTCCTTTACCGCGTAGGAGGCTCGCCCCCTTGCGGCATTCGGAAACTCAGGCCTTGTGTTCGCCGGTCTTCTCCAGCAGCTGCTTCACCTCGTCCATTGCCTCGCGGAAGCGATCGTTGAGCAACCCGAGCGCCTCGCCGTTCGACCGCTGAATGAGGTCCGACAATTCACGAATGTTGCTGACCGCGCGCTCGTAGCTCTTCTTGACCAGCTCGGCCTGCTTGGCGGCCTTGCTTTGCGGCGTGTCGGTGCTGGCGATTTCACGGACATGCTCAGACAGTTCGCTCATCGTCTGCTGCATGATCTCCATGTGGCGGCGCGCGACGGCCTGCGCGCCTTCGAGCGCCATGCGGTTGGCGGAAGACAGAGCCTCCATGTTGCGGCGGTGGGCAGCCATCAGCGCACCACTGTCCGGGATGACCGAGGGGAAGCGCATTTCCTTGAACATGCGTGTCATGTCGCCAGCCATGGCCTGCTGGCCCTCGGCGGCAGCGCGCGCAAAGCCTCCCACGGTCTCATGCGTCCGCCGCGCAATTTCCTCTCCGGTGGCAACCGATGCCGCGGCCGCCTGCTTCATCGCGGCGGCGGAGTTCTCGATGTTCTTGGCAGCCATGGAAGCGGGATTTTCAGACGGCGGGGTCGTTTCATCAGCCATGATGCACTCTCCTTCTGAGGATTTTCTATCCTAACGCGTGCCTCACCTGGATCGGCAGCGGGCTGCGTAAGTCACTAGAGCTTTATCGGCCAGCCAGACAGGGTCATCACGCTGACCAGACGGGGTCATCACGGAAATATGCCGCTCAGGGTTCGTCAAGGATCTCCGGCGGTTCGGAAAAACCGTCCAGCGGCTGCTCCTGCATAGGCTCATTCTCCAACGACATTTCCTGCACAGAACCGGCCACCTCAGGGAACGGCTTCGGCGCAGCAGGCTGCGCCTCGCCGCCCAGCCAGCCCGCGGCCTGCTCGGCGCGTTCCAGGGCGCGATCGAGCGCTGCCATCGTGCCGGACAGATCCGCACTCTCGTCGTTCCGCCAGGCCCGTAACGCGTAGAGCCAAACCGCGCCGAGGCCCTGCGACCGCACTGCTCCAGTCAGTCCAGACGATGACGCGCCTGCCGCCTCGAGCATCCAGCCCATGCTCGCCTGGGTCGCCGCCGCCAGCATCAGCGCCTCGCCTGGATGCCCTGGGAGCGCACGCAAAAGGGCAAGCACGCCCGCCCTATGCCGTTGCAACACATCGAAGCGCCGCATGAGCAGATCGAAAAGGCGCTCGCGTGTCTCGCCCACCTCCATTGCATCGGCCAAAGCGTAGCGATCTGCCATCTGGCCGAGCTTCAGAAGGACCGCTCCGCGCCCTGGGAAACGCACCCGCGCCTTGTCCAGCGCCACCCCTGCCTCGCGCGCAGCGCCAGCCACCGATACAGACGACCATCCATCACGCGCCGCCAGGGCGAACGCGCCCCCGATGAGCTGTTCGTCGAAATCGTCATGGTCGAGAACCGACATACCGAGGCTGCCTGCTGTTGCTGTCCGCCTTAGCAGATGGGGGCGCGCGTCAAAATGCACGGTCCCCCAAGTCTACTCGGCGAGGACGCGCGCCCGTGCCTTCCCGGCCGCCACGGCGCGGCGAACAGCGGCGGGCCACGCCCCGGCCTCCATCAGCACCGCCAGCGCCTGTTCCGTCGTGCCACCAGGACTGGTCACCGCCTGGCGCAGCGCGGCGGCATCGGCATCGGAGGCCTCCAGCAGCGCCCCGGCACCCGATACCGTCCGCCTGGCGAGTAGCCGCGCAAGCTCAGGCGGGATGCCCTGCTCAACGCCCGCCTGTTCCAGGATCTCCGCCAGCAGGAACACATAGGCAGGTCCGCTGCCGGAAACGGCTGTCACCGAATCCATCAGCGCCTCGTCATCGACCCACGCCACCTCGCCCACCGCTGCGAGAAGGCGCTCGCACAATGCATGGTCGTCATCCGCGAGCTCCGGTCCCGCGCACGCGACCGTCATGCCGCGCCCGATCGCGGCCGGCGTGTTCGGCATCGCCCTGACCACCCGCCGGCCACCCAGGGATGCTTCGAGTCTGCCGATGGTGATGCCAGCCATGATGGACAGCACCACGCATGCCTTGGGCAGCGAATTGTCTAACGCCTCGAACACGCCGGCTGCCATCTGCGGCTTGACCGCCAGAACGGCGACGGCAGGCTCGAAATCACCCGGGAGATCGGCCAAGGCGGCAATGGCTCTGTCCTGCGGCCTGGCCACGCCTTGGGATGCTGGATCGACCAGAACTGAGGGAGCCAGGCCGGCTTTCGACCAGCCGCTGAACATGGTGCTGCCCATTTTGCCTGCGCCTACGAGCAGGATGGGGGGGATGTCGGTCAAAGGAAGGAAGCAGTTCTTTTTTGAAAAAAAGAACCAAAAAACTTTTGTATCCTTGGGCCCGGCCTTTCCGGCGCACCGGCGCTAAGTCGCAAAAGTTTCTTGCTTCTTTTTTTCAAAAGAAGGCCTTTCTTACGCTTCCCCAACACACTCCAGCATCGCCGCCTCCAGCGCCTCGGCCGGGCTCTTGCCGCCCCACAGCACGAACTGGAACGCCGGGTAGAAGCGTTCGCACTCGGTGATGGCGATATCGACCATGTCCTCAAGGCTTTCGGCAGAGGCGCCCGGCGCGCCGCGCAGCAGCACCGCATGGCGGAACAGCGGCATGCCGTCGTCCGAATCCATGCCGAAATGGCCGATCCAGAGCCGCTCGTTGGCGAGCGACAGCAGCTCGTACAGGGCAGCGCGGCGTGGTGCGGGCACTTTCAGGTCGAAGGTGCAGGTGAAATGCATGGCTGAGATTTCGGCCGACCAGCTGAAGAACAAGCCGTAGTCACACCATTTGCCCGGCGCCTCGGCGGCCATTTCGGCATCCGACCGGCGGTCGAACACCCATTCGTTGGCCGAGACGATCTGCTCCATCATGTCGAGCGGATTGGCGGCGTTATGTGCGGTTTCCATGTGGAATGACATAGGGGTCTCCCCAGGGGGTGGAGGAAGGCCAACTGGAACAAGCCGTCATGCGTGGACCGCGCCGTGGAACCAGTGCCACGAACACGATGCCACGATCAGAAAGTTAGCGACCGCAGCGGAGTCGCCGCAAGATGATGGGGTGCGAGCGTGGTCATTCAACAAGGAATTGAATGCGGCACTGTTGCCGCCCTGCCGCCACCCTTGGAGCGCTTAACCCCCTGCTAACCCCTGCCCGCTAGCGTGAAATCGCCGCGGGTCGAAGCGCCCGGGTGGAGAGAAAGGGCCGGCGCTTGTCCAAGGATGCTTCCATCGCCTCGCTCGCCGGGTTCACGCCACCACGCGGCGCTCGCTCCAGCCATCCGGGCGCCCCGACGAAGCTGGTGGCGGCAAGCTCTCAGGGTGCGGTAACGCGCTCTAAGAACGCCTACAAGCTGCCGCAAGCCGAATACACCCTGACCTCCGGCGGTCTCCAGATTAACGCCCCGCGCGTGCTGGTGGTCGAGGACGACGATCTGCAGCGCATGTTCCTGACCGACATTCTGCTGAGCTGCGGTTTCGCGACCGATTCAGCGGCAGACGGTCTGACGGCAGTGACCAAGGCGCGGACAGGCGGCTACTCGCTTGCGCTCATCGACTATCAGATCCCCAAGATCGACGGGCTAACGACGGCGAGGCTGATGCGCGACGTGTTCGACGGGCCGGAATGCCCGCGCCTGATCGCGATCACCGCCTCGCCTGAAAGCCTGACGATGCACGAAGCCTCTTCACGCGTGGAGTTCGACGCGATGTATGCCAAACCGCTGGATTTTCCGGCCCTGTTGGCTTGCGTCTCCTACCAGCTCAAGAGCTTCGAGGAAGCGCGGCTTAGCAGCACGGACGGCGCCCGCGTCCGTGGCGGCGGCGGGTGGTGACGGTCACGCCGTCAGCCGAGTGCCCGCTTCTCGACAGTGATGTGCTCGTCCGCCTGAGCGCTATCCTCTCGTCCGACCGGCTCGGTGCCCTCCTGGAGAAATGCAGGCAGGACGCAAAGCTGCGGGCAGACGCCCTGAATGCCTTCTCGGCCGCCTGCGACCTGCCGAACCTGCGCAATCACGCCCACAATCTCATAGCCATGGCCGGCACCATTGGCGCCCGACGTGCCCAGACCCTCGCTGCCAGCCTTCAAGCCGCCTGCGACAACGGCGAAGCCATCGCCGCCTGCGCCCTCGCCAACGCCCTAGCCACCGCCCTCTCAGACACCTGGGTCGCCATGGACGAGACCTTCCCCCCAGGCCAACCCATCACCCCCAGCCCCAACACCCGCGCCGCCTAAAATCCAACAGGAGCAGGTTGTGCACGCGTGGTGACGAACATTCTCCAAGCCTGGTCTGGAATGCGCTAGGCCGAGTCAGCTGGCGTGGTTTTGCCGAGCACCGGAGCGGAGTGGCCTCTGCGGCCATGAGCACCGGAGCGCAGGAAAACCGCGTCAGATGGCCGGCCTAGTAGCATTCCAGGCCAGGCGGTGCGGCTAGTGCAGCACGTCTCCGGCTCTGACCCACCCAAACCCGCTGCCGCTGCGAATATAGAGCCAATTCTGTGGGCCCACCCGCTCCTGGCCGGAGATCGCGACACGCGTGCCTTGATTGAGAAAAGCCCTGACGCCGGCGCTGTCGCTCGGCGCGAGCCGCACGGCCAGGTCCTGCACCAGTGCTGTTCCCAGGCGTTCGCCGCGCGCAAGTTGCAGGGTTTCGCCGGCCGCCTTGTCACCGGAAGACTGCAGAGTCGCTAACGGCGCGCCTGCGCTCCCGCGGGAAAACAAAGGGCCGAACTGCGCGCCGCCGGCCACCATCAGCGCAATGGCCGCGGCGCAAAAGCCAAGGGCGGCGAACGTCCGTCCCCTCGCCTGGCCCTGCAGCGCCCGGCCGACATTCAATGTCGATTGCTGGAGAGCCGCCTGCAACTCGGCCACCCTGGCGCGCGCCGCTGCCGCCTCAGCCTCCGCCTCGTGCCGCGCCGTCCTGGCGATACCGAGCTGCCGCTCCAGGCTCATCTCGCGCGTGCCCTGCAAAAACGAGCTTTGCGGTGCAGGCGCACTGCCAAGCCGGTTCGACACATCGGTCAGCGAAAGGCGCGCGTGCGCCAGATGTTCGAGCAGCTTGCGCCGCGCCGCATCCGCTTCGGCAGGCTGCGCCGAACCGAGCATGGGCAGGAGCTTCTGTAGCCGGCTCAGAAAGGCAGGTTCGGCGAAAGGGTCGTTTTCGTACATGATGTTGCCTGAAACCATACAGGCGGGCTGAGGCCGAAAAAAGCGTCCGCACATCACGTCTCGCGTGTCCAGGCACCTCATGGGCCCAAAGCCACTGCTGCTTGCCCAGGGATGCTGCGGGCGTTAAGGCCGTACGAGATGCAGCCGAGGCGGTGAAGGTGACGAACGCGACAGCTCCTGCTGGACTGGACCACGGTGCCGCAGCATCGGACAAAACGGTAAAGAAGGTGGTTCTCGCCTATTCGGGCGGCCTGGACACCAGCGTCATCCTCCGCTGGCTGCAGACCACCTACCGCTGCGAAGTCGTTACCTTCACCGCGGACCTCGGCCAGGGCGAGGAACTCGAACCCGCCCGCCGCAAGGCAGAGCAGGCCGGCGTTCGTGAAATCTTCGTCGAGGATTTGCGCGAGACCTTCGTGCGCGACTTCGTCTTTCCGATGTTCCGCGCCAATGCCCTCTACGAAGGCCAGTATCTTCTGGGCACCTCCATAGCCCGCCCCTTGATCGCGCAAAGACAGATCGAAATCGCCGAAGCGACAGGCGCCGATGCCGTCGCCCACGGCGCCACGGGCAAAGGCAACGACCAGGTCCGTTTCGAACTCGCCTATTACGCCCTCAAACCCGACGTTCGCGTCATCGCGCCCTGGCGCGAATGGGAGCTTACCAGCCGGACCAAGCTGCTAGAGTTTGCGGAAGCCCACCAGATCCCGATCAGCCGCGACAAGCGTGGCGAGGCGCCATTCTCGGTGGACGCGAACCTCCTGCACTCATCGTCGGAAGGTAAAATCCTCGAAGACCCGGCGGTAGAACCGGACGAGATCGTCTTCCAGCGCACCATCAGCCCCGAAGCGGCGCCCGACAAACCGACCATCATCACGATCGATTTTGAGCATGGCGACCCCACGGCGATCGACGGCAAACCCCTCTCGCCCGCTTCCCTTCTCGCGCGGCTTAACGACCTCGGCCGCGATAACGGCATCGGGCGCCTCGACCTGGTGGAGAACCGCTTCGTCGGCATGAAGTCCCGCGGCATCTACGAAACGCCAGGCGGCACCATCCTCCATGTCGCCCACCGCGCCATCGAGAGCATCACGCTAGACCGAGAAGCCGCCCACCTGAAGGACAGCTTCGCGCCGCGCTATGCCGAGCTGATCTACAACGGCTTCTGGTACTCGCCCGAGCGGCGGATGCTGCAGGCCATGGTGGACGAAAGCCAACGCTCGGTCAGCGGCCGAGTCCGACTAAAACTCTATAAGGGCAATACGATCGTCATTGGGCGCGAGAGCCCCAACAGCCTTTATTCTACGCGCGTCGTGACCTTCGAGGATGACCAGGGCGCTTATGACCAGGTCGATGCCCAGGGCTTCATCAAGCTCAACGCGCTGCGGTTGCGGCTGGCTGCTACGGCGGGGCGGCGTGGGGGCACGCTTTAGGCAAGAAAGCATGTTCTTTTTTGAAAAAGAGAACCAAAAAACTTTTGTTCGTTCAGGCCGTGCGTTCCCAGGATCTCGGTCCCAGGTCGCAAAAGTTTTTTGCTTCTTTTTTTCAAAAAAGAAGACCTTTCTTCCTTCCTAATGCGCCTTCTAGTAGACCTCTCCCACGCAGCCGGCGGCTACGTGGGCATCGCGCAAGACATCAGGCTCATCTTTTCGATGCTCTGCGACCTGGACGGCGTAGAGCCGACCGGTTTGCTGATGCCGGCCGGCCGGCACGACCTGCCCACGCTGCGCCCAGATGGTCCGGATGCCCCGGCGCTCACGGCCGCGGTATTGCATGCCATGGAGCGCAACTGGGACGGTCCGGCGCGCGAACGCTTTCCGCTGAGCCTCCTGCAGCATGCCCGATCGATCAGCCAGCAGGTTCGGCTCAGGCACGCGCTCTTGCCCGCGGCGGGGGCGGGGCAAGGCGACTCCATCTGGCGCGTGCTGTTCAGCAAAACTCTGGCGCCTGACCGGCGTAGCGCTGTGTTGGCGCGTTCATTTCAGGCGACCGACCTGTCTGTAGCCTCGGTGATCGATCGCGCGCTCCGCCTGCCGCCGCCCCTGCACAAGCGGCTGGATGCGGTAGGCTTCGAAGCGGTGCTGTTCTGCATGCCAAGGCCGGTTCGCCTGCCGCCCGGCGTTCGCCAGATCATGCGGTTTCACGACGCGGTTCCGGTGACGGATGCGGATACGGTAGGGCGCTGGCAGATGGGGCTCGCGCATTCACGGCTGGTCAGGGCCTGCGACACCGATGCGATCTTCGTGTGCAATTCGGTCCAAAGCCGAGACAATCTCCTGGCCCTGGATCCGCGGCGGGAAGCGACCGCTGTGGTCATCCCATGTGCCCTGGCCCCGGCGGTCCCGGCGGTCGCCGGCCTCACCACCCGCGCCATTATCGAGCGGCACCTGACCTTCCGCGCGCTCGGCGGGGCGGCGGCTCCGCCCGGCTGGTCGCCACCGTCGGAGGGCATGCGCTACGTGTTGGCCGTCTCGACCTTGGAACCGAGAAAGAACTACCCGGGGCTCATACGTGGCTGGGAGCGCGCAGCCGCCCGTACCGGCGGCGGGCTTCGCCTCATCATTGTCGGCGGGCCAGGGTGGCAGGAAGAGCCGATCCTCTCTCAGATTCGGCCCGGCGTGGCGAGCGGACAGATCCTGCATTTGCAAAGCGTGCCACAGGACGAGTTGCAAGTTCTGATGCGCGGCGCCGCCTGCTTCGCGCTGCCGTCCTTCAACGAAGGCTTCGGCTACGCGCCTCTCGAGGCGATGCAGGCCGGCACCCCGTGCGTCGTATCCGACATACCGGTATTCCGGGGGATCTTCGGCGATGCCGTCATCTACGCAGACCCCTACGACCCAGAGGCAATCGCCGCGGCGATCGAGCGCGCCTTGGGGCCTGGAATATCGGACAGTTTGGCGCCGGGCGGCCCTGTTCTGGCGCGCTTCGAAACAGGGTCCGTCAGGAGGGAATGGGAGCGGCTTTTCGATAGTTTGGCCGCATCAAAGCCCAGGAGCGATCAGGCCTGAACTTCGGCGATGGCGCGTAGCAGGGTAGGGGCGGTGAACGGCTTCGGCAGGAAGCGCTCGCGGCTGGATAACCCACGCAACTCGCCATAGCGGCCGCTGATATAAACCACCGGGAGACCAGGATAAACCTCGCGGGCGGCGCGCGCGAAAGCCAACCCATCCATGCCCTGGCCGAGATTGATATCGGTCACCAAAACCTTTGGCGCCGCGGCACGACGCAGCACGAGAAGCGCGTCCTCGCCCGACGAGGTTCCTTCAATATCCAGGCCAGCATCGTGCAACGCCTCTGCCAGGCAGTCGCGGACGAGGTCATCGTCCTCTACCAGCAGCACATCCACTTGCATGTCCTCAGTACTCATCCGGACGGACACTGCCTGAGGAGAGTTACCAAAGAACTACACAAATCAGCGATGTCGGAGGATTGCGGCTTTAGACTTAAGCCGGGTGTGAAGTTTGTGACACCTGCAACGCAGGTTTTCCGGGTTGCTGCGTTCTCTTCAGCACACGGCGGGGCTGTCTTGTTCCCGGAAGAACAAGACAGCCTTTTACTCAAAAGAAGCCGAGCGCCTTCGGGCTGTAGCTAACCAGCATGTTCTTCGTCTGCTGGTAGTGGTCGAGCATCATCTTGTGGTTTTCACGGCCGATGCCGGACTGCTTGTAGCCGCCGAACGCCGCATGCGCCGGGTAGAGGTGGTAGCAGTTGGTCCAGACCCGGCCGGCCTGGATCGCGCGGCCGAAGCGATAGGCGCGCGTGCCGTCCCGCGTCCAGACGCCGGCGCCAAGGCCGTAGAGCGTGTCGTTGGCGATCGCCAGCGCGTCCGCGTCGTCCTTGAACTTGGTCAGCGACAGCACAGGCCCGAAGATCTCCTCCTGGAACACGCGCATCTTGTTGTGGCCTTCGAACACCGTCGGCGTCATGTAGAAGCCGCCTTCGAGGTCGCCGCCATGGTTCGCGCGCGAACCGCCGGTGAGGATCTTCGCACCTTCCTGCTTGCCGATGTCGACATAGGACAGGATCTTCTCGAGCTGATCGTTGGACGCTTGCGCGCCAACCATCGTGCTCATGTCGAGCGGATTGCCGAGCTTCATCTTCTCAACCCGCTTGATCCCGGCTTCAACGAAGCGGTCGTAGATGCTCTCGTGCACCAGCGCGCGCGACGGGCAGGTGCAGACCTCGCCCTGGTTCAGCGCGAACATGGCGAAGCCCTCGAGCGCCTTGTCGAAGAAATCATCGTCCTCGTTCGCCACGTCGGCGAAGAAGATGTTCGGCGACTTGCCGCCCAGCTCCAGCGTGACGGGGATGATGTTCTCGCTGGCATACTGCATGATCAGGCGGCCGGTGGTGGTCTCGCCGGTGAACGCGATCTTTGCGATGCGCTTGTTCTGCGCAAGTGGCTTGCCTGCCTCAACGCCGAACCCGTTGACGACATTGAGCACGCCTTCAGGGATGATGTCGGCCAGGATGTCCATCAGCACCATGATGCTCATCGGCGTCTGCTCGGCCGGCTTGAGCACGATGCAGTTGCCCGCGGCGAGTGCCGGCGCCAGCTTCCAGATCGCCATCAGTAGCGGGAAATTCCACGGAATGATCTGGCCCACGACGCCGAGCGGCTCATGGAAATGATAGGCGACCGTGTCGTGGTCGATTTCGCTGATGCCGCCTTCCTGCGCACGCAGCGCGCCGGCGAAATAGCGGAAATGGTCGATGCCGAGAGGAAGATCGGCGAGCGTCGTTTCACGTATGGGCTTGCCGTTGTCGATCGTCTCGACCATGGCGAGAAGGTCGAGCTTCTCCTGCATGCGGTCGGCGATCTTGAGCAGCATGTTCGAACGCTCGGTGGTCGAGGTGCGGCCCCAGGCGTCCTTCGCCTTGTGCGCTGCGTCCAGCGCCAGCTCGATGTCCTCGGCTGTCGAACGCGCGATCTTGCAGACGACCTGCCCGTTGATCGGCGACACATTGTCGAAATACTGGCCGCGGACCGGGGCAACCCACTTGCCGCCGATGAAATTGTCATATTGCGGACGAATGGCGATGTGTTGAGACACATCCTGCAGGATCTTGTTCACCATTTTATTTCTCCCATTTCGCCGGGCTTTGGGGGCCCGGCCGAGCCAAATTATAAACTATTTAGGCTGGTAGACCAAAGCGACCTTGGAAGCGCCCGCACCGTCGAACGTCAAGGCAGTCGAACCCGCGGGGTAGCCGTTCTGCTGCAAGAGGAAAGCCATGATCTGCACGTAATCATCGTGCTCCAGGCTGCCTGGATTGGAAGCAGGCATGTTCTGTGAGACAATCGTGAAGATGTCGCTAACCGTGAAGTTTGAGGCCTTGGAGGCAAAGTTCGGCCCCTTGAGCGCCGGCCCTGCGCGGCCTTCGAGATGCGCGCCATGGCACTGCTCGCAATTGTCGGAGAACTTTTGTGCGCCTTGCTTGGCCTGCGCCTCCGTATAGAGCGCGGGCAAGCCGCCGGCGTCGGCGTGCGGCCCGGGGGCGGAAGAGGGCGCCGGCGGCTGCACAGTCGTGGTGCCGCCGCCCTCGCCGTCCGAGGCGATCGTCTTGTCGAGCGCGCTGGAGCCACCGAGATCGGCGACAGCCTTCTGGAAGCGCGCCGCGTCTGCCGTGCCGTCCTCGCCATAGAGGGCCACCACCTGGTAGCGCGCGTGGGGCTCATCCAGCGGATAGGCGCTGAGCTTCGCGTCCGGGGTCGATTTCAGGTAGGCCTGCAGAGTTGGGCCCCAGACCATGGCGGCCTTCACCTTGCCTGAGGCGACCGTCTCCAGCGTCTCCTTGTCGGACGTATGCACGTCCGGCGAAACATTCTTGTGGTCCAGAAAATACGTGTTCGGCGCCGTCTCGTAGGTCACCGCCACGTCGGTGTTGTCGGGAAGGTCGGCGAGCCGCTTGGCCGTCGATCCCTGCGGCACCACGAACACGAAACCGGTCTCACCATAGGCCGTCGTGGTCATCAGGTCAGGCGGCAGCCCGGGCGACGATCCCTTTGTGGCATCGACCGGAAAGCCGAGCACCAGCTTGCATTTGCTGCCGATGAGCTTGCGGAATTCCTTTGGCGAAACTCCGTCGTCATCGTCGCTGCTGGTGAAATGCTCCACGGCAAGCTGAACATTTTCACGGTGCGCCACCGCCTCTGCAACCTTCTGGTCACGCGCGGCCGAAGCGCTAGCCGTGTCGATGCACACCGAGAGGTTGCCCGGCATGGTGGCGGCCGAAGCGGTGCCGTGCGCGAGCACGACACCTCCGGCCACCAAGCAGGACGCCAGAAGCGCCTGCCTGGTGGAGTTGGTCTTCATCAATACCAGTCCCTACAGCCCGAACACATAGAAGTGGCCACCGAGCGGAATGGATTTCACGGCCGGATCCTTGGCCATGTCGCCGCCCCAGATCGGTGTCGCGCCGCCCCAGCCGGCCCACAGGCCGACATACTGCTTGCCGCCGACCTTCCAGGTGCTTGGCACGCCGATGATGCCTGAGCTCATCTGCGGGCTCTTCCACTTCACGGCACCCGTCTTGGCGTCGAAGCCATACAGGTAGCCGTCAGCGCTGCCTGAGAAAACCAGCCCGCCGGCAGTTGCCAGCATGCCGTCGTTCCAGGGCAGCTTGGAGGGGAAGTTCCACGCCTGCTTGCCGGTGTTCAGATCGATCGCCTGCACGGCGCCCCACGCATCCGGGAAGGCCGGATCACGCATGACGTTGAAGCTCTCGCCGAGGAACGGCAGGCCGGCGTGGTAGCTCACCGCGCCGCCCTTGATCTTCATGCAGGTATGCATCGTCGGCACGTAGGCGAAATGGGTCTGCGGATCGACGGCGATCGGCCACCAGTTCTTGCCGCCCAGGAAGCTCGGGCAGGTGAACACTTCCTTGCCCACATCAGGACGCAGCGCATCGTCCGTCACCATCTGGCCGTTCTCGACGCCCTTGACCGACGTCGCGGTCGCGAACTTCTCGGCATAGATCAGCTTACCGCTGACCCGGTCGATGGCGTAGAACCAGCCATTCCGGCTCGCCGAGACCAGCGCCTTGTGCGGCGTGCCCTCGTAGTTGATGTCGGTCAGCACCGTCTCGTTGGTGCCGTCGTAGTCCCAGGTGTCGTGCGGCGTGTACTGATAGCTCCACTTGATGTCGCCGGTGCCCGGGTTCATCGCAATGACGCTGTCGGTGTAGAGGTTGTTGCCGGGACGAAGTGTTGCCAGCCACGGGCCAGGATTGCCGACGCCCCAGAACAGCGTGTCGGTCGCCGCATCGTAGGTGCCAGTCAGCCAGGCGCCGCCGCCGCCGGTCTTGTAGGCGCCCTTCGGCCAGGTATCGCCGCCAGGCTCGCCAGGCGCCGGGATGGTGAATTTCTTCCAGACTTGATCACCGGTTTTCGCATCGAGCGCGGTGACCGCGCCACGTGCGCCATATTCGCCGCCGGACAGGCCGACGATGACCTTGCCCTTCACGACGAGCGGCGCCAGCGTCATCGCAGCACCCTGATCGGCCGGAGCGAGCTGCTTCTTCCACACCACGTTGCCGGTCTGGCCATCGAGCGCCACGACATAGTTGTCGAGCGTCGCGAGATAGACGTTGTCGCCATAGACCGCCACGCCGCGGTTCACCACGTCGCAGCAAACCGTCTTCAGGCCGACGCTCGAGAGGTCATGCTTGTAGGTCCACAGCGCCTTGCCCGTGCTCGCCTGGAACGCATGCACCTCGTCCTTCGGCGTGGTGATGAACATCGTGTCGCCGTTGACGATCGGCGCCGACTCATGACCCTGCTCGAAGTCGCTCTTGTAGTCCCAGATCTGCCTGAGCTTGCCGACGTTTGTCTCGTTGATCAGCTTCAGCTTCGAATAGCCGGTGCTGCCGTAATCATGGCGATACATCAGCCAGCCGTCGTCGTTCGCGGCAGCAGCAAGGCGCGCGTCCGTGACAGGCGAATATTTCAGGGTCGCACCAGCCGAAGCCTGCGACAGCGGCAACGCTACGGCGCAGGTCAGAGCCAGCACCTGCCGAAGTCGCAAGCCGGCGCTTCGCAAGCCGAAACGGGCGGGAACACGGTCAGTCATTATTGTGTATCCTCCAAGTATTCTGTTGAATTTCGGCGTAATGCAATGAGGCAGCCGCGCTGATCCCCGACCTCGCCGACAAGAGCCTTCGCACTTCTGAAGTCGTCGTTAAGTTGATCAGTTGAACCGGATGTGACAACCGCAGCGGTCGCCGACTTTATGCCGACCTGTCGCACTCCTGCGACAGGATGAGACAGCACATTATTGTGCGTCGCAGCATAGTGGCAACCCGTTACTTGCTAGTGTTCCGGGCCTGGAGGGATATTGACACGAAGAGCAAAGCAGGTCGACTCCACGCCAAGTGGGCTAAAATCGAAACGATGCCGGGAGGCATGTCCAGGTGAACCACGCCGATCGCATCATTGCCGCAGCACGCGACCCCTCCGCGTCCGGGCGCTCTGCTATCTTCGCCTCCTGGACCCGTTCGCTCACCCGTTACGGCCTCGATCCGCACGATACCCGCCCCCCGCGCGTGCTCACTGACCGCGAACTGCGCGAAGCCCGTGAACATGTCGAACCGCTCCTCTCCGCCGCGACAGGCACGCTCGACCGCCTCTTCCAGGCGGTCGGCGATACCGGCTGCTGCGTGCTCTTCACCGACCGCCACGGCGTTCCCGTGGACCGGCGCGGCGTCTGCGCCGATGACAAAACCTTCTTTCGCTGGGGCCTCTGGACAGGAACCGTCTGGAGCGAGGAAGCCGAAGGCACCAACGGAATCGGCACCTGCATCGCCGAGGAACGCGCGCTCACCATCCACCGCGACCAGCATTTCCACGCCCGGAACACTGGCCTCAGCTGCACCGTAGCCCCCATCTACGACCACCAGGGACGCCTCGCGGCGGCCATCGACGTCTCATCCTGCCGCGCCGACCTCACCCAGGATTTCATCGGCCTGATCGCATCGGCCGTCGTGGACGCCGCACGGCGCATCGAGGCGCGCAACTTCCGCGGCGCCTTCCCGCGCGCCCGCATCGTCCTCGCACCCGATACGGACTGGGGCGCAGGCGCCCTGCTCGCCATCAGCGAAGACGACCTCATCGTCGGTGCAACACGCGCCGCCCGTATCGCCTGTGGCATTACCGACGCGCAACTCGCCAAATCCCTGCCGGCAGACACCATCCTCTGCCCGGCTGACGACGGCATTGAAAACCTCGAATCCGCCGAACGCGGAGTCCTCCAACGCGCCCTCGCCCGCGCGGACGGCAATGTGTCGCAGGCGGCGCGCGTCTTGGGTGTGAGCCGCGCTACCCTACATCGTAAATTGCGCCGGCTCGGTTTGAGGCGCGCTGAGTAAGCAAGGCCGGGGGGCTTTGCCCCCAATCGCTTCAGGGGGGACCCCCACCAAGGACAAGTCCTTGGAACCTCGGAATTAGGATGGGCATCATGGATCACGACACTGACACCGCCACTGTCGAAATGCCTGCGGCGCGGGTCTTGATTACGCCTGCTGCTGAAAAAATCGTGGAGAAGCTTCGCGCCATTCACGGCGACTTATTGTTCCATCAATCGGGCGGATGCTGCGACGGCAGCGCCCCTATGTGCTACCCGCTCGGTGATTTCCGCGTAGGCGCACAGGATGTTCTCCTGGGAACCATCGCCGGCGCGCCCTTCTACATGGGCGCAGCTCAATTCGAATATTGGGCTCACACGCAGCTCACCATCGACGTAGTCCCAGGCCGAGGCTCGGGTTTTTCCCTGGAATCTCCAGAGGGAGTTCGTTTCCTAACACGCAGCCGGATCTTCACGGACAACGAATGGGCAATACTCTCTGCGCAGGGGCCACTACCAACAGGCGCAGCCTGACGCCCAGCTTCTCCTCAAGCACCGCCCAAAGATGCAAAAGTTTTTTTGCTTCTTTTTTTCAAAAAAGAAGACCTCCTTTTGTCTTCGCTTAAACCTCCACCCGATCCAGCCGGCGAAGCTGCGGGAAGAGCGCCATCCAGATCCAGGCAACGGCCAAAGTACCCAAACCGCCGATCACCACGGCAGGCACCGCGCCGACGAAGCCCGCCAGCGTTCCACTTTCGAATTCTCCAAGCTGGTTCGATGATCCGATGAAAAGCATGTTCACCGCGGCGACGCGGCCGCGCATGGCGTCCGGCGTGCGCATTTGCACGAGGGTGGACCGGATGACGACGCTGATGACGTCTGCGCCGCCGAGGACCGCGAGGGCTGCCACGGAGAGCGGCAGGTAGGTCGAGAAGCCGAATGCGATGGTGGCGAGGCCGAACACGAAGACCGCCGCGAACATGCGCATGCCGAGTTTGCCGCGCAGGGGGCGCCGGGCGAGCCAGAGCGACACGCCGATGGCGCCGAGGCCTGGTGCTGCGCGCAGCAGGCCGAGGCCGAGCGGTCCGGCCTTGAGGATGTCGCGTGCATAGACCGGGAGGAGTGCGGTCGCACCTCCCAGCAGCACGGCGAACAGGTCGAGCGAGATGGCGCCGAGGATTTCCGGCCGCTGGCGAATGAAGGTCAGTCCGCCGAACACCGAGGCGAGGGTTGGCGGCTCCAGGGCGGCGGCGCGGCGGATCGGCGGCACCGTGAGTGTGGAGAGTGCGGCAAGAAGGAAGGTTGCAGCACAGGTGGCGTAGGCGACGTCGGGGCCGAGGCCGTAGAGCAGGCCGCCTAGCGAGGGACCTACGATCGTTGCTGTCTGGAACAATGACGAAGAGAGCGCGGCCGCTTGCGGAAACGCCTCGGCCGGCACGAGGGCTGGCAGCAGCGCCTGCAGGCTTGGCGCCTCGAAGGCGCGCACCGCGCCGACGACAACCACCAGGCCGTAGATCATCGACGGTGTCAGCATGTGGGCGAACGAGGCGGCCGCCAGTGCGAGCGCGGCGAGACAGGCGATGATCTGGCAGGTGCCCGCGATGCGCCGCCTGTCCGAGCGGTCGACGACGTGTCCTGCAACGAAACCGAGCACCACGACCGGCAGGAATTGCGCGAGCCCGACCAGGCCGAGCGAGAAGGCGCTTCCTGTCAGCGCATAGATCTGCCAGCCGACCACGACGGCCTGCATTTGCGAGGCCAGCGAGGAAAGGCTTCGGCCGCCGATCATGGGCAGCACGCCCGGGTGGCGGATCAGGCGTATCTTCGCTGGCGGCATCGCCTTGTGCATGGCGTCATTGCGCCCCTCCCGCAAGCGGCCCTAACCCCGCCGGCAGCGTCATCCGCGCACACCAGGAAGTCGTGCCCTTGGTCACGATACCGGGAGCCTACCGCCGGCATGCATCCGCATGGGGTTCTCACGACGATAAACGTCTTCCCCGGGATACCGGCGTGACATGAGAGAGGGCACTCAACAACGTGGGAAAAAGTCGCCATGGCGCCGACCTCCAGAGCCTGATCCTGGAGCAGGAAGCGAAGATTGCTGCAAAGAACGAGTGGCTTTCGTATCTTCTCGCGACCGGGCATCCGGATGACGCGGAGGCCGAGGCGGCACTCTTAGAAGAAATGCGGGGCGCGTTGTCCAGCATGCGTGAGCGCGCACTGGCCGAGCGAAGCCCCGGTTCAGCAGATCGGCTGCCGCACTCGGCCGCCCGCGATGCATCCGAAACGCGCCAGCAAACGACGAAAACTCAGAGCCGGTAAACCCAACGGGAGTTTCGGCTGTGCGCCCTGCCAATAGTGCGCCTGATTGACGGAGTGCGATGCGTGCCGGATTTTCTAGTCATGACCTACGCATGGGCCCAGGCCTCCTGCATTCCATCCCTCCCGCGCCGGGTGAAGGCCGAGACAGCGCTTGATGCCGCGCAATCCCTAACCCCTGCTTCATTGGATATACGCTGGTTCAGATCGTCGCTTCTCCACGCCAAGGCATGGCGGCTCGATGCACCGCAGGAGGTGCAATTCTTCTACGCCGACAAGAAGACCCTGCCTGACTTCCTTTAGGCAGCGTCATCGACGTTGAAGTTCAGCCCTGCGTAGCTGGTCAGTGCCTCGATGAGTTTTCGGCCCAGGGCAGCGCCTGGCGTCCAAATGCCGCCAGGCACGTGCTCACCTTCGCGCAACAGGCAGATTGCCGTTTCGGCAATGATCTTCGATGTGGAGCCATAGCCCGGATCACGGTCTCCGCTGACGGACACACGAACAACCTTGCCATCGCGCGCGACGCCGGCGAACAGCGCTTCATAGAAACCATTGTCGCGTTCCGCCTTGCTGGGCCCCTCGCCTGGTTTCGGGCCATCCTCGCCGAACGGAGAAGGTGCTGCCGCCATCGCCTTCGCAGCCGCCTCGCCGCGCTCCCCGGGGCCGGTCAGGACCATTTCGTCATAGACGAACTCCGTACCGTAAGCGTGCCTCTGCAAGGCGTTCGACCGATGCACATTGCGTGTGTTGATCGCCGCCATGATGAAGGGGGCGGCCCAGGTTCCAAGCGCCTCGTCGTAGGCAGGCGCCATGCCGTGCGGCTGGTCCGGTCCCCGAAACCCTGGCGTCAGGGCGAAAGGATCGCGCAGGACATCCATGACGGCAGGATCGGCCGCGGCTGCGGCAAGCGTCGCCTTCAGGCTCGCTGCCGTTCCGCCGGAGAAACTTCCCTGCATCTTGCGCACGCGTCCCATGGCACGCGGCACAGGCGCGCCCAACCGGTCCCTCGCAGTCTCCTGCAGAAAGAAAACGCCAAGCTCGAACGGGATAGAATCGAACCCGCACGAGAACAGGATGCGCGCCCCGCTTGCACGCGCCGCGGCGTCATAGGCGCCGATCATCCGATGCATCCAGTTCGGCTCGCCGCAGAGATCGAGATAGTCGGTGCCGGCGCGTACGCACGCCGCCACGAGGGGCTCGCCATAGAGCTGATACGGGCCGACCGTGGTGATGACGATCTTCGCGCGCGCCACCATTGCATCCAGCGAGGCAGCATCATCTGCGTCCGCCACGATCAACGGCGTGTCTGCCGGTGCGCCGATCTCATCACGCACGGCCGCCAGTTTCGCAGCACTACGCCCCGCCATGGCCCACACCAGACGGTCTCCGCCATGCTGCGCTAAATGCTCGGCGACCAGCCGGCCGGTAAAACCGGTTGCTCCGTAAACGACAACATCGAAATCGGCTGATCGCGGCATTTCTCTCTCCCCATTTACTGGCCGATTGTAAGGCCTCCCGATTTTTCATATCCGGATATGCCGAAATATCCGACCGATCTTCCGGCAAGTCTATGGTGAACCTCGTTTGCACGAAGACACGCTCGGAACAAGGCTTGCGGAACATTGCCAGGAGGGGTGCGTTAGCGCATCAAATCCGCAGCCGGAGCGAGCTTGGTCGCCACGGGCGACAGGCACCGAAGGAACAAGCCTATCTCCGACATCGTGAGCGAACCGGCTGCTGTCATGTCTCCGGCACTGAAGGGCCTCCGTATCCGGCGGCGCTTCAACAGTGCCCGCGTACATCGCCTCATCGCTGCCAGCCGCCCGGTTCGCGCCATGACGATAGGCCTCATGGCACGGCTCGAGTTGGCCCTGCTCGCCGGCCATAAGCAGCCAGGCCATATGGCGCAATTGAAAAGCGCCAGGCGTGGCCGGGAATCTCTGCTGAGCGGCAATGAGGCATTTACCGTTTACTCGCTGGCCCGTGCGCAAAGCCGTATCGATGGAGAAATGGCAGAGGTCGGCGTTTACCAGGGCTGCTCCGCCAGGATCATCAGCGTCGCAAGCGGTGCCAAGCCGCTGCATCTGTTCGACACTTTCGAAGGCCTGCCATCGCCGAACGCCACCGAAACCGATCGAATGAGTGCGGGACACTACGCGGCTTCGCTAGGGTCGGTGCAGAAATTCCTTTCCAGCGAACGCAACATCCATTTTTACCAAGGTCTTTTTCCGGCAACGGCGCATCCCGTCTCCGATAAGAGGTTCTCGTTCGTCCATCTCGATGTCGATCTGAAATCGAGTACATTGGCGTGCCTCGACTTCTTCTACCCGCGCATGGTCCCGGGCGGCGTCATCCTCAGCCACGATTATTCGTATCTCGACGGCGTGCGCGAAGCTTTCGACGAATACCTTGAAGATAAATCCGAGTTCGCGCTTGAGCTGGCCACATCGCAAGCGATGCTGGTCAAGCGCTAGCGGGCAGCTCCGCGTAGCAACCCAAGCAGTGCCGGCAGGAACACCAGCGTTGCCAGCAGGGTGTTTCCAAGGCCGATGAGAAGCAATGTTCCCATGGTAGCGCTGCCCGGATGCGCGGACACCGCCAGCGACGCGAACGCGGTGCCTGTCGTCAGGGCGGACAGCACGGTGGCGCGGCTGGTGGCGGATGTCAGCCGTGGTGCCTGGCCCAGGCGAAAATTCATCACGAAGTAAATGCTGAAAGACACGCCTACGCCGAGAAGCAACGGCAAGGCGATGATGTTGGCATAGTTCAGCACGATCCCTGTCAGCCGCATCACCACTACGGTGAGCGCGGCCGACAGGAACAACGGCGCCAGCACCAGCATCACGTCGCGCACGCTCCTAAGCGCGATGAAGAGAATGCATCCTATGGCAATCACGGAAAGCGATGCCGCGATGGCGAAAGCGCGGATGATTGTCCGTGCCGTGGAAACGATGGTGATTGCCGGCCCTGAAGCATCCGGCGCTACAGCCACGGCCTGTTCGACGAACCGGTCAAGTATGCGCCCGTCGCTCACCGTGGTTTTCGGCACCACCACGATGCGCGCACGCCCGTCCGGCAATACGTAATCGCGCCTGATGTCGGCGGGTACGTCGGCGACGCCTACCGCACCGGCACCCAGAGCCAGACGCAGGCGATCCAGTTCAGGGGTCAGGAACCGCACCAGTGCCGCGGCCGCCGCGCCGAGCGTCGCGTCCGACGATGCCTGAAGCGCCTGCATATCCTTCACGATATTGCCAAGCGGATTGCCCGGTGGAAGCCGGCTCAGCGCAGGCTGCAGTTTTGCCAGGCAGGATGTGAGCGCCGCGCGGACGTCCGCCGTTGAGGCCGGCAAGGCCGGGGCCGGCGAGAGTGCAGGCTGCAGCAGCCCCGCCGCATCCTTGATGATAGCCAGCTTCGCGCCTTGATCGGCTGGCACGAAGCTATCGACCGTTACCACGTGATCGACCAGGACGAGGCGGGACATCGGCGCGGCGAGCGCCAAGGCCGCCGCCGGGCTGGGCCGCAGAACGTCGATGGTGAAGGGGTTGGTCACCGGATTGCGCAACAGGCGCATCAGCGTCTGCACCGCTTCGCTGTCCTGCCTCTTGGTGTGCAGCGTGTTGCTGTCGAACGCGAGCGAAGGTGCGAGGAGCACGCCAGCCACGAAGAGCCCGCCTGCCGCCATAAGAACCGGCCAACGCAGCCGTGCCATGACCCGGTCCGCCGGCGCCGCCCAGCCAAACCCGATCTCCTCGGCATCTTCCTTCGGCCGGCACAAGGTCAGCATGGCGGGCAGGAAGGTCAACGTGCAGGCGAAGGCGATGAGCATGCCGCCGCCGGCGATCTGCCCCAACTCCGCCATGCCGCGGAAGTCGGTCGGCACGAAGGCCAGAAATCCCGAGGCCGTCGCGGCACTGGCGACGAGAACCTGCCTGCCGACCCGCCCTCCTGTTAGCGCCAGCGCCGCCTCGATCGTCGCCGCGCCGCGCCGCAGATCGCGGAAGCGCACGGCGAATTGGATGGCGAAATCCACCGCGATGCCCACGAACAGGATCGCGAAGGCGACCGATATCAGGTTCAGCGTCCCTACCGACACGGCGGCGAAACCCGTCGTCAGCGCAAGCCCCAGCAGCAAGGTCGCAGCCACAGGCAGGATCAAACGCCAGCTCCCCAGCGCCAGGTAGAGCCACAGCACGATGAGAGCGAAGGTCACGAACAGCCCGAGGAACGCGCCCTTGGCGGCTGAGGAGAACTCCTCGTCCGCCAGCGGCACCGTTCCTGTCAGCGACACATGCGCATCGCCGGACTTCACGAACTCCAGCGAGCCGGCCGCGGCACGCAAGGCGGCGGTCGCCTGTGCTCCCGGCTGAAACGCGCCATAATCCTGCCGCGGCTTGAGCAGGACGATGCGGTCGGGTCCGGCGAGCTTGGCGGCCGCTCCCGCCAGCAGGCTCTCCCAGGAGAGCGGCTTTGCATTCCCCTGTACCGCTTCCGATAACGTTGCGTGGAAGGCCCGAAGCGCCGGGGCGAAACTCTCGAGGTTCGCCTGCCCGCGCGTCACGCCCACCCCGATCAGGCCAAGCGCACCGAACAAACCCCGCGCACTGGGATCGGCCGCCAACTGCCCCAGGAACGGCTCGGCATCCACCGTTCGGTCGAGCAGATCCGACAACGTGGCTGTCGGCAGGAAGAGCAGCCCCTCCTCCTGCAGGTAGGGCGAGGCGTCAGGACGGGCGACGCTGAGGAAATGCTGGTGGTCCAAGGCCAGCTTGTCCGCCAGGCCAGCCGCCGTCGCCTCCGCCTCTTCCGGGATACGCGCATCGACGACCGCCACGATCAGATCCTGGAACTGCGGAAATGCAGCACGGTCCGCGGCATCGCGCTGAACCCAAGCCAGCCTTGGGCTGAACAGCAGCCGCAAGTCGGTCGTCATTTTCAGGCCGACTGCCGCATACCCGGCGCAGGCGAGGCCCATCAGCACGAACGCCAGAACGACCGCCCGTGGGCGCAAGACGCAAAAAGCCACTACCGAAGAAATCGCGTTATTCTGCTTCAAATCTGGTCCAAGCCTGCTGACTGAGCGGTCGCGTCTGGCTAGACCTCGACCCGCCCTCTGTAGCCGGTTTCACCAGCACCGGGTAAAGATGCGCCGCGCCCAAGTGCAGCAGCCGACGCATCGAATGGGAGTTTTTCGCAGGCGGCGGGTGGTGGAGCCGAGGGGAATCGAACCCCTGACCTCCTGAATGCCATTCAGGCGCTCTCCCAACTGAGCTACGGCCCCGCCGCTGGGAGGCGGCATATAGCCGCCGGGCATCAGGCCACGCAAGGCCCGCTGCCCCTGCTTGACATTCCAGCCCTGGCCCCGCTATCCAGCGCGGCCCGCGTGGACAACCATGCGGGTTTCGTCGTTTGGCATAAGCCAGCGGCGAATGCAGGGCGCGCAGCCGCCCTCATAACAAGAATTGGGCGCGAACAGCGCTCACGCATGGAGTTCTGGTCGATGTTTGCTGTCATCCGCACAGGCGGAAAACAGTACCGGGTGACGCCAAACCTGGTGCTCAAGGTCGAGAAGCTGGATGCCGAACCCGGCTCCACCTTCACCTTTACCGATGTCCTCGCCGTCGGCTCCGATGCCGGCATCACCATCGGCAAGCCGATCGTCGAAGGGGCGAGCGTGACGGCCACCGTGATCGCGCAGGATCGCCTGGACAAGGTGATTATCTTCAAGAAGCGCCGCCGGCAGAACAGCCGCCGCAAGAATGGCCACCGCCAGCACATCACCGTGCTGCGCGTCGCCGACATCATCCCCGCGTAGGACGCAGGAGACACCCTCATGGCACACAAGAAGGCAGGCGGCTCCTCCCGCAACGGCCGCGATACAGAAGGCCGGCGCCTAGGCGTCAAGAAATACGGCGGCGAAGTCGTCGTCCCTGGCAACATCATCATCCGCCAGCGCGGCACGCGCTGGAAGCCAGGCACCAACGTCGGCCTCGGCAAGGACCACACGATCTTCGCCGTCGTCGAAGGCCACGTAAAATTCCAGACACGGGCCGATAACCGCGTCTATGTCTCGGTCGAAGCGCTGCCCGCCGCAGCCGAGTAGTCCATCAGAGGTCTGGAGCCGGGGATCAGGCCCCTCCGGCTCCGATCGCTGTCCGCCCCCAGGTCCTGACCCATGAAATTCCTCGACCAAGCCAAGATCTACGTCCGCTCCGGTGACGGCGGCGATGGCGTGATCGCGTTCCGGCGCGAAAAACACATTGAGTTCGGCGGCCCTGACGGCGGCGACGGTGGCCGAGGCGGAGACATCGTCTTCGAGGCCGCCCAGAACCTCAACACCCTCATCGACTTCCGCTACACGCAGCATTTCCGCGCCAAGAAGGGCGGCAACGGCGCAGGCTCCGACCGGACCGGCGCTGGCGCCCCCGAAGTGCGCATACGCGTGCCCATCGGCACCCAGATCTTCGCCGATGATCAGGAAACCATGCTCGCGGACCTCGACGTCCCGGGCAAGGAGATCCTGCTCTGCCGCGGCGGCGACGGCGGCCACGGCAACACGCATTTCAAGACGAGCACCAACCGCGCGCCACGCCGATCCGACAAAGGCTGGCCAGGCGAGGAACGCTGGGTCTGGCTACGCCTCAAGCTCATCGCAGACGCAGGCCTCGTCGGCCTGCCGAACGCAGGCAAATCCACCTTCCTCGCCGCGTCATCGGCCGCACGCCCGAAAATCGCCGATTACCCCTTCACCACCCTCCACCCGCAGCTCGGCGTCATCCGCCTGTCCGACACCGAGGAATTCGTTCTCGCCGACATCCCCGGGCTCATCGAAGGCGCCCACGAAGGCGCCGGCCTGGGCGACCGCTTTCTCGGCCACGTCGAACGCTGCGCCGTCCTCCTCCACCTCATCGATGGCGCCGCAGGGCACGTGGTCGATGCCTGGCGCACCATACGCGGCGAACTCTCCGCCTACGGCGGCGGACTCGCCGACAAGCCGGAACTGCTGGTGCTCAACAAGTCGGACGCGATGACCCCGCGCGAAATCACCTCACGCCGCGCGGCTCTCGTGAAGGCTTCCGGGCAGCCGGTGCATCTGATGTCGGGCGCTACGGGCAAAGGCGTGCCCGAGGTCTTGCGGGCATTGCAGAACGCGATCACTGCTCATCGCCAGGCGCAGTCGTGAAGGAAGGCAAGCACTTCTTTTTTGAAAAAAAGAAGCAAAAAACTTTCACCCGTTTAGGCCGCGCACGTCCTCAAGCCCGGCCTAAACTCGCAAAAGTTTTTTGGTTCTTTTTTTCAAAAAAGAACTTGCTTGCTTCCTTCTCGCAATGACCCCAAACCCCGCTCAAGCCCGCCTCCTCGTCGTCAAAATCGGCAGCGCGCTCGTGGTGGACCAGGAGGCCGCCGCCCCACGAGACGCCTGGCTGAACGGCGTCGCCGCCGATATCGCCGCCGCCCGGGCGCGCGGCACCGAGGTGATCGTCGTCTCCTCGGGCGCCATCGCTCTCGCCCGCCGCACACTCGGCCTCCTCCAGCCGAAGCTCCGCCTTGAGGAGAAGCAGGCGGCCGCCGCAGTCGGCCAGATACGGCTCGCCCAGGCCTGGACGCAGGCGCTCGCCGCGCATGGCCTCGTCGCCGCCCAGCTTCTTCTCACCCTGGAAGATACCGAGGACCGCCGCCGCTATCTCAACGCCCGCGCCACCCTTCGCACGCTGCTGAGCCTCGGCTGCATTCCCGTCATTAACGAGAACGACAGCGTTGCCACCGCCGAAATCCGCTTCGGCGACAACGACCGCCTCGCCGCCCGCGTCGCCGAAATGATCGAGGCAGACCAGCTCGTCCTGCTCTCCGACATCGACGGCCTTTACACCGCCGACCCGCGCCAGAACCCGGCCGCCACCCATCTCCCCGTCGTGGACGCCATCACGCCCGCCATCGAAGCCGCCGCCGGCGAACCCCCGCCCGGCTTCTCCTCAGGCGGCATGCGAACCAAACTCGCCGCAGGCCGCATCGCTACCCAAGCCGGCTGCGCCATGGCCATTGCCCTCGGCCACCGCGATCATCCCCTCGCCGCCTGGCAGCAAGGCGGCCGCTGCACATGGTTCCTCCCCGCCCCGGGTGGCCGCTCCGCCCGCAAACGCTGGATTGCCGGCAGCCTCGCCCCCGCCGGTACTTATGTGGTCGATCCCGGCGCCGCCCACGCCCTCGCCGCCGGCGGGTCCTTGCTTCCAGCCGGCGTGGTGCAGGTCTCAGGCAATTTCGAGCGTGGCGATGCCGTCGTCGTGGTCTCCGCCGATGGGGTCACCCTCGCCCGCGGTCTCTCCGGTTATGGCTCTGCCGACGCTTCCCGCATCGCCGGCCATCGGTCGGAGAAGATCGAGGCTTTGCTCGGATGGCGGGGACGCGACGAGCTAATCCATCGGGATGATTTGGTGCTGTTCAGTAGGCAAGCGGAAGTTAGGCCAGGGGCTCTGCCCCTGGATCCCGCTGGGGACTCGTCCCCAGACCCCATTTCTCAAAAGTAAGCTCGGTGCAAACTCACGGGGGTCTGGGGCCTCTAGGCCCCAGCGGGGTCCAGGGGCAGAGCCCCTGGCCTTCCCTTGCCTTTACCGAGACAACCGAGGCTCAGCCCGAGGCTTCCCATCGGCAGGCGGCAGATTGCGCGAACGGACGCCGGTATCAGCACGCCAGGCGACGGGTGGAATAGGCGGCCGGGCGCGCAATTCGCGTTCGGGCTCGGCAGGGGAGCGGCGGGCGACGGGTTCTTCCTCGTAGGCGGCGCCCCGGCCTGGTTCGGGCAGGCGCAACGCCAGCATGCGGATTTCGCCCTGAATTTCGTCGAGCCTTGCTTCGACCGCTTCGAGCCGGCTTTTCACGCCGAACACGCTGAACGGCATGCAGGCGAAGCAGAGCAGCAGCATGATGCCCACGACGAGGATCAGGAGCTGGATCCAGGCCGGCACCCAGTCCGGCAGTGCGAAGGGAAAACTCATGACAAACTCCTAGTACACGCCGAACAATGGCGTGAGAATGCAACAGTTCCTCGGCTCCCCGCTCCGTAATCTCCTGGCCGGCGTCGTGTTCATGATCGTGGTCAGTGCGCTGGCCATACTGGCGTACATCTACCTTGCCGGGTGGAGCTACTCCGACGCTGTCTACATGGTGGTTATGACGGTTTTCACCGTCGGGTATGGCGAGGTTCGGCCGATTACCACCCCGTTGTTGCGCTTCATTACGATCGGCCTGATCGTATTCGGCTGCACGGGCATGATTTTCCTCACCGGTGCGCTGGTCCAGTTGATCACCGTAAGCCAGTTCCAACAGTTTTTCGGAGTGCGCCGGATGCAGAAGGAAATCGAGGCGCTATCGGACCACGTCATCATCTGCGGCTACGGCCGCATCGGGCTGATGCTGGCACGCGACCTCAAGGCGGGCGGCATGAAGTTCGTTGTCCTGGAGCGCAGCGACGGGCGCCTGGGGAGTGCGCGCGACGCCGGTTTTCTGGTGCTGCAGGGGGATGCGACGGACGAGGAGTGTCTGGTTGCTGCCGGAATCGGCCGCGCGCGCGCCTTGGCGACCGTGCTGCCTGACGATGCGGCCAATGTTTTCATTACGCTCAGTGCGCGCAGCCTCAATCCCAAGCTCACCATCATCGCGCGCGGCGAGGCGCCTTCCACGGAGAGCAAGCTGCTGCATGCGGGGGCGCACCGCGTGGTGCTGCCGACCCATATCGGAGCCGAGCGCATTGCCGAGTTGCTGCTTTATCCCGAGGTCACCGACATGCTGAAGGAGGGTGATTCTAAGCGCGGCCTGGTGCGTGATCTCCGCCGTCTCGGCCTCGATCTGGAGGTCGTCTCCGCGGTAACCGGCAGTCCCAGCGTAGGCGCGACAATTGCCGAGCTGGAGACGCTGGCGGCGGGCGCTTTCATGGTGGTGGCACTGGAGCGCCGGGACGGCAGCAGCCACATGCAGCCTCCGGCGAGCGTCGTCATAGAGGCCGGCGATGGCGTCGCCATCGTCGGGCGCCCCGGCCGTGCGATGGCCGTCAAGCAGATTTTCGCAGCGCCCGCGTAGGGCCGGTTTGCCGCCTCAACCTGCGGCCGCGATCCCGTCCTCGACCAGCTCGCGCAGCTTCGGCTGCAAATGCGCATTCCCCGCGACGACGTCGTTGTCAGGCCCATCGCTGATATTGAACTCGGCGCCTGCAGGATCGGTCACCGTGCCGCCCGCTTCGCGCACCAGCAGCAGCCCCGCGGCCGCATCCCAGGCCTTGAGCCCCAGTTCCCAGTAGCCGTCGTAACGGCCGGCAGCGACCCAGGCGAGGTCGAGGGCTGCAGAGCCGAAGCGGCGCACGCCGGCGGTTGCCGGCATAATCGCGCCGAGCGTGCGGGCGAAGGCGAGGCGGTTGCGCGTGGTGACGGCCGCGAACGGAATGCCTGTCGCGAACAGCGCGTCCTTCATGTCGCGCCGTGCCGAGACGCGCAGGCGCCGTTCGTTGAGGAACGCACCGCCGCCCTTCTCGGCCCAGAACATTTCGTCTGCGGCCGGGCTGTAGACCATGCCCGCGGCGACTTCGATGGTGCCGTCCGGCTGCCTGCGTTGCAGTCCGATGGAGATGCACCAGTGAGGGATGCCGTGCAAAAAGTTCGTGGTGCCGTCTAAAGGATCGACGACCCAGCGCCACGTCCAGTTGTCGCCGCCGGACGCGCCGCTCTCTTCCATGAGGAAGGCGTATCCGGGACGCGCCTTCGCGAGTTCCTCGCGTATGGTGGCTTCGGCGCGCAGGTCTGCCTGGCTGACGAAGTCGGACGGCCCTTTGACGCTGACTTGCAACTGCTCGACTTCATTGAAATCCCGCAAAAGCCGCTTGGAAGCTTTTTGCGCAGCGTTCTGCATGACGGTCATATGCGGCGTAAGGCGTAGGGCCACCGAAACTCCTTGTCAGAGCGTCCCTGGACCACGGACGCGCAAAATCAAAATATCGCCAGCCGTGGCGTTGTCATTCGTATCCGGATCGACCGCGTAGAGGACGCGGTGCCGACCGCAAATCATTACCCGGGTGCCCGGTGCTTTCGCCGCCGCGTAGAAACATGGCAGGTGCGAAAGGGTCGCTATCGCCGCCGCAAGCCGATGGAGCAGGTTACTTGCCGCTTGTCCCGCGCCTGGCTGCGAATACCAAGCTTGCACTTCCTCCAGATCTGAGATCGCGCGTTCGGTGAGGTTGATCTCGCGCGGTAGGGTGATTGATAACCCTATTCCGGCTTAGCACGTGGCGGCGGCAGCTCATGGTCGGTGCCGATACTTTCGATCCAGTCTTGCACCGCTTCAAACGGCACTAAACGACCAGCGCGCACGTCCGCCCGTGCTTCTTCGACAAGCCTGAGTTCACGCTCCAGCTCAGCCTCGTCGCGTGCGGGTGCTGTGTCCATCGTGTGATCATAGGGCGCAGAGGGGCTCAATCCTACCCCTTCGCGCGCTCGACGTAGGAGCCATCCTCGGTGCGCACAACGATCCGCTCGCCAGCTTCCACAAAAGGCGGCACCAGCGTCTTCACCCCATTCGACAATTTTGCCGGCTTGTAGGACGAACTCGCCGTCTGGCCCTTCACCACCGGATCGGCCTCGACCACCTCCAACGTCACCATCTGCGGCAGATGCGCGCCGACCGGCTCGCCTTCCACCAGATCGAGCTCGATGACCATGTTGTCCTGCAGGAACGGCGCCTGGTCGCCCAGGATCACGGTCGGCACGATGGTCTGCTCGAACGTCTCGGGATCCATCAGGACGATGTTGTCCCCGTCCGTGTAAGAGTAGGTGTATTCCTTGTTGTCGGTCATCAGACGCTCGACGGTATCGGCGGTGCGCCAGCGCTCGTTCGTCTTGTTGCCTGTCTTGAGGTCGCGCATCTCCACCTGGATGAAGGCGCCGCCCTTGCCGGGCGTGATGATCTGCTGCTTGAGCACCGTCCAGCGCCTGCCATCGTGTTCGATGACCTGGCCGGCCCGAATGAGGTTCGCCTGCTGCTTCATGAGAAAACAGAACTTTCTGGATTTATGAGGGAGATTGGATCGCGAATGCGGCTGGCCGGGCTTCTAGCCCTCAGGATGTGCCCTCAGCAAGCGCATGCGCGGTGCCCCAGGGATCCCGCACCGTGCCCGCTTCGAGATATCCGGGCCCGACCGGCACCTTCCCGTATCCCCCGGCAATGTCGAGGATGTAAGTCGGAAGGGCCAGACCGCTGATCCGGCCGCGAAGCGCCGCCATCAGCCGTTGCCCTTCTGCTATGGGCACATGGAAATGCGCCGTGCCGGGCGCCGCATCGAGCTGATGCAGATAATAGGGCTTCATCCGCGCTTGCAGCATGGCCCGGAACAGAGCCTCCAGTGCCGCCTCGCTGTCGTTGACCCCACGCAGCAGCACCGACTGGCCCAGCAGCGGCACGCCTCGCGCCCGAATACGGCGCAAGGCAACCGCCGCCTCTGCGGAGAACTCGCTGGCGTGATTGGCATGCACCGCAAGCCAGAGCGGTGTCTGCGTTTCCAGAACGGCCGTCAACGCATCGGTCACCCGACCGGGATCGGCGACGGGCACCCGTGTATGAATGCGCAACAACTCGACATGCGGCATGGCGTCCAGGGCTTTCAGGATGAGCCCGAGCCGCCGCGGCGATAGCATCAGCGGGTCGCCCCCCGTGAGGATCACCTCCCGCACCGCGGGCGTCGCACGCAGATAGGCCAGCGCGCGGTCGAGCGCCGCCTCGCCGAGCACCCCGCCATCCGGCCCCACATGCTCGCGGCGGAAGCAGAAGCGGCAGTATGTCGGGCAGACGAGAAGCGGCTTCAGCAATGCCCGGTCGGGATACCGGTGCACGATGCCGGGCACCGGCGAGAACACCGCATCGCCCGTCGGATCGGGATCCTGCGAAGGTTCGGCCAGCAGCTCCGCAGCACTCGGGACGAATTGACGCCCGACCGGATCATCCGGCGCATCGATGAGCGCTCGCAGGGTCGGAGTGATCGCCACCGCATAGCGCGCGCCGACCGCCTCGAGCGCGTCGCGTTCTGTCTCGTTCACCAGCCCGGCCTCGATCAGATCGCTGGTCGAGCGCAGAGTAGCGTGGCTTGGCGCGCAATATCCGTCAGGCATGATGCGGGTGCCTAGAGACGACGTCGGCTCCGGTCAAACACCCCTACCCACCCAGGAGAGCGCGTGCACCCGACCTGGCATCCCGAATCGCTGGCCGCCCGGATGCCCTACCTGCGCCGGCGTGCGCTGCTCACCCAGGCGACCCGCGCCTTCTTCGCCGCCAGAGGCTACACCGAAGCGGAAACCCCCTACGCCGTCGCAGCCCCAGGCGAGGAGGTGCACATCCAGACCTTCGCGACGGAAGCCGTGACGCCGCAGGGCGAGCGCTGCCCGCTGTGGCTCCACACCTCGCCCGAATTTGCCATGAAACGCCTGCTCGTTGCAGGCGCCGGCCCGATCTTCCAGCTCGCACGCGTCTGGCGAAACGGCGAAGGAAGCGACACCCACACGCCCGAATTCACCATGCTCGAATGGTATCGCCCGCAAGCGGACTTTGCGGCGCTGCTCGCCGAAACCACCGGATTCCTGCGCACCGTCCTGCCTCCCACCGTCACCTGCCGCGGCATCACCACCGATCTCGCCCGGGTCGAGCACCTCACCGTCGCCGAAGCCTTCGCCCGGTACGCCGGCGCGGACGTCCTGGGCACGGCAGGCGACGCAGCCGCCCTCGCCCGCTCTTCGGGCGCCCACCTCCGGGACAACGAAATCTGGGAGGATCTCTTCTTCCGCCTTCTCCTGGAGCGCATCGAGCCGCATCTCGGCCGCAATCACCCGACCTTCCTCACCCACTGGCCAGCCGCCCAGGCGGCCCTCGCCAGGCGCGATCCCACCGATCCACGCGTCGCCCTCCGTTTCGAATTGTTCGTCTGCGGCCTGGAACTCGCAAACGCCTTCGAGGAACTCACCGACCAGGCGGAACAGCGCACCCGCTTCCTGGAAGACCGCGCACGACGCCATGCCATCAACGGCCACGATGATTGGCCGCTCGACGAGGATTTCCTTGCCGCCCTCGGCCACGGCATGCCGCCGGCCGCCGGAATCGCGCTGGGTTTTGACCGCCTCGCCATGATCGCAAGTGGCGCCAGCAAAATTGAGCAGGTGCAATGGCTACCGGGAGGCCACACGCGCACTTAACTAGGTCAGCAAGGCTGATCCAGGGATGATCGATCCCAACCCCGTCGGAGTAGGCATCATGATGCGTAAATTCTTAAGTCTAGGCGCGTTGGCGCTACTCGCCGGATGCGCCTACCCCAGCAAGCAACATATCGATTCACTGAATGCCGTCGTCGGCAAGCCCGAAACCGATCTGGTTCGCGCCTACGGTGTGCCGAACCGCACCTACGACACCAACGGCCACCGCTTCCTGGCCTATAGCGAAAGCCACATCGACGAATACGGCGGCGATCCTGGCTTTGGCTTCGGGTACGGCGGTTGGGGCGGTTACGGCTACGGTGGTGGCTGGGGCGGGTTCGGCGGCTTCCCGCCCGAGATCGTCCAGGAACAATGCACGACCACTTTCGAGCTGACCGGCGGGGTGGTGCGGTCCTGGAACCTTAAGGGTAATGATTGCTGAAGGGTGAAGGCAGCATGTTCTTTTTTGAAAAAAAGAACCAAAAAACTTCTGCGACTTGAGGCCGGGCTTGCGGCACAATCCCAGTCCCAAAATCCAAAAGTTTTTTGCGTCTTTTTTTCAAAAAAGAAGTCCTTCCGTTCTCCCTTACGCCTGAGCCGGCGCCCCCGGCTGCGCAGCGCGGCGGCTCTGCCAGAGCCCGACAAAATCGATCGGCTGCAGCAGCACCGGTGGGAATCCACCCTCCCGTGTCACGTCAGAAATCACTGAGCGGGCAAACGGGAACAGCAACCTCGGGCACTCGATCAGCAGCAGCGGCTCGACGGCCTCAGGCGGAACGCCATTCAGCGTGAACACGCCTGCATATTGAAGCTCGGCGATAAACACCGGGCGGCCCTCGCCTGGCGCGGGCGCCGCAGGCGCTGCGCCGTTTTGCGACGCGGGCGGCTGCGTCGGCTCGCGCGCATCGACCTTTACCGAGAGCACCACTTCGAAGACGTTCTGGCCTTCCTGAAGTGCCCGCGCCTGCACATCGAGATTGATGGCGACAGCCGGCTGTGACCGCAGCGTGGCGTAGATCTCAGGCGCGTTAGGCACCTCGAACGAAAGATCCTTAATGTATTGAACGTTGACCACCAGCGGGGGGATCTGCTGGCCGGCTGGCGCTTCGGTGGTCGTCGTCTCGGACATTCTGTGCTCCTGGGCTCAAGTGGGCGCGCGGTAGCACGGCCTGCGAATGGCGCAAAGCGGCCCGGCCTGCTCGAACGCCGATTACCATGATGCTGATTAATTAAGCGTATCCGCCGTGGGGTCGAAACGAATCCACTCGCCGTTCTCCAGGCTTTGGCCGGATAGCGCCAGGATGAACGCCCAGTGGCTCACCACCAAGGTATGCGTCCAGTCGGCCCGCTCGACGCTCGCCTTGCGGAACGCCCGTGCCCGCTCGAGAACCGCCTCCGCGGTCTCGGTCGCCTCCGGCCACCAAACCTCATCGACCTCGCCGAAATCATGGTCGGGCCAGTCGGATGCCAGCAGGCTGCGGCGCGTGCCTATGTCACAGGCGAAGTGGAACCGCTCGCGCACCAGCGGCGTGATCGTCACCGGCAAGCCGAGCAGGCGTGCCGCGGGCGCCGCGGTCTGCATGGCACGCGTATAGGGCGAGGCTACGATGCGCTTGATGCCGGCGTGCAGCAGCGTCTGCGCGGCCGCTTCCGCCTGGGCCTGGCCAAGCGGCGTCAGGCGCGGATCCTCGATCCCGGGATCCTTCTTGGTCGCCGAGAAATGCAGGTTGAACTCGCTCTGTCCATGACGCATCAGGATCATGCCGCGCTGCTAGCCGCGATTCCCCGGCACTGCAATCACCCCCGGCAGCGCAAGCGCCGGTCAGCCCACAGCCCTATGCCGATTGCCGACCGGTCCTGAGGTCCCTATGTCGTCGAGACGTTGAGGAGTGCCCATGCAAGCGACAGGCGGTTTTCCGGTCGACCTCATACTGTTCGCGATGATCGCCGCCTTTCTGGTGCTGCGGCTGCGCAGCATCCTTGGCAAGCGGACCGGCTTCGAAGCCAATCCAGTTGTGGCGCCGAAGCCCGGCACGGCCGCCGGCCCTGTCATCGACTCGCGTGCTGAACCGATAGCGCCCGTCGGCCGCGCCCTCCCGGACCCTGCCTCGCCGGCCGGCCAGGCGCTTGCAGCCATGCAGGCGGCCGACCGCCGCTTCGACCCGCAGGCCTTCATCACCGGCGCGGAAGCCGCATTCCGGATCATCGTCAGCGCCTTTGCCGCCGGAGACCGCGTCCGCCTGCGCTCTCTGCTCACGGACGAGACCTACAGCGCCTTCGAGCAGGCCATTGCGGCACGTGAGGCTGCGGGTGAAACCCAGCACACGGAGATTCGCGACATTCTGGAAGCCGAAATCCGCGAGGCGCACCTGGCCGGCAAGGAAGCCAGCATCACGCTGCATATCGTTTCACGACAGGTGAACTATACCACGGGAGCCGACGGCGCGCCGCTCAGCGGCACCGACGGCATGACCGAAATCGCCGACCTATGGACCTTCGCCCGCACCCTCGGCCAAGGCGACCTGGCCTGGAAACTGGCCGAAGCCAAAGTCGCCTAGCCCGGCGTCTCCTCCGCCCGGCCCCGGGTCCCACAAGTTTTTTGCTTCTTTTTTCAAAAAAGAAGACCTTCCTTGCTAGCCCTCCGGAGCCCCCCAGCTTGCAAAAGACCACCACCCCCGCCGCTTTCCTGGCGGTTGCCGCCCTATGCGCCTGCACCGTCCCCCCAGCACCCAGCTCACCGAGAACGCTAGACCTCACGCCAGCCAGCTTCACCGACCTGCCCGGCTGGCAGTCCGACCACACGGCAGCCCTGGTGCCAGCCCTGAAGGCGCAGTGCCGCCGTCTCTCGCTCATGCCGGCCGAAACCGACCTTGGTGGCCAAGGCCTCTCTGCCACATACGGCGGCCGCGCAGGCCAGTGGCAGGCCACCTGCCGCGCCGCCGTTGACCTGGAGCAGGACGACACCGCCGCCCGCGCCTTCTTCACCTCGCGCTTCCAAGTCTACCGCATCGGCGTCCCTGCGTTGGTCACGGGCTATTTCGAACCCGAAGCCGCGGGCAGCCTGCAGCAGGGCGGCGCCTACCAGACGCCGCTGCTCGCTCGTCCGTCCGACCTGGTCAAAGCCGCGCCGGCCGCAAACGACCCGCTAGCGCCGCCTATCATCGGCCGCAGCGACGGTCAGCACATCATCCCTTACTGGACACGCGCCGACATCGAAGCCGGCGCCATCGGCGCCCAGGCGCGCCCGCTCTTCTGGCTGCGCAACCCCGCCGACCTCTTTTTCCTGCAAATACAAGGCTCCGGCCGGATCCGCCTGCCCGACGGCGCCGTCGTACGGGTCGCCTACGACGGCAGGAACGGACGCCCCTACACTCCCATCGGCCGCGTGCTCATCGAGGAACACGCCCTCGCTCCCGAAGCCGTCAGCATGCAGACCATACGCGGCTGGCTCGACAGCCACCCCGACCAGGCCAAGCGCATTATGGACCGCAACGAAGATTATGTGTTCTTTCGCGCCGCCCCCAACGCAGACAACGACTTTGGCCCTCCGGGCGCCATGGGCGTCAACCTCACCGCCGGTCGCTCGGCCGCGGTGGACCGCCACTTCGTCCCCCTCGGCGCCCCCGTGTTCATCGACACGACGGATCCGACGACGAACACTCCGCTTCGCCGCCTCGTCCTTGCGCAGGATATCGGCACCGACATCACCGGGCCTGCGCGCACGGATCTTTTTTTGGGTACTGGCGACTCGGCGGCTCGAACGGCTGGGCTGATGCATCAACCTGGAACGGAGTTTGTGCTTTTGCCTCGGCCGTAGGGCAGGCAAAGGGAAGCAAGCAGTTCTTTTTTGAAAAAAAGAACCAAAAAACTTTTGGTTCTTCTAGACCAGGTCCGAGGAGAGGCTGAGCTTCTCCTCAAACGTGGTGCAAAGTCGTAAAAAGTTTTTGGTTCTTTTTTCAAAAAGAACTCGCTTCCTACGTCTTAACCTTCATCCCTTCGCTCAGATTCGCAGGAGGGTTGAGAATGATCTTATCGCCAGGATTAAGCCCGGAGCGAACCTGAACCTGAGCACCGTCGTCGGCGAGCACGTCGAGATGTTGAATGCTCACCTTGCCGTCCTTCACGACTGCAACGCTCAGGCCGTTCCTGTTGAAGATGATTGCCTCAGATGGCACGAGCACCACCGGTGCATCACGCTTCTGCTCGAGATGAACGATGCCGTAGAGACCTGCTGACAGCATGTTGTCGGCGTTCTGAACGTCTACCTCTGCAAGCAGCGTGCGTGTCGCCGTTGCCAGCGCCCCGGCGTTGCGCGCGACCGTTCCGTGGAAAGTCTTGCCCGGAAGTTGCGGCACGGTCACCGTCGCGTCCTGCCCATCCTTCAGCGCAAAGAAATATTCCTGCGGGACATAGACCTGCACGCGAAGAACATCGGTGCGCGCGATCGAGAACAGAGACGTCCCGCTTGATTGGTCGGCGCTCACCAGAGCGCCCACGTCGATCGAACGGCTGGTGATCACGCCGTCGAAAGGCGCCTTCACCTGCTCGAAACCGGTCAGTTCGACCAGCCTGTTTACGCTCGCCTGCTGCGCCAGGATGTTTGCCTGCGCCACCCGCACCGCCGCTGTCTGCGACGTGAAGTTCGAACGGTCGGTGTCGCCCTGCTGACGGCTGCTCCAACCCTCGGTGACGAGCGTCGAAGTCCGGCGGTTGGTGACATCGGCAAGCGAACGGCCGGCTTGCGCCTGGCCGAGCGCCGCCTGCATCTGGGCCAACTGCGCGCGCGCCTGCTGCAATTGCTGGTCGAGATCGGGCGCCGCAATTACGGCCAGTGTGTCGCCGGCCTTGACCTTGCTGCCGATGTCCACGTTCCGCTTCGCGATATAGCCGGTCGCGCGGGCATAGAGCGTCGCGCTATCGAACGCCTGCATGTTGCCAGGCAGATCGACGGTACGCGGCGTGTCGATCGACTTCGCATCCATCGTGCGCACGGTCGGCACCGTGTTCTGCCGCGTCTCGAGTGCTTCCTGTGCGGAGGCGTTCCGCGCGATATGAGTCCAGGCTCCTACACCGACCATCAGAACAAGAATGAGCACGACGACCAAGCCGAGAACGCGCGCGGAGCGGCGCCGCTTGCGGTCCATCTCAGGGTCGTCCTGATGATCGAGCCCCGGCGTCTGGTGTTGCTCAGCCGGCTTGCTGCGCTTCTCTGCCGCGTCGTCTGCCTGCGGTTTGGTGATCTGGTTCATGAAGCCCCCTGGTGGCTCAGCCCGTGGTGTGCATCGCGCGCCCCGGATGTTTCTCTCTTTCGCTCGAAGGCGCCGAAAACCGAGTAGAGATAGGGCACGAACAGAAGTGTGGTGATCGTACCGACCATCACGCCACCGATCACGGCGCGTGCGAGCACCGCGTTCTGCTCTTCGCCCGGCCCACCTATCGCCATCGGCACCATGCCGACGATCATCGCAGCAGCAGTCATCAGCACCGGCCGCAAACGCGTGGTGCCAGCGGCCAGCGCCGCCTCGAAGGCGTTCATGCCCTCTTCGCGCTGCTCACGCGCGAATGTGACAAGCAGAATGGAGTTCGCGGATGCGACGCCCACCGACATGATGGCGCCCATCAGCGACGGCACGGACAAGGTCGTGCCTGTCACGAACAGCATGAGCAGGATACCGGAAGCAGCACCAGGCAATGCCAGGATCACCGCCAGCGGATCGACGAAGCTTTGATAGTTCACCACCATCAGCAGATAGACGAACACCGCAGCGAACAGCAGCCCGATGGTGAGGTTCGCGAAAGCATCGTTCATGCTCGCGATCTGGCCGCGTATGTTGATCTTGTCCGATGGCCCCAGATGCTTCTGGTCGTCCGCCACGATCTTGTTGATCGCCGCCGCCGCGCTGCCGAGATCACGGCTCTGAACGCTGGCATAGACGTCGTACACTTCCTGGATGTTCGACTGGTTATAGACGGACTGCACTTCCTTGCGTTCGGCGCTGGCAACATTACCGAGCAGGTCAGGGATCTGCTGCGGCGACCCGGTACTCGTGGAAGTTGTGCTCGCGATCGGAATGTTATCCAGGTCGTTCTTGTCGTGCAGCTTGTACTCGGGCGTCTGCACGGCCATGTAGTAGGGGATGCCGTTCTTCGGATCGGTCCAGAAGTTCGGTGACACCTGCTCGGACGAACTCAGGCTGATGTTGATGTCCTGTGCAATCTGGTTGACCGTCAGGCCAAGCTCCTGCGCCCGCGTGCGGTCGATGGTGTAGTACATCTCTGGCGCGTTGAGCTCCTGCTGCACGTGCGCGTCGACAATGCCGGGCTCTGCCGCGATACGCTTGCTGATATCGGCGGCGATCTTCGCATTCTCCGCCCGGTCGCGCCCTTGCACTTGCACGTCGATCTGCGACGGCACACCGAAGTTCAGGATCTGCGTCACCAGATCGGCGGGCTGGAAATAGAACTGCACTTCCGGAAACGCTGCAGGAAGTTCGTCGCGCAGGGTGCGGATATAAGAGGCCGTCGTCGCGTGGCCTTCGTTCAGCTGGATCTGGATGGTGCCGTCGTTCACGCCGATCGTCGTACCGTCGGTGAACGCCAGGTTATAGGTGCGCTGCGGCAGCCCGATATTGTCGAGAACGAGCCCGAGATCCTTCGCCGGAACATGCGCGCGAATATTGTCCTCAATAGCGGCGAAGATCTGGTTGGTGCGCTCGATACGCGTGCGCGCCGGCGCTCTCACATGAAGCTGGATCAACCCCGCATCGACGTTCGGAAAGAAGTCCGAACCGATGAACAGGCTGAGCACGGCCGCACAGGCCACCACGCCTACGCCGGCAACCGGCGTCAGGATGCGCCGCGCCAGGATGCCGGCCAGCAGCCAGCCGTAGAAATTGCGGAACCTGTCGAAGCGCTCGTTGAACCCGTCGTGGAACCGCCCGAACCAGTTCTTGCGCCCTTCGCCCTCATGCCCGTGATTTGCATACTCTTTACGAAGCAGCAGGCGAATGATGATCGGGGTGAGCGTGCGCGAAATGCCGTAGGACGCGAGCATGGCGAACACCACCGCTTCGGCCATCGGCGTGAACAGATATTTCGCAGCGCCCTGTAGAAAGAACACGCTGACGAACACGCAGCAGATCGCCAGCGTGGAAATCAGCGTCGGCACCGCAATGCCGGCAGCACCCTCGAGCACCGCTTCGTCGAAGTCGCCGCCCTCTTCCAGCAATCGGTGCGTGTTCTCGATCGTGACGGTGGAGTCGTCGACCAGGATGCCCACCGCCAGCGCCAATCCGCCCAGCGTCATCGTGTTGATCGTCTCGCCCAATGCGGAGAGCACCGCGACAGACGTCAGGATGGAGAGCGGGATCGAAATCATGACCACGATCGTGGACCGCCACGATCCCAGGAAGATCAGGATCATCAGCGCAGTCAGCCCTGCCGCGATGGCGCCCTCTCGCAGCACCGAGTCGATCGCGCTCTGCACGAACACCGACTGGTCGAACAGCAGCTTGATCGTCATGCCGGGAGGCGCCGCCTTCTGGATGGACGGCAGGGCGGCCTTCACCCGGTTCACCACGTCTAGCGTGGAGGCATCGCCGTTCTTGATGATGGTCAGCAGTACGGACTTCTTGCCGTCTGCACTCACCGTGTTCTGCTGCACAGCCCAGCCGTCACGCACATGCGCCACGTCGTGCAGATAAACCGTCGTGCCGCCGACCTGCTTGATCGGCACGTCGTTCAACGCCTTGATCGACTGTGCAGATGCATTCACCCGCACGATGAACTGCTTGTCGCCCATCTTCGCGTCACCCGAAGGCAACGTCAGGCTCTGCGCATTGACCGCAGTCACCACGTCGTAGGGCGTAATTCCCTGCGCCCGCAGCGCATCGGGATCGAGATCGACCATGATCTGCCGGTATTTGCCGCCGTAAGGCGTTGGCAGCGTAATACCCTGGATCGGCGCCAATTGCTGGCGCACCTGGTAGATGCCGTAGTCGTAAAGCTGTTGCTCGTTCAGCTTGTCCGAGCTGAGGCTGAGCTGGATCACCGGCACCGACGATGCATTATACTGCACGATGGTCGGCGGCTGGATACCTGTCGGCATCAAAGCGCGGATGGAATTCGATGCCGAAACGATCTGTGCGATGGCCAGATCGACGTTGACCTTGGGCTGGAAGTAGATCCGCTCCACCGAAATGCCAGACAGAGTCTGACTCTCGATGTTCTTGATGTCGTTCACCGACGAGCTGATCGAATACTCGCTATAGGTGGTGACCCGCTGCTCCATCTCCTCCGGGGTCAGGCCAGTGTATTGCCAGATCACCGAGACCACGGGGATGTTGATGTTCGGGAAGATATCCTTCGGAGTGACGATGATGGCGCTGCCACCGAGGAACAGCATCAGGATCGCCAGCACGTAGAAGGTGTGCGGGAACTTCAGCGCGAACTTGACTATGCCCATGCGTGCTGGTGCTCACCGCTCTACGAGAATAAGGAGAGCAGCTACTCTCCTCCTAAACTCATAACGTAGCTTACTAAGCCGATGTTTCCAGCATAGGTGCTGCATTGCACCACAGATACGCGCAATTGTGATCCAGGCGCTGCCGCCCCTCTACTCCTGGACCCGTCTATTCCTGGACCAGGACCTCCGCGATCCGCTCCCTCAGCGGTGATTCGGCGAGTTCCAGAACACGGCGCAACTGTCGCCGCGTCGCGAACAGCTGGTCCAACAACTGCAGCACAAGCGGCACAGTCGGCGGCTCGATGGCAAGGTCGCGATGCAGGTCCAGGATCAGCCGGATGCGCGCCACATCCACCGCGCCGAACGCCGGCTCCCCATCGCGCATGACGGGCCGTACCCATTCCTCCGCCAACCAGGCGCGCAACTCCTCTTCGCGCAGCCCAGGAACCTCGGCGTAGACTGCCGCCATGCTGATCATGCTGCCGCTCCTGCCGGCTCCTTGACGCCAGTCATGCTCGCCCGCGGATCGATCGGGTGGCTCTCCATCCAGCTCCTGAGCGCATCCTCGAGTGCCGCGTCCGTCGGCCCGCCGACCACCACCCGCAATGTCGCGTAGAGATCACCGGCCGGCCGCCCGGCATGAGCCGCCACACCCCGGCCACGCAGCCGAAGCTGCCGACCGGAATCCGACTTCGGCGGCACCGACATCGTGACGTTGCCACCCGGCGTCGGCACCGTGACCCGGGCCCCCAGCACCGCCTCGGCCATCGTCACCGGCAGGTCGAGATGGATGTCGTCGCCGTCGCGCCGGTAGAACGGATGCGGCAGCACCGACACCTCGATCAGCGCATCGCCTGGCGGCTCGCCGTTCCAACCGGCCCCGCCCTGTCCACGCAACCGCAACGTCTGCCCGTCCTGCAGCCCAGCCGGAATCGCCACCTCGAGCGCCCGGCCGTCTGGCAAGGTCACCGCACGCGACGCTCCGCGGACTGCCTCGAGGAATTCCACCGCAAGCTGATAATGCTCGTCCTGGCCCTTCATCTTAGGCGCCCGTGCCCCCGGACCCGCACCGCCGGCTCCCGCCTGGCGCATGAAGTCCGAGAAGATATCCTGAAAACCCGCCGTGTCGGCCGAACTGCGCCGATACCGGCTGCCCTGCGCCCCTTCCGCATAGCCGCGATAAAAATCGCGCGGCGGCCGCTCCGCTCCCGACTCGTCGACCTCGCCCCGATCAAAACGCGCCCGCTTTTCCGGATCAGACAGCAGGTCATTCGCAGTGCTGATCGCCTTGAACCGCTCTTCGGCCTTCTTGTCGCCAGGGTTCACGTCCGGATGGTGCTTCTTCGCCAGCTTGCGGTAGGCACTGCGTATCTGGTCGGCGGTGGCATCCTTCGCCACACCGAGAGTTTTGTAAGGATCATTCGCCATAACGCCGGATATAGGTGAGCCCACCCTAAGCGGCCAGGGCCGCAAGCCGGTCCAGGACCGCAACATTTAAGGAGCGAGCATGGGAACTTACCTGGTCACCGGCGGCGCCGGCTTCATCGGCTCCCACCTCGCCGACGCGCTCCTCGCCGAAGGCCACGATGTCCGCGTGCTGGACGACCTCTCCACAGGCAAGCGGGCCAACCTCGACCCACGCACCCGGTTCATAGAAGCCGATATCTGCGACGCCGCTGCAGTCGCCCGCGCGCTGGAAGGGGCGGACGGCTGCTTCCACCTAGCCGCCATTGCCTCCGTCGCCCGCGGCAACGAGGAATGGCTCGTCACCCACCAGGCCAACCAGACCGGCACCATCTGCGTGCTGGACGCCTGCCGTCCCCGCCACCTGCCCGTGGTTTATGCGTCCTCTGCCGCCATCTACGGCGACGTCGGCGACGCGGTCGCTACCGAAGCCCTCACCCCACGCCCACGCACCGCCTACGGCGCAGACAAATACGGCTCCGAACTCCACGCCGCTGTCGGTTGGGGCGTCCACCAGGTTCCCTCCTTCGGCATGCGGTTCTTCAACGTCTATGGCCCGCGTCAGGACCCCTCCTCCCCCTACAGCGGCGTCATCTCCATCTTCGCCGACCGCATAGGCCGTGGCCTCCCGCTCACCCTGCACGGCGACGGCGGCCAGACACGCGACTTCATCTTCGTCGCGGACGTCATCGCCCACCTCCTCGCCGCCATGAGCGCACTTGCCGCCACCCCAGGCGCCTTCGTCACCAACGTCTGCACCGGCCGCGAAACCTCGGTCCGTCAGCTTGCCGAAACCCTCGCGACAATCTCCGGCCAGACGCTCAAGCTCGACCACGGCCCGACACGCGCAGGCGACATACGCCGCTCCGTGGGGGACCCCGGCTTCGCGGTCGAGCACCTAGGTGTCAGGGCCGAAACTGTGCTCGATGTGGGGCTGCGGAGTTTGGTATAAGCTAAGGCAAGAACTCCTTTTTTAAAGAAACCCCTGGGGCTTTAGGCCCAATCAGTGGAAGTGCCCGGCCCAAACATGCAGAAGTTTTTTGCTTCTTTTTTTCAAAAAAGAAGTCCTTCCTTGCTTCCTCGTTCAAAGGCACGATCCTTGCTAGAATCCGGCTGGACCGCACGAAACGGAACGCCATGACCGAAGCGACCACACGTAGGCAACTGCTCTCTCGCATCGGCGTCGCGGCCGGCAGCGTGGCGATGTATCAGGCGATGACCCAGCTCGGCCACGCGGCGTCCACCGACTTTGCCGGGCCGCCTGTGCTGAATGGCGCAAAACCGGGCACCAGTGTGATCGTCCTGGGTGCGGGCCTCTCCGGCATGCTGGCGGCATACGAACTGCGCCGCGCTGGCTACAAAGTGCGTGTTCTCGAGTATCAGAACCGCTCCGGCGGCCGGAACATCTCGCTACGTGGCGGCGACACGCTGACCGAGCTTGGCGGCTATACGCAGACATGCGAGTTCGCGCCTGGCAACTACATTAATCCCGGGCCCTGGCGCATTCCCTACCACCACAACGCCATATTGCATTACTGCCGCGCCTTGGGCGTTGCGCTCGAGCCTTTCATTGAGGTGAACCACAACGCCTATTTGCACAGCACCACCACCTTCGGCGGCGCCCCGCAGCGCTATCGCCACATCCTGGGCGACTTCACCGGCCACACCGCCGAGCTTCTCTCCAAGGCGATCAACCAGAAAACCCTGGACGACCCCATCAGCGACGAGGAGAAGCACGACCTTCTCCGCGCCATGCAGGGCTGGGGCCTTCTCGACAAAAACTACAAATACGGCGGCATGGACGCCTCCTTCCGCCGCGGCTTCGACAAGCCTCCGGGCGCCGGGCCGGATGGCGCGCCAACGGCTTCGCAAGTGCTGCCACGCGCCGACATCATGAAGTCCGGCCTGTGGGAGTATCTCTCGTTCAACATGATGAACGACGTGCAAACCACCATGTTCCAGCCGGTCGGCGGCATGGACATGATCGGCAAAGCCTTCGGCCGCCAGGTCAACGATCTCGTCACACACAACGCGAAGATCATCGCCATCGGCCAGGACGAACAGGGCGTCAGCGTCTCCTACATCGACACCACAGACGGCAACACGCCGCTCCTTGCGCGCGCCGACTACTGCGTCTGCACCATCCCGCTCCCCGTTTTGAGCCAGCTCGACGTGCAGGTCAGCGCCCCGATGAAAGCCGCCATCGCCGCCGTTCCCTACCATTCCTCCGTGAAGGTCGGCCTCGAATTCAAGCGCCGCTTCTGGGAAGAGGACGAACAGATCTACGGCGGCATCACCTTCACCGACCAGCCGATCAGCGTCATGTCCTACCCGAGTCACGGCTATTTCTCGCAAGGCCCCGCCGTCATGCTGGCCGCCTACATGTTCGGCGCCGCGGCTTGGGATTTTGCCGGCATGGAACCGCAGGAACGCGTCAAGGCCGCTCTGGCGCAGGGTGCCAAGATCCACAAGCAATATCCTACGGAATTCTCGAGCGGCGTCGGCGTTGCCTGGAGCCGCATGCCCTGGACCCTCGGGTGCTGTTCCATGTGGTCCGAAGAGGCCCGCAGGGAGCACTACAAGACGCTGACCACCATGGAAGGCCGTATCGTTCTCGCAGGCGAACACGCCTCCCACGTCGGCTGCTGGCAGGAAGGCGCGCTGCTCTCCTCCATCAGCGCTATCACCCAACTCAACCAGCGCGCCGTGCAGTCCATCTGATGCGCACGGTCCTCATCGCCGCCTGCGCAGCCCTGACGTTTTCCACAAACGCTCACGCTGACTCCGCCGCGAACAGCACACGCGCCGTGGAGGCGGACGGCGGCGCCGCCGTGTTTCAGCACGTCTGCCAAGGCTGCCATATGCCAGGCGGCCGAGGCGCCAGCGGCGCCGGCGCCTTCCCCAAGCTCGCCGATAACCCCCACCTCGAAAATATCGGTTACCCCGTCTCGATGGTTCTCAACGGGCACGGCGGCATGCCCTGGTTCAACGGTATCCTCACCCCCAACCAGATTGCGGACGTCGTCAACTACGTCCGCTCAAACTTCGGCAATCACTACACCGACACCATCACCGCAGCAGAAGTAACCGCCGCCGCCGGGCCGCCACCTATCATGGAAAAGTAAGCTCAATTCATCGCGGATTCGCAGAAGAAAGCACTTCTTTTTTGAAAAAAAGAAGCAAAAAACTTTTGCGAATTTGCGCTACGCTTGAGGGAAGCGCGAGCCTTAAGCCCAGAGTGCCAGGTGGCGCTGGAACATCACGCTATCCGAGAACTCTGCCTCCGCCCTGAAACGATTGGCTTTGCCGATGGCTGATGGCTTCGCCAGCAAACCTAACATCGCCGAAGCAAGCCCCTCTGCGGACTTCTCGCCAACAAACGGCCCGTTCTCTTCGGCAAGCATCCATCGCACGTCACCGACGTCCGTCGAAGCTACGGGCAACCCCGCCGCCATCGCCTCCAGCACCGAAAGCGGCATCTGCTCTGTATCGGAGGACAACGCAAAAACATCGAAGCCGGCATAAAACCGCTCCGGGCTCGCACTATGCCCCGTAAATTCCACGTCGCCGGTCAAGCCCATTCCTTCGGCCTGAGCCCTCAACTTCGGCAACTCGGCGCCATCACCCACGATCACCAGCCTTGCCTCGCCCTGCGCCCGGACGATTGCAAAGGCCTCGATCATCCGTCCGATATTCTTTTCAGCACGCAAGGCGGCAACGGTGCCGATTACTGGCGGCCCCTGTCGCCGGCCAACACGCGGCGCAAATCGCGATAGATCGATGCCGTTTGGAATATGATGCAACCGCCGTTTCGGCAATCGCCAACGGTCCGTAGCAAGCCGCAAAAGCGTGTGTGACGGCAGGATGATTTCACTCCTGCGCAAGACGGCGCGCCGTGTCAGAACGCGACGCGGCAATTGCGTCGACCGCTCCTCCGGCCCAAATCCATCCTCCATATGCACATGCGCCGTGCCGGCAAAAAGGCGCGCGATGGCCCAATCGATGCTGCCCCAGTTGCTGGTAATCAGCCGGCGCGGGCGTGTCTCACGCAAGAACCCGGCAAAACGTGCCACCCGCGCTGCCATGTTGCCGCCGCGCGTTTCGATGGCTGGAAACTGCACAGGCACTTCGCTGTGCAATAAATCACGCGCGCTCGTGCGCCCATCCATGGCAACGATGCTGTGCCTGAACGCGTCGCCAAAATGATTGGCGAGTGCCGCAAACCGCATCTGCGCGCCGCCCACCACGAAACTCGGAAACACGTGCAGAAGCGAAGGCGGCCCGTCAGCCCGCATGCACCACCATGGCTGGCGCCTCGGCGCGCTCCACCGGCACAGACGGCTCGAGCGTATGCAAAAACCCTTCGAACGCCAGCAGCAGCCAGATCGCCTGTGCATGGTTCATCGAACCAGCCGCATGCTCGTCCAGAACCCTCGCGATTGCAGCAGCGTCGAACAGATCATGCGACAGGAACGCGTCGCTCAGAAGCACAGCACGCACGCGATGCATGTCGCTGCGGAAGAACCCCGCGAGATCGCTGGTAAACCCCTGCTTCGGCCGATACAGGATGTCGCGCGGCAGCAACGGCTCCAGCGCCTTCTTCAGGATATACTTGCCCTCGCCGCCTTTGATCTTCAGGGAAGCCGGCAGGCTCAACCCCCAGGACACGAACGCAGCATCCAGGAACGGCGCCCGCATCTCCAGCGAAGCCGCCATGCTCGCCCGATCCGCCTTCGTCAGAATGTCGCCTGGCAGCCAAGTCGCCAGATCCGCAAGCTGCGCCTGCAAAACCGGGTCGGCGTCCTCAGCCGCCTCCATGATGCTGGCGATACGCGCAAACGGGGCATGTCCCTCGACCGCGGCCCTCAACCGCGGCGTGAACAGCGCACGCCGCTGCCGTTCATGCAGCTTCGTCACCGTGCTCGCATAACCCATGGCGGCATCGAGGCTGAGTTCCGTCAGAGTATGCTTCGCCCGCAAGAACCGCGGTGCCCGATCGAGCTTTGGATACAACGCCGCCAGCCGACCGACGGCATGACGACGCACGCCGGAAGGCAGATACCGGCGCGCGCCGCTCACCAGCGAGTGCCAGCGTGTCCGCCGGTAGCCCGCGAAAACTTCGTCGCCGCCGTCACCGGAAATCGCCACGGTCGCATGACGCCGCGCCAGCCTGCAGACGGTCATCGTAGGAACCGAAGAGCTGTCGCCGAAAGGTTCGCCGAACGCAGCCGCCTGGCTACGCGCCCCGTCGATCATATCGGTTGCCGCCGCCCGCTCCACATGCTGGCGCGTCCCATAACGCGCCGCCACTTCATTCGCGTAAGGCGTCTCGTCCTCGCTCCCGTCGAAACCGATCGTGAAAGTATCCAGCTTCTCACGGCGCAATCCCGCAGCCGTCGCCACCACCGCACTCGAGTCGACGCCACCAGACAGGAACGCCCCCAGTGGCACATCGGCGATCAACCGCGACTTCGTCGCACGCGCCAGATGCGCCCGCAGCATAGGCGCCGCCTCCGCCTCGCTGATTGCCGTCGTTGCTACGAGCGGTTGCCAGTAACGCCGCGGACGAAGCGGCATGATGCGCGTGCGCGACGCATCCCGCTCCACAAGAAGCGTGTGCCCCGCTGGCAGCTTCTTCACGCCCGTAAAAATCGTCTCGGGCTCGGGCACGTAGCCGTAAGCGAAGAAATCATCCACCGCCCGCGGATCGATACGACGATCCAAGCCAGCGATCGTCGTCAGCGCGCACATCTCGGAGCCGAAGACGAAGTCGCCATCCACCATCGCATAGTAGAACGGCTTCTTGCCCAACCTGTCCCGCGCGCAAAACAGTTGCCCCAGACGCCTGTCCCACAAAGCGAAGGCGAACATCCCATCGAGCCGCTCGACGCAAGCCGGCCCCCAGCTTTCCCAGGCATGCACAATGGTTTCCGTATCGCAGCGATTGCGGAACACGTGCCCCATTGCCGCAAGCTCGTCACGAAGCGTCGCAAAATCATAGATCTCGCCGTTGAAGACGATCGCGATGCTCTCGTCCTCGTTGTACATCGGCTGATGCCCGCCCTCGGGATCGATGATCGCAAGCCGCCTATGTCCCAGGGCCACGCCCGGATCCTCGTGCAGACCTTCACCGTCCGGTCCACGGTGGCTGAGCGCATCCGTCATACGCCGAACGGCGCGACCCTCGGGCTGCGCACCCGCGTCGGCCGAGAAAATGCCCGCTATGCCGCACATGAGGATAAAGCCTCCAAGCCGGTGCCAGCCGGCGCGCAACCGATACAGAAACGTGTGCTAAGCAGCAAGCCTGCAACCCGCCGCCCCTGGAGCCCACCGATGCGCCTGGCCGTGATGTTCCTTCTCCTACCACTCACAGCGGCCGCCGGCACGCTGCATGTTGGCCCTGGCAAAGGCTACGCCCGCGTCTCCGGCGCAGTGGCCGACGCCGACGATGGCGACACCATCCAAATCGAGCCCGGCCAGTACCAGGACTGCGCAACGGTGCGTGCCAACAACATCACCATCGAAGGCATGGGCACGCCAGGAAAAACCCTCCTCGCCGGCCGCACCTGCGACGGCAAGGGCATCCTCGTCATCGAAGGCAACAACGTCACCATACGCAATCTCACCCTAGGCGGCGCCCGCGTGCCGGACGGCAATGGCGCCGGCATACGCGAAGAAGGCGCAAACCTCACGGTCGACCACGTCCAGTTCATCGACAACCAGGACGGCATCCTCGCCAACCCCTCGCCCGACTCGAAAATCCTCGTCGAGAACAGCGTCTTCGACCGCAACGGCTACTGTGGCGACGCCTGCGCCCACGCCATCTACGCCGGCCGCATCGCCGAACTTCGTGTCGTCAGCAGCCGCTTCACCAACACGCGCGACGGTCACGCCATCAAATCCCGCGCCGCCCGGACCGTTGTCCTTGGGAACGACATCACCGACGGCGCTGATGGCACCTCAAGCTACCTTGTCGAAGCTCCAAACGGCGGCACCGTCATCGTCCGCTTCAACACGCTCGAAAAAGGCCCCCACACCGGCAACACAAACGCCGCCATCGCCATCGGCGCCGAAGGGGTCGATCAACCAACCCCGGAAATCTTCGTGCAGAACAACCATTTTACAAACGACACTGGCCAGCGCACCGCATTGCTGATGAATTTGTCGGCGACTACGCCGAAGGTGACGGGTAACGATACAAAAGGGGCGGTGGATCTCATCAAAGAGAAGTAAGAAAGCAGTTCTTTTTTGAAAAAAAGAACCAAAAAACTTTTGCCACTTGGGCTCGGCGTGACCCACGATCCCGGTCCCACATCGGAAAAAGTTTTTTGCTTCTTTTTTTCAAAAAAGAAGTCCTTGCTCTCTTACCGACTCATCAAAACCGGCAGAGCCGCGTTCCCCAGAACATGCCGCGTCACACCGCCCAGAATAGCCTGGCGCAAACGCGAGTGCGCATAAGCTCCCATGCCCAGCAGATCGGCGCCGAACGCAGCAGCCCCCGCCAGCAACCCGGCCCCGACAGCGCCGCCTTCCACCCGGAACTCGGCCGCATCTGCCGATACGCCATGCATGGCGAGATAGGGCAGCACCTCGGAAGCCGGCGGATCGCGCCTCTGATATTCAGCCGCGTAAAGCACCCGCACCGCCTCCGCCTTCCGCAGCCAAGGCAAAATCGCAGCGAGTGCGGCCGCTCCCTGATGCGTGCCGTTCCAGGCGACGGCGCAGCGCGTTCCCAGCGACGCCGGCGCCTGGCGTGGCGCGATGAGAACCGGCCGCCCGCTGTCGAACAGCACGGCGTGAAGCGCGTCTGATCCGGCTGCGTCCGCCTCGCGTTTCGGGTGCGGCAAAACGGTGAGGTCGCTTAGCCGCGCCAGCGCGGGCACGAGTTCCTCCTCTCGTCCGACAACTGCCGTAAAGCTGGTGCTCGCTTCGCCCGGCCGCGCGGCAGCTCCGCTCTCAGCGACCTCGACCCCCAGCGTTTCCGCGGCGCGCGCAAACAACGCAGCCGCCTGCCGGGCGGCCTCGGCGTTCTGCCGCTCGGTCGCGTGCATCATCTCCTCGATCATTGTCCCGGACAGCCCTTCGCCCGCCAGCGGCGCGACATCCCGGCTATCGACCTGCACGGCGAGGCAGGTGAGATGCGCGCCCCACTGCTTCGCTAGCATCAACCCGGTGGCAAGCGCCGCCTCGCCCGCGGCATCGGCAGTGAGCGGCAGGAGAAGCTTGCGATAGGTCATCGGCTGATCCTGGAAAGACGCTTGCCAACCCTAACAGAAGGCGCAGCGGAGGGTATGCCCCTCATCGGCCGCAGCAGACCAGAGCTTCTGTGCGCCTATTTCTACCTAAGGTTGCGTTACACACGAAACTGTTATAGCCTGGTTGTAGAATGTTCCAGGCCCGGAGCATTGTCGCTATTTGAAGGGCGGAGAAAGCCATCTTGATACGGCTGCTGGCGACAATCCCGTTTGCGATAGGCACGCTTGTGCTCGCCGGCTGGACGTTCGCCATAGAGCCGTTGAAACGCATCGGCCTCGGCTCGGTCACCATGAACCCAGCAACCGCTGTGGCCTTCCTCCTCATCAGTACCGGCCTGATCGTCCGGTTTCGCGGTGGCCGTGTCGCCAACACGGCCGGCACGATCCTGATCGCCGCCGCCGGCCTCATCGGCGTCCTCAAGCTCGCCGACCTGGTCCTCGGCACCCACTTTAACGTCGACACTAGTTTCTTCGCTTCGCAGCTCACCACCGGCTACGCTCGCCCCAGCCGGATCGCGCCTAACACCGCCGGCTGCTTCGTCCTGATCAGCGCCGCCGTGCTCCTGATGGGCCGACGCTCTAAGCGCGACGTGGTAGCCCTCCAAGCCATGGCGTTCGTCGCCGCCCTCATCGCCGTCTTCACCATGGTCGGCCACCTCTACGGCGTCGCCGCCTTCTATGTGGTAGCCGCCCTCCACCCGATGGCGCTGCACGCCGCCATCGCCTTCCTCTCACTCGCCGCCTTCATCCTGCTCGAAACCGCAGACCGCGGCCTTGTCGCCCGCATTTCCGACCGCGGCCCCGCCGGCCGCTCCAGCCGTGCGCTTCTCCCCGCGGCCGTCATCATCCCCGTCGCCCTAGGCTGGCTCAGGCAGGAAGGCGAAACAGCCGGCCTCTACAGCCAGCAAATCGGCGTCGCGGTCATGGTCATGCTCACCATGCTCTCCATGGCTGTGCTCATCTGGCACAACGCGGGCTGGCTTCTCGCGTCGGACAAGCTCCGCCGCCTGGCCGAAGCCGAAGTTGCCCACATGGCCCGCCACGACTTCCTCACCGGCCTGCCCAACCGCGCGCAATTCATGGACCGCCTCATGACCCGCCTGGTTCCGCGCCGGCGCCGCGGGGACGCCTCCTTCGCCATCGTCACCATGGACCTCGACGGCTTCAAGCAGGTCAACGACCAACTCGGCCACGCCGCCGGCGACGACCTGCTACGCGAAACCGCCCTCTTCCTCAAAGGCTGCGTCTACCGCCAGGACGATCTCGTCGCCCGCCTAGGCGGCGACGAATTTGCCATGCTTCTCGACCGCATCAACAGCGCCGACGAAGCCGCCGTTGTCGCCGCGCGCATCGTCACCAACATGCCGCGCCGCTTCGGCCCGGAAGGCCAGGAAGTGAATATCGGCATTAGCGTCGGTATCGTCATCGCCGATATCCACCACGAAACACCCGAAGCCCTGCTCAGCGAAGCCGACCAGGCGCTGTATCACGCCAAGCGGACTGGAAAGGGGCGGTTCTCGTTGTTCGAAAAGCTAGAGATGGTGGGTTAGAAAGAAAGCAGTTCTTTTTTGAAAAAAAGAACAAAGGAACTTTTGCGAATTTAGGCTGAGTCTGCGTCGCGATCTCGGTCCCGCAGTCCAAAAGTTTTTGCTTCTTTTTTTCAAAAAAGAAGTGCTTCGCTACCCCTTCAACAGATGCCCCAAGATCTTCTGTTCGATCGCGGCCACCTCAGGCCCCGGCCGCCTTGGGCGAGGCAGATCCACCGCGATATCGAGAGCAATCCCGCCATCCTCGATCAGCAAGATCCGATCCGCGAGTAGAGCGGCTTCCGCCACATCATGCGTTACCAAAACAGCCGAAAATCCAAGGCGGCGCCACAAATCTTCGATAAGCGCCTGCATCTCAAGCCGTGTCAGCGCATCAAGGGCGCCGAGCGGCTCATCAAGCAGGATCAGACCAGGCTCCGCAGCAAGCGCACGCGCCAGCGCCACCCGCTGCTTCTGCCCACCCGACAGCACACGAGGCCACTCGTCCGCACGGTCGGCGAGCCCGACTGACGCCAGCGCGTCCACGGCCCGCTGCCTTGCCGCACGGGGCAGCCCCAACGCTACGTTGGCAATTACCGAACGCCACGGCAGCAGCCTTCCGTCCTGGAACATGATGCGCAGGGCGGCCGAAGCTTCCTGCGGCGAACGGCCACCGAGCAGCACATTCCCCTCGTCCGGCGCCTCGAGACCGGCGAGAAGGCGCAGCAGCGTGCTCTTGCCCGAACCGCTACGCCCGACGACGGCCACGAATTGGCCAGGGGCAATATCGAGGCTGATCTTGCGAAGAACCGAGCGGCCGCCAAAGCTTTTGGCAATGCCGTTGACTGCGATCGGCAGCCCGCGGTTGCGGTTTGCGGGCGCCGGCAGCTCGAAGGCGCGCGACGCCGGGCGTTCGCGTGGGAGCGCGTCCGCGAACGGGTTCAGTTGCTGCCGAAGGACGGATGCCATGCGAGTGCACTCCCTTCGATCCGGCGCGCGCCGACATCGATCAGTTTACCGAGTAACGCGTAGAGAACGATGCCCAGCAGCACGACATCGGTTTGCATAAACTCACGGGCGTTCATCGTCATGAAGCCGATCCCGGCATTGCCGGCGATGGTCTCCGCCACGATGAGCGTCAGCCACATAATGCCAAGTCCGTAGCGCACGCCGACAAGGATGGAAGGCAGCGCGCCGGGAAAGATCACTTCCCGGAACAGCGCCCATTTGCCCAGGCCCTGGATGCGCGCCATTTCGAGCAGCCCATCGTCGATGCCGCGTATGCCGTGGTAGGTGTTGTAGTAGATCGGGAAGAACACGCCGAGCGCCACGAGGAAGATCTTCGCCGACTCGCCGATGCCGAACCAAAGAATGATCAGCGGGATCAAGGCGAGATGCGGCACCATGCGCAGCATCTGCAGCGAGCTGTCCACCGTCGTTTCCGCGGCGCGGCAGACGCCGGCGAAAAGCCCAAAGATGAAGCCTAGCCCTCCGCCGATTGCAAACCCTGCGGCTGCGCGTGCTGTCGAGACGAGCACATCGCGCACCAGCTCGCCCTTCAGCAGCATCTTCCATCCGGCCACCACCACCTGATGCGGCGGCGGCAATTTATGGACCGAGACGATGCCTGTTTCGGAGACGAGTTCCCAGACGGCAACGAGGAGGATGGGCACTACCCAGCTGAGGAGTGCCTGACGGGTACGGCTCGTTGTCATCGGAGCGGCGCATCCAGAAAGCTCGTAGCGTTAGCTTCAAGATAATCGTTATGCGAGTGTCCGCGGGTCTGGGAGGTCACTCCCACCCAGCGCGCAGCGCGTGCTTTCGCACGACGGGGTCCAGGGGCAGAGTCCCTGGCCTTCCTGCCGCTTTCCTTTTTCTTCAAGAAGCAGCAGCCATCACAGGAGAAGCCGACTTAGGCATACGCTCATTGGCAATGATCTCTCCGAACGGTCCATTCAAAGCGACATCGCTGCCGATCTTCATAGTGCCATGCGACAAAGGCAGGCGTGGGAACAGCAATTCCGCGACGCGGTACGCCTCTTCGAGATGAGGGTATCCCGAGAGGATGAAGCTATCGACGCCAAGATCGCTATATTCGATCAGGCGCTTAGCCACGGTGTCCGCGTCACCGACGAGCGCCGTGCCCGCGCCGCCCCGCACGAGGCCCACGCCGGCCCAGAGGTCGGGGCTGATTTCCAGCTTCGATTTGTCGCCGCCGTGCAGCGCGGCCATGCGCTGCTGCCCCACGCTGTCGTAGCGTGCGAACACTTTCTGGGCATTGGCGATTACTTGCTCGTCGACATAGCGGATGAGGTCGTTCGCAGCGTCCCAGGCGGCCTGGCGTGTTTCGCGCACCACGATGTGCATGCGGATGCCGAACTTGAATCGACGGCCACGCTTTTCGGCGGCTGCTTGTGCCACCTTGATCTTTTCCGCGACAGCGGCCGGCGGCTCGCCCCAGGTGAGATACACGTCGCATTGTTCTGCCGCGACATCGATGCCGGCTGCCGAAGAGCCGCCGAACCACAGCGGCGGATAAGGCGTCTGCACAGGCGGAAAGGCGAGGCGCGCGTCCTCGACATGGATGTGCTTGCCTTCGAACGTCACGCTCTCGCCCGACATGACTCGGCGCCACACCTGCAGGAACTCGTCCGTCAGCCCGTAGCGCTCGTCGTGCGCCAGCCACATGCCGTCGCCCTTGAGCTCAACCGGATCGCCGCCGGTGACGACGTTGATGAGCAGCCGCCCGTCCGTCGCGCGGTCGAGTGCGGCCGCCATGCGCGCGCCCATGACGGGCGACACCAGCCCGGGGCGCAGCGCCACCAGGAAGCGCAGCTGCTTGGTAAACGGCGCCACCGTGGAGGCCACCACCCAGCTATCCTCGCAGGAGCGCCCCGTCGGTAGCAGCACGCCATAATAGCCGGACTGGTCGGCCGCCTGCGCCACCTGGCGCAAATAGTCGAACGTCAGGGCACGGCCGCCGACCTGGGTCGCCAGATAGCGTCCATCGCCGTGTGTCGGCAGGAACCAAAGAACTTGCATGGTCGAATTGTCCCTAAAGCGCGTGGGCGGGAAGGGCCTCGTGGATGTCCACCGGGTCCGGAATGAGATTGAGTTTTGCCAATGTGTCGGCGATCGCCTGCTGCCCTGCGGCGATCTTTGAATCCACAGGCAGCACGCCGAACGACAGCCGATCGACGGCGCGCTGCACTGCCTTGGGATCCATGCCCATCTCAGGCGCCAGCAACGCCGTCAGCTGTGCGCGATGACCCGACGCATAGGCTTCGGTCTCGGCGAGATCCGCCAGAATGGCCTTGACGAGATCGGGCTGGCGCGACGCGAACTCCGCGCTCGCCAGCAGATACTCGCGGTTCTCGTCCACCACCTTGCCGTCAGGCGCGACGCCGTCCGCAATCTTGCGCGTGAGGAGCGCTGTTTCCGCGGCCGCAAGATAGGGATCCCAGATCACCCACGCATCAACGCTGCCGTTCTCGAACGCCGGCCGTGCGTCGGAGGGCTTGAGAAACACCGTCTGAATATCAGCAGGCGTCAGGTTCGCCTCCGCCAGCACTTGCACCAGCAGATTATGCACGTTTGATCCGCGGTTCAGCGCCACCCGCTTCCCCTTGAGATCCGCAATGGTCTTGATCGGCGAGCTTTGCAGCACGATCAGCGCCTCCCCATGCGGCGCCGCCGGCTCCACGCCGACATAGGCGAGCTTCACCCCGGCAGCCTGCGCGAAAATCGGCGGCGTGTCGCCCGCAATGCCGAAATCCACGCTTCCGCCGCCCATTGCCTCCAGCAGCGCAGGCCCGCCCAGAAATTCTGTCCAGGTCACGCTCACGCCCATTGGCGCCAGCCGTTTCTCCAGCGATCCCCGCACCTTCTCCAGCACGAGATTGCCGTATTTCTGGTAGCCGATCCGAACCGTGCGGTGCTGCGCCTGCGCGCTGCCGCTGGCCAACAGACAGGCCCCTGCAATTAACACAGCCATCAAGCGTGAAACCGGCAACTTGCGTTCCGCTGAGACCATTGCCTTGCCCGATAAATACATCCGCCTAACGTATGTTCATCGGCGCGACAGAATCAAGCGTGGTTTGATGCTATCACTGAAGCTTCACTCCAGCGGAGGCGATTTTACAGACGTGGGTAGTAGTAAGTAAGGAAGGCAGCGCTTCTTTTTTGAAAAAAAGAAGCAAATAACTTTTGGGCTATGGGACCGAGATCGTGACGATGGCCCAGCCTAAGTTCGCAAAAGTTTTTTGGTTCTTTTTTTCAAAAAAGAACTGCTTCCTACCCCCATCCGCTCAAACAGCGCCAAGTAGGCGCGCGCCATCGCAGCCCCATCCATCACTCCCGGCAATTGCGAGCAAAGCGCGGCGTAGAGCACATCGTCGGCCGCCTCTCGCATCACCCGGGCCAGATCGGCCGCATCGCCGCGACGAAAATGAAGCCCCGCCTGCCTGTCGGGCACTTTCTCGGCCATACCGCCTATCCCTGTGCAGATCACAGGGCGTCCTGCGGCGAACGCCTCCTGAATGACGACCGGCGAGTTTTCCCACCAGGTGCTCGGCATGAGCACGTAGTCGCATGCGCTCATCAGCGCGCCGACGTCGGCATTGTCGTAGGGCCCCAGGAAGCGCGCCCATTCCTGCGACGCGAACGCTGCCTCGAAGCGTTTGACGAACTCCGGCGGCTGCCCGACGAGCGTGCCGTGCAGCCGCAGCCGAATGCCATGCTCCGCCGATTGCCCGAGGTTTTCGATCGCGTCGAGCAGGATATCACCGCCCTTGAATGGCGTGAGCTGGCCGAAATAGCCGAATACCCAAGGCTTCCCGCGCGTCCGCCTCGGCGGCACAGGCGCCTCCACGCGCCGCAGCCCGTTCTCGATCACAGCGAACCGGTCGGCAGGCAGTCCCCAGGCGATCATCCGGTCCGCCAGGAAGCGGCTGGGCGAGACGAAGGCCGCCGCGGGCATCAGCGCCTCGCAGATCAGCGTGGCTCTTCGGGCGAACTGGGCGCGCGAATGCTCCGGGTAACAGGCGCTGCACGCCTCTGGACTCGCCATGTCACACAGCCGGCGCGCCGGCCTCGTGACCATCTGCCCATGGTGGTTACAGATCGCCAGGAACTCGTGGAACGTCACCACGAAAGGGATGCCGGTGTCGGACACCAGCCGGTGCAGCGTGTTCACGCCGAGGCCGAGGAAGTGGTGGAAATTCACCAGACGTACGTCACGGCCGCGCAGGATCGCCGACAATTGCCGCCACACGTCAGGCGAGGCGAGCTGGTAGAAATGATCGTAGCGCATCGGGTCCGTCATGATGGCGAACTCGCGGTCCGACCCCAGCCTTAGCGACTCGCGGTCCTGCTCATGGCAGAGGGCGATGAAGATGGCCTCTGTACCCGACGCCAGCAGCCCCTCGTAGAGCGCAAAGGCCGCGATCTCGGCACCGCCTTTGCTGACCGACGGATGGGTATGCGCGACGATGGCGATGGTCACGCTGGCGTCTCCGCTAGAACGCGGTTCACCGCATCCTGCAACCTGTTGCGCCCCTCTGCCCGGCTCGACCGCACCGCGTCAGCCACGATGACTGGCGTCTCTGCGCTGAGCCCGTTGTCGCCGAAGATGCCGCCCACGAACCGCGGCGCTCCTTCCGACCAGAGCGCGAACGCGTCCGCCGACCAGCCGAAGGCGCGCGCGCCCGGAGTGCGGTCCGCGCCCGTCAGGCACACCAGCCCAGGCGTTTCCTCCAGCACGAAGGGCACGACATCCCACCCTGCGGCAGTCAGGAACGACCCTGCCGCCACGAACAGGAAGCGCTCCGCACCCACCAGCCCGAGCACGCCAGGCAATTGCGCCAGGGCCTGGCTCTGGTCGGCGATCATCATCAGGCTGGCCGCGGCCGCCGGCGCATCGCGCATGAATTCGCGCACCATCCACAGCGCATCCGACCGGCCGCTGCCTGCTGTGCCGAGAAAAACCACGCCATCGAACCCAGCCGCATCCGGCCGCCTGCAGCGCCGCGCCACCTCCTCGAACAACAGGAACAGGTCGCACCGCTCGGTGGGGAGGCCGAACACCAGCACCCGCTTCGCCGCGGCCGCCTGGATCACCTGCGGCGGCGCCATCAATGCCCGCTCCGCTCGCACGGCCGCCGCCGCGAATTGCGAAAAGAACGCCTCTTCCTCCAAGGCCGGAAAGAAGAGGCGAGCATCGTCCAGACTCGCCGACTGTCCCAACCGCCTGAACAGTTTCGGTGGAACGACCCAGTTCACCGACGTACCGCCCTCGAACACCAGCTTGAGGATAGACTCGGCAAAATCCACCGGCTCCTCGCCCGATTCGAACAGACCCACGAACCCCGCGCGCCCCGCCATGGAGGCGCTGCCAGGATAGGCGGCGACGAGATCCTGCCGGCGCTTCCACCCGAGCGTCTCCTGCCTGAGCGTCATCACCACGCCGCCCACGCGCAGCCGCAGCGTATCGATGCGTCGCAGCGGGCTTAGCACCCATCCCTCCACCATGCAGCCGAGGCCAGGCACCAGGAGGATCCGATCGACCGACGCCTCCACCCCTAGCCATGCCGGCCCAGCCTTCGTCGGCTCCCAGTTCTCGAGCGCGCCAAGCAGGCGCTGCACGCTCGGCGCCAGCCGCATCGAGTGCCCGCGCGCCAGCAGATCCCGGTACTCGCCTGCCAGCTTCTGAACCGTCAGCCGGCGCAGCGGCATGTGGCAGCGGAAATGGAACCGCCCTGCTTCGCCAAAGAACAAGGTGAAGGCCTCCAGCGATCCGTCCTCTCCGGCGGCCGGCTCCCATTCCCCAGCCGCGATGCCGATCACGCCGCGCGCGTTCGGCGGCAGGTCGGCGCGAGGATAAACCATCAGCCCCACCCCGACCGCATGCTGGCGCCTTGCCGCCACGACGGCCGCGAACTCCAGAGGATGCTCGTCCCGCATCCAGCCGACGAACCACACCACGCCCGACCCATCCGAGGCGACCGTCTCGATATAGCCCTGAGGCGCCCCCACCGGCGCGAGCGGCTGCAAGGCCAAGGCTCTCGCTTCCGACAGCGCTGCTCCCAACATGCCCTCGACGCCACTCGGCACTGCCGCGGCAGCGGGCTTCAGCGCCTGGTTCAACGGCGCCTGCATGGCGGCAACTTCTTCCTCTTTCTCCAAGAGCCCAGCCGGACCAACCGCCATCACCCGCCGGCACGCCGCATAAACGTCACGTGGCCGCAACCCGGTCAGGCACGCCAGTGCGCGTGGGCATTCCTCTGCGAACGCCAGGTAGCAGGGCCCGCACACCATCTGCCTCTGAACCGCCACCGAAGCATGGCCCATCGGTCCCCACTCGCGTGCGTCAACCACGCCGGAGTGCACCCCCACGGTCGGCACGCCTAGGCTCCCCGCGATATGCTTCGGCCCACTGTCGTTCCCTACGAACAAAGCGCAGCGCCTCAGCAAGCCAGGCAGCGACGCAAGCGGGAGCCGGCCAGCCAGCGAGCAAACCGGCGAACCAGGCGCCAACAAACCCAGCACCTCCTCCGCCAGCAGCACTTCCTCAACACTGCCTACGAGCACGACCGCCATGCCGTCAGCGAGAAGCAGGTCGATCAGGCCCGCAAAATAGGCGGCCGGCCATTGCTTGGTCGCGTTCCCCGCCCCGGGATGAACACAGGCGAGTTTGCGATTGCCGAATTCCTGCGGCAGCAGCGCCAGCACATCCACCGGCGTCTCCGGACCCCCTCCCACTGCAGGCATCGCCGGCGCGAACGCCGCCGACGTCGCCTCGGCGAGATGCACCAAACGCTCGGCAACATGGCTCCTTTTGCGCAGCAGCCGCGTGTCGCCCTCCCACTCGAGCGCCACATCCAGCCACGGAAACCGACCCTCATGGTCGTAGCCGGCGAGCAGCGCAGCCCCGCTATGCTGCAGCACGGGCCGCGTTTCAGGATGCATGCGCAGATCGATGGCGATATCGAAGCGCCTTGGCCGCAGCACCCCCGCCAGCGCGACCAGCGCCTCCTCACCCACTGTTTTGCGTCCCTCCTCGGAGCGGCTTTCGTAAAAGGTGAAAGGGATCACCTCATCGACCATCGGCGCCAGGTCGGCCAGCGACGCCGTCGCAGGAGGCGCCAGCAAGGCCAGGTGGGCCGCCGGAAACCGCGCCTTCAGCGCTCGCAACGCCGGCAACGCCACGACAAAATCGCCGATATGATCGAGCTTTAGCGCCAGGATGCGGCGAACCTCCTGCCGCGAACGCCCCGCCTTGCCTGCATAAATAAATGCCACAGGCTCACGATCGGCTGCATACTGGTCGTCGTCTGGTGCAAGCCGCGCATTCCTGAACGGATCGCCACGCGGCAAAACCCTGCGGAACCGGTCGGCGAACGCCGCTGCATCGAACGCATCTGCAAGCCCTGCGCGGCTCGCAAGCTCGTGGTGCACCAGACGCGCGTGCGGCGTGTAGATCACGTCCAGCCCCGCCGCCCGCGCGCGCAGGCAGAAATCCAGATCGTTGTTGATCACGCCATGCGCTTCGTCGAACCCGCCGAGCCGCTCGAATACGTCGCGACGAGTCATGAAGCAGGCGCCGGTAACTCCCGCCACTTCGCGAGTCACCGCAGCCAGTCCGAACGGACCAGGCTCCGCCGGATCGTGGAACCGAAACGCATGACGCCCCACCGGCCCATCGAGATACAGCCCCGCATGCTGCACCCGCCCGCCCGGATAGATCAGCTGCGCGCCGACAACGCCGACCTCCTGCCGCATCGCCTGCTCGAGCATTGCCTCGAGCCAGCCTGACGATTTCGCCTCGATGTCGTCGTTAAGGAACAGCAGCACGTCGCCGCCCGCCGACCGCGCGCCCTGGTTATTGAAGCGCGACCAATTGAACGCTCCCTCCGCGCGCACAACGACATCCGCCTGCTTGCGCAGCCAGCTACGCAAGCTCTTTGCCTTCGCGGGCATATCATCGACCACCACGATCTCGACCCGCGCCGACCCGCGCCCGATCGAGCCCCGCACGGTCGCAATCGCCTGCCTGACAAGCTCGCCAGCCCCGCAAGTCGGGATGATGATGGAAACCGAAGGCGTCTCTCCACTCGCCGGCAGGCGGCGCAGGTTCCAAACTCCTTCGACAGGGCCTGCGTAAAGCTCGGCCCTGATGCCACGCCGGTCTGCCGCGGCCGCCAACGCCGCCGCCTCCTGCGGCGTGCTGTCCGCCGCGGCACCGCGCTCCACCAGGACATGCGGCACATGCACGATGTGTCCCGACGCGGTCTCGGTCAGACGCAGTGCCACCTCGTAATCCGGCGCCTCCGCCAATGGTCCCGCCGCCAGCCCCGCCTTCGCTAGAAGCGCCGCCACCGCGCACCAGGCGCGGCCGACGTAATTCATGCCCAGCAGCTGTTCGGGCGCGAAATCCGGCTTGAACATCGGCCGGCCGCCGCGCCGCTCGTCCGCGTAGAAAAATTCGGCATCCGGCGACAGCGCCGACGCCACCGCGAACTCCAGCAAAGCATCGCAGCCCAGCACATCGCCGGCCCGCAGCGCGCAGACCATTGCCGCCGCGCCATCCGGCACCCCGTCGCCCCAGCCGCCCGCTAACGCGTGGGCGGTGACGAAGCGGAGCTTGCCATCCAGCCGCGCCGCCTCGGGCAAGGACCTGGCCGCGTTCAATGCCGCTTCGTCCGGCGCAACGATGACCGCTCGCCAACCGGCCATCGCCTGGCGTTCGAGCGACTCAAGCGTCTGCGCCAGGCCGGCGCCCGCCCGCACCAAAATCGTGAAGAAAGCAGGCCGCGCCTGTGCCGCCAGAAGCCGCTGCGCGAACGCAATCTCCTGCACTGGCATCGACGCACGCAACGCGCCGACCGGAACCAGCCCCGCATCCCCCTCGACCCAAATCGCCATGGCTGTATCGGCCGACTCGCCCGACGCGTCTGTCGCCACGATGCGAAGCCGGTGATTGCCGTGCGTCATCAGCGCCGCCGGCACCACCATCGCCCACCCCGACAGCAGCGCCCCCTCGAACGCCTCGAACGCCGCGCCTATGTCCGCGCGCCTGATCCCGCGGTGCGCCTCCCCCAGATCCTCATCGTCGAGCTGAACCCGGACCGACGCGACACCCCCGCGCGCCACCGCCCAGCCCCCGACTAGCAAGCGCCTGCGACGCTGGAACCCGCACCGCATCCCCAGCCGGCGAAGGCCGGTCGATACGCACCAGCAGCGACGCCCCTTCGTCCACCATAGCCGCCTGCGCCACCTGTGGCCGCGCATGGCCATTCGCCGCCTTCGCAGGCACGCCAGCCGGCCGAACCCGAACGCTCTTGCGCGCCTGCTCCCCCCCGAGCGTCCGCACCACGATCGTCAGCAGATCTGCCTGCGCCCCGAGCGCCGCTGGCAGATCGGCCGAGAAAGCAAAGCCCGACCGCGCCGCCTCCCGGTAATGCGGAAATCGGCGCGCGACATCAGGCCGAGGCAGCCCGAACCGTGCCTGCACCAGAGGCATCTCACCCAGCAGAACCGAAACCTCGGCCACGTCAGAAGGCGCGATCACCCAGCCGCTGCCTTCCACCCGCCCGCCAGCAAGCGGCTCGCCGCCGCGCGGCTGCTCGATGGTGATGAGCGTAAAGCCAGGCACCCCCTGCTCCGCCGCCACAGCCTCTGACGACTGAGCCGCGATTAAAGCCCGGGCGCGCGGGAACCCAGGTAGCCCCACCAGCGCCGTCAGCAGCGCCGGCCAATCCTCCGCCGCGGCGAGTGCGGCCGCACTCGCCTCATCGACCACCAGGTGCCGCAGCAGCCAGGCGATCTGCTCGCTGTCCGGCCCTGCCGACCCCTTCTCGTGCGGCACCGGACGCCCGGCCTCCAGCGGCTTGAGAACCCCATGCGTGAACTCGTCGGACGTCAGCAGTCCGCGCATGAAACCATGCACCGGATTGTTCCGGGCCTCCGCTATGACAAACGAACTCTCCGGATCACGGCCGAGGAAAAGCTGGTAGCCCAGCAGGATGTCATGATCGCTCCCGGGAGCCTCAGCGGCCGCCGCAAAGCGCAAGACGGGTGGTGCAGGCGCCAAATCCGGGATCGGCGGCAAGGGAGCCCCATCTCCCCCAGGCCGGAACCGCGCGGAACGAGGAATGCTATCGGCTGGCAGCGGACGCTCCGTGGGCTCGCTCGCGTCGCTCATGGCCACCAGATACCGGCTGACCTGCGGCGCATGCAAGCGAACTCAAGCCCTTGGCGATACCACGCCAAAGGTGAATATCCCGCGCATAACCAAACTCCGGACACCCATGCGCGTCGGCCACCTGGACCATGTCTCGCGCCACCAGGTCATCGGTTGGGCCGCAGAGGAACGCCGCCCGGACGCCGCCCTCACGATCATCATCGAAGTGGACGGCATCGTCGCTGCCCGCATCGCTGCAGGCGATCCACGCCCCGACCTCGTGACCCAAAGCCGCTTTCCCACCCCAAACCACGGCTTCACCCACCGCTTCGACGAAATGCTCGACCCGTCCCAGCCGCACCACATCACCATACGCACCGCCGCAGGCCTCGAACTCCTGCCGAACGGCGAACACCTCATCCCTGCCGAGGCCCCGGCTCCCTCAACCGCGCTTGCCCCGACCCTGTCTCCCATCCTGGTCACCGCCCCGGGACGCTCAGGCAGCACCTGGCTCATGAGCCTCCTGGCCCGCTCGCCCGACATCACCCTCTCCGAAGTCGTCCCCTACGAGCAGCGCCTCATCGCCTACTACGCCCACACCTACGCCGTCCTCACCGGCCCGGGTGACCTCGACCGCTCCACCCACCCCGACCGCATCGCCTCCGACCGCTTCCACGTCGGTTGCAATCCCTTCAACATCGAGCCCTACGCAAGCGCCTTCCAAAGCGAAGCGTCGTGGCGCGCCTACACGGACGTCGTCGTTCCCTGCGCCCTGGCAGACACCTTCCACCAGATCATCACCGAACATTACGCCCGCCTGGCCATCAACCAGCACAAACCCCAAGCCCGACTCTTCGCCGAGAAAACCAACCACATTCACCGCCAAACCCGGGGCTTCGCCCGCCGCATCTTCAACCCCGTCCGCGAAATCATCCTGGTGCGCGACCCGCGCGACGTCCTTGCCTCCTACCAGGAATTTTTCCAGGCTGACCCCGACCAGGCCTTCGCCACCATCACGCAATCCTGCAACGACCTGCTCGCCTCACGCGACGAGAACCGCGCCGACGTGCTCATCCTCCGCTACGAAGATCTCATGATGCAACGCGCCGCGAGCCTCGCAGCACTTTCCCAGTTCATCGATGCAGACATCAGCGAACCCGACGAAGCCGCACAGACGGCTCTGTTCCAGGCTCACGCGACCAGCACATCACCCAAAGCCTCAATCGGCCGCTGGCGCACGGCTTTGCCCGACGCACTGCAGGGAAAGTGTCGGGAAAGTTGGGCGAGTTTTCTGGGAGCTTTTGACTACTAAGGAAAGAAAGCACTTCTTTTTTGAAAAAAAGAAGCAAAAAACTTTTGCATTCTTTGGGCCGGGCTTGCGGAAGTGCTGTGCCTAAACGGGTAAAAGTTTTTTGGTTCTTTTTTTCAAAAAAGAACTTCTTCCTTAAATTATCCGCTTAATAAAAGCCGACAGCTTATGCCGCCGCAACTCAGACCGAGCCTTGGAATCGTTAGTCATGTAGTTCAACTGCACCGAGTAACGCGGCCCGACATATTGCCGATGCCCATGCCACGACTCCGGCGTATTCGGAAACACCAGCAGTGTCCCCTGTGTAGGCGGAACCTCCACCTCGTAATCTTCAAGATCGTTCGCATTGCGAAGCAACCGAAGGCACCCGGCTTGTGCCGAGAACTCCTCGCGGTCAGGGTTCAGATAGAGCAGGGCGGTAACACGCTTCGAGCCTGAATCGCGGTGGATCTGGCCATCCTTGGCACGGGTATGCACGCGCGCCGTTAGCATGGACGGTGCATCGTCGAGATCGAGCCCGAACTTCTGCGCAATCGAGGCGCGGAGCTTTGGTCCCTCCAACTCCTTCATGAGTTGCTTGGCTGTCGCTCCCATGCGCAACGCCTCGGGCGGAAACGATCCGCCCCGCGGATCAACCGGCAGATCGTCGAAAACCTGGGCGCGTGGCCCAGGCGGCAGGAAATTCTTTACGACGATGTGGGGAAAGGGGGACGACGCAACGTCTGCGTGGGCGAGGGCGTCATAGTCGAGAAGGTCGCTCATGGATTGTCACTGCCACTCCTGCCGGCAGCCAGGCAAGCTCCCGTCTAGAGGATCAGGTGTGGTTCCAATGACGAGTCTGCAACACGTTGCCAGTGGCAAGGAATTGAGCGCATTTCGTCTCGGCGCCATGAGTATAGGACACACGCGAGAGCCAATGGCTGCTCACCGGGCAAGTCGTTGCGAGATGACGGTCGGCACGCGGCGTGCTTACAACTTCACCAGCATGCGCCGTAAAAGCGAATACCAGTGTAGCGGCAGCGGCGGCGATGACGGTCTTCATGCGAACTCTCCGGCGACTGGAACGAACATTAAGCAACTTCTGAGTGGATGAACGGCCTTGTGCGTCGCCGGATTGCCACACTCGCGAACCGTTGATCTATTACCCCAAGCCTCTGGCACACGGGTTTTGCCCCAAGCGTCGTTTGTCAGAGGGGCCTGGGAGCTATATGGCCGTAACGAACTTTGATGCAATGCAGCATGGACAGGCCTGACCTACTCTCCTCGCAGATCGGAATCGCTCCAATAGACCCCGAATCCCCGGACGATGCAGGCCCGCTCGTCGCCTATCGCGGCATGGTGGCCGCAGGGGCTCTCGCAGCCGACAGCTCCCAGGCGCTCGCGGCTGAACGCCTCCAGGATTTATGGGTCAAGCTTCGCGGCTACGACCCGCCTGCCGCGCGCCCTGCGGGTGGACGGATCAGCCGCCTCTGGCGGCGGCGCCCCGTCGTCGAAGCCACCGAAGCCGGCAGCGGCCTCTATCTCGTCGGCGACGTCGGCCGCGGGAAATCCATGCTCATGGACCTTTTCTTCGAGCACGCCGACGTCGCACGCAAACGCCGCATCCACTTCCACGCCTTCATGCAGGAGACCCACCGCAGCATTCACGCCTGGAAGGCGGCGAACCCGGAAGGCGACGATCCCATCCCCCCGCTCGCCGACCGCATCGCCGCCGAAGCCGCCCTGCTCTGCTTCGACGAGTTCCAGGTCAACGACATCGCCGACGCCATGATACTCGGCCGCCTCTTCCAGGCCCTGTTCGAGCGCGGCATCGTCATCGTCGCCACCTCCAACACCGCGCCCAACGACCTCTTCCGGGGCCAGCCAGGCCGCGACGCCTTCCTCCCCTTCATCGACCTCCTGAAACAATCGCTCGACGTGCTCGTCCTCGATGGCGAACGCGACTATCGCCGCGCCCGCCTCCGCCGCATGACCACCTGGCACGTCCCAGCCGACGGCCGCGCCGAACGCGCTCTCGACAACGCCTTCTTCCAGCTCACCGCCGGCGCCACCCCGCGTCCCACCACCCTCATGGTGCAAGGCCGCCGCCTCGCTGTGCCCGTCGCCGCGGAAGGTGTCGCCCGCTTCGAATTCGATGCCCTCTGCGGCCAGCCACTCGGCGCCGGCGACTACCTCGCCATTGCCACCCACTTCCACGCCCTCGTGCTCGATGCCATCCCTCGCCTCTCGCCCGACAATTTCGACGAAGCCCGCCGCTTCATCGTCCTCGTGGACGCGCTCTACGAACACCGCGTGAAACTCGTCGCCTCCGCTGGCGCCCCGCCCGACCAGCTCTACCGTTCGGGCGAAGGCGCTGGCGCTTTCGAACGTACGGCCTCTCGGCTGGAAGAGATGCAAAGCGCTGAGTATTTGGCGCTGACTCATCTGACGTAGGGAAACAAGCAGTTCTTTTTTGTAAAAAAGAACCAAAAAACGTTTCGAACGTGAGGCTGCGTCTGCGTCGAGATCTCGGCCCCACAATGCAAAAGTTTTTTGGTTCTTTTTTTCAAAAAAGAACACCTTGCCTGCTTCTATCCTGGCCCAAACAGGGCCGCGGCCCGTTCCATGACCTGCGCCTGATACCAGAGGTTCAGGGGCGGCGTATGCGAGTGATAATCCCCGATGGCAGGCAGCAATTGGCCATGTGTCTCGGCGAGGTAAGACTTCAGGATCGCTCCTGCCGCCGCGATGGAGAAGCAGGGATCGACGATCAGGCGGCGCGCCACCACCGCCGGCGTTTGCCGCGTGACTTGCGCGATGGGCCGCAGCCAGATGGTATTGATCTGCATGAGCCCGAGGTCGGCCGAGCCGTCCGTATTGGCGTGCACGATGCCCGGCTTGCCGCCTTCGACCGCCTGGATGGTCGGCAGCACGCGCGGCGGCAGCGCGTAGAAATGCGCGGTCGCGAGCATGCACGCGAGATAGGGCACGGCCATGGCCGACATGAAGCACAGCGGCGCGCTTGAGAAAAGCCGCCGCTTGAGCCAGCCGCCGATTGGCCGCACAAGACGCCCCTGAAGACAGTAACCAGGCCTGAACAGGAGCCCTGCCGTGATCCTCAAGTCCATGCAGCCTGCTAGACCGGCGCGTGCACGCCCAGACAGCGGCTTCACCTTGCTCGAGTTGCTGGTGGTGATCGCCATCCTGGGCCTTCTCGTCGCCTTCGTGGCGCCTGCCGCCCTACGCCAGCTCGGCGGCGCCAAGATCTCGGTCGCCAAGCAGCAGATCGAGCGCCTGGGCTCGGTGCTCGACCTCTACAAGCTCGACATCGGCGGCTACCCGACGACCGAGCAAGGCATCGCCGCCCTGGTCACCAAACCGACCGACGTCGAGAACTGGAATGGCCCCTATCTCAAGGGCGAGAACTCGCCGAAGGACCCTTGGGCCCACCCCTGGATCTACCGCAGCCCCTCCAACCGCACCAACCGCGACTACGACCTCTGCTCCGCTGGCCCGACAGGAAAAGGGACGGAGCCGGGCGAAGGCGACAGCATCTGCAATTAGGGGCATGAATTCTACTAGAGCGGCCATCTGACCTGCGTTTCTGCGCTTCCGGTGCTCACCGGCCATAGAGGCCGGCTCCGCTCCGGTTCTCAAAACGCACGCCAGCTGACTCGCCCTAGCGAATTCTCGGACACCCGATCAGCAAGCTTCGCGATTACTGCGCGGTGCCGCAGAGCTTATCCGCCTGGGCCTGGTCGGCGGCCGTTGGCGTGATGTCCGTCAGCACATTGCCTGCCTCGGCCTGACCAATCAGCGTCGTCGCGTCAGCCGCACGCAAGAGACGCTCCTTTACGCTGCGGTTGGCGGCCTTGGTCACCACGCACACGTAGCCAGCGTGCGTGCCGTAGCGCTCCTCTACCGAACGCCTCGGATCATGCGCCGCCACCCGCTCCGCTTTCGTCTCGTCGAACGGCCAGGAGGACGCGGAGAGGCTGCATTGCTGTCCCTTGTAGATGCCCGCGGCATAGATGTTCCAGCCGGTGTAGGTGGCCAGCGGCGCCTGCAGCAGAACCGACGGCACGCCTACCGTTTCGTTGCCGTCTGCATTCACCACGGGCGCGTAAGCCGGCAACACGCGATCGACGATCGGCGGCTGGTTCGTAATGATGCCGGTCTGGTCGAAGTAATCGATCTTGTTGCCGAAATCGAACTTCTCCGGATGGTTGATCCGGTCGCCATAGAACGGATAGCCGGGAATGTCCGGGAACCCCTCCGCCTTTTGCGTCGCAGGCACGAGCTGTCCGGCCGCCAGCGTCGGATAGCTGCTCGCTGGCATCGGCGTTCCCTGCGTCACATACGCGACGAAGGCATCCTGCAGCGCAGACGCCGTGTAGGACTCCGGATTGGGGTTGGCTGGAAATACGCAGCTGCCCGATGGCGGAGGATTGGCGACATAGGTGAAGCCGCCAGAGCCGCCGCCATGTGTCGTTGATGGGAAGTAGTAGCGATGCACATTCGCCGGCAGCGGAATGTCCGACTTCGCCGTCATGCCGATCAGGTCAGGCGACATCTTCTCGTCATAGAACTCCAGCGAGCCGAACGTCTCCATGATCTCGGGGCAGGTGTTCGTCGCCGTGCAGCGGTCGAGCATGCCGGCAGGCGGATGATTGCGGTCGGGGTCGGGATAGTCCGCCCACCAGACCGGCGCTTCGTCCGACATCATGTACAAATTGGTGATCACGTCCGGCAAGGCGAAGCGCACGTTCATGTAAAGCTGCCGGCCATCGATCTGCGGCCACGCCCCATCGACCACCCGGCGCCCCTGCTCGTCCGCATTGAAGCCGAGATGGATGCTGGAGCGGATGAACGATCCTGATTGCGAAACGCCGACGCTGATCACCTTCTTCACAGTTCCTGCAATAGGATTTGCCGTCCCTTGTCCATCGGCCGCATTGTGGTGAAAGAACGAGATGATATCGCGCGAGGCCGCATAGCCGACGCCGAGAACCAAAGGATCCTTGGCGGTGAACACCATTTCGTAGAGCAGCGCGGGGTCGAACCCGTTCTTCAGACAGATATGCGTCGGATCGGGCGTGCCTGGGAAAGGCACTGTCGAACAATCCGCCCAACGCCAGGCGTTGAAGGGCACAGGTGTCTTCGGCCCATCCACGCCGGTGATGGACTGCTTGCGCAAGCTCCAGAACGGCGTGATCGTCGGCGATGTATCGAGGCTTACCGGCTGGTAGGGCACCGGCTGCGTATAGATGACGAGTTGCGCCGTATTGCCGCTGGCATTCGCGATATGCCCATACACCGGCCCGGTAATCGTCGATCCGTCTGGATTATGCGCCACTGGAACCTGGATGACCTGGTTCGTGCCCGTATAAGGCGCCGTCAGCGGCGTGCACGGATAAGCCGTGCTGCAATGCGCCAGCAGATCACCCTGCCAGCCGCTCTGCAGATAGACGGCGCCAGGAACGATTGACGACGCCCCAGGGATGGCGCTGCTGCCGCGGTTGGCCACTTCGTAGAACATCAGGCCTGTGGCCAGGCTCATGTTCGTCGGCTTGGCGATCTGGAACGTGGCGATATAGGGAACCTTGCCGTTCGCATTCTTGCCGGCCAGTGTGATGTCCTGGATGATTTCGTTGTGCGGATCGGTGGGATCGAGCTCGCCGAAAACCCGTCCCGACACGAGATCGTAAGTCCCGGCAGAGCCGATCGCCGCGCCGGCGAACGCCGGCACGTCCGAGTCGATAATGATGTGCGTGACCTTCGCCGAGGCGGGCGATGCGGCAAGCAGACCGGTCAGCCACACCGCGGACGCGGTCGTGCCGAGCATCCAAGCTTTTCTGGATTGCATGATGACGTTCCCATGATTGTTGTCGTTGCAAGCAACGTCCGTCTTCGCGGACCCGCGATCATAGCCGCGATGACTCCGCCGCCGACAGGCAGTGCAACAATCAACCGTCCGTGAAGCCGCCACAGAGCAACAGCTTAAGCGCACCACGCTTACAAACTGTAACGCAGCTGCCTATGGCCCCGCCCAAACTCGAAAAAGTTTTTTGCTTCTTTTTTTCAAAAAAGAAGATGTCTTACTTCACCCTACTCGCTCCCCAAGCCCTTGCGAAGATTACGAGCCGGATCATCAGACCCGCTGGCAGGCTGATGCTGCAGCTCGTAGGGCATCACTGCCGCCCGGGGTAATTCCTCACGCAGATCTTCGGTCAGCGCACGCGCATCGCGCTGGTCGCGCAGAACATGCGGCGTCAGCAGGATCAGCAATTCGGTTCGCGTCCGCGTATTGTTCTGCTGGCTGGTGATCAGGTTCAGCAGCGGAATGTCCTTGAGGAACGGAATGCCGTTGTTGGCGCGCGAATCATTGTCGGTGATCAGGCCGGCAAGCCCGATCGTCTGCCCGTCCTGCACCACCACGCGGCTTTTCACCGCGCGTTCGGTAAAAGTAGGCGAATTGATCGTGGAGCCGGATGTTCCTGTAGTGCTCGAGCCTGATGCGATGCCGCTCACTTCCTGCGCGATGTCCAGCGTCACCAGGCCGCCGCTGTTCACGCGCGGCGTCACCTGCGTGATCACGCCTGTCTGGCGGTAATCCACCGACGTCGACGTGGCGAGCCCCGTGCCGGCCGCGGCCGTCAGGCTGCCTGTCTGGTAGGGAACGAGATTGCCGACGGAGAGGGCGGCCGTCTCGTTGTCCAGCACCAGAAGGTCCGGCGACGACAGCACCTTCACCGTCGTGATGTTCTGCAGCGCCTGCAGCACGAAGTCGCCGTCCTTGCCGGCCGCGCTGAACACGAATCCGGTCAGTCCGCTGCCAGGCAAGGCAAGGTTCTGCGCCGTGGTGGTGGCGACAGTGGTCAGGCCGCTGCTCAGCGCACGATGATCGAAGAAAAACTGTGTGCCATATTGCAAGGTATCGTTCAGCGTCACTTCCGCAATTACCGCGTCGATGCGCACCTGCAACGGCAGGATGTCGATCTTGTGCAGCATCGCCTCGATCGTCTGCTCCTCCTCGCCTGTCGCGTAGACAAGGATGGCGTTGTTCTCTGGGTTCGGGATGATGCGCATGGCGTTCGGGTCGGTATTGCCGCTGCCGCTCCCGCCGCTGTTCGACAACCCGCCGAGCAGGGCGCTGGCGCCGCCGCTGCCGCCGCCAGGTGTCGTCGGCGTACCCTGGCCGCCCGTTCCCGTCGTCCCGCTGGACGACCCCAGGCCGCCGGTGCTGCTGCCGCCCAGCCCGCTGCTGCTTCCCAGGCCGCCGGTCGAACCGGTCGATCCACTGCTGCCAAGGCCGCCGCTGCTGCTGCTACCGCTGCTCCCATTGTTGCTGCCGCCGAGCCCCGCAATGCCATTCACGCCGCCGGCGCCGCTCGTCTGCAGACCCTGACCGCGCGCGGTCGGCTGCGCCGTCACGTTGTTCGGCGTGAACGCCTGCTGAAGGATGTAGCCGATGTCGTTGGCCGTGCTGTTCTGCACGTAATAGACGTGCCATGTGCGCGTCGTCTGGTGCATGCCGCGCTCGACGACCGCATAAACACGCCGCGCCTGCTGCAGATACTCCGGCTGGTTGGCGACGATCAGCACCGCATTCACGCGCGCAAGCGGAATCACCTTGATCTGGCTGGCAAGTTGCCCGCCCTGCTGCGCGCGGAACGCCTGGCTCAACGCCGTCGCGAAATCCGCCGCATCGCCATCGCGCACGGGCAGGAGCGCGTAGGATTGTCCCGCCAACTCGTTGATGTCGAACGCACGAACCAGCGCCTCAAGCGCGTCCCGCTGTGCCGGCTCTCCCGAAATCACCAAGGCGTTCGCCGTCGGCACCGCGACCACGCGCGAGCCCCCCTGTGCGTAGGGCTGCAGCACCTTGGCCAGGTCCTCGGCCGACGCAAAACGCAGCGGCACCATCAGTCCGCCCGCAGTACCAACCCCGCCGGCGATACCGTTTGCCGCCGCGGTCGGCAGAACGCGATAAACACCGGCCGATTGCACCAATGTCGCGCCGTTCTGCGCCAGCAACGACTGCAGAACCGGTACCAGCTGCGAATTCGCCAGCGGTGTCACCGTGCGCAAAGTCGCCGTGCCATGCACCGCCGGATCGATCGTGTAATTCACATGCAGCGTATTGCCGAGGATCTGCGCCGCCACCTCGCGTATGTCCGTGTCGGCGAAATCCAGCGTCACGCTGCCTGCACCCCCAGCGCCGGCCGGAACGCTGGTCGAGACCACCACACCCTGCGACATGCTCGCCGCCACCTGCGGTTCTGCCGGGTTGCCGGCAATGCTGCCGCTCACCCGGGGCGTCGCGATCCCCGCATCGTGCGACGCCTTCGGCAAAGGCGGAATGAACTCAGGCGGCTGCTGCCGGCTCGGCGTGCAGCCGAACGCCGCCAGCGCCGTGCAGGCAAGCAGCACCACGCGCGCCCCGCCCACGGATCTGCCGCGGCGGATGCCGCCCTGGATGTTGGAAGGCGGGCTGATCATACGCGTCACTCTCTACGTTGCGGCAGGCCGCGAAAGGGCGGCGGCCCGGGCGCCGGTGCAGTATCGTTCAGGTCAGCGGCAGCGCCCGGCTGCTGAACGGCAGGGTTGGCGCCGCCCGGAAAGGCCGGATTGAAGCCCGGATTAAAAGCCGGATTGAAGCCGGGCCCGCCAGGAGCGAAGCCAGGCCGCGGCAAGTCGGGCGGCACGAACGCCGGCGTCCCGGGCACCCGGTTCTTGTCATAGGCAGGATGCAGCACTTCGCCGCTCGCCAGGATCACCTGGCCAGGCTGGATCGTGCGTATGGAGGTGTCGTCCAGGCTCGCCCCCTCCTCCAGGACCAGCGGCTTGCCGCCGCCCTCCGGCGCGAAAATGGCGCGCTTCACCCCTGCGAAGATCATGATGCCTGACAGCCGCGGCACACCCGGTCCCGAGGCGGAGGCCTTGGCGGCCGCCGCTTTCGGCGGCTTGCGGCTCACGCTGAAGAGCGGCCGCGCCAGGATGGTGGAAACCCACGCTTCGGTATCGCGCGCCGCCATGCGCGCGGCCGTCTGCGGTCCGCTCGCCACGCGCGCGGGTGCTGCCGGGGGCGGCACGGGCGTCTCGCCTGGCAACCATTCCACGACGAGCAGCACCATCAGAAAGGCCATGGCACCGAGCAGCGCCTGCTCCTGAACCCGCCTCATGGCCCAGCCCCGGCAGGCGTCGCTTCGCTGGTATCATCACGCGCAGTGCCAAGCCGGAACGCGTAAACCGTGAAGGCGCAGTCCATCGGCAGTTGCGCGTTCATCGGCCCGACCGGCGTTGCGGTCAGCCGGATGTCGTCAACCAGCATGCCAGGCTGCGCTTCCTCAACCGCCTTCAGCAGTTCGACCACCACGGGAAGCTGCGCGCTGAGCTCGACCCGGACGCCGATGCGCCGGTACGCCCCGTTCTGTTGCCCGGGCAGCGTCTCGATGCTTGTCAGCTGCGCATTCACGCCGGCAGCCATGCCCTGAACCTGCTCCTGCAAGGTCGCCCCTGCGATGGCATCGGTGCTGCCTGCGAGAACCTGGCGCTGCGGCGCGGCCGCCACGCTCTGTGCCTGTGCCCGCATGGCAGGCAACGACTCCGCCAGCGCCTGCTCCCGCGCTGCCCGCAGCCGCAGCGAGTCCAATTCGTCCGCCCGCGTGCCGAACCAGTCCGCCAGCGGCGCTAGCACGCCCAGCCACACCGCGAACACGACGAAGACGGCAAGCCCCGCGGCGAGCGCCTGGCCCTGTCGGCCCTCTGGCAGCACGACCGCCACGCTAGGGCGCCAGTTCCGCGCGTATGGAGAACACGTCGCGCTGCGGCGTGTCGGCGCCAGGAGCGCCAACGCCGCCCAGACGAACCGGCTCGGTGCGGGTCACCGGCGCCGTGAACGCCGGATTTCGAATGCGAGGATCGGCCGACAGACCGCTGATCAGCTTCGGCGCCGACGCGGACAGCCCAGACAGCGTCATCTTCCGCTCGCGCATCGTAAATTCGGTCAAGTAACTATCGTTGGGCAGGATCTCGGTCACCGCCGCCAGCGCCTCGAGCGTATCGCCCAGCCGCCGCGTTTCCGCCGCTACCGCATCGCCACCGGCACCCCGGCCGGAAATCCGCCGGCGCAGTGCATCGACCTGCGCCATCTGCGGCGAAAGCCTGTCCAGCCGCTGCCGCGCGGATGCCAAGGCCAGTTGCTGATGGATTAACGGCGAGACTACCACCAGCAAAGCCAATACCCCGACGACGATCATCCTCGACCGTCCCGAAAAAGGCCCGGACTGCCAAAACCCCGCTGTTCCTCTCTCGTCCGCATGATCGAGCTTGATGGACCGCGGGCCCGAAGCCGTCAGCACTTCAAGCCGGTCGGGGCGTCCCCCTGCCTCGGTAAGCAGATCGATCAGGCCTTGCACGTTCACCCGGGGCACGATGGTCAGCCGCAACGTCAGCCGCGCCCGCGCCTTGTCGCGTAGCCGCACCGCGTAATCCCAGAACACCTCGTTGGCGGTGAACGGCGTCAGCCGCTCCATCTCGTAGCCGAGCACCCGCTCGGGGTCCCGCTCGGCCGCCAGCGGCAGAACCACATCGCGTTCCAGCGCCGCCTGGCGCGAAAGCCGGAGAAGCACCGGCTCGCCGGTGGCCCGGCCCGCCACCGCCGCACGCATCGCCGCTACACCGGAGGGATCGGCGCGGAACTGCCCAAGCCGGTCGCCTTCGATGCCGCGCCGGCGGCTGGTCAACGTGATGATACCGTGTTCGCTCGCATCGGCGACGGTCGCATTGCTCCCCGCGGCGTCGCGGCGCAGACGCTCCGGCACCAGCTCCAGCAACTGCCGGCCCCACCAGCTGAAGAATTCGTCGAGCAAGCCCGCGCCTCATGTGCTGAGGCGCTGGCGTTAACCTCTCCGGCTTGGGAAAACAAGGCAGTGGATGGGTTGCGTAACGTTTGCGCGAGCGAAGTAAGGGTCTTCTTTTTTGAAAAAAAGAGAAGCAAAAAACTTGCGCGCGTTGGGGCCGAGCTTGTCCCAGGCCAAGCCTTAGAATGCAAAAAGTTTTCGGTTCTTTTTTCAAAAAGAACATCTTCCTGCTCCTTGCCTAGCCGGCCTATGGTCAATTCAAGACATCTTATGGTTGCATTCAAGTCAGGATTTCACCCGATGATCCAAGGCGCACCAGCCCCGTGCTCATGACCATGCCGGAACGGCAGCAAACCGCCGCCGAGACTGTGCCCACGCTGCGCATACAGGGCTTACGCAAAAGCTTCATACGCACGGCGGTCGATGGGCTGGACCTGACTGTTCATCAGGGCGAGTTCTTCGCTCTCCTGGGCCCGAACGGTGCAGGCAAGACCACCACCTTGCGCATGGTCGCCGGGCTTCTCCGGCCGGACGCCGGCTCCATCGAGATCTGCGGCGTGGATGCGTTCAAGGCGCCTCTGGACGCACGCCAGATGGTCGCCTGGCTCCCTGAGGAGCCGCTGCTTTACGAGCTGCTGACCCCGCTGGAATATCTGGAATTCGTCGCCGGCCTCTGGCGCGTCGATCCGGCCCACGCTCAAGCCTATGGCCAGGAGCTGCTGCAACGCCTTGGCCTCTGGCCACACCGCGACGAACGCTGCGGCGGCTTTTCCCGCGGCATGCGGCAAAAGACCGTGCTCGCCGGCGCTCTGCTGCACGACCCCAGGCTGCTCATCCTCGACGAACCGCTCACCGGCCTAGACGCCTCCGCGGCCCGCGACTTGAAGGACCTCCTCACGGCACGCGTGGCCGAGGGGGCCACCATCGTCCTGACGACCCACATCCTCGAAGTCGCAGAGCGCCTCGCCAGCCGCATCGGCATCATCACCGCCGGCCGCCTGCTCGCCATTGGCACCATGGACGAACTCCGCAGCCGCGCCGGCTCCGCCTCAGGCGCTACCCTGGAGGACGTCTTCCTCAGGCTCGTGGACGAGTCCCGCCTGGACGAAACGCGGATGCTGGCGTGATCCTGCCCCCTGGCTCGACGGCGTGGCTCGCCTGGCACGAGCTCCGCCTGCAATGGCGCGGCTCCATCCTTGGCCGCGCCGGCGGCCGCTGGCTCGTCGCCGGCATCGTCGTCGCCATACAAGCCCTGGGACTGCTGTTCGCCATGTCGCTTCTGCGCATGGGCGACCGCATGCACATCACCGACCCGCTGCTCTCCGTCGGCATCATCCTGGGGCTCACCGCCGCACTCATGATGGCGCAAGCCGTGCAACGCGCCACCGAAGTGCTCGACGGACAGGCCGACCTCGGCTGGCTGCTCTCATCGCCCCTGCCGCCGCGGCGCATCCTCGCCGTCCGCCTGATCTCGGTCACCTTCGGCGTCGTCTTCAACTGGATGCTGCTCGTCGCCCCTGTCGCCAACGGGCTGATCTTCCTCGGCCACACAGGCGCCTGGCGCGTTTATCCTGTCGTCGCCTCGATGGCGCTGGTCGCTACCGCAGTCGGCTTCGGTCTCACCTTCTCGCTGCTGCGCGTGCTCGGAACCAAGCGCACACGCTCGGTCGCAAACGGCGCCGCCACGATCATCGGCGCCTCCGCCTTCCTCACCGGCCAAACCCGAACGCTTCTTTCGCCACAAGCGCGCGACGCTTTGTGGGTCGCCGTCATGCCGCTGCACGGCACCGCGCCAACCGGCCTCGGCTGGTGGCCCGCCCGCGCCCTTCTGGAAGGCGGCTGGCGCCTCGGCGCCCTCGCCGTCATCGGCCTCTCGGCGACGGCACTCGCCAGCCTGGGTCTGCAGCAATGGTTCGCCCGCGGCGCTCTCGCCGCTATGACCCCCGAACCGGGCCGCACCGCAGACCCAAACGCCGCTATGCGACCGTTTCACGCCGGCATACGCGAAGCCCTTCTCAGGCGGGACCTCCTCCTCCTCCGACGCTTCCCAGGCCTTGCCGGCCTCTCCATCTACTACATGATCTATCTGCTGCCGGCGGTCGTGGTCCTCTGGCGGGGCGGCGGCGACCAATCCGACCGCGCGCTCGCCGCAGCCCCCGTCCTCACCGCAGGCGAGCTCGCCCGCCTCTTCATCTCCGCCTGCGTCCTCGGCGACGACGGCCGAGAACTCGTGGATACCGCCCCCATCCCCACCGGCCTGGTCCTGCGCACCAAGCTCGCCGCCGCCGGCATAGGTGTCGCCGCGGTCATGTACGTCCCCGTCCTCTGCCTCGCATTGGTCATGCCAACCGCCGTGCCGGCCATGGTCGCAGGCCTGCTCGGCGTCGTCCTCTGCAACCTCATGCTCGGCCTCTGGCGCCCCGCCCCCATTCGGCGCACCGACCTGCGGCGCGGCCAGAAAGGCTGGGGCGGCCTGGTGAACGTGGTCGGCCTCTTCTTCAGCGGCGCCTGGTCCACCGCAACCTGGTTCGCCCTGCGCTCCAGCCCATGGGCCGCCTTGCCCGCCGGCCTTGCGGTCGTGTTGTTATTGCTTGTGAGGCCTTCCGGCGGAGGGGCTTCGGCTCAGACTGGTTAAGGCAAACCGAAGGCCAGGGGCTCTGCCCCTGGACCCCGCTGGGGACACGTCCCCAAACCCCATTTCCGAGAAGGTGCCTGGGCGAGCGGCGCAGCCACTAAGTCGATGAAGCAAAGGGCTTCGCCCAAATAAGCCCGAACCAAAGGAACGGGGGTCTGGGGCCTCTAGGCCCCAGCGGGGTCCAGGGGCAGAGCCCCTGGCCTTGCCTTACTTGCCTGACGCTGGCCGCTAGCCGCTAGCGTTCCGCGTCCCAGCAGGCAGCTTCACCACCAAGCCATCCAGCTCAGGCGTCATCACGATCTGGCACCCGAGGCGGCTTGTTGCCTGCAGGCCGAACGCGAGATCGAGCATGTCCTCCTCGTCCTCTGTCGCCTTGGCGAGGCGGCTGTACCAGCTTGGGTCCACGATGACGTGGCAGGTCGAGCAGGCGAGCGACCCTTCGCAGGCGCCTTCGATATCGACGCCGTGTTTATGCGCGACTTCGAGTACGGAGAGTCCGAGCGGGGCGTCCACTTCTTTGCGTGTTCCGTCGCGCTCGACGAAGATCATGGTGGGCATAACGGGATCAGGCCTCGGCTGGTATGAGCGGCGGTTGGGCAGTCAGCCGCTCGCAGGCGGCCGCGAGCAGATTTGCGGCTGCATCGATATCGGCGGTCGAGGTAAATCGTCCGATACCTATGCGCAAGGTACGCCCGGCCTCCTCTGGGGTGAGTCCCATGGCGGTCAGCACATGGCTTGGCGCCACGTCGGCCGACGTGCAGGCGGATCCGGTGGAGACGCAGAGCGATGGGCAGGCTTCGATCAAGTCGAGACCGGTTGTATGGGGAAAGCGCAAGCTGAGGCAGCCGGCGAGCACGCCGCCAGGTGCAGTCTTACCGTTCCGCTGCACGCCTGGCACGAGGTGGCGCAGTTTTTCCAGCAGGCGGTCTGCCAATCCGGCGATCCTGGCGTCGTCGTCCACGCGCTCCGCCGACGCGATCCGGCACGCCTCTCCGAAGCCGATCACGATGGGAGCGGGCAGGGTGCCGGACCGCATCCCGCGCTCCTGGCCGCCGCCTGAGAACAGCGGTGCTAGGCGCACACGCGGCCGTCGTCTGACGTAGAGCGCTCCCACGCCTTTTGGGCCGTAGAGCTTGTGGCCGCTGAGCGAGGCGAGATCGAGCCGTGGGTTTTCGACATCGATGGCGATCTTGCCGGCCGCCTGGGCAATGTCGCTGTGCAGCAGCGCGCCTGCCGCGTGCACGAGCGAGGAGATCGCGCCGAGATCCTGCATGACGCCGGTCTCGTTGTTCACCGCCATGACGCTCACCAGCAGCGTCGGCGTAAGCAGTGCCGCCTTCAAGGTTGTTAAATCCGCGCTGCCATCCTGGAGCACAGGCAGGATCACCGGCTCGAACCCTTCGGCCGCCAGGTCGCGTACGCTTTCCAGCACGCATTTATGTTCCGAGGCGAAGGTGATGATCCGGCGCCGTCCGCCCGCACCAGCGAACCGCGCCACGCCCTTGATGGCCAGGTTGTTCGCCTCTGTCGCGCCGGAGGTGAAAACGATTTCGTTCGCCGCCGCTCCTACCAGCCGCGCCACCTGCGCCCGCGCCCCCTTGATCGCGGCGGCCGCATCCTTTCCCATCCCGTGCTCGGCGCTATGCGGGTTGCCGAAATGCTCGCCGAACCACGGCATCATGTCGTCCACGACGCGCGGATCGCACTGTGTCGTGGCCTGGTTATCGAGATAGATCATGCCGCCCTTGCGCGGCCCGAAAGGCGAGCCGCCATCCCGACGTAGGCGTCCGTGAACGCCTCGACATCGGCCGTGCTGACGTTCCAGGGCAGCGACACGCGAATGGCGCAGCCTGCCAGCGCCTCGAGCCCCATGGCATCCAGCACATGGCTGCGCGCCACCTTCCCCGAACTGCAAGCAGCGCCAGCACTCACCGCGATGCCGGCAAGATCGAGCGCAATCACCTGCGTATCCGCCCGCACGCCGGGCAGGGCGACGCAGGTCGTGTTCGGCAACCGCTCTCCGCCACCGCAGACGATGGCGCCACACTTCACCGCCGCAGCCTCGGCCCTGTCACGCATTTCCGAAACGCCGACGACCTCCCTGGCGGCCTTGAGTGCCGCCGCGAACCCGGCAATGGCTGCCAAATCCGGCGTCCCGCCACGCCGCCCACGCTCCTGCCCGCCGCCAGCGATCAGCGCCGCCGACACGTCCCGCCCCTGGGCCAGCAGAAGCGCACCCGACCCCTTAGGGCCGCCGGTCTTGTGCCCAGATACCGCCATGCTGTCTGCACCAAGCGCCTTGAGATCGACAGGCATGCGGCCCGCCGCTTGCACCGCATCGACATGCAGCAGCGCGCCATGCCGTCTGCAGATGGCGGCGATCTCCACGATAGGCGCCACGACCCCTGTCTCGTTATTCGCGAGCATGACGCAGACGAGTGCCGAACCCTGACCGAGCATCGTTTCCAGAGCCTGCAGATCGACGACGCCATTCCCATCCACGGGGATGCGCGTGCCACCAGGATCCGCTTCGAGTACTGCTGCATGTTCGGTCGCGCCGCACAACACGCGCCGGCCGCTTCTCAGCCCCGAAATTGCCAACGCATTGGCTTCAGTTCCGCCAGATGTGAACACAAGCCCGTCCGCATCGCCGCCCACTACTTCCGCAATAGTTCGGCGTGCATCTTCTAAAACTTTACGTGCTTCCCGCCCCGCCTGATGCACGCTGGACGGGTTACCGGTGAGTGCCATTGCAGCCAATGCTGCATCCCGCGCCGCCGGCATTAGCGGTTCAGTCGCATTTGCATCGAGATAAATCACGAGAAAACCCGCCTTGCCGCAGAAACATGCACGCTATGTGACGATTGTAGTGTTATCGCGCCCACACTCCTGCCTATATCTATCGGAACACACGGTAAGCCTGCCCACGGCGCGCTTGAGAGATGGCGTAGCCCAAGCCGACTTTAAGAGTGTCTTACGGCAGGCGGAGGATGACAGGCCCCGGTGGAACCGATCGTCTGCATTCCCATACTCTTCACCCTCGGCGTCCGGACCGAATGCGCGGCATAGCACGCAAGGACGCCTAACCATTGCATTTCGAGCGCGCCATGCCCGGGCGCGCCGCCAGAAAGAACGAAGAACGATGCCCGAGGTGATGTTCGCCGGCCCGGATGGCCGGCTCGAAGGCCGCTACCACCACAGCAAGGAGACCGCGGCACCCCTCGCGCTCATCATGCATCCGCATCCGCTGCACGGCGGCACGATGAACAACCGTATCACCTACACGATGTATCAGACCTTCCAGAAGCTCGGCTTCTCGGTCATGCGCTTCAACTTCCGTGGCGTCGGCCGTAGCCAGGGCCGTTACGACGGCGGTATCGGCGAAATCGGCGATGCAGCCGCTGCACTTGACTGGATGCAGATGGTAAATCCCAGCCATGGCGGCCTGTGGATTGCCGGCTATTCCTTTGGCGCTTTCGTCGGCATGCAGCTTCTCATGCGCCGTCCGGAAGTCACCGGCTGGATTTCCGTCGCCCCACCCGCAAGCCACTACGACTTCGGCTTCCTGGCCCCTTGTCCTTGCGGCGGCCTGCTGGTCCACGGCGATGCCGACGAACTTGTCCCGGAGCCCTCCGTGCGCAAGCTCGTCGACAAGCTGAACACCCAGAAGGGCGTCACCGTCGATTATCGCATCTTTGCAGGCGCCGACCACGTGTTTGCCAACCATGCCGAGCAGGTGGCTGCCGCGACCGAGGATTACGTGACCAAGGTTCAGGCGCGTAAGACTATGGCTCTGGCGGCCGACTGATGATTAAGCCAAGTGGCAGGAAGGACTTCTTCTTTGAAAAAAAGAAGCAAAAAACTTCTTGCCACTTGGGTCTGCACTTGAGGTATTTCGCGGCCTTTGGGTCCAAATGTTTTTTGCTTCTTACCCTTCCTTCATGATCACCTTCCGGCCTTGACTAACCCGCTCATCTCGTGAGGCTGCCGCCAATCGATTTGAGGAATGTGGCATGAGAAAGCTCACCCTGGCCTGTGGCGTCGCCCTCGCCGCCCTGTCAGCCGCCCACGCAGCCGAAACCACTACGCCTGAAAACCCCATTCCGAGCTACGCCCCTTGGGGCTTCGACCTCGCAGGCCGAGACACCGCGATCAAGCCGGGGGATAATTTCTTCGGCTACGCCAACGGAACCGCGGTGAAGAACATCGTCATCCCGCCGGACCGCACCAATTTCGGCGCCTTTATCGTTCTCGCCGACCTCTCCGAAAAGCGCGTCCACGAGATCCTCGACCAGGCATCCGCCCACGTCGCGGAAAATCCCTCGGACGGCTTAGGCAAGGCCGGCGCGCTCTACCATGCCTTCATGGACGAAGACGCGATCGAGAAGCTCGGCGCCAAGCCCCTCGCGCCCGAACTCGCCGACATCGCCGCGGTCAAGACGCTGGCCGATTTCGCCACCCTCCAAGGCAAGGCGCAAACCAGCTTCCAGGGTTCGCTGTTCGCCATCGCCATCCAGCCGGACGCTAAAGACCCGACTAAATACGCCATCAACATCGCCCAGTCTGGCCTCGGCTTGCCCGATCGCGACTATTACTTGACCGCTCAGTTCGCCGACAAGAAAGCCAAGTACGGCGCCTTCGTGACCAAGATGCTCACCCTCGCCGGGTGGCCCGACCCGTCTGGCAGCGCTGCCAAAATCCTCGCCTTCGAGCAGAAGATCGCCGAAATCAGCTGGTCCCGCGCCGAAGATCGCGATCCGGACAAGACCTACAACCCGATGACCTTCGCCGAGCTGAAGTCGCAGGTGCCCGGCTTTGATTGGGCCGCCTGCTTCCAGGCCGCCGGCCTCGGCGCACCGGAAGGCGTGATCCTCAACGAGAAGAGCGCCATCATCAAGATCGCCGCTCTCGCCGGGCAAACCCCGGTCGATACGCTGAAGGATTGGGCCGCCTTCCACCTCGCGATGAATGCGGCCCCCGTCCTCTCCCGCGACTTCGTCACCACCAACTTCGACTTCATGAACCATGAGCTGCAGGGCCAGCCGCAGGAGAAGCCGCGCTGGAAGCGCGCGGTCGCCACCGTCGAGGGCGCGATTGGCGAGGCAGTCGGCCAGGAATACGTCAAGCGCTTCTACCCGCCGGATGCGCGCGCCAAGATGGAGGCGCTCACCCACGACCTGCGCGACGCCTTCCACGACCGCCTCGAGCACAACGAGTGGATGACCCCGCCGACGAAACAGAAGGCCCTTGAGAAACTCGCCGCCTTCGACTTCCAGATCGGTTACCCGAAGAAATGGCGGGACTACTCGTCCATGTCGATCAGCTCGGCCGACCTCTACGGCGACGTCGAGCACGGCACTGCTTACGAGTGGAAATACTGGCTCGGCCATCTTGGCCACAAGGTTGACCGCGACGAGTGGGACATGACCCCGCAGACGGTGAACGCCTACAACCAGCCAACTTTCAACGAAGTGGTGTTTCCGGCCGCAATCCTGCAGCCGCCGTTCTTCAACAAGGACGCGGACCCAGCCATCAACTACGGCGCCATAGGCGGCGTCATCGGCCATGAGATGACCCACGGCTTTGACGACGAAGGCCGCAAGTTCGACGCCCTCGGCCGCCTGCACGACTGGTGGACCCCAGAGGATGCCAAGCGCTTCGACGAACGTGCCAAGAAATACGGTGCCCAGTTCGCGGCCATGGACATTCTTCCCGGCGCCCACATCAACCCCGAGCTGACCATGGGCGAGAACATCGCCGACCTGGGCGGCCTGACCCTGGCAATCACCGCCTACCGCGCCTCCCTGCACGGCAAACCCGCGCCCGTCATCGACGGCCTCACCGGCGACCAGCGCGTCTTCCTCGGCTGGGCTCAGGTCTGGCGCGCCAAGCTCCGCCCAGACGCCGAACGCCAGCGCCTGGTCGTGGACCCACACTCTCCCCCGATCGCCCGGGTGAACGGCCCTATGCCCAACGTCGAAGGCTGGTATGAGGCCTGGAATCCCAAGCCTGGCGACAAGCTTTACCGCGATCCCAAGGACCGCGTGATCATATGGTAGGCTGAAACCCCGATGAGGGACTTGGCCCATGAGCGACGCCGCCGAATGTGACCTGCGCGAGCAGGACGCCCGGATAAGGCAGCTTCAGGCCGACGTCATCCTGAACGCATTTGACACCATCAAGCGCGCTCAGGATGTCCGCTACGCGCCCATCACGCTGGTTGCCACCAGCGTAGGCGCGACAGCGGCACTCTTCGGCGCTGCGGTGGCGCTTCTAAAATGGTTGGGCTGAGCCTCCTGGCAGGAGTGGGCCAAAGCCGGCGGACACAGAAGGGAACGGAAGTGCCGATTTCCCAAACGATCCGGGCTTGGCACCCATCCTGCCGCTTGGACAGAGCGTTTGCGGGTATAAACCTGCCCCGCTTCGCATCAGCCGATGACGGCGGCGACAAGCCGCAACATCTTGCCCAGCCCCCCAAACTCCGCTAAAGCGCGCCCCTTCGCCGGCACCCCTGGAGGCCGGCGTTTCTCGTTGGAGCATTCCCATGGCCAATTTCGTGACGATCGAGGCCGAGGCGCGTGCGCGAGCCGGTAAGGGGGCGGCGCGTGCGACCCGGCGTGCAGGCAAGGTGCCTGCAGTTATCTACGGTGCAAAACAAGAACCGACCCTGATCTCCCTCGAGCCGCGCGCCATTCTGCGCGAGCTGCAGAAGGGCGGCTGGCGCTCCCGCCTGTTCGACGTGAAGGTGGACGGCACCAGCACGCGCGCCCTTATGCGCGACGTGCAATTCCACCCGGTGACCGACGTCGCCGAGCACGTGGACTTTCAGCGCCTTGCAGAAGGCGAGAAGATCCGCGTTTCCGTCGCGGTTCACTACATCAACGAAGCCACCAGCCCCGGCCTCAAGAAAGGCGGCGTGCTCAACGTCGTCCGCCACACGGTCGAAGTCTTCGCCGATCCTGAGAACGTCCCGGCGTTCTTCGAAGTGGACCTCGGCGCGCTGGACATCGCCGACAACATTCGCTGGCACGATCTCAAGGGCACCGGCGACGTGCGCCCCACCATCGTCGAGCGCGACTTCGTCGTCGCCACCATCGCCCCGCCCACCAAGGCGCAGGAAGTGGCAGCCGAGCCTGGTGCGGCCGCCCCTGCGGCTGCGGCTCCTGCCAAGGGAACCAAGGCGCCCGCCAAGGCTGCTCCCGCGACGCCTGCTGCCAAGAAGAAGTAGGAACCAGGGGCTCTGCCCCTGGACCCTGCTGGGGCCTAGAGGCCCCAGACCCCCGCTCTTGGGCCGGCCTAAAGTAGGCGACGCCCGTGATGTCATTTGCGATCATGGCTTGCCGCTGAACCAGGCTCGAAACACGACATGGGGTCTGGCGACGAGCCCCCAGCAGGTCCAGGGGCAGAGCCCCGGCTTTCCTTCGACAAGGCCCAAGAAATGCACCTCTGGGTAGGCCTAGGAAACCCCGAGCCGAACATGGCTAAGCAGCGCCATAACATCGGCTTCATGGCCATCGACCGCATCGCTACACGTCACAATTTTACGCCATGGCGTCAGCGCTTCCGCGGCCTGGTGGCCGAAGGCACCCTGGGTGGCGAGAAAATCATCGCCCTCAAACCGCTCACCTACATGAACGGCTCGGGCGAAAGCGTTCAACCGGCCGCCGCCTTCTTTAAGCTCCCGCCTGAGTCCATCACCGCCTTCCACGACGAGCTCGACCTCATTCCCGGCAAGGTTCGCGTGAAAAAAGGCGGCGGCGCGGCCGGCCACAACGGCCTGCGCAGCATGGACCGCATGCTGGGCTCCCCGGACTACTGGCGCGTCCGCCTCGGCATCGGCCACCCCGGCAGCAAGGAGCGCGTGCTGGGCTGGGTCCTCGGTGACTTCGCCAAGGCCGACCGCGACTGGCTCGACACTTTGCTCGACGCCACTGCGGACGCAGCACCCCTCCTGGCCGCCGGCCAGCCGGAACAATTCATGTCGCGCGTCGCATTCCTGTGTGAGGACAAATAGATGGGTTTCAACTGCGGCATCGTCGGCCTGCCGAACGTCGGCAAATCGACCCTGTTCAACGCCCTCACCGCCACTGCCGCCGCGCAAGCCGCGAACTACCCGTTTTGCACCATCGAGCCGAACGTCGGCCGCGTCGCCGTTCCCGACCCGCGCCTGAACACGCTCGCCGCCATAGGCAAATCCATCAAGATCGTCCCCACCAGCCTCGAATTCGTGGACATTGCGGGCCTCGTCCGCGGCGCCAGCCGGGGAGAGGGCCTTGGCAATAAATTCCTTGGCAACATCCGCGAAGTGGACGCCATCATCCACGTTCTCCGCTGCTTCGAAGACCCCGACGTCACCCACGTCGAAGGCAGCATCGACCCCATACGCGATGCCGAAACGATCGAAACCGAGCTCATGCTCGCCGACCTCGACAGCCTCGAGAAGCGCATCGTGCCCTTGCAGAAAAAAGCCAAGGGTAACGACCGCGAAGCAGCCGCTCAGGTTGCCCTGATGGAGCCGATCATCACGGCGCTACAGGCAGGCAAACCCGCCCGCACCGCCATCCCGCCAGGCGAGGAGCTGGCTGTCAGCCGCTTGCAGCTCATGACGAGCAAGCCCGTCCTCTATGTTTGCAACGTCGAGGAAGCGGCGGCTGCCACAGGCAACGCCCAGTCCGAACGCGTGGCCGCGCTGGCCCGCGCCGAAGGTGCCGCCTGCGTCGTCGTCTCCGCCGCCATCGAAGCCGAAGTCAGCACGCTGGACGAAGCCGACCGCACCGAATTCCTCTCCGGCCTCGGCCTCTCCGACAGCGGCCTCGACCGCGTCATCAGCGCCGGCTACGGCCTGCTCGGCCTCGTCACCTATTTCACGGTCGGACCCAAGGAAACCCGTGCCTGGACCATCACCAAAGGCACCAAGGCCCCGCAGGCCGCCGCCGTCATCCATAATGATTTCGAACGCGGCTTCATCGCCTGCGAAACGATCGCTTACGACGATTTCGTCGCCGGCAACGGCGAACAAGGTGCCAAGGAAGCTGGCCGCATGCGCGTCGAAGGCCGCGACTACGTCGTTAAAGACGGCGACGTACTGCTATTTCGCTTCAACGTCTGAATCTCGCGTACGGCGGAAGCGCCGGGCTCTAGCCTTTGGGCCTGGCTGTCAGACAAGCGGCCAACCCACCGTGTGCAGTCCTCGTCTCAAGGGCCGCCAACAAATCCTGGCTTCTGGCGAGATCGCCCCAGCTATTTTCCAATCGCTCTGCCGTCTGCCGTAGTGAACTCAGCGATTGCCCGACGCGCCAGAGTGTCTTCGATACTGTCTCGCCGGTCCGGCTATCCATCACGGTACCGTTACCCATCACGCCTTACGTTGTCAAAGCGTATTATGTTGTGTCTCGCACCCGCCGCCTCTGGTCACGGCAGCACCACCGGAACGCAGCCATCTCGCTTGGCCGCACGAACCAACCGCCTGTCGAAAGGTGAGGAGCTTCTGCGAATTTGCGCGGAACGATAGTCACGAGCCCGGCCCCACAGTGCAAAAGTTTTTTGCTTTTTTTTTCAAAAAAGAAGTCCTTCCTTCCCTCCTAAAATCCTATCAAAAGGCGCCATGACCAAACGCCTGAAAGCCGCCGCTCAAGCAGCCGCCCTTCTGTACGCCACCGGCGCCACGGCCGCACCACCTCTGCAAAAGATCCTAGCCGACTACGATATTCTTCTGAAGCAGGCCGATCCCGTCAGTGCCGGCCAGCGGGGCGATCTCGCCGCCGCCGCCCGCTGGCCGGACGATAGCCCGGCCACGCTTGCCGCGCATTTCGCGGGCCTGCGCGACGTGCTGGATCGTCTCCGTGCAATACCGGCCGATGCCCTCACCGGGGAGGACGCGCTAAACCGCGATCTTCTCGTCTGGCGCATCGACACCGATGTCGCCGGCGAAAAGTTCGGTGAGGAGCGCATTCCGTTCACCAGCGACGAGGGGTTTTTCGTCGCACCCACCTACGCCGCGGAGGCGACGCGCCCCCACGACGAAGCCGAAGTGCAAGCCTGGCTCTCGCGTCTTCGAGCATTACCTGCCTACTACGCCACTGAAACTGCGAACATGCAGCGTGGCCTGGACAGCGGTTTCACCCAGCCGCGCCAGTCAGCCGAGGCGGCCGCCCACACCGTCGCCGCCATGGCTGCGCTTCCGCCAGAGCAAGATCCCCTCATGGAGCCGCTCGATCATCTCCCTGCCTCCATGCCAGCGCAGCAACGGGCGCAACTTCGCGAAGAGGCGCTCGACATCGTCAGGACGCAGGACAAACCGGCCGAGCGCGCTCTGTCAAATTTCTTCACTAACCGCTACGTTCCAGCCACGCGCACGACAATCGGCATCTCGGCCGTGCCCGATGGCCGCGCCTACTACGCCTACCGCGTGCGGCACGAAACAACCACGTCCCTCACCCCTGACCAGGTTTTCGATCTCGGCACCTCTGAAGTCGCGCGTATCCGACGCGCCATGCAGGCGGAAATCGACGCTGCCGGCTTTCACGGATCTTTCGCCGACTTCCAGAAATTCTTGCGAACCGACCCGCAATTCTATGTCACGACCCGGGAAGCGCTGCTCGAAAAAGCCAGCCGCCTCGCCAAGCTCGTCGATGACCGCCTGCCAAACTTCATCGGCAAACTCCCAAGACTCAGCTACGGCGTCCGCCCGGTTCCCGCCATCCTCGAGGAGGGCTACACCTCGGCGCGCTACGATCCAGGCAGCCCGGAGCAAGGCATCGCAGGCGGCCTGATGATCAACACCTCGCATCTCGACCAGCGCCCGCTCTACGAATTGCCAGCCCTGGTCGCGCACGAAGGCGCGCCGGGACACCACATCCAGATCTCGCTCGCACAGGAGCTGGAAGGCGCCCCTGACTTCCGCCGCGACTACGACATCACCGCTTTCGTGGAAGGTTGGGCCCTCTACGCCGAGCAGCTCGGCCGCGAGTTTGGCATCTACCGCACGCCCTATGAAAAATTCGGCCTGCTCTCTATGGAAATGTGGCGCGCTTGCCGCCTCGTCGTTGACGTAGGCATACACTGGAAGAACTTCACCAGGGATCAGGCGCTAGCCTGCTTCCGCGACAACACCGCCCTCGCGGAAAAGAACATCCAAAGCGAAGTGGACCGCTATATCGCCTGGCCAGGCCAAGCCCTCGGCTACAAAATAGGCGAACTCGCCATCATGGACCTACGCCACAAGGCCGAAGCGGCCCTCGGCTCCAAATTCGACGAACGCGCCTTCCACAACGCCATCCTGGACGAAGGCGCCATGCCACTCGACATCCTAAAACGAAGAGTCAGCGACTGGATGAAAGCGAGGCATTAGAAAGCAAGTTCTTTTTTGAAAAAAAGAACCAAAAAACTTTTGCGAGTCTTGGCCCCGCCCTTGTCATCGCGAGGAGCCGCTTGGCGACGACTCGATCCAAAGCCACTGAGCTAAAGTAGCAACATTAATCCTCAATCTGAGACCCGTTAGACGGTAAGGCTCCGCTCCTTCGCGAACCGCCGTGCTCTTCGTGCTTAATCTTAAGGAACTCTCCTCAAAAACAGAAACTAAACACATCAACCGCGAGACCGCGGATAAACCCCCAAAATCCGAACCGATCTTGAAAAGAACCCCAACTCCTCCAAAGCCAACCGAAGCCCCACCTGCTCCGGATGCCCCTCGACGTCGCACAAAAACTCGGTCGCGGTAAAAGCGCCATCCACCATATAGCTCTCGAGCTTCGTCATGTTCACGCCATTCGTCGCGAACCCGCCTAAGGCTTTGTACAAAGCCGCAGGAACGTTACGAACGGCAAAAACAAAGGTCGTCATCAGCCCGGCCGTGTCCGCCGAAGGCGCCTGCGCACGTAGCGCCGTCACATAGAAACGCGTCGTATTATGCGCCGCGTCCTCGACATTCGCGCGCAGAATATCCAGCCCGTAGATCTCCGCCGCCAACGAGGAAGCGATCGCGGCATCTTCGGGATTTCCCCACTCTGCCACAAGCTGCGCGGAGCCTGCCGTATCCGCCTCGACCACCGAAGCAGCGCCGAGTTCGCGCACGATGCGCCTCACCTGGCCCAGCGCCACCGCATGGGAATGAATGCGCTTGATGCCGCCGATCGAGGCGCCGCGCGGCGCCAGCAGGCAATGCTCCACACGCTGGAAATGCTCGCCAATGATGGAAAGCCCGCTCTGCGGCAGCAGCGAATGGATGTCCGGCACGCGCCCGGCCAGCGAGTTCTCGCACGGCAGCATGGCCAGCACCGCCTGTCCGCTATGCACCGCCTCGATCGCTGTCTCGAAAGTCGCGCATGGCAGGGTCGGCCGTCCTGGATAGGCGGTGCGGCAGGCAAGGTCGGAATACGCGCCAGGCAATCCCTGAAAGGCAATAGGCTGGCCCGTCATGCGCGTGCGCTTTCATGCGCGGCACGCGCGCGCGCCAGATCCTCTGCCGTGTCGATGCCGAACGGCGCGTGGCTCGCGCGCGCGACACCGATGCGCATGCCCGCCTCCAGTGCACGCAACTGCTCGAGCTTCTCGCGCATCTCCAGGGGTGATGGCGGCAGCGACACGAAACGCAACAGCGCCTGACGCCGCCAGGCATAGATGCCGATGTGGTGATAGAGCGGCCCCTCTCCCCACGGGATCGCGGCACGCGAAAAATACAGCGCAGGCGCCGTCGCCTGATCGGCGCCGAAGGCGCAAACCGCCTTCACCACTGAGGAGGCGGCTGCCTCCTCCCCACTGCCGATCTCCGCAACCAGGGTCGCGAGATCGTAGTCACCCTCCGACAGCGGCTGCAGCACCGCCCGCAGCATTTCGGGCGGGACGGTCGGCAGGTCACCTTGCAGATTGACCACGGCATCGTACTCGCCGGCGGGGTCCACCGTTTGCAGCGCCGCATGAACGCGGTCGGACCCTGATGGCAGGTCCGGATCGGTCATCACCGCCGTGCCGCCCGCCTTGCGCACCGCGTCAGCCACCGCCTCCTCGCACACCGCGACCACCACCGGCCCGACACCGGCGACCATTGCGCGTTGCCAGACCAGCACCACCATCGGCACACCGCCGATCAGAGCTAGCGGCTTGTTAGGCAAGCGCTGCGAAGCTAGGCGGGCGGGGATGATGACGATCGGCCGTCCGGCGGCTTGCTTGGTATGGGAAGCGCTCATGCCGGTGGGTTGTCGCAATTCGGGCGGTTGTCTAGTGTGCCGCGCAACATAGGCCGGTCATTTCGGGGTGCGCAAACGCGCCCGGACCGGGTCGCAGAGCAGGGTCGCTAGATGGACAGTATGGAGTTCAACAAGATCGCCGCGGCCGTCCTGACCGCGGGGATCGCGTTCGCAGGCCTCGGCATCGTCGCCGACAACCTCTCCCACCCGGACAAGCTCACCCACACCGTGCTCGACATCAAGGTCCCCGAGACCTCCACCACCGGCGCGCCCGCGGCCCCCGTGGGCCCTGCGCCGATCGAGCCGCTGATGGTCAGCGCCAAGGCCGAGGACGGCCAGGCCTATACCAAGAAGATCTGCGTCGCCTGCCACAACTTCAACGAAGGCGGCGCCAACAAGGTCGGCCCGGATCTCTACGGCGTCGTCGGCCGCGAGCGCGCCAGCGCCCCCGGCTTCGAGTATTCCGCCGCGCTCAAAAGCCATCCCGGCAAGTGGGACTACGACAGCCTGAACGAGTGGCTCTACAAGCCGGCCGCTTTCGCCAAGGGCACCAAGATGGCCTACGCCGGCCTGTCGGACGACAAGCTGCGCGCCGCCGTCATCGATTACCTGCGCAGCCTGTCGGCTAATCCGGAGCCGATGCCGACGGAGGCCCAGATCAAGGCCGCCGAAGCCAAGGCAGCGCCGAAGCCGTCTGCAGCCGCGGCACCTGCCGCCGGGGGCTCAGCCGAGGCGGCCCTGCCCGCGATCGGCCCCCTGCTCGCCAGTGCCGATCCAGCCGCCGGCCAGGCCTATACCAAGAAGATCTGCGTCGCCTGCCACAATTTCGCGGAAGGCGCCGGCGCCAAGATGGGCCCGGACCTCTACGGCGTGGTTGGCCGCGAGCGTGCCAGTGTCCCAGGCTACGAATACTCCGCCGCCCTGAAGAGCCATCCAGGCAAATGGACATACGACACGCTGAACGAGTGGCTCTACAAGCCCTCCACCTTCGCCCACGGCACCAAGATGGCGTACGCAGGCCTGTCCGATAACAAGCTGCGCGCTGACGTCATCGACTATTTGCATACGCTCTCGCACGACCCGGAGCCGCTGCCGGCCGCCTCCGCGGCATCTGGGCCCAAACCTTCAGGCGAAGCAGCCAAGGGGTCGGGCTCATCCGGCGGCGCGGATGCGCCGGCTGGCGAGGCGACCCAGGCTGGCCCGAACCAGAACCAGCCGACCGACGCGCAGACCAAGCAGGCGCAACCTCCCCAGGCCCACGCCGCGACCCCGACTCAGCCGGGCACACCGGCCGCGCAGGGCAAGCCGAATTAAACCAGAGACCATCGACGGATTTGTCTCCGCCGCCATCGAGGCGGCGGAGCGGTCCGGGCCGATCCTGAGGCAATATTTCCGCTCAAGACTTTCGCCGGACAGCAAGGCCGACGAAAGTCCCGTCACCATTGCCGACCGCGAGGCCGAGCAGGCGCTCCGCTCCCATCTCCAGGCGTGCTTTCCAGACCATGGTGTGTTGGGCGAGGAGTTCGGCGCCGACAGGCAAGGCGCCTCCCACTGCTGGGTGCTCGACCCGATCGACGGCACGCGCGCCTTCATCACGGGCAAGCCCACCTTCGGCACGCTGATTGCCCTGTTGCGAGATGGCGTGCCGATCCTCGGCATTATCGACCAGCCGGTTACCCGCGAACGCTGGCTAGGTGTCGCAGGCCAACCCACCCGCTTCACCGGACTGCTCGGCGGCGCTATTGGCACACGACAATGCCAGGCGCTGGGCGACGCAGAACTCTCCTGCACCTCGCCCGAACTGCTAGGCGACGGCAAACCCCGCTGGCAGCGCCTGGCCAACCGCGTAAAGCGCGTTTCATGGGGTGGCGACTGCTACGGCTACGGCCTTCTCGCACTGGGGCAGATCGACGTCATCGCCGAATGCACCATGAAGCTTTGGGATTATGCCGCTCTTGTCCCGATCATCGAAGGCGCAGGCGGCACCATCACCGACTGGTCCGGCGCATCCTTGCGCGCCGGAAGCGACGGCTCCGTCCTGGCAGCCGGTTCACCCGATCTGCACGCCCAAGCCGTCGCAGCGCTTTCCTAAAATCTTGCGGAGTTCGATAATTCGCTAGGCCGAGTTAGCTGGCGGTGCGGGCGAGAACCGGAGCGGAGTCGGCCTCTATGGCCGGTGAGCACCGGAAGCGCAGCCCGCGCCGTCAGATGACCGGCCTAGTGGAATTCTTCACGTGCCGTAGATGAAGCTGGGCATTTTGTTGAGCGCATCTTTCGACCCGTCCGGCAGCAGGACCTTGCCCTTATCGTCCATGTGCAACTGCGTGTAGGAGACGGCGACCAGCTTGCCGCCTACGCCGAGGAAGCCACCGACCGAAATCACCGCCAGAACTGCCTTGTTATCGCGGTCGAGAATGACGTCGTCGACCGTGCCGACCTGCTGGTTCTGGTCGTTGAACACGGCAGCGCCGATGACCTTGCTTGCACGCGTGCCGTTTTCCATCTTCACCGTCGCCACAGCGAGGTTCGGGCTCGGGTTGCTGCCCGTGGTGGTCGGGCCTGGCACCTGAAGCGGGGTGGATGGCGCGGGCGTGGCGGCCGGAGTGCTGGACGCATCAGCCGGCTTACCCTGATCCTGCGAAGCAGGCGGCGATGACTGGCTGGAAGGGTCCTGCTGCGCGAGCGCTGGCAGCGTAAAGGCCAGCCCAGCAGCGAACACTGCAGCGCGGACACGGTAATGGTGAGCCATGGAGAACTCCTTTACGAGCCGCGGGGCGGCGCTTCGCCGCAGGAACGTTCCATGCCGCGGACTGGTTTCGCCTCCGTTGCGTGCGTGCCAGAGTCCTCGCAGATGCGCTTTAAACGGTCCCTACCCACCGCTGAGTCGCTGCATGATGCGGCGCTGAATTACCTCGCGCGCTACGCCGCGACCGAGGCGGGACTGACGCGCGTTCTCAACCGCCGCATCGCCCGCTGGCTCGCCGAACAGCAGGACGACCCAGAGGCCGCTGCAGCCGCAGCATCGATCGCCCGCGCGGCCGCCCGCGAGGTCGTGACCCGCCTTGTTTCGTCAGGCGCCGTGAACGACGCGACCTTCGCCGGCGCCAGGGCGCGCAGCCTGTCGCGCGCAGGCAAGTCCCAGCGCGCCATCGCCGCCCATCTCTCCCAGCGCGGCGTGGCGCAGGCGCTCGTCGCCGAAGCGCTGCCGACGGACGACGACGATGAGCTCGCGGCCGCCCTGATCCACGCCCGCCGCCGCCGCGCCGGACCTTACGGCAGCCCCGAGACAACGCCGGAGGCAACTCGGCGCGTGCTGGCGAGCTTTGCCCGCGCCGGCTTCTCGCAGGGGGTCGCGGCCAGCGCCCTGCGCATGGAACGCGACGAGGCGGAAGCCCTGATCGCCGCATTTCGTGCGAAGCTATAGAAGAGAGTTAGGTGCCGGCGGCCTTGCATACCCCAGCCGTTTGCGCCATCTGCCGAGTCGTTAAGGGAGTTTTCTGATGGGTGGTTTGAGCATCTGGCACTGGATGATCGTGCTTGTGGTCGTCCTCCTGCTGTTCGGCACCGGCAAGGTCAGCACGCTGATGGGCGACTTCGCCAAGGGCATCAAGGCGTTCAAGAAGAACATGGCCGACGAAGGCGACGTCAGCATGGAAGCGACCGCCGACCGCCCGGCGGGCACCATCGCCGCCCCGGGCGTCACCACGACCACCGCCCCGGGCGCCACCGTCCGCGAGACGACGCCCGTCCACCACAGCTAGCGTCGTATGCCAGCAATCCCGGTCCGCGCGCAGGATGACATCATCCGCGCCGGCCGCCGGATGGATTTGCGCGGCTGGGTGCCCGCCACTGCAGGCAACATCAGCATACGCATAGAGGGCCCACGCATCGCCATCACCCGAAGCGGCGGCCACAAAGGCTTTCTCGACGCCTTCTCCGTCATCGAAGTCGACGATCAGGGTACGGTCGTCACGCCCGGCGCAAAGCCTAGCGCCGAGACCCTCTTGCACTGCCAGATCTACCGCCAGTTCCCCGACGCCGGCGCCGTGCTGCACGGACACTCCGTTGCCGGCACCGTCCTCTCCATGAGCGAGCCCGCGTCCACGCTACGCATCGCCGGCTACGAAGTGCAGAAAGCCTTCGGTGAGACCACCCACGAGGCCGAGTTGCACCTGCCGCTTTTCGACAATGACCAGGACATCGCGCGCCTCGCGGGCGTCGTCGCGCCGCATCTCGGCACTGCTAGGATGGGGTATTTGATACGCGGCCACGGTGTCTATGTATGGGGCGCTGGCATGGACGCGGCCTTGGCGAGGCTGGAGGCTTTGGAGTTTTTGTTGGCCTGCGAGCTTGAGCGTAGGAAGCTGAAGTAAGAAAGGCGTTCTTTTTTGAAAAAAAGAACCAAAAAACTTTTACTTCCTTAAGCCCAGCCTCTCCGCCGCACCGCGCCAAGTCGCAAAAGTTTTTTGCTTCTTTTTTCAAAAAAGAAGGACTTCCCTCCTTGCTTGGAGCATTTCCATGAGCCGCCTGACCATCACTCCAGACCAGACTCCCGGCAGCCCCACCCTACGCACCGAAAACCCGGCGGAAATCACCAAAGCTCTCGCGGCGATAGGCGTGAGGTTCGAGCGCTGGACTCCGCCTCAGCCTGTTTCACCCGATGCGCCGGCGGACGAGATCCTGGCGATTTTCAAGCCGCATCTCGACGGGCTGATGGGCGAGACGGGCGCTGGCACGGCGGATGTGATCAAGCTTGCGCCAGGCGGCGAGGGCTATCCCGCAATGCGTGCCAAGTTCATCGACGAGCACACGCACACCGAGGACGAGGTGCGTTTCTTCGTGCATGGGTCCGGCAACTTCATCCTCCACGTGGACGGCAAGGTGTATGACGCACATTGCACCGAGAACGACCTGATCAGCGTGCCCGCCAACGTGAAGCATTGGTTCGATGCGGGTGAGGCGCCGTTCTTCACTGTGCTTCGGGTGTTCACGGACACGACGGGTTGGACGCCGCATTATACCGGCGAGAAGATCAGCACGCTGTTCCCTGCTTCGTGATTTTCACGGCGGCCGCGATTGTCACGGACATCGAAGGGACGACGACGCCGATCGCCTTCGTGCGTGACGTGCTGTTTCCTTATGCGCGGGCGCGGCTAGCTTCGTATGCCGCGGCGCATCCCGATGATGCGGATGTGCTGGAAGCCGCGCGGCTCGCGCCAGACGGCGATGCTGTCGGCGCTCTGACCAGGTGGATGGATCAAGACGCGAAGGTAACGCCGCTCAAATCCCTGCAGGGAAAGCTCTGGAACGATGGCTATCTGGCCGGCGATCTGCAGGGCCAGCTTTACCCGGATGTCGCACCGGCCTTGCGCCGCTGGCACGCGGCAGGGACGCGGCTGGCGGTGTATTCATCGGGTTCCGTCGAGGCGCAGCGGCTGCTGTTCGGCCACTCCTCGAAAGGCGACCTGGCCGCGCTCTTAAGCAACTTCTTTGACACCAGGGTCGGCGGTAAGCGGGAGGCGTCGAGCTACAACGCGGTCGCCGCGGCACTCGGCGTGCCAGCCGGGACATGCCTGTTCCTGTCTGACATCGAGGCGGAACTCGATGCTGCCGCCGGCGCCGGCATGCAGGTGTGCCAGTTGGTCAGGCCGCAGGACGGGACCCGGGCGTCGTCGCGCCATGCGATCGCAGCTGATTTCTCGTCGATCGAGATCACCGCCTGATGATGAGGTTCGCCGCACGATCTGCTCGCAATCAGATTAAGCAGACAGCCGCCACAGGCGTCGCGTCGTGCGTGAAGACGTCGAAGGACCGAAGGATGATGTCCAGCCGACATTTCGCGGCTCGCCTGTTTGCATGCATTGCAGTCTGCGCGACTTTGTCCAGGCATGTCGCAATCGCGCACTCCGATCCGACGCCGAAGGGCTGGCTGACTTACATCAACACGAAATACGATTTCGACATCTGCTATCCCGCATCGTTGCGGGTTGCGGCGCAAACAGCAGCGGGCGACGGTCAGACATTCACCGGGCCGGATGGCGGCACGCTTACTGTGTTCTGGCGGCCGGGCAGCGATGGCGACACGCTGGCGAAGACCATGGCTGGTGAGGTCGCAGCAATGGGTCCATCACCAATGGTGACCTATACAGCCGGCCATGCGGGCTGGGCAGTACGATCGGGCAGGCAGGAAAACAGCCTCTTTTATGTAAAGGCCATGAAGCGGGACAGCGACACCCTTATCATGGAGGTGAAATACCCGTTATCAGCCGCCAGCAACTGGAACCAGTGGGTAGGGCATTTTGCAGCCTGCTTCGAATCCTCGCGTCCAAAATAGGCGCTGTCCGAAACGAGTATGGCTCCGTTTGGAATCAAGCGATATTGCTCCAGCCGTTCACGCCCGGACTCATTGCGGCAGTAGGTGGATCTCCGAAATCATTGATCACGTTGATGGTGTTATACTGGTAAAGTTCATCGTCACGCATGAAGGCAATCAGCTTCGCGCCATAGAGGTGATCCGTGGCGTAGTGACCGGTCAGTGCGTTGGCATAGGCATCCGGGTCAGTTAGATGGGCGCGTGCAAGCGCGTACGCCGGGTGCGTGGCGAGTAGTCGACCATGTTCGTCGAAGGCTTCGTTGATCGAGGCAAAGGCGCGAAATGGCGCGACGATGTAGACCGATTTCCCATGAATCTCCTCTCGCGTGGGCGCCATTACAAAAGGCTGGCCCGGAGCGGCTTTGATGCCGAACGGGTTGTTCGAGCCGCGGGGCATTGCCTTACCCCAGCCGCTTTCAAGTATCCATTGTCCAATACTGATGGAGGCCCTTACGCCCCACCTCTGCTGTGATTTCTGTGCAGCGACGATGACTTCGCGGGACGGGATTCGGTGACGGTGGCTTGTGCCGACCGACGAGTCTGCCTTTGACGCCATTTTTGTCACGAGCGGCGCGGCTATTCCGCTCGCTGGCCTGGCTGGTGGTGCTGGTGCCTTGTCACCCCGGGCACCTCCCATCTTGCGCGCCATGTTCAACGCTCTCAGCGTGGGTCCACTCGGATCGATACGCCCGTCTGGCGATGCCATAAGCAGGTGAAGGCGCTCGACCGCCTCGATTGCGGCGATGGTATGAAGGCCGCACCGCCCGTCTATAGCGAGTGGAAGCAAGCCATGCGGCGGGTAAACGTTTATCAGATGCTGGATCGCCATAACGTCCAAGACAGCATTGCCGCCATCTCTGCCAACACTGCCGGTAAGCCGCACAAACGGTGTCGATGGCACGAAATGAGCTTCCTTGAACGAGTGGCCGCTTCAATGGAACGTTGTGGTAGTGTGGAAGTGAGATCCCCCCCGCCACAAGCGATCTAGTTGCGTCCCGGATCACACTCTCGTGCCAGGCAGCTTACACCTGCGATCCCCGAGCATCAGGCGGGCCGATCTCCGCCTTTGAACCAAAAGCTGCAATTCCGTTACTGAGCACTTAATACCACATCTGGTGTAATCGTCAGAGTTCTCCACAATTTTTTGTGGGGAACGTTGCTGGTTGTGCTTGCAATCACCCTCCGGTTGATTCAGCATCTTGTGGTCAGTAGGACCAGGAGACGCAAGATGGAGTGGAGTGAGGAAGCCATCGCCAAGCTGAGGAATGCCTGGGCAGAAGGGCTGTCCACAGCAGAGATCGGCCGCCGCATGGGAATCTCCAAGAACGCTGTGGTCGGCAAGGCTCATCGCCTGAACCTCACTTCGCGGCCCTCGCCAATCCGCCGTGACAGCGAGCGCACGCCGCGCCGCCGCCTGCCGCGCCGCGTGGTCGGCCCAACCCTGCCCTCGTTCGCAGCTCCCCCCGCCCCCGTGTCGGTCGAGCCCATCGCCGCTCCCGTCGAGCGCGTGGCGCCCGTGCTGCGCGCCGTGCCGACCCCACGCCCAGGCGTGCGCTCGACACCGTGCTGCTGGCCTATTGGCGAGCCAGGCACACGCAGCTTCCACTTCTGCGACGTCGATGCCATCGGCGGTAAGCCCTACTGCGAAGAACATGCGGCGCTGGCTTACGTGAAGGTCCGCGACCGGCGGGAGGATGCTGCCTAGGGGAGGCAAGCATCTTCCTTTTGAAAAAAGGAAGCAAAACACTTTTGCGGTTTGGGTGTGGCTCAGCGGCTTGCTCAGGCTGGCACGCCGCTCCCTGAAAGTTGGCGCATTGCGCCAACCTTCAAAATTCAAGATGAACGAAAACAACAGCTTACGATGTGGCACGCTAATCGCAGCAGTGCTCGCGTGGACAAGCATTCATCCTTCCGAACGACTACCTGCAATGGCGTTTGGCCCCTAATCCCGCTACTGACTGCGCTAAACAGGCCGGCTGGGGGGCTAGTCATCGTGTCACCAGGTGTTCCGCGTGCGCCAAGACGCGCCGCGCCTTGGATGGCCATGGCCCTCCTCTCCGGCTGCGTCGTGGGCCCGGACTACGTGCGCCCGGCAACGCCGGCGCCAAGCCGCTTCACCGAACATCCCCTACCGGAAAATACCGGCAAGGCAGCGACGCCGGACCACGACAGCGTCGCCGTAAAGAAGGCCGCTTCCGCCGACCAGATCCTGGCCGACGGCCTCGACGTGGACGGCGCCTGGTGGCGGCTGTTACGCTCGCCTCGGCTCACCGCGCTCGTGGAACAGGCCCTGAGGCAGAACCCGTCGCTGGCCTCAGCGCAGCAGACGCTGCACCAGGCGCAGGAAGTGACGCTGGCGCAGGAAGGCAATTTCCTGCCTTCCGTCTCCGGACAGCTCAGCAGGCAGCGCATCAAGGAGAGCGGTGCACAGCTCGGCGTTCCGGGACTTTCCGAGCAATTCAGCCTCTACAGCGCGCAGCTCAATGTCTCCTACACCTTCGATGTCTGGGGCCTGAACCGACGCAGCGTGCAGTCCGACGAGGCGAAGGCGGCATACCAGCGCTTCCAGTTCGAGGGTGCCGCCAACATGCTCGCGGCCAACACCGCGACCGCCATCATCACCGCGGCCTCTCTCGCGGCGCAGATACGCGCCGAGGAGGCGCTGGTCGCGGCAGAGCAACGCCTCCTCGGCGTGGTGCAGAGCCAGTTTCAGCTCGGCGCCGCCACCGGCACTGATGTCGCAACCCAGGAAGCGCAGCTCGCACAAACCGAAGCATTGGTGGTGCCGCTGCAGACGCAGCTGGCCCAGACACGCGACCAGATCGCTGCCTACCTGGGCCGGGTGCCCTCCGAAGCCGCGTTGCCCGACTTCTCGCTCGACGATTTCACCCTGCCCGCCGAACTGCCGGTCAGCGTGCCATCGTCACTCGCGTCGCAGCGGCCGGACATACGCGCGGCCGAAGCGCAACTGCAGCAAGCGACCGCCGACCTGGGCGTTGCCATCGCAAACCGCCTGCCGCAGATCACCCTCAGCGGCTTTCTGGGCAGTTCGCCTGCAAGCTTTTACCAGCTATTCACGCCTGGCACCGGCGCCTTCACGCTCACCAATCAGTTGCTGCAGCCGATCTTCACCGGCGGCACGCTCCTGCACCAGCAGCGCGCGGCGAAGGCAGCCCTCCTGGCTGCCGCAAGCAGCTATCAGAACGTCGTGGTTGGCGCCTTCCAGAATGTCGCCGACGTCCTCACCGCCGTGGTGCAGGACCGCCGCGCGCTGGAGGTGAACCAGGCCGGCGAACGAGCGGCGGCGCGCAGCCTGTCGCTCGCGCAAACCCAATACCAGGCAGGCAGCGTGGCCTACCTGACGGTGCTGACATCGCAGTCGCAATATCAGACCGCGGTGATCAACCTGATACGCGCCGAAGCGGCGCGCTACACGGACTCGGTCGCGCTGTTCACGGCGCTTGGAGGTGGCTGGTGGAATCGCAATCTCGTGCAACCGGCGCCCCCTGGGTTGCTGAAATCGCTGCTGCCATGATGCGGAGAGAAGGAAGGAAGGCCTTCTTTTTTGAAAAAAAGAAGCAAAAAACTTTTGCGACTTTGGGCTCAGCACGTCCGCAAGCCCGGCCTCAATATCCAGAAGTTTTTTGGTTCTTTTTTTCAAAAAAGAACTCGCTTGCTTCCTGCCTTATGCTGCTAGCCATCCCCGCCGCCATCGCACAGGAACCACCCGCAACCGTTTCCACATCGGTAGCGCACAGCGTGCCTTGGCAAACCACGATCTCTGCCGTTGGCAGCTTGCGCGCGGTAAAAGGCTCGGACCTGGCCGCGGAGACGTCCGGCATCGTCGATTGGGTGGGCTTCGAGTCCGGCCGCGACGTGGCGGCTGGCACGGTGCTGTTAAAGCTTCGCACCAACGACGATCCCGCAAAGTTGACCGAGCTGCAGGCGGCCGCGGATCTTGCTGCCACCAACCTGGCGCGTGACCAGAAGCAGTTGCGGGCGCAGGCAGTGGCGCAGGCGACGATCGATGCGGACGAAAGCCATTTACGAAGTGCGCGGGCGCAGGTCGCGGCGCAGCAGGCGCTGATGGACGAGAAGATCGTGCGGGCGCCGTTCGCCGGCAGGCTCGGGCTGCGGCAGGTGGACGAAGGGCAGTATCTGCCGGCCGGCACGACGATCGTGACGCTGCAGGCGCTCGATCCGATCTATGTCGACTTCTATGTGCCGCAGCAGTCGATCCCGTCGCTCGCAGTAGGCGGGACCGTGGAGGTGTCGCTCGATGCCTTTCCTGGCAAGCCGTTTGCCGCCCGCATCGCGGCGATCAACCCGAAGCTGGACCTCTCCAGCCGCATGACGCAGGTTCGGGCGGTGCTTCCGAACGCTAACCACGCGCTGCTGCCTGGCATGTTCGCCACGGTGTCGATCACGACAGGGGCGGCCGCGCAGTATGTCACGGTGCCGAACGCGGCCGTGGTGTATAACCCTTACGGCAGCACGGTGTATGTGGTCGGCAACGACAAGCCGCAGACGGTGCATGAGGCAATCGTCAAGACAGGGCCGACGCGCGGCGACCAGGTGGCCGTGCTCGAAGGACTGAAGGACGGCGACGTGGTCGTCACGGCAGGGCAGATCAAGCTTCGCCAGGGCTCCGCCGTGGTGGTGAATAACAGCGTCAAGCCAGCTTTCGAGGCCAACCCGAATCCGGCGGAGGAATGACATGAGCGGCGATCTGCATGGCGGAACGGGTCCCCAACACGTCCGCTTCTGGACCGACCGCTTCGTGTTGCAGCCGGTTCTCGCGGTGGTGGTCAGCGTATTCGTTCTGCTCATGGGCTTGCGTGCCGAAAGCACGCTGCCGGTCAGGCAGTTTCCAAAGACGGTGAACGCCTTCATTGAAGTGGACACCACGTATTACGGCGCCTCGGCAGATACGGTGGCAGGCTTCATTACGACGCCGCTGGAGAACGCCATCGCCCGCATCGATGGCATCGACTATCTGACCGGGTCGAGCTCGACCGGGTCGAGCACGGTGACAGCCTACCTCCGTCTCAACCAGGATCCGGACAAGGCGCTCACCGAAATCCAGGCGCAGATCAGCTCGGTCAAGGACCAGCTGCCGGCGCAGTCGCAGACGCCGACGGTGCATTTCCAGTCCGGCGGTCAGGGCGGCACGCTCATCCTGGCGTTCCAGAGCAAACTGATGTCGCCTGAGCAGATCACGGATTATCTGACGCGTGTGGTGCAGCCGCAGCTGCAGGCGGTGCCTGGCGTGCAGGCTGCCAATGTGTGGGGTGCGCAGAACTTCGCGCTACGCGCCTGGCTCGATCCGGTAAAGCTTGCGGCGCGGGGCCTCACCGCGGCGGATGTGTCGACCGCGTTGGCAGCAAACAATTTCACCAGCGGCGCCGGCTCCACGGCGGGGCAGATGATCCAGGTGCCGCTCGGCATTACCACCGGCGTTCATTCGCCCGAGGCGTTCAAGCGGCTGGTGATCAGGCAGCAGGGCGGCGCCATCGTCCGGCTCGAGGATGTGGCGAAAGTCGAGCTCGGATCGGACAATTATCAGCAATCGATCCGTTCGGACGGGCAGGATGCCGTGCTAATCGACGTCGAGGTCGTGCCGAACGCGAACATCCTGGATGTCGTCGATCATGTCCTGAACCGCTTCTCCGCCATCAAGGCCGACCTCCCGCAAGGGCTGGAAGGCTATATCGCCTATAACGTGACCAGCAGCGTCCATGCGTCGATCCGCGAAGTGATCAACACGCTGCTCGAAAGTCTCGCCATCGTGGCGCTGGTGGTGTTCGCCTTCCTGCGCTCGGCGCGGGCGTCGCTCATTCCGGTGGTGACAATTCCGCTTTCGCTGATCGGCACTTTCGCCATCCTGTGGGTGCTCGGGTTCTCGATCAATCTGCTCACCCTGCTGGCGCTGGTCCTGGCGACCGGCCTCGTAGTGGATGACGCCATCATCGTGGTGGAGAATGTCAGCCGTGAAATCGGCGACGGTGCGACACCGCTCGAAGCTGCGTTGCGGTCCGCGCGCACGCTCGCATCGCCGATCATCGCCATGACGGTCGTGCTGGTGGCGGTGTATGTGCCGATTGCGCTGCGCAGCGGCCTGACCGGCGCGTTGTTCACCGAATTCGCCATGACATTGGTGGGCAGCGTCACCGTCTCCGCGGTGCTCGCGCTGACCTTGTCGCCGATGATGTGCCGCCTGCTCCTGAGAGGCTCGAAGCATGGCGTTCCGGAGGGCGAGGCGGCGGGACGGCGGCCTTGGCTGCAACGCGCCTATCTGCCAGTGCTGCGGGCGGCGCTTGCCATGCGCGTGCCTGTGGTGGCGTTCGGCATCCTGGTGCTGGCCGGCAGCTTCCTGCTTTACCGCGGCTCGAAGTCCGAGTTGGCGCCGCAGGAGGATACCGGCTTCATCATCGTCGGTGGCGCGGTGCAGGCGGATTCTTCAGTCGATCTGCTGAAGCTCTACGACGATCAGGTGTTCGGCTACGAAAAGACGATACCGGAGCGCAAGACGACCTGGGCGGTCGATCAGCCCGGCCAAGCGCAGGGCGGCATGATGCTGCAGCCATGGAACGAGAGGAGCAGGAGCACCGAAGCCATCATCGGCAGCCTGCAGGCAAAGCTTTCGGGTGTCGCCGGTGAGAGCCTGGCGCTGTTCCAGCCGCCGCCGCTTCCCGGATCCTTCGGGCAACTGCCGATCGGCTATGTTATCAAGACTACGCGGCCGTTCAGCGAGCTCAACGAAGTGTCCGACGCATTTCTCGGCCGCGTGCGTGCTACCGGCCTGTTCGCCTACGCCGACCGCGACCTCAAGATCGACCTGCCGCAATCGACCATCGTTCTCGACCGCGACAAGGTGGCCGCACTCGGGCTCGACATGACGAAGATCGGCGCCGTGCTGAACACCATGCTCAGCGGCGGCTATGTGAACTACTTCGACATGGCAGGGCGCTCCTACAAAGTCATCCCCGAAGTCGTGCGGCGCGACCGGCTCAATGCCGACCAGCTATCGAACTACACGGTGGCCGACATCAACGGCGTGCCGGTTCCGCTCTCCTCTGTGGCGCGCATCGTCACCACGACAGTGCCTGAGCAGATCAGCCATTTTCAACAAATGAACGCAGCGACGATCAGCGCCGTGCCGATGCCTGGCGTGAGCCAGGGGGATGCGCTGCGCGCGCTCGATGCCATCGCGGCGCACGTGCTGCCGCCCGGTTATGCCACCGACACGGCGGGTCCACTGCGCCAGTTCGTGCAGGAATCCTCAGGTTTTGCCGCGACCTTCGGGCTGGCCGTGGTGGTGATCTACCTCTCGCTGGCAGCCCTGTTCGGCAGCTTCCGTGATCCGCTGATCATCCTGGTCTCGGTGCCAATGTCGCTCGGCGGGGCGCTGCTGTTCATCTATCTCGGCGTGCATGGCGCAACCCTGAACATCTACACCGAGGTCGGTCTGGTCACTCTCATGGGCCTGATCAGCAAGCATGGCATTCTGATGGTGGAAGTCGCCAACGAACAGCAGGCCGAGGGCAAGACCAAGCGCGCCGCCATCGAACATGCGGCCCTGCTGCGTCTGCGTCCGATCCTGATGACGACGGCAGCCATGGTGCTCGGCGTGGCACCTCTGGTGTTCGCCACGGGATCGGGCGCGGCGGCACGATTTGACATGGGTCTCGTCATTGCCTCGGGACTTTCCATCGGCACGTTGTTCACGCTGCTCGTGGTGCCGGCGTTCTATCTGCTGCTCGCGCGGCGGCATGGGGCGCGGGAAGTGATGCCTGGGGCGGTGTCTGCCGGGATGCCGGCAGTGGGCGCTCGGGCGCATTGAGTGTAGGAAGGAAGACCTTCTTTTTTGAAAAAAAGAAGCAAAAAACTTTGCGATGTGGGACCGAGATCTTGATGCAGGCCCAGCCTAGAGGTCGAAAGTTTTTTGGTTCTTTTTTCAAAAAAGAACTGCTTGCTTCCTTAAGGCGTGATCGCCTCTCCATCCATCACGCCATAAAAATCCGTTCGCTTGAGAAACCCCTGGTAAGACTGCACCTGCACCGAGCACCAGGCCGCAGCAGCGTCGCAGCTTTTCACGCGGCCGATGACTCCTGGCTTGAGGACGGCGACGGCGCTCGCGGTATCGTCGGCCTGGCTACGCATGGTGACGTTGGCTGTGCCTGTGACGACGAAGTCGCGGCGGCCGGTGAGCGTCGCCTGGTGGACCCAGCCTTTGACGCCATCCATGTCCTCGACGAGGCGCCAGACATCGAATTCGCGCTCGATTTTCACCGGGAGGTCGCGCCGCTGATATTGCCAAAGCACAGGATAACGCTCGCCCGGGCCCGAACGCATGTTCACGTCGTCCGATTTGAGGGCGGCGAAGCGCGGCAAATGCAGGCCGGTGTTGGTGCCGACATCAGCGGGGACCGGCGGCGGCTCCAGCTTCTTGGGCGCCACGGCGGCGGCTTTGGGTTCCGGCTTGACTGGCTTCGGCTTGGGAAGGGTCGGGTGGGCGGAAGTCGGGCGAAGGGCTTCGCGTACGGCGGTGCCATGGCGCGAGGCGACGACCGGTATGTGGCCGGTCGAGGCGGTGTGCCTGGTCACCGTCTTCGTCGTGATCTTGGACACCGTGGTGGTGGTTTTGGTCGTCGTGGTCTTGGTTTTGGCGATGGTGGCGTGGTGCGGCTTCGGCGGTGGCGTGGGCACGAGCGTGGTCTGTGCTGTCGCAATTGGGGCGGCGACGCTGGCGGCGGCGATCAGGGCCAGGCTCAGGACGGGCAGAATGCGCATGCTCAGAACGACACCAGCTGACCGGCGCCTACCGCCTCCAGGAAGGTAGCCATGCCGGCGACTTCGACGCCTTCCGTGAGGGCGCTCGGGGCGATCGCTTCTGAACGCAGGCCGGCGTCGCACGCGATGATGCGGACGCCGGTCTCGCGCGCGGCTTCGCGGAGTTCGCCCAGGCCAGCGACCCCTCTGCCGCGCACGACGGCGTCGCGGCCTGCGTCGTCGAGTGCCGACCAGTCGGAGAGAAGGGCGCGGCAGCCCGGGCCGGTGGCGAACAGCACCACATGCCGGCCAAGGGCAGCTGCGGCCGCGGCGATGGAGAAGGCGAGGTGGGCAGGCTCGTGGGCGCCCGAGTGAAGGATGACGCCTAGCGGTTCAGCGGTCACGGGTATTCCTTTGGGTGAAGGGTCAAGCAGCGTGTGGTCCGCAGAGGGGGCAGGCGGGGTCGCGGTGGAGGGTGATGACGCGGAAGCGCATGGCAAGCGCGTCCCATAACAGCAGGCGGCCCGCAAGCGTGTCGCCTATGCCGAGGATTTCGCGCAGCACCTCGGTGGCCTGCAGCGTGCCCATGACGCCGGTGACAGCGCCCAGCACGCCGGCCTCCGCGCAGTTCGGCACCAGGTCGGGTGGCGGCGGTTCGGGGTAGAGGCAGCGGTAGCAGGGCATGGCGGCGTCGGTGCCCGAGCGGAAAGTGGAGAGCTGGCCTTCGAAGCGTAGGACGGCAGCGGAGATCAGGGTGCGGCGGCCGTGATGGCAGGCATCGGCGAGGATGAAGCGCGCGTCGAAATTGTCGGTACCGTCGCAGATGATGTCGTAGCCTTCGATCAGCGCAGCGACGTTCTCGGCTGAGACGCGGAGCCGATGCTCGATGAGACGCACATCGGGGTTGATGGCGGCGGCAGCCTCCATGGCGGAGGCGGTTTTGGGCCGGCCCAGGCGGGGCATGGTGTGGGCGACCTGGCGCTGCAAATTCGAGAGTTCGACCATGTCGTCGTCTGCGATGCCGATGGTGCCGACGCCCGCTGCGGCCAGGTAGAGCAGCAGCGGCGAGCCCAGGCCGCCGGCGCCGACGATGAGGACCTTGGCTTCGCGCAGTTTCGCTTGGCCAATGCCGCCGACTTCGTCGAGCAGGATGTGGCGTGAGTAGCGCTCGACTTCGTCGGCGGAGAAATCCAGGTTCATGGTTTGGTGAGACATAGGGGCGCGGCCGGGCCGCAGGAGGGGTGATGGCCCAGCAGGGCGAGCTTGGAGGAGAGGGTGCGCTGGTGCTGTTCTCCGGCGGCCAGGATTCCACGACCTGCCTGGCCTGGGCGCTGGAGCGGTTCGGCCATGTGGAAACCATAGGCTTCTTCTACGGACAGCGGCACAGGGTGGAGCTCGCCTGCCGGGACGGCATCAGGGCAAGCCTGGCCGGGCCGCGGCTCGGCGCAGACCATGTGCTGGATATCAGCGCCGGCATGGCGCAGCTCGGCGAGACGGCGATGACCAGCGGGATCGAGATCGCCATGGGGGAGGAGGGTCTGCCGACGACCTTCGTGCCAGGGCGCAACCTGCTGTTCCTGACCTATGCGGCGGCGCTGGCCTACAGGCGTGGGCTGCGGCGCATCGTCGGCGGCATGTGCGAGACGGATTACTCCGGTTATCCGGACTGCCGCGACGACACCATCAAGGCCATGCAGCTCGCGCTGAACCTCGGCATGCAGCGGCGCTTCGTGCTCGAGACGCCGCTCATGTGGATCGACAAGGCCGACACCTGGGCGCTTGCAGAACGCCTGGGTATTCTGGATATCGTGACCGAGCAGACACATACCTGCTACCTGGGCGATAGGACGCACCGCCATGACTGGGGCTACGGCTGCGGCACCTGCCCGGCTTGCGAATTGCGGCGCCACGGTTTCGAAGTCTGGCGCCGGCGCCTTGCCGGCGCGGACTGACGGAGCGCCCACCCTTGCCTGATGGAAACGCGCGGCTCGAACTGCATCCCGACTCGCTATGGGGGCGTGTCGAGCGGTTCGCCATGGCGGCCGGCGCAATCCTTCTGCTGGCGATTGTCGGTATTTCGCTGTTCAGCTCGGTCCGCACCGGCGGTGACGTGCAGCGGGCGTCGCAGACGTTTCTGTTGAGGTCACTCAGCCGCGACGTGCTGCAGGCGGTCACCGATGCCGAAACCAGCCAGCGCGGCTATCTCCTCACCGGCAAGCCCTCCTATCTCGGGCCGTTCGACGCGGCCATGAGGCGGGCGCCAAGCCTGCTGCAGCAGCTTTCGGACGCTGTGGGCGGTGATCCGGAGTTGCCGGCCTGGCGCGACGCGATCGCCTACAAGCTCGATGAGCTGGCGCTGACTGTCAGATTGGAGAGAGAGGGCAAGCACGACGCGGCGCTGACCGAGGTGCAGACCGACAGGGGCGCAAAGGCGATGGCGCAAATACGCCACCTCGCGCAGGAGATGTCGGAGCGGCAGAAGGCGCGGCTGAATGCGGACCTCGAACGCAGTTCGGCCGGGGCGCGGCTCGTCGTGGTGGTCGATCTGGTGGCGCTCGCCGTGCTCATCGTTCTGGTCACGGTGGTGGTGGTAGGCGTGCAGCGCTACGCCAACCGCATGCGCACGACACAGGCGGCGCTCACCGTGGCGCACGACGAATTGGCGGCACGCAAGCCTATCCTGGAAGCGGCGGTCGCCGCGCGCACTGCCGAGCTCAGCCGGGCGAACGACGAGCTGCAGCGGTTCGCCTACATCGTCAGCCACGATCTGCGCGCGCCACTTCTGAACATCATCGGCTTCACCAGCGAACTCGACGTCGCGACGCGCCGGCTGAATGCCTATGTGACCGAAACGATGAGCGCGGGCGGCGGCGTGGTGCCAACCGACGTTCGGCAGGCGAGCGAAGAGGACCTGCCCGAGGCGATCGGCTTCATACGCGCCAGCACCACCAAGATGGACCGGCTGATCAACGCCATCCTGCGGCTGTCCCGCGAGGGGCGGCGTGTGCTGACGCCGGAGACGCTCGACATGAACCACGTGATTGCCGAGCTGGTGGCGACACTCGCCCAGCAGGTCGAAAAGATCGGCGCGGAGGTGCGTGTGGGAGACCTGCCCAGCCTGGTGTGCGACAGGACTGCGATCGACCAGATCTTCTCCAACCTGATCGAAAACGCCCTGAAATACACAGCGGCCGGCCGGCCCTGCGTCATCACCATAGACGGCACCATCAGCGTCGAGCGGCGGGAACGGCGCATGGCGAGCTACCGGGTGGCGGACAATGGCCGCGGCATCGCCGAACGCGACATGGAGCGTATCTTCGAGCTGTTCAGGCGGTCGGGCGTACAGGACAGGCCCGGCGAAGGCATCGGGCTGGCGCATGTCAGGGGACTGGCGCGCCGTCTCGGTGGCGACATATCTTGCTCTTCCACCCTCGATGTGGGAACCAGCTTTACCTTGACTTTACCAATCGCTTTTGCTCCCGCAGGAGGTTTCGAAGGATGAATGCCGTGCCGGTCACCATCCTGCTGATCGAAGACGATCCCGGCCATGCCAAGCTGATCGAGAAGAACGTGCGCCGCGCCGGCGTGGTGAACGAAATCACCCACCTGGACGACGGCACCAAGGCACTCGCGCATCTTTTCGGCCGCGGCGACGAACGCAAGGCCGATCCTATGCTGGTCCTGCTCGATCTCAATCTGCCCGACATGAGCGGCATCGACATCCTGGCGCGCATCAAGGCGGACCCGACCCTTAAGCGCACACCCGTCATCGTTCTGACAACGACAGACGACAAGCTGGAGATCCAGCGCTGCTACGACCTCGGATGCAACGTCTACATCACCAAGCCGGTGGAGTACGAAGGCTTCGCTGCGGCCATCAGGCAGCTCGGCCTCTTCCTCACCGTCATGCAGGTCCCGGAAGCGGCTTGACGCGTCCGGCTGCAAGGAGAGCAGGCTGAAGGAATCCGCCGTGACTTCCCGGGTGCTCTACATCGATGACGACCCGGGAATCGCGCGCCTCGTGCAGCGCCACCTGGACCGCTGCGGGTTCGCCGTCACGGTGGCCCTGGGCGGCGAGGAAGGGCTTACGGCCGCCGCCGCCGCGCGCTTCGATGCCATCGTGCTGGACCATTACATGCCAGGCCGCGACGGGCTCGATATCCTCACCGACCTGCAGGCGCTCCCTTACGCCGCACCCGTGATCTTCGTGACAGGCGCAGAGGAGCCGCGCATCGCCGTGGCCGCGCTGAAGAGCGGTGCGGCCGACTACGTCATCAAGGACGTGCAAGGCACGTTCATCGAATTACTCACGGCCAGCATCGCGCAGGAAATCACCCGCTCCCGCCTGCAGCAGGAACGCGACGCCGCCGAACGCGAAGTGCGCGAAAGCCGCGACCGCCTCGAAGCGCTCGCGGCACAGCAGGCTATCCTGCTTCGCGAGGTCAACCACCGCGTCGCAAACAGCCTGCAGCTCATCAGCTCACTCATCGAACTGCAGGCGCGGCGCGTCGGCGACGAGGCGGCGCGCGGCATGCTGCGCCAGGCCGCCGAACGCGTCGAAGCCGTGAGCCTGGTGCACCGCAGGCTCTACACCAGCAATGACGTCGAATACGTCGAAATGGACGCCTACCTCACAGGCCTCATCGAAGAACTTTCCCGCGCCACGCTGCTCTCTGAAGCGCACGGCGGCCCGCTCAGTGGCCCGCGCATCGCCCTCGAAGCAGAGCCCATACGCGTCGAAACCGACAAGGCCGTGCCGATCGGACTGATGGTCAACGAACTCGTCACCAACGCAGTGAAATACGCCTACCCCGTTGGCGCCACCGGCCAGGTGCGCGTCTCGCTCAAACGGCCCTCAGCCACCAGTGGCGTGTGCCTCGTGGTGGAAGACGACGGCATCGGCTACCCGCAACCCGATGTGGCCCCGAAAGGCAGCGGCATGGGGGCGATGATCGTGAAGTCCATGGCGCGGTCATTGGGCGCTACGGTGGAGTTGGATCGGTCGCATGCAGGAACGAAGTTCGTGATTTCCATGGTTGCGGCGGAGTAAGGAAGCAAAAAACTTTCGGATGTTCGCACCGCATTTGCGGCGACGCCGAGCCTAGACTCGTAAAAGTTATTTGCTTCTTTTCCTCAAAAAAGAAGTGCTTTCCTTTATTGTGATACCAACCCCCAAAATCGATGATCGACGAAATAGCCTGATCCAGTGCAGATCTTCGCCGCCGTTGGCGAGTGTGAGCTTGTAGCGGTCAGCGCCGCCCAGAAAATCGTAGCAAGCCAAACCGAGCACGCGGTAATGGTCGGCGGTGAGGGTGTGGCAGACCAGGCCTGGTTTGGCTTTAGGGTCGGCGGTGTAGGCGAAGCCGCTTTGATAGCTCATGGCTCGGGTGCCGCTGACGAAGCTGTAGAGATAGCCGATTGTTGTTTCGCCCGCGGCGATGCGGAGCATGTCGGTTTGGTGTGTGGGCGTTCCTCTGGCGATGAGGTCGTGGTGGAAGGCGCGTATGACGGGATCGGCGAAGGCGCCTGGTTTGCCTCGGCTGGTCCAGGTGGCCTGGTGGAGGGTGACGAGGGAGTCGAACCAGGAGTGGGCTTCGGGGATCGTGGCGGCGCGTTGGAGGGTTGGCGGGGTGGGATAGTGGCGGAGCGCGCGGCGTATTTGGGCGCGGGCGTTGCTGCTGAGGGTTTCGAGCAAGGGTTGGTTCAGGGCGGCCAGGTCGATCGTGGGGGCGCGGCGGGTGATGGCGAGGTGGACGGCGCCTGCGGATTTCGCGGCGGCGAGGGTCGCGTCGTCGATACCTGAGAGGGTGGCTTGCGGAAAATAGCGGAGCAGGTGGCGCAGGGCGGGGACGGTGACGTGGGCGCAACCGTTTCTGACGAGAAGGCCATTGTGTTCGATGAAGATAGCGTCCGCTGCTGGCATGCCGGTCTCGTTCAGGTAGGTTTTCCGGCCTTGGCGGCCTAGCAGGGCAAGGGCTGCGTCCTGGCCATCGAGGGTCACGGCCAGGAGGGAGGCGCCGGCGAAGCGGGTGGCGGCCTGGCAGCCGAGGAAGGTCCAGCTTTTGAAGAAGCGGGCGTCGCTGTCGCGCTCGAGCTGCCGCCAGCGTTCGCCCAGGCTGTCGAAGTCGCGAACGGGCTCGATGGTGATGACAGGGGTGATGACGGGGGTGACGACGGGGTCCGCCACGCTTTTCCTTTCCAGGCAGGCAGGGATCGGGCAGACCCCGGCCATGTCGCTGTCTGCCCTGCCTACCTTCCTGCTGGTGCCGCCGGCAAACCTCATGCTGACCGCCTGCGTGGGCGCCTGGTATCACCGGCATCGCGCAGGCCGGATCGTTCTGGGGGCGAGCCTTGCTTTGCTGGTGGCTTTATCGATCCCCGTGGTGTCGCATGGGTTGCTGCTTTCGCTGGAGGTCGGGCTGCCTTTGACGCCGCCGGCCGATGACAAGCCTGGCGCGATCGTTGTGCTCAGCGCTGATGCGGAGGAGCGGTGGGACACGGGAGAGCGAGACTATGACGTGGGCTACCTGACGCTCGTGCGCGAGCGGGCGGGTGCGGCGCTGGCGCGAAAGACAGGGTTGCCGATACTTCTGACAGGCGGCCACGAACCGGTGGAGATACCGGCACTGGCAGATCTGATGGCGACGAGCATGCGGGACGACTTCAACGTGCCTGCCAAATGGCTGGAGAGCGAGTCACGCGATACGTGGCAGAATGCCGAGTTCAGCGCCAAGATCCTGAGGGAAAACAAGATCGACTCGGTCTATGTCGTTTCGCACCCTTGGCATCTTCGGCGTGCTTTCATCGCGTTCAGGCATTTCGGGTTGAAGATGACAGCCGCTCCGACTCTCATCGATGGGCCGCCGCGCATGAAGATCGGGACTTTCCTGCCATCGGCACAGGCGCTCGAGACGAGCTACTTTGCCCTGCATGAGTGGATCGGCTGCGCGATCTACGCGTTGCGTGACCGGTTTTCGGCGCGACCTTCGGTGTGAGCGAGACGGAAATCACCGCACGTGCGGTCTACGATCTGGGGGCTTTACCCCACCTTGCTTCGTCTTTGTTCGGGCCTGATGTTTTCTCGACCCGGTCCTGGTACGAGACAGTCTGTGGCGCAGCCATTCCCGATGGCGGCAGGGCGGTCTTCGTCGTTCTGGAGCGTCAGGGTGACACGCTGGCCATCGTTCCGATGCTGGAGACGGCGGGTGGGTTTGGCAGCCTGACGACGCCCTATACGTGCCTGTGGCATCCCTTGCTTGCGCCCACTGCGGATCCTGAACTGCTGCAACAGCTCGGCCGTGCCTTCGGCGCTTTCTGCAGGCGCCACGCGGTGACACGGCTCGATGCAATGGATGCCGACGCAGCCTGGATGGCGCCTTTTATCGCAGGCGCCGAACGCGCGGGTCTGAAGGCGCTGCCGTTTGCGCATTTCGGCAACTGGCATGGCGATGTCCGAGGCCTGAGCTGGCAGGATTATCTCGCCGGACGCCCGGGCAAATTGCGCGAGACCATCCGCAGGCGGACGCGGCGGCTGATGGAGGGCGAAGGCGGATCGTTCGAAATCATCGACTGCAGTGCTGGACTACAAGAAGCCCTGCGCATCTACGAAGAAGTCTACGCCAGGAGCTGGAAGGAACCTGAGCCTTTCGAGACCTTCAATCCCACCCTGATGCGAGCCTGTGCGGCCGACGGCACGCTTCGGCTCGGTATCCTGCGCCAGGTGGGCGAGCCCATTGCAGTGCAGTTCTGGATGGTGTCGCAGGGATGGGCTGGGGTGCAGAAGCTGGCGCATGACGAGGCACGCAAAGCGGTGGCGCCTGGCACGGTGCTGACAGGACTTATGATCCGGCATTTGTTGGAGAAGGAGCAGGTCGTAGACCTCGACTTTGGAAGAGGTGATGATCCTTACAAGCAAGATTGGACGGGTGAGCGTAGGCAGCGTGTTGGCTTGTTGCTGGCTCATCCATTCAGGACAAGGGGTTTGGCTGCTGTGGTGCGGCAAGCAAGCGCTTCTTTTTTGAAAAAAAGAAGCAAAAAACTTTTGGACCTTTAGGCCGGGTGTTTGCACGATCTCGGTCCCCAAGCCGCAAAAGTTTTTTGGTTCTTTTTTTTAAAAAAGAACTGCTTCCTTCCTTACGCCTGAGCCGCAGCCCGCCGATTAGCCCAGGCTTCCATAAGCTGCAGCACGGTAGCCGCAGTCTCCTCGATGGACCGCCGCGTCACATCCACCACAGGCCAGCCGCGCCGGGTGCAAAGCCGGCGTGCCCAGAGAAGCTCGGCCTTGACGGTTTCGAGGTCCACGTAATCCCCCGAATCCTGTTTCATGTGCCCCGCACCATGACCCTGTGCGATGAGCTTCAGGCGGTGGCGGCGAATTTCGATGAGCGCGTCAGGATCGAGGGTGAGGCCGATGACGGGGCAATGGGTTTCCTCGAGCCCTGGCGGGTCGGGCAGGCCTGGGACGAGGGGGACGTTGGCCGCTTTCACGCCGCGGTTAGCGAGATAGAAGCTGGTGGGGGTTTTGCTGCTGCGAGACACGCCGACGAGGATGACGTCGGCTTCTGCGATGCCGGCCTGGGCCTGGCCGTCGTCGTGGGCGAGGACGAAATGGATGGCGTCAATGCGGCGGAAGTAGTCGGCGTCGAGCACGTATTGCCGGCCTGGGCGGGCGGCTGCGGTGACGCCCAACTGGTCGGCGAGGACGGCGAGGACAGGGTCCAGGACGTTGACGACCGGTACACCGAGCCGCTCGCAGGTGCCTTCGAGATCGTGGCGGAGCGCGCGGTCCACGACGGTGGAGAGGACCGGACCTGGTTCGGCCTCGATGCCTTCTAGGACGCGGTGGAGCTGGAAGCGGGTCCTGATGAGGCTCCAGCGGTGATAGATGATCCGCACCTGCTCGAACTGGCTCACCGTGGCGCGCGCGATGGAGTTCAGCGTCTCGCCTGTCGCATCCGAGACCAGGTGCAGGTTGATCCGGTCGGTCATGAAAAGTTGCGGTCCATGATTGCGAGGATAACGGGGATAACCGGCCTGAACAGGGGCTTGGCAGGGAACCGGTTCGATAAGCGGGGATAACTGGTACGGCGTTAAATCGGCGGGATGGTTTCAGGGCTGTCGGCGCGAATATGTGGGCGGCGGCGCAAGATTTCGCAGGCTGAATGTCTTAGCCGGCAGAGCTGATGTGGACAGCCGGGGCTAGGCCTCCCGTGAACGGGGGTACCCCATGATCCACAGCGCCATCTAGTACCCCTCCATTTTCTTAAGACTCTTAAGCTTCTAGAAGGAGGGCGAAATTGGCGGACCGACGATGACCGACAAACCGATCCTGCGCGCTCTTGCCGGCGAAGCCGTCTGGCCGCCGCCTGTCTGGCTGATGCGCCAGGCGGGGCGTTACCTTCCCGAATACCGGGCGATACGCGAGACAGGCGACTTCATTCTGCGCTGCACGACGCCCGATCTCGCGACCGAGGTGACGCTTCAGCCAATCCGCCGCTTCGGCATGGATGCGGCGATCCTGTTCAGCGACATCCTGATCCTGCCGTGGGCGATGGGGCAGGACGTGCGCTTCGTGAATGGCGAGGGTCCGGTGCTGGCGCCCATACGCGATGCGTCTGCGCTGGCGGCCCTGCGGCCGCAGGCAGTGCCTGAGAAGACCGCGCCTGTGCTGGAAACCATCCGGCGTCTGCGCTTGGCCTTGCCGCCGGCCTGCACGCTCATCGGGTTTACCGGCAGCCCCTTCACCGTCGCCTGCTACATGATCGAGGGTGGGGGAAGCCGGGATTTTGCCCTGACACGCGGCATGGCCTACGCGGAGCCGGAGCTGTTCGGGCGGCTGATGGACCTGCTGTGCGAGTCCACGATCGCGTATCTGATCGCCCAGATCGAGGCGGGCGCCGAAGCGGTGATGCTGTTCGACACCTGGGCAGGCCTGCTGCCGCCTTCGGAGTTCATGCGCCATGTGGTGCGGCCGACGGCGCATATCGTCGATGCGCTGAACCGGCGTTTTCCCGACGTGCCTGTGCTGGGGTTTCCGCGCCTGGCCGGCATGTACGCCAGGCTCTACGCCGAGCGGACCGGCGTGGATGGGGTGGGGATCGATACGGGGACCGATCTCGGGCATGCGGCCGCCTCGATGCCTGAGTCGGTGGCGGTGCAGGGGAACCTCGACCCGATCGCCCTGATTGCCGGCGGGGCTGCCTTGCGCGGACAAGTAGATGGCATCCTGGGTGCAATGCGGGGAAGGCCGCATATCTTCAACCTCGGTCACGGCATCCTGCCGCAGACCCCGCCCGAGCACGTGGCGGAGTTGATGAGCCTGATCCGGGATAAGCGATGACATTGCTGGCGACGGAATATGCGGACCGCTCCTTCGAGCAGACACGGCAGTGACAAAACTTGCCGTGGTGCTGTTCAACCTGGGCGGTCCCGACCGTCCGGAGGCGATCAAGCCATTCCTGCTGAACCTGTTCCGTGATCCGGCCATCCTGCGTGTGCCGTTCTTCGTGCGGCCTCTGCTGGCGCAGGTGATCGCAAGGGCGCGTGTGAAGCCGGCGACCGAGAACTACGCCATCCTGGGCGGCAAGTCGCCGCTTCTCGAACTGACGGAAAACCAGGCCCGTGCGCTCGAGGCGGCCCTGGCTGACGACGCAACGGAAGTGCGGTGCTTCATCGCCATGCGCTACTGGCATCCGTTCAGCGACCGCGCGATCGCCGACATACGGGCCTGGGGCGCGGACGAGCTGTTCCTGCTGCCGCTGTATCCGCATTTCTCCACCACAACGACGGGCAGCTCGCTGGTGGACTGGCGTGCCAACGCGGCAAAGCTCGGGTTAGCCAGGCGGGTGACGACTCTGTGCTGCTGGTTCCGCGACGAGGCTTTCGTGAAAGCCACTGCCGCTGGTGTCAGGCGCGCCTTGGATGCTGCCAGGGCGGAGTCGGCGACGCCTGTCCGCATCCTGTTTTCGGCGCATGGCTTGCCTGAGAGGATCGTGGCCGAGGGGGATCCTTACCAGTTCCAGATCGAGAGCACCGTCGATGCGGTGGTCGAGGAACTGGGTGAGCCGGGGCTGGATTGGCAGGTCTGCTACCAGTCGCGCGCCACACCGCAGAAATGGCTCGATCCGAGCACGGAAGTGGCGATCGAAAAGGCTGCCGAGGACAAGGTTGCGGTCTTGGTCGTGCCGATCGCCTTCGTGTCGGAGCATTCAGAGACGCTGGTTGAGCTGGATGTGGAGTATCGCGATCTGGCGGTGAAGCTTGGTGTGCCAGGGTATTTCCGGGCGCCGGCGCAGAACGACGACCCGGGCTTCATCGCGGCGCTGGCAGGCATGGTGCGCCGGGCGCGCAAGGGTGGGCCTGGGCTGTGCAGCTTCTCCGGCGGGCGTGCCTGCCCTGCCGTGCATGGCGATTGTCCGCATGCCCTGCCCTTGGCAGAGCCGGCGTTGGAGCCGCTCGCCGCGTGACTCCCCAGCCTCTGCGTCTCGTGATCTTCGACTGTGACGGCGTGCTGATCGACAGCGAGCCTGCATCGCGCCAGGTGCTTGCCGATGAGGCGAAGGCGCTCGGCTTCCCGATGCATCCGGACGAGGCGAAGATCTACACCGGCTTTCGCCTGAGCGATTTACAGCCGGTCTTCGAGGCCCGCTTCGGACGCGTGTTGCCGGAGAGCTGGCCCGCCGACGTGCAGCAGAAGATGGTGGCGGCAATGAGCAGCGGTGTCGCCGCCGTGCCCGGCGTCGAGGAGACGCTCGATGCCGTGGTGGCGATGGGGTTGAAACTGCGTGTGGCTTCGAATTCGTCGCACGAAGAAATGGCGGAGAAGTTCGACCGTACCGGTCTGACCGAACGGCTCGCAGGACGCATCCACAGCGCGCGCGATGTCGCCAAGGGAAAGCCATCACCCGAGCTTTTCCTGGCGGCGGCCGCAGCGGAAGGTGTTCCGCCCGAAGCCTGCCTGGTGGTCGAGGATAGCCGGCCTGGAATCATGGCCGCCAGCGCTGCAGGGATGGCGTGCGTTGCCTATGCGCCGGAGGGTTTACCCGCTGATCTGGCAGGGTTCGCGCGGCCGATTGCCTCGTTGCCGGAGCTGGTCCCTATTGTCCGCGCAGCCATGATGGACAGGGCGGCGTGATGTCGCATCTGCTGCTGCGGCTGTATCCCTGGACGAAGTCGCTCCATCTGATTGCAATGGTCGCTTGGATGGCGGGGATGCTGTACCTGCCTCGGTTGTTCGTCTACCACTGCGAGGCGGCGCCGGGCTCCGAAAGCAGCGAGCGGTTCAAGGTTATGGAGTTTAAGCTCCAGAAATTCATCATGACCCCGGCGATGCTGGCGACTTTCCTGTTCGGCATCACACTGGCCATGACGCCTGGATTGGTGAATTGGTCCGAGGGGTGGTTCTACGTGAAGATCGTCTGCGTTGTAGGGCTCGCGGGCGTGCAGGGAATGATGTCGCGCTGGCGCAAGGACTTTTTGGCAGACAGGAACCGGCATCCGCAGAAGTTTTTCCGCATCATGAACGAGGTGCCGACCCTGTTCATGATAGTCGCCATTATCATGGTTGTTGTTAAGCCGTTTTAGTCACGGCATCTTAATACGTGGCCTTCAAGTATGTGGCTCCAGTATGACGCGGCGTTTCTGCCACCTGTTGAAAAATCTTTGCTTAGTACCTTGATGCAGAAGACCAGCTATGCCACCTGTGCCGCTGTCGAACGGGGCGTCCGTCCCGTGGCACCCCTCCTCACCTGATACCCCTCCCTATCTGACGACCGCCGGGCGGTTCTCGCCCTTGGTCCTCGCCCCGCCGGCCAGAGTTCTTTGCGCGCAAACCGCGCGTCCTGCCCTGATCCTACGGGTCACCCCCTTCTTATTTCATCCGAGGCGTACTGCATGCATCTCGCCGAACTCAAGGCCAAATCCCCGGCCGACCTGCTGAGCTTCGCCGAATCCCTCCAGATCGAGAACGCATCGAGCCTGCGCAAGCAGGACATGATGTTCACGATCCTCAAGAACCTGGCCGAGAACGACCAGGCCATCCATGGCGATGGCACGCTCGAAATACTGCCCGACGGGTTCGGTTTCTTGCGCAGCCCTGAGAGCAACTATCTGCCGGGGCCGGACGACATCTATGTGAGCCCGACTCAGGTTCGGCGTTTCGGCCTGCGCAATGGCGATACGGTCGATGGGCAGATCAGGGCGCCGCGGGATGGCGAGCGCTACTTCGCGCTGATGAAGCTCGACAACGTCAATTTCGAGCCGCCCGAGGCGGTGAAGCACCGCATCAATTTCGACAATCTGACGCCGCTCTACCCGGAGCGCCGCCTCAAGATGGAAATGGAGAATTTCCAGTCGGTGGCGAAAGGTCCTCAGAAGGACAATACGCCGCGTGTGATCGATCTTGTGGCGCCGATCGGCATGGGGCAACGCGCCTTGATCGTCGCGCCGCCGCGCACCGGCAAGACGGTGATGCTTCAGAACATCGCCACCGCGATCTCCAACAACCATCCTGAAGTGTTCCTCATCGTTCTTCTCATCGACGAACGTCCGGAGGAAGTCACCGACATGGCGCGTACGGTGAAAGGCGAAGTCGTCGCCAGCACCTTCGACGAGCCGGCGACGCGCCACGTGCAGGTGACGGAGATGGTGCTCGAAAAGGCCAAGCGCCTCGTGGAGCACAAGCGCGACGTGGTGATCCTGCTCGACAGCATCACCAGGCTTGCGCGCGCCTACAACACGGTGGTGCCGTCATCCGGCAAGGTGCTGACGGGCGGCGTGGATGCCAATGCGCTGCAGCGGCCCAAGCGCTTCTTCGGCGCCGCGCGCAATATCGAGGAAGGCGGTTCGCTGACGATCATCGCCACTGCGCTGATTGATACCGGCAGCCGCATGGACGAAGTGATCTTCGAAGAGTTCAAAGGCACCGGCAACTCGGAAATCATCCTGGACCGCAAGCTCTCGGACAAGCGGACATTCCCGGCGATCGACATCACCAAGAGCGGCACGCGCAAGGAAGAGCTGCTGGTGGACAAGGCGACCTTGTCGAAGATGTGGGTGCTTCGCCGCATCCTCAATCCGATGGGCGCCAACGACGGCATGGACTTCCTGCTGGACAAGCTGAAATACAGCAAGACCAATCAGGACTTCTTCGACGCCATGAACACCTAGGGGCAGGAATGCTACTAGGCCGGCCATCTGGCGCGGTTAACCTGCGCTCCGATGCTCACGGACCATTAAGGTCCGCTCCGCTTCGGTGCTCGGCTAACCACGCCAGCTGACTCGGCCTAGCGCATTCTCCAACGCCCTTAGGCTCAGCTTTAGTATGATTACTATCCGGCGTTGTGTTTATGCGGATGCTGCTGCGTTGTCGTTAATCGGGTCGGCGACCTTCCTGGATACTTATGCGGAGATCGTGCGGGGTAGCGATCTTGTTGCGCATTGTGTGCGGACGCATGGGGTTGCGGTCTATGAGGCTTGGCTGGCTGATCCGGGTTGCGCGGTTTGGCTGGCTGAGACTTCGACCGGGGCACCTGTCGGCTATTGCGTGATGATCCCTGCGACTCTGACGCATGAGCGGTCGCGTCCCGGCGACCTGGAAGTCCTGCGGATTTATGTGCTGTCGCGCTTTTATGGCGCCGGTGTCGGCCATCGGCTGATGATGGCGGCCGTGGATGAGGCGCGGGTGCGTGGGGCCGGGCACTTGGTTCTGGGCATGTTGAAGACCAACGAGCGGGCGTTGGCGTTCTATGTGCGGCAGGGTTTTGCCGTGGTGGGAACACGGCATTTCCAGGTTGGCGAGATGATCATGGACGACTTTGTGCTGGCGCTCGCGCTCGAACAAAAATGATAGGTTGTCGCCGAATTACTTTGGTTTAGCGCGGCGGCGGAAGCGACTGTTGCTCGACCTGGCCTGGCGGTGCGGCGGCGTAGCCCTGCGGCGCGTCGCCCGGGGGCGCCGGCGGGTAGTAGCCCTGGGCAGACGGCAGAGGCGCAGCGACGGCGGGCGCGCCGTTGCGCATCAGCGCGGCGCGCAGCGGGTCGGCCGCCGGATTATTCACCCGCATGGCCATGATAATGTCCACCGTCCCGACCGGCTGGCCATAGTAGATCTCGTCGCCGCTGGTGTCGGCGGACATCACGCTGCCCTGGATGGAGACGCCGGCGAACAGGCCGCGTGTGCGCGAGAAGGCGACGATGTCTGCGTTCAGGGCGAGCGCCGTGGCGCCCTCGACGCCGCCGCCGACGGTTACGAAGGCGACAGAGGCGTTGGCGCCGACGCGAAACTGGCTGTCCATAACGGCACGAAGGCCCTGCTGAGTCATGATCATCATCATGACTTCGGCGTCCTGTATGCCGGCCTGAAGCCCAAAGCTGCCGCCGCCGACGCTGTAGAACGCGGGCGATGACCAGGTGCCCTGGCCGCCGCGGGCGAGCAGCACGCAGCCGCCACCCTCGCCGCCGAACAGGAAGCCGGCCTTGAACACGCGCGGGCAGATCATGACGGCGCGGGCGCGCGGCAGGAGCTGGCGGGCATAGCCGCCCTGCTGGTCTGACAGCACCTCGTTCGCAGCCAAAGTCGCGCGATCGACCAGCTCCTGCTGGCCCTGCGGCGTGTCGGCGAAAGCGTGTGTGCTGAAGGCTGCGGCCGCCAAGGCGGCAGCCAGAATGATCCGGCGCATGGGCGACCCCTCTCTGAGGCTGATGGCGAATTACTATGCCACATGATGGCGTTATCGAGGCAAGTTAAGGTTTGATCAGAGGAAGGAAGGGCCAGGCCTCTCGTCACATCGCGCCAAGTCGCAGAAGTTTTTTGCTTCTTCTCCTCAGAAAAGAAGATGCTTCCTTCCTAAATCCCCGACCATCCCTCGTTAACAACCACAATCCGCCACCCCTCGCTGTGTCGCTCGAGAACGGTGAGCGACAGATTCTGCACGGCGAAATGCAAGGCAGCGCCTGCATCGACACCCATGGCGTGGGCAACGGCTGCGCGTATGGCGCCGCCGTGGCTGATGCAAACGAGGTCGGTGGCGGGGTGATCGAGGGCGAGCTGTTCGACGGTGTTGCCGACGCGGGCGACGACTTCAGCCATGCTTTCGCCCCCTGGCGGCGTCTCGGCGGCGCCGAGCGGCCAGAAGGCATGGGCCGGCGTGGTGAGGAGGGCTGGGAGGTCGGCGTGGGCGAGGCCCTGCCACGTGCCGAGGTCCTGTTCGATGAGGCCTGGCTGGACAGCGGGTTCGCAGGGCGGGTACCCGGCGCGGAACACGGCTTCCGCGGTCTGCACGGTGCGCGAGAGCGGGGTGACGTGCCAGACCGCTGGTTTGGGAAGGCGTCGCGCCAGGGCTTCGTACTGTGGGGATTGATTGGCGAGGCTGATGTCGCAGAGCTCGACGTCCATTCGGCCGTAAAGGTAGGCGCGGGCGTTTTCGGCGACGATGGCGTGGCGTATCAGCCAGAAGCGGGTGGGCTCGGTCATCGGCTGGCGGTCTTTCGGTAACGTGCTCGAAGCCTTTTCCTGTCGGCTATTCGCCGATGTTCATCAGTGCGCCGCTGCGGCGTGCGGCATTGAATTGCTGCAGGAAGAGCATCGAGGCGGCGGAGAGCCAGAGCACGTTGAGGCCGGCGGCCCAGGCAAGATGGTCCCAGCGGATGATGCCCTGGCCCAGCGCTGCGCGTACGCCTTCGAAGACATGAGCGGCAGGAAGGGCAAGTGCGAAAGGCTGCAGCCAGTGCGGCATGATGCTGACCGGGTAATAAACGCAGGCGAAGGGCGTGAGGCCGGCGAGCATGGACCAGACCAGGCTTTCGGCGCCGCCTCCCTGGCTGAGGATGAGTGCGATGCAGCCCAGCGCAATCCACCAGCCCATGACCATGAGGTTGATCGCAAACAGCAGCAGCACGGGCCCGAAGCTCAGCAGACTGAAGTGATAGAGCGCCCAGGCGAGGATGGCGGCAGGTCCTACGCCGAGAATCATGCGCATGGCGGACATGATGGTGAGCGCCGACAGCATCTCCCACGGGCGCAACGGCGAGATGAAGATGTGGCCAAGATTGCGCGACCAGACCTCCTCCATGAAGGTCACGGCGAAACCGAGATGGCTGCGCAGCGCCATTTCCCACAGCAGAACGCCACCCAGCAGCATGCCGACTGTGACGACGGCATTGTTGCCGATCCTGGCTGCGAAGAAGTGGCTGGTGAAACCCCAGATGATCATTTGCAGGATCGGCCAGTAGGCGAGGTCCACCAGGCGCGGCCAGGAGCCGCGGTAGACGCAGAGATGGCGATAGACGAGGCCCCAGATGCGCTGAACCGGCATCATCATGCGGGCTCCTTCTGCCGGTCGCGGGCGATATCGAGGAACACATCTTCGAGGTCTTTGCGGTTGTAGCGGTCGAGCAGGTCCGCGGGCGTGCCGCGGTCCACGATCCTGCCCTGCTTCATCATCAGGACAGTGCTGCAGAGCCGTGAAACTTCGGCCATGTTGTGCGAGGCGAGCAGGATGGTGCAGCCGGACTCGGCGCGGTAACGCTCCAGCCAGGTGCGAACGAGGTCGCCTGTGTCCGGGTCCAGGCTGGCGGTCGGTTCGTCGAGGAGCAAGAGCTCGGGGCGGTTCACCAGGGCCTTCGCTAGCGCCACGCGGGTTTTCTGGCCGGCGGAGAGCTGGCCGGCAGGACGATTCAGCAGGGGGCCGAGATCGAGCTGTTCTGCGAGTTCGGCGATGCGCTGCGGAATATCGCGGACGCCATAAAGATTTCCATAAACCCTGAGGTTCTGCGCCACTGTTAAGCGATGCGGTAACGCAATGTAAGGCGAGGAGAAATTCATCCGTGCCAAGGCGGCGAAACGGTCCTTTGCCATATCGTGCCCGAGGATTCGTATCGAGCCTTCGCTCGGCACGATCAGGCCGAGGAGCATGGCAATCGTGGTGGTCTTGCCGGCGCCGTTTCCGCCGAGCAGGCCTACGGTTTCGCCTCGTCCGGCGGTGAAGCTGATGGCGTCGACGGCGGTGACGACCTTGTAGCGCTTCGTCAGCCGGTCGGCCTGGATGATTTGCATGGCGAGGGATTAGCCGCCCGCGCCATACAAGCCAAGCAGGCGGCAGTCAGGTCGGGAATGCTCCCAGGCCACGCCGGAAGCGTATGGCGTTCTGCACATACGCAGGTGCGTTCAACGAGAATTTCACGCGCTCGTCGTCTGACATCACGCGAACGAGCTTCGCTGGGGTGCCGGCCCAGAGTTCGTTCTCGCCGATGCGCTTGCCTGGGGTGAGCACGGCGCCGGCCGCGAGCACGCCGCCAGAGGCGATCTCGGCGCCGTCGAGAACCACTGCCGCCATGGCGACGAAGGCGCGGTCGGCGAGGCGGGCGGCGTGGATGATGGCCATGTGGCCGACCGTCACATCGTCGCCGATGAGGCATTCCATGCCCTCGCCGGGATTCACATGGAGGATGCAGCTATCCTGGATGTTGGTGCGGGCGCCGATGCGTATGCGGTTGGTGTCGCCACGCACCACGCAATGGAACCAGATGCTGGAAGCGGCGCCCAGTTCGACATCGCCTATGACGGCTGCGGTGGGCGCGACCCACGCGTCCGGCGCGATGCGCGGCGCGATGCCGTCGAGCGTGTAGAGCGGGCCATGGCCTGTTGGCGCATCAGACATCGGTGTTTTCCAGCATGAGGTGAAGGTTCTGCACGGCGGCGCCGGCGGCCCCTTTTCCGAGATTGTCGAGGCGGGCGACGAGAACGGCATGAGGGCCGACGCCGCCGACGAAGATTTGCAGATCGTCCGTGTCGTTGAGCGCCTGCGGATCCAGCTTGCGGTCCTCGGGAAGGTCGCAGACGGCGATGTGATTCGCGCCGGCGTAGTGCGTGCGCAGCATGTCGCGCACCCCGTCAACATCGACCTTGCGGCCGCCCTGCTGGAGATGAAGGGGGATGCTCACGAGCATGCCCTGCGCGAAATGGCCGACCGACGGGACGAAAATCGGCCTGTGCGTCAGGCCGGCGTGCTGCATGATTTCAGGAACATGCTTGTGTACCAGGCCGAGCGCATAGAGCTCGAAGGCCGGGCCGGCCTCGGCCTCGTGCGCCTCGATCATCTGGCGGCCGCCGCCGGAATAGCCGCTGACGGCGTTAATGGAGATCGGCTGGCCGGGAGCGACGACGCCGCGGTAGATCAGCGGCCTCAGCAGGGCGATCGCGCCGGTCGCATAGCAGCCGGGATTGCTGACGCGCCTCGCGCGCGCAATCGCCTGCGGCTGCGACGGTTCAAGTTCCGGAAATCCGTAGGTCCATGCAGCATCGGTTCGATGCGCTGTGCTCGCGTCCAGGATACGCGGCGCGCGTTCGCCCAAGGCTTCTGCCAGCTTCACTGCTTCACGCGCGGCTTCGTCCGGAAGGCAGAGAATGACCACGTCCGCCTTGGCCATGAGAGCCTGGCGCTTCTCGGCGTTCTTGCGGTCGGGCGGGGCTATGCTGACCAGGTCATAGGAACTTTGCTCGAGGCGCTCGCGGATTTTCAGGCCGGTGGTGCCGGCTTCGCCATCGATGAATATGGTTGGCATGGGTTTGGGCCGATCGGAGGAAGGAAAGACTTCTTTTTTGAAAAAAAGAAGCAAAAAACTTTTGGACTGTGGGAGCGGGATCTTGATGCAGGGCCGGCCTTGAGCCGCACGAGTTTTTTGCTTCCCTTACTGCGAATGAAAGAACGCATAAACCCGCTTAGCCGTCTCCTTCGAAATCCCAGGAGCCGCCTGCAGATCCTCCAGCCCAGCCTGCTTCACGCCGCGGGCGCTACCGAAATGGTTCAGCAGAGCGCGTTTGCGCGCGCTGCCTATGCCGGTGATTTCGTCTAGCTCGCTGGTGACGAGGGCTTTGCTGCGGCCGGCGCGGTGGGTGGAGATGGCGAAGCGGTGGGCTTCGTCGCGTATGCGCTGCAGGTAATAGAGCACAGGATCGCGCGGCGGGAGCTGGAATGGCGGCTTGTCGGCGGTGTGGAACCATTCGCGTCCTGCGTCCCGGTCAGGACCCTTGGCGATGGCGACCAGCAACACATCGGTGACGCCCAGGTCGTCGAGCACGCCGCGCGCCGCGGAGAACTGCCCGGCACCGCCATCGATCAGGACCATGTCTGGCCAGTCCAACGCCGGCGCGCCTTCCGCCTGTTCGCGCTGGCCGCGTGAAAAGCGGCGTTCGAGCACTTCGCGCATCATGCCGAAGTCGTCGCCGGGCGCCACCGGGCCACGTATGCTGTATTTGCGATACGCGTTGCGTATAAAACCGTCCGGGCCGGCGACGACCATGACGCCGTAGGGCGCCTGACCCATGATGTGGCTGTTGTCGTAAATCTCGATGCGGCAGGGGGGCGCCGAGAGGTCGAAGAGGGTGGCGACACCTTCCAGCAGTTTGTTCTGGCCGGCGGACTCGGCGAGCTTCCGCTCCAGCGCCTCGCGGGCGTTGGTGGCGGCGTGCTCAACCACTGTGCGCTTTTCGCCTCGCTGGGGGATGGCGATTTCGACGCGGCGATTGGCTTTGAGCGAAAGCGCGTCGGCGATCAAATCGGCTTCGGGAAGCTCGTGATTGGTGAGGATCAGCGGCGGAGGCGGCTTGTCGTCGTAAAACTGGGCGAGGAAGGCGGCGAGGATTTCGCCCGGCTCATCGGTTTTCACGGTGACGGGAAAGTGGGCGCGGTTGCCGTTGTTGCGGCCGCCACGGACGAAAAACACCTGCACGCAGCTTTGGCCGGCGATCTGCCAGAGGGCGACGATGTCTGCGTCCGCCAGGCTCGCGGGGTTCATGATGCCGCTGCCCTGGACATAGGTAAGGCCGCGTATGCGGTCGCGCAGGGCGGCGGCACGCTCGAACTCAAGCCGTTCGGCGGCCTGCTCCATCTCCGCCGACAATTCGCGCTGCACGGTGGCGACTTTGCCGGAGAGAAAGGCACGGGCCTGGGCGACGAGGCGGGCGTAATCCTCAGCCTCGATCTTGCCGACGCAGGGCGCCGAGCAGCGCTTGATCTGATGAAGCAGGCAGGGGCGGGATCGGTTGGAGAACACAGTGTCGGCGCAGGAGCGGAGCAGGAACACACGCTCCATGGCGTTGACTGTCTGGTTCACCGCCCACGCGGAGGCGAACGGCCCCCAGTAGCTGCCGCCCTTGGCCTGCGCGCCGCGGTGTTTGGTGATGCGCGGGAAGTCGTGCGTCTCGGTCAGCATGAGCCACGGGTAGCTCTTGTCGTCGCGCAGAACGATATTGTAGCGCGGCTTCAGGCGCTTGATGAGGTTGGCTTCGAGCAGCAGCGCCTCGGCCTCGGTGTGTGTGGTGACGATCTCCATGGAAACCGTGTCCATCACCATGCGGCGCAGGCGCTCGGGCATGCGGTTGATGAGCGTGTAGTTGGCCACGCGCTTCTTCAGGCTGCGCGCCTTGCCGACATAGAGCGCGTCTCCCTTGGCATCGAGCATGCGGTAGACGCCAGGCCCGAGCGGCAAGGTTGCCAGCACCGCCTCTATGACCGGAACCCCAGAGAGGACTGGTACACCGGACGGGACCGGAACGTCGGATGGTTGCAGATTTGTCTCAGCCACGTCCTGCGAAGTGGGCGGTGAAACGCTTTCGCTCAAGCCTGCCGAACCTGTGGACAAGTCTGTGGGGGAGTTGCTGTACGCGCGTGTTCTTCGGCTGAATTCAAAAGCTTGTGACAACGACGTGACAAAGGGGCAGTTCCGAAAGACCGTTGATTTTGCAGCATTTGTAGGGAAACGACTGTCATCGTTCCAACATGGAACTGCAATCGCCTGTAAAAATTGGGAGTCAAGCCGACTGGGGGATTAAATCGTCACCGGCTGCTCGAAAGCGTTCTATTTCCACACCCACGGATGTCGCGTCGGCAAAGATGTCCAGCTTCTCCACGCGCACCCGGACCAGTTGAACGCGGCGGTCCAGAAGGCATTGCTCCGCGAGCCGTTCGGCAAGCGTTTCCACGAGTCGTACGTGGCGCAATGCGACCGTTTCCCGCACACCGTTGGCGATCTTTTCGTAATCGACGACCCGGGAGAGATCGTCGCGGCCCGGCGCAATGGTGTCGTCGTCCACGGCGAGGTCGATGTTGATGCGCACGCGCTGCGTCGCCTGGTGCTCGAAGGCGTGCACCCCGATGCTCGCGGCCAGGACCATGTCGCGCAAGAAGACGTGGCGCACGCCCCGCGCGCCGTCCGCCCAGCCCGTCTGTGTTCCGGCCCGTGTCCCCATTTTGGTCATGCTGTTCCTAGGGTCCATTGCTGCCCTGTGAGGCACGGCAGCGCGACCATGGCAAGGAGACTTGCGGCTACGTCCTGGACAGGAACCTGGCCGGCTGTGTCGATCATGTTGATCCGGACATGCCTTGAACCCCACGCGAGAGCGGCCCGGCGTGTGAAGGCGAGCATGGCGGCGGACGTGGCGGCTGCCTGCCAGTGCTCCAGCCCAGCCTGTGCCCGCGGCATAAGGGTAACGATGAGTTTCTCGCCGCCGGGTTCGCCTGCATCCACGAAGGCCATGCAACGGGCAACAATCGAGGCGAGATCGGACGCAGGTTCTGCGTTGACCAGGAGGGATGCCGGCGCGGCGCTGCGGAATCCGGCTTCCGCAAGACGGGCGCCGATCGCGGGATCACCGCCGATGAGCATCATGGTGCGCCCAAGAGGCGGCGCTTTCTGTATTCCGGCCATGACTGCGTCTCTCAACGATTTACATGTTTACAGAAGTGTCTGTGTACAACTTCACAGCATTCATGATGGGGCTGCATTCGGCGACTGAAAGACCGGCCAGCTTATGCGTAGATAAGGGCAACGCAGTTTCGCCAGGAGCACCGATCATGACTTTCGCAGCCCCGACGTCCGACTTCTACGACGATGGCCTGGTTCACAGCCATGACTGGTCGCGCACCACGCCGCCTGGCCAGCACCATCGTGAGACCAGCCACACGAAGCCGGCTGAGCATGAGAAGACTCGCGGACAGTAAGCAAGCCAGCGGTTCTTTTTTGAAAAAGAGAATCAGAAAACTTTTGCGGATCTAGGCCCAGCCGAAGCCCAGATCTCGGTCCCCAGGGAACAAAAGTTTTTTGCTTCTTTTTTTCAAAAAAGAAGTTCTTCCTTTTCGAGAGCGCGCCCGCAAGGGCGCGCTCTTTTGCTATTCGGCCTTGCGACGAACCAGCTGAACGGGCGGCGGCGGTTCGCTGACGGCTTCAGCCTGCTTCTCCGAAAGCAGTGTGCGCAGGCGCTCGACTTCGTGCTGCAGCGCTTCGAACTCGGCTCGGCCTGGAGTAGCGGGCTCTTCGGCCGGGGTCTCGTGCTGGGAACCGGTGGGATAGAAGGGACTGAAGAGGCTCATGGCACGCTCCATCATGGCGATGTTCTGGCGGCGCATCTCTTCCAGGCCTGGAGGCAGCAGGTTGCCCATCGTCTGGTGCATGGCCTCGCGCATCTGTTCCTGCTGACGGGCGATGGTGGACATGGTGTGTTCGAGGTAGCGCGGAACCATGCCGCCCAGGCTGTCGCCGTAGAAGCCGATGAGCTGGCGCAGGAACGTGGTGGGAAGAAGAGCCCGGCCCTTGCTTTCCTCTTCGACGATAATCTGCGTTAGAACGCTGCGGGTGATGTCGTCGCCTGTGCGGGCGTCGTAGACAACGAAGTCGCGGCCTGCGCGCACCATGTCCGCCAGCGTCTCCAGCGTAATGTAGCTGGAGCTTTCGGTGTTGTAGAGGCGGCGATTGGCGTATTTTTTGACTACGACTGGAGGCTGGCTTGGCTTATCCGTGCCGACGGTCTCCGTCTTTACAGCTTCGTTCATGTCCTGGCTCCCGAGCAGCCTCTCGAGGGACTGCAATTGTCTGGATTCGTACGCTAACACCAATGGCGCAGTGCACCAAACAACCCGGCCGTGCGCAAAGCTTATGGCTGGCCATGGTATGTTGCCGCGATGAGCGCGGATCCGCGGCAGACCGCGCTGGATTGGATCACTATCTGGCAGAGCGAGCTGGCGGCGGCGGCATGCGACCGCGAGCTGCAGGAAGGAATGACGCGGCTGATCGAGATCTGGGCGCAGGCGGCGCGTACTTTGGCTGCTTTCCTGCCTGGACCGGGTGATGGCGCGTTTGGACGCGCCGGGGCCGGGGCGGCGGCGGGGACCCCGGCCGCTCATGCTGCACCTGATGCTCGCGACCTTGTCGTCCAGCGACTGGCCGACCGCGTGGCAGAACTGGAGCGCCTCGTCTCGCGGCTTGGATCCGGGCGGCTGGACGGCACCATCGGGCCTGACGCCTGATCCAGGGCTGATCGCGGGGATCGCAGCCTACCGGCGCCACCCGTGGCAGAGGATACTGGAGGATCCGCCGGCGATCTGGGAGGAGGGCAGCAGCAGGCTGCTCGACTACGGCCGGGCGGGCGATCCGGTAATTCTGTTCGTGCCGAGCCTGGTGAACCGCGCCTACATCCTGGACTTGATGCCCGAGCATTCGATGCTGCGGTTCCTGGCACAGGCGGGTGTTCGGCCGCTTCTGCTCGACTGGGGATATCCCGGCGCGGTGGAGCGGAGCTTCACGCTGACTGACTATGTGGCCGGGCGATTGGAGCGGGCACTGCAGTCGATCGGTTCACCGGTGACGCTCGCCGGCTACTGCATGGGTGGCCTGATGGCAGTGGCTGCCGCACAGCGGCGACCCGACCTCGTATCGCGGCTGGTGCTGCTTGCGACGCCTTGGGATTTCCAGGCGGAAGACCCTGCAGCGGCGGTTCGGCTTGCGGCCCTGCTGCCCGGTTTCGAGCCGATGCTGGCGCTAGGGGGAACCTTGCCGATCGATGCGCTTCAAATGCTGTTCGCGCTGCTCGATCCGGGAAGCGTCGGGGCGAAATACCGGAATTTCGGGACCCAGGACCAGGCGAGCGCGCGCGCGCGCATGTTCGTGGCCGTGGAAGACTGGCTGAACGACGGCGTGCCGCTGCCTGCGGCGGTGGCACGCGAGACGATCGGTGGCTGGTATGGTGCGAACTCTGCCGCGGACGGGCAGTGGAGAATCGCCGGTCTGCCCATCTTGCCTGAAGAGCTTCAGCTACCCTGCTGGGTCGCGATGCCGTCGCGGGACCGGCTCGTGCCGCGGAAGAGTGCGGAAGCACTGGCGGAGCGTATCGCCGGCGCGGAAACCGCCGCGCCGAAAGCCGGGCACGTGGGAATGGTGGCCGGCTCTGGCGCTCAGGCCTCGCTCTGGCAGCCACTCATCGAGTGGCTTGCCAGAACGGGGTGAGCACCTGGGGTTAGCTGCAGGCCGTCCGGTGATACACCACGTGATGCACGCGATGGATCACGCGGTGGCCTAGCGGGACCTCGTAGGCTGACGGGGCATAATAGGCCTGAGGTGCATATACGGGCGGCGCATACACCGGAGGTGCGTAAACCGGCGGCGCATAGCCGTAGCCGCCGTAGTAGCCGCCGTAATACGGCAGGTAACCTATTCCACCCCAGCCGATGCCGAAGTGTGGTCCATAGCCGCGCCACCCATAGCCGCCGCCGTAGCCAAATCCGCCACGCCAGCCGCTGTAGCCACCGCGCCAACCGAAGCCACCATGCCAGCCGCCAAAGCCGCCACCGTGGTAACCGCCGTAGCCACCGCCGTGGTAGCCACCGTAGCCGCCGCCGAAGCCCCCACCGCCGCGGTGCTGCGCCTGCGCCGGCGACGAAATCGCCAGGGCGCCGACAACCGCGAGAGCGGCCGCGCCAGCCTTCAGTGAGTTCGAAACGCTAAGCATGATCCAGCCTCCTGTCTGATCCTCATGTTGGATCGGCCGGGGCTGGACCAAGCAAGGAAGTGTTGCAGAGGATCACGAACGCGTAGGCGCGAAAGGGAGGTTAACCTGTGGCGCTCAGGGCACCAGAACGGTGGCGCCTGTCGTTTGCCTGGCCTCCAGGCTCCGGTGCGCGTCGGCCGCATCCTTGAGGGCAAAACGCTGGTTCACCGAGGCGTTCAGCACGCCGGTGGCCAGAGCCTCGAACAAATCCTTCGCCCTGCTTTCCAGGACAGGACGTGTCGCGGTGTAGGTGGCGAGCGATGGACGGGTGACGAAGAGGCTCCCCTTCGCCGCCAGCAGGGCCAGGTCCACCGGCGGGACGGCGCCCGAGATGTTGCCGTAGCTTACCATGAGTCCAAGGGGGGCCAGGCAGTCGAGGCTGGCCTGGAAAGTGTCGCGGCCGACACTGTCGTACACGACAGGAACCATCTTCCCGCCGGTAATGCGCTTCACGTCGGCCGCGAGCGTCTGGTTGCCGATGAGCACATGCGTGGCGCCGTTCTGCTTTGCCAGCGCGGCCTTCTCCTCGGTGGAGACGATGCCGATGACGGTGACGCCTAGGTGGCGCGCCCATTGGCACATCAACAGGCCGACGCCGCCGGCAGCCGCATGAACCAGGATCGTCTGGCCGGCAGCCACCTTGAAGGTGCTGAACAGCAAATAGTGGGCGGTGAGGCCCTTCAGCATGATGGAGGCGGCAACATCGAGGCCGACATTGTCAGGCACGCGTATCAGCTTGTCCGCTGCGATGACCCGGTTGGTCGCATAAGCGCCAAGCGGCCCGGCGTAGGCGACGCGGTCGCCCACCGAAACCGTCGTGACGTCCGGCCCCACGGCGGTGACGATGCCGGCACCCTCTTGGCCAATAACCGCAGGGAGGCGCGGCACCTTGTAGAGGCCGGTGCGGAAATAGACGTCGATGTAGTTCAGCCCGATGGCTTCGTGCTTGATCAGCGCCTCGCCCGGACCGGGATCCGGAAGGGGCACATCCTCCCACTGCAGCACCTCGGGGCCACCGGTGGCATGCATGCGAACAGCCTTGCTCATGCTCTCTCCTGCGCAAGCCCGGCGCGCGAGGCGGCGGGCGGCATCTGCATCAAAGGGGCGCGCTCCAGATCGAGGAGCCAGCGCTTGGTGGTCAGCCCGTCCAGGCCGGAATAGCCGCCGATGCCTGTGGTGGCGACGACACGGTGGCAGGGAATGATGATCGGGATCGGATTGGCGCCGTTGGCGCCTCCGACCGAGCGGGCTGAGCCGCCGGCCGCGGCCGCGATGGCCGCGTAGCTGCGCGTCTCGCCGAAGGGGATGTCGCAAAGCGCCGCCCAGACGCGGCGCCGGTACGGAGTGCCCGCGGGGGCAAGAGGAAGATCGAAGCACCGCAGCGCGCCGTCGAAATAGGCCTGGAGCTGAGCGCGGCCTTCTCGGAGGAGAGCGGTCTCCTCCTGGTCGCGGCCAAAGCCGGTGTCGAGGGCGACAATGGCGCCTTTGTCTTCGGACAGGGTGAGGGCGCCGAGCGGCGTGTGGAAGGAGAGCTGCGGCATGGAGACGGGGTGTTAGTCTTGTCCTACGTAAAAGGATAGGCAAGCGAGGGAAGGACTTCTTTTTTGAAAAAAAGAAGCAAAAAACTTTTGCGGGTTGGGGCTGGGATCTTGGGGATGCCCGGCCTTTGGTCCAAGCCTTGCGCTTATCCGACCCAGCCTTCTATCGCCAGCACAGGCAAACCGCAGACAGAACCGCGGCAGATGAAGGCCGCCGCCTCCCAGCCGTCAGGCAAGAGCTTGCCTGCGGCAGGATGGCCGAGCGGCAGGCCAGCTTCCGCACGCAGAACGCAGACGCGCGGATCAGGGTGGGAGAGCGCCTCGCGCAGGAGCAGCTTGCCTTGTGGAGAGTCGAGATCGCCGGCGAGGACGATGGTGGTGGCGTCTTCCAGCAGGTCGGCGGCGGCGAGAAGTGTTGGCATGCCGGCGAGCTGGTCGCCCGCGCCGCCGAAGGCCCCGATGGCGGCTTCGGCGCGTGTGCGCCAGAGCGGGTCGCCTGTCAGGTGGTGGAGTCTCGCCATGACCTCGGCGATGATGCCCGCGGCGGCAGGCGTTGCGTTGTCGGCCGCAGTGCGTGGCCGGACGGCGGGGACGTCCTTCGCGTCCGAGGCGGTGGTGAAGAAGCTGCCGTCCGTGTCGGCGAACCAGCGCACGGCGGCTTCGGCGAGTGTTTTAGCCTGGTCGAGGCGGGCCTGGTCGCCGGTGGCTTCGAAGAGGGCTAGGGCAGCGCGTGCCATGCAGGCCTGGTCGTCCAGCAGGCCGGCCGCGGTGGTGGTGCCTTCGCGCCAGGCGTGGTTCAGCCTGCCGTCGGGCGAGCCTAGCAGGGTGGTGACGGTGTCGAAGGCGGAGGCGGCCTGGGCTCGCCAGTCGGGCCGATCGAACACGGCAGCGGCGCGGCAGAGGGCTGCGATCATCAGGCCGTTCCAGTCGGCGAGCACCTTGTCGTCGCGGCCAGGCCTTGGGCGTGTGGCGCGAGCCTGGAAGAGGGTCTCGCGCGACGCCGCAAGGGTTGCCTCGCCCGCTTCGTCCAAAGGCGGGTGCAGCCGACGAAGGATGGTTTTCTCCTCCCAATTGCCTTCGGGCGTGACGTCGTAGGCGGTGCAGAACAGTGCCGCGTCATCGCCGAGAAGCAGGTGGATCTCGCGGTCTTGCCAGACATAGAAACGCCCTTCCTCGCCTTCGCTGTCTGCGTCTTCGGAGGCCGCAAAGGCGCCGCGCGTTGCCATGTCGCGCTCGAGCCACCCGACCGTTTCAGCGGCGCGCTGGGCATAGAGAGGGCTGGGGGCGGCAGCGTGGGCGAACGCCAGAAGCTCGAGAATTTGCGCGTTGTCGTAGAGCATCTTCTCAAAATGCGGGGCGAGCCACTCGGCATCGGTCGAGTAGCGGGCGTAGCCGCCGCCGAGATGGTCGTAGATGCCGCCTTGCGACATGCGCTGGAGGAGGAGGTGGACGGCTTCCTCATATGCAGGCGTGCGGGTGCGTGCGGCTTGCTGCCAGAAGAAGCGGAAGATCGGCGGGTTTGGGAATTTGGGGGCGCCGCGTATGCCACCCTGCTCGCGATCGACCAGGGCAAGAAGCCGCTGGCCTATGCGGTCGAGCGTTTTAGGGCCGATCGCGTCGCCCGGCATGGTCGCGGACATGCGCTCGAGGGTTCGCTGGAGAGCCTTGCCGTTTTGCAGGACCGGAGCGTCGCCCTGTTCCCAGGCGGCGGAGATCGCCTCCAGCACCTGGCGGAAGGAGGGGCGGCCCCAGCGTGGCGTGGGCGGGAAGTAGGTGCCACCCCAGAAAGGATCGCCTTCGGGAGAAAGGAACATGGTCAGCGGCCAACCGCCCTGTTCGCCTAGGGCGTGGAGTGCGGACATGTAGATATGGTCGATGTCAGGCCGTTCCTCGCGGTCCACTTTAATGCAGACGAAGAGGCGGTTCATGACCTCTGCCGTTTCAGGATCCTCGAAGCTCTCGTGCGCCATGACATGGCACCAATGGCAGGCGGCGTAGCCGATGGAGAGCAGGATCGGCTTTTTGCGTGTTTGCGCTTCGGCGAGGGCAGCGGCGCCCCAGCCTTGCCAATGAACCGGGTTGTCCGCGTGCTGGAGAAGATACGGCGATTTTTCGAAGCCGAGACGGTTCCCGGGCTCTGGAGCTCCCATGGATTCTGAAGGAATTACGGCATCGTTCATGGTGCTGTCCTTGGCGCGCGCGGCCTGCCTGCGCACATAAGGATCGCCTGCCAGTCTGCGAGACAGGCGGCAGCCCCTCCTCCCGGCATGGAAGCCCTTTTGTGAACGACTTCGGTATGATCGACAGCGCGACGCCTTCTGTCGAGTTCCCTTATTTCGCCTTCCACGTTTTCGTTTGCACGAACAGGCGGCCCGACGGTCATAAGCGCGGCAGTTGCGCAGCGCGCGGTTCGGAGAAGCTGCGCGATTACATGAAGGCGCGGGCTAAGGAACTCGGCATTCAATCGGCACGCATCAACATGGCTGGCTGCCTGGACCGGTGCGAGCTCGGTCCGTGCATCGTCGTTTATCCTCAAGGCATTTGGTATAAAATCGAAACGAACGAGGACGTGGATAGGGTGCTTGCCGAGCATCTTCTCGGTGGCGCGCCGCCGCGCGACCTCATGCTTCCGCCTTGAACGGAAGCGCTCCTGACGACCGCATCTTTGCCGTAGCCACCGGTGCGGGCACATCCGCGATCTGTGTCGTCAGGCTGAGCGGCGCGGGCGTAGGGCTGGTCGTGGAGGCTCTATGCGGCGGCCGGCGTCCTGCGCCTCGCCGTGCCTCGCTGCGGCGGATGGTCGATCCTTCGGGCGAGGTGCTCGATCATGGGCTCGTGCTTTGGCTGCCAGGACCGGACAGCTACACCGGTGGCGATATGGCTGAGCTTCACCTGCACGGCGGCCGCGCCGTGGTTCGCGCGGTTACGGAAACACTTATCCAAACTGGCGTCCGGCCTGCCGAACCAGGGGAGTTCAGCAAGCGCGCTTTCCTGGCCGGGCGCATGGATCTCCTGGAAGCGGAAGCTGTCGCCGATCTCGTCGCGGCTGACACAGCCGGGCAGCGCAGGCAGGCGCTGCGGCAGATGGATGGTGCGCAGAGCGGGCTTGTGGAGGCTTGGCGTGGACGCCTGCTTCGGCTTCTGGCGTTTCAAGAGGCGCTGATTGATTTCGCAGACGAGCCACTTCCTGCCGACACTGAGGCTACTGTGCTGGCGGACATGAACGCATTGCGTGAGGAGCTGGCGCTGGAGGCCGAAGCTTCCTGCCGTGCGCAGAGGCTTCGCGACGGCCTTGTATTTACCATCGTGGGCACACCGAACGCGGGCAAATCTTCGCTGCTGAACCTGCTGGCGCGGCGTGATGCGGCCATAGTGTCGCCGACGCCCGGAACGACGCGCGACGCCATCGAGGTGCATCTGGATCTCGGCGGTGTGCCAGTGACTTTGGTGGACACGGCGGGGCTGAGGGAGAGTGGCGACCCAATCGAAATGGAGGGGGTTCGCCGTGCCAGGGCGCGTGCTGCCGAGGCCGATCTCGTGGTCCATGTCGTCGACGCTTCGGCCCCGGCAATGCTTTTTGAAGGGGCTTGTATGGAGGTGGCGAACAAGTGCGACCTGGCTGCAGCGCCTGCAGGAATGCTCGCAGTGAGCGCGTTGACCGGCGCGGGTGTCGAGGCTCTATGCGGCGAGCTTGCACGCTCGGCCCGTTCTCTTACCGAGAGCGAGGGGCATCCCATGATGACCCGAGCGCGCCATGGAGCGGCCCTGGCCGAAGCGGCGGCTTCCCTGGAGCAAGCAGCGGGAGCGCCTCTGCCTGAGTTGAGGGCGGAGGAGTTGCGCGTGGCAATGAGGGCGCTGGGCCGTATAACCGGCGCAGTTGGGGTCGAAGACCTACTCGATGTGGTGTTCGGCAGTTTCTGCATAGGCAAGTAAGAGGATCGCGAGCGTGAGTGCCGGGATTTACGATGTGATTGTCATCGGCGGGGGGCACGCCGGCACAGAAGCTGCAGCCGCCGCCGCGCGCATGGGTGCACGCACTCTGCTGCTGACGCACCGGCGGTCCACTATCGGCAGCATGTCGTGCAACCCGTCCATAGGCGGCATCGGCAAGGGCCATCTGGTCCGGGAAATCGACGCGTTAGACGGCATCATGGGCCGGGCGGCAGATGCAGCGGGTATTCATTTCAAGCTGTTGAACCGGAGCAAGGGTCCAGCGGTGCGCGGACCTCGGGCGCAGGCTGACAGGGACCTCTATCGCGCTGCCGTTCAGCGCCTCCTCGCGGAGACTCACGGCCTGGACATTCAGGAAGGAGCAGCCGCCGACCTGCTGCGAAACGCAACTGGTAATCTGACGGGCGTCGTTACCGAGGATGGCAAGACAGTTGCCTGCCGCGCTGCGGTTCTGACGGCCGGGACATTCCTTGGGGGTATCATCCACGTTGGTCACACGCAAAGGCCGGCTGGGCGAGTGGGTGAGGCTCCTTCCATCAAGTTGGCGCAGACGCTGGCAAGCCTTGGTCTGCCCATGGGTCGGTTGAAGACGGGGACGCCGCCCCGGCTCGACAGGCGAAGCATCGCTTGGGAGCAGCTCGAGGCTGATCCTGGCGATGCCGAGCCGGAGCCCTTCAGCTTCATGACTACCGCTCTTTCCAACAGCCAGATCGAATGCCGCGTCACAGGGACGACCGAGGCGACGCATGCGCTCATTCGCGAAAACCTGCATCTGTCGGCCATGTATGGCGGGGCGATCAGTGGCCGCGGGCCTCGCTACTGCCCATCTATCGAGGACAAAATCGTCCGCTTCGCTGACAGGACGCGACACCAGATTTTCCTGGAGCCAGAAGGCCTAGGCAGCGACGTCGTTTATCCAAACGGTATTTCCACGAGCCTGCCGGCGGACGTGCAAGCGGCGTTCGTAGCGACGATCCCCGGGTTGGAGAAGGCAGTCATCACACAGCCTGGCTACGCCGTAGAGTATGATTTCGTCGATCCCCGTTCACTTGGGCCCGACTTAAGTCTGCGTGCCGTTCCTGGGCTGTTCCTCGCAGGGCAGATAAACGGCACGACGGGTTACGAGGAGGCAGCGGCGCAGGGTGTGTATGCCGGCATCAATGCTGCCAGGTGTGCGGCCGGTTTGGCGCCTGCCCTGTTAGATCGGGCAACGAGCTACATCGGCGTGATGGTGGATGATCTGACGACTGCTGGCGCACCTGAGCCATACCGGATGTTCACTTCGCGTGCGGAATTCAGGCTGAGCCTCCGCTGCGATAATGCCGATTTGCGGTTGACGCCTTGGGGACGTCAGGTTGGGTGCGTCCGTATGGAGCGTTGGGAGATGTTCTCCAGCTACGAGGCGGAGCGAAGTTACGCTCTAGCGGTGGGTGAAAAGCAGAAGCTTTCGCCGCAAATGCTCGCCGCCCATGGCATCCACGTGAAGGCAGACGGCATCGAGCGCGGCATCCTGGATTTGGTGCCAGGGCAACACCAGCCTGAACACCTCACAGCAGCGTTTCCATGGTTATCGGAGTTGTCGCCACGCATCCGGGGTCAGGTGGATACGGCTGCGCAGTATCGCGGTTATCTCAGTCGTCAGGATGCCGAGGTGCGCCAGCTTAGGGTGACCGAGCAGGTCAGCCTGCCGCCCGACATCGACTATGAGCAGATCGGAGGGCTGAGCAGCGAGGTGCGTGAGAAGCTCAACCACGTTCGCCCAAGTTCGCTCGGGGCACTGGGCAGGATCCCTGGGGTGACGCCACCTGCGGTGTTGGCGGTCATGGGGCATTTGCGTCAACGCGCCGGATGACTGTTTCACGTGAAACAGGGGGTGGCGCACAGAGCTTAGAAAAGGTCGATGTTCCACGTGAAACAATGGACCGGCTAAATATCTTCGTAGAGCTTTTGCTTCGCTGGAACCGCACGATCAACCTCATCAGCCGCCGTGACGAACCCGACATTTGGGCGAGGCACGTCTCGGACTCTCTTCAGCTTCTGCCGCTGCTGCCGGAGGGTCTATCGCGAGCCATCGACCTTGGATCAGGGGCGGGATTTCCCGGATTGGTGCTCTCAATAGCAACCAACGTCCCATTCGAATTAATCGAAGCCGATCAACGAAAGGCGGCTTTCCTGCGTGAGGCCGCTCGAGAAACAGGTGCTTTGGCTCTCGTTCACGCCAGCAGGATTGAGGCCGCTCAGGTGATCCCGGCACAGCTTGTTACCGCTAGGGCCTTAGCGCCGCTCAAAGCTCTTCTGGAACTTGCCGCGCCTTTTCTCGGCGAAGATGGCATCTGCCTCTTTCCAAAGGGGCGCGAAGCTGAGGCGGAATTGACCGAGGCGGCGCGCGGGTGGACCATGTGCGTGGATCGGTTTACGAGCCGGGTCGATCGCAGCGGGGTCATCCTGCGCATCAGCGAGGTCGCGCGTGTCTGATACCTTGCCAGCCGATACCCAGCCGAACGCTCCAACTGCGCTTGATGGTGCAAAATCCGGCAAGCCGCACACCAAGATCGTAGCGATCGCCAACCAGAAGGGCGGCGTCGGCAAAACCACAACGTCGATCAATCTGGCGACAGCGCTGGCCCTGTCAGGCCAAAGCGTCCTGTTGCTTGACCTAGACCCGCAGGGAAATGCCTCGACTGGCGTTGGCATTGATCGGCCGCAGCGCCGGCGAGGCACCTACGCCATGTTGGTCGATGGCATCCCAGCGGCGGATCTGCAGCTTCCTACCGAAGTAGAGCGGCTGGTGGTTATCCCAGCAGATCCCGACCTGGCAGGCGCGGAGGTGGAGATGGTCGGCATGGAGAAGCGGGAGTTCCGCCTAAAGCAGGCACTCTCGGCCCCGGCGATGGCAGCGCACGACTACATCATTATCGACTGCCCGCCGAGCTTGAACCTTCTCACCCTCAACGCCCTGGTTGCCGCAAGCGCTGTGCTCGTGCCCCTGCAATGCGAGTTCTTTGCGCTGGAAGGCATCACCCAGCTCGTCCGCACCATCGAGCGCGTGAACAAAAGCCTGAACCCATCCCTGCAACTCCAGGGTATCGTGCTGACCATGTTCGATCGCAGGAACAATCTCTCGGAACTGGTGGCCTCCGACGCCCGCAGCTTCTTCGGCGACCGCGTCTACGAGACAGTGATTCCCCGCAACATCCGGGTTTCGGAGGCGCCGAGCCATGGCAAGCCCGTGCAATTGTATGATCCGAAGTCGGCGGGAGCTATCGCCTATGCACTGCTGGCGCAGGAAGTGCTGCAGCGCGCCGGCACAAAAAAAGCGAAGTAAGGAAGGATGTTCTTTTTGAAAAAAGAACCAAAAACTTTTACCCGTACGAGCCGGGCCTCTCCAAGCCAGCACTCTGAAGTTGCAAAAGTTTTTTGCTTCTTTTTTTCAAAAAAGAAGGCGCTTCCTACATGAGCGCCCGAGAAACGAACCCAAGACTGGGCAGAGGCCTGGCCGCCCTCCTAGGCGAAAATGCCGCACCTGATACCTCGTCCCCAAGCGCGGGCATCCGCTCCTTGTCCATCGACCAGCTTGAACCGGGGCCCTTCCAGCCGCGCACCGCCATGGAGCCGGAAGCACTGCGTGAACTCACGGAATCGATACGCGCAAGAGGCGTACTGCAGCCGCTGCTGGCAAGGCCGCACCCGAAAGATCAGGGCCGATACCAGATCATCGCAGGCGAACGGCGGTGGCGCGCGTCGCAGCAAGCCGGCCTGCACGAGGTCCCGGTTCTGGTGCGGGAACTCAGTGACAGCGATGCCATGGCTGCGGCGCTGGTGGAAAACCTGCAGCGTCAAGACCTCAATCCGATTGAAGAGGGCGAGGGGTTCAAGCGGCTGGTGGAGGAGTTCGGGCTGACGCAGGAGAAGCTTGGCGAAGCAGTGGGCAAGTCGCGAAGCCACGTCGCCAACGTCATGCGGTTGCTCCAACTGCCTGCAAGCGTTCGCATCGAGGTGCAAAATGGGAAGCTTTCCGCCGGTCATGCAAGAGCGCTGCTGGCGCATCCGAACCCCGAGCAGGCCGCTCTAAAGGTGCTCGCGCGCGGGCTGAATGTCAGGCAGACAGAGGCCCTTGCGTCGGCGAAGAGCAAGGCGGCGCCAGCCGAGAAAGGCGAGAGTGCCCGTGATCCAGAAACGGAGGCGCTGGAGAAAGACTTGTCGGAGCGCCTAGGCTTGCGCGTACAGATCGCGTTCGATGGCAGGGGCGGGTCGGTGCGCATCACCTACAGCAACCTTGATCAACTCGATGGCGTCATCGCGCTGCTGAGCCAGGGGCAGCAGGGCTAACGACGTTCCAACCAGTATTTCGATGCGTTTACGTATCAAACGTCGAAGAAAGGAGATGACGGCAGATGCCTGCTGATCTCAAAAACCAAATCGCGCTGGTCACGGGAGGCAGCTCCGGCCTTGGCCTTGGCATCGTGCATGAGTTCGCGCGCGCCGGCGCCGCAGTCGGCATCAACTACCACGCGCACGCCGAACCGGCGGAACAAGCGGCCGCGGAGATCAAGCGGGCAGGCGGCCGTGCCATCGCACTCAAGGCCGACGTCTCGAAAGAGAACGAGGTCATAGCCATGGTCGATGCCGTCATACGTGAATGGGGCGCGCTCGATATCATGGTCGCCAACTCCGGCGTGCAGCAAGACGCGTCGGTTGCCGACATGACGCTCGAGCAGTGGAACACTGTTCTAGCCCTGAACCTGACAGGGGAATTCCTCTGCGCACGCGAAGCAATCCGCCGCTTTCGCGCGCAAGGCGAACGCAGCGTCTCCAGGGCAAAGGGCAAAATCCTCTGCATGAGCTCGGTGCATGAAGTGATCCCTTGGGCAGGACACGTGAATTACGCCGCGGCGAAAGGCGGCGTCGGCATGATGATGCGTACGCTGGCCCAGGAAGTCGCCGCCGAAGGCATACGCGTGAACGGCATCGCGCCGGGGGCCATCAAGACTCATATCAACCGCGAACAGACCGAAGGCGCCGCGGGCGAGAGGCTGCTGAAACTCATTCCGTATAAGCGCATCGGCGAGGCAGCCGATGTCGCGCGCGCTGCGGCGTGGCTGGTGTCGGACGATGCGGATTATGTCGTTGGCGCCACGCTTTTTGTCGATGGCGGGATGACGTTATATCCGGGGTTTGAGGATAACGGGTAGGAAGAAAGGAAGGACTTCTTTTTTGAAAAAAAAGAAGCAAAAAACTTCTGTCCTGAGGGACCGGGATCGTGACAAAAACCCGGCCTGAACTCGCAAAGGTTTTTTGGTTCTTTTTTTCAAAAAAGAACTGCTGTCTTCCCTATCCTGCAAGCGCCCGATGCGGCAGCTTCCAACCAGGCCGCACAAAGTGGCACGTATATCCATTCGGAATACGCTCGAGGTAATCCTGATGCTCAGGCTCGGCTTCCCAGAACTCGCTGACAGGCGTGACTTCCGTCACGACCTTTCCTGGCCACAGGCCTGAAGCGTCCACGTCGGCGATGGTGTCGAGCGCGGTCTTCCGCTGCTCCTCACTCGTATAGAAGATAGCGGAGCGGTAGCTGGCGCCGCGGTCGTTGCCTTGGCGGTTCAGCGTGCTCGGATCGTGGATCTGGAAGAAGAATTCCAGCAGCGTGCGGAAGCTGGTTTTCGCCGGATCGAAGATGATCTCGATCGCCTCGGCGTGATTGCCGTGGTTGCGGTAAGTCGCATGCGGCACTTCGCCACCCGAGTAGCCGACGCGTGTGGAAATGACGCCTGGCTGGCGGCGCACGAGATCCTGCACGCCCCAGAAACAGCCACCTGCCAGAACAGCCCGTTCCTGGCGGGAAGATTCTTCGCTCATGCCACTTCCTCCACTTGTTCCAGATAGGCGCCGTAGCCCTGGGCCTGCATGTCGTCGCGATGAATGAACCGCAGGGAGGCGGAGTTGATGCAGTAGCGCAATCCACCCCGGTCGGCCGGGCCGTCCGGGAAAACATGGCCGAGATGGCTGTCGCCGCCGGCGGATCGCACTTCGGTTCGCACCATGCCGTGGCTCACGTCGCGTATTTCACTGATGTGGGCAGGCTCGATCGGCTTGGTGAAGCTGGGCCAGCCACAGCCGGATTCAAACTTGTCGGACGAGGCGAACAAGGGTTCGCCGGAGACGACATCGACATAGATGCCCGGCTCCTTGTTGCTCAGGTATTTGCCTGTGCCCGGGCGCTCGGTACCGCTCTGCTGGGTGACACGGAACTGCTCCGGCGAAAGGGCTGCCAGGGCTTCAGGAGTCTTCTTGTACTCAGCCATCATGATCCTCCGATGGGAGGGAAATGGTGCGGCTGGGGAGGCTTGTCGAGGAAGGGGAAGGAAGGACTTCTTTTTTGAAAAAAAAAGAAGCAAAAAACTTTTGCGAATTGGGACCGAGATCTTGGTTATGCGCGAGCCTGGGACGGCGCCTATGCGCTTACGGCCAACCTGATGAGATCCGCCATACGTGTCGCGCCGAGCTTCGTGCGCATGAGGCTGGAGGTATTGGCAACCGTCTTGTAGCTGACGCCGAGCGCGTTCGCGATCTCAGTGAGACTCTTTCCGTCGCCTAATAGGCGCAGGATCTCCAGCTCGCGCGCAGTGAGGCGGTCTAGCTTGCCGCCGGCGGCGACGTGGCGAAGGGCAAGCTCGTGAGCGACTTCGGGCTCGATGAAGCGGCGGCCTTCGGACGCGGCGCGCAACGCTTCAAGGAGGAGTTGGGGGGCGGCGCTCTTGGTGATGTAGCCCAAGGCGCCCGCTTCTAGAGCGCGCTGGGCGTAGATGGGCTCGCTATAAGCGCTGAGCACGACGACGCGTACGCCAAGGGTGACCAGGGCCGGGAGGATGGTCAGGCCGCTTCGGCCGGGAAGCCCGATGTCGAGCACGGCAAGATCGGGTTTGAAGACTTCGGCTTCGGACAGCGCGTCTTCGGCGCTGCCGGCTTCCCGCAGGTCGGCGCCGAGGCCGGCCTGAAGAACCTGGCGAAGGCCGGCTCTCACGACGGCGTGGTCGTCGATGATCAGGATCTTCAAGGGGTCGCGGCCTGGTTTGCTGGCGCCCAGGCGCGCAGGCGCCAGCCGCGGCCACGTTTCACCTCGAGCGTTCCGCCCAACGCGTGAAGGCGCTCTTCCATGCCGACTATTCCAAAGCCTTCGCCCTGAGCTTGCAGGACAGCCGCGTCCCCGGCGCCATCGTCCTGAACGCTCAGCGCCACGCCGTTCGCGCTATGCGCGACCTCGATGTCCACGCGAGCGGGATTGCCGTGCCGAATGGCGTTGGAGACGCCTTCCTGGGCGACGCGGAACAGGGCGGCCTTGGCCGGTTCGGGCGCCGCTTCGGTTGCCTGCTCCACAATGACGTTGAACTTGGTTTGCGGGCGTATGCCGCGCCAAAACTCCGCCAGCTCCCGGAGCGAGACGGCGAGGTCAGTGGAAGCGGGCGCGCTGTCGCGCAGCCGGCCCAGCAGACCGCGGACGGCGCGCTGAAGATCGGCGGCCGCGCTTTCAAGGGATTGCAGGGAGCCGTCGACGGCCGACGGGTTGCCTGCGTCCTGCTGCATGCGGGCAGCTGCCGCGAGCGCAGTGATGCCAAAGAGCAGTGGGCCGATCTCGTCGTGCAGGTCGCGCGCCAGCTCGGCGCGCTCCTCCTCGGCAAGGCGGTCTAGCAGGACGGAAAGGCGCCGGTTCTCGTGCGAAGCGACAAGCAACGCCTGCTGCATGCGGTTGAAGCCCTGGGCGAGCGAAGCGATCTCCGGCGGTCCCTTACCGGGGAGAGGCTGGCTCTCCCCGCCGTGCTCTACCTGGGCAAGAGCGCCTGCGAGGGTGCGGAGCGGCCGCAGACTCCAAACCACGGTGGCGAACGAGGCGGCGGCTGCGAGCACGGAGAACAGGGCCAGCAGGCCAAGAAGCTGCCTCGCCTCGTTCCAGCGCTCGCCGATTTCGCTGACCGGCAAAGGGGCCAGGCGCACGGCCGCATCGGCGGCGACAGGCACGTCGATCGGCAGGAGGCCGGGCGAGGCCAGCCTGATGAACCAGCCGGGCGGCTCGATCGCCGGCGCAGCCGGGTGCGACGCCGCGGACGTCGCCTCGTGCAGGCGGAGTTCGGCGAGGACGTGCCTGCTGCCATCGAAACCTGCCACGAGACGCTCGAGCGCGTCATGCGGCGGCGTGCCGTGGAAATCCTCACGCGCCGCCACGACCTGCTGGCGCCCATTCTCGAGCGCGGCCGAGACTTCCGTCCTCACAAGCCGCTTGGCCTGCCAGCCGGTCACCCATAGGCCGGCCAGGAAACTGGCCAGGAGGGCACCTGCTATGGCCAGAAGAAGGCGAAGGCGGAGTGGCATGGGGCCATCAGCCTTAACCCACTTTTCCGGTCAAGCATCGAACACATCACCAGCCGCGGCGGGGTAAAGGCCGCCGTCTCATTCCGCCCGCACGACCGACCGCAGAAGTGCGATCTGCCGCATCGACGGCGCGTCCCGGCCATCGACGGTCGCCAGCGCACCAGGCGACGTGAACCGGTATTGCCGCCCCGTCGCCCCGCCTGTCACCGTCAGTGCCGTGCGCCCGACATAGGCGAACACCGGCCTGTCGCGGTGCCGTTCCGCCTCGGCCTCCGCGGTCGCGGTTCCCTGCGCCATGCCGTTCACCGCGCCCACGCCATTGCCGTATTCACCCTGGCATGACTTCCGGCTGGCAAATGCGCCGCAGCCCGGAAGCTCGGCCGCATACGCTGCGGCTCGCGCCAAAAGATCGACCAAGCGGCAAGCATAGTGTCGTCGAGCACCAGCTCAGGCGCCTCGACAGCAGAGGCCTCGCGCAGGCTGTCGCAAGCGATGGTCGCGCGGCGAAGGCCCGGCACGCGATCTGGATGGCCCACCGTGTTGCTCGGCAGAACCGCCAGCTCCAGGGCCCAGGGGCTGTCCGGGTGGTCCGCCGCGCGCGGCAACGTCAGGCAATAAGTACCGTCGGCCTCGACCGGCGCCAGCGCCAGCACCGTGTTCGCGCGCATCGCCACGACCGACAAACGCGCGGCATTGCGCGCGCTGACGCCGCTGATGGAGCCCAGGAGAGGAATGGGAGACATGAAACCCTCACGATCTGCAACGCCCACCGGCAGCCGTTCTGGCGCCGGTTCGAGACAGAAAGGTTGTTCCACAGGCCTCGCGTTTGCGGGTGTTAAGGGTTATGAAACGGTGTGAAAGTATCTAATCAATGGGTTATCGAGGAGGTAAGGCCAGGGGCTCTGCCCCTGGACCCCGCTGGGGACTCGTCCCCAGACCCCATGACTTAGAAGGTGCCTGGGCCAGCGGCGCAGCCAATCAACCAATGAAGCAAAGGGCTTCGCCCAAGTAAGCCCGAACCAAATGAACGGGGGTCCGGGGCCTCCAGGCCCCAGCGGGGTCCAGGGGCAGAGCCCCTGGTCTTGCCTCACTTCCCTCTCAACGCCTCATGCAAAAACGACTCACGAGCCTCATCGACGCGGGCCCGGAGAACGGGATCAGGCAGCAGGTGTGTCCCGGGCAGGAGCAACAGGCGGTAGGGTTTGCCCGCGGCGATGAGGGATTGGGTGAGCTTGACGGTGTTCTGGAAGTAGACGTTGTCGTCGGTGAGGCCGTGCATGATGAGCAGCGGCCTTGAGAGGGTTGGAGCGTAGGTCAGGACGTTGCTGGCTTTGTAGCCGGCGGGGTCGTCCTGCGGGGTTCCGAGATAGCGTTCGGTATAGGCGGTATCGTAGTCGGCGAAATCCACGACGGGGGCGCCTGCTGCGCCAGCGCGGAAGATATCGGGGCGGCGGATGGTGGCCATGGCCGTGAAGTAGCCGCCGAAGGACCAGCCTTCGACGCCGACGCGTGCCATGTCCATTTCAGGGACGAGCTTGCCCAGGGCTTGCAGGCCTTCGACCTGATCGTCGAGCGCGAGGTCGATGAGGTTGTTCTTGGTGGCGTGTTCGAAGTCATGGTCGCGGCCTGGGGTGCCGCGGCCGTCCACGCTGACGACGATGTAGCCGTGGTCGGCGAGGCACTGGTCTTCGAGGGCGTTGCGTGGGGCGCGCTGGACCATCTTGAAGGTGGGGCCGGCGTAGACCGAGAGGACGACCGGGTATTTATGGCCTTTGATGAAGTCGGTGGGGCGCACGACTTCCGCGTCGAGCGCCTGCGGGCCTGCTGTGAGGTATTGCACGCTCGGGACGGCGGGCATGGGCGCCGCCTGGCTCGGCAGGGTGCCGGCTTCCGTGCCATCGGCGTGTCGTAGGGTGGTGCCTAGCTGGCCGTCGGCGAGCGAGGCGGTGTCGGCGAAGAGGGCGTGCTGGTCTTCCGCAAAGGCGGCTGAGTGCAGGCCGGGCGAGGCGGCGATCGGGGCGGGTGCGCCGCCGGACAGGGGCACGCGGAAAATGCCGAAGGAGAGGCGGTCGGGGCTGGCGGTGACGACGACGCTGCCGGCTTTGGTGTCGATGTCGTTCAGCGCGTCGTAGCGCCAGCCGGCCGGTGTGACAGCGTGATCGAGCGATCCGTCGGCGTGGTGCAGCTCGAGTTGCCAGGTCGGGCCGCGTTCGGCGGCCCAGAGGAAGCCGGAGCCGTCCGGCAGCCACGCTGGAAGGGCGTGGCCGCCCATATTTTCGAAGGGGGTCAAAGCGAGCCAGGCCGGGTCGTGTTCGGTGAGCAGGGTGCGGGTCTTGCCGGTGGTTTCGTCCACGGCGAGGACGGCCTCCTTCGTCTCGGCGCGGTTCTGCACGACCAGGGTAAGAGGGCCGTGCTTCGGCCAGATCACCCGGTCGATGTAGGGCCAGGCGGCTGGGTCAAGGTCGATCCAGGTGGGGGTGCCACCGTCGCGGCCGACGATGCCGAAGCGAGTCTTGGCGTTGGCAGTGCCGGCGCGTGGGTAGCGGAACTCGGTAGGCTGGACAGAGGGGTGCTCTGGATCGGCGATGTAGTGCTTTTCGACGCTGCTCGTGTCCGCTTCTTCGAAGACGAGTTTCTGAGAGTCGGGGGACCACCAGCTGCCGTCTGCGCGGTCCAGCTCCTCAGCGGCCGCGAATTCGGCCAGGCCGTGTGTCAGGGTGTCCGTGCCGCCTCGGGTGATCCGCGTGTCTTTCCCGGACGCGAGATCGAGCACGTGGAGGTCATTATCCTTCACGACGGCAACGGACTTGCCGTCGCGCGACAGCCGCGGCGCGATCCAGCCGCTGCCGGTGACGGGCGTGACAGTGCCCAGGGGAAGAGCGACCACCATGAGCTTGTCGGCCTGCGAGACCAGAACAACGGCGCCGTCGTCCGACACGGAAAAGTCGGTGATCCCGGTCAACGTCATGCGTGCGCGCTCGCGCCGGGCCTTTTCCTCGGCGCTCAACTGCTCAGGAGCAGCGCTCGGGGCGGCTAGCTCTCTCTCGGATTTGGCGGCGACGTCGTATTCATAAAGCCGCAGCCGTGTGTCGCGCGGGCCGCTGCGAAGGTAGAGCACGTGGGCACCGTCTGGCAGCGGGACGACATGGTGAGGCAGACCCAGAGTGTAGTTGCGGGTCTGCGCCAGGGTCTCGAAGCAGTCGGGGGCGGCGGCTGAGGCCACCCCGCTCGCCAACAAAGCACCACCTAAAACCGTCGCCGCCACAATCCGCATGCCTAACTCCCTAATGCCGGGCGCATACAACCCGCGCTCGGCTTTGGCTGCAAGGCGGCGTAAGTGGGCAGCAAGCACGTTCTTTTTTGAAAAAAAGAACCAAAAAACTTTTGCGACTAGGGGCTGGGCTTGAGGAAGTGCCGGGCTCGGAATTTTATCATGCAGATTGTTCTTTGGCATACAGCTGCTGATATGGGGTGCGTGCGGGAGACGCCATGAAAGCGAAAGTTATGCCAGACGGCCGAGTGAGCCTTCCAGCCGATCTGCGCAAGCGCCATGGGCTTGCTCATGGGGGTGAGGTCATCGTCGAAGATACAGGCGATGCCATCGTCCTTCGTACTATCGATCAGGTCGTCGCCCAAGCCCAGGCACTCAGCCGAAAGCTGGTCGCTGGCAAGACTGGCGCATCGGTCGAGGATTTCCTGAACGATCGCGCTCGCGAACCGGAGTGACCGAGGCCGTCCTGGATGCCTCTGCCCTGCTCGCGCTATTTCTGGGCGAACCCGGCGGTGAGAAGGTTAAGACAGTACTGGGCGGAGCGCTGCTTTGCGCGGTGAACCTTGCGGAGGTCGTTAGCCACTACGCCAAACTTGGCGCTTCGCGGACGGATATCGAGGCGATGCTCAGGCAAGTGCCGATCCGGATAGTGCCCGTCGATACGGCTTTATCCTACGAGACAGGAATGCTTCGGCCCATCACCCTGCAAGGCGGATTGTCATGAGGGGATCGATATTGCCTGGCCCTTGCCAAACGGCAGGGTGCCAGGGCTTTAACCGCAGAGCGCCGGTGGCCGGAAATTGCCGCCGCCGTTGGCGTCGAGGTTGAGCTGATCCGCTAGGACCGGAGTGCCATTGACGCCAGCCTCCCGCTCCTCCGAGCATGCGGCCATGGCACCGACTGTCAAAACCTGCACAGGCGACGAAATCGCCGCCATCATCCCGGCCTTGGCAACCTTGCGCTGCCAGGTGTTCAGGAGCTGGCCTTATCTCTACGACGGCGACGAGGCCTATGAGCGCAAATACCTGCGCATCTACGCCGACAGCCCGCGTGCCGCGGTGATCGTGGCGTCGGACGGCGATGCGATCGTGGGCGCCTCGACCTGCCTGCCGATGACCGATGAGACGGATGAGGTGAAGGCGCCGTTCGTGGTGCAGGGCATCGATCCGTCGCGCGTGTTCTTTTTCGGCGAGAGCGTGCTGCGCGACGAATACCGCGGCCATGGCATCGGGGTGGCTTTCTTCGCCGCCAGGGAGGCCCATGCGCGCGCGGCCTCGGCGTGCGATTTCTCGTGTTTCGCGAGCGTGGTTCGTCCATCCGATCACCCGGCGCGGCCGGCCGGCTATGTCCCTCTCGACGCCTTCTGGACGAAGCGCGGCTATACGCGGCGCGGCGACCTTATATGTCACATGGCCTGGAAGGATCTGGGCGAGACGCACGAGACGGAGAAGCCCTTGGTGCTCTGGATGAAGTCCCTGACAGGCGTGCCGCTGCCGTGAGCTCGCTTCGTCTCGCCCTCTGCCAATACGGCGTCACCGCGCCCGAGAGCTTCGAAGATTACGCGGCGAAGCTCGAGGCGCTGGTGGCCGAAGGCGCAGGCGGCGGCGCCGATCTTCTCGTCATGCCTGAATATGCATGCATGGAAACCGCGGCTTTCTGCCCGGGAACCGGCGATGCCCACGCCGAACTCGCAGGCGTGTGCGCCTTGCAGCCGCGCTTGCTCGCTCTCTTCACCGACCTCGCCAAGCGCCATCGCGTCTGGCTCGTGCCTGGCAGCATGCCTGTCGGCACCCCGCCTGGCCCCGTTTTTAACCGCGCGCCGCTGATCGATCCGCTGGACAACGCGGTGTTCCAGGACAAGCGCACGATGACGCGCTTCGAATCAGAGCGCTGGGGCGTGGCGCCCGGCGCATTGCCGCGTGTTTTCGACACGCCCTGGGGGCGTATCGGCATCGCCATCTGTTACGACGTGGAATTCCCGACGCTCGTGCGCGCCCAGGTCGAGCAGGGCGCCTGGCTAATCCTCGCGCCGAGCTGCACCGACTCGCTTCACGGCTTCAACCGCGTGCGCCTCTCCGCCCGCGCCCGCGCGCTCGAAAATCAATGCTTCGTGGCGGTGGCACCAACAGTCGGTTTTGCGCCGGCGCTGGCGACGCTCGACGAGAACCACGGCTACGCCGCGGTATTCGGTCCCGTCGACCGCGGCTTCCCCGCGGACGGCATCATCGCACGCGGCACGCTCGACCAGCCGGCGTGGCTGTTCGCCGACCTGGATTCCACCCATCTCGACGCCGTGCGGGAAGACGGCGCCGTGCGTAACTTCCGCGACTGGCCCTCATCCTCTCACAGCGAGCCCGCATGACCCCCGAAGCCCTGATACACGCCTACTATGCCGCCTTCAACGCAGGCGACTTCGCCGGCATGGTGGCCCTGCTGACAGACGACGTGATCCACGACATCAACCAGGGCAGCCGCGAGTTCGGCCGCGAAGCCTTCACCGCGTTCATGGACCGCATGAACGGCAGCTACCGCGAGCGCCTCGAAGATATCGTTGTCCTGACTGAAGCTTCAGGCACACGCGCGGCCGCGGAGTTCACCGTGCATGGAACCTATCTGGTCGCCGATGCAGGAATGCCGGCGGCGCATGGGCAGAGTTACGTGTTGCCTGCTGGAGCTTTCTTTGCCATTCGCGACGGAATGATTGCTAGGGTGACGAACTTCTACAATCTGGGGGATTGGCTAAAACAGGTATCGTAAGCAAGAAATGCGCGACTTTTGGCTGGGCCGGAGAAAGTGCGAAGCCAAAACATCCAAAAGTTTTTTGCTTCTTTTTTTTCAAAAAAGAAGTGCTTCCTCCTTCCTGAGCAAGCGTAAGACAGAAGCCCGAAGCCGCGCATGCGGCACAGGCTTACGCAGCACCAGGATATCCGGCACGTCGAGTGCCGTGTCGCCGGTGATGATCATCGCCGGCACAGTCGCGCCGAAATGCTTGCGCAGGGCTGCGATCGTTTGAAGACCGTTGGCACTCTGCCCGAGATGGTAGTCGGCGATGATGAGGTCCGGCGTGCGGTCGGCGAGTGCGAGCATGGTTTCGCCTGAGGCGGCCACAATCGTCTCATGACCCCACCGGCGCAGCAGGGCGCCCATGGCCTCGCGAATGCCGTCGTTGTCGTCGATGACGAGGATCAGGCCGGCTGGCTGCGTGAGAATGCCTGGTTCGTCGGCCGCTTCGGAGAGTGTTGGCGAAGCGGCAAGGGGAACATCGACGCTGAAGCACGAGCCGCGGCTTTCGGTCGAGGTGAGCGAAAGCGGCAGGCTGAGCAGCTCGCACAGGCGCCGCACGATGGCGAGGCCAAGGCCTAACCCAGGATTGCGCTCGTTGCCTGGCTCGTGGAGCTGGTGGAACTCCTCGAAGATCTGCTCCCGCGCGGCGGCGGGAATGCCTCGGCCGGTGTCCAGGACTTGCACGCTGACTGCGTCGCCATGGCGGCGGCAGCCGATCACCACGCGGCCGTGGTCGGTGTAGCGGATGGCGTTCGAGACGAGGTTCCGCAGAACTCGTTCCAGGAGAAGCTGATCGGTAACCACGAAGGCGCTGCTCGCGTACAGGCGCAAGGCAATGTGTTTTTGCGCGGCGTCGGCCGCGTGGTCACGGGCGATGCGTTCGAGCAGCGGCTGGATGGGGAAGGTCTCGGCTTTGGCCGTGACGACGCCTGCGTCGAGGCGCGAGATGTCGAGCAGCGAGGCGAAGAGTCCGTCCACGGAGGCGACGGACGTTTGGATGTGGTCGAGCAGGCGGTGCGCGTCGGCAGGCAATTCGGTGCCATGCAGCGCGCCGACGAACAGGCTCAGCGCATGGACCGGCTGGCGGAGGTCGTGGCTGGCCGCGGCCAGAAAGCGGGATTTCGCAAGAGTGGCGGCTTCGGCAGCCTCCTTCTGCACACGCAGTTCGGCTGCGAGGTCGCTGTTTTCGAAGCGCGCGTTCTGGACGGCGATGAAGCTGGCGTTGAAGCCGCGGGCGAGCTGCACGTTTCCGATGGCGAACAGGAAGACGCAGACGGCGAGGAGGTCGTGTATGGCGGCATGGCCGTGCGAGAAGACGGCGGCCCAGGCCACATAGGGCAGCACCGCCGGCAGGAAGCGGGCGAAATAGGCCGGCAGGTAGCTGCCGAAGCTCAGACCCACCGCGCCGGCGATGCCGCCCGCGATGAGAACGACGATCAGCTCCTGCTCGAGGGAGCCGCTGGCGCAGAACCAGATGATGCCAGCACACCAGAGCACGCCCTCGGCGAAGGCCACGGCGGCGAAGCCATTGCACCATCGCGCGGCCGCCTCGGGCGGCGGCGGCTGCCTGCGCCAGGCGATGCAAAGCGCGACATGGAACGCGTAGGCGATGGCGGTGATGCCGAGCCAGGTCGCGACCTGAACCACGGGCGCGTCCTCGGTCCAGATGATGCCGCCGCCGATCGCCAGCGCGCCGAGAAGGCCGCTTGCCGCACCCGCGATGCCGTTCGTCGCCATCGTGGCCAACTGCTCGCTAGCCAGTCTGGCTGGCTTTAGATCCCGGGTCTGCACACTATTGCACTCAGTAATCGCAAGGTGATGATGAAGAAACATACGCTTGCGTCTAAGATAAGCCGAGGTCTTTCATGCACGTGTGTGTAGATTCGATACGACATATAGTCTGCCGTCAACGCGTGGGACTAGCTGAGCGACCATGAAGCTGCTGATCGTCGATGATCATCCGGTTCTCCGGCAAGGCATTGCCACGCTGGTCGAGCAGGCGTGGCCAGGTGCCGTGGTCGTGCAGGCGGAAAGTGCCGCAGCGGCGCTGACGGCGGTGCAGGGTGAGGCAGACCTGGAGATCGTGCTGCTGGATCTGGTGCTGCCAGGCGGCGGCATGGATGCGCTCGCCGCGATCGGCCGCGTGCGGCCCGACCTGCCGGTGGTCGTTCTCGCCTCGTCAGAGGCCATCCAGGATATCCGCCGAGCGCTCGCCGCCGGCGCCAGCGGCTACGTCCCGAAATCGGCGGCAGGCGCCACGCTGCTCTCCGCCATTCGCCTGGTGCTCGACGGCGAGATTTATGTCCCACCCGCAGCCATCGGCGGCATGGCATTGCCGCTCCGCACGGCGGCGTCACCCGGCGTGGCACTGACGCCGAGGCAGAACGATGTCCTGCGCCTAGTTGCCGCCGGGCACGCCAACAAGGTGATCGGCAATATGCTCGATCTTTCAGAGAAGACGGTGAAGGCGCATTTGGCTACTATCTTCCGGACACTTGGGGCTACGAGCCGGACTCATGCCATCGCGCTGGCTCGGGAGAGCGGGTTGCTTTGAAGGAAGAAAGGACTTCTTTTTTGAAAAAAAGGAGCAAAAAACTTTTGCAACTTAGCGGAGTGCGGCGGAGAGGCGCGGCCCAAAGTGATAAAAGTTTTTTGGTTCTTTTTTTCAAAAAAGAACTCGCTTTCCTTGCTTTCTCCCTGGCCTCGACCCCGGCATTAGGCTGGGGCCACACCGGCCACGTGCTAATCGGCGAGATCGCGATGGCCCATTTGCCTGACGAAGTGCCGGCATTCCTGCGCGAGTCGACGGCTGCGTTTTTCGCAGGCGAACTTGCGGCAGAGCCGGACATCTCGAAGGGTTCGGGCGACGCGGGGACGCCGACGCGCGACGTGCATGATGCGGAGCGCGATCCCGGGCACTTCATCAACCTGGACGACCAGGGTTTCGTTCGGCCTGCCGTCGGTTTTCCTCAAGTGCCTGGCTTGCAGATCGATGCCCTTCTTGCGCCTGGCCAGACGCGGGGCGACTTCGACACGCTGCTGCGGCAGAACGCCGGCGACACGGGAGTGACACAGTATTCCGGCTATCTGCCGTTCAACATGGTGGATCAGTGGGAGCAGATCAGGAAGGATCTCGCCTACGTGCGCGCTTATTCGGCGGCACTTAAGAACCCGGCGACGGAAGCGGCCGACCGCGTGTATTTCAGCAAGGCGCTCGAGATACGCAAGCAACTCACGCTGCGCGATATCGGCGTGTGGGCGCATTTCGTGGGCGATGCGAGCCAGCCGATGCATGTCTCCATTCATTACAATGGCTGGGGACCCGGACCCAATCCGAACGGCTACACGACGGCGCCGATACACGGGCCGTTCGAAGGTGCGTTTGTGAAGCACTTCATCGCGTCGCCGGATGTGTCGGCAAAGGTGGGCGCTTACCGCTCGTGCGAAATCGTCACGGGGCAGCCGCATTGCGCCGGCATAGAGCCACGCGTGCGGGTCTATCTGAAGCAGACGCTGGCATCCGTGGTGCCGCTCTACGAACTCACCAAGTCACTGCCAGGCGATAATCCGTGGAAGACCAGTTCACCGGCGCCTGCGCAAAAAGCGTTCGTCGCCGCGCGCCTTGCGGCGGCGGCCGAGGAGATGCGCGACGAGATTGTCGATGCCTGGCATTCGGCCGACAGCATCGGCGTCGGCTATCCGCAGGTGCCTGTGGCCGACATCGAGTCGGGCAAGGTGGTCTGGACCGCCCGCGCGTTTGCCGCAGATTAAAGCAAATTTTTGCCCTGTGGGACCGAGATCAAGACGTAGGCCCGGCCCTAAGTCGAAAAGTTTTTTGGTTCTTTTTTCAAAAAAGAACTGCTTGCTTCCTAGATAGCAATAAACCGTCCATCACTATAAATCAGCGGCGCGATCTCACCGTGCAGCCGAACATGCGTGACCTTGCCGACAACGATCGTATGCGTCCCATACGGCATCAGCGCATCGACGACGCAAAAGACGTTTGCCTGCGCGTCGCTCAGGTAGGCGACGCCGTCTGCGTCGTGCGCCCAGTCGCCATGTTCGAAGCGGCGGTCGGAAGCGACGCCGCCGCCGAAGATGCTGGAGAGTTCTGCGTGCGAACCATGCAGCAGATTGACACAGAAATGATGGCCCATGGTGAGGCTGTCGTGCAGCGATGCAGCCTGGTTGACGCAGACGAGCAGCGCCGGTGGATCGGTGGTGACGGAGCAGACGGCGGTGGCGGCGAAGCCGCCGCGCTGGTCGGGTGTGCCGCCTGTCACGATGGTGACCGTGGCAGCGAGGCGCCGCATGGCGTTCTTGAAGGCGGTGGCGAGAACGTCCGGCTGCGGCGCGGCCACGGTGTGCATGCTAGATTTCCAGGCTGCCAGGCGCGCGGCTGCCGATCATGGCGAGAAGTTCGCGCCGTGTGGTCGGGTCGTCTCGGAACGCGCCAAGCATGCGGCTCGTCACCATCGACACGCCCGGCTTGTGCACGCCGCGCGTCGTCATGCATTCGTGCGCGGCTTCGATGACGACGGCGGTGCCGCGCGGTTTCAGAACTTCGTTGATGGTGTTGCAGATCTGCGCTGTCAGCTTCTCCTGGATCTGCAGCCGGTGGGCATAGGCGTCCACGACGCGCGCGAGTTTGGATATGCCGACGACACGCCGGTGAGGCAGGTAGGCAACGTGCGCGCGGCCGATGATCGGCACCATGTGGTGCTCGCAATGGCTTTCGAGGCGGATGTCGCGGAGCAGGACGATTTCGTCGTAGCCTTCGACTTCCTCAAAGGTGCGCTCGAGGATGGCGACGGGATCCTCGGCGTAGCCGCGGAAGAATTCGCCGTAGGATTTTGCGACGCGTTTTGGCGTGTCGCGAAGGCCTTCGCGAGAGGGATCGTCGCCGGCCCAACGGATGAGCGTGCGTATGGCGGCCTGAGCCTCCTCTTCGGAGGGACGCTCCCCCGCTGACTGCTCCACACTGTGGGCAGGCGCTTCGCGTCCGGCCGGCGGCACATAGGTATTCAAGTCGATTGCTTCCTCATTACGCGTCTGCACAAGATGATGGGATCGCGCGTCCCGCGCGCTAGGTGTGCGGGGTGCGGCGCGCGCTCAGTGCAGGCGGCTGGGCTGGTGCGGGCTGTCCAGGCTGAAGGCCGGAATCGTCACGTCGAAGGCGGCGCCGCTGTCCTGCTCCACCATGTGGTAGTCGCCGGCCATGAAGCCGGAGGGCGTGTCGAGCGGGGTGCCCGAGGTGTATTCGAAGGCCTCGCTAGGCTGCAGGACAGGCTGTTCGCCGACCACGCCGTCGCCCTCGACCAGCATGGTGCGGCCCTGCGCGTCGGTGATGCGCCAGGTGCGGCGGAGGAGCTGAACGGTGCTGCCGCCCTTGTTCTCGATGTTCACCCTGTAGGCCCAGACATAGCGGCCGGCGTCGGGCTCGGACTGGTCGGGCAGGAAGAAGGGCGCCACGCGCACGGCGATGTCGCGCGTCACGGCCTCGTAGAAGGGCGGGTCCTTTTTGGCCATCGCTTGGGTCCTCGCTTACGGCACCTTCAGGCTGTGTTCCAGGTCCTCCTGGAGATCGCGTAAATCCTCCAGGCCGACCGACAGACGGATCACCCCGTCGCCTATGCCGAGCCTGGCGCGCTCCTCCGGGCCGATGCGCATATGGGTGGTCGTGGCCGGGTGCGTGACCATGGAACGCGCATCTCCCAGATTGTTGCTAATCGCAATGAGGCGCAGCCGGTTCATCGCCCGGAAGGCCGCCTCCTTGCCGCCCTTCAGCGCGAAGGTAACAAGCGTTCCTCCAGCCGACATCTGGCGCATGGCGAGCTCGTGCTGCGGATGATCCTGCCGCGAGGGATACCAGACCTGCGAGACGGCCGGAGATTCCGCCAGGAAGTCGGCAATGGTGGCCGCCCGGGCGCAGGAGGCTTCGACACGCAGCGCCATCGTCTCCAGGCCCTTGAGCAGCACCCAGGCGTTGAACGGCGAGAGTGCAGGGCCGGTGTTGCGCACGAAGGGCTGCAGCGTCTCCTCGATCCATTTGCGGGTGCCCAGCACGGCGCCGCCCAGCACGCGGCCCTGGCCGTCCATGTGCTTGGTTGCCGAATAGACCACCACGTCCGCGCCATGCTCGAGCGGCTTCTGGAGCAACGGGGTGGCGAAGACATTGTCCACCACCACGATCGCGCCGGCACGGTGTGCCAGGTCGGCGACTGCGCGCATGTCCACGATTTCGAGCATCGGGTTCGAGGGGGTTTCGATCAGCACGATGTGTGTCGGCTTGGAGAGGGCGCGCTCCCAGGCACGCAGATCGCCTGCGTCCACGAACTCGGTGGCGATGCCGAGGCGCGGCAGGAGGGTCGAGACGATCCAGTGGCAGGAGCCAAAAAGCGCGCGGCTGGCGACCACCCGGTCGCCGGCGCGCAGATGGCTGAGCATGCTGGCGTTCACCGCCGCCATGCCCGTGGCGGTGGCGCGGCAATCCTCGGCGCCTTCCAGCAGGGCGAGGCGGCGCTCGAAGGCGGCGACGGTGGGGTTGCCGAAGCGGGTGTATTGATAGTGGGAGACGGTGCCGTTGAAGGTCGCTTCCGCCTGCTCGGCATCGTCGTAAACGAAGCCGGAGGTAAGGAACATCGCCTCGCTGGTCTCGCCATAAGGGGTGCGGTCGAGGCCGCCCTGGATGAGGGTGGTGGCCGGCCGGTATGTGCGATCCTGAGTCATGGCGGGCAGCTAGGCGCGGCCACATTGCGCCGTCAACCGAGCAACCCTATAGATCGGCTCCCGGCCCGCGGGTGTAGTTCAATGGTAGAACGGCAGCTTCCCAAGCTGCATACGAGGGTTCGATTCCCTTCACCCGCTCCAGTTCGGCCGTTTGCCTGCCTCGCTTGCACCCGCTTCCCTTGCCGCGACTCTCCGCTTCGCGCATGGGTGGGCAGCCAAGCGCCTGAGGTCTTCCGTTGAGCACCCTGCACGCCATCCTGATCGCCATCCTCCAAGGCGCCACCGAGCTTTTTCCGGTGAGCTCGCTGGGCCACGCCGTCGTGCTGCCTGCCCTCCTGGGCTGGAACCTCGACGAGCATGCGCCGAGCTTCCTGCCGTTTCTCGTGCTGCTTCATCTGGGGACCGCGGCGGCGCTGCTGCTGTATTTCTGGCGCGACTGGTGGGCGCTCGCCGTCGGTAGCCTGGGCCTCTCCGAGGCGCACCGGGTGCGGGAGAGCCGGCATATCGTGCTGCTGCTCATCGTGGCGACGATCCCGGCCGTGATCCTCGGCGCGGCGTTGGAGCATTTCTTCCTGAGGCTGTTCGGATCGCCGATCATCGCCGCCTGCTTCCTGGCGGCGAATGGCATCCTGCTTTTGGTAGGCGAACGGCTGCGCGGCCGCATGGCGGAAGCGCCCGCAAGAGCGATCGCCACGCTGACGATCGTCGATGCCCTGGTGATCGGGCTGTGGCAGTGCCTCGCACTCCTGCCCGGGCTGTCGCGCTCGGGTGCGACGATCGTCGGCGGCCTGCTGCGCGGCATCGATCATGCGACAGCGGCGCGCTTCTCGTTCCTGATCGCGACGCCGATCATCCTGGGTGCCACGGCGAAGGAAGTGCCAAAGCTGCTGCACGCAGATATTCCGGCAGGCGTGTTCGAAACGGCGTCGATCGCCGCCGTGGTGGCAGGCATCGTGGCGTTAGCGAGCACGGCATTCCTGATGCGCTACTTCGCCAACAACGACCGCTGGGCGCTGAACCCCTTCGCCTACTACTGCATGGCGGCCGGCCTGATCAGCGCCGGCCTGCTCGCCGCCGGCATCCACCTGGCGGCCTGACGCGTGCGTTTCGTTTCGAAGGCGCTGGTGGCAGCCGCCGCGGCGCTCATCGGCGCGGCGGCGCCAAACCTCGCCTCGACCCCGCTGTCGCGCCTCGACCTGCCCTGGTGGCGCGCCCGCTTCGAGGCGAAGCAGGCGGAGATACACGCCGCCGGCCGGATCGACCTGCTCTGGCTGGGCGACAGCATCACCCAGGATTTCGAGAAGGCCGGCCCGGAGCCCTGGCGGGATTTCCGCCCCGTATGGGAGCATTTCTATGGCGGCCGGCACGCCATCAACCTGGGCTTCAAGGGTGACGCGACGTCCCATCTGCTCTGGCGCATCGAGCATGGCGAAGTGGAGGGGCTGCACCCGAAGGCCGCCATCATCCTCATCGGCGCCAACAACTTCGGCAAGCTGCACTGGGCTGCCGGACCGACGCAGGCAGGCATCGACGCCATCGTCGCCGAGCTTCACCGCCGCCTGCCGGATACCAAAATCCTGCTGCTGGGCGTGCTCCCCAGCATACGCAGCCCGTGGGTGGATACGAACACCGCCGAGCTGAACCGGGCGCTTGCCACGCGCTATGGCGCGGCGGAGAGCGGGGTGGTCTTCCGCGACCTGTCCGGACTGTTCATGCGCCAGGGCCACGTGGATGCCGGCGCGTTTCTCGATACGCATCTGACGCCGCCCGATCCGCCGCTGCATCCGACTGCCCAGACGCAGGCGCGCATGGCCGAGGCGATCGAGCCGTTGGTCAGCCGCCTGCTGGGGGATAGCCCGCGCCCCGCCATGTGAGGGGCCGCGCCTTGCTAAACCCAAACCGCCCGTTTACGAGACCGCACCCGGCGCTGCTGTAGCTCAGTGGTAGAGCACTCCCTTGGTAAGGGAGAGGTCGAGAGTTCAATCCCCTCCAGCAGCACCATTCTCTCGCACGATAGTCCGGTCTTCCGGATAATAGCGGGGGCGCATCACACTCGCAGCAGCGGCGTGTGCGCGGCCCGGATCATGCTAAGAACGCGCAGATGCCGTTCCTGACCGTCCGCCACATCAGCACTTACCGCTACAAGCAGGCCGTCGCGTTCGGCGAGCACCGGGTCATGTTCCGGCCGCGCGACAGCTACGACCAGCGGCTTCTGCACGCCTCGCTGCGCGTCGATCCCGAGCCCTCCTCGATGCACTGGGTGCACGACGTGTTCGGCAATTGCGTCGCCTGCGTGTGCTTCGACAGGCGCGCCACCACGCTGCGCTTCGAGAGCCTGATCGAGCTCGACCACTCGCCCAGCCAGGTGCTGGAGTTTCCGATCAGCAGCCACGCCCGGCTGTATCCCTTCAGCTACGACCAGGAAGACATGCCGGACCTGCTGCGCTCCATCGAGCGGCAATATCCGGACAGAAACCATGCGATTGCCAAATGGGCAGGCGCTTTCGTCGCAGGACAGCGGCCCATACGCACCGCCGACCTGCTGGCGCGCATCACCCACGCCATCAGGCGCGACTTCACCTACGTGCGCCGCGAGGAGATGGGCATCCAGCCTCCTGCGCAGACCTTGAAGTTGAAAAGCGGTAGCTGCCGCGATTTTGCGCTGTTCATGATGGAGGCGGTGCGGTCGCTCGGCTTCGCGGCGCGCTTCGTCTCTGGCTACCTGCATGTGCGGTCATCGGGCGCCTCCGACAGGGTGGGCGGCGGTTCGACGCATGCCTGGGTCCAGGTCTATGTCCCGGGCGCCGGCTGGCTCGAGTTCGATCCGACGAACGGCATCGTCGGCAACCACGACCTCATACGCGTGGCGATCGGCCGCGATCCTGCCCAGGCTGTGCCGCTCTGGGGGAGCTGGACCGGCTTCCCGCACGACGCGCTGGGGCTTACTGTCGAAGTGCGCGTGACCGAATCACCCACGCCGAGCCTGGTCTCGCCAGGCACGGCCCACATTCCGGCTCCATTCACTGGAGCCCCGTTGCCAACGCAAACCGATTTCGAGCGTTCCAGCAACGAAACACCTGACGAGACCCTCGGCCGCGGCCAGGTGTCGTCCATCAAAGGATAGGCGATTGCGCATACGGGCAGGCTTCGAAATCAGCTACCAATGCTACCAGCCGACCCCGATGCTGCTGCTGGTCAGCATCCATCCCTCGCGTGCGCCGGACCTGCTCACACAGGGGGCGATCACCTACAGCGCAGGCACGGTCGTCAGCACCTACCAGGACCGCTACGACAACATCTGCACGCGCATCCTGGCGCCGCCGGGCCTGCTGACGATCTCCACCGACTTCACCGTCTCCGACACCGGCCAGATGGACGACGCCCACGCGGGCGCCATCCAGCATCCGGTCGAGGAACTGCCGTCCGACGCCATGGTCTACCTGCTGGGTAGCCGCTACTGCGAAACCGACCGGCTGACGGACACCGCCTGGTCGCTGTTCGGCCATATCCCGCCTGGCTGGGACCGCGTGGTCGCCATCTGCGACTTCGTGCACAGGCACATCCGCTTCGACTACCAGCAGGCGCGCGCCACCCGCACCGCCTGGGAAGGCTACCAGGAGCGGGTCGGCGTCTGCCGCGATTTCGCGCATCTCGCCGTCGCATTCTGCCGCTGCATGAACATCCCGGCGCGCTACTGCACCGGCTACCTCGGCGACATCGGCGTGCCGCGCGTCGATGCGCCTGGCGACTTCTCCGCCTGGTTCGACGTCTATCTCGGCGGCCGCTGGTACACCTTCGATGCCCGCCATAACGCGCGGCGCATCGGGCGCATCCTCATGGCGCGTGGCCGCGACGCGACAGACGTCGCCATTTCCACGAGCTTCGGCCCCGCCCCGCTCGCCGGCTTCTTCGTGTTCACGGACGAGGTCGTCTAGCCAAGCGCGCGCATGCCGAACGTCGCTGGCCTGCTGAGCCTCGCCCAATCACCCTGGACGGTGCCGGCCGGTGCCATCATGGCCGGGCTTGTCGCCGCCATCGTGCTCTCCGGCATGAGACCAGCCATCCGGCTGGGCGGCGCCGCCTTCGCCGCACTCGCCGCAGGCGGCTTGCTGTTCCTCCGCCTCCACGTGCCAGCCGCAGAGACAGCCGCCGTGCTGGCTCCCGCCGCACCGAAGGCGCCGCCGCCGACGTTCGACCAGGCGCTCTTCCAGACCTACCCAGCCTACAAGACGCTCGCCGAACGCGAGCCCACGAGCTGGGAGGAACCCCACCGCGACATCGCCGAAGTGCTCGAAGTGCACGGCCCGGACGACCCTGGCCGAAAAGCCGGCCTCGCCGCCGTGTTCCAGCGGCTGAACACCACTCTCCTGCACGGCGCCGCATCCGCCACCGACACGCCGCTGCTCGCCTACCTCGCCGCGGAAAACACCTTTACCAAAGCGCTGCGAAAGGATGCGCTGCCGCAATGCGCCGACGCTGCGCTCGGCACGCCAGACCTCGCCTCGCTGCCGCCTGACGACGTGCCCTTGTTCCACGCCGCGCAGGCCGCGCTGGTCGATGCCTATCTCGATGGCGGCAAAACCCCTGTCCAGCCACCGGAGAAAACCCGCGAGCAGGCGCTGATGCGTCGTGCAGTCGATCCGGGCGCGCATCCGTTTACGCCTGCCGAACTCGCGCAATTCGTGAACCGTTCTCAGCAGACGCCGGCTGTTGTCTGTGCGGTGACCATCAAGTTTTACGATAACGTGGCGGCGCTTCCCGCGGCCGATGGGGCGGCGTTGCTGCGGGCTGTGTTGCGGACTAGGTAGGAAGCAAGGACTTCTTTTTTGAAAAAAAGAAGCAAAAAACTTTTGCGACTTTGGGCCGGGCTTGAGGAGGTGACGGGCCTCAGCGGATAGAAGTTTTTTGGTTCTTTTTTTCAAAAAAGAACGCGCTTACTTACTTCTTCTTAGGGCTCATAGGCAAAGCCAACGAAGCAACGTCCTGCCCAAAGAAAGCTTGCGGCAGCGAGGGATAGGCGTTTTCCACCTCTTCTTCGGCGCGCACGCAGGATCGGATGGAGCCGAACGCGGTCATCCAGGTTCCGCCGGCATCGAAGGCATCGAGCAGGCATTTGTCATAGACGGTGTAGCTGCGCCCGGCCTGGCAGCCGAAGGAGGTTCGGTCGGCGCTGGCTGCGGTGAGGATCACGCGGTTCGCGCGTGTCATGGGCGGCTTGGCGAAGGCGCCTGAGTAGCAGCCGGAGATGACCACGGCAGTGGGGGCGTTGCCGCAGCCGTGCGTAAGGGCTTCGTCGAGGGCCTTCGGGGTCAGGTAATCGTTTCCGGCCAGCACCAGGCCGGTGTCCTTGGTGCCGTGTGATGTGGCGAAGACAAAGCAGCTATGGCCCCGCATGGGGTGAAGGCGGCCGATGGCCTCCACGACGTTGTCGAGCGTGGCCGCGGGTATGCCGTGTGCGATGGCGTCCTGCGAGGCACTGAGCCGGAGGTAGTCGGTGTCGGTGCTGTTGCTTCGGTCCAGCATGCGGCGGCCAACGCTGACCACCGCATCGTCGAAAACGGGCAGGCTGCCGTCGCCTGCGACCAGGACGAAGCGCACATTGCCCTGCTCCGGCCGGCCGGCGAACAGGCTGTCCTGGCCTGGAGCGGCTGCCGAGCAGGCGGCGAACAGCGGCGACAGCGCGAGCAGCCAAAGCAGGCGGGAGATGGACATGCGGGCGTTCCTGGGCGCGGAATGAGCCATCTACGTGTCACAGACCGGACAAACCGCCAACTGCCTTGCGGCATAGACTTATCCTACTGCCTTGCGGCACCGGGCTCATCCTGCTTTCTCTAGGCGATGGCCGACCGCGTTGCTCCCCCACCCCAGACAGTACACCCGCCCACCGCGCGGGCAGAGGCCGACCGTGCCGCGCGCCAGGCGCGCGAGGCGGCAGCGCTGCGCGAAAACCTGCGCAAGCGGCGCCAGCAGAACCAGCAGCGCAGCGCGTCGGCACCCTCGCCCGACACCATCAAGCAGGCGGACTGATTTCCCCATGCCGGTGATGCCCGACCACTGGATACGCACCATGGCGCAGGAACACGCCATGATCGATCCGTTCGTGGAAACGCAAAGGCGCGAAGGCGTCATCAGCTACGGCCTGTCGAGCTACGGCTACGATGCGCGCGTCGCCGACGATTTCCGCATCTTCACCAACGTGGACAGCGCCATCGTCGATCCGAAGGCGTTCTCCGAGGAGAGCTTCGTCACGCGCCGTGCGCCGGTGTGCATCATTCCGCCGAACAGTTTTGCGCTCGCGCATACCGTCGAATATTTCCGCATCCCGCGCGACATTCTCGTCATCTGCCTCGGCAAATCGACCTACGCGCGCTGCGGCATCATTGTGAACGTGACGCCGCTCGAACCGGAGTGGGAAGGGCAGGTCACCATCGAAATCAGCAACACCACGCCATTGCCTGCAAAGATCCATGCCAATGAAGGCATTTGTCAGTTCTTGTTTTTGAAAGGCGATACGCCGCCTGAGGTCAGCTATGCCGATAAGGCGGGGAAGTATATGCATCAGCGGGGCGTGGCACTGCCCCGATTGTAAGAAAGAAAGCACTTCTTTTTTGAAAAAAAGAAGCAAAAAACTTTTGCCACTTTGCCTGGGTTAGAGCGGACAAGGCACTGCCCAAACATCCCAAAAGTTTTTTGGTTCTTTTTTTCAAAAAAGAACGCCTTCTTTTCTTTACCTGGAGTTTTCTTCCGTTGGACAGAATACGCGTAAAAGGCGGTCGCCCCCTTTCAGGAAACATCCAGATCAGGGGCGCGAAGAACGCGGGGCTCCCCCTCATGGCGGCAGGCCTGCTCACAGACGACCGCCTGGTGCTCTCAAACGTGCCAAAACTCGCCGATCTCGATACGATGGGCGAACTGCTCAGCCAGCATGGTATCGAAGTGTCTGCCGCGGATGGCGGCCGCATGCTGACGCTAGGCGGCGCCATTACCAACACGGTGGCGCCCTACGAGATCGTCAGGCAGATGCGCGCTTCGATCCTGGTGCTGGGGCCGCTGCTGGCGCGCTGCCGCGAGGCGCGCGTGTCGCTGCCAGGTGGTTGCGCGATCGGCGCAAGGCCGGTCGATCTGCATCTGAAGGGGCTGGAGCAGATGGGCGCCACCATCGTGCTCGACGGTGGCTATGTCATCGCCGAGGCGCCGCAAGGATTGCAGGGCGCGGAGATCGTATTCCCGTTCGTCTCGGTCGGCGCCACGGAAAATCTGCTCATGGCCGCTTGTCTGGCGAACGGCCGCACGGTGCTGACGAACGCTGCGCGCGAGCCGGAAATCTCCGACCTCGCGGAATGCCTCCTGCGCATGGGAGCGCGTATCGAAGGCATCGGCACCGACCAGCTCACCATCGACGGCGTCGCGCGGCTGCATGGCGCCGAGCACCCGATCGTGCCCGACCGCATCGAGACAGGCACCTACGCCTGCGCAGCGGGCATCGCCGGCGGCTCGGTCAAGCTGCTCGGCGCCCGGCTCGAGCATATCGCGGCACTGGCGGTGGCGCTGTCGGAAGCCGGCATCGAAATCACCGAGGAATCGGACGGCCTCGCGGTGCACCGGCTCAACGGGCTGCACGGCACCGACATCAAGACCGAGGCCTACCCTGGCTTCCCGACCGACATGCAGGCGCAATTCATGGCGCTCATGTCTGTGGCCCAGGGCGCCGCAATGATCACCGAAACCATCTTCGAGAACCGCTTCATGCACGTGGCGGAAATGAACCGGCTGGGCGCGCGCATCAACGTGCATGGCTCCTCGGCCATCGTGCGCGGCGTGCCCACGCTGCACGGCGCCCCCGTGATGGCGACCGACCTGCGCGCCTCCGTCTCGCTCATCCTCGCCGGCCTCGCAGCCGAAGGGGAAACGATCGTGGACCGCGTCTATCACCTGGATCGGGGCTACGAGGCGGTGGAGCTGAAGCTCGGCGCCTGCGGGGCTCAGATCGAGAGGATCAGCAGCAGGAAGTAAGCGAAGACTTTGTAACGTCCGAACCCGCTACACTGACAGCCCGATGAAAGCGGCCGCGGCTTGTGCCGCGGCCGCCTCTAGTCAGCCGCCTGCGTTGCGGTTCTTGCCTACCAGGCGAGGACCTTGCTTCTGGTTCACGTTCTTCTGAATCCAGCTCAGGATGTAATCGGCGATTTGCAGATTGTTGCGATCCATCATGAGCATGTGGCTGTTGCCTTTGAAGCCGAGCTGCGGCAGCTGAATGACCTGTGCGTTGCCGCCCGCCGCATTGATGGCGGCTGCCGCCTTCTTGCAGCCCTCGAGATTGGCGGTCCAAAGTTTACCGGAGATGACAGACCCGGCCAGGTGATCGCCGAACATGAACATGGTCGGGATGGTAGATAGCGTCTCCGCCTGGCCTTGGTTGAGCGTCGGGCAGCCGCCTTCGATGGAGATGATGCCGCGAATGGCCGAACTGTCGGTAAGCGCCGCTTCCTCCGGGAAGAAGCCCGATTCCGAATGGCCGATCACCACGGCGCCTCCCGCGAGCACGGCGGTCTGCGCCAGGTTCTTGTAAGTGGGGTTGGGATTCGGCAGGGTCGCGTTCTCGTCGGGGATCACCTGCTTGGCAAATTCGCCAAGCGCCTCCAACGGAAATTGCGAATCCTTCCACGCAGTCGGGTAGCTTGGGCCAAAGCGGAACAGATCCCAGGCGGAGTTGCGCCCGAAGGTGAATATGTCGGGCAGCGTGCTGGCCGGCTGGGCTCCGACGGCGACCTCGTTGATCGAAGTAGCATCGAAGCCGGAGCGGGCGCGCCCCGACTGATCCGGCAAGTAGACGGCGTGATGATTGCGAACGAAATACTCGTACCAGCCCATGCGGCCATCGGGTGTGTCTTCCCACGATTTTGCCGTCAGGCAGCAGCCGTGGATCATGATGATCGGGATGTTGCCTTTGGTCGCCCTGGGAACTTCAAACTGCACATACATCTGATCGACGGTGATGGTGTCGGAGTTCGAGTAGCCGAAACCGGCCGGGCCCTTCGGATTGCCACTGATGGCCGGGCTCAGTTCCGGTTGCCCGCCGACGAAGAAGCTGCCGGAATCAACCAGAACCAGCGGACTGGTCAGGTCGCTGGCGGCAGCGCCATGTGTGGTGATGCCCAGCGCCAGGATGGCGGCGAGCGAAGCGAAAGCCGTGGACGCAAAGGCGCACGCGCGCGGGGGCGCGATCTGATGATGTCGTTGCACTTCATTTCTCCCATGGGCCGACTTCTTGGTTCGTGCCCGGCTGCAATCTGTAGCGCCCAATCAACAAAAGCAATCGATGCTCGCGTCCAAGAGCGAAACACAAAAACCCAAGTGGCCGGGCCAACTTTGTCTAAAAACCGTCAGAACGAAACGAAAATGCGATTGGGTTGCGACAATTCGACCCATACGGTCGTCAAGGCAGGAAATAGTCGCTTGCGTGCTCCGACGCGAGCTTTGGTTGCGCAGAGCGCAACAGCTTTCACACGATATCGTGTAGCCAACTATCTCCCCCGAGGGGACTGGCGAACCTGTCGTCCGACCGGCGAGCCGCTCCCCGGCTTCGCGGCGACAATCTGAACCGCCCTCTCTCCCAAACAGGCGCCGTTCCCGCCACCCGGCTTTCCTCGAGAGCCCTCGGGTGCTAGGCACCCGCACCTTGTTGGAAGGCGCCATGACTGCCCCTTTTCGCGCTGCCGCCTTGGCGCCGGATGCTGATCCGCAAGCCGAGGCGCCGCTGATACTGGCCTTGCCAAAGGGCCGCATCCTCGCCGAGTGCGGGCCGCTGCTCGCCCGCGCCGGCCTCATCCCGGCACCCGACTTCACGGACGAGGACAGCCGCCGGCTGCGTTTTCCCACCAACGACCCTCACCTCGACGTCGTACGCGTCCGCCCTTTCGACGTCGCGACGTTCGTGGCGTATGGCGGCGCGCATATCGGCATTTGCGGCGCGGATGTTCTGGGCGAGTTCGATTATCCGGAGATCTATGCGCCGCTCGATCTGGGCATCGGGGCGTGCCGGGTATCGGTCGCGGCGCCCGAGGACGATCCGGCGGACGATCCGGCGCGCTGGTCGGTGGTCCGGGTGGCGACGAAATACCCGAACACCGCGCGGCGCCATTTCGCGGCGCGCGGGGTGCATGCGGAGGTCGTTCATCTGAACGGGGCGATGGAGCTGGCGCCCGGGCTCGGGTTGTCCCGGCTGATCGTCGATCTGGTTCAGACGGGGTCCACCCTGGCGGCGAACGGGCTGCGCGAGACCGAGGTGATCGCCCATGTCACCAGCAGGCTGATCGTGAACCGCACGGCATTGAAGACCCGGCCGGAAGAAGTCGGCGCCTGGCTTGCGCGCTTCCGCGCGGCGCTCGCGTGACGGCATGAAGCGTCTTTCCACGGCGGAGGCGGGGTTCGGGGGCGAGTTCGAGGCGCTGCTGGACTCGGCGCGCCAGACAACGCAGAGCGTGGATCGCGCGGTGGCCGACATTCTCGCCGACGTGCGGGTGCGCGGCGACGCAGCCGTCTGCGACTATACCGAACGGTTCGACCGCCTGAGCCTGGCGCCCGCGGGGCTGCGTGTGACGGCGGCGGAGATCGAGGCGGCTTGCGCCCTGGTGTCGGCGGAGCTTCTCGAAGCACTCGATGTGGCGGCGACGCGCATCGAGGCGTTCCACAGTGCGCTGATGCCGATCGATTTGCAGATGCGCGACGATGCCGGGCTGGTCATGGGCATGCGCTGGAATGCGCTCGACAGCGTCGGCATCTATGTGCCTGGCGGCAAGGCGGCCTATCCGTCGAGCGTTCTGATGAATGCCATGCCGGCGCGCGTGGCGGGCGTCGGCCGGATTGCGATGTGCGTGCCCTGCCCCGGCGGCGTGCTGAACCCGCTGGTGCTGGCGGCGGCGCGCCGGGCGGGCGTTACCGAGATTTTCCGCGTGGGCGGCGCGCAGGCGGTGGGGGCGATGGCCTACGGCACGGCGACGATCGCGGCGGTGGACCGCATCGTGGGTCCCGGCAACGCCTATGTCGCCGAGGCGAAGCGGCAGGTTTTCGGCCGCGTCGGCATCGATGGGGTGGCCGGGCCTTCGGAGGTCGTCATCCTGGCCGATGCGGAGAACGACCCGCTCCATGTCGCGGTCGATCTGCTGGCCCAGGCCGAGCATGACGAGGTGGCGCAGTCGATCCTGATCACCGACGACGCGGCGTTCGCCGATGCGGTGGTAGCGCAGGTGGAAGCCGAACTCGGAACGATGGCGCGCGGGGTGATCGCGCGTGCGAGCTGGGACGCCCATGGCGCGGTCATCCTGGTGCGCGATTTCGAGGAGGCGGCGGCGCTGACCGACCGGCTGGCGCCTGAGCACCTCCAGATCATGGTGGCCGATCCCGCTTCCCTGTTCGCTCGCATACGCCATGCCGGCGCCGCGTTCCTCGGGCGGTTCACGCCAGAGGCGCTGGGAGATTACGTCGCGGGACCGAACCATGTGCTGCCCACCGGGCGGACGGCGCGGTTCGCCTCCGGCCTGTCGGTTTATGATTTCCTCAAGCGCACCACCTGGGTGGATGCCGATGCGGCGGCCCTGGCGCAGGTCGGTCCGGCCGGTGTGGCGCTGGCGACGGCAGAGGGATTGGGTGCCCATGCCAGGAGCATTTCGCTGCGGCTCTAGGCGGCGCGTGACCGGCAGGCATGGGCAAAGCGCCCTGGCCTTCCTTGATCCACCTGGCCTAAACCCTCACATTCGAGACTGTAATCATCTATAAAGAGGCTTGATGTCCAAAGAAGATATGATCGAGTTCAGCGGTATTGTTACAGAACTGCTGCCCAATGCGATGTTTCGCGTAAAGCTCGATACCAACGACCATTCGATACTCGCTCACACGAGCGGCAAGATGCGCAAGAACCGCATCCGCGTTCTGGCCGGCGACCGGGTCAACGTGGAAATGACGCCCTACGATCTCTCCAAGGGCCGGATAACATTTCGCTTCAAGTAACGCCTTTTTCGCCGGGGCGCGCGTCCCTCGTCCTGGCTTCCGCGAGCCCTCGCCGCCTCGCCCTTCTGGCCCAGATCGGGCTGGTCCCAGACCGGATCATCGCCACAGACATCGACGAAAGCGTGCTCCCGGCCGAGCTGCCCCGGCCGCATGTGGTGCGCGTCGCGCGTGCCAAGGCTGCTGCCGCCGATGCGCCAGGCGACTTCGTTCTGGCTGCGGACACCGTCGTTGCCGTGGGCCGGCGCATTCTCCCGAAAGCCGAAACCGCCGACCAGGCGCGCCGCTGCCTCGATCTGCTGTCCGGCCGCCGTCATCACGTGCTGACCGCCGTCGTGCTGGTGACGCCGGAAGGCGCCCGCTCCGAGCGGCTTTCCGAGACCAGCGTGATTTTCGCGCGTCTCACCGATGCCCAGAAGGCGGCCTATGTCGAGGGCGGCGAATGGCAGGGCAAGGCGGGCGGCTACGCCATACAGGGCTTTGCGAGCGCCTTCGTGCGCGCCTTGTCCGGCAGCTACTCGGGCGTGGTCGGCCTGCCGCTGTTCGAAACCGCGCAGTTGCTGCGCGGCCGCGGCGCCATGCTGCCGTGAGACGCATCCTCGCGGCCTGCAGCCCGGGAGAGGTGCGGGTCGCGGTGATGGACGATGATACCCTGCTGGATTTCGCCATCGGCCGCCCTGGCGCGCCGGATGGCGTAGGCGACCTTCATATCGGGCGCATCGCCGCGCGCGTTCCTGCCATGGCCGGCGCCTTCGTGACTCTGGAGGGCGCCGAGGGCTTTCTGCCGGACAGCGCGGGTGCAGAGGGTCTTCAGGCAGGTGCGCCCGTGGCCCTCACCGTCACCAGGGCCGCGCAGGGTGGCAAGGGGCCGCGGCTTTCCGGCGCTTCGAACGCACCGCCTGCGGAAGGCCCGCCGCGCCTGCTTCAGCGCGGTCCTGGTGCGCTGGAACGGGCGGCGGCGCTGCATCCCAAGGCCGCCGTTCTCATCGACGATCCGGCCGCTTTCGCCGCCATGCGCCCCACGCTCGGAGACCGTGCGCGGCTAGTGGCGCGCGCCTTCGACGACGCGCTCGAGGCGGAAATCGAGGCCCTGGGCCAGACGGATTGCAATCTGCCAGGTGGCATGCGCGCCAGCATCGTGCCGACGCCCGCGCTGACCGCGATCGACCTCGACACCGCCGCGGCAACCGCTGTGCGTGCGGCAAAGGGCAATGCTCAGCTCGCAGCCAACCGCGAGGCCATTCCCGAACTCGCCAGGCAGATACGCCTGCGCAACCTCGGCGGCGCCATCCTGGTCGATTTCGCCGGCATGCCTGTGCGGAAGCGGAATGTGCTCGCGCCGGCGCTGGAGGAGGCGCTTCGGACCGATCCCGCCCACCCGCGCCTGGTCGGGTTTACCGGGCTGGGGCTGGCGGAGATCCTCCGCCCGCGCATCCATCCGCCTTTGCACGAAATGCTGGCCGGCCCTCATGCGTCGGGGCTCGCCGCCCTGCGTCTGGCCGCTGCAACGCCCTCGCAACGGCTGGCCTTGCGGGCATCGCCTGCCATCGTGTCCGCCTTGCAGTCCGATGCTGTTGCCATGGCGGATCTTGCACGGCGCATGACGCACCCCCTGATCCTCGCGAGCGACCCATCGCTCGGGCCGCAAGCCTGGATCATCGAGGATGCCCCGCGTGCCTGAACTCTGCCCGATCTGCCGCAAGGCGGCCGAAGCCCCAACCCGCCCCTTCTGCTCGCCGCGCTGCGCCCAAATCGACCTCGGCCGCTGGTTCGGCGGCCAGTACGCCGTGCCCGGGCGCGACGGCGAAGCCTTCGAGCCTGCCGCCTCGGAAGACGAGTGAGCAGCCCACCCTTGATGCGCCAGGATCGCTAGAGTAAGCCTCCCGCCTCCGCCGCCAGGATCAGCGCGGCAGGACGGCGCCCAGGTAGCTCAGTTGGTAGAGCATGCGACTGAAAATCGCAGTGTCGGTGGTTCGATTCCACTCCTGGGCACCATTCGAATTCGATCCGATGGCGCATTCGTGCCCTTCACATAGCGTATCCGCACTCCGATCTGTGGCCCGCCACAACCCGACCAGCCGAGTGAAGCAGAAGAACCTCAAGACCCTTGCGACCGGCTGGACCGACCTCGTGCTCATCTGCCGGAAATGCAGCAAGAAGCTCGATGGCGGTTTTGGCGAAGAGGGCGACGAGACCCTCCGCCGCGCATTGCGTGAAGCACTCAGGCGGCGCGGCAAGCGCGGCCAGATCGGCCTCGTCGAGGTCGGCTGCCTGGGCGTCTGCCCCAAATCCGCCGTTACCGTGGCCTATGCCGGCCGCGCCGAAGATTTCTATGTCGTTCCGGAGAATTTCAGCGCCGACGCGCTGCTCGACCGACTTCTCGACCAGAAACCTCATACCAGCACCACAGGAGATGCCCACCGATGAGTGGCTTCAAGGATCGCGACTTCAACGAACGACGCAACGCCGCAGCAGAGGCGAAAAAGGCCGCCCTGGCCAAGTTCCTGGCTCAGCCCAAGCCGGACGACCCCGCCGTGATCGCCCGCCAGGAAGAGCGCCGCAAGATTGCAGAGGCACGCGAAATCCGCGCGGCCGAACGCCGCGCCGCCAAGGAGGCTGAAGCCGCCCGCCTCGCCGCGGAAGCCGCCGAAGCCGATCTCGCGCGCCAGGCCGAGCTTGCGGCTCAGGCTCAGCGGGCGATCGAGGCCGCTGCTCGCGAGGAGGCCATCAAGGCTGAGCGCAAGGCGGCGCGTGATGCTCGGTATGCGGCTCGGAAGGCGAGGCGATAGCAAGGAAGGTGTTCTTTTTTGAAAAAAAGAACCAAAAAACTTTTGGACTATTAGGCCCGGCACATCCACAGGCCCGGCCCAAAGTCGCAAGAGTTTTTTGCTTCTTTTTTTCAAAAAAGAAGTCCTTCCCTTCCTGATGATCGACGTCCTCACCCTAGCTGCAGACCTGATCCGCTGCCCCTCGATCACCCCAGCAGACGCCGGTGCGCAGGACGTAGTCGCTGCCGCTCTTGCAGCGCTGGGCTTCGACATCCACCGCCTGCCATTCGGCACGACGCCCAACCTCTTCGCGAGGCGCGGCACGGGAACCCCTCATCTTTGCTTCGCAGGGCACACGGATGTCGTGCCGCCCGGCGCGAACTGGCGGCATGATCCGTTCGCCGGCGTGATCGAGGAAGGCGCGCTTTATGGCCGCGGCGCCTGCGACATGAAGGGGGCGATTGCCGCCTTCATCGGCGCGGTGTCGCGCACTCCAACGTTCCCCGGCTCGGTGAGCCTGCTCATCACCGGCGACGAGGAGGGACCTGCGACAGACGGCACGGTGAAGGTGCTCGAATGGATGGCGGCTGCCGGCCACGTCCCGGATCTCGCCATCGTGGGCGAGCCGACCAATCCGGCAGCAATTGGCGACATGGTGAAGATCGGCAGGCGCGGCAGCCTGAATGCGACCGTGACGGTGGCGGGAAAGCAGGGGCACGTCGCCTATCCGCACCGCGCCGCCAATCCGGTGCATCCTCTGCTGGCGGCACTGTCTGCCCTGACGGGCGCGCGGCTGGATGAGGGCACCCCGCATTTCGAGCCATCGTCGCTGCAGGTGACGTCCGTCGACGTCGGCAACACGGCGCACAACGTCATTCCGGCGTCCGCCACGGCGCGGCTGAACATAAGGTTCAACGACAGGCACAGCAGCGCGTCGCTCGAGGCCTGGCTGCGCGAGACGGTGGCCGTTCATGCGCCTGGCGCCGACGTGCGGATGCATGTCAGCGGGGAGGCGTTCGCGACGGAGCCCGGGCCGCTGGTGGATCGGGTGTGCGCGGCGATCGCGCGCGAGACAGGACGCGAGCCGAAGCGCGATACGGGCGGCGGTACGTCCGATGCACGGTTCATCGCGCGCTATGCGCCGGTCATCGAGTTTGGGCTTGTCGGCGCCACCATGCACCAGGCAGACGAGTGCGTGCGCATCGACGATTTAAACGCCCTGACCTCGATCTACGCCGGCATCCTCGAGGATTTCTTCGCAGGCAGCCGGCAGCCGGCGGATGGCCGCCCATGCTGAAGCCGCGCCTGGGGCGGGCGCCGCGTGTGCGAAGGCCAGCTCTGGGCCTGCTTCTGCTGGGCACCGGACGAGCCGCCGGACTGGAGCAGTTCGGCCGCGATCCGGAATCCTACCTGGGCAGCCTGGCGCCGCTCCTCGCCTTGCAGATCGTCATGGGGCTGCTGCTCGCCGTGAACGCCGGCGTGGTCAACGGCGCCTTGTTCCTCCTCATCATGGTTTGCAACCTGCTGACGCCGCCGGTGATCGGCCATGCGCTGTGCCGCTGGTTCGGCCGGCTTTCCCAATGGCCGCTCTATGCCAACGTGCTGAACTGGTCGGTTTGGCTGATGGTCGTCATGCTGGTCGTGCTGCTGCCCTTCGCACGCGTAACGCTTGCCTTCGGGGTGCCGCCGACCGCCGCCGCCGGGCTGCTCCTCGGTGCGCTGTCCCTCTATGTCATGTGGTTCCACTGGTTCCTGGCGCGCCATGCGCTGTCGCTGTCGCGCGGGCGCGCGCTGCTCGTCATGGCGGCCATCGTCTTCGGCACCGGGCTGCTTCTGCAGGTGCCGATCTGGATCGGCGAGGCAAGCGGCCTTCAGCCGGCGCCCGACCTGGCCATCTCCGCGCCGAACGGGTCGGCGCCGTAGCGCACCCCGGTGAGCACCAGGCCGTCTGCGGGTGCGGTTGGGCCCGCGGCCGCACGGTCGCAGGCCGCCAGGGCGTCGGCCACCTGGCCCGGTTTCCACCGGCCATCGCCTACCAGGCGAAGGGTGCCGACCATGTTGCGCACCTGGTGATGCAGGAAGCTTCTCGCCTCGGCGGCGATGTCGATCCTGTCGCCGTGACGCGTCACCTCCAGCCGGTCGAGCGTGCGCAGTGGCGACTGCGCCTGGCATGAGGCCGCGCGAAAGGATGTGAAATCGTGCCGCCCGAGCAACAGGGCGGCCGCTTCCTCCATCGCCGCCGCGTCCAGCGGCTTCGGCACGTGCCAGACGCGGAACGCCTCCAGCGCCGGCCGCGCCGGACGGTTAAGGATCCTGTAGCGGTAGGCGCGGCCTGTTGCAGAGAACCGCGCGGAGAAATCATCGGCGACCTGGGCGGCCTGCCGCACCACGACGGGATGCGGCTTCATATGAAAATTCAGTGCGGCGGCAAGGCTGCCCGCCGTCATGTCCCGCTCCAGGTCGATGTGCGCTACCTGTCCGATGGCGTGCACGCCGGCATCCGTCCGTCCGGCGCAGATGCTGGAGATCCGTGTGCCTGCGAGGCGCGACGCGGCCTCTTCGAGCACCTGCTGCACGGAAAGCCCGTTCTCCTGGTGCTGCCAGCCGACGAAGCCCGTCCCGTCGTATTCGAGCAGCAGCGCCCAGCGGGTCACGAGAGGATCAGGCCGCGCGCGCCCTTCATGCCGCGCAGGAAGGCGGCGCCGTCCGCGGCAGGCCGCCCGGCACGCTGCACGCGCAGGAGCCGCAGCGCGCCATCGCCGCAGGCGACGGTGAAATCATCGTCCAGGATCGTCCCGGGAGCCCCGCTGCCAGCGGCGGGTTCGGCCGCGATCACCTTGAGGGTCTCGCCGGCGAGAGTGGCGGCGCAGCCTGGCCAGGGCACCATGGCGCGCACCTGCCGGTCCAGCTCGGCGGCGGAATGGGCAAAATCGAGGCGGCCATCCTCGCGGGCGATCTTCGCCGCGTAGGTCACGCCTTCCGCGGGCTGCGGCACGGGCGTGGGGTTTTCGTCGATGGCGCGCAGAACCAGGCGCGCGCCGATGGCCGCCAGTTCGTCATGCAGCAGGGGCGTGGTGGTGCGCGGCCCAATCGGCACGGCCTCGAACAGCAGCATCGGCCCGGTATCGAGCCCTGCCTCCATGCGCATGATGGTGATGCCGCTTTGCGTGTCGCCGGCCAGGATGGCGCGGTGGATCGGCGCCGCCCCGCGCCAGCGCGGCAGAAGGCTGGCATGGATGTTCAGGCAGCCGCGCCGTGGCGCATCGAGCATCGCCTGTGGCAGGATCTGCCCATAGGCCGCGACGACCGCGATATCGAGCCCGAGTGCCGCAAAGCTCGCGTGCTCCGCCGTGTTCTGGCGCAGTTTTGCGGGTGTTCGCACAGGCAGGTGCAGCGCGTCGGCCGCGAGGTGAACGGCGCAGCGTGTCAGCGCCTGGCCGCGGTGCGCCGGCCTGGGCGGCTGGCAATAGACCGCGGCGATATCGTGTCCGGCTTTGGCGATTGCCTCCAAGGCAGGCACTGCGAACGCCGGGCTGCCGAAGAAGGCGACACGCAGGAGGGACATTACGCCTGCTTCAGCCGCTGCTCCTTGGCGAGCTTGCGCAGGATCATGTTCCGCTTGAGCGCGGACAAATGATCGATGAACAGCACGCCATCGAGATGGTCGATCTCGTGCTGAACGCAGGCGGCCAGCAGCTCCTCGGCATCGATCTCGCGCCGCTTGCCGTCGAGGTCGGTAAATCCGACGCGCACGAAGGCAGGGCGGCCGACATCGGCATACTGGCCGGGCAGAGAGAGGCACCCCTCCTCCCGCGTCGCCCATTCCTCAGAAACCTTGAGCACCGCAGGATTGATCATCACCAGCGGCGCCGGCTTGTCGTTCGGGTGGAGGTCCACCACCGCGAGGCGCAACGGCACGTCGATCTGCGGCGCCGCGAGCCCGATGCCAGGAGCCTTGTACATCGTCTCGAACATGCGCGGCACCAGGGCGCGCACGCGGTCCATGTCGGCGTCGGTCACTGGGCGCGCACGCGTCTTCAGGGTCTTGTGTGGCGCGATCAGGATGGGCAGCAGCTCTGGCGGCCTTGCCATCGCAGGGGCATCCGCCTGCAGTTCTTCGACATCGGGGCTGTTCATCCACCGGATGTATCGCCGCGCCGCCCTGCGTTCAACAGCAGCAGGACGCGCCGGGAGCAACCCTTGCAAGACCGCTCAGCCCTGCAAAAGAGCCTACCCTTGCAAAAGGGCCGTGACATGCCGAATCTCGGACATGTCGCAAGTGCCGCTAAGGGCTTGCGCAAGGAACGCCTCACGTCGGGGCGAACGTCTCGCTCATCTTCGAGGAGGCCATTTTGACTACGAGGCACTTCACGTCGTCGCCTTTATTCCTGGGGTTCGACCATCTCGAGCAGATGCTCGAGCGGGCGGCCAAGACATCGTCTGACGGCTATCCGCCCTACAATATCGAGCAGATGAGCCCTGTCGGGCTGCGCATCACGCTCGCGGTGGCCGGCTTCACCATGGACGACCTCCAGATCACCCAGGAGGACAACCAGCTTGTCATACGCGGCCGGCAGGTGGACGACACCAGCGGGCGCGTGTTCCTGCACCGCGGCATCGCGGCGCGGCAGTTCCAGCGCGCCTTCGTTCTGGCAGAAGGTATCGAGGTCAGCGGCGCGTGGCTCGACAACGGGCTGCTGCACATCGACCTGGCCAGGCCACAACCGGAACCAAAAGTGCGTCATATCGAAATAGCGCGGCCAACTAAATCCAGGTCGCGCGTTGTCGATGCTGCATCGCCGGATACCGAGCCGAAGAGCTCGATCGGTTAGCTGGCTGGAACGATCCGCGTGCCTGCAACGATCCGAGTGCCTGAAACGATCTGGCAACAGCGGCCAGAAAAAGGCACTGGTTAAGCTTTTTTCAACGTTAGCGGCTTACACAGCGTGCTAACCTGATAACGGCGCATAACTTGCTTTCTTCCTGATCATCAGGGGTTGTTCCTGTTCACACAAGCTGAAGTGGGTGCAGGAGCCGGCAGTAGGGGTTTTTGGACCATGAGCATGCAAGATCTTGAGGAAGACCTGGGGTTGTCGGAACAGTCCGACCCTCGCGTCGCTTGGCCGCTCGACATCCGGCACATGTCGGTTGCCCAGCTCGCGTCGCTCGGCGTGTCGCACCTCGCCTATGTGAAGCCGGTCGTGGTGAACGGCACACGCGCTTTCGCCATACATGGCGCGGATGGCACGCCGATGGCCGTTGCCGGCGCGGAAGATCTCGCCTTCGCCGCCATCAGGCAGCACGAAATGGTGCCCGCCCTCGTCCACTGACGACGGGCGGACCGGAGTAAGTCCGGTCCGCCTGTTTTCGGCTCTATGAGCCGGGATCGATCCAGCCGATGTTTCCGTCGCCGCGGCGATAAACCACGTTCAGCACGCCGCTCGCCGAATTGCGGAACATCAGGACGGACTGGTCAGCCAGGTCCATCCGCATCACGGCGTCTCCCACCGTCAGCTCACGTATTTCGGTCTGCGTCTCGGCGATGACCGTCGCGAAGGCGGCAGGCGCATGGTCGTGGCCGTTGGCGCTCTCGTGCTGGTCCTCGCCATCGTGCGCGGCGGTATCCGCTTCCGCGCGCAGGACATAGGCGCGCCCCGGCGCAGGAGCCGCGCGGTTGGACTGGTCGCGGTGATGCTCGTTCACGCGCCGTCGGTAGCGTCGCAGGCGCTTGGCTATGTGCTCGGCGGCGTCGTCGAAGGCGGCATGGGCGTCGCCCGCCTCGCCCTCGCCGCGCAGGGTGAGGCCGCGGCCGGCATGAACATTGATATCGCAGGTGAAAAAGCTGCGGGCCCGGCCGAAAGTGACGCTGGCCTCCATGGCGTGGTCGAAATACTTCTGGGCGATCACATCGAGGCTGGAAGAGACGCGCGTGCGCAGGGCGTCCGATAGGTCAACCTGCTTGCCGGAGACATTGATCTGCATGTCGCTCCTCGATCTTCTGTTGCCATGATCTGAAAATTAGCCAAGGCACGCTACGCCGGTACGGCTTTCTCCCGCTTGCGCTGAACCGAACTCGGGATGCGCAGCGCCTCCCGATATTTGGCCACCGTTCGCCTCGCGATGTCCACGCCCTCGTTTCGCAGGGCTGCCACAATAGCGTCATCTGAAAGGATATCGTCGGCGGTCTCCGCCCCCACCATGGCGCGTATGCGGAACCGTACGGACTCGGCGCTGTGCGTGGACCCTCCTGCTCCGGCGATGGCGGTGGTGAAGAAATATTTAAGCTCGAAGATGCCACGCGGCGTGGCGATGTATTTGTTCGCCGTCACCCGGCTGACGGTGCTCTCGTGAAGCTGCACCGCATCGGCGATGTCGCGCAGGATGAGCGGACGCAAATGGCTGACGCCATGGATGAAGAAGGCGTCCTGCCGGCGCACGATCTCCGACGCCACCTTCAGGATCGTATGCGCCCTTTGCTGAAGCGACTTCACCAGCCAGTTCGCCGTCGCCAGCCGTTCGGAAACGAAAGCCTTGATCTCGCGGTCGCCAGGCCGGCTCGAGGAAGAGGAGCGGCTGACCCGCGCGGCGAACGCCTCGTTCACCAGCACGCGCGGCATGGTCTCGGGGTTGAGTTCAAGCAGCCAGTCGGCGAACTCGCCCAGCGCTGCTTCCGCGGATTTGATCGGCGCCGCCCGCATCAATACGTCCGGAATGACAGGCGGCAACGCCGAGAACTCCCACGATGCGCCAGGCTTCGGATCCAGCGCGCGTATTTCGGCAATCATGTCCTGCAGGTCTTCGTTGTCGACGCCGCAGAGCGCGCAAAGCTTGCGGTGCTCGCGACGCGCCAGCAGTTCGAGGTTCTCGAGCAGGGCCGCCATGGCGGGATCGAACCGATTGAGTTCGCGCAATTGCGCGGCCAGGCACTCCGCCAAGGAACGCGCAAACATGCCGGCCGGGTCGAAGCCCATCATCCGAGCACGTATCCGCTCCACGTGCGCGAAATCGGCGCCGAGGATGCGCGCCACGTCCGCGGGATCTGCGGACAGCCGGCCGGACGGCTCCAGCAAGGCGATCAGATGGGCGCCGATCAGCCGGTCGGTGCGGTCGGCGAACGTCAGGCGAAGCTGCTCGCCGAGGTGATCGCGCAGGTTCGGCCTGGTCGAAACGGTGTCCTCGATGCCGCGGTCGTCGGTATCGAAGCTCTGCGAACCGCCTTGGCCTAGTATCGGACTATTGTCGGAGGGTACCCCCGCGTCTGCGCCGTCGAATTCGGCGTCGAGCGGTGCCGCATCCGCCTCGGGCAATGTCGCGGCCGTCACCAGATCGGCGAGATCGGCCCCTTCGGCCGGTGGCGATTCGGGCTGATCGAGGCTCGCGCGCTCTGGCGTGACCTCCGCCCGCTCGTCGTGCTCGAGCAGCGGATTGCGCTCCAGCTCCTCTTCGACGAAGGCTGCGACTTCAAGGTTTGAAAACTGCAACAGCTTGATCGCCTGACGCAGCTGGGGCGTCATGACGAGTGATTGGGATTGCCGGAATTCTAAACGAGGGCCGATCGACATACTGGTGTCGATCCTACAGGCAAAAGCTTACAGAGAAAATTTCTCTCCGAGATACACACGCCGTACATCGGCGTGCGCCACCACTTCGCGCGGCACTCCTTCCATCAGGAGTTGTCCGTCGTGCATGATGTAAGCGCGATCGATGATTTCGAGCGTCTCGCGCACGTTATGATCGGTAATGAGAACGCCCAGGCCACGGTGCTTCAGATGGCTGACCATGTCGCGGATTTCGCCCACCGCAATCGGGTCGATGCCGGCCAGCGGCTCGTCCAGCAGGATGTAGGAGGGCTCGGTCGCTAGTGCGCGGGCGATCTCCACGCGGCGCCGCTCGCCGCCCGAAAGCGCAAGCGCCGGCGTGCGTCGCAGATGGCTGATGCCGAACTCGGCGAGCAGCGCCTCGCAGGCGTGCTCGCGCTCGTCCTCGTCGCTCTTCACCACCTCGAGGGCGGCAAAAATGTTCTGCTCAACCGTCAGGCCACGGAAAACGCTAGCCTCCTGCGGCAAATAGCCGATGCCGAGGCGCGCGCGCCGGTACATAGGGTGCATGGTGATGTCGACACCATCCAGCGCGATGCTGCCGGTATCGGGCCGAACCAGCCCGACAATCATGTAGAAGGTAGTCGTCTTGCCCGCGCCGTTCGGCCCCAGCAGCCCGACGGCCTCGCCGCGCCGCACCTTGACCGAAACGTTCCGCACGACAGGCCGCTTCTTGTACGTCTTGCCGACCCCGTTCGCGACGAGACCCGCACCACCCTCCAGAACCCGCAATCCACTCTCGCTCATGATCGCGCCTTCTTCGCCGGCGCCGCACCGCCAGGAGGTTTGTCTGCGCCGGAATTCCCGTTCGGAACCACCAGGCCATTCACGCGGGCGCCAGGCGCCTGCGTCATCGTCGCAAGCCCGGTCTTCATATTCACCACGGCCGCCGCGCCGTTCAACTGGTTCGCGCCACGCGTGACATGGACGTTGCCAAGCACATGCGCAATGCCGGTATCAGGCTCGTAGCGCCCACGGTCGCCCGTCACGATATCGGTCGCCGTGCGTATGACGACGTGCCCGAACGCCTCTACCCGCTGCAATTTGCCGGATGACGCCAGCTCGTCGCCGCCGGCAGGCTTCTTGGCAGGAGCAGGCGTGGCAGGCTTGGGCGCCCCGGGCGCCGAATTATCGACAGTGTAGCCCACCAGAGTGTCGGCCGTGATCCGCCTGCCGTCGGCACTCGTCGCCGTCGCATCGCCACGCGCCACCGACATGTGCTTCGCCGACCAATATTCCATCGCATCGCGGGCTGTCAGAACATCCTGCGGCGTCGTCAGCCGCAGCCCATGTCCCGTCAAAACCAGAACCGACTGGTCGATGTCGTAAACCGCATGATCACCCCAGGCCTGGTCTGTCGGGGTGAAGATATGCACATGCCCATCGGCCTCGAGCCTATAGATCTCGTTATTCCCCGTATCGCCCGGCGCGCCAGGCGCACCGCCAGGTGTCGGCGCCGTCGAAACCGGCTTCACAGGATTGGCCGCCGCCGCCCCCGCCTTCTTGCGGTAATGCGCAATCAGCCGGTCCGCCGTCACCGTCGCATCGCCACGCGTCGCCCGCGCATCGTCACGCGCCGTCACCGTCTGGGCATTCTGGTCCCAGTCAATGCCTCCCGCCGCCGTCACGTTGATCGGCCCGCCGTGGGAGAGGTCGATTGCTTGGGCTTCTGCTAGGGCGGGTAGGAAGACAAGCAAGATAGCAAGGCGGGGGGCTCTGCCCCCTCGACCCCCGCTGGGGACTCGTCCCCAGACCCCGTGTCGCAGGGTCCAGGGGCGGAGCCCCTGGCCTTCCTGCCCCTTGCCTATCTTACTTTGCACTGTTCAAAACCAGATGCGCAGGGCCGTGGAACTGAATGATCCCGCCCTTATCGACCGCCGTATAACCCTGCGAATCCAACACTCCGAAAGGCCCCTCGGCATGTGTGGCGACGTCGCTGGTCGCGGCGCCTTGCTTCATGTTCAGGGTGCTGCTTTGGCTCGTCATGGTGGTGCCGTCCTGCCTGTAGAGCGTGACGTCGCCTGAGAGATCGAGTTCGTCGGCGTGCTGCATGAAGACGCCTGTCTTGGACTGGATTTGCAGCCAGGTGCCGTTCGACATGGTGACGTCGCCGCGCGGCTTGACCATGTCGAGCCGCTCCGGGCCTTCACGCTTGGCGGTTTCCGCGGAGATCATGTAGGGGCGGCCACGTTCGTCGAGGCCGTGGTATCGCGGCGCGACGATCTCGCCCTTGCCGGCCACCGCCATGGTGAGGCGGTGCCAGGTGACGCGGCCGTTCTGCAGGGTGCGCGACAGTTCCGGCCACAGGGCGATGCTGGAGAGCAGCAGCAGGGCTACGATCGGGAGCACGTATTTGGCGATACGCACGGCGAAGCTGCGGCGGCGCAATTTTGGCGGCCGGCGGTGCGGCCAGCTTTCGATTTCGTAGGTCTGCTGGGCTGGGGCAGTGTCGTGGGAGACCGGCTCCAGGTGAGCGTCGGGGACGTCGATGCCTGCCATCCGGTTCACGCGATCCCGGCGCGCAGCAGGTCGTGGACGTGCAGCAGCCCGACGGGCGTGCCGGCCGCGTCCACGACGAACAGGCTGGTCACGGGGCGGCCGCGTACGTTCATCAGGCGGAGCGCTTCGGCGGCGAGCGCGTCGGGCCCGATGGAGAGCGGCGCCGCGGTCATCACCTCGCCCACTGTCTTCGACAGCAGGTCGCCGCCGCGGCCCATGGTGCGGCGCAGGTCGCCGTCTGTGACGATGCCGACCAGCCGGCCCGACTCGACAGCGCCGAGACAGCCGAAACCGCGCTCCGTCATTACGAGGAGGGCGTCGCGCATGGCCATGGATGGCGGCACGAGCGGCAGCACGCCCGGACCATGCATCACATCACGGACGTGGCGCAGCCGCGCCCCGAGGCGCCCGCCGGGATGGAATACGTGGAAGTCGCTGGCGGAGAAGTCGCGCCGGCGCAGCAGGGCCACGGCGAGCGCATCGCCCAGGGCGAGCTGCATGGTGGTGCTGGTGGTGGGTGCGAGGCCCATCGGGCAGGCTTCGGGTGCTGGCGGGAGAAGCAGCAGCACGTCGGCGGCAAGGGCGAGGGCGGAGCCTTCGTTGCCTGTGATGGCGATCAGCGGCAGGCCGAAGCGGCGCGCGTGCGCCACGACATCGGCCAGTTCGGCGGTCTCGCCCGAGTTGGAGAGGGCGAGCACCGCGTCCTGCACCAGCATCATGCCGAGATCGCCGTGGCTGGCTTCCGCGGGATGGACGAACAGGGCTGGCGTTCCGGTGGAGGCCAGCGTGGCGGCGATCTTGCGCCCGACATGGCCGGACTTGCCCATGCCGGTGACCACGACGCGGCCGGCGATGTCGGCCAGAACCGAGACGGCTCGCGAGAAATGCCCGTCCAGGCTGTCGGAGAGCGCCGCGAGGCCGCGGCGCTCGGCTTCCAGAACCTCGCGCCCTACCGCGGCGTCATCGTGCGGCCCGGCGTCGAGGCCGGTCTCAAGCACGGCTTGGCCGATGCCAGGGTGCGTATCCAGCGACGCGATCCTCACAGTCATTCGCCCACTGTATGGGCAGCGGGTGCCTGAGGGTCAATCACGCCCGTGTGTCGGATCGTATCGGGTCGCATCGCACCGCATCGCCACATGACGCATCTCATCTCGTCCACATGGGGACGGGCATGGGCTTATGCGGAGTGCGAGAAGATGTCCGGCTCTTCGTAGCCCAGCATGTCCAGCCGGCAGCGGGTCGGCAGGAAGTCGAAACACGCCTGGGCGAGTTCGAGCCGCCCTTCGCGCACCAGCAGCGCCTCCAGCTTCGCCCAGAGCGCATGCAAGTGGAGCACGTCGGAGGCCGCATAGGCGAGCTGCTCAGGCGTCAGTTCGGTCTGGCCCCAGTCGGAGGTTTGCTGCTGCTTGGAGATCTCCACGCCGAGCAGTTCGCGGCACAGGTCGCGCAGGCCGTGCCTGTCGGTGAAGGTCCGCACCAGCTTGGCGGCGATCTTGGTGCATTTCGTCGGCCCGACGGTGATGCCGAAACTATGCTGCAAAACGGCGACGTCGAAGCGCGCGAAATGCATCAGCTTGGTCACGGCAGGGTCGGCCATCATGGCCGCAAGGTTCGGCGCATCGAAGCCGCGGCCGCCGAGTGAATGCGGCACGATCTGCACCAAATGCGCGGTGCCATCGCCTGAGGAGAGCTGCACCAGGCAGAGCCGGTCGCGATGCGGGTTCAGCCCCATCGTCTCGGTATCGACGGCGACGGCAGGGCCCAGGCTCAGCCCGTCAGGCAGGTCGCCTTGATGGAGATGGAGTGAGCCGGACGCATTGAACTGAACAGCCATGATGCGCCCGCAAATCCCGTCGTTGGTGCCCCGGAGAAGACTCGAACTTCCACAACCTTGCGGTCACAGATACCTGAAACCTGCGCGTCTACCAATTCCGCCACCGGGGCCGGTGCCAACGATCGGAGCGCGGCTGATAGACCGCAGGTGCCAAGGCGTCAACGATCCTCCTTTCCGCGATCGCCCCACACCCTTTCTGGACGCCTAGGTCCACCACGAAGATCGGAAGAACGCCAAGGACCGCGAAGAGGCCGAGGCAATTGTCGACGAGGGCGCCCGAGGCACGAAAATATCAGTCCGGCGTCCCGCAAGGGGCCGAGTGTCTTAGTGTACCTTCGTGTTCTTCCCATCTTTGTGGTGGACCTTAACCACCCCTCCTCAAATACGACAGCCAGCCGGAGGCAGCCGATTGACACCAGCCCAGGCGAGTCCGACCTACAGAAATATCCGAGGGGAGCCCCAAAAGGGCTGAGAGTTCGCGATTGTCGCGAAGACCCATCGCACCTGATCCGGGTCATGCCGGCGGAGGGACGGACAGTTTGGCTGACGTGATAGACGTATTGGTGAACGGCGAACCACGCGGCATCGCACCTCCAGGGTCGCTCGCCAGCCTCATCGCCGACCTGGCCCTCGACACCCGCAAGGTCGCCGTCGAGCGCAACGAGGCCATCGTCCCCCGCTCGGAATATGCCCAAACCTTCCTCGCCGCAGGCGACCGGCTGGAAATCGTGCATTTCATAGGAGGCGGCTGACCCATGGACATCGTCGAGACAGGCGCCCTACTCGCCCCCGCTCCCAGCCAGTCCGCGTCCGATCATTGGGAGGTCGCCGGCCGCCGCTTCACCTCCCGCCTGATCGTCGGCACAGGCAAATACCGCGACCTCGAGCAGACCGCCGCGGCCATCGAAGCCTCCGGCGCCGAAATCGTCACCGTCGCCGTCCGCCGCGTGAACCTCTCCGATCCCGCAGCCCCCATGCTGCAGGACTACGTGGACCCTGCCCGCTACACCTACCTGCCGAACACCGCAGGCTGCTTCACCGCCAACGAAGCCGTACGCACCCTGCGCCTCGCCCGCGAAGCCGGCGGCTGGAACCTCGTCAAGCTCGAGGTGCTCGGTCCGCCGCCTTATCTCTACCCGGACATGCGCGCGACCTTCGAAGCGGCCGAAGCGCTCATCGCAGACGGCTTCGAAGTGATGGTTTACTGCGCCGACGACCCGGTCGCCGCCAAACGCCTCGAAGACATGGGCTGCGTCGCCATCATGCCGCTCGGTGCCCCGATCGGCTCCGGCCTGGGCCTGCAGAACCCCGCCATGATCTCCATCCTCAAGGCCCAGGCCAACGTGCCGGTCCTCGTGGACGCCGGCGTCGGCACCGCGTCGGACGCCTGCATCGCCATGGAGCTCGGCTGCGATGCCGTGCTGCTCAACTCCGCCATCGCCCATGCCACCGACCCCGTGCTGATGGCAGGCGCCATGGCGGCCGCCGTGCGCGCCGGGCGCCTCGCGCATCTCGCGGGACGCATGCCGCGGAAGATGGGGGCTGAGGCTTCTTCGCCGTTGGGCGGGTTGATCAGGTAGGCATAAAGCAAGGACTTCTTTTTTGAAAAAAAGAAGCAAAAAACTTTTGCGAGTCTGGTACCGCGTTTGAGGCGAGTCTGGGCCCAGACGTCGAAAAGTTTTTTGCTTCTTTTTTTCAAAAAAGAAGGCCTTGCTTCCCTTCCTCGACCAGCTTGTGTACCGATCCGGCATGTTGAAAAGCCGGGCAACCCAGCGCCTAGCCGCGGCTCTGCTCGGCCTCTACCTCGATTTCGCGTTGCGCAGCATGCGCTGGACGGTCGAGGGCGCCGCGCATCTGGAGCCGTTTGCCCGCGACGTGCCGGTGGTGGCGGCATTCTGGCATCAGCGTCTGCCATTGATGCCTGCGCTGTGGATGCGCGTGCGGCGGGTCAACCCGCATCGCGCGGGATCGGTGCTGGTGAGCCGGCATCGGGACGGGCGGTTCATCGGCGACATCCTGGGGCGGTTCCGCGTGTCCGTGGTGCACGGGTCTTCGGCAAAGCCGGGCAAGCAGCAGGGCAAGGGCGGGGCGGCGGGCCTGCGGCAGTTGCAGGCCGTGCTCGCACGCGGGGGAGCGGTGGTGATGACGCCTGACGGGCCGCGTGGGCCGGCGCGTGTGGCCGCACCCGGGGTTGCTCATCTGGCGGCCGTAACGGGGGCGCCGGTGCTGCCGTCGGCGGCGCAGTGCCGGCCTCGGCTGACGCTGAAGAGCTGGGACAGGATGGTGTTGCCGGTTCCTTTCGGGCGCGGCGTTCTGGTGTGCCTGCCGGCGATCTATGTCGGCCGCGATGGCGCGGAAGCGGCGCTGCCGATGATTGCCAAGGCCTTGGACGTCGCGGCTGCGCGTGCGGACGCCCTGTGTGGCTTGGCTGGTGTCTAGCATCGAGGGCCACCTCTGGGCCGCCGGCGCGTGGGCGGCGGCGCCGGCCTTGCGACTCATGCTCAGGCGCCGGGTGTTGCGCGGCAAGGAGATCGCCGAGCGGCTTCCCGAACGCTTCGGCCAGGAGGCGCTCGCGCGCCCCGTGGGCCGTCTGCTCTGGCTGCATGCGGCGAGCGTGGGCGAGACCTTGTCCGTGCTGCCGCTCCTGCCGCTTCTGCCGCAGGACCTGATAGTCCTGTTCACCACGGGGACGGTGACCAGCGCCCGCCTGCTGGCCAGCCGCCTCGATCCGGCTCTGCGGGACCGCGTCCTGCACCGTTTCGTGCCGCTCGATGTGCCGGCCTGGGCGAGATCGTTCCTCGACCACTGGCGCCCCGACGCTGCGGTGTTTGTGGAGAGCGAGCTGTGGCCGAACCTTCTCGCCGGCTGCCGTGCGCGAAGGATACCGGCCGGCCTGGTGAATGCGCGGCTGTCGGCGCGCAGCGCCCGCAGGTGGCGCCTGGCCGATGGCCTGGTGCGCGGAATGCTGGGCAGCTTCACCTGGATCGCCGCGCAGAGCGAAGCCGATGCAGGTCGCCTCCGTTCTCTCGGCGGGCGAACGGTCACTGCCGCGGGCGACCTCAAGCTGGCCGCCGATCCCCTGCCGTTCGAACCGGCCGAACTCGCGCGGCTGAAGGCGCTGATCGAAAACCGGCCGGTTTGGGCAGCCGTAAGCACGCATCCTGGCGAAGAGGCGCTGGTGGCGGAGGTGCACGCCATGCTGATCGAGCGTTTCCCGGCGCTGCTCACCATCGTCGTGCCGCGGCATCCTCAGCGCGGCGAGGCAGTCGCCTCTCTCCTGGGGAATGCGCCGAGGCGGTCGGCTGCCGCCGATCCTGGTGCAGGGGGATTTTGGGTGTGCGACACCCTGGGGGAGACAGGTCTGGTTTATCGGCTGGCTCAGACCGTCTTTGTCGGGAAGAGCTTCGGCGGGGGAGGCGGCCAGAACCCCTGGGAGCCGGCCCGCCTCGGCTGCGCCATCGCAGTCGGCCCGGCTACGGCGAATTTCGAGGAGGCGGTGCAGATATTGTCCTCGGCCGGTGGGCTGGTGGTGGTTTCGGACAGGACGGCCCTCGCGGCATGGGTCGCCACCATGCTGGAGCACGCGGACCGGCGGGGTGCCCAAGGCGCTGCCGCTCAGGCTGCGGTGACGCTGGCCGCTGCCAAGCCGGGCCCCGTCGCCGGCATGATCGCGGCACTGTTGCCATGATGCAGCCCAGGTTCTGGGCGCACAGGCAGGGCGGGATGCGCGCCGTGCTGCTCTCGCCACTGTCTGGCGTAACCCGGCTGGCCACGGCCCGGCGGGTTTCCCGCGCCGGTTTCGTCTCCGGCATCCCTGTCATCTGCTGCGGCAATGCGACGGTCGGCGGCGCAGGCAAGACGATCCTGGCGCTCGACATCGCCGCACGCCTGCAGGCGCGCGGCCTGGACGTGCATTTCCTGACGCGTGGCTGGGGCGGATCGGCGCGTGGTGTCGTAAGGGTCGATCCTGCCCGGCACCAGGCAGGCGAGGTGGGTGACGAGGCGCTGCTTCTGGCATCCGCCGCGCCGGCCTGGGTCGCGGCCGACCGTGCCGCCGGCGCGCGTGCCGCCCTTGAAGCCGGCGCGCAGGTGCTGGTGATGGACGACGGCATGCAGAACCCGACGCTCGCCAAGACCCTTTCGCTGCTGGTCATCGATGGCGGCACGGGTTTCGGGAACGGCCTGCTGCTGCCCGCCGGACCGCTGCGCGAGCCGGTTGCCGCCTGCGCCGGCCGTGCGGGCGCCGCGGTGCTCATAGGCGACGACAGGACAGGCGCTGCGGCCCTTCTCCCCTCCCGCCTGCCCGTGCTGCGCGCGCGTCTGGCGCCGGGCGCCGACGTCGAGGCGTTGCGCGGCCGGCGCGTCTTCGCCTTCGCGGGGATCGGGCATCCGAAGAAGTTCTTCGCCATGCTGTCGGAAGCGGGCGCGCTGCTCATCGAAACGCAGCCCTTCCCCGACCACCATCCCTACAGCGAAGCCGAAGCAGCCGGCCTCATCGAGCGCGCGAAGGCGATGCATGCGGTGCCCGTCACCACCGCCAAGGACCATGTGCGGCTGGGTGCCTCGCACCAGGCTTGCATACTTCAGGCTAGCGTCTCCCTGGCCTGGCAGGATGCGGCTGCCTTCGACGCGCTGCTCGCGTCGGCCGTGGCATGAACCTCGCGGGACGTGCGGAATGGCTTGCCGTCGCGGCCGGCTTGCGCCTTCTGGGTGCTCTCCCGCCTGCCGCGGCGTCGCGCCTCGTGGGAGCGCTGACCGCCACAGTGGGGCCTTGGCTTCCGGTGTCGCGTGTCGCCGACCAGAATTTGCGCATGGCCCTGCCGGAGCTGGGCGCCCCCGAACGCGTCCGCATCGTCCGCGGGGCGTGGCGCAGCCTCGGCCAGACGGTAGGCGAGTTTGCGCACGTTCCGGACCTTCAGGAGAATGCGGCCGGCCCAGGCTGGGAAATCGAGGGGCGGGACGTTCTGGAGAAGGTCCTGGCGCACGGCGGCCCGACCATCTTCTTCTCGGCGCATTTCGGGAACTGGGAAGTGTTCGCCCGTGCGGCACAGCGCTACGGCATCGCCGTTCCCGTCTTCTACCGGGCGGCCGCCAATCCGCTCGTGGACGTCCTGATCAACAGGGTACGCGCCCACGCCGCCGGAACGGATATCGCAAACTTCGCCAAGGGGGCCGCCGGCGCCCGCCGCGCGGTGGCTCACCTCGCAAGGGGCGGCACCATGGCCATGCTGGTGGACCAGAAGCTCAACGACGGCATAGAGGCGCGCTTCTTCGGCCGGCCGGCGATGACGGCGCCTGCGCTCGCCATCTTCGCCCGCCGCTACCGCTGCCAGGTGGTGCCTGCCCGCTGCGAGCGGATCGGCCCGGCACGCATACGCCTGGTGGTCGAGCCGCCGTTGGCCGTGCCCCAGACCGATGACCGCGCCGGGGACATCGCGGCATTGACCCAGTCGGTGAACGACGTGGTCGAGCGCTGGATACGCGCCAAGCCGGAAAGCTGGCTCTGGCTGCATCGCCGGTGGCCGAAGCAGAATTATTAACCGGCTATGGCCTAAAGCCACGATCAGCGCGGCGCTTAACGGCGCCTTAAACTTTCGCCCCCACAATCCCCTCCAGCGACGATCGACCGGCTCGGGATCAGCCGGGCCGAGTGGGCAAGAGGAACCGGGAGGGATGAGGATGAGGGTGGCATCGGTCGGGGTCAGGCAGCGCAGACCCTATGGTCTCGCCTTCATGATCGAGGATCTCGCCCATATCCGAAGCTGGGCGGAGGCGCGCGGCCTGGTCATGCTCGTCACCTTGGACCGCGTGATCGAAGGCGCCGAGTTCGAGGAGATGATCGTTCTCTCCCCACGCGGCCGCGTGGACCGCCGCATGATCCTCTGGCGCAGCTTCGGAACCATCTATGCCCAGCCGCCGAACGCCAAGCCCCGCGGCTTCACCACTGTCCCGCAAGCCCTGGACTGGCTGGCACCCCCCGAGCCCCCAACCCGCCACAGACACTGGCTCCTACGCTGGAGCACCCCAAGAAAACCAGCAGCAGCCTAAAACGCCGGAGCGCAGCCAAACCAAGTTCGATGGCCGGCCCAGTAGGAGTTAGGCTCCAACGCTCCAGGAACGGCGTCCAAAATTCGCTAGGCCGAGTCAGCTGGCGTGGTTTGGCGAGCACCGGAGCGGAGTGGCCTCTAGGGGCCATGAGCACCGGAGCGCAGCCAAACCGCGTCAGATGGCCGGCCTAGTAGAATTACCGCTCCAAACACATGGCGACGCCCATGCCGCCTCCGATACACAGGGTGGCAAGGCCGCGCTTGGCGTCGCGCTTCTGCATTTCGTGCAGCAGCGTCACCAGCACCCGGGCGCCGGAAGCGCCGATCGGATGGCCGAGGGCGATGGCGCCGCCATTCACGTTCACCTTGGACGTGTCCCAGCCCATGTCCTTGTTCACGGCACAGGCCTGCGCGGCGAAAGCCTCGTTCGCCTCGATGAGATCGAGATCCGCCGCTTTCCATCCCGCACGCTCAAGCGCACGGCGGCTCGACGGAATGGGCCCTGTGCCCATGATGGAAGGATCAACGCCTGCCGTCGCAAAGCTCGCAATGCGCGCCAGCGGAGTCAGGCCGCGGCGCTTGGCCTCCGCGCCGCTCATGACCACCACGGCCGCGGCGCCGTCGTTGATGCCGCTGGCGTTGCCGGCAGTCACCGTACCTTCCTTCGAGAAGGCCGGCTTCAGCTTGGTCATGGCGGCGAGATCGACCTCGTGGCGAATATACTCGTCAGTGTCGACCACCGTATCGCCCTTGCGCCCCTTGATCGTCACCGCGACGATCTCGTCGGCAAACCGGCCGGCGCGCGAGGCGGCGGAGGCCTTGTTCTGGCTGGCGACCGCGAACTTGTCCTGGTCGTCGCGCGACACCTGGTATTTCTCCGCCACGTTTTCGGCCGTGGTGCCCATGTGATAGCCGTGGAACGCATCCCACAGGCCATCCTTGATCATCGTGTCGGTGAACTCGAGCGCGCCCATCTTCTGCCCGGCGCGCAGGTAGGCCGCATGCGGCGCCTGACTCATGCTCTCCATGCCGCCAGCGACCACGATCGCACTTTCGCCCGTGCGCACCTGCTGCGCCGCCAGCGCCACGGCGCGCAGCCCCGATCCGCAAAGCTGGTTGATCCCGAACGCCGTCTTGCCTTCAGGCAGCCCGGCATTGCGCGCCGCCTGGCGCGCCGGGTTCTGGCCCTGCGCCGCCGTCAGCACCTGGCCCAGGATCGCCTCGTCAACGTCAGCACCCTCGAGGCCCGCGCGGCTGAGCGCGGCACGGATGGCGACGGTGCCCAAATCGTGCGCCGGCACGCTGGCAAAGGCGCCGTTGAAGCTGCCGACCGGCGTGCGCGCGGCCGAGACAATGACGATGTCCTCCATGGTCTTTTTCCTTAATGCGGTGTGTTGCTTGGGTCGATATAGGCAGGCAGGGGAAGGCAAGCGCGTTCTTTTTTGAAAAAAAGAACCAAAAAACTTTTGGACCTTGAGGCCGGGCGTTCCCACGATCTCGCTCAAACAACCAAACGTTTTTTCTTTTTTTTTCAAAAAAGGAGACCTTCCTTCCTTCTCCTATCAGTCCGACATGCTCCCCATGATCCGCATTCTCTACTTCGCCTGGCTCCGCGAGCGCACCGGCTGCGGCGAGGAACAGATTAGCCTGCCCAGCGCGGTGTCCGACGTCGCCAGCCTTGTTATCTGGTTACGCTCGCGTTCCGAGAGTTATGCAGGCGCGTTTACGAACCCGAAGCTGGTGCGCTGCGCGGTGAACCAGGTGTTTGCTGATCCTGCGACGCCGGTCGGCGCGGGTGACGAGATTGCGTTCTTTCCGCCGGTGACGGGTGGCTGACCTGGTGCGCGTGCGTGTCACGGCCGAGGATTTTGATATCGGCGCGGAGACCGCGGCGTTGCTTGGTGCGGCTGCCGGCGCCGGCGGGTTGGCGAGTTTCGTGGGGATCGTGCGCAGCGATGCAGCCGACCCGCTGCTGGCCATGACGCTCGAGCATTACCCGGGCATGACCGAGCGGGCTTTGGAGGCGATTGCCGGGCAGGCGGTGGCACGGTTTGGCCTACTGGGCTGCACGGTGATCCACCGGCACGGGCGGCTGCAGCCTGGAGCGCAGATCGTTCTGGTCCTGGCGGCGGCAGCGCATCGGGCGGCCGCTTTGCAGGGCTGCGCCTTTCTCATCGACTGGCTCAAGACGTCGGCGCCGTTCTGGAAGAAGGAGCATTTCGCCGATGGGCGAGAGCGCTGGGTCGAGGCAAAGGCGGATGACGACCGGGCTGCGGAACGCTGGGGCTAGGTTCGCCTGCTCTCTAGCCGCCTTTCGTCTGCGTAATAAGCAGGCACTTCTTAACACCACCTAATCGTTTCGGGTTCCTTCAGAACGGCACGCTTCTTGAAGGGCGTCGCCATGCGCTGCCTGCGATCCGCGGGCGACTCACAAGGGGAGCGGGAATGAAGCTGGTGATGGCCATCGTCAAACCCTTCAAGTTGGATGACGTGCGTGATGCTTTGACGCCTTTGGGTGTTCAGGGTCTGACGGTCACCGAGGTGAAGGGTTTTGGGCGTCAGAAGGGGCAGACCGAGATTTACCGGGGTGCCGAGTATCATGTGAGCTTTTTGCCCAAGGTGAAGATCGAGGTGGCGGTGACGGCCGACCAGGTGGACGCTGTGGTCGAGGCGATCACGCGGGCGGCCCAGACCGGCAAGATCGGCGACGGCAAGATCTTCGTCATGGACATTGAACGCGCCGTGCGCATCCGCACCGGCGAGCTCGACGCCGCAGCCCTCTAGATCAGGATTTTCGCACCCATGCGTCTCTTTTCCTTGAAACGGGCGGGCGCCGCGGCGCTCGCCGCAGGCCTGCTGCTGGCGCCCGTGCTGGTGACCAGCGCCGCCCTCGCCCAGACAACCCCGCCCGCTGCCACGACCGCACCGGCGGCACCGCCGGCCGCAGCGGCTCCCCCGGCCGCCGCCGCCCAGGCGCCTGCTGCTGCCGCGGCGCCCGCTGCTGCGCCTGCGGGTCCCGCCAAGCCGCCTGCCTATGACCATGGCGACACCGCCTGGATGCTCACCAGCACGGCACTCGTGCTGATGATGACCATCCCTGGCCTGGCGCTGTTCTACGCCGGCATGGTGCGCCAGAAGAACATCCTGGCCACCGTCATGCAGTCGTTCGCGATCTGCTGCCTGGTGACGCTGGTATGGACGGTGGTCGGCTACTCGCTGGCCTTCACCAACGGCACGGGCACCACCGCCCCCTACTTCGGCGACATGTCGCGGCTGATGCTGAACGGCATCGCCGACAACTTCACCAAGCAGGACGACACCGGCTTCATCCTGGGCAACGGCATCCCGGGCATCACGCCGGTGCCCTACACCATCCCCGAAACCGTCTACATGATGTTCCAGATGACGTTCGCCATCATCACGCCCGCCCTGATCGCAGGCGCGTTCGCGGAACGCATGAAGTTCTCGGCGATGTGCATCTTCATGGTGGGCTGGTCGATCTTCTCCTACTCGGCGATCGCGCACTGGGTATGGGCGCCGACCGGCTGGCTCTCGACCATGGGCACGCTGGACTACGCAGGCGGCACGGTGGTGCACATCAACGCGGGCATCGCCGGGCTGATGTGCTGCCTGGTGATGGGCAAGCGGCGCGGCTACGGGCACGACAACATGGCGCCGCACAACCTCACCTACGCGGTGATCGGCGCCTCTCTCCTGTGGGTCGGCTGGTTCGGCTTCAACGCGGGGTCGGCTGTCAGCGCAGGCGGGCGCGCCGGCATGGCGATGGCGGTCACGCAGATCGCGACGGCGGCAGCAGCGCTCGCCTGGATGTTCGCCGAGTGGATCGCCAAGGGCAAACCCTCCGTGCTCGGCATCATCTCCGGCGCGGTGGCGGGCCTCGTCGCCATCACGCCGGCGTCTGGCTTCGTTCTGCCAGGCGGTGCGATCGCCATCGGCGTGGCGGCCGGCGTGATCTGCTTCCTGTCCGCGTCCTACCTCAAACACATGCTCGGCTACGACGACAGCCTGGACACCTTCGGCGTGCACGGCATCGGTGGCATCGTGGGTGCGCTGCTGACCGGCGTGTTCGCGTCTGCGACGATCGGCGGCACCGACGGCTCGGTGGCGCAGTTCATCATCCAGTGCAAGGCGGTGGGCGTGACCCTGGTGTGGAGCAGCGTGGTCAGCCTGGTCCTGCTGTTCGCGCTGAAGTTCACCATCGGGCTGACGGTGGACGCCGACGAGGAAATGGAAGGCCTCGACCGCACGCAGCACGGCGAGAGCACCGCCTGATCTCTCCGGCTACGATCAGCTACGCCTGAAGAAGGGCCGGGACGGAAGTCTCGGCCCTTTCTCTTTTCGCCTTCCGGTTCGGTGGCTGTGATCGAGGAGGCGAAGGCAGGTCCACCACGAAGACACGGAGGCCACAAAGGTTCACGAAGGAGGGGGAGAAGCGGCGCAAGCCGGCTGCTTGGTCCCGTCGAATGGGCTTCGCCCAAGGTCGGTGAAGCACGGCCTCTCCGTGAACCTCCGTGATCTCCGTGTCTTCGTGGTTGATCTTCCTTGCTTTGCTTGCTGGTCTGGGAAACGCCCGTAGCCCTGGCGCAACGGGTGTTACTGTCTGTAAAATCGCTTCATGCCGATCATCGTCGCACCGAGTCTTCTGGCCGCGGACTTCACCAGGCTCGCGGAAGAGGTCGCCGCCGTCGAAAAGGCTGGCGCAGACTGGCTGCATCTCGACATCATGGACGGGCATTTTGTCCCGAACATCAGCTTCGGCCCGTTCATCCTGAAGGCGCTGCGGCCGCTCACCAAGATGCCGTTCGACGTGCATCTCATGATCGCTCCCGCCGACCCCTACCTCGAGGCGTTTGCCGAGGCAGGCGCCGATCATATCCTCGTGCATGCCGAGGCGGGGCCGCACCTTCACCGCTCCCTTCAGGCCATCCTCGCATTGGGCTGCAAGGCCGGCGTGGTGCTGAACCCCGCGACCCCTGCCGCGCACGTGGAGGGAGTCATCGACCTGGTGGACATCGTGCTCGTCATGTCGGTGAACCCCGGCTTCGGTGGCCAGAAATTCCTCGACAGCCAACTCGGCAAAATCAGCGCCATACGCGGCATGATCGCTGCAAGCGGGCGCGACATACGGCTCGAAGTAGACGGCGGCATCGATGCCGCGACCGCGCCCCGCTGCATCGCCGCCGGCGCCGATACCTTCGTGGCAGGCACGTCCGTGTTCAAATCCCACGACTACCGCGCAGCCATCGAAAGCCTGCGAGGCCAGGCGGCGTGACGCTCACCAAAAGCGTCCGCGACCTGCGCCTCCGCCTGGCGCGTCTGCCGACCTTCCGCATGAGCGTGCCGGACGCTCCCGCCGTGCCGGTGCGCGATCCGTGGCCAGGCGACGCGGTGCGCGGCGCCCGCCTGCTCAAAGGCGAGATCGTGCTGCAGGGCGCGGTGCGCGCGCTCAAGCCAGGCAACTGGGCGGAGGCGGCAGGCGCCAGCCGTGGCCCGGCGATGAACGCCTATGCCCACGGATTTGCCTGGCTGCGCGACCTGCGTGTCATCGGCACCGACGCCGCGCGCATGCGCGCCCGTGCCCTCGTCGCAGACTGGATCGCCGGCGGCGCCAACGACCCCATGGCCCTGCGCCCGGACGTGATTGGCGCGCGGGTCGCCGCCTGGCTCGCCCATTTCGACTTCTTCGCCGCCTCAGCCGACGACGATTTCCGTCACAAGCTGATGGGCCGGCTGCTCTCCGACTCGCGCCTGCTCTCGGCCGCACTCCCGCCAGAGGAACTCGACGGTCGCGCCTTCACCGCACTCCGTGGCCTGATCGCCGTCTCGGTCGCCCTTCCCGACCACGCCGCCTACCTCTCCCGCGCGCTGCGCTTCCTCCCGCAGGAAATCGGCCGGCAGGTTCTGCCCGACGGCGGCCACGCCGAACGCAGCCCCGGCGCCCACCTCGAGGTGCTGCGTGAACTGGTGGACATACGCGCCCTTCTGCAGACCGGTGGCGTCGCTTTGCCTGCCGCACTCGGCGCCGCCATCGAGCGCCTGGCCCTCGGCCTGCGCACGCTGCGGCACGGCGACGGCAACCTGGCCCTGTTCAATGGCACGCGCGACGAAGTGCCGAGCCTGATCGACCTCGTTCTCAACCAGGCGGCGCGGGGCGGCCGGCCCCCCGCATCGCTGCCCGATACCGGCTTCTACCGCCTGCAAGCCGGGCGGACGGTGCTCATCGCCGACGCCGGCGCCCCGCCACCTGCCGGGCTCGACCGCCACGCGCACGCCGGCACCCTCAGCTTCGAACTCTCAGTCGGCCGCGACCGGCTCATCGTGAATTGCGGCGCGGCTCCCCTCGGCTCCCAGGCCAGCGCGAAATCGCAACCCGGCGCGAACGTCTGGACCGACGCGGCGCGCGCCACCGCCGCGCATTCCACGCTCGTCGTCGCCGACACCAGCTCCTCCGAACTGAAACCTGTGGGCCTGGGCCGGCGGCCGGGCCACGTCACCGCCGAACGCCAGGAGGCCAACGGCGCGCACTGGCTCGAGGCCAGCCACGACGGCTACAAAAAAGGCTTCGGCGCCATACACCGCCGCCGCCTTTATTTGGCGGAAAGCGGCGAGGACATACGCGGCGAGGACGTGATCGAGGCCAGCGCGGGCCAGCCCTACGCCATCCGATTCCATCTCCACCCCGCCGTCACCGCAAACGTGCAGCAGGACGGCGAAGCGGTGCTTCTGCGTCTGCCGTCCGGCGGCTGGCGGCTTCGCGCGGAGGGGGCGCTGCTGTCGCTGGAAGAGAGCGTTTATCTCGGCGGCGCCGAGCCTCGCAGGGCTGAGCAGGTGGTGCTGACTGGGAAGGCCGATGGGCCTCAGCATGTGAAGTGGGCAATCACAAGTGTGAGGTAAGCGCGTTCTTTTTTGAAAAAAAGAACCAAAAAACTTTTGCGACTTTAGGCCGGGCCTGCGCCAAGATCTCGGTCCCACAGTGCAAAAGTCTTTTGCTTCTTTTTTTTCAAAAAAGAAGAGTCTTCCTTACGCTACCGTCCGACGCTGAACCTCAACAACCTCAGGCATGCGCCGCACCTTCGCCTTCAACGCATCGCCCGCAATCCCACGCAACAACTGCCCCGACTGCGCAGAAACAAGCGAGCGGGTAGCCGGCGTCATCGGGAAAGCGGCGTCGAACCTCTCGGTGACTTTCGCGAAGATGCGGCGCAGGGTCAGGAAGGTTGCCAGGTCCGGCACCGGCTGGCGAGCCGAGACGTGGCGTGTCATCAGCATGGCGGCGGCGGCGGCTTTATCGCCGAACCACGGCGCGTAGGCTTCCTCGAGCACGGCCGACGCGCTGCGCATCATCGATGATTCTTTGGTGCTCGATGCGCCTTGCGCGTGCCAGCGGTAATGCAGAAGAACGTCGTCCAGCCTGGCGATTTGGCCGATCCTTGCAAGGCGATGGTAGAGATCGAAATCCTCGGCGAACTGCCGTTCGACGCGGGAGAATTCGGCAAAGCCGCGCGTGGCTTCCGTGCGCAGCATGACGGTTGACCAGACGAGCGGATTGAGGATGTGCAGCATCCAATGCAGCAGGTCCGGTGTTGTCATGCCGCCGAAACGGTCCGAGATCAGCCCTTCGCCTGTCAGGCGTTTCACCGCGGTGCCGAGCACCGCCACGCCTGGATTTGCATCGAGATAGGCAACCTGCCGCGCGAAGCGGTCGGGCATGCAGAGGTCGTCCTGGTCCATGGCCGCGATGTGGCGGCCCCGTGCCGTTGCGACGGCCTGGTTGCGCGCGCGAACCGGCCCGGAATTGAAAGGCGTGTGCAGCAGTTTTACGCGCGGATCGTTGAAGCTGCGGACCACGTCACAGGTTTCGTCTGATGAGCAATCATCCACGGCGATGAGTTCGAAATCCGTGAAGCTTTGCGCAAGCACTGTCCTGATCGTTTCAGCGACGAGCGCGGCGCCGTTGTAGGTCGCCATGACGACGCTGACGGTGGGTGCGGTCATGCGACGAGACGCGCGGATACGGGTTCCAGAATTTGTCTGACGATCATGCTGCCGAGATCATTCTGCCACAGCCACAAACCATTGGCATTGCCTGAAAAGCTCGGCTCACCACCAAGTGCTCCGCCTGGCACGAAGCCGGCCGCGAGCCCGAGGCCGAACAGGCCGTCTATCGGCTTGCCTGCATCGTTGCGCACGCGGCCCTGGCCATCGACCATGGGTTCGCCCACGTCGGCGGCCAGCGCCATTTTCCTGCCGCTGTGATCGAGAACGGGAAGTGCGCGAGGGCGGTAGCCCAAGGCGTAGATGACGAGGTCGGCGTCGCGCAGCAGTGCGCCTGCAGCGGTGTCGTCGCCCTGGACCAGGTGGTGTGTGCGCAAACGCGGATCGCTGGTGCGGCCGCCGATGCCGAGGAGCTGCCTGGCGAGGTCGCGCGCCTCCATGCGGAAGCCGCCGAGCCGATAGACAAAGCCGCTGACAGGGCAGATGTCGTCTGGTCCGAAATCGCGATAGCCGTCTGCCAGCGCCGCGGCGGCGGTCGGATAGAAGACGCGCAACGGCCGCCGATGCATCATGGTGATGGCGCCGGCCGCGAGGCGCGGCTGGGTTTTCAGCAACGTCCGGCAGACCGCCATCGCGCTCGTCGAGCTGCCCACGACGACGATCTTAGGATCGGCCGCCGCTGCCAGGCTCGCTGCGACGATATCCGCGCCGCCTTGGCTCAGAACGGTGGAAGAGGGCAGCAGCCTGCCTTCGCCCCACGCAGCGAGCGGCCGCCCGGCAATGATCTCGGTATGCAGCCGGTCATGGTCCTGCCTCCCGCCCGTGGCGAGCACGACATTGCGGGACAGGATCGTGCGCTCGCCGCCGCCCTGGCTGCGCACCAGGGTCGCCCAGATCCCGTCTTCGCGACGCCTGGTTTCGACCGCTTGGCATCCGGTGAGAAGGGTTCCGCCCGACACCTGGATACGCCGCGCGAGAAAGCTGCCGACCACGTCGAGAAAGGCCGCGACATCGGTCAAAGGCACCGGGATGCCGCCCTCGGGGCCAAGATTCCTCGCGATCACCTGCGCCTGCGGGTGGCCGGCGAGGGCCGAAAGCTGCGGTCCCGCGGACTCGGCCACCACGCTCAGGAATGTTTCCGCCGTGCTGTCGCCGTTGATGGCGTAGTCGTGCAGGGCACCGCCGCCGAGGGAGAAGCCGCGCTCCACCACGGTCAGTCCGCGCCTTGCGAGCGCCGGGAGCGATCCGTCGCGGCTCGCGGCGATGAGCATCGCCGTCCCGCCTGGGCCACCGCCTACGAGTACCGCCTCCTGAATGCCGCCTCGGCTTGCGCCTACGCGCGCGAAGGCGGCCGCCGGTGTCACGGCATCCCCCTGGGAGGCAAACCCTTGGGGCGCGCGCTCCTGGGCGGCGCTCATGCGCCGATATGCGTCTGGCGCGCGTGCACACGGCGATGCGGCACGCCCGCGCCCTTCGCCCCGCTCTTTACCAAAACAAGGCTCGAACAGATCTCGGTCAGCGTCTCGCAGACCGCATCGACCTCCTCGAAGGTCATGGTGTCCGCCAGCGGCAGCACCAGAACGCGCGCGGCCACGTCTGCGGTGTGCGGCAGCCGTCCCATGATGGCGTGCTTGCGGAAGTAGGGCTGCTCGGCCAGATGCGGGCTGAAGTAGGTGGCGGCGCCGATGCCGTGGGCCGCGAGCGCCTCGACGATCTTCGCGCGCGACGCCGCCAGGTGCTTGGGCAAAAGTAGCGACATCGACTGCATCGCCTGTCTCTGGCCAAGCGGCTGCTGGAAGCCGAAATCGGGCAGCCGGCTTTCGTAACGCGCGGCCAGGGCGGCGCGCCATTCGATCACCGCGTCGATGTCGCGCAGCTTTTCCAGAGCCAGAAGGGCGCAGATCTCGCTCATCTTGGCGTTCATGCCTGGCATGGTGGCGGAGCGCGGATCGCCGAAGCCGAAATTCGCCATGGTGCGCAGCGCCTGGCACCGGTCCGGGTCGGCGCTGTAGATCAGCCCGCCCTCGGCCGTGGCGAACGCCTTCGTCGCCTGCATGGAGAACACGATCATGAAGCGGCTGCCTGTGCCGAAGCCGCGGCCCAGCGCATCGCGCGACCCCAGCGACGATGCGGCATCGACCACCACTTCGACCTCGTATTTCTTCGCCAGCCAGGCATACCGGTCCAGGTCGATGCTGTTGCCGAAGGTGGCGTAGGGCACCACGGCAGTGATGCGCCCGTCATATTGCTTGAGCTTGCGTTCCTCCGCGCGCTCGCTCGCTGCCCAATGGCCAGGGTCGATGTCGCACAGCAAAGGCGTCAGTCCCGCCCACAAGGCAGCTTGCGCCTGTGCCGCAAACGTGAAGGACGGCATGAGCGCCAGCCCGTTCCTGGTGCCGGAATTTTCCGCCACAAGGCGCAGCGCGAGCATGAGACCCAGTGTCGCGTTGGCCGCCGTCACGCAGCCGCCGACACCGCCGAATAACTGCTGCGTCGCCTCCGCCTCGAAACGCTTCACGAGCGGTCCGTTGTTGCTAAAAATCCCCGATGTTTCGAGGGCTTCCAGCGCGCCGAGGTGGCGACTGAGCCGAGGAGGATTGGCTTTAATGAGTGGTATGAAAACAGTCACGACGAGCTACGCTCCGGCCAGAATTCTTACTTTTTAAGAGACAGACGCCTTAATGAGACTGCATGCAATTTTTATCATGCTTTTTTCTCGTGAGTCGAGCAAATTGTTACTGCTTTGCACACGTGCTGGGTGCCGCACCATTAGCGCTCAACCAGCGAAGAGTTCCACTGAAATTCAATCCAGGGTTGTGCTTTTCTTAACGGCTGTGTGCTGAGGCGCCATGAACATCGACCTGTCAGCCGCCGTGCACTCACTTCACGGTATGGTGAGCGGCTTCTTCGAGCGCCTGCCATACCTCGTCGTCGCCGCTCTGGTTTACGGCGTGTTCCATGTCACCGCCGGGCTTGTACGCAAGCTGATCACCCGGCTGACCAGACACAGCGGCAGGCGCCACAACGTCGGCCTGGTGCTCGGCCGCCTTGCCGAGGGCGGCACCATGCTCATGGGATTGCTGGTGGCGCTCGTCATCGCCATTCCATCCTTCCAGCCGGCCCAACTCATCCAGATCCTTGGCATCAGCGGCGTCGCCATCGGCTTCGCCTTCCGCGACATCCTGCAAAACTTCCTCGCCGGCATTCTTATCCTGCTGACCGAGCCGTTCCGGATCAGCGACCAGATCGTCGTCGGCAGCTTCGAAGGCACGGTCGAGGAAATCGAGACCCGCGCTACCTCAATACGTACGTATGACGGAAGGCGCGTGGTCATTCCGAACTCGGACCTCTTCACGCAGTCGGTCGTGGTGAATACCGCGTTCGACAAGCGACGCCTGCAATATGACATCGGCATCGGTTACGGCGACGACATCGCCCACGCCAAGGAAGTCATCCTGCGCGCCCTCGCCGGCGTCGAAGGCGTGCTGAAAGAGCCGGCGCCCGAAGCGCTCGTCGTCGATCTCGCCGCCAGCTCGGTCAATGTGCGCGCCCGCTGGTGGATCAGCCCGCCACGACGCGCCGAAGTCGTGGTCAGCATGGATCGGTCACTGCAGGCGCTGAAGGATGCGCTCACCGCCGAGGGTATCGACCTGCCTTACCCGACGCAGCAGATCCTCTGGCACGACCAGACCGAGACGGGCGATGGCGATAGGAGCAAGCAGCGGGAGGGGTGGCCAGCAGGGAAGGGGTAGGAAGCTTCTTTTTTGAAAAAAAGAACCAATACCCCGACTCATTGAGTATCCGGCTCCGTCGCCCCTTGCGGCGCGCTGTGTGTTTAGATTCTCCTTGCGGTCATGCGCGGTGGCTTTCTCACGGCTGAGGAGAGGCAGGTTCTGACCGAGTTGGCTCGGGACGGGCTTGCTGCCCATCGTCTGGCGCGGCGGGCGAATGCCCTGGTGCTGCTGGACCAGGGGATGAGCCCTATCAAGGTGGCCAAGGTCTTGCTGCTGGACGACGACACCATCCGTGAGTGGCACAAGACCTTCGAGCAGGACGGCATCGATGGCTTGGTCGGCTTCCATTACGGCGGCCGGCACGCGTTTCTGGCGCCGGCGCAGGAGACCCAGCTCAAGGCCTGGCTGGAGCGCACCCTGCCGCGCACCACGTGCGAGGTCGGCGCCTATATCGAGCGCCAGTTCGGCGTGACCTATGAGAGCCGCTCTGGGCTGGTCGCCTTGCTGCACCGGCTGGGGTTTGAGCACCGCAAGCCCGCGGCGGTGCCGAGCAAGATGGACCCCGACCGTCAGCGCCGGTTCATCGCTGTCTACGAAAAGCTGTTGAACAGCCTTCCTGCGAACGAGATGGTGATGTTCGCCGATGCGGTGCATCCGACCTACGGCGCACAGCCCGTCGGCTGCTGGGCGCCAAAGGGCGTGGCGATCGCCGTGGAGCAGACCACCGGCCGCGAGCACGTCAATATCCAAGGTGCGATCGACCTGCACACCGGCACCACCTGCGTGCTCGAGGTCCCCTCGGTCGACGCCACCAGCACGATTGCGCTGCTGCAAACCATCGAGGCGCGCTTTCCGGCCAAGCGCCGGATCCACGTCATGCTCGACAATGCGCGCTGCCATCACGCCAAGCTGGTAAGAGCCTGGCTCGACCGGCGAGACTGCCGAATAAGGCTACATTTCATCCCGCCCTACTGCCCGCATCTGAACCCGATCGAACGATTGTGGCTCGCGATGCACAAAGCCCTGATCCACAACCGGTGCGCTGCGAACTTCAGGCAATTCCGCGCCCGCGTCCTGACCTTTCTGCGTTACGACGTGCCAAGCCGATGGGACGTGCTCTGCGACCAAGTCACGGACAACTTCCGCATCCGCGACCCGGGTCGGTTCCGGATTCTCAGGTGAGCGGAGTAAAAAAACTTTTGCCACTTTGCGCCCGGCCTCTCCGCCCAGCCGCGCTAAGTTGTAAAAGTTTTTTGCTTCTTTTTTTCAAAAAAGAAGGGCTGCCTTCCTTCCTCCGCGTTGTCCCGCCAAGGAGGACCAAAAATGCCAAATCTATACCCCGCCATAGGCGCCGCAGTAGCCCTCGCAGGCGGCGACAAGCTCGCCGGAAATCGTGCCTACACAGGCATGTTTCATCATCTGGGTTGGTCGGAGGGCGACATGCGCGCCGTCGCCACGGCCGAACTCATCGGCGGCCTGCTGATGGGTCCGCGCATCACCCGCCGTTTCGGCGCCGGACTGGTTGCGGCAGCGTCGGGCGCCATTCTGGCGAGCGAACTGAAGCATGACGACGCCAAGCTCGCGACATCGCGCGGGCTGGTTCTTCTGGCTGCATTGGCGGCCATCCTGACACCGGACAGGCCGAAGCGTCGGCGGTGAAGCAGAGGCCGGCCGCCCTCGTGGCGGCCGGCCTCCCATTTCAGCCGCTGCTGCTTGGCGTGGCGACGATGATGGGCGCCGCCGGCTTGTAGCCGCCGGGGGAGATCGACAACACCTCGAACTCGTAGGTGGTGCCGGCCTTCAGGCCAGTCACCGTGGCGCTGGTGCCCTTCTGCAGCAAGGTCGTGACGGTGGCGAAAGTATTGTAGTTGAAGCCGAGAATGAGATAACCGCTCACGCCGGCGGCCGGCTTCCAGCTCAGGCTGACCGTCGTTGTCGTTTCGCTGGCGGTGAGGTCCTTCACGGCAGGCGGCGGGTTTTTGTCGGCGCGAACCGGAAGCAGGGCGAACTCGGCCAACAGGTTTTCACCGTTGAACGAGCCCCAGCCCGTCGTGTTGTCATAGCCGAAGCCGGCCTGGAAGCCAGGAATGCCGAACACGGTCGGGTCGCCGTTGCTGCCGTCGGCCACGTCGTAGAAGTCCGGATAGAACAGGCCGAAGGTGGTCGCGACCTTGTAGATCGCCGGGTTGGCGAAGCCGGCCGGCGCGAAGCCGAGGCCTTCGGAGGCTGCGTTCGCCAGGCTGTAGAAGCCGGCCCAGATCGGCGCGCTCACGCTGGTGCCCCCGTAGGTAAGCCAGCCGCCGTTCATCTTGCTGTAAATGGCGATGCCGGTGAGCGGATTGCCGACGGCGGCAACGTCCGGGACGTTCCGGTAGGTGGCGGAACCGCCATTGGCTGTCGCGACCGGGTTGCCCTGGTGGCTCTGATAGAAAGGTATCTTCCACACAGTGCTGACGCCGCCACCCGTGGCGCCCGCCCCTGCGCTGAGATCGTTCCAGGCCTCCTCCGCGAAATATTCTTCCTTCGGCCCGGTGAAGAGCGTGGTGCCGCCCACGGCCGTGACCTTCGGCTGGCTGGCCGGATCGGACACGTTCAGCGGCAGCGCACCGTCGCCGTAGGCGCCGTTATCGCCGGAGGAGACGAACACCGCCTGGCCTTGCGCCGCCATCTGCAGCAGTACGGTGTTCTCCGCACGAATGGCGGCGATGCCCTGAAAAGTCTCGTCCTGGCCGTAGGAGATGCTGATGGAAGTGGCCTTGTTGTCGGTTGCCATGGCGGAGAGGCTATCCAGCAGCGCCACCTGGAACGTGTCCGTGCCGTCTTCATAAACCAGGATCTGCTTGGCCGCGGGGTTGAGGCCGATCTGCATGTCGAGATCGATAACCGCCTCGATTTCGACGCCAGGGTCATCGATGCCGCCGCCATAGCCGTTGACGCCACGCACCTTGACGGGAACGGCGGGAAGCTTGTTGCGCGCCTCATAGGTCGCGATGTCGCCTGGGTCGAAGCCGCCCTGCTCGAACACCGCGAGCGTCTGCGTCTTCGTGGTGAAGGGTTGCGGCGGCACGTTGTAGGCGGCGCGCAGGTCGGCAGCGAGGAATGCGGCGCCAGGCCCGGTGCCTGACTCCAGCGGCGCCGCGGTCGGCGGCTTCAGCCTGGCGAGCGGCAGGAAGTGCGCCTCGCTGGACAGCCCGATCACGGAGTCGACGAGCGAAGAAATGCCTGGCGGCAGTTTCGCTTCCCCGTCGGCCGCATAGAAGACGCGGCCCTGCGCATCACGGAAGTCGCTGAACTTGACGCCGAAGGCTGCGCCGAGGGCGGCCGCCGAGCCGCTGACCGGCAGGATGGTGCGTGCCGTATAGGCCTCGCCGACTGTCAGGCCCTGCGAAACCGCCCAGGCGCGAACGGCCGCGTAGTTCGCTTCCGTCGCGCCGAACCGCGCTGCGAACTCGCCTGGCTTGAGATATTGCCTGTAGAGCGCATCGCCCGGCGTGCTGACATGCGTCGCGAAAGCGGCCGCGCCGCCCGGGTCGCGCGACGGCAGGACGAGTGCCACCGAGATCTGCTTGGCGGCTGCCGTCTCTCCCACGGCGGTCACGCCAGGGCGAAGCACGAGGGGGCTTACCGATGGCGCTGCCGCCGAGGCTGCCACAGGCATCGCCAAGGCAGCGGCGAAGGCCAGCGTCCGCATGGCCGATGTCCCGCGCAGATGCTGCCGGTCGTGACGTTTTGTCATCCAATCCCCTCCTATGTGCCGAGCCATTTCGACCCTCAAACTGGCACATGAGAGTTCGTAACGAATCACAAATCAACCCGGAAAATCCCGGCAGGGTAACGCGGAAACGAGTTTCCGCCTCTCACCTCCGGTTCTCGCACAGGAGCTTTTTGCGGCTTTCGGTTCAAATTTGGAACGTTCTTGTGTCAGCTTTCCGCAAGGTCGAACTGCAGCGCCGCCAGCCGGGCATAAAGCCCTGCCTCCCGCACCAGGGCGTCATGCGCGCCGCTCGCTACGATGCGGCCCTGCTCGAGGACGATGATCCGGTCCGCTCGCCGCACTGTCGCCAGCCTGTGCGCCACCACCAGCGTGGTGCGGCCGCGCGAGAGTGCCGCCAGCGCCTGCTGAACCGCCTGCTCGCTTTCCGCATCGAGTGCGCTCGTCGCCTCGTCGAGCAGCAGGATGGGCGCGTCGCGCAGGATGGCGCGCGCGATCGCGACACGCTGCTTCTGCCCGCCGGAAAGGCGCACGCCGCGTTCACCCAGAAAGCTGTCCAAACCTTCCGGCAAGTCGAACAGGAAGTCGGCCGAGGCCGCGGCCACCGCCGCCCGCACCGCGTCGTCGGACGCCTCCGGCCGGCCGTAGCGGATGTTCTCCCAAGCGTTCGCGCTGAAGATCACCGGGTCCTGCGCCACCACGGCGATGCGGCCGCGTAGCGCTGCCGGATCGGCCGCGCGCACATCCACCCCATCGACCAGCACGGCGCCGCTGCTCACGTCGTGGAACCGCAGCAGGAGCTGAAAGATCGTGGTCTTGCCCGCGCCGGAGGGACCGACGAGGGCCACCGTCTCGCCTGCCTCCACCCGGAAGCCGACATCGTGCAGGGCCGACACGTCCGGCCGCGACGGGTAGCTGAAGCCGACATCGACGAACGCCACCGTTCCGGCCGCAACAGGCGGAAACGGCGTGACATGGGCAGGCGCTGCAATCGTCGGGCGTTCCGCCATCAACTCGGCAAGCCGCTCCGCGGCGCCGGCGGCACGCTGCACCTCGCCCCAGAGTTCACTGAGAGTCGCGCCGGATGTCGCGAGCATGACCGCGTAGAACACGAACGCCGCGAGGTCCCCGCCCGTCATGCGCCCTGCGATCACATCCCGTCCGCCGACCCAAAGGCTGAAGGTAATCGCCCCAAAACCCAGCAGGATGACGACAAGGATGAGCAGCGCCCGCGTGCGTATCCGCCGCACCGCGGCTGCGACCGAGTCCTCCACACGCGACGCGAAGATTCGCCTGTCCACTCCCTCGTGGGTGTAGGCCTGCACCGTCGGCAAAGCCGCCAACGTCTCCTGTGCATAGGCGCCAAGATCGCCGATCCGGTCCTGCGCCACACGCGACAGCCGCTTTTCGCGCCGCCCGAACAGCAGCACCGGCACCATCACGAAAGGCACCACCACCACGATGATCACCGCGAGCTTCACGCTGGTCGCAATGAGCAACGCGAGCGCGCCGATCAGCAGCAGCACGTTGCGCAGCCACATGGAAATCGCCGACCCCACCAGAGTCTGCAGCACCTCCACATCCGCCGTCATGCGCGCCATCAGATCGCCTGTCCGCGCCGTCTCGAAAAACGCCGGCGACAGGCTGATCACATGCGCAAACAGATCCCGCCGCACATCCGCCGCGACCCTCTCGCCAAGCCAGGAAATCAGCGCAAACCGCGCATAGGTCGAAACCGCCAGCGCCGCCACCACGCCGAACATCCCCAGCGCCGCACTGTTCAGCGACGCCGCGTGGCCGCCCGCAAAACCATGGTCGATCAGCGTCCTCACGCCCTGACCCAACGCCAGCAACAAACCCGCCGCCACCAGCAGCGCCACACTCGCCCCCACCGCCCGCCAGACATAGGGGCGCAGGTAGGGAAGGAGGAGCCTGAGCGAGCCTATGCGGCTGCTGCGATATTCAGCTGCGTCTTTGGCCACTGGGGTTCCGATGATGAAAGGAAGAAGCGAGGCCTTCTTTTTTGAAGAAAAAAGAAGCAAAAAATTTTGCCAGTTTGGCCTGGCCTGATTGGAGAGATTGGCACGGCGGCGATGAAAAGAAGAAGGAAGAACCACACTAAAGACGCAAAGAAAAAAGTTTAAAGTCATTAAGCACACGAAGAAGGAGGAGAAGGCCGCGCCTCTTCGTGAGCTTCGTGGCTGCTCTTCCTTCGCGCCCTTCGTGTGGCTCTTGCTTCCTTCTTCCTAAAGCAATCAGTGCTGATCTCGACCGCGGATTAATGCCTACTGCGCGTGCGACTTACGCCTACAGTGCCGGCCCATCTGTCCCCATAATCTCGCGGCGGATGACGCTGATGGGAACGAGACCGGCGCTCAGAAAACGATCATGGAAGTGCGCGAGCGTAAAAGCTTTTCCCTCCTTCGCCTGAACATCGCTGCGCAGCTTCAGGATTTCCAATTTGCCCAGTGTGTAACTGAAGTAAGCCGGGTCGCTGGTGCCGCGGCGTGCCTCCTTGTAGGCGACGTCGTGCGGCTGGAAACACTGCTTGCCCATCATCTCGGCCGCCTCAGGCAGCGTCATGATGCTCGTGTGCATGCTGATGGATGCGACCAGCCGGCAGTCGCGCAGCAACGCATCCTGCAGTTGCGCCAGGCGAAGTTTGGGATCGCCCGCACCCAGGCCCTCGTCCGGCATCATCTGCTCGGTGTAATGCGCCCAGCCTTCCGTGGCGGTATAGGAGTGCGCCGTCTTGCGAATGTCGGACCAGTGCGGGTGCGACTGCGAGAACAGGAACTGCGTGAAATGCCCCGGCAGCGCCTCGTGCACCGAGAGGTTCTCGAGGAGAGTCCTGTTGAAATAGGCGAGATACTTCTCCTGGTCCGCCTTCGGCTCCGTCGTGTCAGGTGGCGTGATATAGTAGTAGGCAGTCGTCGCATGCGTCTCGTAAGGGCCAGGCGGATCCATCTCGCCGAACACCAGAGCGCGCGAGAACGGCGGTGTCTCCGCCACCACAGGCAGCGCGTTCGAAGGTAGCGTCAGGATCTTTTTCGTCTCGATGAAATGCTGCAGCTCGGCGAGCCCCTCCCGCGCCGTCGAAATGATGTGCGCGACGTCGGGATGATCCTGCCCGAGTACATCCAGCGCATGCGTGGGCGATTGCGGATCCACCGCCTTGGAAGCGACCTCGAAGGCGGCGCTGTCCTTCGCGAGCTGCGCGCGGCCGGCCGCCAGCACCTGTTCCGGGGTGGCCGTCACCAGGTCGGCCGCGAGCAGGCGCTGCAGCGTGTCCCTGCCCAAGACGAAGCTGCCATGCGCATTCGGCTTCTGCGCCGTCAGCCAGGCCTTGTACTCGGCGTAGGCTGCCAGAACCTTCTTGGTCGCGTCGGCAAGCCTTCTACGCGCGGCATCGTCCTTGATGCTGTCGAAAGCTTCCGGCACGTCGTGGCCAATGAAGCCGACGGCGCCGGCTAGCTCCTCCTGCGCAATGTCGATGAAGACCGGCGGCATCGCCGTGAGGTTCTTGCGTGCCTCGGCCAGCATGGCCGGCAGCTGTTCCTCGCGCGCAATGGCGCTCTCCAGCCGGCTGCTCAGCGGCGCGAAGTCGCGCTCGATGATTTCGTAAACCGCGTTCGTCGAGAGATCGACATAGACGGCAGGATTATGCCGCCACTGCTGAATGGTCTCGAGCTCGAGCAGCTGGCCGCCGATCTGCGCCACGAGCACATCCCTGTCGTCCTGCTCCATGGCAGACAGGCCGGCAGCCGGGATGGCGCGCAGGCGGTCCTGGATGGCGTGCAGTCGCGCGATGTCTGCGGCATGGGCGGCGGCCGAAATGTCGTCCAGCCGCGCATCGCCGAAATGCAGCCCGACAGCAGTCGCCTCGGTCGGATGCGCCGCATACTCGCCGCGGAAATACTCGGCCACGGCCGCCGTGTAGTCCGCCGGTGCCGCGGCCGCGAGGCCAGGCAGCGCCAGGCCCAGAGTGAGCGCCAGGACGCGGGCGGCGGCGTGTTGCATGCGGTCTGATCCTATCGGGGAGGCGCGAAGCTAGAGGGGCTGCCCCCCACGCTCAAGACCGCGGCCCGACGCGGCGGCCCAACGCAGCGAAGTTGTGTTGCAGCGCATCGCCACCCATTGTTCCCCCATGCTGAAGCAGACGCACGATCAAGCCATCGCATTTCCCTACCCCGAACCGCCCGCCAACGGCGGCTTCCTGGAAGTGGCGCCGGGCATCCTCTGGGTGCGCTTCAAGCTGCCTTTCCTGCTCAACCACGTGAATATCTACCTCATCGAGGACGACGGCGGCTGGGCGGTGCTCGACACCGGCTTAGGCAACGACGAGACGCGCGCCGCCTGGGAAGGCCTGTTCGGCGGCGTGCTGGCCGGCCGGCCTATCACCCGCCTCATCTGCTCGCACTACCACCCCGACCACCTTGGCCTCGCCGGCTGGCTGACCAAGCGCTTCTCGTGCCCGCTTGCCATGACACGCGTGGATTTCCTGACCACACTCGCCGTGCAGACCAAGAGCTTCGCCGCCAACGAGCACTACTACACCGAGCGGGGTCTGCCGCTGGACGAAAGCGTCAATGTCGCAGACGGCGGCCACCACTACCTCCGCATGACCACCGGCCTGCCGACCCAGTTCTTCCGCCTCGTCGAAGGCCAGACGCTGCGCATAGGCGGCCGCGACTTCACCGTCGCAGTCGGCGGCGGCCACGCCCCCGAACAGGCAATGTTCCATTGCGCCGCCGACAGGATCTTCTTCTCCGTAGACCAGGTGCTCACAAAGATCACACCCAACATCGGCGTCAGCAGCATGGAGCCGGACGCCAACCCGCTAGGCGAATACCTCGCCTCGCTAGGCCGCCTCGAGAAGCAGATCCCGCCGGACGTGCTCGTCCTCCCAGGCCACCACGTCCCCTTCACCGGCCTGCACACCCGCCTTGCCGAACTCGCCCAACACCACCAGCAGCGCTGCGACCTGATCGCCGACGCCTGCCGCGACGCGCCCCGCACCGCCGCCGACATGCTCCCCGTGCTGTTCAAACGCGCGCTGGACCCGCACCAGACGGGTTTTGCGTTCGCCGAAACAGTCGCGCACGTGAATTACATGGTCTCTCTGGGAGTGCTCTCGCAGGAGCGTAGCGATGACGGTATTCTGCGCATTCGCACTGCGGCAAGTCGTTAGAAAGCAAGCGCGTTCTTTTTGAAAAAAGAAGTTTCTTCCTACCACTTGTCCTAAGCAGATGAAAAAACCCAACCTCCCCACAAAAACCTGCGCGGTCTGCAAGCGGCCGTTCACCTGGCGCAAGAAGTGGGCGAAGGTTTGGGACGAGGTGCGTTACTGCTCGGACAAATGCCGCAGCCGGCGTCAGGCGAGTTCGAGCACCACGGGCACGTGATCGGATGGCTGGTCGAGGCCACGTTCGGCTTTGTCCGGCGTGACCGATGTCATGCGTTCAGCGACGGTGGGGGAAAGCAGCATGTGGTCGATACGCAGGCCGCGGTCGCGCTGCCAGCATCCAGCTTGGTAATCCCAGAAAGTGTAGACGGGCCCTGCAGGAACCAGGGCGCGTATGGCGTCCGTGAGGCCGGCCCAGATGAGGCGCCAGTAGCGCGCGCGGGTTTCGGGGCGCACGAGGGCGTCTGTCGAGCTGAGCGTGCCTTGGGAGTAGTCGATGTCTTCCGGGCAGACGTTGTAGTCGCCTGCGAGCACGAGGGGGACATCGGCGTCGAGCAGGGTTTGAGCGTGGGTGGCGAGCGCGTCCATCCAGCGGATTTTCTGGCCGTAACCGGCTTCGGCGTTTGAATTCCCGTTGGGCAGGTAGAGGTTGCCGACTCGCAGGTCGCCTGTGTCTATTTCAATGTAGCGGGCTGGCTGGGAATCTTCCTCGGAGAGGCCCGGGAGCGAGCGTTGCTTCACCTCGACCGGCCGCTTGGAGAGGATGGCGACACCGTTAAAGCCTTTCTGGCCAACGACGCTGGCGTGATAGCCAAGGCCTTCGAAAGTGGCCGGGAAAGCGGCAGCCTCGCATTTGATCTCCTGCATGAGCAGGAGGTCCGGGCTGTTTTTCTCCAGCCAGGCAGCGATGTTTTTCTCGCGGGCGCGTATGCCGTTGACGTTCCAGGTGGTGATTTTCATCGTGCTGGCTGGGCGAAAAGGAAGGAAGCGCTTCTTTTTTGAAAAAAAGAAGCAAAAAACTTTTGGACCTTTAGGCTGGGCTGTTCCACGATCTCGGTCCCCAAGTCGCAAAAGTTTTTTGGTTCTTTTTTTCAAAAAAGAACACGCTTCCTTCTTCTTCAGTCGATAGCAAAACTGGTTCCGCAGCCGCATGCGCTCGTGGCGTTCGGGTTGCGAACCGTGAAGTAGCTGCCCATCAGCTCGTTGGCGTAATGCAGTTCGCCGCCGCCCAGCAGGTCCAGGCTGGCGGGATCGACCACGACACGTGCCTCGCCCCGCTCGATGACCAGGTCATCCGGCTGCGGCGCCTGGTCCAGCTCGAACTTGTATTGGAACCCGCTGCAGCCGCCTGCGAGCACGGCGACGCGCAGGGCCTGGCCCGGGGCGATCTCGGCGATGCGGCGGGCGGCGCTGTCTGAGACGGCGAAGGTCGGCGGGTTTTCCATGGCTGCGTACATAGCGCGCCGGCCCTGTGCATTGAAGGGGCGCTCGTTGAAGCAGGGGAAATGGGGTGCTACGCCGCGCGGATGGAACGAGCGATCTATGCGGTCAATCCGGCTCACATGCGGGGGCGCCTGCATCATGAGCCGGAGAGCCCCACGCGCAGCCCCTGGCAGCGCGACAGGGACCGGATCATCCACAGCTCGGCCTTCCGCAAGCTGCAGTACAAAACCCAGGTGTTCGTCAACCACGTGGGGGATTTCTTCCGCACCCGCCTCACCCACAGCATCGAGGTGGCGCAGATCGCCCGCTCCATCGCCCGCGAGCTGGGGCTGGACGAGGATCTGGCCGAGGCGCTGGCCCTGGCGCACGACCTCGGCCATCCGCCGTTCGGGCATGCCGGCGAGGATGCGCTCAACGCGCGCATGAAGCCCTGGGGCGGCTTCGACCATAACGCCCAGACCCTGCGCGTGGTGACACGCCTAGAGGCGCGTTACGCCGCGTTCGACGGGCTGAACCTGACCTGGGAGACGCTCGAGGGGCTGGTGAAGCACAACGGCCCCTTGTCGAAGCCGGCCGCCTACATCGCCGCCTATTCGCAAAAGCACGATTTAATGCTTGGAACCTACGCGTCGGCCGAGGCGCAGGTGGCGTCGCTCGCGGACGACATCGCCTATCACAGCCACGATCTGGACGACGGCATGCGCTTCGGCCTGTTCGGCCCGGACGAGATTGCACATTTGCCCGTGGTCGGCCCCGCCCTGATGGAGGCCCGGCGCTGCGGGCTGGACGTGCCGCCGGACCGGCTGCGCCACGAGACCATCAGGCGGGTGATCCATGCCCTGGTCAGCGATCTGGTGGAAGAGACGAAGCGGCGCCTTGCCGTCCTGGAGCCCCTCGATGCGGACGGCATCAGGCGGGCGAAGAAGCCGATGGTCGGGTTCTCGCCACGCATGGCGGATGCCAACCACGCCATCAAGGAATTCCTGCGCGCCCGCATGTATCGCCACTGGAAGGTCAACCGCATGACCCTGAAGGCGCGGCGCCTGACCGAGGCGCTGTTCGGCGTGCTGCACGAGGACCCGTCCACCCTGCCCGACGGCTGGCGCGTCCTGGCCGGGGAGGGTCAGCCGGCGCAGGCGGCGCAGGTCGTCTGCGACTATGTCGCGGGCATGACCGACCGGTTTGCCATAGACGAGTATAACCGACTGACCGACCTATCCTTACCTGGGTGAGCAGGAATTCTACTATGCCGGCCATCTGACGCGGTTAGGTCGTGTCGAAGACGCGCCTTCGCACGATGCTCCGATGCTCACGGACCATTAAGGTCCGCTCCGCTTCGGTGCTCGGCTAACCACGCCAGCTGACTCGGCCTAGCGAATTCTTGGACGCTGTCTCTGCATCTCGCGCTTCATCGTCTGCATTGCGCGCCCGGCCTCGTATGTGTATAGTGAGGCTTAATCATACACATTTGGGTAAGTCGTGCGCACAAACATCGACATCGATGATGCCTTGATGGAGGAGACCTTGAGGGTCACCGGGTTGCCGACCAAGCGGGCGGTGGTCGAGGAGGGGTTGCGCTTGTTGTTGAAGCGGCATCAGCGGCAGGGGATCTTGGCCTTGGCTGGCAAGGTGCAGTGGGAAGGCAACCTGGCGGAGAGCCGGTTGGGCCGCGGCTTTGAGGAGCCCGGCTTCGATGAGCCCGGCTTCGGTGAGTCCATCGAACCCTACGACTTGCGAGACGATCTGAAATCGAAGTGATAGTGGTCGATAGCTCGGTCATCATCGATGGTCTGAACAATGTGCCGACACGTCAGGCGGAATTGTGGAAGAGCCTGGTCCGGGAGGGCGGCGATCAGATCATTATTGGCGACGTCGTCCTGCTCGAGGTTCTGCGCGGGCTTCGCGATGACCGCGAAGCGCGGCTTGTGGAAACCGAGCTGATGCGTTTCGAAACGGCGGCGATGCTCGATCCTGCTCTCGCCATCCTCGCGGCCTCGCACTACCGGCGCCTGCGGTCGCTTGGCATAACCATCAGGAAAACCATCGACCTGATCATCGCGAGCTTCTGCATTGCGAACAACCATATCCTGCTCCATCGGGATCGTGACTTCGAGCCGATGTGCCGTCATCTGGGACTGCGTACTTTAGCCGCCCTTCCACACTAGGATCTTTGCGTGAGTCAGAATCTCTTCAGCGACATGCGCGTGCATGTGCTTGCCGCATTGCGCGTCAGCGTTCCCGATCTTCCCGACGATCTCGCGTCGAAAGTCGAGGTGACGCCGGCGCGCGATGCCTCGCGTGGCGACATGGCGACGAACGCCGCGCTGGTCGTTTCCAAGTTCGCGCGCCGCAAGCCCGCCGACATCGCGGCAGCACTCGTGGAAGCACTCGCGGCACGCGAAGACGTGGCGGGTGCCGAGGCGGCGGGTCCGGGCTTCGTCAACCTTCGTCTCGCGCCCAAGGTATTTCGCGACCAGTTGCCGATGATCCTGCGTGCGCGCGAGAACTACGGTGACGGTTCGGTCGGCCGCGGCACCACGGTGAACGTCGAATATGTGTCGGCGAACCCCACCGGCCCCATGCACATCGGCCACTGCCGCGGTGCCGTCGTGGGCGATGCCTTGTCGAACCTGCTGGCCAAGGCAGGGTATTCCGTGACCAAGGAGTTCTACATCAACGATGCCGGCGCGCAGGTGATCGCTCTCGCCTGGGCAGCGTACTGGCGCTACCTGCAGGCGCTCGGCACCACCTTGACCGAGGAGGAATTCGCCGCCGCCACGCCGACAGGCCTGCAATACGGCGGCGATTACCTCGTTCCCGTCGGCGCCGCGCTGGCCGAGACTTATGGCACATCCCTGGCGGCAGAAGGTGCGACCGGTGCGGAGCCCGCGCTGTGGCTCGACAAGGTACGGGATTTCACGATCTCGAAGATGCTCGGTTCCATCAAGGAAGATCTCGCAGCACTGGGCGTCGTCCACAGCGTGTTCTTCTCCGAGCGCGCACTGCTCGAGAACGGCGCGGCAGAGCGTGCAATCGCGGCGCTGCAGGACCGCGGGCTGATCTACCAGGGCATCCTCGAGCCGCCGAAAGGCAAGCTGCCGGACGATTGGGAAGCGCGCGAACAAACCCTGTTCGCCTCCACCCGCTTCGGTGACGACGTGGACCGCCCCCTGCGGAAGTCCGATGGCTCCAACACCTACTTCGCCAACGACATCGCCTACCATGCCGACAAGATGGCGCGCGGCGCGCAGGTGATGATCGATGTCTGGGGCGCCGACCATGGCGGCTATGTCTCGCGCATGAAATCGGCGGTGCGCGCGCTGGCGGACCATGGCCAGGTGCTCGACATCGTGCTGTGCCAGATCGTGCATGTCGTGCGCGGCGGCGTACCCGTGCGCATGAGCAAGCGCGCCGGCACCTTCATCACCCTGCGCGACCTCATCGACGAAGTCGGCCGCGACGCGGTGCGTTTCACCATGCTCACACGCAAATCGGACGCGCAGATGGAGTTCGACCTCGATCTCGCCGTCGCCCAGACGCGCGACAACCCGGTCTATTACGTGCAGTACGCCCACGCCCGCTGCCGCAGCGTGCTGCGCCGCGCCACCGAGCAGTTTCCCGCCGAAGCCCTCGCGCCGGAGGCCCTGGCGGAGGCGGATCTCGCAAGCCTGACAGCCGAGCCGGAGGTCGCCCTGATCCGCCGCCTGGTCGAGTGGCCGCGCGTGGTGGAAGCCGCGGCACTGGCACGCGAGCCCCACAGAATTGCCTTTTTTCTCCACGACTTGTCGGGCGACTTTAATATGCTGTGGAACCGCGGCCAGGATGACGCTACACTCCGATTCCTACAGGAATCGCGGCCTGTGGAGACCAGGGCGCGGCTTGCCCTCGTCGAGGCGACCGCCACGGTCATCCGCTCCGGCCTTGCCGTGCTGGGCGTGTTGCCTGTCGAGGAACTGCGCTAGGGAAGGGGTTGTTTATGTCTGACCGGATCGGGTTTGCGCGTCCTTCCTACCGGCCCGAGCCGGCCAATGGCCTCGACCCCGACATGCGCCGCATGGCGATCGTCGCGGCGGGCCTCGGCGGTGCGCTGTTCCTGGTCGTCGGCACCATGTCGCTCATGCATCGCGGGCACCACGTTGTTCCGGTGATCGAGGCGATGAGCGGTCCGGTGCGTATCAAGCCGGCCGATCCAGGCGGCATGAAGGTGATGGGCGCCGACGATGCAGCTTCCGGCGCCGAAAAGCTCGCCCCCGAGGCGGAGCGGCCGCAGATCGCCACGCTGCGCGCGCGGGTCAAAGCCGCGCATGGCGCGGAAGCGCACGCCCCGATCGAAACCAAGGTGACCGAGACGAAGGTCACCGAAACCAAGGTGACCGACACCAAGGTCGCCGAGGCGAAGCCAACTGTCATTGCGCAGACCCCGGCGCCGCAGAAGGCCGCCGCCATGGTCGCGGCGCCCGCATTCACGGCAGCGCCCCAAGCCGGTGAGGCAAAGCCAAGCGGCATCGCCGTGCAGCTCGCCGCCTTCGACAGCCCCTCGGCCGCGGAGCAGGACTGGGGCCACCTTGCAGTCAAGATGCCCGAGCTGTTGGCTATGAAGAAACCCGACGTCATACGCGCGCAACTCGCAGGTCGCCCTGTCTGGCGCCTGCGCACAGGCAGCTTCCCAACGCTCGCCGACGCGGCCAATTTCTGCAACCGTATGCGGAGCCATGGCGGCGACTGCTCGATTGCGACCTTCTAACTCTTATCCCCCTCCTTGAAGCCGGCGATCGTCGGCATCGCGAGCCTGACTCTCGCGTCGGTGGAAGTCGCCTGTCTCGCGGAGCACAGGCCCGCCGGCGTCATCCTGTTCGGCCGCAACGTCGCCTACCCGCAGCAGCTACGTGCCCTCACGCAATCGCTGCGCGCCGCACTCCCGGAAGGCGCCGTCATCATGGTCGATCAGGAAGGCGGCCGCGTCGCCCGCCTGCGCCCACCCTCCTGGCGCGAGCACCCGCCAGCACGCGCCATCGGCGCGCTCGACGATCCTGCGGCGCGGCGCGTGGCGTGGCTCACCGGCGCCCTCATCGGCCTCGACTGCGCAGCCGCCGGCTTCGATGTGGTGGCAGCCCCTGTGCTCGATGTCGCCTCGCCGGACGGCCACGACGTCATCGGCGACCGCGCCTTCTCCGACGATCCGGAGCGGGTGGCGAGCCTCGGCCGCGCCTTCGGCCAGGGCCTTCTTACGGCGGGAATCCAGCCTGTCGGCAAGCACGCCCCCGGCCACGGCCGTGCCCGCGCGGACAGCCATCTGCAACTCCCCGTGCTGGACGACATTGCCGCCGCCGACCTCGTCCCGTTCCAGCGCAACACCGACCTGCCCTGGCTGATGACCGCACACATCCGCTACAACGCGCGCGACATGGATCATCCCGCCACCCAGTCCGCCCCCATTATAAGCGGCGTCATACGCGCCACCGGCTTTGCCGGCGTGCTGGTCAGCGACGACCTGGCCATGCAGGCGCTTCAGGGATTGCCGGCCGAGCGGGCACGCGCGGCACTCGCAGCCGGCTGCGACATTGCCCTCCATTGCTCAGGCATGATCGCCGACACGCGCAATCTTCTGGAAGCCCTGGACGAAACCCCGACACTCACGATCGACCGTCTCGCCGCGGCGCGTGACAAGGCACGCGCCTCGCGCCGCGACCTCGATGGGGCAGCCCTTGCCGACGAGCGCGCCAAGCTTCTCGCGGCATGACCGCGCTCATTCTCAAGCTGGTGCTGTCCGTCTCTCTGGCGGCGACCGCCATCATCCTGCACGAACTGGCGCACGGCTACGCCGCCTGGGCGCTCGGCGACCAGACAGCGCGCCGCGCCGGCCGGCTCTCGCTGCTACCTTGGCGTCATGTGGACCGGTTCGGCACCATCATCCTGCCTGGCGTGCTCCTGGCGTCGCAGTTGCTGACCGTCGGCCGGGTGCTCTTCATGTTCGGCTGGGCCAAGCCGGTGCCGGTGGACCCGAGCGGCTTCCGCTCGCCGCGCCGGGGCATGGCGCTTGTCGCCGTCGCCGGCCCGCTGATGAATTTCTCGCTCGCCTTCCTCTCGGCCCTGGTCCTGCGCAACCAGAACCTTCCGGCCGGCGTGGCGTCGGCGCTGGGCGCCTTCATCGTGCTGAACCTCGTGCTCGGCCTGTTCAACCTCGTGCCCATCCCGCCGCTGGACGGCGGCCGCATCGCCGTCGGCCTGCTGCCCCTTCGCCTGGCGCGCGCCTGGGCAGGGCTGGAGCGCTACGGCATCGTCCTGGTGCTCCTCCTCATCGCCGGCCCGGCCCTTCTCCGCCAGGGTGGCATTGAGTTCGATCCCCTGGGTCACACGCTGGTCCCGGTTCTGGACTGGGCGTTCGACTTCACCCTCCGTATCGCCGGCGTCCCATCCGGTGACCAGTGACCCCCAGCCGCCCGGGCTGATCCTCTCCCTCGACGGCTTCGAGGGACCCATGGACCTGCTCCTCGACCTGGCCCGCGCCCAGAAACTCGACCTCGGCCGCATCTCCATCGTCGCCCTGGTGGACCAGTACCTCGCCGTCATAAACCGTGTGACACTCGAACTCGCCGCCGACTGGCTGGTCATGGCCGCCTGGCTCGCCTGGCTGAAATCCCGCCTGCTCCTCCCCGCAGAAGAGCCCGGTGCCGAGGAAGGCGCGCAAGCCGCCGACGTGCTCGCAGCCCGCCTCGCCGAACTCGAACGCATGCGAGCCGCCGCTGCCTGGCTCAGCGCCCGCCCGCAGCTCGGCCAGGACGTTTTCCCACGCGGCACGCCGGAGGATTTCACCCAGGCCGACCGCAGCCGCCTGCTCGCCGACGTCCCCTCTCTGCTGCGCGGCTATGTGGACGCGCTGCGCCGCGTCGCCGCCCAGCGCATCTACCGCCCAAAGCAGCTCTCCTTCTGGACCGTGCAGGATGCCCTCGGCCGCCTCGCCGCCACCCTCGGCTCCATGCCGAAATGGAGCACGCTGGAAGCCTTCCTTCCCGAGCGTCTCGGCGGCCAGGAACGCCGCGCCGCCATCGCCAGCACGCTCATCGCCAGCCTTGAAATGGCACGCGGCGGCGGCATCCAGCTTCGCCAGGACACCCCCTTCTCGCCCATCATGGTAGCCAAGGGAGAGGACCCATGAGCGACGACATCCCCCAAAACGATCCCGCCCCCGGCATAGCCCCCGAGATTGCCCCCCAAATCGCCATGGAGGTTCGCGAGGACTATCTGCGTCTCGCCGAAGCGCTCATCTTCGCCAGCGCCGACCCGGTTCCTGCCCGCAACCTCGCCGCCCTCCTCCCCGAAGACCAGGAAGCCGACGCTGTCCTCACCGCCCTTCGTGCCCGCTACGCCGGCCGAGGCGTCGAACTCGTCGAAGCCGGCGGCGGCTGGCAGTTCCGCACCGCGCCGGACCTCGCCCCGCGCCTCACCCGCCTGGTCAGCCGGCCCCGGCGCCTGCCACGCGTCGCCATGGAAACCCTCGCCATCGTCGCCTGGCACCAGCCCGTCACCCGCGCGCAAATCGAGGAAATACGCGGCGCCACCCTCAGCCAGCAGACGCTCGACTCCCTGCTCGAAGCCTCGCTCATCCGCTCGGCTGGACACCGCGAAGTGCCCGGGCGGCCTACGCTCTGGGCGACTACGCCGGCGTTTCTGACCCAGTTTGGCCTCAGCTCGCTGGCTGAGCTGCCCCGGCGCGAGGAGTTGATGCTGGAGAACAGGTAGGAAGGCCTTCTTTTTTGAAAAAAAGAAGCAAAAAACTTTTGCGACTGGGGACCGAGATCGTGATGGAGAGCCCGCCTCTTGCTCTTCCTGCTTGCGCCCACCGAGAGTAAGAGGCCTCCATGTTCGACTTTAACTGGTCAGAGATCGCCTTGATCGGCGTGGTCGCCTTGGTGCTGATCGGCCCCAAGGACATGCCGGTGGCCATCCGCGCCATCACCAACGCCATCAAAAAGATGCGCCGCATGGCCGGCGAGTTTCAGCACCACGTGGACGACATGCTCCGCGACGCCGACCTCGCCGAGGTGAAGTCCTCCATCGACGAAATCCGCGGCATGAACGTCAAGGGCTCCGTCCGCCGCGTTCTTGATCCCGATGGCGCCATCGGCCGCGCCTTCGACGACCCCTTCGCCGCCCACCCGGTGAAGCCGGTCATGACAGCAATCGGCCCGGTGTCCATCGCCGCACCGCCGCCACTCCCCGAAGCCCCCCCGCTTCCTGAAGCCCACCCGCTTTCTGAAGCCCCCCCGCTTTCTGAAGCACCGAGCTTCATCCCGCCAGACGCGGCCTCGCCCGCGCCTGTCCAGCCAGGCCCTGAGAAACGCGCACCCGCCTTCATCCCCCCTAGCGCCACGCACGCGACCGAACACTGATCATGGCCGCCGCCGAGGACACCATCGACGACAAGCCGATGCCGCTGCTCGCGCATCTGGTGGAACTCCGCCGCCGCCTGCTGTGGTCGGCCGTCGCGTTCCTGCTGTGCTTCTTCGTCTGCTATCATTTCTCCGGGAAAATCTATTTCTTCCTGGCCCAGCCGCTCGCCAACATCATGCGTCAGAAAGGCGAGCATCCGCACCTCATCTACACCGCCCTCTACGAGGCGTTCTTCACTTACCTGAAGGTCGCCTTCTTCGGCGCGACATTCCTGTCTTTCCCTGTCGCCGCCTCGCAAATCTGGCTGTTCGTCGCCCCCGGCCTCTACCGCAGCGAACGCCGCGCCTTCGCGCCCTTCCTGATCGCAACGCCTGTACTCTTCGTCGCCGGCGCAGCACTCGCCTACTACTTCGTATTCCCGTTCGCCTGGAAATTCTTCCTCAGCTTCGAAACGCCAGGCGGCGGCGACGCCATGCAGATCGAGCTGCAGGCCAAGGTGAGCGAATATCTCGCTCTCGTCATGAAGCTCATCCTGGCGTTCGGCATCGCCTTCCAGCTCCCTGTGCTGCTCACCCTTCTGGCAAAGGTCGGCATCGTCTCGTCCAAGAGCCTGCGGAAATACCGGCGCTACGCCTATGTCGGATGCTTCGTCGTCGCCGCCATCCTCACGCCGCCCGATGTCATTACCCAGACCGGCCTCGCTGTGCCGCTGATCCTGCTTTACGAGATTTCGATTTTCTCGGCGCGTTTGGTCGAGCCTAAGACAATCGAGGAATAGCAAGCAGTTCTTTTTTGAAAAAAAGAACCAAAAAACTTTTGCGACTTGGGACCGAGATCTTGGGAACGCCCGGCTCCCATAAGTAAAAGTTTTTTGCTTCTTTTTTTCAAAAAAGAAGACGCTTTCTTCCCTCCCTTTAAGGAGCTCACCATGCACGACATCAAAGCCATCAGAGCCGACCCTGAAGGCTTCGACGCCGCCATGGCGCGTCGAAGCCTGCCCCCTGAATCCGCAACCCTCATCGAACGCGACGCCGCCCGCCGCGCGGCCCAAGGCGCGCTGCAGGAAGCGCAATCAAGGCGCAACGCCATCGCGAAAGAGGTGGGCCAGGGCCGGCGCACAGGTGCCGACACCAGTGCGCTGGAAGCCGAAGCCGGCGCGCTGCGCGAGCGCATGGAAGCGTTAGAGGCAGAAGCCGCCGGGCACGAACGCGACCTCCACACCCATCTTGCCCGCTTGCCGAACCGTCTCGATGCGGACGTGCCCGACGGCCAGGACGAGACAGGCAATGTCGAGCTGAAGCGCTGGGGCGACATCCCGGACTTCGACTTCGCACCCAAACAGCATTTCGAACTCGGCGAAGCGCTCGGCCTGATGGATTTCGAGTCCGCGGCCAAGCTTGCAGGCAGCCGCTTCACCGTGTTGCGCGGCCCCCTCGCCCGCCTTGAGCGCGCGCTCGGCCAATTCATGATCGAATTGCACACCGGCGAGCACGGCTACACCGAGGCCTCCGTGCCGTCCCTGGTGAACGACGCCGCCGTTTTCGGCACCAACCAGCTCCCCAAATTCGCCGAAGACCTCTTCCGCACCACTGACGGCCGCTGGCTCATTCCCACCGCGGAAGTGCCTCTCACCAACCTCGTCGCAGGCGAGATCCTGGCGGAGAAATCCTTGCCGCTGCGGCTTACCGCACTCACCGACTGCTTCAGGAGCGAAGCCGGCGCCTCCGGCCGCGACACACGCGGCATGTTGCGCCAGCACCAGTTCCGCAAAGTCGAAATGGTCAGCATCGCAAACCCGAACGACAGCGATGCCGAGCACGAGCGCATGACCCGCTGTGCCGAAACCGTTCTCGAAAAACTCGGCCTTCCCTATCGCCGCATGCTGCTCTGCGCAGGCGACACCGGCTTCGGCGCCGCCCGCACCTACGACCTCGAAGTCTGGCTGCCAGGCCAAGGCATGTGGCGCGAAATCAGCTCCTGCTCCAACACGCGCGACTTCCAGGCTCGCCGCATGAACGCCCGCTTCCGCGCCGCAGACGGCAAGACCATCGCCCCAGTGCACACGCTGAACGGCTCAGGCGTGGCAGTCGGCCGCGCCCTCATCGCAGTCATGGAAAACTACCAGGATGGCGATGGCAACGTGCGCGTTCCCGAGGCGCTGCAGTGCTGGATGGGCGGGTTGCCGATCATAGCGAAGAGCTAAGGCAAGGCGTTCTTTTTTGAAAAAAAGAACCAAAAAACGTTTGCGACCTGGGACCGAGATCGTGGGAACATCCAGCTTGAAGTAGTAGAAGTTTTTTGCTTCTTTTTTTCAAAAAAGAAGTGCTTCCTTTCTTCTTTCAAGGCCATCCCTCCTGCCAGAAACACCAACGAAACTCGTCGTCATGGCCGTAGTCTGGTTTCTGGCCGCCACCATCGCCGCAGCCCTGCTCGCCGCTGCGGCGCTCGCGATCGCGCATCTCGCCTTCGGCTTCGCATTCGACACGCGGGCCTTCCTGATAGTCCTCTTGCCTGCGACACAGCTCTGCCTGTTGCTGGCCTGCCTGCGACGCGCACAGCGCGTGGGCGACGGCGACATACGCGAGGGACTTGCCTGGCACAGCGTGAAACGCAGCGGCATCGTGGCTCTGCTCGCGTTAGCGGCGCTTTTGATTTCAGCCACGCACGTTGCTCTCGTCACGCTCGTCCCTGCCTATCGCGATTTCTTCGGCCAGGCGCAGACTTCCCTGCCGCTGCCGAACGGCAGGCTCTCCGTCGGCTTCGCCGCCTGGCTATCCCTGGTTGTCGTTGTCGGAGCACCGGTGTCCGAGGAGCTGTTTTTCCGGAGCTGGCTCTGGGTTGGTCTTCGGCGTTGGTGGAGTCTTCGTGCGACAGCCGCGGCCACAGGCCTGCTTTGGCTGCTGGCCCACGCCGGAGACGGCGGCTGGCGCCGCATCTTGCTGCTAGTGCCTACGATGATTCTCATCAGCACCGCGCGCGCCATAGGCGGCTCGGTGCGCGCTTCCATGGTGGTGCATGTCGCCGGCAACGCGACCTTGGCCGCAGTTCTCATTGCAGCGGCGCTAGGCAACTAAGGAAAAGCCGCCCTCGCCTAAAAGCGCGCCGCAGGCATTCCCGTCATGCCAATGCCGCGATCGGAACAGGCAGCTGAAGAAAGCAAGAACCACTCGAAAGACGGGAAGGAAGAGCAGCCACAAAGCAAGCAAAGAGGCGAAGCCCACCTTCCTCCTAAAAGATGAAGCCAGACCAAGGCGCCAATCCATCGCAGCCCAAAACGCGCAAAAGCTTTTTGCTTCTTTTTTAACAAAAAAGAAGTCCTTGCCTTGCCTTCCCTCACCTCAAGGCAACAACCAAACAGGATCCTTAAGCCGAGACAGAAACGCAGCATGCGCCGCCAGCTCGTCGTCACGCGGCACGATCGGCCGGGGCGTGCGCGGACCTGATGCGACATAGGTAAACGCGGTTTCGGATTGCGAAGACCCAGCCAGGATAAACCCGCGTTGGCGGCCGCCTGTGAGTTCCACGTAAACGTCTGCGAGCAGGCGGCAGTCGAGCAGCGCGTTGTGTGTTGTGCGCTCGGAGAGATCGATGCTGAAGCGGCCGCAGAGTGCGTTGAGGCTGTTCGGCATGCCGGGGAAGCGTTTTTTGGCGAGCGCCAGCGTGTCGATCATGCGCGAGGGGTGCAGTGGCGGCAGGGCGAGGCGCGCGAGTTCGGCGTTGACGAAAGCGAAGTCGAATTCGGCGTTGTGCGCGACCAGAGGCGAGTCTTCGATGAAGGCGAGGAGTTCGTCCACGATATCGGCGAAGCGTGGTTTGCCGATGAGGTCGCCGCGGGTGAAGCCGTGCACGCGCGTGGCTTCTTCCGGCACGTCGCGTTCCGGGTCGATCACCCGGTGGAACACGCGGTTGGTGGGCAGTTCGCGTATCAGTTCGATGGCGGCGAATTCGATGATGCGGTCGCCTGTCGCGGGGTCGAGCCCGGTGGTTTCGGTGTCGAACAGGATAGAGCGGCTCATAGGAGTTTTTCGCGTGCGATGAAGCGCCGTATGGCGGCGGTGGCGTGGAAGCGGGAGAGGCCGGTTCGTATCACGAGGTCGGCTCGGCGGCGTTTTTCGGCATCCGGCATTTGTAGCGCGATCAGCGATTCGGCATCAGCCCGCGTGAGGCCGGGGCGCCTGAGGACGCGGGCGATCTGCACGGCGCGTGGCGCCGAGACGACCAGGATCGTGTGCAGTGCGCGCCGCTGGTATGGCGTGGGTTTGCGCTCCAGCAGGAGAGGAATGTCGAGCACGGCCGACGATTTGCCTGCGGCCTTTGCGCGGGCGAGGAAGCGCTTCTGCTCGGCCTGCACGAGCGGGTGGATGATCGCCTCCAGTGCAAGGCGTTTGGCAGGATCCGCCAGCACGATCCGCCGCAGCGCCGCGCGGTCGAGGCAGCCGTCGCGCACGGTGCCTGGAAAGGCGGCTTCGATGGCGGGAAGGGCGCGTCCGCGCCGAGCCTGCAAGCGGCGGACGGCGGCATCGGCGTCGAACACCGGTATGCCGGCGCGACGGAATTCCGCCGCCGCTGTCGACTTCCCCATGCCGATGCCGCCGGTGAGGCCGATGACTTTCATTCCGGCCAGTTCACTCGGGAAAGGGTGGGATGCCGGCTGCCAGGAGGGTGCGTACGGCGTCGTCCACCACGGGCGTCACGCCGAACCAGGCGGCGAACCCCGGCACCGCCTGGTGCAGGAGCATGCCGAGGCCTTCGACAGTGCGCAGCCCGTATCCGGCCGCATCATCGAGAAAGCGGGTACGCAGCGGCACATAGACGATGTCGGCCACCACGAGGCCGTCGTGCGCGGCGGCAAAATCGAAGTCGAGCGCCGGTTCGCCGATCATGCCGAGCGACGTCGTGTTGACCAGGAGGGCCGTGTCTGCGGCGGCGTGCGTCCGTCGTTCCCAGGGCAGAACGGCGATGCCTGGCAGAGCGAGCGCCAGCGCTTCCGCGCGCTCCCGGCGGCGGTTGGTGACCGTCACCCGCACCCCGGCATCGAGCAGTGCTGCCGCCACGGCGCGCGCCGCCCCACCTGCGCCCAGCAGCAGCGCGGGGCCATCCGGCAGTCCGCCATTCTCATCGAGATTGGCGAGAAACCCTGCGCCGTCGGTGTTGCTGCCGCGGATGCCGCCTGCGTCGAACACCAGCGTGTTGACCGCGCCGGCCCGCGTGGCGCTCGCATCGAGCGTGTCGCACAGCGCGAGCACCGCTTCCTTGTGCGGAATGGTGACGTTGGCGCCGGCAAATCCCTGGTCGCGCAAATGCCGCAAGGTGGCTGCCAAATCCTCCGGCGGCACCGGTATCTTCACATAGCTGCCGTCGATACCGTGGCGTCCGAGCCAGAAATTATGCAGCCGTGGCGAGCGCGAATGCTCGACCGGCCAGCCGATCACCCCCGCCCGCAAAGCATGGGCTTGGGGTATCCGGCCGGTATCGTTTAATTCAATGACGCGCCTCCTTGCCGGCTATGGTCAGCCGAAGCCGGCGACGCTTTAGTGACACAAGAAACGCGGGGAAAAAACCAATGTCCCAAACGTCCATACAACGTCCGCCGGCCCTGCAGCGCGCCGGCGCGTCGCAATGGCTGATCTGGGGCGGCGTCGCCGTGCTCGGCGCGGCAAGCCTCGGCGTGGTGGCGCTGAGCCGCGGCGAAACGGTGAACGCGCTTTGGCTGGTGACCGCCGCCATCTGCGTCTATCTGCTCGCCTACCGCTTCTACAGCCTCTTCATCGCCACGCGCGTGCTCGCGCTGGACAACTCCCGCCCCACGCCCGCCGCCGTGCACCCGGACGGGCTCGACTATGTGCCCACCAACAAATACGTCCTCTTCGGCCATCATTTCGCAGCCATCGCCGGCGCCGGCCCTTTGGTGGGTCCCGTGCTCGCCGCCCAGATGGGCTATCTCCCAGGCACGCTCTGGATCCTCGTGGGCGTGGTGTTCGCCGGCGCCGTGCAGGATTTCGTCAGCCTGTTCATCTCCGTGCGTCGAGACGGCCGCTCGCTTGGCGACATGATACGCGGCGAAATGGGCGCCTTCGCAGGCACGGTCGCCTCCATCGGCATCCTCGCCATCATGGTCATCCTTCTCGCCGTTCTGGCGCTTGTCGTGGTCAAGGCGCTGGCCGATTCGCCCTGGGCGACCTTCACCGTGTTCGCCACCATCCCGATCGCCCTTCTGATGGGCGTCTATGCGCGCTTCCTGCGGCCCCACCGGGTGCTGGAGATGTCTGCAGCCGGCCTCGTCCTGCTGCTCGGCTCCATCTGGCTGGGCGGCGCCGTCGCCGCATCCCCAGCCTGGGCGCCCAGCTTCACCTTCACTGGCCCGTCGCTCGCGCTCATGCTCATCGGCTACGGCTTCGTCGCCTCGGTGCTGCCAGTCTGGATGATCCTCGCCCCGCGCGACTATCTCTCCACCTTCCTGAAAATCGGCACGATCTGCGCATTGGCCCTCGGCATCGCCATCGTCATGCCGGAGCTACGCATGCCGGCAGTCAGCCGCTTCGTGGACGGCACGGGGCCGGTGTTCGCCGGCTCCCTGTTCCCCTTCCTGTTCATCACCATCGCCTGCGGCTCCGTCTCCGGCTTCCACGCGCTGATCTCGTCGGGCACCACGCCGAAGATGCTGGAACTCGAAAGCCAGGCGCGCATGATCGGATACGGCGCCATGCTCGCCGAAAGCATGGTCGCCATCATGGCGCTCATCGCCGCCAGCGTGCTCGACCCGGGCGCCTACTTCGCCATGAACGCGCCCGCCGCCCTCATCGGCCACGACGCGGTCTCCGCCTCAGCCAAGATTGCCACCTGGGGTTTCGCCATCACGCCGGATGCGCTGACGCAGATCGCCCGCGACGTCGGCGAAAAAACCATCCTGTCACGCTCGGGCGGCGCACCCACGCTCGCCGTCGGCATGTCGCAGATCCTCTCCGGCGTCATCGGCGGCCGCGCGCTGATGGCGTTCTGGTACCATTTCGCCATCCTGTTCGAGGCGTTGTTCATCCTCACCACCGTGGATGCAGGGACCCGTGTCGCCCGCTTCATGATCCAGGACCTGGTGGGCATGGCCGTGCCGGCCTTCCGCAACACCAAATCCTGGGGCGCGAACGTGCTCGCCACCGCCGTCGCCGTCAGCGGGTGGGGCTACTTCCTCTACCAGGGCGTCCGCGATCCGCTCGGCGGCATCAACACGCTCTGGCCGCTGTTCGGCATCTCCAACCAGATGCTGGCGGCCATCGCGCTGACCCTCTGCACCGTCATCCTGTTCAAGATGAAACGGCAGCGCTTCGCGGCCGTCACCGCAACACCGGCCGCCTGGCTCGCCATCTGCACGCTCACCGCCGGCTGGGAGAAGATCTTCTCTCCCGTGCCCGCCATCGGCTTTCTGTCGCACGCAGCGAAATTCTCGGCGGCCCTGGCCGACGGCAAGCTGCTGGCGCCCGCCAAATCGGTCGCCGACATGCACCAGGTGCTCACCAACGACTACGTGGACTGCGCCCTCACCTCGGTGTTCATGACAGTCGTCGTGCTCATGCTAGGCGCCGGCCTCGTCTCCATCAGACGCGCCCTCGCCGACCCGCGCATCACAGCAAGGGAGTTTGGCCATGATATGCCAATGCTTCGGCCGCAAACTTGATTTCTCCCGCGTCGCCAGCCGCCTGCGCGAAACCGCCCACCTGATGGTCGGCGTGCCGGACTACGACGGCTACCTGGCGCACATGGCGCTGAACCATCCGGACGTGCAGCCCATGGCGCGCGACGCGTTCTGGCGGGAGCGCGAGGCTGCGCGGTTCGGGGTGGGCTCTACACTTCGTTGTTGCTAGGTGCCGATGGAAGCCTAGAAGCCCCGGACCTCATTCCTTAAGAAAGAGGTTCTAAGGACTTGTCCTTAGCGGGGTCCAGGGGCAGAGCCCCTGGCCTTGACGACCGCCCAACTTCGCTCCCTATGCCGTCCAACCAGCCCCAGTTGGAGCCATCATGAAGCTGCACGACGTCCGCGTTCACCCCGAAGCCGACCGCCTCAAACGCGAGGACCAGCTTGCCTGGAAGATCGCCGCCGTCGCCGCCGACCCGGTCGCCGTCGAGCCCGCCGTCATCGACATGATCGGCAACCGCATCATCGACAACGCCTCCGTCGCCATGGCCGCCATCAACCGCCATCCCGTCGCCACCGCACGTGCCCAGGCCGTCGCCCACCCGCGCGCCAACGGCGCCACCGTCTTCGGCTGCGACCCCTCGCTTCGCGTGCACGCCGAATGGGCCGCCTGGGCCAACGGCACAGCCGTGCGCGAGCTCGACTACCACGACACGTTTCTCGCCGCCGAATACAGCCACCCGGGCGACAACATCCCGCCGATCCTCGCTACCGCGCAGCAGATGAACAAGGATGGCGCGGCACTCGTGCGTGCCATCGCCACCGGCTACGAAATCCAGGTGAACCTGGTGCGCGCCATCTGCCTGCACGCGCACAAGATCGACCACGTGGCCCACCTCGGCCCGTCCGCCGCCGCCGGGATCGGCACGCTGCTCGGCCTGCCGGCCGAAGTGATCTACCAGTCAGTGCAACAGGCGCTGCATGTCACCACGGCAACGCGCCAGAGCCGCAAAGGCGAAATCAGTTCCTGGAAAGCCTACGCCCCCAGCCACGCAGGCAAGCTCGCCATCGAGGCGGTCGACCGCGCCATGCGCGGCGAAGGCAGCCCAAGCCCGATCTACGAAGGCGAGGACAGCGTCATTGCCTGGATGCTCGACGGCAAGACCGCGCATTACAAGGTGCCGCTGCCAGAATCCGGCGAAGCCAAGCGCGCCATCCTCGACACCTACACCAAGGAACATAGCGCCGAATACCAGAGCCAGGCGCTCATCGATCTCGCCTTCCGCATGGGCCGCCAGATCACCGACTGGGACAGCGTCCGCGACGTGCTGATCGAAACCAGCCACCACACGCACTACGTCATCGGCACCGGCTCCAACGATCCGCAGAAGTTCGATCCCTCAGCCAGCCGCGAAACGCTCGACCACTCCATCATGTACATCGTCGCCGTGGCCTTGCAGGATGGCGCCTGGCACCACGTCCGCAGCTACGCGCCCGAACGCGCCAACCGCGCCGACACCGTGCGCCTGTGGAAAAAGATCCGCACAGTCGAAGACCCGCGCTGGACCGAGCGCTACCACACCAGCGACCCGGACACGAAAGCCTTCGGCGGCCGCATCATCATCACCTTCAACGACGGCCGCACCATCGCCGAGGAAATGGCCGTCGCCAACGCCCACACGCTCGGCGCCACGCCATGGAAACGCCCCGACTACATCAGGAAGTTCCGCACCCTGACCGAAGGCGTCATCGACTCCACCGAAGCCGAACGCTTCCTCGCCGTCGTCGAGCGTCTTCCTTCGTTGCGCGCTGACGAACTTGCGCAGCTGACGCTGACGTTGCCGGCTGGGACGCTTGCTGGGGCTGCTGAAGGGATATTTTAAGACAAGTGGCAGAAGGAAGGAGTTCTTTTTTGAAAAAAAGAACCAAAAAACTTTTGCAACTCTAAGCCGGGCCCCTCCGGAAAGGCCGGGTCCAAACGAATAAGAGTTTTTCGCTTCTTTTTTTCAAAAAAGAAGGCCTTCCTTTCTTCCAGGGAAAGTCAAATGACCGAAACCGCCCTTCCCAAGCCAAAAAAATCCGTCGCCCTCTCCGGCGTAGTCGCGGGCAACACAGCCCTGTGCACCGTCGGCCGCACGGGCAACGATCTTCACTACCGCGGCTACGACATCCTCGATGTCGCTCAGGCCTGCGAGTTCGAGGAGATCGCCTATCTCCTCGTGCACGAACGCCTGCCCACCGTCGCCGAGCTCATCGCCTACAAGGCGAAGCTGCGCTCCATGCGCGGAGTCCCTGCTGCCGTAAAGCAGGTTCTCGAAGCGCTGCCGGCCGGTACCCATCCGATGGATGTGATGCGCACCGCGGTCAGTGCTTTGGGTTGCGCGCTTCCCGAGGCGGCGTCGCACGCTGCGCCGGCGGCGCGCGATGTCGCCGACAGGCTGCTGGCGAGCCTCGGCTCCATGCTGCTCTACTGGTATCATTGGTCGCACAACGGCACCCGCATCGACGTCGAAACCGAAGACGACAGCATTGGCGGCCATTTCCTCCACCTCCTGCACGGCAAGAAGCCGGGTGCGGAATGGGTGCGCGCCATGCACACGTCGCTGGTGCTTTACGCCGAACATGAGTTCAATGCCTCGACCTTTACCGCGCGCGTCGTCGCCGGCACCGGGTCGGACATGTATTCCGCCATCACCGCCGGCATCGGCGCGCTGCGCGGCCCGAAGCACGGTGGCGCCAACGAAGTCGCCCTCGAGATCCAGCAGCGCTACGCAACGCCCGATGAAGCCGAAGCCGACATCCGCCGCCGTGTCGAAGCGAAGGAAGTCGTCATCGGTTTCGGCCATCCCGTCTACACCGTGTCGGATCCGCGCAACGTCGTCATCAAGAGCGTGGCCAGGCATCTGTGCGAAAGTGCCGGCGACACCACGATCTTCGACGTCGCCGAGCGCATCGAGACCGTGATGGCGGATGCCAAGCGCATGTTCCCGAACCTCGACTGGTTCAGCGCAGTGTCCTACAGCGCCATGGGCGTGCCCGTCGGCATGTTCACACCGCTCTTCGTCATCGCGCGCACCAGCGGCTGGGCCGCGCACGTCATCGAACAGCGCGCAGACGGCAAGATCATCCGCCCCAGCGCCAACTACACCGGCCCGGAAGACCTTAAATTCGTGCCGCTGAAAGAGCGCACACGATGACCTATCTCGTCGGCGCCGAAGCGCCGGACACGCCCGCCGGACAGCGCCTGCGCGCCCTGCTTGCGCGCGGCAAGATCCTGCAAATGCCAGGCGCACACAACGGAATGGCCGCCCTGCAGGCAAAAGCCGCCGGCTTCGAGGCGCTCTATCTGAGCGGCGCCGCCATGACAGCCAGCATGGGCCTGCCCGACCTCGGCATCATCACCGTCGATGAAGTCGCCTTCTTCGTCCGCCAACTCGCCCGTGCCGGCCTTCCCGTTCTCGTGGACGGCGACACCGGCTACGGCGAAGCGCTGAACGCCATGCACATGGTACGCGTGTTCGAAAGCGCGGGCGCCGCCGCCGTGCACCTCGAAGACCAGCGGCTGCCGAAGAAATGCGGCCACCTCAACGACAAAACCCTCGTCCCGCCCGCCGACATGGCCACCAAGGTCGCCGCCGCTGCCAAAGCACGCCGCGACATGGTCATCGTCGCCCGCACGGACGCCGCGGCCAGCGAAGGACTCGACGCCGCCATCGCCCGCGCCAAACTCTACGTTCAGGCAGGCGCCGACGCGATCTTTCCCGAAGCGCTGCACACCGCCGACATGTTCCGCGCCTTCGCCGCCGCCCTCCCTGGCGTGCCCCTTCTCGCCAACATGACGGAGTTCGGCCGAACCCCCTTCTTCACCGCGGCTGAGTTCGAGCAGATGGGCTACCGCATGGTCATCTGGCCTGTCTCATCCCTTCGTGTCGCCAACAAGGCCCAGGCCGATCTCTACACCGCTATCGCGCACGACGGCGGCGCGCAGAACATGCTCGACCGCATGCAGACACGCGTCGAACTTTATGCGGCTATCGATTACGCGGGATACGAGAAGCTCGATGCTTCCATAGTGGCTAGCGTGGCGCCTGAGGGGATGCCTCAAGCATGAGTAAGCAAGGTCTTCTTTTTTGAAAAAAAGAAGCAAAAAACTTTTGCGACTTGGGGACCGAGATCGTGGGAACGCCCAGCCAAAAGGTCCAAAAGTTTTTTGGTTTTTTTTTTCAAAAAAGAACTGCTTCCTTCCCTACGGCAACCCCATCACCGAATAAAGCCGAGCGCTAGCAGGCCAAACCCGCATCACCGGCTTGCGCCACGCCACGCCAGCAAACACCAGCACCGTCAGCAGCAGAAAACTCGCGACCCAGCCTGCAAGAACCTGCGCCTTCACATCCCGTCCAACGACAGGCTCCGCCGCCACGGCGACGCTAGGCGCCGCGGGGGGCTCGATTGGCTCAGGGACAATCTCCGGCGGCTCTTCCTGCTCCGGCTCCGGCTCCGCCAGCTCCGGCGGCGTGAACTCGTGCGCGCAGCGGGCGCAGCGCATGAGGCGGCGGCTGGCGAGAGCTGAGTCGGGCACCGCGTAGACGGCTCCGCAAGAGGGGCAGACGACACGCATGACGACTCCTTACGCAACCGTATCTTGCGGCGTGCCCCTCCGCTTGGCAATCACGGCGGCCTGCGGGCAGAAGGTCACCGTCGGAAGGATGCGACGGAAGATGAATGCGGAGGGAGGCTTCTCGCTCGAGTCGGTCAGCCTGCGCTACGGCCGCACGGGCCCTGCGGTACTGGAAGATCTCACCGTATCGCTGGCGGCAGGCAGTTTCCGCTGGCTGCTCGGCCCCTCGGGCGCAGGCAAGACGAGCCTGCTTCGCCTTCTCACCCTCGCCGTGCGGCCGACCAGCGGCCGGCTGCGCGTCCTCGGCGCGCGCATCGAGGAGGCGCGCCGGCGCGACCTGCCTGCCTTGCGCCGCCAAATTGGTGTCGTGTTCCAGGATTTTCGCCTGCTCCCGCATCTGTCTGCGTTCGACAATGTCGCCCTGCCGCTTCGCCTCGCCGGGCGCCCCGAGGGGCAGCTCCGCGCGGACGTTTCGGAAATGCTGCGCTGGGTCGGCCTGTCCGCACGTAGCGAGGCGCATCCCGCACAGCTCTCCGGCGGCGAACAGCAGCGTGTCGCCATTGCGCGCGCCGTCATCGGCCGCCCTGCGCTGCTGCTCGCAGACGAGCCGACCGGCAACCTCGACGACGAGCAGGCCGAGCGCCTGATGCAGTTGCTCGCCGAGCTGAACCGCCTGGGCACCACCGTCGTCGTCGCCACGCACAACGAGAGCCTGGTGCAACGCCATCCGGCACGGTCGCTTGTTCTCCAGGCAGGGCGCCTCGTCGCCGAAACCGGCCGCGCCGGCGACAGGATCAGGTGAGGCGTGGCTGGCGCACCTTCCTTCAGACCACGCCATGCCGACGACCTCGGCCTTCGCCGCGCCCTGTCCGACCGCCTGTTGCCTGCGTTAGTCGCCTCCATGGTCTTCCTCGCAGTGCTGGCCCTCGCCGGCGCCATCGCCGCGCACGGTCTCGCATCCCGCTGGCAGGGCGACGCCGGCGCGATGCTGACCGTGCAGATCCCCGACCCCGACGCGCCGTCCGGCGCCTCCACGCGCGCCGAAGCGGCCGCCCGAGCGCTGGCGAGTGCCCCGGGCGTCATCACGTCGCGCCGGCTGTCCGCTGCGGAAATCGGCGACGTGCTCGCACCCTGGCTCGGCCCGGACGCAGCCCATCTCTCGCTCGCCATGCCCGCGGTGTTCGAGGTCCATGCGGCTGCCGGCTCGGCTCAGGTGCTCGCCGCGATGCTCGCCCCGGTGGCGCCAGGTGCGCTGGTGGAGGCAAATGGCGTATGGTTCGAACGGCTGGCCAGCCTGGCTGACAGCCTGCAGGCCTGTGCCGCCATCGCCCTGGCGCTTGTCGCCTTCGTGGCGGCCGCCGTGGTGTCCGTCGCAACACGCGCTGGCCTTGCAGCGCGCCGCGACGCCATCGAAATCGTGCATGGACTGGGAGCGACCGATGGAATGATAGCCGGCCGTTTCGCCTCGAGACTCACCGTTCTGACCTTCGCGGGGGCGCTGATCGGCCTGCTGTGCGCCATCCCCATGCTGCTTGGCCTGGCCTCGCTCGCCGCACCCTTTCAGCCGAGCCAGGCGCCTTCCGCCATGGCCGCCCGGCTGCCGCTCGCCCTGTGGGAGGCGCTGCCCGCACTGCCGCTCGCCGCGGCCTGCATCGGCTGGGCGACGGCGCAGGCGACTGTCCGCTCCTGGCTCGCGCAACTGCCATGACGCTGCTGACACGCCGCGCATCCGTGCCGAGGACGGCCGCCCTGGCCGCCGGCGCAATCGCCCTGCTCTGGGCTGGCGGCTTCCTCTGGTTCATACGCGATGTCACCCGCCCCGCGGGAAACCCCGGCATGGCGGACGGGATCGTGGTTCTCACAGGCGGCGCCGAGCGCATCGCCACCGGTCTTCGCCTACTCCAGGAAGGCTGCTGCGAGCGCCTGCTGATCTCCGGCGTCGGCCACGGCGCCGAACTCGCCGAACTGCTGCACGGCACAGGCGTCGATCCCGATCCGCTGGCGGAGCGCATCAGCCTGGGCCGCGCTGCGACGAACACCGCCGGCAACGCAGACGAGGCCGCCGCCTGGGCGCATGCCAACCACCTGCACTCGCTCCTGGTGGTGACCGCCTTCTACCACATGCCGCGCGCCCTGACCGAGCTTGCCCGCACGGCGCCGGACCTCGTGCTGCACGCCGTCCCCGTCACTCCGGCCCGGGCACGCCACGGCACCGCATTCGCCATGCTGTCGCTGCTCGCCGAGGAATACACCAAATACCTGGGCTCGGCCGCCGGCCTGACCTTCCTGCAACACGGCCGCGACACCAGCGGCTATCCGGGCGGAGCCGACCCCGCATGAGGGCTCTCCGCGCAGCGCTGTTCCGGTTGTTCTTCTACGGCGTGACCACCGCGCTCTGCATCGCCGGCGGCATCCCTGTCCTTCTCTTCGCCAGGCAGCGCTCACTCGCCCTGGCGCGGTTGTGGATCAGGATCGTGCTGGCCGGCGCCCGCATCGTCTGCGGTGTCCGCATCGTGGTGAGCGGGCGCGAGCACCTTCCCACCGGCGGTCCCGCCCTTCTCGCCTGCCAGCACCAATCCGCGGTGGACACGCTGCTCTGGTTCACCATTCTCCCGCAGCCAAGCTATGTCATGAAGCAGGAGCTCACCCGCATCCCGGTCTTCGGCGCGCTGCTGGTTAACGCCGGCATGATCCCGGTCCGGCGTGATGCCGGCGCCGCGGCCCTGCGCAGCCTGCTCGCCGAAACCGCGCGCATGATCGCCGGCGGCCGCCAGGTGGTCATCTTCCCGGAAGGAACCCGCGTGCCGCCTGGCCAGCGTGTGCCGCTCCAGCCCGGCGTGGCAGCCATCGCGCGCCATGCAGCCCTGCCGGTCATTCCGGTAGCGTTAGACTCCGGCCATTGCTGGGGGAAGGGTTTCTTCGCCATGTATCCGGGCACCATCCATGTCTCGGTGCACCCGCCGATTGCCGCCTCCACGCCGCGCGCCTCCCTCCTGGGCGAGGTAGAACATGCCTGGCGTTGTGCCGAGGCTACACCGCACAAGCCTGTGGATAACCCTGTGAGTTTTGCTTCCCCGAAGCTGAACCTCACATTCAAGTGATCGCCCTAACTCCTTTGGATGCCTGGCTTTTCCGGTCGCCGCAGGGGCGGGTCATACAGCCTTGCGGTTGTAACAGGCTGTGGGCGCGGCAAACCAAGTCATTGATCGGCAATGATTTCAGCCGATGGATGCATGCAACCTGCTCAACCGCGCAGAACAACCGCGCGCGGACCCGACCCTACATACCTAGGCCTGACAAGGCTTTGTGGACGGACCGCCGGTTTCGTCTCGAAAACCGTGCCCGAAAGAGGCCGCCTTGGCACGGAAACTGAGACTCACCGCACTCAAAATCGCAGCGCCCCTGCTGGCCCTTCTGGTCGCCGGCGACTTCATCGCCTGGAAGGCCGCGACCACCCGGCTCCAGTCGAATCTCGACTCCCTCACCACTGACATGCGCGCCTCCGGCTGGACCGTGCAATCAAGCGACCCGGAAACCGGCGGATGGCCCTTCGCCGCCGCGCTGACCCTGAAGAAACTCCGCATCGAAGGGGCTGGCGCCGCAATCCCCGGCGGTCTCGCCTGGAGCGTGGACCGCATCGTCCTCAGCATACGCCTCTTCGACCCAAGGCACCTGGCCATCGCCCCCTTCGGCGAGGAAACACTGCGCCTCAGCCACCTGCCGGTGCTCGATTTCGATGCGGAAAGCCTCGAGGCACTCGTACCGATAGGCAGCGGCCGGCCCCGCCACGCAGCCCTCACCGCAGAAGGCCTGGCAGGCGGGCTGCAATCTTCCAGACGGCGGCAGGACGTCCAGATCGGCACCCTTTTGGTTTCCGGTCAGGCCCAGAGCAGCCGCGGCGGTATCGACGCCACGGGAGATTTCGCCGCCACCGGCATCGCCCTCCCGGACACCGGCCGCTGGCCGCTCGGCGGGCTGGTCAAACATCTCTCTGCCTCCGCCACGCTCATCTCGCCCCCCGTGACAGGCGCCAGCAGCCGCGCCCAGGCGCAAAGCTGGCACGACGGCCTCGGCTTTTTACGTATTCACGCCCTCGACCTCCGCTGGGGGCCGCTGCTCCTGCAAGGCGACGCGCAACTCGGCCTGGACGGCAAACTCCAGCCAGCAGGCAGCGGCACAATCCACGTGGCCGGCTACGGCGAAGCACTCGACGCGCTCGCGTCCGCGCACGTCATCGGACCGGGTTTGGCGGCCACCTACAAGGCACTGGTCGAGGTCATGGCGCCGCCTGGAGCGCCGCTCAACGTCAAGGTCACGCTGCGGGATTCTACGCTTTTTGTTGGCGAGATTCCGTTGGCTCGGGTTGCTGATGTGGGGTGGAAGTAAGGTCTTCTTTTTTGAAAAAAAGAAGCAAAAAACTTTTGGACTGTGGGACCGAGATCGTGACAGCGGCCCGGCCTGAATACATAGAAGTTTTTTGGTTCTTTTTTTCAAAAAAGAACTGCTTCCTTCCCCCTACAAAGGCTCCCCCGCCACCCGCCGCTGCAGCAAATCCCGCCGCTTCTCCGCCCCCTCGGCATGAGGATCGACCTGGATGAATTTCTCCCAGGCCGACAAAGCATCCTTGTAATCCTTCCGCTCCTCCGCAATGCGCGACAGGTCGGCAAGTGCGGGGAAATCGCGCGGCTCGCGTGACAGCGCCTGCGCAAGGTCTGCGGCAGCACCCGGCTCATCGCCGGCCGCGAACCGCGCCTGGCCGCGCAGGCGCCAGAGATCGGCAAGGCCAGGCTGCAGATCGACGGCTGCGTCGAGATTGTCGAACGCCGCTTTCGTGTTGTTGTGCTGCAGCTCGGTCATGGCATTCTCGACGAGCAGTTGCACGGCGGGTGTCGCCATCGACCGCCAGGCGTTTTCGATCTTGGTCTCGAGCGCTCCCGCCTGCAAAGGCGTAGGCGCGTCCTTCAACTGATCGAGCAGCGGCTGCGCCGCATCGTTCGGCGCGGCGGCCGCCAGCAGCAGAACGGCGGCCGTGCAGAGCGTGCGCTTCAAACTTCCCCCAATCCGGCGGGCCGTTTGCCGCCTGCCATCCAATCGAGAAGTTCAACGGTATGGATGGTGGGAATCCCGTCGCCGGCGAGTTGCGTGAGGCAGCCGACATTGCCCGCGGCGATCACGTCGGGTTTCGTGCGGCGCAGGTTCTGAAGTTTTCGCGCGCGCAAGCGTCCTGCGATTTCGGGCTGCATGATATTGTAGGTGCCGGCGGAGCCGCAGCAGAGGTGCGGTTCGGTGGGCTCGACGACGGTAAAACCCGCCTTTCGCAGCAGGGCTTTCGGCGCGTCGGTGACACGCTGTCCGTGCTGCAGGCTGCAGGCTGAGTGGTAGGCGATGCGTATCGGCCGCCCATCGCGCGTGGGCGCCTTGCGCGACGGACGATAGTCGATGCTGGTGAGGAATTCGGTGATGTCCTGCGTAAGCGCCGAGACTTTCGCTGCGCGTTCGCGCAGTTCGTCGGGGGCCGCGCGGAACATGAAGCCGTAGTCCTTCACCGTCGTGCCGCAGCCCGAGGTGTTGATGATGATGGCATCGAGTCCCTCGCCTTCGAGCTCGCGTGCAAAACCCTCGATCGCTGCCTGCGCGGTGGCGTCCGCCTGCTCATGGCGGCCCATGTGATGCGTCAGCGCGCCGCAGCACCCGACATCGGGAGGAACGATGACTTCCACGCCTAGCCTTGTGAGCAGGCTGATCGTCGCCTCGTTGATGGAGGGCGAAAGAACCCGCTGTGCACAGCCGGCAAGCAGAGCCACGCGCATCCGGCGTTCGCCTGCGGCGGGATGGCGGTTCGTGTCCTGCAACGCACGTCCTGCGGGCAGTGATGCGGGGGCGAGTGCGAGCATGGCGCGCAAGCGCTGCGCCGGCATCGAAGTGCCTGGGATGGTACGCGCGAATGGCCGGCCGAGTTGTGCCAGGCGCATTGCCATCCTGAACCTTGCAGGGTAGGGCAGGATCTTCGCGAGCACCGCGCGCAGCATCCGGTCGTGCCACGGCCGCTTGTAGGTATCCTCGATATAGGCGCGCGCATGATCGACCAGATGCATGTAATTCACGCCGGAAGGGCAGGTCGTCATGCACGACAGGCAGGAGAGGCAGCGATCGACATGGCGCACCACTTCCTCCGTGGCAGGCCGGCCGCTCTCCAGCATGTCCTTCATTAAATAGATGCGGCCACGCGGCGAATCGAGTTCATCGCCGAGCAAAACGAAGGTCGGGCAGGTCGCGGTGCAGAACCCGCAGTGCACGCACGTACGCAACACCTGGTTGCTGGAAGCAAACGCAGGATCGCGAAGCCTCTCCTCTGAAAAATCGGTTTGCATCGTCTATAACCCTGCCACGAGACGGCCGGGATTGAGAATGCTCTTGGGGTCCATGACGGCCTTGATGCGTTTGGTGATGGCGGCGAGGGCAGGCGCCTCGGCCGGTATGACGGCGACGGCAGCACGCATCGATTGCGGCGCACGCAGCAAACTCCACACGCCGCCAGCCTGCGCCGCCGCCTGTGTCACGACGTGGTGCATGGCTTCCGTGGATTGGCCAGCCAGCATGACAAGGCCGCCGCCCCAATCGAGATATCCGCGTGCACCTTGTGCCTGTGCCGCTCCCAGCACTGCCGCGCCGCGCGACGGCCGCACCGAAACCCGCCAGATGGCGTCGGCATCTTCCGCAGGCAGCACCGCGGCGTGCCGTATGGCGGCCCACGCAGCGACGCTCGCCGCATGATCGAGAATGCTCGCCTCGCCAAACTCGCCCAGCAACTCACGTAACTTCGCCGTACGGTACGCGACGCTCTCCGCGAAATCCTCGATACGCGCGAGAGCGACGGAATGCGCCGGCGCGCCAGGCAGCAAGGCCGCAGCCTCGGGCGGCAAATAGGCAGCACCGGACACCGAAAAAGGCGAGCCGAGCGAACGCGACAAGGCAGCGACGGCAGCTGTCGCCTCGAGCCCTGTCAGCATCACCGAACCGGACAGCTCGGCCGCGGGCAGAACCTTCAGGGTAATTTCGGTAATCACCCCAAGCGTGCCGTGGCTGCCTGTCAGCAGCTTGCACATGTCCAGGCCGGTCACGTTCTTCAGCACCCGCCCGCCGGACCGCATCACCTCGCCACGGCCATCGACGGCGCGCACGCCCAACACATGATCGCGCATGGCGCCCCATGCGACACGGCGAGGCCCGGACCAATTCGTCGCCAGTATGCCCCCCAGCGTCTGCCGGCTTGCATCGGTGGCCGACGGGCTCAGCAATCTCGAAAGATCGGGCGGCTCCGCGATGAGCTGCTGCCCATGCTCGGCAAGCTTCGCTTCCACATCCGCGACAGCCGTACCCGCGGCAGCCGACATGACCAGCTCCTTCGGCGCGTAAAGCGAAAAGCCCGTCAGCCCACGCGTCGTCAGGGTGTGCGCCGCCTGCACCGGACGCAGCATGCCGAGCTTCGTGCCGCCGCCCTGCACCATAAGCGGCTCGCCCGCGGCATGCGCGTTCCGCACCATGCCGGCCAGCGACTCTTCGTCGGCCGGCTCCAGCAGCGATCCGCTCATGCGTTTTCGAGTAGCCGGGCTTTTTCGACTATCGGGGCGTCTTCGAGCAGCGGGAACACTTTGGAGGGGTTCAGCAGCCACTGCGGATCGAACGCGCTCTTGATCCGGCGTTGCTGATCAAGCTCGGCCTCATTGAACTGCGACCCCATCAGGTCGCGCTTCTCCACGCCGACGCCATGCTCGCCCGTGAGGCAGCCGCCGACATCGACGCACAGGGTCAGGATGTCCGCGCCCAGCCGCTCCGCCCGGGCAAAACTGTCCGCGTCGTTGGCGTCGAACATGATCAGCGGATGAAGATTGCCGTCGCCTGCATGGAAGATGTTGCACACCTGCAAATCCGCAGCCGCCGCCAGCGCCCCGATGCGCCGCAACGTCTCGGGCAGGCGGCTCGTCGGAATGGTGCCATCCATGCAGAAATAATCAGGGCTTATCCGGCCGATCGCCCCGAAAGCGCCCTTGCGGCCCTTCCAGATCGCCGCACTCTCCTCGGCCGACGCCGAAACACGCAGGGTCTTCGGCGAGAACTCCCGGCAGATGCTGGTGATCCGCCCAAGCAGCGCATCCTGCTCGGCGACGCTGCCCTCCACCTCGATGATGAGCATCGCTTCCACATCGAGCGGATAACCGGCATGCGCGAAATCCTCGCAGGCATGGATCGCCGGCCGGTCCATGAACTCGAGCGCCACGGGAATGATGCCCGAGCCGATGATCGCATCCACGCATGCGCCGGCCGTCTCGCTGGCCTCGAAACCCACCAGCATGGCCCGCTGGCCTTCCGGGCTGCGCAGGATGCGCACCGTCACCTCGGTCACCATGGCCAGCATGCCCTCGCTGCCTGTCAGCAGCCCAAGCCAGTCGTAGCCTGCGGCATCCAGATGCGCCCCGCCGATATCGAGTATCTCGCCCTCGATGGTGACGATGCGAAGCCCCAGCAAATTGTTCGCCGTCACCCCATATTTCAGGCAATGCGCGCCGCCGGAGTTCATGCCGACGTTGCCGCCGATCATGCAGGCGAGCTGGCTGGAAGGATCAGGCGCATAGAAGAACCCCTCGCCGGCAACAGCCCCCGTAATCGCCAGATTAGTCACCCCCGCCTGCACGGTCGCGCACCGGTCCCCATAGTCGATATCGAGGATCTGGTTCATCCGCATCATCCCCACGACCACCGAATCGGCCAGCGGCAGTGCACCCCCCGACAACGAGGTCCCGGCGCCACGCGGGATCACTCGCACGTTCATCTCGTGGCAGACACGCAGCACAGCCGCCACCTGGTCTGTCGTTTCAGGCAGCACGACCGCCAAAGGCGGCTGCCGATATATCGCCAGCCCATCGGTCTCGTAAGGCTTCAGCCGCAGGGCGTCCGCGATCACGCCATCGCCAGGCACCGCCCGGCGAAGCGCCGCGACAACCTGGTCACGCTTGGCGAGGGTAGCCTGGTTCGGAACTGGCTGAGCGATCATCACCAAGAGATTGGTGCCGGATCACGAAGGAGGCAAGCTTCCAGCCAGCGGCAGCCCAGGGTCGACGCCTGGTTGCAGAGCGACAGACACGTCATTAGCACGACGCCCGTAGCCACCGACGCGCGCATCCTCGAGCAACACATACATGATGATCATGATCACCCACGTCCCATTGGACCGGTTGAGGATTGAGCTCTCCAGAAGATTGTGCAGGAAGCCAAACGCCAATATCGAACAAAGCAACCAACGCGACGCGTCAGTCCGGAGCGGGCGGCAGAACAGTATAAACAGCGGCCTGATAACAAGAAGCGCCAATGCCATCGCCAGTCCGATGAACCCGATCTGGACTTGCAGATCCAGATATCCGTCGTGCGCCTCGAAGACTGTCGTCACCCAGCCGGTCGTATAAGCGTAGAGCGGGCTTTCCGTGCCAAGCCCCCAGAACGATCCGTAGCCCGCGCCAAAAAGGAAGTGATCGCCCGCGTATTGCGCAAGCAGCGACCAGATCTGACTCCGGCCGGTGAAAGCGGCCGGGTCGTCCATGGCTGCGACGAACGCGTCGTAGGGGATCGCGTCAAATGCGACGACTCCCCAGATGGCAAGCAGAGAGGCAACCAGCAAGAAACGGCGCAGGGGAGGGTTCTTATAGCAAAATTCAGCTAGTAGGCCGATCAACATGCCTACCGATACGAACCCGATCGACGTTTTCGATTTCGTCAGCCACAAAAACGCCAGAGTGGCCGCGATAATCAAAGGCCCGGAAATACGTGAGCGCGCCCGATAGGCCGCGCTGACAAAGATAATCGACGCCATGGCGCAAAACGCACCTGCCTCGTTCTTGTGATTATGCAAGCCTCGCCAATCGCCTGCGAGCTCCTTTTCGACCTCGTCAGCCTGTTGCAGGGCATAATGAAACAGGGGGATTGATATCCAATCCGCCACCAACACCACGGCCAACGTGGCGCTCAGCACATTAAGCACAGTGCGCGCAGGCATCGCACGAACGGCGTAGGTGACGGTGGTCACGGCCAAGGTAGCAAGCACGACGCGCCTGAACGCGATGGACGGATCGACAGCCCAAGACAGGCTTAGCCAGCACCACCCCAACACCACCGCCAAAGGCCAGGGGACCGCTGCCAGCTCCCTGATGCCGCGCGTTGCCGCAGCATACCAGGCGATGAGCAGGAACAGCAGCACATAGATCGCCTGCTTCAGCGTGTCGCCATCTCCGCTGGGTATCCCGGAGACGTTGATGTCCGGTCCAACGATAGCGACAGGAGACAGCCCGATCAGGGAGAGGAACAGGATGGCGGCAAGTGTAATCGCCGGCCACCGGTGTATCGTCCAGGCGATTGGCGCCGCGGAAAACACCCTAGGCCTCTGCTCGTAGAACAGCGTGTTCAAGGCGCCCGTTCGCATCGGCGGGTCTCTCACGCAAGCATGCTCTTCGTCAGCGGCAATGACGTTAGCAGGTGCTGGCGTTTTACCAACGCCGGCAGGCAGCCCGGATGGGTCGCGGTAATGCTGGCCAAGGCAGAATGGCTAACGCTGTCCGGCTGCAGCGGCAAGATACAGGTTCCGAGCCCGACCGGCCTGCTGCCGGATAAAGCGCGTCAGGTCCCAGCGAGAGAGCCTAGGCGTGCCGCAAACGCCAATACGCGCGAACGCCGGAGACTAGCCCTGGCGAGCCTTCATCCGCGGGTTCTTCTTGTTGATGACGTAAACGCGGCCATGCCGGCGCACGACGCGGCAGTTCTTGTCGCGGGTCTTGGCGGCGCGGAGGCTATTACGGATCTTCATGTCACAACCTAAGTGGCGCGGCGTGCGGAGCACGTCGGGGGAGCGGGCGAATAGCCGACACCGGCTGAGAGAGTCAAGCCGGACCAGCGCGCCACCAGAGGCAAACCCGGCTCAAACCATGGGCGCGGCAGGACAAGTGCTCTTCGCATGCCACCGTACCAGCTTCAGGTCCAAGCGGCGCATCAGCCGGATACGCAGAAGCCAAAGTTCTGCCTCGTTCACGAAGGCCGCCGCCGCGGAGGCCGCCGGCCTTGCGCTCACCGCCATTGCCTTCACCGCCGCGCGCCAGCCGGAGATCGTCTGGCTGACATGACGCTCCGAAATATCCTCCATCACCCTCACCTCGAAATGTTCACCTGCGAAGGCCAGGCTGATCTCATCCGCGCGCGGCAAGGTAGGCAGCCGGTTCTCCAGCCGGCACCAGGCGCCGAACTCGCGGTCGCTCGCAGGCGGCTGCTTCTCCGCCACCAGTTCGGTCAGCACGATATGCCCGTTCGGCTGAAGCGCGCCCGCCAGGCTCCTGATGACCGGCTGCGGCGCCACGCCACGCAGCGCCTCCAGCGAAAGTGCGTGATGGGCGCTCCCCTTGCCGAATGCCGGCCGGTCCCGCCGCCACACCTGCGTGGTGATCATCTGGTGAAGGTCCAGCACCGGCCGCCGCTCCTCCGCCAGGGCAGCGAGCGAAGGATCGGCCTCGTAGCTCTTCACCCAGGCCTGGTAGGAGTGCGAGACGGTCAGCGCCGGCCCGCCGAGCCCGCCTCCGAGCAGCAGCAGAATGCTCCTGTCGGACAGGCCCAAAGGCTTGCTGAGGCGCAGTGTCTCCTCAGGCCCGCCCGGGCCCATGTAGCCGGCGCCCCACAGGCTCTCTACCGCCTCGATACGTAACGGCGGCCACCGGGGCGACAGGCGCATGCTGCCGCGCTGCTGAAAATTCTCCGTGCCATCGAGCGGCTGCTCACCCGCGGGTGCGGGCGCCTTCAGCCAATTCGCCGCACTCCGTGTCTGCATCAGGGCTGCCTCGCTGCTGGGCAATCATCCTGAAGGCGAAAGATTAACGAACTGTGCTGGACCCGATGAAAGAGGCTCCGGCGCCTCCAGATCCCAAGGGCAACCCCGGGGGTTGCGCCCGCTGCCCTCCCGGACCCAAAACGCCCTCAACTCCGGAGAGACCTCACCCATGAAGCGTAACGGCGCCACCTGGACCGGCTTCCTGGTCATGGCCTTCGCAGTGGTCGGCCTGGTCGGCGCCTTCGCCACCTACGCCGCCCAGATCCCCTTCGAGCGCGCATTGGCCAGGAGCCAGGCGCTCGACGAGGCCGTCGCCGCCTCCAGGCAGCCCGACTTCGCCGCGCATCTTGAAGGACTGCGCGAAGCGCTGGGCGACAGCTTCGACCACCTCGCCACCGGCCCAGGCGACATCGCCGCACGCGCCGCCGCCGAGCGCACGCGCATGCTGGGCGAACTGGGCCAGGAAGCCGAAGGCATCGGCACCAGGCTCCGCGTGGTCATCGTGGTGTTCGCCGCCGGCGCCGCCCTGTTCGGCGCCGCCGTGCTCGGCATCGTCCAGCGCGACACGTAAATGTCCGACACCCGGCCCGATCCGGAAGCCCTTCTCCTCGCCGCCTCACGCGAGGGCCACGGCAGGCTGAAAGTCTTCCTCGGCGCGGCGCCAGGCGTGGGAAAGACCTGGGAAATGCTCGCTTCAGCCAGGCGCGCCCAGGAGGACGGCCGGGACGTTCTGGTCGGCGTCGTCGAAACTCACGGGCGCGCCGAAACCGAGGCGCAGATCGGCGACCTCCCCCTCCTGCCTCGCCGCAGCATCGCCTATCGCGGCCAGGTGCTGGAGGAGTTCGACGCCGACGCGGCCCGAGAACGCCGCCCCTCCCTCCTGCTGGTCGACGAGCTGGCCCACACCAACGCCCCAGGCAGCCGGCACAACAAGCGCTGGGAGGATGTCGCCGAGCTGCTCGAAGCCGGCATCGACATCTGGGCCACGCTGAACGTGCAGCATCTCGAGAGCCTGAACGACGACGTCGCCCGCATCACCGGCGTGCGCGTCAGCGAAACCCTGCCCGACCGGGTGCTGGAGCTGGCGCAGGAAATCGAATTCATCGACCTCAGCCCAGCCGACCTTCGCGAACGCCTGCGCGACGGCAAGATCTACCGGCCGGATGTCGCCGCCCGCGCGCTGGACAGCTTCTTCCGCAAGGGCAACCTCGCCGCCCTGCGTGAAATCGGCCTGCGCCGCGCCGCCCAGCGCGTGGACCAGGACGTGCGCGACTACATGCGCCAGCATTCGGTCGGCCCCTGGCCAATAGGCGACCGCGTGCTCGCCCTCATCGGCTACGACGCCTCGGCGGAGGCCGTCGTCCGCCAGGCCAAGCGCCTCGCCGACGCCTTGCGCGCCCCCTGGATCGCCCTCCACCTGGAGCGCCCCGACGGCCTCGAAGTCGCCCGCCCCGCACTCGACATGGCCGCCTCCCTCGGCGCCGACGTCGAAATACGCGCAGGCGGCAACCTCGTGGACACCACGCTGGAGCTGGCACGCACACGCAACGTCACCCACCTGGTCATCGGCCGAGGCAAACCGGCCCGCTGGCGCCGCCTCGCCGGCCGCACCCTGGCGAACCGGCTGGTGCAGGAAGGCCCCGACTTCTCGCTGCACGTCGTGCCCGTCGGCGGCCGCGCGCGGGCCCGCCGGGTCAGCCAGTTCCCCACCGGTTGGATCCCGTGGGCGGCGAGCACCGGCATGCTCGGCGCCGTCGTCGCCGCGGGCTTCCTGCTCCACCGCTGGCTCGAGCACGAGGCGCTCGGCATGCTCTTCCTCGCCGTGGTCGTCGCGAGCGCCACCCTGTGGGGCCTCGCCATCGCCCTTTTCACCGCCGCCGCCGGGTTCCTGAGCTGGAACTTCTTCTTCATCCCGCCTGTCGGCCAGCTCACCATCAGCGAACCGCGCGACGTCATCGCCCTCCTGGTCTTCGCGAGCGTCGCCGCCTCCACCGGCTGGCTCGCCAGCCGCGTCCGGAACGAGGCGGCAGGCGCCCAGCGGCGCATCGAAAGCCTCCGCCGCATCTCCGCCTTCGGCCGCCGCCTCGGCACCCCCGCCGTCGAGGCGGACCTGCTGCCGGAAATCGCCCGCCTCGCCGCCGACATCGTCTCCCCCGCCGTCGTTCTCATGGGCGAGGGCGAAGACCTCAACATCCGCGCCGCCATCCCCGCCTCTCTCGACACCATGGACGAAGGCAGCTGGGCCGCCGCCCGCTGGGCCTTCGCACGCGCCGAAGCCGCCGGCCGCGGCACCGCCACCCTGCCGAGCTCCGCCTGGCGCTTCCTTCCCATGCGAACCGCGCGCGGCCGTCTCGGCGTCATCGGCATCAAGCCCGCGGCCAACCTCCCGCGCTCCGACTACCAGGCCCTCGCAACCCTCGCCGACCAGGCCGCCGCCGCCGTCGAGCGCGTCCGCCTCGCCGCCACCGCCGCGCGAACCGAAGCTCAGGGCGAAACCCAGAAACTCCGCACCGCCCTTCTGAACAGCCTCTCCCACGACCTCCGAACACCGCTGACCGGCATTCGCGGCGCCGCCGGAACCCTCCGCCTCTCCTGGAACAGCCTGGACCCGGACATCCGCATGGACCTGCTCGCCAGCATCGAGGAGGACACCGTCCGCATGACGCGCTTCCTTGCCAACATCAACGAAATGACCCGCCTCGAAAGCGGCGAAATTGTCGCCCGCATCGAAGCCGTATCCCTGCTCCCGCTCATCACCCACGTCGCCGAAACAGTGCCGGGCCTCGCCAAACCCACACTCCTGGGCATGGAAAACCTGCCGCCTGTCTCGGCCGACCCCGCGCTCCTCGAGCAGGTCTTCCAGAACCTTCTGGAAAACGCCGTCAAATACGGCGCCGGCAACGGACCGGTCGACATTGAGGGAAAAGCCTCGCCAGGCAGCGTCCGCATCACCATCAGCGACAGCGGTTCAGGCATCTCTGCCGAAGACCTGCCGCATGTGTTCGACAGCTTCTACCGCGCCCGCCGCCAGGACCGCACCGTTCCAGGCACCGGCCTCGGCCTCGCCATCGCCCGCGGCCTGATCGAAGCCATAGGCGGCAGCGTCGAGGCCCGCAGTCCTCGTGCCGACGGTCGGCAGGGGACTAGCGTTTGGGTTGAGCTGCCTACAGTAAGGTAGGCAGCAAGCAGTTCTTTTTTGAAAAAAAGAACCAAAAAACTTTTGCGATTCTGGGCTGGGCCTGCGTCACGAGCCCGGTCCCACGTCGTAAAAGTTTTTTGCTTCTTTTTTTCAAAAAAGAACTCCCTCCGGGAAAACTTCCCAACGCCAGCGGGCAAATCTCCTATCGCCAACCACCGCCACATACAGCCTTATGCTGAAAAATCCTGGCCGGGGGAAAACTCATCCATGCTCATCGTGCGCCTGCTCGTTTGCACGAGCGCCGCCTCGCTCGTGCTGCCCGTCGCGGCGCGCGCGCAAACGGCCGCGCCGCCGGAAGAGATCACCGTCATTGGCACCTCGCCGCTGCTCGGATCGGGCATCGACCGCGACAAGGTGCCGGCCAACACCACGGTGCTCAACAGCACCGACATCGGCCGCGACGGCACGCCCGACGTGCTGCACGCCATCGACACGCAAGTGCCCGGCCTCAGCCTCGATTCGGCCGCCGGCAATCCGTTCCAGCCCACCCTCTTCTACAATGGTTTTGAGTCCTCGCCCCTGCAGGGCACGTCGCAAGGCATCGCCGTCTACCTCAACGGCGTGCGCTTCAACCAGACATTCGGCGACACGGTGAACTGGGACCTTATCCCGGACATCGCCATCAGCCGCCTGAACGTGGAAGGCTCGAACCCGGTGTTTGGCCTGAACGCGCTGGGCGGTTCGCTGAACGTCAAGCTGAAGGACGGTTTCACCTACCAGGGCGGCGAGGCGGACATCTCTGGCGGTTCGTTCGGCCAGATCCTGGGCGAGTTCCAGTATGGCATGCAGCGTGGCAACGAGTCGCTCTATGTCGCCGGCAGCGAGGAACACCAGGACGGCTGGCGCGATCTGCAGAGCTCGGACATCCAGAATTTCTATTCCGATATCGGCTGGCGGGGCTCCGCGGCGGAGGTGCACTTCAACGTCAATCTGGCGAACTCGGTGCTCAACGGCCCGGGCACCGCACCGGTGCAGCTGCTCGCAGCCGACCCGGCGGCGCAGTTTACCGCGCCTAACCTCACTGCCGACAAATTCGCCCAGTTCGGCCTAAACGGCACGTTCAAGCTGAGCGACGTCTTGTCCGTTCAGGGTCAGGCTTATTATAACTACTTCCTGCAGCGCATCGTGAACGGCAACTCCCCAGACGACTTTCCGTGCGATGATGGGTCGGGCCTGCTGTGCCAGGATGTCGGCGACCCGGCGACCACGCGCGGCGGCGCCTCCATCCCCGATTACCTGCACGGCGGCCCCTACTCCGAACTCGACGACACGACAACGAACACAAACGCCTACGGCGCCTCGGCGCAAGTGACCGACACCGGCGAAATCTATGGCTTGCACAACCACTTCGTCGCCGGCGGCAGCTTCGATGGCGCGCAAACCGTATTCTCGGCCACGAGCTTCGACGGTGGCCTGACTGCGGTCACGCGCGAGTTCATCGGCCCTGGCGTGGTGATCGACGAGCCGGGCAACAATATTCCCGTCAGGGTTGCCATCGACGATGCGTTCTTCGGTTTGTTCGCAAGCGACACGCTCGACGTCACCGCGCATCTCTCGATCACCGCGTCGGGCCGCTTCAACGCGGCCGAGATCAATCTCTCGGATCAGAATGGCGGCGACCTCACCGGCAACCATGCCTACAACCGCTTCAATCCGGCGATCGGTGCTACTTACAAGTTCGCACCTTGGCTCACCGTCTACGGCGGCTATGCGGAGGCCAACCGCGCCCCTACGCCGGCGGAACTTTCCTGCGCCGGACCCAACGATTCCTGCAGCCTGGCGAATTTCTTCGTGGGCGACCCGGATCTCAAGCAGGTCGTCGCCCACACCTTCGAGGCAGGCCTGCGTGGTTCACTGGCCGTCGCTCCCGGTCAGCGCGTCGCTTACGATGTCGGGCTCTTTCATACGAACTCCGACGACGACATCGTCTTCGTCAACAGCGTCAACCTTAACCGCGCCTTCTTCGCCAACGTCGGCCAAACACGTAGACAAGGCGTGGATGCATCACTCTCCTACAGGAGTCAGCACTGGTCCGCTCACCTGAACTACACCTATACGCAGGCGAGTTTTGAAACAGGCTTCGTGGAATCGGCCGGCAGCAATCCGGCCGGCGACGCAAATGGCAATGTCACCATAGCACCCGGTAACCGGCTACCCGGCATCCCGCCAATCAAGCTGACCGCAGGCCTGGACTGGCAGGTGACCGATGCCTTCAGCGTAGGCGGCACCGCTCTGCTGCAAAGCGGGCAATATCTCTTCGGCGACGAAGCGAACCTCACGCCGAAATTGCCAGGCTACTTCACTATGAGCCTGCATACTGCCTACCAGCTGACGCCGCATCTGCAACTGTTCGCCAACATCCAGAACGTTCTCGACCGCCGCTACTACGTTTACGGAACCTTCTCGCCCACGAGTATGGTCTTTCTGTCGCAAGCGCCGAACGCTACCAATCCGCGGAGCTACAACATCGCGGCGCCTATCGGCGGGTTTGGCGGGATTCGCGCAACGTTCTGATCAAAAAAGGAAGGCAAGCACTTCTTTTTTGAAAAAAAGAAGCAAAAAACTTTTGGACTTTAAGCCCGGCACTTCCAAAAGCCCGGCCCAAACTCGCAAAAAGTTTTTGGTTCTTTTTTCAAAAAGAACTCGCTTTCTTCCCTTCTTGATACTGCAACACCGCCGGATCACCAGGAGGCAGACACTGGAAGGTCGCATCGAACGCCGTAGGCCAGTAGGGCGTCCAAGGATCCCCGTCAGGGCGCATATCCACCGGCACGAACGCCCGTCCCTGCTGCTGGCAAAACCCGTCAGCCTCGGCCAGCACGACGCGACGCGCCTCGGCCCCGCCGCCGCGCACCGGCGCCCGCATTTCCGAAAGCGCGTAAGTGTTCGGGCCCACGGGCACGATGCCGGACGTTGCAGCACAGCCCGTCACCAGCAGAAGCAGCCCTGCCGTCAGTATGCGCATTCAGGCTTCTCCTCGCGCGCGCCGTGGGCGGCGGCCTGGTTTGAGGCGCCACCCTACCACGCGATCCTCCGCCGTGGGGAATTGTGCCGCCGCCAGCAGCACCAACGCGAGCGAAGCAAAGATCCAGCGTATATCCACGAGGCCCGGATGCACCCGCCGCGTCGCCACTTGCCTGAGCGCCGGAAACAAGCCGTCCGCACCGTCGAGATGCACATAGGAGAGCCCGGACGTGGATGCGAGCTGTTGCAGATGCGGCTCATCCACCGCCGAGAGATGCTCCCGCCCGCGGAACATGCCATCCTTCTCGAGGGGCACGTCCCCGGGCTTGAACATCCCGGTCTCCCGACCGTATCCATCGAATTTCGGGATTGGCGAAAAAGCATGTCCGCCGACGCCTACGATCACCCCATGCACGCTGCCGCGCACGCGATCGAAACTCGGCACGCCAGACCACCAGAGCGGCGGCGTTTCCTGCCCATCGGTCACGAAGATCAGGTCGGCGCCCAGGCCACTGGTGATCTTCATGGCACCAATCAGGCTTTCCGCAATATGGCTTTCCGAGTCCCAGCCCATGCGCCAATCGATGGCGGCAATCTCATCGTCTAGCGCGGAAAAATTCTCGCAAGTCTCCACCGGCTCGAAGAGCAGGAACGGCTCCTTCTCGACAAACACGGCAAGACCCAGGCGCGACCCGCAGGGCAGGGTGGCCAGAAGATGCCTGACAGCGCGCTTCTCCATTGCCATGCGGCTTGCCTCCGCACCGTCGAGCCGCTGGTCGCGCACGTTCATGCTGCCTGTGATATCCAGCACCGCCACCACGTCGTAAACCGCGCGCGAAACCTGGATAGGAGGCACGACGAGCGCGGCAAGCAGAACGATCAAGGCAACGATACGGCACGCGAACCGCGGATCGAAAAACGCCATCACGGCATCCCGTTCGGTGCGCCAGGTATATCGGGCCACGCCGCCTTGTCGTGCGACATCTGTGCGCCGAGCATGGGATTTGTCGTTTCCGTATCGCGTATCACCGTGGACGCAATGGCGAAATTATAGCGGCAGTCCCAGTTGCTCGGATCGAGCTGCAGCGATTGCCGGTAATTGGCCTTGGCCGCATTGATGAGCGGCTTCACCTGTCTGAGCGGCACCTGCATGTAGATCTGCATCGCCAGCTTCAGGCTGTCGTTCCCCAGATCGTAAAGAACCAGTGCACGCCAGGGAGCAAGCCCCGGCGCGCCCATATGTTCGGTCATGGCCTTCACCTCGTCGGTCTTGCCCTGCTTCAGCAGAAGCAACGCGCGCGCGGCGAGCACCGGGCCATCCGCATCGCCGGCGCCAGCCTCGTCACGGCCGTGCGCAAGCGCCACGATCCTGCTGTTGTCCGCGAGCCCTTTCCAAAGCGAGATCGCCCCGAAACACGCCACGGCCGCCGCTGCAAGCGCCACCACTGCCAGCAGCGGCCCGAGAACTCTCGTGATCCGTCTCAAGCCGTCACCCTCCGCTCGGCCAGTTGCGCGAGCAGGCTCAGCGCCAGGCAAAGCGCCGCAGCCTCGTAGCAGGCGAAATCCAGATCCACGCGCGGCAATGTCTCGTGGTAAACGACTGGCCGTGTCTCCAGCGCATCGATCCGCCGCGCTGCCGCTTCAGCCGCATCAGGGTCACGTGCCTCGAACCCCGCATAAACGCCGCCAAGCCGGCGAAAGAACGCGTCGAGCCCAGACGGCCGCGTGAGATCGACGCTGCCGCCAAGATCTTCCACAAGAGGAGGATCGTCGCCCGCGCGCAGGTACAGATAATAGAGATGCGCCCCCTGCAGCGTCATCTGCGCCCGGATATAGTCACGCGTCTGCTCCGGAATGGCGCCCGCCCCATCGGAAATCAGCAAAAGTGCACGCGCGGCACCCGGCGTATCCCGCTGAAACTGCATCAGCCCGATAGCAATCGCAGCCCCAATCTCCGTATTCGCCAACGCCTTCTGACGCATGGCCGCAATGGCCGCCGCCACCGCAGCCCTGTGCGCCGTCAACGGCATGGCCTGTATCGGCGACGTGGAAAACGCCACCAGTCCGAACTCGTCATGCGGCCGATGCGCAAAGAAATCGGCAAGCAGCCTTGCCGCAGCAGCGGTTTTCGTCTCGTGCGCCTTCTCGCCGCGTATCGCAAAAGCCTCGTCCATGCTCAGGCTGCGGTCGAGCACCACCACGATGTGCGCGCCTTGCCCGGTCCGCTGCACCACCTGCTGTCCCTCATGCAAACCGGCCAGGCCGAACGCAAGCAACGCGATCGGAGCAGCAGCCAGCAGCCGCAACACCCAGTCGAGCAAACCCGATACCGAGTCCCGGGGGGTCGCCAAAAGCGAAGGGAAACCAAACCAGCGCGCGCCAAGACCGAACAGCGGCGGAATGCAACAAACCAGCAGCACCAAAGCCCAAGGGTGATCGAGCGCCAAATTCACCGCCCTCGCTCCGCACGGGCGAGTGCGCGTGATAAACGAACCAGCCGATCTCCTTGCCCACCCAAGTCGCCGTCCCGGTCACCAAAGAAACTCTCTCGTGAGACCGCGAAGAATTCCTTCAGCTCATCCCGCAACCTGGCGAAACGCCGATGCCGCTGCAGAAATCCCTCGAGATCATCGGCAAGCACCCGCTCACCCGCCGTCGCATCCAGCGCGCGATGCAAAGCGAGAAGCGCCTCGCGTCCGGCACCAGCCGCCCTGATCTGCCGCGCAGCCCGGGCAAAAGGCGCATTCCGCCGCCGCCAGGGCAACCCACCCCCACTCGCCACCAAACCCAATACAGCAAGCACTGCAACGATGCCGCCGCCGATGATCTCCAGCCGCGGCCAGGCAACATCGACAGCACCCACCCCATGATCCGGCCGCAAAACCCCAAGATCCACGATCGGCGTCAGATCATGCCTGAAAGGCGAAGCCGCAAAAGTAAACCCCGGCACAGTCGCCGTCAGCCGAGCCCCACCCTTCATGAAAGCAAGCTGATACCCAGGCACCGATACCTGCGAAACCTCCTCCGGCGCAGAGAAAGTCTGATACTCCGCACGCAACGTGACGATCCGCCCATCCGCCGCCGAAGCCTCCGAAACATCGATCCGGCGCAGATCGGTAGAACTCGTCACCGGCCCCGCCGAAGGCAGCGACCGCGCATCCAGAACCGTGTCCGGCCCCACTGTAATCACGGCCGTGCTGACCAGAAAATCGCCTACAAAATATCCAAAGTCTCTCGATGGCGTATGTAATACAACGGATAAGACCTGTGCGCGGGCGGGAGACACTACGACATACAAAACAAGGAAGAAAGTAGTTCTTTTTTGTAAAAAAGAACCAAAAAACTTTTGGACCTTGGGCTGGGCCTTTCCACGATCTCGGTCCCACGTCGCAAAAGTTTTCTGCTTCTTTTGTTCAAAAAAGAAGTCCTTCCTCCCTCCCTCCATCACAGCCCCACAAGATGCTGCGAAACCGCGCCGATATCGATCTCCCCAGCCCCTGCATAAAACGCCCGCCGCCCATAACGCGCGAACAAAGCCGTCAACGCCTGCGCCCGCTCCGCCGCAGCCGCACGCCACCGCCGGTGCAATGCCGGCCGCATCAGCAGCAGCCGGGTGCCGCCCGTCTCCACATCCCGCACACGCAAAAGTCCCGCACGCGGCAGCGAAAGCTCAGAGACGCCACCGAGCACGATCGGCGCCACATCATGACGGTCCAGCGCCTGCAACGCACGCTCCAGAACATCGAGCGGCATCAGGAAATCCGAAGCCAGCAGAAGCAGGCACCGGCGCGAGGGAAGGGCTGCAGGCACATCGAGAATGCCTGTCGCACTTCTGCCGTCCGGCTCGAAGCCATCCAGCCTGTCATCGAGCGCGCGCACCAGCGACTTCCTGCGCGTCGGCGCGAACGTGAGTTCCTCGCGCAGCGCACGATCGAATGCCACGAACCCGAACGCATCGCCTGCCCGCAACGCCGACTTCGCAGCCGCCTGTGCAAGCCGCGAAACAGCGGCGAGGCTCGAACGCGCGGCGCCCGGCGCCATCGAACGAGAGACATCCGCTGCCAGCACCAGGCTGATGCTGCTGCGCTGCTCCATCTGCCTGACTACGACATCACCGGATGGATCGACAATCGAACGCCGCACGTCGATATGCCGCGCGTCGGGCAATTGCCAGAAGGGGCGGTAGTTCCTGAAATTCCCGCCCGATCCGCTCTGGCGCGCCGCATGTTTGCCCGGCCGTGTATCGCCGGCGCGCCAGCGCACGTGATAATCCAGATAAGCCCCATCCTCGAACGACAAATCCCCGGCGGCCGCAGTCACGGGGCAGGGACCCTTTCGAAAACCTGCCGCCGCAACTCGCGTACCAGCGTCTCCGACCGGCTTTCGTAGATCGGGTCGAGGAAGATGCGGTGCGACATCACTTCGGGGAACACCGCGCGCACATCCTCCGGCACCACCATCGTCCGTCCCGCAAGCCACGCATGCACGCGCGCCGCACGCATCAGGAAGCTCACGCCACGCGGGCTGGCGCCGCCTTGCACCAGCCTCTCCATATCCACGCCCGCAATCACCAGCCCGGCCGCAGCTGGTTTTCGCAACGCCTGCCAGATCGAAACCAGGTAGCTCTGCAAATGATCGCTCGCATGCACCGCGCGCTGAATGCGCGGGCCGAGCGCGCTCAGCGCCCGGTAATCGAGCACGCCTGGCGTGACTTCGCCAACGAGCGCATCCACATCGTGGAAGCGCGTGTCGAAAATCAATTGCCGGCAAATATCGGCATCGGCAGGCGTCTCCACCCCGATTTCCATAAAGAACCGGTCGCGCGCCGCCGCCGGCAGCTCGAACGTCTCTTCACGTTCCAGCCTGTTTCGGTCTGCAAACACCAGAAGATGCGGCAACGAGAGTTCGCGGTTGAACGCCGTCACGCTGCGCTCCGCCATCAGCCGCAACAGCAACGCATGCACCTGCGGCCGCGCACGGTTGATCTCGTTGAAAAAGAAGATCGCCAGCTCCGCCCCATGCCGCAGCACCGGCCCGGGATCGAGCCGCGGCCTGCCTTCCTCGCTGATCGAAGCGTTATAGACCAGGTCAGCAGGCATCAGATCGATGGTGCCTTCCACCCGCTCGTAGGGTCCGCCCAGCGCACGCGCTACGCTGCGCAGAAGCGTCGTCTTGCCGACGCCGACATCGCCTTCCAGCAACACATGCCCGCGCGAGAGGATCGCGATCGCCAGCATGCGTATCACGCGGGCCTGGCCGATCACCGCCCGCCCCACCTCCGCCTCGAACCGCGCCACCTGTTCCCGCCACGCGTCGAGATCGTCGCTGTCGGCCATCCACACTCCCGAAAGACTTTTTCTTTTCAGCAGCCTCCACTGTCCAAGAGGGCAGGGCCTACCGCAAGGGGTGACTTGAGCAGCGCCGCGCCACAGCGTAAGGCCAAGGCGCCGAAGCGTTGCCTTTTCGGCCTTTGCTGCACTGCAAAACATCAAGCTTGGGCAGAATGAACGACACTCATCCGATCGGCGACAGCATCGCCCTGCCGCGCCGAGCCATCCTCGCCGGCCTGCTTGTCTCCCCCATCGCCGGCGCGCGCGCGGCAGCCCTCCCCACGATACGCCTCGGCATCCTGCCGTTCGGCTCCGTGCAATGGATCGCCGATGTCATCGCCCGCCACCACCTGGACCAGGCGCACGGCTTCTCGTTGCAAACCCAGAAGATCGCCAACACCGAAGCAGGCAAGGTCGCGCTTCTCGGCCATGCCGTGGACATCGCGGTATCGGACTGGCCATTCGTCGCAGCCCAGCGCCTGCACGGCGGCCACCTCTGCTTCGCCGCCGGCCCCAGCAGCAGCCTCGGCGGCATCGTCGTTCCCGCAGCCTCCCCGGTGCATCGGCTGGCGGACCTCAAAGGCCTCCGCCTGGGCGTCGCCGGCGGCCCCGCCGACAAATCCTGGCTCCTCATCCAGGCCGCCGGCCGCCGCCAGGGCATCGACCTCGCCCGCGAAGCCACCCTCTCCTACGGCGCGCCGCCCCTGCTCGAAGCGATGCAGGCGCACGGCGACCTCGACGCACTTCTCACCTTCTGGAATTTTGCAGCCCGCCTCGAAAGCCAGGGCGAACGCGAAGCCATTTCGGTCGCCGAATGCGCCGGCACGCTCGGCATCACGCAAGCGCCCGTCCTCGTGGGCTTCGTCTTCGACGATCAATGGGCCGCCGCGAACCGCGCCGCACTGGACGGGTTTTTCGCCGCCGCCGATGCCGCAGTCGCCATCCTCGCCAACACCCCGGCAGAATGGGCAAGCATCCGCCCCCTGATGAAGGCCCCTACCGACGCACTTTTCGAGAACCTCCGCCGCCGCTTCATCGCCGGCATCGCCCACCCCACCCCTGCCGCGTTGCAGGCCCAGGCCCAGCAGATCGAGGCGCTGATCGCCTCCCATGGCCCGGGCGGCGCCGGCCCCAAGCTGCCGCCCGGCGTGTTCTGGCAAGTGGCTGATGCCGGTTGAAGGAAGGCTAGCTCTCGCCGGAACCGCCCGCGCCGCCTCCATCCTCCTCCTGATCGCTCTCTGGTATTCGGCCGCCTGGCTCGCCCAGGACCCCGGCCGCTTCCCTGGCCCGCTCGCGGTCGCCCTCTTCACCTGGCACGAGGCCCTGGGCGGCGCCCTGCCTCCCGCCATCGCCATCACCCTGGCTCGCGTCGCCGCCGCCTTCATCATCTCCATGATCATCGGCATCGCCATCGGCATGCTCACCGGCCGGTCCCGCTCGGCCGACGCGCTCATCGACCCCTGGCTGGTGATCGCCCTGAACCTGCCGGTCCTCGTGGTCGTCATCCTCGTCTACATCTGGGTCGGCCTGAACGAAGCCGCCGCCATCCTCGCCGTCGCCCTCTCCAAAATCCCCACCGTCGTCGTCACCGTCCGCGAAGGCGCCCGCGCGCTAGATCCCGGCTACGACGAACTCGCCCAGGCCTTCGCCATCCCCCGCCTGCGCACCTGGCGGCGCATCCTGCTCCCCCAGATGGCGCCCTACCTGGCCGCCGCCGCCCGCAGCGGCCTCTCCGTGACCTGGAAGATCGTCCTCATCGTCGAACTCCTCGGCCGCCCGAACGGCGTCGGCTTCGAGCTGAACCTGCTGTTCCAAAGCTTCGACGTCACCGGCATCATCGCCTACGGCCTGGTTTTCGCTCTCGTCATGCTCGGCTTCGAGACGCTGTTCCTCCAGCCCGCCGAACGACGCGCCAGCGCCTGGCGATGACCGCCCTCCAAGTCGCCATCAAGGCCAAGGGCTTCGGCGCAAAACCGGTGCTCGAGGCCATCGGTTTCGAAGCCGCCGCAGGCGAAGTGCTCGCCCTCCTGGCCCCTTCCGGCACAGGCAAAACCACCGCCCTGCGCATCATCCTGGGCCTGGACACAGCCTTCACCGGCACCATCCAGCGGCCCGGGGGCCGCATCGGCGCGGTGTTCCAGGACCCGCGCCTGCTCCCCTGGATGGATGTCGCCGCCAACCTCCGCTTCGCCGAACCCACCCTGACAGACGCCGAAATTCAGTCCCTCCTCACCGGCATCGGCCTCCCCGCCATCGCCGGCCACACCCCCAAACAACTCTCCCTCGGCATGGCCCGGCGCGTCGCCATCGCCCGCGCACTGGCCGTACGCCCCTCGCTCCTCATCCTCGACGAACCCTTCGCCTCGCTGGACCCGGCACTCGCCGCCAGCCTCTCGCAAAGCGTCGCCGCCCAGGCCCGCGCACTGGGCGCCACCGTCATCATCGCCACACACGACCTCGACCAGGCGCTGGAAACCGCCGACCGCATCCTCGTCCTGGCAGGCAACGCTCCCGCAACCCTCGCGGCCGATCTACCGTCCGCCACCACCTGCGCCCGCTCCCTGCGCGACAGATTCCCATTCCTGGCAGGCACCGAAAGAACCGCCCCGCATGGCTAGCCCCCTCCCAGGTTTCGAACCGGCAGTCGGCGTCGAATCCATCGCCCACGTCATCCAGGTCGCCCTCACGCCGGTGTTCCTGCTCTCAGGCATCGGCACCCTGCTCAACGTCTTCAACACACGCCTGGCCCGTGTCTCGGATCATACCGAGCACGCCTTCGAACTCCTGAAAGCCGAGCAAAACCCGCACGCGCGCAGCAAACTCACCCGTCACCTGATACGCCTGCAGCGCCGCCGCCTCGTGCTCGACATCTCCGTCATAGGCGGCGCCATCGGCGGGGCCGCCACCTGTGGCGCCGCTTTCGTCCTCTTCCTGGGCGGCATGCGCGACGCCGCCATCGCAAGCTGGCTCTTCGCCATGTTCGGCATCGCCCTCGGCTGCACGGTCATCGCCCTTATCGCTTTCCTGGTGGACAGCGTGCTGGCATGGCACGGCATTCATCGCGAGGGCCCATTGCCGGCCTGTAAGGGAAAGTAAAAAGAAGCCAAAAACTTCTGGCCTGTGGGACCGAGATCGCGAAGCAAGCCCGGCCCAAATCCACAAAAGTTTTTTGGTTCTTTTTTTCAAAAAAGAACGCGCTTACTTCCTGACAAGCAGCACCAACTCCAAATTCCGCAAAGCCGCATTACGCAGCATCCCATGACCAAAGCGCAGATCCTCGGCCTGCAACGAACCCGGCAATGCAAGCGCAATAGCCCTCTGCTCAGCCGGCTTCCCGCGCGTGAGAACCCAGACGCGTGGTGCGTCGGCGAGGCCGTCCATATTCTCGGAAATATCAGGGTCTTCAAACCAGGGATCCGGTCCCGGCGGCGCAAAAAGTCTGAGCTTCGCCTTAGGCCACCCATAAAGATCCAGAAGCACCTCTTGTGACGGCGGATCGATATAGATCGCGTCCCCAACCCGAACTTCCCGCGCCAGCACGGCGGCAACTTCAGGAAACGCCTCGTCCCACCTGTTGTGAAAATGACCCACGCAGCCAACCGCCTGCACCGCGACGAGTAGGGCCGCCAAAGGCCAGGCCAAACGCCTGGTGCGCAGGCAACCGACAGCCACGAAAACGAGGAAAACCGGTGCGAGCCAGAGCAGCGTCTTGCCATTCATAATCGGCCGCCACTGGCTGATCAGCCAGGTCACCGCCGGCACGCCCAGGATGACGAAAATGCCAAGCCCCAGCGCCGCACGCCGCTTCGCCAACGAGAGAACGCCCCACATCCCGACAGCAAGGATCAGCAGGTCCGCCATCGGCTGCAGCACGCGAACATCCGGCTCGGCGTAAACGTTCAGGACCGCGTAACGCAGGTCCGTGAGCGACGGCACCGTCAGCCAAAAATTTGCCAGCGTATGGCGCGTCTGGAAGATCACGACAGGCACCCACAGCGCGTAAGCCATCGCCACGATGGCATTCGCCGTGATCCAGTCCGCGACGAAAGCACGCCGCCACGCCGTCCGGCGTGTTGCGCTCACGACCGCCACCAAATTCAGCGCCGCCACCATCAGCACGGCCGTATTGTGCAGATAGATCGCGGCGATAGATGCAACGACGTAAAGCACCCACCAGCGCCGCGTCCCGGCGCGAACCGGCGCCGGCGATCCGTAAGCCGCCAGCAGCCGCAACGTGGCAAGGATCGCTGAAAGCGCCGCCAGGGTCAGCAATGCATAGGTCCGCGCATCCTGGCTCGCGCCTATGCAAACCGGCGATGTCGCAACCAAAACCGCCGCCAGCGCACCCGCACCGGCGCCGCCTAGCGAGGCCGCAATCGCCGCCGCCACAGGCACGTAAAGCACGCCCGCCAACGCAGACGCCAGGCGCAACGTGCCGGGACCCCCGCCAAAGCTGAGCACAACATGCTCCAGCCCGTAGAAAAGCGGCGGGTTGGTCTCGAGCACCGCCCGCGGCCCCCAGAGAGCGCCGAACGGAAGATGCGCAAAATACCAGGTCGCGCCTTCGTCGAACGTCAGCGGCCATGACAGGAGGTCGTGCCAACGCAGAACCACGGCGATTGCCATGGAACAGGTCAGCGCCGCGGTGTAGCGGATGCTAGGCAGGAAGCATGTTCTTTTTTGAGAAAAAGAACCAAAAAACTTTTTGACCTGTAGGCTGGGCAAGCGTCACGATCTCGGTCCCACAGCGTAAAAGTTTTTTGCTTCTTTTTTTCAAAAAAGAAGTCCTTGCCTTACCCTACCCATAACACCCAGCCTGCCGCCCCCGCTCCCGCACGAGAGCCAGCACAGTCCGCGCAGTAGGCATCTCCTGTCCCACCAGCTCTCCCAGCTCCACGACCGCCCCAAGCAGAGCATCGATTTCCATCGGCCGCCCGCGTTCCAGGTCCTGCAGCATGGATGTCTTGTGCTCGCCCACTTCGGCGGCGCCCGCAATTCGCTTGTCCACGTCTATGCCGAACTTGATCCCGAGCGCTTCACCGACGGCACGGCCTTCCACCATCAGCGCGCGTATGAGCGCGCGCAGCGAAGGTTCTTCCGCCAGCCTTACGAGGGTGGCGCCCGTGAGCGCCGACACCGGATTGAACGCCATGTTTCCCCACAGCTTCACCCAGATCTCGTCGCGTAGGCGCGGCCTGATCGGTGCCTTGAAGCCGGCTTCTATGAGCGCAGTGCTCAACCTTTCGATACGCGGGCTCCGCGTGCCGTCCGGTTCCCCGAGCGTGAAGCGGTCGCCATAACCGTGCTCGATGATGCCTGGCTCGACGACTTCGGCGGCCGGATAAACCACGCACCCGATGGCGCACGACGGCGGCAGGATCCTGGACACGACGCCGCCTGGATCGACGGACTCGACGGTGCGGTCGCCGAAAGCGCCGTCCAGGCCATGGAAATACCAATAGGGCACGCCATTGATGCCGGTCACCAGCGCGCTCTCCGGCCCCATCATGCGCGCGATCTGCGGCGCGGCGCCAGGCAACCCATGCGCCTTCAGCGTGACCACGACATAATCCTGGATGCCGGCCTCGCCCGCATCCGCCACGCAGCGCGGCCGCACGGTGAACGCTTCGCCGCCGCTACGCAGCGTGATGCCGTTGGCCTGCATGGCAGCGAGATGCGGCCCACGCGCCACAACGGTGACATCGGCGCCGGCTTTCGCCAGCCGCGCCGCCATCAGCCCGCCGATGGCGCCGGCGCCGAATATCCCAACGCGCATCAGCCAAGCCCCAGCTTCTGTGCGAGCCCTATGCGCTGCAACTTTCCAGTCGCCCCCTTGGGAATTTCCTCCAGGAACACAATCCGCCGCGGCACCTTGTAAGCGGCCAAGCGTGTCGCCGCGAAGTCGCGCAACTCGTGCTCCGTCGCCGATTCGCCCTCGCGCAGCACGATCGCCGCACCCACCTCTTCGCCAAGCTTCTCGTGCGGCACAGCGAAAGCCAGGCACTGCGCCACCGCCGGATGATCCATGAGAATGGCATCCACCTCCAGCGGACTGATGTTCTCGCCGCCGCGTATGATCAGCTCCTTCAACCGTCCCGTCAGCCGAAGATAACCCTCCGTGTCGATGATCCCCTGATCGCCCGTCCGGAACCAGCCGCCGGTGAAGTTCTCCGCATTAGCCTTCGGATTGTTCTCGTATCCCGCAGTGACGTTGGCGCCGCGTATGACGATCTCACCCAAACTGCCCGCAGGCAGGATGGCGCCGTCGGCATCCATCACCGCCACTTCAGGCCCGGCGGCGACGCCCACCGAACCAGGATAGCGCGCCCGCGGCGGCAGCGGGTTCGCGCACATCTGATGCGACGCTTCCGTCATGCCGTAAGCCTCGATCACCGGCACGCCGAACGCCTCCTCCAGCGCCACCATCACCTGCGGCGGCAACGACGCGGAAGAAGACCTGATAAAGCGCAACCGCGAGGCCTTGATTCCGGCCGCGTTGCGCGCGGCCAGCGGGAGGATCGCCTGGTGCATCGTCGGCACCGCCGTATACCAGCTCGGCCTTGCCTCCTCGAGCCAGGCAAAGAACCGGAACGCATTGAAACCCGGCGTGCAAAACACCGACCCACCCACCGACAAGCTCGCCAACGTTGCAGCGATCAGGCCATGGATATGAAACAACGGCATCATGTTCAGGCACGAATCTTCGTCCGTCAGTGCCAGGCTCGCCGCGATATTGGCAGCCGACGCCGTCACATTCCCCTGGCTCAGCGGCACGATCTTCGGCCGCGACGTCGTGCCCGACGTATGCAGCACCAGCGCCACATCGCCCGCTTCCGCCATGCCGCCGTGCGCAGGCGTGCCGGTCAACGGGCTTGCAGGCGCCAGGGTGAAATCGCCGGCACCCGCCTCGCCGGGCACCAGCTCGATCACCGGAATGCCCCGTGCCGCCGCGGCCGCACGCGCCGGTCCTTCGACACCCGCCTGCACCACAAGCGCACGGCTGTTCAGGTCGGAGAGATAAAAATCCAGCTCCTCCGTCTTGTAGGCCGGGTTGAGCGGCGCCGTCGTCGCCCCCGCCCCGATCGCCACGAAAGCCGCCGCCATCTCCGGACCGTTCGGCAGCACGATCCCCACCCTGTCGTTCCGCCCAATGCCCATCGCGTTCAGATCGGCAACGGTGCGCGAAACCAACGCCCGCAGCGCGCCATACGTAAGAGGCGGTCGGCCCGGCGCCGAAATGGCGGGAGTGGAATCCCCACCGTGGGCGATGAGGGCGGAAATCGTGTTGGCGGCCAAGGTCATCCTCCAGCGAACGGCGCACCTGCATTAGCGGTAGCCAGCCTTTCCGCACAGTGTCCAACAGCACAACCGTGCCGAAGTGCGCCGCCCGTGCCATAAGCTGCGATGCCCAGCCGCCACGTGAGGCCGCCTCTGTCCACCGACCTGCCTGAGCCGTTGCGCGCCTTCACCGGCGGCCGCCTCCTGACCCCGGAAGGCCTGCTTTCCGGCCACGCCCTCCTGGTCCGCCGCGGCCGCATCGAAGCAATCGTTCCCGAAACCGACGTGCACCATCACGCCGTCCCCGAACCCCTAGGCGGAAACCTCCTCGCCCCAGGCTTCATCGACGTCCAGGTGAACGGCGGCGGCGGAATCCTCTTCAACGACCAACCCACAATCGAAGGCATTGCCGCCATCGGCCGCGCGCACCGCGCCTATGGCACAACAGGCTTCCTCCCCACCCTCATCAGCGACGGCCTGGACGTCATGAACCGCGCCATGCGCGCCGTCGAACAAGCTATCGAAGCCGGCATTCCAGGCGTCCTGGGCATCCACCTCGAAGGCCCCTACCTCGCCCCAGCCCGCCGCGGCGTGCACGACGCCACCAAATTCCGCACCCTGGACGAAGCAGGCCTCAACCTCCTGACCTCCCTCCGCCACGGCGTGACCCTGGTCACCCTGGCGCCCGAAGCCGCCTCCCCCACCATGATCCGCCGCCTCGTCAACGCCGGCGTCATCGTCTCGCTAGGCCACACCGACGCGGACTACGACACCGCCCGCGCAGCCTTCGCCGCCGGCGCCACCAGCGTCACCCACCTCTTCAACGCTATGTCCCCCCTCACCAGCCGAGCCCCGGGCCTGGTCGGCGCCGCCCTCGAAAGCCAAGCCTGGTGCGGCATCATCGCCGACGGCCACCACGTCCACCCCGCCGTCCTCAGCCTCGCCCTGCGCACCCGAAGCCCCGGCCGTTTCGTGCTGGTGACAGACGCCATGCCAAGCGTCGGCGCCACGCCCAAGGATTTCACCCTGCAAGGCAAACATATCACCGTCCGCGACGGCATCTGCCGCGACCCCTCAGGCACCCTCGCAGGCTCGGACCTCGACATGGCCACCGCCGTCCGCAACACCGTGTCCATGCTGGGCGCCAGCCTCGAGACAGCCCTCGCCATGGCATCACAAACGCCATCCTCGCTGCTGCGCACGAACACGACACGTGGCTCACTCGCAGCCGGACAAGCCGCCGATTTTGTTCTACTAGGCAGCGAACTTCAGGTTTTGGAAACCTGGATAGCAGGGAGTAGGCAAGCGCTTCTTTTTTGAAAAAAAGAAGCAAAAAGCTTTTGCTACTTAGAGTGTAAGTAGGGCAGGGGCTTTGATGGAGGATGTTCGCTGCTATTGCTTCGATCTTGACAGTTGCTTGGCCCGCAAAGCTGTCAATGGTGGACCATCGGCAATCTGCATCTGCCTGGCCAGATCTTCCATGGCTATAAAGGTCATGACGGAGAACGGTTTGTCGCCTTCGTCGAGAATGGCAGCGAATGTCTCCAGCGCCAGCCCATACTCACGAGCGTCGCGAAAAGCCTCGACCTCGGCAGCCTCTTCTGAAGACAGGATAGAGCCCTGTTCATCAAGAAGATGTCTCAACTTCGTCTCTACGTTCGACACGAACAAACCAGTGTCGGCCATAACAGCCTCCAAAGGGCTCCCGACCTTCATTTAACGGGAAAGCCGGTGACGATCACCCGGGTAACCGGTTCCACAACCACCTTAATACAAACACCTTGCCTTGTTCCTACTATAATCAAGCGCCCCGAGCGGCCTGGGATCACCTTGGACGCAGGATCATTGGCAACCGCAGTGATCATGGCGAGGATCATGCTATCCGGCTAGGAGCTTGGAATTTCGCTCTTGCCATGAGCCGCACCAGCGCGGTTACCTCCGCCTGTCGCATCGCCGTCAAGGATGTGGCGTCCTCCAGCGTCATCTATGGTGAAGCCGCCAGGCGTTGAAGCCACCAATAAGCCCTCGATCAAGAGAGTAACTGGTTGCACTTACGCACAGAAGCCACGTGTCACCAACGTGGCAGCAAAAGGCCGGGCATGTCCCCACGCCCGGCCCAAACAAGCAAAAAGTTTTTGGTTCTTTTTTCAAAAAGAACGCGCTGACTTCCTACCCATTGCCGCTATCGTCATCACCACCACTCTTCCCGCCATCGGCAGGAGCAGGAGAAACAGCTACGAAGGCCGGCTCGCCATTTCGCAGGATACGCAGCGCCAAAGCCTGGTCGCCCTTCATCCCTTCCTTGATGGCGCGCGCCGCATCGGCGGTGCCGTTGATCTCATGATCACCAACGCCGGTAATCACGTCGCCCTGCTGCAACCCGGCCTGGTCCGCAACCGATCCTGGCTTCACTTCGGTAATCACGGCGCCACGCTGGCCATCCGGCAGCTCGAGTTGCTGGCGAAGCTGCGGCGTAATGCCGGAAAGCGCCACGCCAAGCCCGGCCGTCCCCGCGTTCGGGCTATGCGACGCACCGCCGTCGCTCGGCAAAGTCGCAACCGTCACCTCGAGTTTCTGCAGCTTGCCGCTGCGGAACACATCCAGCGGCACCTTGGTGCCCGGGATGATCTGCGAAATGGAAATCGCCAGTTCGCGGTTGCTGCCGATGTGATGCCCATCGACTGCCGTGATCACGTCGCCAGGCTGAAGCCCCGCATGCGCCGCAGGCGTATCCTGCTCCACGCTGGCAATCAGCGCGCCACGCTCGTCGCCCTCTGAAGCCGGCAGATGCAGTGCGCTCGCCATCGTTGCGGTCACTGCTTGCGCCTGCACGCCGATATACCCGCGCGTCACATGGCCGGTCTTTTCGATCTGCGCGACCACGCTTTTCACCGTGTTCGACGGAATGGCAAAGCCGATGCCCACGCTGCCGCCGCCCGAAGGCGAGATGATGGCGCTATTCACGCCGATCACGTTGCCGTCCTGCGTAAACAACGGCCCGCCCGAATTGCCCGGATTAATCGGCGCATCGATCTGGATGAAGCTGTCGTAAGGGCCTTCGCCGATATCGCGGCCGCGTGCCGAGACGATACCCGCCGTCACCGTCCCGCCGAGCCCGAACGGGTTGCCCACGGCCACCACCCACTGCCCAGGCTCCACCGTGCTGCTATCGCCCAGATTGATGAACGGCAGCTTGTGCGAGGATTTCACGCGTAGCACGGCAAGATCCGAACGCGGATCGCGCCCGATGACCTTCGCCGGCAGCACCGTGCCGTCATCCATCGTCACGCTGACCGACGTCGCATTGCGAACGACATGGTTGTTGGTGACGATCGTTCCCGAGGGATCGATGATGAAGCCCGATCCGCGCGCCTCAACCGCGCGCTTATGCTGCGGCATCTGCTGCATGAACGGGAAAGGGAAGGGGAACGGCATCTGCTGCTGCCCCTGACCGAACTGCTGGCCGCCGAACCCCTGGCCGCCTTCCTGCTCGTCATCCTGCATCTTGCTGGTGATGGAGACCACCGCCGGCTTCACCTCATGCACGAGGCCCACGAAATCCGGCAGCTTCTGCGCCGGCGCCTGCGGCTGAATGGCGCCCGGCTTGGGCGACGTATCCTGGGCGCTCGCCTGCGGCCCCGCGCCAAACGACAGCGCCACGGCGGCGGTGCCGGCAAGCAGCGTCGCCGCAAAAGTCTTGCGCCACGGTCTATGCTGGAACTGGTTGCTCATGGATCACTCCGATGGATGGGTTGGGAACGGCCGATACCGCTTGCCTGATGCATATATGGCACGAAGCTGAACCTGGCCTTGACCATGCTGTGAACACCACGTCATGACCCCGAGTTCATCCGGAGCCTTGGCTCACGCGCAGGATCCCTGATGCGTTTGCCCCTAGTGAGCATGCCCATGATGCGCGCAGTGGCTCATTTTCATCGGCTGCCGCCGCGCGACCACGAACAGGGCCAAGGCAATTCCGGCAAACACCAGGTTGAGCCAGAAAGTATAATTCACCGAAAACTGCACCATGGCGGCATGCATGTTTGGCCGGCTTTGCGGCACCAGCCCCAGCGCGCTGAACGCCGCATCCATTAGCAGGGCCGAAACCACCATCGTCGCGTAGAACACCGCGCCGATGTAGGCCGCCATCTTCCAGCCGTAGTAGCGCCGGTAAACATCCAGCAGCGGCAACACGATCAGATCGGCATACAGGAAGGCCAGCACCCCGCCGAAACTCACGCCCGACCCCCACAAAACCGCCGCCATCGGAACGTTGCCGATCGAGCAGACGAACGACAGCATCGCCACGACGGGCCCCAGCAGCGCATTCGCCGGCGCCATCACCCAGGGGCTCGCCCCCTTCACGAACAGCGCCTGCCACACGCTGTCCGGCACGAAAACCGCCAGCGCTCCGGCGATCAGAAATCCCAGCACGATGTCCTTCCACAGCATCGACCAGTCCATGACGAAGCTCTGCGCCACCGACACCCACGTCTCCCGCCGCCGCAGCTTCTCCCACAGCGAGCCACCCGTTGCTGCCGTGGCGCCATGGTCATGCCCCGCACCCGCCTGCACCCTGTGCCGCGCCTCCTCCACCAGCCGCGCCGGGTAGGTCAGCCGAACCAGCAGGCTCATCACCCCGATCAGCACCACGCCGCCGATCCACTCGCCCGCCACGAACCGCCAGCCCATCAGCAGATAGATAACGATGCCCATTTCGGCCACGAGGTTGGTCGAGGCAAAGATGAACGCCAGCGCAGGCACCAGCGCCGCGCCCTTCTGAAACAAGGTCCGGCTCACCGAAGCCGACGCATAGGAGCAGCTCGAACTCGCCGCCCCCGCCACCGTCGCCAGAGCAACCTCCCTGAACCCGCTGCGCCCAAGCACCGACGCCAGGCCATCCGCCGAAACCACCGCCTGCAGCACCGCCGAGATGACAAACCCCAGCACCAGGCTCCAGCCAACCTGCCAGAACATGCCAGTTGCCATCAGCAACGCTTGTGCCAGGTGGTTCAGGAATTCGGTCATTGTGGCCTCGGAAAATAAGGAAGACAGCAGTTCTTTTTTGAAAAAAAGAACCAAAAAACTTTTGCGATGTGGGACCGGGATCGTGGGAACGCCCGGCTTAAAGGTCCAAAAGTTTTTTGCTTCTTTTTTTCAAAAAATAAGTCCTTGCTTCCCCCTACCTATGCCCCGCCGCTCCCTTTTGCACCCACGCCATGGACTGCTAGACAAGCACCCTCTAACCGCAGGACCCCAATGGCAGGCCATAGCCAGTTCAAGAACATCATGCACCGCAAGGGTGCGCAGGATGCCCGCCGCGCGCGCCAGTTCGCCAAGCTGATCCGCGAAATCACCGTCTCTGCCAAATCGGGCCTGCCGGATCCGGCCGCGAACCCGCGCCTGCGCGCCGCCGTCAACGCAGCTTTCAAGTCGAACATGACACGCGACACCGTGGACCGCGCCATCAAGAAGGCCGCCGGCGCCGGTGGCGGCGACGACTACACCGAGGTCCGCTACGAGGGTTATGGCGCGCACGGCGTCGCCGTCATCGTCGAGACCCTGACCGACAACCGCAACCGCACCGCGTCCGACGTTCGGGCCGCCTTCTCCAAATACGGCGGCGCGCTGGGCGAGACCAACGCCGTCAGCTTCATGTTCGCCCGCCTCGGCGTGGTCCGCTACCTGCCCGCGGCCGCCACCGCCGATGCCATGCTGGAAGCGGCGATCGATGCCGGCGCCGACGACGTGCAGAGCGACGACAGCGGCCACGAAATCACCTGCGGCGTGGAAGCCTTCTTCGCCGTGCGCGATTCCCTCGAGCACCGCTTCGGCCCCCCAGAAGAGGCCAAGCTCGACTGGCGTCCTTCCACGACGGTCACCCTGGACGAGGAGCGCGCCGTGTCGGTCCTCAAGCTCATCGACGCGCTGGAGGACAACGACGACGTCCAGAACGTCTATGCCAACTTCGACATTCCCGAAGCCGTGCTGCAACGCCTCTCGGCCGCCTGATTGGCCCTCCACCTTCGATGACCCGTCTTCGATGACCCGCATTCTCGGCATCGACCCGGGCCTGCGCTTCACCGGCTGGGGCATCATCGCGGTGTCGGGCAACCGCCTCCAGCACCTGGCGGACGGCGTCATCGCGACCGACTCCGAAACACCCGTCCCCGACCGCCTTCGCGTCCTCTACGAGGCGCTGACCGCGCTCATCGCCGAGCACCGGCCGGATGAAGCCGCCGTCGAGGAGACCTATGTGAACCGCAACGGGGCTGCGACCCTGAAGCTGGGTTACGCCCGCGGCGTCGCCCTCCTGGCCCCCGCCCGCGCCGGCATCCCCGTCATCGAATACGGCGCCAAATCGGTGAAGAAGGCCGTCGTAGGCACCGGCAGCGCAGACAAGACGCAGGTGTCGCTCATGGTCCAGCGGCTTCTGCCTGGCGCCGGCCTGCGACGTGCGGACGCATCGGACGCGCTCGCCGTCGCCATCTGCCACGCCCACAGCCGCGCCAGCCTGAACGTCTGGAAGGCGCCCGCCTTCGCATGAGCAGGCCCGCATGATCGCGCTCCTCACCGGCCGGATTGAAGCTTTGGAAGCGGACCGCTGCATCGTGGATGTCGCAGGCGTCGGCTACCTGGTCCAGGCCTCCACCCGCACCCTGGCGACCCTGCCGCAGCCACCCGCCACCGCACGCATCCTCATCGAGACGGTGGTGCGCGAGGACGCCATCCTGCTCTACGGCTTTGCCGAAAGCGCCGAGCGGGACTGGTTCCGCCTGCTCACTACCGTGCAAGGCGTCGGCGCGAAAGTGGCCTTGGCCATCCTCTCCGCCCTCTCCCCGCGCGACCTCGTCAGCGCCATCGGCGCCGCCGACCGCGCGGCCCTGACGAGTGTCACCGGCGTCGGACCTAAGCTCGCCGTCCGCCTCCTCACCGAACTCCGCGAACGCGCGGTCGGCATGCCAGCCACCGCAGGCGCCGGCCTCCCGGTGCCCCAGGCCGCCGGCAACGTCCCCTCCGACGCAATTTCAGCGCTTGGCAATCTCGGGTATCGCAGGATCGAAGCGCAGCCCGTCGTGGACCGCGTCGTCGCCCGCCTCGGCGACGCAGCGACGCTCGACGCGTTGATCAGGGAAAGCCTACGCGAACTCGCCCGCTGACCAGGCGAACAAACATTGGAAACCAAGGAGAGCCCCATGGCTGAAACCGGCACGATCCTCCTGGCAGGCGCCTCACGCGGCCTCGGCCTCGGTCTCGCCCGTGCCTACCTGGAACAGGGCTGGCACGTCGTCGCCACGGTCCGCGACCGGGGCGCCGCCACCGAACTCGCCGAGCTCGCCCGCACCCACGACACCCACCTCCGCATCGAAACCCTCGACGTCACCTCGCCGGCCGACAGGGAAGCCCTCGCCAACGCCCTCGCCGGCACCAAGCTCGACCTCCTCTTCGTCGTCGCCGGCATGCACGCCGAACGCGAAACCGCCCTGGCCGACGTCCCGAACGACATCGCCGCGCTGGAATTCCTCACCAACGCCACCGGCCCCGTAGCCCTGGCCGACCGGCTGGCCCCCGTCACCGACCCCCACGCCACGGTCGTCTTCATGACCTCGATCCTGGGCAGCATCGCCAGCAATGCCGGCGGCTCGGTCGACCTCTACCGCGCCAGCAAAGCCGCCCTGAACATGCTCGCCTCCTGCTTCGCCCTGCGACGCAAAGCCAACCCTGTCGTCCTCCTCCACCCCGGCTGGGTCCGCACCGAAATGGGCGGCGGCCAAGCCCCCGTGGCCATCGCCACCAGCGTCCGCGGCATGATGGCCGTCATCGCCGGCCGCCGTTCCAAGCCTGGGCTGGCCTATTTGGATTATCAGGGGAATACTTTGCCTTGGTGAGGACAGCCTGAGGCAAGCGCTTCTTTTTTTGAAAAAAAGAAGCAAAAAACTTTTGGGAGTTTGGACCGGGCTTACGACAACATCAGTGCTCTAAGGCCGATACGACTGGAACCTCACAGTTGCGGCCTGCATCTCTTCAGGCGTCAGCAGCACCGGTCCGCCAAACGCCAAACTCGTGTGGAACTGCCTCGCCACCGCCTCCAGCTCCACCGCCCGCCACATCGCCTGTGCCAGATCCCGCCCGCACGCAATCATGCCGTGATTGGCCAACAGACAAGCCTGCCTGTCCTCCAACGCTTCGACGACCAACGCCGAAAGCGCCGGCGTTCCGAAAGTCGCATAGCCAGCACAGCGAACATCGTCCCCGCCGAACGTCGCGACCATGTAATGGCAAGGCGGGATGCCGCGCCGCGCCATCGCAAGCGCCGTACAGAACGTCGGATGCGCATGCACGATCGCGCCGACATCCGGCCGCGACACATAGATATCGTGGTGAAAATGCCATTCCGAGGAAGGCGCCAACGGCCCCTCGCTCTCGCCCGACCCCAGCGCCACCGACGCCATATCTGCAGGCGTCATCCGGTCGTAAGGCGTGGCAGAAGGCGTAATCAGCATCCGTCCGCCATCGCGAACGCTGATGTTCCCCGACATGCCCTGGTTCAGCCCAAGCCCAGCCATCGACCGGCACGCTTCGAGGATCGACTGCCGCACGCTCACAATGCGCGTCTACTGTGCATTGGCCGAGGCCTCGCTACGCGTCGCTCCCACCCGCGCCGCCAGCGCCGCCGCCATGAACGCGTCGAGATCGCCATCGAGCACCGCGCCAGGATTGCCAGTCTCCACCCCGGTCCGCAGATCCTTCACCAACTGATACGGCGCCAGAACATAGCTGCGTATCTGGTGCCCCCATCCGATATCCGTCTTGCCCGCCTCGGTCGCGGCAGACGCCGCCTCGCGCTTCTGCAATTCAGCCTCGTACATGCGCGCCTTCAGCATCGTCATCGCCGTCGCCCTGTTGCGATGCTGACTGCGGTCCGTCTGGCACGCCACGATAATCCCTGTCGGAATATGCGTAATCCGGATCGCACTCTCCGTCTTGTTCACGTGCTGCCCGCCCGCACCAGACGCGCGGAACGTATCCACCTTCAAATCAGCATCGCGTATCTCGATCTCGATGCTGTCGTCCACGACAGGATAAACCCAGACGCTCGCGAAACTCGTCTGCCGCCGCGCCGCCGAATCGAACGGACTGATCCGCACCAGCCGATGCACGCCAGCCTCCGTCTTCAGCCACCCGTAAGCACTCGGCCCGCTGATCTGCAAAGTCACCGATTTCAGCCCGACCTGCTCGCCCTCGCTGGCCTCCATCATCTCCACTTTGCAACCATGCCGCTCCGCCCAGCGCGAATACATGCGCATAAGCATCTCCGCCCAATCCTGCGCCTCCGTCCCGCCAGCACCCGCATGGATTTCCAGGAAACTGTCGTAGCCATCGGCCTCGCCGGCCAACAGGCTCTCGATCTCCCGCCGCTTCGCCTCTGCCGCATAAGCACGAAGAGCTGAGATTGCGTCTGCAACAACACCGACATCCCCCTCCGCCTCGCCAAGCTCGATCAGCTCGACAGCATCGGCTACGTCTGTTTCCAGCTTCACCAGCCCCTCGGTCTGGCTCGCCAGGTGATTGCGCTCCTGCATCACCTTCTGGGCGCGGCCGGCGTCCTCCCAAAGGTTCTGGTCCTCGACCAGATGATTCAGCTCGTCGAGACGAGCCTGCGCGACATCCCAGTCAAAGATGCCTCCTCAGCAGCGCGACCGACTGCTTGATCTGTTCGTGGAGAAGCTCTGATTCGGCCGACATGGGAACCTGCCAGTAAAAGGAAGAAAGCAGTTCTTTTTGAAAAAAAGAACCAAAAAACTTTTGCGACTAAAGGTGGTGAGAAAGGAAAGGCCGAGCCCAAACGAGTAAAAATTTTTGCTTCTTTTTTTCAAAAAAGAAGACCTTCCTACCCCTCAGTACAATCCACCCACCCCACTATCCACCCCAGTCCCCTGTCCAGCCGGAGCCGCGGCATGCTGCGTCGGCTCGCCCATGGGATCGCCCGACTCGGCATCGAACATCTGCACGCCGTCATTCTGTTGATGCCCAGAGCTCGCCATATCCACACCGCCCGCCCCAGGCGCCTGACCAGGCTTGAACGCATCGACGCACTCGTGCGCCGCACAGCCCCAGCGATACAGCTCCACGCCCGGCGGCTGGGCGAACGGCAACTGCGGCTTGCCGTCTTCGACCGCCATCATGAACTGCCGCCAGATCGGGCCTGCCGCGACGGCGCCCGTCTGCTTGTCGCCAAGCGTCTGCGGCGTGTCGAATCCCATCCACACGACGGTGACGAGGTCGGGCGTGAAGCCGGCGAACCAGGCGTCGTTGAAATCCTGGCTGGTGCCTGTCTTGCCAGCGATCGGCCTGTCCATGCCCTGCACGACCGGCACGCCCGTGCCGTGCAACACCACCCCCTCCATCATCTTCTCGACCTGGTAGGCGCTCGCAGGGTCTGCGAGCTGCGGCCGCGTATCGGCAAGGATAGGCGGCTGCGCCTCGTCGCCAGCGCCGAACGCGAGCCCCGATGGGCGCCAAATTGTATGCCCATCGCGGTCCTGCACGCTGTCTATCAGGCTAGGCACCACCACGCGCCCGCCTTCATCGATCGAGGCATACGCCCCAGCCTCGCGCAGCACCGTCGTCTCCACCGCGCCGAGCGAAGCGGGCAGCACCTTGGGCATGCTGTCGTAGAGATGGTAACCGATGGCTGTCTTCGCGACCGCATCCATCCCGACCCGCTGCGCCACCCGCACGGTCACCAGGTTCAGCGACTGCTCGAGCGCCACCGACAGCGGGGTAGGGCCGCCGAAATTCATCTCGTAATTGTTTGGCCGCCAATCACCCTGCACGAACGGCGCATCCAGGAAACGCGCGCTAGGCGAAATCCCTGCCTGCATCGCCGCCAGATACACGAACGGCTTGAACGAGCTGCCAGGCTGCCTCTGCGCCTGCGTCGCCCTGTTGAACTTGGACGCCTCGGCACTCCACCCGCCGGACATCGCCAGCACCCGCCCGCTACGCGGATCCATCGCCACCAGCGCGCCCGAAACCTTGGGTATCTGCCGCAGCAGCACCCGCTCCAGCCGCTCCTCGGTCGCACGCTTCCCTCGGCCATGCCGCAACGCCAGCGGCGCTGCATCCTCCTTCGGCTCCACCATGATGATGTCGCCAGGCGCCACCACATCGGCGAGCCGGCGCGGCGAACCACCAACTTCCCCGTCGGCCGACACCTTGCGCGCCCACCCGAGATCGGAGAGCGACAACGCCGCCAGGTGCGGCGACGCAGCGGAACCAGGCGCCGGCAGCACGCCCACCTTCGCCTCGGACCCGTCGTCCTCGATCACCACCGCCAACTGCCACGCCGGCAACATGCCAGCCGGCCGGTTGGTCCGCCCGAGCGCATCCTGCCAGTCGCCATGCAGCGCGATATCGCTCACCGCCGAGTGGCTCACCGGCCCGCGCCACCCGCCATGCGAATGGTCATACGCCAGCAACCCCGCCCGCAACGCGCGGTCGGCCTTCTCCTGCAAACCCGCATCGAGGCTGGTATGCACGATGAGCCCGCCCTCTGTCGTCGCATCCTGGCCGAACCGTTCCAGCAACTGCCGCCGCACATCCTCCGCGAACCACTCCGCCCCAGGCACCAGCTCCGGCCGGCGATAAGCATGCGGCACCAGTTGCTCGGCATGCGCCGCCGCCGCCTCGTCCGCCGTAATGGCGTGAGTCTCGACCATCCGATCGATCACCCAGTCGCGCCGCCCGCGGGCGGCATCGGGCGCGCGGAAGGGATTATAGTTGCTGGGCGACTTCGGCAGCGCCCCCAGCATCGCCGCCTCGCCTATGGTCAGCTGGTCGAGCGGCTTGTTGAAATAGGTCTGCGCCGCGGCCGCCACCCCGAACGCCCCCTGCCCGAGATAGATCTCGTTCAGATACAGCTCGAGGATACGCTGCTTGGTCAGCGCATGCTCGATCCGAAGCGCCAGCAGCGCCTCCTTCACCTTCCGCTCGAACGACAGCGCGTTCGAGTTCAGCAGCATGTTGCGCGCCACCTGCTGCGTGATCGTGGAAGCGCCCACCGGCCGGCGCGACGCCCCCACTCGCTGCAAATCGGTGAACGCCGCCCGTGCGATCGCGAACGGGTCCACGCCATGGTGGGTGTAGAAATTCTTGTCCTCTGCGGCGATGAACGCCTGCTTAACCCGCTCGGGGATGGCGGTGAACGGCACGAAGATCCGCCGTTCGCTCGCCAGCTCCGCCATCAGCCGGTCGTCACCTGCATACACGCGGCTCATCACCGGCGGCTGGTAGGCCCGCAGCCCGTCGAGCGCCGGCAGGTCCGCCGTATAACGCGAATAGATGTTCCAGCCGATCAGCGCGGCAGCACCCGCCCCCACCGCGCCCACGGCGAAGATCAGCGTGAAGATGCCGCGAACGGCAGCCAGGAACCGGCTTTGCTTGCGCTTGGCCTTCTGCTTGCCAGCCAAAGGCGCATTCGGCGCCGGCGCTGCCGCAGGCGTCTCCGAGTCAACAGCCAGTCGTTCGCGCGGCGCGTCCATCGAACCCCAAAACCCTATCTGGTGACGGCACGCCCCAATAGGCAGAGAGCTTCAGCCGCTGATGCGGGTGATCTGCTCCGAGGCGGAGAAGTAGCCGTCTACCGCGCGCCGCAGGGTGGAAGCAATCGCCGCGCGATGGCCCGCCTGGCGCAAGGCCGCCTCATCGGCCGGGTTCGACATGAACCCCATCTCCACCAGCACGCTCGGAATGTCCGACGCCTTCAAAACGGCAAAAGCCGCATGACGCGCCGGGTTCTCCAGCAGCCGCACCTGCTGCCCAAGCGAACGCACCACCTGCGCCTGCATGTGCGCCGACCCCACGCGCGTCTCGTGACGCACCAGGCTGGCTAAAATCTTCGCAACCTCTGGCGAAACCCCGGCCGGCGCCGCGGCCCCATACCGGTCCGCCGCATTCTCCCGCCGTGCGAGCTGCGCCGTCTGCTCGTCGGATGCCTCGCTGGCCAGCGTATACACGCTCGCACCCTGCACGCTGTGATCCAGCACCGCGTCCGCGTGCATGGACATGAAAAGCGCCGCCCCCTGGCCCTGGGCCATGGCGACCCGGTCCTCCAGCGGAATGAACACATCGTCCTGGCGTGTCAGGAACACCCGATAGCGCCCGCTTTCCCGCAACTGCCGCGCCAGCTCGGTCGCCGCAGCAAACGCCACATGCTTCTCGTAGGTGCCCGAATACCCGATCGCCCCGGGATCCTTGCCGCCATGCCCGGGGTCGAGCACCACAAGGGGCAACGGCGCCGCAGGCGTCCTCTTGTGCACGGCCGCCGCAGGCCGATGCTCGGCGCGCGCCGCCACAGGCAGCAAAAGTGCTGCCCCAAGCCCGTGCCCCATCAGCAGACGGCGCGTGTATGCAGGATCGCCAACCATGTGAAATACTTACCAGATCACAGGAGCTTTCGCACGCTGTACGTTGATTAAACGTGAGTCATTCACGGCGAAGTTGCAAAAATACACATCAGCCTGGCCGCTCTCGAAGATCGCCCGGCAGCTTGTTTCAGAATGCGCCAGGCCAGGTCAGCCGGCGTGGTTCCGCCGGGCACCAAACGGGCGTGGCCTCTTGGCCATGAGCATCGGAGCGCAAGTGAAACCACATCAGATGGCCGGCATAGGCGTATTCTGAGGCAGGCTGGCTTGCGATGTCCGCGGGATTAGTCCATGTCAGAGAAGCGCCTGGGCCAAGCTGGCACCTGCGCCGCGCCCGCGAGACCGAAATCCTGGCGCCAAGACATTCCCCCTCTGCTTTGAAGGCCATGGCAGGACACAGCAGCGCCCACCGTCGCAACTCCCTCGTCGGCCCCGCATCCAGCGGGCCACGGGCAGCGCTTCGTTGCACCTCGAGCGTACGCGTCTCCACAATGCCTGGCGGTCCACCCCTTCCACCATCATCGGTGACCCCATGCGCGCCCCTCAAGGGCAGCTGCGCAGGCATGGTCGCCCGGAGACCGAGACTACATGACCAAGCGTATGCTCATCGATGCCAGCCACGCGGAAGAAACCCGCGTCGTGGTGCTGGACGGTAACCGCCTCGAAGATTTCGACGTTGAGACCGCCTCCCGCCGACAGCTCAAAGGCAATATCTACCTAGCCAAGATCGTTCGCGTAGAGCCCAGCCTCCAGGCCGCTTTCGTCGAATACGGCGGTAATCGCCACGGCTTCCTCGCCTTCGGCGAAATCCACCCCGACTACTACCAGATCCCCGTCGCCGACCGTCAGCGCCTCCTCGCCATGCAGGAAGAGGAAGCCCGCGCCGAGGAAGAGGCCGAGGACGCCCACGCCCGCGCCGCCGAAAGCGCCGAGGCCCCGTCGCCAGACTTCTCCGGCGACGAGACGTCCAGCGGCGAGACATCCGGCGACGAGCCATCCGGCGCCCAGTCCGACGGCGACCACTCAGGCGAAGTGCCGCACCGCGCACAGCCCATGCTCATCGAGCATGAGATCATCGAAGGCCCGGCTCCCGAGCCCGCCCCAGTCCACGAACCCTCCGAAGACGCGATAACGCAGGCCGCCGCGCCTGAGGCCGAAGCCGCCACCGACCCTGTTCCCGAAGAACCGGCCGCACACGAAGCCGCGCCGTCCGAACAGGCGCCGGAAGCCGAAGTCGCAACCCCCGCAGTCCACGCCATTGATCCCGCCGCCGAAATCCACGGCGCCGACATCGCCCCAGAAGCCTCCGAGCCCGCCTCGTCCGACGCAGTCTCCGCCGAGCCAGTCAGCACCGACTCTCCGGAACCCCAGGCCGCCACCGACGAAGGCAGCCGCGTCGAAAGCGTCGCCGAAGAGCAGCCGCCAGAGCCCGCCACCATCGGCGGCGAGAACGACACCAACGACGAAGGCCGCGAGCGCCGCCCGCAATCCCGCGCCCTGCGCAGCTACAAGATCCAGGAAGTCATCCGCCGCCGCCAGATCCTGCTCGTCCAGGTCGTCAAGGAGGAGCGCGGCACCAAGGGCGCGGCGCTCACCACCTTCATCTCGCTCGCCGGACGCTACTGCGTCCTGATGCCGAACTCGCCACGCGGCGGCGGCATCTCCAGAAAAATCACTTCCGCCTCCGACCGCCGCCGCCTCAAGGAGGTTACCGCCGAGCTCGAAATTCCGCGCGGCATGGGCCTCATCGTGCGCACCGCAGGCGCCGCCCGGCCGAAACCCGAAATCAAGCGCGACTGCGAATATCTCCTCCGCCTCTGGGACGACATACGCGACCAGACCATGGCCTCGATGGCGCCTGCGCTGATCTACGAGGAAGCCAGCCTCATCAAGCGCGCCATACGCGATGTCTATTCACGCGACGTGGACGAACTCCTCATCGACGGTGAGGACGGCTGGCGCACCGCACGCGAATTCATGCGCATGCTCATGCCGACCCACGTGAAGAAGGTCGAGCTCTGGCGCCAAAGCGGCCAGCCCCTCTTCGCCCACCAGAACGTCGAAGCCATGCTCGACGCCATGCTGAGCCCCACGGTGCAGCTCCGCTCCGGCGGCTACCTGGTCATCAACCAGACCGAGGCGCTCGTCGCCATCGACGTGAACTCCGGCCGCTCCACACGTGAACGCGGCATCGAGGAGACGGCGCTGCGCACCAACCTCGAAGCCGCCGAGGAAGCCGCACGCCAGCTCCGCCTGCGCGACCTTGCAGGCCTGATCGTCATCGATTTCATCGACATGGAATCGAAGAAGCATAACGCCATGGTCGAGCGCCGCATGGCGGACGCGCTCAAGAACGACCGCGCCCGCATCCAGGTCGGCCATATCAGCCACTTCGGCCTGATGGAGCTGAGCCGCCAGCGCCTCCGCCCCTCACTTGCCGAAACCAGCCTCAACATCTGCGAACATTGCGGCGGCACCGGCCACGTCCGCAGCACCGAGAGCGCGGCACTTCACGTCCTGCGCGCCATCGAGGAGGAGGGCGGCAAACGCCGCGCGGCCGAAATCCTCGTGCATGTCGCCGGCGATGCCGCCCTCTATATCCTGAACAACAAGCGCCAGCGCCTGACGGAAATCGAAAACCGCTACGCCATGCGCGTCTGCTTCGCCGCCGACCCAACCCTTCTGCCCGCGCAAACACGGATCGACCGTGTACGCGCGCAGACCGCCGACCTGCCGCCGCCGGAGACGGGCGTCGTCACCCAGCACGACGACACCTTCGACGAGCCCACCGCCGCCGAACTCGCAGCAGACGCCGACGTCACTGACGACCGCGACGAAGACGACCAGGCGGACTCCCCCGAAGCCAACCCTTCCTCGCAATCCGCCGCCTCGCACGCTTCCGACCCGGACGCAGTCCCGGGCGAAACCGCGGAGGAAGGCGAACGCCGCCGCAAGCGCCGCCGCCGCCGCCGCGGCCGTGGCCGACGCGACGAAGCCGGCGCCACGCCACTGCCCAACGGCGCCGAACAGCCAGACATCCACGACCCCGCCTTCGCGGCCGCGCCTGATGAAACCACGCCGCAATTCACCGCGCCCGCGGACAGCGAAGCGCCAAACTCGGTAGAGCCTATCTCGGTCGGGCCCCTCTCAGCCGGGCCCCTCTCAGCCGAGCCAAACGCGGCCGAGATGCCCCCCTCCGCGGACACGCCACCCGTTCCCGGCCACGACGAAGCCGGCGAGGCAGCCGCCGAAACCGAGGCCGAGCACGCCCCGAAACGGCGCCGCGGCGGCCGCCGCCGCAAGCCGCGCGCAGAGGATGCCGAAAGCCCCGCCCTGCCGCTCAACGGCGCAGAGCCAACCTACGCGCCAGCCCCCTATGTCTCGGCATACGTCGGCCCGACACCCGCCGATCCGTTTTCGGCAGGCCACCTCGACATCTTCGACGTTCTCGACCAGCACGAGAACCGCCACGTCCAAACCGCCGTCGCCCAGCCTTACGCTCCCGTGCCTCCCGCTCCCATGGCCCCCGCTCCGGTGCCCCATTCCGTCGCGCCGCCCGCCGACATCCCACCTGCGGCTGTTGCGGAAGCGGCGGCACCAGCGCCGGCCGAGGAGCCAGAAGGTCCCGCTTCGGCGCCAGTCATTCAACCGGTGCTCGTGGGTGCGGCCGAGCCTGCCGAGCGTAAGCGGGGGTGGTGGAGGCGGTGAGCCAAGCGGAAGCCAGCGCGTTCTTGTTGTAAAAAGAACCAAAAACTTTTTGCTTCGTTAGGCCGGGCGTGAGGAAAAGCCCGGTCACAACCCCAGAAAGCCTCCGCATCGTCGTGCTTGGCCTGACCGTCACCTCCTCCTGGGGCAACGGCCACGCCACGACATTCCGCAGCCTGCTTCGCGGCCTCGCCGCGGCCGGCCACAGCATCCTGTTCCTGGAACGCGACAAACCCTGGTACGCCAACAGCCGCGACCTGCCAGAGGACGCGCCGTGGGAAACCAGGCTCTACGATTCCCTCGAGCAGCTCACGGACGAATTCCAGACAGACATAGCCGAAGCCGACCTGGTCGTCGTCGGCTCCTACGTGCCCGAAGGCATCGCCGTCTGCGCCCTCGTGCAGCGCCTCGCCCGCGGCATCACCGCCTTCTACGACATCGACACGCCCATCACGCTCACCGCGCTGCAAGCCGGCACATGCGACTACGTCGATGCCACCGTCATCAAAGGTTTCGACCTGTACTGGTCGTTTAGCGGCGGTCCCGCCCTGGCCATCCTGCGCGACCGGTTCGGCGCACGCGACCCGCGCGCCCTCTACTGCTCCGTCGATGCCGATGCCTACCGCCCGGATCCCAACGCCGAGCCACGCTGGGATATGGGCTACCTCGGCACCTACAGCGCCGACCGCCAGCCGCCCCTCGAAGCCCTGCTCTGCACGCCCGCCCGTGCCCTGCCTTCGCAAAACTTCGTTGTCGCAGGCCCGCAATATCCAAACGACATCGCCTGGCCCGCAAACTGCGAGCGCATCGAACATGCGCCGCCCGCCACGCACCGCGGCTTCTACGCGTCCCAGCGCTTCACGCTGAACATCACCCGCGCCGACATGATACGCCTCGGCTACAGCCCCAGCGTCCGCCTGTTCGAAGCCGCCGCCTGCGGCACCCCCATCATCAGCGACGCCTGGGCCGGCCTCGACACGCTCTTCAGCCCCGGCAGCGAAATCATCATCGCCCACAGCAGCGAAGATGCGGTCGCAGCCCTGCGCGACATGCCCGAGCACCAGCGCCGCACCATCGGCACTGCCGCCCGCGCCCGCGTCCTTGCCGCCCACACAGGCGCCCACCGTGCCGCCGAAATGGTTGCCATGACCCGCGAACACCAGGCCCGCAAACATCGAGACGGAAGCTACGGACTTCGCGCGTGACCGCAGGCACGTGGAAAGAAGCCATGCGCCAAGGCGACTTCACCCGCGCCTGGCACATCAACGATGCAGTCCTGGCCAGGCGCGATCCCAAAACCCGCGACGACACCACTCTCCCCTACCACCAGCGCTGGGTCTGGAACGGCACCCCGCTCGCAAAACGCAACGTGCTGGTCCGCTGCTACCACGGCCTCGGCGACACCCTTCAGTTCGCCCGCTTCATCCCGCAAGCCGCCAGCATCGCCGCCTCCCTCACCATCGAGGCTCAGCCAGAGCTTTGCGAAACCCTCGCCATCTTCGCCCCCCTCTGCCGCATCACACCATTCGACGTCGCAAACCCCCTGCCGCCATTGGATTGCGACATCGAAATCATGGAACTCGCCCACGCCCTGCGCATCACCGACGTCGCCAAAAATGCCGCCTACCTCCAGCCCGCGCGGACTCAAGCCACCAGCAACCAGCCGGCCGCCATCGGCATCTGCTGGCAGTCAGGCAACTGGGACCAGGACAGAAACGTGCCGCCCGCAAAACTCCTCGACGCCATCGAGCCCTTGTCGAAGCGCCCCACCAGCCTGCAACGCGGCGTTCCCTACCACCCCAACATAGCCAGGCGCCTGGCAAACCCCACCGATCTCTCCACCAGCGTCACCGACACCACAGCCCTGATCGAAAACCTCGACCTCGTCATCACAGTCGACAGCTTCGTAGCCCATCTCGCCGGCGCCCTAGGCAAGCCCGCCTACGTGCTCCTCAAGAAAAACGCAGACTGGCGCTGGATGACAGGCAAAATCACCGCCTGGTATCCCAACGCGACGCTCTTCCGGCAGAGCAGCCCCGGCACCTGGGACCAGCCGCTCGCCGACCTGAAAAGGTCCGTGGCACAAGGAAGCAAGGAAGCAGTTCTTTTTTGAAAAAAAGAACCAAAAAACTTTTTCGACTTTAGGCCGGGTCTGTCGAAACATCCCGCAAAAACTAGTTCAAGCAACCCAGCTATTTGGCCCAGGGCTCCTAGTCAAACCAAGCCAAACCCACCTAACCCCAGCCGAGCCCAAGAATTCGCTAGGCCGAGTCAGCTGGCGTGGTTTTGCCGAGGACCGAAGCGGAGTGGCCTCTAGGGGCCATGAGCATCGGACCGCAGGAAAACCGCGTCAGATGGCCGGCCTAGTAGAATTCGTACCCCTAAGCCCCGCGGCGTCCTCTCATGGCTGCTACAACCCTTTCTAATTCATCCACCATGCCGGAGTCGGCATTCCGCCAACGTTCCGAGAACAGCGCCGAATTGCTGAGCGGCCTCTCATGCTCGGGCAGCACATCGAAGCGCAGCCGCATGGGCACGGGCACGCCTTCGCCGATAGCGATCGCCTCCGAACTCCCAAGGAACGGCAGCACGGAGAACATCGCCGAAGAGGCTTCGGCGAGGGTCGCCTGGATGATTTCCTGGTCGCGTTCGTTCGACATCCTGAACGCGAAAACCGTGTTGCATTGTGAAAGAATAGTGGAAGCAAGTTCCGAGGGACGCTGGCTGATCACGCCCAGGCTGATGCCGTATTTGCGGCCTTCCTTGGCAATGCGCGAGAGCGCCCGCTTGGCGGGCTCGAACCCCAGAGCGGTATCCTGCGGCGCATAGCGGTGGGCCTCCTCGCACACCAGCAGCAGCGGCACCCGCTGGCCTGCCCAGACGGCGAAATCGAACGCCAGCCGGCAGATCACCGCCACCACCACGTTCAGCACTTCGGAGGGGATGCTGGCGAGATCGAGGATGGCGAGCGGCTTGCCGTTGGCGGGCACACGCACGAAGCGCCCGAGCAAGGTTGCGAAATCGTCGCGCACCACCAGGCCCGTATCGAACATGAAGTCGTAGCGCCTGTCCGATTGCAGCGAGTTGATACGCGCCTTGATTCGCAGGTAGGGCGGCAAATTGCTGCGGTTTTCCAGGCTGCCGATCGCCGCGTCGATGAGCCGGTTCAGATCGCCCATGGCATAAGGCACGGGCGTATCCACGGTGATCCAGCCGGCATCGCGCGCATTGCCGGTGAAATTCAGCTTGGCGGTCAGCACCAGCTCGCGCAGGTGCATGATCTCCATGACCATGTCTTCTTTTTCGTGGCCGAACACCACTTCGGTCAGTTCTTCGAAGTTGCAGAGCCAGTAGGGCAACTTGAAGCTCTCGCGTGTCATGTGCTCGGCCCTGTCGCCGAACGCGCGGCCGTATTCCCCATGCGGATCAAGCAGCAGCACATGCCCGTTCGGGTTCTGCTCCAGGATGCGCTTCAGGATCAGCGTCAGCGCGCAGGACTTGCCTGTGCCTGTCGTCCCCAGCATGGCGAAATGCTTGTTCAGCATGTCGTCCACGCCGATGCGCGCAGGCACCCGCGGGTCCTGGTGAATGGAGCCGATCGACACCGCGCGCCGCTTCTCCATCGCGTAAACGGCGGCCGTGTCGGCCTCGCTCGCCAGATACACCAGCGCATCGAGCGACGGCAGCTTGGAAACGCCGCGCCTGAAACTGCCTGCCTCGCCCGTATCCAGATCGGGCACTTCGCCCAGCAGCCCAATTTCCGCCACCTGCAGTTCCCGGCCATCGACCGGCTGCAAAGGCATCGGCGTGCTCAGCCCTTCGATCACCCCATAGACCGTCGAATGCGGGCTGCGCACGCAAACCAGCGCGCCCATCTGCACCGCCTCGAGACCCAGGATCGTGCGGTCCAGCAGAATGATCACCTGCGACCCGGAGGTGGACACCACCCGGCCGGCGCAAATCCCCACATGGCGTGCAGCCGTCGGCGCCGGCGCCGGCGCCTCGATTACGAAATCGCTCATCCCGAAACGGCCATCAGCGCAGGCCGCATCAGCATCTCTGGAATATCGGCGGCCCCCACCGGCTCGCTATAATAAAATCCCTGCACGAACGCACACCCCGTTTGCCTCACGAATTCCGCCTGCGGGCGCGTCTCCACGCCCTCCGCCACCACCTGCAGGCGCAGGCTGTGCGCCAGCTTCACGATCGTCGCCGCCACCACGGCCGCATCCTCGCTCGCCGTCACGTCCTTGATGAAACTCCTGTCGATCTTCAGCCGGTCGACAGGCACGCTGCGCAAATAGCTCAGCGACGAATATCCCGTCCCGAAATCATCGATCGCCAGGCTCACGCCCTGCTCATGCAGCGCAACCAAAGTCTGCGCCGCGACATGCATGTCGTGCATGATGCCGGTTTCGGTAATCTCCAGCTCCAGCCAGGAAGCAGGCAGACCCGTCTCGCGCAGGACCTCCGCCACCAGTTCCGGCATGTTCCCCACCCGGAACTGCAACGTGGACACATTTACCGACATGGTGATCCGCGGCATGCCCGCCTTGTGCCACGCCGCCGCCTGCTTGCAGGCCTCGCGCAGCACCCATGTACCAATATCGAGGATCAGCCCAGACCGTTCCGCGACAGGGATGAATTCCTGCGGCGCGATCGCCCCATGCTCGGGATGCTCCCAGCGCACGAGCGCCTCCACCCCGCTCAACAGCTCCGACCGCACCTCGAACTGCGGCTGATACACCAGATGCAGCTGCGACAGCATCGCCGGCTCGCGCAACGCCTGCTCCAGAAGCGCCCTGCGGTGCACCTCCTGGTTCAGCGTCTCGTCGAAGAAATGACAGCGGTTCCGCCCGTCGCTTTTCGCTCTGTACATCGCGAGATCGGCGTTCCGGTGCAGCAGCTCCAGTTCGACCGCATCCTTCGGGTAAAGCGTGATCCCGATCGACGCCCCGATGAAGATCGGCCGCCCCTCCACCTCGAACGGCCGCGACAGCGCCGCCGTCAGCCGCTCGCCTAACTCACCCGCCTGCGCCGCATCCTCCGGATCGACCTGCAGCAGAGCGAACTCGTCCCCACCGATGCGCGCCACCGTCTCCCCCGGCCGCAGCAGCCCCTCGATACGCGCCGCCACCTGCTGCAAGAGGGAATCCCCCACCGCATGCCCAAGCGTGTCGTTCACGTCCTTAAAATTATCGAGGTCGATGTAGAGCAGAGCGAGCTTCCGCCCACGCCGCCGCGCCCCCTGCATCTCCGCCGCAAGCCGCTCATTGAACAAAGTCCGGTTCGCCAGCGCCGTCAGCGCATCATGGCTCGCCAGGTAAGCCAGACGCGACTGCGCCGTCTGCCGGCTCGCCATCTCGTCGCGCAAAGCCATGGTCGCAAGCTCGATCTCCCGACGCGCCCGCTTGGCCTCCTCAGCCTCCCGCTCCGCCTCCCGCTTGGCCGCCACCAGCGCCGCATCCGACAGATGACGCTCCACCAAACGCCCCATGCGGGCGCTGTAGCGGTTCAGAGAGCTCGTTCTGGAGCCGTACACCCAAAACCCCCACCATGCGATCAAATCGCTTCAAGGTTGAACTAAGCCCCCGTAACACATCTATAGTCAAGCTTTAGGACAACCGCAGGATGGTCAAACCCTCCCTCCTGCACTTCAGAGTGCAAATAAAGCCGTTGAATATACTTGATAATTGAACCTGGCAGGCACCCCGTCCGGCCCGCAGGCGCCCACCACTCCCGCGCAGGAGAAAACTTTCGAGCCCTCTGGCCGTATGACCTGATCGAGGCCGGACCAATCTCCACATGCCCCACGCTTCTCTTTTTCAAAAGCGAGGCGCATGCCCTAACATACCGGCGTGATCCGGCGAGAGAGTGAGACACCCCCAGTGGACGCTGCAGTGGAAGGCTACGATACCACCCCCCGATCCACCGGCATCGATGGACTGGACGACATCCTCAGGGGCGGCCTCACCGCCCACCGCCTCTACTTGGTCGAAGGCACCCCAGGCACCGGCAAAACCACCCTGGGCCTCGGCTTCCTCCTCGCCGGCGCTAGGTCAGGCGAAACCGGCCTCTACATCACGCTCGCCGAAACCGAGACCGAACTGCGCGCCGTCGGCCGCACCCACGGCTGGTCGCTCGACCCCATCACCCTCTTCGAAATGGTCCCCGCCGAGGGCCTCGGCGACGACCAGGAGCAAACCCTCCTCCACCCCAGCGAGGTCGAACTCGGCGAAACCATACGCGCCATCATGACGCGCGTGGACGAACTCCACCCCGCCCGCGTCGTCATCGACAGCCTCTCCGAACTCCGCCTCCTCGCCCAAAGCCCCGTCCGCTACCGCCGCCAGATCCTGGCCCTGAAACACTTCTTCTCCACCCGCCGCTGCACCGTCCTGGTGCTCGACGACAAAAGCGCCGCCGGCAGCGACCTCCAGCTCCACTCCATCGCCCACGGCGTCATCGCCCTCGACCAGACCCTCTCCGGCTTCGGCGCCCAGCGGCGCCGCCTCCACATCGTCAAAATGCGCGGCATGCAATACCGCGGCGGCTACCATGATTTCGAGATCATGCCCGGCGGGCTGCAGGTCTTTCCCCGCCTCGTCGCCGCCGAACACGGCACCCCCTACGCCGACGCCCCGGTCTCCACCGGCTCCTGCGCCTTCGACGCCCTCCTCGGCGGCGGCCTCGTCCCGGGCACCGCCACCCTGCTGACCGGCCCCGCCGGCGTAGGCAAAACCACCGCCTGCGTCGCCTGCATGGTCGCCGCCCTCAAGCGCGGCGAACGCGCCGTCTACTTCCTCTTCGACGAACGCCTCGCCACCCTCCTCAAGCGCTCCTTCGCCCTCAACCTCGATCTCAGACCCTTCATCGACTCAGGCCACCTCACCATCCGCGCCATCGACCCGGCCGAGCTCTCCCCGGGCGAATTCACCGGCGCCGTACGCGACGCCATCGAGGGGAAAAGCGCCAGCGTCGTCGTCATCGACAGCCTCAACGCCTACCTGCAATCCATGCCGAACGAGCAATTCCTCGTCCTGCAGATGCACGAGCTCCTCACCTACCTCGGCCAGCGCGGCGTGGTGACCCTCCTCATCCTCGGCATGCACGGCGTCACCGGCGACATCCGCGCCGACGTGGACCTCAGCTACCTCGCCGACACCGCCGTCCAGCTCCGCTACTTCGAGGCCAACGGCGCCGTCCGCCAGGCGATCTCCGTCATCAAAACCCGCACCGCCGCCCACGAACGCACCATACGCGAGTTCCAGATCGGCGAAGGCGGCATCGTCTTCGGCGAACCCCTCACCGACTTCCAGGGCGTCCTCGCCGGCGTTCCCACCTTCTCCGGCGACGGCCAGGCCCTCATGCCCAACCTCGCCGCCGCCGCCGCGGGCGCCAAGGCCGGCCGCACTGAGATAAGCGGCTGATGACCGAGGAGCGCATCCTCGTTCTGGCCCCGCGCGGCCGCGACGCCGTCATCGCCGCCGACCTGCTGCAGCGCCACGCCTTCAACACCGCCATCTGCGCCACCCTCGAAGCCCTCGTCTCCTGCCTGAACGAAGGCGCCGGCGCCGTCCTCATCACCGAGGAAGCACTCGCCACCGCCGTACGCACCCCGCTCACCGCCTGGGTCGCCGCCCAGCCCGCCTGGTCCGACCTCCCCTTCGTCGTTCTCGCCAACGGTGGCACCGCCCCACGCACCGCCGTCGCCTCCGAACGGCTCGACGATCTCGGCAACGTCCTCCTCCTCCAGCGTCCCCTCCACGCCGAAGCCATGCTCGGCGCCATCCGCTCCGCCCTCAAGGCCCGCCGCCGCCAGTACGAAGTCCGCGCCGCCTCCCAAACCCTCGAGCAATCCGTCGCCGACCGCACTACCGACCTCGAATCCGCCCGCGACACCCTCGAATTCGCCCTCGGCGCCGCCGGCATGGGAAGCTGGGACATCGACCTCGCCACCGGCCATGTCGAACGCAGCCACCGCCACGACGCGATCTTCGGCTACCAGGAGCACCAGCCCCGCTGGACCATCGAGCTCTTCCTCTCCCACGTGGACCCCAAGCAGCGCGCCGGCGTCGCCGCCGCCCTCGCCGCCGCCCCCCACACCGGCATCTTCGACATCGAAGCCGCCATCACCGGCGCGGACGGTGCCCTCCGCTGGATCGTCAAGAAGGGCCGCATACGCACCGACGCGAACGGCAACCCCGCCCATCTCGCCGGCGTCGTCTTCGACGTCACTGACCGCCGCGACGCCGAAGCCCAGCTCGCCCAGGCCCAGAAGATGGACGCCATTGGCCAGCTCACCGGCGGCGTCGCCCACGACTTCAACAACCTGCTGACCCCCATCGTCGGCGGCCTCGACATCATCCGCCGCCGCCACCGCGACGACGAGCGCACCCAGAAGATGGTCAGCGCCGCCCTCCAGGCCGCCGAGCGCGCCGCTACCCTGACCAACCGCCTGCTCGCCTTCGCCCGCCGCCAGGCCCTCCAGCCGCGCGCCGTGGACATCCCCACCCTCATCGAAGGCATCGCCGAACTCATCCGCCGCTCCCTCGGCCCCACCATCGAGGTCGATCTGGACTTCGCCGAAAACATCCCCTCCGCCCGCGTGGACCCCAACCAGCTCGAACTCGCCCTCCTCAACCTCTCCATCAACGCCCGCGACGCCATGCCAGGCGGCGGCCGCCTCCGCCTCGCCGTCTCCACGCGCGACCTCGCCGCCCCCAAAACTCCCAACCTGCCGAACGCCCTCCCGCCGGGCCGCTACGTCCGCATCACCGCCACCGACACCGGCGTCGGCATGGACAAGACAACCCTCGCCCGCGCCACCGAACCTTTCTTCTCCACCAAGGGCGTCGGCAAAGGCACCGGCCTCGGCCTCTCCATGGTCCACGGCCTCGCCGCCCAGTCTGGCGGCACCCTCAGCCTCGCCAGCCACCCGGGCGAGGGAACCACCGTCACCCTCTGGCTGCCCGCCACCGACGAGGAAGTGGACGCCGCCGCCGCCCAGTCCCAGGACATCGTCCAGGCCCACCACGCCGCCCGCGTCCTCCTGGTGGACGACGAGGAAATCGTCCGCTTCGCCACCGCCGACATGCTGCGCGACCTGGGCTACGTCGTCTTCGAAGCCGGCAGCGCCAGCCAGGCCATGGCCGCCCTCCGCTCAGGCATCGAAGCCGAAATCCTCGTCACCGACTACCTGATGCCAGGCATGACAGGCGCCGCCCTCATCGCCGAACTCCGCGCCGCCGGCTCCCGCCTCCCAGCCCTCCTCATCACCGGCTACGCCAACGCCGGCGCCGACGTCCCCGCCGACATCCCCCGCCTCGCCAAACCCTTCCGCCAAACCGACCTCGCCGCCAAAGTGGACGACTTGCTCCGCGGCGGCGTCAAAAAGCCCCCCCTACGCCTGGTCGCCTCGCCGCGCGCATAACCACCACCGTCATTGCAAGCCGCCGCTTGGCGGCGAAGCAATCCAGAGCCACGGCAAACCAAAAATAAAAGGAGGCAAGCGCCTTCTTTTTTGAAAAAAAGAAGCAAAAAACTTCCACAACTTGGGGCAGAGATTAGCCGGCCGCATCGTCCTAAGGTTCTTGTGGCGCCTTATCGTAGGCGTGAAGCGCCGGTCTGCCACTGTTTGTGGGCGTGTTACACCAAGGCTCATGTTTCAAGTAGTCAGCCATTAAGGTTAACAAAGACAATTTCAGGTTTACAACGAATTTCTCGCGCACATTTCGAGTGGGTTCTAGTTCAACGTCGGTGTTTTCGGGCCAATCGTTGATTGATGGGTAGTGGGTACGGCCCTCGTGCAGAACTAGTTTCTCGCTAAGCTCGGTTATCTTCTTACCAGCGTTGTCGAACGTCATAGATAAGCTATGAGCAAATAGATTTCTAATTTCTGAGAGTCCGTACATCGTGTTACGAGTCGGTTTGTCCAACATCCAAAGTTGATAGCCCAGGTCAATCTTCGGCCCAGTATTTCCTAAGGGACCACCGACTTTAAATAGCTTCTCATTGATGTCGGACTTTCCGTCTTTCCGACGCATTCGAAGCTCGAGAGCCCGCCTGATGCTGGTGTCAAGCAGCGCTCCCCCAATTACCGCGACGACCCGATCTGAAGATTGACCATAGATTAGCTCCTTAATGGCCGCATCCTGCTCGCGGTTCAAAATCGCCCAGACCATGCTAAATGCTACCCACAATCCATTTGAATGACGAAGAACAGCCTTGTTGTGATACTTGCCGTGCGCCCTTTGATAATAATAATCGCCGAGCCGGACGCCATACTAGAGCAGAACTGCCTCTCGAATGGCATAATGCCTCACCCTCAACTCACAGATTTATGCTAATCGCGCGGCTTCCCTGTCTGCTGGCCTTCACCTATGTAGAACCTCCAGGTAAGGCAGTAGTCGACGACGGTTCTTGACATCGCGACTAAGGCAATAGCGTAGGAAACATTGACGTCCCACCCGGCTTTGTAGATTGGCCCAATAAATAGTAATACAGATAGAAGTAAGATAACTGCCGTGGCAGCGTTAATTGCAGCCCAAGTTAGCGATGGAGTTGCAACACTACTGCGGCTCGTAAAAATTTTGGCCAGAACTCCCCAGACAGCGTCCAAGGCCAATATGCAAATGTATGTGATCGTTGCAAACTTATTGGTGGGCAGCAAAATTGCCCAACCGATGAAAAAACATCCGTTCAAAAACAGAATAAAGTAATCGATAAGAAGCGACGCGGAGGCGGCGAGTTTATCATCGGCATCCTCATAGGCTGTCATAAGGTGTGTGATAGCTCCGTGAGTAAACGGCAGTATAGTTACGATAAAAGCTATAAAATTTGGAAAAATGTCGACTCGCAACGGAAAGGTCGCTTTTGGATCTATTATCCCCTGCAGCGCTATTGTGAGGGACAGCCCTATGACAACGGTAAATAAATCTGCAAGGGGCTTAACGCCATTCTGTTTTGACATAAAAATCGTTTACCTTTACGTCTCAGAAACCATTAGCGGATTGGTTGCATGAAGATCTACTATCTCGCTTGTCCATACTCGCACGTGGATAAAAGTGTGCGCGTTGGCCGCTTCAAATCGGCGAATGTCGCGGCAGCGCGCTTGATCGAGCGTAAGCTGATTGTTTATAGCCCAATCTCGATGACTCATCCGATCGACGAAGTGATGGCTGAAGAAGGCGCTACACTTGGCTCCGATTATTGGGTCGACTTTGACGCGGCATTTATGACGTTCTGTTATGCGATGATTATCTTGCCACTTCCGGGTTGGGAGCTAAGCTCGGGTATTCGACGGGAGAGAGCCTACTTTGAGAGGCTTGGTCGTAAAGTTTGGATGTATGATGACTTTTTGCGAGACGCCAAACCTGAATGAAGATAGCACATTACGTTATCAGACCAAAACGAACATGTCGAGGTTTTTCTGAACGCTGACCACAGATGATATCAAAGCAAAGCCTTAACCTTTCTGTGCTTACAAGATAGTGCTAAGATCTAGTAAAATGGCCTTATGCCATACTCGAAGCCGATCGATTGTGACGCTCTCCATTTGCCCATGCAGAACCTTTGAAAGCGAAGGCTGATTGGTGCCACAGACGCGCGCCGCCTCTTTTTGCGTGAGTGCATGATCTGCGATCGTGGCCTTCACTGCAAGGATCAGCGAAGTCTTTGCTGTTAGTTCCTCGACTTCGGCCGGCGTGAAGCCCATGTCAGCAAATATGTTCCCGCTGCCGAACTCATGCCCGATCTCATCCATGGTCAATCTCGTTCGCCATCCACTAGGAATACTTCGATCCAAGCAGCCTCCGGTTTTGGCAGGTGCTCAGATCTTTTGAGGCGTAGATGTCAAGATCAACCACGGAGAGGCGCGGAGAAGCACGGATTGGCATAGCCTTATATTATGACCGGGCTCGAGTTCGTCGTTTTTGCTCGGGTTCTCCGTGTAATCACGTGCCCACCCTGTCTTCGTGGTTGATCTTAGAACGTCGCCGCGGAACTGAAGGGGAGGAAGCCGGCACTTGCCCTAAACCGCTTCGCCGCCAACTGGCGCCCTTATGAGGCGATTGCGCTGAACCACTCGGCATAAGGCGTATTCTTCGCCATCCGCCTGTTCAGATCAGGCGCCCCATCGGTCCACCAAACGGGCCCACGTTCGCCGAGCGCCACCTTGGCGGCATCCACCCTCGCGCGTGCCGCCTCCCGCCCCTCCTCGTTGCCCGCCTTCATCGCCGAACCTTTGTCCCGCCGCGCCGACATCAGCACCGCGACAAGCCGCTGCCGTTCGTCCTCCGCAAGCCCCGGATTGGCGCAACGCCAAAGCCTCCCGCGCACTACGAAATACCGGCCATCCGGTGTGACGGGATGCTCAACCAAACTCTTCGCAATTCCATCGAGATGTAAATCAGCTAATCCGCAGCCAGGTAGGATCTAATAGCCGCAGCCGGGCTCTTGTCCGTGTAAACAACCTTCCCAGATCCCGACTTGTCTACCGTAATCACCGCGAGCTTCCCCGCCGTCGTCGTGTTCGTCACGATGCCCCGCGCGGCATGCGTCGTATTGTTCAAAATGCTATACGCCACCTGCGCATTGTTCCCCTGGTCGGTCACCGTCCACGACGTCGGCTTCGGCGGAAACACCGCGTAATGCGACTCGCTGCCCGAAACTGCAGTGCTGCCATACGAAGTCCCGCTGCCGCCAATGGCCAGCGTCTCCGCCGTCGGCGCGGTGATCGACAGCGATCCCAGCGGCCCCGTCTGCACAGTCGATGCCGTGCCGGTGAACATCACCATCGGCGAGGCAGTATTCTTCGCGGCCGTAATGCTGAACGGCACCACGCTCGCAATCGACAGCGCCAGCTTCGGAAATCTTTGCGCAACGCCACCCTGGCACATCAGCGTCAGACTGTTGTTTTTCGTCGGCGCGTTGCAGGTGAAACCCACATCCGCCACCGACTGCCCGCCCACCGGCGCGAACTTCCCCAGCCCGCGCAGGATCTCGACATGGTTGGTCACGGAGAAATGCTCCGTGATGCTCAGCGTGCCCGTCGCGTTGCCATCGAGGCCCAGATAGGAAGCGACCTCGGAAATCGAGAAACTTCCGGTCGAGACATTCACTGTCAAAGCCGCTTCCACATAGGGCTTCGTGCATGCTGTGTCGAAGTAGATGTCGATCTGGGACTGATACTGGGTCTTCGAAACCATGGTCGCGGAAAGCGTCTGCACCGACCCTCCCGCCGGCAGTTTCTCGCACGCCGGCGGCGAGCTGTTGAAATGCCCGATAATGACTGTCTCGTTCTGCAGCAGGTTGAAGTTCAACGCCACGTCGAGCCCCAGCTGCGTCATCACCCGCGGCTCCACCGCAGGCGCCCCCAGCGCCACCCCACTCCAGGCCACGCCTAAAACCAGCCCCGCCGCCGCGCTCCGCATCCCAGCCATCCGCCTCTCGATTGATGCGGAACCCTACCGCTCCCACTCCGAAATGACCACGCCAGCCCGGCCCGCCTGCCGAACCAACCTCACGCTCAGTTATGTTGCATCGCAGCAGATTTCATGGCGCTGTTTCCTCATGTTCGACTTCCCAGCCCACTACATCGCGCACCGCGAGGAAGCCCCCGACGGCGGCCCCGGCCCCGGCGATCCCGAAGCCGGCTGGCAAGCCCTCTACGAAATCGGCCGCCTCGCCCGCCTCGCAGGCAAGACCCCAGCCACCTGCCCCCGCCCCCCCTTCACCCTGGGCGCCGTAGTCTGGCTAGCCGGCTTCACCGGCTCCGCCATAGTCCTCGACTACGGCACCGCCTAACCTCCTCCCGCCCCCCATCTTCTCCCGCCCCCTCTATGGGGGAGGGCCGGGGAGGGGGCCGTCACCTCAAGCCCCCACCCGTAGGGCGGAAGAGCGAAGCGAGATCCGCCACCTCCTCCTCAAACCCCACCGCCACCAAAAAAAGAACCGCCCCCAAAACAAATAACTTGCCCAAACCTCTTGACTTATGTTCTCTATCCGTTCCGAACCCGGAGCGGCCACCGTGAACGCCCTCACCCCGATCGCCATCCAAAGCCAGGAAGAAAGAACCGCCAGGCACCTCAGCGCCTGCCAGGAACTCGCCGAACTCGGCATGCAACTGGCCAGGATCGCCGCCCAAAAAGCTCTGCGCGATTGGCAAGCCGAGGAAGCCACCCGACCCGGCGAAACTCCCCCACCCACCACCAGGTCCGCCGACCCAAGCCTGACCTTCGTCCGCCTTTCGCTGGCAGTCCGCCAGGCGATCACCCTGGAAGCCCAGATCGCCGCCGGCCCCGAAGCCTTCCTCCGCCCGGCCTCGCGCTCAGCCCCCCGCGCCGCCATCCCGCCGGACCAGGGGGCGCAACCCCACCCAGACCCCAGGCACGCACTCCTCACCAGGGTCTTCGACGAAGCGACCAAACTTCATCCCAGGCGCGCCGAAATCCGGCGAACCATCGCCGGCCGCATCGACCACGACCTCGCCCTCGACCCGCACGGCGAATACCCCGCCGGCGTCATCCTCCCCGCCATCAGCGAGGATCTCGGCATCGAAATCGACTACACCAAAATGTCCGACGAAACCCTCGAGGCCCTGGTCCCCAAAAGCTACACCCCCACCGCCGAACAGGAAGCCGACTGGGAAGCCGGCAACTACTCCCCCTTCAGCCAGAAAAAACCCGCCCCCGCCTGAACCGTCCCTCGCCCCGTCGAATGCGACCTGCTCAGCCCGTCTTTGATCCAGATCAGTGCTGCGCTGCCACATCCGGGTGCTCATGCAGACCTCAACAGGAGGCTGATATGAGCGACGTGCAAAAAGCTACCACCGAGGCTGCTTCTCCCCTCGCGGCCTTTGCGGCTGCGCAGCGGAACATGGCCACCATTTGCCGCGCCTGGACCGAGGCTGCTCTCGGCGCGATGTCGGCCGGAACTACGGAAGCGGACGGAACCAAGGCGCTCTTCGCCAAGACCGCCACCGAGTGGCACAACATGGTCCCGGCCGGCCCGCAACAGGCCGCCATGCACAAATGGCTCGAAACCGCCCACGCCCAGTTCGAGGCGGCGATCCAGATCCAGCGCAAGGCCAACGACGCGTTCGTCGCCACCCTCTTCAAAAGCGCCGAAATTCTGCTGCAACGCCACCCGGCGGCGGAAGCGGAAAAGCCAGCTCTGGCAGCCGGCGCAGAGGCGGCATCGGCTCCCAGCGAGAGTGCCGCAAAGGAGATCGTCACGACGCCCCCCGCGACCTCCAAGGCCATCAAGGCGGCATGACCACACGGGGCCGCGTCACGCGCGGCCCTGTGCGCCCGCTTGCCGATTTCTAGAAGGACAAGCTCATGAAGGACGCCGGCATGGTCCCTTCCGAGTGGAACCTGAAGAACGCGGCCGGTCTGCCACCAACTCTCAGGCGTCTCCGGCCGGAATGACGACCGTCTCCGCCATGCGACAGACCCGCCTGCAGGCCGCGAGCGGCGCGGCACGGTGGCTGGCGATGATGGCCCCCTGCCTGTTACGGGAAAGCCGGGCGGTCAGCCTCCCAACGACCAGCGCCTCCGTCGCGCGGTCCAGACCCTCCGTCGGTTCGTCCAGCAGCAGCCAGGGTGCGGCACGCAGATAGGCGCGCGCGAGTGTCAGCCTACGCCGCTCGCCGCCCGAGAGCCGAATTCCGTCTTCCCCGAGCCACGCATCCAGCCCGCCAGGCAGGGCGCGCACGCGCTCGTCGATGCCGGCGTCGAACAGCGCCTCCCACATCTCCTCGTCCAGCGCGAGCGCCTCGCCGAGCCGCAGGTTCTCCCGCACTGTCCCGGAAAGCACCGGCGCATCCTGCGCGGCATAGGAGAAGCACGCGCGCGCGGCGTGCGGCTCCCAATCCCCCAGCGGCACGCCGTCCAGCAGGATGGCGGCCGAGGCATCCTGGCGCAGGCCGACGAGCGCTTCGAGCAGCGTCGTCTTCCCGCTGCCGGACGGACCCGACAGGCCAACAACCGTGCCCGGCTCCAGCCGCTCGCCAAGGCCGGCAAAGGTGATTGCTGGCTTTGGGTTGAGCGAGGATGCGGCCTGCAGCCGGCTTCCCGCGCCCAGAAGGATATCGTCCACCCGGCGTTCCGCGGCCAGGCGCTGCCCGCGTCCGCGCATCAGCCGCGCCAACCCGCCCACGCCTTCCACCGTCATCCCGGCCGCAAGGCAGGCAAGCGCCGCCAGCGGCACCGGCCCGCCGGACGCAGCCCAAAGCGCCGCCACCATGGCCACCCCCGCGACCGATGCGAGCAACGGTTCCGGCCAATTTTCCACCGCGGCCCCTTGCGCCGAGGCGAGCCTGGCGCAGGAGCGGTTCAGCCGCTCCACCGCCCAGTCCCGCAGCCCATAGGCATGCAGTTCAGGCAACCCGGCGACGAGGGCGGAAAACTCCGCGCCCAGGGCACCCTGCGCGGCGGGCAGGGCGGCGCCCGCCCGTTCGCGCCATCCGGCGAGCAGCCGCGCGGCGATCAGCGCGGCGCCCGGAAGAAGAGCCACCGCCACGCCCCACGCGCCGATGGAGAACGCCATCAGAAGGGCGCCGGTGACCCAGGAGGCCAAGGCGCCTGCTGCAGCCGAGCGGCGGAACACGGCGTTCTCGATCTCACCGACGTCGCTGATCAGGCGGGAGGTCGCCTCGCCCGAGGCCATCGATACCGCCGTGGCAGCGGGCGAGGATGCCAGCGCCCTGAAAAGCTGGGGACGCAAATCGGCGAGGGTGCGAAGCGCCGCCTCGTGGCCGGTAAGCCGCTCCGAGTGGCGCGCCGCCGTCCTCAGGATGGTGAGCAGCCGTATCGTCGCGCTGGGCAACAGGTAGTTGAAGGCCCCTGCGCCGGCCAGGCTGCAGCCGGCAACGAACCAGCCGGACAAGCCGAGCAGCGACACCGCAGTGAATCCCCCAGTCGCGGCCGAGAAGCCGGCGCCCAGCAGCAGCCAGCGGTGGCGGCGGCGTTCGGCTGCCAGCAGGCACCGCAAACCCGCGCTCATGGCGCTTCCAGTTCGACAACATGGTCCGCGGCCCTGGCCAGCGCACGCGAATGGGTGGCGATGATGGTGGTGCGGCCACGCGCCGCCGCCCTGATGATGGCGATCATGTCGGCCTCCGCCGCGGCGTCGAGATGCGCCGTCGGCTCGTCCAGCAGCAGGATCGGCGGCTGCTTGAGGATGGCGCGCGCCAGCGCCAGGCGCCGCCGCTCACCGCCGGAGAGGCCGCCGCCGCGTTCGTCCAGCGTCGAGTCGAGGCCGCCGGCACGGGCGCGAAGGGCGGCGCACAGGCCGACGGTTTTGGAAGCCGCCTCGAGCTCCGCCCTCGTCGCATCAAGGCGTGCGAGGGACAGGTTCTCGGCAATCGTGCCCGGCACCACGAGCGGCGCCTGGCCGACCCAGGCCACCCAGGGCGCTATGCCGCCGACCTCCGAGAGCGCGGCATCGCCGATCCACACCTCGCCGCCGGCCAGGGGTGCCAGGCCGAGGAGAAGGCGCAGCGCGCTGGTCTTGCCGCTGCCGCTCGGCCCCACGATGGCGGTGATCTGGCCGGCCGGCGCGGTGAACTCCAGCTCGTGCAGGGCGGGCGCGTCCTCGCCAGGATAGCGCACCGTCACCGCGGCAAAGTGGATCGCCGGCGCGTGGGCGAGGGCGGGAAGCGGGACGGCAGGGCGCGGGGCGCGCCTGGTCAGCAACGCCAGCCCGTCTGCCGCGGCTTCCGCCACCCGGCGGTCATGGTAGCAGGCCGCGAGCCTCCTCATCGGCGCATAGAACTCCGGCGCCAGGGCGAGGACGAAAAACGCGTGGCCTAGGTCGAGCCGTTCCGACACCCAGCCGGGCAGCAGGCGCATGAGGTCGAGGCCGGTATAGACCGCAACCAGCGCCACGCAGATCGCCGCGAAGAAATCCAGGCCGCTGGACGAGACGATCGCCACCCTCAGCACGTCTATGGTGCGCCGGCGCAGGGCGTCCGCGGCGCGGCCGAGGCGGGCGGTTTCGGCCTCTTCCGCGCCATAGGCGATGATCGTGGGCAGGTGCCTCACGCGGTCGGCGAACAGGCCGCCGAGTTTGGACAGCGCGGTGAACTGCGCCCTCGCCCTGCCGGCAGCGGCGCCGCCTGCCAGGATCATCAGCATGATGAAGGGCACCAGAGTCGCGGCGAGGATCGCGGCCGCCGTCGGGCTCGCAACCGCGACCGCTGCCAGGACCAGCAAGGGCGAGATGGCGGCGGCGGCGCGGGCAGGCAGGAAGCGCGCGGCGTAGCCGTCCAGCGCCTCGGTGCCGTCAATGGCCGCAACCATGATTTCGCCCACAGGAGGCGGCGCTCCGCCCGAGGGGTCGAGGCAGGCCGCCACGACGCGGCGGCGCATGGCGTCGCGGGCGCGGACCGATGCGCGCGCGCCAAGCGTGGTGGCACACCAGGCGAGAGTACCCCTGACAAGCGCGGCGCCCAGGGCAAGCGCCAGCCAGGGAGCCGCGTTGCCGTTGCCGCGCGCCAGCGCGCCTATCGCTCCCGCCAGCCCACCGACGAAAGCGACGGCAGGCAGCCCATCGAGCACGGTTGCGGCAGATGCGGCGGCGCCCAGCCCGCCTGCGCTCTTCGAGATTTCGCGAAGCAGGATCTTCCTGGCGGCTTCGACGGTTTTTCTGGTCTGGATCTCCATCGCTGCGTTGTCCGCCGAAATGGCCTGACCGCGCCTTGATCGAAATCAATGCGGAACGGAGCAGCCCTGTCATGGTGCACAGGCCGCCAATCGGGCGGTTCCAGTGCGGAGGGTCCCTTGGATTCCGGTGTCATCGACCTGTCGCGGCTGCAATTTGCGCTGACCGCACTTTATCATTTTCTGTTTGTCCCTCTGACGCTCGGGCTCTCTTTCATGCTGGTCATCATGGAGAGCGTCTATGTCATGACCGGGGGGCCGGTGTGGAAAACCGTCACGCGGTTCTGGGGCGTCATCTTCGGAATCAACTTCGTGCTCGGCGTGGCGACCGGCCTGACGATGGAATTCCAGTTCGGCACCAACTGGTCGTATTTCTCCACCTACGCCGGTGACATTTTCGGCGCGCCGCTCGCCGTCGAGGGCCTGATGGCCTTCTTCCTGGAAGCGACCTTCGTCGGGCTGATGTTCTTCGGCTGGGACAGGCTCTCGCGCGCGGGACATCTGTTCGCAACCTTCATGGTGGCGCTTGGCACAAATCTGTCGGCGCTGTGGATTCTGATCGCCAACGGCTGGATGCAGAATCCGGTCGGCGCCAGCTTCAACCCGAACACCATGCGCATGGAAATCACCGATTTCGCGGCCGTGCTGTTCAATCCGGTGGCGCAGGCGAAATTCGTGCACACCGTCAGTGCTGGCTATGTCATCGCCTCTGTCGTGGTGCTCGGCGTCTCGGCGATCTACCTGCTGCAGGGCAAGTGGGTCGAGGTCGCGCGCCGCTCCATGGTGGTCGCCTCCGCCTTCGGCCTGGCGTCGAGCCTGTCCGTCGTCGTGCTCGGCGACGAGAGCGGCTACACGCTGACCGACAACCAGAAAATGAAGCTCGCCGCCATCGAGGCGGCCTGGCATACGCAGCCAGCACCTGCCGGGATCACCGTCTTCGGCATGCCCGACACCGCCACGCGCACCACGCGCTATGCCGTGGAAGTGCCTTGGGTGCTGGGGCTGATCGCCACGCGCAGCCTCGACCACGAAGTGACAGGCATGTCCGAGCTGGTGCTGAAGGCGCATGAGCGGATCGAAAGCGGGCTGGTCGCCTACACCGCCGTGCAGACGCTCAAGACGAACCCGAAGGATCCGGCGGCACTCGGCCAATTCGCGCTGCACGGCCACGACCTCGGCTACGCGCTGCTGTTGAAGCGCACCATGGCCGATCCCACCAAGGCCACGCCGCAGCAGATCGACCTCGCGGCCTGGGACACGGTTCCGGACGTGCCCGTCATGTTCTGGGGTTTCAGGATCATGGCAGGGCTCGGCTTCGCCATGGTCGGGCTGTTCGCCACCGGCTTCGTGCTGTCCTCGCTGCGGCGCTTCGACAGCCGCTGGTTCCTGCGCCTGGCCGTACTCGCGCTGACGCTGCCCTGGGTCGCCGCGGAAGCGGGCTGGGTGGTCGCCGAACTCGGCCGCCAGCCCTGGGCGATCGATGGCGTGCTGCCGACGGCCATGGCCTCCTCGATGCTGAGCCGCGGCGAATTGTGGGCGACCCTGATCGGCTTCACGGCCATCTACGGTTCGCTCGCCATCATCGAGCTGGGGCTCATCGTGCGCACCGTCAGGCGCGGTCCCTACCAGCTGCACGACGTGACAGGCGCGGACGATGCCGACGCGGTTTTCGCAAGCCCCACCTACGCCTGAGGAGAGAGAGACATGCACGCGTTGCTCGACTACCCGACCCTACGGGTCATCTGGTGGGTGCTGCTGGGCGTCCTGCTCATCGGCTTTTCGCTCACCGGCGGCTGGGACCTGGGCATTGGCGCGCTGCTGCCTTTCGTCGCGCGCACCGACGTGGAACGGCGCATGGCCATCAACGTCTCCGGCCCCACCTGGGAGGGCAACCAGGTGTGGTTCATCCTGGGCGGCGGCGCCATCTTCGCGGCCTGGCCGTTCGTCTATGCGGTGACGTTCTCGGGCTTCTACCTGGCGATGTTCCTGGTCCTGGCAGCGCTCATCCTGCGGCCGGTCGGATTCAAATACCGCTCCAAGCGGCTGTCGCCGGTGTGGCGGTCGTCATGGGACTGGGCGCTGTTCGTGGGCGGCTTCGTCCCGGCCCTGGTGTTCGGCGTCGCCGTCGGCAACGTGCTGGAGGGCGTGCCCTTCCGCCTCGATGACGACCTCCGCATGCATTATGCGGGTTCGCTTCTGGGGCTCTTCACGCCTTTCAGCGTGCTGTGCGGCGTGCTCTCCGTCGCCATGGCCGTGCTGCACGGCAGCGCCTATCTCGGGCTGAAGCTGGGCGACGGCCCGGTGCACGAGCGCGCGCGAAACTACGGCTCGATCGCCGCCGCGGTGTGCTTCGCCTTGTTCGCAGCAGGCGGCCTGCATGTCGCCTTCGATGCGATCGGCTTTGCGGTGTCCGGTGCGGTGGACCCCGCAGGCCCTTCCAACCCGCTGCGCGCGACGGTCATGGCGGAACAGGGCGCGTGGCTCGCCAACTACGGCAAGCACCCCTGGATGATCGCTGGTCCGGCACTCGGCCTGTTCGGCGCGGCCGCCGCAGGGCTGGCGTTGCGCGCCAGGCGGGAGGCAGCGGCGCTCGCGGGGTCCGCCGCCGCGACAACCGGCATGATCTCGACCGTCGGGCTGTCGATGTTTCCGATCATCCTGCCCAGCACGGTGGATCATCATTCCTCGCTGCTGGTCTGGAACGCCTCCTCCAGCGAGGGGACGCTCTTCATGATGCTGATCGCGACGGTGGTCCTGCTGCCGATCGTGCTGCTCTACACGGCCTGGGTGTTCCGCGTCATGTCAGGACGGATCACCAGCGCCGCCATCGCCTCCAACCACGACCTCTACTGAACGGAGCTTCCGATGTGGTATTTCACCTGGGTATTGGGCCTGGGCCTCGCCGTCGCCTTCGGAATCCTGAACGGCATGTGGCACGAGTTCGGCTGCACGGTCGATGATGGGACTTCGGCTGGAGCGTCTCCGGCTTCGGGTGCGCTTTACCGGAAGGTTTGAAAAGCAAGCGCGTTCTTTTTTGTAAAAAAGAACCAAAAAACTTTCACGATGTGGGACCGAGCTCGTGGAAAAGCCCGGCCCGAACATCCAAAAGTTTTTTGGTTCTTTTTTTCAAAAAAGAACGCCTTGCTTCCTCGTTGACCTGCATCAAGGCGAGCAGGTCCCATCTGGAACATGCTGCGTGGGCAAGGAGGCTCAGCATGTTCAGTATCACAGCAGCGGAAATCATGAGCAAGCCGGTCGTCACGGTGGCGCCGGAGACGGGGGCTGAGGAGATCGCGGCGCTTTTGTCGCTGCACCGGATCAGCGCCGTTCCGGTCTGTTCGCCGACGGGAGCGCTTCTCGGGCTGGTGAGCGAGGATGATTTGCTGGAGCCGTTTCGCGAATCGGTGCGTGCGAAGCGGGAGCGCTGGCTCGAGGCGCTTGCCGAGGGTGGATCTCTGGGAGAGGAGTTCCTCGAACTGGTCGCGCACGACAACCGCAGGGCGGATGGGATGATGTCGCGGGTCGTGGTGACGGCGGACGAACAGGCGACGCTTCCGGAACTTGCCGAGCTGATGACGGCGCGGAGGCTCAAGCGGCTTCCCATCGTGCGGAACGGGAAAATCGTTGGTGTGGTGAGCCGCTCCGATCTGGTTGCCGCGATCGCGCGCGCGCCTGCGGCGCTGGTCTGAGGCGCGGCGCCATGGCTGGCCAGGATGTTCCCGCTCCGTTGGACCAGGCTCCTGTTTCCCGGACTTCCGTTGGCATGGCGCCCTCGGCGGAATATTTCGTGTTGGGCGGGGCGGATTTTCAAAGCCTTGGGCGTCACAGGGGGATACTCGCCTGGCGCGGCGCGGTGGCGGCCGCGTTCGGCGCCTATGCGCTCGGCTGGGGCGATGCCCGGGCGCCCATGCTGTGGGCGGCGTTTGCCAGCGCCCTCCTCGCCGATGGCGTGCTGGCCTCCGTGGCGCTGTGGCAAAGCCGCAGCAAAGGCGGGACCTGGGGCGGCCTGGGCGTTCAGGCCGCGTTCGATTTCGCGGCCGCCTTCGCCGTCACGGTGTTCCCCGACCTCGATCCGCTGGTGGTCGTGTATGCGGCAGGGCTGTGGACCGTTCTGGCGGTGGCGGCGATCCTGGTGGCGGCCTCACGCTTCGACGTGGGGGCATGGCCGATGGCGTTGGCGGCCGGGGCGGCGATGTTGCTGGGTTCCTTGTCCCTGCTGCTGAAGATCGACGGCATGCAGGCGGCTGCCGCCTGGCTGGGCGCCTTCGCTCTGGTGCAAGGCCTGGCGCTGCTTGCCCTGGCGGCTTGGCTGCCGGGGAACAAGGTTTCGCCGCGCGGGGAGAGATCCGCGCGCCCCTAGGCTGCCCGGCGTCATTCCCGATCATATACTGGCGCGCACTTGCTCGCGTGACGGATCGCCTTGATCCGAATCAATGCAGGCGGCGGCAGGGGGACGCACCCTCGGGGATACGGAGGCGATCGGCGCTTTCCCCTTGGAGTGACAGGCCATGAAAGTATCGGAGATCATGACGCGCGATGTGCTGACGGTCGGCCCGGATACGCCGGTTGCCGCCGCGGCCGCGCTGATGGTGGAGAAGCGTATCAGCGGCCTTCCCGTCGTCGATGCCGACGGGACGGTGCTGGGCATGTTCACCGAAGGTGACCTGCTGCACCGCGCCGAAACCGGCACCGAAGGGAAACATCATTCAGGGTTCATGAACTTCCTGCTCGGCTATGGCCGGTCGGCGGAGGAGTATGTCGAGGCCTATAGCCGCCGCGTCGGCGATTTGATGACGGAGGGCGCGGTGTGGGTCGGCGAGGATGCCAGCCTTCAGGACGCGGTCGATCTGATGGCGCGCAAGAAGATACGGCGCGTGGCGGTGCTTCGCGACGGCAAGCTCGCAGGGATGCTGAGCAGGGCCGACCTGGTGCGCGCGCTCGCGGCCAAGCTGGCGCCGACGGAGAGCCTGCAGACGGACGCCGAAATACGCGAGAAGCTCACGGCCGAACTCGAGGCTCAGCCCTGGGTGCATGCCGCGAACATCAGCGTGGACGTAAAAGACCGTGTGGTGACACTGGAAGGCCTGGTATTCGACGAGCGCGTCAGGCGTGCGGTTGTTGTCGCTGCTTCGAACGTGGCGCAGGGAACGAAAGTCGAGGATCACCTCATGTGGGCGGATCCGTCGTGCGGGCTGGTGCTAGGCGCTTGAGAGCCTGCCTCGGAAGGCGGCTCGACCGGCCATCCGACGCGGTTTTCCTGCGCTCCGATGCTCGAAGCAGGCTCCGAGACCATGTCTCACCTGCTTCAGGCGGTGACGCCGCCGGGGGCCATTCCGGCGGCGACGCCCACCAGCCAGGGCCTGTCGAGGATCAGGACGTCGGTGTTGCTCGGCGTCTCGATCCGGCCGGAGGCCCTGAAGCGGCTGAAGGTGCGGCTGACCGTCTCGATGGTCAGGCCGAGATGATCGGCGATCTCGCCGCGTGTCATGGGAAGGTGCACGTGTCCGGCAGGGTGGTCGCAGGGAACCGAATTGTGGCTCCAGGCGACCAGGAAACTGGCGAGCCGTTCCTGCGCGGTCTTGCGGCCGAGCATCAGGATCTGCTCCTGCGCGGTGACCAGCTCGTTGCAGGCGGTGGCGAGCAGGCGCTGCTCCAGCGCCGGGAAGTCGTCCAGCAAGGCGCGGAGCTTGGGCCGCGAAAAGCGGCAGGCGCGCACCGGCTCGATCGCTTCGGCGCTGAACGCGTAGTTCGTGGACACGGCGAGGCCAAGGAAATGGCCGATCGTGGCGAAGCCGGTGACCTGCTGCCTGCCGTCCGGCAGCATCTTGAAGAGCTTCACCGTGCCGCGGGTGACGTTGAAGAAGTCTCGGGCGGGCTCGCCCTCCTCGATGAAAACCTCTCCCTTGGCGTAGTCGCGGCTTACGGCCACCTCGGCCAGCCTGGCGAGGTCGCCGTCCGGGATGGCGCTGCAGACGCTTCGCTGCCTGACTTCACAATGAGCGCAGGGCTCTCTTGGGTCAGGGGCGCCGACCAGGATTGGTTTTACCGATTGCCTCCACATTGCGTCGATCCTCTCGAGCTGCGGGCATGGGGGGCCCGCGGCCCCGAACACGCGCTGGCGTCCGTGTCATTGCGCCAGCGGCGGGCTCGTGTCGAGTTAACACTGAGTTTCGGGGGCCGCGTTGACCTGGATCAAGGCCGCCAGGACCGCGGGGGCGGTAGCTTTTGGCAATGACACCCCACACGGTGCTTCCCGCCCTGGTGGCCGAACGGCTCTTCCCGCAACAGGCCCGGCTGGCCTATCCGTTGATGCGGGAAGTCGTGCCAGGCCTCACCCTCACCACCTGGCTGCGCTACGCCAGGCGCATGACTGGCCGCGGCGATCCGCCTGACAGGGGCATTCTGACCGTACGCAGGGCCGCCAGCCCCATCCTGTGCGGCGCGGTCTGCTACCGGCGCGACTATGACCCGGCCTTGGGAGCCATTCTGACGGCGGAACACTTCGTCGCGGTGGATCTGCTCCATCCCGGGGCGGTGCTGGATGCGCTGGAGATGGGACTGCAGGAGGTGGCGGTGTCGCTCAGGTGCGCCGCCATGCGCTCGATGGTCGATATGCCGTGCACGTCACGCGACCTCAGGGCGTCTGGGCACAGGCAGACGGGAGAGATCCTGCTTCGGAGCCTAGCGGAGCCATCTGCCGCGGCGTGACGCCTCACCCTGCTCGATCAGGACGGGATCCCGCTGGTGACGTCGGCCGTAAGGTCCACCACGAAGATGGGAAGAACGCGAAGGCTCACGAAGACGCAGTGCTTTTCACGTCATGACGGTTGCAATGCATCCTTGCTTCGCATGAACGGTTAAACGCCGCGTATCTTTTTGCCCGGCTTCTCCGTGAAGCTTCGTGTTCTTCCTATCTTCGTGGTGGACCTTGAGAGCGCCTCCTCAAGCCGCTTCGCCTGAACATCCGGATTGCACGTGCAACTCAGAACCGATAGCCGATGCCAGCGCCAACGATGGTGGGATTGAGCGCTGTCTTGGCGACGGTGGCGCCGCCGTTGATGCGGGCGTCGGTGTTCAGGAAGATTTGTTTCACGTCGAAGTTGGCGAACCAGTTGCCGCCGAGGTGGTAGTCGAAGCCTGCCTGGATGGCGGCGCCTACGCCGTTCGAAAAGCCGACCTGGGTGACGGTTGGGCGGGCGGGGGAGGAATCGTAGAAGAAGGCGGCGGTGAGGCCTGCGCCTGCGTAGAAGTCGATGCGTTGCTTGGGCGTGAAATGCCATTGCAGGGTGAGCGTCGGTGGCAGGACGTAGACGCTGCCAACGTCGACTTTGCCGAGTATCGTTCCGAGCGCAGTGGCTTCGTGCCGGGTGCTGGCGGCGATGATTTCGGCGGCGATATGGGTGGTGAAGAAGTAGGAGAGGTCGATTTCGGGAGCTGGCGTGTCGGTGACGTCGACGCGGCCGCCCAGGACAGAGACGGAGCTGGACGAGACTTCGGGGAGAACGCCGATGGCGCGCACGCGCACCATGAAGGAGCCTGCCGGATCCGGTGTTGCGTTGGCGGCTCCTGCTGTCGATTGTGCGTGCGCTCCCATGATGGGCGCCAGCAGCGCCGCGATGGAAAGAACCTTGGTGGAGACCTTCATGAACTGAGACCTGCGTGCGATTGAACGACAGGCACGGTGACGCACTCGCCCTAACGGCGCATTGACACGCGTCAATGATGTCGCGAGCGCATGCGGGCGTCCGTTGAAATCAGAGATGAAGGCGCACAGGCAGTTCGGTGACGAAAAACTTGCAAATTCAGGCAGGGCTGTCGCCGCGCAAGTTTTCGTCAGACCCTTCGGAGCGGCGAACCGCCGAGGTTTGCTTTGGTTAGCAAAGTTCAAGCATCCGAGGACATGATGTCTCGCCCCGAAGGGCCGTTTCCAGACACCAGCGCCGCGCTAATACGGCTTGTCGCGGCGTTGCGTGAAGCCGGATATCATTTCGTTACTGGAACGCCCGCAACCCACGCGCTCGTCAATGCGCGGCCGGAGAATGCACGCGCGCGGTCCATGCGGCACGTGTTCGGGTGGAGTCGGCCGTTCCAGAAGGTTACGCTCGCGTCTGAGCTTTTCGACCTGGCGCGCCGGGCGGGGGTGTTGGAGGAGCGGGACGGGCTCTGGCTGTCCAGGCTGCGTGCTTCCTCGGTGCGCGACATGATCGTTCTGCATTCAGCGTTCCCGACTTCAGGGGCGGATGCGGTGTTTCTGGGGCCGGACACCTACCGGTTCGTGAGTGCGATCGATGACGTGCTGGCGCAGCGGCGCGCGCCTGTCCGACGTGCCGTCGATATCGGCTGCGGATCGGGCGCCGGGGGGTTGGTGGTGGCGCGCGCATGCCCGTCCGCCCAGGTGCTGCTGACCGACATCAATGACGCGGCGCTTTCGCTGGCTGCGGTGAATGCCGCGGCCGCGGGGGTTTCAAATGTCGGCTTCCTCAACAGCGACCTGTTTGCCGGGGTAGAAGGTCTGTTCGATCTTATCGTCGCCAACCCGCCTTATCTCGTGGATGGCGCAGAGCGTCGGTATCGGCATGGCGGGGGAGCGCTTGGCGGCGCGCTGTCCGAACGGATTGCCAGGGAGGCGGTCGAGCACCTCGCGCCCGGCGGCAGCCTGCTGCTTTACACGGGGAGCGCCATCGTCGATGGGCGCGACATCATGCTTGAGGCGTTGTCCGGCATCGCTTCGGCGCGTGGTTTCAGGTGGCGCTATCGGGAGATCGATCCGGACGTGTTCGGCGAGGAGTTGTCCGACGGGGTTTATGCGGCGGCGGAGCGGATCGCGGCTGTCGCCTTCGTCGTGGACGCGCCGGCGTGAGTGCGGCCGGGGCGCTGCAGGCGCGGCTTTCGGGGCTGAACCAGGGCAGGTTCTTGCCTGGCTTTCCTGGAGAGCCGGCGGCCGGGCGTGACGATCTGGCGGCGGAGGTGGCGTTTCTGGAGGAGGCTCGCGCTGCCGTGGCTGAGCGCGCTGCGACGGCGCCGGTTGATGCCGGGAATTTCGTTCTGTGGTTCGAGGATCTGGCGCGCACCGGGCCTGGGCAGGGCGATCCTTTGTTTCCGTGGCTGGCCGAGGCGTGCAGCCTGGACCAGATGCGCTGGTTCCTGGCGCAGGAGGTCGCCGGCGAGGCGGGGTTCGAGGACCTGACGGCGCTCACCCAGTTGCGCATGCCGACGCGGGCGAAGCTGGAGCTGGCGCGCAACTACTGGGACGAGATGGGGCGCGGCGGCGAGCGCGGCATGCATGGGCCGATGCTGGAGAGGCTCGCGGACCATTTGCGGCTGGACGAGGTTGAAGGCCCGATCGTGTGGGAGGCGCATGCGCTGGCCAACACCATGGCGGGCCTCGCTGCGAACCGTTGCTACGCCTACCACGCCGTGGGCGCGCTCGGCGTGGTCGAGCTTACGGCGCCTGGCAGGGCGGGGCTGGTGGACCAGGGACTGCGCAGGCTCGGCGTCTCGGCGAAGTTCCGGCATTATTTTGCTCTTCACGCGACGCTCGATGTGCGGCACTCGGCGGCGTGGAACGCGGAGGTGATCGTGCCCCTGGTGTCGGAGGAGCCGCGCGCGGCGGTGGCGATTGCCGAGGGGGCGCTGATGCGGCTGGCGTGCGGGGCGGCGTGTTTTGCGCGCTACCGCGAGGAGTTCATGCAGCCGGCGTGACGTTCCGGCTAGTTTGATCCCCATGGAATCCCAAGCCTCGACGCCGGACCGGAGCGGGCATGGCGTGCCGTTTACGGACGCGCTGCGGACGTGGTCGCGTATCGCCGCGCTCTCGTTCGGCGGTCCGGCGGGGCAGATCGCGGTCATGCACCGCATCCTGGTGGAGGAGAAACGCTGGATCGGCGAGGCGCGGTTCCTGCACGCGCTATCCTACTGCACGCTCCTGCCAGGGCCGGAGGCGCAGCAGCTCGCCATCTATATCGGCTGGCTGATGCATGGCGTGCGCGGCGGCGTGGCCGCCGGCACGCTGTTCGTGCTGCCTGGCGCCGTCTCCATCCTGGCGCTGAGCATCCTCTATGCAGGGTTCGGCCATCTGGGCGCGGTGGCGGCGGCGTTCTTCGGCCTCAAGGCCGCGGTGCTCGCGATCGTTTTGCAGGCCGTGGTGCGGGTCGGCGGGAGGGCGTTGCGGAACCGCGCCATGGTCGGCATCGCCGCGGCTGCGTTCGCCGCCATCTTCTTCCTGGCCGTGCCGTTCCCCGCCATCGTCCTGGTTGCCGGCTTGCTCGGGTGGGCGGCCACGAGGGCGGGCTCTACGCTGTTCCAAGTTGGTGGCGGCCATGGCAAGGCGGCTGCGAACGCGCTGTCCGACGCAGACAGCCTGCTGGGCGAAGGCCTGCCTGAGCACGCCCGCGCCACCGTCGCGAAAGCGCGCCGCGCCGCCACCGTGTGGCTGGTGCTCTGGCTGCTTCCCGTCCTGGCCGTGATGGCCGTTGCTGGTCCCCACACGACGTTCGGGCGCATCGCGCTGTTCTTCAGCGAAATGGCGGTGGTCACCTTCGGGGGCGCCTATGCCGTGCTGGCCTATGTCGCGCAGCAGGCGGTCGGGCACTACCACTGGCTTCGGCCGGGCGAGATGCTCGATGGCCTCGGCATGGCGGAAACCACGCCAGGTCCGCTCATCATGGTCACGCAGTTCGTCGGCTTCATGGCCGCCTACCGCGATCCGGGCGGGCTGCCGCGTATGCTGGCCGGCACCCTCGGCGGATTGCTCACCACCTGGGTCACCTTCACCCCGTGTTTCCTGTGGATTTTCCTGGGCGCGCCGTTCATCGAAGGGCTGCGCGGCAACAAGGCGCTCGCCGGCGCCTTGTCCGCCATCACCGCGGCCGTCGTCGGCGTCATCCTGAACCTCGCGGTCTGGTTCGCCCTGCACACCTGGTTCCGCCACGCCGTGCCGGTCCACGGCCTTGGGCTGTCTTTCGATTTCCCGGTGCCGGGCAGCCTCGACCCTTGGGCGCTCTTGCTGTCTGTCGCGGCTTTTGTCGCCGTGTTCCGGCTGAAGGCGGGCGCTATCGCCACGCTGGGCGCGTGCACTGGCGCGGGGGTGGTGCTGCATTGGGTGGGGGTGGTTTAGGGAGGGAGGAAGCAGTTCTTTTTTGAAAAAAAGAACCAAAAAACTTTTGCGACTTGGGACCGAGATTGTGGGACGGCCCGGCCGAATGAACCAAAATATCTTGGTGGTGCCCCGTACGGGATTCGAACCCGTGTACCCAACGTGAAAGGCTGGTGTCCTAGGCCTCTAGACGAACGGGACAGGCGTGCGCTGCGTAGCCACACCCTTATGGTGGGTCAAGGGCGGCGGGCGTCAACCACGCAGAGGCTGACGCTTTCGTTGCCGTTCCAGCTCTCCGCGCGGAGGTGGCCTGCCAGGGTGAGCCTCCCGCCTTGGCGGTCTTCGAGGGCGCGGGCGACGGGGCCGTCGCCGGCGCGGAACAGCATGGTTTTCAGGCGGCCGCCGCCTTCGCCCTCTACGAAGGCGCGCAGGGTGTTGCCGTCGTTTCCCAGGCGGTCGGCCTTGGTCACGCGGACGTCCGGGACGACGACGACCGGCTCCTCGTTGCCTGTGCCGAACGGGGCGAGGCGCTGGAGCTGTTTCGCGAGGTCGAGGGTGGCGCCGGCGGCGGAGACGCTGGCCTCGATGTGAAGATGCGGCCGGCGCGGCGAGTCGGGCGCGCGGGGCAGGCGGGCGCAGAGGAAGGCGTGGAACTCGGCTTCGCGTTCGGGCGCCATGGAGAAGCCGGCGGCCATGGCGTGGCCGCCGCCTGTCGTGAGGATGCCGGCCTGCCTGGCGGCGATGACGGCCGCGCCGAGGTCCAGGCCGGGGACGGAGCGGCCGGAGCCTTTGACCATGCCGTCGCTGGTGCCGCCGACGCAGATCGGGCGGTTAAACTTTTCGCGCAGCCGGCCGGCGACGATGCCGACCACGCCGGGGTGCCATTTGGCGCCGCAGACTAGGAGCACCTCGTGGCCGGATGCGACCTGCGATTCGGCAATGGCGGTGGCGGCCTCCATGACGCCGGCTTCGACCAGCTGCCTTTGACGGTTGACCGCATCGAGACGCTCTGCCAGCAGGCGGGCTTCGAGCGGATCCTCGCAGAGCAGCAGACGGAGACCTAGATCGGCCTCGCTGATGCGGCCGCCGGCATTGAGCCTTGGCCCTAGGCCGAAGCCGCAGGTCATGGCGGTGGGGCCGTCGCGTGTCAGGGCTACGTCCATCAGGGCGGCGAGGCCTGGGCGCTCGCGCCGGCCCATCACGCGCAGGCCCTGGGTGACGAGGGCGCGGTTCAGGCCGGTGAGCGGCATGATGTCGCAGACGGTGGCCAGCGCCACGAGGTCGAGCATGCCCATGAGGTCGGGCTCGGAGCGGCCGGCGAAGGCGCCCTCCCGGCGCAGCACGCGCAAGGCTGCGATGGCGGTCATGAAGGCGACGCCGGCGGCGCAGAGGTGGCGCAGGCCGGAGCCGCAATCGAGGCGGTTCGGGTTCACCGTCGCCAGCACGGCGGGAGGCGGGCCCTCGGCCTTGTGGTGGTCGAGCACGATGGTGTCCGCCAAGCCGTTCAGCGAGGCCAGCGCTTCGCCAGCGGCGGTGCCGCAATCGACGCAGACGACCAGGGTCGCGCCGCGGTCCGCCAGGCCTAGCAGCGCCTTCGCGTTGGGGCCGTAACCCTCGGCAAGCCGGTCGGGGATGTAGGGCAGCACGGGGCAGCCGAGCGCGCGCAGGAACAAGGTGACGATGGCTGCCGAACAGCCGCCGTCCACGTCGTAGTCGCCGAAGACCGCCACCGTCTCGCGGGCCTGCACCGCGCGCGCCAGGCGCTCGGCGGCCGCGTTCATGTCGATCAGGCAGGAAGGATCCGGCAGCAGCGCCCGCAGGGTCGGGGTCAGGAAATCCGCGGCGTCGGCGATGCCCACGCCGCGTGCGGCCAGGATGCGGCCGACGATTTCCGGCACGCCGAGCCGCTCAGCGATCGCAAACCCTAGCCGGTCCTCGGCACTGCGCCAGAGCCAGGCGCGGCCATTCAAGCTTTCCGCGTTGGGGCCGCCCCAACGCTGTGTCACACCTAAAGGGTCGGCTACCAGTTGGTCCAAGTTTTGGTCTCGAAATTATGGTGCGCTTCGATGTAGCGAATCGTCCCGCTCTTGCTGCGCATAACGACCGTATGCGTGATCGCGCCAGACCCGAAGCGGCGCACGCCGCGCAGCATCGCGCCGGACGTGACGCCGGTGGCGGCGAACATGACGTCGCCCTTGGCCATCTCCTCGATGGCGTAGATCTTGTCCGGATCGGAGACGCCCATGTCGCGCGAGCGGGCCTTCTGCGCCTCGTCCTCGAACATCAGGCGCCCCTGCATCTGGCCGCCGACGCAGCGCAGCGCCGCCGCCGCAAGCACGCCCTCCGGCGCGCCGCCGACGCCCCAGAAAATGTCGATTTCGCCATCGGGCAGGCCGGTGGCGATGGCCGCCGCCACGTCGCCGTCAGGCAGCAGCATGATGCGCGCGCCGGCCTCGCGCGCCTTGGCGATGATCTCCGCATGACGCTCGCGGTCCAGCGTGCAGAGCACCAAATCCGAAATGTCGCGCTTCTTGGCCTTGGCGAGATTGCGCAGGTTCTCCGCGACGGACGCCTCCAGGTGAACCACGCCAGGCGGCAGGCCGCCGCCGACCGCGATCTTGTCCATGTAGATGTCCGGCGCGTGCAGGAAATTGCCGCCCTCCGCCAGCGCCACCACAGTCAGCGCATTCGGGCCGCCCTTCGCGGTCAAGGTCGTGCCCTCGAGAGGGTCCACCGCAATGTCCATCTTGGGGCCGCCGCGGCCGACCTTCTCGCCGATGAACAACATCGGTGCCTCGTCCATCTCGCCCTCGCCGATCACCACCGTGCCGTCGATCTCGACCTGGTCGAATGCGCGGCGCATCGCCTCCGTCGCGGCGCCGTCGGCCTCGATCTTGTTGCCCCTTCCCATCCAGTGGGAGGCGGCCAGGGCCGCTGCCTCGGTGACCCTTGCCAGGTCCAGCGCCAGGTTTCGGTCTGTGGCTTGGTAGGCTTCGGTCATTCGGGGGCTCCAGAAGGAAGGGAAGGAAGCATCTTCTTTTTTGAAAAAAAGAAGCAAAAAACTTTTGCGACTTGATGCGGTGTTCGAGGATAGGCCGAGCCCAAACGAATAAAAGTTTTTTGCTTCTTTTTTTCAAAAAAGAAGGCCTTGCCTGCCTAGTTCAATTCAATCCGAATCAATGAAGGCCGCTCAAGCACAGTTTCCAAACGCTCGATACGGTCGAGTGCCGCGCGCATCTGCGATTCGCGTGTTTCGTGCGTGACCAGAACGATTGGCACGGCTTCGCCTGGCGAGCGGCCGTGTTGCAGCATGCTTTCCAGCGATACGCCTTCGTCACGAAGAGCGCAGGTGACGTCGGCGATGACGCCTGGACGGTCCACGACCATGAGGCGGAGGTAGTAGGCGCCGACATAGGCGCTCATGGGGATGGATGGGGCTTCGGAGAGGGCGGAGGGGGCGACGCCCCAGATGGGGGCGGAGCGGCCGCGTGCCAGGTCGATGAGGTCGGCGACGATGGCGGAGGCGGTGGGGCCGGCGCCTGCGCCGCGGCCTTCGAGCATGAGGCGGCCGGCGAAATCGCCTTCTGCGACGACGGCGTTGTAGACGCCGTCCACTCTTGCGAGGGGGGATCCTTCGGGGACCATGCAGGGGTGGACGCGGGCCTCTATGCCGGCTTCGAGGCTGCGGGCGATGCCGAGGAGCTTGATCCGGTAGCCGAGCTCGCGGGCGAAGGCGAAGTCGAGGGCGGAGATGTAGCGTATGCCTTCGACGTGCACGTCCTCGAAGCGGACGGGCCGGCCGAAGGCGAGGGCTGCGAGGATGGCGAGTTTGTGTGCGGCGTCGATGCCGTCGATGTCGAAGGAGGGGTCGGCTTCGGCGTAGCCGAGGCGCTGGGCTTCGGCGAGCACTTCGGCGAATTCGCGGCCGCGCTCGCGCATGTTGGTGAAGATGAAGTTGCAGGTGCCGTTGAGGATGCCTGCGACGCGGCGGATCCGGTTGCCTGCGAGGCCTTCGCGCAGGGCCTTGATGACGGGAATGCCGCCTGCGACAGCGGCTTCGAAGGCCAGGGTGGTGCCGCCCTGCTCGGCGGCGAGGGCGAGTTCGGCGCCGTGGCAGGCGACGAGCGCCTTGTTTGCGGTGACGACGGGACGGCCCCGGCGCAACGAGGCGAGGACCAGGGCCTTGGCGGGATCGCCGCTGCCGCCGATGACTTCGACGATGAAGTCGAGGCCCGGGTCGGAGGCGAGGGCTACCGGGTCGTCGTACCAGCGGAGGGCGGCGAAGTTTTCGCCGCGGTCGCGGTTGCGGTCGCGGGCGGAGACGGCGGTGACGGTGATGGGGCGGCCGGCGCGCGCCGCCACGATGGCGGCGTTTTCACGCAGCAGGCGGAGGACTCCGGTGCCGACGGTTCCGAGGCCAGCGACCCCGACCGCCAGCGGCCTTTTCAACGTGCGGGTTCCAGGATTGCCTGTTCAGCAGGCTGGTTGCTGTCCGCCTGCAGGAAGAGGCGGATGTTGCGTATGGCCTGGCGCAGCCTTTGGGTGTTTTCGACCAGGCCGATGCGCACGAAGCCTTCGCCGTGTTCGCCGAAGCCGAGGCCAGGCGCCACGGCGACGTTCGCGCGCTCCAGGAGAAGCTTGGAGAATTCGACGCTGCCTAGGTGGGCGTAGCGTGGCGGGATGGGCGCCCAGGCGAACATCGAGCCTTCCGGGCTCGGGATGGACCAGCCGGCCTGGGCGAGGCCGCGTATGAGGACGTCGCGGCGTTCGCGGTAAAGGGCGCGCATGTCGGCCACGCATTCCTGCGGACCGTTGAGTGCGGCGGTGGCGGCGACCTGGATCGGGGTGAAGGCGCCGTAATCCAGGTAGGATTTCATGCGGGCAAGGGCGGAGACCAGGCGCTGGTTGCCTGCTGCGAAGCCGATCCGCCAGCCTGGCATGGAGTAGGTTTTCGACATCGAGGTGAACTCGACGGCGATGTCGCGCGCGCCAGGGACCTGCAGGATGGACGGGGGCGGGCGGTCGCCGAAGTAGATTTCGGCGTAGGCGAGGTCGGAGAGGACCCACACCTCGTGCTTGCGGGCGAAGGCGACGATTTCACGGTAGAAATCGAGGTCGGCGAGGTAGGCGGTGGGGTTGGACGGGAAGTTCACGATCAGGGCCGTGGGCTTCGGCACAGAGTGGCGGACGGCGTTGTCGAGCGCACGCAGCATCGCCTCGCCCGGCATGGCGGGCACGCTTCGTACCGACGCGCCGGCGATGATGAAGCCGAACTGGTGGATCGGGTAGGACGGGTTCGGCACCAGGATGGTGTCGCCCGGGCTGGTGATGGCGGCGGCGAGGTTCGCCAGGCCTTCCTTGGAGCCCAGGGTGGCGATCACTTCGGTTTCGGGATCGAGCGAGACGTCGAAGCGGCGGCGGTAGTAGCCGGCGAGGGCGCGTCGCAGGCCGGGAATGCCCTTGCTTGTCGAGTAGCGGTGGGTGCGGCTGTCGGCGACGGTTTCGACCAGCTTGGCGACGATGTGGGGCGGGGTCGGGCTGTCTGGGTTGCCCATGCCGAGGTCGATGATGTCCTGCCCGCGGCTGCGTGCGCGCGCCTTGGCGGTGTTCACTTCCGCGAAAACGTAAGGCGGCAGGCGGCGGATGCGGTGGAACTCTTCGGTCATCGAACCCCGGTTTCGTATAGGATTTTGGCGTCGTGAGAGATGGGCGGCGAATCGCCTGTCAGGCGGTCAGCCACCTTAGTGTGTCGTTCTCCAGAACGACACAGGTCAAATAGCCACCCATGGCGGCGCCTGTGTCGATGCCGATGCGGTTGTCGAAGACTTCCGGATTTTCGGTCGGCGTGTGGCCATGCACGACGACCAGTTCGCGCTCCTCGGTGCTGGAGAGGAAGGGCTCGCGTATCCAGAGGAGGTCGTCGCTGGTCTGGCGGTCGAGCGGGACGCCGGGGCGTATGCCGGCGTGCACGAACAGATAATTGCCGGCGATGAAGGCGACGTCGCGCTGCCTGATCCATTGGCGGTGTTCGATAGGCAGGAGGCCGGCCCATTCGCTGGGGGCGGCGTCGGGGGGAACGCCGTAGCTTTCGAGCGTCGCCTCGCCGCCGTTGCCGAGCCAGGTGCCGATATGGCGGTCGGTGAGGTGCTCGATGGCATCGGCCATCATGACCTCGTGGTTGCCCATGAGGTCCACGCGGCGGGTGACCTGGGGGGCGACCGATCCCATGAGCAGCCAGATGACGCCGGCGGTGTCCGGGCCGCGGTCCACGTAGTCGCCGACATGGACGAGGACGCTGTCGTGTACCGGGTGCGCGGCCAGGTCGGCCGAGATGGCGTAGTGGAGGGCTACGAGCTTATCGAGGCTGCCGTGTACGTCCCCTATGGCGTAGACGCGGACTCCCGGGGGCAGCGTGCCTGGCGACGGTTGGTTTTGGGGCATTTTCGGGTTCTAGCAGGGACGGCAGCGGAGGGAAGGAAGGACTTCTTTTCTGGAAAAAAGAAGCAAAAAACTTTTCATCCGCGAGACCGGGATCTCGACGCCAGCCCAGCCTAGACTCGCAAAAGTTTTTTGCTTCTTTTTTTCAAAAAAGAAGTCTTCCCTTGCTTAATCCCCAAGCAACAACGCGAGCTTACCAAAAACCGTAGACAGTCCCTTTTGAGCAGTATCGCCCGCGATGAGTTGATCGGCGCTGAAGGCGATGCGCAGGCCGCCGAAGGGGGCGCTGCCGAGGCAGACCGGCTGGCCAATCTGGCAGCCGGCTGCGGCGAGGTCGAGGTAGAGGGGGCGGAGGGTGTCGGCGGACATCCACTCTTCGGCATCGTTCCGCACGGCGAAGGTGAGGACGCTGCTCCTGTCGGACCAGCCGGCGCCTTCCGGGCGCGGGGCTTCGATGAGGCGGAGGCGCGGGTTCCGCATGAGGAGGGCGCGGGTTCTGGCGCCGAGCTGGTCGATGCTGTCTCGCACGGCTGCGGCGGGAAGGGTGGCGAAGCGGCGCATGCTGTCGAGCGCCGCGGTCCAGCGGAGGAGGAGGCCGGGACATCGGCGGGCGATCATGCCGTCGGTGGCGGTGGCGTAGGCGTTCAGGCCGGTAGGGGTTCGGCTGGCGAGGCGTTTGGCGTTCGGGACCAGGACGGCGCCGCAGAAGCCTGGGGCGGAGAAGAACTTCGAGCCGGTGACGAGAACGATGAAGCCCTGCTCGATGTAGGCCTTGATGAGGGCGGGTTCGATCCGGACCTGGCAGGCATCGATGATGACGGTGAGCCTGGGTCCGTGGGCGGCGCGCAGGCGCTTGAGTGTTGCGGGGCCGGGGGCGGTCAGGCCGGTTTTTGAACCGTCTATGGCGTGCAGGACGGCGTGGCCGCGTGCGGCTGCCTCGGCGACCGCGGCGGTGCACTCGGCCTCGATATCGGCGGTGGGGCGGGGGCGTGCCTGGCTGTCGCGCAGGGCGATGGTGCGGAGGGCGGGGGAGCCTGGCAGGCCTTCGAGTGGCGAGCCTTTTTCGACGATGTCGCCGGATGCGGTGCAGAAGGAGAAATGCTTGCCCTGCACGGCGTGCGGGACGCCGCTGCCTGTCTCGGACGGGCTCATGAGGATGCTGGTGAGTGGCGCGCCGGGGTGTTCGGCGGCGATGAGTGCGGTGACGAGGAGGGCGGCGTCGGTGCCGGAGGCGACCAGCATGGCGTCTGCCATGGCTTCGAGGCCGAAATGGCGGAGGAGGGCGTTGGCGATGTTCTGGGCGGCAGTGTTGAGCACGGCGGCCGGCGGCTGGCGCATGGCCTCTTCGAGCAGGGTCATGCGGCAGGCGCCGGCGGCGGCGAAGGCGGCGGACGAGATGCTGGAGGCGGTGCAGGAGGCGTAGGCGGTGACGTGCGGCTGCGGCCGGGGGGCGCAGCCGTAGCGGTTGAGGCCGGTCGCCGGGTCGAGGGTGAGGCGGTCGTCGCCGCCTTGCACGAGAAGCTGCTCGGTGGCCGCGGCGAAGTTCCAGAGGCGCCTGGTTTGGGCGTGCGAGGCCTCGTCGAGCGGGATTTCGGGTTCGCCTGAGGAGGTGGTTCGGAGCGAGCGCCACGCGCGATCGAGTGCGATGGGGCCGGGCAGGCTGCCCGCGAGGCTGAGGCAGGTTTCCGCCAGCACTGTTCCGGCGAAAGCGTTGCGCTCGGTGGCGGGCAGGGTGAGGAGGAAGCCGCCGGTGGCGCGGGCGGCGAGCAGTCTGGCGGCGGGGGTGGCCAGGCCGGGGAGGGTTTCGAGGGAGGTGAGTTCGCGTTCGTAGCGTCCGGCGACCGGGTCGGAGATCAGGGCTGTCTTGTCGGTGGACTGGAGCCGCATCGTTTCCACCTCGAGCGCTCTACGCCGAGCGCAGCCTGGGCCGGGATCTTAGAACGCCGGAAACGTCATGCACCGGAATGGGTTGTCAGGAAAGGTGCCGGCAAAGCGGTTCAACGCGCATGCGTGTCGATGGGGGCACAGTTCGTGCGGCCGGATGCGACACAATCCTGGATGTCGCCGGCGGATCCGATCACGCCGGTCAGCCAGAGGCCGAGCAGGACGAGCACGGCGAGCACGCCGACCGCCGCGAGCGCGCCTCTGGTGTTCGATGGTTCGGGTTCTTCATCCATCAGCGATACAGGCGGCCCGGGTAGGCCGCCTGTCCATAGATGCTTTTGGGTGGAGGGCTAGTGGTGGAACGAGCCGAAGTTGCCGACACCGCCGTGGCTGCCCACTGAGCCGCCGCGGAACCCGCCGCCGCCCCAGCCGCCATGGCCGCCGCCCCACCCGCCGTGGCCGTAGCCGCCGCGATAGCCCCAGCCGCCGTGGCCGTAGCCGCCGTAGCCATATCCGAAGCCTGGACGGTAGCCGTAGCCCCATCCGCCCAGAAAGACGCCGGTACCGACGTAGCCAGGGTAGCCATAGCCGTAACCATAACCGTAGCCGGGATAGGCGTAGCCGCCCGCTGCGTAGCTATAGGTGCCGTATGGGCCGGTCGGGTAGGCGTAGCAGCCGCCAAGCGTGGTAGCCGCGAGCAGCGCAGCGGGCAGGGCCGCGCGACGCATGAGACGCGTAAGCATTGAGGTTCTCCTGTCGGCCGATCGTCCGGCTTCCTTCTTATAACGCCAGATAAGCGGGATTCGTCGCCAAACCAGCAGACCACACGACCACGTCACATTATGTCACGGGTTGCGCTGGGGTTTTGCTATTCGGATCGACCGCGAACCGTCGCCGTTACGCCGCGTTACCCGGGCCGACCCAATCCCGCCATGTTCGCCGTGTTGAGTGACAGCAAGGCGTGCTCCCGCTCCGGGACGCGGATCTACCCGATGGAGTTTTTTTGATGCGTGTCTCTTCCCGGCTGTTTCGCGCCAGTGTCTGGCTTGCGAGCACCAGCCTGTCGCTTTCCTCGATCATGCCGGCGTTGGCGCAACCGTCGCCGCCGCCGCCCGACCAGGGCGCCGAGCAGTCCGATGCAGGCGCGCCCACGGGTGACCCGCCGGCAATTGCGGGACGCGTGTCGGTTGTTTCCGGAACCGTATCGTTCCATGCGTCGGGTGATACGACCTGGGCTGCGGCGTCGCTGAATTATCCTGTCACCAACGGCGACGGTTTCTGGACGGAGCCGAGTGCGCATGCCGAATTGCAGGTCGGCGACGACCGCATTGTCATGGCGGGTTCGACTGAATTCGAAATCGGCTCGCTCGATGCAAGCAAGATCGCGGCGACGGAAGCGCAGGGTGCGACGTTCCTGCAGATCCAAAGCCTGCCGAACGGACAGACGCTTGCGGTGGATACGCCGCGCGGCGAAGTGCAGATCAGTACGCCCGGCCGCTATGAGATCGTCGCCGGCGACACCAACGATGCGACGACGGTGACAGTCGTCGAAGGTGCGGCGCACGTGCAGGGGAATGGCGTTTCGCTCGATATCGGGCCGCAGCAGACGGCGACGATCGGCGGCACGGATACGTTCGACGGGCAGGTCGGCGCGATGCAGCAGGACGAGTTCCTGCAGACGGAGCTGAAGCAGGCGCAGGAGTTGCAGCAGCGCGTCTCTTCGTTGCCGCAGCAGGTGCAGTACATGACAGGCGGCACCGAGCTTGCGCAGTACGGCAGTTTCCAGAGTTCCACGCAGTATGGGCAGGTTTGGTATCCGCGCGACGTGCCGGCCGACTGGGCGCCGTATCGCGACGGGCACTGGGTTTATGTGGCGCCGTGGGGCTGGAACTGGGTGGATGACCAGCCTTGGGGATTCGCGCCTTCGCACTACGGGCGGTGGGTGCAGGATGGCGGCCGCTGGGGCTGGTGCGCCGGCGTGCCGGAAGAAGGTGGCGGCTATGGGGATGGCGGCGGCTACGGCGGCGGTTATCCGGTGTATTCGCCCGCACTCGTGGCGTTCGGCGGCATCGGCGGCGCCGTTCTGGCTGGAGCTGCGATCGGGTTTGCGGCCGGTGCATTCAGTCATGGCGGCGGCGGGGTCGGCTGGGTGCCGCTCGGCTACAATGAGCCGTACTATCCGCCCTATCATGTCTCGAACAACTATTTCCGGAGCGTCAACCGCTACAGCGTGACGAACATCCGCAACTACAACGTGACGAACGTCCGCAATGTGTCGTTCAACACCTATCGCAATGCGCGCTATGCGACAGTGATGCCGGAAGGCGCCATGCAGCGTGGCGAGCGGGTTGGCCAGTTCGGTCGGCCATTGCCTGCGGCGGCGTTCAACAATGTGCGGCCGATCTATGGACGCGAGCCGCTGCGGCCGACCGCGGAAACGCCGAACCTGTCGCGTGCGGCGGCTCAGCGCTTCAACGTTCCGGTTCGCGCTGAAGGCGGGCGTGGTGCGCCTGGGCCGGCGATTGCAGAGCGTGCGGCGGAGCGTGGACATGGGCCGGCATTGCGTTCGGCGGGTTTGCCCTCAGGGGTTCGCGCGGTTCCAGCGGCGTCGGTCGTGGGGCATGGGCCGGGCGGTGGACGTCCCGGTGAGGCTGGGCGTCCGGGTGAGGTCGGCCGTCCGGGGCTTGGACGTCCTGGTGAGAATGGCCGGCCGGGCGCTCCTGGCCCTGGGCTCGGCGAGCGTGGCGCGGGCGGATTGCCGGCGCTGCGTGCGCCTGGCGCCGGACGCCCGCCGACCGCGACGCCTGCGGTTCGCAACGAGGGGCCGCGTCCTGGCGAGGCGGGACGTTCGGGTGAGGCGAATCGTCCTGGCGAAGCAGGTCGTCCCAACGAAGCGGCGCGTCCTGGACTAGCGGGGCGTCCGAATGAAGCGGGGCGTTCAAACGAGGCGGGTCGCCCGAATGAGGCGGGGCGTCCAAACGAGGCCGCACGGCCGAACGCGGGACGGCCGGAAGCTGGGCGTCCAGGCGAGCCTAACCGACCTGGCGAGCCAAACCGTCCGGGTGTTGCCGGGCGGCCCGGCGAGGCGGCTCGTCCGGAGGCAGGACATATCATAGGGCCGCATGAGCCGACCCGGGTGCCGAACGCGCCAGCCGTGCACGGGCCGCAGAATCCGGTGCAGCGCTCCGAGCCGCGCCCTGCCGCGGCTCCTCGTGCCGAAGCGCCGCGCGCGGAAGCACCTCGGGCAGAGCCGCGCCGTGCGGAACCTGCAAGGCCCGCTGCCCCGCGTGCGGAGGCTCCGCGCCCTGCGCCGCAACCGCGCGCCGAGGCACCAAGGCCTGCTCCGCGGATGGAAGCGCCGCGGCCGGCGCCTCGGGCCGAAGCTCCGCATCCGGCTGCTCAGCATCCTGCTCCCGGGGGCAGGCCCGGGGAAAAGCACTGAAGGAAGTAAGTTCTTTTTGAAAAAAGAACCAAAAACTTTTGCAACTTGAGGCCGGGCGTGAGTAAACGCCCGGCCTAAATGTCCAAAAGTTTTTTGCTTCTTTTTTTCAAAAAAGAAGTGCTTTCTTCCTTACAGCGCCAACAACTCCCGCGCAGCAGCGCAAACAGCGGCGGGTAGATAAGGCTTGGGCAGCACACGGTCGCGACGGTGGTCGATGTGCTGCACGAGGTCTGGCCGGCCGGTCATGTATAGGACGGGCAGGTCAGCGCGGCCTTCGCGCGCGGCGGCTGCGAGTTCCTGGCCGTTCATGGCACCGCCGAGCTGCATGTCGGTCATCAGGAGGCTGATCGTCGGGTCTTCCTGCAGCATGCGCAGGGCTTCCTCGCCGGTTTCGGCTTCGGCGACGTCGAAGCCGTCGCTGCTGAGGGCTTCGGAGAGGGTGAGGCGGACGAGGAAATCGTCCTCGGCTATGAGGACACGCGGGCCAGCCATGGTGGTCTCCGTTCGACGCTGCGTTGCGTAACCCGCGACGAGGCGGCGCGTTCGATATATCGCTTCTTCCTGATGCGGCCCGCGTGCCGCAAGTCTCATGCGCGCTCACAGTTGTGACTGCGGCGAGGCGGTGTGGTAAGCGTGGGCTACGATGCTCGACCCCTTCTCTCTGCTCGCCGGCTGGCTTTACGAGAACGCGCTGGTGCCGGTGCTGTATCGCGCGGACATGATGCAGTGGGAGGATATCGCCTACGGCTGGCTGCTGTTCGCCATCTATGGCGTGGCGCAGGTGTTGGTGATGCTGGCAATCTGCGTGCCGCTCGAGCGGTTCAGGCGGTTGGAGCAGTGGCCGGATCGCAAGAGCGTGGGGGTGGATATTTTCTACACGCTGCTGTCGCGTATCGGCGTGATGCCGCTGGTGACGTTCGTGCTGTTCTACGAGTTGCAGGTGTGGCTGTCCGGCACGCTCACCGACCTCGGGTATGTGCCGCCGACGCTGGAGGGGATGTTTCCGTTCCTGATGGGGCGTCAGGTGCTGACGTTCTGCATCTATGTGCTGGTTTTGGATTGCGCGGATTACTGGCGCCACCGGCTCTCTCACCGGTTCGGCTGGTGGTATGCGCTGCATTCCGTGCATCACGCGCAGAGGCAAATGACGTTCTGGTCGGACGATAGGAACCATGTGCTGGACGATGTCGTGGCGTTCGTGTGGTTCCTGACGCTGGGGCTGCTGATCGGCATTCCGCCGATGCAGTTTCCGCTGGTGATCCTGCTGCTGCGAACGCTCGAGAGCATCAGCCACGCCAACGCGCGGGTATCGTTCGGGTGGGCGGGAGAGCGGATGCTGGTGTCGCCGCGCTTCCACCGGGCGCATCATGGGGTGTTGGCCGCTGGGCAGAAGAGTTGCAATTACGGCGCGATCTTTCCTTTCTGGGACGTGATCTTCCGCACGGCCGATTTTTCGCGCGAGCCGGTGCGGACGGGCGACCCCTCGGCGCCGGAGGCGATGGCGACGGGAAACTGGGTGGCGCAGCAGGTCGCCGGCTTCAGACGGCTGGGGCGGAGCATCTCGCGGTCGGCCTCCCGGCGGCGGCGTGCGGGAGCGGCGCGGGCTTCCTGACGGTTCGCTGAAGAAGATAAGGAACAAAGCTCGCTTTGCCACGTTGCTGCTCATCCTCTTAGGAGCAGCAGGTTGGGCAAGATCCGGGTCGCCATCGCAGGGGTTGGGAATTGCGCCTCGTCGCTGGTGCAGGGTGTCACCTTCTACCGGGGGGCCGCCAACCAGGATCGGGTGCCTGGGCTGATGCATGTCGAGCTCGGCGGATACCATGTGGCGGACGTGGAGTTTTGCGCCGCGTTCGACGTGTCCGCGGCGAAAGTCGGCCGCGATCTGAGCCAGGCCATTCTGGCGGCGCCGAACAACACGCATGTGTTTGCCGAGGTGCCTCCGCTTGGCGTTCAGGTCCAGCGCGGGCCAACGCTCGACGGCATCGGGCGCTACCTCACCGACGTGATCGAGGAATCATCGGAGCCGGTTGCTGATGCTACGCAGGTGCTTCGCGACAGCGGCGCTGATGTGCTGGTCTCTTACCTGCCAGTCGGGTCGGAGATGGCGACGCGGCATTATGCCGAAGCAGCGCTGGCGGCGCGCTGTGCGTTCGTCAATTGCGTGCCGGTGTTCATCGCCTCCGACGCCAAGTGGCGGGGGCGGTTCGAGGAGGCGGGCGTTCCGCTGATCGGCGACGATATCAAGAGCCAGGTGGGGGCCACCATCGTTCACCGCATCCTGGCGCATCTGTTCGAGCGGCGCGGCGTGCGGCTCGACCATACCTACCAACTGAATTTCGGCGGAAACACTGATTTCCTCAACATGCTCGAGCGCGACAGGCTGGCTTCGAAGAAATTGTCGAAGACGCGCGCGGTGCTCAGCGAGTCGCATGAGCGGCTGAAGGCGCGCGATGTGCACATCGGGCCCTCGGATTACGTGCCTTGGCTGGATGACCGCAAATGGGCCTATATCCGCATGGAAGGAACCGGGTTCGGCGACGTTCCCATGTCGTGCGAGCTGAAGCTGGAGGTTTGGGATTCGCCCAATTCGGCAGGCGTCGTGATCGATGCCGTGCGTTGCGCGAAGCTCGCGGCCGACCGCGGCGTGGGCGGCGCGCTGACCAGCCCCTCGAGTTATATGATGAAGAGCCCGCCTGAGCAGGTGACCGATGAGGAGGCTCAGGCTCGGGTTGAGGCTTTTATCCTTGGGAGTGTGGAGCGGTAGGAGGAAGAAGGGACTTCTTTTTTGAAAAAAAGAAACAAAAAACTTTTACGATGTGGGACCGGGATCTTGGTGTAGGCGTGGCCTAAACTCGCAAAAGTTTTTTTGTTCTTTTTTTCAAAAAAGAACTTCTTGCTGATTAAACTGGCTCGAAATCCTCGATGTCCGCGGTTCTTGTCTTGTACTGATACTCGGCGACTAGGCCGGGCCAGATGGTGGTGTTGCGGCCGCTTTCGTCGAGGTACCAGCTTTTACAGCCGCCTGTCAGCCAGACTGTCTTGGCGATCTTGGCCTGAATTCTGTTATTCCAGGCTTCTTCTTTCTCGCGCTTCACTTCGACGGCGCGCCAGCGGCGGCGTTTCATTTGCTTGAGCAGGCTCATGACGTAGCGGACCTGGGCTTCGATCATGAGGACGACGGAGTTGTGGCCGAGGCCGGTATTGGGGCCGAGGAGCATGAACATGTTGGGGAAGTCGGGAACGGTGATGCCCCAGTGGGCGTGCATGCCTTTGGCGAAGGCGGTGTTCAGTTCCAGGCCGTTCTTTCCGACGATGCGCACGGCGGCGAAGCTGTCGGTGGTGCGGAAGCCGGTGCCGTAGATGATGACGTCCACGGGGTGGGAGACGCCGCGGTTGTCGATGATGGTGCGGCCTTCGATGTGGTCGATGCCGTCGCTGATCAGGTCGACTTTTTCGCTGGCGATGGTGCGCAGGTAGTCATTGCTGATGAGAACGCGCTTGCAGCCGAGGCGGTAGTCTGGCGTGAGGCGCGCGCGAAGGGCCGGGTCGGGGACCTGGCGGAGGAGATGGTCGCGGCCCATCTTCTCGGCCGCCGCGGTGACGCGCTTGTTGCCGAGGAAGCCGAAGGCGCGGATGTCGTGCAGCAGGAAAAGCCGTTTGCGGAACAGGTTCCTTACGAACGGAATGCGGAAGCGGCGCTTGTGCTTTTCGGTGAACTCGTAGTCGAGCTTGGGCATGATCCAGGGCGGGGTGCGCTGGAAGACGACGAGCTTCTCGGCCTTCTTGGCGATTTCTGGAATGAACTGGATGGCGCTGGCGCCTGTGCCGATGACGGCGATGCGCTTGCCTGTGAGGTCGGTGGAGAAATCCCAGTTGGCGGAGTGGAAGGCAGCGCCTGAGAAGTTCTGCTGGCCGTCGATCTTCGGGATGGACGGAATGTGGAGCGGGCCCATGGCGGAGAAGAGGATGCGGCCTTCGAAGCGGCGGCCGTCCTTGCAGGCGACAGTCCAGAGCTGGCGTTTTTCGTCCCAGACGGCCTCTTCGAGGGCCGCGCCGAAGCGGGTTTTTGGGCCGAGGTCGTGCTTGGCCGCGACGTCGCGCAGGTAGGCGAAGAGCTCGGGCTGGCTCGGGTACATGCGCGACCAGTCGGTCTTGGGCTCGAAGGAGAAGGAGTAGAGGTGCGAGGGAATGTCGCAGGCACAGCCTGGATAGATGTTGTCGCGCCAGGTGCCGCCGTAGTCGGAGGCCTTCTCGAGAAGCAGGAAATTGGTTTCACCCGCTTCCTTGAGTTTCAGGGCTGCGCAGAGGCCTGCGAAGCCGGTGCCTGCGATGAGGTAGTCGGCGGTTTCTGTCGTTGGCACGGTGGGCTCCTTGGCGGTTGCTAGGAAGGCGTTCTTTTTTGAAAAAAAGAACCAAAAAACTTTTGCGATGTGGGACCGGGATCGAGGAAGTGCCGGGCCTAAATGTCCAAAAGTTTTTTGCTTCTTTTTTTCAAAAAAGAAGATTCTTCTTCTTGCTTCATTGGTTCTTAGCTAGTCGCAGCCTTCAGAAATTCTGACATGAGCCTAATCGACTCGCGCGCCTCGGGGACGAACTGGGCGAGTTGCCAGACGTGGGGGACGACGGGCCAGACGCGGAGTTCGACGCGCACGCCGGAGGCCCGGGCCTTGTCGGCGAAGCGGATGCTGTCGTCGCGCAGGATTTCGCGGTCGCCGACGTGGATGATGAGGGGCGGCAGGCCGGTGAGGTCGGCGTAGAGCGGGGATGCGAGTGGTGATTTCGCGTCGGCGCCGGCGAGATAGGTTTCGGCGCCTTTCATGAGGCCTGGGCCCCAGAGAAGGGCTTCTCGGGTGTGATTCGTTTTCACGGAAGCGCCGGTGGCGGCGAGGTCGGTCCAGGGGGAGAGGAGGGCGGCGGCCGCGGGGAGGGGTTGGCCTTTGTCGCGCAGGGTGAGGAGGAGGGCGAGGGCGAGGCCGCCGCCTGCGGAATCGCCAGAGACGGTCAGGGTGTTCGGCGCATGGCCGAGGGCTACGAGGCCGTTCCAGACGGCTTCGGCGTCGTGGATGGCGGCCGGGTAGGGGTGTTCGGGGGCCAGGCGGTAGTCGGGGGTAAAGACCTTGAAGCCGCGGTTTGCGTAGGCGGCGGCGATGGGGCGGTGGGTTTGCGGGGAGCAGGCGAAGTAGCCGCCGCCGTGCAGGTAGAGAAGCGTGGCGGTTGCTGGGGTTTTGGAGGATTCGGCCCATTCGCCGGCGATGCCGCCGACGGTGTCGGCGCGGAAGGTGACGGTGGCGGGCGCGGGGAGGGCTCCGCCCTGCAGGGCTGCGCGGGCCTTGAGGATGTCCGTGTCGCCCTTGAGGCGGCTGAGGGGGCGCTTGACCTGGACGCGCATGATGAGGTCGGCGGTGTGGGCTTGCCAGCTTGCCATGGGAACTAGCCTTTGCTCGGGAGTGCTGCGGGGGCGGGGCTAGGCGCGCCGGCGGGGCGTGGGTTCATCTGGCGGCCGACGATCTTCCAGTAGGTTGCGGGGAAGAGGCGCTGGATACGGTCGGCCATCTTGGCGTCGTTGCCGATGAGCAGGCGCTTTTTGCGGTGAAGGATGGCTTGCGTGATCTGCTCGGCGGCGTCTTCCGGAGAGGTGCGGAGAAGTTTGTTGAACTCGGCTTTGCCGGCGCGGGCGAGTTCGGGGTCGATGCCTTGCGGCATGCGGGCGCTGTTGGCGATTTCGGTTCGTATGCCGCCGGGATGGACGACGGTGAGAGAGATGGGGGAGCCTTCGAGCTCGTGCCGCAGGGCCTCGGAGAAGCCGCGCACGCCGAACTTCGCGGCGGAGTAGGCGACGTTGCCAGGCGGGGCGATGATGCCGAACAGGCTGGAGATGTTGACGATGTGGGCGGCGGGTTCACGGGCCAGGACGCCCATGAAGGCGCGGGTGAGGCGGACGGGAGCCCAGAAATTAATGTCGAAGAGCCAGGTGAAGTCGTCGAGCGTCACTTCGGAGAAGTGGCCAGCCAGAGCGACGCCCGCGTTGTTGACCAGGATGGTGGTGCGGCCGTGCTTGTCCAGGACTTCGTCGGGCAAGGCGGCCAGGGCCTCGGCGTCCGCCACGTCGAGCACGTGTTCGCTGACGGTGACGCCTTGGGCGCGGGCTACGGCGGCGGTGCGGGCCAGGCCCTCGGCGTTGCGGTCGGCGAGCGCCAGGTGGCAGCCGCGGGCGGCGAGCTTGGCAGAGAGGGCGGCGCCTATGCCGCTGGCGGCGCCAGTGATGACGGCAACGCCATCCTTGATCGGGAAGTCCATGCGGGGCGCTCCTCAAACGCTATTGCCTAGTGTTTTAAGGTGTGCACCTTAGGGATGCAAGGTGGGACGAAAGGAAGGCGTTCTTTTTTGACAAAAAGAACCAAAAAACTTTTCTGAGTTTGGGCTGGGCTTGCGGGAGTGCCGGGCTCGAGAAGTTGCGAACGAGCGCGTTCGTCCAAGGAGATTTAGGATTTGGCTGTAAAGGCGAAGGTTTCTACGCGGGAGCGGGTGTTGGACGTGGCACTGGCCCTGTTCAACGCACGCGGGTTTCTGCGTGTGACGACCGCGGAGATTGCCGAGGCCGCGGGGATCAACGAGGGCAATCTCTATTACTGGTTCCAGCGAAAGGAGCTGATGGCGGAGGCGCTGTTCGGGCGTTTCGAGGCGGCTTTGCTGGCGGTGGCAGAGGCGCCGATCGCGGAGCCTTCAGCCCTGGCCAGCTATGTGGCGTATCAGCGGCGGTGGTTCGGGCTGATGACGGATTTCCGGTTTCTGTATCGGGATGGGCCGGCGATGCGGACTTTGGCGCCTGGGGTCTTGCAGCCGCTGAAGGCGCTTAATGCGCGGGGGCAGGCGGCGTTGCGCCGGGTGTTCGGAGAGATGGTCGCGCATGGGGTGATGCGCGCTTCGGCTTCGGACATCGAGGTGCTGATCGGGAATCTCTGGATCGTCAGCGCCTACTGGATGGATTTCCGGGCGATCGAGATCGGGCAGGAGCTGGGGGAGGCGGATTTCGCCTGGGGGTTCAGGCAGGTGGAGATGCTCTACAGGCCGTATCTGGCTTTGCCGCCAGAGGTGTATGGTCGGGGCACGCAAGAATAGGCAGTGTTCATGGACGCCGCTCCGCCGACCCATCAGTCCCATGTGTTCCTGGGCGAGAACCACGCTTCCGCGGAGCGCCGCACCTGGGCGGTGATCTGGCTGTGCGGCGCGATGATGGTGCTGGAGATCGGCGGCGGGTGGCTGTTCGGATCGCTGGCGCTGGTGGCCGATGGGCTGCACATGAGCACGCATGCGGGGGCGCTGCTGCTGGCGGCGCTCGCCTACAGCTACGCGCGGCGGCATGCGCATGATGCGCGGTTCAGTTTCGGTACCGGGAAGCTTGGGGATCTCGCCGGGTTCACGAGCGCGATCATCCTGGGGATGATCGCCTTGTTCATCGCGTACGAGGCGGCGTTGCGGCTGATGGCGCCTGTGCCGATCAATTTCGGCGAGGCGATACCGATCGCGGGACTAGGGCTGCTGGTGAATGTCGGCAGCGTGCTTTTGCTGGGCGGCCATCATGGACATAGCCACGGCGGTCATAGCGAGGCCGGGCACGATCATGGGGAACATTCGCACGCGCATTCGCACCATGATCATGCGGCGCATGTGCATGGTCATTGCGGTCACATGCCGGCGAAGGCGACGCGGGACAACAACATGCGTGCGGCCGTCGTGCATGTCATCGCGGATGCCGCTGTGTCGGTCATGGTGATCGTGGGGCTGGTGCTCGCAAGGAACTTCGGATGGGTGTGGATGGATCCTGCGGCAGGGCTCGTGGGGGCGGTGGTGATTGCGAGTTGGGCGTTGAGCCTGGTGCGGGATACGGGGGCGATCCTGCTGGATATGACACCGGATTCCGCGTTTGCGGACCGGCTGCGCCATACCATCGAGACGGATGGCGACAGGGTGGCGGATTTGCATGTCTGGCGGCTCGGGCCGGGGCACCTGGGCGCCATCGTTTCGGTGCGCACGACGAGCGGGCGCTGCTCGGCGGATTATCATGCACGGCTGGCGCATATGTCGGCGCTGTCGCACATAACGGTGGAGGTTTGCGCTGAGTAGGTGGGCCGGGTGTTGGAAAGTGCCCGGCCCAAAGGTGCAAAAGTTTTTTGCTTCTTTTTTTCAAAAAAGAAGTGCTTGCCTTTTACTTCAAATAGTCACTGCACGATCTTGGCAAAGGCAGCCCAGGCAGCGGCTTCAAGCGGTTTGTTGTCGGTTGACTTGGAAAACTCGTAATTGCCGCCGCCATTGCTGTCCCAGATGTTGACGAAGCTGATGACGGCGCCGTTTTTCTCCGCGGCTTGCAGCTGGGTTTGCAGCCATTGCGGGAAGGTTGGGTCGTCGCAGACGTCGGTTTGATCGCTGCAGTTGCCTGCACCGGTTTCCGGGATGGCGAAGGGTTTGCCGTGGGCCTGGGCGAACTGGAGCAGGCTCAGGAGGGATTGGGCATGGCCGCCGCTGCCGTCGAGCGACCAGCGGGTGGCGGCTGGGTAGGACCAGTAGTGGGCGCGGTTCACGGGGTCGGCGATAAACTGGGCCACGCTGGTGTCTTCTGCGCCGGTGTCCCAGTCGTGGTAGGTCGGTGAGGCGCCGCCGTCGGAGAAGGGATACATGCCGCCGTAGATGTCGGCTCCCACGATGTCCACGTAGTTGTCGCCTGGGTAGAGGTTCGTGGTGGCTTCGGCGTAGCTGTAGTTGGTGGCGCCGGGATTCCAGATGACGCGGACGGTGACGCCGGCGGCTCGCGCGGCGAGATGGATCACGCGGTAGACGTGCTGGAATGCTTTCACCCAATCGGCCTGGCTTTGCGCGTCGGCGCCGACGAAATAGGGGGTGCCTTGCAGGTTCATCTCCCAGCCGACGCGGATAAACAGATGGGCGAAGCCGTGCTGCGCCCAGGCTTCCACGACGCCTTGAACGGCGCTGTCGTACTGGCCGGACGCGAAGGCCTGGAACTGTGCGTCAGGGGTGGGCGCGCCGTTCGCCGTCGAGATGAGCGGCAGGGAGACGACAGGCAGGAGCTTCTTCGCGTCGACGGATTGGGCGTTCGACCAGGCTTGCCAGCCGGCGTTGCCTGGCCAGGAGGCGACGGGCTGGGTGTAGTCAACGAAGGAGTCGATCATGCGAGGGGCTTTGTGAAGGGTCTTCACGAAGCTGGTGTAGGCGGTCGTGAAGGTCTGTTCGGCCGTGGCGTCGCTGCCGTTGGGGTTGCCGAGATAGGCCCCCATCCATCCGCCTGGCGGGGCTGCGCGGGCGGGTTTCTGCCCGGAGAGCGGGCCGGCTGTGAGAATGGCCGCGGATGCCAGGGCTACCGAGAGAAACCGGTTGACCCTGCTGCGGCGAAGGACGGAGCGGCTTAAATGCTTGGCTGCTAAAATGATGTGGTTCACGTCGAGACAACTCCAGATGTGCAAACGCGAAGGCTGCGTGCATAGAGACGCATAATACACGCTCAGGTTGCATAACCAGAGATCATTTGTTGAGATCGCGTTTAGTGTTGCGCAGCATGCCGGGCGCGGATGGCCGGAAGTGGCCGCGTCTTGCCCTTCCACAAAGCTTCATCAGCCATTGCGGGTCAGATGCTCGGCCGGCCGGCCGAACGTGCGGGATGACCCGCTTCGGGCCCTGCTATGGTCAAGCGACAACAAAGATCGACACGATCTTGGACGAGTAGAACAGTTCGGGTCGGTGAAGACGCGTCGGAAGCAACTTATGAAAGAATAGAGTAGTTAATTCTACCATCTGAAGTTGCATGAAGAACAGAAGGTCGCGTTGTGCAAGTGGAGGTAAATGCTGGGCGCATTTGCAAAGTTGACGGAATCTTTATCGACTTATTCCGTAAAAGCCTTTGTTCATGTTGCGACGCATCAAACAAGTTGCTAATTCTAAGTTTGGAACCGGGGTCTATAAAATGACTTGCGACGCCGGGGCCTTCTCGATGGAGCTTGCAGTGGCCGATCATACTTACGTCGCTGAAACAAACGAAGCTCCCTATCTTTACGGGCTGGGAATCTCGCTTCCCGACCGGCGTCCTGAGCTGCTGTTCAAGCTGGTTTTCGATGTAGCAATCGCCATGCTGGCGCTTCTGTTCTTGCTACCCGTGTTCGTCGTTATTGCGGCAGCGGTGAGCATGGATGGCGGGCCGGTCTTCTATGCGCATCCCCGCATCGGACGTGGGGGTCGGACCTTCCGGTGCCTGAAGTTCCGCTCGATGAAAGTGGACGCAGACAAGTTGCTGGCCGATCTGCTGGCCAACGATCCTGCGGAGGCTCTGGAGTGGGCAGTGAACAGGAAGCTGCGGAATGACCCGCGCGTGACGCCAGTAGGGCGCTTCCTGCGCCGGTCGAGCCTCGACGAGCTGCCGCAGCTGATCAACATTCTCCGCACGGAGATGAGCCTCGTCGGTCCGCGCCCGATCGTTCAGCAGGAGCTGCCGCGTTATGGCGCCAGCGTCAGCAAGTATTATGAATTCCGCCCTGGCCTCACCGGGCTGTGGCAGGTGAGCGGGCGTAGCGACACGTCATTTTCGGAGCGTGTCAGGTTCGATGCCCTGTATGCCGACAGCTGGTCGCTGGGGGCGGATTTCCTCATCATCGCGAAGACGATCCCAGCCGTCTTCGGCGGGACAGGGGCTCGCTAGAGGCAGATCCCATGCTGGCCGCTTTTTGTCGCGCCGGCGCAGGCTCGTTGAAGCGGCGGCCCGCCCAGGTTAACGGGCAGGCGCGCACGCCGGCTTGGCACTCAGGGAAGCGGGGGCACCGGGTTGCCGACCATCACGTTGGCGGCGACGCCATACTGGATGAATGGTCCATGATCGTCATCAGAGTGGGTGTTGACCTGGACCTTGTAGATCCCGCTTGGCAGGTTTGAGGGCAGCTTCATGTTGATGGTGTAGGTCGCCGTAGAGTTGGCGTTCATGCTGACTTTCGAATACCAGCTGTCGCCCTCGGAGATGCTGCAGCCGTTCGTGTAGAAGTCGCACAGGAACGTCTGGAACCATACGTCATACAAAGCGGTGTTTGCGTTGGTGGCGACCGTGCCGGTGACGGTGATGGTGTCGCCGGGTTGCGGGTTGGCTGGCGTGACGCTGACATCGTGCAGGTAGCGGATCGCCGGGAGGACCTCCGCGGGCATCGCCGGATACTGCCAGGCCTTGATGTAGTCGATGTTGAATTCGGCCGGGATCGGTGTCAGCGGGTTGATCCCGCCACCCCAGGCAAGCGGGCCGCCGATGGCGAGGTCGGCGAGCAGATACTCGGGGATGGCAGGCACGTTCTGCGTGACCGTTTTGCAGACTACGCCGTCATAGCTCCAGGTCAGCTGGTTTGGCTGCCAGTCCAGGGAGAAGACGTGATAGCTGGTTGTCCAGTCGAGGGGACCGCCGCAGCCGGTGGTGGTGTGCGAGCCGTCCGGGTTGAAGAAGGACGCGTTCAGGATGCCCGGTATGGCGCCGAGATGCTCGAAGATGTCGATCTCGGCACTTTTGGTGATGTCGGTGGGAAGCATCCAGAAAGCGGGCCATACGCCTGCGCCGCCGGGTATTTGCGCGCGCATTTCGAAGTGGCCGTAGGTTTGCGAGAAGCCGTTGAACGTCGTGATGGCGCCGGACGTGTAGGGCTGGCCGTCGAAGTTGCGGCTGTCGGCGCGCAGGCGCAGGCCTTGTCCCGGAATGAGCTGGACGGCGTCCGGCACGTAGGCCTCGAGCTCGTTGGCGAACTTCGTGCCGTATCGATAGAACGGGCTCCAGATCGAGGGATCCGGAGCGGTCATGCCGCCGCTGAATGTCTGGTTGAGAGTGACGTTGGCCGAGGGCACGGTGAACTGGCCCGTGCTGACGACTTGCAGGCCGGCGGCACTCGGGAAGCCCTGCAGCACCTGGTAGGTGCCAGGCGCCAATTGCTGGTTGTCCGGTACGGTGTAGGAAAACTGCACGGTCGAGGAGTGCAGCGGCAGCATCGCGGGCACGACCTGAACCATGCTGGCGACGACTTTGGCGCTGGCGTTCTGGATAACCGTTTGAATGGTCTGGCTCGGCATCGGCCAGGCGCCGGCGGTCCAGGTGGAGGTCATCTGCAGCGTGTTGGTCGGGTAAACGACCGGTAGCGAGAGGCTGAGGCCATTCAGGGCTGCCGTGACTTTGTTGCAGATGGCATTGGTTCGTCCGGTTTCGGAGACGCAGCTGTTCGGTCCCGAGATCAGGAAGGATTTCCGTTCGTTGCTGGTGATCTCCTGGTTTGGCAGGAGGTAATGCCCGTCGTAGGCGATTTCGCTGACGAAGAGGGTCCGCGCATGACCGTCGCCGGTCGATCTTCCGTCTGTTTTGGCATTGGTGAGTTTGATGCCGACGTGGTGCTGGCCGTTGCCCCAGTTGCCTGAGAAGATGAAGGGCTGCGCTTGCCCGGTGGCATTGTGCATCGTGACAGGCTGCGCGGCGGCAATCGGTTGGCCGTCGACGAACGGGATGAATTGCGCGTCGCCGTCGTAGGCGTTTTCGGACAAATACATGACGAGCGTGTCTGTGTTGCCGGCCGCGTGGGCCCGCGGGATGCCATGGAGAGCAAGGCAGCCGGAACCGGCAGCAATCAGGATGGTCGCCAATTTCGTCGCAGTCATGTCTCTGGTCTCCGTTCTGGCAAGGCAAAGAAGCAGCTCGCGAGGCGGACAGAGGCCCTGTCCCCCCGCTGGCCCACCCCAGCCGAGCGGCTGGGGCCGATTGCAGTGATAACCAGAGAGACAACCTTAGGTTGCATGACTTAGGCGAAATTTGTTTGGCGTAGCGTCGGCGGTGCCGGGGCTCTGGTTCGTTGAAGATGCTTGGACGCTCTCCGCTTCCGCGCCACTCACCGACTGTTGCGTATAGACAACGATTGCACACGATTTCGTGAAAACATCAAGCCTGTTGACGTGGTGTTATGGGCAAGAGGCCTGCTGCGGAGAGTGCGTGTCCGGATGACGAAGAGAGTTTTGGCTGTGGCGTCTGGCGGTGGCCACTGGCTCGAGCTTTGTCGGATCACGCCAGCGTTTGAAGGCCTTGAAGTCGCCTTCGTCAGTGTTCATCCGATGTACGCCGCTCAGGTGGCGGCACACCGCTATTACGTTGTCAGGGATGTCTCGCGGCGGAACTGGTGGGTGTCGGCGTTACTCATTCCGCAACTCATCAGTATCATTCTCAAGGAAAAGCCGGATGTGGTGATCACCACCGGATCCGCTCCGGCACTGTTTGCACTCGGCTTTGCAAAACTGATCTTTGGCGCAAAGACAATCTGGATCGACAGTATTGCAAACGTCGAGAAGCTCTCGTCTTCCGGCGCAGCCGCCCGGCTTGTGTCCGACGTGTGGCTGACTCAGTGGCCGGCCCTGCAGACGAGACGCGGGCCCGCTTGCTGGGGCGCGGTCATATGATCCTGGTGACCATCGGCACGATGCTGCCGTTCGACCGGTTGGTGCGCGCAGCGGATGCATGGGCAGCGGAAAACCCGAGTGAGGACATCTTTGCCCAAATCGGCGACAAGGGCGCTTACGAGCCTCGGCATATGCGCTGGACACGCCTGCTCAGCCCGCAAGAATTTACCGCGTTGGCAAGCAAGAGCCGGCTTCTTGTGGCCCATGCCGGAACCGGCAGTTTCTTCCTTGCAGCCGAACTCGGCTTGCCAATTGTGCTGTTTCCGCGCCAGGCGAAATGGAAGGAGCACAACACCGACCATCAGGTGGATACCGCACGGTGGCTCGGCGGACGGCCCGGCGTTCACGTCGCCATGACCGAACAGGATTTGCCCGGAGCAATGGCAGCCGCCTTGGCAAAGCCGGACGCAGCCATGGATGTGGTGCCGCCTTTCGCGCCTGCGCCGTTCCTGGCGCAAATCCGCAGCGCGCTGCTGACCTGAGAAGCACGGGCATGACGCGCCTGTTCGCAAGAGCCTCGTTGGGCGCGCCAGGTTTTAAAACGCGATCCGATGAATTCATGGCGCTCGTCCTCCAGGGGCTGGCGTGAGGATCCTGGTGGTAGGGGGAACACCCTCTCACCGCGGCGGGGTGGAACAGTTCTGCGACCGTGCCGTTCAGGCGCTCTCCGATGTGGGCGGCCATGAGGTTGGTCATGTCTCCTCGCACGGCGCCTATCTCCGCTTGGGATCAATCGGCAAGTTCATTGGTAGCGTCTGGGATCTGTTCCGCCGGCGCGGCGAGCGCTGGGATTGCGTCTGGCTGCAATATGTCAGCTTTCCGGATCTGATCATGCTCAGCGCCTGCCGGCTTTTCGGCTATACGGTGCTCGTCACGCCTCATCTCGGCACGAACTGGGTTTCGCAATCCAACCCGATACTGCGCTGGTGCGGTTTCCAGATGTTGTCGAGGTCACACGGTATCGGATTGATCGCGGCGACTCAGGCAGAGGAACTGACGCTGCCTGCGGGGCTTCCGCGCTTCGATCTGGTGACGTTCCTGCCTAGGAAATTCGCTGCCAGGCCTGCCCGGCCCGAAGCGGGAGGCCGGCCTCTCCGCCTCGTTCATGCCGGACGCTTGTCGGCCGGAAAAGGGTCTTTTCTGTTCATCGATGTCTGCGACATTCTCCATCGTTCCGGGCTTGTGTTCGAGGCGCAGCTGATTGGGCCTTGCAGTTCAGAGATCAGAAGCCGGCTGCAAGCATCCATCGACGGATACGGCCTTGCCTCGCAGGTGCGGCTGGGCGCGCCTTTGCTGGAGGGCGATTTGCTCAAGGTTCTGTCAGAGCAGGATGTGCTGGTGCATCTTTCCTCCGTCGATTCCTATCCTCTCATCGTCCTGGAGAGCATTGGCAGCGGCCTCTTCCCGATATGCCTCGATCTTCCTGGCGCACGCCTGATCACCGCGACCTATTGCGGCCACATCGTCGCAGCGGCAGCGGCGGCAGAGCAGGCTGCGGCCTTTCTCGCGAGCCATGCGGCCGGTGATTTGCGCAACCTTGCCGAGGAGGCTAGCCGGCGTTTGAAGCAGGATTTCGACTGGTCGGCCTGCGTTGCCGCCATCGAACAGGCGGTCGTCAGCGTGACGCGGCCGCAGCAGCTAGCGGCCGCGCCGGCGTTCCAGGGCGGCTAGCAGCTTAGGGTTTGCCTCATCGACAATCCGGCGCCAATTGAGCGTGGTGTCGGCAGTCTCCTGCGCTCCCTTTTGCAGCCGAGCGCGCAAGGCAGGATCTGCCGCGAGACGTTTGACAGCGCCGACCAGGGCGGCGACATCGCCAGGCGGGACAAGCAGGCCGTTATGCCCATCCACAACCACGTCGGAGAGGCCGCCCGTGTCGCTGGCGACCACGTAGCGCCTGCCAGCGTAAGCCGCCGCCAGCACGCCGCTCTGCGTGGCGCTCAGATAGGGTAGCAGGACGCACTCGGCTTGCTGGATTGACGACATCACCTGCATGGGCGGGACGAAGCCATTGAAGATGCGTACTTCTGGCAGCGCCATGAAGCGGTCCTGCAACCTGTCGAGCTCCGGCCCACGGCCCTCGATGTTCAGGACGAAGGGCAAGCCTTCAGCGTGCAGCGCTTCGGCCATGGAAAGCAGGACGCCGATGCCTTTGTAGGCTTCCATGCGGCCGAAGACGTAGAGGCTTAGCGGACCCGTGGGGTAAGGTTCGATCGTGGCAGGCTCCAGCTGCAAGCCGTGGTCGGTTTCGATCAGCATCTGTCCGCCCAGGCCGACCTGCTCACGATAGACACGCGCGCAGGACGGGCCGTGAACGACGATGACATCGGCGAGGCGCCGGACATAGGCAGATGCCCACGCGGTGCGGCGTGATGCGGTGAGGTCGCGCCCTTCGTGCGGAACAGGGTCGTGTACGGTGAGCACGATGAGTGCGAAGGGTTTCATCATCGCGGCCACGCAGGCCACGAAGAAGCCGCGGCGGGGCCCTACGGCTTCCTGGATCGCGAGTACTGTGGGCCGGAATGCGGCGATGGCGCGCAGGAGGCGCGTGAGATCGGGGGCTGTCTTGTAGCGGAAGGATTTTACGTTTTTCGGAAAGCCGTCGTTCGCCGGGCGGCCCTCGAACTCGGCGGCGAGCTGTTCGCAATCGACGCAGGCGAGCACTTCGTAGTGCGCTTCCATCGCGCGTGCGTAGCGGATCGTGTATTCGGCTGAATTCGGCGCGAGGACAGCGAGCCGTAGCGGCTTACGTGTGTTTCGTCTTAGTATCCGCATGGCTCTTTCGCATTCCTGTCAATGGCCGCAGCACCCGATTGAGGGTTTGGCGCTCCTCTCGCGTGGCCAGCAGCCCGGCGAAAATCACTGCTGCGATGATGGTGTAAAGCGTGCATTCGAGGATCAGATTCAGCAGCGTTTGCGGCACGAGGGCGAGGGCGGCCTGGCGGCAGGCGAGGGCTGCGGCGAGGAACGCGGCAGGGGGCAGGATGTTGCTGATGTGCAAGGGGTTGCGGCCGATGATGCGGATTACGTAGAGGCAGCGGACGGCGTTGACGGCCAGGAAGGCGATGGCGACGGAGAGGGCGGCGCCGATGCCTGCGTAGCGGGGGACCAGGATGAGCAGGCATGCGACCAGGAGGAGGGCGCCGCCCATCAGGATGACCAGCTCCCGGCGGTGGCGGCCGGTCATGGACATGACGTAGCCGAACGGGGCCAGGGTGGCGCTGACGAACCAGCCGAAACCCAGAAGGACGGGGAGTGGCCAGGGGAAACTGAACCCGTGGCCGAACACCAGGCCCAGGTCGGCGCCGAAAATGGCGACGCCGCCCAGGAGGTAGCCGCCCATGAGGGTGGCGCGACGCAGGTAGGTTTGCAGCGCCCGCTTGATGGCTTCGAGATCGTTATTGCGGTAGGCGAGAGCGATCTCGGGGCCGAGGGTTTGCGAGACGGCGATGGGATAGATCTGGATGAGCTGGGCGACGCTGCTCATGGCGGTGTAGGCGCCGACTTCTCGCGGGCTGGTGAATGCCGCCAGGATCAGGATGTCGACGAGCCGGATGGTCTGGTAGACGAGGAGGGAGACGGCCATCCAGAGGGATTCGGAGAGGATGCCGCCGAGCTTGGCGGCGAGCGGGCGCATGGCCATCGGCATCGGCTTCGTGGCGCGCCGGGAGTCGGCTGCTGCGATCAGCAGGGACGTGAACAGGAACACCGCGCTGTTGACATAGACGATGCTGAGAACGCCGCCGCCTGCCGCCAGCACGGCGAGGGATGCCACGATGCGCACGACCGGCTGAGCGTAGTTGACCATGACGGCGTAGAGCACCACGCGGTCGAAAACCCTGTAGAGGGCGCCTGAAATCTGGATGTCGGTCGCGAAGACCAGGCCGGCCATGGTGATGGCGCAGAGCGTGGCAAAATGCGGCACGTCCGGGTAGATGCGCTGGAGCTGCGTGCCGAGCCCGAGAAGCAGCAGGGCGAGCAGGAGCATGTTGCAGGACGCGACCAGGAGGCGGAGGGCGCGCGAGGTTGTCTGCAGCTCCGCCGGGCGCTCGTGGTAGAAGCTGGCGTGTTTCAGCAGGGCGAGGTCGAGGCCCAGCGGCGTCACGATGAGCAGGAGGCTCGAGAGGCTCTTGAGGATGCCGAGGATGCCGTAGTCGGCGGCGCCGAGATAGCGGGCGATCAGCACGCCGGTCGCGAACACCGTCACCTGTTGCGCCAGGAGGCCGCCGGAGACGATGGCGGTTTCGCGAAGATTCATGGCGATGCAGGGTTTTCAGGGTGCGAGGGCGCCACGGGCGGTGGTCTCATCGCGTGACATGCCGGCTCACGCGGACGAGGTGCTCTAGCATGGTTTGCTTGTCAACCGGGCACTCCGCCTCTATGCGGGCGGCGCGGCGGCGCCCCACCCGGAGACCCCGCGCTGGAGAGTTTGCCTTTGGACATGGCTGGGATCGACCACTCCATCGAGGCCGTCATCAAGACGGGGTGGATGGCTGTCTGGCGGCATAAACTCGCTTTCCTGGCGACGAGCGGGTGCCTGTTCACGGTGGCGATCCTCGGCATGCTGATGATCCAGCCGATGTATGAGGGCGCCACGCTGCTGATCAGCGGGCAGGCCAGCCTGGAGCAAACGCCCGACGCGGTGCGCAAGCCGGTGGAGACGCCGGAGGCGCTGGCGCGTATCGCGGACAGCGAGGAGGTGGTGGGCGAGGCCATACAGAAGGTGGGCCTGAGCCGGCTGGCGCCGAATGTGCGGCCGGATCACCAGTCGCTGTTCGCGCGGGCGCGCCATGCGCTGTTTCCCTCCCGGGTGGATCCGGCGCCGGTGGAAAGCGCGCTCGATGCTGCGATACCGCTGATCAAGAAAAACCTGACGGTGCATACGGAGACTTCCTCCGACGTCATCCGCATCGCATTCCGGAACAAGGATCCGGTGGTGGCGACCGAGTTCGCCAATGCGGTGGCGCAGGCGTTCGTGGACAGGCATATCCTGCTCTACAGCCGGCCGGGCGCCGCGGATTTCTTCCAGCGCCAGCAGGAGCGGTTCGAGGCGGACCAGCACACGGCGGCCGACGCGCTGCAGAAGCTCGAGACGCGCACGGGCATCTATTCCATCAGCGACCAGAAGCAGTTGCTGCTCAAGCGGCAGAACGACCTCGAAGCGGCGCTGTCGCTGACGCGCGGGCTCATTACGCAGAATATCGGCGAGCGCCAGGCGCTGGCAGGGTCGCTGCACCAGCTGGCGCCGGTTTCACGCTCCCCCTATGTGTCGGCGCTGGTGGATTCGCTGAGCGGCGGGCCGGCGCCTGCGCAGTCGCGCGGCACCGATCCGCGCGCGCTGCTGGAGCGGGAGGCCGACCCGCCGCTGCTGCTGATCAAGGTCTACCAGGATTCGATGGTGACCCTGTTCAAGACGAACGCGGACCTGCAGGGGGCGCAGAGCATCGAGTCGGAGCAGATCGCGGAGATTGCGAAGATCAAGGCGGACCTCGATAGCCTGACGCAGAACGAGCAGGAGTTCGAGCGGCTCACGCGCGCGGTCGCGACGGCGACTTACAATGCCGATGTGTATGCCAAGCGGATGGTGGAGGAGCAGATCACCGCGGAATCCAATGCGGCGCGCTTTTCGTCGCTGAAAGTCATTCAGAGGGCGACGCCGCCGCTGCGGCCGGTTTCGCCGAATTATCCGCTGATTTCGGTGGCGGCGGTTTTGGGGAGTTCGCTGGCTGGGCTTGGGGTGGCGTTGCTGCGGGACAGGCGGCGGCAGTCTCGGGGGTTGTTTGGTTAGGGGTTAGTAGAAATCTTCTTTTTCTGGAGAAAAAGAAGCAAAAAGACTTTTCACGTAAGACGGTCACGGTGCCCGGCAAAATTAGGCCGCGATTGTGATAACTCGTTTGTGTTGTGAATAAATCGCCTGCTTCGGCGTAAGTGGCTGAAGCCTTGCATCAAGCAGCCAAGCAGCCGGACCTGCGGTTTTGACATAGTCGCCTGCTTACCCCGCGTCATTTCGCGTCGCCCTGGAGTAGATCACCGTGCAATTCGGACCTTTCGAAGGTAGGCAAAATCTCGTCATTGTTCGCGCGGGAGATTCCTCCCTGCATCCGAACTGGCTGGCTGGACCTGGAGCACGTAGCTGGGACCTGGTGGTCAGCTACTTCGGGAAGGATCCGGACCGGTATCGTGCGCCGGACATCGTTCGGGTCGATGGCGCCGGGCCGAAGTGGCCTCCGTTGCAGCAACTCTTGACCGACCATCCGGAACTGGTTGAGCGCTACAAATACATCTGCTTGCCGGACGATGATCTGGACATGTCGAAATCCGACATGAACCGGTTTTTCGACATATGTCACCAATATGACTTGGAGCTGGCGCAGCCTTCGCTGTCAGCAGACAGCCCGATGAACCAGCCGTTGCTGATCCATAATGCTGCTTGCCATTTGCGCTTTTCCAACTTCGTCGAAGTGATGGCCCCCTGCTTCAGGGCAGACCTTCTTCGAAAGGCGATCCCGACATTCTCTGTGACAAAGAGTGGGTGGGGTCTGGACTGGCTCTGGCCGCGCATGGTGACGAATCCTGACAGCGGTATCGCCATCGTCGACGATGTTGTCATTCGCCACACAAGGCCGCTTGGCGGCCCCAACTATGATGCGATGCGGGCGAAAGGCGAACTGCCCCTGGACGAGCTTCAAGATTTGCTCAAGCGGGAAAATATCACCTCGTCACGCGTCGAGTTCCATAAGGTAATTTGGCGCTCTCGCCTGATAGCTCCCACCAACCGGTTCTCCCTGCTGTTCAGGTCCAAGCTTGCTTTGGGATTCGGGCGCGCCTACGCGGCTGCTCCTCACCGGAAGGTTCTTCTGGTGCAATCGGTCGGCCGGTTCGTCAACCCTGTGCAGCGTGCCAGCAAAAGCAAGCTCATGAGCTTCATTGCAAAAGCCCAATATCGTGTGCTTGGCCGATTTGTTTACAACGAAGTGCATCCTGAGCGCCCGCGCTGACCTGTTGCGGGCCAATCGGCTGAAGGACTGATCTATGCCAACTCGCAGGCAGGTATCCGTCATCATTCCGGCGTACAACGCCTCCGACGAGATCTCCGCCGCCATCGCATCCGTGCAGGCGCAGACAATCTCGGATATCGAGATCATCGTCATTGACGACGCATCGTCCGACAACACGGTTGCCGTCGTGCGTGCTCTTGCGGCCAAGGATCCTCGGATCAGCGTCATATGCAATGAAGCCAACAAGGGCCCATCCGGGAGCCGCAACCGTGGCCTGGCCGCGGCCACCGGTGAGTGGGTCGCCTTGCTGGATTCAGACGACAGTTTCGATCCCGCGCGCCTCGAAAGACTCCTGGCTCTGGCTGCAAGCCACGACGTGGACATGGTGTCCGACAATTTGCTGCTGTGCTTCATCGAAGACGGCACGACACGCCGGATGATTGCGGAAGATCGTCTCTCAGCTCCGCATCTGATGAGTTTTCAAGAATTCGTCGAGGGCTCCTACTACGATACGAAGACGTTGCGGCGCACGGGTTACAACTTCATGCACCCGATGATCCGCTCAGACTTCGTAGAACGATGCGGCGTGCATTATATCGAGGGTTGCAGGAACGGCGAGGACATTATCTTTTACTTCGATTGCCTGGCGGCCGGCGCGCGCTGGTTCATCACGCCGGAGCCGATGTATCGCTACACCGTGCGGACAGGATCTCTGACGGAGGTTGTCCGTGATGAGGACAGGCAGTTTGTTATCGGGAAGCTGGATGAGCTGTTGGGCTTACCCTGGATTGCGGCGGATAGGCCGCTGGCTGCGGCGATTGCCCGCCACAAGCTGATTACGCAGAAAAGCTTTTATTATGATGTTCTGAAACGAAGCCTCAAGGCGGGCCGGCTTGGACCGATCAGGCAAATGTTCAAGCAGCAGCCGGACGCGCCACAGATCGTGTTCCGGGAGTTTGCAGTCAGGCTTCCGTATATCGGCCTGACGTTCATGCGGTCTGCCGCGAGACGACTGGGAATTATTTAAGCAGGGCCGATACACGTCGATGAGGCGGGATCATGCGCCGGCCTCATAGTCTCCAGCTGAGGTTTAGCTCCCGGAAAGTCTTGTTCATGAAAGACGTGAACAGCGCGGCAAGATAGGATTTCGCGGGAAGCTTTCTGAGCTTGCGATGATAGAGGCTGGCGGGATTGAGGTAGCCTGACAGACCGATCTTATATTTCAGCAGGCTCTCGGTGTATTTGCTCTCGTCCAGAACCGGGTGGATGAGCGGCCGGGTGGCCAATTTTGGCAGCTCCGTCTCGAGATAGGGGGGCCAGTGGTCGTATGTGCCGGTGTCACAGACATTCGCGAGATCGAGGGTTTTGAGGCCTTGGCGTTCGATTTCGGTGGATATGAATGCCTCGCAAAATGGCCACTGCATCCGGGGCTCGCGCTCCAGGCGGCGAGCGAGTTCAAGGCGCCGGTCACGCAAAACTTCCAGCGCCCGGCGCGAGAACAACGACAGGCAAATCAGTTTGTAGCTCACCTCCGCCATGTCGTAGACGTCGGCGCAGGTATAACGCCAATGCCATTTGGGAACCGGGTCACCCTTGGTCAGTCCGATAAAGTCTGCTTTTTCGGCAGAAGCCTGGCGGATCAATGTATCGGCAGGGAAGTTCAGAACCACGTCGTATTCAAGCTGGAGATAGTAGTCGTAGTCAGGGTGTTCAGCGAGAAACGGGTAAAGCGGATAATCGCCGTTATACCAGAGCATATTACCCTCGCCGGCACGCGGCAGGCCTGCGTCCGTCGCGGTCTTTTCCGTCAGCCTGAACACGCGGTCATGGGGGATGCCTTGCACGACGCCGTTCGTGTCATCGACCATGACAAACAGGTCGCCGGCGCCAACCTGCTTTGCCAGGCGGTCGAATTGGCGCTGGACGTAGCCGTTCCAGAAATGGGTGCGGAAAAGAACGGCATAGCGAGGGGCGAGGTCGGACATCAGGTTCGGGCTAGCCGTTCACTGCAGCGGCGTGGCCGTGCGGCAGAACTTCCCGTTCGAAGGCTTTCAGCGCGGCCCCGATCGCCTGGTGCATGTCCAGGTAACGATATGTTCCTAGCCGGCCGCCAAACACCACATTCGGCTCGTCCTTTGCGAGGGCGGCGTAGCGCGCGTAGGTGTCGCGGTCCTGCGGCGTGTTGATCGGGTAATAGGGCTCGTCGCCACTCTGCGCGAAGCGAGAGTATTCGCGCATGATCAGCGTCTGACCCGGCGCGGTACGACGCTCCGGGTGCAAATGCTTGAACTCGTGAATGCGGGTGAAAGACGAGTCCAGGTCCGGGTAATTCACCACGGACGCACCCTGCCAATCATCGACCTTCGGCCGTTCGATTTCGAAATCCAGCGTGCGCCAGCCGAGCGGGCCAAAGCGGTAGTCGAACCAGCGGTCGATCGGGCCGGTGTATATCACGGTTGCGTCAGGGCGAAGCTGAGGGCGCACATCGAAGAAGTCGCAGCCGAGGACGACCTTGATGCGTTCGTCCGCATAGATGCGTTCGAAGATCGCGTGGTAGCCGTCCAGCGGCAGGCCTTCGTATATGTCGTCGAAGTAGAAGTCGTTGTAGTTGTGGCGGACGGGCAGCCGGGAGATCACTTCCGCAGGCAGCAGCTTCGGATCCGTCTCCCATTGCTTGGCGGTGTAGCCGCGGATGAACGCCTCGTATAATTCGCGGCCGACCAGGGAGACCGCCTTCTCCTCGAAGTTGGCAGGGTTCGGGTAACTCTCCTGCGCCGCGCGGCCGGCGATGAAGCCTGCGACCTCGTTCGGGCGCAGATCGACGCCGAAGAAGTTGTTCAGCGTCATGAGATTGATAGGCATGGTGAACATCCGCCCGGCGTGGCGGGTGAGCACCCGATGGCGGTAGTTGTTGAAGCGAGAGAAGCGGCCGATCCAGGACCATACCTCCTCGCTCGACGTATGGAACAGATGCGTGCCGTAGCGGTGGTATTCGATACCGGTTTCAGGGTCGCGTTCGGAGAAGGAGTTGCCGCCGAAGTGATCCCGCCGCTCCAGAATAAGGACCGGCTCATGGAGAACAGTCGAAATGCGCTCTGCCATGACGGCGCCGAAGAAGCCGCTGCCGGCGATGACGTAGCGGTATTGGTCGGCGTCGATCAATGCGAAGTCTCCTTAGTAGAACGATTTTAGCCGGTCATACTTTCGCCGTCGAGGCATCCTGGAGTGGAACTCAACGTGGCCCGAACGTAGACCACCTCCAGTAGTGCCATGGGGGAGTGTATGGCCATCTGGATCGGGGATGTGTAAAACCCGGGAAAGCGGGGGTCCCAGGGTTGTTAGCCTGAGGGCAGGCCAGGCGTCTTGTACTTTTCAAGATAGAGAAAACAAGACGGCGTTACATGTTTGCACGCGGCAGTGCTGAGCGTACATGCAAGGATGAAGTGTGCAGGACATTAAGAAGCGCCTGACCAAAGGGGCGATCTGGCTTGCGGCTACGCGGGCAATCGTCAACCTGGGCGCATTCGCAAACACCCTGGTTCTCGCCCGGCTCCTTGTTCCGGCGGATTTCGGACTTGTCGCTCTTGCAACAACGGTCACTGCGATCATCGCATCCGTGACCGAACTCTCGCTTGCCTCAGCCTTGATCCAACACAAGGATCCAGACGAGGAACATTTCCATAGCGCCTGGACACTCAACTTCGCCCGCTCGTGCCTAATCGGCCTGATCATGGCAGCGCTGGCCGTGCCGGTTGCACGGATCTACAGCGATCATCGGCTCATTTCCGTCATGCTCGCGATCAGCATCACGACGATCCTCTCGGGGCTGCAGAATCCCAAGTTGGTCATTTTTTCGCGCGACCTGGTGTTCTGGCAGGAGTTTGCCCTTGGCACTGCGCAGAAGATTTCCGGATTGGTCGTTGGGGTCGTTCTTGCCCTGATCTACAGGAGCTACTGGGCACTCATCGGCGGCATCGTCGCCGCCCAGCTGACAACGCTCGTGATGTCGTACCTGCTGAAGCCATACCGCCCGCGGTTGCAGCTTACACGCGTGCGCGAACTGCTTTCCTTTTCGATCTGGCTGTCCCTTGCGCAGGTTGCCAATACGCTGAACTACAAATTCGATCAGCTCATCATCGGCTATTTCCTAGGAAGCACTCCATTGGGTTTCTACACGGTAGGCGATGGCCTAGCCGTTCTGCCGACGCGCGAAGCGACGACGCCGCTGGCGCAGACCTTATTCCCAGGCTTCGTCATGCTGGCGGACGACAGGCAGAGACTGAGGCAAGCCTATCAACGGGCGCAGGCGATGCTGTGCGCTGTGGCGCTCCCTGTCGGCTTCATTTTCTCGCTCATTGCTCACCCGCTCATCCAGCTCACCATGGGTACGAAATGGCTGCCGACGGTTGTCATCATCCAGTTCCTCTCGGCAATTTTCGCGCTGCAAACGTTGTCCTCCTCGCTGCAGCCGTTGGCTATGGCGCTTGGCGAAACGCGGCGGCTGTTCGGCCGTGACGTCTTGATCCTCTTAGTTCGGCTGCCGCTGATCATCGTTGGTTTATGGTCCGACGGACTCACCGGGATCGTCTATGCCCGTTGCGTGAGCGGGCTCATCTCGACCGTCATCAACATGCAGATGGTGAAGCAAATACTCGGCCTTTCATTATTAGCGCAGTTGATGGCGAACATCCGTGGACTGCTGAGCGTAACTCTCATGATAGTCCTGACATCTTATGCGTCAAAACTCGTGCCGCGTGGTAGCTTGCCACTTGATCTTGTCGCTCAGATCACGTTGGTAGCCACGGCGGGAGCATTTATTTATTCCGCCAGCATGATGGGTTTATGGTTTGCGCAAGGTAGGCCGGCCGGCCCCGAGAGCGAAGCTCTGCGTATCGCATCTAGCCTGTTAAGGCTGAGGGTTCGGCCGCTCGCAGGCAGAAATTGAAGCCGGCTGCCCTCAATGCGGGTGCAAAGCATCAAGCCTTCTCGGCGAGTGCGGCCTAAAAGCTTCCTTTAAACTGCGACTTCCAAGCGTTGATACTTGCGACGGGAAGGCGAACCTCCGTGGCTGCTTGCCCACCGATCCATTCCTCGACTTTGCTGAGGTCACCGTGTTTCGCTACCGGAAGATCAGTATCCTTTCCGATTTCCAACGCACGGTTATCGATCGCAACAATTAAGGCGCGGTGCCCCTTCTGCATAGCACGAACGCCGCCGTGAAGACGCGTTCCGATAAAGTCCACATCGGTGTTATCCAAGAACTCTGTGTAAGCTCGGCTGCTTGGAGGGAGCACTTTCACACCCTGAACAGCCAAAGAATTAAAGTAGTCGATATCACCCGCCTGCTGCGACCAGAAATATACGTTGGGATACGTAGCAGTGAGGATGCGTAGCATCTGGGCGTCGGCATTCGCATTAGGATGGTAATACGTGAGCGTTGTCACAGCGGATGCGGCGCGCCGCCGCGGCAAGTTTCGACAGTGATCGGGCGTAAGGCCCCACATCGTGACGCAGGACGTATTCGAAACCTTTAGGGCAAGTGGCTCCAGCTGAGATGCGGTGTAGCTGTCGCGAACAGAGTGGGTGTACTCGCTACTTAGCGTTCTACTCAGCATCGTATGTGTCAGTCGGCTCATCGCACCCGAATATCGACGCCAGCCAGTCGCGAGTAAGACAACCGGCTTGATCCGAATTAGATCGAGATAGTGAAGTTTCCAAAGTGCCTCTTTCGAGAACATGGTCGAATCGAGGAGGTTCGTTCCGCCGACTAAGCTGAGATCGCTGCGTTTGAGCAAGTTCCTGGAGGTCTTTCCCATGAAGTCATGGGTTGCCACTTTGCACACGTAGCTATTCGGGGCGATTTCGCGGACGGTATCGTAGACCGCATCCATTATGATCTCGTCGCCGAGATTGTCCGTCGATATACTGGTATCCAAGACAGTGATGATTTTCACGGCACGTCGCCCTAAAAACTCGTCCATTTGATTAGACTGTGTGGTAACAGAGACGCGGGCGTCGAGCGTATCACCCGTTGTATCATTCTCTTTAGGATGGTCTTCGCATTTTTGTCCTCCTGCTTGAAGCTACGCCAAGTTGTTCGCCGAACGTATTTTAGATATATACGTTCGAATGGTGTGTCGGTCCAATAAAGCCAAGGTTTTCGGACTGTAGTGAAGTGCAATATTTTGAAGTGTCTACGCAGCTTCTGAAAATCTCGTCGACTATATCCAAGTCGCTTCATGTGTTCGTATTTAGTGACAGCAGAGAAATTCCACATATTGCTCACAAGCAATACGTCGTTTTGAAGGACTACATTCAGCGCGTCCTGATCGTGATACTTAAGGAACGACCAACTTCTTTCCACGTAGTCAAGGAAGCGGCGTTGCATATCAATCGCGCGCCATCCTGCGAGATCGACCAGCAGTATGCCAGCGTTGAAGTACGTGTGGCTCGACGGCAGCGCAAGCCTATCATGCTCCATCTGCGAGATATCGGGTGCAGCAGCGATAAGCTTTCCACTCAGAGGCATCATCCACAGTGACGTGACATCGCTTACGACGACTATGTCAGAATCTAGATAAAGTAACCTTTCGATCCGTTCCGGCATTATGCTTGTAAGAAAGAGCCGAAAGTAGGAAGCGAGGCTTATGTGTCCATCCAACCGGAAATGCTTGTATCGCGCGGCATCGAATTCATAGAAATGAAATACGGTTCCTGTGTGTCTTGCGAAGTCTGCCCGCAGCTTAGACAAGTTTTCTGATCTAACATTTGAGTGGATAATGTGTATCTCAAGCGGCGTCGAGCTGTGGGTGACTAGAGACTCCACCGCAACAGCGACATGCTGGCAATACGCATCGTCAATAGAAAATGCGCACTGAATTACGTTTTTCAAATGCTTCGTCTCTCCGACTCGAAGTTCTGGAAAAGAGAGCTTGTCGGGTTTGTTGATTGCTAAATCTAGTTCTTGCCGGGCGGTCATGCCGAGGAACCCGCTCATCCCTGACCGGCGCCCTCTCGAGAGTTCGCATCCTCGTAGATCTGGAGCGTGTCGCGGGCGATCTGCTCCCAGCTTGGGACGTCGGATGCCAGCGAGGTGACGGCGGCGGCGTAGGCGGCGGCGGTCGCGCGGTCCGAGAGGGTTTCGGCCATGGCGGCGGTGAGAGCGGAGGCGTCGCCCGGGGGGACGAGCCTGCCGTGCGTGTGGTCGCGCAGAAATTCGGCGAAGCTGCCCAGGCGGCTGGCGATGATGGGGCGGCCGTTGGCGATGGCGTAGGAGAGGACGCCGCTTGCCTCGATTTCGCGGTAGGGGAAGACGGCGACCGTGCCTGGGGCGAAGAGGGCGTCGACTGCGTCGTCGGCGATGTAGTCGGGTTCGATGCTGACGGCGTCGGCGATGCCGAGGGCTTCGGCCCGGGCGCGCAGGGGGTCGAGGGGCATGTAGGGCTGGCCGACGATGCGGACGCGGGCCTGGGCGCGCAGGGCGGGCGGGAGGGCGGCGAAGGCGTCGATCAGGACGTCGGCGCCCTTGTAGGGTTTGATCTTGCCGAAGAGCAGGAAGGTGAGCGGGCCCTGCATGAGGTCGGGGGTCCGGCCGGGATGGGCGCCGGGCGGGATGGCGGATGCGGTGCTCAGGCTGCCGTGGGGGAGGACGGCGGTGTGGGCGGCGGGGATGCCCTGGGCGATCAGGCGGGAGCGCCCCTGGGTGGTGTGAACGATGAGGCGGTCGAAGCCGGCGAGGGCGCGCTGGACGCCCATGCGCTGGAGCCAGGCGGTCGGGTTGCCGTTGAAAGGGTCGGTGTCGTGAACGGTGAGGACGAGGGGGGCGAGCTTGCGGAAGCGGGCGAGGAGCCGGGCGTCGATCAGCGGGAGGGCGAGCCACTGGAAGTGGATGATGTTGGGGCGGGCGGCGCTGAGCTTGCGCCATAGCCGGTCCATGGAGGCGACGTGGTCCAGGCCCTTGATGGCGAGGCGGAGTTTTTCGGGCAGGCGGAAGGCGAGGCGGCTTTCGGCAAGCGGGTAGAAGTGGGGCTGCAGGTCGATGCCTTCGGCGTGGCCGTCGGCGGCGCGCGGGGGGCGGCCGTGGAGGGTGACTTCGCAGCCGGCCTGCTGGAGGCCGCGGGCGAGGGCGGCGTCGTAGGGCAGGGTGAAGAGGGAAGGGTCGATGAGGGCGACGCGCATGTCAGTGGCCGTGGCTCTCTGCGCCGGCGAGGCTGGAGGCGTTCGGCTGGGCGCGGGCGGAGGCGGGGGGCGTCCAGGTCTGGAATTTGGCGCCGCGCAGGGATTGGAGGACGCCGAGGCCGGTGGCGATGAGGGCGAGGAGGATCTCCTTGATGCGCGCGGCGGGGCCGCGGCGGGCGGTGAAGATGACCAGGGCGGCGAGGAGGCCCGCGGCGGTGGAGACCCAGGCGAGGGTCCAGGCGCCGGCGGCGAGGCAGGCGGCTTCGAACAGCAGGGCGGCGGCGGCGAGGAAGAAGATGCACAGCCAGCGCAGCAGCTTGTGGGAGAGGTATTTGAAGCGGTCGAGCGCGCCGAGGCGGCCGAGGGCAGGGCGGAGGGCCCGGTGCACGTTAAAGGCCTGGCAGGCGATGCGGATCTTGCGGCGGAATTCCTCGCCCGAGGTGGAGACGGAGGCTTCGGTGGCGATGGCGTCGGCTGCGCGGACGATGCGTGCGCCGGCGCAGAGGATGCTCAGCGAGAGGTGCATGTCGTCGATGAGATAGGGCGGGGTGGGCGTGTGGAGGGCGCGTCGTATGGCGAAGATGGAGCCGTCCGCGCCCATGACAGAGCCGGTGGCGGATTCGAGCGCCTTGATGTGCTCCTCGAGGCGCCAGTAGAGCGAGCCGGCTTCGGCGGTGCCTTCGGTCGCGGCGGTGTCGGCGGTGGCGTAGCGCAGGTGGCCGCAGACGCAGCCGACTTCGGGGTCGGCGAAGGCGGCGACGAGGCGGGTGATGGCGTCGGGCGCGAAGGCGACGTTGGCGTCGGAGAAGACGACGATGTCGGCGTCGGTCATGGACACGAGGGTGTTCATGCCGTGCGTCTTGCCGAGGCGCTCGTGCGAGATGACGGCGGTGATGTCGCTGCCGAAGCCGCGGAGGATGTCGGCGGTGCGGTCGGCTGCGCCGTCCACGTAGATGAGGGTCTGCAGGCCGGGAGAGGTTTCGCGCAGGGAGAGGATGTTGCGGACGCGCTCGCCGATGACGGCTTCCTCGTTGTAGGCGCAGACGCAGACGGCGACGCTGGGGGCGCGGCCGTCAGCCTGGTGCAGCGCCAGGTGGGGCGGCCTGGGCCTGAGGCGCGCCAGGGCGCGCAGGGCGAGCGGGTAGGTGGAGAACGGGTGGAGGGCCAGGAACAGGCAGACTGCGGATAACCCGAAGAGAACGGCGGCGCCTGTCACGCCTTCCCCAGCACGATGGCGGAGAGCCGGTTCTGCGTGACGGCGGCGAGCTGGGCGGCCTCGTGCTGGATCACGTCGGGGTGGGTGGCGGCGAGGTCGACCACGAGGATGGTGAGGTCGCTGGTGCGCGCCAGGCCGAACGCCTGTGAGCCGGATGCGGGCGGGGCGCCGAGCACGATCAGATCGTATTCCTCGCGCGCTTCCACGAGCAGGTTTTGGAGGGCGACGGCGCGGTTGACGGGATCGACCCGGAAGCTGCCGCTGGAGAGCAGGTCCAGGGCCGAGCCCGGCTCGCGGGTGACAGAGTCGCGCCAGTAGCCGTCGGCGGCGGCGGTGGCGTCGGCGGCGCCCACTTCGATGAGCAGGACGGTCTGGCCGCTGCCTGCTGCGACGCGGGCGAGCGCCTGGGCGACGGCGGTGGCCTGGCGGCCGGATTGGGTGCCAACCAGGGTGAGCACGCGCGGCGGATAGGTGCCGGCAGCGCCGCGCAATCGGGCGAGGCCGGTGCGCAGGGCGTCGCGATTCGGGCCGGACAGGTCGGCGAGCTTCTCGCCACGCACGCCGGCGTTGCGCAGGGTGGCCAGGATGTTGGCGCCAGTCGCGGCCGACACTTCGTTGGCGTCGGTGAAGCGCGCCTTGGCGCCGGAGCGGGTGAACGCGACCAGCCCGGCGAGGAGGGCGCCGGAGATGCCGCCGAGGCCGGCCGCGAGCTTCATGTTCGGGGCGGAGGGGAGGCTGGGGGGCGTCGCGGTGTTGAGCACGCGGACGTCGGGGAGCATGTCGCCCTGGGGCTTTGCCGCCGTCTGCTGCACGCTGGCGAGCAGGGTGCCGTAGAGGTTGCGCTGGGTGGTGACGTCCTGCTGGAGCTGTTCGAGCTGGGCCTGGGTCTCCTGCGCGGCCGAGCCGGACTTGCGCGCCTCTGCGAGCTGGTTCTCCAGGTCCGCCTCGTGGGCCTGGGCGGCCTTCAGCTGGGTGGACAGGGAGGCGACGATGCGGCGCGCCTCGCCGCTGAGTTCGGCGCGCACGGCTGCCAGGTTGGCGCGGGCGCTCTGCAGCAGTGGGTAGCTGGGGCCGAACTGCTGGGACATGTCGGCGACGCGGCCGGCGGCTTCGGTTTCCTGCTCGCGCAGGCGGGAGATGGTGGGGGAGCTGAGGACGGTTCCCAACTCGTCCGACGATCCGCTGGAGGCGGCGGCAGAGGCGCGTGCCAGGTTCGCCTGAATTTCGGAGCGCTGGACGGCGGCGCGGGAGGCTTCGGTGGCGAGGTCCTCGACCTGCTGCTGGCCGAGGCTGCCAGCGCGCAGGGCGACCAGGCCGGAGGTGTTCCGCAGCTTCTGCATCTGGTCTTCAAGGCGCTTGATGTCGCTGCGTACTTCGTCGATGCGCTTGGTGATGGCCGTGTTGGCGCCGAGGTCGGCGTTGGCGGAGCGCTTCTCGCGTGCCGCGACATAGTCGGCGATCAGGCGGTTGACGGCGGTAGCCGCGAGATGCGGATCGCGGGAGGTGAAGTTCACGCCGATCACCAGGCTGCGGTTGTCCTGGACGAAGGCGAAGGCGTGGCTGACGGCGTTGACGACCGAATCATTGCCCAGGTCGGTGCCCGGCGGCGCGGGGGAATGCGGCAGCAGCGACTTCAGCGTGCCGATGATGGTGCCGAAGAGCGTCGGTGGGCGGAGGGCGCCGTTGAATTCGGGGTAGGTGTCGAGGTGGAGCTCGTTCACCACCTCCGAAATGAGCTGCCTCGCGCTCAGCGCCTGCACTTCGGTGTGGACGATCGGCATGGGGTCTGGTGAGCCGCCGGCTTGCAGGGCGCCCTGGAGTTCGGGGATGGCCAGGCGGTCGCCGGCGACGGCGATGGCCCCTTCCGCGGTGTAGCGTTTCGGCAGGGTGGCGGCGTAGGCGTAGACCGCGACGGCGCCGACGAGCGCGCAGATGAGGATGGTCAGCCAGTTCCGCCGCAGCAGGCCCACGATATCGGCTGTGCCCATGTTGCGCGGGGCGCGGGCGGCTTCCCGCGCAGCGGACGCGAAGGCGCGGGGATGCGTGATGACGCCGCTCGGGGAGAGGTCGGTTTTCATTGCGTGCGTGACCCTGCCTGATGTCCCGAGACGGAGAGCTGGTAGCCGGATGGCGCGGCCTGCGCCGATCTTTCGCGGGCAGCCAGGAGCTGCACGTAATACATCAGCGGACGGTCTGCCACTTGGAATGTCCCTGGCCGGCTCGGTGAAGGTTCGATGACATGCGCGTCGAGGAGCGCCTTTCGGCCGGCGGCGTCCAGATCCGCGAGCTTCATGTTGCCGAATTCGTCCTGCGCTGAGGCTGCGACAATGTTCAATGCCGCGGATTTGTCTGACGCGATGTTGATCGATGCAGTTGCGGGATCGGCCTGCGGCGTCTCCGTCAGAATGAGATAGCGGGCGACGATTTCCGGCGGTTGATCGGCGATGAGGCGCTCGACTGCGGCGGTGAAATCATCGGGCGACGTTTCGGTGGCGCCCCGCGACACGGTCTGTTGCAGGATGCGCAGGCCCATGAGCTGCGCCATGTAGGGCATGCCGCGCGCGACACCGGCGACTGCTGCGCATGTTCCGGCAGTGAAGGTAATGCCGACAGCCTCGCCGCCGCTGACCAGCATGGCCTCGACTTCATCGTCCTGCATCAGCGCCAGATGGACGCCGGTGATGTTGCGCTGGATGGAGGGATGCTGGCCGATGATCTGTTCGAGCGTGCTGGAGACGCCGACGATCATGAACAGCAGCTTCAGTCCTCGGTCGGACAGCAGCTTGATCGTGTCTGCCAGGCGAGTTCGCGTTGCGGGATCGAGGACGCGGTCGAACTCGTCGATGACGAAGATGAGCCTGCTGCCCATGAGGTGCCGGGAGATGTCGGCTACGTCGGCGGGCTGCAGGGTGCCGGGCGGCAGGATGGACTCGCAGCCGCGTGCATTCGTTTTGCCATCGGCTTGCGCGTCGTCATCGAGGTTGAAGGTCAGCAGCGAGGATGGCAGGTCGCGCATGACGCCGTGGATGATGGCGTCGAAGTCGCTCTCGGCGCTGCAGACGAAACGGCCGACGATGGCCCCGGACTGGCGCAATTGCTGAACGATGGTGTTGGCGAGAGAGGTTTTGCCGCGGCCGCGTTCGGCATAGATCACGACATGCGCGGTCTCGTCGTTGAGCGCCTCGATGACGCGGTTCAGCTCACGCCTGCGGCCGGCGAGGGCGTCGCGGCTCGAGCGCGGCCTGGTCGGCGTGAAGGCGACGTTGGCAGACACGCGTGGCCCCGGTGCTGCGCGTGGCGTGGGCGCTGCGCGTGGCGTGGGTGCTGCGCGCGGCGTGGACGCTGCGCGTGGGGTGCCGGAGACTTTCGCAGGCCGCTGCTCCGCCACGGCCGGGCGCGGATGGCTGCCGTGCCTGGTGCGAAGCAGGCGGCGGAGCCTGGCCACGATCGAGACTGCGTTGCTCACGGCTTCAGAATTGCCTGATCGAGACGGCAGACGTCGCGAGATGGCGCACGCAGGCACGTTGGCGCGAAATCATCAGAAATGCCGTTCGTAGATTTTCACGACATCGCCAGGCGCCAGGAAGGTGCCTGGCAGGATCTTGCCTTGCACGGCCTGCGCATCGACGCTGCGAATGTCGGAGGCATAATCCTCGACGGCGCGGTAGGTGAAGCCGCCTGCGACCGCGACCGCCGTCAGCATGGTCATGCCAGGTTGGAAAGGATACTGGCCGGGCTTGACCACTTCGCCAAGGACGAAGATGGGCCGGTAGGAAAGTACCTCGACGGCGACGCTCGGGTTGCGCACGAAGCCGCCGCCGCGGAGCTTCTTTTTCAGCGAGTTTGCGAGTTCGTCGGTGGAAAGTCCGGTGGCGTGCACGTTGCCGACGAGAGGCAGGGCGACGCTGCCGCTATCGTCGACACTGAATTGTCCGCCGAGCTGGTCGGCGCCGAAGACGATGACGCGTATCTGGTCGCCTGCGCCGAGCCGGTAGCTGCCGGTCGAGTAGGGCGGGAGAGGCTGAAGATCCGCGCCGGGGCTGCAGGCGGCAAGGCCTGCCAGCAGGGCTGCGGCGAAGATCCTAGATCTGGTAAGCGTGAACATGTTGAGACACCCGGACAGTGATTGTTTTAGAATGCCAGCTTGAGGCGCAGGCGGAACACGTTTTCCGTATAGTTGGAGCCGACCACTTGGTTGGCCGACTGGATGGGTGCGACAGGCACATTCGTCACGACACTGGTGCCGTACTGGCTCTGCCGGCTGTAGAAATTATAGTCGGCGACGAGACGCACGTAGCGGTTCAGGCGCCACGTCACGCCCCCGCCCACTGCATAGAACTGCTGGCTGCCGCCATTGTCGGCATAGTCGTCCTCGATAAACCTTGCATTGGCGTTGAGGATGATGTTGCGGAACAATTCGTGGTCCACACTGAACTTCAACGCCGTTTCGGTTTTTGCGACAGTCGCCTCGGCGGTGGCATCGGTGATGTAGCGCGCCGCGGTGGCTGAGACAGTGGTGAGCCCTGTCGGTGTCCAGGTGACGGCGCCTTCGACGATCGGCGCCTGGATCATTTTGTAGGTATTGCTGGAGAACGACCGCTCCTCGTAACCTGCGAGAAGGCGGACATCGATGATACCGTCGACGTCGTAGGCGGCGCCTCCCAGTATGGAAAAGTCGTTGAAGTTCTGCTGTGGGAGACCGGCCGTCGTGTTGTCGTAAACCGCGTCGGCGTCGCGGAGGATGACAACCAGGGTGCGCCTGGGCGCCAGCTCGTAGTTCGCGGTGAGGGTCGGCTGGTAGACCGCGCGGTTACGATAGCTCTGCAGATACGGCACGCCGGCGACGCTGCCATTGTCGAAATTATAGAGCGAGACATCCAGGCCTGGCGTGATCCTCAGGCGTGACAGGGCGATAGTATAGTTGGCCCTGAACTCGTCGATATGGTAGCCGATGGCGCTGTCCAGTTGCGGCTCGCCCAGGTCACGCGGCGTCTGGTTCAGGTTATAGTGAGTGGCGCCGAGATATAATTGATCCTCACCGAAATCATGCGTCCCGCTGACGTCGGCCGTCCAGTTCGTAAAAGACTGGCTCGACTGGCTGGTGAATTCCGTATCGGCCACGTTCAACGTCGCGGTGATGTTGCTGCCGCGCGGGTTCGCCGTTGCCACCAGTTTGGCATCGGTGTCGATGCGGACGCTGCCTCGCGCGTTGGAAGTTCCGGTCACGTTATCGTCGTAGCCGACACCTTCATCGAGCGACGGCAGCAGTGTGATGATGCCCACGCGTATGCCGATCGGGTCATAATCCGAATGAAGGCGGGATGTCACCGTTACGCCCGGCTCGGGGCCATAGCTGGAAACGTTCGAATTCAGATATTGATTGACCGCCTGGGCATGTGCGCCGGTGCTGTAGGCGGCCAAAGCGGTCAGAGAACCCGCAAGGCAAAGCCTCATCGGCCAGGAGCGGCTATCGCGAGGCTGGTCAAGACGACCATGCTGCGTCATGGAATGGATCAAGGAATTTCACCCAAGTGGCAATGAAAACTCTGGACATGCGGGACGAGTGGCAAGCGGCCGGTGTCCGGGCCGCGCCTGGCAGACAGGAACTGGTCGGCAGGTTCGCCGCGGCCATCCTGATTTGCAGCCTGATACTTCAACGCTTCGCTCTACCGGCAGGGGAAAAGGGTGTAGAAATCGTCGGGCCGGCCGGGCTGCTGCTGGCGGCCCTGGCGATGTATCGCGGCGCTTTCGTGATTCATCGTGCCAGGCTCAATCTTTTCATGCTCCTGACATTGTGGCTGGCGCTGGTCAGCGCCTGGCAGGCGATGCATCCGAACGCGTATGACCTGGCGTTCAGCATCAACTCCCTTTTGCAGTTTCTGCTGCTGAACGCCTTCTGCGTCCTGTCCTTTGCAGAAGAACTCGACGAGGGCGTGTTCTTCCGTTGGGCGGCCAATATATTGGCGGCCGTGGCGCTTGCCGGGATATTGCAATTCGTTCTGCAAATCGTCGGATTGCGCTTCTTCGCATTCACCGGATTGCTGCCGTACCGGCTGCTGTTCGAAAGCGGCTATAATCTTGTCATTCCGGTGGGCATCGGCAGCCTGCTGAAGGCGAACGGCCTGGTTCTGCTCGAGCCTTCCATCTTCTCGCAAGTGACGGCCATGGGTCTCATCATCGAAGTGCTTGCCGCGCGGCGATGGTCCCACATCTGCCTGTTCGGTGCAGGTTTGCTGCTGTCGTTTTCCGGCACCGGCTGGATCGTTCTGGCCAGCTTCCTGGCCGGCAACGTTGCTCGCCTCGGACTTCGTGGCATCGCGATAAGCATCGGCGGGGTCGCCGCTTTTGCCATCGTCGCGGCATTGGTGAGCCTTCTTTCGCCAGATGTCGCAGCGGTCTTTGCCTCGCGGTTCGGTGAAATCAACGAAGCCGGCACCAGCGGCAACCTTCGGTTCGTAACGCCTTATCAGGCGCTCGATGCCGTCTGGTCGCACGAGAGCTGGGCTTGGCTGGTCGGCATCGGGGCGGGCGCGAGCGAGCATCTCGACCTGCCGTTTCTCTATACCGTGAACACGCCTTCCAAGATTGCCTTGGACTTCGGCATCCCCGCGGTCGTGATTTATGTCGTGTTGATCATGCGTGCCGAACGGACGAGCCTGCAGAACGCCCTGGTTGTTCCCGCGATGGTTCTGCTGATGTTCACCGGCGGATATCAGCAGTTCGCGCCTGTCCTGTTTCCCATATTCCTGCTGCTGTGCATCGCCCGGTTGCGTCCGGCCGGTGTGGACCCGGCTTAGGTCTTGGCAGGGCACGCGCATGCGGTGCGGATAGTTCGCAGGCAGGCGCGGCACTATGCCGAACGCTCGGGTGGCGGTCCTTTTTTTAAGCAAACCGACGGTCACGGCGATGAGGCCATCCACACGTGCGTGATGTGCCGGAGGCCAAGGGAGCGCCCGGCATTTGCGGCGGCTATGCCTTGACTGGGCAGGCGCGGTGTTTGGTCGCCTGCGGCAGGCATCGGGGTCCCCCTGTGAACAGCTCAACCCTAGAGTATCCTACTGCTATGCAGCAAACTGAAATTTTTGCACTCGTCCCATCGGATGAGGCAACGACAGCGATAGATACAGAGGGAAACGCATTGATCGCTGCGTCCCCAGCCTGCATCACGATAGCGCGATGGGCTGTGCTGCGCCTCATCGGCAATGAAGACCGGGCAGTGGCATGAACAGGGAAACGGCCGCAGCGCCGGAGTTCGAGGCAGCGGCGTTCGGAGCGCCCGCCCATGGCACGCCAGGGCTCGGGAAGAATGGCGTGGCACTTCTGGACCTGCTGCGTGCGCTTGCCGCCAACGCGGTGCTGGTCGGCCATGCATCGGCGGTGTTCGGGGCGGAGGGCCGGCTTTCCACCGCCGGCACGCTGGGCGTGGGCGTCTTCTTCATCCTGTCAGGATTCCTGATCCTGCAATCGAGCCTGTCGCGCCTGCGCAAGCCGGCGCCGCATTTCGCGCCCTATATGATCGACCGGGTGGCGCGCATATTCACGGCCTATGTTCCGGCGTTGATCCTGGTTGCTGCCATCAATGCCGCCTTGCCGCTCGGGCATTGGGGACAGCAGGGGACATCCACCGGGCCTGTGGCGTTCCTGGGGAATCTGTTTCTCCTGCAGGACTATCCTGCGTTTCAGATCATACGCCGGACGGTCGGCGATGCGCTGTATGTCCGCGCCTACAATACGGCCGAACCGTTCTGGACGATCCCTATCGAGTTCTGGATCTATGTCGTGTTCGGGCTGGCATTCTTCGGATTGTTCAACCGCGAACGGCCCTCACGGCTGTTGTCGGCTATCCTCTGCGTGGTGGCGTTGCCAGTGGTGATCTGGAATGCCGCGGCCGGGGGTGGGAACGGTCTGACGCTGGTGTGGCTGATTGGCGCTGCGGCGGGGTATGTGTGGTCCACCGCCTGGTGCAGAAGCCGGCATTTGGTGCAGATCGGCTCGGTTGTGGTGGTGGCAGCGCTGATTTGCCTGCTTGGCCGCGGCGCCAAGCTCGGCTGGAATTTCCAGGACATCGGCTTCATCGCTTTTGAAGCCCTGCTGATCCTTGGCGCCGTTTCGCTGGTCGAAGGCATGTCCAACTTGCCGCGCCTGCTGAGGGGCGCCTGCACCTTTCTCGCATCCTACAGCTACAGCCTTTATCTGGTGCATAACACGGTGCTCGTCGTCGTGAGGCAGACGCTTTACGATCGGCTCGGCGCGGCGGCTTTACCTGTTGCGCTCATCCTGGCACACGCGGCCGCCTACGCACTCTACCTGGGTTTCGAGCGGCATTACCGGCAGGTTGGCAGATGGCTGAAACGCCGGCTTCCTGCACCGGCCGGGCAGACGCTGATGATCGATCCCGCCCAGGGACAACGCCGCTAGCGTACGCCGTTCTCAGGGGAGGCGGCGAGAGAGTCGACATTGGCGACGTTGCCGTACCATCCTGAGATTTCCTGAACGACGATCGTCCAGCCGTCGGGGATGCCGTCGTTGTCGCGCGCTGCCGACGGGTTGCGCGAGAAGCGCGGAATGGCCTGGTTGCCGATGATGAGGTGCATGGCGACGGTCGCCATGTGCCCGTCCGGCGTGGCATAGAGCGATTGCGGATATTCCATGTACTGCGTCGCCACGAGCTTGCCGTCGATGATGAGGTCTATGAGGTTGCTGCCGTCGCCTCGCCAGTTGCCGACTAGGTTGTGGAAACCCTCAGACCAGTCGAACGACGCACGTTCGAAATCCGGATTGTAATTCTTGCCGTAGTAGCGCCATCCATTGCCGTTGGCGCGGTAGGTGGCATGCGGCTTGATCTTCCAGGCGGTGCCGTAGATGTCGGGCGTGCCGAAGTCGATCTGGTAGCCGGTCGGCACGCCGCTGACAGCGCGCGAGAAATTATCGTTCCAGTCGATTTCGAAGTTCTTCTTGCCTGCGCGGTATAGAGCATCTGGGCCGCCGAACCCCTGGTAGGGGTTGCCGCCTGGCCCGGGGGAGATCTGCTGGCCGGTAAACATCCAGATCGGCGCCCAGGAATGCTCGCCCTTCGGACTCTTGTAGCGGACTTTTAGCGTCATGCCCGGACGCCATTCGAAAGGCAGCCGAACCATGGCGCCCCAGACATGTCCCGGCTTGCAGTCGGTGTGGTCATGCGAGCAGATCGCGCGCAAATGCATGCCATCGGGCGCCATGACGTGCAGATCGTTCGGGTCGCCGACAGGGAAATGCCTGGCCACGGCAGCGAAAGTTGTGTTGTCCGGCTGGCCGGTGTCCATCGGGCTGCCGATTGCCTTGTTCAGGGCGCCTTCCATGTAATTCAGGAAGAAGCGGTCGCGGATGGATTGCGACGTCGTCATGTTCGCACCCTGTTGAGCGCTGCCCATGACGAGGGAGAAGCCGTTGCGTGCGCCGGCATTCAGGCGAAGTCCGTTCCCGAGCGAGGCGTTGCCTCTGACAGGGAGGGGCTCGCGCAGGGGGTTGTTGGGTTTGGTCAGGTAGCGCGCGTCCTTTTCAGGCGCGGCATCGGCGGAAGCGGGCGCGCCGGTTTCGAAAACATCGTTGGCCAACATCTTCTGTGCCGAGACGCTGGGGAAGAGACGGCTTATTCTCTTTGCTTCGGCGTTGATCTGCTCCGGTGTCGGAGCCTGCGTGGTGATGACGAGCGAGGCGACATCCATGGCGCAGCCGTTGAGCAGTTCGAAATATTGTATGCCCTGCGTGCCGAAATTGCCGCCCTTGAAGGCGGGCGTTGCCGCGGCGACTTCGCCGTTGCGCAGGAGCCATGCCCGTCTGCCATCGTAGATGAGGTAGAGTATGTCCCATTGGTCCAGCGGTTCGGCTTGAGTTTCAAGCGCGGTTCCCGGGCCATTGTTCTGCCCTATGAGGATCTTGCCTTGCGCGTTCGGTGAGAAATGGATGTGCGTGCCGTCCTTCGCATAGAGCTTCATGATGTCGCAGGCGGCATAGGCGCGCCGCCGTTCGACCAGAGCGACTGCAAATTTCTGCCGCTCCTGCGCTGCTATCGGGTCGGCCAGGGCGGGGTCGAGAACGAAGCTGTCCCAGCCTCCCGGCTTGCCGCCCTGAGGGTTGGAAATGATCGGCTTGCCGTCTAGTCCATTACGAACATAAACCGACTTGCCTGTGCCGTGGCGCAGCACGATGTTCAAATCAGCGAGGCGCATGGCGACGATGCCGTTGTCGGTATCGAGTTGGATGCCGGCCGACGTGCCAAGAGGTGCGGTTGTGGCAGGCAGGCCGGGGTCGATGTCGTAAAGCGCGTCAGGCAGCAGGCTTTTTTGTTCAGCCGCAGAGGCGGCAGGCAGGCCGAGGACAGCAAATACCATCATCAGATGAAAGAAAGTCGAAACGCCGTGCGAGCTGCCCAGTGTTGTCGTGTGATTCTTCAACATCGATGTCTTTCTCGCGAGACTTGCCGTTCAAGTCGTGATTGTTTGAAGCTGTCATGCGTGCCTGCCGATCTGGCCACTGGGGAAACCTCGCTGCCGACAGCAGCGAGGACGGCAGGCTTCGAGCCTAATGGTAGGTGTAGGTTGTCGAAATGGCCTTCACGTCCAGCGTCACCGTGCCGTTCAGCAATTCATATCCGTTGCCTACGCCTGTGAACCATTCCGAGCCGGTCAGGCACTGGGTTCCTTCATGTCCCGGTTGAGGCTGAGCCTTCAGCCAGTTCATCGCTGCGCGAAGGTCGAATGTGCCGGCGTGCAGGGTGAGTGTGCCGCCGTCGCCGTCCACCATTCTGAACTGATAGTAAGGCACGCCTTGGCCGTTCGCAGCCTGGTAGGTGACCTTCCAGGTTTCCGAGGGCGTGCTGCCGATCGCAGCCGACATGTAGGTTCCGACCACCGGAAGCCGATCGAGAAAGCCGGTGACCGTGCTCGGCGCGGGATCGGTGTAGACCTGGATTTCTTTTTCGATCGTGGCTGTGGTGCCGGTATTCTTGGAGAACACGAACCAGTCGAGAGTGAGGTTGGCAGCGCCGCTCGTCTCCTCGAACCCGAAATCCCAGGTCTGGGTGAGAGTCGTGATATCGTCGATTTGGCGCGGAGCAATCATCGGCTCGCCATCGAGGTAGTTGCCGTAATCCATGAAGGTGAAGGCGCGCACCTTTGTGCTGCCGTCGCTGGGATAGGTGGTTGTGAACTCGGTGCCGGCGGGGAACCCGGGTGAAGCATGGATGCTGTTGCTATGGACCGGGCTCGGGTCGTCAACGTGGAAGATGGCAAGCCAGGGAGCTTTGACGAAGCGGTCGTTGGGGTAGGTGGGTGCGACGTGGTTTTCGCCGGATTTATATTCCAGGACGCTGGCGGTGAAAGGCGGCTTTGCTGGTGGACAGGCTGAAGCCGGGTTGTCCTTGCAGCCGGCTTCTTGAGCGTGTGCCGCCGCGTTGCAGAGTAAACCTGCCGATAACACGAGCATCTTCAACCCAGGTGTCTCCTGCAACTCTGACGGGCTTATATTGGCGCGCGGGGAGTGCTTGCGATGCACGCCGTCGTGGTATGGAAGAGATGGTCTCCCCTAGGGTCTTGGAGGCCTGACATAGGGTATTCCGTTGACGGAGACGGTGCCTGGCGTTGCCCATGCCTTGAGCGAGGAGATGTCATAGTAGGCGGGTGTCTTGTCTGTCCGCTGACCGGGCCACGATCCGTAGGCGCCGACGGCCAGGTTGGCGATCATATACATCTCGATCCCTGTCAAGGACGTCTGTGTCGGCCAGGATGCTTGCGGAACATGATCGATATAGGTGGTGATGGTCGCCGGCTCCCAATCGACGCCGTAGCGATGATAGGCTGCGTAGGGATCGAAACCGGCGGGGAACGTCGCTATTGTCAGCCAGGAACCCGTCGTGCTCCAGGCGCCGGCGCTGTTGCAGCAGCCGATCGAGGCGACGTGGATCGATTGCGGGTTTGGAGCGCCGGTATTCGGCCCTTGCGGGTTTTCGAAGGCATCGATCTCGCCCACGTAGCTGCCGCCATTGCCGGCGTTGAGCATCCAGAAGGCGGGCCACAGGCCCTGGCCGGCCGGCAATTTCGCAGTAATTTCGAAGTAGCCATATTGCTGGCTGAACGAGCCTTGCGTTGTTATCAGTCCTGAATTGTAGGGCGAGTAGCAGGGATTTGTCGAAGTGGCTGGCGACGCGACCAACCTGAGTGCAGTACCGATGTCGATGATGAAGGGATTTTCGCCGACACTGCTGTCCATGTAACATTCGGCTTCGTGGTTGGCCAGAAAGGTCCTTCCACCCCAGTCGGCGTGCCAGTAGATGGGTTGGAAGTTGGCAGTCGCGCCAGGCAAAATGTAGCTGGGCGTGAAAGCGGCCTGGTAGGTCAGGCTCAATCGCCTCGGCATTGCCGGCAGTGTTTGGGCGGAGCAATCGGTGGCGAGGCCTAGTCCTACAATGAGAGCCATCGCGGCTGCCATGTTGTGGTCAGATCGTCGTGCCGTCATCTCGACCTCCAGTTTTTGGATTCCGCGCTGCAGCATAACATGGCGCTGGCCTGCCGGCACCTGTTTGACTGTAACAGCGGGATCCTTGGAGGCGGGCGGGGCCGGTTGGCCCTAGGCCTAGTTGCTTGCGAGCAGCCCCTCGAAATAGGCGATGGTTCGCCCGAGGCCTTTCTCGAGGTCGATCCGGGGTTCCCAGGCGAGGGTGGTGCGGGCGAGGATGATGTCCGGGCAGCGTTGGAGGGGATCGTCCATGGGCAATGGCTGGTGGACGATGCGTGAGGCGGCGCCTGTCATGGCGATGATGCGTTCGGCGAGTTCGCGCACGGTGATTTCGTGCGGGTTGCCGAGGTTGATGGGGCCGGTGACAGCGTCGGGCGTGGCCATCATGCGTATGAAGCCGTCGATCAGATCGTCCACGTAGCAGAAGGCGCGGGTCTGCATGCCGTCGCCGTAGAGGGTGATGTCCTGGCCGGTGAGGGCCTGGATGATGAAGTTGGAGACGACGCGGCCGTCCTGCGGGTGCATGCGTGGGCCGAAGGTGTTGAAGATGCGTACGACCTTCACGCGTGTCTTGTGCTGGCGGTGATAGTCGAAGAACAGGGTTTCGGCGCAGCGCTTGCCTTCGTCGTAGCAGGCGCGCGGGCCTAGCGGATTGACGTTGCCGCGGTAGGTTTCAGGCTGCGGGCTGACGGTGGGATCGCCGTAGACTTCACTGGTGGAGGCCTGCAAGACTTTCGCGCGTGTGCGCTTGGCGAGGCCCAGCATGTTGATGGCGCCGACCACGCTTGTCTTGGTGGTTTGCACCGGATCGAACTGGTAATGGATCGGCGAGGCGGGACAGGCGAGATTATAGATCTCGTCCACTTCGACGTAGAGCGGGAAGGTGATGTCGTGCCGTAGCGCCTCGAAGTTCGGCTGGCCCAGGAGGCCGGCGATGTTCTGCTTCGAGCCGGTGAAATAATTGTCCACGCAGAGGACGTCGTTGCCTTCTGCCAGGAGGCGTTCGCAGAGATGCGAGCCGAGGAAGCCCGCGCCGCCGGTCACCAGAATGCGCTTTTTGGTTATGGACATGAGGAGTGACCTGCCAGTTCCCGGTTGATGAGAGGGTCGCGCGTGGTGAGGGGCGTGCGCCGGAACGTCAGAGGTGAGGCGTGGATCGTTTTATGCACGCAATTACTTGACGAAACGTGCGCAGAAAAAGCCGTCGACCCCGCCTTCCGCGGGCCAGAGGGCGGGGTGGGTGCGAAGCCAGCCATCCGGTGTGCGGGCGCCTGGAATGGCGGCGAGTTCGGCTTCGGTGAAGGGGGCTGGGGTGAGGCCGGCTGCCTGGGCGGCGCGCAGGCGGGCGGGGCCTTCCTCCGGTTGAAGGGAGCAGACGGCGTAGATCAGGCGGCCGCCTGGGCGGAGGAGTTTGGCTGCAGCGGCGATGAGGCGGTCCTGGCCTTCGGCCAGTGGGGCGATGTCGCGCTCGCGCTTGAGGTGGAGCACGTCCGGGTGGCGGCGGATGGTGCCTGTGGCGGAGCAGGGGGCGTCCAGCAGGACAGCGTCCAGGAGAGCGGGCGGCTGCCACTCGGCGGCGTCGGCGTGGACGATCTGCGCGCTCAGGCGAAGGCGGGCGAGGTTTTCGGCGAGGCGGGCGAGGCGGCGTTCGTCGCGTTCGACTGCGAAGACGGTGGCGCCTGCGGCGGCGAGTTGGGCGGCCTTGCCGCCGGGGGCCGCGCAGAGGTCGGCGATCGTCTCGCCCGGCTGGGCGGCCAGGAGCCGGGCGGGCATGGCTGCGGCTGCGTCCTGCACCCAGAATTTTCCGTCCGCGAAGCCGGGGAGGTCGGCGACGCGGGTACCGGCTGGGAGGCGGACTGAGCCGGTGGGGAGGAGGGTGCCGCCTTCCGGTGCCTCGGCGCCTGGGGAGAGGGTGAGGTCGAGGGCGGCTTCACCCTGGTGGGCGGTGGCGATGGCGCGGGCGTCGGCGCCCCAGGCGGCCCACATCCAGGGCGGGGTGTCCAGGCGTGGTGAGTCGAGGTCGGCGAGCATGGCGGGGCCTGATTCGGCGACGCGCCGGAGAACGGCATTCACCATGCCCGCGAAGGGGGCGAGTTTTTGGGCGCGCGCCAGATCGACGGCGGTGCCGACAGCGGCGTGAGGGGGCGTGTCTAGAAGGAGGAGGCCGGCGGCGCCGAGGCGCAGGATCAGGCGGACAGCGTCCGGCGGGGAGCGCTTGAGGTGGGGTTCAAGCACGGCGTCGAGCGTGCCTGTGCGGCGGAGGACGGCAGCGGCGAGGCGGTGGGCGGCGGCGCGGTCGCGCGGGTCGCCTGGGGGGAGACGGTCCAGGGCTTCCTCGAGCGGACGGTGCTGCTCGAAGACGGCGCGTAGGAGGGAGAGGGCGAAGGCACGCGTAGGGTCCATGCCGCTTCATGGCGCACGCGCGGGCTGCGTGATAGGCGGGCGGCCATGATTGCGGCCCCGACTTACAGCCCAGGCGCCATTTGGCGCCCACGCGTGTTGCTGGTTTGCCTGTGCCTGGCGATGTGGCTGCCTGGCTTTTTCACCCTGCCGCCTGGCGACCGGGACGAGAGCCGGTTCGCTGAAGCCACCAAGCAGATGGTGCAGACAGGCGACTACGTGCGGATCATGAACGGCACGCAGCAGCGCAACCGCAAGCCGGTGGGCATTCACTGGCTGCAGGCGCCTTTCGTGCTTGCGGCCGATGCCGCCGGATTAGCTGCTGAAAACCCTATTTGGCCGTATCGGCTGCCGTCGCTGCTGGGCGGCATCGCTGCCGTGCTGGCGACTTTCGACATCGGCATGACGCTGCTTCGGGACAGGCGGATCGCCATGCTGGCCGGCGGGATGCTCGCGGCCTCGGTGATCCTCACGGTCGAGACGCATATCGCGAAGACGGACGCGGCCCTGCTTGGGGCGACGACCTGGGCGATGGCCTTGCTGGCGCGGGCGTGGATGGGGGAACGGACCGGGCGGTGGCAGGCGGCGCTGTTCTGGCTCGCGGCCGGGCTGGGGATCCTCGTCAAGGGGCCGATTACGCCGATGATCGTGGGGCTGACTGCGCTGACGCTCGGGCTTTGGAGCCGGCGTGGGGCATGGCTGCTGGCGCTGCAGCCGGCCTGGGGCGTGCCGCTCATGGTGGCGGTGGTGCTGCCTTGGTTCGTCGCCATCGAGCTGGCTACCCACGGGGCTTTCATTGCGCAGTCGGTCGGGGGGGATCTCGGATCGAAGCTCGCAGGCGGGTCGGAGACGCATGGCGGGTTTCCGGGGGAGCACTTGCTGCTGCTGCCGCTGCTGGCGTTTCCGTCGGGGATCGCAGTGCTTTCGGCGCTGCCGGGGGCCTGGCTGGACCGGCGCACGGCTGCGGTGCAGTTTCTGATCGCCTGGGTCGTGCCAGCTTGGCTCGTGTTCGAGGCTACGCCTACCAAGCTGCCGCATTATCCTTTGCCGGTTTATCCGGCTTTGTTTGTTTTGGCGGCCGGGTTTTTCGTGAAGCAAGGGTGGGGCTCTGCCCCACGCCCCGCTAGGGCCGATAGGCCCCAGACCCCGGTCCTTTGGGATGCGCTTCGATGGGTCATGGTGGGGGCACACGCGCTGGCGGCGGCATTGCTGGGCTTTGGGGGGCTTGCGCTTGCCATCGCGCTGCATGGACCTTGGTGGCTTGCTCTGCCTGCCGCGCCTTTTGCTGCCGCGGCAGGCTGGTTTGCCTATCGCCGCAGGCCCTGGCTCGCCATCGGCTTCGCTGTCCCGCTTTACGCGACGATCCTGCAACTGACGGTGCCGCATGTGGCGGCTTTGTGGATCGGGCCGCGTGTGGAGGCGGCGCTGCACAGGCACTGGCCTGCTTGGAATGCGCGGGGGACTGGGCTGGCGGTGGCTGGGTATGCCGAGCCTAGCCTGGTGTTCGCTGCGGGATCGGACACGCTGCTGCTTTGGAACGGGGCGGCCGGAGCGGATGTGCTGAAGCAAGGGCGGGCTTCGATGGTGCTTGTCGATGCGCGGACTGAGCAGAGTTTCGTGACCGAGGCGGCGGCGGTGAAGGTCGCGGTCGAGAAGGTGGATGCGGTGAGCGGGTTCAATCCGTCGCGGGGGCGGTTCACGACGTTGCTGTTCTACCGTGCGAAGGGTGATTGAATTCACAAAGCTTGTGAGTGTCTGCGGGAGGGAAGCCCGGATCTGCTGATTGCGGCTGGCGTATTTCTGTCCAAGACTGCAGCGCACCAGCCATGGCCGAGGAGCAGAAAGCCGGGCGTTCCCAAGATCTCGCTCCCAGGTCGCAAAAGTTTTTTGTTCTTTTTTTCAAAAAAGAACTACTTCCTTCCACCTCGCATTGCTCTAAGGTCCGCGCTCCAAAGAGCAAGCGGAGCTAAGATGCGATTAGGCGATCGGGCAAGAGCCCTGGCACTACAAGGGGCGCTGCTTGGCGCGTGTGCGGCGGCCAGGCTCAGACCGCTGGCAATCCGCTCCTTTCGGCAAGCGGCTTGCCTTACAGTGCGCCGCCCTTCGACAAGATTCATGACGGGGATTATGGGCCAGCGATCGATGCGGGGATTGCGGCGAACCAGCGCGAGATCGACGCTATTGCGAATGACCCGGCGCCGGCGAGTTTCGCCAATGTGATCGATGCGATGGAGCGGTCCGGAGAGGCGCTCGATCGCGTGGTGTCGGTTTTTCAGAACATTCATCAGTCGAATACCGATCCGGCGCTCGATAAGATCGATGACGAGGAGCAGCCGAAGTTGCAGGCGCTGTCCGACGGCATTCACCTCAATGCCAAGCTTTTCGCGCGTCTGAAGAGCGTTTATGAAGCGCGGGATCATCTTGGGCTGGATGCGAAGTCGCGTTTCCTGCTCGAGCGGACTTATGTGGATTTCGTGCACGATGGCGCCGCGCTGTCGGCGGATGGCCAGGCGCATCTGCGTGACCTGAACCAGCAGATCAGCAAGTTGCAGACATCGTTTCAGCAAAAGCTGCTTGCTGGTACGGCTGCAGGGGCCGTGGTGGTAACGAACCGTGCGAAGCTTGCAGGGCTCGATGAGCAGGCCATCGGCAGCGCAGCGGAAGCCGGGAAGTCGCGTGGCCATGCCGGCGCCTTTGTGCTGCCGCTGCGCAACACGACGCAGCAGCCGGTGCTCGAGAAATTGTCGGATCGTGCGCTGCGGGCGCAGATCATGTCAGCCTCCGAAACACGTGGCGATGCCGACGGACCAAACGATGTGCGCGATCTGGTGAGCCACCTTGCTGTATTACGTGCGCAGAAGGCCGAATTGCTTGGGTTCAAGAGCTTCGCGGCCTATACGCTTGACAGGCAAATGGCGAAATCGCCCGGCGCTGCGTTCAAACTGATGGACAGCCTCGTTGCCGGCGCCACCGGCAAGGCGCGCGGCGAAGCGGCGGACATGCAGGCGATCATCGATCGTGATCATGGCGGCTTTACGCTGACGGCCTATGACTGGCCGTTCTATTCGCAACAGGTGCGCGCCCAGAAATACCAGCTCGATGAGGCGCAGACGCGGCCGTATTTCGAACTCGACCGTGTGCTGCACGATGGTGTCTTCTTTGCCGCGAACAAGCTCTACGGCCTGACGTTCAAGGAACGCCATGACATTCCGGTCTATGAGCCGGACGTTCGGACTTTCGAAGTTTTCGACGCCGACGGGACGCCGATTGCCCTGTGGTATGCGGATTACTTCGCCAGGCCGAACAAGCAGGGCGGCGCCTGGTGCGACGACCTCGTGCGGCCATCGGGACTGCTGGGACACAAGCCGGTGGTGGTGAACGTGGCCAGCTTCAGCAAGCCGGCACCGGGACAGCCGGCGCTCATCAGCTTCGATGACGTGACGACCATGTTCCACGAGTTCGGCCACGCGCTGCACACGATCTTCTCAAACCAGCATTACCCGTCGCAGAACGGTTTCGGCGTGCCGACCGACGTGGTGGAGTTTCCGTCGCAGTTCAACGAGCATTGGGCGCTCGACCCGACGGTTTTGGCCAACTACGCGCATCATTATCAGACCGGTGCAGCAATGCCGCAGGAGATGGTGGACAAGATCAAGAAGGCGCGCACCTTCAACCAGGGTTACATGCTCACCGAATACCTGGCCGCGGCGCTGCTCGACTTGGAATGGCATAGCCTCGCTGCCGATGCTCCGCTGCAGACGCCAGATGTTTTCGAAGCAGACGCACTGAAGAAGCACAAGATCGACCTCGGCGCCGTGCCGCCGCGCTATCGCACGACCTACTTCGCCCATATCTGGGCCGGCGGTTATGCGGCGAATTACTACGCCTATCTCTGGGGCGAGGTGCTGGATGATGACGCTTATGCCTGGTTCACCGAGCATGGCGGACTCACGCGCGCCAATGGGCAGCGGTTTCGGGACATGATGCTGGCGCCTGGGTATACAGCGGACCCTATGGAGCTTTATCGGGCGTTCCGCGGGCGGGATCCTCAAACGGCGGCTTTGCTGCATCAGAGGGGGTTGGATTAGGGGAGGAAGAACTTCTTTTTTGAAAAAAAGAAGCAAAAAACTTCTACGACTTGGGACCGAGATCTTGGTGTAGGCCGGGCCTGAAGGAGGAAAAGTTTTTTGGTTCTTTTTTTCAAAAAAGAACTTCTTGCTTAAATAGTCTGCTTCCACTCCGCATAACGTACCTTCCCAAGGTCGCCAGACGCCGACTGCGGCCGGTATTTAAACTTCATCGAGCGGCAGATGAAGGTGCATTTCTCCTTGACCACTTCGGAATCGTCCCATCCGATGTCGGTGATGAGAACGCCGTCGAAGTCGATGCGTAGGTAGGGCTCGCCCGATACGCCGCCGCCGGACGCGCGGCGCTTGATGACGGTGGCGGATGCGAGGGTTTTGGCGTTGAAGCAGCAATCGAGCAGCTTTAGCGAGGCGCGGTCGATGCGGCGGGTGATTTCGATTTGGCCGAGGTCGGTCGCCGCACCTTGTTGCGGGGCGCCGGCGGTGGATGCGGCCGCAGGTTTTTTGATGCCGAAGTTGACGTCCTCGATTTCGAAGAAGTAGCCCTCCTGGAAATCGAACAGCATGGAGAACTGATCGGGGGAGAAAAGGTCCTTGTTCAAGGTTGTCGTGCTCTCGGCCGCGATTGCGGATCCGCCGAGAACGAACTTCATGATCATGTCGGTGCTTTTGTCGTCAGCCATGGCAGTGCTCCCTGTTGAGCGGCGCAGTTTCTTCGAAGTTTTACGACGATCCGGCTCCGCGTCCCGTCGTTTGCGTCATCGGGTTGCTCCAGCCGACGGGCGGCTCTGCCGGCGAAAGTTTGCCGGAGGCCTGCTGCTGCGAATAGGTAATCTGCATGCCGTCGCAAGTGAATTTGCAGGTCTCCTCCAGGATGTCACCGTCCGACCAACTGAGTTCGGTGATCTTCACACCGGCGAAATCGATGCGGAGGAAAGCCAGGTCAACAAGGGTCTCGCTGTTGAGCACGCGCGCGGCCTTGCGTTTGATCAGCGACGCGGAGGTGAAGGTGGTGCCTTTGCAGCACGCGGTGAAAAGCGCGTTCGTTGCGGAGTCGACAAAGCGGGTGAAGTGAAAATCGTCGATATGGCTGGCGAAGACGCCGTCTTTGTTCCAGCTGTTGTCTGTAGCACTTCGCCAGCGAGCAAACTGGTCGCCTGAGCCGGAGGAGGCGCGTCCGTTGCCTGGGCCGCCTGTGTGACCAAGGCCCAGTCCACCTGCCCCATGCCGGTGCTGGCCGCCCAGGGCAGGCGCCGCGTTCTTGCCGCCTCCTCCCTGGCCGCCGCTTTGGCTACCCGCCTGGTTCTGTGCGCCGGCGCCTTTCTGGCGTGCCTCACTGTCGGAGAGGGCGGCTGAGAAGCCGAAGGATTTGATGAGGAAGTAGCGATGTACCTGATCAAGCCCGGCACGCTTGAAGCCTGGAACAGCGACGATGGTTTTCGGCTTGACGAGCACGGTAGAGGCACTGGTCGCCAGAAGGTCGGCCGCGCTGATGTCGAGCGGGCATTCAGCCTCGATGGAGACGCCGCCCTGGTCGAACTTCATCATAAGGCTGGTTTTCGTCTCGTCTGCCATCGCGCCCTCCTGTTGCCGCTGCTTGCCGCCCGTTCAGACGCCGTGCAGCCGCGAGACCAGCCTGAGGGCGACGGTTAGGCCTTCCAGCTGATAGTGCGGCCGCAAATAGAAACGCGCGTCATATTGTCCTGGCTGGTCACTGCGTTCTTCAACAACGACGCGTCCGTCCTGTAGGGGGTGGGAGGCTTTCCAATCCTCTGGCGAGGTTTCGGGCGAGCCGTCGATGTAGCCGGTGAGCCAATTGTCGAGCCAGCGTTCGAGTTGCTCGCGCTTCATGGTGGAACCTACTTTGTCGCGCACCATGCATTTGATGAAATGTGCAAAGCGGCAGCAGGCGAAGAGATAGGGCAGGCGCGCGGAAATGACGGCGTTCGCGCTGGCTGCGGGGTCGTCATAGGTCTGCGGCTTCTGCAGCGATTGAGCGCTGACGAAGGCGGCTATGCCCTCGTTCTTGCGTTGCACGAGCGGCATGAAGCCGGCACTTGCGAGTTCGGCTTCGCGGCGTTCGCTGAGCGCCACTTCGGTGACGCCGCGTATATCCACTTCGCCGTCTGCTGTGGGGAAGACCGGCACTGGCAGGTCCTCGACCACGCCGCCGCTGTCTATGCCGCGTATGCGGGCGCACCAGCCATAGAGGACAAAGGCGCGCACCATGTTGCTGGCGAAGGCGTAAACGGCGTTTGTCCAGGCGTAGGTGGAGGCGTCGGGGCCTTCGGCATCTTCCTCGAAGGCAAAGACCTCCACAGGATCGGTTCGCGCGCCGTAAGGCAGGCGTGCCAGGAAGCGTGGCATGCACAGGCCGACGTAGCGCGAGTCCTCGGCTTCCCGTAAAGCGCGCCAAGCGGTGTATTCGGGCGTTTGAAAGATGCGTGTGAGGTCGCGCGGATTGGCGAGTTCGGCCCAGCCATCCATTTGCATGACAGAGGGCGCGGCACCTGCGACGAAGGGCATGTGGGCGGCAGCGGCGATCTGCGCCATATCTGCTATGAGCTGAACGTTCTCAGGGCGATGGTCGAGGTAGTAGTCGCCGATAAGTACGCCGAACGGCTCGCCGCCGAACTGGCCATACTCCTCCTCATAGTAGCGCTTGAAGATGGGGCTCTGGTCCCAGGCGGTGCCGCGGTATTTGCGGAGGGTGCGTATCAGGTCGCGCTTGGAGATGTTCAGAAGCTTGATCTTGATGTCGGTCGCGTCGTCGGCGGTGCAGGCCAGGAAATGCAGACCGCGCCAGGTGGCTTCCAGCGCTTGGAACTCAGGTTGGTGTAGAATGACGTTGATCTGCGCTGTCAGCTTGCGATCGATGTCGGCGCAGATGGCTTCGAGCCAGGAGCGATGACGGCCGGTGCAGAGATGCGGCGAGGCGGCGGCGTAGGTAGCGAGCGTGGCGGCGGCTGCGCGCATGTCCGCTGGCAGCGATTCAAATGCCGGCGCAGGGGATGGGCGCGGCGGACGCGACAGCAGGATGGTGAAGTCGCTGTCGTCCGGATCTGTGAGGGCGCCGCTAATTGATTTTCACCATGCCGCCGGAGATCTCCGTCATGGCACTGCCGCTGAGCTTGGCTTCAGGAGCGCTGATCTCCACGCTCGCATTGCCTGTAAGGGTGATCTTGGGGCCGGAGAGCGTGATGCCTTCAGGCGCGATCTTGATGCTGCTGCCGCCTACGGTGAGCGTGATGGATTGCCCTGCCGTGATGCTGCTCTTGCCGGCGCTGACGGTAATCGTGTGATTGCCAGCGCTGACGGTAAGCTCGTGATCCTTTGCTGACACGGTGGTGGAGTGCTTGCCGGCGGAGATCGTGGCGCTGTGGTCACCCTGCGTGACGGTGAGCGAATGGTTGCCCTGTTTGACGGTGACGGTTTTGTTGTTGATGACGGTCTCGTTGTAGTCCTTCTGCGCGTTGACGAAGATCTCCTCGCTATCCTTCTTGTCCTCAAGGCGGATTTCGTTGAAGCCGCCGCCTCCAGGACTGGAGTTTGACTTCATGGTGCTCTTGGTCTTGTCGGCAGGCAGGCTGTAGGGAACTTTCACCGTCGCGTTGTAAACGCGGCCGGTGATGATGGGACGGTCGGGGTTGCCTTCGAGGTGTTCGACGATAACTTCCTGGCCGACGCGCGGAATGTTCATGCCGCCGAACCCACTGCCTGCCCAGGCTTGCGAGACACGAATCCAGCAGGAGGCGCTGTCGTCCTGGGCGGAACTGCGGTCCCAGGGGAATTTCACCTTGACGCGGCCATATTCGTCCGTGGTGATTTCGTCGCCCGATGCGCCGACGACTTTTGCCGTCTGGGGGCCGCGTATCATGGGGCGTGGAGTTTTCTGGTCGAGGCGGAAGGGGATCTTGTGGGGTATGGCGTGAAATTCGCAGCGGTAGGTGTCGATCAGGTCGGAATTGACGGCGCTGCGGCTGTCGCCTGAACCGAAGCTGGTCGTGCAGCCGGTGACGAGAAAGTCCTGGCTGGGAGAAGAGGTTTCGGGAAAGTTGGAAAGCGAGAAGACGGCGCCGACGGTGATGGCGCGCGCGTTGGTGGTGCCTCCCAAAGTCTGGCGACGCGCCGTCAGATCCTCCATGCGGACTTCGACAAGCTTCTTGCCGTTCGCGACGGTGTCGTAGAAGCCGGGATAGTCGTAGACCTCGGAGGCGAGTTCCTTCTTGCTCTCGCTGTCGATGGATTTCACGGTGAGGTCGGCGGCTGGCGTGGTGAAGTTGTAGTCGAGGAACGTGCATGACCCCGACTGCAACTGAAGGTCGGAGGTGAAATCCCACACGTGGTCCTGGGTGCTTCGCGCTTCGGTCATCTGCCGCTGGTATGGGATCGCCGGGGTGATCGCGGTGTGCGAGTTCAGGTCGTCGGCGAAGACGAGGGTGTGGTCGTCCGCCGTGTGCTCGAAGTAATAGTAGATCCCGTACTGCTCCATGAGCCTGGTGACGAAATCGAGCGAGGTCTCCCGGTATTGCACGCAGTAGTCGAGGACGATGCTGCCGCTGCTGAGCGTGCGCTTGTCCGCCATCTTGGAATATTTGACCGGACTGAGAACGCTGTTGATGATGTCGAACACCGATTGCTTCTGGAAGATCTTGCAATCCTGTGTCCTGCTGAGCAGCCAGATCCATGGGCGCAGGAGAAGGCGATAGCGGTAGGCGCCGCCTGATGCGCCAATGTAGCGCACGCGTGTGAGGCAGCCGTTGAAATTGCGGTCCGGACGGCCTGGCTGCGTGAAGGACAGCGACACCAGCGTGCCCAGCAGGTCGAGCAGGTCGATCTTGGCAACCTTGGTGGTGACATCGACGTCGATTTCGAAAGGGCGGCCCAGCTCGTCGATCATCTTCATGCCGTCGAAGGTGAAGGTGAAACCGGGGTCTTTCGCGAGCGTGATCTTGGCGTAGGAGGTTTTCGCAGGCGCCGGGCTGGATGTGGTGCTGTCGCTCATTGGACTATCCCCGCTCGGCCATTGTCGCCTGGTGCATCACAGCCTGGCCGGGCAGCGGAAGCTGCGGAACGCCGACAGAGTGAACGGATTGCGCACGCTGCTGGCGTTGAGATCTATGGCCGCCGTGCCCGCTGGCGAGGTGAAGACGAGCTGAAACTTGTCCGGCTGGCCGCTTGGGATGACGTGGGCTGCATCGAGAAGACGAAGGAGCGCCCAGGGACCATCCTTGGAGATGATGGTCTCGGCACCGCCGGACGCTGCGATCATCGTGACCTTGACGCCGTTCTTGCCGTTCGATGGCCAGGTGAAGGACTGGCTCTCGGTTGGGCCGTGTTCGTAGGTCAGGGTAGAGCCTGAGATGTCCACGATGACTTTCGACAGATGGGTGTCGAGCTTCGACGGCACCAGCTCGAACTTCACGGCGAGGTCGGTGCCTGCGCTGAACAGTGCGTCGCGGATTTTTGCGGCGTTTTCAAACTGCGTCAGCGTGCCTTGTTGCAGGCCGAGCTTGACGTGGTCGGCGGATTGCCAGCGCCACGGCGTACTCGACGTGTCCACCAGGGATTTCAGGTTGTCGTTGAAGAAGCCATCGATCAGGCCACCCGGGCCAAGAAGCTTTGCGAAATCATCGCGCGGCACGTCCTGGCTGCTCGACGCGATGAACGGGTAGCGGCCGAACGCCTCCTGGCAGAGCGGCAGAACCTTCGAGCGCCAATTGTCCTGCAATCCCTGGGAGGCGCCGCTGCTGGTGACGGCGGCGCCGCTCGATGAGACGGTCTGCAGCATGGCGGCGATCGGCTTTGGAAGGTCCTTGGCGATGGCTGCCAACTGCGTGTCGGCACTGCCGCCTCCGCCGCCTCCTCCACCGCCGCCTGCGATCTTGCTCAGCATGGCGGCGTTCGGGTTGGCTGCGTTCGCGACGCCGGCGAGGTTCTGGTACATGGCGCCCATCTTCGAAATGGAGGCTTCCATCGGCGAAGGCATGCCGTCGCCGCCGAAGACGAATTTGTGGATCCAGGCGAAATGCGCATCTACGCGGGTAGCCGGGTCCACGGGCTTGGCGGCCGACGGATCGGTGCCGATGCTCTCGCCCAGGACATCGGCGAGCTGGGTGTCTCGCAACGACATGCCGAGCCGGGCCTGCGTCTTAGCAAACCCGCCGAGCTTGCTGCCGAACTTGGCGAGCTTGGCTTCGGCGTTCGATTCAGCCTTGTCCGCAGTCGCGGTGCGGCTGAGGTTGGTTTCGAGGTCGAGCGCCTGCATCAGATCTCGGAACGGCGAATCCGGGGCGGCGAGCAAGTTCAGTTCGTCGGTGCCCTGCTGCACGTTGCTGAAGGGCTTCATGGCCACGTCGGCGATCAATATGTCCCAGTGCTTCTGGTAATCGTCCAGGTAGAGGCCGAGCACGTCGCGGCGCAGGCGGGTGGCTTCGGCAAGCGTGCCGGTGACACCCCGGTTGGGTAGGCCGAGCACCCAGCCGTCCTCAGTAATGTCTTGCGTCACCGTCGGCAGCATGGGTAGGAAGTTGTTGTGATAGCCGGGCCAGGTGAAGACGCCCGGTACACCGGATGCGAGCGGCTTACCGGAGCGCAACATGAAGACCTGGCTGGCGCCTGGTCCTGCGTTGTCCGCGACCGTCCATTCGGGCATTTGACGTATGCGCTTGCTGCGCATGATGCGGCTGTAGCTGTATTGCGCGAGCGGCTCTGCGGTGAGGATGCCCCGCACCCGGCTGACAAGCGGGCCGTTCAGCGGCACGGCCGGCAATGGCCGCTCCAGCATGGCGTCGATGTGGGCGAGGAGAGCTTCGCGGCCCGCGGCATCGTCGTCGCCTGGGAAGGCCGACTCGAAATCGGCACGCATCCATTGGTCGACCAGCCCGGCGTCAAGCGGTCCCTGGCGGCCGAGGATGAGATACACTTTCAGGGCGGAGTAAAGAAAATCCGGCTTGTCGAGGTGCGCGGACATTTGTTGTTCGAGGCGCGACAGCAGGCGCGGCAGGAGGATGCCGCCCATGGCGCGGTAGTAGGCATCGATCGAGGCTGTTGTGAGCTTGTTGCCCTGGTAGAGGCCGAAGGTCAGGGCGACAGGCGTGGATTCTTCGCGCTGCTCGTAGCCGCCGCGCATGGTGCGCAAGTCGAGGAGTGGAGGCAGGGTGGGCGGCAGGTCGGTGTTCTTCGGACCGAGGTCTGCGAGCGTCTTGTAGTCGGCGTTGTAGCGGTTGGCTTGATCGTGCACGTGGGCGATGAGGTCAAGGTTGCCGAAGTAGCTTGCGGTCCAGAATCCGCCTGCGATGAGGACAATGACCGCCGCCGTCGCATAGGCACCGATGTAGGTCCAGCGGGCGCGGCGTTCGAGTTTCGGATCGGTGCTGACGAGGCCTGCTTCGCCGAACACCACGTCGCGCATTAGGCGGCCCAGGAAGTAGCTGCGGCCGGCGCCGGAGAAGGCGGTCACCGCCTGGCGTTGCAACCCGAACTGGCCGGCCATAGTGCCCAGCAGGCGGTCGATGGGGGTGCCGTCCTGAGTGCCGCTGGTCAGGTAAACGCCGCGCAGGAGCGGGCGCGCCTCAAGGCGGCTGGGACGGAAAATTTCTGTAAGGAAACTGGCGGCAGTCTCGCGCAGCGATGCAACCTGTTGCGGGAAGCCGTAGATCAGGCGGCGGCGCTGGATGTCCGTCTCCCGGTTCACGAGCTCCAGCATGCGGTCGTTGAGGCGCGCGAGCAGGGCGTCGAACTCGGCGCTGAAGGCGGCGACTGCGCCTGCCTCGTCGGTGCCGCGGTCCAGCGCAAATGTCATGCCCCAGACCTGCTCGCGTTCCTCTCGTCCCATGCCTTCGAAGAATTCAACAAAGCCGGCGATGAGGTCGGCCTTGGTGAACAGCACGTAGATGGGGATGCGTACGCCGAGCTCGTCGTGCAGCTCGCGGACGCGCTTGCGCATGGCGTGCGCGTGAGCCTGGCGCTCCTGCTCGGACAGCTCTGAAAGATCGGAAAGGCTGATGGCCAACAACACGCCGTTCAAAGGCTGGCGGCGGCGGTGCTTCTTGATCATGCGCAGGAAGCCGGTCCAGGCAGAGGCGTCCACGGCGGTGTTGCTGTCCTGCGTGGTGTAGCGGCCGGCGGTGTCGATCAGCACCGCCTGGTCGGTGAACCACCAGTCGCAGTTGCGGGTCCCCCCGACGCCCGATACGGCGTGCGACCCTGTCGAGTCTGCCAGAGGGAACTGCAGACCGCTGTTGGTGAGCGCGGTTGTCTTGCCCGCACCGGGCGGACCGATGAACATGTACCACGGCAGCTGATACAGCCGTTTGCCGCCGAACTTGGCTTTCTTCAGGTCCGCCAGGGCTTGCTTCAGGCGGGCCTGCAGGGCGGCAACCTCCTCCGCCGATGCGGTTTTGTCCGGATCAGCCGGTGCTTCGACCACGGCGTTGGCCAGGCCGCGGTCCTTCTTCGCATGGCTCAGCTCCCGCATCAGGTTCATGACCAGCCAAATCACCAGCAGAATGGCGATCGCAGCGATGCGGATTGTTACGCTATCCAGCGGATGCATCTGGCCGATGCCCAGCAGCGGGCCAAAGAACCATATGAGCACGGCGAGAAAAATGAACCCGACGAGGGTTCTGACCCATTTCGAGAACAGAAGATTAGTAAGACGTTCGACGATCATCATGGCCTTTGCCGATCGACAAGGATGGAAAGATCGGCCTGGTTCACGATTCGCCTCCTCGCACCAGCACCACTTCTGTTCGCCGGTTCTGTGTGCGCCCTTCCGGGGTGGCGTTGGTGTCGATGGGATCGGCTTCGCCGCGGCCTTCGGCTTTCACGCGGGATTTGTCCGAGAGCTTGGTGAGGATGATGGCGGCGACCGCGTCTGCGCGGGCCTGGCTGAGCTGGAAGTTTGATGGGAAGCGGATAGTGTGGATCTTCTGGCTGTCGGTGTAGCCGGTGACGATGACGTGGCCTTTCTCGTCTTCGAGAGCCTGGCCGATGCGCTCGAGAAGCGAGGTGTAGCTGCCGTTGAGCTGGGCTTCGCCCGCGGCGAACATCGATTTGTTCTTCAGGCGGACTGTGACGGATTGAGCGTCCTCGAAGACGGTGACCAGGCCTTGCGCGATTTCCGGTGCCAGGAACTGGTGGAGTTTCGAGGCGGCGCCGCCCTGGGTGACGACAGGGGGCGGCGGCGGCACGGCAGCGACTGCGGCGGCACGTACCACCTGCGGTTGGCCGGTGGGTGGGAGGCCCGAGAGTTCGGCGTAGGCCACGTCCGACTTGCCGGCGAGCGCGTAATTGAAACCCATGTACATGAGGCAGAGTGCGCCGACCGCGCCCAAGGCGATCGCCCAGAAGGGGACGCGCTGGCCGAGCGGCCGATGGGCGGCGCCTACGCCGCGCCACCGCGGGGAGAGTTCGCGCTCGAATTCGCCGCGCCGGGTGCGTATGGCGCGGTAGACGCCTTCGCGTAGTTCGGTCAGGGCTGCGACACCGCGCGGCATGACGCGGTAGCGGCCTTCGAAGCCGAGCGATGTGCAGAGATACATGAGTTCGACGACTTCGGAGTGGCGGCCGAGTTCACGCGTCATCTGGTCGAGGATTTCGAAGAAGCGGTCGCCGCCGATGACTTCGTTGTGGAAGATCCCGGTGAGGGTTTGCTGGGTCCAGTTGCTGGATGCGCCCCAGGGGGTGCTGAGAACGATGTCGTCGATGGTGGCGCAGAGGGCGTAGCGGGCGGCGCGCAGGGATTTGGTGTCCAGCCCAGTGGCGAGCGCTGCTTTTTCAAAACCGCGCACGGCGTCCACCATGCCGCGCCGGAGCTGTTCGATGTCCGGGCCGCGGCCGCGCGCGCCGGCGATGCGTATGGCGGCAGCCAGCACGGGAGCGGCGGCCGCGACGAGAGGGTTGGCACCCGTGGTGGGAACGGCGGCGGCTTCGGCCTGAACGGGCGCCGGTGGTGCGGGACGTGCCGCCGGGCGCGCCGCACCGCCTGGGCGCGGCTTGATGATGGTCCGCTCGTTATCGGATGGTTCGGCAAACGGATCGTCGCTCATGGCCACCCTCCCCCCTTTGTTCCGGGCTTGAACTGCCCATGAATTGGGCGCTCCTGCCGAGCGTCCGTCTTGTAGCGTCTAGGCTTGTTTCATTCAGCCTAAATCGTTCCTGATCAGCCTCTAATCGCCCAGCATTCGATTTCGAGCCCAGGGACGTCGCCAGCGACATGGATGGCGATGCCGCCCGAGCGGGCGAGTGCTGCCCAGTAGGGGCCCGTTCTGTCCAGTTCGAAATAGCTTGTGCCTGCGTAATAGGGGAGTTGCCTGGGTGCGACAGGCAGGGCGCGTACGGCGATGCCTGGCAGGGCGACGTTGATGAGTTCGCGTATCTGTTCGACGGGGCCGATCTTCACCTGGTTGGGGAAGCCGCGCCGCAGCGTTTCGGCTGGCATCTGCGCCTTGATGGCAAGTACCCAGGTGGCTTCGGTGACGAGGCTGCGGTCGAGAATGGGGCCGACCCTTATGCCGAATTTCCGTTCCTGGAGCGGCACCGGCACGGCGGTTTGTTCGAGGACGGCAGACAGGGCCTGGCGGATCGCGGCGATGACCGGGCGGTAGGTGGCGTGCAGATCGTCGTGCTTGTAGGCGGGAAAGGTGACGGGGCGCTTGCGCGTTTCGGTGAATGTGGCGAGCTCGCCAGCCAGGCTGACACAGATGCGGTAGAGATCATCCGGGTGGAGCTGGTTGCCCATACCGGCGAGGTGGGTGACGAGCGGTTCGTAGCGGTTGCAGAGCTGCAGGAGCAGGTAGTCGGCGATTTCGGCCGCACCGCGGGTCGCGACTTCTGAGACGCGGCCTGCCAGTGCCTCGGCACGCTGGTGGAGCAGGCCCTGCAACTGGCTGAGGAAGCCGGCGAGAACGCCTGAGGCGGAGCAGGCGAGGAGCGGGGGAATATAGGCTTCGTCCAGAACGATGCTTTTGTCGGCACGCATTTCGACGACCCGGGCGAGGCCCAGGGCGGTGTAGCCGGAGCGGGCCTCGCCCTCCATGGCGTAGCGCAGGCGGAGCTTGCCTATGGGGACTGTGGCGGTGCCCTGGTAGCCGGCGTTGGTGTCGGTGGCTTCATGCTCGGCGGTGGCGAAGCGGGCGACCGTTTCGATCTGTGCAGGCGGCGCAGTCTCCACGCCGCCGGGCTGGCGTGTGGGCAGCATCAGATAGATGACGGCGTTGCGTATCGTTTCAGGCAGGTCGATCGGCGTCGGGTGGTCGCAGTCGCCTGGCAGGCTGAAGGGGGTGCCGTCAGGCAGGATGCCGATGGCGTTGCGCAGGCCGAATTTGCCGAGGGTCAGCTTGTCCGTGTCGAGGTCGAGCTGGGAGAAGCCGTAGGCGAAGGGGCGCAGGCCGCCGGTGCTGGTGCGTACCAGGCGTTCGAAATAGCGCTCCTGCTGCTGCAGATGCTGCGGCTGCAGGAAGAGCCCTTCGCCCCAAACGACCTTGTTGTCCCACCCCATCGCCGCGGTGCCCCGTCAGCTTGCCGGTTTGGGCGGGGGTGGAAGGGTTTTGGCGACGACAGTCAGGCCGGTGTGAGTGACCGTGACGGTGATGTTGGTGGTCTGGTGTGGCGGGAAGTCGGTAGTGTTGCGCCAGGTGACGCCGTTGAAGTCGCGCACGCCGGCGAAGAAGCCGATGGTTTTCGCCTGGTCGGTCGGCGAGAGGGCGAGGGTTTTGGTGTCGCCTGGATTGAGGGCGAGGTCGTCGCGGTGGACGATGTCGGCGCCGAGGGTTGCCGCATCGCTCTTGTAGAGCGCGAAGAACTCGGCGTTTCCGAAGCCGGCGCCAGAGGCGAGCTGATAGACGCGCAGGACGAGCGGGGCGCCTTGGCCGGAGCTGTCTGGATTGATGTCCGGGCCGGCTTTGACCGAAATATTCACCATGGTCGGCGGGGGAGGTGGGGGTGGCGGGGCTGCGCATCCGGCTAGCAGGAGCAGGACGGCAAAGGGGGTCAGCTTCATGCAGGGCAATCTGATACGGAACGGTCGCGGAGGGAAGGCCGTGCGCGATCGGCAATAATAAGGTGGCTGGGCATGAGGGTTTCCGCAGCGAGAGAGCAATACATCGTAGTTTTAACGAATTGAAAAAACTAGTTAAATTTGGCTGAGGCGAATTTAGCCTGATTAACTTCCTCTCCTCCTGGTGGCGGGTCCACGGAGGTGTTCGCCGACTGCCGGTGCAGTGCGGCACACCACTAGGAGAGTGTCATGGAATCGAAATTCAGCCGCGTTTTCTTCCGCCTGTCCGGCGCGGGCGTTCTGCTGCTCGTTGCTGGCGTCTTGCCGGCCAGGGCCGCCTCGCCTGTCGATGTGATCGCACCCCAGGAGGGCCTGGTGACGGCCACCCGTACTGCCAGCACGCAGGGCCTCGATCTTACGTCGCCTGCCGATCAGGCCGTGCTGGTGCACCGCGTTCATACGGCCGCCTGGCATGCTTGCGTTGCGGTGGCGGGCGGCGAGGCGATTGCCGACGATGATCTGCAGCGGTGCATCGAGAGTGCCGTTGCGAATGCTTCGCCTCGGGTTCGGGAGGTGATTGCGTCGGCGCAGGCCCGGGCGGTGGTGGCTTCGGCTAGGCAGTAAGGGGAAGGAAGAGCGTTCTTTTTTGAAAAAAAGAACCAAAAAACTTCTACGACTTGGGGACCGAGGTCTTGGTGAGTGCCCAGCCCAAGGTGGCAAAAGTTTTTTGCTTCTTTTTTTCAAAAAAGAAGGCCTTCCTTGCTTCCTCAAATGGCTGATAATAACCCGTAACGATATCGGGAGTTATCCATGGCAGGCAAAGCCAGCGTGAGATCGTACCTTTCGGGCGCCGCGATCCTGTTGGCTGCCTGTCAGGCGTGGGCTTTGCCTCCGCACCACGCGCCCAACCCACCGATCATCAGTGCGCTGCGGGACACCGGGCCGATGGAGGGCGCCGCGGCCGGGCTTGGCCGCGTGTATGGCGGCACGCCGATCGACGTACTAACGTATCATTACGACACTGACCGAACCGGCTGGAACAGGCGTGAAACGGATCTGACGCCGGCGAGCGTGGGTTCGGCGAAGTTCGGCCTGCTGAAGACGCTGAACGTCGATGGAAACGTATTCGCTCAGCCGCTTCTGGTTTCAGGCTTCGTCATGCCGGACGGGACGACGCACGATGTGCTGGTGATCGCGACAGGGCATGACAGTGTCTATGCCTATGATGCGCAGAGCTATGCGCTGCTATGGCATGTGAGCCTCGGCAAGGCGCAGCTGACGAGCGATGTCGGCTGTGGAGATGTTCAGCCGGAGTATGGGATTTCGGGCACGCCGGTGATCCTGCGCAGCGGCGCTGGGGCGGCGACGCTGTACCTGGTGGCGGCGACGGAGCCAAGCGCTTTTTCGTTCCACACTCAGCTTCATGCGCTCGATCTAGGGACAGGCCAGGATGTGACGGCGCCTGTCGAGATTGCGCCGAGCGCTGTGCTGGCGGATGGCAGCACAGTCAATTTCGATCCGCAGAACCAATGGAACAGGGCTGGGCTCGCGGCGGGTAACGGCTCGATCTATGTGGGGATCGGGTCGCACTGCGATGCCAATTCCGGCAACATCACCGGATGGCTGCTGCGGTATAGCCCTTCACTTTCGCCGATGGCGGCGTTCCATACGATCGATACGTCGGGCGGCACTGAGCTTGCGAGCATCTGGATGACCGGCTTTGCGCCGGCGCTGGATGGGTTGGGGAATTTGTTCGTGGTGACGGGCAATGGCGATACGCGGGCGGGGTCGCAGGATTGGGGTGAGAGTGCGCTTTCGCTCGATCCCGCGCTGAGCCGGGTTCGGGGGCGCTTCACGCCTTCGGCGTTCAATTCGCTTAACAACAACGACGTGGATTTCGGCTCGGGTGGGATCATGCTGCTGCCGGCGGTAAAGGGGCAGACGGCGCCGGCGATGGCGGTGGCGATCGGGAAATCGGCTGTGCTGTATTTGCTGGACCGCGGCCGGCTTGGGGGATTGAAGCCGAACGATGGCGGGGCGTTGCAGGCGACGACGATCACCACGCGCGGCAATGCGGGGCTTTGGGGCGGGCCCGCTTATTACGCCGGGGCGAAAGGACCGATCGTTTATGTGCAGACGGACAGCGATATGTTGCGGGCGTTTTCGGTGGCGGTGACTGGGACGCCTGCTTTGACGCAGACGGTGACTGGCACGACGCTTTCTGGATATGGCGGGTCTCTGCCCGTGGTGTCGTCGCGTGGCGAGGCGGCTGGGACTGGAGTTGTTTGGCTGATACGGCGGACGGCGCCCGTGGAGCTTGAGGCGTATAATGCAGACACGCTGGGTGCGCCGATCTTTTCGGCTAATGCTGGCGGGGCTTGGTCTAATAGTGGGAACAATAATCCGTTTCTGACGCCTATGGTGGCGAATGGGCGGGTTTATGCGCCGGCTTATAAGACGGTTAAGGTTTTTGGGTTGGTGCCTTGATATCCTAAAATAAGTCCATCTTAAGATGGAACCTCAATACCATAGCTACCGCGCAGAGTTGCAACATCTTAGGTGCAAAATTCGGCTCCTCATCCTATCGTCCAACTGATTCAAGGCGTGTTAGAGCGACGAGGATGAGCTCATCAAAAGGCTTCCAGATACAGGCACTCAGACATGACGAGAATCTCCTCCGCTAACTTGTAGGATGCTGATTGCTGCAGAAGAAGATCTTCTTTTTCTTGCTTAGTCAAGCTTGAAGTAGAAGGTGATGGCAATGGAATGTTCAGAGTCGGTATTTTAGTTGTTGGATCTGGCGGAAAGATTTTTGAGTCAAGAGGAATTTGGAGAGTGTTTGATTCGCACGTGATAGTTGTTGCAGGAGACACGGGAAAAGCGAACTGCACTCGTAGGGTTTCGGTGGCTGGAGTATATGGTGGTGGTGGGACTTTAAGTCCTCTTTGTAGCAACTCAGCCGAGAGCGCCAATGCTTCTCGGGCCTGGACGTACCCGTTGGTCTGAGCATCAAGGAGCACAAAACCATGCGCGGCTCCGGCGGGAGGGGGGGGCGTCTCCAAGACAATCGGCGCGAACCCTCCCGCTGGAATCCAGGTCCGAATCCCATTCGGGTGGGGTGTGGTAGTGTTTGGATCATCACAAAGGGTGAAGGTGGTTCCGCTTAGAATTGCATTCTTTGGGCAGTCATCAATGCCAGCAATTGCGCTTGGTGTTTTTGTAGCGGTTCCCGGCAAGCTTATACTGATATCTACTTCATATGGCTTCGTTGGAGTTTGACCGTTAGCAACCTCTGACGTGGCGAAAAATGCTAAAGTCAAGACAATTAGAGATAGCTGACGCGAGTGTTGGATGTGCAGCATCGTTTCTCAACTTTCTTGCTTGGTCGATGAGGAAGTCTAAGCACAAGAAACTTACGATACGAGAGGATTTCATAAAACATGCGGTAATGCAACGAATCTTTTAACTCACCGTTTTCTTTCGTCTGTATTTGGTTGGTTGGCAGCAAACCAGGCTTCCTCACCACCCTCGTACCAAAAAACGTGCTGAAATCCAAGATGCTCGAGCCTGACGGCAGCGTCGTTCGCCCTGCAGCCTGTTGGGCCGTCGCCTGCAATTACAATTGAGGTTTGCTTGTTGCCGCCGGAACGATCGCCTACTTTGGATACTGTGAAATCTGTGCTGCTTTGAGAATTTAGATCGGGATCAAACCAGATTGCTCCTGCAATTGCAGCAACGCCGCGACCAAGATCGATCGTTATCAGTGGCACCGCGCTTGCCTTTAGCGCTAAGAAGCCCTTGGTATCGAGACTTCGTCCCGGCGGGGGAACAGGTGGAGCTTGATTGAAGTCGCCAGGGACACAGGGCGATCCCGCAGGTAACAAAGATGCATGCTCGTCGCTGAAGTGAGGCATACCGGCGCGCTGTAGGGCTAAGAGCGCGCGCTGGAGGCCGGGGAGTTCGGTCCAGCGCTTGGGAAAGTAGCTTGAAACCCGCCACGTGGTTCTACGCGGCCAACGCGCGTTGTAATCGTCGAAAAGTTTGCTCGCGCGATCTGGGTCGCCATTGAGCTCGTAAGCCGCGATGAGCATAAGGCGCGCTTGCTCGTAGCGGCTGAAGGCCTCTACGGCGGGGCCGCGGTCGTTCTCGCCGGCAATCGACTTTTGCAGCAGGTCGATGGCTTCCGCATAGTGGCCCTCGATCAGGCGGATGTAACCCAGGGTGAGATTACGGGGCCTGTTGTCGGGACTTTCAGGGTCGAGGCGGAGTATCGCCTGGTATTGATCGGCGGCTTCTTCAAGGCGTGCCTCCTTTTGAAAACAGCCGGCTAGGACCGTGCGGGCGTCTATGCCGCTTGGTTCGATGGCAAGGGCTGCGCCTGCCGCAGCTTTGGCTTCGTCACATTTGCCATCGATCATGAAAGCACGCGCCTGTGCTGCGAGGGCTTCGGCATTGGAAGGAGCAGCGGCGCGGGCACGGGCAATAACGGATTTGGCCTCGGCGTAGTCGTGATCCTCATCGGGATCGTCCATCGTCGTTGCCTTGCGCAAGAGCATCCAGCCGAGCGTGGCCAAGGCCTCGGTAAAGGTTGGCTCTTGGCGGACGGCGCTCTCGAGGAGAGCCTGGGCTTTGGTGAAGCCAGCGAGCGTGTCGTCGGAGTCGAGGATGGCGCGGGCGCGGTAGAACAGATCGACGGCGTCCGGGTTGCCGGGGCGCTCGCGCAGGGCGCGGTCGCTTTCGAAACGATCGATCTGGATATGAAGGGCGCTGGCTATGCGGCGGACGATAGCTTCCTGGGCGTCCGCCAGGTGGTCTTTCGGTGTGTCGAAACGCTCGGCCCAGAGGTGGACGTTACTGTCGGTGTCGATCAGTTGGGCGTTGATCCGGTAGCTCGTTTCCTCGGCCCTGATGCTGCCTTCGAGAAGATAGCGGGCGTGGAGTTTCTGGCCGATGTCGTGCGCGGACAGGGTGGTGCCTCTGAATGTGTCAGCTGTGCCGCGCGCAATGGTTTGTAGGCCGGGGAAGTGCGCAAGGTCGGTTGTCAGGTCGTCGGTGATGGCGTCGGGGAGTTCTTTCTGGCTGTCGCTGTCGCTCAGGTTGCGCCATGGGACCACGACGATGGCGGGTTCCGCGCGAGCCGCAGGGTGAAGGGCAAGGGGCAGAAGAATGGCCGCCAAACCCAGGAGGATCAGGGCGAGAAGCGACGTTAACGAAATCCACCATAGTCGGCGTTTGGAGCGAGAAGGTTTCTCCGGAAGCGGGAGCTCTGGTGTGACTTCTTCTTCCTCTTTCTGTTGCTCAACCGCGGAGACGTTTTCTTCTTTGGGATGAAATACCTCGCCGATGAAGCGGTAGTGCGCGCGTGGGAGGGTAATGATGAGTTCGTCAGAGCAGCCGGCTTTGCGGAGCGCCGCTCTCAATTTTGAAAGTTGGACGTCGACGTTTGAGGGAACCACGGGGGCGTCCCACCATACATCCTTGAGGATACGATCGCGGGAGCGGGCTTCGGCGCGGTGGTCGACAAGGTAGACAAGGAGCCTGAAGGTCATGTCGTGGAGGGGGACGGTTTTGTCGCCGGCACGAAGGGCGCGAAGTCTAAAATCAATGGTGAAGCGGTCGAAGCTTAGGGGGGGTCTTTCAAGATCCACGCTCACCGTCCTGATGCCGCCTGGTCTTTTGAATAATAGCGGGGGCGTATTGAAGGCGACAGATCATGGGAGCGGAAAAGTGCCTGAGCAGGCGTTGCCGGGTTGAGCTTTTGCGGTTCACCGGCGCCTGGTTAGCTGATTAAGGCTTTGACGGTGCTGATTTAAATCGGCTGATTCGATTTTATTCCAATTGAGTTCCTTGGGCTGGGAGGCGGTGGCTAAGGGTTGGGTGTCGCAGCGAGCGATGGGTTCAACCGGTTAGCAGGAGCAGTTCCATGGTTCAGATAATTCGTTTCAGCTTGATTGCGGCTGTATTCAGCAGCGTTGTGGCGTTTGGGTCGGCGGCGGTGGCGGCTGATGGGGGCGGGGCGTTGCCTATGCTGGCGGTGGCGACGCGGGGGCTCGATCTTGGCACGGAGGCGGGGCAGGCGGCGATGCGGCATCGGGTGGAGGTGGCTTCCGCTCAGGTGTGCCGGGAGGCGGGCCGGGTTCCTGGCAGCGAGGGGTTCAGGTCGTGTTTTGCCAGTGTGGTTCAGGACACCTGGTCGGGCGTTCAGGTGCAGATCGCCGACGCGCATCACACGATGCTAGCCGCCGCACGGCCCTAAGAAATGGGGTCTGGGGACGAGTCCCCAGCGGGGTCCAGGGGCAGAGCCCCTGGCCTTGCCTATACTTGATAGCGGTATCCGGTTGTTCCTGCCGTTTCCGTGCGCATTGAGAACAGCGAGCCGGCAAGCCGGTCGTCGGGGTTGCTCATGGCGGCGGTGGTGATGAAGAGGGTTCGCAGGTCGGCGCCGCCGAAGGCGCAGCAGGTGACGTTTTGGGCGGGGACTTCGATGGTTTGGACGATGCTGCCGTCCGGCGCGATGCGGATGAGGCAGCGGCCGTTGTAGCGGCAATTCCAGAGGTGGCCTTCCGAGTCGATGGCGGAGCCGTCGGGCACGCCGCGTGGGAAGCCGGCGAGGAAGGGGGTTTTGTCTTGGATGGCGGCGGGGGCGTGACGGTAGCGCCAGATGATGTTCTTGCCACTGTCGGCGAAATAGAAATGTTGCGCGTCGGGGGACCAGCAGAGGGTGTTCGGGACATCCAGGTTGGTTTCATGGATGGTGGCGTCTTGGTTTTTGGCCAGGCGGTAGAGGGCGCCTTCGGCTTTGCGGAGTTTGAGGTCCTCGCCGTTGGGGCCGACGTTGTTCGCCATGGAGCCGAACCAGAATGCGCCGTCGGGGCCGGTGCGGCCGTCGTTCAGGCGTTGGGCGGGGGCGCCTGGGAGGGTGAAGAGGGGGCCGGAGCGGTGGTCCGTCTCGGGGGTCCAGAGGATGATCCGGGAGCCTAGGGCGACCAGGAGCGTGCCTGGGGTGGTCGTGAGCGAGAGGGCGGTGACGGGCTCGCTGAAATGCCAGGTGAGGACAGCGCCGGTGGCCGGGTCGAGGCGATGGATGAGGAAGCGGTTGATGTCGCACCAGTAGAGGGTCTGGGTGGCGTCGTCCCAGGTGGGGGACTCGCCGCAGCGGTCGCCCGTCGGGGCTTCACAGCGCAAGGCTTCGGTCATGGGGGCTCAGCGGGTCCTTGCGGGTTCGGGGTCGGCGTTCTAGGTGAAGCCTAGCGCCTCGAGAGGGGCTCGCATGTGTGGCGGGGGTGGGGCGGCCGCGCAAATCTCAGGGGTGAGGCGTATGCGGATGGCGCGGGCCAGGAGCTGTAGGGGGCCTTTGGCGTCGCCGTAGATCGGGTCGCCGACCAGGGGGCAGCCGAGGCTTGCGCAGTGGATGCGCACCTGGTGAGTGCGGCCGGTTTTGGGGCGGAGTTCCAGCCAGGTTTGCGTGGGGCCGCGGCCGAGAACGCGCCAGGCGGTGGTGGCGGGCTGGCCTCTCGGGTCGGCCGCCATGCGCCAGCCTTTCGGGGTGGTTAGCTTGGACAGGGGGATGTCGATGATGCCTTCTTCCGCGGCGGGGCTGCCTTGGACGATGGCCCAGTAGGTTTTCTCGGCGCGGCCGGCGGCGAACTCGGCCTGTGCGGCGTGCAGGGCGGCTCGCTTGAGGGCGATAACGAGGCAGCCTGCGGTGTCGGTGTCCAGGCGGTGGGCGAGCCAGGGTCCGTTTCGGCGGCGGCTGAGTTGGGGGAAGAGGTCCTCGATGCTGGGGGCGCCGGAGGGTCCGGGGTGGACGGGGATGCCGGCGGGCTTGTTGAGCACGACGAAAGCGTCGGTTCGGAGCAGGATCGGCGGCATGAGCATGGGCGCACCATATCACCGCGGGTGTTTTTCGGAGCGGCGCGTGGGGTTTTGGCGGGTGTTGACTATCGGCCTGGTCTGGCTGGCTGGGGCGGCACCTGATGCGGGCAGCCCGGATGCGCGGGCGGCGGCGACGGTGGCGGCGATGCGGTTGGAGGAGAAGGCCGTGCTGACCCACGGCATCATGGCGCTGCCTTTCGGCGGGACTGCGGTGCCGCAGGAGGCGACGCCGGGCGCCGGGTATGTGGCTGGCATTCCGCGGCTGGGGGTGCCGGCGCTGCGTGAGACCGATGCGGGTTTGGGTGTCGCCTACGTCGGTGGGCTTCGGCACGACGGGGCGACGGCGCTGCCTTCCGGCCTGGCGATGGGGGCGACCTGGGATCCGGCGCTGGTGCGCGCAGGCGGGGCGATGATCGGGGCGGAGGCGCGAGCGAAAGGGTTCAATGTGATGCTCGCGGGTGGCGCCAATCTGGTGCGTGATCCGCGTGGGGGGCGCAGCTTCGAGTATTTCGGCGAGGATCCCTTGCACACGGGATTGCTGGCGGGGGCGGCGATCGCGGGCATTCAGTCGGCCGGAGTGATTTCGACGATCAAGCATTTCGCCTTCAACGATCAGGAGACGGGACGGCATTTCGGCAATGTGGTGATAGGGGAGGCCGCGGCACGCGAGAGCGATTTGTTGGCGTTCGAGATCGGCATAGAGCGCGGGCAGCCGGGCGCCGTGATGTGCGCGTATAATTCAGTGAATGGCGAACCTGCTTGCGGCAACAAGAGTTTGCTCGATGGTGTGCTGAAGCGTGACTGGGGCTTTCCGGGTTGGGTGATGTCGGACTGGGGGGCCGTGGCGGGTGTTGGCTTCGCCAGTGCGGGGCTCGATCAGCAATCGGGCGAGCAGTTGGATGGCGCCGTCCGGTTCGGGAAGATGCTGGCGGACGCTGCTCAGTCGGACGATGCGACGCGGGTTCGGGTGGACGATATGAACCGGCGCATCCTGCGGTCCGTCTATGCGGTTGGGATCGATAAGGCACCGGCTTCCATGCCAGCCGTGGATGTCACCCATGATGAGGATGTGGCCCGGAGTGTTGCGGACTCGGGCATCGTGCTGCTGCGTAATGCGGGGCATGCGTTGCCGCTTGGTGCTGGATTGAAGCGCATTGCTGTGATCGGCGGGCATGCCGATGCAGGTGTTTTGTCTGGCGGCGGATCCAGTCAGGTCGTAGGGAAAGAGGGTGCTGCAAGCAGCATTCCTTGGGGCAACGACCAGCCGGGACACGAACTGCTGGTGGAGGCTTTTCAGGACTCGTCGCCGCTTCGCGCTATTCGGGCGAGGGCGCAGGGGGCGCAGGTGGTGTTTCGCAATGGCCGGTATCTGACCGATGCGGTGGCCGCGGCACGCCAGGCGGACGTCGCCATCGTGTTTGCGACGCAATGGATGTCGGAAGGGCTCGATGTTCCGGACCTTACATTGCCGGACGGTCAGGATGCGCTGATCGAGGCAGTCGCGGCTGCCAACCCGCACACGATCGTTGTGCTCGAGACAGGCGGGCCGGTGGCGATGCCGTGGCTTGCGAAAACCGCGGGGGTAATCGAAGCCTGGTATCCTGGCGCGAAAGGCGGCGAGTCGATTGCGGCCGTGTTGTTCGGCGATACCAACCCTTCCGGGCGGTTGCCGGTGACATTTCCGAACAGCGTCGCGCAACTGCCTCGGCCGGTTTTGCCTGGCAGCGACAGCGTGGAGCCGAATTTCGGCGGTGCGGGCAAGCCTGGACAGAGGCTGACGATCGACTACCGGATCGAGGGCGCGGATGTCGGATATCGATGGTTCGCGCGGCGTGGCGAGCGTTCGCTGTTTCCGTTCGGGTTCGGACTGTCTTACAGCCATTTTACGCACGATGACCCGGATGTTTCCGCGAAAGGCCAAGTTACCGCGCAAGTGAGGGTGCATAATACCGGCGACCGTGCAGGGGCCGACGTCGTGCAACTGTATCTGGTCTCGGCTGCCGGTGTGCCAACGCTGAGGTTGGCTGGCTTTGCTAAGGTTTCGCTGCAGCCGGGTGAAAGCCGGAACATCACCATCGCGGCCGAGCCTCGGGTGTTGGCGAATTGGGACAAGGCAAGGTGGCACGTCCCGGGTGGCACATATGGATTTTCGATCGGGCAGTCCGCGGAGAGTTTAAGACGGGCGGTTGAGGTGACGTTGCCGGAGCGGCGCTGGGGGGATAAGGAAGATGTTCTTTTTTGAAAAAAAGAACCAAAAAACTTTTGGGACTTTTGGCTGGGCTTGAGGAAGTGCCGCGCCAAAATGGACAAAAGTTTTTTGCTTCTTTTTTTCAAAAAAGAAGTGCTTGCCTTCTTGCTGCTGATTGGCTTGTCGGAGCGATAGATGATTATTCAAACTCATGAAATTGCAGATGTTCCTGTGACTGGTGCAGGGCCGATGCGGCTGCATGTTTTTCGGCCGGCTTTGGAAGGGCAATTTCCCGGGGTGGTGCTGTTCTCCGAGATCTACCAGGTTACAGGACCGATCAGGCGGCTGGCGGCGATTGTTGCTGGGCATGGCTATGTTGTCGCTATGCCGGAGGTTTATCACGAGTATGAACCGGCGGGGACTGCATTGCAGTATGACCAGGCGGGGACGGATCGCGGCAATGCGTTGAAGACGACCAAGAGCGTTGCCGCGTTCGATGAGGATGCGAAGGCCGCCGTGCGATTTTTACAGACGCATGCGGCGTGCGATGGGCGATTGGCTTCTGTCGGCGTTTGTCTTGGTGGCCATTTGGCGTATCGGGCGGCGCTGAACCCGGCGGTTTTGGCGGCAGCCTGCTTTTATCCGACCGACATTCACTCCGGGACGCTGGGGGCAGGAAAGTCCGATGATACGCTGGCTCGCATGGCCGACTGCCGGGCCAAGGCGTTGTTCGTGTTTGGGCGGCAGGATCCGCATGTTCCGTTTGCCGGCCGACAGATTATTCGCGAACGGCTCGAGAGCGTCGGCGCCGATTACGAGTGGCATGAGGTGAACGCGGCGCATGCGTTCCTGCGCGACGAAGGACCACGCTATGATCCCGCCTTGTTCGCCGAGGCAACCGGCTGGATGTTTGCTTTCTTCAGGCGGGCTCTCTAGGGGACACGCCTTTCGTCCGTTTTCGCAAACATGAAGCATCTCAAAACGATGGACCGGACACCAGCCCTGACCGGGCCGATGATCTTTGCCATGGCGGCTGCGTGCGCGGTCGCGGTTTCGAACATCTATTACAATCAGCCGATGCTCGGGGTGATCGAGCGCGCCTTTCCGGCGTCACCGGCGACGGGTCTGATCCCGACGGCTACGCAGCTTGGCTATGCGCTCGGGCTGTTTCTGCTGGTGCCGCTGGGCGATGTGCTCGACCGGCGCCTGGTCATCGCCGTGCAATTCGGCGTGCTTGCCGTGTCTCTTGCTGCGGCGGCCTTGGCGCCGACGGCCGGGCTGCTGGTTGCGGCTTCGCTGCTGGTGGGGTGTGCCGCGACCGTAGCGCAGCAGATCATTCCTTTTGCGGCGACTCTTGCCACGCCGGAGCGGCGCGGCAGCGTCATTGGCACGGTCATGGGCGGTTTGCTGTGCGGCATTCTGCTCAGCCGCACGCTGGCTGGTTTCGTCGCTGCGAGTTTTGGATGGCGGGCGATGTTCTGGATTGCCGTGCCGTTGGCTGTCATCGCCGCCGGCGTCATGGCGATGATCCTGCCGCCTAACACGCCGCGGTCGGGCCTGCGTTATGGACAAGCGCTGAGGTCGCTCGGCGGATTGTGGATGGGGCAACCGGTGCTGCGCCGTTCGACGGCCATGCAGGCCGCTCTGTTCGGTTCCTTTTCCGCCTTCTGGACGATCCTGGCGCTGCACCTCGAAAAGCCGCCGTTCCATGAAGGCTCGGATGTCGCAGGTCTGTTCGGCATCATCGGGGCCGCCGGAGTCGTCGCGGCGCCCATCGCCGGGCGGCTGGCAGACCGGCGGGGGCCGGGCATGGTGATCGCGCTCGGGGCGGCACTGACTTTGCTATCCTGGGTGGCGTTCGGGTTCTGGGCCAGCATACCAGGGCTGGTCGTTGGCGTGACCTTGCTGGATTTCGGCGTGCAAAGCTCCCTCGTTTCTAACCAGCACGTCATCTATGCGCTCGATCCCGCGGCGCGTAGCCGGCTGAATACGCTGTTCATGACAGGGATGTTTCTCGGTGGCAGCTTTGGGTCGGCGGGCGCTACGCTGGCTTGGCGGATTGGGGGATGGACGGCGGTTAGTGCTTTTGGCGCGGCATTGGGGCTGGTGGCTTTTGCACAGGTAAGGAAGGAAGATCTTCTTTTTTGAAAAAAAGAAGCAAAAAACTTTTGGATGTTGGGCCGGGCTCGTTTGAAGGTCTCGGTTCCAAATTCGAAAGTAGTGTGCGTTGCTGTGTTCGTTAAAAGCGGGAGAGATATATGATCACCCTTGAGAAGGCCCATCGTGTTATTGCCGCTGGCGAGGCCAAGGCCCGCGAAATTGGTCAGCCTATGAATATCGCGGTGGTTGATGCGGGCACCAACCTGAAGGCGTTTATCCGCATGGATGGGGCGTGGCTTGGCAGCATCGATATCGCGATCAACAAGGCGTTCACCGCCAAGGCTTTCGACATTTCAACGCGCGATCTTGGGCATAATAGCCAGCCGGGAGACCAGTTTTTCGGTATCCATGTGTCGAACCATGATCGGGTAATGATCTTCGCCGGTGGCATCCCGCTAACGGTGAATGGCGAAATTGTAGGGGCAGTGGGCGTCAGCGGCGGAAGCGGCGAACAGGACCAGACGGTCGCAGAAGCCGCAGCCGCAGTCTGTTCCTAAATCCCGGCGTAGCCTCAACCACACCGCCAAGTAGCAAAAGTTTTTTGCTTCTTTTTTTCAAAAAAGAAGACCCTGCCTTCCTTCAAACGGGTCGTGCCAATAACCCGGCCCGTTCTTACGAAAGGCGACCTCAACAAAGGCTTCTTGTAAGGCGTCCTCACCGCCGCGTTGCAGGGTATCGTACCAGCCGAGCCAATGCTCGCCGCCTGCGTTGTGACCTTGTGCGCGGGCGGCGAGTATGGCGGGACCGCCGTTGCGCACCTTAGTGAGGAATTGCGCGAAGCTTCGTGTCTGGAACTCGCGGTAATAGAAGCCGTGGCGTAGTCCGCTGGCGTAGGCGATGGAGTCGCCTGCGACTTTGTGGTTGCCGGGGGTGACGCCCAGGCCGGGGGTGGCGCGGAAGATGATTTTGGGGGGCACGGCGAAGATGTGGCTTCGAATCGACATGGCGCCCAATTGGATTGGGCCGCCGGGGATTGTTGTGCCGGCTGGGTAGAAATGGATGGCTTTGGGAATGGTGAGGGCGTGGATGGTGTCGGGCACATAGGCGAGGGCTTGCAGGCCGTGTTCGACGATGAGGAACTCGTCTGCGTCGATAGGGAGGAGCCAGCGCAGGCCGGGCCATGTGGTGCAGGCGAGGTCGCAGAGCGCAGTGGTTTTTGCGGCCTGGAGATATTCGATCGTGCTGTCTTCGACAACGAGGAGCTCGGTGTCGGAGTGACCGGCTCCGAAAGTTGCGAGGATGGCGCGGGTGGCGTCACGGGAGCCGTTGTCCAGGATCATGAAGCGGCGGACGCCGATGTGGTGGAGCCAGGAGAGGTTTGCTCCGATGATGTCGGCTTCGTCGCGCACCATCATGATGGCGGCGCAAAACGGGAAAGGCGTGTAGCTGGCGGCGGGTTTGAAGAGGGGCGAGGAAATGCCGGTTGCCAGAAGTTCGGTTTGGACGGAGCCGGCCCAGGAGGTTGGGTTGCAGGGAGCAGTGCGTAATAGGCCTTCCCAGTCGTGATGCCAGATGCAGTTTTCGCAAATGGCTTCGGTGTCTTCAGGCGAGTTTGGAGTCAGCGGAACTGGGCCAGGGACAGGAGATTGCCGTCCGGGTCCTTGAACCATGAAACCTGGGCGCCGTCGGGGGCTGCCCAGATGCCGGCTGCATCTTGCTGAAGGAAGGAGAAGCGTTCGAAGAGGACGCCTTTTGCGGTGAGGGCGTGCACCGTCGCTTGCATGTCCGGGACTTTCCAGCCGATGGCAGTGAAGGGCTGCGGGGTGAACTCGGGGACTTTCTGGAGCCGGATGGTGACGGCGCCGGCCTTGAACACCAGGGCGAACGGTGTGTCCTCGAGAAGCGTCAGGCCGAGCACACCGGTGTAGAAGGCTTGCGCCTTCTCAGGGTTTGCCGTGGCAGCCATGGCCATGACTTCAAAATTGCCGAGCATTCGGCAGCACTCTCCCGGAAGCCGGTTTAGCTTTCGGGAGGAATGCTAGCCTTGGGAGCGGGCCGACTCCAGGGGTGTGTGCTGTGTTTTATGCAGAAGTGCAGTTCGTGGTCACGGGTGGGCGCCGAGGGTGATCATGGCGCCGTGGATGGTCTGCGTGAGAGCGAAGGGATCGGCCGCGTAGGTGCCTGTGAACTGCAAATTGTCCACGACGGCGCCGCCTTGGCTCAGGGTCAGCACGTCGGTCGTGACGTTCCAGGAGAGGGCGTCGACGCCTGCCATGGTGATGTGGTCGGTGGCATCGAAGCCGCTGATGGAAGCCATGCTGCCGACGCCATGAGAGAGCACCAGGCTTGCGTTGCTACCGGTGAAGGCTATGCCCATCTTGCCGATGGTGGCGGCATTCAGCACGGCGGTGCTGTTGGCGGCGATGTCGAGCGTTCCCTGGCCGGTGATGTTGCCGTTGAGCGTGAGCGTGCCACCGGTCGCGGTGATGGTGCCGGTGTTGTCTATGCCGGTTGGTGACGTGAATGTGCCGTAACCGGTGACGCTCGCCTTCGGCCAGATCTGCGCCTCTTGGTTGGCAGTCGTGGCGATGGTGCCTCCTGCCATGGTGACGGCGCCTGTGGTGGTAATCTTCAGCACACCGGCGGCCGAGAACAGGCTGCCTGCGCCTACCGAGAGTGTCCCGGTTCCGCCAAGCGCAGTCGTGGTGCTGCCGCCGATCTTCACGTGACCTGCAATCTGCATGGTTCCACCGCTCGACAGCGAAATGTGGCCAACGGAACCGGCCATGTCACCGGCGATCACGTCGGTGCCTACCGTGATGAGGCCGCCATTTGTCACGTTCAGCGTGCCGTGGCCTGCAACGCCCACCTGAATGTTCTGGCTGTTCTGCCAATGCGCGCCATCGATCGTGATGGTGCCGGTGCCGTCAACAGCCTTGCCAAGCTTTCCCGAGACGGTGACGAGCGTGCTGTGCGCCGAGGCCTTGCTTTCGGCGATGAGCGTACCGACGCTGTCGTTGCCGACGAGAAGACCGCCGTGATCCTGCAGCGATGAGCTGGAGGTGAAGGTCGCGACGGCGTAATCGCAAACCATGAAGCTGGTGCAGAGGCCGGTGCCTAAGGTAGTCAGCGCGCCGTTGATCGTCACCTGCTCCTGGCCAAGAAACATCAACTGGCGCGTGGTGAAAGCGCCGTTCAGGATAGCATTTGTCGGGACGACAACGATGCTGTTCGACTTGGCCGCAGCGTCGCCCTGCCAATTCATCGGGTCGGCCCAATTGCCGGACTGGCCTGCGCCGGTGAAGATTTTCGTGCCCGCGGGAAATGCCATGTGCGTGTGCCTGCTGCTTGACGTTTGCGACGGGCGCAGGATGGGGGGAAAATCTTTCGAAGCTGTTAGTTTGTGTCGCGGATTTTGAGAAAAGTTTTTGGGAGGCGGCAGGAAGGAAGAAAGTTCTTTTTTGAAAAAAAGAACCAAAAAACTTTTGCGAATTTTGGCCGAGCTTGCGGAGGTGCCGGGCCCTCAGTGATAAAAGTTTTTTGCTTCTTTTTTTCAAAAAAGAAGTGCTTGCTTTCTATATCGCGCCAACGGTTCGAATCTTCGCGCGCGGAGAGATTTCGGCCTGCGACATGACTGGCGTCGCCGGGCGGATGCGTTCCACGACTGCGCGCACGGGCGCGCGAATGGCGGCGCTGGTGAGCAGCACGGGGGCGTCGGCTGCGGTGGCGTCGAACACGTCGCGGAAGCGGCGCATGAAGTCGGCGAGTTTCGTGGGCGCCATCGCGAGCTGGCGTTCCTCTGGCGGCCCTACAAGGCTTTCGGCGAAGGCGACCTCCCATTCGGGCGAAAGGGTGACGAGGGGAACGACGCCTGACGCGTCGGCGTGGCTGTCGCAGATCTGCCGGGCGAGGCGGGTGCGTACGACGGTGGTGATGGCGGGGATGGCGCGGGCGTTTCCGGTGCAGGCTTCGTGGATGCCTTCGAGGATGGTCGGCAGGTCGCGTATGGAGACGCGTTCGGCGAGAAGGGATTGAAGGACGCGCTGTACGCCGCCGACGGAAATGACGCCCGGGATGAGGTCGGAGACGAGCTTTTGTTGTTCGCGCGGAAGGTCGTCGATGAGCTTCTGGGTCTCGGCATAGGAGAGGAGCTCGGCCATCATTTCGCGTACGATTTCGGTGAGGTGGGTGGCGAGGACACTGGGTGGGTCCACGACCGTGCAGCCGCGGACGAGGGCCTCCTCACGCTGGGAGGGTTCTATCCAAAGGGCTGGGAGGCCGAAGGCGGGCTCGGTGGTGCGTTCGCCGGGCATGTCGGGGACGCCGCCGGCGGGGTCCATGGCGAGGAGGCCCAGGGGGCGGAGTTCGCCGTGTCCGGCGTCGATTTCCTTGATGCGGATGATGTAGCCGTCGGCCGAGAGTTGGAGGTTGTCCTGGATGCGTACGGGGGGGAGGACGAAGCCGAGTTCGGTGGCGATGGAACGGCGCAGGGAGCGGATCTGCTCGGTGAGGCGTGGCTGGTCGCCGCCTGCGAGCGGGAGAAGGCCGTAGCCGAGCTCCAGGCGGATCATGTCGATGCGCATGGCGTCCGATATCGGGGCTTCGGCGCTGGCGGCCTGCGGGGTGACCTGGTCGAGCTCGGCGGCGTGCGGCGGGTGCTTGTAGCGCATCCAGGCGCCGCCTCCCGCAAGGCCTGCGAGGGCAAGGAAGGGTAAGGCCGGGAGGCCGGGCATGATGGCGAGCACGACGGCTGCGCCACTGGCCAGCGCGAGCGGTTTATAGCCGCCGCCGAGCTGGGCGACGAGCGCCTTGTCGGCGCGGCCTTCGACGCCGCCCTTGGTGACGACGATGCCGGCGGCGGTGGAGACCAGGAGGGCGGGGATCTGGGTGACCAGGCCGTCGCCCACGGTGAGGGTGGTGAAGGTGTTGGCGGCGTCCGAAAACGCCATGCTGTGGCGGATGATGCCGATCGCCAGGCCGCCGACGATGTTGATGGAGGTGATGATCAGGCCTGCGATGGCGTCACCGCGGACGAATTTGGCCGCACCGTCCATGGCGCCATAGAAGCCGCTTTCCTCCTCGAGTTCGCGTCGGCGGCGGCGGGCCACGCGCTCGTTGATCAGGCCGGCGTTCATATCGGCATCGATGGCCATCTGCTTGCCTGGCATGGCGTCCAGGCTGAAGCGGGCGGCGACTTCTGCGATGCGGCCGGAGCCTTTGGTGATGACCATGAAGTTCACCACGAGGAGGATGGCAAACAGGATGAGGCCGATGACCACGTCGCCGCCCATCAGGAAGCCGCCGAAGGCAGCCACGACATAGCCGGCGGAGGTCAGTCCTTCGTTGCCGTGGCTGAGGATCAGGCGGGTGGTGGCGACGTTGAGCGACAGGCGCAGCAGGGTGGTGAGCAGGAGGAGCTGCGGAAAGCTCGTGAAATCCAGGGGTTTTTCGAGGAAGAGCGCGACCATCAGCACCAGCACAGAGGCAGTGATGGAGAGCGACAGGCCGAGGTCCAGCAGAAAGGTCGGCAGCGGCAGGATGAGGAGAGACAGCAGGCAGAAGACGGCAAGGGCGAGCCCGACGTCGGTGCCTGGGATGAGGCGGCGGAAGCCGGTGTCCGGCCGGGTGGCGACGGCGGTGCTCATGGCTCAGGCAGCGGCGCTGGTGTGGGGCGGGACGGCGATCCCGGCTTGCGTGTAGTCGCGCAATTTGTTGCGCAGGGCGCGTATGGAAATGCCGAGGATGACGGCGGCATGGGTGCGGTTGCCGAGTGTGTGGGAGAGGGTTTCGATGATGAGCGCCCGCTCGACCTCCTCCATGCGCTGGCCGACCAGGCCAGCGATGCCGCCGATCGGCTCCGCCTGAGAAGAGGGCAGGCCGGGCGACGATGGCGCGCCGAGTTCAAAATCGGCCGGGCCGATGTCGGCGCCTTCCGCGAGAAGGACAGCGCGGTGAACGATGTTTTCCAGTTCGCGCACGTTGCCGCGCCACGGTTGCGCGCAGAGGCGGGCGATGCCTTCCGGCGAAATCGGCCGGGCGGCGATGCCGTTCACCATGGCGTAGTGCCGCGCGTAGTGGGCCGCGAGCACGGCGATGTCGCCCGGCCTTTCACGTAGGGGCGGCAGGCGGAGGCCGACGACATTGAGGCGGAAATAAAGATCTTCGCGGAAGCGGCCGGCGGCGATGTCGGCCGCCATGTCGCGGTTGCTGGTGGCGAGAATGCGGACGTCGATGGGTATGGGTGCCGTGCCGCCGACGCGGTCGATTTCGCGTTCCTGCAGGGCTCGCAACAATTTGCTTTGCAGGCGGATATCCATTTCGCTGATTTCGTCGAGCAGCAACGTGCCGCCGTCAGCGGCTTCGAACTTGCCGCAGCGGCGGGCGATGGCGCCTGAAAAAGCGCCTTTTTCGTGGCCGAACAATTCGCTCTCGAGAAGCGCCTCGGGGATGGCGGCGCAGTTCAACGCGACGAAAGGACCCTTTGCACGCCTCGAAAGCCTATGGATGTGCCTGGCGATCACCTCCTTGCCGGTGCCGCTTTCGCCCGTGATGAGCACGGACGCTTCGGCCGCCGCGATCTGCTCGACACGACGCAGGGTCGCCAGCATGACGGGGTCGCGTGCGATCGGCGCGGCGGGTTCGCCTGATGCCGCCTGAAGGATTGCGGCGATGAGCGAGGGATCGGGGGGCAAAGGCAGGAATTCGCGGGCGCCGGCGCGTATGGCGGCCGCTGCGACCTCGGGCGACGTGTCGATGCCGCAGGCGACGACTGGCACTGCCATGCGCTCGTCGGCCAGGGCGCGGACCAGGGAGGCTATGTCGTGCCGGACATCGCACAGGACGAGGTCGAAGGCGCGGCGGGCGCGCAGGGTGGCGAGTGCGGCGGTGAGGCTGTCGGCCTGGTCCACGCGGGCGCCGGCCTTGATGGCGATTTGCGCGGCTTGGGCCAGTTCGCCTTCCAGGGCGCCTATGATTAGGAGTTTCATGGAAGAAGGGTCTTCTTTTTTGAAAAAAAGAAGCAAAAAACTTTTGCGACTTGGGACCGAGATTGCGGGAACGCCCGGCCTTGAGGTGTAAAAGTTTCTTGGTTCTTTTTTTCAAAAAAGAACATGCTTGCTTTCACCCGGCCCGATCACCCTTGACGATTTCCGTCATGGTGATCCCGAGGCGATTATCATCGACCATGACAACCTCGCCGCGCGCGACAAGTCGGTTATTCACATAGACATCGATCGCCTCGCCGAGCTTCCGGTCGAGTTCGACGACGGCGCCTCGTCCGAGCTTGAGGAGCTGGCTGACTTGCATGGTGCTGCGGCCGAGGACGGCGCTGACGGTGACGGGGATGTCGTAGACGGCTTCGAGGTCACGGGCGTTGCGGCTGCCGCCATCGACACCGGGCAGAAAACTGCTGGCAAGATCAGCAAAGTCGGGTTCATTGGGCATGGACGAGCTCCTGCATGGAGGGCATGTCGAGTGAGGCCAGGGCGCCGCGTATGGCGTCCCAGATGTCGGCGGTGGTGCGGCTTGCGCGGCCGTCAGCCCAGGAGAGGCGGATGTCGCCTGGCGCCATCGTGGCGTCGGGGGTGAGTTGCAGGCTGCCTGCGGGTTCGTCCAGCGTCAGCTCGGTCCATGCGCGCTGCACGCAAGTTTCGAGATCAGGATGTATCCGAATGCGCAAGACGGGCTCGGCACGCAAACCGGGCAAAAGGGTTTCCAGCAATGCGGTGATCTCGGCGTCGGCGTGTGTCTGGGTGAGCTTCGGCAGAGCCGCGGAGAGCAGAGCCATGACGGCGCCGGAAAGCGCCTGCGCAGTTTGGTGGGCGATGCCGGCGGCTTCGTGCCGCGTCGATGCCAGAGCGTCGGCGATGGATTGCAAAGCGGCGACTTGCAGGTTTGCTCGCAGGGCGTCCTGGTCGGCGGCCGCGGCGGCGAAACCTGCCCGGTGGCCAGCGGCGTGGGCTGCCTCGACATCGGCGGCGGAGAAGACCGGTTCGGGCTCCGGGGGAGGCGCGGCTTCGGCGGCCATGTCGGCCGGAAAGTCGAAATCTTCGGCGTAGAGGATACCCTGTCCGTCGTTCGAGGTGGCAGGAGTTCGCCGGCGTTCGATACGCGGGTCGATGCGCGGATCTGGACGTGTGAAGAGGCCGCGCGTGCCTGGCGCGGGCTCGATGATCACGGCGGTGAAATCGTCCATGTCGTCCAGGACGTCGAAGGCCGCTGCCATCTCAGATGACCATTTCTTCTTCGGCGTCGTCGCTCAGGGTGATCTCGCCGCGCTGTGCCATTTCCTTGGCGATGAGCACGATGGAAGCCTGCGCCTCGTCCACCGCGCGGAGCTTGACCGGGCCGAGGTTCGCAATGTCCTCACGCAGCATCTTGCCTGCGCGTTCCGAGAGATTTTTAAGGAACAGGTCGCGTATGCGCTCCGATGCGCCTTTGAGCGCGAGGGGGAGCTTCTCCTTGTCCACATTCCGGAGGAGCACCTGGACGCCGATGCCGCTGAGGCGGCCGAGGTCGTCAAAGGTGAACATGAGGGCTTTGATTTTCTCGGCGGCATCGTGGTTGCGTTCGTCGAGAAGGGAGAGGAAGCGGCCTTCGACGGCGCGATCGAGATTGTTGAAGATCTCGGCCATCATTTCATGTGCGTCGCGGCGGGTGGCGCGGGCGAGATTGGACATGAATTCGGAACGCAGCGTGCGTTCGACGCCATCGAGCACGTCGCGCTGAATGCTGTCCATGCGCAGCATGCGCACGACAACCTCCATGGCAAAATCCTCTGCCAGCAGGCCGAGAACGCGGGCTGCGTGATCTGCCTTGATCTTGCTGAGCACGACAGCGACGGTTTGCGGGTATTCGTTTTTCAGGTAGTTCGCGAGAACCGCTTCGTTCACGTTGCCCAGCTTGTCCCACATGGTGCGGCCGGCGGGACCGCGAATTTCCTCCATGATCTGCGCGACGCGTTCGCGGGGAATGGATTTGGCAAGCAGGCGCTCGGTGCTTTCGTAATTGCCGATGAGACTGCCGGCGTTGCCGAGGCTTTCGGTGAATTGACGGCAAAGCTGCTCCATGACCTCCGCACGCACCGGGCCGAGTTTTGCCATGGCGAGGGAGATCTCCTTGATCTCGTCCTCGTGCATCAAGCCAAACAAGCGGCCGCTCTGCTCTTCGCCCAAGGCGAGCATGAGGGCCGCCACTTTCTGGGCGCCGGAAAATTCCGCCAGTTCGGAGCGTCCGGACATGTCAGGTTGCCTCCTCTGTCAGCCAGCCGCGCACGATGTTCAGAGTCTCGTCCGGATGTTTCTCGACGGTTTCGATCAGCTTGCGCAGAGCGGAGGCGCGGACCTGGCCTTCGATGTTCGCGACGCTGACCATGCTGTCGTCGGTGATCAGGCCAGCCGGCACCATGGCGTTGCCGGAGGCGCCGAGAAGGGGCGAGTTTCCGCCGGGACCGCCCAACAGGTTGCCGCCTGCAAGTGCACCTGCGAGGAGGCCGCCATTCGCCATTTCGCCAGATGGCACCGCGGTGAGACGCATCGCCATGGGGCGCAGCACGACCAGCAGGGCAGTCAGCACGACGATGGCGAGGATGCCGGATTGCGCCAGGCTGACGAGATCGGTTTTTTGCAAATCCAGGCCGAGAATGCCGGGCGGGGCGGGGGTGCCGAGATCGTCGTTCGGCGCGAATTGCATGGAGACGACTTCGACCTTGTCGCCGCGCTTCTCGTCGAAGCCGATGGCGCTTTGAACCAGGCGCCTGATGCGCGCGATGTCGTCCGCCGCGCGCTCGTGCCAGACCGGCTTGCCGTCGGCGGTCTTGAGGGTTTCTCCGTCCACCATGACGGCCAGCGAAATGCGGGCGATCTGCGGCTGCTCGCGCACCAGGGTGCGCACCGTCTTGCCGATTTCGTAGTTCGTCGTCTCGTCCTGCTTGGCTTCCTGACTGCCCGATTGCGCGGGCTGTCCGGCATCGGCGTTCGGGAGATTGTTCTGCACGCTGGCCGGCTTTTCGGCTTCCGTGCTGTGGGTGTTGTCGCTCGTGGATTGCGTGCTGCGCACCACCTGCTGATCCGGATTGAAGCTCTCGGCAGTTTCGTGAATGTGGTCGAAGTTCATCTCGACGGCCGCTTCGGCACGCACCCGGCCAGGGCCGAGGCTTTGCTCGAGCATTTCCTCCACAGCGCGAGAGAGGCGCAACTCGGCGGTGTGGCGCAGTTCCTCGCCGGTTTGGGCCACTTGTTCGTCGCTGGTGGGCTGGCCGGCGCGGGCCAATAGCGTGCCGCGGCTGTCAACCACGGCGATGCCCTGTGGCTTCAGGCCGGGCACGGCGGCGGCGACCAGGTTCAACACCGCCTGCACCGCCTGAGAGTCCAGCCTGGCGGCGCCGGACATGGTGATGACCACGCTTGCCTGCGCCGGCTGGGTTTCGCGGCTGAACGGCTGGCGGCGCGGCAGCACCAGATGCACGCGCGCCTGGCGGACGCCCTGCAACATGCGGATGCTGCGCGCGATCTCGCCTTCCAGCGCGCGGGTTTCGTTGATCTCCTGCTGGAACTGCGTCGATGTCATGGCATCGCCGCGGTCGAAGATTTCGTAGCCGATCGAGCCACCTGACGGCAGGCCGTCCTTGGCCAGAAGAAGCCGGGCGCGTGCGACGTCAGAGCCGGCGACCAGGACGCGGTCACCCTGGCCAGGCTCCTCATGGGCGATGTGGGCGCGGTCCAGCGCTTCGGCGATCTGGCTCGCCTCGCGCATGTCGAGGTCCGCGTAAAGCAGCGACATCTGCATCGGCGCGCCACCGCGCAGGGCGAGAAGCCCGATCATGACGAGCATGCCTAGGCCAACCGCCCCGAGCGCCACGAGGCGGCCGGCGCCGAGCGCGCGCAAGCCGTCCATCAGCGGCTTCATGCAGGCAAACCGTGGGTCATACCCTGGTTTGTAGGGTGGGGTGCTTGACTAGAGGTTAAGCGAAGGGAGGGGGAAGGAAGGTCTTCTTTTTTGAAAAAAAGAAGCAAAAAACTTTTGCACGTTTAGGCCCGGCACATCCGCACGCCCGGCCCAAAGTCGCAAAAGTTTTTTGGTTCTTTTTTTCAAAAAAGAACTGCTTGCTTCCTACTCCCGCCCAAGCGGCGCCGTCTCGTCCAAATAGGCAATCAGAAGCCCCCGCACAGCAGCAAGGCGCTTGGCGAAGAAATCATACAGCGCCACGTCGAGTGTATTGCGCGAGCGGATGAGGCGTTCGAGATCGGGCGTGAGCGCGACGCTGTTCTCGGCCGTTGGCGTGTTGACGCGGTGCTTTGCGCGGGGGCGGGCGGGCGCGCCGGCGAGCGTGGTGACGACACGCAGCGAGAGCGGGTACATTTCCTGAATGCCGACGAAGGCGTAGCGCGCCATGACGTGGTCGATGCTGGCTTGTTCGCCGGCGCGCCGGATGTCGGGCGGGACCAGGTAGGTGGCGGTCTTGTTCCACTCGCCCGGTTGTTCGAGGTAGGCCTCGATGGTGGGGAAGTCGGCGCGGAATTGCTCGTTGCCCGGGTGCATCGGGGAGCGCTGGTAGCGGTAGTCCGAGACGAAGCGCGAGACCGGCTGGCGCATGAGCGTGATGGGACGCGCACGTGGGACGGCAGCGAGGATATTCTCGACGTGGGCGCCGGTGATGTGGCCGGTGGCATAGCGCAGCGGCGTGGATTGGGCCTCGTCAATAAAGCGGCCGACTGCCTCGTCGTAGAGCGCTCCATAGGGGCGCACGCCGGTCTGGCTGTAGTCGATGTAGATGTGGTGGTTCGGCTTCAGGAGCGGGGTCAGCTCGGCGTTGAACGAGCTTCCGGCCGTCTTGGGGACGTGCACGAACAGCCACAGCACGTCCTGCCCGCTCAGCCCTGCGAAATAATCGGCGAACCGACCTGCGGCCAGATCTTCTACGGACATTCCTCCCCAACTCCGGAACTGCCCCCCTGGATGCGCCCGGCTGCTAAATCGGTCGTAAAGATGATCAGGGCTGCCGCGTCCCGGTTAGAGCCAGAAGGTCGCGTAAACACCAAAGGCGCCGCCTATGACGCCGATGGCGAGGCCCAGCCAGGTCAGCATGGCGGAGCCCGTGATGACAGAGGCGGTGAGCATGACGATGGCGAGCTGCAGGCCGGCCGCGGCATTGTCGAACATTTCCAGCTTTTCGCGGGCGTGGTCGCGTTCCTCCTCGCGTGCGTGGGCCTGGCCGGCCAGCGCGGTCTTGCCGGCTTTCGGGTCGTGCTCGAAATGGTCGGTGTCGGCACGCAGGCGTGCCACCAGGCGGTCGCGGTCTTCGGGGACCGGCGCCTGCAGGGTGCTGGCCATGTCGGCGAGGTCGCGGGTCTGGTTGGCGCGGATCGATTTGGCCTGGTACTCGGCCCAGATGTCGGTGGCGGCGATGGCGCTTTCGTTCATGCGGGTCTGGGCGTGCTGGGCGCCCTGTTCGCAGAAGGCGAGGCCGGCCGCCACGACGGCAATCATCAGGGCCACGTGCTTGCGGCCGCCGTGGGCGCTCTCCTCGGCCTGTTCCGCCCGTTCGTGCGCCTCGCTTACTTCGTCCATCAGCCCTCCAGAGCCTTGATTGCCTGTGCCAGGTCGATGCGCCCGTCGTAGAGCGCGCGCCCGGCAATGACGCCTTCGACGTGACCAGTCGTTTGCGCATCGGCACATTCGCGCAGGAGCTCGAGATCCGCCATGGCGCCGACGCCACCGCTGGCGATCACCGGCACGGATGTGGCCGCGGCGCAGGCGAGGGTTTCCTCGAGGTTGAGGCCGCCCAGCATGCCGTCGCGTGCGATGTCGGTGTAGATAATGGCGGCGACGCCGGCTGCCTCGACCCGGCGGGCGAGGTCTAGGGCCGGCATGTCGGAAGTTTCGGCCCAGCCTTCGACCGCGACCTTGCCGCGCCGGGCGTCGATGCCGACGACGATGCGGCCAGGATGGGCGCGGCAGGCTTCGTGGACCAGGTCGGGGTTTTTGAGGGCGGCGCTGCCGAGGATGACGCGGGTGACGCCTGCCTCGAGCCAGCGCTCGATGGCCGCCATGTCGCGCACGCCGCCGCCGAGCTGCACGGGGACAGAGACGGCGGCGAGGATGGCGGCGACGGCATCGCCGTTCTTCGAGGCGCCTGCGAAGGCGCCGTCCAGGTCAACCACGTGGAGGAAGCGGCAACCGGCACTCTGCCATGCCGCCGCCTGTTCCGCGGGGGGAAGGGCGTAGACGGTGGCATGGGCCATTTCGCCGCGTTGCAGGCGGACGCACGCGCCGTTCTTGAGGTCGATGGCTGGGTAGAGGGTGAGCGGCTTCATCAATCCCGCTTGAGGGTCTTGGTATAGAAGTAGCCGCGCACGGTCTTTCCTTTGACGCGCGCATACTCCGGATGGACGCCGTAGCGCGTGTAGCCGAGCGATTCATAGAGGGCGATGGCGGCGAGCTGGGTTTCGCGTACGTCGAGGTTCAAGACTCGGAGGCCGAGGGCGCGGACGCGGTCCTCGATGCGGAGGGTCATCAGGCGCGCGAGGCCATGGCCGCGGGCGAACGGGGCGACGAAGGCGTGCGTCAGGGTGGCGGCGAAGGATTGCGCCTCGTTGTTGCGCGGCGGGCGGACAAGCTGGGCGGAGCCGGTGATCAGGCCGTCGGCGCGGCCGATGAACAGCTCGCGCTCGGGAACCAGGACGACGCCGCGGAAGTAGCGTTCGAGGGCCTGCTGGCCGGGTGGCGTCACCCAGCCGAAGCCGCCGCCGTCGAGGATGGCGGCGTGGGTTGCTTCGCACAGGGCCTGCAGGTCGTCGTCGTGCAGTTCGGTGAGGCGTTCGACGACCAGGTTCGGAACGTGGTTGAGGGGTGGGCGGGGTTCCGGGGCGTGACCCCTGCGGCCCGGTGACTCCTGGTCGGAGGGGGTCAAGCGGCTGGCTCCGGCGACCAGCGGAGGAAGTTGGCCAGGATGCGCAGGCCGACCTCCTGGCTTTTTTCGACGTGGAACTGGGTGCCCGCCCGATTGCCGCGCGCGACCATGGCAGGGACTGCGCCGCCGTAGCTGGTGGTGGCGAGGATCTCGCCGGGAATGCCGTGCCGGAGCGCGTAGCTGTGCACGAAATAGACGTGGTCGCCGTGGGCGATGCCGTCGAGCAGCGGATGGGGGGTGGCGATCTCCAGGGCGTTCCAGCCCATTTGCGGCAGGCGGAGGCCCTTTGCTTCCATCGGGGCGATTTCGCCGGCGATCCAGCCGAAGCCTGGGGTTTCGGCGTGTTCCAAGCCGCGTTCGGCCATCAGCTGCATGCCGACGCAAATGCCGAGGTAGGGTTTTCCTGAGTCGGCGGCGTCCATGACGGCGGCGTGCAGGCCGGGCGCTGCAGAGAGGCCGCGGGCGCAGTCGGCGAAGGCGCCCTGGCCTGGGAGGACGACGCGATCCGCCTGCGCGACTTCGGCAGCGTCGCCGGTGATGCGGACTTCGGCATCGATGCCCGACCGCTCGGCGGCCACGCTCAAGGCGCGGGCGGCGGAAGCGAGGTTGCCGCTGCCGTAATCGACGACGGCGACGCGCATCAGAAGCGTGCCGCCGAGGAGGCGAAGTCGCCCAGCACGTCCTGCCTTTCGTCGATCAGGCGGGACAGGGCCGTATCCTCGTCGGGAGCGGCGACGATGGGGCCTGGCACGAAGCCGCGTAGCGAGAGGCCCCAGCGGAGGAAGTCGTTGCCGAGGATGCCCTGCAGCGCGAAGACGCCGAGCACAGGCAGGCCCGAGCCGAGCGCGCGGCCGGCGAGCACGGCCAGGACGAATGCGGCCAGATTGACGGCCAACGCGTTCCAGGCGCGGTGGAAGGCGAAGAAGAAGACGCCGAACACCAGGGCCGTCCAGGAAAACCCTTCGCGCACCAGCACGGGAGGGCGGTCGGGCTGGAGGTGCGTGGTGTATATCTTCACAGGGCTCCCTTGGTGGAGGGGATGGCCCCGGCCGCCCGGGGATCTATCGCCACCGCCATACGCAACGCACGAGCGACCGATTTGAAGCAGGCCTCGGCGACATGATGGGCGTTTCGGCCGGCGCGCCGGGTGACATGCAGGGTCAGCAGGGCGTTGCCGGTGAAAGCCGTGAAGAACTCCTCGACCAGCTGGGTGTCCATGGCGCCCAGCATGGGCCGTTCGAAAGCGACATCCCAGGCGAGGTGCGCGCGGCCTGAGAGGTCCACGGCGGCTTCCGCCAGCGCCTCGTCCATGGGGATCAGCGCCTGGCCGAAGCGGACGATGCCGCGCTTTTCGCCCAACGCGCGGGCAAAGGCCTGGCCCAAAACGATGCCGACGTCTTCGACAGTGTGGTGGGAGTCGATGTGCAGGTCGCCTTTGGCCTCGACAGAGAGGTCGAAGCCGCCGTGGCGGGCGAAGGCGGTGAGCATGTGGTCGAAGAAGCCGACGCCTGTGGATATCGCCGCGGTTCCGCTGCCGTCGAGGTCGAGCGACAGGGTGATGGCGGTCTCGGAGGTGGTCCGGACCAGCTCGGCTCTGCGGGGGGCGGTGACGGACTCCATTGCCCTCGCCTATACGGCCTTATTCCGACGAAAGGCCAGGGGGCACCTCACCCTGGTGCGCCGGCCGCCGCATTCTGCCCATTTTCCAAGGCTTGGCACCATGAAGACAGCACTCGTATCGGTTTCGGACAAGACGGGGCTCGTTCCATTTGCGCAAGGGCTGGTGCATGCCGGCTTCCGGATCATTTCGACCGGTGGATCGGCTGCGTCGTTGCGCGAGGCGGGTGTTGCGGTGACGGAGGTGTCGGACCACACGCAATTTCCGGAAATCCTCGATGGACGCGTGAAGACGCTGGTGCCGCAGATCCATGGTGGCATTCTCGGCCGGCGCGACCTTCCGGCGCATGTCGCGCAAATGGAGGCGCATGGCATCGCGCCGATCGATCTGGTTTGTGTCAACCTGTATCCATTCGAAGCGACGATGGCAGCCGGCGCGGATGCGGATACCTGCATCGAGAATATCGACATCGGCGGGCCGGCACTGATCCGTGCGGCGGCGAAGAACCATGCACATGTCATGATCGTCACGGATCCGGCGCAGTATGGGCCGTTGCTCGACGCGCTGGCGCAAGGCGGCACGACCTTGGAGCAGAGGCGCGCTTTCGCGGCCGAAGCGTATGCGCGAACGGCGGCCTATGATGCCGCGGTTTCCGCCTGGTTCATGCAACAGCAGCAGCGTGCGGCGGAAGACGCCGCATACCCGCGGCATTTTGCGGTGGGCGGCAGGCTTCGGCAGACTCTGCGCTACGGCGAAAATCCGCACCAGCACGCGGCTTTCTACACCAACGGCACGCGCGCCGGTGTCGCCACTGCACAGCAGCTCCAGGGGCGAGAGCTTTCCTACAACAACCTCAACGACACCGACGCGGCTTTCGAGTGCGTGGCGGAATTCACCGCTCCCACCATCGTCATCGTCAAGCATGCCAATCCGTGCGGGGTTGCCAGCGACGATGATCTCGCCACGGCGTGGGAGCGCGCGCTCGCGTGCGATCCCGTGTCCGCGTTCGGCGGCATTGTCGCGCTGAACCGTAAGCTCGACGAAGCGACGGCGGAGCGGATTGCCACGATTTTCACCGAAGTGATCGTCGCACCGGACGCCACGGAGGGGGCCTGCGACATACTCTCGCGCAAGAAAAACCTGAGGCTTCTCCTCACTGGATCGGTTCCCGACCCGGCTGAGGCGGGCTTCGCGGTGCGGACGCTCGCGGGCGGGCTGCTCGTACAGGCGCGCGATGCCGGACGCGTGGCCGAGGACGCGCTGCGTGTCGTCACCCGGCGAGTGCCGACAGCGGCCGAGACCGCGGACATGCTGTTTGCTTTCCGGGTGTGCAAACACGTGAAATCTAACGCCATCGTCTATGCGCGCGCAGGTGCGACAGTCGGCATAGGCGCAGGCCAGATGAGCCGGGTGGATAGCGCACGCATCGCGGCCTGGAAGGCCGATGCGGCCGCTCAGGCGGCCGGCTCATCTGCATCGCTGACACGCGGCAGTGTTTGCGCTTCGGATGCCTTTTTCCCGTTTGCCGATGGGCTGGAGGCGGCGGTGGCCGCGGGGGCTACGGCGATTATTCAGCCTGGCGGGTCGATACGGGATGCGGAGGTGATTGCGGCGGCTGATGCGGCGGGGATTGCCATGGTGATGACGGGGATGCGGCATTTTCGGCATTAGGAAGGAAGCATCTTCTTTTTTGAAAAAAAGAAGCAAAAAACTTTTGCGATGTGGGACCGAGATCGTGGGAACGCCGGGCCTAGAGGTCCAGAAGTTTTTTGGTTCTTTTTTTCAAAAAAGAACTGCTTCCTTCCTGCCGCAACTGCGAGGCGTTTGCATCATTACAGTCTCGGCTTGACTGTTTGCCAAGGACCGCTAGATCGAAGCCATGCGTGATCTTGCCTCCCTTTCCGAACGTGAAGTGCTGGCGCTGGCCATCAGCTCGGAGGAGGAGGACGGCCGAATCTATGCCGACATTGCCGACCGGCTGCGCGAGGCCTACCCGGCCACGGCGAAGATTTTCGAAGATATGTCGGTGGAGGAGAACGATCACCGGCGCAGCCTGATCGACCTCTATGCCGACAAGTTCGGCCAGCATATTCCCTTGATCCGCAGGCCCGACGTGAAGGGGTTCACGGCGCGCCGGGCGGTGTGGCACCTGCCTGGCCTGAGCATCGAGTCGGTGCGCAAGACGGCGCGGCAGATGGAGACGGAGAGCAGCCGCTTTTATCGGGCGGCGGCGGCGAGAAGCACCGATGCCGCGATACGCAAACTGTTGGGCGATCTCGCGGAGATCGAGGATAATCACGAGCGGCAAGCCGGCGACATGGAGGAGAAGCACCTCTCAGGCGGCGTGCGGGAACGCGAGGACGACGACGCCAGGCGGCGGTTTGTGCTGCAAATCGTGCAGCCCGGGTTGGTCGGCCTCATGGATGGATCTGTCTCCACCCTGGCGCCGGTGTTCGCCGCGGCGTTCGCCACGCATGTGTCGTGGAATGCTTTTCTCGTCGGCATGGCGGCTTCGATCGGAGCCGGTATTTCCATGGGGTTTGCCGAGGCGCTTTCAGACGACGGCAAGATTTCGGGCCGTGGCGCACCGTTGCTGCGGGGGCTGATCACCGGCGCGATGACCACTCTCGGTGGCGTCGGGCATACGCTGCCTTATCTCATCGCGGATTTCTGGACGGCGACCTATGTGGCTTCCGCGGTGGTTCTCGTGGAGCTGGCAGCGATTTCCTGGATCAGATGGAAGTTCATGGAAAGCAACCTGGTGACGGCGGCGATCCAGGTGATGTTTGGCGGGGCGCTTGTTTTGGCTGTGGGCGTGTTGATTGGGAGTAGTTAGGGAAGCAGTTCTTTTTTGAAAAAAAGAACAAAAAACTTTGGCGATGTGGGACCGAGATCGTGGAAGCGCTCGTCCTAAACGTGCAAAAGTTTTTTGCTTCTTTTTTTTAAAAAAGAAGTGCTTTTTTCTCTACCCCGCCAAAGACCGCAAATACTGCGGCGGCAAGTCGGCCTTAACGCCCAAAGCCTGTGCAGCCCGAACAGGCCAGGCCTGATCCGCCAAAATACCACGAGCGAGAAAGACGAGATCAGCGCGGCCGTTGGCGATGATTTCGTTGGCGTGATCCGGCGTGCGGATGAGGCCGACGGCGCCGGTAGCGATGCCGGCTTCGTGCCGGATGCGGTCGGCGAACGGAACCTGGTAGCCGGCGTGCAGGGACGGGATCTTTTGGGCGGGGGAGATGCCGCCTGACGAGCAGTCGATCAGGTCAACGTCGCCGCGGGCTTTGAGCATGCGGGCGAGTTCGATGCTGTCTTCGATGGTGAGGCCGCCATCGACGTAGTCGGTGCAGGAGAGGCGGACGAAGAGGGGGAGGTCTTCGGGCCAGACGGCGCGTGTAGCGTCGATCGTTTCCATGAGCATGCGGGCGCGGCCGGCGAGGTCGCCGCCGTAGCTGTCGTTGCGGCGATTGGCGAGTGGCGAGAGGAAGCTGTGGATCAGGTAGCCGTGGGCGCCGTGCAGCTCGAGGATCTTGAAGCCGGCGGCGAGCGCCATGCGGGCGGCGTCGGCGAAGAGGGTGATGATGCCGCCGATCTCGTCGGCGGACAGGGCGTGCGGAACGGTATGGGCTTCGCTGAAGGGGATGGCGCTGGGGGCTTCGGGGAGCCAGCCGCCGGCATCGATGGCGATCGGGCCGCCGCCTTCCCAGGGAACGGCGCAGCTGGCTTTGCGCCCGGCGTGAGCGATCTGGATGCCAGGGACTGCTCCGCAGGAGGCGATGAGGGTGGCGAGGCGGGTGAGGAGCGCCTGGTGCTCTTCGGTCCAGAGACCGAGGCAGTGCGGGGTGATGCGGCCGACCGCGGAGACGTGGGTGGCTTCGGTGAAGACGATGCCGGCGCCGCCCGCCGCCTTCGCGCCGAGGTTTTGGATGTGCCAGTCGTTTCCCAGGCCGTCGTTGGCGCTGTACTGGCACATGGGTGAGACGACGATGCGGTTCCGGGCGGTGACCGAGCGGAAGGTGGCGGGCTGGAAGAGGGCGGGGACGTGCAGGGACATGCCGGATTTTCCTAGAGCCAGGGGCTGGGCGGGTGGCATAAGGCTGGGTTTTCGCCAATCGCAATGAAACGCGGAGTGCCAGATGGGAGATTCCGTCGCGGCCGATAGCTGGGTATGGGGGTTCCTCGGCGTCAACCCGGCGCTGTTTGCGGGTGCCGGGCCGGCGACGGTGACGCGCCGGGAGGCCGAGGCGGCGCTCGCCAGCTATCTGGCGCGCGCGCAGGCGGCGCAGGGCGGCACGGCGCTGCGGTTGACGCCGAAAGTGCGCGCGGCCATCGCGGGGATGGCGAAGAACGATCAGCAGCTTTCGCTTGCCATCGAGGCCGGTCTTGGTGGTCCGGACACCGCGGGCGACTCGGCGCATGTGGCGGCGGCCATTGCCAAGCTGCTGCCGGAGACACTGCCCAAGGAGAGCATTGCGCATCTCGCGACGGCTGCCGTGGATGAGGCGAAACAGGCGCCTGAGGACATCGCCGGCAAGCTTAAGGAGGCGGCGAAGGAGAAGCTCGACTTAGCGAGGTCGCCGGATCTCGAGCAGGATGGACGGGGCAGCCCGTATCACAACGAGCTGCCGCCAGCATCGCCGCCAGATCCGAATGCGCCGACGATCCTCCATATCCCTGAGCAGAATTGGGATTGGCCGAAAGGCAAGAAAGCACCCAGGCCTGCGCCCCGGACGTGCCTTTGGCTGCCGATTCCGCCCTCGTTTCGGCTGCGATCGGCACCATCGACAATGCGGCCCTCGTGCCCGCCTCGCTGCGCGGCAAGCCGGAGGGTAGCAACTATCCCGAAGCGCGCGAGGTGGCTCGGCAGTTGGCGAACACAATGGATGCGGCGCGGTCTGCCAAGCAGAAGCGCGCCGATTTCGCATTAAGCGTGCCGTATCCCACGCCAGAAGAGACCAAGGCGGCCCTGGATGTAATGGAGGGCATGGTTCGGGCCGTTGCTGCAGCCCTTCCAGACCGCGGCGCGCCCGTCGTGCAGGTGGTGATCAAGATGCTGCCACCTGTCGGGCATAGAGGTCAGGGGTGGCAACGGAGCGTCGATCTCGGCGCAGCTTGACGCTTCGTGCGCCTCCCCGGTGAACAGACGACAGGCGAGGCGTCTCACAAGAACGTGAAGTAGGATATGCAACCTGAACGTGTATAAAAGCCGAACCGACAACTCGCGTTGTCGTTAGGTTCTTGGTCTGATGAATGGAAGATGTGACAGGTGGGCAGCGCGCCCCTGAGTTTACGATACCGAGCAAAACGACAGCATGCTTGACGAAGGCGGCTATGATCGACCAGCGCCTCTTCGAGTTGAGGCCGACACGTTCAACACGGTATTTCAATGCGACTATCATTACGATTAACCAATTTTAAAACTTTACGCGCCAACATGGCGGAACCGCAAAACCCGGTTTCTGCAAGCCAAGTCTTTCCAACGCGTGCAGCATTATCCAGAAGGGCACCATGTCGAACCTCATCCTCGAAATGCGCAAAGACGATATGATGGTCGTGAACGGCGCTGCGATCCGTTTTCGCAACCGCACACGCATTGAGTTGACAGCGCAGGCGCGCTTCCTATTCGGGCGGCAGATCATGGCGCCAGCAGAGGCGGACTCGCCGGCGCGCCGTATCTATTTTGCTCTGCAGACGGCCTATATCGGCGAGGAGCATGAGCGGCAGGGCGGGCTGGACGAGGCCAGGCGGCTGATCGAGGAATTCAAAGCGGCGACAACGTCTGCGGGCGTGTCGGCGCTGCTGGATACGGCCATGACGTCGGCGCTGGCGGATAAATGCTATCAGGCGCTTCGCCTGGCGCGGCGTGTGGTTCAGCACGAGGACGCGGTGCTTGGGCGTGTCGATGGCACGCGGCCATCTCCGCCGCCGCACGGCGGATCAGGCGAAGAGCGACAATACCAGGCTGCCGGAGTTGCTGGCGGTCGTGCCGCTTGAGCTTGCGCCGGACGCTGTCTCCAGCACGGTAAGCAGGGAGTTGCCGCTGGTGTCGCTGCCGCCGAACAGCGACAGCAGGCTCCCTGGTGGCACAGAAGCGTTTGTAGCGGCGGTCTGTTGCGCGACGAGATACTGCTCGGCAAGGCGCTGGACGGTTTTGGGGTTCTGGTAGTCCGATAGCTTGATCTTGTCCTTCAAGATCCTTGTTTGCGTTGCGAAGTCCAGAACGTCGAAATCCTGTACCGGCAGGCCGGCCGCGGTGACGGCGACGGCGAGGAGGTCGGGGTCGGATTGCAACTGGGTGAGGCTGGTGACCTGGCCGATTTCGCGGGTGAAATAGAGTGCCTGCTGCAAACCAGGCGCCTGCTGGCTGGCGCTGGCCTCGAAAATGTTGGTCTGATAGGCGGCGACGATGGACGTACGGCTTCCCGCGTCGGCAAAGGGCGGTTTGTTCCAGTTCGAGAGAGCTTTGGCGAAGGCCAGGGTCTTCGGATTGCCGAGCCGGTAGGCGACCGAACTCTTCGAGGTTGGATCCTGAGTCAGTAACTGGCGAAGGATGGCGGTATTGCCGATCTGGTTTCCGATGCCGAACGCACCGAGTACCACCTGCAGGGATTTGTAATCCGCGAGGAGCGCGTTGGGCGTTGTGATCTTGGCAGACGCAGACTGGAAATGCGCGATTAAAGCCTGCGCTTGGCCATTGCTCTGGGCGGCCTTGGCGGCTTCCGCGCTCTCGTTGGCGGCATAGCTGAGATAGAGCGGAATGGGCGGTAGCAGGGCGGCGGTGGTCATGGAGGCGCTCCGTGCAGGTCGCGTCAAAGTAACGCGGTCGCATAAACGCTCTCTTAAGTTTCCGTGCGGCAGAATGGGGACGCGGAAAACCTCTCAGGGAAAAAACCCATGTCACTCTTTTCAGTCAACACCAACATCGGCGCGCTTGCCGCGCTGCAGTCACTCAACCTCGTTCAGATCGCCGAGAACGACGCACAAAGCCAGGTATCGACCGGCCAGAAAGTCTCCAGTGCAGCCGACAACCCCGCCATTTACGCCATCGGCAACAGCATCAACTCCAACATCGCTGGTTTGTCGGCGGTGTCCGATTCGTTGAACTTCGGCGCACAGGTGGTGGGCACAGCGAGCTCTTCGGTCGCCAGCATTTCGAGCGTCCTGCAGAACCTGCAGCAGACCGTTACTGATGCGGGCACCAGCGGCTTCACGCTGGCGACGCTTCAGCAGAGCATCACCAACGATCTCAGCAGCGTCAATGCCTACGCCGCAGACGCTACGTTCTCCGGCGTCAACCTCCTGAACCCGTCCGGTGCTTCGACCCCTGGCAGCACTCAGGTCAACATCGTTCAGAACATCTCCGCCTCCACGCCACTCACCTTGACCAACCAGGCGGACGCTCTGAACTCCAGCGCGACGGTGTTCACCGACGCGCTGGGGCTGACGAACCTCAGCGTCCTCGGCGTTCAGAACAGCGGAACGACGGTGTCGAACATCGGCGCTAACGTTTCGTTCGGCAGCGCCGCCACGATCGCCACCACCTTTACGAATGCGACGGCGGCGACCAATCAGGTCTTCACGCTGAGCACCAAGTCCGGCACGGTGACAACGAACTATAATTTCGAGTTCATCGATACGAGCTCGGCGTCCACCAGCAATCAGCTGCAGTCGAAGGTGGACGGCACTGACAAGGCGATCGCGGTCGATTTTGACAGCACGAAAGACTCGACTAATACGATTGTGGCGAAATTGGCATCCGCTCTGCAATCCAACGGTTTCGGTGTGGTGTCGCAGAGCGACGGGTCGTTGAATATCGTCGGCAACAACCTGGTCGGTATTGCCTATGGGTCTGTCAGCGGAGGCACCACGCCGACTGCTACTGCCACCGTCACGACGACAACGGCTACCGCCCAAACCGATGCGACGTCCGGTGTGACACTCACCGGGTTGAACACCACCCAGGCGGCTGTCACGACTGTTCAGAACTCGATTAACCAGCTGAACACGATTGCGGCGACGCTTGGTTCCTTGTCCAAAGAGATCACCGGCATTCAGAACTTCACGTCCGCGCTGAGCAATGCGCTCACCGCCGGCGTGGGCGCTCTGACCGACGCCGACCTCGCGGCCGAGAGCGCCAAGCTTTCTTCGCTTCAGACCAAGCAGCAGCTTGCGACGCAATCGCTCACCATCGCGAACCAGGCGCCGCAATCTCTGCTCTCGCTGTTCAAGAACCTCTAGCCTGAGCGGTAGCCGGTCCTTTGGGCCGGCTACCGTGCTTTCCAGCCGTGCCCAAGCGACGGATGTCGCCATGCAATAGGAGGCGATCATCCGTAGTGCCGCTGCGAAATATCTCGAGCAGAGCAAATCGTCGCTCGACGCACGAGGGACCGAGATCGCCGCTTTCAGCCGGGTCAACCGCGAGCTTTCGACAGCCGCCACGCCTGTGCAGCGCGTCCGTGCGATCGGGCGCAACCACGAACTCTGGTCGCTGCTCATCAAGGATCTGGCGCAAAGCGGCAATCGGCTGCCAGCGGCGCTGCGGCAATCCTTGATGCAGCTTGCTGCCTGGTCGATGCGCTACAGCATCCTGGCCAATTTGCGGGACTTGCCCGTGCAGCCGCTCATCGACGTCAATACCAACATCATCGAGGGATTGCAGGCGCAAAGCGCTCCTGTGCCGTCAGCAAGCGCCCCAAACAGGGAGGCAGCGCAACCGACTGCCTACGCGGTATGAGTTCTTACGATAGCTGGGTCGAAGAAGCGCTTTCCGCCCGTTGCTTGATCTGAGTAAGCGCGCAATGCCGATCTCGGCGTAATCCGCTCACTTTAAGCGGGACCAAACGAAGTCGGAAACGCCGCTCGGCCTGGCAACGAGAGGAGGGCGCGTTCAAGGTAGTATTGTCAGACCTTGGAAGCAGCGTCCGCCGTGGCGCCGGTGCCGTCGCGGTAGGCGCGCAACTGGCGCTCGCTCGGAATGGATTGCGTGAGATCGCCGTGCCCATCGTGAAACTGCAAGACAACAAGGTTCAAGCCGAGATCGAGAACATGACTGGGATTGGCCGTGGGCGTAGCCTTGTTGGCCGTCGCGCTGGTGGATGCCGTGTCCGGCGTAGGCGCCGTTCGCTGGGGCGCTGCTGCCGCAGCGTCGGCATTGTTGCCCGTCGTGGGCGCGACAGTGAGGTTATTGACCACGATCGTCTCTCCAACTGAGGCCAGGCTCAGGTTCTTGAGCCGATTTTTCCTAGGTCAGAATAGGAGACGAAGGTTGATGAGCGATTTACGGTGGTGGAGATTTTTGCAGCAAAAGAACAGGTAGGAAGCAAGTTCTTTTTTGGAAAAAAGAACCAAAAAACTTTTGCGACCTTGGGCTGGGCTTGGGGAAGTGCCGGGCCTGATGGTCCAGAAGTCTTTTGCTTCTTTTTTTCAAAAAAGAAGACCTTTCTTCCTCACGGCCATTTAGCCTCAGGCGGCAAACTCATGAGTATGGCTTCCACATTTCCGCCGGTCTTCAGCCCGAACATCGTCCCGCGGTCATGCAGCAAATTGAATTCGACGTAGCGGCCGCGGCGGATCAATTGGTGTTCGCGCTCCTCGGGCGTCCAGGGATGTGAGACGCGGCGGCGAACGATGGCGGCGTAGCTGTCGAGAAAAGCCTGGCCGACATCACGGGTGAAGGCGAAGTCGGCGAGGGCGTCGCCGGTGAAATGGTGGTCGAAGAAGATGCCGCCGGCGCCGCGCGGCTCGTTGCGATGGGGCAGGAAGAAGTAGCGGTCGCACCAGGCCTTGAAGGTTTCGTAATAGGTGGGATCGTGGCGGTCGCAGGCGTCGCGAAAGCCGGCGTGGAAGGCGCGGGCGTCTTCCACGGCTTCGGGGCTCTCGAGGCGCATCGGGGTGAGGTCGCCGCCGCCGCCGAACCAGCCCTTTGTCGTCACCAGCATGCGCGTGTTCATGTGGGCGGCGGGAACGAGCGGGCTCTGCATGTGGGCGACGAGGCTGATGCCGGTGGCGAAGAAGCGCGGGTCCTCGGCGGCGCCGGGAATTTGGGCGCGGAACTCGGGGCTGAACTCGCCCCAGACCGTGGAGACGTTCACACCGACTTTTTCGAAGACACGGCCGTGCATGACGCTCATGACGCCGCCACCGCCGTCGGTGCCGTCGGTTGTTGGGCGCTGCCACTGGGTGCGGGAAAAGCGGCCGGAGGGGCGGTCCGAGTAGGGACCGGTGATCTGCTCGTCCTCGATGGCTTCGAAGGTCGCGCAGATCCGGTCGCGCAGGCTCTCGAACCAAGCGCGCGCCTGTGGTTTCAGGTCCGCGTGGGGCGGCGGGACGGCATCCATGATCGGGTCCAGGCTCTCAGTTGACGTAGCGGTGACGCAGGTGCGCCTCGAAGGCCCCGGCGTCGAGGCCGCGTCCGGTTGCAGCTTCCAGGAGGCCGTTGAAGCCCAGGCTGCTGCCGCGTGCATGCACGTGCGTGCCGAGCCAGCCGACCAGTGGTGCGAGGTCGCCGCGCGCTAGTGCGCGGTCGAGGTCCGGGATGGCGGTGCGGGCAGCGGCCATGAGCTGGGCTGCTGCCATGGCGCCCAGCGTGTAGCTGGGGAAGTAGCCGAAGAGTCCGTCGAACCAGTGGATGTCCTGCAGGCAGCCGCGGCGGTCGTCCGGCGGGGTTATGCCGAGGAGGGCCTGCAAGCCTTCGGACCAGGCGCCAGGCAGGTCGCGCACGGCGAGGTCGCCGTTCACCAGGGCGCGTTCGAGGCGGAAGCGCAGGATGACGTGGGCGGGGTAGGTCATTTCGTCGGCATCGACGCGGATGAAGCCGCGTTCGACACGCCGCCAGAGGCGAGCGAGGTTGGAGGGCGACCACGCGGTTCCCGTGCCGCCGAAGGCGGCGACCAGCTCGTTCGAGAGGTAGCCGAGATAGGCGTCCGAACGGCAGGCCTGCATTTCGAGGATGAGGGATTGGCTTTCGTGGGCTGCCATGCCGGCGGCGCGGCCGACCGGCTGGCGGCTCCAATCGGAGGGGAGGCCACGCTCGTAGAGGGCGTGGCCGGTCTCGTGCAGGACGCCCATGATGGCCTGTGCGGGGTCGGCCTCGTTGTAGCGGGTGGTGATCCGCACGTCGGTGGGCGTGCCGCCGCAGAACGGGTGGAGCGAGCGGTCCAGCCGCGCGTGAGCGAAATCTAAGCCGGCGGCCTCGGCCAGGCGCCGGCAGAGGCTTTCCTGTGTTTCGGCGGGGAAATGGCCGGGCAGCGGCTGGGCGGGGGGTGCGCGGCGCTGACGTTCCTCGGCGATGGGCAACGCCTCGGCGAGGAAGGTCTCGTAGCGGGCGAACACGGGCTCCACGTCGGCAGCGGTGATGCCGCGCTGAAAGCCGTCCATGAGAGCGTCGTAGGGAGAGAGCTGCAGCCGGTCCGCAAGAGCGGCGGCACGCTCGCGCTCGAGACGTACGACTTCCTCGAGGGCGCCGGCGACCATGCCGAAATCGCCGGCGGGACGAGCGTCGCGCCAGATGCGTTCGCAGGCGGCGTTTGCACGCTCCTGTGCTTCGACGAGATCGACTGGGAGGGCGGTGGCACGCACGTGGGCGTGGCGCATGAGGGCGAGATTGCGGGCTTCCCACTCGTTATCGGGTGTTTCGGCGGCTGCCAGGTCATCGGCGAGGTCCGGGGCGGTGAGCAGGTCGTGGGCGACGCCGGCGAGGACGGCGAGCTGGTCGCCGCGGGCTGCTGCGCCACCGACAGGCATCACGGCCGCAGCATCCCAGCCGAGCATTTCGGCGGCTTCTGAGACGGTGGCGATGCGGGCGAAGCGGGCGGTCAGACGGGAAATGGCGCTCATGCCGCCATGATTGCGACTGCGCAGGCAAAAGCAAGGCGGTGGGAGGCAAAACGCGGCAGGGCCGCCCAACCTTGCGTCGCCGGGTCCTGTCCCATTATCTCTCGCCGGGCAATAGAAATCATAATGCGGCAGGAACCATGAAGCTCCTCGTCCCCGTCAAGCGGGTGGTCGATTATAACGTGAAGATCCGGGTGAAGTCCGACCAGACAGGCGTCGAGCTTTCCGGCGTGAAAATGGCCATGAACCCGTTCGACGAAATCGCCGTCGAGGAGGCAGTCCGCCTCAAGGAGAAGGGGGTTGCGACCGAGATCATCGCGATCTCCATCGGTGTGGCTGCCTGCGCCGAGACGCTGCGCACCGCGCTCGCCATGGGAGCGGACCGCGGCATCCTGGTGGAGACCGATGCGCAGCCGGAGCCGCTTGCGGTGGCCAAGATGCTGAAGGCGATCGCCGACCGCGAGCAGCCGAACCTTGTCATCCTGGGCAAGCAGGCGATCGACGACGACATGAACGCGACCGGACAGATGCTGGCGGCGCTGCTCGGCTGGCCGCAGGGGACGTTCGCCAGCAAGGTGGAGATTGCCGACGGAACGGCGACCGTCACACGCGAGGTGGATGGCGGCCTAGAGACAGTGGCGCTCACGCTGCCTGCGATCGTGACCGCCGATCTGCGGCTGAACGAGCCGCGCTATGCGACCCTGCCGAACATCATGAAGGCGCGTAAGAAGCCGATCGAGACCATCAAGCCGGCGGACCTTGGCGTCGATCCGGCGCCGCGTTTGACCACGCTGAAGGTAGTCGAGCCGCCGAAGCGGCAGGCCGGCAAGAAGGTCGGCTCGGTGGCCGAACTTGTCGAGAAGCTCCGCAACGAAGCGAAGGTGATCTGAGCATGACCGCACTCGTTCTCATCGATCATGAGCATGGCTTGCTGAAGCAGCCTTCCCGCAGCGCCGTTGCGGCCGCCAGCAAGCTTGGAGAGGTCCATGCGCTGGTCGTCGGCCACGACGTCAGTGCCGCAGCAGAGGCTGCTGCCAAGCTGCCTGGCGTGACCAAGGTGCTGAAGGCGGATGCGCCATCCTACGAGCATGCGCTGGCGGAGCCGCTCGCGGCGTTGCTGGTCAGCCTGGCGCCGGCCTACTCGCATTTGCTGTCTGCCTCGACGGCGACAGGCAAGAACGTGATGCCGCGCGTCGCCGCCCTGCTGGATGTGCAGCCGATCAGCGACATCGCCGGCGTCGAGGACGCCGATACTTTCATCAGGCCGATCTATGCAGGCAATGCGCTCGCGACGGTGCGTTCGTCGGACGCGAAGAAGGTGATTACCGTGCGTGCGGCGAGCTTCGATCCGGTGGCGGCAGAGGGCGGCAGCGCGTCGGTGGAGGATATCACCGCAGCCGAGCCGGGTGGCACGTCGCGCTTTGTTTCGGCCGAGTTGAGCAAGAGCGAGCGGCCGGAGCTGACTGCGGCACGCGTGGTGATTTCAGGCGGCCGCGGCATGCAGAACGGCAAGAACTTCCATCTTATCGAGCCGATTGCCGACAAGCTCGGCGCCGCGGTTGGCGCATCGCGCGCGGCTGTCGATGCGGGGTTCGTGCCGAACGATTATCAGGTTGGGCAGACGGGCAAGATCGTGGCGCCCGAGCTCTATGTCGCGATCGGCATTTCCGGCGCCATCCAGCATCTTGCCGGCATGAAGGACAGCAAGGTCATCGTCGCCATCAACAAGGACGAGGAGGCGCCGATCTTCCAGGTGGCCGACTACGGCCTGGTTGCGGACCTGTTCACCGCGTTGCCTGAACTGCAGGCAGAGCTCGAACGCACATGAGCGAAGCCCCGCTGCGAGAGGCGGGTTTGCAGATTGTCGGGATCGTCGGATCCGGCCAGATGGGCAACGGCATTGCTCATGTGGCCGCCCTCGCCGGCTGCGACGTGGTCATGCTCGACGCCAAGCCGGAAGCGGTCCGCGCGGCGCTTGCCACCATCGGGAAGAACCTCGACAGGCAGGTGTCGAAAGGCACGATCGAGAGCGGCGCACGCGAGGCGGCGTTCGCCCGCATCAAGGCTGCCGGCGGCTACGCCGATTTGGCCACCTGCGACATCGTCATCGAGGCGGCGACCGAGCGCGAGGAAATCAAGCGCACGATCTTTGCTGCCGCCATCGAGCATGTTCGTGCAGACTGCATCCTGGCGACCAATACATCCTCGATTTCAATTACCCGGATGGCGTCTGCGACCGATCGTCCGGCGCGTTTCATCGGCATGCATTTCTTCAATCCCGTGCCGCTGATGAAGCTGGTCGAGATCGTGCGCGGCATCGCCACGGACGATGCGACTTTCAAGTCAGTCGAGGCGCTGGCCCATCGTTTTGGCAAGACCACCGCCGTGAGCGAGGATTTTCCCGGCTTTATGTCGAACCGGATCCTCATGCCGATGATCAACGAGGCGGTTTACGCGCTGCTTGAAGGCGTCGGTACCATCACGTCAATCGACACGACTTTGAAGCTCGGCTGCAATCATCCCATGGGGCCGCTTGAGCTTGCCGATTTTATCGGCCTGGATACCTGCCTTGCCATCATGCAAGTATTGTTCAACGGGCTTTCGGATACGAAGTACCGGCCTTGTCCGTTGCTGGTGAAGTATGTCGAGGCGGGCTGGCTTGGGCGGAAGAGCGGGCGCGGGTTTTATGATTATGGGGTGACGCCACCTCAGGCTACTCGGTAGAAAGCAAGCGCTTCTTTTTGGAACAAAAGGACCAAAAACCTTTGCGACTTTCGGCCGGGCCTTTCCAAGATCTCGGTCCCACGTAGTAGAAGTTTTTTGGTTCTTTTTTTCAAAAAAGAACGCGCTTAAGCCGGCGCATACTGCGCTTCCATCGGTAGCCCCTGCCGCATAGGCACAAGGTTAGCCACAAACCGCTCGGCACAGGCGCGCCACGAGAAGGTTTCCGCGAAGGCGCGGCAGGCGATGCGGTCGCCCGATTCCAAAACGTGGAGAACCGCTTTTCGCAAATCAGTGTCCACCACGCCGATGGCGTCGCCGCCGCCGACCAGCACGTCCTTGGGACCGGTCACCGGGAAGGCTGCGACAGGCGTGCCGCAGGCCAGGCTCTCGAGCATGACGAGGCCGAAGGTGTCGGTCAGCGAGGGGAACACCATGACGTCGGCGCCTGCGTAGGCGCGTGCCAGTTGGTCGCCGTGGCGTACGCCGGCGAAATGGACGTCCGGGTAGCTGCGGCGCAGGGCGGCGAGTTGCGGACCATCGCCGACGACGACTTTAGAGCCGGGCAAGTCGAGGTCGAGGAAAGCGGCGATATTTTTCTCGATCGCGACGCGGCCGACATAGATGGAGATCGGCCGGGGCAGGCCTTCCCAAGGGTCGCGCGGTTCGGGGCGGAAGAGCGACAGGTCAACGCCGCGGGACCAGGCACGCAGGTCCGAGAAGCCGCGGCTTTCCAGTTCCTGGCGCAGGCTTTCGGTGGCGACCATCAGGCCGTGACCCGCGGCGTGGAAGCGGCGCAGCCAGGCATAGGAGAGCCGGGTGGGGACTCGCGTGCGGGCGCGGAGATATTCGGGGAACCGGGTGTGGAAGGCGGTGGTGAACACCCAGCCTCGCCGGCGAGCGATGCGGCGTGCTGCGATGCCGAGCGGACCCTCGGTTGCGATGTGCAGCGCGTCCGGTGCGTAGGCGGTAATCAGGCGCTCCAGCTTGCGGCTCGGGAAAACCGAAAGGCGGATGTCCGGATAAGTCGGGCAGGGAACCGTGAGGAAATGCTCGGGGCCGATCACCTCGGCCGTGATGCCGATGGATTTCAGCTCCTTGACCAGGGTCGCCAGGGTGCGCACGACCCCGTTCACCTGCGGCAGCCAGGCGTCAGAGACGATGAGCACGCGGGCGTCCGGCGCTAGGGCGCGGGCTGCGGCGATGACCTGCTCCGTACTGGTGGGAAAACCTTGGCCCCAGACTTCAGGCAGCTTGGGTCACTGACACGCGCTTCGGCGCGAAGAAGGAGAGGCTGTTCAGGGCCGCCCAGTCGATGAGTTCGAGCCGCCCGTCGTGGTGCTCGACCAGTGCGGTGCAGCTCTCCACCCAGTCGCCGGTGTTGAGATAGAGGACGCCGTCTACTTCGCGCATTTCGGCGTGGTGGATGTGGCCGCAGACGACGCCATCGAAGTGGCGGCGGCGGGCCTCGCCTGCTAGCGCGTTCTCGAACCTGTCCACCGTTTTGACGGCCCCCTTCACCTGGCGCTTCGCCCATTGCGATAGCGACCAATAGGGATAACCCATGACACGCCGGCCGACGTTGAACCAGCGGTTAAGAGTGAGGGCCGAGCGGTAAGCCCAATCGCCGAGCAGGGCGAGAGTCTTGGCGTAGCGTACGACGCTGTCGAACTGGTCGCCGTGAATGATCAGGAGGCGCTTGCCGTCTGCAGTGGTGTGCTCGGCTTCGCCGACCAGGCGAATGCCGCCGATTTCGAGGCCCAGCGGCAGCCAGCGGCGGAACATTTCGTCGTGGTTGCCGGGTATGTAGAGGACCTGGGCGCCGTTGCTGGCGTGGCGGAGGACCAGCTTCACCACTTCGTCATGCATGCCATCCCAGTACCAGGATTTGCGCAGGCGCCAGCCGTCCACGATGTCGCCGACGAGGAAGAGGTTTTCGCAGGTGAAGGCGCCGAGGAAGTGCGCGAGGAAGTCGCTGCGGCAGCCGCGGGTGCCCAGGTGGGCGTCGGAGATGAAGACGCTCCGATAGGTGGTCCTCGGCGAAGGCGACGCTCCAGGGGAGGCGGCGCGCGGAGGATTATTGCCAGAGGAGACCTGGTCCAAAGAGCTTTGGGAAGGGTGTGAGAAGGCGTTCATGTGCCCCGTCGACGATAATGCCCACGCAATCTGCGTCTAGTGTAGCAGATAGAACTCGGGTCGCGCCGCGACAGTGAAGTTTCGGTGACGCTCGAATGCCCGTCCGGTCGGGCAATATCATGGAAGTGAAGGATAAGTGCAACCGAATCGCAATATGCGAGGCCGATAGTCCTCTGGTCCTGCCGCTTTCCCGCAGGGCGAGGGCAGCCCGTGATCGTCATCCACAACCCCGCTGCCGGCCAGAGGCGTGTGCGCAATCTCTGGCGCGTTCTCGACATCCTGTCCGCCAGCGGCGTGCGCGTCGAATTGGTTCAGACTGCGCGCGCCGGCCACGCGACGACGCTCGCGCAGGAAGCGGTGGCGCGCGGCAGCAGGCTGATCGTCGCGGCCGGGGGCGACGGCACCATTGCAGAGGTCACGGCGGGGTTGAACAGCAGCGGCGTGAAGCTGGGCATCATCCCGCTCGGCAGTGCCAATGTTCTGGCGCACGAACTCGGATTGCCCTTTGCCCCGGCCTGCGTCGCCAGGGCGCTTGCCTTCGGGCGCACGCGGCCGCTTTGGCCTGGAATAGCCACCTCAGGCGGGTCCGAGCGGGTGTTCATCCAGATGCTCGGCGTAGGGCTCGATGCCCAGGTGGTTCACCGGCTGCCGCTGCGGCTCAAGCGGTTGATCGGCCGCAATGCCTATGTGGCCCAGACACTGCGGGAGATGGTGCGCTACTCCTACGAGCCCATCCGCGTGCTGATCGATGGCAGGCAGGAAGAGGCCGGCAGCGTCGTTGTCACTAAGGGCAGCCTCTATGCGGGAAACTACCTGCTCGCACCCGGCGCGCAGCCTAGCGAGCCGGGGTTCTCCGTAGCGTTGTTCGGACGTAGCGGGCCTGCGGCGGTTCTCATGTATGGGGCGGCGCTGACGCTGAACGTGCTGCCGCGTGCGCCGGGGATGCGGCTGCTGCGGGCCCGGCATGTCGAGGTTTTGGGCGGGCATGATGTCCCGGCTCAGACCGATGGTGATCCGGCTGGAGTTTCGCCGGTGACTGTAACTGATGCGGCTCGGCCGATCAGTGTGGTTGTGCAGTAAGGAAGGAAGCGGTTCTTTTTTGAAAAAAAGAACCAAAAAACTTTTGCGACTTGGGCTCGGCCTCATCGATTAGCGCCGTTTAGTTGCAAGTTTTTTGCTTCTTTTTTTCAAAAAAGAAGTGCTTGCCTACCTTGTTTGCTGAATTGCCGAGAGTATCCAGCGCGCCCCAGGCGAACGCACGAAAGTCCAAACCTCTGTCGCAGTGACACGCTCGTTGGGGCTGCCGTCCACGACGTGGCGGCTGGCGTCGTAGGTCACGTCGACCATCGAGAAACGCAGCGCGACGGTGGCGTATTCGCGCGCGCCTTCTGACCAGGCTTCGGCGAGGTCGCCTTGCTGCAGCCTGACATCGGTGACCTGATTGCGCACGCCGCGGCTGGTTTGCTCGGCCATTTGCTCGCCGAAGTAGCCGACCATTTCGGGCGTCGCCATGGAGGAGAGGCCGTTGAGGTCGTGAGCGGACCAGGCGGCCTGGACGTTCTTCAGGAGCTGCTCGAAGGCCTGGTAGTCCGATTGGGCGATGGTGATCGGCCGACCGTTTCTGGCGGCACTGGAGCCGCCGCCGAAGCCGGCGCCTGACATCATGCCTGGGACCGCGCCGAAGTTGCGGCTGAAGAAGCCGGGGCCGGCGGCGGCGGGAACGCCGACGAAGCGGCGGTAGGCCCAGCGCGCCAGGAAGTAGAGCAGGACCATCTGGATCAGGAAGCCGAGGAAGCCGCCGCCGCCGTGCATGCCGCCGAAGAAGCCACCGCCGAACAGCATGCCACCCAGGCCGGCGCCGATCAGGCCGCCCAGCAGGCCGGACGTGAAGGCAGAGCGGGGCCGGTAGCCACCGCCATAGCTCGAGCCGAAGCCGCCATAGCCAGGACTGCCATAGCCGGGGCTGCCGTAGCTGCTGCCGGCGTTCGGGGTGATGCTCCGCTGGAAGGGCATGGCGCCTGATGGCGCGGTGTTAGTGTTGGGAACGGTGCTGTAGGTGTGGCTGCCGCGGCTGCCGGCGGAGAAGGTCGGACGCGCGGCCGCCAGCATGGGCGTGAGCGCGAGAAGAGCGGCGAAAAGCAGGGGGAGAAGGCGGCGCATTGGCCGGTTTTTCCTGTTCATGACCGCATTGATATAGGAAGCGGCTGCAACGCTTTGGAGATGGGGCGTTTTGCCGCCGTTCAGGCGGATTGGGGCAATCTCAGCCACGCTGGAAGGGCTACTTTCAACGCTGTGCCCGACGCTTCGAGGCCCTCCTCGAGCGCGTCCACGCGCAGTTGGGCGAGGCCCACGCCATCTCGGCTGGACCGCATTTCGCCGACCTCTCGGCCTGCGGCGGTGATCGGCGTGCCCCGGGCCGGCAGGCTGGCTCCCTGCACCGGGATCAGCCGGCGTTTGATCAGGCCGCGGTAGCGGGTGCGGGCTGTCAGCTCCTGGCCCATGTAGCAGCCCTTCGTCCAGGAGACGCCGGCGAGTTCGTCGAAGCCGGCTTCGAGCAGCACGGTTTTGTCCGGTTCAAGGTCGCGCAGGCCGTCTGGCAAGCCGAGCGACAGGCGGTGGGTGTCCCAGTCGTCGGCAGTGGCGTTCGCGGAGAGCGGCTGGCTCGAGAGAATGCGCCAGCCGGCTTCTGGCAGCCTTGGGTCAGGAGCGGCGATGACGTCCGGGAGGGAGATCGGGCCGTCCCAGGCGGCGTGCACGAGGAGCGGCGCCGGGTCGATGGCGACAGCGGCGCGCAGGCGGTAGCGGAGAAGGCGCTGGGTCAGCATGGTCGCCTGGCCGGCGTCGCAATCCAGCAACAGGCGGTCGGGCTCGGCCAGGATGAAGAAGTCCGCAAGGTATTTGCCCTGAGCCGTCAACAGGGCGGCCCAGATGGCGCGGCCGGGGGCTGCCTCGGCCACGTCGTTCGAGACAAGGCCGTTCAGGTAGGCGACGCGGTCGGCGCCGGTGACGGCCAGCACTGCGCGGCCGGGGAGATGGGCAAGCTTGGTCATGCTGCGGCAGGTGGGCCGCGCCGGCGCCAAGTGCTAGGTGGCGGCAATGCGTATCCTCTTCATCACGGCGACCCGCCTCGGGGATGCCGTGCTCTCGACCGGCCTGCTGGATCATCTGCTCGCGGCCTATCCGGATGCGCGGTTTACCATTGCCTGCGGGCCCGTGGCCGAGGGGGTGTTTGCGCGCATGCCACGGCGTGAGCGCACCATCGTCGTGACCAAGCGCCGGTTCGATCTGCATTGGCTGGCGCTCTGGCGCGAAATCGTGGGGATCCGGTGGGATTTGTGTGTCGATCTTCGTGGATCGGCGCTGACGCTTTTCGTGGCAACCCGGCGGCGGGCGATCATGCGAGGAGGACGGCGGCCGGGGCATCGGCTTGGTCACCTGGCGGGCACGCTGGATTTGGCGGAAGCACCTTTGCCGGTGGCGTGGACCGCGCAGGAGGACCGCGATGTTGCGGCGTCTCTGCTGCCAGCGGGCGGGGCGTTGATCGGCCTTGGTCCTACAGCGAACTGGCCGGGGAAGGTTTGGGCGGCGGAGCGGTTCGTCGCGCTGTTTCATGCCTTGGCCGAGAAAATGCCTGGTGCGGTTCCGGTGGTGTTCGGCGGGCCAGGCGAGAGGGAGCGGGCCATGGCGCGCGAGGTGCTGGCCGCCTTGCCGCACGCGGTCGATCTGGTGGGACGGTTGAGCATCCCCGAGGCCGCGGCTTGCCTGGCGCACTGCCGTGTTTTCGTCGGCAACGATTCGGGGTTGATGCATCTCTCCGCTTCCGCGGGGACGCCGACTGTCGGGCTGTTCGGGCCTACGCCGGCTTCGGAATACGCGCCCACAGGTGAGCGGGCGGTCGTGGTCGTGGCTGCCACGATGGAGGCCATCCAGGTGGCTGCCGTGGCTTCGGCGGCGATAAGCGTCTGGGCCGTGCCCGCGGATGCTGCGACCTAAATGCGCATCGCTCAGTTGATGGCAGGAGCGCCGGCGGGGGGCGCGGAGCTGTTTTTCGAGCGGCTCTCGATCGCCCTGGCAGCAGAGGATGAGGTGCTGCCGATCATCCGGCGGGATCCGGAGCGTGCAAGCCGGCTTCGTGCGGCTGGCCTGGCGCCGGTGCAGATGCGGTATGGCTGGGGCACGCGATGGCGGCTGCGGCGTGCTTTGCGGGGGTTTGCCCCTAGTGTGGCGGTGGCTTGGATGGGTCGCGCTGCGAGCCTGGCGCCCACCGGCGATTGGGTTCTGGTCGGGCGACTGGGGGGCACTTACGATCTGCGGCGTTTTGCGCACTGCGATCATCTCGTCGGCAACACGCGCGGCATGGTGGACTGGATCGTGGCGCGCGGTTTTCCGGCTGAGCGGGTGCATCTGCTGGAGAATTTCAGCCCGGACATGGGGGGTGCTGCGCCAGCGTCGCTGCCGGTGCCGGCGGGCGCGCCCGTTGTGCTGGCGATGGGGCGGCTGCATCGGGCGAAGGCGTTCGATGTGCTGATTGCAGCATTGTCGCGCCTTCCTGAGGTGCACGCGGTGGTCGCGGGGGAAGGGCCGGAGCGCGCTGCGCTGGAAGCGCTTGCGCGGCGCGCAGGTGTCGCCGACCGGTTCCATCTGATCGGCTGGCGGTCCGATACCGCGGCGCTGCTCGCTGCTTGCGACATGCTGGTTTGCCCGTCGCGCGAAGAGACTTTGGGCAATGTGGTGCTGGAGGCGTTTTCTGCTGGCAAGCCGGTGGTGGCGGCGATGTCGGCTGGACCGATGGAGCTGATCGAGCCGGGACGAACGGGGGTGCTGGTGGCGCTCGAGAGCGGGATCGCGCTGGCGGCTGGCATCGAGGCGGTGATCGGCAATGCGGCGATGGCGGATGCCATGGCGCGGGCGGGGCGGTCGCGGTGGGAGCGTGACTTCGCGCCGGACGCCGTCACTGCGAAATGGCGCAGCTTTTTGGCCGGCGTGGAGCGGGCCTGATGTGCGGCATCGCCGGCATCACGCTCGTGCCAGGAGCACCTGCGCCTGAGCAGCGGGTGTTGCATGCTTTGCGCACGGCACTCGGGCATCGCGGTCCGGATGGCGGCGGCAGCGTGATCATCGGGCAGACGGCACTCGTGCATACGCGGCTGGCGATCATCGATCTCGCGGGTGGGGATCAGCCGCTTTACGCAGGCGCCAACGCGCTGGTGGCGAATGGCGAGATCTACAACAACCGCGAACTGCGTAAGGCGCTTCCCGGCACGGTATTTTCTTCGGGAAGCGATTGCGAGCCGCCGCTTGCACTCTGGCAGCGCGATGGCGACGGTTACGCCATGCATTTGCGCGGCATGTTCGCCATTGCGCTGCATGACCGCGCCGGACGATCGCTGACGCTGACGCGTGACCCATTCGGCATTAAGCCGCTTTATATCACGAAGATCACGGACGGCATGGCGTTCGCGTCGGAGCCGCAGGCGTTGATCGCGGCGGGCCTGGTGGCGCCAGGCGTGCGTGCGGCGGCGCGCGACGAACTGCTGCAGATGCAGTTCACCACCGGCGCGGACACGATCTTTCCAGGCATTCGACGCGTGCTTCCGGGTGAGACGATACGCATAGCAGACGGTGTGATCGTCGAGCACCGGCGCATCGAGGCCTTGCCCGATGGCGGCCCGGAAGACATCGGCGAGGCGGAAGCGCTTGCGCGGCTGGATGCGGCGCTGATGGACAGCGTGGAAATGCATCAGCGCAGCGATGTGCCTTACGGCATGTTTCTGTCAGGCGGCATCGACAGCGCTTGCGTGCTCGCCGCCATGGCGCGGCTGAACAGTGCGCCGGTGCTCGCCTATACCGCAGGCTTCGATGTGCCAGGCGCCGCAGACGAGCGAGCCCAGGCTGCAATCGTCGCAAACGCTACGGGCGCGCGGCATGAGGCGATCGAGATCACCGCCGCCATGGTGTGGGAGCATTTGCCACGGATCGTCGCGGCGCTGGACGATCCTGCGGCGGATTACGCGATCATCCCAAGCTATTTCCTCGCGCAACGTGCAAGGCAGGATGTGCCTGTGGTTTTGTGCGGCGAAGGCGGCGACGAGATCTTTGGCGGTTACGGGCGCTACCGCAGCGCCATGCGCCCCTGGTTCCTGGGCGGCCGCGTCATGCGCGGGCATGGCGTTTTCGACCGGCTCGACGTGCTGCGCGAGCGTCCCACCCGCTGGCGCGACGGCATGGCAGCCGCAGAAGCGGCCGCTTGCACTCCTGGGAGCACCCGCCTTCAGGCAGCGCAAGCGACCGATATGGCAGACTGGCTGCCGAACGACCTGCTCACCAAGCTAGACCGCTGCCTGATGGCGCATGGCGTGGAAGGACGGACGCCATTCCTCGATCCTGCCATCGTGCAGGCCGGCTTCTGCCTGCCGGACAAACTTAAGATCCGTGATGGCCGCGGCAAATATCTGCTTCGCCTCTGGCTGTCCCGCGCGCTTCCCGAAGCACGGCCCTTCGCGCCCAAGCAGGGCTTCACCGTGCCGATCGGCGCCTGGATCGCAGCGCACGGCCGCCGGCTCGGGGATCTGGTTGCCGCCCAGTCCGGTGTTGCCGCCATCGCCCGGCCCGATGCCGTTGGTGCCTTGTTCGAACGGGCGGCGGGGAAGCACGAAGGAATGGCTGCTTGGATGCTGTTGTTCTATGCGCTTTGGCATAGGGCGCATGTCGAGCGTGTTTTTGGGGCTGGGGATGTCTTTGAAACATTGGGCGGGTCGTAGGAAGGAAGGCGTTCTTTTTTGAAAAAAAGAACCAAAAAACTTTTGCGATGTGGGACCGAGATCGTGGAAAGCCCCGGCCCAAAATCCAAAAGTTTTTTGCTTCTTTTTTTCAAAAAAGAAGTGCTTGCTTCCCTTACTTTACCTAAAGATTAGAGGTTCCGCCCGTTTGTGGAGCTTCCTTCCTGCTCATGGCGCGCAAAACATACTTCTGCACTTTGCCTGTGGATGTCCGCGGAATGGCGGCAAATACGACCTGCTTTGGCATCTTGTATTTGGCAAGATGCAGCCTGCAGAAATCGAGGATGGTTGCCTCTTGGAGAGACATGCCTTCCCGCAATTCAATGAAGGCGCATGGCGCTTCGCCCCACTTTGGATCGGGGATGCCGATGACGGCTGCGGCCTGGACGGCAGGGTGCCGGTGCAGGACATCCTCGATTTCGATAGAGGAGATGTTCTCGCCGCCCGAGATGATGACGTCTTTCGAGCGGTCGGTGATGCGCACGTAGCCGTCCGGTTCGACCACGGCCAGGTCGCCGGTGTGGAACCAGCCGCCTGCGAAACTTGCTTGCGTGGCAGCCGCGTTTTTCAGATAGCCTTTCATCACGATGTTGCCGCGGAACATGATCTCGCCGATGGTTGCGCCGTCGTGCGGCACTTCCTGCATCGTGGTGGCGTCGAGCACGCGCATCGATTCCTGCAGCAGCGTGGCGATGCCCTGTCGTGCGATTTTTGTTGCGCGCGCCTGCGGCGGCAGCTCCGCCCAGCTCTCCTGGATTGGGCACACAGAGGCAGGACCGTAGGTTTCAGTCAGGCCGTAGATGTGGATGAGGTCGATTCCGATGGCAGCGGCGCCGGAGAATGTCGTGGAGGGTGGAGGCGATCCGCCTGTCGTACCGGTGATGCGATGACTGATGCCGGCACGCAGCTTTTCCGGCGCGTCTATCAGCGTGGCGTAAACGATCGGTGCGCCGCTCATCTGCGTGACGCGGTGACGGCGTATGGCCTCGAAGATGGCGGGGGCCTCTACGCGCCGCAGGCATACGTTCACGCCTGCGACGGCGGCCATCGTCCAGCCGAAGCACCAGCCGTTGCAATGGAACATCGGCACTGTCCACAGATAGGCGGCATTTGGCTGCACGCCTGCGGTGAAGACGTTGTTGATGGCGTTGAGATAGGCGCCGCGATGGCTGCAGACTACGCCCTTCGGGTTTCCCGTCGTTCCGGACGTGTAGTTCAGCGAAATGGCGTCCCACTCGTCGGCAGGTGGTGACCATGTGAAACCAGGGTTGCCGCTGGCGAGGAACGCTTCGTACTCGATGTCGCCGATGAGAACTCCGCTGCGCGCTGCTGGATCCTCGATGCCGATGATGAAGGGGCGTGCGTCCGGCGGCATGAGGTCGATTGCCGTTTGCACGACAGCGCTGAATTCGCGGTCGGCGAAAACCACGGCGGCCTCGCCGTGCGCCAGCTGGAAGGCGATGGCCTCGGCATCGAGGCGGATGTTGAGTGTCAGCAGCACTGCGCCAAGCATGGGCACGGCGAAATGCATTTCGCACATCGGCGGCGTGTTGGGCGCCATGATCGCCACGACGTCGCCACGGCCGATGCCGCGTTTTGCCAGTGCGGACGCCAGCTTTATGCAGCGCTGGTGCATGTCGCCCCAGCGTATCTCCCTGTCGCCGTAGACGATCGCCGGGCGCTCGGGCGAGGTTTGCGCGGCTTTTACCAGGAAGCTTACTGGCGACAGAGCTGCGTGGTTGGCTTCCGTGCGGGGGAGGCCGGTGTCGAAGAGGGTGCTGGGCATGGAAGACCCCAAGGAAGGAAGGTCTTCTTTTTTGAAAAAAAGAAGCAAAAAACTTCTGCGACTTAGCTGCGCTGACCGGAAAGGCTGAGCCTAAAGTGGTAAAAGTTTTTTGGTTCTTTTTTTTAAAAAAGAACTTCTTCCTTCAGCAGCTTAGCCAACCCCGTATCCACCTGCTGCAGAAACGCCGGATCCATCCCCATCACGCCAACATGCCCCCAATCCGTATGTAGCACCTGCAGCGTGCTGCCGCGTATCAGGCGTTGCTCGGCCTCGCAGTCCGCAACGGTGAAGAACATGTCCGTGTCGATCGGCATGACGCGGGTTCTGGCGGTGATGCGGCCGAGGGCGGCGGCGAGATCGCCGCCTGTCTGGCGTGAGACGTCGGCGTTCTGCCATTTCCAGGCTTGTGCGAGCAGCGCGTTGGCGTCTTGCGGGAGGAAGGAGGCGTCGAGCAGGCCTTCGAGAAAAGCCTCCAGGGACGGAAAGCCCAGTTCCTTGTAGCGCTCTTTCTCGTACATCGCAGGGCTGGCGCCCATGACGGCCCAAAGTCGTGCGTGGCGCCGCAAGCCCGCGGCGACGGCGCCTTCGCCTGAATAGCGGCCTGAGTCCCAGTTCGGATCGGAGGTGATCGCGTCTATCAGCGCCTGTGCGAACAGCTTCGTGTGGTCGGTGGTGCGGGCAGTGCCTGCGATGGGCGCCGCGCGTAGCACGCTGTCCGGAAAGCGCACGGCCCATTCGTAGGTCTGCTCGGCCCCCATGGAGCCGCCGGTGACGAGCTGCAGGCGCTCTATGCCGAACCGCTCCGACAAGAACTGCTTTTGCGCGCGTACGTCGTCGGCGATTTGCACTTTTGGGAAGCCGGCGCCGTTGAGCGGCGCCGGCGTGTTGTGCGGTGACGAGGAGAGGCCGTTTCCGATCTGGTTGACCACCACGATGAAGTAGCGTGAGGGGTCGAGCGCACGGCCCTCGCCGATGTAGGCCTGCTCCATGATCTTCGAGGTGCCGGAGAACCAGGTGGTCACCAGGATGGCGTTGTCTCGCGCCTCTGACAGCGTGCCGAATGTCGTGTAGGCGAGCTTGCACGCCGGCAGGGATCCGCCGCCTTCGAGGGCCAGATTGCCGGCGTCGTAGATCTCGTAGGGACCGTGTAGCGCCTGGTTATAGAAGCCGTGTTCGGCCTGCTGCTCAGTCATTGACGGAATCCAGCATCGCCGATGCCGGATGGCCGGTTCTCTCATTGGCGTCGTCGAGGAACTGGTAGTCGCCAATGTCGAGCGTGCGCGTTTGCGCCTTGTAATCCTCGACCGAGCCGGACCAATTGTTGGTGATGCGGTTTTCGGCGGTCTTGTACCAGGAAATGCAGCTGCCGGACCAGGAACTGCCGCGCAGCTCCTCCTGCAGGCGCACGTTGAAACGGGTGAGTGCCTCGGGTTTTACCTCCAGCGGCCGGCCGCCGTTCGCGTCCACGGCGCGCATCGCCTGGCGAACATAGTCGAACTGGCATTCCAGCATGAGCAGGATGGAGTTGTGGCCGAGGTTCGTGTTTGGGCCATAGAGCATGAACATGTTTGGGAAACCGGCGACGGTGATGCCGAGGTAGGCTTCGGGATAGTCCTGCCATCTCTCGCGCAGGGAGCAGCCGCCACGTCCGGTGATGTCGGCCACGCCCAAGAAGTTCTGCGAGTCGAAGCCCGTGCCGTAAACGATGACGTCCATTTCGTGCAGCGTGCCGTCGGCCATGCGCACGCCTTTTTCCTCGACGCGGTCTATGCGTTCGGTGACGAGCGAAACGTTCGGGCGGCTGATGGCGGGGAGGAAATCGTCCGTGATCATCAGGCGCTTGCAGCCGACAGGGTATTCCGGCCAGAGGCGTGCGCGCAGTGCCTCGTCCTCGACTTGCGCTTCGAGCTGCGCGCGGGCGACGTTGCTGAACTCGGTTGCCGTTTCGGTGCCGAGGCGCATGGCGCCGTGCCAGCCTTCGTGGTCGCGGTAGTAGCCTTCGCGGTTCGCATACATGAGCGAGGGATCGTCGAGGAACGCCTGCCGCTCCTCTGGCGTGTAGGCGCGGTCCTGGCGCGGCAGGACGTAGTTGGGTGAGCGCTGGAACACCGTGAGGTGGCCGGCGACTTTTGCGAGTTCGGGGATGAATTGCGCGGCGCTCGGGCCGCTGCCGATGCTGGCGACGCGGCGGCCTTCGAGCGGAAGATCGTGGTTCCATCGTGCGGAATGGAACCAATCGCCGGCGAAGTCCTCCACGCCGCGAATGCCGCCTGTCGAGGGTGTGTTCAACTGGCCCCAGGCGGTGATGAGAGTCTCGGCGTCGATGCTGCTGCCGTCGGCGAGCGTCAGCCGCCAGAGCCTTGCATCATCGTCCCATGCGGCACGCGAGAGTTCGGCGTTGAAGCGTATGGAGGGAAGGAGGCCGTGGCGCTGCACCAGGCGGTCGATGTTGGCGAGGATCTCGGGCTGAAGCGGATAGATGCGGCTCCAGTCTGGCTGGTCGTCGAAGGAGAACCAGTAGAGGTGCGACTGCACATCGCAGGCGGCGCCGGGATAGGTGTTGTCGCGCCAGACGCCGCCGGCGCGTGCTTCCTTCTCCAGTATGACGAACGATGTTTCGCCTTCGTCCTTCAGCCGGATGCCCATTCCTATGCCGGCCAGGCCGGCGCCTACGATCACGGTCTTGAAATGGTCGGTCATTGGCGCCTCTCCTCCGCGCGTCGATCCTTCTTTGCGGACCTTGGCCTCCATCCTGTCACAGAGAGCGGCCGATGTCCCGCCGCGAAATGACCCCCTGGCCTTGTTTGACGTCCCTCCCTATCGTGCAGCGCACAATTTCGGCAGGAACGCGCCATGGCCCAAATCCCCGCCACACTGATCCCAGGCGACGGTATCGGTCCCGAGATCATGGAGAGCGTCGTCGCCGTGCTGGACGCGCTCGGCAGCCCGTTTGCTTGGGAGCGTGCCGCGGCGGGGCTGGGCGCCATCGGCAGCCATGGCGATCCGTTGCCTGCGAGCACGCTGGAGAGCATCCGGCGCACCAAGCTCGCCATCAAGGGCCCGTTGACGACGCCTGTCGGTGGCGGCTTCAAGTCGGTGAACGTCGAGTTGCGGCGGGAATTCGAGCTGTTCGCCAACATGAGGCCGGCCGTCTCGATCATTCCGGGCGGCCGCTACGAAAATATCGATATCACGCTGGTGCGCGAAAACCTCGATGGCTTCTACGCCGCTTTCGAGCACTACATGCCTGTGGGCGACGACCACCATGCCGTCGCTTTTTCGGCTGGCTTCAACACGCGCGCCGGCTGCCGCCGCATCGTGCGCCACGCTTTCGAATACGCTGTCGCACATGGCCGCAAAAAAGTTACCGTCGTTCACAAGGCAAATATTCTGAAGGCTTTGACAGGTATTTTCCTGGAAGTCGGCCGCGAGATCGCGCCGGAATATGCCGGGCGCGTGGAAATGGACGACCGCATCGTGGACGCTTGCGCCATGCAGCTCGTGCTCAATCCCTGGCAGTTCGATGTGATCGTCACGACGAATTTGTTCGGCGACATTCTTTCCGATCTCATCGCGGGATTGATCGGCGGCCTCGGGCTGGCGCCGGGCGCGAATATCGGGACGGGTGCGGCAATCTTCGAGGCCGTGCACGGCTCGGCGCCTGACATCGCGGGACGTGGCGTCGCCAATCCGGCGGCGCTGTTGCTCGCGACTGCGCTGATGCTGGAGCATGTGGGCCTGGCCGCGGAAGGCGAGCGGCTGCGCAGCGCCGTGAAGGCCGCGGTAGTGCAGGATAATGTCCGGACGCGCGATCTGGGGGGGGCGGCGAGTACGGCTGATATTACTGCTGCTGTGATCAAGCGGATCGGGTAGGAAGAATCTTCTCTTTTGAAAAAAAGAAGCAAAAAACTTTTGGACACTTGGCCCGGCACTTCCGCAGGCCCGGCTCAAACTTGCAGAAGTTTTTTGGTTCTTTTTTTCAAAAAAGAACTCGCTTCCTACTGCTTGCCTTCCTGCCGCGCATACCCCCGAGGCAAAGCAAAAATCCCATCAGGCTGCGCCGCATACTTGACCGACACAGCCTCGAGCAAAGAGCGTGTGCCGTCACTCACGCGCAGAAGCACGCCGTCGGCCGTGTAGCAGGCGAGGGTTTCCTGGCCGCTGCGGTCGTGTGTTTTCCATTCCGTACAGGGAATGGAGGCGACCACGGCGGCAGCGCCTTTGGTGAAGTTGGCGGGCGAAGGGGCGACGTCGGGTGGGGCGGCGAGGGACATGACAGTCTGCGTGTCGTCGCGGACGATCCACATGCGGTGGGTGCCGAAATCCAGGACCATCCAGCCGCCTGAGGTGGGCAGATCGACGCGCTGGCGGCGTGAGGCTGCGGACCAGCGGAGGCGTTGGAGAAGGGATGCGTCGCCAGGGCCTGGGACCGGCACGCGGTAGGTCACGTCCACGTCGCGAGAGGGTTGGACGACGGGGACTTCTTGGGCGGTGGCGGCAGCGTGGAACAGAAGGGTCGCGCTCGCTGCCAGGAGCGCGGCGGCGGGGCGGCTCAACGGGGCGGTTCCAAGCCCAGCCTGTCGAGCGGGAGCGGGCCGAGGTCGTGCCAGTCGGCTGGAAGGGTCCAGGTCCAGGGGGGAAGGGCTGCGTAGTCCACGGAAGTTGCCAGTAGAGCGCCGACCGGGCCGTGGCGGTCGGATACGTTGCCTTTGAGGATGACGCCGCCTTCGGTGATGCAGGCCGAGGCAATGCCAGAGGGTGAGCGGGCGACCCAGTCCGTGCAGCGGCCGGTGGCGAGCTGCTCCATGCCGAGGCGGGCGAAGCTGGCATTGCGGAGGACGGTGCGCTCCGGATCGTAACGGGCGACGGAGAGGCTGGTGTAGGCGCGGAGGAGCGGGACGAGCACGTGGGCGATGCCGGTGTTGCGGTCCACGACGATGCTGGCGGGGATTTCCTCGCCTTGGATGCGCAGGCGGGAGCCGCCGGCCTCGATGGACACGCGAACCGTCTCTGGGCGGCCCTGGCCGGGGTGGACTTGATAGTCGATGGTGACGTCGCGCACGGGCACCAGCCGCGGCACGGCGGCGCCGCAGAGCAGAAGGATGGCAGCCAGGCTCAGCGTTTTAGGGTGGGTGCGCATGGTGGTCAGGTGCGCTGGCCGGGCGGCTCCGTCAACTGGTGGCAGGGTCCGGGCGAAGGGCGCGAATGGCGGCTTCGAGCGTGGCGGGGTCTGGCGCTGCGAGCCAGGTTGCGGGTTTGGAGGCGGCTTCGGCGAGCAGGGCGCGGTAGGCCTCGCGTGGGATTTCGCAGGCGCCGAACTGCGAGAGGTGCGCGGTCACGAACTGGGTGTCGAGAAGGGTGAAGCCGCCCAGCTTGAGTCTGGCGACCAGGTGCACGAGGGCGACTTTCGAGGCGTCGCGGGCGCGGCTGAACATGCTTTCGCCGAAGAAGGCGCCGCCCAGCACCACGCCGTAGAGGCCGCCTGCCAGCACGCCCTCGGCGTAGGCTTCGATGCTGTGGGCATGGCCTTGTTCAAACAGGGAGGTGAACAGGCGTTCGATGTCGCGGTTGATCCAGGTCTCCTCGCGGCCCGCCGATGCGGTGGCGCAGCCGGTGATGACGCCGGCGAAATCCCGGTCGGAGGTGATGGTCAGCTCGCCGGAGAAGACGGTGCGGCGCAGGCGGCGGGAGAGATGAAAGGAGTCCAGGGGCAGCACGCCGCGCAGCTCCGGATCGAGCCAGTAGAGGCGCCGGCTGGTGCGTGTTTCGGCCATCGGGAACAGGCCGGCACGGTAGGCCCGAAGCATCAGATCGGGCGTGACGTCGAAATGGCGCCTTGACATGGCAGCAGTGTGGCCCGCCGGGGCGCATTGGCAAGAGGCCTTGACCCCGGCGGGAGCCCCGCCGCAAAGAAAGCGCGAGGACCGAGCCAATCCCAAGCTGACTGAACCCTAGACCTAGCGAGACAGACAATGGCCCATAGCCCGCTCGTATTCGACAAGCCGCTGCGCGGACGCATTTACGGCAGCATCGCGGAAACCATTGGCAACACGCCGCTGGTTCGCATTCCGCGCATTTCCGCCAAGGATGGGGTGAAGGCCGACATCTGCCTCAAGCTCGAGTTCTTCAATCCGACGAGCTCGGTAAAGGACCGTATCGGCGTGAACCTGATCCTGGCGCTGGAGGCGGAGGGCAAGATCGGGCCGGACACGGTGCTGGTCGAGCCGACGTCGGGTAACACCGGCATCGGGCTGGCGATGATGTGCGCGTCGCGCGGCTATCGCCTGATCCTGACCATGCCGGAGAGCGTGTCGATCGAGCGGCGCAAGATGCTGGGCTTTCTGGGCGCAGAGCTCGAGCTCACGCCGCGCGAGCGGGGCATGTCGGGCGCCATCGCGAAGGCCGAGGAGCTGCTGGCGCGCTATCCCGGGTCGGTGAGCCCGAACCAGTTCGGCAATCCCGCCAACCCCGAAATCCACCGCATGACGACGGCCGAGGAGATCTGGCACGACACCGATGGGCGGGTGGATGCGGTGGTCTCCGGCGTGGGCACCGGCGGCACGCTTACCGGCATCGCGCAGGTGCTGAAGCCGCGCAAGCCAGGCCTGCGCATGATCGCGGTCGAGCCGGAGGCCAGCCACGTGCTGTCGGGCGGCAAGCCGGGGCCGCATCCCCTGCAGGGCATCGGCGCCGGGTTTGTTCCGAAGGTGCTCGAGACGGATCTGATAGACGAAATCATCCAGGTGACAAACGAGGAAAGCTTCACGCAAGCGCGCCGGTTGTCCCGGCTCGAAGGCATTCCGGGTGGTATTTCGTCCGGCTCTGCGCTGGCGGCTACCCTTCGCCTGGCCGCGCGCCCCGAGATGGAAGGCAAGCTGATCGTCACGATCATTCCGAGCTTCGCCGAACGCTATCTCAGCACGGCGCTTTTCGAAGGCATCTGAACGCATTCGTCAGGGCGTAGCGGCGTGACCCCGGAAGATCGCCGCTTCGCCCTGAGGATGATCCCCTACGGCGTCCATGTCGTGACCGCGCTGGACGCCCAGGGCGGCATTGCCGCGCAGACGGCGCACTGGGTGACACAGACCTCGTTCAAGCCGCCGCTGATCGCGGTTGCGTTGCCGATCGAGGGGCTGCTGTATGCCGCCGTTCGCGCCACCCAGCGCTTTGCCGTTCACATGCTCGGGCGGGACGATGCCGGAGAGGCCATTGCGCTGCGCGATGGCAACCCGATCATGGAGGACGGGCTGCTGTCCGGCTGGCGCATTTCCCGCGCACGGAGCGGCTTGCCGCTGCTGGACAATGCTGTCGCCGTGGTGGAGTGCGCTGTGCTGGCCATCCTGGAGTTCGGCGATCATCATCTGGTCGCCGCAGAGGTTACCGAGGCGCATGTCCGGCTGCCTGAGCAGGAGCGGCCGGACGAGATGGTTCTGCATATGCGGGAGTTGGGTGAGAAGGTTTTTTACGGGGGGTAGGAAGGACTTCTTTTTTGAAGAAAAGAAGCAAAAAACTTTTTACTACCTGGTAACGCGCGTGAGGACAGGCCCAGCCCAAATTCCCAAAAGTTTTTTGGTTCTTTTTTCTAAAAAAGAACTGCTTTCTTTTTTCTCCAAGCAAGGGAGTTCACCAAGATGAAACTCAGCGCCCGCAACCAGATCAAGGGCCGCATCACCTCTGTCGAAAAAGGCCAAACTACAGGCCATGTGCACATCGATATCGGCAACGGTGTCACGGTGCATTCGTCCATTACCAACGAGGCGATCGACGATCTGGCGTTGAAGGTTGGGGATGAGGCCTGGGCAGTGATCAAGGCGTCCGATGTGATGGTGGCGAAGTAGGATGCGCGCTGCTGCCGTGGCACTGCTGGTCGTGACCAGCACGGCGGCTGCGGCGCAGATGCCGCCGCCTGCGCCGGCCAGTTCGCCTGGCGCGCCGATCGTTCTGTCGGGGAAGATCGCGCATCCGCGCAGCCTGGCGCCGGCCGACATCGCGGCCTTGCCGGTGGCAACCGTCGATGTTTCGGCGTCGGCGAAGCCCGATGCGGGAACGATGAAGTTCAGTGGCACGCTGCTGTGGCCGATCCTCGATGCCGCGGGGTGGCAGGACCTGCCCGGCCGGAAGACGCATCTTCAGCATGTCGTGCTGGTGCGTGGTCAGGATGGGTATGCGGTGGCGCTGTCGATTGCGGAACTCGATCCGGCGTTCGAGGGCAAGCAGGTGATCATCGCGACGACGCAGGATGGCAAGCCGCTGCCGCAGCCGGAGCTCATCGTGCCCGGCGATCGCCGGGCCGCGCGGCGCGTGCACAACATCGCCGCCATCGAAATTCAATAGGCGTATCAACATGCTGATCGAAGAAGCCCGCGCGGCGCTGGAGTTTGGCCGCATCACCAGCCGCGACCTGGTCGAAGGCTGTCTAGCGCGCATTGCGGACCCATCGGGGGAAGGGCAGCGCGCTTTCATCAAGGCCTATCCGGAGCAGGCGCGTGCCTCCGCCGATGCCATGGACGCGCTGCGCCGCGCCGGCCGGGCACCGGGGCCTTTCGCCGGCATTCCCATCAGCATCAAGGATCTTTTCGACGTTTCGGGTGAGACGACGACGGCCGGCTCGGTGGTGCTTGCCGATGCGCCGCCTGCGAGCGCTCACGCGGTCATCGTAGGGCGGCTGCTTGCTGCGGGGCTCGTTCTCGTCGGCCGGACGAACATGACCGAATTCGCCTTTAGCGGCGTCGGCATCAATCCGCATTACGGCACGCCGCTGTCGCCTTTCGATCGCACGACCGGCCGCATTCCCGGCGGCAGCTCGTCCGGTGCCGCTGTGTCGGTGTCGGACGGCATGGCGCTCGCCGGCATCGGCACGGATACCGGCGGTTCGTGCCGCATACCGGCGGCCTTCTGCGGCATCACCGGCTACAAGCCGACCGCGCGGCGTGTTTCGACGCGGGGCTGTCTGCCGCTGTCCCCGTCACTGGATTCGATTGGGCCACTCGCCGGCAGCGTCGCCTGCTGCGCGGCCATCGATGCCATTCTGGCAGGCGTGGACAGGCCTACTTTGAAAGCGCAGACGCCAGATGGCCTTCGCCTCGTTCTGCCGACCAATGTCGGCCTCGACTTTTTCGATGCACCCACCGAACGCGCCATCGACCGCGCCGTGGAACGGCTCGACCGCGCCGGTGTGCTCATCGACCGCCGGCACATGGCGTCGCTTGCAGCGATCGACGGCGTGCACGTGCGTGGCGGGTTCGCCGTGCCCGAAGCCTATGCGTTCCACCGCGACATGCTCGCCGCACATGGCGACCGCTTCGATCCCCGCGTGGCCAGCCGGATCACGCCTGGCGCCACCATGCCGGTCGCCGACTACATCCAACTTTGCGAGGCCCGCGCAGGCATCATTGCGATGTTCGAAGCCGAGATGGCGCCCTATGACGCGCTGCTCATGCCGACCGTTCCCATCGCGCCGCCATCGATCGCCGCTTTTGCGGACGACGCCGATTACAAGCGCCTCAACGGCATCATCCTGCGCAATCCTTCCGTCGTGAACTTCGTTGACGGCTGCGCCATTTCCATCCCGTGCCACGCGCCAGGCGATCCGCCTGCGGCGCTTATGCTGGCTGGGCCTGGATTGGCTGATGAGCGGATTTTTGGTTTGGCTGCTGCTATTGAGGCGCTGTTTAGGGAGTAGGAAAGGAAGGTCTTCTTTTTTGAAAAAAAGAAGCAAAAAACTTTTGGACCTATTGGCCCGGCACTTACGCAAGCCCAGCCCAACGTCGCGAAAGTTTTTTGGTTCTTTTTTTCAAAAAAGAACTTTCTTCCTTCTAGTTACAAAGCCCAGCCGTCACGTAGCTATCCACATCGTGGTAAGCGCTACGCGTCTGAATGTCCTTCGTACCATCTGCCGCGACCACGAGTTTCGTCGTGCCGTCGATGAGATCGACCCTCTGCTGTTCGGCCGCGTTGCTGCCTGGGCCGGTTTCGCAGAAATATTTGCGCAGAATGTCGTTGGTGTCGCCGGTGCGCTGGTTCATTTCGACGCAGGCGTTTCGCGCTACGGCGTAGAAGGCGTCGCGATGGCGCATTTCGTGGCGGCGGATGATGCGCATGGCCTTGACGATGAGCGCTGCGTCGGTGGGTGGGATGCTTGCGGGCATGGCGACGGGGATTGTCATGAGACCTTGCGCAGTCAGTCTTACCATGCGGCCGCCGGTGCGGCCCCCCTGGGCGTTCATCATCCAGCGGAAGCTGCCGATTTCCCCGCCACCCGACTCGCTGATTTCCGCTGCGACTTGCAGGAAGCCTTCGATGCTTTCCGCTGTCACGCGATTCTCGATGATCTGAATGCCTGGCATATCCAGGGTGCAGGGATCGCTTGAGCACAAATCCTGCTCGATGGCGCGCCATTGTGCCTGTGCTGTTTGGCAGGCGGCATCGGTGCCCGTCTGCGCACCCTGGCACGCTGAACTTGCAGCAGCCGCGGCCTGTTGCAGGAGAGCGTTGTCGGCGGAGTCCAGCCGGCACGCGCGATCTGTTTGCGCGCTGCTTCGCGCAAAAGCTGCAATCGGAAGGCATGCAATGGTTGCAAAAACGACGACTGTGGATATTTCGCGGAGTCGTCGGCCGGCACGATAGTGGGAAAAAACTTTGTAGATAACCGCAGCAGGAAACAAAACGTCGTCCTTCTTTCGGAGAGCCCGCGTCCGTTGGTCTGCAACGCGCGTGAGCATCTGCAAGCGTGATGACACAGAGTGAAGAAGAGGTCCATCCTGAATGTTACATGGCGAAAGTGTCTTCGAATTGTCATCGCATACAGAAGGCGCATGAAGTTGCGATACAGCAATGAGTTAAAATAGATGAGGATCGTTGGCGCATGATCGGTTTCGCGCGCTGGTCGCCGAGCCAGTATTCCGTTTTCGAGGATCAGCGGAATCGTCCGATACGCGACTTGCTCGCTGCCGTTAGAAGCGACGATGTCCGCACGGCGGCAGATCTCGGTTGCGGTCCGGGAAACTCCACCGAAATGCTGGCGGCCCGTTATCCTGGAGCGGAGATCGAGGGGCTGGACAGCTCGCCGGAGATGATTGCGGCGGCCCGTGAGAGGCTGCCCCGTTGCCGGTTCGAAGTTGGTGCCATCGAGCAGTGGGAGCCGCTCGCGCCGGCCGGCGTGGTTCTGGCGAACGCCTCCCTGCAGTGGGTGCCGGATCACGCGCTGCTGTTTGCGAGGTTAATGGAACGGCTTGCCCCTGGGGGAAGCCTGGCCATCCAGATGCCGGACAATCTCGATGAGCCTGCCCACGTGCTCATGCGGGACGTGGCACGCTCCGGACCCTGGGCCGGAAAACTTGCGGCGGCGTTGGCGGGGCGACCGGCCCTCGAGCAGCCCGGGTGGTATTATGGCCTTTTGCGGCCCCGGGCATCGGAGGTGGATGTCTGGCGAACGGTGTATCACCACCCGCTCGCTGGAGTGGATGCTGTGGTCGAGTGGTTCAGGGGTAGCGGACTTCGGCCGTTCCTCACGCCCTTGAGCCCTGAGGAGCGGAGCGAATTCCTGCGGCGCTACAGGGAGGCTCTGTCGAAAGCCTTCACGCCGGCTGAGGACGGGAGCGTGCTGCTGCCGTTTCCGCGCCTCTTTGTCGTGGCGAGGCGATAGGCGGCGGGCTTCAGGGGGCTTCCAGCTCGAGGATCTCTCTTGCGCTGTCCTCGCCCGCGGCTTCGATGCCGCTCAGCTTGGTGCGCACGACGCGGGTGCGGCGGCGCGCCTCCTCGATCGAGCTCGCCATCGCGCCGGCATTCTTGGCGAGGCGCTCCAGGACCGCATCCATGGTGAGCATCTCCTGCTTCGTGGCGCCGAGAAGCTGGACGATCTGCGCCGCCTTCTGCTCAAGCGCCAGGGTCACGGCGCCGAGTTGAACGGTGCGCAGAAGGGCGGGCAGCAGGCTCGGGCCCATGACCATGACGCGTTGCGACCGCCCTAACTCGTCGACCAGGCCGGGGATGCGTGCGGCTTCGGCGTAGAGGCCGTCGCTCGGCAGATACATGATGGCGAACTCAACCGTGGCCGGCGGGACGATATATTTGCCGGCGATGCGCTTCGCCTCGAGGCGGAGGCTCGTCTCGAGGGCGCGGCGGGCTGCCCGCTCGGCGGTGGCGTCGGCGGCATCGGCCGCGTCGATCAGGCGCTCGTAGTCGCTCAGCGGAAATTTGCAGTCGATGGCGAGGAGAAGGGGCGGACCGCCTCGCATCGGCATGCGTACGGCGAACTCCACGACCTCCAGGCTGCCGTCGCGAAGGCGGGCGTTGGCGACGTAGCCGTCCGGCAGCACGTCGTCGAGAAGGGCGCGGAGCTGCGTTTCACCCCATGCGCCGCGGTGGCGCGGGCTTGCGAAGACGCGCCTGAGGTCGCCGACCTGGGCGGCGACGGCCTGCACGTCGCCGAGCGCCTGCTGGATGGCGGAGAACTGCTCGATCACGCGGGCGAAGCTGGTCTGCATCTGCTTTTCGACAGCCTCGTGCAGTTGCTCGTTGACGCTGCGGTGGATGTCGGCGAGGCCGCGCGCGCTCTGGTCTGCCATTTCGCGCAGTTTGGTTTCGAAGAGGATGCGTGCTTCGGCCTGGCCGCGCGCCAGGCCGGCCGTGAGGTCGGACAGCCTCTGCTCCATGGCAAATCGCGTGTTGCCTATCACCATGCGCGCGCCTTCTGCGTCGCCGCGCTGCTGGGCCAGGATCTGCTCGGCGAGAAGCCGGATTCGCTGGAGCGAGTCGCCGCCTTTCGCCACCTGCAGGGTCCGCCAGGCGAGCACGACGCAGAGTGCAAGCAAGGCGAGACCCAACGCCGCTGTCGCCTTGAGGATGTCCTGATCGGTCATAAACGCGCTTTGTTCATGGTTTGATCCGAGCGTAGACCGATGTTGCCCGATTCGCCCACGCCGATTCGGATCGGCCGGGGTCGTGGCAACCTTGCTGTTCACCTAGGGTTTGCCTCGCGGCGCCGCTTGGGCCGGCCGAGGGGGTCTGATGAGCAAAGGCAAGCCGCTTCCCAAGCTGATGCTGGGAGCGCTCGGGGTGGTGTTCGGCGATATCGGGACGAGCCCGCTTTATGCGGTAAGGCAGGTGTTCCAGGACCAGCCGGCGTTCGGGAAGGATCCGGCGGCGATTACCGGCATCATGGCGCTAATCGTCTGGTCGGTGATCCTCGCCGTTTGCATCAAATACACGGTGTTCGTCATGCGGGCGGACCACGATGGCGAGGGTGGAACACTCGCCATGCTCGGCCTGATCGAGTCGAAAGAACCGCCGGCGGTCGGCGTCCGGCCCGGTGCTCTCGTGCTGCTTGTGCTGTTCGCGGCGGCGCTGCTTTACGGCGACGGCATGATCACGCCGGCCATTTCGGTGCTGTCGGCCGTCGAGGGGCTGAACGTCGCCACGGACGTGTTCAAGCCCTACATCCTGCCGATCGCGGCGGGCATCCTGTTTGCATTGTTTTTGTTCCAGCACCGCGGCACCGAGCGGGTGGGCAAGCTGTTCGGGCCGGTGATGCTGCTGTGGTTCGCGGCCATCGGCTGCCTCGGCGTGGCATCGCTGGTCTCGCATCCGGTGGCGATCGACTGTCTGAACCCGGCGGCGGCAGTGCGCTTCCTCTTCACACACGGCTGGGCGGGCTATCTGACTCTCGGCGCGGTCGTGCTCGCCTTTTCGGGCGTCGAGGCGCTGTTCGCCGACATGGGACATTTCGGCCGAAAGCCGATCATCCTGTCATGGTATGGGATCGTGCTGCCCGGCCTGATGCTGAACTACCTGGGCCAAGGCGCCCTTCTGCTCCACGATCCCAAGGGAGCGGACGCACCGTTCTTCGCGCTGGTGCCGCATTGGGGCCTGTTCCCTATGGTGGCGCTTTCGACGGTCGCCACGATCATCGCAAGCCAGGCGCTGATTTCGGGTGCCTTTTCCGTCACTCGGCAGGCGGTTATCATGGGGTTGGCGCCCCGCTACAGGATCCTGCACACCTCGGTAGAGAACCAGGGGCAGGTCTATATGCCGGTGGTCAACTACTTCCTGATGATCGGGTGCCTGGCGATGGTTCTGGGCTTCCGGTCCTCGGGCGCGCTCGGCAATGCTTATGGGCTTGCCGTGATCGGCACCATGACCATCACCTCCATCGTGTTTTTCATCGTCATGCGGCGTGTGTGGCAGTGGCCGCTCGCTTACGCGTTGCCCTTGCTCATCGCTTTCCTCCTCTTCGATGTCGCGTTTCTCGGCGCCAACATCGTGAAGATTCCTGAAGGAGCCTGGGTCCCGCTCGCCATCGCGTCGGTGGTTTTCATCCTGCTTGCTGTTTGGACGGATGGACGCGCGCGTTACCTGAAGGCGCTCGGCAACTGGTCCATGGCGACCACCGATTTCAGCCGTAACATGGTGTCGTGGGAACGGCGGCGGGCAGGCAGCGTGGTTTTCCTGACCTTCGATCTAGATCGCGTGCCCCTGGTAGGCTGCCACCATTGGCTGCTCGCGAATTGCCGCTATGAAAACGTGCTGCTCCTTCGCATCCAAAATACGCGCACGCCATTCGTGTCCGAGGCCGAACGCGTGCAAGTGCGCGAACTCGGCAACGGGCTTTTCTCCGCTGAGGCGCGCTTCGGTTTCATGGAACTGCCGCATGTCGATGACGTGCTGCCAAAGGCCTTGCCGTTCGAGTGGAACGATGCGGTGTTCATGCTGCCACAGCCGGTCGCGTGCGAGGCCGCTCGTTTCTGGAGCCGGCTGGAGCAGCATATGTTCCTGTTTCTCGGGCGAACGGGATTGTCGCTTGTCGAGTGGCTGCATATTCCGCCGAACCAGGCTTTGGGGGTAGGGTTGGAGTTGGAGTTTTAGGGAAAGGCAAGGCCTTCTTTTTTGAAAAGAAGAAGCAAAAAACTTTGGGACCTTGAGGCTGGGCGTTCCCACGATCTCGGTCCCACATCGCAAAAGTTTTTTGGTTCTTTTTTACAAAAAAGAACTGCTTCCTTATGCCTTCCTTCAGCGTTCTCACCCCAACGCAGCAACGGCCGCGTTTTCGAAAGGATACAAGTTCATGAAGCTGGCAAAATACACCGCGTTTACGCTGCTGCTCACCGCAGCGCCGATGGCGGCGAATGCAGGGTGCCTGACTGGAGCGGCGGTCGGTGGCGTAGCCGGGCATGTCGCCGGGCATCATGCCGTACTTGGCGCGGCAGCGGGTTGCGCTATCGGGCATCATGAGAAGGTCAAGCACCGCAAGGAGGCTGCAGCGGCTGCGGCACAGCAACAGCAGGCAGCTCCGCCACCGCCTGCTGACGCTCAGCCTCACTAGTCAGTCGGTTGGTAGCCCGACGGGGCGTTCGCCCCCGCTGGGCTACTCCAGCCCGTAGCTCCAGGAGCCGATCAGCCAGCCGGCTCCGGTCTTTTCCAAAGACATGGTGAACAGGGCCTTCTCCGTCGTTTTCTGGCCCTTGGCATTGTAACTATAGGTCGTGGGAACAACCACGTAGGCGTGTTCGCCGGAGATCGAGAGGGTGAGGGGCTTGTCGATGGCGATGCTGCCGTTGGATACGCCGTGCGCCTTCATGTCGGCGGCGTCGCCGGCCAGCCAGCTTGTGAGGGCGTTCGGGCCCACCCAATGATAGGGCGCGAATTCGTCGGTGATCGACTGAGTCGCGGTCATGGTGGAGACCGTCGCCTTGGTGTCGCCGGTGTTGAGCGACGCGATGAATTTGTTGATCGGCTGCATGACAGCATCTTCGGCCGGACCAGCGAAGGCTGCAGTCGAGAGGCAGAGGCTGGCCGTAATCGCAATGAAAGCGCGCATGTTACCTCAGTTCTGAAACGGGTCTCGCACCAGAATGGTATCGTCTCGTTCCGGACTCGTGGATAGCAGGGTAACGGGGGCCTCCACCAGTTCCTCGATGCGGCGCACGTATTTGATGGCGGGTGCAGGCAGGTCGGCCCATGAGCGTGCACCGCGGGTGGAGCCGGGCCAGCCTTCTATCGTTTCGTAGATTGGCTTGGCAGCGGCTTGGGCGCCTTGTGCCGCGGGCAGATGGCGAAAGTGGGCGCCGTCTATGGTGTAGCCGGTGCAGATCTTCAGTTCCGGAAAGCCGTCCAGCACGTCCAGCTTCGTGAGCGCCAGGCCTTGGACGCCGCCGACCTTCACGGCCTGACGCACGAGGGCGGCGTCGAACCAGCCGCAGCGGCGGGGGCGGCCGGTGACGGTGCCGAATTCGTGGCCGCGGGTGCCAAGCAATTGGCCGGTTTCGTTGGACAGTTCGGTCGGGAAAGGTCCCGATCCCACGCGCGTGGTGTAGGCCTTGGCGATGCCGAGAACGAAACCGACCGTTCCGGGCCCGACGCCGGAGCCTGAGGCAGCGGTGGCGGCCACCGTGTTGCTGCTGGTCACGAACGGGTAGGTGCCGTGGTCCACGTCGAGCATCACGGCCTGGGCGCCTTCGAACAGGATGCGCTTGCCGTCGCGGCGTGCCGCATCGAGCCGTTCCCAGACCGGCTCGATGAAGGGGAGGAGTTTCGGCGCCAGGGCAAGGAGTGCGTCGAGCAGCGCTTGCTTCTCGAACGGCTCGGCGCCGAGGCCGACCAGCAGCGTGTTGTGGTGAAGGAGAAGCTCGTCGAGCTTGTCGGAAAGGGTTTGCGGCTCGGCGAGATCGCAGGCGCGTATGGCGCGCCTGGCGACCTTATCCTCGTAGGCGGGGCCGATGCCGCGGCCTGTCGTACCGATCTTGTGCTCGCCGCGTGCGGCTTCGCGAGCGCGGTCGATGGCGCCGTGAAGGGGCAGGATGAGGGTGGCGTTCTCTGCGATGCGCAGCGTGTCGGGTGTGACTTTCAGGCCTTGTGCTTCGACACGCGCGATTTCGGCGAGCAGCGCCTCGGGATCCACCACCACGCCGTTGCCGATGATGCCGAGCTTGCCGCGCACCAGGCCGCTTGGCAGAAGCGAGAGCTTGTAGGTTTCGTTGCCGACCACAAGCGTGTGGCCGGCGTTGTGGCCGCCTTGGAAGCGCACGACGATGTCGGCGCGGCTGGCGAGCCAGTCCACGACCTTGCCTTTGCCCTCGTCGCCCCATTGCGCGCCGATCACTGCCACGTTGGCCATGGGCTAACCTTCTAACTCGCGGGCGTCGCCGTCGCGATGGATGTGGGTGCATTGCAGGCGCAAGGCTTCGGCATCGGCATCGTCGTTCGGGTCGAGTGACGCGATGGTGGCGAAATGTCTTGCGTGGTATGCGGCCGCCGTGTCGGGCGGCGTCCCATAAGGAAGATAGATGCTTGGGCCGCGTGCCAGCTTCGGCGCCGCACGCAGGACGGCGTCGGCATAGAGGGTCAGGCCGGTGGCTGGTTCGCCGTCGCTGAGGTAGCGGCCGCCGCGGCCCAGTTCCTCGTGGCGGCCGGGCGCGAAGACTGTGACGGCGATGCCGGTATGGTAGCGGAAGCCGCGGAATTCGAGCGGGTCGACTGTGATGCGCAGCGAAGGCGCGTGGGCGTTGAGGATCCTGACGACTGCTGTCAGCCGCTCGGCCAAGGGGCGGATCGAAGCAGGCAGGTCTGCTTTCGCGAGCGCGGCAATGGCCTGTGCTGCTGGCCCTGCTGCCAGCAACAGGTCGCCGAGCATGGGAGCAAGGCTTCCGCCGTGGGCGGCGACTTCGGCGGCGTCCTTGCGGTCGAGTGCGCGTGCCAGGCGCTGGCGTTCGGCACCGGTGACGCCGGCCTCGTCCAGAAGGGCGGGCGTCAGGGCAGGGAGTGTCAGGTCGAGGCTGAGCCGTCCCAGGCCGATCGCCGCGAGCGCCTCGGCACCGACGAGCATGACCTCGGCGTCCGCCTCCGGGGTATCCACGCCGAACATTTCGATGCCTGCCTGCGGGACCTCGCGGTCCGAGTCACGCTGCGTGCGCACGCGGATGCATTCGCCAGCGTAGGCGAGGCGGAGGGGGCGTGGGCTGCGGGCGAGCCTGGTCGCCGCGATGCGGGCGATCTGCGGGGTCATGTCGGCACGCAGCGCCATCATGCGGTGGCTGTCCGGATCCATGATGCGGAATATCTGGTCCGAGACCGCGGCGCCGGAGCCGGCGAGCAGCGTGTCCTCGAATTCGAGAAGCGGCGGTTTAACCCGGTCATAGCCGTGGCTGGCGAAGACCCGCATGACCGCCTCCACCGAGGCCGCTTCGGTTTGAGCGTCCGGTGGCAACAGATCACGCATGCCTGCTGGCAGCAGCGCCGGGTGAGGAGGGGTGAGGTCGTCCATCTTGGCGGCCTATAGCATCGGGGTATCCGGCCAGGAAGCCGAGGCAGTTCAGGCGCCTGGAGGTGGCTTGCGGCCCGGCTGGAGAAACGTTAGCATTTTGCAAAAGAGTTTAGGGAGGTACAATGAATTCTAAATGCACGCCGGTAACGGCGGCGTTCACGCTCGCGCTTGGCCTGGCTGGTGCGGCGGCGTTTTCCGGATCGGCGATGGCATCGACGTGCACCGATCTTGCCAACAGCAAGCTCACCCTTGGCGGATCAGCGAAAGTCGTTTCGCTCGCCGCAGTCGATGAGACGAGTGGCACCTTCACGCCGCCCGGTGGTGGAACGCCCATCACCGGCTTGCCTGCCTTCTGCCGGGTGTCGGCCGTTGTTTCCTCGAACGGCAATCCGCATCAGTCGCAATCCGCGGTCGAAATCTGGATGCCGGAAGCGAACTGGAACGGCCGCTATCTCGGCTACGGGAATGGCGGATTCGCAGGCAGCATCAGCTACAGCTCCTTGCAGCTCGGCCTGCTGGAAGGCTTCGCCGCCGCGAACACCGACATGGGCACAGGCATCCTTTTCGGGTGCAACAGCCTCTATTGCGGCAACGATACCGGGTTCGGCGGCAAGCCGGGCGGCCTGTTCCGCGACCCCGCTGCCATCGAGGATTTCGGCTACGCGGCGACCCATTTGATGACGGTCGCGGCGAAGCAACTCGTCGCCGCCTACTACGCCCAGAAGCCGGCCCACTCCTATTTCTCGGGCTGCTCGACAGGCGGCCAGCAGGCGTTGATGGAAAGCCAGCGCTTCCCTGACGATTACGACGGCATCCTCGCCGGTGCTCCGGCGCATAACCGCACGCACCTGCATCTCACCGGCGCCGCTGTTTATGAGGCGACGCATTTCTCGCCGAGCGCCTATCTGACCAACGCGGCTCTGGCGCTTGCGCACTCGGCCGTGCTGAAGCAATGCGCCGGCACCGACGGCGGGCTCGCCACCGACGACTTCCTCACCAGGCCCGCCTCCTGCACCACGGACGCCAAAACGCTGATGTGCACGGGCGCCACCGGCGAAGTGCCCTGCACCGACCCGAATGCCACGAGCTGCACCTGCCTTTCGGCCGATCAGGCGACGGCCATGAATGTCGATTGGACAGGCGCGACCGACCAGCACGGTCATCGCCTGTATCCTGGCGCAGAGCGTGGCACCGAGGAGCCGGTGGCCCTGAGCGCTGCCAACGGGTTCGTCGGGAACCTCGGACTGCCCTGGCAGCAATCCGGCACAGAACCCGCTTTCGACAGCCTGATGTACTGGGCTGCCGGAAAGCACTTCAACTGGCAGCATCTGTTCACCACCACGACAGCGCTCGAAGGCGAAATCCGCGCGCGAATTCTCGATATCGATAATACGCCAGTCGGGAACAGCACTTTTGCCGGCGTGCTGAATGCGAACAGCACCGATCTGTCCGCCTTCAACGCGCATGGCGCCAAGATGCTGATGTACGCCGGCTACGCCGACCCGCTGATCCCCAGCGCTACCGCGATCGACTACTTCAACGCCGTTGCCTACGCCGATCCGGCCGCCGAGAGCTACCTCCGTCTCTTTATGGTGCCAGGCATGTGGCACTGTAGCGGCGGCCCAGGCGCCAATGTTTTCGGCAACTTGACCGTGCCTTCGCCGCAGCCGCTTAACCCTTCCGATGACGCGCTCGGCGCGTTGATTGCATGGGTTGAAGGGGGTGTCGCACCCACCAAGATCGTTGCCACCAAATACGTCAACGACAATCCGGCGAGCGGCGTGGCCTTCCAGCGTCCGCTTTGCCTGTATCCCGCCTACAGCAACTACACGGGCGGCACGCAAACCGCCGCCTCCAGCTTCGCCTGCACGCCGGCTACAGAGGTCCGTAACCAGGGGTTCTCGCCTCTTTATGGTCCTTGAGGGTCGTTGATTTAGACAAAGGAAGTCAGGCCAGGGGCTCTGCCCCTGGACCCTGCTGGGGACTCGTCCCCAGACCCCATTTCTCGATGTGGGCTTCGCCCGAGTTAGCCCCGACTTAAGGAACGGGGGTCTGGGGCCTCCAGGCCCCAGCGGGGTCCAGGGGCAGAGCCCCTGGCCTTCCCTCCCTATCTTAAGGCACCAAAAAGAGCAGCGAGCCCCCGAAGACGATCAGCGAGACGAAGAAGCTGATCACCGTGAACCCCATCACCCGGCGCATGCCGATGCCTGCGATGGCCAGCAGCGGCAATGCCCAAAAGGGCTGGATCATGTTGGCGACGCCTTCGCCATAGCCGACCGACATCGCGGCCGATGCCTGGGAGACGTGCAGGGCTGCAGCGGCAGGGACGATGAAAGGGCCTTGCACGGCCCAATGGCCGCCGCCGCTCGGCACGAACAGGCTGATGACGATGGAGGAGACGAAGCCCCAGAAGGGCAAGGTGCGCGCGCTGGAGATATGAATGAAGACTTCGGCGATGATGCCGGCCAGACCCGTGGTTGTCATGATGCCCATGATCCCGCCGTAGAGGGGATACTGCAGGAGCAGCGAACCGGTGATGCGGGCGGCGCTCTGGATGGCGCCGGCGTAGGCGATGGGCCGCCAGTGAAGCACCAGGCCGAGCGCGAGGAAAATCAGGATCAGCGCATTGATGTCCAGGTGGAATGTGCCTCTGGCCATCTGCATGCCGAAGTAGCCGAACGCTGCCGCTGCAATGGCGAGGTTAAGGATCCAGGCACGGTCCATGATGCCGGCGAGACCCTGGATTTCAACAGATGGTGGCGGGCGGGCGTCCTCCGCGGCAAGGCGGGCCGAGTCGGCAGGCACGATGTCGGCCGTGGCTGGTCCCATGGCCATGAAGATCAGCGGCATAACGATCAGCAGCACGATGACGGGCACGATGTTGAAGGAGGGGAGGAGCGTGTCGGCGAGGGGCACAATCTGCCCGGTGACCTTCTGCGTGATGTTGAGCGGCGATCCCGGTGTTGCCTCAGCCAGTGCGATGGAACTCGAGATGCCAGGAGGGAACATCAAGAATCCGGTGTAGGCGGCAGCCATCAGCCAGGCGAAATCGATCCTCATGCGCTTGGCGATTTCGCGCGCGAGCATGGCCGAAACCACAAGTCCGAAGCCCCAGTTAAGAAGGTTCGCAAACATCGAAACCACGACAGCCATAGCGACGGCCTGCGGCGGGCTTTGTGGGATACCGGCCAGTGCTTTAAGCAGCCTTGCGACGGGCGCCGAGGTGCTCAGCGCGTAACCGGTGACGAGAATGAGCACCATCTGGAAGGCGAATGGAAAGATCTGGAAGATGCCGGCATACCAGGCGCTCAGGACTTCCGGCACTCTGTGGTGCGGTGCAACAGCCAACGCGAGAGCCGCAGTGATGAGGCTGAGCAGGATCGCAAATACGAACGGGTCCGGCAGCAGCCGTTCAAACAGATAGACGAACCCGGCAGTGACCCGGGCGAGCACCGGCTCCCGCGTTGTGTTCGTGTTGGCCATCGTTTCGAACTCCTCGGCATTTCCCGTCAATGTGCCGCGCGGCTGCCATGCTGCCAACGTGTTCGGCGGAAAGGCGATGCACCCTGGCGTCGTTGGTCTTGACGGGCTTAGATACAGGTTGGCGGAAACGAACCCAAAAGGGAGCTGAATATGGCACGCGTTGCATTGGTTACTGGAGGAAGCAGGGGTATCGGATCTGCCATCAGCACGGCGTTGAAAGCGGCCGGGCGAACAGTCGTTGCGAGCTACGCCGGCAACGATGCCGCGGCGGAGGCCTTCCATGCCGAGACAGGCATCGCCACGCTCAAGTTCGACGCCGGCGACTTCGCAGCCTGTGAAAAGGCTGTCGCGCGCATCCACGAAGAGCACGGGCCGATCGAGATACTGGTGAACAATGCCGGCATCACACGCGACGGGGTCATGGCCAAGATGACGCGCGACATGTGGGATGCCGTGATCGATACCAACCTCGGCTCCTGCTTCAATCTTTGCAAGCTGACCTTCGATGCCATGCGCTCGAAGAAGTTCGGGCGCATCGTGAACGTCGGTTCCATCAATGGCCAGGCCGGCCAGTATGGGCAGGTCAATTACGCCGCGGCGAAGTCGGGCATTCATGGCTTTACGAAGGCGCTTGCGCAGGAAGGCGCGCGCTTCGGCATCACTGTGAACGCCATCGCGCCTGGCTATGTGGATACGGACATGGTGCGCGCCGTTCCGGAAGATGTGCTGCACAAGATCATCGCACGCATCCCCATGGGCCGGCTGGGACGGGCGGACGACATTGCCCGCGGCGTTGCGTTCCTGACGGCCGACGATGCGGATTTCGTCACAGGCGCCACGCTCTCGATCAACGGCGGCCAGCACATGTACTGAATGGACGTTGGCTGGAGATCTCGGTCGAAGTGCCTAGGTCTTCAGCGTTCGTTCTTCGGCGAGAGGAGATGTGGTAACGAAGGGAAAACCTGCAGGGATTCCCGATGTCTGCATCTCAGCGCATACTCGCTCTCACGGCCACGCTCCTCGCGCATCCCGTGATGGCGCAGGCGGCGAGCACGCCTCATGAGCAAGGGCTGTTTCGCGGCCGCCCGGTGATTTATGTCGTCGATGGCGACAAAAAGCTCTTCGAAGGCGACATTCTCCTCGATCACGTGGCGCCGTTTCCATCGCGGAACGGTGGTTCTCATGCCTTGTCGGTGGGTGTCGCCTACTCGCAGTTCCTGTGGCCGAAGAACTCAGCTGGCGTGGCCTCGATCCCCTATGTGGTGACGTCGGCTGCGACCCAGCTCGATGCCGCTTTGGCGGCTTTCAACACGACATTCAAGGGGACGATCCAGTTCGTCAAACGCACCACGCAAACCGACTACGTGAGCTTCGACTTCGACCCCAACAATTTCAGTGGCCAATGTGAGTCCAACGTGGGGCGTGTCGGCGGCATGCAGACGACAGGCGGCTCCGGCAGCTGCAATCTTGGCACATTGCTGCACGAAATGGGGCATGTCGTGGGTCTCTATCACGAGCAGTCGCGTCCCGATCGCAGCAGTTTCGTCACGGTCAACTTCGGTAACGTCATCAAAGGCTCCGAGGACAACTTCAACCAGCTCTCCGACAATTTCCAGGATCTGACGCTGTTCGACTACGCATCAGTGATGGAATACATTCCGTTCGCGTTCAGCCGTAACGGCGGCCCCGTGATGGACTCCATTCCAGCGGGCATCCCTTTGTCAAACCTCACTGGCTACACCGCTGCCGACATCGACGGCATCAAGCGGCTTTATGGCAAGGCGCCGAAGACCGTGACAGTGACGAGCAATCCGCCTGGCCTCGCCGTTGTCGTTGACGGCACGACCGTGACGACGCCTCAGGTCTACGACTGGGCGCTCAATTCGACGCACACGCTTGCTGTTGGCGTGTCTGCGCAAACTCTCTCAGGTGGGACTTACGTTTACGGCCGCTGGAACGACAGCACGGCCGCTTCGCACAGCATCACGGTGACGCACGGGAACAATCACGTGGCGCAACCGGCGAACTTGCCCGCGGTGACGGTTTACACCGCGAACTTTGTCCAACTCTCCGCCTATTCGGCCACGGTATATCCATCGGGGGCTGGGACCGTCTCGGTTTCGCCGTCGCCGCAGACTTACAGCGGCGCGTCGGGCAGTTATTTTGTAGCCAGACAGCCCGTGACATTGTCTGCCGCGCCGGCGAGCGGCTATGGGTTCGTGACCTGGGGAGGGACATCCGCACCGTTGAGCGCCAATGCCAAATCCGACTACGTGCCGGACGGCGCCGCTACCTACGCAGTCACTGCCGATTTCAGCACGCAGCCGATCACGACGATTACGACCAATCCAGCCGGTTTTTACTTCACCGTAGACGGCAACTACTACAAGGGGCCGCAAAGTTTTACGAGTGATGTGTTTGGAAGCAGCTGGAACGCCGGGACTTCACACACGCTGACGGGGTTCTCGCCGAGCGAGCCCTACAGCATAAACTCACGGTTTCTGTTCCAAAACTGGAGCGACGGCGGCGCGCTGTCGCACAATTTCATTGTGCCGGCGAGCGCTAGCACGATTACCGGCAGCTTCACCGCACAATACGGGCCGGTCGTCTATGCCAATCCCGGTTGCGCCGGAACCATCACGCTGAAGCCTGCTTCATCCGACGGTTTCTACAATGCAGGCACAAACCTGACTGTTTCAGAAAAGCCAGAGAGCGGCTGGCTCCTCTCATCCTGGACGGGTGATCTCACCGTCAAGCGCGCGACCCAGACGCTGGCGGTGACGGACGAGGAGTTGGCGGTGGCGAACTACAATACGGCCGCGACTCCGTTCAAACTGAATAGTTTGATCCCGGCCTCCTATCCTAGCGGAGGACCAGGGGGCACTTTGAAGATCAAGGGCACAGGGTTCACGGCCGGTAGCTATGCCTACGTGAACAACGCCTACCGTGCCTCGACCTTCGTAAGCTCCAGCGAAATCGACGTGCCGATCACGGCCTCTGATCTGACAATTGCCGGCGCGATACCGGTCGGTGTCGCTAATTTTCCACCTGGCGGGTCGTGCAGTTTGTATGACGCGACTGGGCTTTTCATTCTTAGGTAAGCGGACCTGGAAGAGGAAGAAAGATCTTCTTTTTTGAAAAAAAGAAGCAAAAACTTTTTCCATGTGGGACCGAGATCCTGGTTCAGGCCGAGCCCAAGTTCGCAAAAGTTTTTGGTTCTTTTTTTCAAAAAAGAACTGCTTCCTTCCCTACAGATAAGGCAAGAACAAACGCGTCAGTGAATCACGCAAACGGCTAGGGAGCGAACGGGCATCGAGATCCTCTTGGGTAAAGCGGGGACCTCTGCAGCTGGTCATGAAATCAACAAGCAAGCCAGAGAGATGATCGTCGTAACACTCGACGCAAAGCTCGAAATTGAGGCGGAAGGAGCGGATATCCCAGTTGCAGCTGCCGATCATGCACCAGCTGCGATCGATTGCGATCATTTTGGAATGACGGAAGGGCGGCGGGCAACGCCAGATGCGGACTCCGTCTGAGAGCAAGGGGCCGATGTTCGCGCGTGTTGCCCAGTCGATAAAGCGTTGGTCGCTCTTTTCGGGAATGACGACATCCACGGCAACGCCGCGCATGGCGGCGAGTGACAGGGCGCTCACCAGGCGGTCGTCGGGCAGGAAGTAGGGAGTCATGATCGCAATACTCTCATGCGCGCAGGCGACGGCCTGGAGCATGGCGAATTCCAGCTTCTCGATATCCTGGTCTGGGCCTGAGTCGACGACCCGGGCCGGAACGCCATCCTTTTCTGTGACGGTGGGAAACCATGCGGGACCGTCGAGATCCTCGCCGGTTGCGAAAGCCCAATCCTGCGCGAAGGCCTCCGTCAGCTGACAAGCGACGGGCCCGTCGAAGCGGAAATGCGTGTCCTGCACGGGCGCTTTCGGGTGGGTAGCCATGACATTCTCGTCGCCCACGTTCATGCCGCCGGTGAAGCCGATGGATCCATCGACGACAAGGATCTTGCGGTGCGTACGAAGATTGAGAAAAGGCATGCGCCAGGGAAGCAGCGAGTGGAGGAACCGGGCGGCTGGAATGCCGCGCCTCCTAAGGTGATGATATGCGGGCGACGTGAGCCAGCCGCCGCCTATGCCATCGACCAGTACGCGCACTTCGACGCCGCGGCCCTTCGCCTCCGCGAGAGCGTCGATGAAGCGGCCGCCCCATTCATCGTCGCGGAAGATGTAGTAGGAGACACCGACGCTCTGTTTCGCGGCGGCGATCGCCTCCAGGATAGGTGGGTATCCCTCATCGCCGTTTTGATAGATCTGCACGGCGTTGCCCGGAACCAGGGCGCGACCGGTGATCCGGTGAATACCCTTTTCGAGTGCCGAAATGGCGTGGTGGCGCGTGTCCGGGGAGGTTCCGCTTGACCGGGCACCGCGGCGGCGATTGTCTGGGCGCAACCGCTGCGCACGGCGCTGAACCCGGTTCACGCCGAACATGAAGTAGGCGATGGCGCCGGACACCGGAGCGAACCAGGCGAAACCGATCCACCCTGCGGCAGACGCTACTTCACGTTTGCGGAGAAGCACGTGCAGCGTGACGAGTATGGCGAGAAGGAGGCCGAGGGGGAAGGTGATAAGCCTGCGGTCTTGGAGCAGGAGGTGCCAGACGTCGTTCATGCGGGAGTCTCTAGCAAAGGAAGGAAGGAGTTCTTTTTTGAAAAAAAGAACCAAAAAACTTTTGGTCCTTTGGGGTGGGCCTGGCCGGTTCACGTCCGTGATGTGACTGAAGTTTTTTGCTTCTGTTTTTCAAAAAGAAGATGCTTCTTTACTTCGCAATCAACAAAGCCGCCAGCGCCGTCCACCCCGTCTGGTGCGAAGCTCCAAGTCCCTGCCCGGTGTCACCGTGGAAATACTCGTTGAAGAGCACATTGTCCCGGAACCGTGGATCGGTACGCATGAGCGGGTGAGCCCCTAGGGCAGGACGCGCTCCGTCCGCGCCGCGCAGGAATAGCCGCGATAGGCGGTTTGCGAGTTCATCGGCGATTTGCGCTAAAGTCATCATTTTGCCAGACCCGACCGGACATTCGACGAAGAAGTCGGGGCCGTAGTAGCGATCGAATTCGCGCAACGAGTCGATCAGCAGGTAGTTGACCGGCATCCACACGGGGCCGCGCCAATTGCTGTTGCCGCCGAACAGATGGGACTGCGATTCTGCAGGCTCGTAGTCGATACTGTAGTCGACACCGTCGTGGGCGAACACGTAGGGGGCGGCGAGATGGGCCCGTGAGAGCGCACGGATGCCATGGTCGGAGAGGAATTCGGTTTCGTCCAGCATGCGCCGCAGCAACTGCTTCATGCGATGGCCGCGCAGGAGGGAGAGCAGATGGCGTTCTTGGCCGCCGAGGTGTTGGCCTTGTTCGTGCTGCGCCGGTTCGGCCCAGCGCGATACGAGTTTGCCGAGGTCAGGGCGGTTGGCGAACAGCCATCTCACCCGCGCGGTGAACACCGGCAATTTGTCGAAGATCGAGGCGTCCAGCACTTCGACAGCGTAGAGGGGAATGAGGCCCACCATGGAGCGTACCCTGAGCGGCTGCACTTGGCCGTCAGGCAAAGTCAGGACATCGTAGTAGAACTGGTCCTGTTCGTCCCACAGCCCGTGCTCGCCATCGATGCGTGTCATGGCTTCGGCGATCAGCAGGAAATGTTCGAAGAACTTGCTGGCGATATCTTCGTAAACGCGGTTCTGCAGGGCCAGGTCAAGGGCAATGCGCAGCATGCCTAGCGCATACATGGCCATCCAGGCGGTGCCGTCGGCCTGGTTGATCTGCCCGCCTGTCGGCAGCGGTTTGGAGCGGTTGAAGACGCCGATGTTATCCAGGCCGAGGAAGCCGCCCTGGAAGATGTTGCGGCCCTGTTCGTCCTTGCGGTTCACCCACCACGCGAAGTTCAGCATCAGCTTGTGGAAGATGCGCTCGAGGAAATCGCGGTCGGCGGCGCCGGTGGCTTCGCGATCCATCTGATAGATCCGCCAGGCGGCCCAGGCCTGCACCGGGGGGTTCACGTCGGAAAACTCCCACTCGTAGGCGGGAATCTGGCCGTTGGGGTGCATATACCATTCGCGCGTCAGCAGAAGCATTTGAGACTTCGCGTAGGCGGGATCGATGAGGGCCATTCCAACGGCATGAAAGGCGCTGTCCCATGCTGCGTACCAGGGATACTCCCAGGTGTCGGGCATGGTGATGATGTCGGCGTTGTTGAGGTGGCGCCAGTCCGTGTTGCGGATGAATTGGCGCCCCGGCGGAGGCTTCGGCTCGTTGGGATCGCCGTCGAGCCACTTCTTGACGTCGAGTTGATAGAATTGTTTCGACCAGAGAAGGCCGGCGAGTGCCTGGCGCTGCACAAGGCGTGCGTCCGGACTTTCAATGCGCGTCTGCAGGACGCCGTAGAATTCCTCAGTCTCTGCGATGCGTGCCGCAAAGACGGCATCGAAATCAGCGAAGGGCGCGGTTTCGATCGAGGCCAGGCGGAAGCGGAGCCGCAGCACGCGCGTTTCGCCCGGCTGCAGGGCGAGCTTCCAGTGGGCGGCGCATTTGGTGCCTTCACCCTTGGCGGAAATTGCGGCTGTGGCGTCGTGGAGCAGGGCGTCTCCTATGCCATCCTTGAAAATGCCCGACATCTGGGTGCCGAATACACGCGGCAGGTTGGTTTCGTTCTCGCAAAACAGCAGTGCATCGGGGTTTTCGGTAAACCAGCGCATGGCCGGATGGTCGGTGCGCAGGGCTTCCACGACGCCTGCGCCCAGGTCGCGCAGCCGCGGCCGCGGCGTTTCCGGCGCGTATGACCAGGTGTTGCGCGCGAGCAGATGCGGCAGGACGTGCAGCACATGCTGTTCGGGGCCATGGTTGGTCAGCGTGACCCGCATGAGGATGTCGGCGGGCGTCGCTTTGGCGTATTCGACGGTGGCGTCGAAGTAGCGGCCTTCGTCGAAGATGCCTGTATCCAGCAGCTCGTATTCGGGATCGTTCAGGCCTCTGCGGCGGTTTTCGTCAATGAGCTGCTGGTAGGGAAAGGCTGCCTGCGGATAGCGGTAGAGCATCCGCATGTAGGCGTGCGTCGGAATGCCGTCCGTGAAATAGTAGAGTTCCTTGACGTCCTCGCCGTGGTTGCCCTCTTCATTGGTCAGGCCGAAAAGGCGTTCCTTGAGGATGGCGTCGTTGCCGTTCCAGAGTGCGAGGCTGAGGCACCAGAGCTGGCGGTTGTCGGAGAAGCCGGCGATGCCGTCTTCACCCCAGCGGTAGGCGCGGCTGCGTGCCTCGTCGTGTGGGATGTAGTTCCAGGCGTCTCCGTTAGCGCTGTAGTCCTCGCGCACCGTTCCCCATTGGCGTTCGCTGAGATAAGGGCCCCAGTGCCGCCACGCGGCGGGGTGGCGCAAACGCTTGCCTTCCGCAGTGTCCGCAAGGGCCGGTGGTGGAGAGGCGGGCGGAGCGTCCGAGGAGGCGCTGGCGGTTTTGGGCGGCGTTGGGGCGTCCGGGTCCAAGCAGCATCCTTCCCGCTCAACGGAGCGTCATGGGACGACCTCCTAGCAGGAACGGGGTCATGGCGCGATGGATTGCAGGTTGCCGATGCCGACGGACAACGCGCCGAGTTGCAGGACCACGCCGCTCCCCGTGTTGCTGACGCCGGTCGCGGTGCCAAGGACGTCGAACGGCACGGCAGTGGTGTTGCCGCTGCTGTCCTGGGTCACGGCGCCGATCCGGTAGGCGCCGTCCGGCAGCTGGTTGCCCTGGTCGTCCTTGCCGTCCCAGGTCCAGTCGTTGGTGCCGGCAGTCGCCGTGACGGTTGCGTTGCGGACTGGCGCGCCGGCGGCGTTCAGGATGGCGATGCCGACTGTCTCGCCAGCCGTGCCTGTGAAACTGATTTCGCCTGAGCCGTTCTGAAGGGCGATCGCAGGAGATGCGACAGTCACGTGGCGGCCGACGAATTGGGCCGAGTCGAGCAATTGCTGCTGCTGGTTCAGGCCGATGAGGGCGGTGAGGCTGCTGTTGGTCGCTACCGCCTGTTGGACGCCGGTGAACTGAACCAATTCGGTGGTGAACTGATTGGTGTCCATCGGCGAAGTGGGATCCTGGTTCTTCAATTGCGTCAGCAGCAGATTGAGGAAGTCATTGAAGTTTCCGCCCAGTTTCTGGAGGGCGATGTTGCCGGCGGATTGCGCTGCGGTTCCGGTGTTCGACGCGGCTGCGGCGGCAGCCGATGCGGCCGCAGCGGCTTGGGCGGCGCTTGAGAGGGAGACTGCGCTCGTCGTCATAGGTGGCTCCTGATCATGCTGTGATGTCGACGCTGTCGATGCCGGTTCTGTCGATGCCGGTGTGTCCAAAGCGCGCTACGGGCTGGAGGGAGGTGTTGTCGGGAATGGCGCCATACTGGTTGGAGACAGGCGTGCTGCCTCGGCCGTGCTGGCTGGATGGGTAGCCCTGGTGCGGATTGCTGCCTGTGCCGCCTCCGCCGCTGCCAGGACCTGTGTTCGCGTGGCCCTGCGAGGCCTGGTTCGATGTGCTGTTGTCCCTGCGGCCGCCCTGTTCGCCCGTCGTGTCGGAAAAGGTGGCGAGATGCATGGTGACGCTGCGGTTTTCCGACACGCCGGCACGATCGAGCGCCTGATGCAGATGCCCCAGATCCGCTTGCAGCGCTTGCAAGGTCGCGCCCCGCTCCGCGGTGACAGCGACGCTTGCGCTCCCGTCGTTGGCCCGGGCTACCCGTATCGACACGGCGCCCAACTCGGCCGGCTGGAGATGGACGCTGACCCCGCCCGCGCCGTGATTGTCGATGACGATCGACCCTGCCGCGTTGGCGATTTGAACGGCTGGTGCCGGCGATGTGTCCGGGGGCGCAGGCGTTGCAGCCGGTGTTGGCGGTGTCGGCACCAGCGTAGGCCCGGGTACCGGCTGAGACGCGAAAAGTTGCGAAAAGGCATTGGCGGCAGATGAAGGGTTAGCCGCGGCGACGGTCAGGTCTGACGCCTTTGCTCCAGGCGGTTTTTCGGGACCTTCCGGCAGCGAAGGCGCTGCGGCCGGTAACGGCGCGTTTGGTATCCGCCCAGCCGCGCCTGAGGACGCCGGCAATGCCGCCGTTGGCTCGGCAGGTCGGCCGGCGATAGATGTGTTTTTTGCCGTGCCGGTGTGTGGCACCGGTGTTTGGTCGGGGTAGGCGGCGACGCGGGCCTGGGGTGCTGCGGGGACTGTTACGTTCTCAGGCGGCGCGGCCGGAGCGCCGTCCGCGGCAGATACGCTTTGCGGTGCGAGCGTGCTCGCGGCCGTTCGGAGCGTGCGCGGCGCCGATCTTGTGACCGATGTTGCGGCGGACGGCTGCGTCTGTGTGGCAGGCAGTGTCGCATCTGGGGGAAGTGCTGCAATTGCAGGTGCCGGCGCAGGGTGGTTGGCCTCTGTAGCCACGCTTGTTCGAGCGACAGGGGGCGGCGTTGCCTCGTGGCTATTTACGGCAGTTTGGCTGACTGCGGCCGAGGGTGCTGGCGGCGGGGTTTCCCGGGCAGGTGGCAGCGCTTGTGGCGTGCTGGCGGGCGTGTAGGAAGGCGCGGCTAACGCGCCTGCAGACACGAGGGAGGCCTCGATCGTTTCGGCGTGAGGCGCGGCCGCGGCGGCGCCAGGAGTTGGCGCCACATCAGCCTGTTGGCTTGCCGGGTTGGCTTTGGGTTGAGCAGCGTCTTCTGGCGATGTGGCATTTCTGACCGGAGGTGGGCGTGGCGGCAGGACCTGCGCGACCGCGGGAGTTGGCGGTGAAATCGCCTGCGGCTTTGAAATCTTTACGTTGGGTTGTTTGAGCGGAGAAGGCTCGCGAGCGAGGGGCGTTGTGACGATAGGGTGAGGCGTGGCGGAGAAAGCCGGTGGCGAGATTTTTGCCACCGATGACAACCGATCCGTGGTCAGCGGTTCGACGGGCGATGCTGGCCGTCCACCGGATGCTGCGTCGGGGGGTGGTGCCGCATCGCTGCCGACGTTCGCCGGGTTCGTTGCAGAGGCACTGAGCGAAACCGCTGGCGCTTTCGCAGGCGTTGACGCGGGAATCAAGGCTGCGGCCGACGTCGCTAAGGTCGGCGATGTGAACACTTCCCTGATTGCAGGTCGCGCGACGCCCTTCGGAACCTGTAGCAACTCGATCGTCGAGGGTGGCGAGGGTTCGGAGATCCGCGGTGAAGCTGCCGGAACGCCGCTCCTAGTCTGGAGTGGGGCAGCATTTGGTTGCGGTAACGCAGGAATTGCCGATGGGGCTAATGCGACGATTGCCTGAGCTGTTGGAGACGCTTGGGCGATCGCCGGAGCAGCGCGTGTGGGGAGTGCAATCTTTGGCCTGATCGGCGCGGTCGGCGGCAGCGGTGCACCGACGCGGAAGGGCGGGGCAGGAAGCGGTGGTTTCGGGGAGGGCTCTGGCAAGGGCGTTGGCAGAATGACGGCACCGGCCTGTTCGGCCAGGGAAGGCGATCTGGTGTCTGCCAGCTTGTCTGAGACGAAGGAGGAGATTTCCGTCGTTGTTGACGTCGCAGATGGTGGTGGGGCGGTGCGATTGGATGAGGCAGCTGCTTCAGCCCTGCCGGCAGGGGTTGAGCCAATCCACGTGTGCTGTGCATGGACCTGAGTTGACAGATCAGGCTTGAGCTTCGCGTCCGGGCTTGCAGCGGGCTCGGCGCCGGGCGGTGAAACATTGCTGGTGCTGCCGCCCTTGATCTTTGTTTCGGCCTGATCCAGGCGCCCGAGCAAGGCGCTAAACGCAGCGCCGCCCGCCTGCTGCTGCGGCTGTGGCGCTGCCCCGGCATCGGGGATTGCAGGCGGAGCGGTGAGACTGTCGAGCAAGGCGGACTCGCAATGTTTATGATAGCGGCCTGGCACACACAGCAACTTGCGGGCCATGGGTCTACGAGCTGCAGTCCTCGTCTTCATGGACCGTCAGGTGGTCAACAACGCAGAGGCGGACGAGCGCTTTTCAACGCTGCCGGCATGTTCCGCCGGGCAGAAAATGCCGCGGAGACATCGTGAACGCACGTCTGCTGCGGGAACATCGCTCTGCTGCGCCTGTGAGCAGATCTGGCACGGCTTATGCTGTCTCCTGAACAAGCCCGTCGCATCCCGGCGATGCGCAACGAAGTATTAAGGAGCTTGAGCCTATGTCTCTTTTTGGCGCCATGAACACGGCGATCAGCGGTTTGAATGCGCAGGCCGCTTCGTTCGGCAACATCAGCGACAACATGGCCAACAGCCAGACCGTCGGGTTCAAGGCCATTGGAACCAACTTCGAGGATTACCTGACCAACAGCACGCGCACACAAAATCAGTCAGGCAGCGTGGCGGCCCATCCGGATTATCAGAATGAAGTGCAGGGCAGTATTCAGCAGAGCACCGACCCGCTGGCCTTGGCCATTAGCGGGCAAGGTTTTTTCAACGTCGCCGAGCAGGACGGCGCCACCTCGTCCGGAAACCCGGTGTTCAGCAATTCGAATTACTATACGCGAACCGGCGATTTCGTGGTTGACGCCAATGGTTACCTGCAGAACAGCTCGGGCGAGTTCCTGCAGGGGTGGGCGGTGAACGCGACCGGCGGCCAGCTCGACACCAGCGCCCTGGTGCCGATTCAGGTGTCGCAGGCGCAATATGCACCGCAGGCGACGGCCAACATCAAACTTCTTGCAAATGTTCCTGCTGGCCCGACCACCAGCAGCAATCTCTCGTCCGAACTGCAGGTTTACGATGCAGCAGGACAATCGCATCAGCTTACCACGACCTGGGCGCCGGTCTCCGGAACGCCGAACACATGGACGCTGACTCTGAGCTCGCCAGACAATACCGGCGGTGCGCTCGTCGGGTCGGCGACGGTCACCTTCAATGCCAATGGCACGCTTGCATCGTTGAGTGGAGCAACCGGATCTGTCGCCGTGGGCACCAGCACGACCGAGGCCGATCTGACAGCCTCGCCCAATTTCGGGACCGGTGCGCAAGCCATTAAGCTCGACCTGGGAAACTTCAATTCGCCGCAGGGCGTCACGCAATATGCCGGCACCGACTACAATGTGGACAGCGTAACTCAGGACGGTGTGCCGCCTGGAAGTTTCACGGGAATCACCACGAGTGCCGAGGGCGATATCTCGGCCAACTACAACAATGGCGAATCAGTGCGTATCGCGCGGGTGCCTATCGCCACCTTCGCCGATGCGGATGCGCTGCAGCGGCAAAACGGCCAGGCCTTTACGGCAACTTCGTCGTCGGGCGCGGTGCAGACGCAGAGCGTCAACCAGAACGGTGCGGGCGGCCTGGTCGTCGGATCCACCGAGAACTCAAACGTCGATATCGCGAGCCAGCTCGCAAACATGATCGTGGCGCAGCAGGCGTATGGCGCCAATGCCAAGGTGATCAGCACGGCGAACGAACTTCTCACCACCACGCTCAACATGAAGCAGTAGCCTGATCGGCCCGCACCGATAAGCGGGCCGTATCGCGAAGGAGGATGTTATGAGTCTCGACTCGGCGCTCGGCATTGCCAACGGAGGACTCGGCGCCATTACCACGGCGCTGAACCTGATCTCACAGAACATCGCCAATGCGAGCACGCCGAATTACGCCGTAGAGACGATCACCACGCAGAGCCTCGACGCCGATGGATTTCCGATCGGCGTCCTGGCCGGAAACCCTCGTGTGGCGACCAGCCCTGCGCTGCAGAAGCAGGTTTCGGTCGCGAGCGGCCAATCAGCGGGCGCTGGCGTGACCAGCGAGGCGCTCTCTGGCATCGAGCCAGCACTCGGCACGGTAGCCGGCGGCAACGACCTCGGCAGTTTGCTGACCGCGCTGCAGAATGGCTTCTCCAGCCTGCTCAACGATCCATCCAGCCAGCCGCTGCAGGATGCCGTGGTGAACGATGCGTCCACGCTGTCTCGTGGGATCAACGCGCTTTCAGCAGCCTATGGGCAGGCGCGGCAGGCAGCGCAGGACGGTCTGGTTGCGCAAGTCGGGCAGCTGAACAAGGCTCTTGGCCAAGTCGGCAACTTGTCTGATCAAATCGTTGTTTTGAAGGCGCAAGGCATCGGCACGGCCGATCTCGAGAACCAGCGCAATGCGGTGACAGCGCAGATTTCCCAGCTGGTGAACGCGCGTTTCGTCGAGCAACCGAATGGCGATTTGCAAGTCATCACATCCGGTGGCGCTCAATTGCCGACGCGCACACCGAACCCGCTTTCGATCAGCGACGCGCGCGTCGGTCCTGGCGTCTTTTATCCTGGCGGAGCACTCCCGGGCGTCACTTTGGACGGCACTGACATCACCAAACAGCTCACAGGTGGTCAGATCGCGGCGAATGTGACGCTGCGCGATAACACTCTGCCGGCCTACCAGGGTCAGCTGGACGAGTTCTCCAACGGATTGGCATCCCGCTTCGATGCTCAGGGGCTCACCTTGTTCACGAACGCCCAAGGGTCTCTGCCGGCGACGGGAGGGACGCCTGTCCAGTCTGGGTATCTTGGCTTTGCGAGCACGATCACGGTCAATCCCACCATCGTGCAGGATCCAGCCCTGGTGCGGGACGGCACCCGCAGCGTGATCGCGGGCGAGCCGGGCGGCGGCAGTCCGTTCACACCCAACCCGCAAGGGCTCGCCGGCTTCTCAGACTTGATCAACCGCGTGCTCAGCTACGCCTTTGGCCCGGACTCTCAGGCATCGACTGCACAACCGGCCGTCGCCACGAGCGGGCTGGGCGCCAGTGGAACCTTGTCGGCGCCATTCTCCTCCCCCGCGACTTTGGGCGAGTTTGCCAATGCCATCACGAGTTCACAGGCGGCCGACAGCGCGCAGGCCACCAGCGTCAGCACAGACACAACCGCGGTGCAGACCGCCTTGCAGAACCGGCTGACCGGAGAGACCGGAGTCAGCATCGACACGGAGTTATCCCAAGTGATCGCCTTGCAGAATGCCTACTCGGCCAACGCTAAAATCATCAGCACAGTGCAATCGCTGTTTAGCGACATTCTCGCCGCGGTGCAGTGATGAACATTGCTACGACGGCCACCGACCTCGGAACGCTGGCGCAAGCCGCAAGCGCAACCGCGCTGATACGCCAGCAGATCAACATCCTGACTGCTCAGACGTCGTCCAACCTAATATCGCCGACCTACGACGGTCTTGGCAGCGGTGCGGGTCAGGCGCTCGATCTTTCGGCGCAGCTTGCGCAGAACACGACAGCACAAAACAACACCGACGCCGCGTCGAACATCGCTCAAGTGACGCAGGCGGCACTTGGACAGATCGAAAGCCTGGCGTCCAGTTTTGCCGCCTCGCTCACCGAGGCATCGACCACGGCCGCCTCCTCCATCGATGCGCTGGCGACATCGGCGCGCAGCACGCTTGCGCAAGTCGCCGGCCTGCTCAACACGAAGGTCGGCGACGTCTATGTCTTCGCTGGCCAGGACAGCAGCAATCCACCTGTTCCCAATGCGGCCAACATCACGAGCAGCAGCTTCTTTACCACGATCGCGGCGGCTGTCAGCAACCTCGACGTCAGCGGCGCGGCGGGTGTTGAAGCGACGACGCTCGTCGCGAGCGGGGTGGGCGCCACATCGCCCTTCTCTGCGACGCTCGAAGCCTCCAAGCAGCCGGCAACGGTGGATATCGGCGGCGGTGTCAGGGTGCAGAGCGGGGTTCTAGCCAATCAAAACACCGACGCGGTCTCCGCCGGCGCGGGCACGACGAGCACAGGATCCTACACGCGCGATCTGCTGCGCAGCCTTGCGACAATCGGATCATTGTCCAGCACGCAGAGCACCGCCCCGCAGTTCGAAACTTTGCTGCAGAGCACATTGTCGAATGTGCAGTCTGCGACCAGTGCCCTTAACACCGACATTGCGGGCCTGGGAACCAGACAGGACAGGCTGGCATCTGCCAAAATCGAATTGGGCGATACAGCCACCGCACTCACCACCCAGCTCTCGAACGTGCAGGACGTTGACATTGCAAAGGTTGCAACCGAACTCAGCGCCGCGCAGACGCAGTTGCAGGCGTCCTATCAGCTCATTGCGACATTGGGGCAGTTGTCTTTGGCCAAGTATCTGCCGGCATGAAGCAGGCAAACATGTTCTTTTTTAAAAAAAAGAACCAAAAAACTTTTGCGACTTTAGGCCGGGTGCGAGGAAGTGCCGAGCCTAAAAGACCGAAAGTTTTTTGCTTCTTTTTTTCAAAAAAGAAGTCCTTGCTTACTGCTTCGCCACCAGCGGGTTCAAATTGTAAGAGAACCCCCAGCTCACCGGCACGAACTGCTGAACATGCTGATTAAACCAGAGATAAGCCGCGCTGGCGCCAGTGCGCGGCACATAGACCACATCGAAGGGAGCGAGCCGCACGTCGGCCGAGGCCTGGCCGCCTTCCATGACGGCGCGGTAGTCCACGGCGAATGTTTCCGGCTTATCGTTGTCCCCGCGCCGAAGGATGAAGACGTGGTCGGGATCGCCTGACGTGCGCAGGCCGCCGGCCCGGGCTACCGCCTGAACCAGCGTGAGATTGGGGCCTGATGTGCTGAACTCGCCGGGCGCCACCACTTCGCCTGCGACATACACGCGCGCAGGGCTGAAGCTTTTCACTTCCACAGTGAGGTCGGGGTGCCGAAGTTCGGTTGCATAAAGCTTCCGCAGATCGGCGGCGAGCTGATCGGCGGTCCGGTTCGCCGCGACCGCCGATTGAACGAGAGTCGTGGAAATCCTCCCGTCTGGCCTGACTGTCACGTCCTCGTTCAGTTCGGGCTCCAGATACAGGCGTATGGACAGCACATCACCTTCTTGGATCCGGTAAGCGGGGACAGGGAGGGCGGCAACAGGCCGAGACGCGGGAATGTCCGGAGCGACTTGGGGACAGCCGGCCAGCAGCAAGGCGGCGGCGGCGGCGGCGGCGGCGCACACTGGAGCGGTCCGCCTCTGCATCGTCAGTCGGGCTGGCTATGTTCGACTGGCGGCGTGCTGGCGCTACCAGTGCGTATGGCGTGCAGGAGGGGAATCTTCTCGGCCGCAGCACGCGGGTTTGCCTGCACATAGGCGGCCGTTTCAAACCATGGACCAGGATCCCGGCCAGCGGGGCCGCCGACCAGGAGGAAATGCAGGAGCGGGTCGGCGCCGGTTGTGGCGAGCTCAGGAACCGAAGCGATATACCAGGCTGGATCGAAGAGCGGGCACGCCCGCAGCAGCGCCGCCTCCTGGATCAGCGTGCGTTCCTCCGCATTGGCGCGCCGGCGGGCGAACAGGCCGCGCGGTGCCGGAATGCCGAGATCTGCACGCGCCGTTCGCAGGGCGGAGATGCCGCGGTCCTCGGCGAGCACACGCCGGGCGACCCACTGGCGCAAACCGTCCCAGCCGGCGTTCTGTGTCTCCGCCGCGGAGAGAGCCAGACGGAGCGACTCCGTCGCGGCCTCGCTCATCGCCAGGCGCTTGCGCAGGTCCGACGCCTCCTGCTCGAGCGCCGCGATGTCGGCAGCATGCTTGCCTGGGACAGGTTCGGGGGCAGCCGCCTGCGGCGCGGGGGCGGCAATTGGTGGTTCCGTGCTGCCGGCAACGAGATCGGCGAACGTCGCTAGGTCGCTCTCGGCGGCGGTCGCCGACCGGTCCACCAAAAAGGCGCCACGGGCCAGGAACTGCGCGTCGAAGTCTACCACCGGCTGATAGCCGAGGTCCGCGAGCGGTTCGAACCAGGCGGTGAGCGCCGCAAGCTCCGGCGCTTCGCCTTGCGTGGTGGCAGGCACAAAAAGCAGGCGCTCGCTGAGTGTGGAGAGCGTGGCGATGCGCGACTGCGTCTCCGCCGCCTCGAGCGAGGCAACGTCGGCCAGCAGGATGGCGAGGTCGAAAGCATCGGCTGGCGGGCTCGCTCCAAGCACGTCTGCGGCCGCGCCGGCATCGACGAGCGCCGTGGCGAAATCTTCGGCTCCAGGGCCGGCCACGATCACAGAGACGGGCATCAGCTCGGTGAGCAGGCGTGATGCGGCATTGGCCAAGAGGCTTGAATGTTGCATTGTCGAACCAATCATCGGCTATGCGGGTCGGGAAGGGAAGAGTGAGGAAGAAAGGATGTTCTTTTTTGAAAAAAAGAACCAAAAAACTTTTGCGATTTGGGGCCGAGCTTGAGGACGTGACGGTTCTAAAGGTCCAAAAGTTTTTTGCTTCTTTTTTTCAAAAAAGAAGAGTCTTTCTTGCTTAATGCACCGCGCCCGAAAAATATCGGCGAGGATTCTCAAACAGGATAGCGTCCAGGTCTTCCTGCTTTACGCCCATGCGAAGCAGTTCGGGGAAGATACGCTCGAACAGGTGGGTGATCGTCCAGTTTGGAATGATGCGCGCGATGTCCTCGGCCGAGCCGACGCCAGGAACCGGCGCGAGCCAGCAATTCACCGTATCCTGGCTCACCATGACCTGGTCGCGGTAGCCAGCGTCGATCATCTGCTTCAGGTTTTTCATGCGGCTGGCATCCGAGTTGAACACTTCGAGGCCGAAGCGATCGAAGCCGACGTAGGCGCCGCGGGCTGCCAGTGAGGCTTGGTAGGGATGATCGTCACGGCCGTCACAGTGGCCGACGAGGAGGCGGTGCGCGGGCACGCCGCCTTCTGTGACGATGTCGATCTGGTCATGGCCGCAGCTGCAGTTTTCCGTGTGGGAGAGAAGCGGCACGCCAGTCGCCTTTGCGGCCTGGGTGGCGGCGGTCAGCATGCGGCGTTCGTAGTCCGAGACCACCCCGTCGCCGGTGGCAATCTTGATGAGGCCCGCCTTGATGCCGGTGGTGCCGATGCCGTCCTCGATTTCGCGCTGGTAGATGTCGGCGATCGCATTCGTTTCGAGGGTGCGGAAGGTGTAGGGGATGCCTTGCGCTTCGGTATAGACGCCGGTGGTGCAGATCAGGGTGATGCCGCTTCTTTGGCTGACCTCGGCGCAGAATTCGACGTCGCGTCCAAGGTCGGTGGGGCAGGGATCGACAACGGTGCGAACGCCGTAGGCGTGCAGGCGCTGGAAGGCATCCACGACGCGCGATATCGCATCGTCGCGTTTGGGCGCGGGCTGGCGGGTGTCCATGAACCAGCCCGGGTAGCCTGCGAGCACGTGCTCGTGGATGAGCGTGCGGCCGAGGTCGTCCTCGGTGATCGCACCTGCTGTGGTGTTGATCTTCATGGTAACTCTCCCTTCAGCGTTCTTTTTGCGAACCCTGCGGCGACGAGAGCGAAAACCGCAAGCCCGATCCAGGCGGCGGCCGGGGCGAAATCCTCTCCGGCCAGGGCGAGTGGCGCGGGATTTCCGGTGCCGCCAATAACGGCGGCCATGGCGACGCCGACCAGGCTCTCGCCGACGATGAGGCCGGAGGCGATGAGCACGCCTCGGCGCCTTGCCCGGTCTGCATCGACGCGGCCGCGCAGGCGCCTGTCGATGAGCCAGCCGAGCATGGCGCCCAGGGCCAGCGTGACGCCGACAGTGGGTGGAAGGTAGCCACCGATGCCGACCGCGAGCACAGGCAGTCCGGTCCGTCCGGCGCGCTTCAGAAGAAAGTCCAGCGCAATCATGACGAGGCCGGCAGCGACGCCGATGCCGATGAAAACCCATTGTAGCGTGCCGCCGAAGATGCCGCGGGCGATCGCCGCCATGAGCGTTGCCTGTGGCGCCGCAAGTGCCGCGCCGGGATCCATGCCTGGCCGTGGCAAGGCGCCAGTAAACCCGTAGGCATCATAGAGTAGGTCGAGCACCGGCGGGATCACCGCGGCGCCGACCACGCAGCCGACGATCAGCGCCACCTGCTGACGCCAGGGCGTGGCGCCGACGAGATAGCCGGTCTTCAGATCCTGCAGATTGTCGTTCGACACCGTTGCTGTCGCCAGCACGACCGAAACGGTAAAGAGGGAAAGGGCGATGGCTCCCTGCCGGCCGGCTTCGTCTGCCAGAAGTCCGCCCGCCCCCAGCATGCCGAGCAGGATGAGCGAAGTCAGGATGGTCGCCAGGATGGCGATGCCGGAGATCGGGCTGCTGGACGAGCCGACGAGCCCCGCCATGTAGCCGCAGGCGGCGGCGACCAGGAAGCCGAACACCACGCTGAAGGTGCAGCCGTAGGCAACGAGGCCCCACACGCCCAGAGCTGCGGTGCCTGGTGAGTCGAGGAGGAAGGCGCGGAAAACCAGGGCCATGGCGATGAGCGCCACGAGGAAGACCACGCCGATCCAGAGAACGGGCATGTCGCGCTCGGTGCGGTCGATGCCCGCGCCGCCTTTGCCGGCACCTAGAGATTGCCTGACGCCGGCGATGGTTGGGCCAAGCAGGCCTGCAAGCGCCCAGATGGCGGCGACACCGATGACGCCGGCGCCCATGAAGCGGACGTCGTGCGACCAGAGGCCTGTGGCGTAGTCGGCAATGGACACTCCAGCCGGTGCGGGATTCATGGCGGTCAGTACAGGCACCGCCACACCCCAGGACAGGACTGCGCCCAGGAACATCGCCAGGCCGCCGGCGATCCCTACCAGGTAACCGGCCCCGAGGAGAGCCAGTGAGAAGCCGGTTGCCAGCCGGAACACTGCTCCTCCAGCGGCGAACCATTGGCTGATGCCTTCGCCCATGACGTGCAGGCCGGTGGAGGCAAAGCTGGCGAGTGCAGACAAGATGGCGCCGAAGGCAATGTCCGTAGCGCCCGGCTCGCCTGGCTCCGGCGCCTCGTGCCCTACTCGCAGGATTTCGGCGGCCGCCACGCCCTCCGGATAGGGGAGGGTGCTGTTCACCACCATGGCGCGTCGCAGCGGTATGGTGAACAGCACCCCCAGCACCCCGCCGGCCGCGCAGATGCCGGCGCTCTGCCAGAACGGGAAGCCGTGCCAGTGCCCCACCATGATGAGGCCGGGCAGCACGAAGATGACCGACGACAAGGTGCCAGCAGCGGATGCCTGCGTCTGCACCATGTTGTTCTCGAGAATTGTCCCCCGTCCCAGGACGCGCAAAGCCGCCATGGAGATGACTGCCGCCGGGATGCTGGAGGCAAAAGTAAGCCCGACCTTGAGGCCGAGATAGACGTTTGCCGCGGTGAAAACGACCGTGATGAGCGCACCGAGGATCAATCCTCGCACGGTCAGCTCGCGCGGTGACACGGCTACTGGCGTTCTCAAGCTGGCACTCACGTCGCATCTCCGCACGGTCGGGCTGGGCAGGTTCGTTGCGGCCATCCACGCAGCGAATGCATCGAATCGCAACCCTTCGACACTGCACCGCATCCAACAGAGTGGTTAAAGATGACAAATCGGGACAGATCGACATCTTTGTTGTTTATTTTGGATTAGGCGTCGGTTATGCCCTGTTTTAGGGCACCCATCTTGCGTGCCGCGGACACGCAGCAACTATGGCCAACGGCATCCTGGATCGGGCGAGTCGGGTATCGCTTCTCGCGCTAGGTGGTTGGCTCCTCTTCTGCTGTGTCACCGTCGGAACGACCGCGGCTGCCCTGCACCGCTTCAGTGGGCCGGATCAGATCCAGGCCGGCAATTGGCGCCGCGTCGCCGAATGCGCCGATTTCCTGATCGTCGCTGCGAGCTACGTGGCGACCAGGCTTCTGCTGGCGAATGTCCTGCTACGACGCCGCCTATCCGAGCAGGGCTCTCGCGACCCGCTGACCGGTATTCTGAATCGGCGCTATTTTACGGACGTTCTGCCTGGGAAACTGAGAGCGGCGAAGGAAGACGGCTGCACGGCAGCACTCCTTCTCATCGACATCGACGGCTTCAAATACGTGAACGACGCGCGCGGCCACCTGATTGGCGACGCGCTCTTGCAAGAAGTCGCCCAGCTTTTGATCAGCTGCGCCAGCCCGAACGATTATGTCATGCGCCTGGGTGGCGATGAGTTTGCGATGGTGCGCATCGACCACCAGCACCGCCGCGATGCCATCGCCATGGCCCGGTTCGTCACGGCGGAACTCAGCCGGACCTACGACATACGAGGTTATCAGCTGAGGGTCGGCATCAGCGTCGGCCTCGCCTTTCCCCCTGAAGGCGGCGAGGATCTCAACGACCTGCTGCGTAGCGCAGACATCGCCCTCTATGCGGTCAAGGGCGAGGGAGGTGGCGGCTACAAGCTGTTCGACACCGGCATGGAAGAGCTCGTCCGCAGCAGGCGCGCCATGGAGATGGACCTGCGCGAGGCGCTGATACGGCGCGAGCTCGAAGTCTATTATCAGCCGCTCGTCCAACTGGGGCCGCGCCGGGTTTGCGGTTTCGAGGCCCTGGTCCGCTGGAACCATCCAGTGCGCGGGATGGTCCTGCCTGGCCGGTTCATTCCCATGGCGGAAGAGACAGGCCTCATCGCAGGCATCGGCCAGTGGGTCCTGCGGCAGGCTTGCATGGAGGCGACCCGGTGGCCGCCGGACACGCGGGTCGCGGTGAATATCTCTCCCGTTCAGTTCGACCGCTCGGACATCGTCGATGTCGTCGCCTCCGCACTGCGTGAGTCGCATCTCGATCCTGGCCGGCTGGAATTGGAGATCACAGAAGGCGTGGTCCTGCTGGATACCGGCGAGGCGCTTGCCACCATGCGCCGTCTGCAGGCGCTCGGTGTTCGTCTGGCGCTGGACGATTTCGGAACGGGTTACTCGTCGCTCAGCTACTTGCGGAGCTTCCCGTTCGACAAGGTGAAGATCGACGGCAGCTTCCTGGCCGACCTTCGCGGCGACGGCGGAGCGATCATTCGTTCCGTCCTGAGCCTGTGCGCGCAGCTGAAGCTCGATACGCTGGTCGAAGGTGTGGAGCGGGAAGATCAGCTTCTGTGGCTACGGGCGGAAGGCTGCACCCAGGTGCAGGGCCATCTGTTCAGCGAGCCGCAACCCGCGTCGGCGTTGCCGCGGATCATGGCCGATGTGTTCGCCGGGGGTGCGCCTACGGCACAGGTATTGAAGTTCGTGAGGAAGGCCTGGGAAGCCAACCCCGAACGTTCAAGGCCGCCACTCGCTTGGTCTCGGTAAGAGACCACACAGATTTCTTTAGTTCTTATCGAAAAAGAACACGCTCACTCGATCCGCTTACGCCCACCCACCGCGGTCTTGGTCGCCATGTCCACGCTCCATTTATGCGGCCGCCGATCGCGCCGGAAGCGGTTCCAATCGTCCTTGAAATACCAGATGTAGGCGGCGGCCCACATCGAGACGCCGATGGCCAGGATGACCAGCACCTGGTGCGCGCTGCCCCAGATCCACACCGCGCTCATCATGGTTGTCTCCCAAATCACGCGAAGAGCATTTGCAGGGCTAAAACGAAAGGGTTAGCGTTCTTCCTGGCAAGCCGGGCATGTAGCAAAAATCGACCCGGCGCCGAGCAGGGAGATTACCTACCATGTCCAGCGGAACCGTGAAATGGTTCAACCCGACCAAAGGCTATGGCTTCATCGAGCCCGAGACCGGCGGCAAAGATATTTTTGTTCATATCAGCGCCGTCCAGAAGGCCGGCTTGCGCAACCTCAATGAAGGCCAGCGGGTCGGCTTCGAGGTCGAGCAGCAGCAGAACGGCCGGGCCGCAGCGATCAATCTCTCGCCATCGGAGTAGCACAGGCGACAGCCAGGGGCGCGGGCCCCTGGCTTTAACAGGTGCTTTCCGCTAGTCGCGCCGGATGACGAGACTGGATGCTGACGCTGTTCGCACTGCCTACCGGCGGCAGGCGTCGTTCTACGACATGGCCTTCGGTGCGATTTCCGCGCGCGCACGTCGCCGGACGATCGCTGTTGTGAACACCCTGCCCTGTGAGCGGGTGCTTGAGGTCGGGGTTGGAACTGGCCTCGCCCTGCCGTTCTATCGGCCTGATCGCCGTATTACCGGCATCGATCTGTCTACCGACATGCTGGCCAGGGCCCGGGCTCGGGTGAAGAACGAGCAGCTGACAAACGTCGAGGCTCTCCTCGAGCTCGACGCCGAGGCGACTGGACTGCCAACCGCCAGCTTCGACATCGCCGTCTCCATGTTCGTGGCCTCCGTCGTGCCGCACCCCAAGGCGCTTCTCGCCGAGCTGCAACGGGTGGTGAAGCCGGGCGGTCACCTGTTGTTCGTCAATCACTTCGCGGCGCCGCGCGGGCTGCGGCTAGCGGTCGAGAAGGCCATGGCGCCGCTATCGCATGCGTTGGGCTGGCACCCGGATTTCGCCTTCGAGGATTTACTTGGCCCCGCGGCGATGGCTTCGGCGCGGTTCGAGCGGCTATCTCCAGGTGGCTTGTTCACTCTCGTGCAACTGGTGAACCTGTAGGATTTGCACGGGGCGTTGTTGCGCCGCACCTTGATCTGAGCACAACGCTCCGATATCCGAGAGACACTAGAACAGGGTGTGCGTGCTGCCTCGGCAGGAACGCCGCCTCGATCAGCGGGATCATTGCTCAGCATGCATGCCAAAGGCCGGCTTCTCGCAGCACGCGCTGCCTTCATCGCCGCGGCACTGGCCGCGCTCACGCCTGTCCGCGCCATGGCGGCTGATGCGCCGGAGACCGCTGCGGGTCCGGTGATGATGCCGCACCCCTGGCAGATGGGTATGCAACTGCCGCACAGCCCGGTGCAGGTCGGCATCGAGAGCCTGAACTACTGGGTGACGATCATCATCGTAGGGATCACCGTGTTCGTCGCGGCCCTGCTCGGGTGGGTGATGTGGCGCTACAGTGCCAAACGCAATCCGGTCGCCGGCAGCGTCAGCCACAACTCCACGCTCGAGGCGGCCTGGACGATCATTCCCGTGCTCATCCTGGTGGGCATCTTCATCCCCTCGCTCCGTCTGGTCTATTTCGAGGATCGGACGCATGACGCGGACATGACGGTGAAGGTGACGGGCCACCAGTGGTATTGGGAGTACACCTACCCGGACGCGGGTGGCATCCATTTCGAATCGCGCATGATCGATGACGAGGACCTCAAGGGCGACGCGAAGGCGATGCGCCATTTGATGGTGGATAACCAGCTCGTGGTGCCGGCCGGGAAGAACATCCGCATTCTGACGACCAGCGGCGACGTGATCCACAGCTTCTTCATTCCATCGCTCGGCGTGCAGCGTTACGCCATCCCTGGGCGCACCATCGAGACGTGGGTTCGCGTCGACCAGCCAGGCGACTACTACGGTGAATGCAACCAGATTTGCGGCACCAACCACAGCGTGATGCCGATATCGATCCACGCGGTGTCGCCGGACGATTTTAAGACTTGGCTTACCTCGGCGAAGACCAAATTCAACAATGCCTCGATCGACCAGCCGGCCCGCTTCGCCCAGAGCGATGCGCCGTCAGGGTCGGCAAACGGCACGGAGCGATAACCCATGTCCGCGACCACGCACGGCGCCCATGACCATCATGATGCGCACCACGACCATAAGCTGACCTTCGCGCAGCGGTGGCTGTTTTCAACCAACCATAAGGACATCGGCACTCTCTACCTGATCTTCGCGGTGTGCGCGGGTCTGGTCGGCGGCCTGCTGTCCATCATCATGCGCGCGCAGCTTCAGCACCCTGGCAACACGATCGTCACCTCCGGTCAGGAGTGGAACACGATCGTCACGGCGCACGGCCTGATCATGATCTTCTTCACGGTCATGCCTGCGCTGATCGGCGGCTTCGGCAACTGGTTCATTCCGCTGATGATCGGCGCGCCGGACATGGCGTTCCCGCGGTTGAACAACATCAGCTTCTGGCTGCTGGTGCCGGCTTTCGCGCTCATCGTCACGGGCTTGCTGATGGGTGAGAGCGGCTCCGGCTGGACCCTCTACCCGCCGCTCAGCAACAGCACCTATGAGTCCGGCCCTGGGATGGATTTCACGCTGTTCGCCTTGCATCTTGCCGGTGTTTCATCGCTGCTCGGCGCGCTGAACTTCATCACTACAATCTTCAACATGCGCACGCCCGGCATGACGATGTTCAAGATGCCGCTGTTCATCTGGGCGATGCTGGTAACCGCGTTCCTGCTGCTGCTGTCGCTGCCTGTGCTGGCCGGCGCGATCACCATGCTGATCTGCGACCGCAACTTCGGCACGTCGTTCTTCGATCCGCAGGGTGGCGGCGATCCGGTGCTCTGGCAGCATCTGTTCTGGTTCTTCGGCCATCCCGAAGTCTACATCATGATTCTGCCGGGCTTCGGCATCATCAGCCACGTCGTCTCGACCTTTTCGAAAAAGCCGGTGTTCGGCTATCTCGGCATGGCGTTCGCCATGGTGGCAATCGGTGTCGTCGGCTTCGTCGTGTGGGCGCACCACATGTTCGTCTCCGGCATGTCGGTTGATACGCGCGCCTACTTCATGACGGCCACGATGGTTATCGCCGTGCCGACCGGCATCAAGATCTTCTCCTGGATCGCGACGATGTGGGGCGGCTCGATCGAGATGAAGGTGCCGATGCTGTGGGCGATCGGCTTCATTTTCCTGTTCACCGTCGGCGGCGTCACCGGCGTCGTGCTGGCCAATGCCGGCCTCGACCAGATCCTGCACAACACCTATTACGTCGTCGCGCACTTCCACTACGTGCTCTCGCTCGGTGCGGTGTTCTCGATCTTCGCTGGGTGGTACTACTGGATCGGCAAGATGTCCGGCCACCAGTATCCGGAGTTCTGGGGCAAGGTGCATTTTTGGGTGACGTTCATCGGCGTGAACATCACCTTCTTCCCCATGCACTTCCTGGGCGCTGCAGGCATGCCGCGGCGCTACCCGGACTACCCGCTGGCGTTTGCAGGCTGGAACTACGTGGCGTCGATCGGCTCGTATATCGGCGCGCTGTCGGTGCTGATCTTCCTCTATGTCGTCTATCGCACCTTTACCTCGAAGGAAGTGCTGGCTGACAATTACTGGGGCGAGGGTGCGACGACGCTGGAGTGGAGCGTAAGCTCGCCGCCGCCGTTCCACACCTTCGAAGAACTGCCGCGCGTCCGCTGAGGATTTTAGGAATGGGCGTGGATGTTGCACTGGTAGGAGGACACGAGCAGCTTTCGCTTGCGTCCCCCGCCATGCAGGGCACCGAGTGGCGGGACTGGCTGCGGCTGCTGAAGCCGCGGGTCGTCTCGCTGGTCGTGTTCACCGGTGCGATCGGACTTTTTCTTGCCCCGGGTCATTTGCATCCCGTGCTGGCGCTCACCGCTATTCTCTGCATCGCTATAGGGGCCGGTGCGGCCGGTGCCCTGAATATGTGGTGGGAGCGCGATATCGATGCGCTGATGCAGCGCACGAGGCGGCGTCCAATTCCTTCGGGTCGTTTGCCAGAACGGGATGCGTTGGGCTTCGGCGTAACGCTGGCAGTCGGGTCAGTCCTGGTCATGGGACTTGCCACCAATGTCGTGGCTGCAGCGTGGCTGGCCGTTTCCATTGGCTTTTATGTTTTCATTTACACCATGTGGCTGAAGCGCAGGACTGCGCAGAACATCGTCATCGGCGGTGCTGCAGGCGCATTTCCGCCGATCATCGGATGGGCTGCGGTCACCGGCGACGTGACCACGCTGCCCTGGTTGCTTTTCGCCATCGTGTTCTTTTGGACGCCGCCGCATTTCTGGGCATTGTCGCTTTACGCGTGCCGCGATTATGGCCGCGCCGGCGTGCCGATGTTGCCGGTGACTGCAGGCGCTCGCTCCACGCGCTGGCACATTCTGGCCTATACGATCCCGCTGGGGGCTGTGTCCGTGTTGCCATGGACACTTGGCTACACCGGGATGACCTATGGCCTTACCGCTGCCGTCATGAGCCTGGGCTTCTTTGCAGGCGCGGTATGGATACTTCTCGACAGGCAGGACGTGGCCGGCGTGAGCCTGGGCGGCGACCGGCCGGCCCGGCTCGTATTCCGCTACTCGCTCATCTACCTGGCGGTCCTCTTCCTGGCACTCGCTGCAGACCGCCTGGTCAGCCTGCATGGATGATTATCGCGGCGATGATTTTCCGCCGAGGCCCAGTCTTTTGGAAGCAGCCGAAATGCGCCGGCGCCAGAAGGGCCGTAACCTGGCTTTGGTCATCGTGCTGAGCGTTTTGGCTGCGCTGTTCTTTGCTATAACCATGGTGAAAATGGCTCACGCCTAAGGCGGGCCATCTGTTGGGGTGATCGGGACGATGGATACGACAGTCGCGCACGAGGCCGGGTTCGCACCTGGCTCAGGCATCAAGCAGCCCTACCATCTGGTGGATCCCAGCCCGTGGCCGATCATCGGCGCGTTGGGCGGCGGCCTTCTGCTGACTGGCATCGTGTTCGCGGCGCATTTCGGCAATTACTACGTGCTGGCAGGCGGTTTCCTGGTGACCGCGCTGGTCATGGTCATGTGGTGGCGTCAGGTGCTCATCGAGAGCGCGACGGCGGGCATGCATTCGCCAGTCGTTCGCCTTGGGCTGCGTTACGGCATGATGCTGTTCATCACCTCCGAGGTGATGTTCTTCGTTGGTTTTTTCTGGGCTTTCTTCCATTTCGCCCTATTCCCGGAACACGTGCTCGGGGTCGATAATCCTAGCTGGCCGCCGCCTGGCATCCACACGTTCGACGCCTTCCGCGTGCCGTTCCTGAACACCATGATCCTGCTGCTTTCAGGCTGCACGGTGACCTGGGCGCATCATGCGCTTCTCGAGGGAAATCGCCGCTCGCTCATTATGGGCCTGGGAATTTCGGTTCTGCTCGGCCTCAGCTTTACCGGCCTGCAGGTAATGGAATATAGCGAGGCGCCGTTTCACTTTTCAGGCGGCGGCATCTACCCCTCCGTCTTCTTTCTCGCGACCGGTTTCCATGGCTTCCACGTCATCGTCGGCACCACCTTCCTGATCGTCAGCTGGTTCCGTGCACGCGGCGGCGCCTTCTCCATAGAGCGCCACTTCGGCTTCGAAGCTGCCGCTTGGTACTGGCACTTCGTGGACGTCGTGTGGCTGTTCCTGTTCGTCTTTATCTACATCTGGGGCGCCGGACCTCCGGTCGCCGAGTAGCATCGGTTTGGCCGAAGCATCCGTCAGCGTCGCGCGAGCGGCGCTGACATGCCGTTGCCCACGTTGCGGCAAGGGCCGGCTCTTCAACGGGGTGCTTGCGATCGCGCCCGCCTGTTCCGTTTGCGGCCTGGATTTTTCGGGCTTCGACACCGGTGACGGCTTCGTTGTTCCGATCCTCATGGTGCTGGGCTTTATCATAGCCGGCGGCGCCATCTGGCTCGACATGACATACCGGCCGCCGCTCTGGGTGCACGCACTCGTCTGGATACCAGTGACGACCATCCTGGCCTTGGCGATGACGCGCTACCTCAAGAGCTTTCTTGCGGCGCAGCAATTTCATGTGCGCGCTACCGAGATGGGGCTTTGAGCGGGACAGCAGCCCGGCGCCGTCTCCTGGTTCCAAGCCTGATCACAGCCGTTCTGCTCGCCATCCTTCTGACGCTCGGCTTCTGGCAACTCCGCCGCCTCGCCTGGAAGGAAGGCCTGCTCGCCGAAATCGCGCGCGCAGAGCACGGGCCGCCGGCGCCGCTTGGAGCTCAGCCTCCACCGCGCTTTGCCCGGGTGACTGCCACCGGAACGCTTCGGCCAGGCAAGTTCGCCCTCTACGGCGACGATGTCCGCGACATTGGTCCCGCCACTGTCATGGGCGCGCAACTGGTCGAAATCCTCGATCGGCCAGGCCTGCCCTCTGTTCTGGTCGACTTGGGCTGGGTGCCGAGCGACGCGCATACGCCGGCCAAGCCGGTGTCCGGCCCAGCCACCATCACCGGTTTTGCCAGACCCGGTGAACATCCAGGATGGCTCTCCGCCCCGGATGATCCTGACGCCCGGCGCTTTTATACTCTGGACCCTGCGGCTATCGGCGCGAGCCTAGGTGCTGCCGATCTAGCCCCTTTTACCCTCGTCGCCATGGGTCAAGCGCCGAGCGACGGGCCGATCCCGGCTGACGCCATGCCTTCCCTGCCAAACAACCATCTGTCTTATGCCTTCACCTGGTTCGGTTTGGCTGGGGCGCTGTTGGTGGTGTTTGGGGCTTGGGTGAGGGGGAAGAAAGCAAGCGGTTCTTTTTGAAAAAAGAACCAAAAACTTTTTGCAACTTGGGGCCGTGCGTGGGTTAAAGGCCCGGCCTAGACTCGCAAAAGTTTTTTGCTTCTTTTTTTCAAAAAAGAAGGCCTAAACCGCCCTTCCTATAGCCTGCTGCATGAACGCCCGCTTCAGCCGAGGCATCCTCTGCACCGCGCCAATGCCAAGCACACGCGCCGCGCGGACCATGGGATTATCGGTGCTGAAGAGGCGGTCCAATCCGTCAGTCGCTACCAGCATCGAGACATGATCCACCCGGCGCGCCCGTTGATAGCGCGCGAGGAGGGCGGGACTGCCAATGTCGCCGCCGGCCGCTTGGTCTTCGATGAGCAAGTCGGCGAGCGCTATCGCATCGCGCAGGCCGAGGTTGAGGCCTTGCCCGGCAATGGGATGGATGCCGTGCGCGGCGTCGCCGACCAGGACGAGGCGTTCAGCAACGAGTTTGTGCACGTAGAGGGCCGATAGCGGATAGAGCCAGCGGCGTCCCACCAGCCGGATGGTGCCCAGGTGCGGGCCCAGGCGCCTCGCCACCTCGGCGGCATAGGCTTCGTCGTCGAGCGCCATGAGCCGCGGTGCTGTACGGGCATCTTCGGTCCAGACTATGGCGGAGAGGTGCTCGCCAGATTCACCGTCTGCCATCGGGAGCTGCGCGAAGGGGCCGGTGGGCAGGAAGTGCTCTAACGCGGTTTGATGGTGGGGAAGGCTATGGGCGATGGCGCACACCATGCCGGCCTGGCGATAGCGCCAGCCGGTGCTGCTCAGGCCAGCCGCACGCCTTTGTGGGCTGGCACGGCCTTCGGCTGCTACGACGAGGCGGGTTTCCAGGATTGTGCCGTCCTGAAGACGGATGGTGGCACCATCCGCGCGGCGTTCGACGGTGGCTTCGGCGGGCGCATGAACGGTGATGTTGGGCAGGGCGTGAAGGCGCGCGTTCAGGGCAACGCGAAGGCTGCGTGCTTCGACCATGAAGCCCAGAGGCTCGCCGCCTAGGTCCGCGTGATCGAAATGAAGGAAGAGCGAGGAGGCGCGCCGGCCCGGCTTGCCGTCAGACACGCGGATCTGGTCGATCGGCCCTACCGGCAAAGGCAGACGGTCCCAAACGCCTCCTGCTTCCAGGAGCGGACGTGAGCCGGCGGCGATGGCGTAGGCGCGCCCGTCAAAGTCGGGATGCTCCATGGGCGGCAGGGGCGCACGGTCGATCACCGCCACCGTCAAGCCGGCAGTAGCCAGACGGCACGCCAGTGCGGCTCCCACTGGTCCGGCACCGATTACGCATACATCGTACGCCATGACACGCTCCCGAAACGACACTTGCCCAGTTTTTAGGCATTTGTCTGACTGATGTTACCGCCTCGCCGAACGTCTCACGCGCGAGCGTGCCGTCGGCATGCTTCTTGTAAGCTTCTCGCCCCGGAGCCGTGGCTTAGGCGGCAGCAAGGGAGCGTGGTGCACATGAAGCTGGTGATGGCCATCGTCAAACCCTTCAAGTTGGATGACGTGCGTGATGCTTTGACGCCTTTGGGTGTTCAGGGTCTGACGGTCACCGAGGTGAAGGGTTTTGGGCGTCAGAAGGGGCAGACCGAGATTTACCGGGGTGCCGAGTATCATGTGAGCTTTTTGCCCAAGGTGAAGATCGAGGTGGCGGTGACGGCCGACCAGGTGGACGCTGTGGTCGAGGCGATCACGCGGGCGGCCCAGACCGGCAAGATCGGCGACGGCAAGATCTTCGTCATGGACATCGAACGCGCCGTGCGCATCCGCACCGGCGAGCTCGACGCCGCAGCCCTCTAGATCAGGATTTTCGCACCCATGCGTCTCTTTTCCTTGAAACGGGCGGGCGCCGCGGCGCTCGCCGCAGGCCTGCTGCTGGCGCCCGTGCTGGTGACCAGCGCCGCCCTCGCCCAGACAACCCCGCCCGCCGCCACGACCGCACCGGCGGCACCGCCGGCCGCAGCGGCTCCCCCGGCCGCCGCCGCCCAGGCGCCTGCTGCTGCCGCGGCCCCCGCCGCTGCGCCTGCGGGTCCCGCCAAGCCGCCTGCCTATGACCATGGCGACACTGCCTGGATGCTCACCAGCACGGCACTCGTGCTGATGATGACCATCCCTGGCCTGGCGCTGTTCTACGCCGGCATGGTGCGCCAGAAGAACATCCTGGCCACCGTCATGCAGTCGTTCGCGATCTGCTGCCTGGTGACTCTGGTATGGACGGTGGTCGGCTACTCGCTGGCCTTCACCAACGGCACGGGCACCACCGCCCCCTACTTCGGCGACATGTCGCGGCTGATGCTGAACGGCATCGCCGACAACTTCACCAAGCAGGACGACACCGGCTTCATCCTGGGCAACGGCATCCCGGGCATCACGCCGGTGCCCTACACCATCCCCGAAACCGTCTACATGATGTTCCAGATGACGTTCGCCATCATCACGCCCGCCCTGATCGCAGGCGCGTTCGCGGAACGCATGAAGTTCTCGGCGATGTGCATCTTCATGGTGGGCTGGTCGATCTTCTCCTACTCGGCGATCGCGCACTGGGTATGGGCGCCGACCGGCTGGCTCTCGACCATGGGCACGCTGGACTACGCAGGCGGCACGGTGGTGCACATCAACGCGGGCATCGCCGGACTGATGTGCTGCCTGGTGATGGGCAAGCGGCGCGGCTACGGGCACGACAACATGGCGCCGCACAACCTCACCTACGCAGTGATCGGCGCCTCGCTCCTGTGGGTCGGCTGGTTCGG
>CBDAQB010000001.1:0-1306185 GCA_965198825.1 Acetobacteraceae bacterium | reverse complement strand
AAGCCAGCTTCCTCACCGGCCACATCCTGACCGTCGACGGCGGAAAGTCTGCAGGCTGACAACGCAGGGCCGGGCATCGCCCGGCCCGTCCGTCAAACCACCAAAATTTTTGCAAAGGTTCCCGCCATGTCATCCGACATGCTGAAGCTGTATGAGTCTACGGGCTCGCCCAATTCGCGGCGGGTCCGCATCTTCCTGGCCGAGAAAGGCATATGCGCAGCACGCGTGCCCGTGGATCTGGGTGCGAAAGAACAATTCTCCGATGCGTATGTCCGCATCAATCCCCGGCGCGTCGTTCCCACGCTCGTCATCGAGGACGGCACCGCGATCGGCGAAGTGCCGGCGATCTTGCGTTATCTGGAGGAGACTCATCCAGGCACGCCATTGCTTGGCGCATCGGCCAAGGAAAAAACGCTGGTGACGATGTGGGAGCGCCGGATGGAGCAGGAAGGTTTTGCCGTCGTCATGGAAACCGTCCGCAACCAGGCCGCCGGTCTGAAAGGCCGCGCCATCGCCGGGCCACATGATTATGAACAGATCCCAGCACTGGTCGAACGCGGCCACCGGCGGATCGCGACTTTCTATGCCGATCTAGAAGCTCGCCTGAAGGAAGCTGCTTTCGTCGCCGGTGAGCGGTTCAGTGTCGCCGACATCACCGCCGTCGTCGCAATCGACTTCGCGACCAAGGCGCTGGATTTGCCAATCCCCGAGGCAAATGCCGCGACATCTCGCTGGTATGCGAGCATCGCCGAGCGGCCCAGCTTCGCTGCCTGATCCAATCCAACCAAAAACTGGAGAACCAAAATGAGTGCCCATGTCGTAGTCGAGCTGACCGTCAAGAATGCCGAAGCCAAGGATCGATATTCCGCCGCCGCCGGCCCCGTCCTCAAAAAGTTCGGTGGCGAGTTTATCGCCGGTGGCGCCTGGCATGTTCTGACCGGCGAGCCGGCCTTCACCAACGGCGCCATCATCCGTTTCGCGGATCGCGATACTGCCCTCTCCTGGTACGACTCGCCTGAATACCAGGCGACATTCGGCGATCGCGCCATCGGAATCGACTGCCGCTTTCGACTGATCGGCTAGCCGGCCAACGCGCCCCACCTATCCGTCAATCTCCCTCTATCGAACACACATCGGAGACTTTCGATGACCTACACGCATGACACCGCCCCGACCCAGTATGTCGAAGCCCGCGGCATCCGCTTTGCCTACCGCCGCTTCGGCAAGGCCGGCGGCGTGCCCATCGTCTTCAACCAGCATTTCATCGGCACGATGGATCACTGGGACCCAGCCGTGACCGACGGGCTTGCCGAAACCCGCGAAGTCATCCTGTTCAACAATGCCGGCGTCTCCAGCTCGTCCGGCGAGACGCCAGACAACTTCCAGGACATGGGCGCCAACGCTATCGCCTTCATCCGCGCGCTCGGCCTCAAACAGGTGGATGTGCTCGGCATATCGATTGGCGGTTTCGTGGCGCAGGAGATCGCGCTGCAAGGCGGCGATCTCGTCCGCAAGATCATCCTCGTCGGCACCGGTCATCGTGGTCAGGACATGACAGCCAGCCGCTCAGCTGAGTTCTTCGCGGCGAGCTACGATCCGCCTGAGCATCTCTGGCTGGCGGTGCATTTCAAGCCGACCGAGACCAGCCGGAAAGCCGGCCTGGCGTTCCTCGACCGCAAACTCCGCCGCCAGGATCGGGACCCGGCCGCCACACAGCAAACAACGGCAGCGCAGGGTGCCGCGGTCGGCAAGTGGATCGCGCCGCAAAAGGATGGTCTCGCCTATCTGCATTCGATCAGGCAGCCCACGCTCGTCGTGCAGGGCAGCGACGACGCGATTATCCCGACCATCCACTCGCTGACGCTCCAGCACGAACTACCGGATGCGCAGCTCATCATCTACCCGGACTCGGGTCATGGATCGATCTACCAATATCCTGAGTTGTTCGTGACCCACGCGACGCTTTTTCTTGATGCCTGAGGGAAGAAGCAAGGAAGGCCTTCTTTTCTGAAGAAAAGAAGCAAAAGACTTTTGCTCCTGGCGCTGCCTAAGCAAGTATCTCGCCACTGCAGACGCGCGTTGGCAAAAGTCCCCGGCTCTCCCTCGATCTTACACGGCACCCACTTCACGGAGATTGACCATGCCCACCAAATACGCACTCGTCACCGGCGGTTCGCGCGGCATCGGCCGGGCGGCCGCCGTAGCACTCGCCGAGGCCGGGGTGCATGTCCTCGTACACTACGGCGCGTCGGCCGATGACGCGCGCACGGTCGCCGAACAGATCCGCGCGAAGGGCGGCAAGGCCGACGCTGTCGGCGCCGATCTCGCTCAGGCCGACGGGCCGGCAAAGCTCGCCGCGGCGGTTCGGCAGATCGTCGGCGACCGGCTCGACATACTCGTCGCCAACGCCGGCATTTCGCGCGCCAAGACCATCGAGGAGACCAGCATCGAGGATTTCGACGCGCTCTTCGCAGTCAATGTCCGCGCACCCTATTTCCTCGTCCAGCAATTACTGCCGGTCCTGGCGGAAGGCTCCAGCGTCATCTTCATCTCCTCGCTCGCTGCACGTTCGGCCGTGGGCAACCTTTCCGCCTACGCCGCAACGAAGGGCGCGATCGACACGCTGGTGAGGCACTTCGCCTTCATCCTTGGTCCCAGGGGTATCCGCGTGAATGCGGTGGCACCAGGCGTCGTGGAAACCGACATGTCCAGCTTCGCCAAGACCGATGCGGGCCGCGAATTCACGCTCGGCATACAGGCGCTCAGGCGCATCGCGCAGCCTGACGATATCGCCGGCGCCATCGCCTTCCTCGCATCGGATGCAGGGTGTTGGGTGAGCGGCGACACGCTGCGCGTCGACGGTGGCTCGAAACTATAACCAAGGAGATTGCAATGTCCGAGAATAACAAGACGGTGGTGCTGGAGGCCTTCGACACCCTGTTCAACAAGCGTGATTACACCGCGGCCGCACGCTTCTGGTCGCCGGATTATATCCAGCACAGTGCCCATATCGCGCCCGGCCGCCAGGGCCTGTTCGACCTAATACGCACCACGCCCGCCACGCTGCGCTACGAGCACGGCCTGATCCTGGCCGAAGGCGACCACGTCATGGTCCACGGCCGCTTTTCCGGCACAGGGCGTCCGTCGCCGTGGATCGCCGTCGACATCCTGCGCATCGAGCACGGTCTGCTCGCCGAACACTGGGACGTGCTGCAGGACGAGGCGACAAGTGCGAGTTCCGTCAGCGGCCTGCCGATGTTCGGCGCCGCCTTTTCCGCCTGACAACAGGAGACTTTCCATGCCAGACCGCGCCGTCAAAATTCCCGGCCCCGATCACCCCATCACCATCGAGCCCAACACCCACCGCATCGTCGTGCGCCTTGGCAACAAGGCCATCGCCGACACCACGCGCGCGCTAACGCTGCACGAGGCGCACTACCCCGCGGTCCACTACATCCCGCGCAGCGACGTCGATATGTCGTTGCTTGAGTGCACCGAGCAGACAACGTATTGTCCGTTCAAGGGAGACGCCGCCTATTACAGCATCCCGAGCGGAGGCGAGCGATCCGCCAACGCGATCTGGACCTACGAGGCGCCGTTCGATGCCGTCGCCAGGATCAAGGACCATCTGGCCTTCTACCCGGACCGCATCGACGCGATCGAGGAGCTATAAGTAACCATCGGCCAGGCGGCGCCGACGCGGCGCGCTTGGCTGCACGCTATCCTCCCCCGCCATCATCGGCCAGTATCCGGCGCCGGGCCGTTCTGTTCCACGGCAATGGGGAAGCGACAATGAAGCGCGCGGCAGAGTTCGACATCGTCGTCCACGGCGCGACCGGATACACCGGTCAGCTCGTCGTCGAACACCTGCTCGGCCGCTATGGCACCGCCGGCCCACTCTCCTGGGCGATCTCCGGCCGAAGCCTGGAGAAGCTGGAAGCGGTGCGTGATGCAGCCGGTGCGCCCGCCGGCCTGGCCCTCATCGAGGCGGACGCCACGGACCCGGGCTCATTGCGCGCGATGGCGGGCCGCACGCGCGCCGTCATCACCACGGTCGGGCCCTACCAGCTCCATGGCGAAGCCCTCGTGGCTGCCTGCGCGGAGACGGGAACGGACTACCTGGATTTGTGCGGCGAACCGCCCTGGATGCGGCGAATGATCGACGCCTACCACGAGCGCGCTTGCGCCACCGGCGCACGCATCCTGTTCTCCTGCGGGTTCGACTCAATCCCGTTCGAACTCGGCGTGCTCAAGGTGCAGGCCGAAGCGCGCCGGGCGTTTGGTGCGCCCGCGCCGCGCGTAATCGGCCGCGTGCAGAAGATGCAGGGCGGCTTCTCCGGCGGCACCGCCGCAAGCCTCTCCGCCACCCTGGCCGCCGCATCCGCCGACTCCACGGTCGCCGCTTTGCTGGCGGACTCGTTCGCGCTCACGCCCGGCTTCCGCGGCCCAGACCAACCCGGCGGATCGGCACCGGCCTATGACGAGCGTCTCGGCAGCTGGGCTACGCCGTTCATCATGGCGTCGATCAACACGCGCAACATCCACCGTTCGAACCTGCTGCAGGGCCACGCCTATGGCACCGGGTTCATCTACGACGAGATGATGTCCACCGGCCCCGGCGAGAGCGGCCGCGCTCTGGCTGAAGCGATCGCATCCGCACCCTCTCCGCTCGCCGCCGAAACAGCGCCCAAGCCCGGGCAGGGCCCGAGCCGCGCCGAACGCGAGGCCGGGTTCTACGAGGTGCTGTTCCTGGCGGAAGATGGTGCCGGCGGTGAGCTCCGCGTGCTCGTCACGGGCGATCGCGATCCTGGCTATGGCTCCACGTCGAAGGTCATCGCCGAGACGGCCATCTGCCTGCTCGAAGCCGCGTCACCACCCAGCGGCGGCATATGGACACCTGGCGCCGCCCTCGGTGAAAAGCTGATCGACCGGCTGACCGACCATGCCGGCATGACGTTCGAGCGTCAGGCGGCCGCCGCGTAAACCACAGCGCGGTTTCCTCAGACGGAAACCGCAACGAGATACAGCTCGTGCCGGTTCGCACCATGCCTGAGAGGTATACCGGTCAGGCCTACAAAGTCTTTTTCGGAATGACGATGCACGACTACGTTGTGCTGCAGCTGGCAAATAGGCGAGTGTCGCAGGGCTTCGCAGGCCGTTCTGCCTCGTTTTCCAAAAAGCCCTTGTAGTGCAGAGGAGATCGTGATGAACGCGTCGACCGTATTGATCACTGGCGCGCTGACCGGAATTGGTCGCGCCACAGCGTTGAATTTCGCCAGGCAGGGCTACAATGTCGTGATTTCCGGGCGGCGGTCCGATGCCGGCCAGGCATTGGCGGACGATCTGCGCAAGTTCGGACCAGAAGTCGAGTTCATGCAAGCGGATGTTCGTCACGAGGAGGATATACGCCGACTTGTCGACGGAACGATCGAGCGCTTCTCTCGTCTCGATGTCGCCGTGAACAACGCGGGCGCTGAGGGTGTGTCCGGCCCTATCACCGACCAGACCCCCGAAAGCTACGCCGCGACCTTCGACACCAATGTCCTGGGAGTCCTGCTCAGCCTCAAGCACGAGCTAAGGGTCATGCAGCCGCAGGGCTACGGCAGCATCGTCAATATCTCCTCGACGATGGGGGAACGTGGCGCCGCCAACATGGCGCTCTACGTCGGCAGCAAGCACGCGGTCGAGGGATTTACAAAATCCGCCGCTATCGAGGCCGCAGCGTTCGGGGTTCGCGTGAACGCCGTGGCACCAGGGCCGACGGAAACCGCCATGCTCGATCGCCTGACCGGCTCCCCCGAGCGGAAGGCGGCATTCTTCGCCGCCCTGCCGATGAAACGCGGTGGCACGCCCGAGGAGATCGCAGAGGTCATCAGCTTCGCCGCCTCCGACAAGGCCAGCTACCTCACAGGGCAGATAATCCGCGTCAACGGCGGAAAAACGGCGAGCTGAGCTGAGCTGCCTCCAGAAAGGATACAGGACATGTCGATCCCTCTCGATTCGCTGCCCGAAATCATGCGGACGGTCCGCACAAAACCCCTCTTCGTCATGCGGCTCAGTGTCCGTCCGCTGCAGGTCATCGGTGCCACGCCCGGCGCGTTCCGACGGATCGGCGTGGTGCCGGGTGGAACATTCGAAGGCGAGCGCCTGTCGGGCGAGGTGCTCGAAGGGGCCAACGACTGGCAGAACGTTCGCGCGGATGGCAGCACGACGCTCGACGTGAGGCTGGTCCTCAAAACGACGGATGACGCGCTGATCGGAATGACCTACCGGGGGATCCGGCAAGGTCCCGCCGACGCCATCGCCCGCCTGGAAAAGGGGGAGGTGATCGATCCCGCCAGCTACTATTTTCGGATCGCCCCGTTCTTCGAGACGCAGGCGCCGCAATACGCCTGGATGAACAATCTGATCGCTATCGGCATCGGGCATCGCTTCGCCGAAGGTCCAGTCTACAGCGTTTTCGGAGTCTCGTAACGAAAGCTTTCTACGGATTACATTAGGCGACATGCGCTTTCCTCAGTCAGTAAGGTGCTCACGCCAGTCGTCTTGAAGCAAACACCACGTTGTTGTGCTTGAGGAATGAGGCGCAGAAGGGCTTGTTCTCGCCTTCGCTCGCCTTAGAGCGTTGCCGGGCGGAGCGCTGGACAAGATATGAGCCCATGTCTGGGCGGGCACGCCGCCTGCTTTCTTTACAGTTCTTGGTGCTCGTGCAGCGCAGTCAGGAACGGTGCAGCGCCCTATTTCAACAATGGTGCTGTTCATGAAGCTGTCGAGACACGCGCGAGCTTGCATTATGCCACCTCCGCTCATTGTAGCGCTCGTAACTTTGGCGGCGCGCAACGTCGAGCCAATTTCCATCTTCGACGCCTGCCTAATGAAGAAGGCTCTGCTAAGCGGCTGCAGTAGCAGCGCAGTTGACGGTTCCTCCCAGGATGCCTCGTCCGGCTAGAATGAATAATGCCCGCTTTCAGGAAGTTGCCTGATCCGGCTCGATGTCCAAGTTTGGCGACTACTACCTGGGGTGCGTCAGAGGGCTGATTACCCCTGGCACGTTCAGTGCCATTATGAGTGCTTCTCATCAACCGTCAGTTAGTCGGTCCTCATAGGCCGAGCGACTGGAAAGGTGCCCGGCGTATCAAACCTCGGTCCCCTCGGACAGCGTAAGCGCGTCCTCGGCATCGACGCCCAGGTAGCGCACCGTGCTCTCAAGTTTGGTGTGACCAAGCAGAATTTGCACTGCCCGCAGATTGCCGGTCCGCTTGTATATCAGGGCAACTTTGGTGCGACGAAGGCTATGCGTGCCGTAGCCGGATCGGCCCAGCCCGATGCTCTCAACCCAGTCGCCCACCAGACGTGCATATTGCCGCGTGCTGATGTGGCCGTTCACATCCGTCCGGCTGGGGAACACAAAGTCCTGCAGCCCGCCTCCGCGATGCGTCAGCCAGGTAATCAGGCTCTCCCGAGTTTGTTGCGTCAACTCAAACTGCACCGGCTTTCCAGTCTTCTGCTGCACAATGGTCGCACGATGCCGGGCTGCGGCGTTGATGACGAGTTGGCCGATGCGCAACTGAACGAGGTCACAGCCGCGCAGCTTGCTGTCGATGGCAAGGTCAAATAGTGCCAAGTCGCGAATGCGGCCCTCGCGCTGAAGGGTGAGGCGGATTGACCAGACCTGTTTGGGTTTGAGGGGCGGCTTGGGTCCGACAAAGGCGCCCTTGTTCCAAGGCGCCACGAATTGGATTGTCGGAGCTACGGGTTTCGGCTTCGAGGATTGCATGATGTTCTCCTGAACCGCGGAAGGGCGGCAGGAAATTGATCACTGGGCCTCATGACTGCGGTCCAGCCCTGCTGTGGCAGATGGCTGAATCTACGTCCGCTTTCAGGATTGCGCCGTGAACGTCTGAATGGCCGAGATGAAGCGCAAAGCTGACACCTGTGCTTCGCCCCGCTCCGACAGCGTTCCGTCGCCGGGCCGGCGATCGACGGCAATGGGCGATGGAACGTGGAGCGCGACGGCTCCGGCTATATCGCTCACCGCCTCGACTATCCAACGGCCCACTAATTGTCAGACCGGAAATGTCGCGAGAGGCCTGCCCCACGCCGACCGACGCGAACGCGTATTCTGCCCGACTCGATACTCCAAGCTAAGCACGGCGGGAGAGGTGCCGTGGACACCATGTGGACACCACGCACCTCAAGACAGCTTCTTGGCTCCGACGCTCGCTCGATAACTCGCTGTTTTAAAAGCCGTATCTGGAGCGGGCGAAGGGATTCGAACCCTCGACCCCAACCTTGGCAAGGTTGTGCTCTACCCCTGAGCTACGCCCGCGCTCCTGCGGAGGAGCGGTGAGTAGCGCCGCGAAACTGCGAATGCAAGCCTGCTACGGTCCGCCGGCCTCGCGCCCTGCAGGCCTTGCGCACCGGTTGCCCCTGAGGCCACCATCGCTTGCAGCCTTAGCCTGCCGCAACATGTAAGGTCGGGTCAGCCAGCGTCCACGCCCGCTAGGCGCAAACGCAAGACGTGCTCGAACAGACGGAACTGACAGCCATGGACTACATCATCGGCCAGAAACCGGCCGCTCAAAGCGGCCCGCCAAGGCCCGCCTCCCCTTCCGCTGGCGCGCCTGGTCAGGCCGGCGCCCTAGGCCAGACAGTGGCTGCTCCTGATGGCGCAGGCATGATCATCGACGGTGACCAGCGCACCTTCATGCAGGATGTCATCGAGGCTTCCCGTACCATGCCTGTGCTGGTCGACTTCTGGGCGACCTGGTGCGGCCCTTGCAAGACACTGACGCCAGCCCTTGAACGCGTCACCAAGGCCGCCGGCGGCCGCATTCGTCTGGTCAAGATCGATATCGACAAGAACAAGCCGCTGGTGGCGCAGCTCTCGCAGCTCGGCCTGCCGCTGCAGTCGGTCCCTACCGTCGCCGCCTTCTGGCAGGGCCAGATCGCCGACATCTTCCAGGGCGCCCTCCCCGAGAGCGAAATCAAGCGCTTCGTCGAAGCCTTGCTCAAAATGGCAGGCGGCAGCATGCCGTCGGCCGACCTGCTCGCCGAGGCCCGCGCCGCCCTCGAAGCCGGCCAGCCCGAGGCGGCAGCCGACGGGTTCTCCGCTCTCCTCTCCGAGGATCCCGAGAACCCCGACGCGTGGGGCGGCCTCATCCGGGCTCTCCTCGCCTTGGGCGACGAGGCCCAGGCGCAGGACGCCCTGGCGCAGGTGCCCCCCCGGATCGCTGAGCATGCCGAAATCGCCGGTGCCCGCGCCGCCTTGGCCCTGGCGGAAGAAGGCCGCAAGGCCACGGGCCAGCTCGACGTCTACGCCCGCCGCGTCGCAGACAACCCAGCCGACCATGAAGCCCGCTTCGAACTCGCCACTGCCCTGAACGCAGCAGGCCGGCGCCAAGAGGCCGCGGACGCTCTGCTCGAGATCTTCCGGCAGGACCGAACCTGGCGCGAGGACGCCGCCCGCCAGCAGCTCCTGCGCTTCTTCGAAGCCTGGGGCTTCGCCGACCCTGCAACCATGGCCGCACGTCGCCGCCTCTCCGCACTGCTGTTCTCTTGAGCGCCCGTCGCACTGGCGCCGGTTTGGGTGAAGATCGAAAACCCTGGCTGGCTCGTCGGACTGCTCCATGATGACGAGCTGGCTGCGCCCTACCCTGCAAGATATGCCGGCTGAGTTCGCAATTTTTCCCCTTCCCGGCGCCCTTCTGTTGCCGCACGGAAGGTTGCCCCTGAACATCTTCGAGCCGCGCTATCTCGCCATGATCGAGGACAGTCTGGCGCACGGCCGCATGTTCGGCATGATCCAGCCGAATGCCCACGCCCCGCGCGCGCCGACCGGACCGAGCCTCTACCAGATCGGCTGCCTGGGTCGCCTGACGCAGTTCGCCGAGACAGAGGACGGACGGTTCCTCATCACCCTGAGCGGCGTCTCGCGCTTTCGGGTAATCGACGAGCTTCCCATCCGCCGCGGCTACCGCCGTGTCAGTGCCGACTTCGCGCCCTTCGCACGCGACCTTGAGCCGCCGCATGAATCCGCAGCGCTGAAGCGCCCGGAATTCCTCGGCGCCCTCAAACCCTACTTCCGTGTCCATGGTATCGATGCGAACTGGGATGCCATCGACGAAATGCCGGACAGCATGCTGGTCACCACGCTTGCCATGCTGTGCCCCTTCGACGATGCCGAGAAGCAGGCTCTTCTCGAGGCTCCCACCGATGCCGACCGCGCCGCCGACCTCCTGGCACTCCTGCGCATGGCGGTGCATGAAGCAGATCCTAACGCACGCCCCAGCTGATCAGGAGACCATACCCTGACCGACCATTCCCCTCTCGACCCGCGCCTGCTCGAAATTCTCGTCTGCCCTGTTACCAAAGGTCCGCTTGAATACGACCGCGCCAGCGGCGAACTCATCAGCCGCGCCGCCGGGCTCGCCTATCCAATAAGAGATGGCATTCCGATCATGCTCCCCGACGAAGCCCGCACCCTGGACTGAGCACCGGCGGGCGCCAATTGCATTGTCGTGGTCAGAATGCTTTAGCCCTTAAGCGATACTGAGGCTTCACCATGGAGTGCCTGTCCGCAGGCTCTCCTACAGCGCGGCAGCCTAGGCCGGCAAACCGACTGGAGACGTGTTTTTGGAGTTACTCCGGCATCGGCCGCTTGCCCCTCGGAAACCAAGAGTCCCTCTTATCTGGCGCGCCACCACCGGCACCGCCTGCGGCGCGCTTGCCGTCTTCGTGCTCATGTCCTTCGTCCTGGCCTCCAAGCTTTCCGAGGCAAACCGCCTCGCAACAGCCCACGAGAAAATGGCGTGCCGAGCGAGCATCGACTCGCTGCGCAAGAAAGATGCCGACTATATCGCCGTCGAAACGGCGCTCAATAAGCTCGTCGCCGACCCTGCCAAAACCATCGACACGAATTTCGGTCCGTTCCTGACAGCGATCTTTCTGCACGCGGACATCGCCACCGATCCGGATTACGCGCGCGTATTAACACCCTTTGTCCTGTCAGTCTCCGATTTCCGGGCCGGGAGCCTCACCGTCGATAAGCTGCAGTCTGCCTCCGATACCTTGATGGTCGAGACCAAAAAGGCGGACGGAAAGTTGCGTGCTATTTTGAACGCAACGATACCGGGAGGGTGCTGAGGCGCGAGAAGGAAGGACTTCTTTTTAAAAAAAAGAAGCAAAAAACTTCTGCGACTTTGGGTCGAGCTTGCGTAAGTGCGTAGCCTATACGTGTAAAAGTTTTTTGCTTCTTTTTTTCAAAAAAGAAGTCCTTCCTTACTTCCCTATCGTCTTTCCTATAAGCGCCTCATACCCCGCCAGATATTGCGCCATGTCGAGGTTGGCCTCCGCCCAGGTGCGTGCCCCCTTGCGTATCCGCCGAGTGAGGTTCGCGTCTTCGAGAACGGTGAGAACGCCTTCTGCAATCCGCTCGGGCTCCAGGAACGGCACGAGAAAACCGGTCTTGCGGTGCGTGACGAACTCACGGACGGGCGCCGTGTCGCTTGCTATCAAAGCGCACCCAGTCGAAAGGGCCTCGCGAAGTGACCAGGAGGCGACGAACGGGTACGTGAGATAGACATGTGCGTCGGAGCGCTGCAGCAATTTGGTGTAGGTCTCGTAGGGCACACGGCCCGGGAAATGCACACGATCCATGTCGAGCTGACTGCCGACCTCATCGAGCATGCGCTCTCGCCAGCTGCCTTTTTCCAGCCGCGCGCCATAGCTGACATTGTCGCCGCCTACCAGAATGACGCGCACGTCCGGCCGCTCGCGAAGGATGCGCGGCAAAGCACGCATCATGACGTGGAAGCCGCGATAGGGCTCGAGGTCGCGTACTACGTAAGTGACCAGCTTATCGGCGGGCCTTATTTTGTAGCCGCCTAGGGTGACAGTGCGCTTTCGTAATTCTGGGTCAGGTGCGCAAACGTCCAGGTTCACCCCTTCGGCCAGCACGCTGATATTTTCGCGCGCCCAAGCGGGATAGGTGGAATGCTGAAAAAGCGTTGGCGTCTGGCCGTGGCCACGATTGGAAAGCGCAAGCAGATTGACGGCATTTTTCGCACGAATGCGCGCCGCGATTTCCTCTCCCGCCGGAAACTCGGGGTCGAAACCAACGTCGAAACCTTCGGTGTTGTAATAGAATTCCTGGTATCCAAGGAGCGGCGCGTTCGGCCAAACGTCGTTCAGATTAAGCAGTTCGCCCCAGCCATGATGGCCGATGATAATATCCGGCACGAAGCCGAGCCCCTTCAAGCTGGAACCCGCTTTGGCAACCGCCTCAGCCCGTAGCATGGCAAATTCAAACTCGCGCGCATCGCGATGGATGTTCGGGCTGGGCGGCCGCGCGACGGTATGAACCAGCTTGCGCACACCAGGAAGCTGCCCGCGCGCCGCCTCGGTGAGAAACAGCAGATCATGCTGCTTCTGCTCCGCCAGGTGGCGAAGCAGATGCAGAAACTGCGCGGGAAAGTTCTGATGAACGAACAGAAATTTCATGCGCGGCAAACCTGAAGTGCTAGCAGAAACAGAATCGAAGAGCTGCTATTCAGGTCTTCTTCTTCGCCGTATCGGCCTTGGTCTTTGCTGCAGCAGCCCCGGCTTTCTTGGCAGGCGCCACAGCAGGCTTCGCCCCCGGTTTGCGCGCCCGATCCGAAGCTGCGGTCGGTATCGTTGCCGGTGCTTCGTTTCGTGCGACGAGCTTTACCTGAAAGGCTTCTAGCGGTGACAGGCTGGCCGCCTGGCAAGGCTCCCCATTGTCCAGCGGTCCCACGCGCGTGCCATCGACGAAGCTCGCTTCTACCATGCAATCGTATCGCTCGGCCATTTCGCCGCGCAGCCGGACGCGCAGCCCTAGGATGGGCAGACTCATGCCTCTGCTGCCGCAGTATTGCCCGCCTTCCGCCCAAGGGCTGAGCCAGCCACGGCCGAGCACGGCCTGATATTCGATATCGCCGGCGACGAGTTTTCCGCGTGGCGCCAATGCGAAACCCTCGATCCAACGTTCGCTCTTCGGCTCGCCCATCCAGTCGCCGAACTTCGCCAGCACGTCGCCGCGCCCCTGAATATGCGCCACCATCTCGGCCGATGCCGCCGCCGCCACTGGCGTCGCCGCAGCGGCTGGCGTGTTCTGCGGCAAGGGCATCGGCGCCGGTGGCTTTGCCTGAACTGCAGGCCGCGCCGCCGCCGGCGCAGGCTGCTGCGCGCCTAGCGGCGGCGCGCCTGGCATCTGCACCGCCACCGGCTGGGTCATCGCCGGCGCGGGCGCGCTTGGAGGCAAGTTGGCGCTGTCCGTTAGGCGAAGCACTTGCAGCCGCGGCGCCTCCGCAGCGCTGTTCGGCGCTTGGTAGATGGTGACAAGAAGCTGCGCAGGCCCTCGCGTCACCCTGACCAAGGCTGCGCCGTTCCAGCCGCCAAGCCAACCGTCGTCGCGAAAACTGATGATGGTGACAGCATCGGGTCGAAACATCGGTCCTGGCGGCAGCGAAACGCGCACGCCTGGCAAGCCGCTCGCCGGATCGGGCGCAGCACTGCCCGGCGCGTTGAAGATACAGAAAAGACCCGCATCCAGGCTCATGAGATGACCTGACACCTTCAGCTCGGAGACCAGCTTCTGCGCTGCCTGAGGAGCCGCGCCAGCTTTCTGTGCCGACCCTGCCGCAGAACCAGGCACTGCCTGAACCGGTTTCCCCATTTGAACCTTGGTTTCGCTCACGGCAGGCCTTTCCACTCCAAACAGATCCTATCAGGCCGGCTGGACCGGCGGCCGGATCGTGCCCCGCGCCTTCTGCGCCGGCAAGGGTTCGGCGACCGGCTCCGTGGGCGCGGACCCCGCCAAACCGAGCAGCACCTCGTTGATCCGGCCAGGCGGAAGCGACAAGGGTATTACCCACCCGCCCCCACTGTCCCGAACGCGCTGCGCCTGGGTCCCGATGTCAAAGACGCAGGCAGGCAAACCAGCATCCCAAACCTCCGACAAGGCAAAGCACCAGGTTTCCGGCCAAACCGAAGGAATGAACGCCAGATGTGCGCCCTGCCCGCGTATCAAGCTGCGCGCCTCGTCCGCTTCGAAAGGACCAGAAATCTCCACCCGCCCAGTCGCTTCGAGAGCGTCGTCATCGATCGTATAACCGACAATGGTGAAGAAAAGATTGAGATCACGCGCGGCGGCATCTTCCGCACACGCAAGGATAACGCGAAAACCCTTTTCCATGCCGATCGCCCCGACGATCAGCACGCGCACCACCGGAGCCGCAAGAGCCGCCCGATCGAGAGCCAGCACTTTAGGAGATTCCCAAGCCTCGATCCGCGTGGCCGTGGCCGAACGAAAATGTCGGCGCAGCCGCGTGGCGACATCGGCCGACGACACGACGATCGATCGTGCCGCCTCGAAAGCCATAGCCGAACGCGCTCGCAATGCCGCCGGGGCGATGGTCTCACCGTCCAGGCGGCCCCATGTCGCCACACAGCGATCACAGGTCGAGGGCGGCGGCTCTCCGCAATATCGGGCCTCCCCGTCGGTCAGTGTCAACCGGGAACACAGGCAGGCATAATCATGCACCCAAATATCCGCGGGCACGCCGATCCGGGCAGCAAGATCACGCACCGCTGGAGCATGGCCGAGCAGATGATGGAACTCGACCGCGACCGGGCTCCGCAGTGCGAGCAACCGCAGCAGCGACGCAAACTCTCCAGGCAGCGAGAAGCGAAGGTTAGGTGTTTTCTCCTGCAGCGCAGGATCCTCCAACACCGAAGCTCCATCGCGCCCAACCAGCAACAGCGGGCGAAAACCTTCGCTCCTGAGCGCGTCAACCCGCGCGCGGACCATCTTCGCCGTGCCGCCGCCATGGTCATGCACCACCAGCACCACCGCGCCCCGGTCGCCCGAACTCGGATCGCGCAATGCCGCTGCGCGGTCCTGCCAAATCGCCGACTCGAGCCGACGGCGCGACGGAAACAAAGGATCGGCCGCGACGTGCGCAGCGACGTCGGCATGGTAGCCAGGATGCAGCCGTGCGAGCAGCGCTTGGTTACGCGCGAGCAAATGCCTGCGTGACCTCCCGAACGACACACCCCCATGATGCGCGACATAGACAGCAGGCACCGCGACATGCCGCCAGCCAAGCGCCCGCGCCCGGCTGCAGAAATCATTCTCCTCTCCGTAGCCTTGCGCGAACAGATCCTCCCTGAGCCATCCGGTCTGCGCCAGGCACGCTGCCCTGATGAACATGCAGAAACCATGAGCCGTCGGGATTTCAACGAGACGGCCGGCGTTCGCCTGCATAGCCAGGGAAGCCAGCCGCCGCGTTCCCGCTAAATCGGGCGCCGGATTGCCACCGTCCGGATCAGGAACACTCAGAATGCTTGCTTCGTTGGAGACTGCAGTCGCCGTGCCGATGTCAGGCTCGCTGTAGGCGGCGCTCTGCAGAGTTTGCAGCCATTGACCTGCGACCAGCGTGTCGCTGTTCAGCAGCACGGCATCCCGCCCGGCCGCCGCGCGCAACCCTGCATTGGCCGCTGCAGGAAAGCCTCGATTGACATTGACGCCACCGGACTCACCGCTGCCGATCATCCGGATCGTCCCGGCACCCGCCAGTGCCTGCAACGCCGCGACAAGGCCGGCGTCGGGAGAACCATCCACCACCACCCACACGCGCGTCGTGGCTGGCACAGTTTCCGACACGGCGTTGATGCAAGCGAGGGTCACCTCTCGCCCACGGTAAACCGGTATCACCACGTCAACCGGGCCCGGTTCTTCACTCAAAGGAACAGGCCCAATCCGGCGCACCCGGTGCCGCCGCGGCCAAACCGCCACAGGGCTGCCTGCAAGGTCGCGTCCATTCCGACCCACGACGCGAACAGGGCCGGGCCAGGGCACATCCAAGTCGAACCGGCGCGGCCGCGCACCGGGAGCGTCTCCCCCGACCGCCGCCCCAAGATCAGTCGCCACCACAGAAATCCGTTCGACGCCGGCACCATCCAGGATGCGCAAAGGCGGATCGGTCTCAGGCGCCCCGGGATGCCAAATCCAACCGGCAACCCCACGCGCCGTCCGTTCTGCAAACCCTTCAACGCGCCAGATCGACTGGACGGAAACGGGGCTCCCAAGCAAAGGACGCCCACCAGCCTCCACCGTCAGCAACTCAGCCGCCGCCCAGCCTGCCGGGAGCGGAACACCCGCCTCCACGCGTTCACCATCAAGACATACCGTCAGTACACTGGGCTCGAGGCTCGTCCGCACCTCGCCGGTCTCAGTCAGTGTGCACCAGCCCGGCGCTAAATCAGGACGCGCCGCAAGCACCGCTCTCGCAATCGACGCTGAAGACGCGTCGGCAACATGAGTCCGCAAGCACGACGCACAAGCGGCAAACGCCCCCTCGACGTCCCCCAAAATCAACCGCGCAAGGGCGAGGCCATTCCAGGCCTCCCTGACGTCATGCTCACGGACCACGGCATCGAACAGCGCCGCCGACCCCGCGGCATCGCCGTCGCGAAACCGGATCAGCGCTAATGCCAGCACCAGGTTCTGGTCAGACCTAGCTCGCCGATGAGCACGCTCCAGTAGGACTCTGGCCTCCTGGATGCGCCCTTCTGCGGCTAGGTCATCGGCCAGATGCCACGCATCTTCCACCCGTCGGCGGACAGGCTCGATATCTACCTCAGGCTTTGGGGCGCTTGGAGGTGAGGGATCGTCGTAGCGCCAGTTGGTGGCGCGGGTCATGTCGATAGCAAAAAGGAAGGACTTCTTTTTTGAATAAAAGAAGCTAAAAACTTTGGGACCTTCAGGCCGAGCCTGTCCTCACGCACGGTCCCACGTCTTCATTCCGCCGCCGGCTGCTTAGCCGAAAACTCCAACTCCTTCGGCTCCAGACGGGCAAGATCGAGAGCCGCCTCCTGTACCCCATGGCTCTGCGCACGCTCCAGCCACGTGCGCGCCTCCACCAGGTCGGGTTCGCCGCCGAGCCCGCGCGCAAGAAAACGCCCCAGCATCATCTGCGCATAACCATGGCCCCGCTCGGCCGCCGAGCGATACCAGCGCCGAGCTTCCGGCCGATCCTCTGGCACCTCGTGCCCGCCGCCGAGCATGGCCCCGGTGGCGAACATCGCGCCGACGTGGCCGCGCTCTGCCGCTAAGCGGAACATGGTCAAAGCCTCGGCATGGTCGCGCGTACCGCCCACGCCGTTGAGGAACATCTCGGCCAAAGCCACCTCGGCATCCACCATGCCCGACCCGGCCGCGCGTGTGATCCACAGCCGCGCCTCGACCGGATCGGCCTCCGCACCACGGCCCTCCGCCAGCATCCGGCCATACCAATATTGTGCGTTGATCACGCCATCGGCGGCACGGCGCAGCCAGAGCATGGCACGCCTGTCGTCACGCTGAACGCCGACCCCTTCCGCGAGGCAGACGCCTAGGTTGAAGGCTGCCACCAGATCACCCGAACCCGCCGCCTGCTCGAACAGTTCGCGCGTCCGCTCGCCATCCTCGATCGAGCCATTGCCGCTCAGCAGCAGGTTAGCAAGATCCGCCTGCGCCTGCTTGTCGCCACCCTCGGCCGCACGCCTGAACCAACGACCCGCTTCTTCAGGATCGCGATGTACGCCGGCGCCTGTCAGGAAAAGCAGGCCAAGCGCACGCGCAGCGGCCGCATGGCCGCTCTCCGCCGCACGGTTGTACCAAATCGCCGCCTCGGCATAGTTCGGCGGCAGATCTCCGCCGCGTGCGTAAATATCGCCGACCAGCGCGGCCGCCTCACGGTCCCCGGCATTGGCCGCACGGCGCAGCCAGGACTCACCTTCGACCGGGTTCTTGGTGACGCCACGGCCTTCGAGGAGGGCAAGGCCCCAACGCGCCTGTCCACTGCGGACGCTCTTCTCCGCCGACGCCTTGTAATACTCGGCCGCCCGCTCGAGGCTCACAGGCATGCCAGAGCCGCGCTCGTGCATGACTCCCAGGAGATAGAGTGCAGTCGGCAAACCGGCATCGGCGGCACGCTTCAGCGATGCGGCAGCAGCAGTCTGTGCCGCCTCGTCATGCGCTTCCCGCAGCCGCGAAAGACCGAGCCCGAGATGCCCTTGCGGGCAGTCGGCTTTGGCAGACTTCGCGTACCACTCATCCGCTTCGGGAAGATTGCGAAGCTCCTCCGGGCCGGAGGTCAGAATGTAGCCGAGAAGGGCCTGCGCTTCGGCCGAGCCGTTCTCAGCGCCCAGGCGCGACCAGCGCAGGGCCTCCGGAAAATCGGGCTCGTCGTTCGTTGGGCCCATGCCGCGCACGAACAGCGCGCCGCCGATTTTCTGGCCACGGCCGGTCAGTCCATACAGGTAAAGCGTAGCCAGCAGGGTCTGTGCTTCGACCCAGCCGCCCTGCCCTGCCCGTTCAAGCCACGCGGCACCATCCCGCCGGCTGACCGGAACGCCGGCTCCTTTCAGATAGCCCCGCCCAACCCAGAACTGCGCCTCGGCAAGCCCGGCCTTTGCCGCTTTGGTAAACAGCGGAAAGGCCCTGTCGTGTAGCCCGAGTTCGTCCAGCGCTATGGCGCGCCTCAGTGCGGCGGCGGGTGATCCCACCGCCACGACCCGATCGAACAGCTTCAGCATTCAGGCGACCAAATCGAACGAAAATACACTGCCATCACTTATCCCTGGCGCCGCCAAAGCGGCATGCGGTCGCCCATCAGGACGGCTCGCGCATGCCTTCGTTGACGACCGGAACCAGTTTCTCCATGAGATATTCCCAAATCGTCCTCTGACCTACCTTGATATCGGCGGTAACCGGCATTCCCGGGACGATATGCGTATCCTTCGGGACATGCTTCATGTCCAGCCTATCGAGCGTAATGCGCACATCATAAAAGTAAGCGCTTGTAGCACTGGCACCAGTATACACTGAGTCGGCCATTGTGCCCGATGCGCCAGATTGGCTGCCGCTGCTGCCGCCAGTGGCGAAGCTGTCAGGACTCACCAGCCGAACGGTGCCGTGGCCCATACCGAACTCATAATAGGGAAAGCTCTGAAACTTGATGTCCACCGGCTGCCCGGTGAAGACGAACCCAGCCTGATCGCCAGTCATCTGCGCGTCGATTTCGAGCGGCGCGTTCACTGGCACCAAGGTAAAGAACGTCTGTCCTGACTGGAGAACCGACCCAACGGACACCCCGGCGACTGAAAGCACGATCGAATCCTGCTCGGCACGAAGATCGACGAGCTTGTAGTTCAGCGCCGCATGCTCGAGCTGGTCGCGGTAAGTCGCCAGCTGGACATTGTCGCTCGTCAGCGTCTGCGACACATCGGCGAACCATTGCTGATTGTAGTTATCGAGCTGCCCCTGCAGCGCCGCTATAGTCTGCCGCGCACTCTCGGACTGCTGGACACTGCTCAGGACCTGGCGCTCGGCTTCGATGCGCGCGGTCGCTGCCGCGTTCATGTCCAGCTGGCTGCCGAGGCCCTGCTTGACCAGGGTCTGCCGCATGCGCTCGGTATCACCGGCCAGGCCAGTCTCCTTGGCATACTGGCGGACATTGGCATCAGACTGCGCCAGCAAGGCGCGCTGCGCATCCACCTGGCCCTTGTAATAGCGCAGCTCCGCCTCCCGCGCCGAGGCGCGCTGAGCGAAAATCCCTTCCTGCACCAACGCTCCCGGCGTCAGGCGGCGAGGCTTGTAGGGAACCTGCTTCAGTTCTGCGCTCAGCCGCTCGATTTCCGTTACGTAGCGGTCTGTCTGATCCTGCGCTGCGTTGTTATCCGCGGCGCCGAAGGTCGGATCCAGTTGGGCGAGGAGTTGCCCCTTGCGTACCACGTCGCCGACCGAAACGGCGATTGTCTTGACGATCGCGGTGTTCAACGGCTGAACCACGACCTCGTTGGTGAGCGACATGACCTTGCCGGAGGCCGAGACCACCCGGTCCATGCTCATGGCGTAAAACAGCACACCAATGATGGCCACCATCGAGCCGATGACAATGATCGTGTGGTTGGCGAGACGCTTCACCGGCGCGTTCAGCAGCGCCGTCGAAGGCGAGAAGAACTCGATCAGTTCTGAAGGCGTATCGTCGCGTTCGCGGCGCACCAGCGGCAACGCACTCTTGCGAACGGGCGGTTTCGCCGGAGGAGGTGGCGGATTCGTCGTGATCGACATGCTCTACTCCCCCTGCGCCAGGGCCGCGGCCGCGCGCACCGGATCGATATGGCGGTTCTGCTGGTTCCAGAGCGTCCGGTAAATCGAGCAACGGTCCAGCAAAACACTATGAGGCGCCACGTCGATGACGGTGCCCTGGTCCATGACCATGATCAAATCGCAATTCACCAGGCTGGAGAGACGGTGCGAGACGATCACCATGGTGCGTCCCTTGCCGATCCTGGTCAGGTTGGCGTTCACCAGCGCCTCGCTCTCGGGATCCAGGGCGCTCGTCGCCTCGTCAAGGATCATGATGCGCGGATTGGTAATCAGTGCGCGGGCAATCGCCAGGCGCTGACGCTGGCCGCCGGAAATGTTGGCAGAGCCTTCCTCGATCCAGGTGTCATAGCCTTGCGGCATGCGTTCGATGAACTCTTCCGCCCCTGCGAGCCGGGCGGCACGCACCGCATCCTCCAGGGTAAGACCAGGCCGGCCAGCCGTAATGTTGTCGCGCACCGTGCCGCGGAAAAGGAAATTGTCCTGCAGCACCACGCCAAAGCTGCGGCGCAAATGCGAGAGGTTGATCTCGCGCAATTCCGTGCCGTCGATGCGAACCGCACCACTATACTCGCGGTTGATACCCTGCAGCAGGCGCGTGATCGTGGACTTGCCCGAGCCGCTTCGGCCGACGAGGCCCAGCATCGTGCCAGGGGGGATGGAGAACGCGACCTTGTTCAGCGCAGGCCGCTGACCCAGCGGATAGGTGAACGTCACGTCCTCGAAGCTTACCTGGCCCTCGAACTTCGGCCGCATCCCGTCCGTCTGCGCGCGTGTTTCGGTCGGATTGTTGAGCACCTTGGCGATCTGCCCGATCGAGGTGCGCGTCTCGTGGTAATCCTCCATCAGACGCGCAAAGCCCACCAGCGGCTGAGCCACGCGCGAACTCAGGATCATGAAGGCAATCAGGCCACCGCGGTCCACAGCGCTATCGTTGTTAAGCGCGAGATAGGCGCCGAACAGCACCACGCCGCGTGACATGAACAGCTGCAGCGGATCGGTTAGTGTCGCTGGCCAATTCGCCAGACGGCCGGCGGCCAGTCGCCAGCGACCTGCTTCGGCAACCCGCTCGTCCCAGATCGCCTTCTGCTGCGGCTCGAGAGCGAGGGATTTCACGGTGCGAATGCCGTAGACGGTCTCGCTCATGATCGCGCCCTTCTTGTGCTCCGCCTGGATGGTCATGGCGATAAGCCGGCCGACAGGCCGCAAGAAGGCGATGATGATCAGGGCGATCAGGCCAGCGATGGCGATCGACACGGTGGCGAGCGTCGCCTCCATGTAGAACAGGAACGGGATCAAAATGATCAGCGTTACCCCGTCCAGAAGCGTGCCCAGCAGCTTTCCAGTCAGGAACTCGCGTACCTTGTAGATCTCCCGCACCCGGCTGATCGTTTCACCAGCCTGACTGCGCTCAAAGAAATCCAGCGGCAGCGCAAGCAGCCGGCCGAACACATGCAGGTTCAGCTTGGAGTCCAGCCGCGTCGACAAAACCAGGATCAACTCGCGACGCGCCCAGCCGAGCGTCATTTCATAGAACATCAGCGCGGCCAGGATGGTGCTCAGCAAGTAGAAGGTCGAAAGGCTGTTATACTCGAGAACCCGATCAATCGTTGACATGATGATCAGAGCGGGAATGACGGTCAGCACCGAGAGGATGACCGAGGCAAAGCTGATCTGCGCCAGGATCTGCTTCTGCGTCAGCACCTGCCTGGCAACCCAGCCGAGCGTGAACGGCGCTTCGCCCTCCGCCTGCCCCACCGGCCTGCGAAGCAGGATCACGTCGCCTGCCCAGGCCGCTTCCATACGCAGACGGTCGACCGCGACCGGCATTTCCGCATCCCGTGCGGCCGGGCTCTTGAGCCACACCACGTCGCGTGCCGGATCGGCACCGACCACCAACCCAGCGGTGCCATCCTTGAGGAGAAGAACGACGGGCGCCGACTCGCGGAACCGGAACAGATTTTTCCATTTCAGCCGCATCGCCTTGGCCGTCATGCCCTGCTCGCGAAGCCAGTTCACCAGCGAAGCCGGCGAAGGGTAGGCCTCCTTCACGTTCGGCCGGTAATCGTTCATGTCCAGCTCGACGCCATAGAAGCGCGAGGCGACGACGACGGCGCGCAGCCGGAGTTCGGTTGGGGTCAGTTCCTGTTCAGCGGACTCATCCCCAATCCGCAGCGGCTCGCGGTCATCCTCGGGGGCGTTGTCGCCGGCAGTCTGGTGATCCAATGTCTGATCCCTCAAGGTCTAAAAACCGGCGATCCAGTCCGGGTCTGGCCGGGCCTCCTCCGGGCGTTTGCCCAGGCATTCCGCCCCTTTATCAGGTATTCTGTAAGATCGGGATAATTTTCGCCACAGATGCTATGCCGTTCCCAGTCCGACTCGGCAAATCCGCCACGCTTGCAGCGTTCGCGCCCGTGCGGGGTATCCAGGCGTACGGAGATCAGGCCATGCAGAGCACCGACATTTCATCCTCCGCCGTACCAACCCAGGGCCAGCCAAGCCGGGGCGAAGCGATCCGGGGCGAAGGCTTCCGCATCGTCGAGGCGAGCGCTGCCGACCTGCCGGAGATCCAGGCGATCTACGCCCACCATGTCCTGCACGGTACAGGCACGTTCGAGGAAGTGCCGCCCAGCGTCGAAGAGATGCATGCCCGTTTCGAAGCCGGCCGTGCCCAGAGCTTCGCCTGGCTCGTCGCCACCGATGCGACCGGCGTCCTGGGCTTCGGCTATTACGGCCGCTTCCGCGCACGCAGCGCCTATGATTGGACAGTCGAGGACAGCGTCTATGTCCGCGACGACGTGCGCGGCCAAGGCGTGGGCAAGGGCCTGGTTGCCGACCTGCTGCACCGGGCCGAAGCGAGCGGCTTCCGTCAGATGCTTGCCCTGATAGGCGATTCCGAAAACATCGGCTCTATAGGCATGCACGCCAGCCTAGGGTTTACGAGGGCCGGCATCCTACGCGCGACGGGCGTGAAGTTCGGCCGCTGGCTAGATGTCGTCATCATGCAGCGCACCCTGGGCAAAGGCGACACCGACGTGCCAGCCAGCCTCCAGCAAACAAGCTGACCCCTCCACCAAGATCCCGGCCGCAAGCAACAGAAGTTTTTTGCTTCTTTTTTTCAAAAAAGAAGGCCTTCTACCGCCCGCCGAACCGCAAGGCGGCAACCATGGAGAAAACCCAATGCCCTGGACCCGCGACGAAATGGCCGCACGCGCCGCCGCCGAGCTGCAGGACGGCTTTTACGTCAACCTCGGCATAGGCATCCCAACCTTGGTCGCGAACCACATTCCCGCCGGCATGCGCATCGTCCTGCAGAGCGAGAATGGCATGCTTGGCATCGGCCCGTTCCCCTACGAAGGCGAGGAGGACGCCGACCTGGTCAACGCCGGCAAGCAGACGGTCAGCACCCTGCCGACCAGCAGCTTCTTCGACAGTGCCCAAAGCTTCGGCATGATCCGTGGCGGGCATATCCAGCTTTCCGTGCTGGGCGCCTTGCAGGTGGCGGAGAACGGCGACCTGGCCAACTGGATGGTGCCCGGCAAGATGGTGAAAGGCATGGGCGGCGCCATGGATCTCGTCGCCGGCGTGAAGCGGGTCGTCGTCCTGATGGAACACACCGCCAAGGGCGAGCCCAAAATCCTGCCGAAGTGCACCCTCCCACTCACCGGCGCCGGCGTCGTGGACCTGATCGTCACCGACCTCTGCGTGTTCGATGTCGCTCGGCCCGGCCTCACCCTGGTGGACATCGCTCCCGGTGTGACGGTCGAGGAGATCCGCGCCAAGACGACGGCCGCCTTCACCGTTCACCCCGACGCCGCGGCCCGCGCAGCCGCCTGAAGCGGAGCCTTTTCGCGCCACCCACACCAGGGTGTTGCGCCCCCCGCCGCGTCAAACGTATAAGGCCGGGCCACGCCGGAGAGGTGCCAGAGTGGCCGATCGGGGCGGTCTCGAAAACCGTTGTGCCTTCGCGGGTACCGTGGGTTCGAATCCCACCCTCTCCGCCAACCCATCATTCGCCAGCACCCGTATCAGGTCTCGAGCGCACCAAAAGCCCGAAGAGATTGCTTCGACGTCGCGACAGGTCGAGGTTCTATCCTGCCAAGGCAAGCCGATTGTCGATGCGGTCCGCACGATCGGTGTGACGGAGGCGACCTAATATCCCAGGCGTGCCGGGCATGGCGGACTCAAGCTGAACCAGCTCAGGTGTCCGAGTCTCGCGCGCTGTGGGAGCACCCGAAAAGGGAAGCAATCGGTGACGCCGCATCCATAATCGCGCGGCGACGGTAGCAGGTGTTGTATCGGCTACGCTCGCGAACCCTACCGTAACGCCTGCAGCAGCGCCGAGCAGCTCAGTAATTGCCATGATGAGGTCTTCGTGCCGCCTGAGAGGGGAAATAGCTCACGCGTCGCAATGCTCATCTTCTCTGCGGCAATGCTTACTCCGGCGGCACGCTCAGCCGCTGTCCCTGCACCGACCAAAACCGCCGCCCCTCAAACCACGCCCTCATCTCCTTCCAAGGCCGCCATTGAGACGATTGTGGTGATCGCATCGCATCTGAACCTGCTGGGTCGCGCCTCGACCGCCAGCCAGGGCTCGATCACCAAAAAGGAGCTTCAACTCCGGCCGGTCTACCGAGTAGGTCAGCTTCTGGAAACGGTGCCTGGGCTGGTGGTCTCCATCCACTCCGGGGAAGGAAAGGCGCCGCAGTATCTTGCCCGCGGTTTCAACCTCGACCACGGCACCGATCTCGCAGACTTTGTGGACGACATGCCGGTCAATCGTCCTACGAACACGCACGGACAGGGATACAGCGACCTCAACTTCCTCATCCCCGAGATTTTCGAAGGTCTCGATTACACCAAGGGGACCTATTATCCGTCTGTTGGTGATTTCGGGGCCGTGGCTTCCGTGCACCTGCGCTTAGCCGACGATCTCCCGAACCAGCTCATCGCCAGCGCGGGGACAGTGGGCGACGAACGTATCGCCGGCACAGGAACTCTGCATTTCGTCGACGGTGACCGCCTGTCAGCCGCCGCGGAGATCAGCCACCTCGACGGACCGTTCGATCCGCCCAATAATTTTCGCAAAATCGCAGGCGAGATACGCTACGCAAGCGGCACAGCGAAAGACGGGTTTTCCCTTACCGGCATGTACTACAAGGGTCAGGGCCGCTTTACCACCGACCAACCGGAGCGAGCAGTCGACGAGGGTTTGATTGGGCGCTTCGGAACGCTTGACCCGACCGACGGACAATTCTCCGAGCGGGAAAGCGTCTCCGGTCATTACGCTAACTCAGGCGACGGCTGGCAGCTGAACGTGAGCGCCTACGGCATTCATAGCCTGCAAACGCTCTGGAACGATTTTACCCACTTCCTTTTCGATCCCATCAACGGCGACCAAGAGGAGCAGGCGGAGGACCGCACGGTTTTCGGTGGGGCCGCCACTTTCGCCTACCACGCCGAGACCTTTGGCATCGCTCATGATATCGAGGTGGGCGTGCAGGGGCGGCACGACGACGTTTACACGGACAAACGCCACACCAAAGACCGCCAGGTGCTGGACTATTGTGAGAACGCCAGCGGCCTCTACTCGGTCGGCAGGGGCGCCTGCAACGCAGACTCCGTTCAGCTTGGCGACACGGGTTTGTTCGCCGAGACGACTACACATTGGCTGCGGTGGCTACGCACGTTGGTCGGAGTGCGCCAGGAGTTCTACAATGGCACCGACCGAAGCCTCATCACCGGCTTCAAGGGGGTGGGCTCGCAGGCGCTGTTCCAACCAAAAGGCAGCCTTGTCCTTGGACCCTGGCACAACACAGAAATCTACCTGAGCGCCGGACGCGGCTTCCATTCCGATGACGTGCGCGGCGTGTTCCAGACCCTGCCGCTCGAAGGCATTCCCGGCTTCGGCCACCACACGCCTTTCCTGGCCAAGGCCGACGGCGAGGAAATCGGTGTCCGGACGACGCCTTTGCCAAACCTCAACATCCAGGCGTCGGTGTTCCAAATCGAGTTCGCATCAGAACTGATCTACGATCAGGACATGGGGATGGACGAAGCGGAGGCACCGAGCAAGAGGCGCGGCGTCGAAGTGTCCGCGCAATATCATCCTTATCCATGGATCGAGCTGAACACGGATCTTGCCGCGACCAAAGCCCGCTTCGCGACTGGTGATCTCGCATCTTACGGCCTGAACGGCGGCCACATTCCCAATGCCCCCGACTTTATCGGCTCGTTTGGCATTATCGTCGATCATGCAGGTCCGTGGTATGGCGGTCTACAGCTTCGCATTCTCGGCGCCTATCCGCTCAACCCGGACAATGTGGTTCGCGGCCAAGGCTACAGCGAGGTCAACATCGACCTCGGCTACAAAATCACGCCGCGCACTAAACTGCAGCTCAGCATCTACAACCTCTTCGACCAGAAGGCGGACGCCTTCAACTACGATTATGTGACGCGCCTGCCAGGCGAGCCAGCCGGCGGCATCACCGACGAGCGGCGCGACCTGCAGTTCCACCCTTTGGAACCGCTTTCAGCACGGCTGATGCTGACGCAGACTTTCTAGAATAACCCATGTAGCGACTGCTAGAACGGCATCAGTCCAAGGCCAGCCGCCCGATCGGTGAACCAGGCCAATGCGACCACCGCGACAGCGCCCGAAACGCCCGGGAGGATACGCCGCGGATAAACGATCGTGTTGCGCAGCAGGTAACCAATCGGCAGGACAACGCAGGCAATCGTCACCTGCGCCGCCTCCAGTCCAAGGTTGAACGATATCAGCGCTATGCCAAGTGCCAAAGGCGGCAGCGACATCGGACCAAGCGCTGTCGCGAACCCCAGCCCGTGCACCAGTCCAAATGCGAATGCAAGCGGCCAGCGGCGCCCGGGAATGAAGTGGAAGATATTGTCTAGCGCGGTGATCAGGATGGTCATGGCAATGCCCGCTTCGCTCAGCCGCTCAGGGATCGACACGATGTGCAGCACCGACAGGGTGAGCGTCGTGCCATGCGCAAGCGTGAAGGCGCTCAGCACCTTCAGCGTCTCGACAAACATGGCGCGGAAATCCGTCACCGGCTGCAACGCCGCATTCGGCCCGAAATCGTCAGGCCGGCGGCGGAACATCGCTGGCACGAGAAGCATGGTCACGAAAAGCATGTGGTCGATGCCGGTGAGCAAGTGATCGACACCGGTTTCGAAAAAGCTGCGTATGGTCTCGCCATAACCTGGCGTCACGTCAAAACTGGCGTCCTGCTGCGTGGGCGACAGCGCCGATGCATGCGGCACCCCACCCACAGTCAGGGTCAAAAGCCCCCGGTGCAGAGGATCCAGATCGAAAAACAGGCTGTAGTGCACGGCCACTGTCTGCGGCACCGATGGACAGGCCGCGCGGAACCGCAGCACGACATATGCGCCATCGCTGAGCATGTCGGCCAACTGCGACACCGGCCCGAAGGCACACTGCGCGCCATCCCCGCTCAGTCGCAGCCGCGACAGGGCATAGGCATCGATCGCGGATGCGCGTTGCCGCAACTCGCCCCACGTGATGGCGCCATCACCATCGGTATCGAGGCCAATCGCATAATCGAGGTCGCGAAGTGCAATAGACCACTGCACCGTCAGAGTACGATCCTCCACGTCCACGTGAAGGTAGGAGCTGCTGGCACTGTGGGCCCAGGCGCTGGCTTGCGGCAGCAGAAGCAAGGCGAAGACAGCCACCATCAGCGGCTTGAAAAAACAGACATGAAGAGGTTTTGCGACAGAACGCAGGTGCGGCTGGCAGAGCCGTGCCAAGACATCCACCGATTCTGCGGGTCCCGTCCTCAAAAGAGAGCGCTCTTTCGGAGCCGCAAGGCTAATTCTTGCAGCCGGACATCCTCCACGTGGTTGCTGCTCAGCCATGCGACCACCGGGCCTGCCGAAATTGGGGATTTCGCAGCAAGTGCTGCCTCCAGCAGGATGCGCGCATCCGCGGGCTCACGCTGCACCTGCCAGTTCGCTTGTGCCAATGTCAGCGCGCGTGCCGGATCATGCTGCAGGGCGAGGGCGAATCGCGCCTCTTCGCGCCGGTGCACCGTATCGCCGCGCAACCTGCTCGCCTCGAAGCGCGCTGCGAGATCGGCAACGTGTCCCTCTGCTGCGGAAAGCCCCAACGCCTTTTCGGCCAATGCCAGGCGAAGCAAAAGCGGATCGATACGGGTGCGGTCTCCCAGCAGCGACACCACCTCGCCGGGCCGCCCTTGATCGAGCAGCCAGTCCGACCAGGCGCCGAGCAGATAAGGGTCGCGCGGATCGACTGCCAGTGCCGCCTTGAAGCGCGACTCCGCCGAAGGATCATTGAGGCGCTCAGCAATTTCTGCAGCGAGCGTCAGCGCCCACAAGGCGACAGTCGGTGCACGCGCCGCCTCCTGCGCGTTCACCGTGAGGGACGCCGTGACAGCGCGAAGAGCCAGCGGCGCATGTCCTGTGAGCGCCATGGCCGAGGCCGTGCAAACGTCGGGAATCAAGCCAAGCACCAGGGCCGCCACCTGCCCGCAATCAGCCAAGGCACCCTGATAATCGGCCTGTGCTTGCCTGACCGACGCGCGCGTCAGCCAGGCCTGCCCATTGCCAGGCTGCTCGCGTAGCACGGTCGCAAGCGCCTGCAGGCTGCCCGCGAAATCATGGTCGCTTTGCAGGATCACCGCCCGGAGCAACATGACGCCCGGCGGTGCGTGAGGCTCCTTGCCTTCTTGCCCGGACGGCCAGGGCGCCAGCGCCGCTTGCGCGCGTCCCAGATAACGCGGATCCCCCAGCGCGCGAGCTCGGCCGATGTCGGCGGCGGCCACTTGCGTCGCAAGTGGCAGGTTCAACGGATCGGCAGCCAGCGCTGCATGCTGACGCCTTAGCGCGCGAACGCTGCCGTCCAGCGCGTCTGGTAGCCTCTCTAGGACGACGGTATCGCTCGCTGGGAGAAAAGGCGTCGCCTGCGCAGAGCAGGCGATGGTCAAAACGATGGCGCCGGCCAGTGGGCCGGCGCTGCCTCGCCACCGGGAGACGACCCGGCGGCGAGCTTGCTTGTCTTCTTTAGGTTTCCGCCTCACTCAGCGCTCTGCGGTGAACCAGCGAGCGGTGCGACGATATACGGCCAGATCTTGTCGTAGTGGGTCGCGTCCGTATAGGCGCCGTCAGTGAAATCGAGCATGCCGGACGGCGCATTTCCGGGGAACAGGCCAAGGGAGATCAGCCTGCCCATGGCAACGCGCAGGGTGATGTCGACCACGTCGTCGCCGGGGCGGCGGCCGTTCGGATAACCTGCATTGTCGCCGCCAATGACGCCCAGGCGGCTCTGTGACGCGTAGGGCGTCGGCGGAATGCTGGTGTTGAGGCGCATCTCTTCTGACGGAGTGACGCTTAGCGGCTGGTTCAGCCCCTTAACGCCAGTGAGGAAAACCGCCTCCAGGTCGGTGCGGGGATAGCTGGTCGGTGCTGTCGTACTTGGGAAAAGCGCCTGGATCAGCACAGGCACGGTCGGATTTGACACGTAGGTCAAGAATTGTGCGTCGTTCGCGGGCAGCGAAGCATTGAACGCATCCTTGTCCTTCAAACCGATCACCAACTCGTTCACCAGCGGATTGGCAAGTCGAGAAACCTGCTTGTAGGTGCGCGGACCTTTCTCCGTCCCAAAACCTTCGGAGGATGTGGTCCAGCCACCGATCACAGGATCCTTGCCGTTCAGGAAGCAGCCGTAAGGCAATTCCAGGATCAGCGAGGTGACATTCTTGTTTGCGAGGTCGTCCTTCGCGGAGGCGTCATACTGCTCCCCGATCGGATTGGCATAGTTCACAAGGTCGAACGTCTCGCCCAAATTGACGACGAATGGATCCTTGCGCTGGCCAGCGAACATTCGCCCAGGCGTGGCACAGCCAGGGATGGTGATTTCGTAGGACAGCGCTTTTGCATAAGCTGCGTAGTTTGGAATCGACTTGTTGCCGACATTGTCGATGGGCTTGAGGAAGTAGGTGCGGCCGCTCTGCGTGTCCGCAATCGGCGTCTCCGTCGCAGTGCCGTCTGCGGCATAGGTGACCAGGGAAAGGGTATAATATTCCAACGCATTCTGCGCCGTGAAATCGTTTCGGCTGAGCTGACCGTCATTGATGAGCGGAATGGCGACCGTCTTGCCTCCGACATTCAGCGACAGTGCTCGGTCGTGACCGACAAACCGGAAACGGAACGTGTAGGTAGGTTTGCCGGTGCCCTTAGAGTCCAAATTGATGTCATAGTAGCCGAGATGGTCCATCTCGTAGAAATTCGGACCGCCGGCTGGGTCCTGCAGGGGCACGTAGTCGGCCACGACGGTCATCAGGTTTGACTTGCCGGGTTCGTATTCCACGAACATGTAGAAGTCGGAAGCATCGAGCCGGGGCATGCCGGCGATCATCGGCGCTTCGCGATGGCTGGACGCCATGGCGGCGCCGGACAGAGTTGCGCCAAGGCCAAGCGCCGTTGCCGCAAGTAGGATGTTGCGTCTCATGGTCGTCTCCGATGAAGGGGCGGCGTTTACCAGGCTTGGTCAGCCGTTGATTAACGCGCCGGAACGGAGGTTTGGATGCATCACCAATGGAAAATATTTAATCTGTGACTTCATACGTGGGCGTTCTCGTCGCAAACGAGACCACTCCTAGTCCGCCCCAGCCTGCCCTCCCCTTCAGGGACCTCGCCGGGCAGGCAGCGGCGGACATCACCGCTTTGCCAATGGCGGCCTGGCTCGACATGATCTAACCAACCCAACAAGGCTGTCTGATAACAGCTCTGTTTTAATGCTCCGTGGAGCACGCAATGAAGTTCGGACGACGTGACCTTCTCAAAACCGCCGGGGCGACGGCGATCGGCGCCGCCCTGCCGAGCTCCGGCTTATCGGCGAGCACGGTCGGGCAAACCAACGGGAAGGCCGATCACACCATAAGCATCGCGAACGGCTTGGCCGAACTCGCGCCTGATCAGATCATCTCCACCGACCTCTACGATGGTCAATTTCCCGGTCCGCTTCTGCGTTTTCGGGAAGGCCAGCAGGTGACGGTCGACATCAGGAACGACACGGATCGTCCTCAGGTCGTCCATTGGCACGGGCAGAAGATACCATCGGCCGTGGATGGTGCCTTGGAAGAAGGCACGCCGGTCATCTCGCCCGGGACCACGCATCGAGAGGTTTTTGTCCCTCAACCAGCCGGCTTCCGGTTCTACCATACTCACGTGCGCGCAGGCGCGAACCTCGACCTCGGCCAGTACTCTGGGTTGGTCGGTCCAGTCTACATAGAGCCAAGGAAAAACCCCGGCAGCTACGACCAGGAAATCTTCCTGGTTCTAAAGGAATTTGGGCCGACGTTCAGCCGTGGCGGAGACATGGCACAGGATTTTCTGGCGGGCGAGGAGATCCCTGCGCTGAAGCAGGCGGGCGAGGCCGCGATGACTGCGTCGCTCAAGCGCGGAGATCCGCATGGTTACGAGGTCGGCTACCAATTCTTCACCGTCAACGGCCGCATGCTGGGTCATGGTGACCCGATACGCGTAAAGCGGGGGCAGCGTGTGCTGCTGCACGTGTTGAACGGCAGCGCGGGCGAGATACGCAGTCTCGCTTTGCCGGGCCATGTGTTCCGCGTGGTGGCGCTGGACGGAAATCCGGTGCCCCGGCAGACAACGGTGCCGGTGCTCTGGCTCGGGACGGCGGAGCGGGTGTCCGCAGTCGTCGAGATGAACCATCCGGGCGTCTGGATACTCGGCGACCTCGCGGACGATGATCGCGGACATGGCATGGGCATCGTGGTCGAATATGGCGATGCCATGGGCGACCCCGCCTGGGTCAAACCTCCTCCGTCGAAATGGGACTATGCCGCGTTCGGCGGCCTCGCTGGCTCTCCGACACCCGATCACGTCGTCGACATGGTCTTTGACAAGGAAAATGCGGCTGACGGCGGCTTCAACCGATGGATAATCAACGGTGCCGCCTATCCCGACACGATGGATGCGGCGAAACCGATGCTCACCCTTGTTCAAGGACGCCGCTATCGGCTGCGCCTGAGCAACCGGAGCGATGACATCCACCCCATCCACCTCCACAGGCACAGCTTCGAACTGACCCGCATCGCCGGGAACCCGACATCGGGCGTGCTGAAAGACGTTGTCATGTTGGGGGGCTACCAGGAGGCCGAGATCGACTTCGTCGCCGACAACCCCGGCATGACGCTGTTCCATTGTCATCAGCAGCTGCACATGGACTACGGCTTCATGGCCCTGTTCGATTATGCCCGCCCGGCTTGAGCAGACGTCCGAAGGTCACTGCCGAGCTCACGCAACGGACTCGGCAAGGAGGAGCCAGGACGCCGACGTGCCGTGGACGGTATCCTGGACCGGCGAAGGAAGCTTCGATCTCGCGGCCTCATCGGACTTTCCCGGATTGGTCGACCTCGTCCAGGTTGAACGCCCAGGCGAGGGTTCACCGAGGTTCAAGGCGCTTCACGTGACGCGTCACCGTGCGGGAATGGCACGACATCTGTGCCACGTCTGCGGGCGCCCAACCCCGAGGAACGACCGCTACCTGCTGCCGGTCCAGTCTGGCGGCTTCGTCACGGTCGGCGACGATCCATTCCGCTACGCCGCCAATGTCCCGCCGCTGCACCTCACCTGCGCGCGCAAGGCGCAACGCCTGTGCCCACATTTGGGCCAGGCGACGATACCGCCCGTCGCCTATCCAAACGAGGAAAGCCTCCTCATGCCGCGTCGCGACATTCCCGAAGGCATGGAGGAGTTGGCAAAGACGCTGGCCCCCGGCCTTTCCGTCGTCTTCAGCTGCCTCCGACTGTTCGGAACCCGCTTCAGCGCGAAGATCCGGAAGTCCCGTGAAGAACACGCGCGATACGCCTTCGCGCGCTGATAGAGTATTTTGTTCCGTTGCTCATCGTCAGGATTTGTAACCGCAAGCGGTAGATGCTGACCGAAATAGGCCGTCGCGCCAGTGTCAGTGTCAGTGTCAGTGTCAGTGTCGGTTTCGAGATCGATAGTCAGCGTATCGTGGTCGTGGCCGCTCGGGGCGCCTCGCATTCGCGAATAAGCTGACGGTCATACTGCACGACAGAACGTTCGCTGCAGCAAATTCCATCCAAGTCCGCCGCCGCCACCTCGTCAGGACGGTCCGCGGCATAATGCTCGAAATTGGAGGAGGTTCGGCGCATCCTTGGGTAGGTTCGCGATGCTTCCGCCTCTCGCAGCGCCCATGCTAACAGGCCCTATGACACCGGCCGCCCAGGGCACAAGCCCCCTCACCCCCTCCAGTAGCAACCAGACCGGCCCCACCTCCCGGAGCTTCATTTCACAGCGATTGCGCCTGCACTATGCCGACTGGGGGAACGAATCCGCGCCCCCCCTCATCCTGCTCCACGGCGGCCGCGACCATTGCCGCAATTGGGACTGGGTCGCCGAACGGCTGCGCCACGACTGGCACCTCATCGCACCAGACCTACGCGGCCACGGCGACAGCCAGTGGGCCGACGCCGGCAGCTACAGCATGCACGCCTTCATCTACGACCTCGCCCAGCTCATCCACAGCCAGGGCCTGGAAGACGTCAGCATCGTCGCCCACTCCATGGGCGGCAACATCGCCACGCGCTTCACCGGCCTCTATCCGGGCAGCGTTCGACAGCTCGTCTCCATCGAAGGCCTGGGTGCCTCTCCGAAAGCGGAGGCGAAAGAAAATGAACGCAGCATGGCTGAACGCCTGCGCGGCTGGATCGACGAGGAGCGCATGCTCGCCGCCCGCCAGCCCCGCCGCTATACCTCAATCGAGGAAGCCTTCGCCCGCATGCAGGCGGAAAACCCCCGCCTCACCCAGGCCCAAGCCCTCCACCTGACCCGGCATGGTGTCCGCCAGAACGAAGACGGCACCTACAGCTGGAAGTTCGACAACTACGTCCGCGCCTGGTCCCCGATCGACATGACGCGAGACGACATCAGGAAACTCTGGTCGAGCATCACCTGCCCCACCCTCCTCGTCTACGGCAGCGAAAGCTGGGCCTCGAATCCCGCAGAAGACGGCCGCGCCTCCTATTTCTCAAATGCAGAGGTCGCGTTGGTGCAAGGCGCGGGACACTGGGTGCAGCATGACCGCCTTGAGGAGTTCATGGCGCTGCTCGGGGGGTTCCTGACGCAAGGCAAGCGTTAGGAAGCAGTTCTTTTTTGAAAAAAAGAACCAAAAAACTTTTGCGACTTGGGACCGAGATCGTGGAACCGCCCGGCCCAAACATCCAAAAGTTTTTTGCTTTTTTTTCAAAAAAGAAGGCCTTACTTCCCTTTAGCTTCAATAATCCCCACCAGATCCCCAACGTTCTTCAGCGTATCCAACTCGCGCGAAGAGAACTTCATGCCGAACTCCTCCTGCACCGCAATCAGGATTTCCACCTGCTTAAACGAGTCCCAGCCTTCGACCTGATCGGCCGCCAACGTCGGCGTTGCCTCGATATCGTCGCGGTCGAAAACCTCCTGCAGAATGGCAGTCATCTTCGGATAAATTTGGGATTGGTCCAACGGATCAGGCCTCCACGATGTCGATGAATGTTTTCGGCGGTGCAAAGCCGTCCAGCATCAGGCTCCAGCGTGACGCGCCATCCGGCTGTTCCGATAGCAGCGTAAAGCCAAGCCTGCCGAAATGCTCGCGTACCATGCCGTTTTTCTTTGTCGGCAAATACTCGCCGATGAGCTGCCGCGCCCCAAGGGCCTTTGCAGCGCCGGTGACCAACGCCAGCGTCGCCGCCTCCACGCCGCGCCCCAACACGCGGCAGCTCATCAGCCAGGTATCCACTACGACGCACGCTGCATCATCGGCTAGGCGGCGTCCGATGACGATGCCGATGATTCCATTGTCGCCAAAACGATCCAGCAGCCGCAGTTGCAATCCGAAGGCATCGGCATCCGTCATCACCGTAGCAACCTCGTCCTCGCTATAGCGCCGCGTCGTCAGATTGAACTGATTGGTCTTGTTGATAAGCTGCGTGGTGCGCGCAAGACCCGTTGCATCGAACCGGCTCCACACCAGCTTCATCTGCAAATCGCGCAAGTAGCTGTCCATGTCGGTCACGGAAGCGCGCAATGTCTCACGCGCCAGATTGCTCTGGTAAAGCCTTCCACGCTCCAAATCCTCGGGCGTAATAGCGATCGCTTCGAAATAGCCGGCGTCAGCCAGAACGCCAGGCACCAGAGCCGGATCGTCCGGAACCTCCGGCACCGCGACCATGGGAAGCTCGGCGCGAACCAGATTACGCTCGAACGGATTATCATCGAGAAAAACAAGCGAATCCAACCCGATATTCAACTGCCTCGCGATCTCGCGAAGATTGGTGGCCTTGTCGCTCCAGTTGGCGACGAACGCTGCGATGTCGGTTCGCCGCAGCACCATCTCGGGATGCTTCTCGAACGGCTCCAAAGCGTTCGCCTCGTCGTTCTTGCTGCATACGGCAAGGATAATGCCGCGCCGCGACTGCTCGCGCGCATAATCCTGCACGCTGGCGAACGCTTCGCCCAGCGCACTCCCCTGCCCCAGAACGATACCCTCCATGCCATCGTCACCGATGACCCCGCCCCACAGCGTGTTGTCGAGATCCAGGACCAGGGACTTGGCGGATCGCCCGACAGCCGCCGCCAAGAGGCGCGCCACGAGTTCGCCATAGACCGGCGCCGCGGCAGGCGAAACCTCCTGCTTGGCGCGGTGCCACAATGCCGGATCGTGCCACCCCAGCAGCCCATCGCGCGCCGTCCGGGCATCGAGCGCCACCAGCGCCACTCCCGCCTCGTCCGCCATCGACCGCAGCGCGGCATTGAGCCGAGCAATCAGGGCCGCGCGCGAGCCAGGCAGCCGCTGCTCGTTGCTGCCAATCAGCTCGGGGATCACTGGCAGCGGCGTCTGGTGCAGCACCCGCGCCCCCATGCCACGCGCCAGTGACCAACACCCCAGGACACGCTCCCGCATGCCCTGGAGCGCCGCCTCCGCCTCAGCCTCTGTCATCGACGCATCGATGCCAGCGGTGAGATGAAATGCGTCCAGAGCAAACAGGATGGTATCCGGCTTGAACCGATGCAGCGCCGAGCCGCTGTCGTGCAGCTCCTGCAAATACTGCCCGTAGTCGTTTTCATAAACGGTGACATGCATCCCGCGCCGCAACGCCGCGACACGCAGGCTGGGCTGAAGATGCGTCATGGTAGCCGAGCCCAGAATGGCCAACCGGATGGGCGGCGCCACAAGCCCGGCAGGCGGCACGGGGAACGCCGCCAGCACGGCCTGATCGAGCGCCGCCGTTTTGACGAAATCGAGCTTGTGCCCGGCGAGCCGAACAGCCTCCTCCCAGCTTCGGCTCGCACCGTTCCGGAAGGCTGCCAAGGCAGGGCGCCACTCCTGCGCTTCAGGAAGCCAATGCAGGGTGGGGGTCGAGCTCATGCGGGGTCGCTCATCAACGGGATGCCGCCTAGGGTGTCAACTAGCAGCAAAGGAAAGCAAGGCGTTCTTTTTTGAAAAAAAGAACCAAAAAACTTTTGCGACTTGGGACCGAGATCGTGGGAACGCCCGGCTTCAAGGCCCGAAAGTTTTTTGCTTCTTTTTTTCAAAAAAGAAGACCTTCCTTCCTACCTAAAACGCGTAGCTGAACTCTCCGCCCTCAACCCCCACCTTAACCTGCGAAACAGCCTCCCCCACCATCAGCCGTTCCAAAAACGCCTCGCTGATAGCCGGCAGCATGGTATTCGTCAGAATGGCATCGATCATGCGCCCACCGCTCTCCGGCTCCGTGCAGCGTGCCTTTATGAGTTCGACAACATCATCGTCATAGGTGAACGGCACCTTGTGGTGTTCCGAAATTCGCTTGGCTATCCTGCCGAGTTGCAGGCGGATGATATCTCCCATCACCGCATCGCTCAGCGGATAATACGGGATGGTGATGAGGCGCCCGAGCAGGGCCGGCGGAAACACTTTCAACTGCGGCTCACGTAGCGCCTTCGCGATCTCCTCCGGCTCCGGGATCAATTCCGGATCACGGCACATGCCCATGATGAGGTCCGTGCCGACATTGCTGGTCAACAGGATCAGCGTGTTTTTGAAGTCGATGACGCGCCCTTCGCCATCCTCCATCACGCCCTTGTCGAACACCTGGAAGAAGATCTCGTGCACATCGGGATGAGCCTTCTCGACCTCGTCGAGAAGCACGACTGAATAAGGCTTGCGCCGCACTGCCTCCGTCAGGATACCGCCCTCGCCATAACCGACATAGCCAGGCGGCGCCCCCTTCAGCGTGCTTACCGTATGCGCTTCCTGGAACTCGCTCATGTTGATGGTGATGAGATTCTGCTCGCCCCCGTAGAGCGACTCAGAAAGCGCCAGCGCAGTCTCGGTCTTGCCGACGCCGCTTGGCCCGCAGAGCATGAACACGCCGACCGGCTTAGATGGATTATCCAGGCCAGCACGTGACGTTTGCACACGCCGCGCAATCATCTTCAGCCCATGATCCTGTCCAATGACCCGGTGCGACAACGTGTCGGCCAGTTTCAGCACGGCCGCCACTTCGTTCTTCACCATCCGGCCGACCGGAATACCGGTCCAGTCGCCGACGACAGAGGCAATAGCCTGCGCATCCACGCTAGGCAGGATCAGCGGCTTCTCGCCCTGGTAGGCCGCCAGTTCCGCCTGCAAGTTGCGCAATTCCTCGACCAGGGCTGCACGGTCAGGTGTAGCCGCGGCAGCGGCCGCATCGTCCACCGGCGCCGCACCGTCGCGCAGTTTGGACCGCAGATCGAGCAACCGATCGACCAGCCCCTTCTCCTCCGCCCAACGTCCCTCGAGCACCACAAGCCGCGCCCGCTCCGCTTCCAGGGACTCAGCCACAGACGCACCGCGCAATGCCGTGTCGATTCCAATGGCATCTTCGCGGCCAATGATCTCTGTCTCTGTCTCCAACGCCTGGATGCGCCGGCGACAATCATCCACCTCGGCCGGCACGGCATGCTGGCTGATCGCCACGCGCGCCGCCGCCGTATCCAGCAAGCTCACTGACTTGTCGGGCAACTGCCGCGCCGGAATATAGCGATGCGACAAACGCACCGCAGCCTCGATCGCTTCGTCGAGTATCTGCACCTTATGGTGCTTCTCCAAAGGCGAAGCGATGCCGCGCATCATGAGAATGGCCTTGGTCTCACTCGGCTCGTCCACCTGCACCACCTGGAAACGCCTGGTCAGCGCAGGATCCTTCTCGAAATATTTCTTGTATTCCGCAAAGGTGGTCGCAGCGATGGTGCGCAGCGTGCCACGGGCAAGCGCCGGTTTCAGCAGATTGGCCGCGTCGCCCGTCCCGGCCGCGCCACCCGCTCCGATCAGCGTATGCGCCTCGTCGATGAACAGGATGATTGGCTTGGCGCTGGACTGAACCTCCTCGATCACCTGCCTGAGCCGGTTTTCGAACTCTCCCTTCATGCTGGCGCCGGCTTGCAAAAGCCCGACATCGAGCGTCCGCAAACTGACCTCCTTCAGCGAAGGCGGCACGTCTCCTTGAACGATGCGCAGCGCAAAGCCTTCGACGACGGCCGTTTTTCCCACGCCCGCCTCGCCGGTGAGAATGGGATTATTTTGGCGGCGGCGCATCAGCACGTCCACCACCTGCCGTATCTCCTGGTCACGGCCCACGATCGGATCGATCTTCCCGTCACGCGCCTGCTGCGTGAGATCGACAGTGAATTTTGCGAGTGCCTCCTGCTTGCCCATCGCAGCAGGCGCCACGGCGCCGCTCGCCTCGCCAGGGGTGCTCGCACCTGAACCATCAGACGCTGCCATCCCGCTCTCCGGCGACGCCGCGAGGATCTTTGCAAAGTCGTCGGCCAGTGCCTCGCCCTTCACACGCTCGAACTGCCGGCTGATGGCATAAAGTGCGTTGCGCAAACTGGTCGTGCGCAACATGCCCACGATCAGATGCCCGGTGCGTATCTGGCTCTCGCCAAACAGCAATGTCGCAAATACCCAGGCCCGCTCGATCGACTCCTCGATCACCGGCGAAAAGTCCGAAATTGCCGTGGCGCCACGCGGCAACCGGTCAAGTGCGGCCGTCATGTCGGACACGATCTTCGAGGCATCGATATCGAAGTGCCGCACGATGCGGTGCAAATCCGAATCCTGCGCGGTAAAAATCTGGTGCAGCCAATGCACCATCTCGACATAAGGATTGCCTCGCAGCTTGCAGAACACCGTAGCGCCCTCCACCGCCTTGTAAGCGATCGGGTTGAGCTTGCCGAACAATGCGGCGCGGCTGATCTCGGTCATGCTGCCTCTGCTTGCGTGGGAGTGGGCGTATGGCTGTCGATGCGCCGCGCCATGCTGTCGGCGCTGGCATCAAGAAACAAATCGGCGGCAGGCGTCGTGGCCCGGCGCGGCTTCAGCCACGTCGTCCACCCCAGCCTCCCGGAACGACCTAGCACGGTGTCAGGGATTTCGTCACGCTTCAGCACCAGGTTCACTTCCCAGACGAGCGTATCCCCGGCGTAGTTCCGCACGATGGGAATGAGCCGGTGGAAACTGAGCCCCCCGGGTAGCAGCCGCAGATAATCATCGAGCCCCAAAGGCCCGAACACCAGCCGGAACTTGTGCTGGCGGCTCCAAACCCGTGCGCCAAGCAAGACCGTGCCGCCCAACGTCGCTGTTTCCGTCCGCTCACCCAACCGGCTCCAGTCCGACGGCACCAAAGTGAGCCAGGCGCCCACAAAAGATTCCACCCGCACGGGCATGGTGAAGAAGCTGGACAGAATGGCCGCCAGTCCCTCGGCATGCCGCGTCTGGTTGGCAAGCAGCCCGGCGAAATGCAGCTTGGTCAGGTCGGGCATGGCATCGCGCTCACGCAGCGCCTCGGTCCCCAACCCCGCCAACGACCCCACGTAAGTCGCAAAACGGTCATCGGCCGGCCGGTCGAAGCTGATCGTCGGCCGGCTATCAGCCCACGCCCGCCAGAACAGCGACATCATCCGGTGATGGAACAAATCGGCAAACCGCTGGAACGTCGGATCGCGCCAGTTCCGCCGCCGGTCCCGCGCATACTCCGTCAGATGCAGCGGCAATGGCCCATCGAGCCCGAACAACCCAAAGAAATGCACCAGAAGCCGCGGCGCACCCTCTTCCGGCGTCTCCCATCCCGCCAGCGTGCTCGGCGCGAACACGACCGAAGGCTCCTGTCCCAGCCTAACCACATCCTGCGCCGGCCTGGCACTCCGCCCAAAGCGTGGTCTATCCGGATATGCGGCCTCGAGACGGCGCATCGCCTGGTAGAAACCGAAGGCGTGCGGTGTCTCGGCTAGGCGTTGAAGGAAATTTTCTTGCCAGCTCATGAGGGAAGCAAGGAAGGACTTCTTTTTTGAAAAAAAGAAGCAAAAAACTTCTGGACATTTAAGCCCGGCACTTCCTCACTCTCAGCCAAAAGTCGCAAAAGTTTTTTGGTTCTTTTTTTCAAAAAAGAATGCCTTCCTTCTCTACACCAAGGCTCGCAATCCAAGACGCATAGGCCATCGCATCACCTCCCCGCGTTCCTGGCTGCACATCACCGTCTCGGTAAACCCGTTAATGCTCACATACTTCGCGAAAAACCTGTCGAGCACGGCCGCCAGCACAATGCCGCCGGCCCCGCCGAAGGCGGCCTCATCCATGGTGATCTTCAACTGCAGGCCACGCCCCGCCGCGACCGGCCCTGCGCCTGGAATACGACGCACGATGGGGCTGCTGGCAACCGACTGCAGCCCCTCGAGCTGTCGCGCGTGAGTGGAGGTCGTTGAGGGAATATACAGCCGCAGCAGCTCTCGTATCGCTGCAGCCCCTTGTGTCTCATCCGTATCCACCAGGCTGAGGTAGTTTAGTCCAAGATGCGAAATGAACCGCCAGGCATATTCCCCCTCGCCACGACACGGCTTCGGCGCGGTCGGACCAACCAGGCACCGTATGGAGGCAACCGGCGCATTCGAGGCAATTGTGAAGTCGGTGTGCTGTTTGCCCACCGGCATGGAAAGGGCGAGATCACGATTGGTGCAGAGCAGATCGAGGCCGATTTGGCGCAGCCCATGATTGAACGGCGCCTGCTCAGGATCCACGAGCGAGATGAATGTCTCATGTCCCAGATAGCTCGACCGCGGCCCACGCTGCCGCGCCCGCTGCGAAAGCAGCCGCGGCTCCCGGCGAAGAATGTAATAGCTACGATGATCTGGGTTACGGCTGAGATCGTTCGCCGCGTAGAATGGCATGAACGGCTGCGGCGGCGATCCATCCGCCGCAAACCCCTCCACCCCGCGCACGGCAAACACTTCGTAGTCCAAAGGCCGCATGCGCTCCGGCACCACCATGTGCTCGACCTCGCGCTCGCTGATGTTGATCCTGTCCGAGCGCTTGGGGAAGAGATTGACCACCGGCGTGCAGAATAGCGCCAGATGGTCGGGGCCGAAGCCGGCGGACAGCGAAGGCTCGCTGCGATCCAGTAGGAAAACGATGTCGAGTTCGGTGCCGGCGCAACGGATCGCCGCACGGTCCAGCCCGTCGAGCTCAACGAACAGGAAGCGCTCCGGCATGGCATAATATTCCTGCAGCAGCCGATAGCCATCGAACGACTGTAGCGCTAGCGGAAGCAGTGCCTCCTCAGGCTCGAAACCCAAGGAACGAAGCGCACTTGGGGGCAAACGTTCCTGCCAGGGCAAAGGACGCTCGGTTGGGCGGACATAGATCGAAGCGACATTTGCCACCAGCTGCTCGTAGAGGCGCAGCCGCGCGTTCTCGGGCCCGCCGAGGAAGAACGTCAGCTTCTCCAGCATCACCTGATTGAACGGCGCGCCGCCCGTGCTGCGCAGGCGAATACGAATGGCGGCCTTCACTGCGCGCTGCTCAGGCAGGCCCATGGCGGAAACCGCTGCGGGCGACGCCACATATTCTGCCTCGGTGATCTCGACAGGCAGCAACTGCACCGCGTGCCCGGTGCGAAATTCGCAGTTCGTCTGATCCTCGGTGCCGAGCAGGCTACGCAACTCGGTACCGGCCGGGAGCACCACACCCTGTGGCATGGATTGCAGCCCAACTTCCGGGTTGAAGCGCACCACCGCCATAGCCGGCGTCGGCGCCATGTAGTGCGGATACACCATCTGGAGCAGCGACTGTGTGAAGGTCGGAAATTCCGCCTCGAGTTTTAGCTGCACACGCGCTGCGAGAAACGCAAAACCCTCCAGCAAGCGCTCTACATACGGATCGGCCACCTCAAGGCTGCCGAGGTTCAGGCGTGCCGCGATCTTCGGGAAGTCGCGCGCAAACTCGCCGCCCATGTCACGCATGAACGCCAATTCGGCTTCGTAGAGGCGAAGCAGCCGCGGATCCATTCTAGCCGCGCACCCCAGCGCGTGCGCCATCTGTCACGATCGCCATGCGGGTCTCGATCTCGATGCTTGTCTCGAGAAAGAGCTGCTGCGGCACCGGCTGCGCCCACAATTCACCCTCAATGAAAAACACCAGTGCAGGTAACGGATTTTCGTCGCCCTGGTCCCGCGCCCGCACCCGCACAGTGTCTGGCTTGATGCGCGGTTCATAAAGCCGAATCGCCGCCTCAAGCGCCGCCTCCAGCGACTGCATGCTGTGGCTGTTTGCAATCATGCCGGTAAAGCCGGGAATGCCAAAGTTCAAGGTGGACGCACCAACAAGCGGCGTTGCATCAAGGTCATCTGTGGTCGCGAGATTTGTGCTATTCAAAAGCCAGGCCAAGTCCCGCAACACCGCCTGCCTGAGCGCCTGCATGCTCAGGGTCTGCTGATCAAGGTTCTCACGTTTGACTTCCGGGTTCTGATCAGTGAGCCGGTCCAGCAGCGACGGCTGCAACCGCTCTCTCGTCACGAGGCCTGCCATCTTAGGGAGTAAAACCAGGGGCTCTGCCCCTGCTCCTTCCTACCGGTTTGCTCTCAAGAAACGGCATCAAAAAGTATTTTACGTGAGTCGAGCAGGGGGAAGTCGCCGGCATCGGTGGTGAACATGCGTTGGCCGGCGCCCAGGAACCATTGGCCCCTCTCTATCCATTCGGTGCGGCGCGACATGGCAAGCGCCGGATCGGTGTGGGCGGAGCCGGGATAGCGGCTGGGAATGAAACCCGCGCTCTCCCCGCCGTTGCTCCACGTGAAATGGGCGGGCATCCAGACCTGATCGCGAAGGTCTGCCGGCGCTTCGATATCGATTTGGCTGAGGCGGGTGAAAGGAACCCAATAATATTTGCCTTCGACGATGGCCTCTAGCATCGGGCCCAAGCGCGTATCTGCATCGGCAATCCATTCGAACTTTTGGTCGTCGATACTGCCGGATACGGTGGGGGCGGCATCGAACGCCGCGTCGCGCAGGGTCAGGGCCTCACCAGGCCTGTCTTGCGCCAGCACCCGATTAGCTTCAACCAGTAGCGGCATCCAGTCTTCGGGGTTGCCGAAGATGGTTGGCGTGCGTTTGCCGGCGAACACGCGCTCGCGCAGCATTTCGCAGCGTATGGCGGCGCGATAGGCTTGCGACATCGAGACAGCGCTAGTGTCGAGTTCGGCAGCGACGCCGAGTTGCGTCAGCGCCCTGTCCCACTCACTGAAAACGCAGAAAAGCTGAAAGAGGAAAACGCGCAGTTTTGCATCGCGGGGCGATCGGCGCACCTCCTGCTTGAGCTGCGCGAGGGCGGCAATTGGATCACCCTCGCGCAAAACCTCACGTGCATCCACGCGACTTACGTCGGACTTTCTACTTTATGACAGCAGCAGGATCCTGGTCGTAAATATTTTTGACCCGGTTCCAACCACCGGGAATAATGGCGCCAAGGCCGCCGTCAGGGTTCTGTTGGCAGTATCGCATGATCAAGCCGCCATACTCAAACGCCATCGTCTCCTTCGGGCTTTCGTCGTCGTGCTCCCAGCTGATGGTCTTCACCGCGACGAGTTTGAAGTCAAAGCGCAGAAACATCACACCCGTGCTGTCACCGCCTGCGCTCTTGCGAAAGCCGAGCGAAACCTTCTGAAACGGTGTGCCGGAGCAAGCCATTTGATAAATGATTGGCGAAGATTTATCGATCTTGCGAGTGACGTTGAAGGCGTTGAACTGTACCTTGCCTGCGCCTGCACCGCTACTCTGGCTGCCGATGTTCAGGGTCTGCTCAATATCGAAGTTGAAGGTCTCGACTTCGAATACCTTCCCATTGGTAAAGTCCGGGCCAAGCTTCTTCTCGTCCGGATGCGCCTTGGTAACCAGATCGACCTGCGATTCAGCATCGAGCCAATTACCGTCATAAGTCTGAAACATCATATAGGAGTCTACTGCCACAGCGAGTTCCTTTCAGGAGTAGGTTGAAACTAATCGAGCTGACTAGGCATCGGCAGAAAGCCGGGTAGCACACGGTCGCCCTACTTAGGCATGCGCGATACCAGCCGTAGCGAGACATTGAGTCCTTCGAGTTGGTAATGCGGCTTTAGATAGAACTTACTGCTATAATAGCCCGGATTGCTCTCGTCCTCTTCGATCGTGACTAGACCTTCCGCGAGCGGGTGGGTTGCCTTCCATTCCTCGGACGAGCTGTTCGGCGATCCATCGACGTACATGCTGAGCCATGACTGCAGCCACGTCTGCAGTTGCGCCTTGGTTTTGGTGCCGCCGACCTTGTCTCGCACCATGCATTTCAAATAGTGAGCAAAACGGCAGGTTGCAAAAAGATAAGGCAGACGCGCCGAAAGGTTGGCATTCGCCGTCGCCGCGGGATCGTCGTATTCCTGCGGCTTCTGCAGCGATTGCGCGCCGATGAACGCTGCAAAATCCGAGTTCTTCTTGTAGATCAGCGGCATCATGCCGTTCTTGGCCAGCTCAGCCTCGCGGCGGTCGCTGATCGCAATCTCGGTCGGGCATTTCATGGCCACGCCGCCATCATCGCTAGGGAACGTGTGGGTCGGCAGCCCCTCGACCGCGCCGCCGCTTTCCACGCCACGAATACGCGTAGTCCAGCCATACATCTTGAAGGCGCGCGTGATGTTCGTCGCCATCGCATAGGCGGCGTTCGACCACGTGTATTTGCTGCTGTCCGCCCCCTCAGTATCTTCCTCAAAGGCGAATTCATCGACCGGTTCGGTCTTGGCGCCATAAGGCAGACGGGACAGGAACCGCGGCATCGTCAGGCCGATGTAGCGGCTGTCTTCGCTCTCGCGAAGCGAGCGCCAGGCAGCATATTCCGGTGTCTGGAAAATCTTGGTCAGATCGCGCGGATTGGCGAGTTCGTTCCAGCTGTCCATCTGCAGCAGCGAGGGCGCGGTGCCGGTGATGAAAGGCGCATGAGCGCTCGCGGCGATCTGCGCGATATCGCCGAGCAGCTGCGTGTCCATCGGGCTATGATCGAAATAATAGTCGCCAACCAGCAGCCCAAACGGCTCACCGCCGAATTGGCCGTATTCCTCTTCATAAATCTTCTTGAAAACCGGGCTCTGGTCCCAAGCGGTGCCACGGAATTTCTTAAGGTTTTTGCCGAGTTCTTTTTTGGAGATGTTGAAGACCTTGATCTTGAGGGACTCATCGGTCTCAGTGTTGTTCACCATGTAATGCAGGCCACGCCAAGCAGATTCCAGTTGCTGGAAGCTCTCGTCGTGCATCACCAGGTTAATCTGCTCGGTCAGCTTCCGGTCGATGGCGGCAATCATCGCCGTGATGCTGCTCAGCGCATCGTTGGAAATGATCGAGGTGTGCGAAAGCGCCGTCTGCGCCAGCGTATGAACCGCGCTCTCGACTGCCTCGCGCGCCCGATCCGAGCGCGGCTTGAACTCCTTCTGCAGCAGCGATGCGAAATCGCCGCCATCGAGCGTCGCTACCCCGCCTTGCGGGGCAGCCTCTGCCTGTGTTCCGGACATGTCTTACTCCTCCGAGCCCGAGCCGGTTTCCGTCGGCTTCGGGGCGGCCGCGAGGGTTGCCAGCAACGCCGGGTCGGCGAGCACCTTGCCGATCAGCTCCTCGGCGCCCGTCTTGCCGTCCATGTAGGTCATCAAGTTGGAAAGCTGCGTGCGCGCTTCCAGAAGCTTGTTGAGCCCCTCGACCTTCCGGGCAATCGCACCAGGGGTGAAATCGTCCATGCTCTCGAAGGTGATGTCCACCGCAAGGTTGCCCTCGCCGGTCAGGGTGTTCGGCACCGTGAAGGCGACACGCGGCTTGATCGATTTCATCCGGTCGTCGAAGTTGTCGACGTCGATTTCCATCATCTTCCGGTCGGCAACGGCAGCCAGCGGCTCGGTCGGCTTGCCGGACAGGTCAGACATCACGCCCACAACGAATGGGAGCTGAACCTTCTTCTCGGAGCCATAGGTCTCAACGTCGTATTCGATCTGGACGCGCGGCGCCCGGTTCCTCTGGATGAATTTCTGGCTGCTTGCCTTGGCCACGTGCCTAACCCCACATTTTAACGCAGTTCTACCAAATCATTGCACCTCTCGCCACCGCGAATGCAACCATTTTACTCCTCCTGAGTCCCGACGACGCGCAAGGCGGAATCCAGCGCCTCGGGCGCCATGTCCCGCAGGATGTCGAGGAAGCCCTTGTCCGCCAGCCGCCGCGCCCGATCGATCAGCAAAGGCAACGGGCTGGAAGGTTCGTAACGCTGATAATACTCAATCGCGAGATCAAGCAGCCGTATGGCGTCTGAACGCGAGGTCACCGCCCCCAGCGAGGCAGCCGTTACCCCACTCCTTCCGCCCGCGCGTGGACGCTCCTCGCCACTGCCAGCCGCTTCTTCACCGGCGGTATCCTCCTCCGGCGCCGCACCGGCATCGTCAGGCGATGCGGCAAACCGCTCGACATAGCGCGACAACTCGCGAAGCAGCTTGGTCAGCTCGGTATAATCCGGCCCCGTGCCATAGCCCGCGTTGCTTTCGAAGGCGGCCGGAATGGCGACGCTATCCTCGATGGCCGATGCCAGAGCCAATCGTAAGGCGCCAAGCGCCACCGGATCCGCATCCTGGAAAGCGCCTCGTATGGTCGTCTCGGTAAGCCGGTCACGATCGTCCGGAACCTCGATCGCCCCAGTCGCCATGCCGATGTCGCGCCAGGAAATCTTCCCAGCTCGCGTGGATACGGCCAAAGGAAGATCGCGCAGCGGCCGCAGCACCCGCCCGACATCCGACAAGCCCAGAAGCGCATTGGCGCGCAAGGTCGGGTCGTTGTCATCCTCAGGGTCGAGTTGCGGATGCACATACGCCCAGTTTGCTTCAAGCTGCGTGCGGACCACCCGAAGCACCTCCGCAAACCCGGTCAGACCGCGAAGATGCAGCCGTGCCACGGCGAGATACTGAAGAATACGCAAATCCCGAGTCACTGCCAGCAACGCGACGGCCTGCGCGTCGACCTCCTTCCAGTCGGGATCCTCCGCCGGAATGATCAGGTCGCCGTGCTGCTGCTCCGGCTTGCCGCGCGTCGCCCGCTCGAGCGCCCCAAAGGCGCTGTCGTTCTCCAGGTTCTCGCCAGCTGGGGCGTCAGGGCTCAAGTCAGGGAGATCTAGCATCGTTTATTCCTTGATTGCTTAAGGGGCATGCTTGCCGGCCTTCAAAGCCCAGCCAACCTGCTCCCCTTATCGCCCATGCCTTCCCCGATCACCGCCAATGCCGCCCAGTAAAAAGGATGCGCCTGCACGGCGAGATCACCCTTCGCATCGTCCAGCATCCGCCGCTGCGCATTGGCGAGCGCGCCGGCCAGGCCAAGGCTCCTGTCCTTGCTCGATCCCTGCAGCGTCAGCGCCACCAGGTAAGCCGTCGTCCGGTCGTTCACCGACCAGTGCGTCACCAGCAGTGCCCGCGCGCCGACATAGAAGAAACTGCGTGCCAAACCCGTCAGGCTTTCACCTGATAGCGAGCCTGAAGGCCCGCCAGTGTTGCACGCCGACAAAATGACCGCATCCGCATCGAGATCCATGTCCAAGACATCCGACGAGGTGAGCAGCGCCCCACTTGCATCCTTCGCCCCCGCCGGCGGCGACGTAATGAGCGCCGGCTCGGTCTGGCACCGCAAATCGGTCGGCAACAATGCATGCGTTGCGAAATGCAGGACGCGGTAGTTCTTCAATGCCGCCTTCAGAACCGCCGACGCCGTGAACGCCGACCCGACCAGTTCATCGGCCGGCGATCCGCCTGTGAGCCGACGCACCGCCTCGAGTTCCACCTGCGCACCAGGCAGCGGCGGCAGAGCCGCCAGCAATTGCGCGCTATCCCCGCAAGCGGCCACAGGATAGGTGCGCTCCGCCTGCGCCATCGTCACAGGATGAAACTCGCCGAAACCGAACCAAGGCTGCGACGCACGCGACGTCCCGGCCAGCTTGCGCAGTTGGATGAAATTCGCCGGCGCCGGCACATGCTCGATGGCATATTGCCTGACCAGCCAAGGCGCATGCGCCAGATCGTCAGCCGCAGCGGGGCCGGACAGCAGCACCCCGAAAGGCAGTGCCAGCATCGGTCCTGTCGGCGCCACCGACAACGACGTCGCCCCCTTCAGCGCCGGTGCCACTCCACCCAGCACCGCCTTGTAGAGCGCCTCGTCAGCCGCGACGTCGAAAGGCGGCGGCGGCTCGGTTTCCGCATCCATGCTCTTGCGAACCTGACTGACCAGGGCCGCCACTGTCTTCGACCCGCCCTCGACGGGCGCCACACTGATACGCCCGTCACGAAGCAGGAACGTCCAGCCGGAATCAATCCCGAGAATGACGGCCGCAAACGCCTCGCCAGGATGCATGGCCGCGAACACATCAGACGCGCTCACCACTTTCTGCGTCAACTGGCCGAGGTTCGGCGAAGCCGCCTGTAGCGCCTTTTCCTCATCGGCCTGGTCGGCGAGCAGCCCCGTGATCTGCTTGGCAAGCTCGGCATCCTCCGGCGCATTGCCATGCGCGGCTGCCTTCTCCTCGTCGCGCTGCTCATACAGCTCGGCAAGCTTCGTGCTTTCATCGGTCTTTTTCTTGATCAGAGCGGCAACGCGCGGATCGCGCGCATTCTCCGTCAGCCGTGCACTGGCCTGCGCAATCTGCTGGCTGGTGATGCTCGTCTGCGACAACTGCGCTATGGCGAACATCTCGCCATACAGCGATTGCGCCTGTGCCTCGTCACGCTTGCTCTCGTCGAGTAACGCCGCAAGGCAAGGCTGCAACAGTTCGCTCGTCGTGCCGGCGTCGGCGGAACGCAGCACGGAAGCCGCGGTCCTGCAGGTCGCCAGCCCCTCCGCTGTACGCCCGACACGCAACAACTGAGCCGCCCAAAGAAAATTAGTCTCAGCATAGGTCCGGCTGCCAGGCACCGACGATGCGTAGGCCGCCGCCGATTGCGAGAAGCCGCTGAGCGCCTGGTCTTGCTTGCCCTCCTTCTGCGCAATGACCGCACTCGTCCGGTAAAGCCGCGCCACGAGACGCGACGGGGTCATGCCGCGCGCGTCCGCCAAACTCGCCGCCGACTGCGCCTCCTGTTCGCTCTCCCCCGTTCGCCCCAGCAGGCGAAGCGTCACTGCCCGCGCCCGGCGTGTCTCGATCACACCCACCAGCGCCCGGTCCTCTGTCGGATCGGTGAGCAATTGCTGGTTGCTGAGCGCATCCTCGAATTTGGACCCGGAGGACGAAGCATTGTTGGTCGCCAACGACCCTGGCGCCAGCAGCGCCGTATAGGCCGCCTCTGCCTGCCCGAACATGGCCAGAGCCTCTTCGGGATGGTTCTCGTTGCGCAAATGCAGCGCGCGGTAATGCAGCAGCACCGCGTGAGCCGCCGGATCAACCTGGTTCGGCAAATCAGCCAACTGCTCTGCACGATCGAAAACCCGGTCGGCCGCCGCAAACTCCCCCTGATTGGAAAGCTGCAGCGCCTCCAGCGACAAGGTCGTGGACAACGCCGGGCTGTTGTGCCCGAGGATGCGTTCTTGCAACGACGCCATCGCGCGAAACAGCCTTTCAGCATTCGCGTAATCGCCCGACCCATTCGCCTGGGTCGCCGCGCGCAGCATGTCGTCATAGGCGCCGATATCGCTCGCGCCGAACGACTGCGCCGCTATGCGCTGCGCAACAAGCCCCGCACTCACCTGCTGCGAAGCCGCCGCCGACGGCGTAACCTCACCAGACAAAATGCCGATGGACCGCTCGATCGCAGGCAACGCCGGCCGCACCCCGTCCGCCAGCCAGATATGCCCGCCCGCCTGCGCCGCCACCGCAACCTCCGGCCAGCCGCCGGAACGCGTCGTGCACGTCAGCACCATGGCGGGATAGCGCCCGAGAATAGTGCCCGCCACTGGCGGCCCGCATTCGAAACGCCTGTCCAACCCGTCGCGCCAGGAACTGCTCGCCGCAATAGACTGCAGGTCGCCGCTGCCCTGGCTGTTCTCCACCACACGCGCACTCGGCTGCTGCCAAGTGCCGCAATAAACCGCCGCCTCCGCGTCGCCGGGATGCCCATCCTGCGTGCAGCTCTCACCCGCGCTGTTGGTGCCGACCGGAACAGTGGCGCCCTGCGTGTGCGATTTCTTCGAGGCCACGTAGGCCGATTGGGGAGGTGCGGCGCAGGCGGCTAGGAGGGTGGTTAAGGCAAGGATAGGGAAGGACTTCTTTTTTGAAAAAAAGAAGCAAAAAACTTTTATCACCTTGGGCCCAGCCTCTCCTCCAATGCAGCGCCAGGTCGCAAAAGTTTTTTGGTTCTTTTTTTCAAAAAAGAACGCGCTTCCTTCTCTTCCCACCTCAGAAATCCTGCTCACCCACATTGGGAATAATCAAATCATCATCATCCCTGCGCCGCCGCGGCGAGGTTACCTCAACGTCATCCACCGGATTGGTAACCGGCACGATGATCGGCGACACCAGTATACAGTTCACCGACTGGATCGGGCATGAATTCAGCCGGTAATCCGAATTCGGCAACACCTTGATGAATGCGGCGCCTGAAGCCGCCGGCCCCTGCTCGCCATCCACCGTCCCGAACAGATTGGAAGGCGTGTTCGACCCAGGCTCGACATACGAGATATTCAAACCCGCCACATCGATCCGGCCGCTTGCGAAACCGAGGTCGAGATTGATGAACAGCTCGCTGTGCGGCGCAACCAATCCCGCACCCTGGTCGAACAGCACGCTGCCCGTACGGTGCGCGAGCGTGATCTCGATGGTGCCGGACTTGCCGTTGGCGTTCACCACCGTGCTGCCGGTCTGCCTGAAATTTCCTGCAAGGACATAGATACCGGGCGTCATACCGGTGATGGCCGGGAACGCCGGCTTCGAACTTCCAGGGATCTCGCTGGCGCCCGTGATGATCGTGTTGCCATCCCAGGTCACCAAACTCGGAATGGCCGAGCTGGTGCCGAGAAGGATGTTCGGGGCATCCAGCAACCCGGCCAGCATCATGGTGCCTGGCGAGCCCAGCGTGATCGTGCCGGTCGTGGCACTCTGACCCTGCACGCCCGTGACGATACTCGCGTCCGCCGCCTCGGTGATACTCGCCGCCTTCGCCGTAATACTGCCGCCGACCGCGTTCAGCCCGCCATTGAAGGCAAGGCTCGTGACGTCCTGCAAGGCAAAGCTGTTGCCGGCCCTGAAATCCCCTACGGCCGCAATCTGGTTCGCCCCATCCAGCATCGCATCGACGCCGGCGCTTCCTGTCAGCAGGCCGGTGGTGATCACCCCTGTCTCTGCAATGGAGCCGACGATGCCGACAGTCAGTTCCGTGCCAGCGGTGATCTGCCCGCTGACATTCAGGGCGCCGGCATTCAGGCTGGTGTTGTCGCCGTTGATGCCGCCGCCCGCCGCTACGGTGAGCGCGCCGGCTTCGTCTATGGCCACCGCCGACTGCCCGTTCACGGTACCCTCGACAGTCAGGTCCGGCGCGTTGTTCAGGGTAAAGCCGGCGGCGCTGACATTGCCCAACGCGCCGATGCTGTTCGAGCCAACAAGCGAAACGCTGCCGCGGGCCGAAGGAATGGTCAGAAGCGGCGTCACCAGGCTGCCTGTCTCGGTGATACCGCCGGCCGACGTCATCGCCAGGCTCGTAGGCGCCACGATGCTGCCGGGAATATCAATGGAAGAAGCCGACAAGGACGTGACGCTGCCGGTCACCGAACCGGTAACCGCCAGCGCACCGCTGTCGGAAACGATCACCGAGGCGCCGCCCTCAAGCGGTCCGGCAATCGTAAGATCGATGCCGTTCACGAGCGTAAAGTTGGCGCTCGTCAGTGCTCCGATCTCGCCGACGGCATTGACCCCTGTGATGGAGCTGTTGCCGGAGGCGCTGCCGTCGAGCAGTGCCGTCTTGATGCTGCCTGTGCTGATGAAATCACCCGCCGTTGCAGTCACCTGCAGTTCCGCCGGCGCCACGATCGCGCCTGTGACGCCGATGGATGTGCCGCTCAGCGCCACCGTGCTCCCGGTGATGCTCCCGCCGACGCCGAGCGACCCGTCGCTCGAAATCACCGCCGTATTCCCAGCCTGAACCACACCGCTGACCGCCAGCGCCACGCTGTCGCGCAACAGAGCAAAACCCGACGCGATGAAGTTACCCAGGACCGCAATGCGGTTGCTGCCAGTGAAAGCCGCAGTCCCGGTAGAGCTGCCGGACAGCAACGCTGTGCTGATGCTGCCGGAAGATGTGATGCCGCCGGCGCTCGCGGTAAGCGCCAACGCGTCGGCCGCGGTGATGCTGCCGGCATTGTCGATGCTGGTGGCGCTCAGCGTCGTCGTATCGCCTGCGATGCTTCCGGCGACCGACAAGGTGCTCGCATCGGCAATGGTCACCGACGGGCCGCCGGACAAAGTGCCGGTGACAGCAAGGCCAGAGGCGTCGTTTAGAATGAACCCGTTTGCAGCGGTAAAATCGCCGAGCGTTGCGATGCTGTTTGCGCCAGTCAGGCTGGCGCTTGTCGCGGCGGCGCCAGTCAACGTCCCGGCACTGATGCTGCCCGCCTCGGTCATGCCGCCCGAGGTACTGGTCAGCGCGAGCGTAGTCGCCGCAATGCTGCCCGGAACATCGATGGCCGCAGCGGTCAGGCTGGTAGAAGCGCCGGCAATGCTCGATGCGACCGTCAGCGCGCCTGCATCGGTGATGGTCACCGAGGAACCGCCGTCGATGGCGCCTACGACCACCAGGTCGGGCGTATCGTTCAGCGTGAACCCTGCCGCCGTGAACGGCCCGACGTTTGCGATGCTGTTGCTGCCGGAGAAGGACGCGCTGCCACCTGCCGTTCCGCTGAGCAGCGCCGTGCTGATGCTGCCCGGCGCCGCAATCGTGCCGCCTATGGAGAGCGCGAGCGACGTAGCCGCGGTGATCGTGCCGGGGACGTCGAACGACGCCGCTGTGAGCGTCGTCACATCGCCGTTCAAGGCACCGGCGACTGTCAGCCCGGCGCTGTCGTCGATGACGACACGCGCCATGCCGTCCACCGGACCGGCCACACGCAAAGCCGCGCCGTCGTTCAGCGTCAAACCGGCGGCGGTGAAACTGCCGAGAGTGGCGACATCGTTGGAGAACGCCGCACCGGTCAGGGTCACGCTTCCCGCTGCACTGCCGCTCAGCGTGCCGGACACCAGCAGCGTGCCGGCTTCCGAAATGCTGCCGGAGGATGTCAGCACCAGGTCGGTGGCGTTTATCAAGCCGGGAACATCAATGTTGGCTGCGACCAAAGTCGTCGCCGGGCTGACGACGGTGCCCGCCACCTGCAGGCTCGCCGTGTCATCGAGCACGAGCGACGCCGCGGTGAAGTTGCCGAGCGTTGCGATGCTGTTGCTGCCGGTAAAGTCCGCAGCGGCGCCCACGCTGCCGGTGAGCGACGTGACATCGACAGACCCGGTCTCCGACAGAGTGCCGCCGATCGAAAGCGCCAGCACGGTCGCGGTGATCGTGCCGGGAATGCTCAGCGCCGTCGCCGTGAGATTGACGCTTGGGCCGCCCGCGAGCGGCCCTCCGATGGTCAAGCCCGTCTTGTCGTTCAGCGTGAACCCGTCAGCCGTAAAGCTGCCAAGATTGATGAGAGAGTTCGCGCCGCCGAGCACCACCGCACCGGATGCGCTGCCGTTCAGGCTGGTGGCGGAGATCGCCCCCGAGCCCATTTCGCTCAGGGTTCCGGCGTTTGCATCGAGCGTCACGCCCGTGGCTTCGATGATGCCGGCCAGCGTCAGCATCGCCGCGGCAAGCGACAGTGTATTGCCGCCCGAAACGGTGCCTGTCGTCGTCAAAGCGACAGAGTCGTTCAGCGAAAGCCCGGCGGCGCTGAAGCCGCTCACATTGTCGATGGCATTCGCGCCCGTCGCACTCAGGAAGCTCGCACTCCCAGAGGCGCTGCCGGTGAGCGATGGCGTGATGAGCGCGCCTGTCTCCAAAATCGTGCCATGCGCCGTTCCTGCCGCGGACGCCACGAGCGAAATGGCGGAGGATCCATCGATCATGCCTGCAACGGTGATGTCGCCCGCCGTGAGCGCGGCGTCCGTAGCGGTGATCGATCCGCTGACGCTGATCCCATGCCCCGCATCGGTGAGCGTAGCACCGGCGCTGCTGACGATCGGCCCCGTGATAGCCAGATCCTCGGTATCGGCGAACTGCAGCCCGCCGGCCGAGATCGTGCCGATGGCGGCAATCTTGTTCACCCCTGGCAGGCTCACATCGATGTCGCCAGCGGCCGAGGCGGCAAACAGCGGCGTCAAGATCGCGCCGCCAGCCACCTCGCTGATGGTGCCCGGCGTGAACACGCCATGTGCCGTCGCACCCGAAGCCCTCAGCGCCAGGCTCGATGTTGCATCGACGGTGCCGTCGATGGTGATGAAGCTGCCGCCGAAGGCGACCGTCCCACCGGTGATGTCGCCGATGGTGAGCGAAGCCGTCGTCGAGATACTGAGGAAAGGCCCGCTGACGATCGGCCCCACGATAGTCAGCGCCGAATTATCGATCAGAGTCAGCCCGCCAGTCGCCGTAAAGCTCCCCAGCGTCGTGATGCTGTTGAACCCGTTGCCGCCAAGGTCCGCGACACCCTGCACGTTGCCGCTGAGCGTGCCTGTGATGATGCTGCCGGTCTCGCTCAGCGTTCCAGTGTTCGCGCCAGTGCCGGCGCTTACCGCCAGCGTCGCAGGTGCCGCAATGCTCCCTGTAATGGACAGAGACTGATCCGCATGCAGCGTAACCGCGGTTGCGTCGACGGACCCTGAAACCAGCAGGTTGCCTGTCGCAGGCTGCGTGCCGAGATCACTGATGGAAACGCTCGTCCCACCCTGCAGCGGCCCCGCAACGTCGAGCAACGTCACCGCATCGACGAGGCTGAACCCATCCGCCGTGAATGACCCGACCGAGGAAATGGCGTTGGTCGTGGTGGTGAGGCTGGTTGACCCCGTCGTTGTGCCAGTCAGCGAGCCAGCGATGACCCGGCCGGTTTCCGTAACCTGGGTCGCCGCGATGTCGAGGTTCTCGCCCGTGACATCAAGAATGCCGTCGATCGCCAGCGTCCCGCCGATCGCCAGCGTAACAGCCCCGGTGACGGCTTTTCCGCCCGCCGGCGTATAGCTGCCGCTGACAGTCGCGCCGCTCGCAATCGTCAGCCCCGTGGCGTTGTCCCAGGTCAGCGGTGCCGCCGAGAAATTCCCCAGCGTCGTAATGCTGTTCACCCCGACCAGGCTGGCGCTGCCCTGGGCGCTGCCTGTCAGCGTGGCGGCGGTGATGCTGCCGGTAGCCGCCTCGTCGATCGTCCCGTCGCCAGGCGTCGCGTCGCCTTGTGCCGTCAAAGTCAGCAGGCCGGCAGCGCCCGTTGCGGTAATCGCCCCATCGATCTGCAGCTTCGTCGCAGCCAGCGAAATCGTTGCCGCCTTCAGCGCACCAGTGACATCCAGCGCCTCGCCATCCTGAAGCGAGAAATCAGCCGCCGTGAAACCGCTCAGCGTGCCGATGAGGTTGGCACCGCCGAACACGGCATTGCCCGTGCTGCTGCCTGTCAGCGAATTGGCATCGATGCTGCCCGCGCCGACTTCGGCAATGGTGCCGGCACTCGTCAGCGTGGCGCTCGATGCATCGATGACCGCGCCTACGGTGATCGATCCCGCGGACAAAGCAATGCCGCCTGTGATCGTCTGCTTGCCGCCGACGCTCAACCCGCCCGTATCCAGCAGATCGAGGCTGGCGGCCGTGAAAACGCCAAGCGTGGTGATGCTGTTGACGCCGAGCAGCGTCGCGCCGCCGCTCGCCGACCCGACCAACGTGCCAGCATTCACCGACCCGGTCGCCGCAACCTCGTCGATGGTCCCAACGGTCGCCGTCAGCGAAACGAGCGGCGTTCCTGTGACCGTGCCGGCGATGGAAATGGCGCTCCCAGTCAGGCTGGTGCTCGCAGACGTAATGCTGCCGGTCGCCGCCACGGTCAGCAGGTCGCCGGAGGTGATGGTCGCGAAACTGCCGCCGCTGATCGTGCCTGCAATCGTCAAGCTGCCTAGCTGGCTATAGGTAAATCCGCCAGGCGAGGTAATGTTGCCGAGTGAGCCGATCAGGTTCGCCGCACCATTCAGGCTCAGGCTGCCGCCCACGTCCGCGCTCAGGATGGAGGTGGTGATGCTGCCGCTTGCCGGCTCGTTCACCGACCCCGACGCAATGAGATCGAGCGAAGCCGCCGCATCGATAACGCCAAGCACATCGATGTCGGCCGCATTGAGAACCATGGCACTGCCGGTGATGCGGCCTGGCGCCGCGACCGTCAGGGTTCCCGCCCCAGCGCCCGTTCCTGTCAGCGTCATCATGACCGACGTCGTGCCCAACACGCTGCCGTTCACCGCCACGCTGATGCCGTCGTCAAACTCGATGCTCCCGGCGGTGAAATTACCCAACACGCCGACCCTGTTCGTGCCTGTCAGCGCCGCATCGCCGACAGCACTGCCCGACAGCGAAGCCGCGGTGATCGCGCCCGTCTCGGTAATGAAGCTACCCGAAACCAGATCGACATCCGAGGAACTGACGATAGCGCCTGAAATGCCAAGCGAGCCTACCGACAGCGTCGTCGCCGCGGAGTTCAACGTCCCCGCCACGCTGAGCGAACCCGTCTGGCTGAGCGAGAAGGCGCCGGAGAGGAAATTGCCTAGCGCCTTGATGGCATTGCCCACGCCCGTCAGGCGCGTCACCCCTGTGCCGCTGCTGCCGGTGAGGCTGCCAGTGCTGATGCTGCCCTCTTCGGTGATCGCGCCGCCCAGCGTCGTGCTCAGGCTGAGCGACGTCGGCGCCGTCACCGATCCCCCCAGCGCAATGTCGATGCCCGCGCCCTGAAGGGCCGTTACCGACCCGGTCAGCGCCGCATTGCCGAGCAGGGAGAGCGATCCCGCAGACGTAACCGACAGTGAGCCTGCGCCATCGATGACGCCGGCGAGCGACAGCGCCCCGCCGTCATCGAGCGTCAACCCATCGGCGGAGAACCCGTTCAAAGTCCCGATATTGTTGCTGCCAGTCAGCGACGCACTGCCTGTCGCACTGCCGGACAAAGTACCGACCTGCAGCGATCCGGCATGCCCGTCGAGCGTGCCGAAGATGCTCAAATTGGCGGTTCCGGCAGAAACCAGGCTGCCGGTAATCGCCAAACCCTCTGCATCCACCAGCGAGAAACCGCCATCCGCGGTGAAATTCCCGAGCGTGCCGATCTTGTTCGAGTTCGCAGCGCCGGCGCCTGTGCCTGACAGGCCGACCGAGAAAGCGCCGTCCCCCGTCAGCGTCCCTGCCGTGATCGTCCCTGTCTCGCTAACGAGATTGCTTCCCATCAGATCCAGCAAAGTGCTCGCAGTCACGGTCCCGGGAATGTCGATAGTCGCCCCACCAAGGTGGGTCGTCGCCCCCGTCACGCTGCCAGCGATCGTCAGCACGGACGCCGCATTGCTCAGCACGATGCTGGTGTTCGCCGCCCCATCGACCGGCCCCACGACATCGAGGCTCCCCGGCTGGTCGAGCGTGAACCCGCCCACCGCGGTGAAACTCGCAAGCGTGGAAATCTGATTATTGCCTGTCAGGCTCACGGTCCCCGCATGACCGATCACCGTGCCAGCGCGAATGCCGGTCGCCGACGTGACCGTTCCCGCCGCCGTCGTGAACAACCCGAGCGTCGGCGCGGCACTGCTGAGATCCAGCGCCCCATTGATATCGATCTCGACCACATGCCCTGAAGCCGACGTCCCGTTGAGGCTGCCGAGCGCGAGAATGCCGGTAGAAACCCCATTGAACGCGCCTGCGCCGATCGTCAGCACCGACCCTGCGAAGCTATCGATGCCGACCAGTCCTGTCCCGGCGCCTGTGGTCACCACGCCGCCAAGGGTCAGCGTATCGGTCGCCAGAGTAATGGTCCCATCAGGCGCCGAAAGCGTCCCGGTCGCAACCGTCAGAGCAGGCGCGCTCAGCGCCAGCGACGCTGGCGTCCCTGCACTCCCCGCCGTCACCACGCCTGTCACAGCAAGGCCAGTGGAGTCCGAAAACGCGATATTGCCAGAGGCCGTCGATGTCAGCAGCGTGCCGACTGCATTGCTCGCGCCGGTGATCGATACCGCGCCATGGCTGGCTGAGAACGCCACCGTCGTCGCCGTAATACTGCCGGCGCTTTGACTGATCCCGCCAGGGGCCGTCAGCTCCACCGCAACACCGCTCAGCGCGCCGGTCAGATCGAGCACGCTGCCGTTGCCTGCAAGATCGATTGCCACGCTGCCGCTGCCCGAAACCCCAGTCACAGTCACCGTGCCGGCCGGCGGCGTATCGTCGAACGAGAGGGTGCCGGCTGTCGCATGCAGACCGCTGAGCGTGCCGACGCTGTTCGCGCCAGCCAGGGCAAAGGACCGCGCAGTGCCGCCCATCAACCCGGCGGAGATCACCCCCTCCACCGTGCCGTCGTTCTCCACCACAGCGCTGGTGAGCGCCGCGAACGCAACACCCTGGCTCGCCGCCAGAGTGCCGCCGAAAGCAATGCCTGACGTGATCGAAGTCAGGCTGATATTGCCCGAGGTCGCGCTGATCGTGCCAAGCCCCGCCCCGCTCCCGGCAAGCTGCGTCAGCTTGCCGTTTGCCGACAAGGTGACACTGCCAGCGGCCACATCGGCATTGGCCGCCACGGTCAGCGCGCGGCCATCATCGAACACGAAAGACGTAGCCGCCCCGGAGCTGCCGAGCGTGACCACCGTGTTGCTTCCCACAAGCGAAACACTGCCGCCGCCGGTCGCAGTCAGCGTATCCGCGGAAAGGCTAGCACCCGCCGCCTGATCGATCGCACCAGCGGCGCTCAAGGCGAGATTGCCCACTGGCGCGAGAACGCTCCCGGCAACCAGGCTAAGCCCATGCGACGCGCCGGTCACTGCAATCGTCATGTCGCCACCCGACGCGACGCTGCCGGTGACGCTCAGCGACGCCGCATCGGTCAGGGTCAAAGGCCCTGCGGTCGCAGTCAGATTGCCGACCGATCCGATGCTGTTCGAGGCATCGCCCAGATCGATCAATCCGCTCGCCGAGCCGGTCAGCGACGTCGCCGTCAACGCGCCTGAATAATTGCCGCCGGCCCGCTCGGTGAGATTACCGGCGGCCGTCAAATTCGTAGCCCCCGCGACATCGATCGATCCAGCCAGGATCAGGCCGTTTGCGTCATGCAACGTCAGCCCGCCGCCGGTGACGGCGAAATTCCGCAACGTGGTGATCGTATCCGTCCCGGCGAAATCGGCCACACCGACGCTGCCGGACAAGGTGCCCACCGAAATGCCTGCGACGGCGGTCAGAGTGCCGGATGTGAACACCGCCAGCGTGTCAGGTCCGGTCGGCGCGCTGTCGAGCACGATGCCTGTCACGCTGCCAGATGCAGTGACCCCATCCAGGCTGCCGATCGCCAGGGTGCCTGTCGTGACTGTCGGCAGGCCGCCCGCCGAAATCGTCAAGGTTCCAGCGTCGATCAGCGTGATCCCCACCAACCCTTGGTGCGCTCCGGTGGTGACGTTGCCTGCCAAAGTCAGCGTGTCGGCCGCGAGCGAAATGGTGCCCGCGATATCGGTCAGCGTTCCCGCCGCCGTCACATCGACAGTCTTCGCATGAAGCACCAGCGCCCCGCCGCTCGTGTTCACGGCGCCGGTCACCGTCACCGACGGCGCATCCCACAGCGCAAACCCGCCAGTCGACGTGAAACTGCCCAAATTGGTGATGCTGTTCGCAGCGCTGGTGAGCGACACGCTGGAAACAGCCGATCCCGTCAGCGAAGTCGCCGTAATGCCGCCGCTCGCCTGGCTGATGGTCCCCGCCGAAGCGAGGCTCGCCGACGTCGCAACCAGGTTTCCTGCAAGCGCAAAACCGGTGCCATCCTTGAACACGAAGCTGCCGGCGCTGAAATTGCCAAGCGTGCCGACTGCGTTGCTGCCGGTCAGCGTCGCCCCGTTGGTGATCGTCCCGTCCAAGGTGCCTGCCGTGAGCGACCCGGTTTCGCCGACGCTGGCCGCCGTCAGGCTCACGCTTGTCGCATCGATGCTGCCAGGGATCGTCAATGCCGAAGCGCCTGTGGAGAGCGTGGCTGCAGATCCCGCGTTCACCGTGCCGGATACGCTCAGCCCGGTGGCCTGCACGAGCGTAAATCCGTTGGACGTAAAGTTGTTCAGCGTGCCGACATTGTTGCCGGCCAACGCGAACGACACTCCCGCCTGTGCCGACCCCGTCAAGGAAGTTGCAGTCAGCGACCCGCCCGTCTGCGAAATCACTCCGCCCGAGTTCAGCGACACAGCGCCACCCGCAATGGATCCGTTGACCACAAACCCGCTCGCGTCGCCCAGCGAGATGTTGCCGTTGCTGGTCAGGCCAGTGACGGTCCCAAAACCGTTCGTGCCATTGTCGATAACGATGGCGCCATTCGCCGCGGTGCCGAACAGCGACGTGGAGACGATCCTGCCCTGAACGCTGGCCCCGGAGAGATCGGCGATGGACAATCCCGCGTTCAGCGACACTAGTCCGGAACTCGCCTGCAAGATGCCTTCGAAAAGCACACCAGCGTTCTGCGATGTCAGGCTGACATTGCCCGAAGTCGCCTCGATGGTGCCGGCGCTCTGCGTCACCTGCCCGGGCGCAGACAGCGTGACGGACGCGCCTACGACATTGTTGGCGAGCGTGAGCTGGTTACCGGCCCCCGTCACCCCGATCGTCAGCCCGTTGCTGGCCGACACGCTTCCTGTCGTGGTGAGTTGATGATTATCGGCGATGTTGATGGAGCCGCCGCTGCTGACGAGCGGTCCCAGGCCGGCAATGGAATTCCCCGCGCTGGCCAACTGGATGTTGCTGCCTGCCAGGCCCTCGACGGTCGCCGCCGTGATATTACCGCCGGTCTGCAGCACGGTGCCGCTCGCGAACAGCCCCAGCGTGAGCGCGCTGCTGCCGAGATTTTCGCCCAACGTCACCGACGTGGTCAGCGTGTTGTTCTGAATGCCATCAAGCGAACCTAGCGCGATCGTGCCTGCTGAAAACCCCGTCAGGCCGCCGCCGCCGAAACTGTCCAGCGCGCCGGTCAGCGCATAGCCGCCTGCCGTCACCCGGCTCAAGGCTATCAGTCCCGTGGTGCTGACGCTCCCGGAAATGGCGAAGCTGTCCGCCTCCAGCACGATCGAACCGACTGCGCTCACGGTGTCTCCGGCATCGACCGTCAGGCCATGCGTAAGCCCTCCCGCGGCAAGCGAAAGCACACCCCCGGCGTGCACGTTGCCAGTGACATGGATTGCCGCGCCATTGGCAAACGAAAGATCATGCGCCACCGAAAAAGCGCCGATTGCGCCGATGGTGTTGCCGACATCCAGGCTCGCCGATCCAGCCGCCGCACCGCCCGTCAGCAGGCCCGCGACGATGCCACCGCCGACCGTCTCGACGATGTCGCCGGCACTCGCGTTCAGCGACACCGTATGGGTCGCGCCAGCCATCAAGGCAGCGCCGATCGTCAACGTGCCGCCTGTCCCGATACTGATGTTGCCGCCGAGCAACCCTGTGGTGATCGCCCCGCCGATAGTCAGAGCGCCGCTGTCGGCGATGGCGACGTCACCAGCTCCTGTGCTGACAATGCCTGTCGAGCCGATGACATTGCTGCCTGTCAGCGAAATCCCGGTTGCAGCCGCTGACGTCAGCAACGGTGCCGTCAGCACACCGCTGCCGGTGATGTTGCCCAACGTGGAATTCAGCGCGAGTGACGTCCCGGCAGTGATCGTCGCGGCCGCGAGATCGACATTGCTAGAACCAGCGTTGATGCTGACGGTGCTGCCGGACAGGAACGATGGCGCCGATGAGCCTGCAGTAACAAGGCCCAGGGACGTGCCCGTATTGGCGCCGAACGTCACGCCGGTCGAAGCGCCAAACTGCACGGCGCCGGCGCTGATGGAAAAGCCGTTGTCGATATTGATATTCTGGCTGGTGGTCACCGTCAGCCCGAAACTGCCAAGCGCCAGCGTGTTGGCCGTGGTCGTTCCGCTATAGGCGAAATCGATATCACCGGTCGAAGACGTCAGCGTGACATTAGCGTGCTGGCCCTGCAGTGTCGCAGGAGAAAAATACGTCGCCGTACCGAGATGCGCCGCATCAGGCTTCTTGTCGGCAACAACGACGCCAAGCGGATCGATCAGCAGGCCACCCGCGCGGCCATGCGGCGCCCTCGCATCGACGAGACCTGTCAGAGGAACCTGCTCGCCCGAAATCTCGACCGAACCGCCGCTGCCTGAAACGGCGCCACCTAGAACTGTAATGACACCGCCAAGCGACGTCGTCCCAGACGAGAGCAAGGTCACCTGACCGCCGTGCCCGCGTCTCGCCGCGTTCGCCGAAATGCGTGCTCCTGCCGCCACATTCGTGGACTGCGCCGTCATCGAAGCGGCCGCGTAGGGCGAACGCGCACGTGCTGCCGTCGTGCCCAAGGCGATCAGCCCGCCGCCCGATTGTCCCGACGCATCTACATGCGCGCCAGCATCCACGCTGACGCTACCGGTCGCATTGGCAACGACAGTGCCGCCGCTGGTGTTCTTCGCAAGGCCGCTGGCAGAAACCGCACCGGCGATGTCCACCGACCCGCCGACACCCTGCACCAGAACGCGCCCAGCCTGGTTGCCGACGCTGTTCGCGGCAATCGTGCCGCCCGCTTCCACGAGCGTCCGGATCAGCCCGTCCGCCGCTGACGCATTCAGAACCACGCTGCCGCCATCGGCAAGAATGGTTCCCGCATTCGTCACCAGTGCCGGAATGGTCCGGCCGCCGACGGTGACTTGCGTGACCTGCCCTGTCACGTTCAGCGCCAGCAGCCCGTCGCCGTAAAGATCGAGCGTGTAAGTGGCCGCCCCTCCTAGCACCACGCGCCCGAGCTTCGCCTGTATCAGCCCGTTATTGACCACCTGCGGCGCCACGAGCGCGGCCAGCCCCGCCTGCCGAATGGTGATCGTGCCGTTGTTCACCACGCTGGCGCCAGGATGCGGCGCCTGGTCGAACACCATGTGCCCGGCCATGAAATTCTGCCGCGTGATCCCTGCGGCCGACACGATCAGCCCGGCGGTATCCACCTGCGATCCCTTGTCGAAGATCACGCCGGACTGGTTGACCACGGCCACCACGCCGTTTGCTGTAATCCGCCCCGCGATCTCCGAAGGATTGGGGCCCACCACCGTGTTGAGCACGACCGACTTCGAATTCGGCTGGCTGAAATTCACCTGTGACTGGCGGCCGACATTGAAACTCTGCCAGTCGATCGCAGCGCGCCCGGACGTCTGGGTGATATTGGTCGCAGTGGCCTTCTGCTGAATCGCAGCCGAGCCGCCAACAACCTGGCCGCCCATCGGATGAGCGGAGGGCGAGAGCTGCGCCCGCGCGGCCGGCGCTGCGAGCACCACAAGTGCTGCCGCCCGCAGCGCCGTGCCGCCGAGCAGAGCACTTCTGCTGCAACGCCGCAGGCCTACGACGCGAACGCTGTCCGATGTGCTAGCCATTTTATCTACTGCCCCACCCAAGGGAGGAAGCAAGGACTTCTTTTTTGCAAAAAAGAAGCAAAAAACTTTTATTCTGTTGGGCCCGGCAGATCCTCAAGCCGGGCCCAAAGTCGCAAAAGTTTTTTGGTTCTTTTTTTCAAAAAAGAACTGCTTCCTTCCTCCCCTAAAACCGCCCCAAAACCTGCCAATAAACCGCCGAAGACTTCAGCCGAGACGTCCCGAACCCGCCATCGGGAGACCGCGTCAAACGCGACACCCCCTCAACATCCGCCTCGATACGATCGCCGATATACAGCCGCATGCCCCCGCCAAGCGAGCGTATTGTGTGGTCGAGGTCCTCCTTAAGGTTAGAAAAGCTCTCGCCCCAGTCATAAAAGCCATAGAACTCAGCCGACAGCGGCAGCGAGATGTAAGGCAGCGCCGGGAGCCGCGTGTCGAACAGCGGCTCCACTGTCGTCTCGAGACCGGAATCGGCCGTGACCTCGCCGTAATAGAAGCCTCGCCCGAAATGCGGCCCGCCAAGGTAGAACTTCTCAGCCGGGGGCAGGATGTTCCGGCTATACTGTCCCGCAGCCGCCAGCTTCAGCGCAAAAGTGCGCCCCTGCGCCAGGGTGAACAGCGTCTGCGTCCTGTCCAGCTCGCCCGACACCTTGGTGAAATCCACCCGCTCGCCCACCCGCGGTGCATCCTTGTCGCCGTTCGGCGACGCCCCCAGGATCGGCAGCCCTTGGCTCACGCGCAACGTCGCCAGGCTGGTCGCAGAGAACGCAGGCCCAAACAGCGTGTCGAGCACGGTATAGTCGGTCGTCGCCCGCAGGATGCGCAGCGAGTCGAAGCTGGAGCGGGTCGACCGACCTGCCCCCGCCGCCAGGTCGATCTCCGACTCGATCGCATCGAACAACGCCGCCACGCTCAGCGTCTGCTGGCGTGTCCGAATGACCGGGTAAGTCACCTGCACCCCGCCCACGCGCGTAATGCCGTCATAGCCCAGCGCCCGAAGGCTGCCGGACGGCACCGTCTCGCCCGCGCCGCCATAGACCTTCAAGCGCAGCCCGGAGCCGCCGATGAAGAACTCCTCCGACGCCTGCCCGAAAGTCTCCGTGTTGTTGAAGGTGTGGAACAGCGAGACCTCGGTTCGCTCGCCAAGGCTGGTGAACGAGTTGAAATCCGCCAGCGCCAGCAGCTCTTCCGGCCCCGTCTGCCTGAAAGCCCTGTTGTCAGCGCTCAGTTCGCCGCTGACAGGCTGCCGCCTCACCTGCGCCACCAGGGTCAGCGCCCCCGGATCCTCGGCAGACGGGTTCAACACCGACGTGACCGTCACGCCAGGCACATCGCCCGCCAGCAGCAGATAGCGCTCGAGCTTTTTCACATCGATCGGCTGCATGCGTGTCAGCCGCTTCAGGAAGCGCAGCACCTGCGTCCCCGCCGGTCCGATGTCGCGGTCGAGCTTCACCTCGACGATGCGCGCCTCAGTCACCACGAGCCGCAGATGCCCGTCACGCACCCGCGCATTGACCGTGGTATAGATATAGCCATCCGCCCGGTAGCGGTTCAGCAGATTGACACGCGCCTGGTCGATCGCCTGCTCGGACACCGCAGGTCCTGTCAACCCCGCCGTGATGCTTTGCAAAAACCCCGGCGGATAGGCCGTGGATCCTTCGACGGTGGCATCGGTCACGGCCACGCTCACCGCGGGGGCATTCACCGGCGGCGCCACCGGCGCCTGGCCCTTCAGAGAAGGCGCGACGGTCGGTTCATTCGGCCGCTCGATCCCGTTCAGCGGCGAGCCCTGCGGCACCACGTTCGGCGCCACCACAGCAGGCCCTATCCCGTGCGGCGGCGGCGTTTGCGCAGACGCGCCATAAGGTGCCAAGGTCCATCCGATGCTGACCAGGGCGGCAAGGCACGCGACCGGTCGGCGCTGAGGGAGGCCGCGCCTCAGATCGATCTCGGGCCGTTGCACTGTGTCTGATTTCCGCTTGTCTCGAAGGTGCCGCACACTAGCAACTGTTTACTAAGAAGCAACATTTTTCGGGAATGCTACCCTTTTGCATAGGCAACGACTAAACTTCCGAAAGCCATTCGCTTGGCCGCGATAGCGCCATGACCAAGGATCCGCAGAGCGATCCTTTCGCCCAGCGTGACGCAGCGCGGCGCCTCACCCGCGCCGCCATGCGGACTGGCCTGCCGCCCACCAGCAGCGATCCCACTCCAAGGCAAAAGCCTCAGCGTAGCACGCCGACACTCTGGATCGCCGGCAGCGTCCTGCTTCTCGCAGCCCTCGCATCGGCGGCGCTCGTCATGAGCCCCGCCTCCGGCCCGCCCCCTGCAGCACCACCCCTCCCGGTCGCGTCGGCCGATGAAGCCGGCATCCTCGCAGCCCCCCAGGACCAGCTAGAGCGATTCCGCCTGACCGCAGCCCCCGCCGTCCTCGTCCTCGCCTTCCCGTCCCTCCACGAGCAGGCCCTGGCCTTGGACCGCATCGGCGCCTTCGTCGAAAAAGCCGGCATGCCGCACGACCGCGTCCTCACGTCGACAGACCTCGCCACGCGCATCGCCGCCGCAGGCGAGGATTTCGACACCTTCTATTACGGCCACGACTACCGCGCCGAAGATCTCCGCCGCTTCTTCACGACCGCCGCCGCCCAGCACCTCGGCCTCGATGCCGAAGAGCAGGATTTAAAAACCTTCCTGCAACAGCAAGGCATGTTGAAACCCAACGCCACCGGCGCCGTCATCTCCCTCCCACCCGAATCGCTCCATCCCCCGGTGGACTCCGCTTCCCGCGCCACCATCCTCCGCCACGAAGTGTCCCACGGCGTCTATTTCACCAACCCAGCCTACGCCGCCTACACACAGCAATTCTGGTCCACCACCCTCACCGACGCCGAACGTGCCGCTTTCCGCAAAATGCTAGGCGCAGAAGGCTACGATACCACCAACGACGACCTCATTCGAAACGAAACCCAGGCCTACCTCGTACACACCACCGACAAACGCTTCTTCAACCCCGCCACCCTCGGCATCGACACCACCACCCTACGCGCACGATTCATCGAGAACATGCCTGCAAGCTGGCTCAAAGACGAGACCAAGTAGGGTGGGCTTCAGCCCACCGAGCAGGCAAGCGAGCGCGTTCTTTTTTGAAAAAAAGAACCAAAAAACTTTTGCGACTTCAGAGCCAGCCCTGCGTCAACAGCCTTGACCCAAAAAGCTCGTCGCCGCTTGGCGACGAAGCGATCCAGAGCCCAGCCACCACGTAACAACGAGTGGCCCACCCTCTTGGCGAACCTTCGCGTTCTTCCAAACTTCGTGGTGGACCTTACTTCCTTACTTCCTTACTTGCTTGCGAAAAATCACCGAAACCCTAGTGAGCCGACGTATCAACCACCAGAGCGCCAGCCGCGGTAGCAACACCATTCGCCCGAGCATTCGCAACGGCATTGCCAAGCGCAGCAAGATACTCAGCCATCGTTTCCGCCTTCGGCCTCGGAAAGCCCAGCAGCGGCTTAGCTGACGCAATCGCAATCACCATGTCGGTGCCGAACGGCGGGCCCACGCCGCCGCTCTCCTTACCGGTCAATTGCAGCACCGAGCCAGCACTCCGCGGCGGTGCCTTCGCCAGCGGATAAAGATGCCCCATCGAGCCATCGTTCGAGAGATAATCGATGGTGAAATACGCAGCGAACCCTGGCGCCACGATGCGCGGCGCGATGTTGCTATGATCGGCCAGATGCACCCGGTCCGCCGCGCCATTGATCGTCATCGCCAGCAACACCGGCGCGCCTCCCGACGGTGAAGCAGCCGCTGCCTTCAAGGCGTCGAGCCCACCGCAATAAATCGGCGGCACAGCCATAGGCGCAAACGTCACGTTTGAACCCGCAGCCGCATCCGAAACAGCGCTCCTCGCCGCATCCTCCGCGCTCCCGCTCCCGACCGGCCCACGAACCTTCATGGTCTCGCCTGGCGCCAGCGACAGCAGCGCACAGGATTGCGCCGCCAGCACACCCTGTAGCTTCGCCTGTATTTGCTCGGCCGTCGGCTTGGGCGCTGCCGCAGGCGGTTGAGCCGCTTGCTCGGGAGGCGACTGAACGACAGGAGGCGACGCCTGCGGCGGCGGCTCGGCAGGCTTCAAGACAGGAGCCACCAGCGGCGCAGGTTTCGGCGCACCAGGCTGCATCGCGAACCACGCGCCGCCCGCTGCGATCAGCAGCACGCCAACCCCGCCCCCGATCAACCCAAGCGGCAATCCTTTCTTCGCCGAAGGTGCAGCGTCCGCCACCGCCTTTTCGACCGCAGCCCTCGGCGCCGCATCACCCCGAGGCGGCGCCTGCGTCACACCGGCCGCAGCGCTTCCCGAAAAAGTCCCCTCCAGCACATCCGCCGCTCGAGCCCGGCTAGGCGCCACCATCGTCGCATCCGCGTCCGGCTCGTTCTCGGCCGCCGCCAACGCCACTTTCAATGCCTGCGAAAATGCCCCCGCACTCGGATACCGTTCCGCCGGCGCCTTCGCCATCGCCCCAGCGATCACCCCATCGAACACGGTCGGCACCGACGCGCGCGCTGACGCCGTCGGCGGCGGTTCCGGATTCAGCACCTTCTGCATGATCGACGTCATGCTGCCCTCGTAAGGCCGCTCCCCCGTCAGCAGGTGAAACAGCATCACTCCCGCCGCATAAATGTCCGAGCGCGCATCCACCGCCTCGCCCAGGAATTGCTCCGGCGGCATGTAGGCCGGCGTCCCCATCACCGTGCCGACCGACGTCATGCTGCTGCTCTCGATGCGCGCAATGCCGAAGTCGGCGATCTTCACCTGCCCTTCGGACGTCAGCATGATATTCGCCGGCTTGATGTCCCGATGCACCACACCACGCGCATGGCTGTAGGCGAGCCCCGCCAGCACCTGCTGCATCACCGTACCGGCCTCGGCCGGTGGCAGCCGCCGCTCCTGGTCGATCACCGACTTCAGCGACCGCCCCTCGACGAACTCCATGACGATGTAGGCGAGCTCGTCCGTCTCTCCGTAATCGTAAACGCCGACGATATTGGGATGCGAAAGCCGACCCGCCGCCTGCGCCTCGCGCTTGAACCGCGCCAGCGCCTCCTGCGTCTCCTCGTCCTCCGCGTCCGCGAGCTTGACCGTTTTGATCGCAACCCGCCGGTCGATCGCCGGATCCCACCCATCGTACACGGTACCCATGGCGCCGCGGCCGAGCGTGCCGCGCAGCGTGTATTTCCCCAGCCGGTCCGGCGACGCCATTAGTCCAGCTCCGCTCCTGCTGAGTCAGGGCCAGGAAGCACGTCCACCACCACCGCCGTCACGTTGTCCCGCACGTCCCGCTCCAGCGCGGCGCCTATCAGTTCCACGCCAGGTCCCGCCTCGCCGCTGCTGTTCAAAATCGCCGTCATCGTCGCGTCGTCCAATGTCTTGCACAGCCCGTCGCTGCACAGCAGAAACCGGTCACCCGGCTCCAGCTTCCCGCTCACCTTGTCGAGCTCGAGCTCGTCATAGCTGCCAACCGCGCGCGTAATGACATTCGCCTGCGGGTGATTTTCCGCCTGCTCCGCCGAAATCGCCCCCGCATCGACCAGCTCCTGCACCAGGCTATGGTCTCGCGTCACCTGCTCCAGCACGCCCCCGCGCAGGAGATAGATTCGCGAATCCCCCGCCCACAAACACGCAAAATGCCCGGCACGAACCAGTAGGATAACGATGGTGGAGGCGATCATCGCCCCTTCGCCCCGCCGCTCCGCCTCGCGCTTCAGCGCCTCATGAACCTGCCCAACCCGTTCACGCAGATCGACCAGCATCTCCTGAGCCGGCAAATCTCCGGGCGCCTCCCCGAGCGTCGCCGCCAGCATCCCTGACGCGACTTCGCCGGACGCATGCCCACCTGCGCCATCGGCGACCGCCCACAGCCCGATCTCCGGCCGGCTGACCAGCGCGTCCTCGTTATGCTTCCGCACCGCACCATTGTGGGTTTCCGCCCAGACGCGGAATGGCATGTTTCTCTCCGCACCCGCTCGTTGCAACAACTGTATGACGCCAAACCGCTGCCGGGAAGCCATCACCAATACCGGCCCGAGAACGGTCCCACGACACCCTTGATCGAAATCAACGCCAGGCGCTCTCAAAAACGGGATTAAGACAGGAAGATCGTGCATTTCGATCCAATAATGTGCTACCCGCAGCGCCATCGTGTCCTCTGGAGACCAAACCCATGCACAAGCTCGGCACAGCCGTGCTGGCCGCCCTCGCGTTCGCAAGTGCCGGCACCGCCTACGCCCAATCGCCCTCCGCTGACGACATCATCAGCAGCCTGCGCGCGACCCCGTCGCAACTGCGCGGCCCCACACGCGGCATCCGTCCCGCCACCGTCATTCCGGACGAAAGCACGCCGAACCCCTCCATCAGCCGCGTCAGCCACATCACCCGCCACACGCAGGAAGCCGCTCCCGCAGCAGCCCCCTCAGCCGTGACCGCGCCGGACGCAGCAGACGGCCCGAGCGTGAAGCTCGTCGTCGATTTCCGCACCGGCTCGGCTGACCTCACCCCAAGCGCCGAACACACCCTCGACCAGCTCGGCAAGGCGCTCACCAGCTCCGCTCTCGAGAAATTCCACTTTCGTATCGAAGGCCACACCGACACCGTCGGCGACGCCGCCTCGAACAAGGACCTCTCTGCCCGCCGCGCCGAAGCCGTCAGCAGCTACCTCGAGCAGAAGTTCGCGGTCGATGCCTCTCGCCTCGAAGCCGTCGGCATGGGGTCCGACCAGCTCCTGGTCCCCACCCCTGACCAAACCCCGGAGCCTCGCAACCGCCGCGTCCGCATCGTCAACCTTGGCGGCTGAACCAAGCCAGCGTATGGCCGGGAGATCATCTCCCGGCGCCTGACCACCAGGCCGCATCTGGGGGCAAAACCCCCAGACCCGCGGTCACTGCCATGCTGCCACTTCTAGCCAGAGAATTGCGCCTAGCCGCCCGACACGGCGGCGACACCCTGGGCGCCCTCCTCTTCTTTTTCGTGGCTGCCACCCTCTTCCCCCTGGCCATCGGCCCAGCCCCCGAAACCCTCGCCAGGATCGCCCCAGGCATTATCTGGGTCTGCGCGCTCCTTGCCGCCCTCCTCCCGCTCGACCGCCTTTTCGGCGCCGACTACGAAGACGGCTCCCTCGACCAGCTCCTCCTGAGCGGCCTGCCAGCCAGCCTTCTCGCCATCGGCAAAGCCCTCGCGCACTGGCTCATCACCGGCGTCCCGCTCCTCGCCGCCGCCGCCCCCCTCGCCATCATGCTCCACCTTCCCGACGCCGCCCTCCCAGCCCTCCTCGCCGGATTGGCGCTAGGAACCGCCCTGCTCTCCCTCATAGGCACCGCCTGCGCCGCCACCGTCCTGGGCGCGCGCCGCGGCAGCGTCCTCCTCCCCGTCCTCGTCCTCCCTCTCACCGTCCCAGTCGTCATCTTCGGCGCCGCCGCCGCGGACGCCGCGGCCAACGGCCTCACCGCCCGCCCCCAACTTCTCCTCCTCGCCGCCCTTCTTGCCGCCTGCATCCCCTTGTGCCCGGTCGCGGCTGGCGCTGCTTTGCGGCAGGCGGCGGAGTAGAAAGGAAGCAGTTCTTTTTTGAAAAAAAAGAACCAAAAAACTTTTGCGATGTGGGACCGAGATCGTGGGACGTCCCCGGCCAAACGGATAGAAGTTTTTCGCTTCTTTTTTTTCAAAAAAGAAGACCTTGCTTAACCCTCCCACACACGGAACCAAGCATGGCGTCCAAGAGCACAAAACGCGACTTGACCCGCATCGTAGAACGCTACCGCGTCACCGACGGCAAGCACTTCCGCCTGAAAGACTACGATCCCGCAGACCTGACGCACGGCCTCGATGAAGACGACGCGAAATCCCTTATCGCCGACGACGTAGCAAAACTCTCAGAGCTGCAAACACGCCTCTACGCAGCCGAGACCAGCTCGATGCTGGCCGTCTTCCAGGCGATGGACGCAGCAGGCAAGGACGGCACCATCCGTCACGTCATGACCGGCGTGAATCCGCAAGGCGTGGACGTCGCCTCCTTCAAGCAGCCCGGCCCCGAAGACCTCGCGCACGGTTTCCTGTGGCGCGTGCACGCGAAAGCCCCGCGCAGCGGCCGCATCGGCATCTTCAACCGCAGCCATTACGAAGACGTCCTGATCTGCCGTGTTCACCCCGAGCTTCTCGACACGCAGCATCTGCCGACCGAGGTCCGCGGCAAGAAGTTCTGGAAGCACCGCTACGAGGACATCGTCAATTTCGAAACCTACATGCACCGTCAAGGCACGGTCGTTTTGAAATTCTTCCTCAACGTCTCGAAAGAAGAGCAGCGCCAACGCTTCCTCTCCCGCATCGACGAGCCGCACAAGAACTGGAAGTTCAGCGCCGCCGACATGGCCGAGCGCGCCTACTGGGACGCCTACCAGGACGCTTACGAAGCCGCCATCGAAGCCACCGCTACCCCTCAGGCGCCATGGTTCATCGTCCCCGCGGACCATAAATGGTTCACGCACCTGGTTGTCGTCCAAGCCATGATCGAAGCCTTGGAGGCCCTGGATCTCGCCGAGCCCTCCCCTTCCAAGGAGGAGTGCAAAAAGATTGCAGCAGCGCGGATTACCCTGGAGGCCGAAAAATAGCCGCCCCCACGTTGACAGAGGGCAAGAAAGATATATCTAAGATCGTATGAGACACTTACACGATCATCCAACCGCCCACAGCCACGAGCGGCGCCACCCACCCCACATGCACGCCGCAGGTCCACATGAAGGACCTCACCGCGGCCCACACCACGGACCACGACACGAGCGAGGCGGCCGCGGCGGCCGCCGCAACTTCGAAGCCGGTGGCCTTCGCATGGTCATCCTGATGCTTCTGCAGGAAGCCCCGCGCCACGGCTACGACGCCATACGCGAAATCAGCGCCCGCTCCGGCGGCGCCTACACGCCAAGCCCAGGCGTGGTTTACCCCACCCTCTCGGCCCTGGAAGACCTCGGCCACATCGAGCAAATGACCGCGGAAGGCAGCAAACGCCTGTTCGCCATTACCGAAACCGGCCGCGCCCATCTCGAGGAAAATCGCGAGGAAGCCGAAGCCGCCATGGCCCGCCTCGAAACAATGAACGCCGAACAACGCTGGACCGAAGCTGGCCCGGTGCAGCGCGCCTTGAGCAACCTGGAGGCCGTCTTGCGCCAAGGCCTCTCAGGAAAGCCGGAGAAAGCCGCCCAACTTGCCGTCGCCGACATCATCGACGATGCCGCTCGCCGTATCGAGAGGCTCTAAAGAAAGCAGTTCTTTTTTTGAAAAAAAAGAACCAAAAAACTTCTGGTCACTTAGGCCCGGCACTTCCAAGATCTCGGTCCCAGGTCGCAAAAGTTTTTTGCTTCTTTTTTTCAAAAAAGAAGTCCTTAGGCTGCCTTCCTCTCTAAAAGCTTCTGCACCACCAAAGACTCAGCAATCTGCACCGCATTCAAAGCGGCGCCTTTCCGCAGATTATCCGCCACGCACCAGAACCCAATGCCATTCGGCACAGTAGGATCGCGCCGAATACGGCTCACATAGACCGCATCCTCTCCCTGGCAGTCGGCGGGCGTGATATACCCGCCATCGTCATGCCCATCGATGACGACGATGCCCGGGAAGTTCCGCAGCAAGTCACGCGCCTCGCCCAAATTCACCGGCTGCTCGAACTCGGCGGTCACCGCCTCTGCGTGCCCAATGAACACCGGCACCCGCACGCAGGTCGCGAACACGGCAATATCCGGATCGAGGATCTTGCGTGTCTCCACCGCCATCTTCCACTCTTCCTTGGTGGCGCCGTCATCCATGAACTTGTCGATGTGCGGAATGCAGTTATATGCGATGTTCTTCGTAAAAACCTGCGGCTTGACGGGATCGTTCACGAAGAACGCCTTGGTCGAGGTGAACAGTTCGTCCATCCCCTCCTTCCCCGCACCGGACACGGATTGGTAAGTGCTCACCACCACACGCTTCACGCGGAACCGGTCGTGCAACGGTTTAAGCGCCATCACCATCTGGATGGTGCTGCAGTTCGGATTGGCGATGATCCCGCGCTTCGTATAGCGCGCCAGCGCCTGCGGATTGACCTCCGGCACTACCAGCGGCACGTCCGGCTCCATGCGAAACTGGCTGGTGTTGTCGATGACGATGCAGCCCGCCGCTGCCGCGCGCGGCGCATGCACCGCCGATACCGAAGCCCCCGGCGAAAACAGCCCGAGGTCCGTTCCTGCGAAATCGTAGCTGTCGAGGCTGCGCACGGTCAGCACCGATTTCTCGCCGAAGCTCACCTGCTGGCCGGCCGACCGGCCGGACGCCAGCGCCACCACCTCGGACACCGGGAAATCCCGCTCCGCCAGCGTCTTGAGCATCTCGCGGCCAACCGCACCCGTGGCGCCGACCACCGCGACCTTATAGCCGTCGCCCCTGAAGCCACTGGCCTTCTGGGTCATGCTCCACTCCCACCACTAAACCGGAACGGATAGCCAGATCGCCGGCAGCAGGGCAAGGTGGCAGGGCGCGCGGCAGGAATGCCAGGAACCATTCGCCGCCCCGTCGATTTCCTTTCCAACGGCCGACCCCTGCCCATCCGGAGCCAGACAAATGGATGAATCCGAAGCGTCTTCCAAGAAATCGCTCTCATCGGCCACGATCAAGCCATCCTCCCCGAACGCGAACCTCGCCCCCGCCGGCGCGCACCCCGCTCCGCCCGCGACCATGGTGATCTTCGGCGCCCACGGCGACCTCACCAAGCGCCTCCTCATGCCCGCCCTCTACAACCTCTCAGGCGGCGGCCTCCTCGACGACAAGTTCAAGATCATCGGCGTCGATCGCCTCGACAGCACCGTGGATAAATGGCGCGAAGAACTCACCAGCACCATGCAGGAGTTCACCCACGACAAAACCGCCGAATTCTACGTGGACAAGATCGACGAAAAAGCCTGGGGCTGGGTCACGAGCCGGCTCGACTACGTCACCGCCGACTTCACCAAATCCGAAGACATCGAGAAACTCAAAGCCCACTGCACCGGCAACGTCGTCTTCTACCTGGCCGTAGCAGCCCGCTTCTTCGGCGGCGTCGTCGAACAGCTCGGCAAGGCCGGCCTTTTGAAAGAAGCCGAAGGCGCCTTCCGCCGCGTCGTCATCGAGAAACCCTACGGCTCGGACCTGAAATCCGCGCAAGCTCTGAACGCGCAGGTTCTGGCACAAGCCGACGAAAAACAAATCTTCCGCATCGATCATTTCCTCGGCAAGGAAACAGTCCAGAACATCATGGCCCTGCGCTTCGCAAACGGCATCTTCGAGCCGCTTTGGCGCCGCGACCACATCGACTTCGTAGAAATCACCGCATCCGAAACCATCGGCGTCGAAGAACGTGGCGCCTTCTACGAGCCCACCGGCGCGCTACGCGACATGGTTCCCAACCACCTCTTCCAGCTCCTTTCCATGATTGCCATGGAGCCGCCCAACTCCTTCGCAGCAGAAGCCGTCCGCTCCGAAAAAGCCAAGCTCCTGCAAGCCATCCATCCGATCCAGCCGGACCAGGCCGTGCGCGGCCAGTATAGCGCCGGCGAAGTGCAAGGCCACCAAGCCATCGCCTACCGCGACGAACCAAATGTCGCCAAGGACAGCAAAACCGAAACCTACATCGCCCTCTGCCTGCACATAGACAACTGGCGCTGGGGCGGCGTGCCTTTCTATCTCCGCACCGGCAAACACATGCACGGCCGCATGACGGAAGTCGTCATCCACTTCCGCAAACCCCCGTTCGCCCTCTTCCGCGACACCGGCGTGGAAAACCTCACCCCCAACATCCTCACCCTGAACATCCAGCCGAAAGAAGGCCTCACCCTCGCCCTCAGCGCCAAAACACCAGGCCCTAAGATGGCTCTCGCCGGCATAGACATGCGCTTCCGCTACGAAGACGCATTTCAGATGGCGCCAAACGTCGGCTACGAAACTCTTCTCTACGACTGCATGATCGGCGATTCGACCCTCTTCCAGCGCGCCGATATGATCGAAGCAAGCTGGGCCGCCGTCGATCCCGTCATCCAGCACGCCAACGGCGAACCCGAACTCTACGAAGCCGGATCAGAAGGCCCAGCGGGCGCCGACAAACTCCTCGAAAAGGACGGGCACGCGTGGACTAAGCTATAGAAAGCAATCGGTTCTTTTTTGAAAAAAAGAACCAAAAAACTTTTGCGACTTAAGGCTGGGCCCGTATGCAGGCCCAGCCTTTGTCATGGCGACGCGCCACTTGGCGAGGAAGCAATCCAGAGCCACGTATCCAGCATCTACGACCGGTTACGACTTGTTGTTACGCGGGTCATCCTTCGGATTGATGTAGTGCAATCCAAACGGGCCAGTCCCATTCACCTGTATCTCAACAGGTGAATCAGCCGTCCAAACCGTGTGAGGCATGTTCGCCGGCAGGAACACGAAACCACCAGCACCAACTTCCTTGCTGCGCGAGCGCACCAGCGTATTCCCCATATCGTGCATGAACGACCCGGAAATCACCGTCACCGTCTCAGGCTGAGCATGCGTATGCGGCGCGATGACGAAATGCGCCGGCGCCTTGATCCGCAACGTGAACGGCCCCGGCTTATCCGGATTCCCCGAGAGAACCGCAAACTGCAAACCCGGCGGCAAAGACGGCGGTGATGGTCCCCACGATACGCCGGAATCATCCTTCAACAGAACCATACCGCCAGGAGCCTCCGCCGCGACAAGCGGGCAAGCCGCAACGGTCAGCGCAACACCAATAAACAGAGCACGACAACTCACGCAAAAAACTCCCTCAAATCCACCGGAGAAAACCCAGAGCAACCCCGACGGTTTCGCCCTACCTTCTCCCTCCCCCTGCTTGTGGGGGAGGGCCGGGGTGGGGGCTGCCGCGCCTAGAGCAGCCAGTCAACCAACACAATCTCTAAAGCGAAAATTTCACTCCCAGCAAAACCGAAGCCCCAGGGGTTTGATATCCATCCGCCGGCTCAAACGTCGAATCCCCAAGGTTCTTGCCATAGACAAAAACCTGAGCATGCGGCGTCACCTGCCAGGTGATACTCAGATTTACCAAAAGTCCGCTACGCGTCAGCCCGGCCGGTCCAAATCCGCCATTGTTCAGCGTCAGAAAATCGGTGCTCTGCCCAATATAAAGCAGCTCCGGCGTCACCACGAACCCCCGAAAAGGTGAAAGCCGCAAATCCGCCGAACCCTGATTGTATGGCCGGCGCAGGAGACGATAACTGGCGGCAGTCCCTCGCGCATCCGTATAGGTGTAGGTGAGGTCGGCATTCAGCCAATCGGCGATCTTGGCTGTCACCACCGCCTCCAAGCCCCGCGTCCGTGCGCTAGGCACGTTCTCCGTCGTGGACGTGAAGTCCGGCGAATCAACCGTCTGGATGAGGTCGCGTATGCGGTTATCGAAATAGGTCAGCGAAACGCTGGCACTATTCCGCTTCTCCCCCACCGGGAGATCGACCGCCCAACCAGCTTCCCACCCCTGCGCCCGCTCCGGCTTCAAATCCGGATTGCCGCGATAGCCAAAGTCATCGATGCCATACCGATCGAACAAGGCAGGCGCTCGGAAACTCGTCCCGTAAGTCGCATGCAGCCGGGAAACTATTTCCGGCACTGCCAGCACCCCACCCACGCGCCAGGTCAAGGCATCCCCAGCGATGGTGGTAGCATCCTCACGCACCTGACCTGTCGCAGTCAGCCGATCGAAAATCCTGGTCTGCAAACCGGCAGAACCCGAATCGGTATCGGCATGAGCCACCACGCTGCTTTCATAAGCCGGCGGAAAAGCCACTGTCAGGTCATTGATGCGCGTATGCGCCTGGTCCGACGCATGCTCGTAATCCAGCGTCAGGTCGGTAGTCTTGAAGGCTCCGATATCCCCGAGATGCACGACGTTGTTCCACTGCGCATCAGTCCGCCGTCCATGATACCGGCTATCCTGCTTGTCACCATTCGGATCGGCCGGATCATACGTCACCGTATAGCGCCGATCATCCTGCAGCCGGCTCAGCATAGCCGAAGTCTCCCAGTCTCCGCCAAGGAGTTTGCTCGTAACCCCCAACCGGCCGAACAGCGCAGAATCGTAGGAGCTCGCATTGCCGCCATCGAACGGCACGTCGTCATACCCCGCCTTCTGGTCGCGCGCCCGCAGCAACACAGAAAATCGCGTGTCCGCAAAAGGCGTTACGCCGATCTCCACCTGCGCACTCTTGTTCCGGTCCCCATCTGCCTCGCCCGTATAGACCGAAATCTCCCGCTGCGGTGTCTGGTCGAACCCCTCCGTCGAAAACCCCTGCGCCTGCGCCGAGAAGTCCCAAATTCCGCGGCCGCCCGCCACATCTGCCGCAGCCAATCCTTGCCGCTGCGAACCGCCAGCCAGCGTCAAACTCCCATGCAGCGCTCCCGACCCCTTCTTGGTAATGAGATTGATCACCCCCCCGATCGCCCCGGAGCCGTAAAGTCCCGACATCTCTCCGCGAACCACCTCGATCCGATCGACATCGGTCAGCAAGTCGCTGCCGAAGTTGAACGCGCCACCAGGATCGCCAGGATCGTTGATCGGGATCCCGTCACGCAGCACCAGAACCTGATTGGAATTCGTGCCTCGTATGAACACGCTTGTCTGGCTTCCGGGCCCGCCCGTCTGCACGATGCGCAAGCCAGGAACAGCATTCAGCGCATCGACCAAAGTCACATAACCACGCTCGGCAATCGTCGCGCTGTCGATGACAGTCACCCCGGCCGGGATCGTGTCCGCGAGGTCGGGAAGCCGCGTCGCAGTCACCACGAGCTGCTCGGGCCCATCGGGCGGATTGCTGCTCTGGCCACTAGAATTCTGGGCATAAGCACCGGTCGCAAAAAGCACAGCCAGGCCGCCGGCCAAGGCAAGGGAATAACGCATGGGCAAGTCTCCACAGGCGCCCAAGGCCATGCAGGCCGAGGGCGTGACGATACGGCGATTGCCGCCTGTAGGGCTCGTCCCCACTGCCTCGGTGCACCTCGCCCGACGCGCGCGCGCAGTCTCGATGCAGGCCGGTCTCCTGGCTCGCAGCCTGCCCAGGAAACCTCCTGAGCCACCTGCCCCGCCTTCTCACCGCAAACGCGGCAATGGCATGGGGGCAGATACGGGCTGCTTACAGTTGCGAGGGCAGCTGCGGCATTGCACCGCATTCCCGTTTCAGCCGTTCCTCGCTAAAGGTCCGGCCACCGTCATCTGCCTACAGACGTAACGTCCCCTGATCACGCTGAATAGAGCATCCCAGCCACAGCATGCCCCCCACTCAGCCCGGCCTGGCCCTTATCCTCGCCGCAGACGGCTCCGCCAGCGTCAGCTTCGAGGAATTCGGCCTCATCGCCGGCGGCATGGCCGCCGCCCTGCGCGACCCCGACGTCATCGCCGGCCTCACTGCCGGCGGCGCCCTCCTCGCCGTCCTCCTTTTTTCGGGCGAAACCGAGCAGGACGTCGTCATCCCCTGGACACCCATCGCCACCGCACCCGACCTCGCCGCCTTCGCAACCCTGGTCGAAGACATGCCACGCATCCTTCGGCCTGGCCTCACTGCCATAGGGGACGCCCTCGCCGCCGCCGAACATCTCTTCACACACCTCCCCGCGCCCGTGCGACGCATGATCATCGACGTCGCCGCAGACGGCCGCGCCAACGACGGCCAAGACACGGTCCCCGTCCGCGACCGCCTCGTCGCCGCCGGCATCACCATCAACGGCCTCTGCGTCCTGCACGACGAACCCGACCTCGTCGCCACTTTCACCCGCGAAGTCATCGGCGGCCCAGGCGCCTTCGCCCTGCCCTGCCCCAACTACGCCGCCTTCGCCGCAGCCCAGCGCATGAAACTTTTGCGCGAGCTTGTTGCTTGAGGGCTGGGTTTCGTTCGGCAGGGTTTCAGGCAAGTGGTAGAAAAAAGCGTTCTTTTTTTTGAAAAAAGAACCAAAAACACTTTGCCACCTGCCCCCGCGCCCGAGGCCAATCCCAGCCCAAAGGTCCAAAAGTTTTTTGCTTCTTTTTTTCAAAAAAGAAGTGCTTCCTTTCTCTCTAGCCTGGTTCTCCTAACAAGCTGCGCCACCCGCCCCCTGCCGCCACCGATCCACCGCCATTCCGCACGCCTCGCCCCAACTTCCGCCCTGCGCTGCAAAGGCGTTGTGCACGTGCTCTTCGATGAAGGGTCCTCTATTGTCACGGACGATGCGAAAGACGCCCTGGCGAAGCAGGCAGCCTGGCTCGGCAAAAACCCACGCAGCAGCATCACCGTTGCCGGCACCGGCGACGAACATGGAACGCGCGACTATAACTTTGCCCTAGGCTACCGCCGCGCCATCGCCGACCGCGACATTCTCATCGAAGACGGCATCGAGCCAAGCCGCATCACCGTCCTAAGCTACGGCGACGCACGCCCCGCACCCCGATATCGCAGCGCCACAACGTCCGTGCGCTGCTCTTACAAACGACGGTAAAGCCCAGAGCCGCTTAGCCAAACTGGTTTGTTTGCTTAAGCAAGCGCGTTCTTTTTTGAAAAAAAGAACCAAAAAACTTTTCCGATGTGGGACCGAGATCATGCAAACACTCAGCCTAAACGTCCGAAAGTTTTTTGCTTCTTTTTTTCAAAAAAGAAGACCTTCCTTTTAGACTTTGCCTCAACAACCTACTTGGCCGGCTTAGCCCCCGGCTTACGTACCTCAACCTGCGGCTTCAAGAACGACGCCGCAGCAGGCGCCGCCTTCTTGTTGGCCTTAGGCTTCTTGGCTTCCCGATTGCCGTGTTGCTTATCGCCCTTGCCCATCGCTGTCCGCTCCCGTGTTTTTTCGGCTCGGCAACAAGACGGGATAGTGCACCGTGAGGCAAGCCCCAGTCAGTCGGCCGACAATCCTCCGTCCACCGCGATCACGTGTCCGGTCATGAACGACGCCTTGTCAGACGCCGCGAACAACACGGCATGCGCGATCTCATCGACGATGCCCAGGCGTTTCACCGGCACCGTGCTGGCGAAGCCGGCCTTGTTTTCTTCGTTGCCGGTAAAGCGGTCCAGCATTCCCGTTTGCACAGGCCCCGGTGCGACGGCATTTACCCGAATGCCGGTGCCGGCGACTTCGAGGGCGGCCGACTTGGTCAGTCCTTCCACGGCATGTTTGCTGGCGGTGTAGACCGACGCATGAGGAAACCCGACATGCCCGAGCGTCGAGGAGATATTCACGATGCTGCCGCTTCCCTGCTTCTGCATGGCGCGCAATTCGTGTTTCATGCTGAGCAGCACGCCGAGCACATTCGTATCGAACACGGCCGCATAGCTTTCCGCGGTCTGCTCCGTCACCGGCCCAGGCGTACCCTCGGTGCCGGCGTTGTTCACCGCCGCGTCCAGCCGTCCGAAGCGGGCGATCGTCTTGTCCACGAGGCGCCCAACATCGGCGTCGTGGCGCACGTCGGCTTGAATGAACTCAGCCTCGGCACCGAGCCCCTGTAGTTCCTTCTCCAGTGCCAAACCGGCTTCTTCGCGGCGTCCGGAAACAACGACGCGGTAGCCATTCTTCGCGAACTCGATGGCGGCAGCCCGGCCGATGCCGGTCAGCGCGCCGGTAATCAGAGCAACTGGCTTTGTCATGGTGATTTCTCCTGAGAGACGACGGCACCCCGCAAGCCGCAACCGGCAAAGCGGTCGTTACTGACGCCGCACAGTTGGGAGGCACCACGCCCACATGGAAGACCCAAGCCATGTCCCCCGAAAGCGTCAGCCCACCGAGGCCACCGTCTTGCGCCGAGTAAACATTGAAAAACGCCGCGTTTGACTTGAGCGCGTGTCATTGGGCGGCCCGACGCCACCCCTCTTTACTTCCGGGGCTGCTTAGGCGGCGGCCCAGCCCTGGAGACCCGGGCATCCTCATCCTGCGGCACGGTCGCCAAAAACTCATCAGCCAAAGCCTGCGAGATCTCGAACCGCGTCTCCGTCGGCAGAATGCGTATGGCGCCGACATCGCGCTTCTCCACCCCGCCCAGCCGGCAAATCAAAGGCAGCAGCCATTTGGGGTCCGCCTTCTGCGCCCGCCCCACATTGAGGCTGAACCAGGCCATGGGCCCCTGCGCCGCACGGCGCTCCTTGCTAGAGGACTCCGCCGCACGGCGCTCCTTGCTAGAGGACTCCGCCGCTCGGCGCTCCTTGCTTGAGGACTCCGCCGGAACCCGCTCCTCAGGCGACTGCCGCGCCCCTCCACCCTTCAGCGACCGTCCACGCGGATCGCGCGAAACCGCAGCCCGCTCATGCCCGCTCTTCCCATAAGCCGGCCGCTCCTGCGCCGACCGCGGCGGCAGCGGCCCAAGATCGGCGATCTCCTCAGGCGCAGGCAGGCGCGACCGATGCAGCCGCACCAGGGCCGCGGCGATATCCTCGGCACTTCGCCCTTCCAGCAGCGAACGCGCCAACTCGAGATCGTCAGGCGTGATCTCGTCCGTCAGGATCGGATCCTCGAGCAGCCGCTTGCCGTCACGCGCGCGTATCTCCTCCGCCAAGGGCGCGCCAGACCATTTTGCCTCCACCCCCGCGCTGGCAATCAACGACTCAGCAGCCCGCGCCCTGTTGGCCGGGACGATCAGCACGCAGACGCCCTTGCGCCCCGCCCGCCCCGTCCGCCCCGAGCGATGCAGCAAAGTCGCCTTGCCGGTTGGCAGATCCGCGTGGATCACCAGCCCGAGGTCAGGCAAATCCAGCCCGCGCGCGGCCACGTCGGTCGCCACGCAAACCCGCGCCTGCCCATCCCGCATCGCCTGCAAAGCCCGCGTCCGCTCGTTCTGCGTCAACTCCCCCGACAGCGCGACACTCGTAAAACCGCGCTCCAGCAAACTCGCGTGCAAATGCCGAACCGCATCGCGCGTCGCGCAAAACACCAGCGCCGTAGGCGACTCGAAATACCGCAGCACATTGACCACGGCATGCTCCGCCTCCCTGGGCGGAATGCGAACGGCACGATACTCGATGTCGGCGTGCGGCTGATTACGGACCAGCGTGTCGATACGCAGCGCGTTCTTCTGGTACTTCCGCGCGAGCGCGGTGATTTCCTTGGCGATCGTCGCCGAGAACAGCAATGTCCGCCGTCCCTCCGGCGTCGCTCCCAGCAGCGTCTCCAACTCGTCCCTGAACCCGAGGTCGAGCATCTCGTCCGCCTCATCCAGCACGGCCACGCGCAGTTCGCCGAGCCGGAGCCTTCCCCGCGCCAGGTGATCGCAAAGCCGGCCAGGCGTGCCCACCACCATGTGGCATCCCGCCTCCAGCGCACGCGCCTCCCGCTGCCCGTCCATGCCGCCGATGCAGGAGACGATCCGCGCCCCGGTGTGCGCATAAAGCCAGCAAAGCTCCCGATGCACCTGCATGGCGAGCTCCCGTGTCGGCGCGATCACCAGCGCCATCGGCGCCCCCGGGCGCCCGGCAAAAGCCACCTCCTCGCCGAGCAGCGTCGGCGCGAAAGCCAGCCCATATGCCACCGTCTTGCCCGACCCCGTCTGCGCCGACACGAGCAAATCGCGCGCCGAAGCCTCAGGCTCCAGCACCGCCATCTGCACGGGGGTAAGCTCGGTATAGCCGCGCTCAGTCAAAGCGCGGTCCAGCGAAGGATTAGTATCGGTGAATGTCATGCGAGCCGCTGATATAGCGAAGCGGCCCCGCTAAGGTAAGGTCGGACCGGAAGTAAGGCCGGGCCCGGGCCCGCGCCCAGGACTGCCTCAGGAGACCAGCATGCTCGACCTGGCATTTGGCGTGACCTCGGCCGCCGTCATTCTCGGCGCCATGCTGTTCCTGGCGCACCAGCGCGGCCGCCCGTTCGCCCGCATCTCCTCCTCGGCCCTGGGCATCACCCACGGACTCGTCGGCACGATCGGGGTTGCCGCCCTTCTCCTCGCCTGGTTTGAGGACGACCTCTTTGGCAAAGCCGGCATCGACGCCCTGGTCCTTCTCGCGGCCGCCTTTCTGGGCGGGCTGACCATCGCCACCCTCGCCTGGCGCCGCGGCCAGGTGCCAGGTGCCCTCATCGCCACCCACGCCGCGGTCGCCGCCTTCGGCTACCTTCTCCTGGCCGGCTTCATCCTGAGCTAACCGGCCCAGCGAGAATCCTTGGCCGCACGAGCCGGCAAATGCTTATATCGTTACATGAACGATACTCACGCCACCCACGTGCCAGCACCAGCCGGCGCCGCCCCTCACTACCCATCCCTCAAGCCGCTCCCGCGGCTCATCTTCGCCACACGTTGGCTGCAGGTGCCGCTCTACCTCGGCCTGATGGTCGCCCAGTGCGTCTACGTGTTCCTCTTCATCAAGGAACTCTGGGAACTCGCCACCCACTTCACCGACCTGAACGAACAGCAGATCATGCTTTTCGTTCTAGGCCTCATCGACGTCGTCATGATCAGCAATCTTCTCGTCATGGTCATCGTCGGCGGCTACGAAACCTTCGTGTCCCGCCTGGGCCTGCAAGGCCACGCCGACCAGCCCGAATGGCTCAGCCACGTCAACGCCGGCGTGCTTAAAGTCAAACTCGCCATGGCCATCATAGGCATCTCGTCGATCCACCTGCTCCGAACCTTCATCGAAGCCAACACACTAGGCGCCCCCAGCAACCCCATGACCGTCCAAGGCGTCATGTGGCAGACCATCATCCACTCGGTCTTCATCCTGTCCGCCATAGGCATAGCCTTCGTGGACCGCCTGAGTAGCACGACACCGCACGACCACAGCCACTCCTAACGTTCGAAACGCTACTATTCCGGCCATCTGACGCGATCAGCCTGCGCTCCGATGCTCACCGACCATAGAGGTCGGCTCCGCTTCGGTGCTCGGCTGACCATGCCAGCTGACTCGGCCTAGCGCGTTTCGGCGCTGAGCCAATTCAGCGCTGCACATCTTCTCCCTCCCCTCTCGTAGGGGAGGGCTGGCGTGGGGGCCGAGCACAAGGCGCAACGCAGCCGCTAAGAGAACCGCCGCATCCGAAAATGCTCTTCCACAATGCGGATGTTCCGCATGTTCGCCTTCAGCGCGACGTCAAAGAGATCGCCCAGCACTGGGATAGACCCGCCAACCACCTCGACCGCCACGTTCCCCGCCATGCGCGCAAGCTTCGCACGCGGGACACCAAGCAGATGCGCCTGGTAGATGATGTAGAGCGAGATCATGCCGAGCACCGAATCGCCGGCCCCAGGCACCAGCCCGATCAAGCTGTTCAGCCCGAACCGATACCGCGTTCCCGGCACCACAAAGGCCGCGTCCACCAGCCAGGCCACCCGCCGCATCCAAGCCAGCCTGCTCTCGAAATCCGCCGCCAAAAATTGAGGTTCCGCAAAAGAAGCCGGCATCACACACGCCCTCGCTGAGGCACTTCATGTGATACCGCCTGAGTATGCGATCAACCTGCCCCGCGCCCTCACTGATCCCGCTGAAACGCCTATTCGTCTTCACTAGGTAGGTTTTTGTAATACATAAACTATGACAATCGAGTTCGATCCGACTAAAAGCGCCAGAAACGAACAGGAACGCGGCCTGCCGTTCGAGCTTGTGGCAAAGCTAGAGTGGGAAAGGGCGTTAGCGTTCGTAGACGAGCGCCGCGACTACGGTGAAACGCGGGTGGTCACCCTGGCCCCAATGCAGGAGCGCCTCTACGCCGTCTGCTACGTGATGCCGCGGCCAGGTACGCCGGATCATCAGCTTTCGCAGGGCGAGCAAACGGGAGGAGCGTATCCATGGCCAAAGCACCGCTGACCTCTAACAGCGGCGAAGTTCGCGAGCTGACTTCCGGCGACATGAAGCTGTTCCGCCCAATCGCCGAGATTGATCCCATATTGCCAGACGCCATGATGGCGATGCGCAACAAGGGTGGCAGGCCGCGCGTCGAGAACCCTCGCACCCACATCGCCTTCCGCTGGGACCCGGATCTCGTCGCGAGCATCAAGGCGACTGGTAAAGGCTACAATGCCCGCGTCGAAAAAGTCCTGCGTCAAGCTTTGGCAAACGGCGATCTGTGAAATACCATCACAGTGAACCTGCCATCCAGCGCGGCGAACCGCGCTGGATGGCGACAGTTTTTCTCAATGAGCCGGAATGTTTTCTACCTGAGTAGGCGTCAGGTCCGAAGGAAAGCAATGCGGCTGCTCAAAGCCGGCGGGCGCCGTCCCTGTAGCAGCATAGATGATGTTGTCGGTATTATCAGGCGCCTGCCCAGCCACCACGGCATCGAGCCCCGCGAGCTTGCGCATCCTGAAAGCGATGGCGTGATCGGCGCAGGAACTATCACCGCTCACACCCAGGGCGCCGACCACCTTGCCATTGAGGTACAAGGCCACGCCACCACCAAAGGTGATGATCCCGCCTGGCACTCCGCCTACACCCACGTTCTGCGGCAGCGCCGCGGGATTGAACGGGTTGGAGTTGTTCAACCCATAAAGCGACCCGCCCGGCTGGGTCGGCGCATAAAGATTGGCCGTTGAAAGCGCCAGCTTGTCGTTGCTGAAATCATTCGCTGTCCCCGCCTTGGCAATCGCAATCGCGCGGCTTCCCGGCCAGGCATCACCCACCTTGATCACCGAGCACAACGTTCCAGCCCGATCGACAATGGCCGACCACATCATGTTAGGCTTGAAAATACCGCCGTTGCCATCGGACAGGTTGACGACTGTCGAAAGCTGGTCCTGGATCAGCCTGATATACGAAGTGGGAAGCTCGCAGGAGCTGTTCCCCGGGTTCGCAAGCGCCGATCCGGCAGTCAAAGCACCCACGATGACGGTTGAGAGAAAAGCGAGGCTGCGGCATGTTCTCATGGCTTGCACTCCGTTTCTGCGGGGCCTGGCCTAGAGGTTTGATATCGTAACAACAACGCGGCTAAAGGACTATTGACTAAACCGTCCCGTAACGTTCCGGTCATGGATCGGGTTGTGCTGTCACAATAATCTCCGACGCCGCGTGCAGGAACTGAATTTCTTAGCCGGCAACGTGTGTCGACAACACTTTCAACACTTGCACACCATAGCGTTCAAGCTTCGACGCCCCCACGCCCTTGATCTCCGCCAATTCATCGAGCCGCAGCGGCTGCACCGCCGCAATTTCACGCAGCACCGTATCATGGAAGATCACGTACGGCGGCACAGCCTGCGTCTTGGCAACCTCAGAGCGCCACACACGCAAACTCTCGAACAGATCGCTTCCCGGCGAACCCGCCGCAGGCCGCGCAAATGATGCGCCCGCACCCCGACGCGCCGGCGCCAAAGCCGGCGCGCGATCCTCCCGCAGCATCACCTGAACCTCGCCGCGCAGGATCGGCCGAGCCTCCTCCGCCACCAGTTCCAGGCTCGCAAACTCACCCGACTTCACCCGCAGCGCGCCACGCGCCACCAGTTGACGCAAAACCCCACGCCAGAAACTCTCCGGCCTGTCCTTGCCAATCCCGAACAGCGCCAGCTTGTCGTGGTTATTGCGCGACACGCCATCGGTCGTCTGTCCACGCAGCACGTCCACCACGTGCTTCGCGCCGAACACCTGCCCCGTCCGGTAAACCGCTGAAAGAACTTGCTGCGCCGGCTTTGTCCCATCAAACAACGCGAACGGCGCCAGGCAAGCATCGCAATGCCCGCAAGGCTCCCCCAGCGTCTCGCCAAAGCAAGCCAGCAGCGTACGCGTCCGGCACGATGTCGCCTCAGCAAGCCCGATCATCGCTTCCAGCCGCTGACGCTTCACCTGCTTCTGCGCCTCGGGTGCCGCGGACTGCCCAAGCCAATGCCGCGCCCGCGCCATATCCTCGCCGCCGTACAGCAGCAAAAGATCCGCCCGATCCCCGTCGCGCCCAGCCCGCCCGATCTGCTGGTAATACCCTTCCGGACTATCGGGCATATCCAGATGAACCACGAACCGGACGTCCGGGCGATCTATGCCCATGCCAAAAGCGATAGTCGCCACCATGATCACCGGCTCGCCGGATCGAAACCGCCTCAGCGATCCCCGCTTCTCCTCAGGCGAAAGTCCCGCGTGAAACGGCAGCGCCGGATAACCCTTCTCCTTCAGCTTGCCCGCCATACGCTCCGTCTTGTTGCGGCTGCCGCAATAGACGATCCCCGCTTCCCCTTTATGCCGGGCAAGGAACTCCAGAAGCTGCGTCGTCTCGCTGGTCTTTGGCTCAGCCGTAATATGCAAATTCCGCCGATGAAAACTCGCGGCAAACACCGCAGCCTCGCGCATATCCAGCGCCGCCAGAATATCGTCGCGCGTCCGCGGATCGGCCGTCGCTGTCAAGGCAATACGCGGCACCCCAGGAAAGATCGCCGACAGCCGCTTCAGCTCGCGATATTCGGGCCGGAACTCGTGCCCCCAGGCGCTCACGCAATGCGCTTCGTCGATAGCAATCAGCGCGAGATCGCGCCGCCGCAACCGCTCCAGAGTGCCCGCCGACAGCAAACGCTCAGGCGACACATACAACAAATCCAGTTCACCAGCCTCGAGCGCTCGAGACGTCGCCGCCGCCTCTGCCGGCTCCAGCTCCGAATGCAGCGCCCCAGCCGAAATCCCAAGCTGCCGCAAGGCAGCGATCTGATCGTCCATCAGCGCAATCAAAGGTGAAATCACCAGCGCCGTTCCAGGCCGCACCAGAGCCGGCACCTGGTAGCAAACGCTCTTGCCCCCGCCTGTGGGCATCAGCACGAGCGCATCGTGGCCGGCTACGACATGATCGACAGCCTGTTCCTGCAAACCCCTGAAGGCCGGAAAGCCGAAGACGCGGTCTAGGATCTCCTGGGCTTTAGACATAAGAAGACAAGCACGTTCTTTTTTGAAAAAAAGAACCAAAAAACTTTTGCGACGTGGGACCGAGATCGTGGATAGGCCCGGCCCAAACTCCCAAAAGTTTTTTGCTTCTTTTTTTCAAAAAAGAAGACTTTCCTTGCTCAAGCCGCCGCCGCAACAGCATGCCCACCCGACAACCGCCAAATCCGGTCCAGTTTTTCAGCCCCGGTCAGCCGGTGAGCAATCAACACGACGGTCCGCCCCCCTGCCTCGCCAAACAACGTCCCCAGAAAAGCCCGCTCTGTGTCAGCATCAAGCCCGGCACACGGTTCATCCAGAATGAGAATCGGCGCCTCGGACAGCAGCACGCGCGCAAGCGCCACGCGCCGCCCCTGTCCGCCAGAAAGCCGCGCCCCGCCTTCGCCGAGCCACGTATCCAGCCCTTCAGGCAGGCTGCGCACGAGATCGCCAACGGCTGCGCGGTCGAGCGCCTCCCAGATCTCGCGCTCTGAAGCCCCTGGCCGGCCCAGCAACACATTGCGCCGTATGGTGTCGTCGAAGAGATGCGTGGCCTGCCCCAGATAAGCCACGCGCCTGTGCAAATCGGCTGCCGTCAGCCGCGCAATATCCGTGTCGCCAAGCAGGATATCGCCCGTTTGCGGCGCCATCAGCCGCAGCGCCAGGGAAGCGAGCGTGGATTTACCCGACCCGCTAGGTCCCAATACCGCAATGCGCGTTCCTGCCGGAATGTCGAGCGTCAGCCCGGCAAAAACCTCGTTTGCTTTATCACTCCAGCGAAAATGCACGCCGCGGAAGCGCAAGGCGCTGCCACCAGGCGCTGCCAGTGGTTTCGCAGGATCGGGATACGCAGGCCCCGCCGTCGCGGTGGCCAGGACACGTCCTGCTGCCGCCGCGGCATTGCCCAGCGACACGCCCGCACGCGGCAAACCCGCAATCGCCTCGAACCCTGCCACCACGAGGAAAACGGCCACCACCAACGGCGCACCCGCAGGGTGCGAAACTGCGGCCGCCACCAGAATAACCAGCAGCGCGGCCTGGCCACACAGAAAAGCTGCAGCGTTGGCCTTGGCCGTTCCCGAGGCGAGACGCGATTGTGCCGCGATCAGCTCGGCTTCTTCATCGGCAACCCGCGCCGCCATGCGGCTTTCTGCGCCATAGGCTCGCACCTCTCGCAATCCACTCAGCGCGTCGAGTGCCGCCACGCGCAACCCGGATGTTGCCTGTGCAAGCTCGGCCCCTGCCGCCATCGACTGCCGCGCCGCCACCAGCGGCATCAGGAACGCCGCCACAGCAAACAGCGCGGCGACGACAATCCCCAGCACGATGCTCAAGCGCCCGGTCGCCACTCCCACCGCAGGAACAACAAGCAAGGCGCCAGCGAGCGGGATCAGGATGCGCAAATAGAGCCCATCCAAAGCCTCGACGTCCGACACCAAACTCGACAGCAGATCACCAGACCGCCGGAACCCAAGACCACCCGCGCTGCTCCGTGCCAATCCGCTGAAAAACCAGATGCGCAAGTCTGCGAGCGCACGAAAAGTCGCGCTATGCGTCACCAACCGTTCGAGATATCGCAGCGCCACGCGCGCCGGCCCAGCGATCTTCAGCCAGAATGGCGCCGCCACTAGAGCAACACCGACGGTCACGGCTAACGTAGCGCCAGACAACGTCACCAGCGCCAACGCCGCTGCCAGCGACAGCAACGCCACCAAGACGCCCATCACCAGCAGCAAGGCATGCGGCCGGAACACGGCAATCACTCGGAACAACGGTCCCATGCGAGTCAGGCCGCGTTCGTCGCCGCGAGCGCCTGGCCCCCGCGAAGATCCAGCCTGCGACCCGAGAAAGCATGCGCCGCTGCCGAATGGCTAGCCATCACCACAGTCCTTCCGATCGCCAGCCGCCGCAAGGCTGCCAGCACTTCGGCCTCTGTCGCCGGATCGAGGTGCGCAGTCGGCTCATCCAGCAGAAGTAAAGGTGCGTTTTTCAAGAAAGCCCGCGCAATCGCCACCCGCTGCGCCTGGCCGCCAGAAAGCCCATGCCCGCCTTCGCCGATCGCCGTATCCAGCCCAAGCGGCAACTCGGCGGCAAATTCGGTAATGCGCGCCTGCCGCGCCGCCTCTTCGATCTCCGCCAAAGACGCCTCAGGCCGAGCGAACGCGATATTCTGCCGAATACTCCCGGCAAACAGCGTCGGCCGCTGCCCGATCCAGGCCGTAAGCTTCGACAAAGCTTCAGGCACGATCAGCGCAATATCATGTCCGTTGAGCAAAATCCGTCCGCTATCGGGCCGCACAAATCCCAGCAGCAACTCGATGACAGTGGACTTTCCCGACCCGGAAGGGCCAGCGAGGATCAGCATTTCCCCAGGCGGCACCACGAAGCTCAAGTTCGACAGCGCCGGCCCACGCGAGGCATCCCACGAAAAACCGACCTTCTCGAAGCTGATCGTCACGCCACGCGCTTCGACAGTGCGCACAGGCAAAGCGGTCGGCGGCGGCGCAATCTCCGGCAATGTCACAAGCGCCTCCGCGGCACCCGTCGCATGCAACCGATCCTGATAGGCAGCCGAAAAGGCCCGCAGCGGCGCGAAAAACTCCTGCACCAATAGCAGGGCGAAAAGCGGCCGCACCGGATGCGCGGCTGCCGCTCCAATAAGCTGCGGCCGGTAGTGCAAAGCCAATGCTATGAAGGCCGCAGCCGTCGCGCAGTCCAACGCCGCCGACGACAGGAAAGCCACGCGCAAAACCCGCATCGTCCGCCGGCGCAACTCCGCCGCCGCCAGCGCCAACGACTGCGCCTCATCGGCCGCGCGCCCTGCCAGCACGATGCTGGCTATCCCCCTCACCCGATCAAGGAACCGCGACTGCAGACGCGCCATGGCCAGAAACTGCCCGCGCGAAGCAGCCGCCGCGCCCAATCCCGCCACCGCTTGCCCCGCCGGCACCAGCAACCCGGCCGCCACCAGGACCAAAGCCGCAAAAGGATCGACGGCGAACGCCACCATCGCCACCAGCAGCGGCCCCGCCACCGCCAAGGCCGCAGCCGGCACCCACCGCGCAAACAGCCCGTCCAACGCCTCGATCCGATCGATCAGCGTCGCCACCAAATCCGCCGAATGCGAGGACCGCAGCAACGCCGGTCCGGCGGACAGCATGCGCGACAGCGCATCGGCGCGTAGCCGCGACCTCGCCCGCGCTCCGCTCCTGAACGCCGCCTGCTCAGCCAGAAACTGCAAATAAGCCCGAGCCGCCATCAATGCAGCAAAGCCGACAACCGGCTCTAACCCAACCGCCTCATGTCCCATCGCCCGGCCGAGAACAAGCGCCACGCACCCCGCCTGACCTGCGGCAGCAAGCGTCCCCAACGCCCCGAAAACGATGGAAGGACGAGCATCGTCCCGGCCAAGCCGTGTCTGCGCCCTGGTCCAGACGCGCGCCGCCTTTTTCGAATCGCTCATCGCCCGCGAGATTTAAGCTCTACCCGCCCGTATGGCCAGGGGCGAGAAGGTCTCAATCCTGCCGCTTACCCGCCTGCTGCACGAAGCTGCGGAGAACCGCATTGATCCGCGTCTGGTAGCCGGGTCCCTGCTGCTTGAACCAGCCCACGATATCCTCGTCGAGCCGGATCGACAGGAAAGTCTTGGCTGGCGGCACCACAGGCACCGCGTTCAAATACCAGTCTCGCGGAACATCCGACCACTCAGGATCGGACGCAACATCGCGCTCAAGTTCATCCTCGGTCTTCCCCCGGATACGCGTGAGGTCGGTCAAGCTCTCACCGCGGGCACTGCGCTCATTTAACGCCGCCACCGAATGCCTCACGATATGCCCGTCTTTCGCCATGTCTGGCTCTCCGCATCGAAATGATTCGAACAGCGTCTCCTCGAAGCGTGTAGATCACTGCAATGACAACAAACTCCAGTAATCCCAGCACGAGCCAACGTTCTTCAGCATCCACTGCCGTTGCAAGCACCCGCAACGTAGGCCCCTGAAGAACCAGGGCCGCATCCGTGAAGTCCAACCCATGCGTCTCGATGTTCGAGCGGCGCTTACCCTCATCCCACTCGAAAATCACAAAGCGGCAGCCTCATGTATTAACGTCTGTATATACAAGTTGCACGCCCGGCGCAATCAATCCCGCATATCGCCGCTAGCAGCTCACTGGAGCCAAATCCTCCCGCCGGCAAACCGGGCATTCTTAAACCTCCGCCAGCTCCTCCTCCCGTCGCAACGGCAGCACGAGGCTGTAAGTCGTCCCGTGATCCTCCTTCACGTTCAACGTCGCTCCCAACTGCCGAGCAAACCCCCGGATCAGCGTTAAACCAAGCCCGTCCCGAACCCCCATCTCCGTCTCGGCCCGGCCAGCCGGTATCCCCACCCCATCATCCGAAATCGTCAGTTCCGCTTCGTCGGCCGATCCGGTCAGGCAAACCTCCACCGTCCCGGACCGGCCGTTCGGAAACGCATATTTCAGTGCGTTGCTCACCGCCTCGGTCACGATCAGCGACAAGGGCACCGCCTGGTCGCTCGACATTTGCAACTCGCTCGCCTCGATGTTCAGCGAAATGCGCGTCCCCTCCCGTTCCCCCATCGCCGCGAAGAGCTGTCCGCACAGCTCCGTCAGGAACAGCCGCATGTTGATCGTGTGCACCTCACCCTGCGAATAAAGATGCCGGTGCAAGGTCGCCAAAGCCCGAACTCGGTCCCGCGCCGAAGCGAACTCCGCCTTCGCCTCCGGCTGCTTGATTCGCGAAGCCTGCAAATTCAGCAGCGACGCCACGATTTGCAGATTATTCTTCACCCGATGATGGATCTCCTTCATCAGCAATTCCTGCTGCGCCACCGCGGCCTCATTGCGCGCCGCATGATCCGCCGCCGACCGCGTCGCCTCAGCGAAGGATTGCGCCAGCTCGCGCAACTCCAAAGGCGCTGACCGCATCGCTTGCGGGTCGAACTTGCCCCCCACGCGCCATCGCCTAACCGCCTGACTCAGCTGGTCGAGCGGCTGGACCAACGCCACATGCGTGCCGATCGCCACCGCCGTCAGCCCCAGCAAAAGCAGGATCGCGAGCTGAAGAATCCGGCGCAGAAGCACCTGCTCCGCGGCCGCCTGATCGAGCATTGCCGGATAGGCAATCAGCAGCCGGTATCCATGACCGAGTGCTGCCGACGCATACGCGTAAGGTTTGCCGTCGGCCGATTGCGCCTCGATGACTGAATCCCCGCCGAGCAGCGCTTGCAACGCGGCCTCCGGAGGCAGCCCTGCGCTTCCGAGCGTCGCTACCTGGGTGATCTTCGATGACCTGTCCACGATCCAGACGGCATGGAGTTCCGGGATCAGATCTCCCGCCTTGCTGGCAAACCAGTCGATGCGCAGCCCTGCATACAAAATGCCGGCGAGCTGTCCGTTCACCACGAGAGGCATGAACGCCGGGATAACCTGAGACTTGATAATCGGGCTCTCGCGCACTGGCCCCAGGGTGAATCTGCGCGTCGCACTTACCTCTTTGAGTAGCCCAACATTCCGGGCCGCGAGCATCCGGCGCGTGTCGGCGGAAAGTGCCTTGGCACTGCAGCGGATCGCCCCGTCTAAACCAAGCAGAGCAAAATTCGAATAGCGCTCCTGCTGGATGCTAAGCACGTTCAGCAGGCTCCTGCGGCAAGCCTCCGGATCCGCGTCCAGCAAACCCGCGGTTTGCGACAGCGCCACCAGCATCTGTTCGGCACCGCCCACTGCCGCTTCGTGTCGCGCCACTGCCGACTCGCGCCAGCGGGCCGCGGCATGAACGCTCACATCGAGTGCCATGCGGTAGTTTTGCCAAACGATGGTCCCGGCCAGCAGAAGCAGCGGCACGGCCGCGATCAGCACCAGGATCGCCAGCCGGACCCTGACGTTCTCCAGCCCGCTCCTCATGTGGAAACCCTAATCACCACTGGTGCGGCAAGATGCGACAGCAGTGCGTTCGCCCGCGCCATCATGCCAGCCGCTTCAGCGATTCCGATCCTCTTCGATAAGCCGTAGCAGCTCATCCGGAATAGGCTCATTGGCAACGTCGTCGTAGATCTTATGCAGCCCTCGCTGCAGCCATACATCGAAAGCGGCGTCGCCCTTGGTGGCGCGCTTCGGCGGTTTGTCGGCAGGAGGCTTCGTGGCCTTTGACATCTCGGCGCGTACTATATCCTGATAAACCTACCCGATCGTATAGCGCGGCCGGCGAGGTCAGCTTGTTCTCGCACCATCAAGCCGCACGACGTGAGCGAATGATGATGAGCAACGCAACATCGGCAAGGTGCCGGCACCTCAGACGCCGATGGAGCGAGCTACTTCTGTAGCCCGCCCCATACCATTATGTCTTCGTAACCTGACAACCCTGCTCAGGCGATACGACCTGAGGACTAGGCGGCGTGCGCGTCCTCAGCATCGACCAGCCGGCGCGCCAGCAGCGAGGCGGCATTCCGGCCTGCGCTGCGGCTCTCCTTGACCTCGCCAAGCAGCCAGGTCTCGAGCTGGCGGCGGGCGCGGAATACGCGGCTCTTTGCCGTGCCCACGGCGCATCCTGTCGCCTCGGCCAAGGCCTCGTAGCTCATGCCATGGACCACCACCATCACCAGCGCCTCGCGCTGATCCGACGGCAGCCGCGTCATCGCCTGTGCGAGTTCCTTGAGCGCCAAACGATCCTCATGCGGCGCCTCTGTCGCAAACACCGAGCTCGGCACATCATCGATGTCAGTCGTGTCGCGGCGCTTGCGCAGGTTGGAGATGAACCGGTTACGCAGAATGCGATGCATCCAAGCTGGAAAGTTGGTGCCCGGAATGAAGCTGTTCTGCGCCGAAAGTGCATTGCAGACGGCGTCCTGCACCAGATCCTCAGCCGCCGCCCGATTGCGCGTCAGGGCAAGAGCCTGAACACGAAGCTTCGGCAGAATGGCGATAACCTGGTCATGGAACGTCGGGCTGGTAGCCTGAGACATCGTAATCTCCTCTTCCTGTCCAACCAATGACGGACAGAGAGTTAACGCTGCATCCTCTCAGATCACGTAAACGCGAGCGTCAAACGTCCCACGGACGAGTGGTGTCGTCCCCGAATGCCTCGGCAAGTTTGGACCTGGCCCGACTCACCCGCGCCCGCATCGTCCCGACCGGCACCCCGCACACTGCCGCTGCCTCCTCGTGCGTCAGCTCCTGCGCCCCCACCAGGACCAGCGCCTCGCGCAACAAAGGCGGCAAGGTCCAAAGCATCTGCGCCACATCGGTAATCTGCTGCCCATGCGGCTGCAGCCCTGGCCCGGCACTGTCGAAGTGCGCCTGCATCGCCGCATCCTCCCGCTTCCGCCTGCGGATCTGCTCGTAGAAGGCGTTTCGCTGTATTGTGAACGTCCACGCTTTCAGGCTCGTATCCGCCTGGAACTGCCCCAACGCGGCAAGCGCCCGCACAATGGTATCCTGCACGAGATCGTCCGACCGGCTCCTGTCTGGCAGCAAATACCTTGCATACGCCCGCAACTCAGGCAGCAACAAAGCCAACTGCCGACGAAGGTCGGCGGCGTTAGATGCAGGTGGGGGGCTTTCGCTGGCCGTATCTCCGGGACTACCCATGGAGCTAGAGAAGGTCCGCTACAACAGCCGGCATGTCTTCATCCGTTAAGAGGTTCGCCTATGAGTAGTCTGCGCCGCGAGGATCTGATCCAGGCACTACCCTACGCCCGACGATATGCGCGGGCCCTGACAGGCAACCAGCAGAAGGGCGACGCGCTGGTCGCAACCAGTCTACGCGATCTGCTTGCCCAAACCACCCCGGTCCCGGACAGCCTGCGCAGCGAGCGCCTTGTCCTCTACTGGTCCGTCACCACCCACTTCGCCAAACCGGCCAACGACGACCACCCCCCCTCACTGCGCGACGAGGAGCTGCCGACCCTCCAGCGCCAGCTCCTCCTCCTGACCTCGCTCGAAGAAATCGCCCTCGAAGACGCGCAAGCCGTCCTCGGCATTACCCAGAGCGAAGCCTCGACCCAGCTCGCCCAGGCGCGCGAAAGCCTCCGCGCCTCGGCCGCCACCGACGTTCTCATCATCGAGGACGAACCCATTATCGCCATGGACCTCGAGGAACTCGTCGCCAACTGCGGCCACCGCGTCGTCGGCGTCGCAAACACCGAGGCGGAAGCGATCGAACTGGCCAAGCGCACCCGCCCAGGCCTCATCCTCGCCGACATCAACCTCGGCGCCGGCGGCGACGGCACCAGCGCAGTCGCCGCTATCCTGCGCAGCCACTATGCCCCTGTCATCTTCGTCACCGCCTACCCGGAACGCCTCCTTACCGGCGAAGCCGTCGAGCCCGCCTTTGTCATTACCAAACCCTTTGAACCGCTGACTCTGGCTATTGCGACCTACCAAGCGGTCACAGGTGGAGTGGCTTTGGATAAGGTTTAAGGAAGCAGTTCTTTTTTGAAAAAAAGAACCAAAAAACTTGTGCGACCTGGGGCCGCGCGTGCGGAGGCTCCGGGCCCCTCCTTAAAACTCCTTTGACGTCGCCCAGCAACTCCCAGAATGCCCAGCCTAAAGGAACAAAAGTTTTTTGCTTCTTTTTTTCAAAAAAGAAGTCCTTCCTTCTACTTGCCTTTCCAACCCAACTCACCCGCAAGGCAACCTTACCCGCCGTCATGCTCTAGAAGGGCAAGAGCGCCGGGGTGCATGCATGGACGGAACGATAGCAACCAGCAAAGCGGCCACGGGCCTACGCATCCGCTACATCGAACACCTTCGCGCCGACCTCGCGAAGGCTGCGGAACAAGCGCGCGCCCAGGGCTTCAGCCACATCATGATCCCGCCGCCCTGGCAGCACCCAGATCACCGCAATCCCATGCTGGCGTGGGACCTGACACAACCAGATAAAACCCTCGGTGCCGGCTGGTCTCTCTCGAAGGTGACGGCCGCCAACCCCCTCCCCACCCTGATGGATGTCGTCATCGACAGCGTCGCCTGCGGCTCGCCCTTGGTAGACTCGGCCGGCGGCATCTTCATCAACCCCGATCCCGCCGCCCTCCTCGACCCGCGCCTCGCCGTCGACTCACAAGCCGCTCCCGCACGCCTCACCACAACGGGCGAAGCCGCGGCCTTGGGCGCCTTTTGGGAAGAGCACCTCGCCGCCTGGCGCACGGCTGGTATTGCCGGCTTCCGCATCATCGGCCTGAACGCCGTCCCTCCTGCCCTCCTCAAGCCGCTTCTCACCGCCCTCCGTCGCGGTGCCGGCAGCGGCCTTCTCCTTGCCTGGACCCCAGGCATGACGCCGGAAGCCCTTGCGGTAATCCCTCCCGGCGTGTTCGACGGCCTCTTCGGCTCCCTCCCCTGGTGGGACTTCGCCAGCCGCTGGCTCTGGGAAGAATGCGCTCACCTCGCTCGCGCAGGCGCCATCATCGGCTGCGCCGAAGTCCCCAACGGCCCGCGCTTAGGCAGCGGCTCCCCCACGCGTCGTAACTCCGCCCAAGCCGTCGCCGCCACGCTCGGCGCCGGCTGGATGGACGCCGCTGGCGACACCGGCCAAGCCGCGGCTACCCTCAATACCCTTCGCGCTGAAGCCCCAGAACTCTCCACACCAACGCAGCCGGCCCTACCGGCAGGTGCCGGTACCCAGATCCTCAGCCTCCTCCGCACCGACGCAGGCGACCTGCGCGCCGCGACACGGACCACCCTCGTCGTCATCAACACCGACCCGGCCGTGAAGCGCGCCATCGCCGCCTCCAGCCTCCTCACTCCCCTGGGTGGCCGCTTCGGCCGCATGGAACCCCTGAACGCCGGCGATCCCCTCCACCCAGGCGAAATGCTCATCCTCGACCCAGGCGAAATCCGCGCCTTTACCGCCCACGCCGACCCGGCGCCGGTCGCCTCCAAGTCCCTCGACATCGCTGGCGCCGAAGCCGCCGCCTCTCCCGCCTTCCGCCTGGCGATTGAGGCCATCACCCCCGCCGTGGACAACGGCGCCTTCCCGGTCAAGCGCACCGCAGGCGAAACCGTCGCGGTAGAAGCCGACATCATCTACGATGGCCACGACAAGATCGCGGTCGCCCTCCAATGGCGCCTCGCCGGTTCGGAAGCCTGGCTCGAAACCCGCATGGCCTCGCTGGGCAACGACCGCTACGCCGCCAGCTTCCCCCTTCCCACCCTCGGCCTGCACGAATTCCGCATCGCCGCCTGGAAGGATCTCTTCGCCACCTTCCGTGACGAACTCGCCAAGAAGGTCGCCGCCAACATCGACGTAAAACTCGAGCTCATCGAAGGCGAGCAACTCGTCCGCGCCGCCATCAAGCGCGCCGAACCCCAACTCTCCGCAGCGCTCGAGAAATCCCTGAAAAGCGCCAACCTTCAGGCCTGCCTCCTCAGCGACACCCTCGCCGTGCACATGACCGAGGCAGACGACCGCCCCTTCTCCGTCCACAGCGCATCGATGCCGGTGGACGCCGAGCGCATCGGCGCCAGCTTCGCCAGCTGGTACGAAATCTTCCCCCGCTCCATGAGCGACGACGAAACGCGCCACGGCACCTTCGCCGACGTGCAGCGCCACCTCCCGCGCATACGCGGCATGGGGTTCGACGTCCTCTATTTTCCGCCGATCCACCCGATCGGCAAAAAGAACCGCAAGGGCCGCAACAACACCCTCACCCCAGCGCCGGAAGACCCTGGCAGCCCCTACGCCATCGGTTCCCCCGAGGGCGGTCACGACGCTTTGCACCCCGAACTCGGCACCTTCGCCGACTTCGAGGCCCTGCGCGAAGCCGCCATGGCACACGGCCTCGAACTCGCCATCGACTTCGCCATCCAGTGCTCCCCCGACCACCCATGGCTGAAGAACCATCCGGGCTGGTTCGACTGGCGCCCGGACGGCACCATCCGCTACGCCGAGAACCCGCCGAAGAAATACGAAGACATCGTCAACGTAGATTTCTACGCGCAGGATGCCGTCCCCGATCTCTGGATCGCTCTCTGCGACACTGTCCTGTTCTGGGCCGACAAGGGCATCCGCCTGTTCCGCGTGGACAACCCCCACACCAAGGCCTTCCCGTTCTGGCAATGGATGATTGCCGAAGTACGCAAGCGCTATCCGGACGCAGCCTTCCTCGCCGAAGCCTTCACGCGCCCGAAAATCATGTATCGCCTCGCGAAGATCGGCTTCTCGCAGAGCTACAGCTACTTCACCTGGCGTAACACCAAGGCGGAACTCACCGAATATTTCACCGAACTAGCAAACGAGCCGCCACGCGACTTCTTCCGCCCCCACCTCTTCGTCAACACACCCGACATCAACCCGCCCTTCCTGCAAACCTCAGGCAGGCCGGGACACCTCATTCGCGCCGCCTTGGCCGCAACCCTCTCCGGCCTTTGGGGCGTCTATTCCGGCTTCGAGCTCTGCGAGGCGCGTCCCGTGCCTGGCCGCGAAGAATATCTCGACAGCGAAAAATACCAGCTACGCGCATGGGATTGGGACCGCCCAGGCAACATCACCGCCGAGATCGCCTCGCTCAACGCAATGCGTCGGCTCAACCCGGCCTTGCAGACCCACCTCGGCGTCACCTTCCTGTTCGCACCGAACGATCTCGTCATCGCCTACGAAAAAGCCACCGCCGACCGCAGCAACGTCGTCTTCGTCACCGTCAGCCTTGACCCGAACACCGCACAGGAATCAGACTTCGACCTGCCCCTGTGGAAATGGGGCCTGCCTGACAATGCGACCGTTCAAGTCGAAGATCTCGTCTCCGGCGCTCGCTTCTCCTGGACCGGCCGCTTGCAGCATGTCCGCCTGACGCCTGAGCAGCCCTACGCAATTTGGCGCGTGCGGCCTAACGCTTGAAGGAAGCCGTTCTTTTTTGAAAAAAAGAACCAAAAAACTTTTGCAATGTGGGACCGAGATCGTGCAACGGCCCAGCCTGAACGTCGAAAAGTTTTTTGCTCCTTTTTTTAAAAAGAAGACCTTCCTTCCTACCAAAACAGGGAAACCATGACAGCCCAAACCATCCTATCCGCCAGCGCCGCCCCAATGCCGGTTACAGTGCCCGCCAGCGCCCCGGCAGAGGACACCCTCTGGTACAAGGATGCGATTATCTACCAGCTGCATCTGAAGTCCTTCTACGACTCCAACAACGATGGCATCGGCGACTTTCCGGGCTTAATGGAAAAGCTCGACTACATCGCCGAACTCGGCGTCACCGCCATCTGGATGCTGCCGTTCTACCCGTCACCGCGGCGTGACGACGGTTACGACATCGCCGACTACCGCGGCGTCCACCCGGACTATGGCAGCCTGGCCGACGTGCACCGCTTCATCGAAGCAGCACATGCGCGCAACATCCGCGTCATCGCCGAACTTGTCATCAACCACACGTCCGACCAGCACCCGTGGTTCCAGCGTGCACGCAATGCGCCAGCCGGGTCACCCGAGCGCGACTTCTACGTGTGGTCGGACGACGACGACAAATACGCCGACACACGCATCATCTTCCTCGACACCGAAAAGTCGAACTGGACCTGGGACGACCAGGCGAAAGCCTATTTCTGGCACCGCTTCTACTCGCACCAGCCGGATCTGAACTTCGACAATCCAGCCGTGATGGAAGAGGTTCTCTCCGTCATGCGCTTCTGGCTCGACCTGGGCGTGGACGGCCTGCGTCTGGACGCAGTGCCTTACCTCGTCGAGCGCGAAGGCACCAACAACGAGAACCTTCCTGAAACCCACGCGATCCTCAAAGTCATTCGCGCGGAAATGGAAAAGCACGCGCCGAATTGCATGCTTCTCGCTGAAGCGAACCAATGGCCGGAAGACGCCCAGCAATATTTCGGCGATGGCGATGAATGCCACATGTCGTTCCACTTTCCGTTGATGCCGCGCATGTACATGGCCATCGCACGCGAGGACCGTTTTCCGATTACCGACATCATGCGCCAGACGCCCGCCATTCCGGCAAACTGCCAGTGGGCAGTCTTCCTGCGCAACCACGACGAACTCACGCTCGAAATGGTCACCAGCTCCGAGCGTGACTACCTCTGGGAAACCTACGCCGCCGACCGCCGCGCGCGCATCAACCTCGGCATTCGCCGCCGCCTCGCCCCGCTTCTGCAACGCGACCGCCGACGCATCGAATTGATGAACGGCCTTCTGCTGTCCATGCCAGGCACGCCCGTGATCTACTACGGTGACGAGATCGGCATGGGCGACAACATTCACCTCGGCGATCGCGACGGCGTTCGCACGCCGATGCAATGGTCGGTTGACCGCAACGGCGGTTTCTCGCGCGTCGATCCCGCCGAACTCGTCCTCCCGCCCATCATGGATCCGATCTACGGCTTCCAGGCGGTGAACGTCGAAAGCCAGGCGCGCGACCCGCACTCACTGCTGAACTGGATGCGCACCATGCTCGCGGTGCGCGGCCGCTATCGCGCCTTCGGCCGCGGTACGCAGCGGTTCCTGTATCCGCAAAATCGCAAGGTTCTCGCCTACCTCAGGGAGTTCTCGGAAGGCACCATCGACGAGACGATACTCTGCGTCAGCAACCTCTCGCGCACCGCGCAGGCTGTCGAGCTCGATCTCTCCGCCTTCTCTGGCCGTACGCCCGTCGATCTCATCGGCGGCTCGGCCTTCCCGACGGTTGGCCAACTGCCCTACCTCCTGACCTTGCCGCCGTATGCCTTCTACTGGTTTGCCTTGGTCGCGGCTGAAGGCCTTCCCGCCAACGCCTCCCCAGAACCGCTCCCCGAATACGCCACCATCGTCATGCGGCGCGACATCGAGGAAGTGCTGCATCCCGCCGGACGCGCTATTTTGGAGCGCGAGGCGCTGCCATCCTATGTGCAGAAACGCCGCTGGTTCGGCTCCAAGGGCGAGCCCATCCACGGCGTGCAATTCGCCTATACCGTCCGCCTCGGCGAGGGCATTACCTCAACCCTGTTCAGCGAGATCACCGTCCGCGTCGGCGACCGAAGCGAGAATTACGTCCTTCCTCTTGGCGCCATACGCGACGAACTGGTCACCGGCCCGTTGCCGCAGCAACTCGCCTTGGCGCGGGTCCGCCGTTCGGCAACTGTTGGCTATCTCACCGACGCCTTCGCGCTCGACTCCTTTGCACGCGATGTCATCACCGCCATGCGCGGCCATGTCGAACGCCCGATCGACGGCGGCAGGCTCGTCTTCTCCTCCACCCCGCAACTCGCCGCCATCGAACTCGCCGACGATGCGGAAATCCACCGGCTCTCGGCGGAGCAATCCAATTCCTCGCTGATCATGGGCGAGGCCGTCGTGCTGAAACTCGTCCGCAAGGTCCTGGCCGGCCGTCACCCCGAGGCCGAAATGACGGGGTACCTCACCGACCGCGGCTTCGCGAACATCGCGGCCCTGCTCGGTGAAGTCGTGCGATACGACGAGGCCAACACGCCCCACACCGTCGCCCTTGCGCAAGGCTTCGTGCGCAACCAGGGCGACGCCTGGACCTGGACGCTCGATTATCTCGAACGTGCCGCCGCCGAGGCCTTCGCGGACGAAGATGCAGGTGCCGCCGCCGACGCCCTGGCCGGCTACCTCAGCTTTGCCTCCGCCATTGGCCGGCGCCTCGCCGAAATGCACGACGTCCTGGCCTCACCGACCGACCTTGCCGAGTTCAAGCCTGAACCCGCCGACGAGGCTGCCGTGGACATCTGGGCAGATGGCGTCGACGAACAGATCGACCTGGCCGTTGCCGCCATCGGCCGCGTTCAGGACTGGCCCGACGAGGCCGTGCACAAGATGGCCGATGAGTTCGTGGCCAATGCGCCGGCTTTGCAGAAACAGGCGCGCATCCTCGCACGCAGCGCCGCAGGCAAGGCGCTGCAAACCCGCGTGCATGGCGACTTCCACCTTGGCCAGATCCTCGTCTCGTCCGGCGACGCCACCATCATCGACTTCGAAGGCGAGCCTGCGAAAACCATGGAACAGCGCCGCGCAAAGTCCTCGCCGTTCCGCGATGTCGCAGGCCTGCTCCGCTCCTTCGACTATGCGGCCGCGACCGCCACCGCCGGCCGCGTGCCCGGCTCGGAACAATCGACCGAACGGCGCGCCATCCTCATGGAGGAGTTCAGGGTGAGCGCCGGCCGCGCCTTCTTTGAGTGCTACCGCAGCACACTGGAACAATCCGAACACCCCTGGGTGTCGGCTGCGGCGGAGAACACCCTCCTCGATCTCTTCTTGCTCGAGAAAGCCGCCTACGAAGTCCGCTACGAAGCCACCAACCGTCCTGCATGGATCGGAATCCCTCTGGCCGGCGTTGCACGCATAGCGTCGCGCCTGCTCCAAGAGGATACCGCCCATGTCTGATACCCTGATCGATCCCGGTGCCGTTGACGCTCTCGTCAACGGCCGCCACGGCGATCCTTTTTCCCTTTTGGGCCCACACCCCGTGGGCGGCGCTCGCACCGTGCGCGTCTTCATGCCGGATACCGAAGCCGTTGAAGTCATCGAGCGCGCCACAGGCTTCAAGCTCGCCTCGCTCACGCGCCTTCACGCAGCGGGCCTGTGGAGCGGCACCGTTCCAGGCGACGCACCATACCGGCTGCGCGTGACGCAAGGCGGCATGACGCGCGATATCGACGATCCCTACGCAACCCCGCCCATCCTCGGCGAAATGGACGTCTATCTTCTCGCCGAAGGCCGCCACCTCGATTTTTCGCAGGCGTTAGGCGCGCATGTGACGGAGATCGAGGGTGTCACCGGCGTCCGTTTCGCCGTCTGGGCGCCGAACGCGCAGCGTGTTTCCGTCGTCGGCGACTTCAACGCCTGGGACGGCCGCCGTCACCCCATGCGCCTCCGCCACGGCCCGGGCGTCTGGGAACTCTTCATCCCCGGCCTTCAACCAGGCACCATCTACAAGTATGAGATCGTCGCCTCCTGGGGTGAGACCCTCCCACTGAAAGCCGATCCGGTGGCGCAGCAGACGGAGCGTCCGCCCGCTACCGGCTCTGTCGTCCCGGCGCCCTTTACGCCTGACTGGACCGACGACGAATGGATCGCCAAGCGCGGCGCGCACCAGTCGCCGAACGCGCCCATGAGCATCTACGAGCTGCACGCCATGTCCTGGCTGCCGCATTCTGAAAACCAGAATTTCACCTGGGATGACCTCGCCGACCGCCTTGTTCCTTACATCACCAGCATGAACTTCACCCACATCGAACTCATGCCGATCATGGAACATCCCTTCGGCGGTTCCTGGGGCTACCAGCCGCTTGCCCAGTTCGCGCCGACTGCCCGCCTGGGCGAACCCGCTGGCTTTGCGCGTTTCGTGAACCGCTGCCACGCCGCCAACATCGGCGTCATTCTCGATTGGGTGCCCGCCCACTTCCCCACCGACGCGCACGGCCTCGCCCGCTTCGACGGCACCGCCCTCTACGAGCATCAGGATCCGCGCGAAGGCTTCCATCGTGACTGGAACACCTTCATCTTCAATCACGGCCGCAATGAAGTGCGCGCGTTCCTGATCGGCAGCGCGCTTTTCTGGCTCGAGAAATTCCACGTTGACGGCATACGCGTGGACGCCGTCGCCTCCATGCTCTACCGCGACTACAGCCGCCCCGCAGGCGAGTGGGTGCCCAACCAATACGGCGGCCGCGAGAACCTCGAAGCAATCTCCTTCTTCCAGGAACTCTCACGCGCAGTGGCCAGCCGCGTGCCAGGCGCCGTCATGATCGCAGAGGAATCCACGGCTTTTCCAGGCGTGTCCCGCCCGGCCGACGAAGGCGGCCTCGGCTTCGACTACAAATGGAACATGGGCTGGATGCACGACACGCTGCACTACATGGAGGAGCAGCCGATCTATCGCCGCTGGCACCATGGCGAAATCACCTTCGGCCTCGTCTACGCCTTCTCGGAGAAGTTCGTCCTTCCGTTGTCGCACGACGAAGTCGTCTACGGCAAAGGCTCTCTCATCGGAAAGATGCAGGGAGACCAGTGGCAGCGTTTCGCCAACCTGCGCGCCTACTACGGTTTCATGTGGACCCATCCAGGCAAGAAACTGATGTTCATGGGCTGTGAATTTGCCCAGGAGCGCGAGTGGGACCACGACCACGGCCTCGACTGGTTCTCGCTCGACGACCCTGCCCGCAAAGGCGTGCAAAGTCTCCTGTGCGACCTCAACGCTGCCTACCGCGACAATCCCGCGCTCCACGCCAAGGATGCCGACCCGGAAGGCTTCCGCTGGGTCGTCATGAACGACGCCGACCAAAGCGTCTACGCCTATCTCCGCCTCGGCAACGACACGGATAAGCCGATCCTGGTCGTGTGCAATTTTACGCCCGTCCCCCGCTACGGCTACCGCATCGGCGTGCCTCGCCCTGGTCACTGGGACGAGATCGTCAACACCGACGCTGCTATCTACGGTGGATCGAACGTCGGCAACAACGGCGGCGTGCATACCGATGATTGGGCGCTGCACGACTTCACCGCATCCCTCTCGCTCACCCTTCCTCCGCTCGCCACCATCATCCTGCGCGCCGCATGAGCAGCTTCGTTCACCACCTGCCGTTCGGTGCTACTCTCCTGACGGACGGAACGGCAAAATTCCGGCTCTGGGCGCCTTCTGTCGACGCAGTCACACTCGACATCGAAGGCGGTCAACCAAAGCCAATGGCACGCGCAAGCGAAGGCTGGTTCGAAGCGACAGCCGCCGCAAAGCCCGGCACCTCCTACCGCTTCGTGCTGCCCGACGGCACGAAAGTGCCGGACCCTGCATCGCGAGCCCAGGCGCACGACGTTCACGACGCCAGCCTGCTGGTCGATCCATCTGCCTACGATTGGAAAAATCCCAGTTGGCAAAACCGCCCCTGGCACGAGGCCGTGGTTTACGAGGTTCACCCCGGTGCCCTCGGCGGCTTCAACGGCATCCGCGAGCGCCTGTCGAGCCTACGCGACCTCGGCATCACCGCCATCGAGTTGATGCCGATCAGCGACTTTCCCGGCCAGCACAATTGGGGCTACGACGGCGTCCTCCCCTTCGCCCCGGACAGCGCCTACGGCACGCCCGACGACCTGAAAGCCCTGGTCGATGAAGCCCATGGTCTGGGCCTCATGATCATGCTCGATGTGGTCTACAACCATTTCGGCCCGGACGGCGCCTACCTCCATGCTTACGCCCGCGAGTTCTTCGACCCCGACGTACACACCCCCTGGGGCGCTGCCATCGACTTCAAGCGCCCGGAGGTAAAATCCTTCTTCATCAACAACGCGCTGATGTGGCTGCAGGAATACCGCTTCGATGGCCTCCGCTTCGATGCGGTCCACGCCATCTCCCCACCGGAATTCCTCAACGAACTCGCCGCCGAAATTCGCGCCAACGTCGATCGCTCCGTTCACCTGGTTCTCGAACACGAGGGCAACAAATCCTCCCTGCTTCGCACAGGTCCTCAGGCCTCTGGCTTCGATGCCCAATGGGCGGACGATTGGCACCACTGCCTGCACGTCCTCCTCACCGGCGAGTCCGAAGGCTACTACGAAAGTTTTCAAAACCCGGCACAGCAGTTGGCCCGTGCCCTCGCGGAAGGCTTCGTCTACCAGGGCGAAATCTCACCGCACCACAAGGAGCCACGCGGCGAGCCCTCGGCTCACCTGCCTCCCACCGCTTTCGTCATCTGCCTGCAAAATCACGATCAGATCGGCAACCGCGCCATGGGCGAGCGCCTGACCGCACTCGCCGATCAAAGGGCGCTGAACGCCGCAAGCGCCCTTCTCCTGCTGAGCCCCTTCATTCCCATGCTGTTCATGGGCGAGGAATGGGGCTCCAAAACGCCGTTCCTGTTTTTCACCAGCCACAACGAAGAACTCGCCAAGCTCGTGCGCGAAGGCCGCAGAAAGGAATTCCAACATTTCGCCGCCTTCAAGGATGAAGCCAAGCGGGCGCAAATCCCGGATCCAAACGCCGTCTCCACCTTCACCGCCTCCATCGCCGATGCGAACGAAGCGGAGCACGCCGAACACGCCGCGATCCTAAACCTGCACAAGCAGCTACTCGCCTTGCGCCACGAACACATCGTCCCCGGCATCCCAGGCTGCACATCCATCACCTCCCACGCCCTTTCTCCAAAAGCCGTTGAAGCCTCCTGGCGGCTCGGCACCGGCGCGGTGTTGACCATTGCCAGCAACTTCGGCGGCGAAGCCATCGATTGGACCGCGCCAAACGGCAAGGCGATTTTTGGAACAGACGCTCGGGAGCCTGCTGGCCAACTTCCGGCCGCTTCCACTTTAGCTTTCCTTGCTCCTTCATGAGCAGTCGGAAGAAAGCGAGTTCTTTTTTGAAAAAAAGAACCAAAAAACTTTTACATATTTGGGCTCGGCCTTTCCGACTAACGGCGTAAAGTGGCAAAAGTTTTTTGCTTCTTTTTTTCAAAAAAGAAGGCCTTGCTTACTTTTTCCAACCAAGGATCACCATCAACCCCATGAGTGACGAAGCCCTAGGCAAGCTGGCACGCGCAGCAGGCGTAGCCCCTGTCTGGACCGACGTCTTCGGCGAACAGCACGAAGTCGCCCCGCCCACCCTGCGCGCCGTCCTCGCCGCCCTCGACCTTCCCGCACACTCTCCGGAGCATGTCGCAGACAGCCACGCACGCCTGGAAGAGGCGCACGCCAAACTTCCGCCGCTTGTCACAGCCACAATAGGCGAACCCATAAAGCTCGGCTGCAAACCAGGCCGCTTCGTGCTTGAGCACGAGGACGGCCGGCGCTTTGAAGGCAACGCAAACGCATCGAACGGCGGCGCCCTCCTCCCAGCCGTTCTCGAGCCGGGCTACCACCATCTCATCCTCGGCGACGCTGAAACCACGCTCGCTGTCGCCCCACGCTGCGGCTTCACCGTGCCCGATGCTGTTTCCGGCGGCCGCACCTGGGGTCTGGCTGTCCAGCTCTACGCCCTGCGCCGCCACGGCGACGCCGGCATCGGCGACTTCGCAGCGCTTGCCGAGTTCGCAAAATCTGCAGCCAGGCACGGCGCGCAAGCCGTCGCCATCAGCCCGGTACACGCCCAGTTCAGCGCCGACCCAGATCGCTTCAGCCCTTACTCCCCCTCCAGCCGCACCGCGCTCAACGTCCTCCACACCGCCGTCGATGGAGGTCTCGCAGACGTGGGCTGGCAATCCGCCGCCGATGCTCTGGAATCCGAGCCTCTTGTTGACTGGCCTGTTGCAGGCCGCCTGCGCTTGACCCGCCTGCGTGCCCTCTTCGACCAAGCCATGTCCGACCCTGCGCAAATGACAGCGCTCGCAAACTTCCGCGCCAAACGCGGCGACGTTCTCGAATCCCACGCCATCTTCGAGGCGCTCCACGCCGAACTCTTCGGCAACGATCAAGCCCTGTGGCATTGGCGAAGCTGGCCCGCCGGCCTGCAAGACCCGCACGGTGCCGAAGTGCGCAAGTTCGCCGAAGCGCACGCCAACGAAGTCTCCTTCCATGCCTACATGCAGTTCCTCGCCGACGAGGGCCTGGCCGCTGCGCAATCCGCTGCAAAATCCGCCGGCATGGCCATCGGCCTGGTCTCCGATCTCGCGGTCGGCACCGACTCTGGAGGAAGCCATTGCTGGAGCCGCCAAAAGGAGACCTTGCTGGGCCTGACAGTCGGCGCGCCTCCCGACCTGCTTCAGCGCCGCGGCCAGAACTGGGGTCTCGCCGCGTTCTCCCCCACCGGCCTGCGCGAAGCCGGCTTCACCGCCTATCTGCAAATGCTCCGCTCCGCGCTGGCGCACGCCGGCGGCATGCGCATCGACCACGCCATGGGCCTGAACCGCCTCTGGGTCATCCCCGACGGCGCCACCGGTGCCGAAGGCGCGTTCCTCGCCATGCCCGAGACTGATCTCATGCGTCTCGTCATGCTTGAATCACACCGCCACCGCGCCATCGTCTTGGCCGAAGATCTCGGCACAGTCCCTGAAGGTTTCACCGACCGGCTCGGCAGTGCAGGCATGGACGGCATGCGCGTTCTCTGGTTCGAGCGCGACAAGGCCGGCAACTTCACCAACCCCGCGTGGTGGACACACCGCGCCTCCGCCATGACCAGCACCCACGACCTCGCCACGGTCGCCGGCTGGTGGAGTGGCCGCGACCTTGAATGGCGCGAACAGCTCGGCCAGTCCGGCGCGAAGGACCAGCGGGAACGCGCCTCGGACCGCACCCGCCTCTGGCAGGCATTCGCGGAAAGTGGTGCCGCCACCGGCGAAGAACCGGCGCCCAATGACGCACAGCATGCCGCCGATGCGGCCGCCGCCCACGTCGGCCTCAGCGCCTGCGAACTCGTCATGCTCCCTCTGGAAGACGCCGTAGCAGCCGTAGAGCAGCCAAACCTTCCAGGCACCCTCGACGAACATCCCAACTGGCGCCGACGCACCACCGCGGAAGCCAGCACCATCCTCGATGAACCATCGGTTGCCGAGCGCCTAGCCCTGCTCGACCGAACGCGGAAGACAAAATGACCGAAGCCAGCCCAATCGCCGCAAAGCCTCTGACCGCAACAGCCAGACTGCAATTTCACAAGGACTTCCCGATCGACCGCGGCACCGAACTCGTGCCGTATTTTTCCAGGCTCGGCATCAGCCACTATTACGCCTCGCCCTTGCTCAAGGCGCGCCCGGGCTCCACGCACGGCTACGACATCGTCGATCACAACCAGATCAATCCAGAACTCGGCGGCGAGGAAGCCCTCCGCCGCATGGTCGCCGCCCTGCGCGCGCACGGCATGGGGCTGATCCTCGACATCGTCCCGAACCACATGGGCGTAGGCGGCGCAGACAACGCCTGGTGGATGGACGTTCTGGAGTGGGGCCGCGCCAGTCAATATGCCGACTTCTTCGACGTGGACTGGGATCCGCCGGACAGCACCCTGCGCGGCCGCATGCTCGCGCCATTCCTCGGCGCCGCCTACGGTGAGGTCCTCAAAGCCGGTGACCTGGTCCTCAAGTTCGACGAAACCGACGGCCGCCTCTTCGTCGATTATTTCGATAACCGCTTCCCCATCAACCCGCGCGACTACGCCTCCATCCTCCTCACCGAAGGCGGCCCTCTGGAAAACGCCGCACGCGCCTTCGCCGATCTTCCCACCGACCGAGAAGCCATGCGCCGCGCCGCTGCCGCCGGCCGCGAGGAACTCCGCCGTCCCGAATACCGCCGCGCCATAGACGAAGCGCTCAAAATCTACGACGCAAAAACCGACTCCGGCCGTGACCTTCTCCACCGCCTCCTCGAACGGCAAAATTTCCGTCTCGCCTGGTGGCGCGCCGCCTCCGATGAAATCAACTGGCGCCGCTTCTTCGACGTGAACGCGCTAGCCGGGATACGCGCCGAAGACCCAAAAGTCTTCGACGCCACGCACGAAACCATCTTCCGCCTCTACGCCGAAGGCCTCATCGACGGCGTACGCATCGACCACGTGGACGGCCTCGCCGATCCTCGTGGCTACTGCCGCAAACTCCGCCGCCGCCTCGAAACCCTGGCAGAAACCCGCCCAGCCGATCTCCCCAAAGAACCAGCCATCATCTGGGTCGAAAAGATCCTCGCCCCCCACGAACGCCTCGCAGGCGAGTGGCTGACCGACGGCACCACCGGCTACGACTTCATGAACGATGCAGCCGCCGTCTTGCACGATCCCGACGGAGAGGAAGCCCTCACCCGCATCTGGACCAGCAACACCGGCCGACCCGGGATCTTCGAACAGGAATCGATCCCTGCCCGCCACCAGATCCTCCGTGAAGCGCTCTCCAGCGAACTCTACGCCACCTCAGTCGCCCTCCACCGCATCGCCCGCCGCGACCTCTCCACACGCGACTACACGCTCACCGCCATCCAGCGCACCCTGGTCGAAATCCTCGCCCACTTCCGCGTCTATCGGATTTACGCAGGCCCAGGCGGCATGAACGACACCGACCGTCGCGCCATGGACTGGGCCATGGCAGGCGCCCGCCGCACCGTTCGCGCCGTGGACCGCCACCTTCTCGAACTCGTCGCCAACTGGCTCAGCGGCGACGATTTGCGACAGGTCCCAGCAGGCAGCCGCCGCGCCGAACGCCTTCGCGCCATGGTCCGCTTCCAGCAGCTCTCCGCCCCCACCGCCGCGAAATCCGTGGAAGACACCTCGTTCTATCGCTACGGCCGCCTGCTCTCCCGCAACGAAGTCGGCACCGAACCCTCGCAATTCGCCATCAGCCCCGCGGGCTGGCACGCCGCCAGCCGCGCCCGGCGCAACCGCCTTCCCAAAGCCCTGCTGGCCACCGCCACGCACGACCACAAGCGCGGCGAAGACGCCCGCGCCCGCCTCGCCGTCATCAGCGAAATCCCCGACGAGTGGGAGGCTGCCCTGTCCCGCTGGATACGCCTCAACGCCCCTCTCAAACGCGACCTCGACGGCCCCGCCCCGGACATCGCCGACGAAGTCATGCTCTACCAGACCCTCATAGGCGCCTGGCCGCTAGACCTCTCCGCAGACGATGCCGAAGGCCTCAACGCCTTCCGCGAACGCGTCGCCGCCTGGCAGCAGAAAGCCCTGCGCGAAGCCAAGCGCCACTCCGGCTGGGCCGCTCCGAACGAGGCCTACGAGCAAGCCTGCCAGGACTTCCTGGCCGCCGTCCTCGACCCCGAACGACCCGCCCACGTGGTCCAGGAAATCGCCGCCTTCGTGAACCGCATCGCCGCCGCAGGCGCCCTCAATGGCCTCGCCCAGACCCTCCTGCGCATCACCAGCCCAGGCATCCCCGACCTCTACCAGGGCACCGAATCCTGGGATTTTTCCCTTGTGGACCCGGACAACCGCCGCCCCGTAGACTTCGAAGAGCGTGCGAAAAGGCTGCAAGCCGACGCTAACCCAGCCCCCCTCCTGGCCCACTGGCGAGACGGCAGCGTCAAGCAAGCCATCCTCCACCGCGCCCTGCGCTTCCGGGCCGCCAACCCGGCCCTCTTCGCCGAAGGCGCCTACCTCGCCCTGAAAGTCGAAGGCCACGGCGCCGAAAACGTCCTCGCTTTCGCCCGCCAGCACGAGGACCGCGCCGTCATCACCGTGGTCTCTCGCCTCTCCACCAAACAGGGCGTCACCGACACCCCCCTCATACCAGCGAATGCATGGCGCGGAACCAGCATCGTTCTCCCGCGTCTATGGTCCGGCCGCACGCTTGTAGATGTTCTCGGACACGCGCCCGATGCATCCCCAAGCGTGCAAGCGTCCCCGGGCGCTCGCCTACGTGTTGACGCCGTCCTGGCAAAACTGCCGGTGGCCATGCTGGAGATCTGATGAACCGCATCGTCGTGGTGTCGAACCGGGTCCAGGTTCCCAGCGCCGGGGACCCGAAAGCCGGCGGCCTCGCCGTGGCGCTCGACGGCCTGATGATGCAAAGCGGCGGCCTCTGGTTCGGCTGGAGCGGCCGCATCTCCGACGATGCCACGCACGCCGTCGCCACCACTCAGCTCGGCCCCATCCAGTTCGCCACCATCGACCTCACCCGTGACGAACACGACCGCTACTACAACGGCTTCTCGAATTCCGTTCTTTGGCCCCTGCTCCACTCCATGCCGGAGCACATGAACTTCGACCGCCGCAGCGCCGCAGTTTACCGCCAGGTCAACGCCCGCATCACCGAATCCCTGGCGCCCCTCCTGCGCCCCACCGACATCATCTGGATCCACGACTACCATCTGATGGCCATGCCGGCCCTCCTCCGCGCCCGCGGAGTCGCAGCCCCAATCGGCTTCTTCCTCCACGTCCCATTCCCCGCGCCGGACATGCTGAACAGCGTCCCCGAAGCCGGCGCCCTCATACGCGACCTCCTCGCCGCCGACCTGCTCGGCTTCCAAACCGCCAACGACGTGGACAATTTCGCCAACGCCGCCAGAACCCTCGCAGGTGCCACCCGCCTGGGCACCGACGAGCTGAAAGTCGGCGAACGACGCGTCCGCCTCGGCGTCTTCCCCGCCGAAATCGACGCCCCCGAATTCGCCACCCAGGCCGAACAATCCTGGCGCTCCGCCGCCACCGAGCGCCTCCGACGAAGCGTCCAGGGCCAGCGCCTCATCCTCGGCGTGGACCGGCTCGACCCCACCAAAGGCCTTCCCCAGCGCCTCGCCGGCTATCGCCGCCTCCTCGAAACCCGCCCAGATTGGCGCCGCCGCGTCACTCTTCTTCAAATCGCCGCCCAATCCCGAACCGAAGTCCAGGCCTACCAGGACCTCCGCACCAGCATCGACGCCGCCTCAGGCGCCATCAACGGCGACTGGGGCGAACCCGACTGGACCCCCGTACGCCTCATCGCCCGCGGCGGCGCCCGCAACGCCATAGCCGGCTACATGCGCGAAGCCCGCGTCGCCCTCGTCACCCCCCTGCGCGACGGCATGAACCTTGTCGCCAAGGAATACATCGCGGCCCAGGACCCCCAGGACCCAGGCGTCCTCGTCCTCAGCCGCTTCGCCGGCGCCGCCCGCCAACTCCGCACCGCGCTTCTCGTAAACCCCCACGACCCCGACGAACTCGCCGAAGCCATGGACCGCGCCCTCACCATGCCCCTCCTCGAGCGCCAGGACCGCTGGCGCTCCTGCTGGGCCGCCATCGAAAGCTGTACCCCCGCGCAATGGGGCGAGTCCTTCCTCGAAACGCTCACCGAAGCCACCACGCGGCGCCCTCTCACGCTCGTTCCGCGCAGCGCATAAAAAGCAAGCAGTTCTTTTTTGAAAAAAAGAAGCAAAAAACTCTCGCGACCCAAGTCAGCTCAAACGGAAAGTCCTAGCCCTCACCGCGTCATTGCGAGGAGCCGCTTGGCGACGAAGCAATCCAGAGCGACACCAGTCACCCCAGCCGCATAAGCCCCGCATCTTAGCGAAGCTTCGCGCCCTTCCCATCTTCGTGGTGGACCTTGCTTACTTGCTCACTTCCTCACCACACCACGCTCTCACAGCGAACGCGAAAGATGCAGCCCCACCAACCGGGACAACAAAACCGCCGGAAACAACTGCCCCACGATAGTCTCCAGATCCGCCAGACTGTGAGCAAAAGGCGAACTAGGCACCACCCCACCATCGCCAATCGATGTCAGCGTGGCAAAGCTCAAATGGATCACCTCAGACGCCCGGCCAGGTGACCCCTTCGGAAATCCCGTGATCGCTTCAGGGTTGATCAGCATCAACAACGAATAGGCCAGGGCGAAAAGCAGCGCCACATTCAGGTAGACGAAGATCGCCCCCGCAATCCGGTGATGATTGACTTCGCCAGGCCCAAACACCGCCCTCGCCATCGCCCCGGTCACCAGCAGATTATAAGCAAAGATAACCGAGAGCGTGATCGTCTGCGACATCACCCCAGGCAGAAAGCGCGACAGCAACGTGAGCCCGAAACTTACCGCAAGCGCCACGCGCAAAGGCGGCGACCGTGTCACCAGGGCAATCGCCGTGGCTGCCAGCACGATCTGCACCAGTTCAACCGCATTCCTGCTCGCCTCGCCGGCACTCAGCGCCGGCAGGGCCACGAACAAGAACACGATCTCCAAAGCCAGCATAAGGCTGAACTGCCAACCAGGCTCGCGCGCAAACCAATGCCGCGGCACCACAAGTGCCGCGACATCGCTCAGGGTGGCGCCTTCGGAAACCTCACTCAAAACGGCAACGGCAACGGCGACTTGATGTGCGACGGGATTTCGCGCGTGCTCCACCCGCCGCCCAAATCCTCAATCAAAGTCACCGCGGCTGTCAGCCGGCTCTGCTCGATCGATATCGCCGTCTGACGCGCCGCCAGCATCGTATTCTGCGCTGTCACCACGGTCGTGTAAGGCTGAGTTCCAGCCCTGTACTCGTTGATCGCAATTTCGGTAGCGCGCGTCGCATCACGCACCGTCGCATCCTGTATCTCCGCCTGACGCGCCAGGATGCGCAACGTGGAAAGCTGATCCTCCACGCCCTGGAAAGCCGTCAGCACCGTATTGCGATAGTTCGCCACCGCCTCATCGTAAGTCGCCCGCGCGGATGTCACCGCCGCATTCCGCGCACCACCATCGAAAATCGTCTCCGCGGCGGAAGCCCCCAGCGACCAAACCCTGTTCGCCGCTTCGATCAGCGAACTCAAAGGGTTGCCCGCATACCCAAACAGCGCCGTGAGATCGACCACCGGGTAATAGGCGGCAACGGCCACGCCAATCAGCGCATTCTCCGCATCCATCGTGCGTTCCGCCGCAGCGATATCCGGCCTGCGCTCCAGCAAAGTCGCAGGCACCACGCCAGGGATATCCGGCACCGCCGGGACGCTGGGCAGCTTGGCTATCGTCAACGACGCCGGCGGCACGCCAATCAGCATGGCCGTCGCGTGCTCATACTCGGCCCGCGCAACACCCACATTCACCAGCGCCGACTGCGCGGACTCAAGCTGCGTCTGCGCCGTCAGCACATCGGACCGCGCTGCCACGCCCACGTTATACTGGTTCTGCGTAATCTGCAGCGACCGCATGTCGCCGTTCACCGTATCCTGCAGCACCCGCTCGAGCGCATCTGAAACCCTGATGGAAAGATAGTTGGTGGCAAGCAGCGCCTGCTCCGACAACCGCGCACTGGCCAAAGTCGCAGCATCCGCCTGCGCCACGGCGACGTTGCTCTCCACCTGCCGCCTGATCCGACCCCAGACATCGATCTCCCACGATGCATTGGCCTCGATGCTATACTGCGTCGAAGTGGATGATCCCGTGGACACGCCCGACGCCGTGCCACTGAAACTTCCATGCCCGCTGCTGGACCGTGTCACGCTCGGCGTAACACTCAGAGTAGGATAGAGTTGAGCCCGCGCCTCCGCCACCAGAGCCACCGCATTGCGATAGGCAGCCGCGTCCGCCGCCAAAGTCTGGTTCCCGACATCCACCTGATGTTCGAGCTTGTCGAGCAAAGGATCGTTGAACACCGACCACCAGTTTCCGCGGTCACTCGCATCCTGAGGGGTGGCCAATTTCCACCCGGGCAGCTCCTTGAAAACAACAGGAACAGGCGCTGTGGGCCGATGGTAGTCTGGCCCTACCATGCAGCCGGCGAGCCCGGAAACAGTTAAGAGCAAGCAGTTCTTTTTTGAAAAAAAGAACCAAAAAACTTTTGCGACTTGGGGCCGAGCTTGCGGAAGTGCCGAGCCCAAATGATCAAAAGTTTTTTGCTTCTTTTTTTCAAAAAAGAAGACCTTCCTTCCTACTGCCTTACCAATATCCACCATCACTCCGCCGGACTTTCGTGAATCACCGTTCCAGGAAAAGCCCGCCGCCACGAACGCCGACCCCAAGCCCCAAACCGATCCATATAAAGATAAACCACAGGCGTGGTATAAAGCGTCAGCACCTGGCTCACGATGAGGCCGCCGACGATCGCGATGCCAAGCGGCCGGCGCAGCTCCGCGCCTTCGCCTGTATCGAACGCCAGAGGCAACGCGCCGAGCATGGCGGCAAACGTCGTCATCATGATCGGCCGAAAGCGCAGCAGGCAGGCCTGGAAGATGGCGTCACGCCTGGTCATGCCATGCAGCCGTTCTGCGGAGATGGCGAAATCGATCATCAGGATGGCATTCTTCTTGACGATGCCGATCAGCAGGATAACGCCGATCAGGGCGATGATGGTGAATTCGGTGCCGAATAGCATCAGCGCCAGCACGGCGCCCACGCCTGCTGAAGGCAGGGTGGAGAGGATGGTGATGGGGTGCACGGTGCTCTCGTAGAGAATGCCGAGCACGATATACACGGCCAGGAGCGCCGCGCCGATCAGCAGCGGCTCGCTGCTGGTGGATTGCTGGAAGGTGGCGGCGGTGCCTGCGAACTGCCCGACGATCGAGGCCGGCATGTTGATGGCGAGGCTGTCGGCCTTGATTGCGGCAGTGGCATCGCTCAGCGATTTGCCTGGCGGCAGGTTGAACGAAATGGTGGCGGCGACGAAGGCGCCCTGATGGTTAACCCCGAGCGGCGTATGGCCCAGCCCGAAGCTTGCGAAGGCCGAGAGCGGCACCATGGTTTCCTGCGCCGTGCTCACCGGCGCTCCGCTCGATGCGGAAGACTTGCCCGATGCTGCCAGCGCATTCGCCGAAGCGTTGCGGGCAGAGTCCGATGCCACGCTGGCAGCCGTGGGCGCGGTGCTGGTGGACGCACTGACCGTCCCGGCAGGCAGGTTGCTGCTGCTCGTGCCGCTCGCCGTGCCGCCGGACGTGCTCACCCAGATCTGCTTCAGCGTCGTCGGGCTCTGCCAATACCGCGGCTCCACCTCCATCACGACGTGATACTGGTTCAACGCATTATAGATCGTCGAAACCTCGCGCTGCCCAAAGGCGTCGTAGAGCGTGTTGTCGATTTCGGATGGCGTCAGATTCAGCCGCGCAGCACTGTTGCGGTCGATGTTCAGATCCACCTCGAGCCCGCGCTGCTGCTGGTCGGAGTTCACGTCGGTGAACGTCGGATCCTTCTGCATGGCGGCCGTAAGTTTCGGTCCCCATTCATACAGCGTTGCCGCATCGTCGGCCTGCAGCGTATATTGATACTGCGCATTGGATTGCCTGCCGCCGACGCGAATGTCCTGCACTGCCTGGAGATAGAGCGTGGCGCCCGAAACATGGCTGATCTTCGGCCGGAGCCGCGCGATGATCTGATCCGCTGTCACATCGCGCTGCGTCAACGGTTTCAGCCCCACGAACATGTTCGCAGTGTTGGTCTGCCGGCCACCGGTGAACCCCACCACGCTTGCCACTGCAGGATCATGCGCCACGATACTCTGCAGCCGTTGCAGCTTGCTGCGCATAGCCTGGAAGCTCGTGCTCTGGTCGGCCTGCACCATGCCCATGAGCTGCCCCGTGTCCTGCTGCGGGAAGAAGCCTTTGGGAATGATCACGAACAGATAGATGTTCAGCGCAATCGTCGCGAACATGACAAGGATCACCAGCGGTGCCTGCCCCAGGGCCCAGCTCAGCGTCCGCTCATAAAAACGCAGCATTTTCTCGAAGCCGGCCTCGGTATGGCGGAAGAACCAGCCGCGCTTCTCGCCTTCCTCCCTCACCCGCAGGATGCGCGCGCACATCATCGGCGTCGTCGTCAGCGACACGACGAGCGACACCACGATCGCCAGGGACAGGGTGAGCGCAAATTCGCGGAACAGACGCCCGACGATGCCGCCCATCAGCAGGATGGGCAGGAACACGGCAATCAACGAAATGCTGATAGACAGCACGGTAAACCCCACTTCCCGTGCCCCCAGCAGCGCCGCCTCCATGCGCGGCATGCCGTCCTCCATGTGGCGCGAGATATTCTCCAGCACCACGATGGCGTCATCGACCACGAATCCCGTTGCGATCGTCAGCGCCATCAACGAGAGATTATCCAGGCTGAACCCAAGCAGGTACATCGCCGCGAACGTGCCGACGATGGAGACCGACACGGCAACCGCGGGAATGATCGTCGCACGGCCACTGCCGAGGAACACGAACACCACCAGAATCACCAGCCCGAGCGCGATCAGAAGCGTCCGCTGCGTATCAGCCAGGGAAGCCCGCACCGTAGGCGTGCGATCAATGGCGATATTGACCATCGCCGCGCCAGGCAACGCTGCCTGCAATTGCGGCAACACGGCACGGATGCCGTCCACTGTCGAGATGATGTTCGCGCCAGGCTGCCGGAACACGATGACGATCACGGTCGGCTGCCCGTTATAAAGCCCTGCGTTACGCAGATCCTCGACGCTGTCCTCCACCATCGCCAGATCGCTCAGCCGCACCGCCGACCCATTGCGATACGCAACCACCAGCGGCCGATACTGAATGGCATGGCTGGCCTGGTCGTTCGTATAAAGCTGGAAGTGCCTGTCGCCCTCTTCGATCGCGCCCTTCGGCGAGTTCGCATTCGCCGACGCCAGCGCCGCTCGCACATCCTCCAGCCCGATACCGTACTTGAACAAAGCCCCGGGGTTCAGCTCCACCCGAACTGCGGGCAAGGCGCCGCCGTTCACATCGACTTCGCCCACACCAGGCATCTGCGACAATTTCTGCTGCAGCACCGTGGCCGCAGCATCGTAAAGCTGCCCCGGCGTCAGCGTCTTCGACGTCAGGGCGATGATCATCACCGGCGCATCGGCCGGGTTCACTTTCCGATACGTCGGGTTGGACTTCAGCGCAGTCGGCAAATCCGCCCGAGCCGCATTGATCGCCGCCTCAACATCGCGCGCCGCCCCATCGATGTTCCGGTCGAGCCCAAACTGCAAGGTAATACGGGTCGAGCCCACGGTGCTCTGCGACGTCATTTCCGTCACATCCGCAATCTGTCCCAGATGCCGCTCCAATGGACTCGCCACAGAACTCGCCATCGTATCCGGGCTGGCTCCCGGCAACGACGCCTGGACGGAGATCGTCGGGAAATCCACCTGCGGCAGCGGCGACACCGGCAGCTTGGCGTAAGCGAATGCGCCAGCTAACGCGATCCCTATGGTGAGCAGGATCGTCGCTATGGGACGGCCTATGAAGGGGGCGCTTATGTTCATAGGAGGAAGGAAGAATCTTCTTTTTTGAAAAAAAGAAGCAAAAAGCTTTTACGACTAGGGCGCCGGGCTAATTGGGAAAGCCCGGTGCGAAGTCGTAAAAGTTCTTTGGTTCTTTCTTTCAAGAAAGAACTTCCTTGCCTGCTGGCCTCGGCGAAAACCGCGCGCCAATCCGATCGAACAAGAGATAAATCACCGGCGTCGTGAAAAGCGTCAGCACCTGGCTGACGATCAACCCGCCGAAGATGGCAATGCCAAGGGGGCGCCGCAGCTCGGAACCAGTGCCCGTTCCCAGCATCAGCGGCAGTGCCGAGAACAATGCCGCCATCGTGGTCATCAGGATGGGACGCAGGCGAAGCATGGAAGCTTCGTGGATAGCGTCGCGTGGCGAGCGGCCGTGCTCGCGCTCCGCGACCAGGGCGAAATCGATCATCATGATGGCGTTCTTCTTCACGATGCCGATGAGCAGCACGATGCCGATGATGCCGGTGATGTCGAGATCGGAGCCCACGATCATGAGTGCCAGCAACGCGCCCACGCCTGCCGACGGCAGGGTGGAGAGGATGGTGATGGGGTGGACGAAGCTTTCGTAGAGCACGCCTAGCACGATGTACATCGTGGCGATCGCGGCGAGCACGAGGTAGAGCTCGTTGGAGAGCGAGTTCTCGAACGCAGCGGCAGCGCCCTGGAAGGCGGTTACGAAGCTGTCTGGCAGGTGCAGCTCTTTTTCTGCCTGGCGGATTTCCGTCACTGCGGTGCCGAGCGAAGCCCCTGGGGCGAGATTGAAGCTGATGGTCGAGGAAGGGAATTGGCCCAGGTGGCTGATGACGAGCGGCGCCAGCCGTGTCGTCACCTTCACCAGCGAGGAGAGCGGCACCTGGCCGCCAGTCGCTGTGGAGGACGGCAAATAGATCGCGTTGAGGTTCTGCAGGCCGGTGGGGCCTACGGGATTGGAATCGAGGATCACCCGGTACTGGTTGGACTGGGTGAAGATCGTCGAGACGATACGTTGGCCAAAGGCGTCGTAGAGCGCGTTGTCCACGGTTGCTGGCGTGATGCCGAAGCGGCCTGCCGTTGCGCGGTCGATGGTGACGTCCGCGGCAAGCCCGTTGTTCTGCATGTCGCTGGCGACGTCGGTGATGTCAGGAATGGCCTGCAGCTTCGTGAGCAGCTTCGGGATCCAGGTGGGGAATGCCGTGATGTCGGCATTCTCCAGCACGAACTGGTATTGCGTGGCGCTGACGGTGGTGTCGATGGAAAGGTCCTGCACCGGCTGCATGAATAGCTGAATGCCGCTGATCCCGGCGACTTCCGTCTGCAGGCGCCTGATGATGTCCGACGCTGTGCCGCTGCGTTCGTCGCGCGGCTTGAGGTTGATGAGGAAGCGGCCTGCGTTCAGGGTGGTGTTGCTGCCGTCCACACCAATGAACGACGTGAGGCTGTCCACGTCTGCATCCTTCAACACCGCGTCGGCGAGCTGCTGCTGCAGCTTCGCCATGGCGCCGTAGGAGGCGGTAGGCGCGGCATTCGAAATCCCCTGGATCAGCCCGGTGTCCTGAACCGGAAAAAAGCCTTTCGGAATCACGATGTAGAGGAACGCGGTGAAGATGACGGTGACGGTCGCGACCAGCAACGTCAGGATCTGGCGGTCGAGCACATAATCGAGCCAGCGTCCGTAGCCTTGCACGACACTGTTCGTGAAGCGCGCGGCCGCCCGTGCGAGGCGCCCCTCTTCGCGCTCCGGCTTATGATGCAGCAGCCTTGCGCAAAGCATTGGCACCAGGGTCAGCGATACCACGGCCGAGATCACGATCGTCACGGCGAGCGTGATGGCGAACTCATGGAACAACCGTCCCACCACATCGCCCATGAAGAGCAGCGGGATCAACACCGCGAGCAGCGACACGGTGAGCGAAATGATGGTGAACCCGATCTGCTGCGCGCCCTTCAGCGCCGCCTGCAACGGCGGTTCGCCAGCCTCCACGTAGCGCGAGATGTTCTCGATCATGACGATGGCATCGTCCACCACGAAGCCGGTCGCGATGGTCAGCGCCATGAGCGAGAGGTTGTCCAGCGAGAACCCCCACAGATACATCGCCGCCAGCGTGCCCACGAGGGACAGCGGCACCGACAGGCTCGGAATGATCGTCGCAGGGATGCTCAGCAGGAACACGAAGATCACCATCACGACGAGCGCGATGGAGAGCCCCAATTCGAACTCCACGTCGGCCACCGACGCACGGATGGTGACGGTCCGGTTTGTCACGGGCGTCATCACCAGAGCAGCGGGCAGCGACGCCTGAAGGCGCGGCAGTAGCGCTGTGATCCGGTCCACCACCTGAATGACGTTCGCGCCAGGCTGCCTCTGCACGTTCAGGATCACCGCAGGCGTCGTGTTCACCCACGCCTCGAGCTGGTTGTTCTCCGATCCCTGAACGAGCTTCGCCACATCGGTCAGGTGCACCGGCGCGCCATTCTTGTAGGCGATGATGGCTGTCTTGAAGGCGTCCGCGCTGGTGAGCTGGTCGTTGGCATTGACCGTGTAGGCCTGCGCAGGCCCGTCGAAATTCCCCTTCGGCGTGTTGACGTTGAGGTTGCTGATGGTGGTGCGCAGGTCGTCGATGTTCAGCCCGATGCCTGCCAGCGCGCGAAGGTCGGCACGCACACGAACGGCAGGCCGGTGCCCGCCGGAGATAGACACCAGCCCAACACCCGCGATCTGGCTGATCTTCTGCGCAATGCGCGTCTCGGCCAGATCCTCCATCTGCGTCAGGGGCAGCGTCTTGCTGGTGAGCGCCAGCGTCAGGATCGGCGCATCGGCAGGATTGACCTTGGCGTAGATCGGCGGCGCGGGCAGATCGGAAGGCAGCAAGTTGCCGGCCGCGTTGATCGCCGCCTGCACTTCCTGCTCGGCGATGTCGATGGAGAGATCGAGATCGAATTGCAGCGTGATCACCGACGCGCCCGCCGAGCTTTGCGACGCCATCTGGTTGAGCCCAGGCATTTCGCCGAATTGCCGCTCGAGCGGTGCGGTCACCGAACTCGTCATCACCTCCGGGCTCGCGCCTGGATAGAAGGTCTGCACCTGAATGGTCGGGTAATCGACCTCAGGCAGTGCCGAAAGCGGCAGGAAATTATAGGAGATCAGCCCCACGAGCAGGATAGCCAGCATCAGCAGCGTGGTCGCGACCGGCCGCAGGATGAAGATCGTCGAGGGACCCACGCCAGCCGCCTCTAGTTACTGGAGGCGGGGTTGCTAGCGTCGGATTTGTGGCGGTGGTGGTGCTCGGGGTTGGCGCCTGGCGTGTCGGGCTGGGCGGCAGCACCGGGCGTGGCGGCCGCGCCATTGTTCCTTGGCACCACCACTTTCATGCCGTCGCGCAGCCGGTCGGCGCCATCCACCACCACCTGGTCGCCGACATTGAGGCCGGAGATCACCTGCGTCTTGGTGGAGTCCGCAATGCCCACCTTGATCGGTTTGACGGAAACCACGTCGCCTGCGCCGAGCAGATACACGAAGGTGCCGGGCGCACCGCTCTGCACTGCAGCGTTCGGCACGGTCACCGCATTCTTGATCGTGTCTACGTTCAGCCGCGCGTTCACGAACTGATTGGGGAACAGCAGGTTCTGCGGATTCTGGAAGATCGCCCGGACCTTCACCGTGCCTGTGGTGGTGTCAATCTGGTTGTCCAGCGTCTCCATCGTGCCAGTCGCCAGCTTCATCGTATCGCTGCGGTCCCAGGCATCGACGCTGAGCGACGCGCCGGCGCCGACGCGCTTCTGGATCGGCGGGATGGAATCCTCGGGCAGCGTGAACACGACGCTGATCGGCTGCAGCTCGGTCACGATGACGATGCCGTTGGTGTCGCCTGTCGTCACGTAATTGCCCTGGTCCACCTGGCGAAGGCCCACGCGGCCATCTGTCGGTGAGACGATGTGGCAAAACGCCAAATTCACCAGCTGGGTCTGAATGGTGCCCTGATCGGCCGCCACCGAACCCTGATACTGCTCGACAAGGAATTTCTGGTCATCCACCTGCTGGCGCGAAATGCTGTCCTGCCGGTTCAGCGTGGCGTAGCGCTTGTAGTCGTTCTGCGCCTGGTGGAGCAGGCCCTGGTCATGCGCCAGCGTACCGCGCGCCTGGTCCAAAAGCGCCTGGTAGGGCCGCGGATCGATCTGCGCGAGGAAGTCGCCGCGATGCACGATCTGGCCTTCGCGAAAGGCCACCGTCTGCAGAATGCCGTTGATCTGCGTGCGCACCGTCACCGTCGCCAGCGGCGTCACCGTGCCGAGGCCGGTATCGACGATCTCCATGTCCGCCGTCGCGGCGGAAGCGATACCGACCGGCGCCGCCTGGCCACGCTTCTGCGCCTGCGAGGTCTTCGACGCGCCCCATGGATGCCAGACAATGAGCGCCACGATGCCGCCGATGAGAAGCAGCACGATGACCCACGCCGGCCACGAGCGTGACCGGCGCCTGACGGTAACCTGGGTAGAAGGCGGCGGAAGCGCGATCGTATCAGGCATGGGGCGACAGGAGCGTAGTATCGGGACGGGGGATCACGGCCCGCATATGACGCAACCTCGGCTCCCGCGAAAGTGCCCTGCGGTAGCTGAATGTAACGCGGAGACGGGCGTTCGGTGAAATCTCTGCGAACCGGCATCACTTGAGACGCCAGGAGGTCCCATGCGCACACCGACTCTCGTTCTTCTTGCCCTGGCTTCGAGCCTCGCTGCCTGCGCCGGGCCGCCGCCTTCGGCGGATCAGCGCCGAGCCGCTCACGACGACCTGAACCAATCCGGCCACCCCTACAAAGGCCCGCCTGGCTTCATGGCCTCCGCGCCGCCTGCCGACTCCAGCTCCACGCCGCTTCGCTGCCACTTCGAAGGTCCAGGGGAAGTCTGCGACCGCTCCAACCCTTGAGCGCGGGCTACGACGCCGATGCCGTCGTGGTAGGCGCCGGAGTCGTCGGGCTTGCCATAGCCCGTGCCCTCGCATTGCGTGGCCAGGATGTGCTGATCCTGGAGGCCGAGCGCGCCATCGGCCAGGGCATCTCGTCGCGCAGCAGCGAGGTCATGCACGCCGGCATCTATTATCCAGGCGACAGCCTGCGCGCGCGCTTCTGCGCACCGGGCCGCCGCGCACTGGCCAGCTATGCCGATGCGCATGGGGTGCCCTGGCGCCGTTGCGGCAAGCTGCTCGTCGCAGCCGAGGCCGAAATCCCGAAGCTCGAGGCGCTGGCCAGGCAGGCGGCGGCGAACGGGGTGCAAAACCTGGTGCCGCTTTCCGGTGAGGAGGCGCGCGCCCTAGAGCCGTCGCTGTCGTGCGCGGCGGCGCTGCACTCGCAGGACACCGGCATCATCGACAGCCATGCCCTGATGCTCAGCCTGCTCGGCGAAGCGCAGGACCATGGCGCCTCACTCGCGGTGGAGAGCCCGCTGGAGCAAGTGGAGGCAGGCGCGGGCGGGTTCATGGTCCATGTCGGAGGCCGCGAGCCCGCGCGTCTGCGAGTACGTCAGGTGATCAATGCGGCCGGGCTGAATGCGTGCGCGGTGGCGGGCAGGATCGACGGCCTGGCGGCGGAGCACATCCCAACACCACGGCTGGCCAAGGGCAGCTATTTTGCACTCCGAGGCAAAAACCCGTTCACGCGGCTGATCTATCCCGTGCCGATACCAGGCGGCGCTGGCATCCATCTGACGCTGGACATGGGCGGCGGCGCGCGCTTCGGGCCGGATGTCGAGGCGGTGACCACGCGTGACACCAGCGTGGATCCCGCGAGGGCGGCTGCGTTCTATGGCGCCATCCGTCAATATTGGCCGGGATTGCCTGACGACGCGCTGGTGCCGGCCTATGCCGGGCTGCGCCCGAAGATCGTGGCGGCGACGGAGATGCAGGATTTCGTCATACAGGGCGAGGCGGTGCATGGGGTGGCGGGGCTGGTCAATCTGTTCGGCATAGAGAGCCCCGGGCTGACCTCCTGCCTGGCCATCGCGGATCATGTGGCTGGCATGCTGGCGTGATCGAGCGCGGCACGGCGGCGTTCTGGCGTACCAACCTCGGGCTTTTTGCGGCGGGGCTGGCGACTTTCGCGCTGCTCTACTGCGTGCAGCCGCTGATGCCGCTGTTCACTGGCGTGTTCCATATCGACCCTGCGCAGAGTGCGCTGACGCTCTCGGTGACGACCATGCCTCTAGCCTTCGCCATGCTGGTGGCGAGCGGGGTTTCGGAGGCGGTCGGGCGCAAGCCGGTGATGGTGGCGAGCCTGCTGGCATCCTCCGTGCTGGCGTTGCTGTGCGCCTTCGCACCGGCGTTCGGGTGGCTGCTTCTGCTGCGCGGGCTGATGGGGCTGACGCTTTCGGGCCTGCCCGCGGTGGCGATGGCCTATGTCGCCGAGGAGATGCACCCGAAGGCGGCGGGGCTTGCGATGGGGCTCTACATCGGCGGCAGCGCAATCGGCGGTTTGTCGGGGCGGCTGCTTTCGGGAGCGCTGGCGGACTGGAGTTCCTGGCGCACGGCGCTCGCCGCCATCGGCATAGAAGGGCTGGCGTGCGGGCTGCTGCTGTGGCGCGGGTTGCCGGCATCGGTGCATTTCGAGCCGAGGCCGCTGCATCCGCGGGCGCTGCTCGGGAGCTACCTCAGGCATCTCGGCCGGCCGGTGCTGCCTTGGCTGTTCCTCGAAGGCTTTCTGCTGATGGGAAGCTTCGTCACGCTTTATAACTTCATCGGCTACCGGCTTATGGCGCCGCCCTACGGCCTGAGCCAGACCTCGGTGGGGCTGATCTTCTGCGTGTATCTGACCGGCGTCGCCAGCAGCCCGTTGATGGGCAACCTGGCGATGAGGGCCGGGCGGCGTATCGTGATGGTGGGGAACATTCTCGCGATGCTGGCTGGCGTCGCGCTGACCATGGCCAGTCCGCTTCCCGTCATCATCGCAGGCGTGGCGCTGCTGACGGCGGGGTTCTTCGGGGCGCATTCGGTGGCGAGCAACTGGGTGGGTTTCAGGGCGCCGGAGGCCCGCGCGCAGGCCTCCGCGCTTTACCTGTTTGCGTATTATGCGGGGTCGAGCGTGGTGGGGTATGCGGGCGGGTTCGTGTTTCAGCGCAGCGGATGGGCCGGCATCTGCGCCTTGGTGGCGATGCTGCTGATGCCGGCTGCCGTCATTCCGCTGCGGCTGCCGAAGCCGGGACAAGCGCCTGGCGTGCATGGCCGTCGAACAGATCCAGCATCGTTTCGATCCACGCCGTGATGTGGTCGGTTTCGGGCAGGAGCTGAACCGGGCTGACGCAGCGGGCCCATTGGAAGGCGCCGAAGACGGCGTAGTCCGCGTAGCTCGGCTCCATGCCTCCCAGGAAAGGCTGGGCTTTCAGAGTCTGGCGGAGCGGCTGCATGGTGGCGGCGAAGGCCGGCACCAGCTTATCGCGACGGTCGCGCTGTTCCTCTAGCGTTCGGCCGAGGCGCTTTTCGCGTGTCTCGCGGAAGTAGGCCTGATCCTTGGTAGCGAGATGGCCGATGATGTCGGGCGCCACGATCTGGAAGATGGCGGGAACCAGCGTGTAATCCGCCCAGGCGATGATGAAGCGGGCATGCGCTTCGCCGCTTGGGCCGCCGAACAGGGTGGGCGAGTTCGGGTAGGCGGCCTCGAGGTGGTGAGCGATGGCGGTGCTTTCCTTGAACACCAGACCGCGGTCCACGAGGACCGGGACGCTGGTGCTGTCTGGCGCGCCTGGAAGCTCTGATTTTTCGGTGAAGCGCCAGGGGATGCCGTTGGCGTCGAGGCCCTTGTGTGCCAGGGCCATGCGTATGCGCCAGCAGTAGGGGCTGAAGCGGTGGTCTGGGTCTGCGCCCGCGAGTTCATAGAAGTCAATCATTGCAGTCCTGCCTCGGTTGAGCACTTGAACGCGGGCCCTATCAAAAGGGTGCGGGTCGTCGCTAGGATCGCGCCGTGAATATTCTGGCCCCACCCCGTGCGCGCCTCGCCGTCGAAGTCGTCCACGATCTCGTGTGCCCGTGGTGCTATCTCGGCATACGCCGGCTTTTCCGCACGCTGCTGCGGCGGCCGGACCTGCTGGTGGATGTGACGTGGCGGCCGTTCCTGCTGAACCCGGATATGCCGCGGGCCGGCATGTCGCGCCTGGATTACGTGACGCGGAAATTCGGCGGGGAGGAACGCGCGCGGCGCCTGTATTCCAGCATCACCGAACTCGGCCGCGCCGAGGGGCTGATGTTCCGGTTTGAACGCATCAGGCGGACGCCCTCCAGCGTGGATGCGCACCGGCTGGTGCGCTGGGCTGCGCGTTTCGGGCGGGCGGACGAAGTGGTGGAAGCGGTGCTGGCGGCGCACTTCACCGACGGGCGGGACATCGGCGACGCCAACGTGCTGGCGGCGATCGCAGCCTCCTGCGGACTGAGGCCCGCGGCGGCACGGTCGTTCCTGGCGAGCGATGCCGAGATCGATAGCGTGCATGGGGATAATCTGCGTGCGCACCGGCTGGGCATTAATGGGGTGCCCTGCTTCGTGGTTGCCGGGAACCATGCGATCTCGGGGGCGCAGGAGCCGGAGGTGATCGAGTGTTTGCTCGATGTGGCGGCGGTTGAGGCGGGGGGGTAGGAAGGACTTCTTTTTTGAAAAAAGAAGCAAAAAACTTCTACGAATTTGGGCCGGGCCTGAGCGAGTGCTGGGCCCAAACGTGCAAAAGTTTTTTGCTTCTTTTTTTCGAAAAAGAAGTGCTTTCTTTGTTGCGATTTGCGCTAAAGCGGCGTATCGAGCTCGCGTCTTCAACACCGGACGAGGAGGTCACATGATTACGATTATACGACTCCCGTCGCAGGGAATGACCCACCGGCTTTTTAGCTAGTGCGTGTCTGGCGGCATTGCCGCCCATTGGTTTTTTCCAGAAGTTGATAGAGGCCGGCTCATAGGAGCTGGATCGTGTCATGTCTTTCGAGCGTGTGAGCGGGGTGGTTGTCCCATTCCCGCAGGGCGGCCGCGCACGTGCGCCGGTGCCCGTGTCGGCGCCTGTTTCTGTTTCGTCGGTCGATGTTCATCGGCTTGCGCAGCGGCGGCATCTGGCCGTGGTTGTTCGTGCCGCTCTGCTCGGCGCGGGCGAGGTGGTGATATTCGGCTTGATGCTGGCAGGCGCTGCGGTTTTTGCGGCCTTGTGGCTGTTCGTGTTCGGACTCGCCTGAGGGCTTTTGCTCTCAGGCGGGCTTTCTCAAGAGGGGGTGGTTCTTGCGTGAGAGCGCTAGAAGGGCGCGCCCTCGGCATAGAGGGCGATATTTTTGGCCGCCTGTTCCGGTGTGGGATGGAAGCGCTTGGGCAGGAGTTCGGCGAGGGTTTCATCGGACATCTTGCCGTAGTTGATTTCGATGCCGAGGTCTCGCTGATGGCGACGAGGATGGTCTCGCCTGGAAACTCGTAGTCGGGGTCTTGAGCCAAGTCGCTGTCCACGCGTTCGATGATGCCTCGGTGCATTTCGGCGCGGCGCGGGTGGAATTTGGTGGCTTCCTGCAAGACCCTGATGAGGACTGCCCGCCTGGGGTCTTCCGGGCCGGAGGCACCGGCGGTTTCGGCCTGCGTGCCGGCGGCGCCTCGGCTGGCGCGTGTGGGTTGAGGGCCGGCGGCTATGCTGGCTTCGAGGGCTATGGCGTCTCGGACCGCGCGGGCAAGGCGGGCGAAGACCAGCCCAGGCTCAGGCGGCGCCCGGGTTTGGGTGGTTTCCGCTTCTGGCGGGGTTTCCCAATCCCGCAAGGCTTTTGCTGCGGCGGCGCGGGCGAGCTGCATGCCCAGCTCTGCCAATTCGCGGCAGTAGCTCAAGTGGCGCGCTGTTCGTTCTCCGGAACTTTCGGGCTCACCGGTGCCGAAGGCGCTAAGTGAGATCGCGTTCAAGGGGCTGGGCTCCTCCTGGGAACGGATAAAGAACACAATACGGTGAATGTGGGCAAGCTTTTTTGTTACGGCTTCCGAACTGTGTGGCGGATTGGCGGTTACGTGCCGATGACGATTTTGATTTGTTACGACGTTTTGGGCGACGCTTCGCGAACCTGCGCCACGAGGGGGATTTTGGCTCGGCTCTGGGTGGGGTATGGAGGGGGATGAGAAGCAATCCTCCCTGCCCTGCCTGCACCTCCGCCTACAGCCTGTATGTTCAGGATGTTTTGGGGAACCGGACTGGGAAGCTATATCCGCAGCATTTCTGCATGGACTGCCACAGCTTCTTTCACCGATCGGCGTATCGGGAGACGGCGCAGCAGAAGCAGGATGATTTTGATTTCCTGTTCACTTACCGGGAAAACCATCGGGCCTTGCAGAGCCAATTGTTCCTGGAGCTGAAGACCAGGCTGCCTTCCGTTCGCACCGTATGCGAGGTTGGACATGGGCTTGGATTGTTTCTGAAGGGGGTTCAGGATTACGGGTGCGAGGGGTATGGTTTCGAGGTGAGCCAGCCGTGCCATGAGTTTGCGAGGAACGAGCTCGGTGTTTCGTGCGAGCTTGGTCTGTTCGGCGAGGATCATGCGCGAACCCACGATTTGTTTGTTTCCATCATGGTCTTCGAGCATTTGGAGACGCCGCGTGATCTGTTCGCGACGATGCGCAGCAAGCTGAATCGTGACGGGGCCATCTATCTCAGCGTGCCGTTCGTTGAGCGGCGGGATTGGCCCTATTTGTGGACGGCCGGCACGACGCCGGGGCGTATGCCGCCTGACGTATTTTACGACAATGACGTGCACATCACGCATTTCAGCATCGAGGGGTTGCGAAGGATGGGGCTCAGCCTGGGGGCTCGCACGGCGGAGTATTTCGTATCGCAGGATGTGGTTGATCGGTCTCCTGGGTCTTACCAGGGGGTTTTGTTTCAGTTCTGAGTGTCTGTAAAAAAAATTCGGGGCTGGCGTTTGGAGGATTGGCTGTGCTTTTGCTCAAGCCGAATTGCGAGTGTTGCGATCGGGATCTTGCTCCTGAGTCAATGGAGGCGCGGATCTGCAGCTATGAATGCACCTTCTGTGCGGATTGCGCGGACGCTGTTTTTGACGGTGTTTGCCCGAATTGCGGCGGCGGTCTCGTGCAGCGGCCGATACGGCCGAAGAGCATGTTGATGATGCATCCGGCTTCGGAAGATAGGCATTTGCGGTCAGGACAGGCTTGCGAGGCGCGGCGCCTGGAGACGGCGGGTTAGAAGACTGGAAACGAAGTAGCAGCCGTGTTGGGGTCAGAGCCCCAACAGCCTGGCCTGCTGGAGATCGATGCGGGCAGCGGTGTTTAACGGTTTGTTTAGAGCCACCCTGTAAGGTCGCTTTGTGGCCTCGCCCCATAGTGCGAAATGACTTCGGCGGCGGCGCGGCTGCCGAGGTGGCCGCAGGCGGAGAGATGGTGGTTGCGGGTGTAGGCGGCGAGGAAGCCGGCTGCGTAGGCGTCGCCTGCGCCGGTGGTGTCGACGACTTTGGTGGTGACGGCGTCGATGTTCAGGGTTTCGGCGCCTTGCACGATGGTGCTGCCTTCGTCGCCGCGGGTGATGGCGGCCAGGGGGATTAGGGCGCGAGCGGCCTCGATGGCGTCATCCAGGCTGTTCGTTTCGAAGAGGCTGGTGATTTCGACTTCGTTGGCGAAGAGGAGGTCCACGTCGGCGAGGAGGTCGCGGAAGGCTGCGCGGTGGCGGTCCACGCAGAAGGCGTCCGAGAGGGAGAGGGCGACCTTGCGGCCGGCGTGCCGGGCGGCGCGGGCGGCGGTGCGGAAGGCGGCTTGGGCTGCCGGGGGGTCGAAGAGGTAGCCCTCGAGGTAGAGGATGGCGGACTCGGCGATGAGGGTGTTGTCGATGTCGTGTTCGCCGAGTGCCACGGAGGCGCCGAGGAAGGTGTTCATGGTGCGCTGGCCGTCCGGCGTGACGAGGATGAGGCAGCGGGCAGTGGGGGCGCCGCCTTGCAGAGGGGCGGTAGGGAAGTGGACGCCGATTGATTTCATGTCGGCGGCGAAGGTTTCGCCCAGAGTGTCGTGCGCGACCTTGCCGATGTAGGCGACCTGAGCGCCGAGGGCTGCCGCGACCGCGCAGCTGTTGGCGACCGAGCCGCCGCTGCTTTCGGCGCCGCGCGGCATGGTATCGTAGAGGGTTTGAGCGCGGTCGGCGTCGATGAGGGCCATGCTGCCTGGGTGCATGCCGTGCTTGGAGAGGTAGTTGTGGTCGGCGGGGGAGACGACGTCCACGATGGCGTTGCCGATGCCGAGTATGTCGAAGCGGGTGTCCTGCATGGCGAGGCTGCCTTCGTTGACGTGGGTTTCGGGTGGGACCGAAGCCTGGAGCAGGCGCCGGTTGCGAAGGCCCTGTAGCGAAGGTGGGGGCGGCGTGCCACCCTTGGGGCGTTTTTGACGGCGAGGCTGCCCTGTTCACTCCCATTTCGCGTGCGGTCGAGCAGCTCGGGGATCCGGCGATGCTGCGGGTGCTGGTTCAGAGCGTGCTGCTGGCGGTGGTGTGCTTCACGGTGCTGACGGTGGGGAGCTTCGAGGGCATTCATCACAGGCTGGCGCTTGACGGATGGCTGGGTTGGCTGGCCGGTGCGCTGGGCGGGCTGGCCGCGGCGGCGACGGCGCTGTGGCTGTTCGTGCCGGTGGCGATCATCATCGCCGGGCTATTCCTCGATCCGATCTGCAGGGCAGTGGAGCGCCGCTGGTATCCCGGGCTGCCGCCGCCGACGCCGGCGAACATTGCGGCGCAGAGCTGGGATGGGGTGGTGGTCGGGCTGCGTGTGCTGCTGCTCACCTTGCTGACTTTGCCGCTGGCGTTCTTCGTGCCGCCGGTAGGACTGGTGGTCGGGTGGGCGGTAACGGCCTGGGCACTGGGGCGGGGGCTGTTCGTGGCGGTGGCGATGCGGCGGATGAGCCGGCTGGATGCGGCGGCCTTGTATGGACGATTGCGGCCGGCGGTGCTGTCTCAGGGAGCGGTGCTGGCGCTGGCGGGGTATGTGCCGCTGCTGAATTTGCTGGTGCCGATCGTGGGAACTGCGGCCATGCTGCATGTGCTCGAAGCGGCGGCGACCGCGCCTTCACGGGCCTAGTTCGGTGCTGGAACGTTCAGTATAATCGTCTGGCTGGGTTGTTTCCTGCAAAGCTCGCGTGTTAGGGCGGAGACTTCGACCATGCGAGGTCGATGAAACGGGGCGCATCAGTCCCGGAACGATGAAGCAAGGAGGGGGCTGCTTTGTTCAAACGCCGCAAGCCCGAAGACGAGGCGGAAGCCGCCGTCGCCAGTTCAACATCCGCCAGCAGTGGTGTCGCCGATGGCGCATCGGGCGCTTCGCTCGATACCGGCCTTGGCGTTCCGCCGTTCCGTCCCGCAACCCCGCCGCCTGGAAGCCAGGCAAAGGAGACTTCGATGGCCCGTCCGCCTTTCGGCAGCAGCACGCCCAATCCGCCCATGCCAGCCGCCGGTGCGAGGCCCCCTGCCCCGCCGGCTATCCGCCCGCTGGGCGGGCAGAACACTATGCCAGGGGCGGATCGGCGGACGCTGGTTGTCGGGCGCGGGATCAGCCTGCAGGGGCTGGTTCAGGACGCGGAGCGGCTGGTGGTCGAAGGGACCGTCGAGGCGCAGATGATCCACGCGACGGAGCTCGCGGTGTCGCCAGGCGGCGTGTTCAAGGGCGAGATCGAGGTGGAGGACGCCGAGATTGCGGGCACCGTCGATGGCACGGTGATCGCGAAGGGCAATCTGATCGTGCGGGCGAGCGGCGTGGTGCTGGGAACGGCGCGCTGCCGGCGGCTGCAGGTCGAGGACGGCGGGCAGATCACCGGGCGAATCGAGATGATCAATGAGCCTACGCGGGCGGCGCCGCCAAGGCCGGCCGAGCCGGCGCGGGTGCCTGAAGCTTCTGTTCCCAAGTAACGGGCTCATTGTCAGACAGGCTGAAGGTAAGGCCGGGGCGATCCCCCGGCCATTTTTCGCTGTAGAACCGGACGGCGTTCACCTTCCCTTTACGTCACATCCGGTTCAACAGGGCAGCCTTGCCTTGCGGGCTGCGTGTTTGGCGGCCCATAAAACACGAAATATTCGTACGCAAAGGGTTGAATACTCGGCGGCGGAGTAAAGGGAGCCGTGCGTTCTGATCTTAGACACGAGGGCGCGTGAGGACGTTGCCGTAAGCGGCAGCCTTGCGACTACCCGCTTCATTCTATCCACGCTCACGGACGTGTCGCATGGCGGCGACGATTTCGGGGTGCCGGACTATAGCTATCGGTTCGTGCTGGAGGGGTTCGCGCCTGTCGTGGCGCGACTCGGAGAGGTGGTGCGGGCGCGCAGTGCGAGCGAGGTGGAGGCGCTGAGCCGGGACGCCGCCGCGCAAGGCAGGAAGGCGCTGTTCCTGTGCTTCGCGCCGCCGCATCGCACCCCCCTGGGGCTCGCCTGCCCGACCGTGAGCGTGTTTGCGTGGGAATTCGGGACATTGCCGGCGGAGCTGCTGGACGACGATCCGCGCAGTGACTGGACGCATGTTTTCGGCCGTGTCGCGGGGGTGATTTCGCTGTCCGACCATGCGGCGGGGTTGGTGCGGTCGGCGATGGGCGATGCAGTGCCGGCTGCCGCGATCTTTGCGCCATTGGCACCCCGGTTGTTCGCACTGCCTGCGCGGGTGCCTGGAAGTGCGTCGGAGGTAGTGCTGCGGGGGATGGTGGTCGATAGCGGACCCGCCAGCAAAAGCCAGGAAGTTCTTTTCGAAGTCGGAACCGATTCTCTTTCGCCTCCCAAAGCTCCGCGTGAGGGCAAGCCCCGCCCAAGGATCCAAAAGTTTTTTGCTTCTTTTTTTCAAAAAAGAAGTCCTTCCCTTCCTGCCTTGCTTCCCGTTCTCATTCCAGAAACGTCCGTGTCACTGACAGGAATAGTCTATACGTCGGTATTCAACCCGATGGATGGGCGAAAGAACTGGCAGGATCTCATGACAGGGTTCTGCTACGCGTTCCGCGACGAGCCGAATGCGACGCTGGTGATGAAGATGGTGCACCGGCATCCCGAGGCGTTCACCGTGCTTCTCGATATCCTCAAGCGCGCACTGGCGCCTTTCCGATGCCGGGTGGTGGCGCTGCATGGGTGGATGGAGAACGAGGAGTATGATTCGCTGATTGCAGCGACGGATTACTACGTGAATGTCTCGAATGGCGAGGGGCAATGCGTGCCGATGATGGAGTTCATGGCGGCAGGGCGGCCGGCGGTGGCGCCAGATCATACGGCGATGGCCGAGTATGTGACGCCTGCAAACTCCTTCGTGCTGCGCTCCAACGATGAGTATAACGTGTGGCCGCATGATCCGCGCGATCTGTTCCGCACGACGCGGAGGCGGCTTGAATGGGAGTCGCTGCGCGACGGCTTGCAGGCGAGTTATCGGGTGGCGGTGGAGCAGCCTGAGCGGTATCACGCTATGGGGGATTCGGCGCGGCAGGCGATTGCGCAGTGCGGGTCGCGCGATGTGGTGGAAGCGAAATTGCAGGCATTCGTCGGTAGAGTTCTCGCATGATCATTTTGGTAGGGGCGGAGTTCGACGCCGGGTCCGTGAGGGCCGGGTTGGGCGCGTCCGGCTATAGTTATTGGTATGTCGTGCAGGCTTTCAGGCCTGTGCTGGAACGGCTTGGACTGGTGATCCTGGTGCGCGATCCGGCGCGAGAGGTGGAGGCGCTGCAGCGGCAGTTCGCGGCGCGTGGCGAGGATTGCCTTTATCTGGAGTTTCAGCCGCCCAACGCGGTCACGCTTGGGCTTACGTGCCCGACGGTGCCGGTTTTTGCGTGGGAATTCGAGAGTCTCCCGGACGAGTCCTGGCGGGGCGACCCTCGCGATATCTGGGCGCATGTTCTGGCGGCGACGGGACGGGCGATCACGCATTCAGCGCATGCGGCGCGGGTAACGCGGCAGGCGATGGGCAACGACTATGATGTGACAGCCATCCCTGCGCCGGTTTGGGACAGGCATGCGCGGTTTGCGGGAACGACTCGCAGTGCATCGCCGCTGGCAGTGCCGAAGCTGGTGATCGATACGCGTATGGTGGATTTGACGCCTTGGACGCCGCTGGTGCGGCGGGCGGGCGGCGAGGCGCCGTTGCCTGAGACTTTCACCGCGGGCGAGCGGCCGACTGTGCTGCTGGAAGGCATCGTTTATACGTCGGTGTTCAATCCGATCGACAGCAGGAAGAACTGGTCGGACATGCTGGCGGCGTTCATCTGGGCGTTGCGCGACCGCGCCGATGCAACGCTGGTTTTCAAGTTGACGCATGCGGCGCCTGCACCTTTCGTGGACATGATGCTGGCGGAGATGGCGAAGCATGCGCCATTTGCGTGCCGCATCCTGGTGCTGGGCGGATATCTCGAGGACGAAGCCTACGCGACGCTGGTGCAGACGACGAATTATGTGGTGAACGCCTCGCATGGCGAAGGGCAGTGCCTGCCGCTGATGGAATTCATGTCGGCCGGCAAACCTGCGATCGCGCCGGATCATACCGGCATGGCGGATTATGTGAGGCGCGAGAACGCCTTCATCGTGCATTCGAGCCTGGAGCCATGCGGGTGGCCGCATGACGAACGGATGGTCTACCGCACGCTTCGGCACCGTATCGATTTTGCATCTTTGGTGGATGCCTATAAGGAGAGCTACTCGGTGGCGACAGGTAATCCTGTACGCTACGCGCGGATGTCCAGGGCGGCGACGGAGACTTTGGGCGGCCATTGCTCGGAAGCGCGCGTGGAGATGTTGCTGCGGGCGGTTCTCGATTTGCCGAAGAAGATGGCTGCCGCGTGAACCATGCCGGCCTCGCTCCTTCGCCGGGCGTTCCACTAGCCACGCGGCGCGGACACGCTCGTATCGGCGATATTGAGGTGCTGCGAGGCGTCGCGATCCTGATGGTGCTGGTAGAGCACATGCCATCAAATCTGGTCGTTTGGCACAGCCATTTGTTGGCATTTCTCGATCGATATTGCCGCGGCTGGGTAGGCGTCGATCTATTCTTCGTTATCTCGGGGTTTGTCATAGCCCGAGGGCTGTTGCCACTGCACGAGAACGCACCGGATGGGATGCACTACGCCCGTGGCATCGTTGCATTTTGGATCAGGCGCGCATGGCGACTCCTTCCTTCGGCGTGGCTTTGGCTCGTCGTTCCTCTCGCTACCAGTATCTGGTTCAATAGATCCGGTGTGTTTCTCGCGCCGCAGTCCAATTTCACAGGCCTTGCTACTGGCGTGCTGGATATCGCCAATTTCAGGCTAGCCGCGACCTTCGGCAAGGAAGCATGGGTTGCATTCCCCTACTGGAGCTTATCGCTCGAAGAACAATTTTACCTGCTGCTGCCGTTGCTGCTCTTTGTTACCGGACGCTGGTTGCCGGTTGCGATGTCGACGGTGCTGGCACTCCAATTCATACCGGCCGCCACGCCACTCGACATGATGATACGCTCAGGAGCTTTGGCAGCAGGCGTTCTGGTAGCTTGCGCCAGCGGCACTCGCATCTGGCGGCTTTGCGAGCCCACTGGCCTGGCGCACAGCGCAAGTGCACGTGCAGCCGTCCTGCTGATGCCACTTGTGCTCATGGGAGCGCTCGGCTCCGACCAGTTGCGTCTGGCGAATTTCCGGCTCGGCCTCATCGCGGTTCTAGGAGGGCTGCTGGTTTGGATCGCCAGCTACGATCAGGGGCTCCTGGTGCGACCCAAGTTTCCGCGGCGTGTTCTTATCTGGTTTGGTAGCCGCTCCTACAGCCTTTATCTCACCCATGTGCCTGCCTATTTCGCCACGCGCGAAATCTGGTTTCGCGTCTCCCCTCCGGGGACTGTCTTCGGCGGACAATTTGCGCTGCGATTTGCGCTCACGGCCGGGCTGCTGGTGTTCGCGCTGGCTGAAGCAAACTACCGCTTCGTTGAGCAGCCGTTACGTCGACGTGGCAACCGCATTTCGGACAGCTTTGCACGGCGGCCTTTGCCACAATGAGTGCTGACGGCGAGTTGCCGATTTCCTTTCGGGACGCAGTAGCCGGCGGCTGGTTCGATTACTCCAGTCGCTCGCTGTGCCCTGGCTTCGATATCCCGGTCGACGGAATCGTGCTCGACGCCGGCTGCGGAAATGGTCGCATGGCTGCATTCTGCGCGCCGATTGCAGCCCAGCTTATTTTGATCGATATCGATCGAGCGAGCGTGGAAGAGGCTGTAGCCTACACGCGCGCGAGAGGAGCGGTGCAGGTAGAAGGGCACGTGAGCGATTGTGCGCCGATACCCCTTGGAGATGCCAAGGCCGATCGGATCATTTGCACCGAAACACTCGAGCATGTGCAAGACCCTGCCCAAGTGCTGAGGGAACTCGTACGCGTCGCAAAGCCTGGTGCGCTGTTTCTTCTGACGGTTCCCGCACCAGGAGCCGAACAAGTGCAGCAGCGCGTAGCGCCAGATTTCTACTGGCGCGAGCCGCACCACTTGCGCATTTTCACCTCGAAGACATTCGAGGACCTTGTCGTCGGCTCGGGACTGGTGGTTGAGGAGCGTGGGAGTTACGGATTTTTTCAGACGGTCTGGTGGTCCATGTTCTGGGCGTGCGGAACGCCGCTCGAAGGGCCCAATCATCCCGCGCTGCAAGCCTGGGAGGCTAGCTGGAGTGCATTGCTAAATCTGCCCGATGGAGCAAGGGTTAAGCGAGCACTCGACGAGGTACTGCCCAAAAGTCAGCTGATTTTGGCACGGAAGACGTAAACGGAAAAGCACAACGTTCTGAACAAAATGCAAGATGCGGTCGCGTTGCTTGACCGGAACGAATGCGTAGGCTGGGCTTAATGGTGCAAAAGTTTTTTGCTTCTTTTTTTCAAAAAAGAGGTACTTGCCTATATCTCTTATTTCGGATGCCCGCACTTTCGGCGCTTCGAACGACGACGGTTGGATCAGAGCTTGTGGATCGAGACTGGGATGGATTTAGCGGCTGGGGTTTTGCTGCCTACGGCGTAGTGCCAGAGCGGGAGAAGCACGTTGGCTTCCGGGTAGTAGGCGCCTACGCAGCCTGCGGGGATGTCGTAGGCTACGACACGCAGTGCTGACAATTCCCTGGCTACGTTGTCGCGCGAGATCGTGCTCATCTTGATTTGTGCGCCATTAATGAGGCCCAGGCGGTCGATGTCGGAGCGGTTCATGAGCACGACATCGCGGGTGCCTTTGATGCCGCGGAAGCGATCGTCGTAGCCGTAAACTGTGGTGTTGAACTGGTCGTTGCTGCGCAAGGTGATGAGGCGGAGGGTGTCTGGGCCGCAGCCGGGCATGTCGGGGTCTTCGTCGAGCTCTTCCGGGGTGACGAAGTTGGCTTTGCCGTTCTTGGTTTTCCAGTCGCGGTCGCGGGCGGGGAGTGGCCGCGAGAAGCCGCCCGGCTCCCACATGCGCTTGGAGTAATCATAGAAGATCTCTGGGTAGGTTTCGGCTATCGCCTCCCTGATCAGGCCGTAGTCGTTGGTCCAGGCGTCCCAGGGGGTTGCCGGGTTCGGGTCCAGCGTGGCTTTGGCAATTTCGGCGACGAGCCGGACTTCGCTGATCAGGTGAGGCGATGCCTTGTCGCGCACGCCGCGCGAGCCGTGGATGTGACCGGTGCTGTCTTCCATTGACGTGGCTTGGGGACCGGTGCCCTGCTCGTCGATTTCGATGCGGCCGATGACGGGCAGGATGTAGCTGATTTCGCCTGGGATGAGCTGGCTGCGGTTCAGCTTGGTCGCGACGTTCACCGTCAGGCGCATGTTGCGCCAGGCTGGTTCCATCAGGTCGCGGTCCGGGATGGCGCGTACGAAGTTGCCGCCGAGCATGACGAAGGCTTCTATTTCACCCTTGAGGATTTCCTCGCAGGCTTCGACCGTGTTCAAGCCGAGATCACGCGGCGGCTCGAAATTGAATTGCTTGGCAAGGCGGTCCATCGGCACCAGCGCCGGCTTTTCGGTGATGCCGACGGTGCGTTGGCCCTGCACATTCGAGTGGCCGCGCACGGGGCAGATACCGGCGCCTTCCTTGCCGATGTTGCCGCGCATGAGGAGGAGATTGACCACCATCTGCACGGTGATGACGCCGGCGTGGTGCTGCGTCAGGCCCATGCCGTAGATGGCAATGGCAGCTTTCGCGCCGGCATAGACTTTTGCGGTCGCCTCCAGCGCGCTGCGCGACAGACCAGACCGGCGTTCGAGTTCGGGCCACTCCTGGGTTTGAAGCCACTGCAGGAACCTATCGAAACCCTGTGTTTCCGTCTCGATGAAGGCATAGTCTATGACGCTTGGCCGGCCGGATTCTTTTGCCTGGTTATCCAGGTCGAGAACCGCCTTGCAGATGCCGGTAAGGGCAGCAAGGTCGCCGCCGGCTTTTACCTGGTTGTATTGCGAGGCGATGCGCGTTTCCTTGCGCATGAGCATTTCGCGTGGCGATTGCGGATTGGTGAAACGCTCGAGGCCGCGTTCGCGCAGGGGATTATAGACGATGATCGGCACGCCGCGTTCGCTGGCGTTCTGCAGCGGATGCAGCATGCGAGGGCTGTTGCTGCCTGGATTCTGACCGAAAAACAGAATGCAGTCGGTCTTTGCAAAATCCTCGATGGCGACAGTGCCGACCGGGACGCCGATGCTGACCGGGAGTGCCACCGATGTGGTCTCGTGGCACATGTTCGAGCTGTCAGGCAGGTTGTTGTTGCCGTAGAGCCTCGCGAATAGTCCGTAGAGGTAGCTTGCTTCGTTCGAGCTGCGGCCAGAGCTGTAGAACACTGCTTTCTTGCGGTTTTTGACGGCGCGCAATTCGCGCCCGATTTCGGCAATGGCGGCGCCCCACGAAACCGGCACGTATTTGTCGGTCGCGCGGTCGTAGCGCATCGGGTGGGTGAGGCGCCCGGTCTTTTCGAGAGCGTAGTCGTCCCAGCCGAGGAGTTCAGTGACAGTGTGCTCGGCGAAGAAGTCGGGCGTGCAGCGATGGGCGGTAATTTCCCACGCCGTTGCCTTGGCGCCGTTTTCGCAAAACTCGAAGGGGAGAGGCGTCGCGGGTTTGACCCAGGCGCAACTGACGCATTGAAAGCCGTCCACCTTGTTCTGCCTGGAGAGGATCAGCGGCCCGCTGGCGAGCACGCCTTCTTCCGACAGGATGTGGCCGAGCGAGCGGGCGGAGCCCCATCCGCCAGCAGGCGCTGTGTAGGGCTTGATGGTGACTTTCTGCGTCATGGCGGTATCCGGCTCGGGATCAGTCCCGGGACCAGCAAAGCCCTGGCGGCAACTTTGGGTTCCTTCAAATCTTCAGCCCGGCAGACATATCTTTAAAGCCGGAGGATGGCATGGTCAGCCGACGCTACATGCTGGCGAAACAACCGAAGCCTTCTTCGGCGAAGGTCGTTTTCGATCAGGAGGTCATTCCTGTGTTCATCAATGCGGCCGGGAGAGCCGAGGCTGCGTTGGAAGGGTTCGCGAGGCTTGTCAGGCGATCGCCGGCGGGCACGTTGTGCGGGGCGGTTGCGGCGGGTGCTCTGTTGAGCCAGTTGCGATTTGGGGTGCGGCAGGCTTCGTCCCGGCGGCGGTGGTAGCGTTTGGATTGTCTTCGTTGAATTAAGCGCTCGGGCTGTATTTGCCTCGCTGTTGGCTTTTTTTCTGCTCCCGCCCCCACCCCGGCCCTCCCCCACAAGAGGGGGGAGGGAGAAGAGGGGAGTAAAAGTTTTTTGGTTCTTTTTTACAAAAAAGAACCGCTTCCTTCCTTACTGATTCCGCAACATTGGCGCTGCGCGAGTGCGTAGGGCGGTGGCGGTGCCGAGGTAGCCGCAGGCAAGCATGATGAGGGTGCAGCCGCCTATAACCGCGGCGAGGATGCCCAGGTGGAAGGCCCATGGGGCTTGCAGGGCGAAATGCATGGTGGCCCAGCTTGCCAGTGTGCCGAGGCAGGCGGCGATGAGGCCGGCGGTGGCGCCTATCAGGCCGAATTCGGTGAGCCAGGCGGCGCGTATCTGGGCAGCGGTGCCGCCGAGGGTTTTGAGCACGACGGCTTCGTCGATGCGGCGGCGCTGGCCGGCGGCGATGGCGCCGGCGAGGACGAGGGCGCCTGAGGCCAGGGTGACCGCACCGGCGGCGGCGAGTGCCAGGCCGAGTTTCCCGACGATGCTGGCTACCGATTCGAGGATATCGGCAACGCGTATGCCGGTGACGTTGGGCAGGGCGTCGGAGACGGCGCGCAGGAGGGGGGCGTCGGCGGCCTGCGTCGTTTGCACGGTGGCGATGTGCATGTGGGGAGCGTGTTCGAGCAGGCCCGGCGAGGCGACGAGGGTGAAATTGATCGTCATGGCGCGCCAGTCGATGCTGCGGAGATTGGCGATCTTGAGGTCGAGGTCGCGGCCGAGGACGTTGACGCGGATGATGTCGCCTATGCCGAGGTGCCAGCCGCGGGCGAGGCCATCGTCCAGGGAGACCAAGGGCGGGCCGGCGTAGTCGGCGGGCCACCAGGTTCCGGCGACGACGCGGGAGCCTTCGGGGATCTGGGTCGCGTAGGTGAGGCCGCGGTCGCCGCGCAGGGCCCAGCGTGTGTCGTCCGAGACCTGGGCGCGGTCCACGGGGACGCCTTTGAGAGCGACGATGCGGGCGCGCATGCTGGGGACTTCGCGCAGGCCGCTGACGCCCGGCTGGGCATGGACGATGGCGGAGAAGCGGTCGAGCTGGGTGTTCTGGATGTCGATGAAGAAATAGCTGGGGGCGTTCGGCGGCAGGGTGCCGCGTAGCTGGGCGCGTATGTTCACTTCGATGAGGGCGACGGTGGCCAGGGTGGCGAGCCCAAGGCCAAGTGCCACCATCAGGAGGGGCGTGGCGGCGGCAGGGCGGAAGAGGTTCGAGACGCCGAGGCGCAGCCAGGCAGGATGGCGGATGTGGGCGGATTTGGCCGCGCGCATGAGGGCGGCGGCACCGGCCCTGAAGATCAGCAGTGTGACTAACGCGCCGGCGCAGAAATAGAGGGCGAAGCGCCGGTCCTCGGCGCTGGCGACGATGACGGCAACCAGGAGGGCGGCCGCTGCGGCGTTGGCCAGAAGGATGCGCCGGCTGGGGTTTCCCGCGGGAACCAGGGCGTCGCGGAAAAGGGCGGCGCCCGGGATTCTAGCCGCGCGGGCAAGCGGCAAGATGGCGAAGGCCGCGGCGGTGAGAAGGCCGTAGAGGGCGGCGAGCAGGAGCGGGGCCGGGTACAAGCCGAGCTTGGCGGGGACTGGGAGCTGGTCGCCGAACAGGGCCAGGCCGATCGCCGGGAGGGCGGCGCCTGCGGCACAGCCGAGAACGATGCCTGTGCCGGCGATGGCGAAGATCTGCAGGCCGAAGATGGCGGGGACCAGGCCTTCGCCGGTGCCGAGGCAGCGCAGGATGGCGATGGTGCGCGCCCTGCCCTCCAGCCAGGCGCGGACGCCAGTAGCGACGCCGATGCCGCCGACCAGAAGGGCGCTGAGGCCCACGAGAACGAGGAAGAGGCTGGTTTGGTCGATGGCGCGGCTGAGCCCGGCTTCGGCATGCTGGCTGTCGCGTATGCGCCAGCCGGTGTCCGGGAAACGGGCTTTGATGACGTCAGTGAAGCTGGCGATGGTCTGGCCGGGAGGCAGAAGGATGCGCCACTCGTAGGTGGCGAGAGAGCCTGGCTGGATGAGGCCGGTGGATGGGAGGGCCGAAGCCGCGATCATGGCGCGCGGGCCGAGGATGCCGAGGCCTGCCGCCTGGTCGGGCTCGCTGTCCAGAGCGGCGGCGAGTTTGAAGCTGGCCTGACCCAGGCGAACAATGTCGCCGACGTGGAGGCGCAGGCGGTCGAGGATGATCGGGTCCACGGCAAGGCCGGCCTGCAGGGCGGATTGCAGGGGGATGGCGGGGGTGAGCTTTGCGGCGCCTACCAGGGGATAGGCCTGGTCCACGGATTTGAGGTCCACGAGCAGCCGCTCGCCGGAGGGGGCGGCGAGGAGGGAGCGCAGGGAGACGGTGTGTGAGGCGGCGGCGTGCTGCGCCGTCAGCCAGGTCTGCAGGGCGTCGGGCAGAGGTTCGGAGCCGCTTTCGACGGCGATGTCGCCGCCGATGAGGCGACGACCTTCGGTGGCCAGGCCACGGTCCATGGCGGCGCGCAAGGAGCCGACGCTGGCGATGGCTGCGACGCCGAGGGCCAGGCAGGCAAGGACGATGCGCATGCCGCGTATGCCGCCGCGTAGATCCCGCAAGGCGAGGCGGGCGGCGAGGCGCCAGTTCAGGGCGGTCACGCCTGGGATTGCTCGGGCAGGATGCGGCCGTCGGCGATGTGGATGCGGCGGTCGCAGCGGGCGGCGAGGCCCGGGTCGTGGGTGATGAGGAGGAGGGTGGTGCCGTGTCTGGCCTGCATGTCGAACATCAGATCCATGACGGCGCGGCCGGTCGCGACGTCGAGGTTGCCTGTGGGTTCGTCGGCGAGGAGGAGGCGTGGGGCTGGGGCGAAGGCGCGCGCCAGGGCGACACGCTGCTGCTCGCCGCCTGAGAGCTGGCCCGGGAGATGGGTCAGGCGGTGGCCAAGGCCGACGGCTTGAAGGCTGTCGCGGGCGCGGTCTTCGGCGTCGCGGCGGCCGGCGAGTTCCAGGGGAAGGGCCGCGTTTTCGAGCGCCGTCATGGTGGGGATGAGGTGGAAGGCCTGGAAGACGATGCCCACCGTGTCGCGCCGGAAGCGGGCGAGCGCGTCTTCGGAGAGGCCGGTAATGGGCTGGCCGTCGACGGCGATGCGGCCGCTGGTAGCCTGCTCGAGCCCTGCGAGGACCATGAGCAGGCTGGTCTTGCCGGAACCGCTCGGGCCGACGATACCCACCGCCTCGCCTGCCGCGACCTCCATGGCGATGCCGGAGAGGATGTTGATAGGGCCGGCGCTGGCCTGAATCGTGAGGTGAAGGCCGCTCACCTCGATCATCCTGGGGCGTTGGGCGTTGGCGGGCGAAGAGGTCGTGATCGGCGAAGGGAGGTCCATGGTTTTCCGATATGGCGTGGCGTGGGCGCGCGCGAAGGTGCTGGCGGCGGGTTTGCTGTTCACAGCGGCGGCGGCGGGCGCGCCAGTGAAGCTTTCGGGACCAGTGAAGCTTTCGGGTCCGGTGAAGCTCCTGGTGTTCGGCGATTCGCTGGTGGCGGGCTACGGGCTGCCGGCCGAGGTCGCGTTCCAGGCTCGGCTGGCTGCGGCGCTGAAGGCGGACGGGCGCGATGTCACGCTGCTCGATGGCGGGGTTTCAGGCGATACGTCGGCCGGAGGGCGGGCGCGCATCGAGTGGGCGCTGGCGGACAAACCGGATGCGGTGCTGCTCGAACTCGGAGCGAACGACGCACTGCGCGGGACCGATCCCCGGGAGACCGAGGCCAATCTCAACGCCATCCTGGATACGCTTGCGGCGGCGCATTTGCCTGTGCTGCTGACCGGGATGGAGGCGCCGCCCAATCTGGGCGCAGAGTATGGCGCGCAGTTCCGCGCCATGTTTGTCCGGCTCGGGAAGCGGCCGGGCGTGATGTTCGATCCGTTCTTCCTGGTGGGGGTGGCGGGAAATCCCGCGCTCAACCAGGCGGACCACATGCATCCTAATCCGGCGGGGGTTTCGATCGAGGTTGCCCGGATCAAGCCTCTGGTTGAGCAGCTTCTGGATAGGGCGCGAAAGTAAGCGGTTCTTCTTGAAAAAAGAACCGGTAGATTTCTGGATTATCTTGGGACTGCGTTCGCGGGGGTTTCGCCTGGCGGGGTTGGGGCCGGCGCGGGAGCGGGTTGGCCTGGCGCGCCTTGGAGAACTACGCCGCCGCCCTGGTAGGCGCGGTTTGCATCGGGTGTGTAGGGGCCCTTGTCTATGGGGCGTTCGCCGGTGGGGCGGATGGGGCGTTTGATTGGCTGCGGCTTTACGGCTGGCGGGTTGATTTGTGCCAAGGCCGGCGAGATCGCCGCGAGAGGGACCGCCACGATGAGGGCTGTCGCGGCGAGCAGATGGGTGATCGGGCGCATGTTTCTTCTCCAGGACGAACCTGGAGCGACAACGCCTTGCGCGTAAGCGGGATGCAGCCGCGGCTCGCGGCTACGTCTCGACGTCGTTCGCCCAGCGGCGCTCGATGCGGTTCTTGGACGCCCGGAAGCTCTCGCAGTAGAGCTGGGAGGTGGAGGTGGCGGCGCCCGGTGGCTGGACGGTGTGCGCCAGAACTGCCTTTTGCCTTCTCAGCTTCTGCGCCTTTTCCATGATCTGAATCATGGTGGCAGCCGAGCTTTGTTGATTTTGCTGGCTCGCCGCTTCCGCGGGACCGCTTCCGTCATCATTCGATTCTGACACGAGACCTGCTTCCCTCCTGACACTGGTGAGCGACAAATGTTTCGTTTCGGCGTGGACGCGAAGATCGCGTTCTTCGCATCCTGATGCTGCGATGCGGCGCAGCACCATGTCCGCGCCCGTTTTGCCACAACGCAGCGCGGAGGAGCTTTGATTTAGATCAAGGCGCGCTGGGCACGGCAGTGCTCAGGATGAACGGCGGCTATCCGTCGCGCTCGTTCTGAAAACAAGGCCATGAAGTCGATACATTACGCGAGCGGCTACCTTGATCATGCCGCAGGCGTGCCGAGGGCGAGTAATCCACACTGGACCGAGACGAAGGCTACGGTATCGTGGTTCGAGGGGTGGGATGCGGCCGAGGCTTTAAGCCAGGCGAGAAACGCCGCTCTCGGCCCTCATACGCTTGAACAAACCGGACTCGAAAGGATGGCGCAGCCGCCGAAGGCTGCGGATGCTGCCTGAGACCCTCGAGTATCGCGGATACAAATTGTTCATATTCGCGCCGTTCCGCGGGCATGGGCTTTGGCGCGCGGTGATCCAGGCCATGGGGGATAGTCCGCAGATCTCGTTCTTCCGCGCCGGGCCGACGCGTGAGGAGGTGCTGGGCGAGGCGATGGGCGTCATTGACGCGAAGCTGGCCGAGTAGGGTCGGTTCAGTCCGGCTGACATGCCCGCCACCGGACTTGAACCGGTACACCCGAAGGCCGCAGATTTTAAGTCTGCTGCGTCTACCATTTCGCCAGGCGGGCATCGAGGCGCGCTTGCTCATTGCCGCCGCCATCCCTGCATGTCCAGGGGCTCGGTAGGGTGGCTTTGCCTCGGCGCGGCCGCACCTGTACTCAGGGTGGCGATGTATCGGGCTCCCTTGACGACGGATGTGGCTTTGGCGCCGCGGCAGGCGGCGCCTGTGGTGCGGCGTCGGCGGCGCGTGCCGTGGCGGCTGGTCAGGTGGGCGGTCATTGCCGCGGTGTGGGGCGCGGTGGGGCTGGGTGTGATGCTCGTGTGGTTCGCGCGGGATCTTCCGAAGCCGGAGGACGCGCTCGATGCGGTGCGGCGGCCGAGCTTGGTGCTGCAGGACGATCGCGGGCGGACGGTGGCGACCTACGGTGACCTTGTGGGGGACCCGCTGCGGCTTTCGCAATTGCCGAAGTATTTGCCTGAAGCCGCGGTGGCGGTGGAGGACAGGCGGTTCTGGTCGCACTGGGGGCTCGATGTGCGCGGCATGCTGCGTGCGGCGGTGATCGATGTGTTCCGCGGGCATATCGCGCAGGGCGGATCGACCATTACGCAGCAGGTGGCGAAGAACCTGTTCCTGACCAATGCGCGGACGTTCCGCCGGAAAATACAGGAGGTGATGCTGACGCTCTGGCTGGAGCGGCATTTTACCAAGGCGGAGATTTTAGAGATCTGGCTGAACCGGGTTTATCTCGGGTCTGGCGCCTGGGGGATGGATGCGGCGTCGCGGCTGTATTTCGGGGTGCCGGCAACGAAGGTTACGCTGTGGCAGGCGGCGGTTCTGGCGGGGCTGCCGCGGGCGCCGTCGCGCTTCAATCCGCGGGCCGACGCGGCGGCGGCGGCGGCGCGGGCGCATGAGGTGCTTGGCGCGATGGTCGATGCCGGGATGATCGGGCAGGCCGAGGCGGACGACGCGGCCAAGAAGATCAAATTCGCCGGAAGGGTGGCAGGCGGCGGGTGGTTCGCGGATTGGGCGGCAAGCCAGGCGCAGGCGCTGGTGCCGCCCGGGACGGACGCGGTGGTTCACAGCACGCTCGACCTGCCTTTGCAGGCGGCCGCCGAAAGCCAGTTGGCGGCAGTGCTGGATGGGCCCGGGCGCCGGGTGGGCGCGACGCAGGGTGCGGTGGTGGTGCTGGATGCGGCGACAGGCGCCGTGCGGGCGCTGGTCGGCGGGCGGGATTACGCCCAGGGGGCCTACAACCGCGCGACGATTGCGCGGCGTCAGCCTGGGTCGGCTTTCAAGGCTTTCGTGTGGCTGGCTGCGCTGGAGCACGGGATGCGGCCGGATGACATCGTGCTCGATGCGCCCTTAAGGATCGGGGATTGGAGCCCGGTGGATTTCGAGCCTGGCTTTCGCGGCAATGTGACGCTGGAAGAGGCATTTGCAGAGAGCTTGAATACGTCGTCGGTGCGGTTGATGCAGGAGTCAGGTGGACCTTCTGCGATTGCAGCCGTCGCGCATCGGCTGGGGATTGCGGAGAAGTTGCCCGACTTGCCTTCATTGGCCTTAGGGACAGGCGAGGTGGGGTTGCTGGAAATGTCCTGCGCCTATGCAGCTTTTTTCAATGGGGGACATGCCGTGGCGGCGCGCGCGGTGGAGAGCGCGGTGGCTGATGGCCACGCTATTCCGGTTGTTCCGGCTGAAGAACGGCAGGTGATGTCGGCTGATCACGCGGCGATGATGGTGCGGATGATGGGGGCTGTCGTTTCGCGCGGGACGGGGCGTGGGGCGGCAATCGGCGGGCGGTTCGTCGCGGGAAAGACGGGGACTACGCAGGATAATCGAGATGCGTGGTTTATTGGCGGTGTGGATGGAAGGGTTATCGGAATTTGGATCGGGCGGGATGATGACCGGCCGATGAAGGGGGTTATGGGTGGGGGGTTGCCGACTTTGCTGTTTAGGCAAGTGGCTTTGGATAGAAGGTAGAAAGGAAGGACTTCTTTTTTGAAAAAAAGAAGCAAAAAACTTTTGGACGTTTGGGCCGGGCGTTTCCACGATCTCGGTCCCACATCGCAAAAGTTTTTTGGTTCTTTTTTTCAAAAAAGAACTGCTTACTTCCCTTGCAACTTCTCAATGATTTTAGTCGTCGACTGGCCCGGCACCAACTCCGCCAGCACGACGCGGCCGCCGGCGGCTTGGACCGCGGCGGCGCCTACCACCTGCTCGGTGGTGTAGTCGGCGCCTTTGATGAGGACGTCGGGGAGGAGGGTTTCGATGAGGGCGAGCGGGGTGTCTTCGTCAAAGGCGATGACGCAGTCGACGTAGCGGATGGCGGCCATGACCTGCGCGCGGCGGGCGAGTTCGTTGACGGGGCGGTCTGGGCCTTTGAGGCGGCGGATGCTGTCGTCGGTGTTGAGGGCGACGATGAGACGGTCGCATTGGCGGCGGGAGAAGGCCAGAAGCGAGACGTGGCCTGGGTGGAGGATGTCGAAGCAGCCGTTGGTGAAGCCGACCGCGTAGCCCTGGTCGCGCCAGCGGGTGACCAGGGCCTGGGCCTGGTCGCGCGGGGTGAGGCCGGCAACTTGCGTGACCGTGTCCTGGGCTGCGAGTTCGTGCATGACTTCGGCGATGTCGGCTGTGGCGGTGCCGAGTTTGCTGACGACGACGCCGGCGGCGGCGTTGGCGACGTGCATGGCGGCGGCGAGGGTTCGGCCGCCGGCGTGGGCCAGGGCCAGGGTGGCGATGACGGTGTCGCCGGCGCCAGAGACATCGAAGACTTCGCGGGCGCGTGCGGGGGCCGTGGCGATGTCGCCGTTGCGCTCGACGAGTGTCATGCCGCGTTCGGAGCGGGTGACGAGGATGGCGTTCGCGTCGGCGCGTTCGAGGAGCGGGAGAGCGGCGGCGGCGATGCCGGCTTCGGTTTTCGTGTCGGTGGCACCTGAGGCGGCGGCGAATTCGCGCAGGTTTGGCGTGATGCAGGTGGCGCCGGCGTAGGCGGTGAAATCGGTGCGCTTGGGGTCGACGAAGACCGGGATTTTGAGCGCATGGGCTGCGGCGATGGCGTGGCGCAGGAAGCCCAGGCTGAGGACGCCCTTGCTGTAGTCGGAAAGGATGAGCGCCTGCGCCTGCGCCAGGTGCGAGTCGAGGCGGGCGAGGAGGGCTGCTTCTTCGTCCGGATGGAGAGGCGCGCTGCTTTCCTCGTCGGCGCGGACGACTTGCTGACGGCCGGCGAAGAAGCGGGTTTTGCAGATGGTGGGACGGTGGGCGGTCTCGACCAGGGCGGGGACGATCCGGCCGGCCTGCCCTGCGAGGTCACGGAGCCGGTGGCCAGGGTCGTCTGCGCCGACCAGGCCCAGGAGGATGGCGCGGCCGCCGAGCGAGGCGATGTTGCTCGCAACGTTGCCTGCGCCGCCCAGCATTTCGCGTGTTTCGCGAAGGCGAATGACAGGGACAGGCGCTTCGGGGGAGATGCGCTCGATGTCGCCATGGACGAAACGATCGAGCATGACGTCGCCGGCGCACAGGACGGTCAGTTGGCTGAAATCCATGCCGGGCTCTTAGCAGGGTTTGTGGAGTGCGCCACGGGCGGCGGCTGTGTGGCATCTCAAGGGTGGGCTGGTTGATCTTTCGGGGGGGAACGGTGGATAATCCGTGTATGGCGGAGTGCAGCGTTTCTCATGGCTAGAAGGCTTTATGGCTAGGCGGATTGTTTTTGCCGGCGGGCAGCAGATCCGGGCTCTGGCACGTCTCTACCGCGCCATCGTGGCGAGCGAGACAGACGAAGAGATCATCTACATCGGCGCGGAGGCGGTCGGGCGCGATGCCGCGCGGCGGGCGATGGACAACGCCGATGTGCTGCTGAGCGAGACACGCGAGTCCGGCGAAGGAAAGATCGGCAGCACGCTGACGAAGGACATGTTGCGGCCGGGCGTCACCCTGCTGCAGGTGCCCTATGTGATGGCCGACTTCCTGTGGCCGAACGCCGGGCGGCCGCATCCGCTGAACCGGGGCGAGTTCGTTCTCCCGGGAGGCCCCTACCCTGCCGATTTCGGCGACAGCTACCTCGATTCGCTGATGGAACAGGGGATCGGCGAGGACGAGGCGGTCGATCGCTACCTGGCGCTGGACATCGTCCAGGAGAGTGGGCTCGACGCCATGCTCGATGCGCGCCAGGCGATGCAGCAGCGGCTGGACGACGAGACCGGGTTCTCGGTGGCCAAATATATCGCCAGCGCGTTCCGGACGAGCGGGCTATTCCTGTCGCGCGAGAGACTTGGATTGCCGCTGGTGCAGCGGCTGGCGGCAGGCGTGTTCATGCGTCTCGAGGCCGAGCCGTCGAAGGTCGGGCAGATCAGGAGCGCGCCGTTCCAGGGCGGGTCCATGCCGATCCATCCCTCCATCGTTTCGCATTTCGGACTGGGGTTCCTGCCTGCGGACAGGCGGAGCCCGATGAACAACGAGGGGCGTTTCACTTTCGAGGAATATTGCCGGCGCTACTACCGGTTCGAGTGGAATGAGCCGCTTCACCAGGCCATCGCCCGCGCCACGGAAGATCCGGCAGGCGCGATCCCAGAACTCGAAAAAGCGCTGCTGCGCTCGCCAGGCTCACGCCGCGGCCAACGGGTGCTCGAGGCGGCGCAGAGGGCGGCGGCGGGGAAGCTGGCTTCCGTGCCGCTCGCGGCCGAACTCGAGGAGGAGCCGACGGAAGCCGGCACAGCGCCCGCCATCATGGCGCCGCGCGTGGCGGTGCCGGTGCAAAGCCACCTCCCGGTCGAGAGCAGCCCGATCGAATTCACGCCGTTTCCCAGCCTGAGCCGGCGCGACGGCCCCCCGCCAGGGTTGCTGGCGCCTGAAACGCGGCGCGAGCCGGCCGAGCCCGACATCGCCTTCAAGCCGGAAATCGAGCCCCCTGCGCCGCAAGCCTATGTGGAACTGCCGCGCTTCGGCGAACCGGACAGCATCCCGGTGCAGGCGCCCCCTGCCCGCGACCCGCGCATTCCCCTGGCCCCCGCCGCCGAACTGATCCAGGTGCTTCCGCGGCTGCTGCCGAAGCACCAGGGGCTGGTCGGGGTTACGGACCGGCCGTTCAGCGCCATGCCGGAAACCATGCCGCCGCCGCCTTTGCGCCCGGTGTTGCCGCCCGAGCTGCCGCCCGAGGCGCCTCGGGCTGGATTTTTGTCCCGGCTGTTTCGGCGGGATGGTTAGGTGGGGAGTCAGCGGTAAGCGGAAGTAAGGCTGGGGCTCTGCCCCAGACCCCCGTCTTCTGGGCTCAACGTAATGTGGCCGCAAATGGGGCAAGCGAGCAGACGGTGACCGGGAGCGTCACGGACAAAACGCTGCCGACTGCCCCATCGCTTACGTGAAGTGGGGGATTATGGAACAACTGGCACTCCTAGTCGTTGCCGAAGCATAAAGGTGGAGTGCTAAAGCGTGCCAGGCATTACCGCTAGCGTTGGTAAGCGAGGCGAGAACCGCGCGAAGGACGTAAGTGCCATACAGCAGGATCTGCAGCGCCATGCAGCTTGGCTCGACACCAAGCCCGCACCGCAGGTGACTGGTGTAATGGATGACGCGACACTGACGGCTATACGCGAATTTCAGAAAAACGCTGCAGTCTTGCTGACCCAGGATGGAGTGGTATCTCCCGGATACTTCACTATCAAGCAGCTCGACCGGTCGAACATCCCCAAACCTCGCCATCGGATATTCGATCAGCCCCCGGCCGGTCACACACCAGGCACGCTGACCGCATCAAACTACGAAGCAGCGGCCAAAATGCTCGGTTGTGAGACTGCGGCGATCCAGGCCGTGGCGGAGACGGAGACTCAAAGCTTGGCCTGGGACAGCCTAGGCCGGCCGTCCATCCTGTATGAGCGTCACGTGTTCTCGGCGTTGACGCACAGTTCCTTCAATTCCACACATCCCGACATCGCAAACACCGTCAGAGGCGGCTACGGGCGGGACTCTGAGCAATATCCCAAACTTTGGCGAGCGGCTGTGCTGGACGAGCACCCCGCCCTGCAATCGGCCTCCTGGGGCGCGTTCCAGATTGTCGGCCGCTACTACGCCGAGGCCGGGTTCGCCTCTGTAGAGGATTTCGTGACTGCGATGATGACCAGCGAGCAGCGTCAACTCGACGCTTTCATCGGCTACATCAATGCGTCGCCCAGTGCGAAGAAGGCGTTGCAGGATAAGAACTGGGCAAACTTCGCTACCGCCTATAACGGGCCGGCTTATGCCGATAACAGCTACGATACCAACATGGCTGCCGCCTATACCAGATTGGCGCCCCCGGCTGCGCCTCCAGCGCCCTCCGCACGCAAATAGCAGGAAGTATCAGCCATGCGGTTCAGCCTCCGGGTCACCACCATCCTCGCCTGCATAAGCATCGCATGCCAAACCATGCCGGCGGGAGGCACGACGCCAGACGAGTTGGCTACCATGTTTCCCACGGTACAGCCACCAATCTCAACCGATCGGACATTGTCCCTCGTCACACCGTCAGGTGAGCTGACGCTTACCTCGTTCCGCTTCGCGCCCAAACCTGGCCAAAGCTCCCATTTCAATGCCATGTGGTGCGGTTTGACGGTGCAGGCAAAAGACCGCGCGTCGCGGGCAATTGTGACCATTGGCCGGGGCGACTTCGAAACGCTTTCGTGTGACGGGCTGACACAGGCGGGCGTAATGCCGGCGAAGGGCTCGATGCCCCGACTGGGCCTGATCTATCGAACCCGCTCGCCGAATTTTGCGAGCACGACTGCCCTGGTGCTGGTCGATGATCCCGTCGAGAGCTGGATCGTTGATGCCTCCGTCAACAATGCGCTCAACGCGCTTACACAAACCGCTACCCTGCCGCTTATGCGCAAGGCGCTGACGCAGCAGGCCTCCCGTTGTGGAACGGCGCGGCAAGCGGCAGCATTTTGCTGAGGAAGAGGAGGCGCCTTCCTTATCATATTCCTACCTCAGACACCGCCGGTCGCCAGGCTGACAATGATCTTTACTAAGGCTCCCATCAGAAGAATTGCGGTGGCGGCGAACTGGATAAGGAAGCCGGCGCTGCGCTTGGCTGGGTCGGCCATGTAGCCGACGGCATAGATCAGGCGGCCGATGATCCAGATGACGCCGAGAGTTGCTGCGGTGATTTCGCTCCAGAAGATGGCGAAGAGCCATAAACTGGGCAGGAAGATCGGCAGCCACTCGAGGGTGTTGTAGTGGACACGCACCGCGCGTTCGAGAAGCGGGTCGCCGGTCATGGCGGGCGCGTGGATGCCCGATTTGCCGCGCGCACGGCCCACTTGCATGCACATCCAGAAATAGGCCAGCAGCGCCAGCAAGGTGACGAGAGCGGTCCAACGGTGTTGCAGCATCATGATGATTTCCCCGGGCGGGTGGTTTGGTAGCAAGCTAAAAGCAAGCAGTTCTTTTTTAAAAAAGAAGAACCAAAAAACTTTGGGATTTTAAGGCCCAGCACATCCACGAGCCCGGCCCAAAGTCGCAAAAGTTTTTTGCTTCTTTTTTTCAAAAAAGAAGATTTCTTCCGCCACTTGCCTAAAACTGTTCAAAACCAACGGGCCGCTCAGGCGCAGAAAGATTGCGGGCGGCCCAACGGGCGCAGGCGGCTGCCGCGCGCTCGCCTTCGATACCTGGCGCCGGAACGATCGAGGCTCTGAGACGCGGCTCCGGCAGGGTCGTGTCCAGCGCGACCTTGCAGTCGGCGACTATTGGGTGAGCGCGCAGGCGGGAGGCAATCTGCTCCGGGAACACGTTCACGCCTGCCACCTGGACCGCGCCGTCGATCCGTTCAGCGGGACGGAGGAGGCGTTCGCCTTCCCAGGAGACGCGGTCGGGCAGATGGTATGGCGTGTTGGAGGATGTTTCGAGCAGCGATCCATCTTTGATGCCTCGCCGCCAGCGCGGCAGGAGGGTGAAGGGGAGAGCGGGATCGTTCCGGTAGGCGATGCCGGCGGTTTCGGTGCTGCCGTAGATGTCGATGACTTGCGCCGCGCCGCGTGCCTGGAGCGCCCGATGAGTTTCGGGCGGAAGGCTGGAAGTCGCACTGACCACATAAAGGCCTGCGGGGAGGTCGGGTGTCTGGCGCAGCAGGGCGGTGAGGCTGGTGGGGAAGCCGACCAGCAGGTCGGTTGGCAGGAGGGCGTCGCGAAGGGCGCCTTGGTTCATCATGCGGGCGTCCAGGACCGGCCATCCGGTGAGGTCGGGGAGAAGCACGGTGAACAGGAAGCCGTAGATGTGGTGGGCGGCGACGGTTGCGACGATGCGCGCGCATGGTGCGAAGATCTGGCGCCACACCATGCATTCCTCGCGCAGGGTGGCGGCGGGCTGACGGCAGAGCTTGGGCAGGCCTGTGGTGCCGGAGGTGGCGAAGGTGAAGCCCTTTGTGGAGCCGCCTGCGAGTGCGTTGGACACCCTTCGGGCCCATCCGCCCAGCGTTTCCTCGCTCCGCAACTGGTTTTCGGCGCCGGTTTCGTGCAGGCGGAAGAAGCGGCTGACCACGTCGCTTGCGGCGACAAGTTCCAGGCTGTCGAGCGCCAGGCCTGCCTCGCCAAACGAGGTGGCGGCGTTCCAGCCCGCGGCTTCCCAGGCGCGGCCGGTGCCGAGATGGGCGCGCTCCGTTGCCACGAGCGAGGCAATGACCCGCAGGATTGCGGCCTCTGAGAGAGCGGCGGGCATCGCGCCGAATTGCCGCTAGTCGAGCTGTTGAGTGAAGATCCAGCAGCCGCCGCCGGAGGCTGCCAGGACGCGGACGTGGAGGTCCACGTCCTGGGCGCCGCTCGGCATGTCGGCGACGTGGTCGAAGCTGATGTCCAGCGTTCCCCTGGCCAGCGCTGCGTCGATGCGGCCCCTGCACTGAACGGTGTCCAGGCAGGGGGCTATTTCGAGGAAGAACGGGCGGCCGAGGACTTCCTTGCGGTAGCCCGAGGCCTGCCGTTCGACATCGCTGTAGAAGACGACGTTGTATTCGGGGTCTAAGCGGATCGCGCCAAACGGTAGTGTATTGATCTCCTCCGGGCTCAGCCTTTCGACGGCGGCGGCGAGATCCGGCATGTCGATATCGATGTCGGCATGGGGTTGCGGGTTCATGGTGTCACTGTTCCTTTGGCCAGGATCAGGCAAAAGCCTGAGGCGCATCGCTGAAGACGGCGATGCCCACGAGCTGGGTGATGGTTTCGGCGCCTTCCGACAACGGCAGGACTAGCCGCTCGAAGCTCAGCGGGACGCCGTCGCCGAAATCGAAACGCGCACTCTGGTAAACCGGAGTTCGGCTGCGCAAGCAGCGGCGGTAGGTCGTGTGCTGCTCGCCAAGAAGTTCTTCCTCTTCGAAGCCACCGTCGATCGTTCCGCCATTCAGCGCGCGGCCGAGCCGCTGGGTCAGCGCTGACCCGACGGACCTGAAGCGGAATGAAGGCGGCTGCTGCCCTTCCACGTCGATGACGTAGCTGTGCGGCCCGAGCCCGAACCGGGCAGGGTCAAGCTCGGAGAGAGTCGGCATGACATTGCGGTCCGCCATGCAGGTCAGCCAGGTGAGATAGAGGCGGCGGAGGGCCGGGGTTTTCAGGCGCCGCATCAGCCGGTCGCGCACACCGTTGGCGAGACTCGAACGTCCCAGCGACGTGAGGACAGCAGACGAGATGGCGGTGACGGAGAAGGGCTTGGCCAACACCGTCTCGCCGGCGAGTTCCGGCCCGATGTCTCCTCCTGTCATGAAGAGAACAGGAAGGTCGGGCCTTTCCGTGCGCAGGGAGTGTGCCAGCATCGTTCCGCTCGAGCCCGGCATGACCACGTCGGTGATCAGAAGATCGAGCTGCTTGAGGGTTTGCACGAGGGCGCCCGCTGCTTCGGCGCTCGCCGCCTCGAGAACCACATAGCCGAGTTCGCGCAGATGAGTTGCGAGCACATGACGCAATGCGTTGTCGTTATCCACCAGCAATATCTTGGCGTCGCCGTGCAGGCCGGTCTCCGCCGGCCCGGTTAAAGTCATGCCACCCTCCGTTGTATCGATCGGTGCGCGAGGCAGGATGATTTCGATCGTCGTGCCTTCGCCCTGCGTGCTTTCGATGCGCAGGCATCCTCCATGGCGTTTCGCAAAGCCGTTCACCATGGCGAGTCCCAGACCGGTTCCCTTGCCTTCCGGTTTGGTGGTGAAGAAGGTTTCCGTGGCGCGGCTTATGACCTCAGGCGGCATGCCTGCGCCGGTGTCGGCGACGGCGATCGACACGTAGTCCTGCGGCAGAAGTTCGCCTGGCACATCCGCGGTATCGAGGTTGCGCGCGGAGATGGTGATCCTGCCTTCGGCGCTCATGGCGTCGCGCGCGTTGACGGCCAGATTGAGCAAGGCCACTTCAAGCTCGTTGGGGTCCGCGATGACGGAACTGACCGCCGGCGAAATGTCGAATTCGCAGCTCATGCCGCTGCCGATGGCATGGCACAGGAGGTCCGCCGTGTCGGGAAGCATGCTTGCCAGGTCGAGAAGCTTTGGCGCCGAGTTGTCACGGCGCGCGAACGACATCAGTTGCGAGACGAGCCTGGACGCACGGTCGAGCGCCTTCTCGCCCTGCTCGATGATCTTCAGCCGCGCCGAAGGATCGCTGCGCCGGCGCAGCAATTCGTAGCTGCCGCTGATGGCTGTCAGCACATTGTTGAAGTCGTGCGCGACACCGCTGGTCAACTGGCCGAGCGCTTCGAGCTTCTGAGCCTGCAGCAGGCTGGTTTGCATCTCGTCTCGCCGGCGCATCTCGGCCGCGAGTTCATGCGCCGCATCTTCGAGGGCGCGCGTGCGGTCCTGGATGAGACGCTCCATGTCGTCGTGCGACTGCTTGATCACCTGCCGCGCGTCCACGATGTCGGTGATGTCGGTGCTGGTGCCGAACCATGTCTCGATCTTGCCAGCCGCGTCACGCACAGGCAGGGCGCGCGCCAGAACCCAGCGGTAGACGCCGTCGTAGCGGCGCAGGCGGTGCTCGCGCTCGAACGGCTTGCCGGTGATGAGCGACTGCCGGCGCAATTCGAGCGACAGCGCGCGGTCTTCGGGATGCACGATCTCCTGCCAGGGGAGAGCCTTGAAGCCGCATGGAAGCCCGAGGAAGTCCAGGAAGCGGGCATTGGAGTAGATGTTGTTGCCCTGTGGGTCGGAGGCCCAGATCATTTGCGGCATGGCGTCCGCCAGCGCCCTGAACCTGGCTTCGCTTTCGGCAAGCTTCTCCAATGTCCGCTTGGTGTCGGTGATGTCGCGGCCTTCAGGCAGAAGGCAGACAATGATCTGCGAGGAATCGCGTATGGGTCGGATGCTGAAATCCACCGTGGCGACGCGGTCGCCGGCGGCGGTGACCAGCACTTCGTAATGGACGGGATGGCCTTCGGCAGCCTGGGCGATGGCGGCTTTCAGCCGGCCGGCGGCGGATTTGTCGGGCGACTTCGTCCACCACGGCGTCTCCCAGAGCGGCCGCCCGATGATGTGGTCGGGCGGGACGCCGGCGAAGCTGATGGCGGCCTGGTTTGCCTCCAGGACAATGCCGTCGGGGGAGAGCAGGCCCATGAGTTGGAAAGCCGCTTCGAACATGCCGCGGAAGCGGGCTTCGCTTTCCGCCAGAGCGGTGACGGCCCGCGCGCGTTCCACGGCTTCCCACGTGCGTGCGGCGACGCCGTGCGCCACGCGTTCGTCGGCCATCGTCCAGTCGCGCGGCGTGCGCTGATGCACGAAGAGCACCGCCTGGAGGCGGCCATCCTTCACGAGCGGGACGACGATGGAAGCGCGATGCTGGGCGGCGGAGAAGGCGGCGGCCACATCCTCCGAGACCTGTGTCAGGGGCTCCGCGGCGGCATCCGCGTACGTCAGGGCTTCGCCCTTGCGGAGGCGTGCGGCGAGCGGCGCGCCGAAGTCCTTGAGGCGGTAGCGGCCAGCCATGCTCGGCATGTCGCCTGCGACCCAGTCGTCGCGGATCGTAAAGTGCTCGCCGTCCGCGGACATCTCAGCGTAGCCGGCGCGGTCTGCCTCCAGGTGCGACCCGAGCAGGAAGGCGGCCTCCGCCATGATTTTGCGGGGGTCCTTCATTGGGCTGATCCGGTCGGAAAATCTGAGCAGGAAGGCGTGGTTGGCGGCTTCGATCGTGTCGGGCGTGCTGTCCTGGAGACACCTGAGAGCCTCCCGGATGACCTCGCTCGCGCTACGATACTGGCCAGAAACGACGCACTCGCCCACGTAGGCGGTCAGCTCCGGAGTCAGCGAGACATTGAGAGCAGAACGCGATGGCATGTGGAAGATCCAGCGGGTGACAATCCTTGCCACCCTTCCGCACAACCGACCAGGGGGCAGATCGAAATTATTATCGAAAGATAATGAGACCGTTTCTTACGTGTAGTTACTGTCTTGGCTTCTTGCGACCATTGGACAGTGCCTAGCCGGGCTCGGCATGTGCCGCGAAGTCCCTCGCCAGGGCTGCGTAAATATCCCGTTTGAAAACGACGGCTATTTCGGGGAGGTCTTGCAGGTCGATCCAGCGCCAGTCCACGAACTCCGGATGAGGGTCGAGGTCGAGGCGGATTTCTGAATCGTCGCCGAGAAAGCGCAGTGCGAACCAGCGTTGGCGCTGGCCGCGGAAACGGCCTTTGAAAGCCTGGCCGATGAGGTGCGGCGGAAGATCGTAAACGTGCCAGTCGGGGTGCTCGGCGATGATTTCGGCGTTGGCGGTGCCGATCTCCTCCCGGAGTTCGCGCAGGACGGCGGCGCGTGGGTCCTCGCCCTCGTCCACGCCGCCTTGCGGGAGCTGCCAGTTGCCCGGGACGCCCGGAGCGATGTCGGCGCGGCGGCCGACGAAGATGCGGCCTTCGCGGTTGAAGAGGGCGGCGCCGACGTTGGGGCGGTAGGGGAGTGATTCGGACATGGGACGGGGCTTTCTGGCTTAAATTCGTGCGGCGGCGGCGGCCCCCACCCCGGCCCTCCCCCACAAGGGGGGGAGGGAGAAGGAAGGCGCTTCTTACTGCGCTTTCTGAACAGCGGTGAGTGGCGCCAGGACGATGCCGTGGGCAGCGAGACTGTGGGCCCATACGGCAATACGTTCGAGCATGACAGGGCGTGGAGGGCCGGCGAGGCCTATGGCGCTGCCGTGTTCGGCAGCGAGGCGGGTGAGGTCGGCGAGGCGGGCGTCGATCATGTCGGCGGTGGCGGGTTCGGAGAGGGTGGCGGCGCGGTCGATGATGACGTCCGCGTGGGTGGGGTCGAGGTAGAGGAGGCCGCGTCGCAGGACTTCGGCGTGGATGTCACCGTAGCCCTGGGGAAACTGCGCGAAGCGTTCGCCGAACTGGCCGTCCGAAGCGCCGGTGGCGCCGACGCAGCCTTGGACGCTCGAGAGGGACCAAAGGAGGTTCTGCCAGTTCACCGCGGCGCCTGCGTCGGTCAGGAGGGCGTGGCTGCCTTCGTCGCTGGCGGGAAAGCCGGCGGGCTCCATGGGGATGGAAACCAGGCATTCGCGGCCTTGGGTGCGGGCGGCGCGTGAGAGCGGGCCGGCGTATTTGAAGGGCGTATAGGCGGACCAGGCAACGTCGATGGCGACAGGCAGGTCGTGCAGCAGGCGCCGCGTGGCCTCCTGGTCCAGGCCGGTGCCGTCGATGACCAGGGCCACGCGGGGGTGGCGCTCGTCCGGGTCGAAGGCGGCGGCGTAGTAGGCCGAGGGTTTGCGGCCGTCTGCGGCGATGCGCGGCAGGTTTTGGCCGGGCATGCCGGACGCGGGCTCCAGCAGGTCGGGAGATGGCTCGGCGATGGCCGTGCCGGTCATGGAAAGCGGGGGCGCCGCCTGGCTTTTGTGCGCGGGGGGTTGGGCTGGCGACAGGGTCGCGGCTTGCGTGGAGGGCGGGCCCAGGATCTGCAGGATGAGGGCGGTGGCTAAGGCCGTGGTTGCTATGGCGGACCAGAACCAGGCTAGGGGGCGGAAGGACCAGAACCAGGCTGGCGGCTTCGGCATTTTGGATCCTGGTTGGTAGGAGAAAAAACTTCTTTTTTTGAAAAAAAGAAGCAAAAAACTTCTACCACTCGGGGCTCGGCACTCGCTCAGGCCCGGCCCAAACTCGCAAAAGTTTTTTGGTTCTTTTTTTCAAAAACCGTGCTTACTCCCGAAACATTAACGAGTTGCGTGCGGCTCCGTCGACATGTCCTTCGCCATCGCAAGACCCTGCTGGAGCTGATAGTCCGTCTCCGGCTTTGCGAGGTCGAACTTCGGCCAGGTGGTGGGCGGCTTTGCCGAAATCTGCTTTGCGGCGGCGGGAATGTCGTCGCGCGGCGCGGGCGGCTTGGTAGGCGCCGAGCCGCCTTCGTTCTTGAGCGCGTGGTTGAGGTCGGCTTCGCGGTCGGGAAGGTAGTGCACCTCCTCGTCGCGGCTCTCTTCCACGAGCACATCGGGGGCGATGCCGAGGCCCTGGATGCTGCGGCCGGACGGCGTGTAGTAGCGCGCCGTGGTCAGGCGGAGCGCGCCGTCGTTGCCCATCGGGATGACGGTCTGCACGGAGCCTTTGCCGAAGCTGCGCGTGCCGAGGATGATGGCGCGGCGGTGATCCTGCAGGGCGCCGGCGACGATTTCGCTGGCCGAGGCCGAGCCGCCGTTGATCAGGACGACAAGGGGAAGGCCGCTGGTGATGTCGGTGCCGCGGGCGTCCCAGCGCTGGCTTTCGTCGGCGTGGCGGGCACGCGTGGAGACGATTTCGCCGTCTGGGATGAAGTCGTCGCAGATGTCCACGGCGGCATCGAGGAGGCCGCCGGGGTTGTTGCGCAGGTCGAAGACCAGGCCCTTGAGGTGGGGATCCTGGGCCTTCAGCTTTTCAATCGCTTCCTTCAGCTTCGGCTGGCTCTCTTCGTTGAAGCTGGAGAGGCGGACGTAGCCGATGTCGCCGTAGAGGGCGGATTTCACGACCTGGATGTGGATGACCTCGCGGGTCATGGTGACATCGATCGGCTTGTCCACGTTCTCGCGCTTGACGTTGATCGTGATGGTGCTGCCCGCCGGGCCGCGCATGCGGTCAACGGCGTCGTTCAAGGAGAGGCCTTCGACGGATTTGCCGTCGAGCGAGAGGATGAGGTCGCCTGCTTTCATGCCAGCGCGCTGGGCGGGGGTGTCGTCGATCGGGCTGATGACTTTGACCAGGCCGCTGTCGGAGGTGACTTCGAGGCCGAGGCCGCCGAACTCGCCTTTGGTGGTGATCTGCATGTCGCCGTATTGCTTGGCGTTCATGTAGCTGCTGTGCGGGTCGAGGCCGGTAACCATGCCGTTCAGCGCGTTGTCCACGAGCTCGCGGTCGTCCACAGGGGCGACATAGTCGGCGCGGACTTTCTCGAACACGTCGCCGAAGAGGGTGAGCAGGTGGTAGGTGTCCTGGTGCTCGGGGGCGGCGTCGTCGGCGAAGGCGGCGGGGAAATGCATGGCGGGGGCAACGCGGTGCATTACAGGGCCGGCGAAGATGCCTGCGACGAAGGCGCATCCGAGAAGCAGGCCAGTACGTCGTGTCATTCACTCATCCTATTTCTTGGTCGCACGCTAGCGCGGGGTGGAGCCGGCGGGCCGTGTCTTACGCTGTGACATGGTTCTGCGCGCAGTAAAGCCTAGCCGCGCGTATTGAGAAAGGGTGTTGGGTCCTGCGGGCGTCCGTCCCGGCGAAACTCCAGGTAGAGGGCGGAGCGGGTCCGGTTGGCGCTTTGGATGGAGGCTGGGTCGTTGTCCGGCATGCGACCTAGGGGTTCGCCGGCTTTCAAGGTTCGGCCGACGGGGGCGTCGATGCGGCCGAGGCCGGCCAGGACGATGTCAAGGGCGCCCGCGCATTCGACGATGACGAGCTTGCCATAGCTGCGGAACGGGGCGGCGAAGGCGACGCGGCCGGCGCAGGGGCTGGAGACGAAGGCGCCGGGGGCGGTGCCGATGGTGATGCCGGTGGCGGGGCCATCCTCGGCCGGGCTGCCCCAGGCGCGCAGGATCGGACCGGCGGCAGGACGCTGCATGGGGCCGGTGGCGCCGTGGAGCGGGCGGGTGAGTGCTGCTTCGCGGGCTTCGGCAGCGGCCGCGGCAGGGGCCTGCTTGTGGGAGCGGGCGAGCTTGGCTGCAGCGGCGGCTTCGGCCGCGGCGCGGGCGCGTGCGGCGTCCATGGCGGCGATGGCGCCTTGCAGGGTTTTCGCTTCGGCTGCTTCGGCGGCCGCTTGTTCCTCGGCGGCGCGGATTTCGCCGGCGGCGTGGCTCATGGCGGCTTCGGTGGTGGTGATCTGGCGGTCAAGGACGGCGGCGGCTGCGGTCTGCCTGCGGCGTTGCTCCGCATAGGCGGTCTGTTGATCGGCGGCCTGGCGGCGGAGGGTTTCGGCCTCGGCTTGCTGCGCCTTCAGGGCGGCGGATTCCTGCTGGAGCTGAACTGCCAGGCCGCGTGTGACGAGGAGACCTTCGAGGGCCTGCCTGGGCGGAAGGGGGACGGCCAGGACGGTTTCGGAGGGGTAGCGGCTGAGTCGGAGCATGATGGGGAGGAGTGTTGCGAAGTCCGCCTCCCGCTTGTGGAGGGTGACTTCGGCTTCGGCGCTCTTCGTCTCGGCTTCGTCGAGCCGGGTGGCGGCGGAGACGACCTGGCCTTCCACCTGGCGCAAGGCGGCGGCGGCTTGCACGCGCTGGGTGGAGAGGCGGGCGGCTTCGGCCTGCGCCGCGGCTAGCGCTTTGGCGGCTTTGGCGCTCTCCGCGAGTTGGGATTGGCGCGATTTTTCGGCGGCTTCGAGGCGGTGCTGGGCTTCGGTTCTGGTCTCCGGGGGTTTGGCGGCCAGAAGGAACAGCGCCGCAGTGGCTGCCAGCGCGCGGGCGCTTCTTGAGGATCGGGTTTGAGCACTGGGTCTAAATGGCTTCGTCGCCAAGCGGCTCCTCGCAATGACGAGGGTTCAGGTGGGGCGGATCAGGGAGGTGCCCGTCATTTCTTCCGGCTGGTCGAGGTCCATGAGGTCCAGGAGGGTTGGGGCCAGGTCGGCGAGGCGGCCGTCGTGCAGGCCGGCCTGGCTGGGGGCGGAGAGGAAGACAGGGACCGGGTTGGTGGTGTGCGCGGTATGGGGGGCGTGGGTGTCGGGGTCGCGCATCAGTTCGGCGTTGCCATGGTCGGCGGTGACGAGGAGGGCGCCGCCCTGGCGGGCGATGGCGTCGGCGATACGGCCGAGGCCGGTGTCCACGGTTTCGACGGCTTTGATTGCGGCGGGCAGGCTGCCCGTATGGCCGACCATGTCGGGATTGGCGAAGTTCATGACGATCAGGTCGTATTTCGCCGAGTCGATGGCTTCGACGGCGCGGTCGGTGAGTTCGGGGGCCGACATTTCCGGCTGCAGGTCGTAGGTGGCGACTTTGGGAGACGGGACCATGATGCGGTCCTCGCCCTTGTAGGGGGTCTCCTCGCCGCCGTTCAGGAAGTAGGTGACGTGAGGGTATTTCTCGGTTTCGGCCATGCGGAGCTGGGTTCGGCCGGCGTCGGCGACGACTTCGCCGAGGATGCGGTGAAGCGGGATCGGGGCGAAGATCGCGCCCATGCTGGCTGACAGTTCTTCACTGTATTGGGTCATGCCGACTGCCGCCGAAGGAAGGACCACGTCGGGGCGGGGAAAGCCGTCGAAGCTCTCCTCGAGCAGGGCTGCCAGGAGTTCGCGCATGCGGTCGGCGCGGAAGTTGAAGCTGAGGAGGACGTCGCCCTGGCGCATGCCCTGGTGGGGGCCAATGACGCTGGGGACGATGAATTCGTCGGTGACCTGCTGGGCGTAGGCGGCGGCGATGGCTTCCTGCGCGGTGGCAAAGCGGTCGCCTTCCGCGAGCGCGATGGCTGACCAGGCGCGATGGACTCGGTCCCAGCGGTGGTCGCGGTCCATGGCGTAGTAGCGGCCGCTGACTGTCGCGATGGTGGCCGATGGCGGGAGCTGGGCTGCGAAATCCTCGATGTAGCCGGCGGCGCTGCTGGGGGCGGTGTCGCGGCCATCGGTCAGCACGTGGACGGCGGTGGGGATGCCGGCTTCGGCCAGGACGCGTGCGAGCGCCACACCGTGTTCCTGGTGAGAGTGGACGCCGCCGTCCGAGACCAGGCCGAGCAGGTGGCAGGTGCCGCCTGAGCGTCGGGCGACATCGATGAGGTGAAGCAGGGCCGGGGCTTCGGCGATGCTGCCGTCGTCGATGGCGGCACCGATGCGGGCGAGTTCCTGGCGGACGACGCGGCCGGCGCCGATGTTGAGGTGGCCCACTTCGGAGTTGCCCATCTGGCCGACGGGAAGGCCGACGTCGCTGCCGCTGGTGTGGAGGAAGGCGTGGGGGCCGGCTTTCCAGAGGCGGTCGAAGTTCGGGGTGGCGGCCAGCGCCACGGCATTGTCCGCCTGGTCCTCGCGCCAGCCGAAGCCGTCGAGAATGAGCAGCATGACGGGACGCGGGATGGGCATGGAGGCTCCTTGTTCGCCCCGGGCGCCATGGCGGTGCGGGGCTGTACGTTGGTCTTAGCTGAGCGGGTATATCGCTAGATCAACCACTAAGACACGGAGTCCAAGCCTGATTACGAATGTTTCCGGCGAGCGGCGCGGCCCTGCGGGACGGTCACGTGGGAGCGGATGGCTGTGACGAAGGCGGCGTTTTGGGCAACCAGGGCGGGGGCGACCGCTATGGCGTAGGGGTCGGATTTGGCGGCGGTGGCTGGGGCGGGGTCGGGCATGTCTGCGTCGGCCAGGACGATGCCTTGGCTGTCGAGATAGGCGCTGGCGCGGGCGCAGTAGCTGATGGAGAGGGGGGAGAAGCCCTCCTGACCCCAGCCGGCGCGGTATTTCATGAGTGCGCGGCAGACGCTGCCGCCGCTCATCGCCCAGGCGCGTGCCAGATAGGCGACACCGTAGTGGATGTTGGTGGGAGGCACGAAAAGCTCGGAAACGGAGCCGGTGAAGCCGAGCATCGCAGCGGTGTTGGGAAGGATCTGCATCAGGCCCACCTCGCCGGAGGTGCCGCGGGCGAGCGCGTTGTAGCCGCTTTCGACTGTGGCGACGGCGTCTGCGAGGGCGGGCGGAACGCCCTGGGCGCGGGCTTCCTCGAGCACCTTCGAGACGTAGAGGTCGCGGGCCATGGATGGCGGCAACGCCTGGCCGGTCGCGAGCGACGTCATGCCTGTCAGGTTCTGGGCCTTCGCCTGAGGCGCGACCAGGACCACGCCGATCAGCAGCATCAACAGGATCTTGCAACCGGAGCGTGCCATGGCTGTGGCATGACGTAACGAAGAGCGAAAATCAAGGGCGATTGCTCGCCGCATCGACGGGATTTCGGCGTGTGCTATGGATGCCACGCCCTTTCATCCGGAAAACGCGACAAGACCATGGATACGCAGACCAATGCCGCCCTCTTCGCCCGGCGCCAGGCGGCGGTGCCGCGGGCGCTGACGCACGCCACCACGCTCTATGCAGAGCGGGCACTGAACTCGGAATTGTGGGACGTCGAGGGACGGCGGTTCATCGATTTCGCAGGCGGGATTGCGGTGCTCAATACCGGGCACTGTCATCCGCGGGTGATTGCGGCGGCGACCGAACAGATGAGCCGGTTCACCCATACCTGTGTGCAGGTGGTGGCTTACGAGCCCTATGTCGAATTAGCGGAGCGGTTGAATGCGCTCGCACCTTTCGAGGGATCGGCGCGGACGATTTTTTTCACGACGGGCGCGGAGGCGGTGGAGAATTCTGTGAAGATCGCGCGCGCTGCGACGGGGCGGCCCGGGATCATCGCTTTCACCGGGGCGTTCCATGGCCGCACCATCCTGACCAGTGCCATGACCGGGAAGACGCTGCCCTACAAACGCGGGTTCGGGCCGTTTCCGCCGGAGATCTATCACCTCCCCTTCCCTATCGAGCACCACGGCGTGACGGTGGAGGATAGCTTCAGGGCGCTGGAGTTTTTGTTCCGCGCGGATATCGAGCCGTCGCGTGTGGCGGCGATCATTGTGGAGCCCATTCAGGGCGAAGGCGGGTTCTATCAGGCGCCCGACGAGTTGCTTCTGGGGTTGCGGAAGATCTGCGACCAGCATGGGATTTTGCTGATTGCTGACGAAGTGCAGTCGGGTTTCGCGCGCACAGGCAAGATGTTCGGCATCGAGCATAGTGGGGTGCAGCCGGACCTGGTGACGGTGGCGAAATCGCTCGCAGGCGGGTTTCCGCTGGCTGGCGTCATAGGGCGCGAGGCGATCATGCAGGCGGCCGAGCCAGGTGGATTGGGCGGCACTTATGCGGGCAGCCCGATCGCGTGTGCGGCGGCGCTCACCGTGCTGGACGTCATCGCAGACGAGGGTTTGCTGGCGCGCGCCGATGCGATCGGGGGACGTATCAAGGAGCGGCTGACGGCGCTGGCGCATCGCAACGATACGTTGCCTATCGGGGCCATTCGAGGGCCGGGTGCGATGATCGGGTTCGAGATATTCAAGGATCGCGGCGGGTCGGAGCCGGATGCGGAGGCGACGCGGCGGGTGACCGCTCAGGCGGTGAAGGAAGGGCTGATCCTGTTGTCCTGCGGAGTTTATGGAAACGTGATTCGGGTTTTGGTGCCTTTGACTGTCCAGGATGATGTGCTGGATGAGGGGCTTGGGATGTTGGAACGGGCTCTGCGGGTTTGATGAAAGAAAGGGAGTTCTTTTTTGAAAAAAAGAACCAAAAAACTTTTATTCGCCCGGCACTTCCGCAATCTCGGTCCCAGGTCGCAAAAGTTTTTTGCTTCTTTTTTTCAAAAAAGAAGTTTTCCTAGCGGTGCAAGCCCTCCTAGGGATTCCTCTTCTTCTAGCCCTGTGCTGGACGCTCAGCGAAGACAGGCGCCAAATACCCTGGCGCGTCGTAATTGGCGGCCTGTTGTTGCAGGTGGTGCTGGTAATGATCCTGCTGCACTCGGCGTCGGCGCGCGGCGTGGTGCTGGTGCTGGACCATGCGATGGATGCGTTGCAGCGGGCGACCGATGCGGGGACAGCGTTCGTTTTTGGCTATCTGGGCGGTGGGCCTTTGCCGTTTGTAGAGACGCATCCTGGCGCAAGCCTGGTGCTGGCGTTCAAGATCCTGCCGCTGGTGCTGGTCATCAGCGCGCTGAGTTCGTTGCTGCTGTATTTGGGTTTGTTGCAGCTTTTGACCAACGCTTTTGCCTGGGTGTTGCGGCGGACCTTGGGGATTGGCGGCGCGCTGGCGCTTGGGGCGGCCGTGCATATTTTTCTCGGCATGATCGAGGCACCTTTGCTGATACGGCCCTACTTGGCGCGGCTGCAGAGGGGTGAATTGTTTGCCTTGATGAGTTGCGGGATGGCGGGCGTCGCGGGCACGATGATGGTGCTTTACGCGACGGTTTTGTCGCCGGTGATGCCGGATGCGTTGAGCTTGATTTTGGTGGCGAGCGTGATCAGCACGCCCGCGGCTTTGTCCGTGGCGGCGTTGCTGGTGCCTTTCGGGGCCAGCGAAACGGATGCGGCTTCGTTGGCGAAGGAGCGTCCGGCGAGCGTGATGGATGCGCTGGCGCGCGGCACGGCAGAGGGGGTGGCGCCGCTGGTGGGTATTGTGACGACGCTGCTGGTGACGGTGGCTTTGGTGAGTCTGGTGAATATTTTTCTGGCTGCGCTGCCGCATGGGAGTGGCGATCCGCTGACGTTGCAGGGGTTGGTGGCTTATCCGTTCAGGCCGGTGATGTGGCTGATGGGCGTGGATTGGCGCGAGACCGGGACGGTTGCTTCGCTGATGAGCGTGAAGACGGTTCTGAACGAATTTGTCGCCTACTTGCAGCTGGCTGGGCTGCCGGCTGGGACGTTGTCGGCGCATGCGCGGTTGATTGTCATTTTCTCGCTGTGCGGCTTTGCGAATTTTGGCAGCTTGGGGATTATGATTGGAGGGATGGGGGCCATGGTGCCTGAGCGCCGCGGGGAGATCGTGGCGCTGGGGTTGCGGTCTATCTTGTCCGGCACGGTGGCGACTTGTTTGAGTGGGGCGGTGGCTGGGTTGCTTGGGTAGGCGCCGGCTCGGCACTTGCTCTGGATTGCTTCGTCGCCAAGCGGCTCCTCGTGATGACAGTTCAGGGTCGGCCCGCGCGGTGGTAGGGGTGGCCGGTGGCTATGCAGCGGGCTCGGTAGAGTTGTTCGGCCAGGAGGGGGCGGACCAGGAAGTGGGGCCAGGTCAGGGGGCCCAGGGATAGGGCGTGATCGGCTCGGGCCAGGACCGGAGCTGAGAGGCCTTCGGCGCCGCCTATCATAAAGGCGAGAGGTTTGGCTGTGGCCAGCCAGGTTTCGAGGAGTTTGGCGAGGGCTTCGCTGGTGGGGGCCTCGGCGCCCAGGTCCAGGGCGATGGCACGCGATTGGGGGAGCAGGGCGGCGAGGATGGCTTCGCCTTCGCGGCGCTTGATTTCGGCGGGGGCGCCGGTGGCTTCGGGAAGCTCGGTGACGACGAGCTTGGGGCGGAGACGGTCGTTGTAGCGGTCGAAGAGGTCGCGTTCGGGTCCGGAACGCAGCTTGCCTATGGCGATCAGGCGCACATCAGCCGGCTTGGACGGCCGGTTCGTCGAACTCCGCGCCCCACATTTTCTCCAGCGCGTAGAGGGCGCGGGCGTCTGGCTTGAAGAGGTGGATGACGATGTCGCCTGCGTCGATCAGGACCCAGTCCGAGCCGTGTGCGCCTTCGATTCGTACGCGCTTGACGCCGGCGGCGTGCAGCTTTTCCTCGAGGTGGGTGGCCATGGCGACGATCTGGCGGTCGGCGAGGCCGGTGGCGATGACCATGCGGTCGGCGAAGGAGGCGCGGCCGGCGAGGTCGAGGGCGGTGACTTCCTCGGCCTTGTCGTCCTCGAGGCTGGTGACGATGACGGATTGCAGGCGGTCGAGGGCTTCGGCGTCACCCTGCATTTCGCGTTTGGGCGCTGCCCGGCGCGGGCCGGCGACGGCGGCTTTCTTGCGCGGTGTGCCTGGGGATTTCGCCGCTTCGACGAGGCTTACGGCGACTTTGGGGACGCGCCGCTTGGCAGCCGGTTTGGCGGCGCCTGGTTCGGCGGGCGGCGGGGTTGGTTTGCGGGCGATAGGTGTTCTCCTGGTATCAAAGCGGCGCCGGCTGCCTGCTTGCGCAGTTCTGTGGCCGACGACGGATCTTCCCGGCCACCCAGAAAGACCCATGCGGGCGGTTTAGCGCCTGCGACCGTGGCGGCTCCGGCGGACCGGCGGCGCCATCGTGCGAGACGGTGCGCTGCCTGCCCTGCCAGGGCGGCATGATTGTAGGGTGGGCGGGGCAGTATCGCAAAGGGCGTTTGGCGGGCGATGCCCATCCAGTCGCGCCAGTGCGGCAGTTGGGTGAGGTTGTCTGCGCCCATGAGCCAGACGAAGCGGATTTTCGGGAAGCGGGTGTGGAGCGCGCGCAGCGTGTCGCGCGTGTAGCGGGTATTCAGGTGGCGCTCGATATCGGTGGCGATGATGCGCCGGCCGGTGGGGTCGGCTTCGGCGGCGCGTGCAGTGGCGAAGGCGAGGCGTTTGGCAAGCGGCGCCATGGTGTTGGCATCCTTCAGCGGGTTGCCTGGGGACACCAAGAGCCAGACCTGGTCGAGACGCAGGCGTTTTAGCGCGGTAGTGGCGAAATGGATGTGGCCGGCGTGGGCGGGGTTGAAGCTGCCGCCCAGGATGCCGATGCGCATCCGGCGGCTGTCGCCGAAGCGGGGCGGCTTGGTCATGCGCTAGATTTGCACGCCCGATGGTATGGTGGGCAAGGTCTGGCGGAGCCCCTGCCCGCTCGACCGCATCACCGTGTGGAAACCCGACACGTCCATCATGCCCTCTCCCACAAGTGACGGCTCCACGAGCGACAGGCCTACGCTCGCTGTGCTGATCCTGGCGCACGCCAACCCGGGTGTTTTTCACCGGATGGTGGAAGCGCTCGACCATCCGCAGATCACGGTGTTCTGCCACCTCGATGCCAAAGCGGACATGGCGCGCTTCTCTATCGGGGCGACGCGAAGGATCGTGTTCATCGAGGCACGCCAATCGGTTTTCTGGGGCGGCTACAGCATGATCGAAGCGGAACTCGCGCTGTTCCGCGCGGCGCGGGCGGCGGGACCGTTCGCCGCCTATGCGCTGATTTCGGGCGATAGCCTGCCGTTGATCGACAACGAGGCGCTGGTGAAACTCCTGCCGCGGCCAGCGCACACCTTGCGTTTCGTCGAGCAGTTGCCGGGTGACAAGAGCTATGCGCGGATTGAACGCATCTACCTTCCCGATACGTCGATCGGCGCGTTCAGCAAGCCGGGAACGCACCTCGACCGGCATCTCGATCCGGAGGATTTCGCGCTGGTGCGCCGTGCGATGGCTGTCAGGCGCCTGAAACGCACACGCAGCTTCAGGGTGTTCAAGGGACGCCAGTGGTTCAGCGTGACCGACGCTTTGCTCGAGCGGATGCTCGCGCAACTGGAAGCCGATCCCGATTACGAGGAAGTGTTGAGGTTCACCGCCATTCCGGACGAGTTGTTCTTTCATTGCCTGCTGAAGATCGTCGATCCTGCGGCGAGGAGCGAGTTCGCCATGATGGGCGCGGACTGGAGCCGCAAGCCGATGCCTTACGTTTTCCGGTCCGATCAGGAATTTGATTTCATCATGGGATCCGGATGCGTGTTTTTTCGCAAATTCTCCGATGGATGCCTCAGCCTGGTGGATCGTGTTCTGGGTGCGCGCCTCTCTGGAGAGCAGGTGCTCGCCACCGGCAACGGGCCGGTTGTCCGGTATCTTTCAGGCAGCGAAAACGCTTTCGAGGAGGAAGCCTCGGAGGATAGCGTGGTAGAGCGACACGAGTAGGCTGCGAGATGGATATGACCGCGCGAACGAACCTTGCCCTGCACAAGCCTGCCACTCAGAGTTCGCTTGGCGAATGGGCGATGGCGGAGACCAAAGCAGCCGCTGCGCGGCTTGCGAATAATGGCTCGACACGACGCGGGCTCTGCCATACGGCGCGTGAGAAGAGTCCGTGGTGGCAGGTGGATCTGGAGCGTCCCCATAGGGTGGACTCCATCAGGTTGCATGCACGGCAAAGCCGTCTTGAGCGGTTGACGAAAATCCGCATCGCCGGATCGCTCGATGGCAAAAAATGGAACACCATGCTGCGGAAGCAGGCGGATGTGGTGGGCCATAGACAGATCCTCCTGAATTTCGCTCCTGGATATGCCGTGAGGCACATTCGCCTGATACTCGAAACCACGGACTACCTCGATTTCTGCGAGTGCGAGGTGTTCGGCGTTCTCCTGCATGAACATTCGTCTTTGAAGCCAGAGCACGCGGACATCGTGCAGGTCGGCGGCTTCGATGTGTTCGCGCCTCCTGTACGCTACGGCAAATCGGTCGTCAGGGCACTGCGCACCGGGCGTTACGAGTTGCACGAACGCCAGCTCGTGGGGGACTTTGTCGCGCATGGCGACAGGGTTCTGGAGGTCGGCACTGCCATCGGCGCCGTCACCATGACGGCAGCTGCCATCGCGGGTGCCGGGAACGTTCTTACGTTCGATGCCAATCCTCAGATCGTCAGTGATGCGCAGGCGAATTTTGCGCGGAACGATCTGTCGGAGATAGCAAGCCATGTCGGTGTCCTGGCGAACCGCCGCAGTGCGCTCTTGGCGCAATCGTTGGTGCCGTTTGGTATCGCCAAGGATTTTTGGGCGTCACGCCTGTTCGCTGATCATCGCGAGAAGGACATTACGGAGTTGGTCGAGGTGCAGACCATTTGTCTCGAGGACAAGATCGCCGAGCACCAGGCAACCGTCCTGATTTGCGACATCGAAGGCGGCGAGACCGATCTTTTGACGGAAGCGGACCTCACCGGCATCAGGACGATCGTCATGGAAACGCACACCAGGCGCGCCGGCGTCGATGCGACGAACGCCATGATGCGTAAGCTGATCTGTCAGGACGGCTTCAACCTCGACCTCGGCCGCTCGGGGCGGCACGTGGTCGGCTTGCAGAGATAGGGCCGTCGCGCGCTATCTCTGTTCCATCAGCGTTGTGTAGGGATGCTGATAGTCCTTGATCAGGGCTGCCTCCTCCATGAACCGGGGGTTGGTCAGCCGTGTGGTCGTGCGATCGGGGAAGTCGCTCGCACGGCCGAATGTCGTCAGCGCATCGATAAGGTTGGGGTCACGCCAGTTGATCACTTCCTGGACGAGAACGATGCCGCCGGCGGCCTCGATGAGATTAGCGACGATATCCGCCGATACGGTGCGCGCACGCGAGTGGAAGTTGCGTTTCGACGTCGTTTGCAACAGAAGCGGCAGAAGATTCGAGTGGTGGATGAAAGCGACACCGCCTGGCGCCAGCTTGCGCACGATCTGGGGAAGGTAGCTCTCGAGCACATCCTTTTCGACGTGGACAAGCGAATCGAAGGAGAAGACGAAGTCGATTGTTCCGTCCTTGGCGGCATCCAGATTGTAGCCGTCATTGCTGGCAAAGCGCGCATAGGGGGCGCCGCTAAAACGTGCCCGGCAGGCTTCGGCACATTGTTCCGCGAGATCGATGCCGAGGTAGGAGTCGCATGCGCTGAGGAGGAACTTGGTCCAGCGGCCAAAACCTGGTGCGATTTCGAGAACGGATTTCGCGGGCAGAAGCCGGTGCAGACGCGGGTAGAGCGAACCGAACCAGTGAGCCTCGCTGTTGCCCCAGGGCTCGCTCCAAAGCTCGCCTGAGTCGGGCCATTTGTAATTGACGCCCCAGCGTTTTCCGTTCCAAGCGACGTCAGGCACGGCCTTCTCCCCTCTTCGACCCTATCGGGTCATCTATGAGCGGGAGGTTAGCATATTGCTTAGGGGGCGGAATATGCGGGCGTGTTGGAAGGGTAGAAGCAAGGAAGGACTTCTTTTTTGAAAAAAAGAAGCAAAAAACTTTTGCGACTTTTGGCCGAGCCTGAGGACGTGCCGAGCCAACAGTCCAGAAGTTTTTTGCTTCTTTTTTCAAAACAGAAGTCCTTCCTTCCTGTCCCCCGCGGCTTCGCGTTGCATCTGGCAACCCTTCCGAGCCATGGCCGCGAATGGTAGGCTTGCGCCGACCCGAAGGATGTCCCGCGCGATGAAGCGTCTTCTCCTGATTGCCCTTTGCCTCGCTCCCGCCACGGCGGGCGCTGCTCCGCTCACGGTGTTCGCGGCCGCCAGCCTGACCAATGCCATGCAGGACATCGGCGCTTTGTGGGCGGCCGCGGGGCATGAGAAGCCGGTGTTCTCCTTCGCTAACAGCGCGACGCTGGCGCAGCAGATCGAGCATGGCGCGCCGGCGAATGTGTTCGCCAGCGCGGACGAGAAATGGATGGACGACGTGGGCCGGCATGATCTGATCGCCACCGGAACGCGCGACGTTTTGCTGAGCAACGATCTTGTTTTGGTGGAGCCGAAGGCGTCGGTTCACCCGCTGAAGATCGAGAAGAATTTCGCCATCGACACGGTGCTCGGCGCGACCGGCCGGCTAGCTATAGGCGATCCGAAAGCGGTCCCGGCGGGCATTTACGCGCAGCAGTCGCTGCAGAAGCTCGGCGTGTGGGAGCGCGCGCGGGACCGGCTGGCGCCCGCGGCGTCGGTGCGTGCAGCGCTCCTTCTCGTGGAGCATGGCGAAGCGCCAGCAGGCATCGTCTATGGAACCGACGTGCAGGTGAGCAAGACATTGGCTGTCGCGGGCGTCTTTCCGCCGGAGAGCCACGATCCTATCAACTACCCCTTCGCCGTGGTGCGGGCGGGCGATACCAAGGAGGCGCGCGAATTCCTGCATTACCTCCACACGACGCCGGCGCAGGACGTGTTCCGCCACTACGGATTCACAAAACCCTAAGGCGGAGGCACTGATCTTCTCCGACGAAGAACGCCAGGCGGTTCTGCTGACCCTCGGCGTAGCTGCGCGTGCGGTCGGTGTCGGGTTGCCGCTTGCCACTGCGACCGCGGTGCTTCTCGCACGGGGCCGCTTCCCAGGCCGGGGCATACTGAATGCGTTGGTGCTATTGCCGCTGGCGCTGCCACCTGTCGTGACGGGCTGGCTGCTGCTGGTGATTTTCGGTGTTCAGGGGCCAGCCGGCGCGCTCCTGTGGCGCGTGTTTCACATCAGGCTGGCGTTTACGGAAGCGGGTGCGGCGCTCGCCTGCACGGTGATGAGTTTTCCGATCATGGTGCGCTCGGTGCGGCTGGCGCTGGAGGCGGTGGACCCTCGGCTCGAGGTGGCCGCGCGCTCGCTCGGCGCCGGTTTCATCGACCGTCTGATCAGCATCACCTTGCCGCTTGCCGCCCCCGGCGTTCTGATGGCGGCCGTACTCGGCTACACGGTCTGCCTTGGTGAGTTCGGCGCCGTCATCACCTTTGCCGCAAACATCCCCGGCCAGACGCAGACCTTGCCGCTTGCGATCTTCAACGCTTTGGAGATGCCGGACGGCGAGGCGGAGGCTGCAAGGCTGGCGCTGTTCTCCATCATCCTGGCGGTGGCAGGACTGGGCTTCTCCGAAGTTTTGGCGGCCCGGATCGGCATCTCTGCACGGCTTGGCCGGCGCGGGTGACACTCGCCGTTCGGGCCACTCAGGTGCGCCGCGATTTCACCCTCGATGTTGCCTTCGAAGCGCCGACGCCCGGTGTGGTGGCGTTGTTCGGTCCTTCGGGTGCTGGCAAGTCCAGCGTCATGGCCGCCATGGCAGGGCTGCCGGGGTCGGGCCAAGCGACCGTCATGCTCGACGGCGAGGCGCTCCATGCACTGCCGCCGCAGGGTCGCGGCATCGGCATGGTGTTTCAGGACGGGCTGCTGTTTCCGCACATGAGCGTGGAGGCGAACCTTCGTTATGGTTTGCGCCGTGCCGGAGCCGCGCCTCCCCGCATCGGCTTCGACGAGACGGTCGCTTTGCTGGGTATAGAGCCGCTGCTGCAGCGGCGGCCCGCGACGCTTTCAGGGGGCGAACGCCAGCGGGTGGCCATCGGGCGCGCTCTGCTCAGTCAGCCGCGGCTATTGCTGATGGACGAACCTCTTTCTGCCCTCGACCAGGCCCGGCGTTCCGAGATCCTGCCGTATCTCGCGCGCCTGCGGTCCGCTTTGCGCATCCCTATTGTCTACAGCAGCCACTCTTTGGACGAGGTGCTTGTGCTCGCCGACACGCTGGTTCTTTTGTCGGCTGGGCGGGTGATTGCGCAGGGGCCGCTTGCCGCGCTTGCTGCGCGTGTGGATTTGCCGCTGGCGTTGCGAGACGATGCGACAGGGGTGCTGCAGGGTTTTATAGCGGCCCATGATCCTGCGCGCCGGCTGACCACCATCGAGGCAGGGCCTCAATGCTTTCTGGTTCCCCTGGTGGACGCACCCATTGGCAGCCGGACGCGGCTGCTGATCCAGGCACGCGAAGTCATCCTAGCGCGGCCTGATACCAGTATCGATCTTCGGCCGATGCTGAGCGTGAACAATGTTTTCCCCGCCACGATCCTGGCCGTTGCGGAAGATGCTTCTGCGCATGCCGCGCTGATTACGCTTGATGGCGGCGCCGGGCCCTTGCTGGCGCGCATCACCTTGGATGCTGCCCGCCGCTTGGATCTTCGAGCGGACGCGGCGGTTCTGGTTTTGGTGAAGTCCATGGCAGTGGACGTTCTTCAGGGTTAGCGCTCTCCCGCCCGCGTTCGCCTTTGCGGCGTCATTCGAAGATCAACCACGAAGACACGAAGTTCACGAAGGTTCGCGAAGAAGAGGAGAACGTGCCGTCGTTTTCTGCATCATGAGGGCTCTGCCCTCCGCGGATTTTCGGGGCTCCGCGTCTTCGTGGTTGATCTTAAAAGCCGCGCCTCAAGAGCACTAGGAAACAAAAGATGCTTCTTAAAGGCGTGCAAGTGCCGAACGCGAATAGGACGCCAGCAAATCGGCCGGATCGCGATAGATCTCGATGCAGCCGGCCTTCTTGAGAACGGCTTGCGGAAAGCCGCCGCCGAGCAGGCCGATCGTTTTCACGCCCGCCTTGGCGGCGGCCTCGGCATCATAGGGCGAATCGCCTACGACCAGCACAGTCGAGGGCGTGGGTTTACCGAGACGATCCAGGGCTGCGTTGAAGATATCGGGGTGCGGCTTTGTCCGGTTAGCGTCGTCCGATGAGGTCGCGACATCGAAAAGGCCCTCGATGTTCGCGCGCTTTACATAGAAATCCAGCTCATCTGTCTTGGCCGAGGATGCCAGGGCGATCTTTATGCCGTCTGCGCGCAGCCGCTCGAACAAAGCGCGGACATCGGGGAACGGCAGGATGCTGTCCATGTAACGCTCTTTCAGGATTTTGGCGCGCGCCTTGGTGATCGCCTCGCCTTGTGATTTGACGACGGCCTCATCGAGGAACACCGGCATGAGCTGGTCGCCACCCTTGCCAATCTGCAGCCGGATCGCGTCCGTATCGACGTCATGGCCGAAGTCGGCGAATACGTCGTGCCAGGCGGCCGCATGTTGTCCGACGGAATCGACCAGCGTTCCATCGACGTCGAAGATCACGGCAGCGGGCATGGCGTCCATCCAATCTTAAGTTCCCCGCGCCAACGGTGGTATCGCGCCAGGGTTTTGCCTGACGCCGACACCGGCTCACGACAACATTCTTGACCCATTGGCCGACTTAACTTAACGTTGTTCAGTTATGAACCACCTGAACCACCCACCGGTGCGCACACGCAAGCCGCGCGGCCAGGGCGCCGCCCGCCAGGCCGAGATTCTGGCTGCCGCCAAGCGGCTGTTCGTCGAGGAAGGCGTTCCAGAGGTCACCATGCGCCGCATCGCGGCAGAGGTCGGCGTCTCCGCCACGGCTCTCTACGTCTATTTTCCTGACAAGGACGCGATTCTCCAGGCCATCGCCGAGGAGCATTTCGCAGCCCTTCTGGTGGTGCTGGAAGCCGCCAACGACCCGAGACGGCCTGCCATGGAAAATCTGCGGGCGGGTTTGCGCGCCTACTGTGATTTCGCCCTGAGCCGCCCGGACGAATACCGCCTGACCTTTCTCCGTCAGGGCCGCCGCGGCGAACCTGATCCCTGCGCCGACATCACGGAGGCGGACATGACCTTCGCCATCCTGCAGAACGGGGTGGAGGCGATGATCGCGGAAGGCCATTACCCAGACAAATCCTCCAGCCTCATGGCGGAAGCCTTGTGGGCGTGCGTGCACGGCGCGATGGCCGTTCTGCTGACGATGCCGGAGGTTGTTGAGTCGGATCCGGCTGCGCTGACCGACCTTGTCATCGACATGGCCGTGAAGGGTCTCTGCAAAAAATAGCTGAGCAGCGTTAACTTACCATTGTTAACTGAACAAAGTTAGCTTATAGCATGCTGCACCACGGAAGAGGTGCCACCATGCTCAAACGCATTGCCCTCGCTACCCTGACAGCCGGCCTTCTCGCAGGAGCCGCCGCTCCCCCTAGCCCAGTACGTGTCATGACGGTTGCCCTGACCAGGCCGGGCGCCGTTCTCACGCTTTCGGGCACGGTGCAGGCCCGGACGCTGGCGGATCTTGCCTTTCGTGTTGCCGGCAAGGTCGTCGCCCGTCCCATCGAAATCGGCGACCATGTGCGCGCCGGCCAGATTTTGGCCTGCCTTGATCCGGCCGACCTGCAGCTCTCCGAACAGGCGAGCCAGGCAGCACTTCAGGCCGCGGAGGCAGACGCCGCGAACGCACGCGCCGACCTTGCCCGCTACGAGGCGCTGGGCCGCACCTCTGCCGCCTATCTCGCCTCGCAATACGACCGACGGGTTTCCGCCAGCCGCATGGCCAACGCCCGGCTTGTCCAGGCTCAGAGGCAGTTCGCGCTTGCCCATGACCAGAGCGGCTATGGCAGCCTCCGCGCTGACGCCGATGGCGTCATCACTGCGCTTCCGGTGCAGGTTGGCCAGGTCGTCACCGCCGGCCAGGCCGTCGCGAGCCTGGCCCACACGGACCAGACCGAAATCTGGGTCGATGTTCCCGAGAACCGCCTGGCCGATGTCCGGCGCGCCGGCGATGTCACGGTCAGCCTATGGGCAGCACCCGATCAGGTCCTGCAGGGCAAGGTTCGGGAGATCGGCGCGCTGGCCGACCCCGCCACACGCACTTTCACGGTCAAGCTCTCCGTTGCCGGCACGCCGCCTGACCTGCTTTCGCTGGGCATGACGGCCACCGTCCGTTTCGGACTCGGCGGTCCCAGCGTCGCCCTGCTGCCGGCTTCGGCACTGACGGACGATGCGGGCCATCCGGCCGTGTGGGTGCTCGATGTGCCAACCCAGCGCGCCCACCTGCGGCCGGTCGGGATCGCCAGCTACACAGGCGACGGCACCGTCGTCGTCCGATCCGGCCTGAAGGAAGGCGAAAAAATCGTCACCGCGGGCACCGCGCAGATCGGGCCTGACATGGCGCTTGTCGCCTGGCAGGGGACCTCGCGATGAACCTCTCGGCCCTCGCGCTGCGCCATCGGCAGCTCACCCTCTTCGCCATGCTCATGCTCGCCGCGGCGGGCGCCTGGGCCTATTTCACGCTTGGCCGCGCCGAGGACCCTGCGTTCACGATCAAGCAGATGGTCATCTCCATCGACTGGCCGGGCGCCGACGCGGACCAGATGGCGCGCCTCGTCACCGACCCCATCGAGCGCAAGCTCGAGGACCTCGCCCATCTCGACTACACGCAGAGCCAGACCCAGCCTGGCCACACTGTCGTCACCGTCAGCCTGCGCGACGACGTCTCGCCCGGCGCTGTGCCGGGCCTCTGGTATCAGGTGCGCAAGAAGATCGGCGACATCGCCACCAGCTTTCCGCCTGGCGTGCAGGGGCCGTTCTTCAACGACGAATTCGGCGACACCTATGTGCTGCTCTACGGCCTCACCGGCGACGGGTTTACGCTTCCCGAACTTCGCCACGTCGCGGAGGACATACGCGAGCAGCTTCTGCCCGTACCTGGCGTCGGCAAGGCTCTCCTGTTCGGCCTGCAGGACGAGCGCATCGAGCTGGACTTCTCCTATCGCAAGCTGGCCGAACTCGGCCTGACCCTGCCGCAGGTTTTCGCCGCCATACGCACGGAGAACAGCGTCGTCGCGAGCGGCTTCGTGGACACGGCGAACGACCGCATACGCGTGCGCACCCATCCCGCCGCGAACGCCGTCGAGAAACTGCTGAAGCTCCCCATCCAGGCCCGCGGCCACCTGCTGCGCCTCGCCGATCTCGCCAGCATCCACCGGACCACTGTGGAGCCTCCCGTTTCCACCATGCGCCTGAACGGACGGCCGGCACTCGGCCTGGGCCTGACGATGGCGGAAGGCGGCAACGTGCTCGACCTCGGGCGGCGCGTCGCGGCCCGCGTGGCCGACATCACCCCGACGCTTCCGCTTGGCGTCCATCTCGCGCGGTTGAACGACCAGAGCCAAGTGGTCGCGCGCGACGTGGGCGATTTCCAGGAGAGTTTCGTCGAAGCTCTCGCCATCGTTCTCCTGGTCAGCTTCGTGACGCTGGGTTGGCGCACAGGCATCGTCGTCGCCATCAGCGTGCCGCTGGTACTTGCGGGCGTTCTCGTCGGCATGAAGCTGCTTGGCATCGACCTGCAGCGCATTTCGCTGGGCGCCATGATCATCGCCCTTGGGCTGCTGGTGGATGACGCCATCATCGCCATCGAGACCATGGCCGTGAAACTGGAACAGGGTTTCGACCGGGTTCGCGCAGGCAGCTTTGCCTACACGTCCACGGCTTTCCCGATGCTCACAGGCACCCTGGTGACCGCCGCCGGCTATTTGCCGATCGGCCTCGCCCGGTCCAGCACAGGCGAATACACGCAGGATATCTTCAGGGTGGTCGGCCTGGCCCTGATCCTTTCCTGGCTGGTGGCCGTCTTCTTCGTGCCATTCCTGGGCGCTGCACTTCTGGCGAAGCCGAAGCCGGACGCGGCTCACCACGACCCGTATGCGAGCCCGCTCTACCGCCGCTTCCGCCGCATGGTCCTGTGGTGCATCGGCCACCGGTGGCTGGTGATCGGCGCGACGGTCACGGCCTTCGCCGCCTCTCTGGCCGGCTTCGGCCAGGTTCCGCAGCAATTCTTCCCCACCTCGGACCGGCTGGAGATCCTGATCGACGTGCGCCTGCCAGAGGGCGCGAGCTTCGCCGCCACCGCGACGACGGTCGCGCGCCTCGAAAAGCTTCTCGCCACGCAGCCGGGCATCGGCACCTACGCCGCCTACACAGGCATCGGGACACCGCGCTTCTTTCTCGCCTTCTCCCCCGAACTGGCGCAGCCGAACTACGCGCAGTTCGTCATCAACATGAAGACGATTGCAGACCGCGAAGCCCTTCTCGCCACGCTGCGCAAGATCGCCGAAGCCGGTCCTGCCGGACCATTTCCCGACGTCCGCCTGCGGCCCTCGCGTCTCGAACTCGGCCCGCCGGTCGGTTACCCGGTCCAATTCCGCATCATCGGCCCGGACCCCGCCACGCTGCGCGGCATCGCCAAGCAGGTGCATGCCGCCATGCAGGCCACACCCGAAATCCGCAACGTCAGCGAATCCTGGGGAGCGCTCGCCAAATCCGTCACCATCGACCTCGACCAGGACAAGGCCCGCCTGCTCGGCCTGTCCAGTGAAGACGTCGCCAACACCCTGCAGACGCTCCAGCAGGGCGCCACCATCACCCAATATCGCGAGAACAACGACCTCATTCCGGTCATCGCACGCGCCATCCCGTCCGAGCGCCAGGACATCGCCGGCCTCGCAGACGTCACCATTCCAGCGACCCTTCCGGGCGGCGATAACCGCGCAATTCCGCTCGGCCAGGTCGCGCAGATCGGCTGGGGCCTCGAACAGCCAGTCGTCTGGCGCCGCAACCGGACACCCATGATCCTGGCTCGTGGCGACACCGTTCCAGGCATTCAGGCGCCAGTCGCCACCGCGGCCGTGCTCCCGCGGCTCGATGCGATCCGGACCGCGCTTCCGGCAGGATACCGCATCGAAACTGCAGGCGCCGTCGAGGAAAGCGCCAAAGGCCAGGCCAGCGTGAACGCCATCATGCCGCTGATGCTGCTGGTGATGCTCGCTCTCCTCATGGTCCAGATGCAATCCTTCGGCCGGGTCGCCATGGTCGTGCTCACCGCGCCGCTTGGGCTGATCGGCGTCACCGCAGCGCTGCTCCTCACAGGCGCGCCCTTCGGCTTCGTCGCCATGCTCGGCTTCATCGCGCTGGCCGGGATCATCATGCGAAACTCGGTCATTCTCGTTTCGCAAATCGACGCGGACCTCGCCGACGGTGCCAGCATCACAGACGCCATCGTCGAAGCTACCGTCCGCCGCGCCCGCCCGATCCTGCTTACCGCTGCCGCTGCTATCTTGGCGCTCGTGCCTTTAGCATTTTCAGTGTTCTGGGGGCCCATGGCGATTGCCATCATGGGCGGGCTGATGACGGCTACGGTGCTGACCTTGTGTTTTGTGCCGGCGCTCTATGCGGCTTGGGCTCGGGTGCCTCGTCAGGTGAAGGCAAGTAAGGTCAGGGGCTCTGCCCCTGGACCCCGCTGGGGACTCGTCCCCAGACCCCATTCCTGAGTTGCGAGCCCGGAACGGCGGCGCAGCCAATCAATCGATGAAGGTTAAGGAGGTCTGGGGCCTCTAGGCCCCAGCGGGGTCCAGGGGCAGAGCCCCTGGCCTATCCCCTTACTTCCCGTCCACCAAAGGCCGCCAAAACACGCAGTCATGCAGCGCGGAGAAATTAGCCTCCGGCTTAGGTGTAGGCGGCTGCAGCGACTCCATGAGCTGGCCGCTTTCGGTAAACGCGGTCCACGCCGGCACCGACACGCCGCTCGGCGCCGAGTTGTGCGCGAAGTTGGTCCAGTAGGTGACCATGGCGGCGGAGAGGCGCCGTTCGGCTCCTGTGAACGGAGCGGCTGTCGGGAGCTTGCTGACGTCGAACAGGAACTGGATCTCGCTGGCGTGCGAGGCGCCGAACGGGTAGCCGGACGGCGGCAGGAAGTCTTCCGGCGCGTTCCTGTCGTTGAACTCGTAGGCGTAGACAGGGACGTAGGCGGATGCGAGCCGGTCCACACGGCGGGCGGGGCAGGCGAAAGTCTGGTCGGTGATCACGGCGGCCAGCGCCAATACTGGCTGGCTGTAGTTGCCTACAGGATATTTTGCGGCGATTTCGCTGCCGAGCGTGGCGCCGTAGAGCGAGTCCAGCACGAGCGGATATTGCTGAGCGGTAAGCCCCGCTTCGGTGGAGAGGAATTGGCGGTATTCGTCGTGGTTGGAGCCGTTCATGATCGGCACCTGGTTGAATTTTCCGCTGGAGAATGCGGCGTCGAGGGTGAGCGGCAGGGTGGTGCCGTCCACGATGGTTGTCAGGCTGAGCGTTGGCGATGTTTCCTGCGAGAGGATGGAGGAAACGCTGGCGTTGCGCAGGCAGGCGGTGTCGGTGGGGCTGCAGCCGATTCCGGCGGCGACGGTGGCGCCGGAGGTTTCGGCCGTGGCGAGGGTGGGAATGTTCAGCGCGTAGGCGCCGCTTTCCACGATGGCCTTGTTGAACAGGCCATGCGCGGTGGGCGAGGCGAGGTTGGAAAGGGTGCTAAGCCCGCCGGCGGATTCGCCGAACACGGTGACGTTGTTCGGATCGCCGCCGAAGCCTGCGATGTTGCGGCGGACCCAGTCGAGTGCGAATTGCTGGTCCATCAGCCCGTAGTTGGCGGCCGTATGGCCTTCGGTATCGAGCCCGGTGGTGGCGAGATAGCCGAGGTAGCCGAGGCGGTAATTCAGGGTGACGACGATGGTGTTGCCGGTGTTGACCAGTTTGACCGGGTTATAGTCGTCGCTTTCGCCGACCAGCAGCGCACCGCCGTGTATCCAGACCATGACTGGCAGCGGCTTGGCGCCGGCCGCCTGCGAGGCCTTCGGCGTGAAGACGTTCAGATAGAGGCAATCCTCAGAGGTGCTCGCGCGGCCATAGGCGGAGGCGAGTTGCGCGCAGTGCGGGCCGAAGGCGCGGGCGCTGTTGCTGACCAGGCTGGAGGGCACCGCCTGCGGCGGCATCCAACGCAGTGCTCTCACAGGCGGCGCGGCGTAACGGATGCCCAGGAACTCCGCCATGTCGCCTGCATAGATGCCCTCGACTGAGCCGTTCTGGGTGGTGGCGACTGGGGGTGCGGCGAGGGCGGTTCCGGCGGCAAGGCAGGCGAGCGCTGCGAGCGCAGGTACGGTTCTGCGCCGCGCGACGGCGGTGGATTGTCTCATGGCATGTTCCTCCCGCCTGATCCCGGCGTGTTAATCACGCCATCGTATCGCGGTGCGCCGATGCTAATGGTACGCCGTCGGGAGTGACAAGGTGCGTGCCTTAGAGTGCCGCACCTTTGACGCCTCGCCTTGCAGCCTTACATGCTGCAGGCCAGCCGAACAGGATCATGCCACTCATGCCGCTTTCCGGACCGACCGCCGCCCCAGAGGGCTCTCTTCACGTGTCGCCGGAGCATGCGGAGGCTCTCCCCACCTGGAATTTGGCAGATCTCTACCCGAGCCCGGACAGCCCGGAGATCGAGGCCGACCTCGCGGCCGCCGAAGCCGATGCGCGTGCCTTCTCGGACGCCCACGCGGGCAAGCTCGCGAGCCTTTCGGGTGCCGCACTCGCCGCTGCCATGGAAACCTATGAGGCCATTGACGAGCGGCTCGGCCGCGTCATGTCCTACGCCCAGTTGCTGTTCAGTGCCGACAGCACCGATGCGGAGGCGGGGCGCTTCTACCAGGGCATGATGGAACGGTGCACGGACATCAGCTCGCACATTCTTTTCTTCCGGCTGGAGCTTAACAAGCTCGACGACAAGGTTTTGGAGGAGAAGCTCGCCGACCCGGCGTTCGCGCGCTGGCGCCCGTTCCTGCGCGACCTGCGCGTGTGGCGGCCGCATCAGCTCTCCGACGAGCTGGAGCGTTTCGTCCATGAGCGCGACGTCAGCGGTCGCGCTGCCTGGAGCCGGCTGTTCGACGAAACAGTGGCCGGCATGAAGATCGATGTCGGCGGCGAGCAGCTTTCCGTCAGCGACACGCTGAACCGCCTCTCCGACCGCGACCGCGAGGTGCGCCGCACTGCGGCGCAGGCGATCGGCAGCGCTTTCGGCGAACGCACGAAGCTCTTCTCGCTGATCACCAACACGCTTGCCAAAGACAAGGAGATCATCGACGGCTGGCGCAAACTGCCGACGCCGGCGAGCGACCGCAACCTCTCCAACGTCGTCGAGGACGAGGTGGTCGAAGCGTTGGTCACCGCCGTTACCGGCGATTTCCCGCGCCTCTCTCACCGCTATTACGCGCTGAAAGCCCGCTGGCTGGGCCTGGAGAAACTGCAACACTGGGACCGCAACGCGCCGTTGCCTGGCGACCTCGACACACCTGTCACCTGGCCTCAGGCGCAGGACCGCGTGCTTGGCGCCTATTCGCGCTTCGACCCGGTTATGGGCGAAATCGGCCGCCGCTTCTTCGATCACGGCTGGATCGACGCGGCCCTGCGCCCGGGCAAGTCGGGCGGCGCCTTCGCCCACCCGACGGTGCCCTCGGTCCACCCCTACATCCTGATGAATTATCACGGCCGCACGCGCGACGTGATGACTCTCGCACACGAACTCGGCCACGGGGTTCATCAGATCCTCGCGGGCGAGCAGGGCCATTTAATGTCCGGCACGCCCCTCACGCTTGCCGAGACGGCCAGCGTTTTTGGCGAGATGCTGACGTTCCGCGCGCTGCTCGATGCGGAGACCGATCCCGCACGCCGGCGCATCATGCTCGCAGGCAAGGTCGAGGACATGCTCAACACGGTGGTGCGGCAGATCGCCTTCTACCGTTTCGAATCGCTCGTGCACGACGAACGGCGGAAAGGTGAACTCCTGCCGGAGCGCATCGGTGAAATCTGGCTGCAGGTGCAGACCGAAAGCCTTGGCCCCGTCTTCGAGTTCACCCCCGAATACAGCGTCTTTTGGTCCTATGTCCCGCACTTCATCCATTCGCCTTTCTATGTTTACGCCTACGCTTTTGGCGACTGCCTGGTGAATGCGCTCTACGCCGTGTTCCAGGCGGGACATCCCGGCTTCCAGGAAAAATACCTCGCCATGCTGCGTGCCGGCGGGACCAAGCAGCATCGCGAGCTGCTGGCGCCGTTCGGCCTTGACGCCTCCGATCCGGCGTTCTGGCGCCGCGGCCTGGATGTGATCTCCGGCTTCATCGATGAGCTGGAAGCGGGTGAGATGGAAACTGGCAAGTTGGAAGCAGGCAAGAATGGCTGACCTCCCGGTCGCCCCGAAGTTACCAGCGCAGCCTACGCAGAAATCAGGCGGCAGTCTGTTCGGTGAAATCCGCCGCATGGCGCGGACGTCCGGCGCCGTGGGCGGCATTGCTGCCCGCGTCGCTGGCGAACGCGTGTTCGGCATCAAGACCGACCGCAGCGCGCATGCCGAAGACCTGAAAGCCATCTTGGGCGGCCTTAAAGGTCCGCTGATGAAGGTTGCGCAGTTTCTCTCCACTGTTCCGGACGCGTTGCCGCCGGAGTATGCGGCCGAACTCGCGCAGCTTCAGGCGAACGCGCCGCCGATGGGCATCTCCTTCGTGCGCCGCCGCATGGCGTCCGAACTAGGCCCAGACTGGCAAAGCAAATTCTCGGAGTTCGGCCGGGAGGCTGCAGCAGCCGCCAGCCTCGGCCAAGTCCACCGCGCCCGCCTCAACGACGGCCGGGAAGTCGCCTGCAAGCTCCAATATCCTGACATGCCGAGCGTGGTCGAGGCAGACCTGCGCCAGCTTCGCCTGGCCCTGTCGGTCTATCACCGCATGGACAACGCCATCCAGAACGAAGAGATTTACAAGGAACTCTCCGAACGGCTGCGCGAAGAGCTCGACTACATTCGCGAAGCGGCGCAGATGCGCCTCTATGGAATCATGTTGCGCGACGTGGAGCGCGTCACCGTTCCAGAACCGGTCATGGAAGCCACGACGCCACGCTTGCTCACTATGAGCTGGTTGCCCGGCCGCGCCCTGCAAAGCGTGCTCGACGAAGATCCGCCACTGGAAGTCCGCAACGATATCGCAAAGGCTCTTTTCAGCGCCTGGTATATCCCCCTTTACCGTTACGGCGTCATCCATGGCGACCCGCATCTCGGCAACTACCAGGTGCGTGCCGACAACGGCATCAATTTGCTCGACTATGGCGCCATACGCGTGTTCCGTCCGCATTTTCTCCGCGGCGTCATCGATCTCTTCGAAGCCGTCCGAGACAACGACGAAGCGCGCTCGCAGCACGCCTACGAGAGCTGGGGCTTCACCAACCTTTCGAAAGACAAGATCGAAGTGCTCAACCAATGGGCTCGCTTTCTCTACGAGCCCCTCATCCAGGATCGCGAGCGCCTCATTCAGGAAAGCGACGACCCGCAATACGGTCGGGAGATCGCGCAGAAAGTCCACGCCGGGCTGCAGCGCACCGGCGGCGTAAAGCCGCCTCGCGAATTCGTCCTGATGGACCGCAGCGCCATCGGCCTCGGCTCGGTCTTTCTCCGCCTGGGCGCCAAGCTGAACTGGCATCGCATGTTCCACGAGCTCATCGACGACTTCCGCGAGGAAGAATTGGCTGCCCGCCAGGCGTCCGCCTTGGCTGAGGCGGACGTGCCTGCGTCGCTTTAGGAGAGAAGGAAGGCGTTCTTTTTTGAAAAAAAGAACCAAAAAACTTTTGCGATTTTGGGCTGGGCGTCGCCGCAGTCGCGTTACCAACAGGTAAAAGTTTTTTGCTTCTTTTTTTCAAAAAAGAAGACGCTTCCTTGCTACTTCCAAAACACCTCCTGCCGCCGAAACTTCCCCCACACGTGCTCCACCTCGGCGCCGGTCTTCACCGACTGCGCCGCGACGAAGCCTTGCACGACGCCGGAGGCGAAAGCGCGGTCGCTGCCGGAGCCGAGTTGGGCGAGAAGAGTCTTGGTGACGGCGGCGTCGTTGAGGGCGCCCAGGGCTTCCTGCAATTGCTCGAGCCGGCCGAGGAAGCGGCGGACCGGTTTTTCGGCGAACAAGGGGGCGAAGAACTCCGAGGCGTAGCGCAGGCGTTTGGCCTGCTTGCGAACGTCGTGGAGCGCTTCGGCCGGGAGGGCGGCGAGGCTGTTGCCTGGAGCGGTCACGTGTCGGAGGCGGCGGTCGAGCATGCGGGCGGCGTAGGTCCGCGCGTTGTCCTGGAGGAGGCCAGGTTCAGGGGTCTGTTCCATCCATGGGCGGACGTTGGGGAGGGTCGCCAGGGTGAGCGCCAGCCGGCGGAAGTCCGGGGTGGCGAGCGTGGCGGCAAGAGCACTGTAGGCGTCGCGGCGGCGTCGTTCGGCGGCGGCGAGGAGGGCTTCGACCCGGCGTTCGCCTGCGAAGGCGCGGCCGACCGCGGCGCCGGTGCCGCCGGTGAAGACGTCCCAGTCGCGTGCCGGGCCCAGGGTGTTGGCGAGATCGCGGAGCTGGACGCCCAGGGTGTCGAGCGAGGGGCCGGCGGCGCGGCGGAAGACGGAGATGGCCGAGCGCAGGCGGCGTACGGCGACGCGCATCTGGTGGACGGCTTCAGGCGTGTCGCCTGCGGGCGCCAGGCGGCTCCAGTGGAGGATGACGTCGGCCAGGTAGGCGGTGATGCCGACGAGGGCTTCCTCGACCGAGGCGCCGGGCTGGACTCGCGCGGTGCCGGTGCGGCGTGGGTGCGGGGCCATGCCGCTTGCGACGGCCATGGCTTCGGCGGCGAGGCCGGCGCGTGGGACGGTCAGGGTAAAGCTGGAGGCGAGTTCGATGGCCAGGTTCGCCATGTCGGGCGCTGTGCCAGTGAGGAGGATACGGCAGGCAGGGCTGTCGGTAGCGACGCCGCGCAGGGTGCCCTCGAGGATCGTCAGGCTGGCCGGGCCGGCGAGCGGGGCGAAGCGCTGGCGGCCGGAGAAGGCGGCGACGGCGACGAGATGGCCGGGAATGGATTTTGACAAGCCAGCCGCGTCGGAGGCGGCCTCGATGAGGGGCGCCGGCGTGGCGGGGTGCCAGGCAGTGGCGCCGTCTGGCCGCAACCGCTCGAGACGCCAGCCTGCCGAGGATTCGGCCAGGGAGAGCCCGGCGGCAGCGAGGTCCGCGGTGGCCGTGTCATGCCAGACGTTTTGATAGCTGGTGGTTCGTATGCGGCCTTCGCGGCGGGCGGCGATGGCAGGCGCGCGCAACAGTCGGTCTGCTTCGCCGGGCGGAAGCTCGAACACGAAGGTGACCTCGGGGGGTTCGTACTGGTCAGGCGGGGGCTGCGGGTCGGGTGATCCGGGGGCCTGCACGTCCGCGACATCGGCGAATTCGATCAGGTCGCTTGCCCCGTGAGGTCGCGCGGGTTGACGAAGCGGTCGAGGCGGGCGCCACCCCCCTCCCCCAGCTCGCGCCAGTGTTGCGGCACGGTGAAGACAGCCAGCCCCCCGGTTGGGAATTCGCCGTAGAGGCGGCGGGCGGCGGAGTCGCGGATTTTCGCCTGGTCACCGAGGAGGAGGATGGCGAGGTCGTGAAGGCCCGGGTTGTGGCCGATGACCATGGCGCTGCGCACCGTCTCGGACACGCTGTGGAGCACCTGCAGGATTGCCGCCGCAGGAGCGAGGTAGAGGCGGTCCATGGGTTCGACGAGAGGGGTGTCGTCCCAGGGCTCGAGGCCTTCGAGGGTTTGCAGCGTGCGGCGGGCGGAGGAGACCAGGACGACGTCGGGGATCAGTCCGTGAGAGCGGATCGCGTTGCGGATGGCGGCCGCGGTAGCCTGGCCCTGGGCGTTGAGGGGGCGGACGTGGTCAGCCGACGTCGAGTCGTCGCCGAGTCGTGCGGGCGAGGCCTTCGCATGGCGCAGGAGCATGAGCTGGCGCAGGGACATGCGGCAGTTTCCCCGCGGTGGTGGTCGGTTGTCGAGCCCCTTGTGGGAGGAGAGGAGGGAAGCAGTCCTTTTTTGAAAAAAAGAACCAAAAACTTTTGCGACCTGGGACCGAGATCGTGGAAGGGCCCAGCTCAAACATCCAGAAGTTTTTTGGTTCTTTTTTTCAAAAAAGAACTGCTGTCTTCCTTGCGCTTGAGGCCCCCAGCGCCATGCACTCATCATGAAAAAGCCAGCGACCGCCACATTACGAATGATCCTGGGCGACCAGCTCAGCGATGCTTTGCCGACGTTGTCCGACATCGATGCAGCGCGGGACGTGGTGCTGATGGCGGAGGTGCAGGACGAGTGCACCTACGTGAAGCACCACAAAAAGAAGATCGTGCTGGTGCTGTCCGGAATGCGGCATTTTGCCGCGGCGCTGCGGGAGCGTGGCGTGCGGGTGGATTATGTGACGCTCGACGATCCTGCGAACACACACTCTTTGCGCGGCGAGATGTTGCGAGCGCTAGAGCGGCATCGGCCTGGGCGCGTGGTGGTGACTGAGCCGGGGGAGTGGCGGCTGTCGGAGGACATGCGCCATTGGCAGGAGGTGGCGGGCCTCGAGGTCGAGGTGCGGGACGACACGCGGTATCTGTGCCGCATTCAGGAGTTCATTGCCTGGGCGCGCGGAAAGCGGTCGTTGCGGATGGAATTTTTCTACCGGGACATGCGGCGGCGTTACGGATTTCTGATGGATGGAGAAACGCCGGTTGGGGACCGCTGGAATTTCGACCGCGAGAACCGCAAAGCGCTGCCCCGGGGAATGGTGGCGCCTGAGACGCCGGTGTTTCCGCCCGATGCGGTGACCAGCGAGGTGATTGCGCTGGTGGAGGCGCGTTTCGGCGAGCATTTTGGCAGCGCCTTGGATTTTTCGCTGCCAGTGACAGCAGCGCAGGCGGAGGCGGCGCTGGAGGATTTCATCCGGCACAGGCTGCCTGGGTTCGGCGATTGGCAGGATGCGATGAAGACAGGCGAGGTCGCGCTTTTCCATGCGCTGCTGTCCACGTCGTTGAATTTGGGGTTGCTTGATCCGCGGCGGATCTGTGCTGCGGCGGAGGCGGCGTTCCGGGCGGAACATGCGCCGCTTCATGCGGTTGAGGGATTTATCAGGCAGATCCTGGGTTGGCGGGAGTTCGTGCGCGGGATCTACTGGCTGCATATGCCTGAGTATGGGGAGAAGAACGTGCTGGGGGCGGCGCGGCGTCTGCCCTGGTTCTATTGGTCGGGCGAGACGCGGATGAACTGCATCCATCAGGCCGTGACGGCTACGCGCGACCATGCCTACGCGCACCACATTCAGCGGCTGATGGTGACGGGGAATTTCGCGCTCATCGCAGGGCTGGACCCGTCGGATGTCGATGACTGGTACATGGTGGTTTACGCCGACGCGTATCAATGGGTGGAGATGCCGAACACGCGTGGGATGGCGCTCTATGGGGACGGCGGGATCGTCGGCTCGAAGCCCTATGCGGCGTCCGGCGCCTACATCAACCGCATGAGCGACTATTGCCGCGGGTGCCGCTACGATGTGAAGGATGCGGTTGGCGCGAACGCCTGTCCGTTCAATTACCTGTATTGGGACTTTTTCGCTCGTAACGAAAAGCTGCTGGCGGGGAACATCCGGCTTGCTATGCCGCTAAAGACCCTGGGCCGCATGGATGCCGGCCGGCTCGCCGCTATCCGATCCAATGCTGCCGGCTTCTTGGAGCGGATGGACGCTGGCGAGTTGGTTTGACCCTTGAAGGATTTCTTGTGGACGGCATCGATCGCGAGGGCGGCCAGGCAGGGACGGTCATCATCACAGGCGGCTCGTCCGGGCTTGGCCGGTGCACGGCTGCCTTGTTTGCGAGCAAGGGGTGGCATGTCGGGCTTATTGCACGCGGGGCGGCCGGTCTCGAGGCAGCAGCCGCGGACGTGGTGCGGGCAGGCGGGCGGGCGGCTTTTGCCGTGGCGGACGTCACTTGCGGCGAAGCTCTCGGTAAGGCGGCGCAGGCCATCGTTGCCGAACTCGGCAGCCCGGATGTCTGGATCAACTGTGCCGGAAACGGGGTTTATGGGCGGTTCTCCACCGTGCCGGAGGCAGAATTCGACCATGTGACGGCGGTGACCTACGGGGGCACCGTGAACGGGTGCCGGGTGGCTTTGGCGCTGATGCGGCAGAGGGGGAGCGGGACGATCGTCAATGTCTGCTCGGCGATCGCCTATCATGGCATGCCGCTGATGGCGTCCTACGCTGGCGCGAAGGCGGCGGTGCGGGGTTTTGGGCAGTCGCTTCGGGCCGAGCTTCGTATCGAGCGCAGCGCCATCAAGCTCTGCGCGGTGTTTCCGCCGGCGGTGAACACGCCGTTTTTCTCGCACGCCAAATCCTACATGGGCTGGCCGGCGCGGCCTGCACCCCCGGTGTATCAGCCCGAAGTCGTCGCCGCCGGGATCTATCTGGCAGCGCGGACAGGGGCGGCAGAGACCGTGGTGAGCGGGACAGTGGCGGCATTCTCTCTGGTCAGCCGGATCTCGCCCCGGCTGATTGCTTGGGCGATGACCCGGCTGGGCTTCGAGGGGCAGTTGACCCGGGATCCGGAGGCATCACGGCTGGAGGAGCCGACCTTGTTCGCGCCCTCGGCCGCCGCCTCGCCGGTGCACGGGCCGTTCAGCAGCAGGGCGCGGAAGCGGAGCGTGCACCTCTGGCTCAGCGGCCTTGCAGCAAAATCTCCGTCGCCTGCCAGACCCGCGCTGCCAGCGCCGCATCCAGGGCCCGCGGATTTGGGGGCACGGCCTGGCGCTTCTTGACGTAGGCGCCGGTCACGCCGGCGAAGGCCGGCGATAGAGCCACGTGTAGCGGGGTGTCTGCGCCCTGCTCCTCCGTGAGAAGAAAAGGCGCCATGAGCCGCCAGGCCAGTGCGATCGGGCCCCTCGCGCGGATCAGCCCGGTGGCGACGGCGCCGGGATGGACGACATTGGCCGTGATGCCGCTACCCTGCAGCCGCTTCGCCCACTCTAGGGTCGTCATCGTGATGGCCAGCTTGGACTGGCTGTAGGAGCGGACCATGCCCCAGCGGCGCTGCCCCTGGAGGTCATCTGGATCGATCGTGGCGCGGTCCGCGGTGGAGGAGCCGACATTGACGATGCGGGCGCCGTTCGGAGCGCGTTGCAGCGCTGGCTTCAGGATCGAGGTGAGGAGGAACGGCGACAGATGATTGACCGTGATCACCGACTCGAGCCCCTCGGCAGTGACCTCCCGCCTCGCGCGAAAAATGCCAGCGTTGTTCACCAGCACATCGATGGCCGGATGATCCTGCAGGATCGCTTCGCCGGCGCGCCTTGTGTCCGCCAGAAGCGACAGGTCGGCTTGGATGGTCTGGATTCTTGTTGCTGGCGCCTCTGCCTTTATCCAGTCGGCTGCCGCGTTGCCTCTCGCTGGGTCGCGGGCAATCAAGATTAGATCCTGGCCTGCTTGCGCCAGGCCTCGTGCTATCCAGCGACCTATGCCGCCTGTGGCACCTGTTACTATTGCTATTGGCATGGCGACTTCGCCAAGGAAGGAAGAATTTTCTTTTTTGAAAAAAAGAAGCAGAAAACTTTTGGATGTTTGTTTTGCATGTGAGGGTCCGCGCTGGATTAGGTGGCGGGTGGGTAGGCTTTGATTTGATTTTGTTGGGCTAGCCAGGCTTTCGATAACGCGATTGGACCGCAAGGTTTATGGCCTGCGGCTCGCATCTGGTGGCCCATTGCGAAAAGCAAGCGCTGCTTGGCGAAGACGCCGGCAAAGGCCTTGGTGATCGGGAGAGTTGGATCCCAGAAGTGGATGGCTTCGGAACCGGCGCCGTTGACCTCGATGATACGGAAGCATCCAGCCTGCAGAGAAGCGAGATCCTCAAACCGCACATCGAAGCGCGCGACGTGCACATCCTTCATCGATGCTGCTATCGCCTTGACGGTTTCGCTGAGGATGGGCGTGATAAAGCGCGTGGAATCCTCATAGCGGGCGCCTACGCGGAGGGACGCGATGGTGGTGAGGGTGACGTGCTCGCCGGGCTTTGGGATTGCGTCGAGGGCCGCTTTGCCGCGTGAGGCGGCATAGAATTTCGCGTGCTGGCGGAGACGCTGATCGGCCGCGATGAGAGATGCGATGGTGCTGGCGCCGTCGCCTATCACTTCGGGAGCGTGGCGGAACGTCATGGCCTTGAGATTACCCGAGGGAGCGCCAGGCGAACGCACGAAGAAGAGACCGGCTTCGTTGCGGGCTTCTACCAGCGTCTGCAGGATGAAGGCACTGCTGCGTGGAAAAGCCGAGACATAGGCTGCGAGGTCTGCGTCGTTGTCGATGCGCCGGACGCCGTAGCCGCACCAGCCGATATCCGGCTTGGCGATGAGGGGGTAGTGCAGGCCGTGTTCCCGGCGAAGTTTGTCGGCGTCCTCGCCTGGCGACACGCGGCACCAGGCTGAAATGTGCGAGGCAAATTCTGGGGAGATCAGCGACAGGCAAGCGGCCTTGGACTCGCCTGCCAGTCCACCTGTGTCGATAGATGGATTAATCGCCGACGGCAAAGTCAGGCTACGGTAGCGCGCAGCAAGCCAAAACCACTGCACCACCAAAGGAATACAAAGCAGCCACTTAGGTAGCTGCTCGATCCTCAATGTCCGCTCACGATCCAAGAAAGCAAAAGTTCTTTGCTTCTCTTTTCAAAAAAAGAAGAACTTGCTTCCTACGCCGCCGCAGCCTGTATACCAGCGCGGGCAGACTGCAGCCGGTCAAGCACTGCATCACGAGCGAGGATGTCGAACTTGTCCACTTCCGCCCAAGCACGTTCCGCCTCGGCCAGGCGTTCGTTCATGGCGGAGGCGGAAAGTTCGGAGACGGGGACGGCATCGTCCGCAAGGATGGTGCAGCGGTCGGCAGTGATTTCAGCAAAGCCGCCAGCGACGAAGAAGCGGTCGGTGGGGGTGCCGCCTTCGTGCAGGGTGATGATGCCGCCGCGGAGCAGCACGATCATCGGCGCGTGCTGCTCCATGGCGGCGATGTCGCCTTCATAGCCTGGCATCACGACCATATCGACCGGCCGTGAGAGAACCAGCTTGGTGGGGCTGACGATTTCCAGTTCTACGGGCATCAGGCGTTTGTCTTCATCTTTTCGGCCTTCTCGCGGGCTTCCTCGATGGTGCCGACCATGAGGAAGGCGGCTTCGGGAAGGTCATCGTGCTTGCCTTCGACGATTTCCTTGAAGCTGCGCACGGTGTCGGCGATGGGAACGAACTTGCCTTCGAGGCCGGTGAAGACGGTGGCGACGTGGAAGGGCTGCGACATGAAGCGCTCGATCTTGCGGGCGCGCGCGACCGTCAGCTTATCCTCTTCCGAAAGCTCGTCCATGCCGAGAATGGCGATGATGTCCTGCAGAGACTTGTAGGTTTGCAGGACGCGCTGAACGTCGCGGGCAACCTGGTAGTGCTCTTCACCAACGATGCGCGGATCCATGGCGCGCGATGTGGAGTCGAGTGGATCGACGGCCGGGTAGATGCCCTTCTCGGAAATGGCACGGTTCAGCGTGGTGGTCGCGTCGAGGTGGGCAAAGGATGTGGCTGGCGCTGGATCCGTCAGGTCGTCGGCGGGCACGTAGATGGCCTGCACCGAGGTGATGGAGCCCTTCTTCGTGGAGGTGATGCGCTCCTGCAGCGCGCCCATGTCGGTGGCGAGTGTCGGCTGATAGCCCACGGCCGAGGGGATGCGGCCGAGCAGCGCGGACACCTCAGCGCCGGCCTGGGTGAAGCGGAAGATGTTGTCCACGAAGAAGAGAACGTCCTGGCCTTCCTCGTCGCGGAAATACTCGGCGAGCGTGAGGCCGGTGAGGCCGACGCGGGCGCGAGCGCCGGGCGGCTCGTTCATCTGGCCATAGACCAGCGCCACCTTGCTGCCTTCGGTGGTGTTGTCGCCGAGCTTGATGACGCCTGCGTCGATCATCTCGTGATAAAGATCGTTGCCCTCGCGCGTGCGCTCGCCGACGCCGGCAAACACCGAGACGCCGCCATGGCCTTTGGCGATGTTGTTGATCAGCTCCTGGATGAGCACGGTCTTGCCCACGCCTGCGCCGCCGAACAGGCCGATCTTGCCGCCCTTGAGGTAAGGCGCCAGCAGATCGACGACCTTGATGCCGGTGACGAGAACTTCGACCGCGGCCGCCTGCTCTTCAAACGAGGGCGCCTGGCGATGAATCGGGCTGGAACGGGTGGCGCCGACAGGGCCGCGCTCGTCGATGGGCTCGCCGATGACGTTGAGGATGCGCCCCAGCGTTTCCGGGCCGACAGGCACGGTGATCGGTGCGCCGGTGTCGGTCACTTCCTGGCCGCGGACCATGCCGTCGGTGCTGTCCATGGCGATGCAGCGGACTGTGCGCTCGCCCAGTTCCTGCGACACTTCGAGAACCAGCTTGCGATCGCCGATGTGGCTGATCAGCGCATTCTGGATGTAAGGCAGGTCGCCTTCGAACTGCACGTCCACGACTGCGCCTAGGACTTGGCTGACCCGGCCTACGTTGTTGTTCGCCATCTTCAAACTCCTAAGTCAGTCAAAAGAAAGGAAGGCCTTCTTTTTTGGAAAAAAGAAGCAAAAAACTTTTTGGACGTTTAGGCCGGGCACTTCCTCGATCCCGGTCCCACATCGCAAAAGTTTTTTGGTTCTTTTTTTCAAAAAAGAACTACTTGCTTCCTCAGTTTAGAGCGCCTCAGCGCCCGAGATGATTTCGATCAGTTCGCGCGTGATGTTCGCCTGGCGCGTGCGGTTGTAGTTAAGTGTCAGGCGGTTGATCATGTCGCCGGCGTTTCTGGTCGCGTTGTCCATGGAGGACATCTGCGCACCGTAGAAACCGGCAGCACTCTCGAGCATGGCGCGATAGATCTGGATCGCCAGGTTCTGCGGCAGCAGCCGGAGCAGGATGGTCTCTTCATCCGGCTCGAACTCGTAGATCGCCTTCGGTCCGTCGGACTGCTCGGCCACTTCCTCCGGCATGGGCAGAGGAATGAGCTGCGTTTCGGTCGGGACCTGCGAAATCACCGACCTGAACTGGTTGTAGACGATCGTGGCGACATCGAACTCGCCGGCCTCAAACATCTGCGTCACGCGATCGGCGATTTCCTTCGCCTGGGCGAATTCGATCACCTTGCGGCCGCCGAACGGCAGTTCGTGGGCGAGCGACGAAGCGAATTCACGACGGAGGTAATCGCGCCCCTTTCGGCCCACGACCAGAATCTTGACGGTTTTGCCTTCACTGAGCAGACGGCGGATGAGCGTGCGCGCCTGGCGGCCGACACCGGAGTTGAAGGCGCCGGCCAGACCGCGGTCAGCGGTGATCGCAATGATCAAGTGAACCTGATCGCGGCCGGTGCCTGCCAGAAGCCTTGGCGCGCCGGGGGTGCCGGCGACGTTCGCGGCCAGGCGGCGAAGCATCGCTTCCATGCGCTCGGCGTAAGGGAGCGCGGCTTCTGCCGCTGCCTGGGCGCGGCGCAGCTTTGAGGCCGCCACCATCTTCATGGCGGAGGTGATCTTCCGCGTCGATTTGACGCTGTTGATACGGCCCCGGAGATCCTTGAGCGACGCCATGAAGGATCAGTCCTGCGAGAAGCGCTTGGTGAATTCATCAAGGAAGGCGACCAGCTTCGGCTCGACGTCCTTCTTGATTTCGCGGTTGTCGCGGATGCTGCCGAGGATTTCGCCCTGCGCCTTCAGCTCGCTGAGGAACTGCTTCTCGAAAGCGCCGACCTTGTTGACAGGCAGCTTGTCGAGATAGCCGCGCGTGCCAGCAAAGATGACGACCACCTGGTCTTCGACAGGGAACGGCGTGAACTGCGGCTGCTTCAGCAGCTCGGTCAGGCGTGCGCCGCGTGCGAGAAGTTGCTGTGTGGAAGCGTCGAGATCGGAACTGAACTGCGCGAACGCGGCCATTTCGCGATACTGCGCGAGCTCCAGCTTGATCTTGCCTGCGACCTGCTTCATCGCCTTGATCTGCGCCGACGAACCGACGCGAGAGACGGAAAGGCCGACGTTCACCGCAGGGCGGATGCCGCGGAAGAACAACTCGGTCTCAAGGAAGATCTGGCCGTCGGTGATCGAAATTACGTTCGTCGGGATGTAGGCGGACACGTCGCCTGCCTGCGTCTCGATGACGGGCAGTGCCGTCAGCGATCCGTTGCCGTGCTCGTCGGACATCTTTGCAGCGCGCTCGAGAAGCCGCGAGTGCAGGTAGAAGACGTCGCCGGGGTAGGCTTCGCGGCCGGGCGGGCGGCGCAGCAGAAGCGACATCTGGCGGTAGGCGACGGCCTGCTTGGAAAGATCGTCATAGCAGATCAAAGCGGCCATGCCGTTGTCGCGGAAATACTCGCCCATCGTGCAGCCGGTGTAGGGTGCCAGGAACTGCATCGGCGCCGGATCCGACGCGGTGGCGGCGACGACGATGGTGTATTCCATGGCACCGTTCTCTTCGAGCGTGCGCACGATCTGCGCGACGGTCGAACGCTTCTGGCCGATGGCGACATAGATGCAGAATAGCTTGGCCTTCTCGTCAGTGCCGGCGTGCGCCTGCTTCTGGTTGAGAATGGTGTCGATGAGGACTGCGGTCTTGCCTGTCTGACGGTCGCCGATGACGAGTTCGCGCTGGCCGCGACCGACGGGGATGAGCGCGTCGATGGCCTTGAGGCCGGTCTGCATCGGCTCATGCACGGATTTGCGCGGAATGATGCCGGGGGCTTTCACCTCGACGCGGCCGCGCTCGGTGCCTTCGATAGGACCCTTGCCGTCGATCGGGTTTCCGAGACCGTCGACCACACGGCCGAGCAGGCCACGGCCGATCGGCACGTCCACGATGGAGCCGGTGCGGGTGACGGTGTCGCCTTCGCGGATGCCGCGGTCGTCGCCGAACACCACGATGCCGACGTTGTCCGTCTCGAGGTTCAGCGCCATGCCGCGCAGGCCGGCGCCAGGGAACTCGACCATCTCGCCTGCCATGACGTTCTGCAGGCCGAACACGCGGGCGATGCCGTCGCCGACTGACAGCACCTGGCCGGTTTCGGAAACGTCAGCCTCTGTGTCGAAGGAAGCGATTTGCTTCTTGAGGATCTCCGAAATCTCGGCTGGGCGGATATCCATCAGGCGTTCCCCTTCATGGCGAATGATAGGCGCTGCAAGCGCGATTTGATGCTGCTGTCGAACAGGCGGGCGCCGATGCGCACCACCAATCCGCCGAGCAGGCCGGGATCGACCTGCTCTTCGATATTGACGCGGCCATAGCCGGCCTCGATGAGGCGGGCGCGGAGCTGTTCGCGCTGGAGGTCGGTGAGCGCGTGGGCGGTCGAGACGTGCGCGGTGACGACGCCGCGCTTCTCGGCGACCAGCGCCTCGAAGGCGCGAACGATCGCGGGAAGAGAGCGCAGGCGGCGATTTGCCGCGACCACGGAGACGAAGCGAACGACGGTGGGCGAGAAGCGCTGCTGCTCGAGAACGGCGCGCACTGCTGCCAGGCCTTGCTTGATGTCGATCAGCGGGCTTTCGATAAGGCGGCGGAAATCCGGCGTCGTGTCGATGACTTCGCGCAGACCCTGCATCTGCCAAACGGTGTCGTCGAGAACCCGTGTTTCGTCGGCGAGGCCGTAAAGGGCTGCCGCATACCGGTCGGCCAGGCCGCCGCCGTGAGAAACTGTTGTGCCGCCTGAGGCCACTATCCACTTCCTAAAGGATTGAAATCCGGCCTTGGCCGACGCGGCGGCGCATAGCATGGGGGTCTGGGGGTGGCAACTCGCCGAAGGGATGGGAGGTTAGCAGGGTTTCACTCTGTCCGGGCGGTCTGGACGTCATCTTGGAGCCTTCTCATGAACCACGAAGCGGACGGGACTGACGCATCGGTGCACCATCTGGTGGCCATTTATGAAACCGAGGCGGATGCCGAGGCGGCACGTGTGACTCTGATCAAATCAGGCGTGGAGCCTGACGAGGTGCAGATGTCTCGCGCGGCTTCGGCAGACGATGTGCGTGTTACCGAGAGTACAGCGTTCGAGAACAAGAGTTTTTGGGGCAAATTGAAGGACATGATGGCGTTTGCGCCGCCGCATCATCATGAGCTGTTTGGCGAGGGGCTGCTGCGCGGGCATGCCATCTTGACGATGTCGCCGCCGGCTGTCGCGCGGGACCGGATGATTGCGCTGCTGGAGAGCACCAATCCGCTCGATTTCAATGCTCGGCAGCAGGAGTGGCGCGCCTCCGGGTGGACGGCGCCTTCTACGCCGGCGCCTGCTTCCGTTGGGCGGGTGCATACTTATGCGGCGGATCAGGTGACTGGCTTGCCGCCTTCGCCTGCTGCTGGGGATCCTTCTATCTGAGCGTGCTCCTTCTGATGGTTATTCCGGGATGCTGAGGCGCGGTTCTTAAGATCAAACACGAAGACACAAAGGCCACGGAGGTTCACGGAGGGATGGAGCCTGAAGCGCTATCCCGCTCTCGATCGCCGTCGTTTTTGCTTGGCATTCTTAGTGTAACTCCGTGCCCTCCGTGTCTTCGTGGCTGATCTTAGAATATTGCCCCACCGCCGACTTGGATGAAGAGGGCACCTGCTCGGGATTGCTCCGCCGTCACGTGGCGACTCGCAATGACGGGTGGGGGTTAGAGGAAGGAGACGGGGTCCACGTCCACGTCCACGCGGACGCCTCTGGGGACGGCCACCTGGGATAGCCACTCGCGCAGCAGGGGTTGGACAGCGATTTCGCGTCGGGTTTTGAGGAGAAGGCGGCGGCGGTGGCGGCCTCTCAGGATGGCGAGCGGCGCTGGGGCGGGGCCCAGGACGACGATGCCTTCGCCGTGGGGAGCGGCTTGGCCCAGGTCGCGGGCGGCGAGATCGGCGTCGTTGGCGGTGTCGGCGCTGACGATGAGCGCGGCGAGGCGGCCGTAGGGAGGCCAGTTGCCTGGGCGCCTTGCATCCGCTTCGTGGGCGAAGAAGGCCGCGAGGTCGCCCGCTATGAGCGCCTGCATGACGGGGTGTTCGGGGGAGAAGGTTTGCAGGAGGACACGGCCAGGGGCTTCGGCGCGCCCTGCCCTTCCGGCGACCTGGTGGAGAAGCTGGACGGTGCGTTCGGCGGCGCGGAGATCGCCACCGGCGAGGCCCAAATCGGCGTCCACGACGCCCACGAGTGTGAGGTGCGGGAAGTGCCAGCCCTTGGCAACGATCTGGGTGCCGATAATGAGGTCCACTTCGCGTGCCTCGATGGAACGGGCGGCTTCGGCGGCCGCGTTCGGGCCGGGCATGGTGTCGCTGGCCATGACCAGGCGGCGCGCGTTCGGAAACAGCGCGTCGGCTTCCTCGGTGATGCGCTCCACGCCTGGGCCGATGGGGGCGAGCGTGCCTTCCGCGTGGCAGAGCGGGCATTCAGGCGGCACGGCTTCCGTGTGTCCGCAATGGTGGCAGGCGAGGCGCTTCAGCGCGCGGTGCTCGACGAGCCAGGCGGTGCAGTTCGGGCATTGCAGGCGGTGGCCGCAGGCACGGCAGAGGGTGAGCGGGGCGTAGCCGCGGCGGTTCAGGAAGAGCATGGCCTGCTCGCCGGCGCCGATGGTTTGCTCGATAGCCTGGATCAGCGTCGGCGAGAGGAACTTGCCTCGCTCAGGCGGCGAGATGCGCATGTCGATGGCGGCGACGGCGGGGAGAGACGCGCCGGCGTGGCGGTGGGCGAGGCGGAGATGGCGGTAGCGGCCGGCTTCGGCGTTGGCCAGGGTTTCCAGACTGGGGGTGGCGGAGACCAGGATGGCGGGCCCGTCTGAAAGGCGGGCGCGAACCACTGCCATGTCTCGGGCGTGGTAGATGACGCCGTCCTCCTGTTTGAAGGCGGTTTCGTGCTCCTCGTCCACGACGACCAGGCCGAGATCGGGGAAAGGCAGAAAGAGGGCGGAGCGGGCGCCGACCACGACCTGCGCTTCGCCCAGGGCAACGGCGCGCCAGGTGATGCGCCTGACGCGTGAGCCGAGGTCGGAATGCCAGAGCGCGGGGGCGGTGCCGAAGCGACGTTCGAAGCGGGACAGGAACTGCGCCGAGAGGGCGATTTCGGGAAGCAGAATGAGCGCCTGGCGTCCGGCAGCGATGCAGGCGGCGACGGCTTCGAGATAGACCTCGGTCTTGCCGGAGCCGGTGACGCCGTCGAGCAGGGTGACGCCGAAAGTTCGCGCCGTGACCGCTGCCGCGAGTTCCTCGGCGATCTCCGCCTGGTCGGCCGAGAGGACAGGTCCGCGGTGGGCGGGATCTGGCGGTTGGAACGGGAGAGGCTGGGGCACGAAGGCGGGCATGAGCAGGCCGGCGTCCGCCATGCCGCGTATGACGCTTGGTCCAATGTTCGCGAGGCGGGCAAGGTCGCCAGCGGTTCGGGGGGCACCGTCTGCCATGACGGCGATGGCGCGCTTGCGTGCAGGCGTCAGCCGCGCGTCGGGAGGATGGATGGCGCGCTGCCAGCCGAGCGGGGCGACCGGGGGCGACAGCGCGTTCACACGGAGCGCCATGGCGAGCACTTCGCCAGGAGCGGCCAGCGTGTAGCCGGCGACCCAGTCGACGAAGCGGCGGAGGGCGGCGGGCATGGGCGGCGCGTCGAGCCTGGCGGTGACCGGCTTCAGCTTTGAGTCGGCGACGGGCGGGCCGCTCGGCTCATCCCAGACCACGCCGGCTTCCTGGCGACGGTTCAAAGGCACCAGGACCAAGTCGCCAGGTGACAGATGCATTCCGGGGGGAACGGCGTAGTCGAAGGGGCCGGCGAACGGATAGGGCAGCAGCACTGGAACTCGGGTGACAGCCGCGGCCAAGGGAAAGTCACCGTCGGTTGCAATCAGAGGTTCATGCGGCACGCCGTCTAATGTATCCTGCCTCAGTGACGAACGCTGCTCCCCGCACCGAGCGACCCGACCCGGAGAGTGTTGCCGCATTTTTGCGTGCGCATCCGACGTATCTTGCCGAGCGGCCCGAACTCTATCGCGTGCTGGAGCCGCCCGCACGCGTACACGGTGAACCGTTCGCCGACCATATGGCGGCGATGCTGCGCGCCGAGCGCGCGCATGCGCGGGATATGCAAGGCCAGGCTTCCAGCGTTCTGCAGGCGGGGCGGGCGGCCGCGGGTGTCAGCGAGCGCATACAGGCGGCTGTCGTAGGGCTGCTCCAGGCCGGCGATGTCGCGGAATATGTCTCCGATGTTTTGCCGGGGACGTTGGGCGTCGACGCGGCTGCGCTGTGCTTCGAGGGGTTTGCGCCGAGGTGGCGCAGCCTTCCGCCGGGTGCGGTGAAGCTTCTGTTGTCGGGGCGCGCCGTCGTGGTGCGTGACCGGCCGGCCGACGCGCTACTGCTGCATGCCGAGGCGGCGCTGCTGGCAGAGCGGGATGTGCTGGTGCGCCTCGAGCACGGGCGGCCGGCCTTGCTCGCCTTGGTCAGCCGTGATCCGACGACCTTGCCCAACTCGCAGGGGACGCAGTCTTTTGCGTTTCTGGGGAGCGTCATTTCTGCGTTGCTCAGGCAGGAAGCAAGTTCTTTTTGAAAAAAGAACCAAAAACTTTTTGCGTTCTCAGGCCCGGCGTGAGCACAAGCCCGGCCCATAGGTTCAAAAGTTTTTTGCTTCTTTTTTTCAAAAAAGAAGTCCTTGCCTAATGCTTCCTGCCGCTGCGGATTTCTCCGCCTGGCTAACCTCCGAGAAGCGAGCCTCCCCGCTCACGGTCATCGCCTACGACCACGACATCGCAAACTTCCTGGCATTCCTCACCGAGCATCTAGGCGAGCAACCGACGCTTGCCGATCTCGCCGCATTGCGTGAGGCGGATCTGCGCGCGTGGCTGGCGCAGGGCGCGCGTGACGGGCTTGGGAACAGGACGAGGGCGCGCCGGCTTTCGGCGGTTCGCAGTTTCTTCCGTTTTCTGGCGCGGCGGTACGGGATGGATAATCCGGTGGCGGGGATGATCGGGTCGCCGAAAGTTCGGCCGGGATTACCGCGTGCTTTGGATTCGGCGCAGGCGATGGGGGTGGCGCGTGACATCGGCGAGGTGACCGATGATGCGAGGAGCCATGCGGCTTTCGCACGCGCGCGCGACACGGCGTTGTTCACGCTGCTTTACGGTTGCGGCTTGCGTATTGCGGAGGCTTTGGCGCTCGACGTTCGGGATGCGCCGGTGTCCGGGCGGCCGCTTCGGGTGGTTGGCAAGGGGAGCAAGGAGCGGCTGGTTCCGGTTTTGCCGGAGGTGGCGGCGACGGTGGCGGATTTGCTGGCGATGCATCCCGGACGGGCTGATGGGTCGGCGCCATTGTTCATCGGGGTTCGGGGCGAGCGGTTAAATCCGGCTGTCGCGCAGCGAACGATGCGGGCTTATCGTGCGCTGAACGGATTGCCGGAGCACGCGACGCCGCACGCGTTGCGGCATTCCTTCGCGACGCATTTGTTGGCGGGTGGCGCGGATTTGCGTTCGATCCAGGATCTGCTGGGCCATGCGAGCTTGTCCACGACGCAGCGCTATACGGCGGTGGATGAGGTGCAGTTGATGGCAACCTGGAAGGCGACGCATCCTCGCTCGGGGCGCTGATGGTGCATGCTCTGAAGGGGTTCGGTTGATGGATTACGAGACGCTCCTTCTGCCGATCGAGCCTTACGAAACCGGGTTTCTGGAGGCTGACGGACACCGGATCTACTGGGAGAAATGTGGAAATCCGGCGGGAGCACCTGCGGTGTTTCTGCATGGCGGTCCGGGCGGCGGGTGCAGTGTCGAGCATCGGCGGCTGTTCGATCCGGCGCGTTACCATGCGCTGCTTTTCGATCAGCGTGGATGCGGGCGGTCCACGCCGCATGCGAGCCTGGAAGATAATACGACGTGGCATCTGGTGGAGGATATCGAGCGGCTCCGCGTGTTGATGGGAGCGGAGAAATGGCTGGTGTTCGGCGGCTCGTGGGGAAGCACGCTGGCATTGGCCTACGCAGAGAGGCATCCGTCACGTGTCAGCGCCCTTGTTCTGCGCGGCATCTTCACGCTGCGGCGGTCCGAGCTGCTCTGGTTTTATCAGGAGGGAGCGTCCTGGCTGTTCCCCGACGCGTGGGAGGGATACCTTGCACCGATACCGGAGGATGAGCGGGGCGATTTGATGGCGGCGTATCGGCGCCGGCTCGTCGATCCCGATCCAGCCGTTCAGCTTCGGGCTGCACTCGCCTGGAGCGTCTGGGAACACAGCACCATCACGCTGCTCCATAATGCGGATTATGCAGCGCAGGCTTCGGACGATGCCTATGCGCTCGCTTTTGCGCGCATCGAGAACCACTACTTCGTCAACGAGGGTTTCTTTGCCGAAGGACAACTCATCGCGGAGGCGCATCGGCTGCGCGACATTCCCGCGGTGATCGTGCAGGGGCGCTATGATGTATGCACGCCCGCGCGCACGGCATGGGATCTGCACCGCGCCTGGCCGGAGGCGGATTTCCACATGATACCCGATGCCGGCCATGCCTGGAGCGAACCCGGCATACGCCGCGTGCTGCTAGCTGCGCTGGATCGTTTCGCTGCATAACGTCCCAGCTGTTGCTTGATGGGTGGTCAAGCCTGCTCCTCTGTGCCATCGTAGGCATCACAGAGTCGTGAATTCTCCGGCTGTCGCTCAGGAAGCGTTGATTTGCATGCGAGCTGACGCTGGAGCCCTAAGCCGGTGGCTGTTCATGTCTCCCCGCGACATCTTTTTGTTCCTGAAGAGCGCTAGGACCGATGCGGCGATCGCCCGCACCCGCAGTGTCGATGGTGGTCGGGCGGCGTTCGAGGCTGCGTATAGCGAAGGGCCGGACCCGTGGGCCTCGGCCGACCGGCGCTACCGCTATCAGAACCTCAAATATCAGACCTTGATTTCGCTGCTGCCGAAGGGGCGCCGTTTTGAGCGGGCGCTCGACATCGGCAGTGGCGTCGGCGTGCTCACCCAGGCGCTGACTGCTGTGTCGGACGACGTTCTCGGGGTGGACATCGCTCAGTCAGCGGTGGATAGGGCGACCCTGCAGGCGAACGGGAGACATGGCCTGCGTTTCGCGCAGGGGGATGTGACGAAACTCCCCGAATCGCTGAACGGAAGCTTCGACCTCGTCGTCATTGCGGACACCCTTTACTACATGGACGACGTCGACGACATGAGCCTCAAAGCCGTGGCCTGCCGGGTGGCAGACCTGCTGGCGCCAGGGGGCATTTGTTTGATGGCGAACCATTTCTTCTTCTCGGCCGACAAGGACAGCCGGCTTTCGCGCCGCATCCATGACGCGTTCGCCTGGTCGCCGCGGCTCTCTCTGGTGAGCGAGCACAGGCGGCCGTTCTATCTGGCATCGCTTCTGACCGGCGCCTAAGCGGACGGAAAGATCGCCATTATGCGTGCCCTGATCGCATTCGCGGTCGGCGCCGCCGCGCTTGCCTGGATTCTGGCAAGTGTGGGGCTCGACGATATCGGCCGCGCGCTTCTGCGGGCCGGCTGGGCGCTGCCGTTCATGGGCGCGATCCATTGCTGCCAGCTGTTCCTCTCCGCGCAGGCGTGGCGCACCGGAATGGGCGCGCGGGCGGTGTCGCGGGCGGGCATGTTCCGCATCCGCTGGATACGCGAGGGGGTGAATACAATGCTGCCGACGGCGCAGATCGGCGGACAGGTGGCGGGCGTCCGGCTTCTGATACGCGCCGGACTGGCGCCTGTTCAGGCGACCGCGGGCATCATCCTGGATCTGACGTTGGAAGCCGCGGCACAGCTGGTTTTTACGCTCATGGGCATCGCCGTTCTGCTCGATCTGCGCGCCGACCACGCCTGGACAGGATGGATTCTCAGCGGGTCGGTGCTGCTCGCGGCTGGGCTGGCGGGCTTCATCGTCGCGCAAAGGGCCGGGCTCGCGCGCCTGGTCGAACAAGGGGTCGCGTTCCTGGCGAGCAAGGGTTCGGTGTTCTCGAGCTGGTCGATGCGCGGGTTGCACGACGAGCTGATGCGCCTGCAAAGGCGGCCGCGCGCGCTGGCCGGCGCAGTGACGCTTCACACGGTCGGGTGGGCGCTGGGCGGGGCGGAAGTGTGGGTGGCGCTCGCATGGCTCGGGCATCCGGTGAGTGCGGTGGATGCGTTCGTGATCGAGAGCCTGGGCATGGCGGCGCGCAGTGCGGGATTTGCGGTGCCGGGGGCGGTGGGCATTCAGGAAGGCGGGTTCGTGCTGGTGGCAGGGCTGTTCGGCATTTCAGTGACCGACGCGCTGGCGCTGTCGGTGTTGAAGCGGCTGCGGGAGGTGGCGATCGGGGCGCCTGCGCTGTTGGCTTATCAGGCTGGGCGGCGGGTGGTGGTGCGGGTTTGAAGGAGAAAGGAAGGTCTTCTTTTTTGAAAAAAAGAACCAAAAAACTTTTACCACTTTAGGCCCGGCACTTGCGTCGGCGCGGCCCAAATTCGCAAAAGTTTTTTGGTTCTTTTTTTCAAAAAAGAACTCCTTCCTTCCTACGACTTCAGCAAACCCGCCAGCTTCATGGCGACGTTCGTCGAACCCTTCACCTTCAGCTTGCCGGTCATGAAGGCCATGGTCGCATCCAGCTCGCCGTCGAGGATTTTCTGCAAATCGTCGGCGCTGATGCTGAGCGTGCAGGCGGCATCCTCGTCCGCGTGGGTAAGCGTAGCGGGCGATTGGGTGCCGTCGATGAACAAATGGTCGGTGCCGAAATCGACTTTGACGGTGGCGCCGAGTTCTGACATCTGGCCGAGCTTTGGGCGTAGGGCCCCTTCGATATCGCTGACGCTCATGCGGGTGATCCTCGGTCGATTTTGGCGCGGACGCTAGCCGCAGGGTTTGCGGCTGTAAACCGGCGCGGACGCGCATACATGCCTTAGCGATGACCGAGGAATCGATCGCACGTTTCGCTGTCCACGTCGCGACCCTCGGGCGTGGCCAGGGGCGGTCGCGGGCGCTGACACGGGTGGAAGCGGCCGATGCGATGGGGATGCTGCTCGAAGGAGCGCCGGACCCGATGCAGGTGGGGGCGTTCCTGATGCTGCTGCGCTACCGCGGCGAGGATCCGGACGAAATCGCCGGCTTCGTCGAGAGCGCGCATGCGGCGTGTGCGGTGCCTTCAGCGGGCGTCGATCTCGACTGGCCATCGTACGGGGCGGGGCGGACGCGTGGAGCGCCCTGGTTCCTGCTGGCGGCGCTGGCGCTCGCGCAGGCTGGCGTGCGGGTGCTGATGCATGGGTCGAACGAGTTCTCGGGCGGGACCACGGTGCCTCACGCGCTGTCGCGGCTCGGCTTAGCACCGGCTGGCGATGCGGACGAGGCTCGACGGCAGCTCGACGAGGGGAATTTTGCCTATTTGCCGGTGGCGATCCTGTGCCCGCCTATTGCGGAGTTGCTGGGGTTGCGGCGGCTTTTTGGGCTGCGGTCGCCTATCAACACGGTGGCGCGTCTGCTCGACCCGGCGGATGCGGCGGCGGGCGTGGATGGGGTGTTCCATCCGCCCTACATCGAAACGCACCTGGCGACGGCCGAGCGGCTTGGGCGGCCGCGGCTTCTGGTTCTGAAGGGTGGCGGGGGCGAGGCGGAACGAAACCCGCTCCGGCCGACCTCCGCGCATCTGTGGGTTCGTGGCGAGGGGCGGACTGCACTGTCGTTGCCCGCGCTTACCGCGGCTGAGGCGCCGGAGGCCGAGCCGGCGATCGAGGATGTTTGGCACGGCGAGATTTCGCATCCGGCGATCGAGGCGCGTGTCATCGGCACGATCGCGCTGGCTTTGATGGCGATGGGGACAGGAGGCGATGAGGAGGCTGGGCTGATCTGGCGGGCGCGCGCTTCCGTTGTGGCAAAGCCGGTAACCTACGGTATGTTATCCACACGCGCCGCGCCGCACCCGATCCGGAGTTGACCATGAGTTTCGTTCACGCCGCCAAACGCCAGGCTATTGCTGCCATTCCGCCCGCATTGTTCCTGGCTTTCACCGCCTATTGCGCCTGGAACGTCACGCGCGGGGATCATGGATTGAAGACTTATGCACTGCGGCAGCAGCAACTGGTCGGCGCGCAGGCCGAGCGGGTTGCGGCAGAAGCAGAGCGGGATGCCTGGGAGAAGCGTGTTGCCGGGCTGCGCAACAACCATATCGATCCGGACACGCTCGATGAACGTTCGCGGGCCATGCTGAACCTGGCAGACCCGAACGACATCGTGGTGCCTTACGGGCAGAAAAAGCTTTTCTGATTATCCGACTGCCGCCGGCTGCCAAGCCCAAGACATCATGGGGAAAGAGGAATGTCCGAACTGGATCTGAGGCAGGCTTGGCGCGACATGCTGTTGATCCGGCGCTTCGAGGAGAAGGCCGGGCAGCTCTACGGCATGGGGCTGATCGGCGGGTTCTGCCATCTGTATATCGGGCAGGAAGCCGTTGTCGTCGGCGTGCAGATGGCGCTCGAAAAAGGCGATCAGGTGATCACCTCCTACCGCGATCATGGCCATATGCTGGCGACCGGCATGGAGCCGCGCGGGGTGATGGCGGAGCTGACTGGCCGGGCGACGGGATATTCGCGCGGCAAAGGCGGCTCGATGCACATGTTCAGCCGGGAGAAGAACTTCTTCGGCGGACACGGGATCGTCGGCGCGCAGGTGAGCCTGGGAACGGGGCTCGCCTTCAGCAATCACTACCGCAAGAACAGCCATGTCGCGATCGTTTACATGGGCGAAGGTGCGAGCAACCAGGGGCAGGTTTTCGAATCGTTCAATTTATCGGCGCTGATGAAATTGCCCTGCGTCTACGTGATCGAGAATAATCGATACGGCATGGGGACGAGCGTCGAACGGGCTTCCGCGTCGCGCGATTTGTCGCAAAACGGCGCGCCCTGGGGCATTCCTGGCGTGCAGGTCGATGGCATGGATGTGGCGGCTGTGCATGAGGCGGCAGAGACGGCGCTGGCGCACTGCCGGACCGGCAACGGGCCTTATCTGCTCGAGATGAAAACCTATCGGTATCGCGGTCACTCGATGTCCGATCCGGCGAAATACCGGACGCGCGAAGAGGTTCAGGCGATGCGCGAGCATCACGATCCGATCACCAGCGCGCGTGCGGCACTGATTGCCAGCGGGGTGGATGAGGCGTCACTCAAGGCTGTGGAAGACGAGATCAAGGCTATCGTGAACGAGGCGGCGACCTTTGCGCAGAATAGCCCCGAGCCCGATGCTTCCGAGCTGTGGACCGACATCCTGGTGGAGGCCTGATCCATGCCGACGCAAGTGCTGATGCCGGCGCTTTCACCGACGATGACGGAGGGCAAGCTTGCTCGCTGGCTCAAGAAGATCGGCGACGAGGTCCATGCGGGCGACGTGATCGCGGAGATCGAGACCGACAAGGCGACGATGGAAGTCGAGGCGGTCGATGAGGGCCGGTTGGAAAAGATACTGGTGGATGAAGGCACAGACGGAGTTGCGGTGAATACGCCTATTGCCGAGCTATCAGGCGAAGGCGCTGCTGCAGAGGCACCCGCCTTGCCGAAAGTCGCCGCCGAGGGCGAGGGTGAGAAGGAGATCGCCGATCAGGCGGCGGCCGTGCGTGCGCCAGAGGTGAAGGCAGAAGTAGCGCCGGAGCGCGACTGGGGACCGACCAAGGCCACGACAGTGCGCGAGGCGCTGCGTGATGCCATGGCCGCGGAAATGCGCACCGATGCGAACGTGTTCCTGATGGGCGAGGAAGTTGCCCAGTATCAGGGTGCGTACAAGATCAGCCAGGGCTTGCTGGATGAGTTCGGTGCCGACCGCATCGTCGATATGCCGATCACGGAGCATGGTTTTACCGGCATGGCTGTGGGTGCTGCGATGAATGGTCTTCGGCCGATCGTGGAATTCATGACGTTCAATTTCGCCATGCAGGCGATCGACCAGATTATCAATTCGGCTGCGAAGACCTTGTATATGTCTGGCGGGCAGATGGGCTGCCCTATCGTGTTCCGTGGCCCGAACGGTGCTGCTTCGCGCGTGGCGGCGCAGCACAGCCAGGATTACGCGAGTTGGTATGCACATTGTCCCGGCCTGAAGGTTCTGGCGCCGTATTCGGCGGCGGACGCTAAGGGGTTGCTGCGGGCGGCCATTCGTGATCCAAACCCTGTAGTATTCCTCGAAAATGAAATCCTTTACGGGCAGAGTTTCGAGTGCCCGACTTCGGACGATTTCATCCTGCCGATCGGGCGGGCGAAGATCGAGCGCACCGGCACCCATGTGACGATCGTTGCTTATTCCATCATGGTCGGTGTTGCCTTGCAGGCTGCGCAGACGCTGCACGAGGAGGGCATCGAGGCGGAGGTGATCAACCTTCGTACGCTGCGGCCGCTCGACACGGCGACCGTGGTGGAAAGCGTCAAGCGCACCAGCAGGCTTGTGACCGTGGAGGAAGGCTGGCCCTACGCGGGCATCGGCGCCGAGGTGGCGATGACGGTGATCGAACAGGCTTTCGACTACCTCGATGCGCCACCGGTACGCGTCGCCGGTTTGGATGTTCCCCTGCCCTACGCGGCCAACCTCGAGAAGCTGGCGTTGCCGCAGCCCACGTGGGTCGTTGACGCCGTGCGGAAGATCGTCTGATGGCAACGAACATCCTGATGCCTGCGCTCTCTCCCACCATGACGGAGGGTACTCTGGCGCGCTGGCTCAAGCACGAAGGCGACCGCATTACCGCAGGCGATGTGATTGCGGAGATCGAGACGGACAAGGCGACGATGGAGGTCGAGGCCGTCGATGAAGGCGTGCTCGGCAAGATACTCGTGCCGGACGGAACGGCGGGTGTGAAGGTGAACGACCCCATCGCCGTGCTCGTCGAGGATGGCGAGACAGCGGGTGCCTCACCTCCCGCGGCCAAGTCCGCAACGCCTGCGACGCCAGCGGCGCCTCAGCCAGCGGCGCCGTCTGCGGCCCCTGCCCCGCAAGCGAACGGCCACGCGCAGGACAGCGAGCGTATCTTTGCGTCCCCGCTCGCACGACGGATGGCGAAGCAGGCCGGCATCGACCTCAATGCGATCAAGGGCACAGGTCCAAACGGGCGGATCGTGCGCGCCGATATCGAGTCCGCGCACAAGCCGGCTGAAGCGCCGGCGCCTGCAGTTGTGAAAACGCCCTTGAGCGAGCCGCCTGTTTCGGCTGCACGGCCACCGAGCACGCCGACTGCGCAAATCACGACGCCGCACGACAAGCTGCCCATCAGCGGCGTAAAGCGTGTCACGGCACGCCGGCTCACCGAAGCCAAGCAGACGATTCCCCATTTCTATGTCACCATGGATCTGGAACTCGACGAGCTGCTGAAGCTGCGCACGAGCCTGAACGCCAAGTCGCCGAAGGATGGGCCCGGCGCCTTCAAACTCTCGGTCAATGACCTGCTCATCAAGGCGTGCGCGGTCACGCTGCGCCGTGTCCCCAGGGTCAATGCGAGCTGGACCGATGAGGCGATCATCCAATATCACGACGTGGATATCTCCGTCGCCGTCTCCATCCCGGATGGTCTGATTACGCCGATCATTCGTCAGGCGGATCGCAAAGGCCTCTCGGCGATCAGCGTCGAATCCAAGGCACTCATCGAGCGGGCGCGTGCGGGAAAGCTGAAGCCGGACGAGTTCCAGGGCGGCAGCTTCTCGATCTCGAACATGGGCATGTATGGCGTGCGCGAGTTTGCCGCCATCATCAATCCGCCACAGGCAGCCATTCTTGCTGTCGCCGCGGCCGAACAGAGGGCGGTTGTGAAAGCGGGCGCCTTGGCGATCGCTACAGTGATGACGTGCACGCTTTCGGTGGATCATCGCGTGGTGGACGGAGCCTTGGCTGCTGAGTGGATGGCGGCGTTCAAGGCTATCGTTGAGGATCCTTTGAGTTTGATGCTGTAAGGAAGGTCTTCTTTTTTGAAAAAAAGAAGCAAAAAACTTTTCGACGTTTGGGCTGGGCCGCTCCACGATCCCGGGTCCCAGTCGCAAAGGTTTTTTGGTTCTTTTTTTCTAAAAAGAACTTCCTTCCTGTGACTTCCTTCCTCCTCCGCGATGCAGTGCCAGACGATGCGCCAGAAATCGCCCGCCTCGTCTATGCGCTAGCCGTTTATGAAATGCTGGCAAACGAAGCCGTGGCGACGGAGGCAGATTTTCGCAAGCACCTCTTTGGCGAGGATGCGAGCGCGCATTGCATAATGGCAGAGGTCGATGGCCAAGCCGTCGGAATCGCCATCTGGTTCTACAGCTTCAATACCTTCACGTGCCGGCCTGGGCTTTATGTGGAGGACGTGTTTGTGGAGCCGGTTCATCGCGGCCATGGCATAGGGCGAGCGTTCTTTCGGGCACTGGCGCGGCAAGCGGTGGCGACGGGGTGCAGCCGGATGGAGTGGAGCGTGCTGGATTGGAATGCGCCGGCCATCGAGTTCTACCGGTCCATGGGTGCGATCGGGATGAACGACTGGACGGTGCAGCGTTTGAATGCCGAGAAGATCAAGTCATTGGCAGAGGAAGTCTGAATGGCTGAGCAGGCGTTCGATCTTGTCGTGATCGGTGGCGGGCCGGGTGGATATGTGGCGGCGATCCGGGCGGCGCAGCTCGGCATGAAGACGGCGGTGGTAGAGCGGGAGCATCTTGGCGGCATTTGTCTGAACTGGGGCTGCATTCCGACAAAGGCTTTGCTGCGTACATCAGAGATCAATCATCTGCTCGGACATCTCGGCGATTTCGGTTTCGCAGCGGATAATATTCGCTTCGACCTGGCCGCGGTGGTGAAGCGCTCTCGCGCGGTGGCGAACCAGTTGGCGTCCGGCGTCGGGTATTTGCTGAAGAAGAACAAGGTGACGGTCTTCGATGGTCAGGGGCGCTTGGCTGGGCCGGAGAAAGTCAGCGTCATCAAGGGGGAAGCCAAGGTCGCTGAGCTTTCCTCGAAACATATCATCCTGGCGACGGGTGCACGCGCGCGGCAGCTTCCTGGGTTGGAAAGCGATGGCAAGCTGATTTGGTCCTACAAGGACGCGATGGTGCCGACGGTGATGCCGAAGCGGCTGCTCGTTATCGGATCGGGCGCTATCGGCATCGAGTTCGCGAGTTTTTTCCGCAACATGGGCGCGGAGGTGACGGTCGTGGAAGTGCTCGACCGTATCCTGCCTGTTGAGGACGAGGAAATCAGCGCCTTTGCCAAGAAGGCGTTCGAGAAGCAGGGCATGAAGTTCCTGACAGGCGCGCGGGTGACGGGCGCACGGAAGGGAATGGACGACATCACGGTGACCGTGGAGGCTGGTGGCAAGACGGAGGAGATCACTGCGGACAGGGTGATTTCGGCGGCTGGCATCGTCGGCAATGTCGAGGATCTGGGGCTGGAAGGCACCGCCATTAAAGTCGAGAAGACGCATGTCGTGATCGACGAATACTGCAGAACGGGCGAGCCTGGTGTCTATGCCATTGGCGACCTGGCGGGGGCGCCCTGGCTTGCGCATAAGGCGAGCCATGAAGGCGTCGTTTGCGTCGAGAAGATTGCCGGCGTGCCGGATGTTCATCCGATCGACTGGACGAACATTCCTGGGTGCACCTATTGCCGGCCGCAAATTGCCTCCATCGGGTTGACTGAGGCGCGTGCGAAATCGGAGGGGCACGAGGTTCGGGTTGGGCGGTTTCCGTTCATCGGGAACGGCAAGGCAATTGCCATGGGCGAGCCCGAAGGCATGGTGAAGGTCGTATTCGACGCCACAAGCGGGGCGCTGTTAGGGGCGCATTTGATTGGCGCTGAAGTGACCGAGATGATTCAGGGGTATGCCATTGCTCGGACTTTGGAGACGACCGAGGTTGAGCTGATGCACACGGTGTTTCCGCATCCTACCGTGAGCGAGACGATGCATGAGGCGGTTCTGGATGCTTATGGGCAGGTGATCCATTTTTGATTGTTTGCGCGCAGAGCAGCCGGATTGCGCTCGCAACATTGAGCCGGCGGGTGTGCAAGGGCTTACCCGCCCTACGGTTGGTGGGTGGGCGGTTCTTTGAGGTTGACCTCTATGATGACGGTTGGTTCGGCGAAGGTGGCGCTGTGCCAGGCGCCTGCTGCCAGGCGGATGAGGGCGCCTGGCTGGAGGGTGATTTCACCCGTCTCGCACTGCAGGGTTCCGGCGCCGGCGGTGACGATCAGGAATTGTTCGTGAGCATGGCTGTGCCGATTGGCGACTGTTCCGGCAGGCACTTGGACCTGCCGAAGTGTGGCGCCTTCGCCGGCAAAGGGTGGCGGGGCTGCTGCGGGGTGCAGCGGCCACAGGGTAGATTCTACCTGAGTCATGAAGATCTCCGCTTGAGATGCTTCCTGACTAGATAGCAAAACTCCAGCGCGGCGCATCCTCGCGGAGCCAGGCTACGACGCTGACGGCGAGGTGCGAGGCCTGGACACGAATGTCGGGCACAGCGACGCATTCCCAGAAGACGCCGCGCACGATGGGGCCGAGCGCCCAGATGCGTGGGGCGGGGTCGCCGTCGGCGCGTATGGCGTTGAGGCCGTCCGTGACGTCCAGGCCCATTCCTTGAGCGTCCATGCGGACCAAGCCGCGGTCGAGAAGGCGCTGCATGAGGGGGTCGCGTGTGCGGGAGATATGCTCGAGGCCTGAGGCCTTGATGACGCGCTGGACGTCGAGCACCTGAGGCTCGGTGCCTGATTTCGGACAGTAGGTGACGCGTACGCAGTTTTCGCCCTTCACCATGCTGCTGATGCGGCCTGCGATAATCTTGAGGGAGCCGTCGGCGATCATGGTTTCGACCATGTCGGCGTGGGGCGGAGCCATGCGGTGGCGGTGAACGTCCCAGTAGCGGCGGATGTGGCGCAGGAAGCGGCGGCGTTCGTCCAGCGAGAAGCGGACCCAGAGGCTGGCGGTGATGGGGCGCATGCTGTCGATGACGGCGCGCCAGTCCACGCCCTGCTCGGCCGCAGCGGCGATTTCCTGGCGGAGGCGGCGCATGAGGAGCGGCATGGAACGCTCTTCGGCGATGGTGAGCATCGGGGTAGGCCAGGTGGCAGTGACGGTGTGACGCGTGGGAAGCAGGCCGCCGCGCGAGAGGGCGTAAATGGTGCCGCTGAAACCGCGGCGCCGGATGCCGACTGCAAGGTCGATCATGGTGAGGCCGGTGCCGACGATCATGATGGGGCGGCTGTCGTCCAGTGCGCGCCAGGCCTTGGGATCCCAGGCGTTCGAGCAGATGCGCGGATCGTCGCCTTCTTCGGCCGGGAGGTTGCCCACAGCGAGGACCACGCCTGCGACTTCGAGTTTCTGGCCGCTGGCGCAGACGAGATTGAAGCCGCCGCCTTCTATGGGTTCAACGTCGTTAATTTCGTCGGGGAGAAGGCGAAGCTGTGCGTGGCCGGCGGTCTGGCGCATGGCGTGGTCGAGTATCGAACGGAGATATTGGCCGTAGAGGCCGCGCGAGGCGAAGAGGCCGGCTTCGGTGTCGAAGAGGCCGTCGAGCTTGCCGTCGGTAGCGGCGGCGCGCTGGCGGAGCCAGTCCTCGAAATGCATGCGCTCGTCGGAAATGGCGCTCATGTTCGCTGCGCGCACATTCAAAAGGTGCGTGTTGTCGCCTGGAGAGTAGGCCATGCCGCGGGCGAAGTCCGAGGAGCGTTCGCAAAGAAGGACGGGCTGGTCGTCAGGCAGGCGGCGGAGCAGCTGGAGGGTGGCAATGGTGCCGGAAAAGCCGGCGCCGATAACGGCGATGGGCTTCTTGCCGGCATAGGCCTGGGGAAACGCGGTGTGGGTGCGCTCGGGGAAGAGATGGAGGCCCTCGATGACGGATTCCTGGCCGGCGGCGGGTTCAGACGCTGTCGCAGTCATGGTGGCGGTCCTCCTTCTCGTGAGGCTGATCTGATGAGGCTAACAGGGGCCGCGATGATTTCCTAGTTAATTAGTATGAATTGCGATAATTTTCTGCGAGCATTGCCCAGGATGGCCATCATGGACACACGCCGGACACATTGGCCACGCATTTTCGAGCCGGTCCGGGGACCAAACTGTAACATGACGAGACGGGAATGCTGACGAGCAGGGCCAAATACGCAGTGCGCGCGAGCATGGTGCTGGCGGAGCGGCGGCCATCGCAGGCCTGGTCGAGCGCAGGAGCGCTCGCGGTGGAAGCCGATGTGCCGCGCAAATTCCTGGAAGCCATACTGACGCAGTTGCGCGACGAAGGGCTGGTCGAAAGCCGCCGCGGGCCCGCAGGCGGCCATCGGCTTGCAGCCGACCCTGCGCAGGTGCGCATCGCCGACATCATCCGCTGCATCGACGGGCCGCTCGCCATGACGCCTTGCGCAAGCCAGACACAGTTCTCGGCTTGCAGTGACTGCAAGACGGTGGAGGCTTGCCGGATCAGACAGTTGATGGTGCGGGCTCGGGATGCAGTCGCGGCTGTATTGGAGGATTGCTCGCTCGAGGATCTCTGCCGGGAGAGTTCAGTGCAAGGTTTGGTGGCGTAGGAAGGAAGGTCTTCTTTTTTGAAAAAAAGAAGCAAAAAACTTCTGGACGTTTGGGCCGGGCTTTCCCACGATCTCGGTCCCACATCGCAAAAGTTTTTTGCTTCTTTTTTTCAAAAAAGAAGACCTTCCTTACTACCCTGCCCTAACTTCTACGCACGCTTCCGAGCTTTCACGACAGGCTTGGCGCGCACCGACGGCAGCAGCGGCGCCAGGAAACGGCCGGTGTGGCTTTGCTCGCTCGCGGCGATGGTCTCGGGGGTGCCTTCGGCGACGACGTAGCCGCCGCCGTCGCCGCCTTCTGGTCCCATGTCGAGGACCCAGTCTGCGGTTTTGATGACTTCAAGATTGTGCTCGATGACGACCACGCTGTTGCCCTGGTCAACGAGGGCGTGGAGAACTTCGAGGAGTTTGCGCACGTCTTCGAAGTGCAGCCCGGTGGTGGGTTCATCGAGGATATAGAGCGTGCGGCCGGTGGCGCGTCGTGCGAGTTCCTTGGCGAGTTTGATCCGCTGGGCTTCGCCGCCTGAAAGGGTCGTGGCTTGCTGCCCAAGGCTGATGTAGCCGAGGCCGACGCGCTGCAGGATGCTGAGGCGGTCGTTGATGCGGTTGACGACAGAAAAGAAAGGTTGCGCTTCGTCCACCGTCATGGCGAGGATTTCGGCGATGGACTTGCCGCGGAATTTGATTTCGAGAGTTTCCCGATTGTAGCGGGCGCCCTTGCAGGTGTCGCAGGTGACGAACACGTCCGGCAGAAAGTGCATTTCGATCTTGATAAGGCCGTCGCCCTGGCAGGCTTCGCAGCGGCCGCCTTTGACGTTGAAGCTGAAGCGGCCGGGTTTGTAGCCACGGGCACGGCTTTCCGGGAGTTCGGCGAACCAGTCGCGTATGGGGGCAAAGAGTTCGGTGTAGGTGGCGGGGTTGCTGCGCGGAGTGCGGCCGATGGGCGATTGGTCGATGTCGATGATCTTGTCGAGAAGTTCCAGGCCGTCGATGCGCTGGTGGGCGGAGGGGACTTCGCCAGAGCCCATGAGGCGGCGGGAGGCGGCGCGGTAGAGCGTGTCCACGACGAGGGTGGACTTGCCGCCGCCTGATACGCCGGTGACGCAGGTGAAGGTACCAAGCGGAAAGGAGGCGGTGACGTCCTTCAAATTGTGGCCGGTAGCGCCGCGCACTGTGAGCATGCGGGCCTTGTCGATCGGGCGGCGGCGGGTTGGCACGGCGATCGAGCGGCGGCCGGAGAGATAATCACCTGTCAGGGATGCAGGATTTGCCGCGACCTCGTTCGGCGTGCCCTGGGCGACTACGTGGCCGCCGTTGATACCGGCGCGTGGACCCATGTCGATGAGGAAATCGGCCTGGCGTATGGCGTCTTCGTCGTGTTCGACGACGAGCACGGTGTTGCCCAGGGATTTCAGGCGGCGGAGTGTGCCCAGGAGGCGTTCGTTATCTCGCTGGTGCAGGCCGATCGATGGCTCGTCCAGGACGTAGAGCACGCCGGTGAGGCCTGAGCCGATCTGGCTGGCGAGCCGGATGCGCTGGCTTTCGCCGCCCGACAGCGTCGTGGAGCCGCGCGAAAGGCTGAGGTAGTCGAGGCCTACGTCCACGAGGAATTGCAGGCGTTCCACGATTTCACGCAGGATGCGCCTGGCGATTTCCAGACGTTGCGGGGTGAGCGTCTCGCCGACGCGGGCGAACCATTCGAGCGCGCCGCGAATGGAGAGGTCCGAGGCTTGCGCGATGGTGCTGCCGTTGATCTTCACCGCCAGCGCTTCGGGCTTGAGGCGCGCGCCGTGGCAGACTTCACAGGGTTTTTCGGCCTGGTAGCGCGACATTTCCTCGCGCACCCAGGCGCTGTCGGTTTCGCGCCAGCGCCGGGCAAGGTTTTTCAGCACGCCTTCGAACGGCTTGTTGACCGAGTAGGCGCGGACGCTGTCCTTGTAGGTCATTTCGATCGGCGTATCGCCGCTGCCGTGGAGAATTGCGTGGCGGACGCGCTCGGGGAGTTCGGACCAGGGGGTGCGGGTAGTGACCTTATAGTGGCGGGCAAGGCTTTGCAGGGTCTGGTCGAAATACTGGCTCATAGGGCCGCACCATGGTGCGATGGCGCCGTCGGCCAATGAGCGGCGTTCGTCGGGCACCACCATGGCAGGGTCGAAGAAGCTTTCCACGCCGAGGCCGTCGCAGGCGGGGCAGGCGCCGTGGGGCGAGTTGAAGCTGAAGAGGCGAGGCTCGATTTCCTCGATGGTGAAGCCGCTGACCGGGCAGGCGAAGCGGGAGGAGAAGGTGGTGCGCTCTCCGGTGTCTGCGTTCTCGGCGTGAACGATGCCGTCGGGCACCAGGCCGAGCCCGGTTTCGAAGCTGTCGGCGAGGCGCTGCTCGGTGCCGGGGCGGACGACGACGCGGTCCACCACGGCCTCGAGCGTATGCTTGGTCTTGCGGTTGAGTGCGGGAACGTCGCCGATGTCGTAGAGTGTGCCGTCCACCTTCGCGCGGGTGAAGCCGCGGCGCTGCAGCTCGGCCAGCTCCTTGCGGTATTCGCCCTTGCGGTCGCGCACGACGGGGGCGAGCAGGAGCAGCCGGGTGCCCTCCTTCATGGCGAGCACGCGGTCAACCATCTGGCTGATGGTCTGCGCCTCGATGGGGAGGCCGGTCGCCGGCGAGTAGGGGACCCCTGCCCTCGCCCACAGGAGCCGCATGTAGTCGTGGATTTCGGTGACGGTGCCGACCGTGCTGCGCGGGTTGCGGCTGGTGGTCTTCTGCTCGATGGAGATGGCGGGCGAAAGGCCCTCGATGCTGTCCACGTCCGGCTTGCCCATCAGCTCCAGGAACTGGCGGGCGTAGGCGGAGAGGCTCTCGACGTAGCGGCGCTGGCCTTCGGCGTAGATGGTGTCGAAGGCGAGGGAGGATTTGCCGCTGCCTGAGAGGCCGGTGATGACGGTGAGCTGGTCGCGCGGGATCTCTACGGTGACGTTCTTGAGGTTATGCTCGCGGGCGCCTCGGACGATGATGGAAGACAACGGCGGACGACCTCGCGATAGGGAAGAAAAGGTAGGCCAGAGGCACTGCCCCTGGAACCGCCGGGGCGTAGCGGCCCCAGACCCCCACTACTTAGGGCGGCAGATGGTCCAGGCCCATACCTTGACGGAGGGCGACCCTGCCGATAGGCCGCAAAGATGCTGCAGGACAGACGTAGCGAATTGCTCCATCGGGCGGAAGTCCTGATCCGGACACAGGGCTGTTCGGGCTTCGGCTCCGCCGATCTCGCGGCCGCGGCGGATATACGCAAATCCAGCATCCACCATCATCTTCGCTCGCAGGAAGATCTCGGCGTGGCGCACGTGCAAGCCTACTATGCGCGTCACGACAAGGCGTTGGCGGCGATACGCACGCGGGCGCACTGGGAGGAGTTGGCAAAGACTCCCGGTGTGGCGGTGGCACCAAATGCGGGCGTGGCGCTGGTTTATTCCGCCCGCGCGCTGGCGGCTTTTGATGCGACAGCGACATAAATCAACGCTACAACTGTCATTGGGCCAGTGAAGGCTGCCGTCGCATGTTTCAGGCGTCAGCATTAGGAGAGACGGGCCTGAACCGGACGCTTGCTGTCGTTTTTTGGAACCGATGCTTGGCTCACGGCTTATGATGCGATCACGGATGAAATAACGCCGATACCGATACAACCGGCTGGAAGGGTGATCGTGGTGACCACAACTGGCAGCCGGCAGATCACCCAGTTTCGGTGAGCGACGGCGACATTCGCGTCGTCGGGGTCGGGGCGTCCGCCGGGGGCCTTGACGCGTTCCGCAGCTTCTTCGAAGCCATGCCTGCGGACAGTGGGATGGCTTTCGTTGTTATCCTGCACCTGCCGATCGACCGGAAGAGCATGCTGGCCGAGATCCTCGGGCGCTGGACCGGCATGCGGGTCATGGAGGGGCGCGATGGGACCCCTGTAGAGCCGAACTGTGTCTATGTTCCACAGCCACATGCGGTGACGATGCTCAAAGAAGGCCGGCTGAGCATCCGCATGCCGGAGCCGGATGCGCCACGCGACTTCCGCCCTATCGACCGGTTCTTCGACTCGCTGGCCGCAGCTTTGCGCGAGGATGCGGTGGGCATCGTGCTGTCGGGCACCGGCACCGATGGGGCGCTCGGGCTGAAGGCCATCAAGCAGAATGGCGGTTTGACGATCGCGCAAGGCAGCGACGGGACCAGGCCGCAATACGACGGAATGCCCGCTGGGGCGATCGCCACCGGCGCGGTCGATCTCGTGCTGCCGGCGCAGCACATCCCCGCCTGCCTGATGCGCCTGAAACGAGCCGAAACCGCTGAAGCGGAGGCAGAACAGGAAAGCCCTGCGCATCTCCAGGCGGCGCGGCTGGCGATCTGCACCGTTTTGCGGGTTTCCCTGGGTCATGATTTCAGTGGGTACAGGGAGAAGACGTTCATCCGGCGCGTCCGGCGCCGGATGCAGGTTTTGAACATTTCGGACATCGACAATTATGTCGGCCGTCTGCAAGCCGATCACGATGAGGTGGTCCTGCTCTTTCGCGACCTGTTGATCCGGGTAACGAGCTTTTTCCGCGATACCGAAACGTTCGCGGCACTTGAACAGCTAGTGGTACCTCGGCTGTTCGCGAACAAACATGCCGATGGGGCCGTGCGGCTATGGATCCCAGGATGTGCGACGGGAGAGGAGGCTTATTCCCTCGCCATCCTGATGCGCGAGCACATGGACCGGCTGCGCGCAGTGCCAAAGGTGCAGATATTCGGCACGGACATCGACGAGCCTGCGATCGTGACAGCGCGGCAGGGGCGATATCCTTCGACGTTGCTGGAAGGCTTGTCGGACCAACGTCGCAACCGGTTTTTTACGCCTACCTCGACCGGCTACGTCGTCACGAAGGAAATACGCGACCTGTGCACCTTCTCGCCGCACAGCATCGTCCGCGATCCGCCATTTTCGCGCATGGATCTGATTTCCTGCCGCAACCTCCTGATCTACATGCATAGTGATCTGCAGGATCAGATCCTGCCGGCATTCCATTATGCGTTGTCGCCTGGCGGTATCCTGCTCCTGGGAAGTTCGGAGTCCGCCTCGCGGCACGAAGAGTTGTTTGAATTGATCAGCAAGCCGCTGCGCATATTCCTGAAGCGGAGCGTAAAGGGGCGAGTACCAACGTTGCGGGAAGGCCCCAAAGGACCGTTGCTCGACAGGCCTGCGGTGCCTCCGTTGCCCGCGAGAGATGTTCTCGCGGAGGCACCTGGCACCCAACGCAGGGCCGCAGGCGAGATCAGACCCGGGGGCGAGTTGGCCCACATGGGCGCAACCTCTCGGGAGACAGCTTTGATAGACAAGGCGCGGGGAGCGGTGCGCGCTGCCCTCGGACGGCTCGCACCGCAAAACGTCAGTTCGTCAGAACTGAAGACGGAACTGCTTCGCACACGCGATCAACTGCAGCTAGTGACCGAGGAGCACGAAACCGCGCTCGAGGAGTTGCGAAGCGCAAACGAGGAACTTCACTCGGTCAACGAGGAGCTGCAGTCCACCAACGAGGAGCTGGAAACCTCCAAGGAGGAGCTTCAATCGGTCAACGAAGAACTGCATACGGTCAATGCGCAGCTCGTCGAAAAAGTGGACGAGCTTGACCGTGCCAACAGCGACCTCAAGAACCTGTTCGATAGCACGCAGATCGCGACGATCTTTCTCGACCGTCATCTGATCGTCAGAAGTTTCACGCCTGCGGTCGCGGGAATTTTCAACCTGATCCCGAGCGATCATGGGCGGCCGCTGAGCGATATCGCCAGCCAGCTCCGCTACAATGCCATACGGGAAGACACATTGGGCGTATTGGAGTCGCTGCAGCCGCGCGAGCAACGGGTCACAAGGCTGGACGGCTGCGCGCATTACCTCATGCGCATCCTGCCCTATCGCGCGCCTGACTCGACCATCGATGGTGCGCTGATCACCTTCCTTGATGTCACCACTATCGTGGAAGCCGAACAGCATCATCGTCTGCTGGTCGACGAACTCAATCATCGCGTGAAGAACATGCTCACCGTGGTGATCTCCCTGGCTTCGCAAACCATGCGGCGTTCGGCCAGCATGGAGGCATTCTCCCAGGCGTTCATGGGCCGGGTGCAGGCGCTTACGGCGTCGTACACCCTGCTGAGCGGACAAAGCTGGACCGATGTTCCTCTGCGTGACGTTTTGGTCGAGGAGACGAAACCCTTTGTCTCGCATGAGCGTAACAACATCATGATGGATGGACCCGAAGTCCGGTTGACGCCGGCAGGTGCGCTGGCCCTAGGCATGGCGGTGCACGAGATGGCCACCAACGCGGTCAAATACGGTGCGCTTTCCGTTCCCGAGGGCGTGGTGCGCATTAGCTGGACAGTCGAGCACCGCCTTGATACCGAAGAACTCTCGCTGACCTGGACTGAGTCGGGCGGCCCCGCGGTTTCGCCGCCGACCCGGCGTGGCTTCGGCATGACCCTCATAGAGCGCGGGTTTGCCCACGAACTCTCCGGCAAGGCCCTTGTCGAGTTTGCGCCAGGTGGTGTCGTTGCCACGCTGCGCGCGCCCGCGCAGGCGATCATGTCCAAACCCGCGGCAAGCGCATGAGCCTCGCGGGGCGCCGGGTCATGGTCGCGGAAGACGAGTTGCTCGTCGCCATGCTCATCGAAGATATCCTGGCGGATGCCGGCTGCACGATCATCGGACCATTCACCAACGTGGCGGACGCCATGCGGGCGGTGGAAGCGGGCGGTATCGATGTGGCCCTGCTGGACGTGAATTTGCGCGGACAGAAAATCTATCCGGTGGGCATGGCGCTGCAGGCGCGCGGTATTCCCTTCTTCCTGCTATCGGGCTACGGGCAAGACGCTATCCCGAGCGAACATCCGAGCTGGAAGGCTTGCAGCAAGCCGTTCAAGGCTGAGGATATTCTTCGCATGATTTCCGAGCGTGGTGAGACAGCGTCTGTTGCTGGATAGCGAAGCAAGTCGTTCTTTTTTGAAAAAAAGAACCAAAAAACTTTTGCGACCTGGGGACCGAGCCTGAGGTCTGTCCCGGCCTAAAGTTGTAAAAGTTTTTTGCTTCTTTTTTTCAAAAAAGAAGTTCTTCCTAATTTCTTAGAAAACTCAGCAACGGCTTGATGGAAACATCAGGCGCCTCCTCAAACGGCACATGACCAAGCCCCGGTAGTGCAACGAAAATTGTTTTAGGAATTGCTCGACGGTAGTCCATGGCATTGTCGATAGGGATCATGCCATCCTGCTCGCCCCATAGAAGTAGCGTCGGCGCCTTTATCGTTTGCAGGATGGATATGGGGTTTTGCAACATCACCTGGCGCATGCGGGCGACCATGGCGGCGCGGTCGCCTGGAGCTAGCATCATGTCGCGGTAGCGTTCGAATGTTGGCTTGGTCAGGTGTTTCGGATCGCCATAGGCTGGCTCCAGGCTCATGCGCAGCAGCGGGTCTGGAAGCGTGTATGGAAGCAGGCGAACCATGAAGGGGACTTCTGCTGGTTTGCCGTATGCGAAGCCTGGGCTGGCGAAGCCGTCGGGGGAGATGAGGACGAGTTTGCTGGTGCGCTCGGGATGAGCGGCGGCGAACATCCAGGCGATCTTGCCGCCCAGCGAGTTGCCGATGATGGTGGCGTGATCGAGGTGAAGTTCGTCCATGAGGGCTTCGACAAGCGTGACGCCGCGGCCGTCGGAGTAGTCGCCGGTGGGATCGGGTCCGGTAAGGCCGAAGCCCGGCAGGTCGAAGCGAATGACGCGGTAGTCGGCAGCCAGGATCGTTGCCCATGATTCCCAGGTTTCGAGGCTGCTGCCGAAGCCGTGCAGGAGGATGAGCGCGGGGGCGCCGCGCGGGCCAGTGTCGCGCATGCGCAAGCGGATACCGTCGATCTCGACGAAGCGATCAGCCGCGGTGAGGTATTTGGCTTCGAGGGCGGCGCGCGGTTTGTCTGGCGTGTAGAGCCAGAAGAGCAGGCCGACGAGCGCGATCAGGGCGATGGCCGCGAGGAGGCGGATCATGATGGTTGAACTTTTGCATCCGCCAAGCGCGATCTCATGATCTCGAGATAGGCGGGATCAATCTCGATGCCCGTCGCGGTGGCATTTTCCAGGACGGCCGCGACAAGGGTGGTGCCGCTGCCGGCAAAGGGGTCGAGAACGGCCGCGTTCGGCACGCCGTGCAGGCGGATGCACCAGCGCGGAAGGTCAATGGGGAATGTGCCGGGATGGTTGTATTTCTCCGCTTTCGTCTGAACCGTCCGGTAGGGAATGAACCAGGTGTTGCCACGGCAGCGCTTGTCCTGCGCGTGTCCGCGCCTGGCGATGTTGGATTTGTCCTTGAACGGAACGCCGATGGCGAGGCGGTCGAGTTTGACGTCGCCTGTCTTGGTGAGATGGAAGATATGTTCGTGGTTGTGGTTGAGGAAACGGGCGCCGGCGAGCGGCTTGTAGTGCCCGACGCTGTCATTCGGAAGGGCCACCGACTTGATCCAGGTAATGTGGTTCTGCAGCACGAACAAAGTGCGGAGCTGCACGATGAGTTCGAACGGGAGCCAGGGGCGCGTGTTCGAGCCAGTGATGTTCAGGAAGAATGAGCCCTCGGCCTTGAGGACGCGCTTGCAGGCGCGGGCGACATCCATCATCCAGGCGAGGTAATCCGCTTCGGTGCGGCGGTCCTCGTAGGAGGCGTAAGCAAGATCGAGGTTGTAGGGCGGCGAGGTGACGATCACGTCGAACGACTCAGCCGGAAGCGCCGGCAGGATCGTCAGGCAATCGCCTTGTATGAGCCTGGTGTTTTGCGGAAGCGCGGTCTCGGCGTGCGTCATCCAGGCGGCGGACTGTCGCCGGGTCTGCAAGGGCCGATGCGGCGGATGGTGGTGATGACGCTGGTTTCGCTGGCTGGATAGGCGATAGCGACATGGGTGACGTTGGTGAAGGCATCCGTGCCGTCCAACGTCACGGTGCCATCCACCGCGGCGTCGATGCCGAACATGCTGCAGATGGTGGAGTAGGTGAACGCGCCTGCTGTCTCTTTCACCCGCAACGCGCTGCAGCCCTGGAGGCTGGACGGCATGACATCGAGCGGCGATCGATCAGCAAAGCAGTAGCGCTCGCCGGGCGGTGATATCTCCCACTCGCCCGCCCGCATCTCGGGCGCCGCAGTTGCGAGAGCGGAGTTCGACAAAATCCCGGCCCAAACAAGCAAAAGTTTTTTGCCTCTTTTTGTCAAAAAAGAAGGCCTTCCTTACTCGTTCGACTGAGCCTCACCCGGCTGACAAGGCCCCACCCGCTTGCTGACCGATTTCACGTCGATATCACGCGTCTGTCCGCCGGTTTTCTCAGCGTGCGACTTCATCTCGTTAGCGAACTCATCGACCCCCTGCATGGTGATCGTTCCGGCCATGTGGATGTGGATGTCGTTCAGCGTGCAGGCAATGGCGTAGGTGGCGCCGGTGCCCGACTGGGTGAAGGACGGTGTCTCGCAGGTGGTGCCAGGATGGGACTTGATCGCCGTCAGCGCGGCTTCGGCGAGCGTGCGGTCGGTTGGGCGGCAGACGAGATGCACGGGCAGATCGCGCGGGGGCTGTGGCTGGCCGGGTTGGGGCAACAGGGTGGCATGCGTTTCCCAGCTACCGGCATGAACGATGATATCGCCTGCAACGGCGGGGCTGGCGGCGGTGCAGGCGCACAGAATGGCCAAGGCAGCGGATTTTTTCATCGAATCGACCCGGAACGTCTTTGAAGGCCAGCTTAGTCGCGCGGGCTGGTGGGAGCCAGGGTCGCGCGAGACTCCCTGGCGCGCGGCGGCCTGAAGGCATAGACGGGCGGGCTCTTGCTGCCCTGCCCCGCTCCGTCCCGCCCTGCCGAGGTGCCGCCGATCGTGACTCGCCCGCCGAGCCTTCTCGCCCGCGCACGCAGTAAGACCGGGTCACGCGGTGGGCTGACCGGGGCGCCGAAGAGCCGCTCCATGTGCGAGGGGCCGGTTGGACAGCGGTTGTTGACGCTGACGGTGCCGGTGGCCTGGGGCATCCTGGCTTTGCTTGGCTATCGCCTTGCGGAAGCCTGGTTCCTGGGCCGCATCGGGCCGCAGGCTCTGGCCGCGGTCACCTTCTCGTTCAATCTCACCATGGTGGTGACCAGCCTCTCGATCGGGCTCGGCGCCGGATCTTCGTCGGTGATCGCGCGGGCGATCGGCGCGGGCGAAGCAGGCGTGCCGCGTCTGGTGGCGGATGCGCTGGTGCTGACGACATTGGTTGGGCTAACGGCCGCAATCGCCGGGTTGCTGGCGGCGGAACCCTTGTCGCGATTGCTGGGGGCCGACGACACACTGGCGCCCTTGGTTGCGTCATACCTGCGCTGGTGGTTTCCCAGCGCCATCCTGTTGCTGGTGTCGCAGGTGGGGCTGAGCGCCGCCCGTGCTGCGGGGGACGCCACGTTCCAGGGCACGGCGATGGTGGGATCGTCGCTGCTGAACCTGGCGGTCGCGCCGGTTATGATCCTCGGCATCGGGCCGTTCGCTGGCTTTGGTCTGGACGGCGCGCCGATGGCGAATGCGATCGCTTGGGCGCCGCTTCTGCTGGCGACCTTGTGGCGGCTGCGTCAGCTCGAGATCCTGTCGTTCCATCCAGGCGGAGGACCGGCGGGGATCACCGGCTTCCTGCACTCGTCCAAGAGAATCCTGCGCGTCGGCGCGCCTGCGGCGGCGACGAACACGGTCATCCCGTTTTCGGCCGCCATCGTGACGCGACTTCTGGCCGGCTACGGGCACGATGCGGTCGCCGGCTTCGGGCTGGGCACGCGGGTGGAGTCGGTCGCCATGGTGGCGTTCTTCGCCTTGTCGGCCGTGATGAACCCGTTTGCCGGGCAGAATTTCGGGGCCGGGCGGCTCGACCGCGTGCGGGCGGCAATACGCGTCATCGTCATCTTCTGCCTGAGCGGCGGCGCGGTCCTGGCCGTGGGGCTGTACGCGTTCTCGCACTGGATCGCCTCGCGGTTCACCGGCGATACGCAGGTGATCCATTTTGCGATGTCGTATCTGACGATCGTGCCGGTGAGCTACGGCGCGGCAGGGATCATCGCCATCGTAAACGCCGCGTTCAACGGGCTGGGCCGGCCGATGTCGGCCGTCGCGGTCTCCCTGACCCGCACGCTGGTGGTGAACGTGCCGGTAGCCTGGCTCGGCGGACGGCTGTTCGGCGGGCCGGGCGTGTTCATGGGGATCTGCGTCGCGAACCTGCTGGTGGGGTTCGGGTCCGCGGTGTGGATCTTCGGTGTTACGCGTGATCGGGGGGTGGCCGGTGAGGCCGAGAGCGAGCAGGTTAGTCCGGATCCTCTGGAGGCTACTCGGCCGGTTTAGAAGTAAGGAAGAAGTTCTTTTTTGAAAAAAAGAACCAAAAAACTTTTGCGACATGGGGCCGAGCTTGCGGAAGTGCCGAGCCTAAAGGTCCAAAAGTTTTTTGCTTCTTTTTTTCAAAAAAGAAGACCTTGCTTTTACTTCACCGTGACATCGACCCGATCCGCAGGCCCATCTCCGACATCTGTGAATCCCTTGGCCACAGCATGAATACGTTCGGAGACGATGCCGGCGTTAATGAGCACCGCGCGGGCGGCGAGCGCGCGATCCAGCGATATGCGCCTTGGAGTCGAGGGGTCGTCGTTCGTGCCTGCGCACCAGGCGACGATGGTGATGACCTGTGCGGGATGAGCGATCGCGGCTGTGGCGATGGCGCGTATGGCCTCGACGGTCGTGGGGTTTAGGTCGGACGAGCCAGGGCCGAAGGTGACGCGGGTCAAGCCGCCGGGCAGCGGCGTGGCAGTGCCTTTAGCGTCAGGATTGACCGGCACCGGTGGGGGTGGCGGCGGCTTGTGAGCGGGCATGACGAACGGTGGTGGCGCGATCACCGGGTTCGCAGGCGGGGCGGTAGGTAGGGGCGGCGGTGGCTTCGCGGCGGTGGCGGGCTTTGCGGCTGACTTGGATGTGTCTTTCGGGCTCGTTTTTGTCTTCGCAGGAGCCGCGTGGTTGGTGTGCCTGGTGTGGGCCGAAGACTTGGGCGCGGCGGCTGCGGGAGCGGATTGGGTCGGCTTCAGCGAGTCCAGCGACTGGTCGTTCGTGGTCACCTGCCCAAAAGCGGGTGCGGCAACGGCGGCAGGCAGGAGAAGGGCGAGGAGAACCGGAAGGGCTTGGCGCATGGCCGCAGGCTTAGACGCTCGGCCTTGGCTGCTCAATCGGCTGCGTGTTTGCGAAGAGCAACCGCGGACATTGGCCGGGCTTGAGCGCCCGGCCTTGTGCAGAACCCGTGAGCTAGCCCTTCAGCTTCTTCGAGCATTCGCTGTAATAGCCGCCGCCTTTCTGGATCCATTTCAAGCCGCCATTGCCGTTGGCGGCCTTGTTGGCGTGATACTGATCCAGGCAGGTGTGCATGCGTGCGTCACCGGCTTTCTGGCTGGCGTATTTGCTGTCCACGGCAGACGGGAAAACAGGCGATCCGGCTGCGGCAGGCGCCGGCGGTGCGGCGGTCGTTGAAGCAGGAGGCGGCGTCGTCGAAGCGTCGGCCTCTGCCGTCTTCTTCTTCGACTTCTTGGTCTTCTTCGTGGCCGTGGAGGCCGGCGTTGCGGCGGGTGCCGCCGCGGCGGGCGGGGTCGCGGCCGCTGGCGCAGTGGTGGCGGGGGCGGTTGTGGAAGGCGCCGGCGGCGTGGTTTGCGCCGAGAGGGAGACCGGGGCTGCGAGGAAGAGGGCCCCTGCGATGAGGGTGGCGAAGGCGCGCTTGTCGATGGCGGTCATGCTCAGCGTATCTCCTTGGTGATGTGACTAGCTGCTGGCTGCGGCCGGTGGCGTGCCGGCCGGGGTAGCGGCGTCAACCGCGTGGGGCACCAGGGAAGCCAGGATCTGGCTCGCCACGTTGGCAGGAATGCCATGCTGGGCCGCGAACGCCTCGATCTGGTCGGGCGGGAACACCTTCTCGATGTCGGCCACCGATATCGGCAGATTGGTTCCGCTGCCGATCCAGGAACTGACATGGGCGCCGAGGCCGGCCTGCTGGAACTTGGCGATCAGGCCAGACATGCCGCCGCTGTTTGCCAGCACCGTCGACATCAGCCCTTCGGCCGCGCTTGCGTGTTCGCTTGAAACCAGCGAGCTGATTTCACCCAGGGCAGCACCGAAAAATCCGCTCACGTATTCGCTCCTTACGCGTATCGGACCGTTACTGACACGGAGCAATAGGGCGCGGCAAGCAAGGAAGCAGGTCTTTTTTAAAAAAAAGAACGATGACCATATAGGCCGGCCGACCAGGCGAAACCGGGCTCAAATAGGTAAAAGTTTTTTGCTGCTTTTTTTCAGAAAAGAAGAGCTTCCTTAAGCGCGCTTTTTACTGGAAGTTTTCTTAGCCGCCGCAGTGACTTTCTTCACCTTGGCCTTCGCCGCGGGAGCAGCTTCCTTTGTTGCCTGGCCCAAGCTTTTCTTGAGAGCGGCCATCAGGTCCACGACATTATTAGCTGGCTCGGGGCGGCCGGACGGCGGTTTGGGGCCGCGGCCTTTGATCTTCGCCTGAATGACTTCGCGGAGGCGGGCTTCGTAGCGGTCGTCGATGTCGCTGGCGACGAAGCGGTCGGACTGGCGGTCGATGAGCTGGCGGGCAAGCTTGACCATGTCCGGGTCGGGCTTTGCAGCGGGCACGCCGGTGAAGAGGGAGGCGGGGTCGGACACGTCGCGGGTTTCGTACAGCGTGTGGACGATGAGGCCGTTTTCCATCGGCATGATGGCGACAGCGCGCTCACGGCGCGAGATGACGACGCGAGAGAGGGCGACCTTCTGCGACTGGCGTATGGCGTCGCGGAGAACGACATAGACGTCCTGGCCGGCGTCGCCGTCCGGCGCCATGTAGTAGCCAGTGTCGAAATAAACCGGATCTATGCTGTCGGTATCGACGAACTTTTCGACGTTGAGGGTGGCCGAGCTGTCGATGCGGGCGGCTTCGAAATCGTCATCGTCGAGGAGGACATACTGGTCCTTCTCGTATTCGTAGCCGCGCGAGAGGTCGCGGCGCTCGAGTTCCTCGTCGGTCTGGCTGTCGAGGGTGACCATCCGCACGCGGTTGCCGGTTTTGGGATTGATGAAGTGGAAGTGGAGGTTGTTGTGTTCGTGGTAGGCCGAGTAGAGGGCCACCGGGCATGACACCAGGGCAAGGCGCAGATGGCCGCGCCAGATGGGGCGGCTAGCCACGGGGGGATCTGCGCGTCGGGAGGGTGCTTTGTGCCATCGTGGAGCAACGTGGCTGGCGCAGTGCTGGTTCCAGCGATCCGGGGGAACCATCGCGCGCGCCATCCCCTAGAACAGCGGTCACCACCATCATGAGGCCTACGCCTTGGTTGTACGCTCCGAGCAGGATGATTTCTCCATTACCGCAGAGGTGTCGCTCGTCGAGACGCGCATGCGGACGCTCAAGCATGGGGACATGTTCGGCGTGTTCGACCAGCGGGGAGACATCAGGCCGGCGCCAGGCGGGACCGAGGGATTGTTCTACCAGGACACGCGGTATTTGTCGGAGTTCGAGTTGTGGATGGCCGGGCGGCCGCCCGTGCTGCTCAGTTCCACGCTGCGCGACGACAATGCGACACTGACGTGCGACCTCGGCAATCCCGACCTCAGCCACCGCGGCGGGCTCGGGGGCAATTTGATCCACGTGAGACGGTCCCGCTTCCTGTGGCGGGCGGTCTGCCATGAGCGGATTTCGCTACGCAATTTCGACAATGAGGAACACCGCTTCACCGTAGAGATCCGTTTTGGTGCGGACTTCGCGGATCTCTTCGAAGTGCGCGGCATGCACCGCGAGCGGCACGGCGAACATGAGCCGGTAGAACTCGTGCCCAATGCCGCGACCCTGTCCTATGTCGGGCTGGACGACCGCAGGAGGTGCACCAGGCTGCATTTCGACCCCGCACCTGCCCTGCTCGACGAGGGCCGAGCGCGCTTCGATGTGACGCTGCCTGCGCATGGGCGCTTCCTGATCTATGTCGAGATTGCATGCGACCGCGAATTGGGCCCGCGCCGGCCGGCGGAGACGTTCCTCGGCAGCCTGGCGGAGCAGCGCCGCTGGACGCGCACGCAGTCGGCGAAGTCGGCCGCCATCGAGACGAGCAACGAAGCCTTCAACGAAGCCATGCAGCGTGCGATCAGCGATCTCACCATGCTGGTGACGGACCTGCCGGCGACAGGGCCATACCCTTATGCCGGCGTGCCGTGGTTCAGCACGGCATTCGGCCGCGACGGCATCATTACGGCCCTGAACGTCTTGTGGATGGATCCTTCGATCGCACAAGGCGTGCTGCGCTTTCTGGCAGCCAACCAGGCAACCGGGTTCGATGACGCGTCCGATGCAGAGCCTGGGAAAATCCTGCATGAGGTACGCCGTGGAGAGATGGCGGAACTCGGCGAAGTGCCGTTCCGGCATTACTACGGCAGTGTCGATTCCACCCCGTTGTTTCTGATGCTGGCCGGCGCGTATTTCGAGCGCACGCGGGACATCGAGACGCTGCGTGGCCTCTGGCCGAACATAGAGGCGGCACTGGGCTGGATCGATGCCTGCACCGCCGGAAACGCGTTCGGCTTTGCCGCCTACTTCCGGCGCACTGAAAAGGGGCTCGCGAACCAGGGCTGGAAGGATAGTTTCGACAGCGTCTCGCACGCCAACGGGCACCTTGCAGAGGGGCCGATCGCGCTTTGCGAAGTGCAGGGCTATGTTTTTGCAGCACGCAAGGCGGCGGCGGCGATTGCCCGCGCGCTCGGCGAGACAGCCACCAGCGAACGGCTCGAAGCGCAGGCAGAAATGCTGCGCGCCGCGTTCGAGGAGAAGTTCTGGTGCGAGGAGCTCGGCATGTATGCTTTGGCTCTGGATGGAAGGAACGAACCGTGCCGGGTTCGTGCCTCCAACGCAGGGCACCTGCTGATCACCGGCATCGCATCACAGGAGCGAGCCGACAGCGTCGCGGAAGAGCTGATGAAAAGCCGCTTCTTCAACGGCTGGGGCATCCGTACCCTGGCGTCGAGCGAATCGCGGTATAATCCGATGTCGTATCATAATGGCTCGGTCTGGCCGCACGATAATGCGTTCATCGCGCTGGGCATGGCGGCGATTGGGCATAAGGAAGACGCGGCGCGTATCATGGGCGGGCTATTCGATTCGGCGACCTACATCGACCTCAAGCGGCTACCGGAATTGCTGTGCGGGTTCGTCAGGCGGCGTGGACAGGGGCCGACGTTCTACCCCGTCGCGTGCTCGCCGCAGGCCTGGGCTGCCACCGCCTTGCATGCGACGCTGGCAGCATGCCTCGGGCTTTCGTTCGATCCTGAAGCGTGCAGCGTCATTTTCGATCAGCCGCGGCTGCCGCCGTTCCTCGACACCGTCACCTTGCACAATCTCGCGCTCGGAGACGCGCGTATCTCTGTCGTGCTGCGTCGTATCGGCGACGAGGTCGCGATGAACGTGCTGCGTCGTACCGGGATCATACGAGCTGTCTTGCGGTCCTGATCCGCGTCAGACTAGCCGCGACTTCTTGGCCAAAGGAATTACGCCATGCCCATCATCGACATGCGCAGCCGCCCGTCCTTCCTGCACAAGTTCTTCGGCAGCACGCCAGGCACGCCGGAGTTCGAGACAGTGCGGTGGGTGAACCGCCGCGTGGGCTCGCGCGACATCGACCATTTCACCCGCACGCCCGACGCGGCCGCCTTCATTGCAGAAATGGACGACGCAGGGATCGAGACGGCAGTGATGGTGGCGCGCAGCGTGCCTGGCGTGCGCATCGACAATGCAGTCCTCTCCGAACTCCAGAAGAACAGCGGGGGACGACTGCTCGGCGTCGCCTCGATCGACCCGCAGCAACTCGGCGCCGATATGCTCGATCATGCACGCCATGCACTGACCACGCTGGGTCTCGCAGGCATCAACCTCGATGCAGGGTTCTTCGCCACGCCACTTCGCGCCGACGACGATACGCTGCTGCCGCTTTACGATCTTTGCCAGCAGCAAGGGGTTCCTGCCTTCGTCATGTCCGGCCCGACCACGCCCGACCTTCGCTTCAACGATCCGCTGTCCATCGACAATGTCGCAAAGCAGTTTCCGAAGCTGCCGATCGTCTGCTGCCACGGGTTCTATCCGAACATCGACGGCATGCTCGCAGTCGCGTTCCGGAACGAGAATGTCATCGTCTCGCCTGACATGTATGTGTTTTCGCCCGGCGGCGACCGCTATGTCGAAGCAGCGAACGGCTTCATGGCGGAGCAGTTCGTGTTCGGGTCGTCATTCCCGTTTCGGCCGATGCGGCAGGGAGTAGAGGAGTTTCGCGCTTTGCCACTGCGTGAGGACGTCAGAGAAAAAGCGTTTTATAGCACAGCAAAGCGCGTTCTTTTTTGAAAAAAAGAACCAAAAAACTTTTGTCACCTTAGGCCGGGATGTCCCACGATCTCGGTCCCAAGTGATAAAAGTTTTTTGCTTCTTTTTTCCAAAAAAGAAGTACTTGCTTACTTATGCGCCCGGCGCCGAGGCGGAGGCGGCGCCTTAATAGGCTGTTTCTCGACGGCAAAAGCCTTGCCGCAAGCATTATCGTTACCGATGCCAAACTGGATCGTAGGCAGGATCGCCCCAAGCGGCGTTAGCACGATCCCGAGGCCGGCTGCCGCACCGGCGCGGGCAACGATTTCAGCGCCGGGGCGAATGCTCGGCGCGCCGATGGGGCCAGTGATGTTGATGGGACCTGGCAGGGATCCGATCGAGAAATGCTTCGAGCGCGTCGTCATCGAGTAGTCGAGTGTCTGATTGCGCAGGTCGATGGTGCCGCGGCCGACGACACGGGCTTCTTCCGTGTCGAGCAGGATGGACTGCATGTCTGGCTTGCCGACGATGCCCTCGTGCAACGGCAGGTCGGTGACAAAGCAATCGATGTCGGCACGGTTCGGTACGCCCAACGCGGAGAGGAGCGCGTTGCCGAATTCGAGGCCGGCAATGTCTACCAGAAGCGCGGAGAGATTGCCGCCGCCGATGAGGACGAGCTTCAACTCGCCGTTGCCTTGCCCCATCATACTGGCGAGGGAGTTGCCATTGGTATCGATTTCCGCATCGCCGCCGATCAGGCCACGTCCTTTGAAGGTGTGCGTGGCCTCCATTAGGCGCGAAATGTCGATGTCGCGGAAGGCGATCTTGGCGTCTGCATGGATGATGTCGTGCGCGCCGGGATCGAGATTGATGTTGCTGATGATGCGACCGTTGCCGACGGTGAATTCGAGCGGGCGCAGCTTGATGCGGCCATCGGTGATATCGAGGCCGACGACGAGCTTGTCGAATGGCGTGAACTTATTCTCGATGTGTTCGCCTCGATAGTGCAAATGGATGTCGGCGGTGCGGAGCTTCGGTAGGTTGATCGGTGTGTCGGGAAAAAGGGTCTTCTTCTCATGCGCCTGCGAGAGCGCCGCCTTTTGGGTTGCGGTTTCGCCTGGTGTAGTGGCCTTGCCTGCGGGGGCGCCTATGAAGCCGCCGAGGTCAGCGAGGTCCACGCGTTGTGAGACGAGGTTCATCGTCACGTCAGGCTTCTGGCCAGGACCTGCTTTTTCGTCGATCTCGCCTTCGAGATCCGAGGAGCCGACCTTTCCCGCGAAATTGTGGAAGCGGAAATTCGGTTTCTGGTAATCGAGGTTGCCGGAGATAGAGAATGGCGGGGTTTTCGGGAATGGGATGTTGGTGAGCGGGTATAGTTCCGACATGTCGGAGCCGGTGAATGTCAGTTTCAGCTTCGCACCGGCGAAGTTCAGCGGGTTCTGCACGGTGCCGACGAGAGACACGCGCGTGGTGCCGTTGGCGGCATGCAGATCAATGGGATAGGGGTGCTCGGCATCGCGCAGGCTGAGCAAGGCGCCACCGACGAAGCGCCCGGTGACAGGCTGCGCTGCGTAGGTGCCCTTGGCATTCACTTCGATCTGACCTGCATGATTTTCGGTCGCCGGCGTAGTCCCGATGCCAAGACCAAAATCGGATTTCGCTGCCGGGTCGATGACGCGTGCAAGACCATCGTTGATTGTGAGGTTGCCGATGTCGGGCAGCGGAGAACTTGACGGTGTGCTCGAGGCCGGAGTGCTGGACTTGATGGTCCAGTTGTTCTGCCCGTTTGGCAGTGCGGTTGCGTGGATGTCCGGGTGGTCGATGACGATGTAGGGCAGGACAATGGCGCGGCGGTGAATGTAGTCCATCACGCTGGCGGTCACCGAGAGCTGGCCGATCTTCGCCAACGGCTTGTCGTCGGCCGGGAAGCCATCCGGGTTTGCGACGACCACGTCATCAGCCTGGACCGTCGTGTTGCGGCCGAGGTGGACGTGCAGATGGGAGATGGTGACCTTGCGGCCCAGCGCACTGGAAGCCTGGCGCTCGACCAGGGGTATGAACCAGTCCCAGTCCCAGAGCAGGATCAGGGCAATAATCGCCACGATCAACACCAGCAGCACGATGGGAATGATGCGGCGGCGGCGTCGCACGGGGGCAGTCGCTGTTTGGCTCATTGCCCGGCCAACGTTCAGTGTTGCACGCGGGTTGCAGCAGGCGGTTTGCCTGGGCCAGCGCGGCTTGGGGCTAGCGGCTGAAGGACGCCGTATTCCCCGGGTGTTCGCTGACTTCTACCTGCTCGACGCGAACGCGGCCCGCGGTCTCTGCCAGTAGAAAGTCTGTGGCCCACTCCTGCGCCAAGCGGGCAAAGGCTTCGCAGCCGGTGGCTGGCAGGACGCGCAGTTGCACAAGGCCGGATTCCCGAAGGGCAAGGAAGGCGGCGAGGTCCGGGTCATCAGCGGCTGCGACGAGCGTGTGGTCGAACATATCATGAAGCCAGGCGCGCAGGGGCTTGAGGCCGCCGAAATCCACGCACCAGCCGCGATCGTCCAGGGTGTCTGAGGCAAAGGTGAAGCGGAAGCCGAGGGCGTAGCCGTGCAAGAAGCGGCAGTGCGAATGGGAGGCTTGCCATTGGCGGAAGCAGCAGGACAGGCCCTCATCGTGGCCGTAGGATTTGATGACGCGCCAGCGAGTGCCGGCGTTCTGGCCGGCTTCGCCCTGCACCGTCGATGTCTGCAGCGGAATGAAGCTCATGGTGCGGCCAGCCATAGGTGCGGCGGCCTGTCCAGGTCAACCTTGCGGGCAAATCAAACTACACATGGATTTTGTGTTTTAGCTGTTGCCATAATTACACGTTTTCTGCGTTAATTCCTACAAGCCCACTTCGCATTGCACAATGTGCATAGCGGAATATACGTGTTTTTGCTGTCGAACCTCCCACATCCGCTGTCGTTCGCTGGGGAATGATGCTCTACCCGGCTACACCACGGAGCGCCGATGTTCGATTGCATGCCACTGTCCGAGATGGCCGACCTCGCGCCGAGCGCGCAGGTGTCGTCGGGCCATGTCGGGACTTGTCTGCTGGAGCGGGCTATCCGCAACGACCATGCCGGGCGGGTGGCGGTCGTCTCGTCCTTCGGCGCAGAGTCGGCAGTCCTTTTGGCGCTCGTCGCCGATATCGATCCTTCGACGCCGGTTTTCTTCGTGGATACGCGCCAGCATTTCCCTGAGACACTGGCCTATCGGGACGAGTTGGTTCGTGTCCTCGGTCTGACGGATGTGCGCAGCATTGGGCCGACCGATGGCGAGGTCGCGAATAACGATCCTGGCGCCGAACTGTGGAAGTATGATCCGGATGCCTGCTGCCGCTTCCGCAAGGTAACGCCGCTCGACCGGGCGCTGGCGCCTTTCGACGCGTGGGTCACGGGACGCAAGCGGCACCAGGCGCTGAGCCGCTCGGCCCTTGGGTTCGTCGAGCACTCTGACGGCAAGACGAAGATCAATCCCCTGGCTGACTGGACGGCGGAGGAGATCGAGGCGGAGATGGTCGCCCGTAATTTGCCGCGGCACCCCTTGAGCCTGGCCGGCTATCCGTCGATCGGGTGTGCGACCTGCACGCGGGCGGTGGCGTCCGGCGAAGATCCCCGCAGCGGCCGGTGGGCCGGCACTGGGAAGGTGGAGTGCGGGATACATCGCCTACCCGAGCTCGTCGACTAACCACCGGCTGAGAATTCTACTAGGCCGGCCATCTGACGCGGTTTTCCTGCGGTCCGATGCTCATGGCCATAGAGGCCACTCCGCTTCGGTCCTCGGTAACCACGCCAGCTGACTCAGCCTATCGAATACTCGGAGAATTCTACTAGGCCGGCCATCTGACGTGGTTTTCCTGCGGTCCGATGCTCATGGCCATAGAGGCCACTCCGCTTCGGTCCTCGGCAAAACCACGCCAGCTAACTCGGCCTAGCGAATTCTCGGGTGGGTTGGTGGTTCTCGGATTGGTCCTGAAACTTGGCGATGTTGGTGCGGTTCTCCTTTGAGTTTTGGAGGACAGTTGTATGTCGGATGATCGGGAGAAGGCGCGGAAACTGGCTGAGGATGCTTTGGAGGCGTTCTCTAAAGGTGATGACAAGCGTGGGGACGAGTTGGCTGGTGAGGCGGCGAAGCTGGACCGCGGTGCAGTGGAGGAGGTAGTGCAGGACCTCGATGAAGACGCCGGCAGCAATCACGACTTGCCCCAATAGCGCTCTCTACGTTGGACCGGCGCGCCGGCGCTTTCGGTAGTGGAGCCGTCGGCACGCTTTCCTAGTCTCGCATTTCGCCAGGGCGAGGTTTCGGCTGACGGGCGCGTATTGGCCGAAGAGACGGCGATCGCGCTGACCTACAACCGGCTGACCCATGCAGTGATGATGGCGACACCGGCCGATTTGCGGGATTTTGCGGTCGGCTTTTCCCTCTCCGAAGGGATCGTGCCCGACACAGCGTCCATCGAAGAAATGACCATCGTGGAGGCCGAAGGTGGCCTCGAGCTTCGCATGTGGATCGCACCCGAACATATGGCGATGCTCGAGCACCGCCGTCGCAGGCTCGCCGGCGCAACCGGATGCGGCATGTGCGGACTGGAGAGTCTAGGCGAGGCACTGCGGCCCGTGCCGGCAGTGGGCGACGGCATCGCCGTCGATGGCGCGACCCTGCAGGTGGCCTGCGCCAGCTTGCAGGAAGGCCAGGTGCTGAACCGCGCAACGCGTGCCGTGCATGGCGCCGGGTTTTGGACGCCGACCGACGGACTCCTTGCGGTGCGCGAGGACGTGGGACGCCATAACGCGCTGGACAAGCTTGGCGGGGCGCTGGCGCTTGCTGGCGCTACGGTGCCCACCGGCATCGTGCTCGTCACCAGCCGTCTTTCCATCGAGCTGATACAGAAGGCCGCGCGCATGGGAGCCTGCATCGTGGCGGCTGTCTCGGCGCCGACGGCACTTGCGGTGCGTGCTGCAGAGACGGCGGGCATTACCCTTGTCGGAGTCGCACGCTCAGACGGGTTCGAAGTGTTCACGCACCCGCACCGGATTTTACTGCCTGAGCCTCGCGCATAACCAACCAGGGCCGCGCACCGGGTAACGAACCGACGAGACCGGCAATATCGCTCTGAATATTTGCATGATCCCGATTACAACGTTGTCGAGATCCCGGAGTATGGGCCCAGGCGACTTGCTATTGTGCTGCGCCTGCGACGGATACGACCTGCGCGGTGGGCCCGAGCGCGTAGGGCGTAGAGAGCGGGTTGTTCGAGGTGTCCACCATCTCGATCAAACCACCCGTTCGGCCGCCCATAGGTGCGCCCGGCAAATCGTAGTTCGCAGTGCCAATCTGGTTGGCCACATAGGCGATTTCGGAACACATCTGGACGAACCCATAGTCTGCCAGTGTCGAGAGGGTGGTGCCGACCTCGGGACGCTCGACGATCCATTCCGCGCTCGTGCCACGCAGGGATGTTCCGGCAGGCGCCGTGACGTTCAGGACCGTGTAGACGTCGTTCGAGAGGTTGAGGAAGGTGACATTAGCCGTCGTTGGTCCGGTTGCCTGGACGACCACGAACACCGATGCCCCCGGGAACACCGCAAAATTGGTGATCTGAATTTCGTAGTTCGGATACCATTCGAACCATGGATAGATGGTCTGCGACGTGTAGCCGTAGTGGCACGTGGCGTCCGCTTCGGTGCCGGCCTGCAGGACGTCATTGCTCGTGTTGGAAGCACCATCGATGCCGACCCAGGTGGCAGACAGATCGGTGCCGCCGCATGCCCCATTCGGCTGCTGCACGGCGGAGACCAGCCACTGGGCAAGCACTTCGGTGTAGGACGCGGAACTGTAAGACGTTGCTCCGCTCAGAAGAAGTTCGCCGCTCCAGTTGGTGCTGGCCATCGTGCCAGCCTGCGATCCCGCGTATCGACGGAGGATAGCCGGACCATGCCGCCGGTCGGTGACGCGCAACGCCGGTTCCAGGCGATGTTTCGCGTGCTTCATGGCTTGCAGCCAGGTCGTGTAAGAAAGGCTGCGGCTGGCGAGGGCTTTCGGCCGCGCGGGCAAGCCGTAGCGGGCACGTTCCTCGTCGGAAGCGGCAACGGCATCGAAACCCTCGGGTGGCGCCGGCGGCACCGACACGCCCACCATGGCAGCGCTGGGTTCAGCGTTCGAGGCGGCAGGCCAAAACGCCAATGCAGAAGCGGCAAACAAAGCAGAGGCGACGAACCGCATAAGATCACTCCGAGACAGAACCGATACCGGTATGTCCGGAGATAAGATCATCAGCCGCAGCCGTCAGGAAAGGCTAAAAGGCAAGCCTCGGGGAAAAGCCGCATTTTGTCCCAACCTGCGGCGAGTATGACACGAGGCCCAGTCGCGCCTCAGCCGCAGCAAAAAGAATGCAAAAGTTTTTTGCTTCTTTTTTTCAAAAAAGAAGAGCCTTCCTGGCTCAAGCCAGAGCCTTAGCCTCGCGCCGCCTCTCATGCAGGATGAACTCGGTATAACCGTTAGGCTGCGTAAGCCCCTTGAAGATCAGGTCGTGCGCTGCATGGAAGGCAGGCCCATCGAAGTCGGGCGCCATGGTGCGGTAGGATTTATCAGCGAAGTTCTGGCCGTCCACAATACGCGCCATGCGGCGCAGCGAGGTTTCGACCTCGTCTTTCGTGACGACGCCATGCGCGAGCCAGTTGGCAATGTGCTGGCTGGAAATGCGCAGGGTGGCGCGATCTTCCATCAGGCCGACGTCGTGGATGTCAGGCACTTTCGAGCAGCCGATGCCCTGATCGACCCATCGCACGACATAGCCGAGGATGCTCTGGCAGTTATTGTCGAGCTCCTGCTTTACGTCGTCCGGCGCCCAGTTGATGCCGTCGGCGACAGGAACGGTGAGCAGCCTGGCGAGAGGCGCCCGGGGTCGGCCGGCAAGCTCCTTCTGGCGGGCGGCGACGTCGATAGCGTGATAGTGCAAGGCGTGCAGCGTGGCGGCCGTGGGAGATGGGACCCACGAGGTATTAGCGCCTGCCTTGGGGTGGTCGACCTTCTGAATAAGCATGTCGGCCATATCGTCGGGGACGGCCCACATGCCCTTGCCGATCTGGGCATGGCCGGGAAGGCCGCAGGCCAGGCCGATATCGACGTTCTGGTCCTCGTAGGCGGCGAGCCACGGGGTGTTCTTCATCTCGTTCTTGCGGACCATCGCTCCGGCCTGCATCGAGGTGTGGATTTCGTCGCCTGTGCGGTCGAGGAAGCCCGTGTTGATGAAGAAGATGCGCTGGCGGGCTGCAAAAATGCAGGCGGCGAGATTGGCGCTAGTGCGGCGCTCCTCGTCCATGATGCCCATCTTCAGGGCGTAGCGCGGCAGGGCGAGGAGATCTTCCACCCGGCTGAAGAGTTCGCAGGCGAAGGCGACTTCTTCGGGCCCGTGCAGCTTCGGCTTGACGATGTAGATCGACCCGGTGCGGCTATTGTGCAGCTTGGGCGTGCCGCGCAGATCGAGCGTCGCGATCAGCGCACCCACGGCGCAGTCCACGAAAGTCTCCGGGATCTCCTGGCCTTCGGCGTCGAGGATCGCGTCGGTGTACATGTGGTGGCCGACGTTCCTGACGAGCATGAGGCTGCGGCCGGGGATCGTCACGCTGCCGCCGGAGGGCGTGGTGAAGGTACGGTCGGGCTCGAGGGTGCGTTCGACGGTTTCGCCGCCCTTGGTGAAGGCGGTGGAGAGGGTTCCCCGCGTGAGTCCCAGCCAATTGCGGTAGATCTCGACCTTGTCGTCGGCGTCCACCGCGGCGACGCTGTCTTCGCAATCCATGATGGTGCTGACGGCGGCTTCCATAAAAAGGTCGGACATGCCGGCGGGATCGCCGGCGCCGATGGCGCTATCGCGGTCAACGATGATGAGAAGATGCAGGCCGTTGTGCCTGAGCAGGATTTCGGACGGGTTTTCGGCGCTGCCGTTGTAGCCGATGAACTGGGCAGGGTCGGCGAGCAGGCCTGAGCCTTCGGCTGTGCGGACGTGGAGGGCGCCCTCCTCGACGGCGAAGCCGGTGGCGTCGGCGAAGCTGCCGTATGCGAGGGGAGCGGCCTGGTCGAGCAGGTCGCGGGCTCGGGCGATAACCTTGCGGCCGCGCACAGGGTTGTAGCGGCGGCCACGCTCGGCGCCGGCACTGTCGGAGATGGCGTCGGTGCCATAGAGAGCATCGTAGAGGCTGCCCCAGCGGGCGTTGGCCGCGTTCAGGGCGTAGCGGGCGTTGGAAATTGGCACGACAAGCTGCGGGCCGGCGATCTTGCCGATTTCCGCATCGACGTTGCGGGTGGAGACGGTGAAAGGTTCGGGTTCGGGTTGAAGATAGCCGATGTCGCGCAGGAAGCGCTCGTAGGCGGCAGGATCGGCGGGGAGGCTGCGGTGTTCGCGGTTCCAAGCGTCGATCTGGGCCTGCAGGGCCAAGCGTTTGTCGAGGAGTGCGCGGTTGCGTGGTGCAAGGTCGGCGACGATCTTGCCGAAACCTTCCCAGAATTGCTGGGCCGTGACACCGGTGCCGGTGACCGCCTCGCTTGCGACGAAATCATGGAGAACCCGTGCCACCTGCAACCCGCCCGCCTGGATATACTCACTCGACACTCGGCTCTCCCATCGTCAGCGGCGATCCGCTCAATGTGGACCTTTTGGCGACTTGCCAGGCAGAAGAAAAGGGCATTGACGGGGATCAGGCCTTATGCGACGTGCAGGACCGCGCGTTCGTGATCCTGTCGGAGGGCGCCTCCGACCCGCATAGCGCATGGCGCAACGTGGCGCTCGCCACCGTGGCCGCAAGCGGCGCTCCGCGTATCCGCACGCTCGTGCTGCGAAGTTTTGATCCGGTGACCCGGAGCCTGGCGCTGCATACCGACAGCCGTTCAGGGAAGTTCAGCGAGTTGCTAGCGAACCCGCGCGCTGCACTGCATGCCTGGAACCCCGCCACCGCAGAGCAGCTCCGTGTCGAAGGCGTCGTGACGGTGCACCAGAATGATTCTGTCACTGCCGCAGCGTGGCAAAAGCTGGGGTTCAGAACGCGCGATACCTACCGAGTCACGCAGCCGCCTGGCTTCACCGTCAGCAGCCCGGAGGAGCCGGAACACACGCTCACGGATGACCAGGCTCTCACGCACTTCGCCGTGCTGGCGCTCGACGTTGCACGGCTGGAATACCTGCTCATCGCCGAAAGCGGCCACCGAAGGGCGGTCTTTACCTGGGCGGACGGTCTGGCAAAGGGTATGTGGCTGGTCCCCTGATGGACTGGCGCCCCGCCGATGCCTAACACGACCCTGGATGCGCCCGACCGCACCGGGCTGGCGCCGCTCGCCGCCTGGGGCGCGATCTGCCTGATCTGGGGTTCGACATTCTACGCCGTCCGGATCGCTGTCGAGACAATCCCGCCTTGGACGATGATGGGCGTGCGCGCTTTCATTGCAGGCGTCATCCTGACTGTCATAGCGCTCGCAACCGGCGCTTCCATGCCAGGGCGGCGAGGACTGGCCTCGGCCGCAGCGTCTGGCACGCTGATGTTCCTGTGCGGCCACGGCGTCCTGGCATGGGCCGAGATGCGTGTGCCGAGCGCGGCGGCTGCGGTCCTTACCTGCACCGTGTCGCTATTTACCCCAATTGCCTCCTGGATCGTCGGCGCCGCCCGCCGCCCGACGGCGCTCGCTGTCGCCGGGCTGGCGGTGGGGTTTGCGGGTGTTGTCATCCTGGTCGATCCGGCGGCGGGGCATCTCGACACGGTCGGCTGCGTGGCGCTGGTGCTGTGCAATATCTGCTGGGCGTTTGCCGCGGCGATCGCCAGGCGCTGGCGCCCAACCGCCTCCGCCCTGCTCGGCAGTGCGCTGCAACTCCTCATCGGCGGGGCGGTCTGCCTGTCCGCAGGAGGTTTGCGCGGCGAATGGAGCGGCGCGCTGCTGGCGCACGTGTCTGAACGGTCGGCGCTCGGACTCGCCTACCTCATCGTGTTTGGCTCGCTCATTGCGTTCGCCTGTTATGGCTGGCTGGTGCAAGTCTGGCAGCCAGATCGGGCGTCCACGTACGCCTACATCAATCCTATCGTTGCCATGATGATCGGGGTGGGGCTTGCGGGAGAGGTGTTTGGGGTGCGGGAGTTTCTAGCCAGTGCGCTGATACTTGGGGCGGTGGCCATGGTGATGGTGGGGCCGAAGGTAGCGGAAGGGAGCAGTTCTTTTTTGAAAAAAAGAACCAAAAAACTTTTGGGAGTCTAGGCTGGGCCTCGCCGTTGCGCGGTGCAAACTCGCAAAAGTTGTTTGCTTCTTTTTTTCAAAAAAGAAGTGCTTTCCTTACTTCCGCTACGCAGCCTGCCGAGCCGCCGGCATCATGCCCAGAAGTGTCTCGAGCCCGACGCGATGACAAAAGTCGCCAAACCCTTCAGTGGCACCGTCGCGCGCCCAGGCAGCGAAGAGCGGATCGAACAGACTGATGACGTTGGCGTGCGCCACCTTCTCAAGAAGCTTGAAGTTCAGGCGCGTGCCTTCGAAGTCGCCGCCGACAAAGACGGCGTAGAAGCCGGGCATGCGGCCGACGATGCCGATATCGCCGGCGTAGGTGCGGGCGCACCCATTCGGGCAGCCGGTGATGCGCACACTGAGGCGGCGGTCCGACAAGCCGTGCTTGGCAAGAAGAGCGTCGATGCCGCCGACGATCTCGGGGTGCATGCGCTCGGCTTCGGTGAGTGCCAGGCCACAGGTCGGCAAAGCTGGGCACGAGAGGGCGTATTGCGCCATCGGCGTCATTTGCGCAGCGAGCGTGACGCCGTGGTCGCGCAAAAGCTGCTCGACGGCATCACGATCTTCAGGCGTGACATCGGTGAGCAGGACGTCCTGCTGCGGCGTCATGGTGATGCCGGGGGAGAAACGCTCTGCAATCGTGCGCAACGCGGTGCGCAGCCGCATGGCGCCTGCATCGGCGATGCGTCCGGCCGCGACAGGAACGCCAAGCCAGAGCTTGCCATCGCCTTGCTCGTGCCAGCCCAGCAGGTCGGGCACTTGCAGCTTCATCGGAACAGCCGGGGTAAGCGGCTCGCCGAAGTAGCGGCCGAGGGTCTCCTGCATCCAAGGCAGGCCCATGTCGTCGACGACGTATTTAAGCCGGGCGCGGCGGCGGTTCGTGCGGTCGCCATGGTCACGCTGGAGCTTGATTACCGCTTCGACGGCGCGGAACAGATCCTCCGGCTCCACGAAAGCAATGGGCGTCGCCAGGCGTGGATAGGTGCGCGCGTTGTTGTGAGTCATGCCGAGGCCGCCGCCGACGGCGATGTTGTAGCCGAGCAGGGTCTCGCCGTCGAAGATGGCGATCAGGCCGAGATCGTTCGTGAGCACGTCGATTGTGTTGTCGGCGGCGTGGGTGATGCCGATCTTGAATTTACGCGGCAGGTAGGTAGGGCCGTAGAGCGGCTCCTCCTCATTGCCCTTCGGATCAGGCGCCTCGTCGAGGAAGATCTCGTAGTAGGCGCGCGACTTCGGCTTCAGATGCTCCGAGAGCGCCTGCGCGTCGGCCCACAAACGAGCATGGATCGCGTCGCGCGTGGGAGTGGGCGAGCACATGACGTTGCGCACCACGTCGCCGCAGGCGGACATGGTGGTGAGCAGCGTGTGGTTGATGCCGGCAATGGCGGGCTTGAGGTCGCCCTTCAGGATGCCGTGGAACTGAATGCCTTGGCGTGTGGTAATCCGTATGGTGCCGTTGGCGCGGTCGTCCGCCAGCTCGTCCAGCGCCAGATACTGCGCCGCAGTCAGCCTGCCGCCAGGCATGCGGACGCGCAGCATGAACTGGTACTCTTTCTCCAGGCCGTGCTGCTTGCGGTCGGTCGCCGTGTCGCGGTCGAACTGCTCGTAGCTGCCGTGGAATTTGAGCAGCTGGTAAGCGTCCTCGCTGACCTGGATACCGCCGGCGGCAAGCTCCTGCTCCAGCGTGCCGCGGAGGCGGTGGCTGGTAGCCTTCAAAGCTTCGACGGGAGAAAGTTTGGCCTCGGACATGGGATCCCTGAGCAACGGCAATCCGCTGGATAAGGCGATGGTCGGGCGCCTTGTCAAATGTGCGACGTGATTTTGTGGGTTCTGAACGCGCGTTCTACGATCGAGAGCTGTGCAATAGGAAGAACTGCTTCCTTCCTCCCTCTTGCCGCGCCGTTCGATGTGCGGTGTTTTGACCCTTCGCAGACGGCAGAAAGGCCTGAGAGGGCATGCACAACTTCCCGGTGACGCGCACTACGCACCCGAAAACCCGCCCGGCCGACGACTCCCTGCAGTTCGGCCAGGTGTTCACCGACCATATGTTCATGATGGAGTACGATGACGGCCGCGGCTGGCATGACCCGCGCGTCGTGCCCTATGCGCCCTTCACCATCGATCCGGCTTGCTGCGTGTTGCACTACGCGCAGGCGGTGTTCGACGGGCTCAAAGCGTTCCGCGGCACCGACGGACAGGTCCGGCTGTTCCGTGCGGACAGGCACGCGGCGCGGCTGAACCGGTCGTGTGATCTGCTGTGCATTCCTCAGCTCGACCAGGCGCTGGTGGAGGAATCGTTCAAGGCGGTCGTCGGGGTCGATGCGGACTGGGTGCCGTCGAAGCGCGGCACGGCGCTGTATCTTCGGCCAACGGTGATCGCGACCGAGACGTTCCTGGGCGTTCATCCTTCGCATAAGTATCTGTACTATGTGATCCTCAGCCCGGTCGGCGCCTACTACAAGGAGGGGCTGAACCCAGTGAAAATCCTGGCGACCGACAGGCATGTCCGCGCGGTGCCTGGCGGCTTGGGCGCTGCCAAGACGGCCGGCAATTATGCCGCCAGCCTGTATGCCGCGCGCGAGGCGATGGCGCAGGGGTTCGCCCAGGTGCTTTGGCTGGATGGCGTGCAGCACGAATTCCTGGACGAGGTCGGGTCCATGAACATCATGCTGCGCATCGGCGACACGGTGATCACGCCGCCGCTTTCGAGCGGAACCATCCTCGATGGCGTCACGCGCAACTCGGTGCTGCAACTGCTGCACGACTGGGGCGTGGCGGTGGAGGAGCGGCCGATCTCGATCCACGAGGTGGCCGATGCTCACGAGAAAGGCACGCTGGCGGAGATGTGGGGCACCGGAACCGCCGTGGTCATCTCGCCTGTCGGCGAACTCGGCTACCGCGGCGAACGGATGACGATCAATGGCGGCGGGATCGGCGCGCTCACACAGCGGCTGTATGACGCGATCACGGCCATCCATTATGGCGCGACGAACGATGCGCACGGTTGGATGACAAGGGTCGAGGCGGCACGCGAGCCGGCGCTTGCCGAAGGGAGCTGATGTGACCGCCGTAAGGATAATCGCCGCTGCGGTCATCGTGGTGGCTGCGGCGGCGCAGGCGCAGGCGGCGAAGACGTTGCGGTTCTGGAACTTGACCGCCGCGACGATCACCGAGCTTTATGTGGCGCCGGCCGGGACGCAATCCTGGTCGGCTAACCTTTGCTTGATCGATCCGGATCATAACGTCGAAGCCGATGAGCGCCTCAACCTGCCTGGCGTCTCGCCCGGGACCTTCGATGTGCGCGTGGTCGACGCGGAGAAGCGGATGTGCACGCTGAAGGGCGTGACGCTTAAGGCTGATGGGGCTTATGCATTTTCGATTTCGGAAAGCGAGATGAAGGGGTGCTCGAAGTGAAGGAAGGACTTCTTTTTTGAAGAAAAGAAGCAAAAAACTCTTGCGGTGTGGGACCGCGATCGTGGGTAGGCTCAGCCCAAAGGTCCAAAAGTTTTTTGGTTCTTTTTTTCAAAAAAGAACATTCTTACTCCCTTTTGCCTTAATCCTCTGCGCAGCCACCCCAACAGTAGAAACAATCGTCCTAGTCAGGCACGGCGAAAAACCACTTTTGGGCCTAGGCCAGCTCAGCTGCCAAGGCCTCAATCGCGCGATGGCCTTGGGAGGTGTGCTGAAGAAGGATTTCGGCACGCCGACAGCCATCTTCGCGCCTGACCCTGCCGTGCAGAAAGAGGACGTGGGGCGGAAGTACGATTACGTGCGTCCGTTGGCGACGATCGAGCCTGCGGCGATCAGCTATGGCTTGCCCGTCGATGCGAGCATTGGGGTGATGGATGTGGCGGCGCTTGCAAAGGCGTTGGATGCGCCGGCTTTGCAGGGGGCGCTGGTATTCGTGGCCTGGGAGCACAAGCAGCTTGTCGCTGTGACGCGGTTCTTGGTGAAGGAGCATGGCGGTCATGCCGCCGACGTGCCTGATTGGGGGCACGAGGATTTTGACGGCATTTACGTGCTGCGAGTCACGCGGGATGGTGCGGCGTCGTCGGTCAGTTTTACCACGACGCGCGAACATCTGGACGGGCTGTCGCCCAGATGCGGCGCGGGAAGTTCTTAAGCTTTGAGCGACCGACGGCGGGCGTATGCGAGGCCAACGACGCCGGCGCCCAGGAGTGCAAAGCTGGCAGGTTCGGGGACTGCGGAGGCGGCTGAGGACTCGAGCTGGGCAAGTTCGAACGAGACGGTGTTGCTGGTGAGAACGAGGTACTGGAATGCCGTTGTGCTGGTGATGTCGGTGTAGAAGCTGCCACCGAAACCCTGATCGCCGTTGGCCATGGCGGTGATCTGCGAGCCGTAAACGCTGCCAAGGTTGGCGCCGCTGTTCGAGCCGAAGATGATCTGGTTGCCGGCGTCCACCGATCCCCACAGCAAGGCGATGGAAGTCTGCGGCGTGGCGAAGTGCAGGATGATGTCGCCGGTGCCGGTGGAGAAGTAGTTGCCCGTGTAGCGGCCGGACGTGGTGTAGGGGGCGGCGTAAAGGCCCGAGACGCTGCCGTTGACGACGCCCTCAGTGGCCGGAACGTTGTAGTAGCTGACGGCGTATGACCCATTGGTTGCGCTGAACCCCGCGTTGCCCGATTGGCCGCTGAGATCGACGGATTGAAAGCCTGTCGTGGGGAGGCTGGTGAGGTCGGTGGTGATGACGAAATCAGCGCGAGCCTGATTGGCAGCCGCAGCAGCGAAAACACCGGTGGCCAAAAGCGTGCAGAGCACATTACCGAACGAGAGCATCGACTGAGGGGGTCCGAATTGCCACCCCGGAAGCCTTTTGCTCACCCGGCCGTGAAAGTTGGTCGCTAAAGCAGTCCGGCCGGAGCCGCTGAATGGCGTGGCGAGTTCTTAGCTATTCTACAACCAGTGAGCAACATTGATTTTGACGCTTGCTCATCAAATCCGCTTCTCTGTCTCTTTATGTGAGACCGGGTTGCGGCGTTGGATTGCTATTCGTCCGCTGTGAAGACGCCTGATGGAAGCGCTTCTCTTAACAGGGATGCTAGGCGGTGGAGGTCCGGGCCACGAGGATCGGTGCTGCGCCAGGCCATGGCGATGGTTCTGCCGGCTTCGGCTTCCGGCAGAGGGCGCGACGTCACCCATTCATCCATCGCTGGGCGGCCCACCAGGCTCAGGGCGGGAAGCAGGGAAAAACCTTCGCCTGCGGCGATCATGTGCCACAGCGTCTCCACGCTCGTTGCGTGGCGCGCAACAGGTGCCGCCTGGGCGGAGCAGAGGGAAAGCGCCTGGTCTCGGAGACAGTGACCCTCTTCGAGCAAGATCAGGTCGGGGGTTGCGAGATCCGATAGGTGAAGGTGCGTCTGCGTCGCGAATGGATGGACTGCGGGGCAGACGAGAACAAAGGGTTCGGTGAAAAGCGGCACGGTGGTGAGCCCGTCGTCCGGTAAGGGAAGAGCGGCGAGGACCACATCGATTGCGCCAATCCGGAGCGACTCCAAGAGAGGATCGGTCTGGCCTTCAGCCAGGCGAAGGGCGAGCTGCGGGTAGGCGGCGCGCACCTGCCTCAACATGAACGGCAGGTAGTAAGGACCGAGGGTTTGGATGGCCGCCACATGAAGCGTGCTCGCGAGCGGTTCCGCAGCGCGCTTCGCCATTTCCAGAAGCCCATGCGCTTCCGCGAGAACACGCTCTGCTTTCGACAGCAGAGCCTGCCCTTCCTGGGTAACCTGCACGCCACGCCGCCCACGCTCGAACAGGGCGATGCCGAGGAGACCCTCGAGTTTGCGCACCTGCTCGCTGAGGGCTGGCTGACTTACGCCGGATCGTGTCGCGGCGCGCCCAAAATGACGTTCCTGGGACACTGCCACGGCGTATTCGAGGTCGCGCAAGGACAGGCCTGAGAGATTGAGGTTCATCGCACCCGATCGGTCGTGCCGAACGACTCAGTAGAGTTGTTCGCCGCTGCCTTTCAAGGACGACCTCAGCAGATCTTCGCCACTGACTTTGTAGCTGCCTCGCAATAATGACGAAGCTCAGCCTTAGACTCGCCTTATTTCTCCCGCTAATGCGCTTCCTACAATGAAGCTAAGGCTAGCACCTTAGAACACTTTCTCGTATAGGTAGTGAACGGACTGGCGTTGCAGCCGTTCATAACTTGCTGCGAGAAGCGTAGCGGTTCAAATTTAGCGCAGAGATCCCTTATGTCGGTATTTTCTGGATTTCGGTTTCCTGAAGCTGCTGGGTTTGCAATTTTGGGAGCAACCATCGGGGCTGTTGTTTGCACGCTTGCTGGCGGGGGGCTCGCTGCCCATACAGGTGTCGGCATGGGCGTGGGTGCGCTCACTCTCATCGGCATGGCACAGGTCCCGGTCCGACGCATCGGCGCTGTCATTTTTCGCCACCGGCCTGTGCCAGCAGCCGATCGCCAGCTTGCTCCCCACTAGTGTATTTCTGACCTTGGCGCCCCCGGGAACCTGAGCTTTCTCCCGGGGTTGCCGTGCTCTGCGATAAAGTGGGCAGGCATGGCAGAACGCGCTGACACCGGGCCGCCCTCGCTTGACCGGGCTGCCGCGGCTGCTGCCGTGGAGAACGGAACGCGCCGCTATTTTGCGGACCGGCGTGCGAAGGCCGATGCCTTCGTCGATGCCCATTTCAGCATTCGCGGCACACTGGGGCTGCATAAGGCTGCCGTCGGGTGGGATATCGTCCGGGCGCCGCTCAACCTCTCGCTTGCGGTTCCCCAGATCGCCATGCAGGTGGCCGCCAGTGCTGCTGGCAGGGCAGGCGCCCGTCGCGCGGCCGCGGCCCTTCGGCGGCCGATCCTGCTGCGGACCGCTGTTGCGAAGGAGCTGGCCTGGCTGATCCATGTGGAGTTGCTGGAACTGCCATTCAGCCAGGACGGCCGCGAAAGCCGGCACGATGCCTGGGCCGAGGCCATTCTGGCAGAGCCTGAGGTGCAAGCGGCCTTAGCATCCGCAGGCTCGGCGATCGAGCGCGCAGGCGGGGACGCCGCGTTTCGCGAGCGGCTTGCCGACGCCATGGCGGAGTATGGCGTCAGCCGCGCCGCTGCCGCCGAGATCACTACCGGCCTGCTGAGTTTGAGCGCAGGTGCGTTGGCTTTGAACAAATTGACACCAGGGGCTGCGTCGCTCGGGCCTGCACTCGCGGGAGTCATGGCGCAGCAGGCGGCCGTCGCGGGCTTCCCTCTGGGTGGATGGCTGGGCGGCCTGTGGTTCGGCATGTTTCCGGCCGCACCGTCGGCCGGGCTTGTCGTGGGTGCTACAGGCGGGCTGATGCTCGCTGCGACCACTTTCGCAGCGTTCGCCGGCGTCATCTCCGACCCGATCCAGCGGGCGCTCGGCCTGCATCGCGCCAGGCTGATGCGAATGATCGACCGGCTGGAAGCACAGGTATCGGACCCGGCTGCTCCCGGCTTTGCCGTGCACGACCATTACGTGGCGAGGCTGCTCGACCTGTTCGATATTATTGGGGCGGCGCTCAGGCTTTCGCATCCCTGAGCGCCTTGCCGCGATACAGGTGCCTGAGCAGAACGGACCCCGCACCTTCGAACGCGGGGCCGAAGCAAGGGACTAAGCGCATGGATGCCGCCAGCACGTGGACGGAAGAAGCAGTGCGGGCGCGGGCCGCCGAACTCGGACCGTGGTTCCACAATATGAAGCTGCGCGGCGTATGGACGGCGCCCGGGCATTTCCTGGGCAACTATCCGCACGTGAAATGGCGTCACTATGCGCGCAAGCTTCCGGCTGATCTGCGCGGCAAGACCGTGCTTGATATCGGATGCAACGGCGGCTTCTTTTCGCTGGAGATGAAGCGGCGCGGCGCCGACCGCGTAGTCGGCCTCGATGTGGACGAGGCCTACCTGGCGCAGGCGCGTTTCGCGGCGGAGGTCGAAGGATTGGACATCGAGTTCCGCCGCATGTCCGTTTATGACGTTGGCGCGCTCGGCGAGCGTTTCGACATCGTGTTCTTCATCGGTGTGTTTTACCATTTGCGCCATCCGTTGCTGGCGCTCGATTTGGTGCATGAACATGCGGCGCGTGACCTGCTGGTGTTCCAAACGCTCCAGCGCGGCAGCATGGATGTCATGGATGTGGCGCCGGATTACGAGTTCGCGGAGACCGAGATCTTCGACGATCCGGACTATCCGCGCATGCATTTCGTGGAACACCGCTACGCGCGTGACCCGACCAACTGGTGGTTTCCCAATCGTGCGGGCACCGAAGCCATGCTGCGTAGCGCCGGGTTCGAAATCGAGGAGCGGCCGGAAGAAGAAACCTATCTGTGCCGCCGGGTCGAACGCATGGATCCTTCGTACGGCGCGGTCTATCCGGCTGCCGGGAGCGACCGCGCATGATCGAAGCGGCGATGATCTGGAACGAGCCCAACAACAAGTCGCATTGGGATCTCGAGTCCGATCCGGAATGGTCGATCTTTTCGCGGATGGTCAATTTGGCTGGCCAGGCGATCGCGGCCGAGGCGCCTCGGCTGCCTCGGGTATTGGGCGGCATGTCGCCGATCGATCCGGGGTTCCTCGACCTGCTGTCGAGGCAGGGCGGACTCGACCACGTCGATGCCGTGGCCGTGCACGGCTTTCCGCTCGACTGGAACAACTGGCTGATCGACGAGTGGCCTGACAAGCTGGCGCTGATCGGCGGCGCAACCCCCCTGCCCGTCTGGGTCTCCGAAGTTGGCGTCTCCACTTTCGGCGCGGAGGAGGTGCAGGCGTGGGGCCTTCGCCGGACATTCGAACTGCTGCGCGGACGTGCGCCGCGGCTGCATTGGTATAGCCTGTACGATCTACCAGCCGCATGGCCCGCGACGACGCGTCATCGCGAAGCCGAAGGCTCCTCCTACTACCGGCATTTCCATATGGGCCTGCTGGACGAGAACGGCCGGCCAAAACAGGCTGCGCGCATCTTCTCGGAATTCACGCCGGAAATGGGGCTCTGCCAGTGGTTCCACTTCGAGGATCACAGGCTTGATGATGCCGTGCGCCACATGCGCGACATGGGCGTGACCTATCTGCGCACCGGCCTGAGCTGGGCGGACGTCTTTCGCCCGGATGCGTTAGCCTGGTTCGACAGACAGATGCGCGCCCTGGATGATTTCAAGGTGACGGTCACGTTCTGCTTCACGCCCGAACACCGGGGAATCTGGCCGCATCACTCGGCGCCACCGCAAGTGCCCGAGGAATTTGCGGCTTTCTGCGGGGACATGATCCGGCGTTACGTTTGAACGGCGAGGCAAGTAGCGCAATCTCATCGATCGGCCGGTGATTTCAGAATCGCGTTCAACGCGGAATGCGTGGCTGCCGTGTATCCAGCTGCTGATGAGGACGACCGCCATGGCCACGGCGAGGATAACGGCAGTGCCGGGTTCCGGCACGCTGGTCGGCAACCCGCCGCCGAAGCCCGTCGGCGGTTTGAGGCTGCTAGGGTCTCCTGATGTACTCATCCGCTGAATGATTGTTGCCACTGGGAACGCGCTGATTCCAACAACAGTAATGCCGACTGCGGTGAGTAGTGGCGGACTAGCGAGCTGCGAGACGGCGGTGGTGACACGACGCGGAAGCCATAATGTCTTGGACGTTTTAGGACATGCATCGGCAATGATGCGGGGCGCACGCGGCACTGCCATCCGCCTGCCGAGAACGCGGAATACAGGGTTGTGACGACGGATTCTACGCGTCGCCCCGTGGATGATCTCTACAGGCGTAGGCAGGCATGGATCATACACCAAGCAGGACGCTCCATCGGCAGGGCGTTGCCACCGATTGACGCGGCAACGATGACGATGCGTGCCTTTCCGAAGGGTTAACTGCCGGCGGAAGACCGCAACGGGATCGTCCTTTAGAGGGGAGTTGTTAAGATCCGGTTATGCGAACCAGATCCGCAGCAGGCACTATCGGCAGCTAGCTACTCGAGACCACTCACAACAACTGCCCGCGCTGAATACCAAGGGCGCAGGCTGCGCAGCCCGCCCCCTTCGGCGATCCAGGTTCGGCCGACGATGCAGGTTCGGCGCGGAACTAAGCGGATTTTTGCGGGGGGAGGTTTACCTCGCAACGCCACGCTGAAAGCTCGTAGCTCGGATGAGAGCGGACGAAATCCAGCGCGGTGGGCTGCGCACCCACCATGCATCCAATGACAGTGAGCGGAAACTCGGGCATCGGGCGCTTCTCGATGCAGGAAAGCCGGTCCGACGACAAGCAATAGACGAGAACGAGCTGAATCACTTGCAAATCCCTCCTGATTACACGGCAGCCTCTCGACGATCCTCTGCCCAGATTGTGACAATCCGGTTTCTGTTGTGCAGTGCATCATAAAGCGCCGGACCTGGGCAAAGGTTTTCTGCAGCCCAGCGCTAAACTGTGGCAGCACTGCTACGGTCCAGCGCTGCAGGCGTTCAAACGTCGAAAGAGGAAGCAGACCATGGCCCATCACGACCTCCTGATAACCGGCGGCATCTGCGTGCTGCCATGGGGCAAGGTGGAAGCTACCGTCGCCGTTCGTTCCGGCAGGATTTCCGCAATCGGCGCGCCGCCAAGCGACACTGCAGAGGAAACCCTCGACGTCGCCGGGTTGCACGTCCTGCCCGGCCTTATCGATCCGCACGTCCACATGCGTGATCCAGGCGACCCGCGCATCGAAAGCATCGCCACCGGCAGCCGCGGTGCGGTGCTCGGCGGAATAACGAGTTTTTTCGACATGCCCAACACCAGTCCTGCCATTACTGGCGCCGCCGCGATCGCCGCCAAGCGTGTGACGGTCGAGAACACGAGCCTCTGCGACGTCGGCATCTACGTCGGCGCAACACGCGGCAATACGTCCGAACTCGCCGAGTTGGAGGCGCTGCCGGGCGTATGTGCCATCAAGCTCTTCGCCGGCAGCAGCACAGGCGATCTGATGATCGAAGACGACACCGGTATCGAGGCCGTGATGCGAGCCGGCCGCCGCCGGATCGCCTTCCACTCCGAGGACGAATATCGCCTGCAGGCGCGAAAGCCGCAGTTCCACACAGGTGAACCTTACGCCCGGCACATGGACTGGCGGGATCCGGAATGCGCCTTCCTGGGCACACGCAGGATCATGGCACTCGCGCGGCGCACCGGCCGGCCTGCGCACATCGTTCATGTCTCCACCGAGGAGGAATTCGACTACCTCGCAGGGTTCCGGGACCTCGCCACCGCCGAAGTGCTGGTGAACCACCTCACCCAGATCGGCCCCGAATGCTACGAACAGCTCGGAGGCTATGCGGTGATGAACCCGCCGATACGCGACGCCAGACATTTCCATGCGGCCTGGGCTGCCGTAGCGGACGGCCGCGTGGACACCATCGGCTCGGACCACGCTCCGCACAGCCGTGCGGCGAAAGAGAAGCCCTGGCCAGAGACGGCCGCCGGCCTGACCGGCGTGCAGACATCAGTGCCTATCATGCTCGACCACGTAAATGCCGGCCGTCTCAGCCTTGAGCGGATGGTCAGCCTGATGGCGGAAGGACCGGCGCGGATTTATGGCGCGCTCTGCAAAGGCAGGATCACAGTTGGCAACGACGCAGATTTTACCATCGTCGATCTCAAGCACGAGCGGACGATCGACAACGACTGGATTGTTTCGCCCGTAGGGTGGACGCCGTTTGCGGGCAAGACAGTGGTGGGATGGCCGGTCGTGACCATCGTGCGTGGGCACGTCGTCATGCGCGATGATGAGGTGCTTGGCACGCCTGAGGGACGGTGTATTAGGTTTTTTTCTTAAGAGGGAAGCATCTTCTTTTTTGAAAAAAAGAAGCAAAAAACTTTTGCGACTGGGACCGGGATTGTGGAAAAGGCCGGCCTAAATTTGCAAAAATTTTTTGGTTCTTTTTTCAAAAAAGAACTGCTTTCCTTACTTGGACGAAGTCGCCGACCCGTCAGGCTCCAGCTCGAACAGAAGCAGCGACCGCCCCGTCACGTGGTAAACCGAGTCGAAATCGAAGCGTGAATCTTCAACACCGTCCGCCTGGTTCGTATCGACCAGAAGCATCCAGCCGCTGCCGCCCGTTATCTGCGGCAGCGTGAATTCGACGACGTCGTGATAGGAGTTGAGGATGATCATCAGGGTGCGGTCGTCGCCGCGTTTGCGTATGCCTGTCGGCTGCGCGCGGCCATCGAGGACCAGGCCCATGCATTTGGCGGCGCCGTCCTGCCAGTTCTCGTCTGTCATTTCCACGCCGGCGGGGCTTAGCCAGGTGAGTTCCTTGATATCGAGAGCTTCGTTGTAAACGCCGGTAAGGAACCGTTCGCGCCGTAGGATGGGGAAGGTACGGCGGATACGGGCGAGGTCGCCCACGAACTTGATGAGGGATTTCCCCTCATCGTCGTGTTCCCAGTTCACCCAGGAAATATCGTTGTCCTGGCAATAGGCGTTGTTGTTGCCGCCCTGCGTGCGGCCGAATTCGTCGCCTGCGACGATCATGGGAAGGCCCTGGCTCAGCAGCAGGGTTGCCAGCATGTTGCGCTTCTGGCGTTCGCGTAGGGTTTGGATTTCCGGATCGTCGGTCGGGCCTTCGACGCCGTGGTTCCAGCTGTGGTTATTGTCGGTGCCGTCTCGATTGTCTTCGCCGTTCGCCTCGTTGTGTTTTTCATCGTACGAGACTGTATCGTTGAGGGTGAACCCGTCGTGTGCGGTGAGGAAGTTCACGCTCGAGGAAGGGCGGCGACCGCCCCAGTTGAACTTGTCGGCGGATCCGGTGATGCGCGTTGCGACTTCGGGAAGCATGGCTTCGTCGCCCTTCCAAAAGGCGCGCACGACGTCGCGATAGCGATCGTTCCATTCGCACCAGCCGGGAGGAAACCCGCCAACCTGGTAGCCGCCGGGACCGCAATCCCAAGGCTCGGCTATGAGTTTTACCTGTGTCAGCACCGGATCTTGGCCGACTGCGCGGAGGAAGCCACTCTGCTGGTCGAAGCCGTAGGGTTCGCGCGCAAGGATGGTGCCGAGATCGAAGCGGAAGCCATCGACATGCATCTCCTCGACCCAGTAGCGCAGGCTATCGGTCACCATTTGCATGACGCGCGGATGGCTGAGGTTGACAGTGTTCCCGGTGCCTGTGTCGTTGATATAGTAGCGCGGCTGGTCGGGCATGAGCCGGTAGTAGCTGGCATTGTCCAGACCCTTGAAGCACAGGGTGGCGCCGCGTTCGTTGCCTTCGGCGGTGTGGTTGTAAACGACGTCGAGAATGACTTCGAGGCCTTCGGCGTGTAGCCGGGCGACCATTTCCTTGAATTCCGCAAAGGCGAAATCCGGCACGCTTGCGTATCGGCGAGCGGGCGAGAAGAAGCCGATGCTGTTGTAACCCCAGTAGTTCGTAAGGCCTTTGTCGAGCAAGTAGTCGTCGTTGATGAACGTATGGATCGGCAGCAGTTCGACTGCGGTGACACCGATTGCCTTGAGGTGCTTGATCACCGCAGGATCGGTCAGGCCGCGGAACGTCCCGCGTATGTCTTCGGGTATCTCGGGATGTTTTTCAGTCAGTCCACGAACGTGCGCTTCGTAGATGATCGTGCGATCGAGGCCGGTGAGCGGCGGGCGGTCGTTACCCCAGCTGAAGGCTGAGTCGATCACCCGGCTCTTCGGCATGTAGCGTGCGCTGTCGCGGTCGTCGAAGGTCAGGTCGTCGGCGGTTTCCATCTTATAGCCGAACAGCGCCGGGTTCCATTCGAGCTGCCCGACCAGCGACTTCGCATAGGGGTCAATCAGCAGCTTGTTCGGATTGAAGCGGTGGCCCGCTTCGGGCTCATACGGTCCGTAGGCGCGATAGCCGTAAACCTGGCCGGGCCGCGCGTCGGGCAGGTAGCCGTGAAAGACCTCGTTGGTATATTCCGGCAACTCGATGCGCTCGAGTTCTGTCTCACCTTTTTCGTCGAACAGGCAGAGCTCAATCTTGGTGGCGTTCGCGGAGAAGACGGCGAAGTTCACTCCTAGCCCGTTCCATGTGGCACCGCGTGGCGAGGGCCGGCCTTCCCTCAGACGGGACTGCTTGACGTTTGGCAAAGAGAGCTCCTTCGGAAACGCCATCCCGCGGACCGGATGGCGCAGCCTTAACTGGAAACTCGGCCGAAGGTTTGTGGCAGATCGTCAGGCAGACCGTTCGAGCGCCTCTTCGGCCTCAAGCCAGGCCATCTCGGCAGCAGCCGATTCTTGCGCGATGGCGGACAAGCGCGTGTTCGCGGCAGTCACCTCGCTGACGCGGCTTGGCGCGTAGAGGGCGGGATCGGCCAGCTTGGCTTCGAGGGAGGCGCGCTCGGCCGAGAGTTTCTGTAGCAGCGCCTCGGCGGCCTTTGCCTGCTTGCGAAGCGGCGCCGACTGCACGCGTGCCTCCGCCCGCTCGCGACGGTCGTCCTTTCGCGTGACCGCGGCTTCGACGCGTATGGGGCGGGCGCGCTCGGCGAGCAGGCCGCGGTAATCCTCCATGTCGCCGTCGAAGGGTTTGACCGTGCCGTCGCCGACCAGCCAGAGGCGATCCGAGACCAGCTCGACCAAATGCGGGTCGTGGGTGATGAGCAGGACGGCGCCTTCGTAATCGCCCAGCGCGCGGACCAAAGCGTCGCGGGCATCGATGTCGAGATGGTTCGTCGGTTCGTCGAGGATGAGCATCTGCGGCGCTTCGCGCGTGGCAAGCGCCAGAAGCAGGCGAGCGCGCTCGCCACCCGAGAGGTTGGCGGTGGGCGTGTCGGCGCGGTCGGCGTCGAGGCCGAAGCGGGCAAGCTGGGACCGCACCATGGGCGGCGTGGCGCGTGGGAGCGCGCGGGTCATGTGGTCCACCGAGGTATCGCCGGCGACGAGCTCCGCCTCCTGGTGCTGTGCGAAATAGCCGACCTTCAGCTTGCCCGACCGGCGCATCTCGCCGGAGAGAGGGGCGAGACGGCCCGCTATGAGCTTGGCGAAGGTGGATTTGCCGTTGCCGTTGGCGCCGAGCAGGGCGATGCGGTCGTCCATGTCCACGGTGAGCGAGAGGTTTCGCAGCACCGGGACGCCATCGTAGCCCACGCTGACCCGCTCCAGTGCCAGGATCGGCGGGGCGAGGCGCGCAGGTTCGGGGAACTGAAAACGGGTAGGGGCCGCCTCCAGAACCGTCTCTAGCGCCGGCATCTTCTCGAGTGCCTTGAGTCGCGACTGCGCCTGCCTGGCTTTCGTCGCCTTGGCGCGGAAGCGGTCCACGAACGACTGCATGTGGGCGCGCTGGGCGGCGATGCGTTCGGCAGCGCGCGCCTGCTGCATGGCCTGCTCGGTGCGAATGCGCACGAACTCGTCGTAGCCGCCCGGTGTCAGGCTCAGCTTTTGGCGATCCAGATGGGCAATGCTGTCCACCGCCCGGTCGAGCAGTCCGCGGTCATGGCTGACGACCACCGCGGCGCCGGGGAATTTCGCCAGCCAGGTCTCGAGCCAAAGCGTCGCTTCGAGATCCAGGTGATTCGTCGGTTCGTCGAGCAGGAGAAGGTCCGGATTGGCGAACAGCGCCGTCGCCAGAGCCACGCGCATGCGCCAGCCGCCGGAGAAACTGTCCACCGGCCGCGCCTGGGCGGCCGCGTCGAAGCCGAGGCCGGCCAGGATCACCGCCGCCCGGGCGGGTGCCGAGTCGGCGCCGATTGCACGCAGGCGCTCATGTATCTCGGCGACGCGCTCAGGCGCAGCCTCGTCCAGCTCCGCCAAAAGGGAGAGGCGCTCGGGGTCACCTTCGAGGACGGTGTCGAGCAGGCTGGCGTTGCCGGAGGGCGCCGTCTGCTTCACCTGCGCCATGCGGGCGCGCGACGAGAGGCGTATGTCGCCGCCATCGAGTGCCTGGTCGCCGGCGATCGCCCGCAACAGCGTGGATTTGCCAGCCCCGTTACGCCCCACGAGGCCGATCCGGCGTCCTGCATCGACGGCGAGATCCGCATGCTCCAGCAGTACGCGGCCGCCCATGCGCAGGGTGACGTCGGTGATCGTCAGCAAACTCATGGCAGCGTGCTAACGGCTTCGGCTTGCGAGGGACAGCCCGTTCGTCTATGGCGCCGCCAAACGAGGATCAGCATCATGGCCGTGGAACAAACCTTTTCGATCATCAAGCCGGATGCGACGCGCCGGAACCTCACCGGGCGCATCAACGCCAAGTTCGAGGAAGCCGGGCTGCGCATCGTCGCGCAGAAGCGCGTCATCATGAGCAAGGCGCAAGCCGAGGAATTCTACGGCGTGCACCGCGAGCGGCCGTTCTTCGGCGGCCTGGTGACGTTCATGACGTCGGGTCCAGTCGTTCTGCAGGTTCTGCGTGGCGAGGACGCCGTTATGGCGAACCGGCGGATCATGGGCGCCACGGATCCGAAGAAGGCTGATCCCGGCACGATACGCGCTGAGTTCGCGGAGGATATCGAGGCTAATTCGGTGCATGGGTCCGATAGCGCCGAGAATGCTGCGGCTGAGATATCGTTCTTTTTCAAGCCGGAAGAAATCGTAGGGTAGGTCTTCTTTTTTGAAAAAAAGAAGCAAAAAACTTTTGGACCTTTAGGCTGGGTGTTCCCACGATCTCGATCCCCGGTCGCAAAAGTTTTTTGGTTCTTTTTTTCAAAAAAGAACTGCTTCCTTCCGCTCGCCTAAGCCTTCCTATACGTTGCCATCCGTGAAAATCCTCGTTCTAGGCGCCGGCGTCGTCGGCGTGACGTCTGCCTGGTATCTTGCCGAAGCTGGCCATGAGGTGACGGTTATCGACCGTCAGCCGGCGGCCGGGATGGAGACCAGTTTCGCCAATGCCGGCCAGGTGTCGCCTGGATTGTCGGCGCCGTGGGCGGGACCTGACACGCCGCGCAAGGCCATCCTGTGGATGATGATGCGTCATCGGCCGCTGGTGTTCTGGCCGATCCCTGATCCGGCGCTGATCTCCTGGGTCGGCAGTTTTCTACGCAACTGCAATGCCGAGGCTTACGCGCGGAACAAGGGCAGGATGGTACGGCTTGCCGAGTATAGCCGCGACCGGCTGCGCGACCTGCGGACGCTGACAGGCATTGCGTATGACGATCGGCAGCGTGGCCTGCTTCAGTTGTTCCGCACCCAGGCTCAGGCGGATCATATCGACGGCGACACCGCGGTGCTGGACGAGTTGGGTGTGCCCTACACGATCCTCGACAAGGCGGCGTGCATTGCGCACGAGCCGGCACTTGCCCGCGTGCCGGAGAAGTTCGTGGGTGGGCTGCTGTTGCCCGGCGATGAGACGGGCGATGCGCATCTGTTCACTCAGCGGCTGGCAGCGATGGCGGCGGCGCGCGGGGTGGATTTCCGCTTCAATACCAGGATCAGCCGGCTTGAGATCGATGGCAGGCGCGTTGCCGGCGCAGTGACGGACGCGGGAACCTTCATGGCCGAGCGGACGGTCGTCTGCCTCGGCAGCCATGCCCCTGCCCTGCTGAAAGCCGCCGGGGTGAAGCTGCCTGTCTACCCGGTCAAAGGCTATTCGCTGACAGTGCCGGTGCGCGACGATAGCGCAGCGCCGCAATCCACCGTCATGGACGAGACTTTCAAGGTGGGCATCACGCGGCTCGGCGACCGCGTTCGGATCGGGGGTACGGCCGAACTGGCCGGCTTCAGCAACCGATTGCGGGAGCCGCGCCGGCGCACGCTCGAGCATTCATTTTCGGACCTTTTCCCGGGTGCCGCCGATCTCAGCGAGGCGAAGTTCTGGACAGGGCTCCGTCCGATGACGCCGGATGGTCCACCGGTGATCGGCCCCGTGTCGGGCGTCGAGGGGCTCTGGCTGAACACCGGGCATGGCACGCTCGGCTGGACCATGTCCTGCGGCTCCGGCGCGCTGCTCGCCGACCTGGTCAGCGGCCGGCGTCCGAACATCGAATATGCCGACCTGTCACTCGACCGTTACATGGCCTGAAGGCGCATAACGCGTGACGAGCCTTCCGTTTGGCGGGCCAAAGGCCCATATAGATGCGCGTTGGGCGGTTTTCTCCGCCTCCGACCAGCCCGCGTGCCTCGCTTTACGCCGCGCCGGCCCGAGATCCCACCCCTGCACCTTCTGAAAGGGTCTAAAAGCATGACTGACGTCACCGACCAGCCGGAAACTGATGAGACGACTGCGGGCACCGACCGCTTTGCGGCGCAGCTCAAGCAGGACGTCCGGTCCTGGTCGGCCAGGGATAACGTTGCCCCTGATCGTCATTCCGACGCTGCCCTTGAGCTCGGCACCAAGCAGGTGAAGGCCGCTGCAGCGCCGCGCAAGCGCAAGGCCGCTGCCCCTGCGGCAGCCGCGCTGCCAACAGGAACGAAGAGCCGGCCCTTCAGCATGTCCTACGATGGCGTGACCAACGAGCAGTATTTGGCGGGCCGCATCGCACGCGGCGCAAGGTAGCCGAGTGGCGCCATTCCGGTTGCCCGGCCGCCCCTCGGCCGCTGCACCCCAGGCTGTCTTTCATTTCGCGTTCGTCGCATGAGCTACGACACGGTTGCTGTCCGATACCCCGGTATCGGCAGCAAACTCGTCTGCGTCTCCTGCAGCACCCGCTTCTACGATCTCGCCAAAACCCCTGCAATCTGCCCGAAGTGCGGCGCCGAGCAGCCACCGGTGGCGCCGCGTGCGCCACCGATCAGGCGCGGCGTCGTCATGCGCCGCCCGCCGCCGAAACCACCCGTCGCTGCGGAAGCTGACGATGATGCGGTGCCGTTGGTCGAGTCGGACGACGACGATGAGGACGCGGCCGAAGATGAGGTTGACGAAATCGACGATGATCCGGTGCTGGAAGAGGCTCCGGAGTAACAGACCAACCAAGACCGCGATGTGGCCAGGGGCTCTGCCCCTGGACCTCGCCATGTTAGACGCACGCGAATCGCGCTAGCGGCCTAGAGGCCCAGACCCCATCTCCTATGGCTTTGCATCTCATTAAATTGGCTGTGGGGGCACAGACGCTTGACGATGTCAGGCGGTGGCAGGCGGAACGAGCGGTGAAGCGCCCGCCGCTGCGGCATCAAACCCGGAACATGCCCCGACGCGCCGCCGAAATCCTCGATGGCGGCTCGATCTACTGGGTGGTGAACCGCTTCCTCAGCGTTCGGCAACGCATCGTCGATATCGCAGACGGTGCGCGCGAGGACGGGACGGCTTGCACCGACATCGTGCTCGACCCCACGCTGGTCGCTGTGCAAGTCCGACCCGTCAAAGCCTTTCAGGGCTGGCGCTATCTCGCCGCAGCCGATGCGCCACCTGACGCTGGTGTCCTCGGAGACGGGGCGCGGGATCTTCCCGAGTCGCTCCGCCGGGAGCTTGCCGCACTCTGCCTCCTTTAGGTCGGAGCATCCCGTGAAGCGGCTGGCGCTCGTTGCGGTATATGCCTTGCTGAGCGCCGTCGTTCTGCTGCCTGTGCTCGTCGTCCAGGTGCCGGCGCTCGGCGACAGCATCAACCATATCGCCCGCATGCATGTGCTGACCGCACCGGCTATCTCGCCGCTTAGCCGCTTCTATCGGGTGGGCTGGCAGTTGAGCCCCTATCTGGCAATCGACGCCATCGTCCCTCCCCTTGCGCGCATCATGCCTTTGCTCGTGGCGGCGCGGGTTTTCATCGGCGCTTGCCTGCTGATGCCGGTCGCAGGCGTCGCGGCGCTTCAGTGGGTGGTCAGAGGACGCGTAGGGTTCTTGCCGGCTGCGGCGTTTCTGATGAGTCAGAATTATCTGTTGGCTTTGGGCTTCCTGAACTTCTCGTTCATGGCTGGGCTTGCGGTGCTGCTGTTTGCGGCCTGGATCGGCACGCAGGCGTGGCCCCGCTTGCCGCGGCTCACAATCTTCTCGGCTGCTTTGGTTGTCCTTTATCTGGGCCATATCTTCGCAGCGCTTGGCTATTGCGCGGCTGTCGCGGGCTACGAAATAGCGCGCGCCGTTCGCTCCCGCTTTCAGCCCTTATCAAGCGTGGCGCTCGATTTTATGTGCGCCGGTGGCCAGGCATTGCCGACTCTGCTTCTGGTGCCGTTCTTCGACAGGGGGCAGGTCGCTGTCGGAAGCGCCACGACCGACTACGGCGACTTCGCAGCAAGGGTGACCTCCCTTGCCTCACCGGTTTTGTTCCTGGCTGATCCCGTCAACGGGATCGTGGTTTTGGGAGCGCTCGCTTGCGTCGTGCTGCTCGCGTTTCGCACGCGCATCGCACCCGCGATCTGGCCTGCTGCGGCCGCGCTCGCGGGCGTTTCGCTTGTCATGCCGCATATGCTGGCTGGAGTGTGGGGCACCGATCTGCGGTTTCCCTTGATCGCGTGCATGATCGCGCTCGGCGGCGCGACGCTGCGCCTGCCGCCTCGCGCAGGCGCTCTGGCACTCGCCGTGATCGTGGCTCTCACGCTCGCGAAATCGACCGACGGGACCATCGTTCTTCGCAAACTCGATTGGCGCGCCGCGCAGACGCGGCGCGTGCTGGAAGCCCTGCCGACCGGATCGCGGTTGCTGGTGATGGACGACACCGGCCTGGTGGAAACCGTGCCTGCGATCTCACCGAACGCCTTCTGGCACATCCCGCTGATGGCGGTGATCGATCGCGACGCCTTCGTGCCTTATCTTTTCACTGGATTCATGACGGTGCATCCAACGGCCGTGGTCGCCGACGCCAGCACGCCGAGCGGACGGCCGATCGGTCCGCGTGAATTGGCAAACGGGTTGCACACGCCAGCCACCCCTGGCGACCGCAATCCGGACGGCGCAGGCGGCCGGGTTTACTGGAACGGCTGGCCACGCAAATTCGATTTTCTGCTGGTGCAGCATGCGTCAAGCCGATCGCCCCTGCCGCCTATCCTGCAACTGGTCGCCTCCTCCGAGGTGGCCGATCTCTATAGGATCACGCCAGAGCCAGTTCCTTCGCCGTCAGCAAGTCCCTAACGAAGTTGGCATATTCCCGGCGCTTCGACTCCTCATCGGGCAGGCGTAGCAAATAGGACGGGTGCACGGTCACGAAGGCCTGGCCGCCGGCGAGCGGGATAGGGCGGCCGCGCTCGCGTGAAATCGTCACGGCGCGGCCCAGCACGGCGCGGGCGGCAGAGGCGCCGAGCAGGACCGTCAGGCCGGGCTTGATGATCTCCCGCTCCTGGTCGAGCCAGAAGCGGCACACTTCAATCTCGCTTCTATCCGGCGTCGCGTGGATCCGCCGCTTGCCGCGTGGCTCGAATTTAAAGTGTTTGACTGCATTGGTGACATAGACGGTCGTCCGCTCGATGCCGGCTTCCTGCAACGCACGGTCGAGCATCTGGCCCGCTGGGCCGACGAATGGCAGTCCTGCCAGATCTTCCTGGTCGCCCGGTTGCTCGCCCACGATCATCATGCGGGCATCGACAGGTCCTTGGCCAAACACGGTTTGCGTCGCCGGCTGCCAGAGCGGGCAAAGGCGGCAGCCTGCCGCCTCCTCCGCGAGCGCGGCCAGCGTGTTCGGCAAGGCGCGCGGAGCGGCCGGTGCGGGTGGAAGGTTCGGGCTCAGCGGGCGTTCGGGCGAAATCACGGGCGTCTCCACCATGGCGTTCGTCCGCGTCTGAGAGGCGCGGATCAGTTCAGGGATCGCCGCTGCTTCAGGCAGGTTGCGCCAGTATTTCTTCGGCATTTCACTTGTCATGGCGCCGACCTTGAGGCGCGCCGGGTTGAAGATGCTGGAGAAGTAGGTGCGCCAGTAGGTTTCCAGAGCGTCGTCGTCCGGCACGTCGGCGCGGCTGGCGCCTGGTCCGGACTGCAGAAGTTCGCCGTTCCAATGGACGCTGCGGTAGGGCGTCAGGATCGACCAGATCATGGTCGCGAAGCGCCGCACGAAGAAAGCGGCGTTGGCTTCGACGATGAAATGCTCGGGCTCGAACCAGGCGACATAGCGGGTGGCGCCGGCTTCGTTGACTTCGCGGAAGCGCACGAAGGCGCGCATTTTGTGGGTGTCGCGGCGCACCGACTGCGCGAGGCGCTGCACCCGCTGGACCAGCGGGTCGGCCACATCCTCGAGGAGAGCGCGCTCGCCTTGGTGGGCTCGCCAGATCAGGCCGTAGAGCAGCGCAAAACGGGCTGGATCGTTCGCCTGGATCACTGTCTCGGCCAGCGACACCAGGGTCCGCGACACGGTGAAGGCGCCGGTGGGCGTGCCGGCTGAGGGTTCGGCGAAGAGGTCGGAGGCCTCGCCGACCGACCAGATCGTCTCCTCAGGCGGCACTCCCTCGAGCGCCAAGGCGCGTGCGGCGGTCCGCCAGCCGTCGAAATCCACCTCGTGCGCGAGGATCACGCTGCGCATGGCCGCTCTCTCCGGTTCAGGCTGCGATGACCGCTGCAAATGCGCAGCCTGCGAGCCATGTGGTGCCCGAACCCCAACGCGACAGAAGGAAAGCTCATGCAGATCGACCTCAGCGGCAAAATCGCCATTGTGACAGGATCGACAGCCGGCATCGGCTTTGCCACCGCACGCGGCCTGGCCGGCGCCGGCGCCGACGTAGTGGTCAACGGCCGCAGCCAGGGAGCGGTTGACCGCGCAGTCGGTGAGCTTTCGCCGCATGGCAAGGTGCGTGGCGTTGCAGCCGATCTCGCAACCGCAGAAGGATGCGCCGCCTTGCTCGCCGCGGTGCCTGCCTGCGATGTGCTGATCAACAACATGGGCATCTTCGAGCAGAAGGATTTCTTCGACATTCTGGACGAGGATTGGGAGAAGTTCTTCAATACCAACGTGATGTCCGGCGTGCGCCTGTCACGCGCCTACCTGCCCGGGATGGCCAAGAAGGGGTGGGGACGGGTCGTGTTCATCTCGTCCGAGTCGGCGCTGAACATCCCGACCGCCATGATTCACTACGGCTTTACCAAGACAGCGCAACTCTCGATCGCCCGCGGCCTGGCCAAGCGCATGGCGGGCAACGGCGTGACGGTGAATTCCGTTTTGCCTGGGCCGACCAAGTCCGACGGGGTTGCCACCATGCTCAAGGATGCGGCCGCGAAGTCGGGCAAGAGCATTGACGAAGTGGGCAACGCCTTCGTTCGCGAGCACCGTCCGTCCTCCATCATCCAGCGGATGGCAACCGTGGACGAGGTCGCGAACATGGTCGTCTATGTCGCCTCGCCTCTCGCATCGGCAACGTCCGGCGCTGCTTTGCGAGTCGACGGGGGCGTGGTGGATACCATCGCCTGACAGGCGCGCAGGTCCAGGGCACGGCCCCTGGACCGCTAAAGCCAAAGCGTGCTTTCCACGAGGGTGCCTCACCATCCGGAACCCAGTGTGAAGAAAGACCTGTTCGGCCACCCTGTCGGCCTGAGTTTTTTGTTCGGCACCGAGATGTGGGAGCGCTTTTCCTACTACGGGATGCGGGCGCTCCTGACCTTCTACATGGTCGATTTCCTGTTCCAGGGCGCCGAGCCGTCGCAGGTTCTAGGGTATGGAGCGATCAAGCACGGGCTGGAGGCGATCTATGGACCGCTCGGGCCCCAGCCGATGGCCGCGCTGATCTACGGGTTCTACACCGCCTTCGTTTACCTGACTCCGCTTGCCGGCGGCGCCATCGCCGATAATTTCATGGGCCAGCGCAATTCGGTGATCACCGGCGCCATCATCATGGCGGCAGGCGAATTCCTGCTGATGGATCCGGCATTCTTCTTCGTGGGCCTGGCCGTCCTGGTGGTCGGCACCGGCTTCATCAAACCTAATCTCACAACGCAGGTTGGCGGACTCTACAAACCCGGCGACAGCAGGATCGACCGCGCCTACTCCATCTTCTACCTGGGCGTGAACCTGGGCGCGCTCGCGGCGCCGGTTGTCTGCGGCCGTTTGGGCCACAGCGCGCCGGGGCAGCCGCCGCATTGGCAGTATGGTTTCGCCGCCGCCGGGGTCGGCATCCTTTTCGGCCTGGTGACTTATCTGTTCGGCCTGTCCAGGCTGCCGCCCGATCCGCGGCAGCGGCGCCGCAGGTCGGACGCTCTGCAGACGGCGGCAGGCGGACCCGCGCCTGCGCTGACACGACGCGACTGGGCAACCATCCTGGCGCTCCTGTTGGTCGCGTTCTTCAACCTTTTCTTCTGGGCCGGCTCCGAGCAGCAGGGCATCACGATGGCTTTGCTCGCTCAGAACAATACCGATCTGCACACCTGGTTCGGCACGCTGAAGCCGGAGGACATCCAGGCCTTCAACCCGTTCTTCATCCTGTCGCTGACGCCAGTGATCATCGCCTTCTGGGCCTGGCAAGCGCGTACGGGCAGCGAGCCCGCGCCGGTGATCAAGATGTCCATCGGCTGCGCGGCACTCGCTGCGGCAAATCTTCTCATGCTGATCCCTGCCATGTCGGTGGACCGCGGCGGCCACATCACCGTCGTGTGGCTGTTCGTGTCGATCGCTTTCGCCACCGTCGGCGAGCTTTACCTCTCGCCCGTTGGCCTCTCGCTGTTCAGCCGCGCCGCGCCCGCGCGGGTCGCGTCGCTCATGATGGGGGTGAATTACCTTTCCAACTTCGCGGGCAATTATCTCGCCGGCTATCTCGGCAGCTATTGGGAGCGCATGTCGCACACGATTTTCTTCGGCATGATCGCGGCCATAGCCGGTGGAGCAGCCGTCGCCATCTTCGCGCTCGGACGCTCGGTGGGCGCGGCCCTCGATGACCATGAGGCCCCGCCGGACGCATCGCCCGTTCCGGCATGAGCGACATCGGCTTCTATCACCTGACACGCACCGGCCCCGACACGGCGCTGCCGGCCCTGCTTGCCCGTACGCTGAAGGCGGGCGAACGCGCTGTCGTCATGACCAGCACGGCCGAACGCGTCGCTGCAGTCGATGCATCCCTCTGGGCCGATCCTGCCTGGCTGCCGCACGGAACGGCCGCCCTGGGCATGGCCGAGCTTCAGCCGATCTGGATCACCCACGAGGACGAAGCGCCGAACAGCGCGCGCTATCTGTTCCTGCTTGATGGGGCCGACAGTGTGCGGCTGGAACATTTCAGCCGTGTCTTCGATCTCTTCGATGGCAAGGACGACGCGGCGGTGACAGCCGCGCGCGGGCGCTGGTCGTTGCGGAAGCAGGCGGGGCATGTGCTGACGTATTGGCAGCAGGGAGCGAAGGGGTGGGAGAAAAAGTAAGGACTTCTTTTTTGAAAAAAAGAAGCAAAAAACTTTCACAACTTTAGGCCCGGCACTTCCTCATGCCCGGCCCAAAGTCGCAAAAAGTTTTTGGTTCTTTTTTCAAAAAGAACTCGCTTCCTGATACTTTCCTGTAAATCGCTCCAGCCGATCCATCGCCTCGTCGAGCAACGCCGTGCTCTTGGCATAGCAAAGCCGCACCATGCTCTCTCCGCCATGTCCGAAGCTGGTGCCTGGCGCCATGCCGATGTGCGCTTCGTGGACGGCGCGCCGGCAGAAGCCGAGGCTGTCCGTCATGCCGTCCACTTCGAACATGGCATAGAAGGCGCCTTGGGAGGGAATGGGGCGCACGCGCTCCATGGCGGCGAGGCGTCGGCTGACGAGATCGCGGCCGGCGCGGCATTTCTCGACGAAGGCGTGGACGACATCCTCGCCGTGTTCGAGGGCGGCGATGGCGCCCGCCTGCATGAATTCGAGGCCGCCGCTGGTGTTGAACTGAATCAGTTTTTCGAACGCAGCGGTGCAGCCGCTCGGGTAGATGAGCCAGCCCAGGCGCCAGCCGGTCATGGCCCAGGGTTTGGAGAAGCTGTTCACCACGAAGAGCGGGTCGCCTGGTTCGGCGATCTCAAGGAAGCTGAAGGCGAGCGGGCGGTCGTAGACGATGCGGTGGTAAACCTCGTCTGACAGGATGGCGATGTTCCGGTCGCGGCAGAAATCCAGCAGCGTGCGGGCCTGCGCCGGCTCGATCATCCAGCCCGTCGGATTTCCCGGCGACGCCAGGTAGATCATGCGCGTGCGGGCGTCGCAGGCGGCGAAGACGTCCTCCAGCGCGAGGTGCCAGCCTTCATCGTCGTGGCTGAGGGGGACCTGGCGGACGGTAGCGCCGTTGATCTGCAGGGCGCGCATGGCGTTCGGCCAGGACGGGGTAATAGCAATGGCGTTGTCGCCGGGCGATATGACGGCCTGCATGGCGAGCATGACCGCGTTCATGCCGGAGTAGGTGAAGGCGATGCGGGAGTCCTCGATGGTCACGCCGAAATGCCGGAGATGGTAAGCGGCGAGTGCGCTTCGGAGCGCCGGCGTGCCGCGATTGTCGGAGTAGAAGGTTCGACCTTCCGCGAGCGCGTCGGCGGTGGCCTTGCAGATGAAGTCGGCGGTCGGCGCGTCCGGCTCGCCCGCCCACATGGGGATCAGGCCCGGCACGCGAAAACCTTCGCGGAAGATCTCGATGATCGGGCTGTCTTCCAAGGCTTCGATGGCCGGGCGGACAATGGCCGAACCGTCTGGCTTCATGGTGAGGGCCGGCAGAACGCTGGCCGCTTCGGCGAGGGGCGCCAAGCTTTACTCCTGCTTGTGATGGATGCGCCGCATCCTAGCTGCTGGGCCGGGTCGGTGCCACGCGTTGCGTGACCGAGCGCACATTCTCGTCGTTGATGACGAGCGGCAGATACACCGCTTCCTGTATCCCACGCTGCAGGCGTCGGGCTATGACGTCGGCCGGGCGGAAACAGCGGCCGAGGCGCTGCGACAAATCGGCGATCCTGCGCCTGCGCTGGTTCTTCTCGATCTGGGCCTGCCAGACATGGATGGGCAGGAGTTGCTCAAGCGTATCCGTTCGGCGTCTGCGGTTCCTGTCATCGTGCTGTCCGCCCGCGACCGGCCGGAGGAGAAGATCACCGCGCTCGATGCCGGGGCGAACGACTATATTGAAAAGCCTTTCGACGTCGGCGAATTGCTGGCCCGGGTCAGGGCGGCGTTGCGCGGCGCCGGCCCAGTGCAGCCGTCTGTTTTCACCAGTGGCGTTCTGCGGGTGGATCTGGAGCGGCGCCTTGTCTCCGTTGCAGGCGAGGCGGTGTCTCTGACACCACGTGAGTACGACCTGCTCGCACTACTGGTAAGGAATGCCGGGCGGGTAGTGACGCACAAGCAACTACTCACCTCAGTATGGGGACCCGCTCATCTGGGCGATGTGCAGTATTTACGGGTGTATGTAGGCCACCTTCGACAGAAGCTGGGGCCCGACGGCAGCTTGCGTATTTCGACCGAAGCCGGGGTCGGCTACCGACTACTGGAGGATGCGGTGGCATAGACAACGTAACAAAATGTCACCTTGTTCACAGTTCAGCGAGGTTTTTTAACAAATAAGGCTGTGAAATTGGCCGATTAAACATTTTGTCTACGCAAGGACCTTGCCATGTGTGCAACGGGACACGTACACTCACGAAGAGTTTAGGTTAAAAAGTGCACATCACCACTTGGATAGGTGCCGCATGGTTAGCCTGCCCTCTGAAGTCGAATGCATCATCATTCCCTTCCCGCAGCGTCGGCCGGCTGCCGGTCTGACCGCGCGCGACCGGATCGAGGTCAGCAATTGGCAAGAGGATGCGCGCCGCTTCGGCTATGACCGGCTGGTGATCCATGAGCGGGAGGCGTTCGATCCCCCTGGGACCGACAGCTTCCTCAGCATCTATCGCACCGGCGATCCATGGTCCCGCTGGGGATTGAGCCGGCAAGGCTCGACTGTCTTCGCCTGGTGCAGCAACACCGGAGCAGATCTGGGCCCCTTCACATCCGTGTCGGATGCCTTGATGACGATCCTGCCGGCAACGAACGAGCGCCCGCTGATGCCACGCAAAGTCGTCAGCGCGACGCACTAAACAGAAGACGCTCGCCTTATGCTGCTTCGCCTATGCTGCCTTTGCAGCAACGGCGCAGAATTTCTTGTGGCGGCTCCGCATAAGCTTCCAGGCGCCCCAGGAGGCTGCCCGTGACAGGCGGCCGCGTGGCGGCAGTCCGATCGACTTGAGGATCATGCCGACTGCCCGTTCCATGTGGCGGTAGCGATAGAACGCCATGGCGCGCGACATATAGCCCGCGATGTTCGGCGCGTGGTCGTATTTCGCGTCTTCGGGCGTGTTCCCACAGTAGTAGGCGTAGGCGAGTTCGTCGTCCTCGGTCTCTCCGATGCGCCCGAGCGCAATGCGCAGGCGGCTTGGAAAGCCGATACGCTCGCGCTTCAGATAGCGGCGGAGATGGTCGTAGAAGAGCTTGAAGTGGCGGAACTCGTCGGCGGCGATGAGGCGGCAGATGTGCTGGAGCACCGGCTCGGTGGAGGCGTCCGCCAGGGCCGAGTAGTAGCTGGAGGTGCCGGTCTCGACCATGCAGCGGGCGATGAGCTCGCCCGTGCGGGAGCCACGGACGGAATTGTCTGCCTCCAGCAGCGGCAGCTTGTAGCCGGCGCGGTAGCGGGCGAATGCGGTCTCGAAGTTCCAGGTGGGGTCGGCCAGCATCGCCCACCGGCCCAGCGCGTCACCGTGCTGAACCTCTTCGACGGACCAGTTGTCGGCCGCGGCGCAGAACGCCGGGTCGTCGTGGAAAACGCGATTGAGATAGGTGCCGTAATCCGTGCCGTTGCGCTCCACCATGGCCGCCGCCTTTACGATGGCGACGACTTCAGGATCTATCCTGGAGCGATCGAACTGGTCCCAAGCGACCTCGTCGATACGCCAATGTTTCATAGAAGCTCGTTCTCTAATTTACAGGAGTCGCTGCTGCGATTCAGTGGGCACTAGAAATGCCATCGCAAGCGATGCTGTGAAATAGTGACCAGGCTCACTGTGGCGAGAGGGCAACAGCGCGGGTGTGCAGTCAATCGCGCGGGAGAGCGGCACAGAGGGCGCAGATACCCTCGACCTCGATGGTTGTAAGGGAAGGCCTGAAGCCGTGATGACTGGCGGCCGCCGCAACCGCATCCTGGATGGCGCCGTCCTCGAGTTCCTCCACGGCGCCGCAAGAGCGGCAGATGAGGAACTGGACAGGGTGGGCGTGGCGGCCGGCGTCCGGGCAGCCGATGAAGGCGTTCAGCCGCTCGACCTTATGGATCAGGCCTTGGCCGAGCAGAAAATCGAGGGCCCGGTAAACAGTGGGCGGGGCAGCGCCGCGGCGTGTCTCACGCAGGCGGTCGAGCAATTCATACGCGCCGATAGGACCAGGAGCACCGAGGATCAGCGCCAGGATGGCGCGGCGCAGGTCGGTGAAGCGGACGCCCTGCTGCTCGCACAGTTCGGCAGCTTCATCGAGCCGGCCGCCGACACTGGCGGCATGCACATGATCAGCGATCGCCATAGCCATTCGGATGAGCCTCCCGCCAGGCGAGCGCGGTAGCAACGATGTCCTCGAGCTGGTGGTGCTTAGGCTGCCAGCCGGTTTCGCGGCGCAGGAGGTCGGAGGCGGCGACGAGGACGGCGGGGTCGCCGGCACGGCGGCCGGCCATGCGCATCGGCACTGGCCTGCCGCTCACCCGCTCTACCATCTTGATCACTTCCATCACCGAGTGCCCCTGCCCGTTCCCCAAATTATAGGTGACTGACCGGTTTTCCAGTTGTTCGAGAGCCAGGAGATGCGCCTGGGCGAGGTCTGTGACGTGGATGTAGTCGCGTATGCAGGTGCCGTCGGCGGTTGGGTAATCGTGACCGAAGACGGCGACCTCTGGCCGGCGACCCAGGGCGGCGTCGATCACCAGCGGGATCAGATGTGTCTCCGGATCATGGTCCTCGCCTAGCCGGCCACCGGGATCTGCCCCGGCAGCATTAAAATAGCGCAGGCAAGCGAAGCGCATTCCGAAAATCCGGTCGGCCCAATGCAGGGTGCGCTCGATCATCAGTTTGCTCTCGCCATAGGGCGAGCCGGGATCCACGCGCTCGTTCTCGTCGATCGGAATGCGCTCGGGGTTGCCGAACAGGGCCGCCGTCGAGGAGAGAACGAACTTCTTCACGCCGTGGTGGACGCAGGCTTCGATCAGGCGAATGCCGCCTGCCGCGTTCTCCATGAAATAGGTGAAGGGCTCGCGCATGCTTTCACCGACCAGGGACAACGCGGCGAAGTGGAAGACCGCGTCCCATGGGCCATCGGCCAGCACCTGGTCGAGCCGCACAGTGTTGCCGATATCGGCTTCGACGAGGCGCACGCCCGTCGGCACAGCGTCGCGGTGACCCTGGCGAAGGTTGTCGTAAACCACGACCGAGTGGCCGCCGTCGCACAGCGCCTGCACCATGTGGCTGCCGACATAACCCGCTCCGCCAGTGACAAGGTATTGGCCCATGCTCTCGCTCTCCTCGCCCATCCGACGGCGCCCGTTGTCATACTAGCCGCCGCGTCAGCCGCCTGCGAGCCATGACGTTTGTATGACCTTTGCGCTAGGCCGGTTGCGGGAGGGGGGTAGATGCTTCGATGCTACACCGAACCGAGGAGAGCGACATGGCCAGGAAGACAGAACGCGCTCAAAAGAAAAAGCCGCCTCACCACCCGACGAAGCCCGGCAAGCACGACGCGCCGCCACCTTCGGGAGCGCCTGGCTTCGCACAGCCGGTCTATACGCCCGACCCCACGAAATTCATCACCCCGCATCCCTCGGACAACGCCGCCTATCAGCTCATCGATACGCTCACGAAGGAGCACAAGATACGGCCGCTGGCATTCCCGGCGGCGCGCGGTGGCGTGGAGCCGGTTCTCACCTTGGCGGAAACGCTCGGCGCCGACGGCGCGTCGGCCGAGGCGGCGATTACGGCGTCCGGGCAGATCGTGTTCCATTCCGTCGGCGACACCGGCAACATCGGCAGCACCGTTCCGCAAGACGAAGTGTCCGACAAGATGGTTTCGGACTTCGACGATCCGCTGGCGCGCGACGTGCCGCAGTTCTTTTTCCACCTCGGCGACGTGATCTACAACTTCGGCGAAGCGGCATACTACTACGACCAGTTCTACGACCCTTACCGCAACTATCCGAAGCCGATCCTGGCGCTGGCAGGCAATCACGACGGCATGGTCGTGCCGAATTCGGGTGCTGTATCGCTTGCGGCGTTCCTCGATAATTTCTGCGCCGAGAGCTTCGCGACGACGCCCGAATCAGGCGGCCTCGACCGCACGGCGCAGATCCAGCCTGGCGTGTATTTCACCTTCGAGGCGCCTTTCGTGCGCATCATCGCGCTTTACAGCAACACGCTCGAGGATCCCGGCGTCATCTCCACGCAGAACGGCACCTTTCCTGAACTCAGCGATGTGCAGCTCGACTACCTCAAAGCCGCGCTGGAACGCGTGAAGGCCGAGAACTACGCGGGCGCGCTCATCCTTGCTCATCACCATCCTTCCTTCACCGCAGGCAACAAGCACGGCTGGAGCACGGACATGACGGCGCAGATCGATGCCATCTGCGACGCAGCAGGCGTGTGGCCGCATGCCGTTCTGTCAGCCCACGCGCACAACTACCAGCGCTTCACCCGCGCCCGCGGCGGCCGCTCGACACCCTATATTGTGGCGGGCAACGGCGGCCATAACGTCACGAGGCTCACCACCAAGAAGGAAGGCACGCTGCGCACGCCCATGGTGGTGCAAAGCGATGCCGCGGACACCGTGACGCTCGAAAGCTACGATGACGTGCACTACGGATATTTGCGCATCATTGCCGATCCGAAGCAGCTGCGCATCGAATATCATCCGGCCAGCGACGGCACTGCGCAGAAGACGCCTGACGATTCCATTACCGTCGCCATAGGCTCGCATAGCATGGTGCATTATGTGCCGAGCAAGACCCCTCGGGGGGAGGCTATGTCTTCCATGTTTGTGAGACCGCGGTCGTAGAAGGAAGTATGTTCTTTTTTGAAAAAAAGAACCAAAAAACTTTTGCGACTTTGGGCGGGGATCGTGGATAGGCTGGGCCTAGACTCCCAAAAGTTTTTTGCTTCTTTTTTTCAAAAAAGAAGTGCTTCCTTCTAAAAAGTGCCAAAGCTGCCTGCGTTCTGCAGCCCGGAAGTAGAACAGCCAGGTCCCAGCCACGAACATGCCAAAGATCACGCAATCGGCCGCCAATGGCACGATGCGGCCGCTCACGGGCAGCGCCGCACGCAATCCCAGGCAGGCGCCGGACAGAAGCAGGATGACCATCAACGGCCAGGGTGCGAGCGACACTTTGTGCACGCGCCAGGCGAAGATCCAGGTGGCGACGCAGTAGGCCGCCCACGTCGCGAACGTCGCCCAGGCAGCGCCCCAGATCCCGAAATGCGGAATGAGCAGCGCGTTCAGAGCGAGGTTGAGGACGGCGCCTGCCATGGCGATACGGCCGACGAGGCCGGAACCGATGCCGATAAGGAGCATGCTGTTGAAGAAGTCGCCCACTTCGCGAAGGAAGTAGCCGAAGGTGAGCACAGGCAGCAGGAGCACGGGCGGGTAGTAGGAGGCCGGCACCATCAGGGTCAGGACGTCACGGCCGAACAGGGAGATGCCGATGGCGCCGGTGCCGAGCACGAAGATCAACCAGCGGCCGACTTCGACGAAGCGCCCCTGCCAACCTTCGCCCGATGAGAGGCCGTAGAAGCTGACGCTCCAGCTTTTGCTGAAGCTGTCGCCGATCAGCACGCTGAGCAGAAAGGCGAAAGTGTACGCGAGCGAATAGACGCCGACTTCGGCACGGCTGATGTGGGCGAGGAACAGCCGGTCGGAGAAGTGGATGGCGAAGAAGCATGCGCCTGACAGGATCAACGGCGCCGCGAAGCGGCCGAGAGCGCGCGCGATGGTCCAGCGCCATGCGAGGCCAACGTCGCGTATCAGCCGGCCGAGAAGATAGAGGCAGGCGACGCTGGTGACGAGCAGCTTGCTGTAGACGAAGCCTCGCACGCCCTGATGGGCCAGGCCGATGAAAATCATGTTCAGACCGAGCGACCCGGTGAGCGTCACCATGGAGTAGCCCAGGAAGAATTTCGCACGGTTCTGCATGCGCTCGTAAACAAGCACGACTTCGGTGACGCTGCTGGTGAACATGGCGGCGAACGCGAGGCGCAGCAGCCCCGCCTGGCCGCCGAGGCTGACCAACCGGGAGATCGGTTCGGCCGCGGCACAGGCAAGAACAGCGATCGCGCCGGCGAGCACGACCGTGCCAATGACCGTGGTGGAGACCACTTGCCGCCTGCCCGCATCGCTGCTGGCTTCGTGGTAGATGCGCGTGAGCGATTGTCCGAGCGCCTGCAGCCCGAAGCCGATAGCGACGATGGTAGTGGCGAGCTCGAGCAGGTTCAGAACGCCATATTCCTCGGCAGAGAGGAAGCCCGCGTAGAAGGGGATCATCACAAAGCCGATCGCCTTGGAGGCGAGGTTCGCAACCAGGTACCAGGTACTGTCGCGCAGCACGCCCCGCATGCTGGATGCGGGGGTGGGTTCGGCGATATCGAGCGGCGTTGTATCCAGATCCATCAAGCGTCCTGATCGGGAGCGTTTTTACGCAGCGCCCGTCGCTCCCGAATGACACAACTCGCCCTACTCTGCAAAAACTACAATCGGCGGTTGTGTCTTTCCTGCACGTTCTCGACTGTCGCAGACGGGCTAGTTGAGCATGTGAAACAAATTCACTATGCTCGTTGCGAGGCTGCAGTGACCTTTAGGGGTGCGCGTCAGCCCGTACCGCAAGCCATGAGGACGATGCTCCACTTCTTCCCTCGTTTTGCCAGCGGCTTCGAGGATACGCCTTTCGCCAGCGAACTGCGCCGGCTCGCTGTGCCGCACCGTTTCTTCGGCGCCGGCATCAACTTCCGCTATCGCTCAAAATGGGCACTCCTGTTCGTCGTCTATCCGCGCCTGTTCTGGTTCGCGCTGCGCGCGGCGGTGCAGTCACTGCTGCTGGCCCGGCCCTCGCCGTCAGCCGCGATTATCGGAACGGACGTGGAAGCGCTGGTTTTCGGCGTGATCCGGCTGATTTTCTGGCGCCGCACGATGATTGTGTTCGAGTCATTGATCATTACGCCAAGGCGATCGCCAGCCGCAAACGCGCTCTACCAGCGTTATTTCGGGCTGATACTCTCGCTCATCGACGTGGCCATCTGCCACTCCACTGTCGAGACCACGCGATACGCTGCGGCCTTTCCGCGTGCACGCTGCCGCTTTGCCTTCGTGCCGTTCGGAACGACGGTCAATAGCGCGGCGGCGCTGATGGCGGCGGCGGCCACCGTGCCAGAGGCGGAGAAGGCGATCGTGACCGCCGGCCGGTCCGGGCGGGATTACGCGACACTTGCGGCAGCGTTCAGCGGATTGCCCTGCCGTCTGACGATTATCTGTGACATCGCCGCCCCGCTCGAAAATGTGGCGCGATCCGAGGCGATCGAGATCGTGCGCGATGCTTTCGACCAGGAGTATCTCAAGCGGCTCGCGGATTCGCTGTTCGTCGTGGTCCCGCTCGCCGTAGACGATATATCAGCCGGACAGCTCGTGCTGCTTCAGGCGTCGGCGCTGGGACGGGCCGTCATCATCACGCGTACTGCAACTACGCCGGAATATGCGACCGACGGGGAAGATGCGCTGTTCGTCGATCTTGGCGATGTGGCACAGATGCGCGCCGCCATCATCCGGCTTGTCGATGACGTGGATTTCCGCAACCGTCTCGCAGCTGGGGCACTCGCGCGCTTCAAGCGCGAGCACTGCACGGCTGCCTATGTTCGGAATCTGGTGCGCGCCATCGGCACCTCGCCAGAGGATCAGGCCGCCGGCGAAGTCGGCTTGCAGCGGGGATTGTCATGACCGAACATGCGTCAAGCCAGGATGCCGCGTCATCCATGGCGGCTATCGCAGAAGCTCCCTCGTCGACCGGCGATCTCGAAGTCTATGACTGCGCCTGCGGAGAAACTCGCCTCGGTGCAAGGCGTGTTGCGGCACGCGATCCGTTCAGCGGCGAGATCTTCACTTATGCGCCGTGTGCAGCTTGCGGCATGGAGCGGATGTTGCTCCGTCCGACGGCAGCGCGCATCGGCGACTACTACCCTGCGGCATATGCCTGCTACGCGCCGATTGCGCCACGCCCGCCAGGCTTAACCGACCGCCTGAAGGCACTCGTCTATGACACATATTATGCAGCGCCTGGCGCTTCGAACCCTGCGCTGAGAGCAATCCTCTGGCCAATCCGGCGGCGTAGCGTCATGGCGTTCCGTCAGCCGGCCACCCGACGCGTGTTCGAGATCGGCGCGGGGCGCGGGATGGATCTCGCGACTTTCCGTGACGCAGGCTGGGAGGCGACAGGCTGCGAGCCCTCTGCCGACGCATGCCGGATCGCTGCCAGCCAGGGTCTTACGCTGCAGAACTGCCTGGCCGAAGACGCAAACATCCCGCAGGGAACATCCTGCGTATTCATGAACAATGTCTTCGAACATTTGCACGATCCTGCCGCCATCCTGGCGAAAATCCGCAGCGCCCTGACGCCGGACGGCGCGCTCGTCATCATCGTGCCGAATCACGGATCCTGGACGTCGCGCGTTTTCGTCGCCGCCTGGCCTGGCTATGACGCGCCGCGGCACATCTGGGGCTGGACTCCGGCCTCGATCACGACCGTGTTAAAAAATGCAGGCTTCGTCATCGAATACATCAACCAGCAGGCGCCGGTGAGCCTCTGGTCGGCGACGCTGGAAGGCATTAACGCCCCCAAGCCGCCGCCGAAACTGCTGCGCTGGATGGCTGCGACGAAACCGGTGGCGCGTGCCTTCGTGCCGCTCGGGTGGGCCGCCGCGGCGGCGGGGCACGGCGACTATATCAGGGTCGTCGCCCGGCTGGCGTGAACCGAAATTTCGTTCGTGGATCAGGCATGCCGAGGCGACAGAAGCGCTCGGAGATACGACAGCAGCGGCCGCTCGACCCAGGCCGTGAAGGCGAGCGCCGCCGCGATCGAGGCGGCGACTACGCCCACGTAGGCTGCGTCCAGCGGAACAGGGAGCCAAGGCCGAAGGTGCCGCAGGACATAGACGCAGAGCATGATGACGATGACGTGCAGCAGGTAGAGCGCGTAGGAGGCATCTCCGAGCCGGACCAGGGCAGCCGGAACACGAAGGCCGCCAGCCTGCTCGCGCGCCACTACGCCCAGGAGTGTCAGAAAAGCGGCTGCGGCATAGCCGAGACGCAGCGCCAGCGCATCCCTGGCCGTGACGGCGCTGGCTAACTCAAAAGATGCGGTGATTGCGAAAAGCAGGATGCCGGCGATCAGCGTCGTCATCGGACGGGGCGTCGGGCCAGCGAACAGAAGGCATGCCACGCCGATCCCGGCAAGAAACTCCAAATTGATAGGAGCGAGCAGCCAGGCGCCTGCAATCCCGCCAGCCAGCGGATGGCCGGTGGCCGCCAAAACGCCGATGTTTGCGGCGACCGCCGCGAACCACAGGCCGAGCAGTGCGGCGCCGGCTTTCCGGTTTAACAAGCCAAGGCCGAACATGCCGTAGAACAGCAACTCGTGGCGGAGTGACCAGCCTGGCCCAAGCAACGGCTCGGCCTGAGCCGGCAGGAGCAACAGGCTGGACAGGACAAAGACCGGGTCGTGCTCGCGCCGGTCGGGCGTGGGGGAAACGAGCATGATGGCCAGGAGCACCAGGGTTGCGATCCAGTAGCTCGGATAGATCCTGAGAAGGCGCTTGCGGGCGAAGGAAGCGAGGCGCGCAGGATGCCCGATGTCGCCGGCGTGGATGAAGGTGATGATGAAGCCGCTCAGCACGAAGAACACGTCCACGCCGGCGCGGCCGAAGACAAAGGCGCCGCCTAGTGGCAGAGCGCCGTAATCCTTCGGGCCGGACAACAATGTGCCTGCATGGAAAAGAACAACCAGCAATGCGGCAATGCCACGCACCGCCTCGACGCCGACGAGCTTGCCCGCGCGCCTTTTCGGTGGGGAATGCGCCGGCTTCGAAGCAATCGCCGGGTCATCAAGCCCGACTATGTGATCCATCAGGCTGGCACGAAGGCAGGACGCTCAGCCGATTTTTTCCTGGCCGGCGTGGGCAGATTGCCGAGCCGCTGGACCTGCCGCACATGCGCGTGCAAGCACGCGGCAAGGGCGAACAGATAATAAAGCATTGGCTGGAACGCGATGCCGATGAAAGACCCGCACGCGAGCAAAGTCACCAACGACACCTGCAATGCGTAGGCGAGCTCGCGCGCCCACAGCATTTCCTCGATGTTCCTGGTCAGGCGTGCGACCTTCTGCAACTGCATGAGTGCCAGGCCGATGATGGCGAAGAAGATGCCAAGCCCGACATAGCCCTGTTCGCCGAGGACCTCGAAATAGATGCTGTGAAAGGCGATACCGGTTTTGATGATAGGGTCATCGTTCGGATCGGCCGGAGGGAACACCACGCGATCGACCTTGTAGCTGTTGAACCCGCCGCCCAGGGGATGTTCTGCGACATAGCCGAGCGTCCATTCCCAAACCAGGATGCGGCCGAGAGCCGAGCCTTCAGTGTCGAAATGCTTGATTGTTGAGATGCGCTGGTTCCAGGCGTCCGATGTCGCCGATGCGACGCCCATGACGGCCAGAACGCCGATGACGCCGTAAAGGACCTTGCGGCGCGAGCGGATCCAGATGCCGATCCCCACGACAACCATGCCGATCAGCGCGGTACGCTCGTAAGTGCCGATGGCGGCTGCCAGTGCCAGCGTAATCAAGCCGCTATAGCCGAGCTGCGTCACGATCGAACGCGGCATGATTAAAGTGTGCTTGCGCAGGTAGAAGATCATCGGGATTAGCATGAGTGACACGCCGGCCAGCGTGCTGCCTTCGGAGAGCAGTGCGTTGCCGCCGATAACGCCCAGATCCTTGCCATAGCCGCCGCCGCTGATGATCGTCTTCACCCCGACAGGCAGGAAATGCACCATGAGCGAGAACAGATAGATCTGCATGAGCGACTCGATCTGGATGCGCGAGCGGAACACGAAGGGCAGGAACGCCGCGAAGCAGATCGTCTTGAAAGCGTAGTTCCACTTCTCCCAGGCCGACGCAGGCACCTCGGCCCAGAACGCGGTGGTCATCGTCACCCAAACCGCGAACAGGATTAGCAGCACGGACATTGCCGTAAGCCGCCCCTTTTCACGATCGACGACGATGTAGCTGCCGATCGCCGCGACCGCCATCACGAGGGAGACAGGAACGCTGGTGAGGATTGAGGATGCGATCGCCTGGGGACTGAAAGTGTCCACCCACAAATAGCCAAGCGCCAGCACGAAGGGCGTGGCTCGGCCTAGTACGAAGAACGAGAGATAGATGCCTGTGAGATAGAGGCTACGCAGCATAGGGGGAGCCGTTTGTCAGGAAGCAAGCGCGTTCTTTTTGAAAAAAGAACCAAAGACTTTTTACGACTTTCGGCTGAGCATGAACGTAGGCCCGGCCTAGACTCGCAAAAGTTTTTTGCTTCTTTTTTTCAAAAAAGAAGACCTTCCTTAAGCCCAAGGCGGAACCCACCCCTGCTGCTCTTCCCGTATAGCCCCTGGCTGTACGAGGCGCTTGCCGAACCACGGCAGCACACGGTCGAGCTCGACGGCGCGATAGACGACGAACAGGCAAGCCAGCGTGCTCAGAAGGATGGAGAGGCTGTCAATCATTCGGCTTGTCTCCTGTTCTCTCAGCGCAGCCCATCGGCGTGCGCCCTCAGCCAGCGTTGCCCTGGCCGTTCGACCAGGCGGTAGAGGAGCGCCGACGCGACGAGCACGGCGCAAACATAGGCCGGAAATGGCAGGTCCGGGGAGATGCCGGGACGCACCAGGATGAATTTCGTCCAAATCTTCAGGAAGTAATGTGACAGATATGTCGAGTAGGAGACCACGCCGAGCCATTGCAGTGCAGGGTTACGAAGAAGCCGAGGCAGCAGCCCGCGCTCATCTGAGAGGCCGTAGATCAAGGCGGCGAAGGTCAGCGGCATGAGGAAGAAGTCGGCCGGCTGAAGGAGGACAAAGGCCGTGCCTGTGATTACGGCCAAGCCGAGCGCGCAAGCGGTTTCCACGCGGCTGCGTTCGCGTCCCTGGTCGAGCCGGAACAGTGCAATGCCGATCGAGAACTCGACGACGCAGCGCACGAGACTGAACAGATGGCCGATGTAGCCCAGACCGGATGGGCTGAGTGCCGCGACCACGAGGCAGAAGGCGGCGAGGGTCACGCAGAGGAAGGCGGCGGTGCGAAGCACGGTGCCGGTGAGGCGGAATACCGCGATGGCGAGTGCGGGGAACAGCAGGTAGGCGAACCATTCGGTGCTGATGGACCAGCTCGGCACGTTCCAGGTCAGCCCTGGAACGATCCCCCAGGCCTGCATGAGGACGACGCTGAGGGCGTAATAATCGAGCCGCAGATCTCCTGGCGAATGCTGGTGCGAAAAGAGAAACTCCACCACGGGATTAGCGAGGAACAGCACCAGCATGACGAGGTGCAGCGGATAGATCCGCGAAAGCCGCAGTGCCAGAAACCGCGCATAGCGGCGCCCGCGAAACGGCGTGCCGGCGAACCAATGCCCGTAGTTGAGGGCGATGACATAGCCCGAGAGAATGAAAAAGAGATCCACCGCGAGGTAACCGCGGTCGCTGACACGCAGGATGACAGCGGGGGTGCCAGGTGGCAGCGCCTCGCGGAAATGGAAGGCGACCACCCACCATGCGGCAAGGCCGCGTATGGCGGTCAGTGCCCTGACCGGCTCGACGGCAGGTTTGCCTGCATCGTGCATATCGGGCCGTATGCCGATCGCCTCGTGGCTGACCGGCAGGCTCACAAGGTGAGTCCACTGGAACCGACTGGGGTCGGCTTCACGCAGGCACTCGCCATTCACAACCCCAAGCTGTGGCCCAGGGCGCAGGCCAACTCAAGCGTTCATTACGAGAAGTGGGTGGCCCCGGCAAGTTGGATCTGGCCGCCGCCGACGAAGCTGAGGAAGGTCGAGCCGTTCACCACGCTCTGGGAGGCAATCGCGGTCATGGCACTCTGGCCGTTTGCGCCGACGAGCGTGTCGTGATCGTTCCAGTTCAGGATGACCGCGGAGCCGCCGTTGGTGGGAGCGATGAAGAGGTCGGCGATACCACCATGCACGGTGGTTAGGCCGGTCCCGAAGGTAACTGTGTCGCTGCCGCTGCCGAGCCAGACCTGAGCCTGCCCAGAACCGGCGGTGAACTGTTCGTTGCCGTTGCCGCCGTTAAGCGTGACGTTGCCTGAGCCGGCCGCCAGCGACACGCCGCTGACGCCTGCCGCCTCCTGCGTGGCGTTGACGACGAGGCTTCCGCCAGCGCCGAACACCTGAACTGCGCCGTTCGTGTTGACCGTCAGGCTGCCTGCGCCGGCGTCGATCGTATCCGCCGGCGCGCCGGCCGCAATCGTGCTGGTGACCGTGACCGCACCACCGCCCGCGGTGACGCTCGCACCGCCCGCCGTGTTGACGAAAATGCCCGCATATTGGCCGCCGCTCTCGAGCACCGTGGCTGCGCCGCCCGAGATGGTGGCGGCCGCGTCGCCGCCTGCCATCGCCTGGCTGACCGAGGCCGATCCGCCTCCCATCTTGACGATGCCGATCCCGCCATCTCCCGTCGAGGCAACAATGTCAGTCGCCGCGCCGCCGACCGTCACAGCGCCGCCGCCAGAGGTGATCAGGCTGTCGCGGCCCTCGAGATCGTAGCTCGAGTAGTTGCTGGTCGAATTGATGACGGCCACGCCGCTGGCGCTGATCTGGTTGTAAAGCCCGGTGACGGCGATCTGATCCTGACCCGCGCTGGCGAGCGTATCCTGGGTATTGAGGCTGACAGTGTCCGAGGCACCTTGGGCGGTGCTGATCACGTCGTAGGCGGCGCCAAGGTTTGCGATCATGCCCCCTGCCCCACCGACGATGGTGTTGCCCGAGACCTGGTCGGAGACCTGCAGCAGCCCGGCGCCGCCTTGCACCAGATTGTTGGCGCCTGCGACCGACACGGTCGCGAGGCCGGCTTCCATGATAACGTTGTGCGAGGCCGAGACCGTCACCTGGTCCGACCCTAAACCATTGAGCGTGTCGTAGGACGCCAGGCTGACGGTGTCGGCAGCCCCGGCCGCGGTGGTGATGAGATCCCCGGGCGCGGCGGAAACGGCGATTCCGCCGGCGCCACCGGCAATGGTGTTGCCACCGGCGGCGTCGGTCACAGTCAGCAGGCTGCTGCCTCCGCTCACCGACTGGCCCGTCGAGGTCAGAGTGCCGTTGCTGCTCGACGGGACAGGTGTGGGGTTGGTGCCGCCCCCAACTGTGGGACCGCCGCCCGGGTTGCCCCCTCCTGGCCCGGCAGGCGCCGAGCCGCCATACCCCGGCAGCGTGACACCTGCGACATCGACGGTGGTGCCGTTCGAGAGGGTGAGCAGGGTGGAGCCGTCGACGACGGTGCCGCTCGCAATCGGATTACCAGCGAAGCCGGTGAACTGCAGGGAATCCACGCCCTGCTTGAAGCAGGTGATCGTGTCCGCGCCTGCGTCGCTGTTGCGGAACACGTAGGTGTCGGCGCCCGTGCCGCCGGTCACCTGGGCGGTGCCGCGCCCAAAAGTCACCACGTCCGTTCCGCTGCCCAGGGTGAAAAGTCCGCTGCCTATGCCGGCACTCAGCGAGTCGTTGCCGGCGCCGCCGGTGATCGACACCGTACCCAATCCAGCCTGCACGCTCGCGCCACCGTCGCCTGTGGTGATGGAGATCGCGCCTGCATTGGTAATCCAGCCGGTCGCTGCGCCGCCGCTGACCGTGGCCACCGACGATGTTCCAGTCACCGAACGCGTGGCCGAATCCACCAGCACGGCCACGCCGCCATTGAATACGGAGAATTTGAGGTCGCCTGCACGGTCCACGACACGCGCATTTCCGGCTGCACCGACGTTGACGAGCGCGCTCGAGCTGGCACGCAGGACTTCGCCTGCGCCGTCCAGATTGAAGGTTTCGTAGGCGCTGCCCACGATGGTCGCCTGGCCAGTCGCATCGATTTCGGAGTAGTTGCCTGAAGCCAGGATCAGGTCGCTGCCGGCACTCACCACGGTGGCGTTGCCGCCGGCCGCGTTAACGGTATCGGCGGCCCCGGCTTGCGTCGTGACCTTCTCGTACTGTCCGGCCACAAAGGCCACCAAGCCACCGGCACCGCCGTCGATTTCATTGCTGCCGACACCATCGTTGACGATCAGCTGGGAACTGCCGCCGGCGACCGTCTGGTTCTGGGTGACCATCGAGAGACGCTCCGGCCCGGTCACGACCGTTGGTGGCAACGCGGCCCACGGCGTGCTGACGGGGACTGCGGGCGCGGTCGTCAAGACCGTATCGTTCGTTTCGCTACCGAGGCCATTGAGAATGACGTTTCCTGGCGCGAAGCCATAGAGATGGTTGTCGAACAGATTGGCCGAGACATTCAAACCGTTATAGGCGGACTGGTTGGCAACCGCGTAGCCGGTCTGCCCCGGCAAATCATCGATGATCGTGTTGCCCGTGACGGTCAGCGAGTTCTCGGCATAGGAATACTGACCCTCACCACCGTAATGAATGGCAAAGATGTTGGAAGCGTTCGGACCTTTCTCGATGATGTTGTCGGTGATCGTGGCCACGCCGGCGTTCGGAATGTCGATGTCGTAGCTGCCGGTGCCGGTCGGACCATCGGCGATGACGTTGTGGCTGATGGTCGTGACGGCAGCACGGGATTTTACCTCATGGCCGACCACCGCATCATGGATGTAGCTGTTGGTGAGCGTGAAGGAGGCGACATCGCCGACATAGATGTCGTGCGTGTAGCCGTCGCCAGTGCCGTCATGTGAGAACTCGGAATGGTCGATCGAGACGGACCCGGTATTGCTGACGTTGGGCGTCACCAGCAATCCGTCCTGCAGGTCGTGGAAGTTGCAGTAAGCAATGTTGAGGTTGCCCGCTTCGTCGCGTATGCCGGCGACATTGCCGTACATGTCGCCGGTCGCGGCACCGGTGAAACTGAAGCCGCGTATGGTCAGGTCGTTGTCGACGGTGAGAATACCCTTGCCGTTCGGCGGCGGCGTGGTGCCCACCTCATTGACCATGCCGCCCACGGCCACGATCGTGACCTTCGCGTTCACCACGCCGAAATCGTTCACATAGGTGCCGGCCTTAACGGCGATCGTGTCGCCGTTCACCGCGTTGCGCAGCGCTGCGCCCAAGGTCGCGAACTCGCCGCCTGCGCCGACGGTCAGAACCATCCCGGCCGCGGTGCTCAGCACCACGGGCGCGGCAGGGGCGCCGTCAGGAATGATCCCAGCGGGCGCCGCGCTGCTGGCGACAGTCGTCGTCACGCTGCTGGACGCCGCAAGCTTGGTATGCGCTGTCATATCGGTCTCGCCTGGTGTGACTCTCGTCACCCTGAGCGACCAACGTTAACAAAGCTTTGCGCTTTGGGTTAGATTGCCGGGTATGAGTAGGTAAGTGCAGGAAGCATGTTCTTTTTTGAAAAAAAGAACCCAAAAACTTTTGCGAATTTGGGCAGTGCGTGAGGAAGTGCCGGGCCTGAAGGTCCAAAAGTTTTTTGCTTCTTTTTTTCAAAAAAGAAGTGCTTTCCTTCTTCCTACCGCTGGAGATTACCCATCCCATCCACTCTAGTGCTAGAAGTTACCGATAACGGCATTGCTCATGCTGCAGCGTTGCTTCGGGACGGTCTTCTCGTCGCCGTTCCGACCGAAACCGTCTATGGCCTGGCGGCTGATGCGACGAACGCGGATGCCGTCGCATCGATCTTCGTGGCCAAGGGCAGGCCATCCTTCAATCCGCTGATCTGCCACTATCCGGATGCGGAAGGCGCTGCCGCGCACGTTGTATTTTCGGATGCGGCGCGGCACTTGGCGGAACGCTTCTGGCCAGGGCCGCTGACGCTGGTATTGCCGCGCCGTCCCGGCTGCCCTGTTGTTCCGGCGGCGGCGGCGGGTTTGCCGACGCTGGCGGTGCGGGTTCCGGCGCAGCCGGCCATGCAGGAGGTTTTGCGCGCAGTAGGGCGGCCGCTTGCTGCTCCTTCCGCCAACCGGTCGGGTGGGGTCAGCGCCACGACGGCTGCTCACGTGCTTGCCGATCTAAACGGCAGGATTGCCGCGGTGCTGGATGACGGGCCGTGTGGCATAGGCCTCGAGAGTACAGTGCTGGGGCTGGCGGATTCCCATCCGCATTTATTGCGTCCCGGCGCCATTTCGCGCGAAGCGATCGAGGCGATGATCGGGCCGCTGGTGCGTAGCCATACGCCTGGTGCGGCGCCTGCCTCGCCTGGCATGCTGGCGTCGCACTATGCCCCTTCCCTGCCGCTGCGGCTGGATGCCGCCACTGCTCGCGAGGACGAGGCGCTGCTCGCATTCGGCGCCGCAGAGCCGGCAGGTCTCACCTTCGATCTTAGCCCCTCCGGCGATCTGGGCGAGGCTGCGTCACGGCTTTTTGCCGGACTTCGCTGGCTCGACTTGGAAGCGGGGCGGCGCGGCTTGCTCGGGATCGCCGTCATGCCCATCCCGGATCGCGCTTTGGGACAGGCTATCAATGACCGGCTGCGCCGGGCTGCGGCGCGCTAGCCTAATGGTCGACGGCAACCGCGGTGACGCTGTTGTACGGACTGCCTTCTGGCGTCAGCGCCTGCGTGGACCACACCAGGTAGACCACCACCCGCTTCTGCGGGTCCCAAATACGCGAGACGCGTATCTGCTTGAACAGCCAGTTGGCGCTTGCGCCGAAGACGATCTCGTTCGGCGGCAACGTCCCTTTCACCGTCACCGGGCCGGTGGCGCGGCAGGCGATGGAAAAACGGCTGGGATCTGTGGCCAGGCCAAGACTGCCCTTGAAGCCGCCGGTTTCGGCCCGGGACATGTAGCAGCTCACGCCATCGACCTTCGGGTCGTCGTAGCGGTCGATAACGATGCGGTCGTTGCGTCCCATCAGCCGGAATGTCGTGTCGACGTGGCCGACCCTGGTGGGATCGCCATCGGCCCACGCACCGGATGCTGTGACAAACGTGACGGCGAGAGCCGCTAAAGCGACAGCGTATTTCATGCAGCTTCGACCTTGGTTGGCTGCATGCAGGAATTGCGATGCCGCGTGTTCGACTTGCAGCCTCAAACGATCAGGAAACGCGAATCGATGCAGCCTCCGGACCTTTCTGGCCCTGGGTAATCTGAATTGTCACACGCTGCCCCTCGGCAAGTTCGGTCAACCCGGCCCGGCGTAGCGCCGATGCATGTACGAAGACATCCTTGCCGCCATCCTCGGGGGCGATGAAGCCGAACCCTTTGGCGGTGTTATACCACTTGACCGTGCCCTGCTGCTCGGGTCCGGCCGGCCCTGATTGCTCGAAACTGCGCCGCGGTGCGCCGTAGCTGCCACCACCGCCGGCGCCGTAAGCCGGCCGCTCGGCGTAGCCGCCACCTGCTGGCGGGCGGGGCGCGCGAGGCGCCGGGGCAGCCCCGGCGGTGCTCTCGTCCACTTCGGTGACCTCGGTCACCTGCGGACCCTTCTGACCCTGCCCGGTCCGCACTTTCAGCGTGGCACCCGGGCTCACGGCGGTGACGCCGGTCCTGGCAAGCACGCTTGCGTGCAGGAAGACGTCGCCGCCTCCCTCCGTCATTTCGACGAAGCCAAAGCCCTTTTCGGCGTTGAACCATTTTACCACGGCAGTGCTTTCCGGACCGCTGCTGGCCATCGGCATGGCAGGCGCACGAGACCGTGGAAACACCGGTGGCGGCGTGGTCGGCTCGGGGAACGACCCGAACTCATCGAAACCTTTTTCAGAGCGCCGGCGGCGTTGCCAGTTGTCCGTCTTGGCCATGGAAGTGGGTCGTCCGCAATTTGCCGTTTGCACAAGCCTGAAGCACGCGAGCGCACCAGCCATGTGCTGGACGTGCCTGCGACAGACACGATCATACACCGGCTTCGTCCGCAGGAAAGCCCAAGTTTGCGAGCATTGCACGACCATCGCGTTCACGGCGTTGTCATGCTCGGTAGCCCTGCAGCGGCCGCCCGCATACCGTATGCGGCAACGGGAAAACGCCGGTGCGAGCGGCACGTTAGGAGGCACAATGCAGCGGCAGGGAGCCGCGGCGCCGAGGAGAAAAAACCATGTCCGACAACCCGCTCGACGACAGCGACGAGACCCGGCAGCAGCGCATACGCGAACGCGCCTATCACCTTTGGGAAGCAGATGGACGGCCTGAGGGCCAGGAAATCGAGTATTGGGAACGCGCACGCGCTCTCGTTGGTATGGAAGAGCACCCGCATTTTGGCGACCTGCCGAACCCCTCAACCGTGCCTGGCGCCGACCCCTCGCGGACGCAGATCATCGAGGAGGCTTCCATCCAAGAAAATCTCGGTGAGTTCCCGGATCGGCTGTCGGACCAGGGGGAGCGGGCGCCTACGCCTTCTCGCAAGAACCGCAAGTCTGTGGCTGGGTGAAAAGTAAAAGCACTTCTTTTTTGAAGAAAAGAAGCAAAAAACTTTTGCGAGTCTAGGCCGGGTTTATCCTCGAACCCGGCCTGTTTTCGGAAGGAAGGTGCTCGCCAAGGTCGCGTCCGTGTTTGTCGAGGATGAGCTTTCTTGTAAGCTGAAGTTCCGGAAGACGTCTGCCGAATCGGGCCGCTTCGGTGGAGGCGTTGTTGGCAATAATGGGTTTGGCCAAACAGCCCCCAGCGGTCATCTGGTTGCTCGCGCTGCTGCTGTTATGGGCTGCGCTTTGGGCATCGACCTATCCGACTGGTGACTTCCCGCAAAACGACGATTGGGTTTACGCCCTTGCCGTTCGCTCCATCCTCGATCATGGGCGATTCGCCTTACCAAGCCCGTCAACCGCGAACGTCGTCGCGCAGGCCTACTGGGGGGCTTTGTTCTGCCTTCCCGCGGGATTCTCGTTCGATGCGCTCAGGCTCTCCACGTGCGTGCTTGGGGGAGTGGGGGTACTCACTTTTTTTCTGCTCGTTCGCGAAATTGGCGGCAGCTCGAGGATGGCGGCCGTCGCCGCCCTGACCCTTGCGGCCAATCCGCTTTACCTCGGACTTTCCACGAGCTTCATGACGGACGTGCCGTTTGCCGCGCTGTCCGCCGCTTCGCTATGGCTGCATGTGCGCAGCGTCCGCCGCAACAGCACGGCCGACTCCAGCGCAGCCTATTTGGCGGCGTTCGCCGCCGTCCTGGTCCGCCAATTCGGCCTTGCACTTTTCGTTGCCTACGGCGTGGGACACCTCATGCGCAACCGCATGTCGATGCGGACTTGGATCGTCGCTTTAGCTCCCATTGCCGCTGTCGTGTTGTTTCAGATCAGCTACGAACATTGGCTTGTCGCCACCGACCGTGTGGCACATCTTCCCATCCCGCTGTCCACGGCGCCGCCAAGAGTTTCGCTGCAAAATGCCTTGCGCATCAGTGGAACGGCTCTGCAATTGCTGCCCTATCTCGGGCTATTCACCGCACCGTTTCTCGCTGCGCTGAGTGGACGATTACGACGCAAGTCGCTGCTACAGGGCGCCGGGCTCGCAGCGGGCATCTTTGCGTTGCTTTTGGCAGCCGGTGATCTCCTTCCGACTTTCGGTAACGTGCTGCTCCTGTCCGGAATGGGTCCGCGAACCTTGCGTGACACCTGGGTCCTCGATTTGAACAAGCCTCCCGTGACGGCAGGTGTAGCCGTTACGTGGTTGCTTCTCTCAGCACTGGCATCTGCAGGACTTGCCGCCATGCTGCTCGTTGCAGCACGTTTCTGCGCCAGCGTTTTACGCGATTTTTCCCAAGAGGCACGAAGCCGGGCATCGTTGCCGGCAACGATGCTCGTGGTGGGCGGCGTTACGCTCGCCGGCACGCTGCTGATTGCTACGCTTGCGTATCCGCCGAATGTGTTCGACCGCTACATCCTGCCCCTGATCGTGCCGACCTGCGCCTTCCTTCTGCTGCAGCGCCCTCCTGCGGGGCAGAATAATCGTTCCACTGGCAGGTTTGCCGCGTGCGTGCTGCTTGCGTGTTTCGCCACCTGGTCGGTGATGGCGACGCATGATTATCTCGCCTGGAACCGCGCCCGTTGGCAGGCGACGGACTTGCTGGTGAATAGCGGCATCTCTCCGCGCCAGGTCGATGGCGGCTACGAATTCAACGGTTGGCTTCTGAACGCGATCGACTATGTGCGGAAGCCGGGCAAAAGCTTCTGGTGGGTGGATGACGACGAGTACGTTATCGCGTCAGGATTGATATCCGGCTACGTCCCTGTAGACCAGGTGACCGTAGCCAGATGGCTCCCCATCGGGCCAACCGGAGTGTTTATTCTGCGCCGGCATCCGTGACATGCGGATGCCGGTGAACGGTTATCCGAAGTGTGGAAGCTGCGTTACGTTTACGAGTTCGATCGTCGTACCGTCTGTCAGATTGAGGAAGCCATTGCCGCCGGACACGGATTCGCTGGCCACGGCGTTTCCTGCAAAACCTTTGAAGACGAAGTTGTCGCTGCCGCTGAAACCGTAAATCGTGTCGCTGCCGTGCATGCCCGAGACAGCAGTGAAGATGTCGGAAGAGCCAGCGTGAATTTCACTGGCACCGGAGCCGAAGGTGACGTTGTCGGCACCGCCGCCGAGCCACAGGGTGGACGAGCCCGTGCCACCCGTAAAACTGTCGTTGCCCAAGCCGCCCGTGAGCGTGATGTTGCCGGAGCCACCCTGAACCGTTATGCCGGCCGCGCCGCCCGTGACCGATACCTGACCGCTGCCGCCGAAAAGGGTCAGCGCGCCAGACGCCTGTATCGAGAGGTTGCCGGATCCTGCCCAAACGGTGTCCGGCCCTGCGCTTGCGAGATTGACCGTGCCGCCGCCTGCAACCACGGAGTCGCCTGCACCGTTCGTCGCGACGGTGATCCCGGCGTAGTTGCCGCCGCTCGAACCAGCCGTCGCCTCCCCGCCTGAGACAGTGACCGAGGACGCGGAGCCGGTCGGCATGGTCTGTGAAAACTGCAACGTTCCGCCTGCGAGCTTGTCGATGGCGCTACCGCCCGCGCCCGTCGAAACAACGGTGGCATTCGCGTTCTGGCCAACCTTGATCGCGCCGGCGCCTGCGCCTTGGATGGTGTCGTTACCCTCGAGATCGTAGCTGGACCAGCCTACGTTCGCGGTGATGTCGTCGGTTCCGGTGGCGACGACGGTGTTGTAGCTGCCTGAAAGGGTGGCGACATCGTTGCCGCCCAAAGTGACCGTGCTGTAGGCGCCAGCGGTGACGGTGTCGGCAGCGCCGGCGGCGGTGGTGATGGCTTCGTAATACCCGGTGTCGTTTGCGACGAGGCCGCCGCTCTCGCCTATGAGGGTGTTGCCGCCGAAACTGTCGTTTACAGTCAGCAGGCCAGAGCCGCCGTGCACGAGGTTTCCGAAGATGGCGAGGGACACGGTAGCCGACCCAGCCTCGACGATCGTGTTGTAGGCGCCCGCGACTGCCACCAAGTCGTTGCCGCCGCCGCTCAGGGTGTTGGACCCGGTAAGGGCCAGTTGGTTGGTCGAGCCGGCCGCTGTGCTCACGACGTCGTTGCCGGCCCGTATGGCGACAAGGCCGCCGACGCCGCCGGCGATGGTGTTGCCGCCGGAAAGGTCTGTCACGTCAAGGATGCTGGCGCCGCCGACGACGCAGTGACCGGCTGCCGTCAGGGTGATGCCGCCAGAACAGCCACCACCAGAGTTGCCACCGCCGGAGCCGCCGCCCGATCCAGATCCGCCGCCGGACGTCGGGCCGGGGTAGCCTGGTAGCGTCACGCCGGCGATATCGATCAACGATCCATTCGAGAGGGTGAGCATGGTGGAGCCACCCGAGATGGTGCCGCTCTTCACCGAGGCGCCCTGGTAGGAGAGCGTATCCACGCCCTGCTTGAAATTATCGATGACGGCGCTGCCAGCGCCCGAACCGAAGACATAGGTCTCGGCGCCGCTGCCGCCCTGCACCGTGGTGGCGCCGGAGCCGAAGGTCACCATGTCGTTGCCTGCGCCCAATGTCAGGCGTGTCGAGCCGCTCCCAGTGGTAAAGCTATCGTTGCCGTCGCCGCCGGTGACGACGAAGCTGCCGCCACCGAGGGTGACTGCGAGCGCGCCGTGCTGCCCGGTGAGTTGGAAATCGGCGCCATTGTCTGACCCGAAGCTGGCGCTGCCGCCGCTGACGGTCGCCGCCATGCCGTTCGCCACGGCGCCGGAGATGGTCAGGATGCCGCCCGCTTCCTTTTCCCCTGACGCGCCGGCGGCACCGATCGCGGCCGTGACGACACCTGTCGCCAGCACATGCAGCGATCCTGCGCCGTTCACGCTGACGGCGTCTGTGCCGGCCAGGTTATAGGATGCAAAGCTGTTGCCGACGATGCTTGCTTGGCCGGACACGTCGATTTCGTCATACGACCCGTTGTCGGTGATGCTGTCGTGCCCGGCGCTGGTCACCGTGTTGTTGCGGCCGTCGAGTACCAGCGAGTCGGTGGCGCCGCTGTGCGTCGAAATGCTGTTCCAGCCTTGCGTTTCGTTGAGTTGGAGACCGCCTGTGCCACCGACGATCTGGTTGTTGCCGGCGCTGTCGTTCATGACGAGAAGGTTGGCGTTTCCCGTCACCAGATTGCCTTGCGTAACCAGGTTCAAACGCTCGGTTCCGGCACGCAGAGTGACGTTTGGCAAGCTTGTCCACGGACTCGCGGTGCTGAAGCCAGGGTCGGCCGAGAGGAGCGACATGCCGCTGATGTGGCCAAGCCCGAGCAGGATGTTCTGCGCGTTGAACCCGTAGAAGCTGTTGCCCACCAGACGGGCCTGAACAGAGAGGCCATTCACGTAAGATTGGTTCAGCACGGCGTAGGCGTTGGGGCCGTAGTTGTTGATGATGGTGTTGCCGCTGACCAGCAGCGAATTCGTTGCCCACGCATATTGCGTCTCGCCGCCATAATGGATGGCGTAAGCGTTGGAGGCGTGGGCGCCCTTTTGGATGATGTTGCCGACGATCCTGGCCGCGCCGGCGTTCGGGATGTCGATGTCGTAGCTCGCTGTGCCGGTCTGACCGTCGGCGATGGTATTGTTGACGATATTCGTGACCGCGGCACGGGATTTCACCTCGTGGCCGACGTTGGCATTGTGGATGTAGCTGTCACGCAGCGTGAAGGAGGCGACGTCGCCGACATAGATGTCGTGGCTGTAGCCGTCGCCTGTGCCGCAATTGTAGATCTCGGTGTGGTCGATGATGACAGTGCCGGTGCCCGCAACATTCGGCGTGACCAGGATGCCTTCCTGCATGTCGTGGATGTCGCAGTAGGACATCGTCAGGTTGCCGGCCTGGTCGCGTATGGCGGAGACGTTGCCGTCGGGCGAACCGTCGCTGCCGCCGGTGAAGCTGAAGCCGCGCAGGGTCAGATCGGCATTGGTGACGAAAATGCCCTTGCCGTTTGGCGGCGGCACGGTGGCGACCTCGTTCACCATGCCGCCCATCGCGAGGACCGTGACATTGGTGTTCACGGTGCAGAAATCGTTCACATAGGTGCCGGCTTTGACCAGGATGGTATCGCCATTCACCGAGGCTTTGAGCGCGGCCTCAAGGGTGCCGAATTCCATGCCGGAGCCGACTGTGAGGACTTCGCCGCTGCTCAGCCCGATCGTTTGGGTAAGCGGCGCCGCAAATGGGGCGGCCGCACCCTCTATGGCGGTCTGGCCTGCGAATGGGTCGGTCGATGGTTGGATCTTCAGAGATGCAGATGCGGCTTTTGCCGCTGCGGTGCTTTTGCCCGTCATACCAGTCCCCATACCTGCAGCCAGCCGGGCAAGAACCCGCAGGACAAGTCAGTTGTCCCACTTCTGAAGATACACGTATAGGTTGTGTTAACAAGTTCACGTTCTCGTTAACGTTGTGCGCTTTGGGGGGCGTGTCGAGCGTCTTGCAAATCAGCATGTAAGCCGTTGGGATTTTGGCTCAACGTGCCAACGTGGTGAGACTTAAAAGTCAAAAGTCTTTTGCTTCTTCTTTAAATAAAGAAGTGCTTTACTCCGCTCACCTGAGAATCCGGAACCGACCCGGGTCGCGGATGCGGAAGTTGTCCGTGACTTGGTCGCAGAGCACGTCCCATCGGCTTGGCACGTCGTAACGCAGAAAGGTCAGGACGCGGGCGCGGAATTGCCTGAAGTTCGCAGCGCACCGGTTGTGGATCAGGGCTTTGTGCATCGCGAGCCACAATCGTTCGATCGGGTTCAGATGCGGGCAGTAGGGCGGGATGAAATGTAGCCTTATTCGGCAGTCTCGCCGGTCGAGCCAGGCTCTTACCAGCTTGGCGTGATGGCAGCGCGCATTGTCGAGCATGACGTGGATCCGGCGCTTGGCCGGAAAGCGCGCCTCGATGGTTTGCAGCAGCGCAATCGTGCTGGTGGCGTCGACCGAGGGGACCTCGAGCACGCAGGTGGTGCCGGTGTGCAGGTCGATCGCACCTTGGATATTGACGTGCTCGCGGCCGGTGGTCTGCTCCACGGCGATCGCCACGCCCTTTGGCGCCCAGCAGCCGACGGGCTGTGCGCCGTAGGTCGGATGCACCGCATCGGCGAACATCACCATCTCGTTCGCAGGAAGGCTGTTCAACAGCTTTTCGTAGACAGCGATGAACCGGCGCTGACGGTCGGGGTCCATCTTGCTCGGCACCGCCGCGGGCTTGCGGTGCTCAAACCCCAGCCGGTGCAGCAAGGCGACCAGCCCAGAGCGGCTCTCATAGGTCACGCCGAACTGGCGCTCGATATAGGCGCCGACCTCGCACGTGGTGCGCGGCAGGGTGCGCTCCAGCCAGGCCTTGAGCTGGGTCTCCTGCGCCGGCGCCAGAAACGCGTGCCGGCCGCCGTAATGGAAGCCGACCAAGCCATCGATGCCGTCCTGCTCGAAGGTCTTGTGCCACTCACGGATGGTGTCGTCGTCCAGCAGCAAGACCTTGGCCACCTTGATAGGGCTCATCCCCTGGTCCAGCAGCACCAGGGCATTCGCCCGCCGCGCCAGACGATGGGCAGCAAGCCCGTCCCGAGCCAACTCGGTCAGAACCTGCCTCTCCTCAGCCGTGAGAAAGCCACCGCGCATGACCGCAAGGAGAATCTAAACACACAGCGCGCCGCAAGGGGCGACGGAGCCGGATACTCAATGAGTCGGGGTATTGCTCAAAAAACTCCGCAGGCCTGAGAAGAAACAATCCCAACGGCCTCCTGTTTAAACATCTGTTTGTAGATCCGAGAGACAGCCTCAATTTCCGCCCGAGTGGCCTTGTTCGCCGGGAGGGCGATCTGCACCATTTTCGTCGCCTCCCGACTGATCGAGCCCGTGGCGGGGTTGCGCCACTGGCCGGTGGCGTCGAGCACGGTGAACCCGCTGGAGAACTGCCGGCCGAGGACCTCGGACGCGAACCGCGCCCACTCCGCATCGGTGAGAGGGCCACGTCCGGGCACCTGCCTGCCGAAGTAGAGCGATACCACGAGCATTCTGTGCTGCGCCGGCAGCAGGCAGGCCTCTGGCGGCGCGGAACATCCGCCGGCGAGAAGGGCCAGGCCCACGAGAGCGCACCTCATCGGAGCCTCCAGTTACCGGCGCTGGATTGCTTGTAGGCGAGCGTATCGTCGGTGTGAGCGAAGCGGCGCCATTCACGGTCGATCAGCAGCATGATCTTGCCGGCATTGGCGGTGTCCGACAGCGCGCGGCAGATGGCCCTGGTGATCAGGCCGGGTCCGCTCACCTGCCAGATGTCGCTCCTGATGCCACGCGCGCGGTGATCCCGCCGTAGCGAAACCATTTCCTCAAGAGCCGCACGGACGATTGCCGATCCCTTCGGAACGGCGAGAAAGCCGTTGAACAGGTAGGATGGCGTATCGGGCGATAGCCATCCGGCAAACGCCAAGTCACTCAGGCGCTGCAGCAGAGGCGACAGCGGCGCCACACAACGTTCATCCGCATCGACATAAAGGCCGCCGTCGCGCGCAAGGACGACGAGGCGAATGATGTCGGACTCCACGGCGGGATGCTGCGCCTCGTCGAAACACAGCAGCGTCTCTGAGCTCTCTTGTGACTCGATGATCGCGCGGGCCTCGTCCCGGCACAGAATACGTTGCTCCAGGGTAGGGTTTTGGGCTCGCCAGCTCGCCATGCAGGCTTGCACATCCGGCGGAATGTCGGGCGAGTGCCAATAGTGCAGCAGCGGCATCGACGCGACCGGCATCGCTGCCACATTGTCGAGTCGCACCGCCATGCCGCGATGCCTGGCGGCGGCAATGGCGAACATGCACGGCCGAGTCTCTCCGCCGCACCTCTCTACCCAGCGGCGCGAGGCATCGAGAAATCCTTGCTTCGCACCCGATGCAAACTGGCTGAGCGTCAGCAGGTGGAGCGCCGCCGGTTCGTCCGGCTCTGCACCGAGGACCTCTTCGACAGCGGCGTAATTGCCGGCTTCGTGGAGCAGCCGGGCAAACGGAATTCGCAAGCCCGCGCGCGCGGCCTCCGGCAGGCTACGCATAAAGTCCAGGGCCGCTGGCAAGCCGTCAGTGCGGAGAACCAGCTCTGCCCGGATTTCCGCCGCTACGACAGAGCCCGGCCGCAGTGCCTCCAGTCGGCGCAGCGCGTCGGAGCAGGCAGGCAGATGACCGAGCGACAGCCGGCCACGCGCAGTCTTGGCGAGGTCGGCGGGCGTCGTTGCAGTTTCCAGGGCTGCCAGCATCTCCCGAGTCTTGCGGACCGCGGCAATGCGCTCCAACCGCGTTGCTTCCCACCAGCTGGGCAGACCGTGGCCGAGCGCTGCAAAGCGCGCATGAGCACGGTCGAACCAGCCGAGTGCCGCCTCATTGCGCGCCAACACCACTCGCGCCTCGTTGAAACCAGGCGAGATGGCGAGCAGCCACTCCAGAACGGCGATGGCGGCAACGCGTCGTTCGAGCGTCGCCTCCAGCCGCCCAAGCTGCCAGAGCGCCTCTGTGTGATGAGGATCGATCGCCAGGCATTTACGAAAACATGCCACCGCCTCGGCGGGCATCGCTTTCTCGAGCCAAGCGACGCCCTGCCTTAGCCAGTCTGCGGGCTTCAGCCGCTCTCCTGCAGGTGCCGCATCCATCATGGCAGGGCTGCTTCGCTTCCTTGCCAGCCTGTCAATCCTGCCATAAGTGCCCACACCTAACGTGCATATCGCACCGCATCACAGGAGCCTGCGCGCTTGTTCCCGGCACAGCCTGAGAAGAGAGACCGATGAAGGACGTACGCGACGGGCTGATGGTGGCGCGCACAACCGACGGGCGCCTGGTTCGCCGCCCGTTGTCGCCGCACGCCGGCATCTACCGCTGGCCGATCACCATGGTCGCCTCGATCCTCAACCGCATCACAGCCGTTGCCCTCTCGGCCGGCAGCCTGCTTCTGGTTTGGTGGCTTGTGGCGGCCGCTCAGGGCCCTGCGTCCTTCGCGCACGTGCAAAATTTCGTCGCCTCGCCGATCGGGTTGCTTCTGCTGCTCGGCTGGACCGCCTCGCTCTTCTACCATCTGTTTGCCGGGCTGCGACATCTCGCTTGGGACCTGGGCTATGGTTTTGCCAAGCCGAGCCTGAACCCGGTGAGCTGGCTGATACTCGGGCTGACGGTGATTGCCACCATCGGCGTGTGGGTCGCCGCCTATGCGATGATGGGGAGCTGAGCCGATGGCCGCGAAGCCGAAGCCAGAGAGAATCGTGGTCATGCGCAGCCAACTCGGCCGCGCCCGTGGACTCGGCGCTGCCCACGCAGGCGTGGAACATTGGTGGGTCGAGCGTGTCACGGCAGTGGCGCTGGTTCCGTTGACGATCTGGTTTGTCATCAGCGTGCTGACCATGCTCGGCGCTGATCAGCCGGTGATCGCCGCCTGGGCCGCGCGCCCCTGGAATGCCGCGCTGCTGCTCGCTCTCGTTGCCATGACCTTCCATCACACGCAGCTGGGCTTGCAGGTCGTGTACGAGGACTACATCGACGACATCACCTTTCGCCACGCCGTCAATCTGGCGACGAAAGGTCTGTGCCTGATCCTGGCGCTGATGGCTGCCGTTGCGATTATAAAATTGTCCTTTGCTGTGCCTGGCGCACCGCTCCACTGAGAGGCTGGCTTCAAAGATGAACGCGATCAGCAAGCCGTCCCTCGGAGCTTACACCGTCGTGGACCACACCTATGACGTGGTCGTCGTTGGCGCCGGCGGGTCCGGACTGCGTGCCACCCTGGGCACCGGCGCCGCCGGGCTGAAGACAGCCTGTCTGACCAAGGTGTTTCCCACACGCAGCCACACGGTCGCCGCACAAGGCGGCATAGGCGCGTCCCTCGGCAACATGGGCCCGGACGATTGGCGTTGGCACATGTACGACACCGTCAAAGGGTCGGACTGGCTCGGCGACCAGGATGCGATCGAATACATGTGCCGCGAGGCGGTGCCGGCTATCCATGAACTCGAGCATTTCGGCATGCCGTTCAGCCGCACGGAAGATGGCAAGATCTATCAGCGGCCGTTCGGCGGCCACATGACGGAGTATGGCAAGGAGCCGGCGATGCGCGCCTGCGCCGCGGCCGACCGCACCGGCCACGCCATGCTGCATACGCTCTACCAGCAGTGCCTGAAGCACGATGTCGAGTTTTTCGTCGAATATATCGCTCTCGACTTGATCATGGACGAGGAGGGCGTCTGCCGAGGCGTTACTGCCTGGTGCCTCGAGGACGGCACGATCCACCGCTTCCGCGGGCAGCTCGTCATCCTGGCAACAGGCGGCTATGGACGCGCCTATCTCTCCTGCACCAGCGCCCACACCTGCACCGGCGACGGCGGCGGCATGGTGCTCCGCGCTGGCCTGCCGACGCAGGACATGGAGTTCGTGCAGTTCCACCCGACCGGCATCTTCCCGGCCGGCTGCCTGATTACCGAGGGTGCGCGCGGCGAAGGCGGCTACCTGACGAACTCGGAAGGCGAGCGCTTCATGGAGCGCTACGCTCCGACAGCCAAGGATCTCGCCAGCCGCGACGTCGTCAGCCGGTCGATGACCATTGAGATCAACGAAGGCCGCGGCGTGGGTCCGAACAAGGACCATATCCTGCTCCATCTCGAGCATCTCGGCGGCGACATCCTGCACGAGCGCCTGCCTGGCATCTCTGAGACGGCGCGGGTTTTCGCCGGCGTCGACGTGACGAAGTCGCCGATCCCCGTGCTGCCGACCGTGCATTACAACATGGGCGGCATTCCCACGAATTTTCACGGCGAGGTGCTCAACCCCACGCGCAACAATAGCGATGCGGTAGTGCCCGGGTTGATGGCTGTCGGCGAAGCGGCCTGCGTCAGCGTGCATGGCGCGAATCGGCTGGGCACCAATTCGCTTCTGGATCTCGTGGTGTTCGGCCGTGCCGCCGGCAAGCGTGCTGCCGAACTGGTTCAGCCCGGTGCTAGCCAGGCGCCTTTGCCCGCCCGTGCAGGCGAGGCGAGCCTCGACCGTTTCGATTGGACACGCCACGCTCAAGGCGGCACGGGGGTAGCCCAGCTACGCGACACCTTGCAGCGGGCCATGCAGAAGCACGCCGCCGTGTTCCGCAGCAGCACGAGCCTGACCGAGGGCGTCGAGAAGATGGGTGCGCTTTGGGGCGGCATGTCCGACATGGCGGTGAGCGACCGCAGCCTGATCTGGAACTCCGATCTCGTCGAAGCCCTTGAGTTGCAAAACCTGGTCCGGAACGCGGCGGCGACGATGGTCAGCGCCGAAGCCCGCAAGGAGAGCCGGGGCGCCCAGGCGCACGACGATTTCCCCGATCGGGACGACGCCAACTGGATGAAGCATTCGCTGTCGTGGGTGGATGACAACGGCGATGTAGCACTCGGCTACCGGCCCGTCCGGATGCAGACGCTGACGAACGAAGTACAGGTCTTTCCGCCCAAGAAGCGCGTTTACTAGGCAGAACGAAGAATGGTCGAGCTTACCCTTCCGAAGAACAGCAAGGTCGGCCGCGGCCGCACGTTCAAGGCACCCGAGGGCGCCAAACGGGTCAAGGCATTCAAGGTCTACCGGTGGAATCCCGACGACGACCAGAACCCGGTGCTCGACACTTACGAGCTCGACCTCGAGCGCATGGGGCCGATGGTCCTGGACGCGCTCATCTATATCAAGAACGAGGTCGATCCGACCCTGACGTTCCGCCGCTCCTGCCGCGAAGGCATCTGCGGCAGCTGCGCGATGAACATCGACGGCGGCAATACGCTGGCCTGCCTGAAGCCGATCGACGAGGTGAAGAGCGCCGTCACCATTTATCCGCTTCCACATATGGCAGTGATCAAGGACCTGGTTCCCGATCTCAGCCAGGCCTACGCCCAGCTGCAGAGCATCGAGCCGTGGCTCAAGGCCGACAGCCCTGCCCCGCCTGATGGCGAAAGGCTGCAGACCAAGGAAGAGCGCGCCAAGCTGGACGGCATGTGGGAGTGCATTCTTTGCTACTGCTGCACCACCTCCTGCCCGAGCTACTGGTGGAACGGCGACCGCTATCTGGGCCCGGCGACCCTGCTCGCCGCTTACCGCTGGATCGCCGACAGCCGCGACGAGGCGACAGGCGCACGGCTCGATGCGCTGGAAGATCCATTCAAGTTGTACCGTTGCCACACTATTATGAATTGCACGCAGACGTGCCCGAAAGGCCTCAACCCGGCGCAGGCAATCTCCGAGATCAAGCAGCTCATCGCCGACCGCCGCTAACCCGGCGGGGCTTGGCGTTGGGAGCCGCCGTGCCAATTATTGGACGATGTATAACTCCGAGCTGAGCGAAAACCGGCTGGGCGCCTGGCGCGACTCGCTATTCGTCGATCACGCCGTCTTTCGGCTCATGTGGACCAACTGGGCCGAGGTCATCCCAGACCGGCTTTACCGGTCCAACCACCCTACCCCTGCCCGGCTTGCAGCCGCGGCGCGACGATATGGCCTGCGAACCCTGATCAATCTGCGCGGCCACCGGCAGTGCGGATCCGATGCCTTATCGAGAGATGCGGCCACCCGCTTGGGGCTTATCCATATAGACATGGCGTTCGAGAGCCGCGGCGCGCCGCACCGCGACCGGATCCTGCGCTTTCACGACATCTGGCAGAACCTTGCGACTCCGGCGCTGATGCATTGTAAGTCGGGCGCAGACCGGGCCGGATTAGCATCCGGACTAGCTATAATGTTCGAAGGGGGCAGTGCAGCCGAGGCGGGTGCTCAGCTTGGCTGGCGCTACGGCCACTTCAGCCGCTCCCGGACAGGCATACTCGATGCCTTCTTCCGGCTGTATGAGGTGCAAGCCGAGGGGAAACTCCCCTTTCTCGAGTGGGTTACACGCGAATACGATGAGCATGCTCTCAAACGCAACTTCCAGGCTAGTAGAACGTCCAGTTTTTTGAACGATCAGCTTCTTCGTCGCGAATAGTAGTCTGTTGATGAATTTTTTATCTTGCGCGATGGTTTCGGCTTCGTTAAAGCATTTTCGAACGTAAACATTCGGTGCGGGAATAGCCTGCACGTCCGGAGATTTCGTCCAGTGGCTTATGATCCTTGCAACCCGACTGCTGGCATTCCGGCCGCTCCTGGCGGGGCACACCATCATCATTTCCACCGAATCGTAGGCCGTATTCGCCCGCGCCCGCATCCCGTGGTTCGGGTTAGCGCGCGTCCGCCTGTGGATCCAAATGGCTGTGCGAAGGCGCCTCCTGGCGGCGCCATGAACACGCCGCGTCCCGGCGTGGGTGGTGCGGGTCTCGGCGCGGGCAAGCTGGCGGCGCTCGGCGGCGTAGGCGGCGCAGGCCTCATAGGTGGCGGCGTCCTGGGTGGCGGCGGCGGTTTTGGCGGAGTCCCCGGCGGTCCGGGCGGCGGCGGTGGCGGCGGCATCATTAAATGCGCGACCGGCACGGTGCTGAACAGTTCTGGCACGAAGTGCATCACCACTGGCGGCGGCGGCGGAAATCCCGGCGGTCCCGGCGGCGGTGGACCTGGCGGTCCAGGCGGTGGCACCCCCGTGCCGGAGCCAGCGACGATGGCGGTTTTCGCAATGGCGTTGGGCGCGATATGTCTGGCACGGATTTTCGCCGCGCGACGCCCAGAGGCTAGCCGCGTCCGATCCTAGAGTGTAACGGTTAGGCAGCGCGGCAGGAGCCAGCGGTGCCTAACGGTTATATCTATACGTGGACGGGGAAGACCTCCGCCAACTTCGGGGTCGCCAGCAACTGGTATAATCAGTCCACCGGCACGGCCGCGACTTCTGTGCCGGGCATCAACGACGAAGCGCTGATCAATAGCAACGGGGTTCTGACAGGCTCCGGGAATGTATTCGATCTCGGCCTGACCGGGACAGGTGGAACGCTGACCATCGCCGGTGCGCTCGCAGGCACCAATCTGTTCATGGCGAGCAATGTATCGGTCGCGTCAGGCGCCTCCCTGGTGTTCAGCAACGCCATACAGATCGGCGACTACGACCAGTACAGCATCGTCAGCCACACTGCTGCGAACGTGGCCATCCTTGCAGGTGGTCTCATACGCGGCACGCTGCCGACTGCCGGCTACTATGATTTCTATGTCGGCGTGGCTGGCGGCACCGGCACGCTCAGCGTCTCCGGACAAGGGGCGTTTGCCGATGCAGGCGCACGCGGATACGACGTGGGCGACGCCGGCATAGGCGTCATCAGCGTCGGCGCGGGCGGCAGCATTAGCGGTGGCACAGGCGACAGCTACCAGAGCGGCGTGGCCGAGCAGCTCGGGATCACGCTGGGAAGCCCTGGTGGAAACGGGAGCCTCATCATATCGGGCGCCGGCGCGGGCGCGACATTCGGCGACATCGTCGAAGTCGGCTACGGCGGAGCGGGTACTATCAGCGTGCAGAACGGCGGCACTCTGACAGCGGGCGACGGTTCGTTCGCTCTCGACATCGCCGATCAGCAGGGCAACAGCGTGGGCGCCGGCTCAGTGAGTTTTGCCGGTAGCAGCGGAACACTGAACGGTCTCGTCGAAGTCGGCACCTATGGCAACGGCAGCCTGTCGCTGAGCGCCGGCGCCACGTTGACGATGACCGAAACTTCCGACAGTCCCAGCGTCACCTACTGGAGCGCCATAGCCGGCGTCGAGAGCGGTTCGAGCGGCACCATCAGCGTGGGCAGTCAGTCGCTGCTGACGACGGGTCACGGCCTCAACATCGGGGTTGCCGGCTATGGCGAACTCGACATCAACGGCGGCCAGGCCGCGCTGTCCTCTCCGACTGGCGGCAGCGACGTGGCGCTCGACATCGGTTTGTACGCAGGCAGTTCCGGGCTCGTGACCGTGACGGCCGGGCTGCTCCAGGATGTCAGCGATACCGGCATGATCGTGGGTCAGAGCGGCAGTGGAACGCTCGACGTGAATGCAGGCGGCACGCTGATTTGCGGAGGCGCCGAAGGCTTCGGCGGTCTGTTTATCGGGCAGGACAATGGCTCAAGCGGCACGCTGGCAGTCGGCGGCGCAGGGGCAACCCTGACAGTCACTGGCCAATTGCAGGTCGCCAGCGCTGGCACCGGTGTCTTCACGCTCTCGGGCGGCGCGCACGCGAGCATCACCTCGCCTTCTCCGAACAGCCTCTCAAGCTTCGTGCTGGGTGGCAACGGCGGGGTGGGACACGCCACCATCACCGGCGCCGGCACTGTTCTGAACGACACCGGCCAAATGCTGGTGGGCGGAATCGGCACCGGCACACTCACCGTGACATCCGGTGCCCTGCTCTCTGTCGCGGCCGCAGCCGGGCAGACAATCTCTGACGCGATCATCGCCTCGGCAAGCGCCAGCGTGACGTCCGCTGTTTCGGTCACAGGAAGCGGCTCGACCTGGTGGTTGGATGGCGCACTGCTCGTAGGAAACACGGGGCGTGGCGCCTTGACGATCCAAGCCGGCGGCCATGTTTTGGCCGGTTCCGTGACGATCGGCGGCTATTCCGGCAGCGTCGGCACAGCCGTGGTCGCGGGCAGGAGTTCGCTGCTCAAAGCGGGCGCCTTGCAGATCGGCACCTCGCAAGCGGCAAGCACCATGGCTGTGTCGAGCGGCCTGGTCTCCATCGGCGGAAATGCCGACATCAACGGAGCGCTGTCGCTCAGCCACGACGGAACGTTCGCAGCGACGGACACAGTAACAATCGAGAGCGGGTCAGTGGTTCACGGCGCCGGCCTGCTCGAAGCAGGCGGCGTCGTAGACCTGGGCCGCATTGTGGTGAACGGCGGCACGATGAAATGCATCGGCCCGATTACCGGCTCCGGCTCACTACGGGTGGCCAATGGTAACCTGACCCTCGGGAACGGCGAGGCCAGCTCTGTCGGCATCGATTTTGGAGCAGGCGGCACGTTGACCGCTGCCACGCCAGCGGCCGTCGCCGGAACCATCTCGGGCTGGACCACTGGCGACGTGTTCCACTTCGTCGGCGCGAGGATAGTGTCGGACAAAGTGTCTGGGCATGTTCTGAGCCTGTTCAACGCCACCAATCATCTTGTCGGTACGCTGACATTCGCAGGCGGTATCCCGGCGTCGCATTTCACGCTGACAGCGGACGGACACGGAACCCTGCTGAGCTATCATCCCTAAAGATCAAGCCAGCAGCAAACACCAAGACTCCAAAAGCTTTTTTCTTTTTTTTAAAAGAAGCGCTTTCTTTTCTTCGGCGCGGTCACGGTATCTTAGAGGTAACCACCCCGCCAGCCAAAACGCGGCGTGCGGCTTTCTCCGCGATTCCCGAAACCCCTTCGCGACGTTCGAGCTCCGCCCAAACCTGCGAGGGGTGAACGCCGGCGGAAACCCACAGCACCAGCAAATGGTAAAGCACATCGGCACTTTCAGCGATCAGCGCATCGCTGTTGCCGGCGACTGCCTCGATCAGGCACTCGACCGCTTCCTCGCCAAACTTCTGTGCGACCTTGGTGATGCCGCGCGATAGCAGGCGCGCCGAATGGCTGACGTTAGGACTGGCGTCGCGCCTGTCGAGAACGACTTGCCACAAACGGTCGAGCACGTCGGCCGAAGGGCCTGGAACCAGCGCCAACCCAACCGTACGGCTCGGCTCTGGCGCTGCCTTCTTCGCCGATGGGGACTTCTTCACCGAGGATAGTTTCTTAGCCAAGGCCGATGGCGCTCCTGGTACCTGCCGCTGCGATCACTCTAGATGGTGGGGTTACGGATTCGTCAGCAGGCGAACGGGTAAGCCGGCTGCCTGGAGCGCGGCTTTCACGTCGTTCACGGAGAACTGACCGAAGTGGAAGACGCTGGCGGCCAGCAATCCGGTGGCTCCTGCGGCAGCGCCTTCGACGAAATGCCGCAGTTCGCCTACGCCTCCCGAGGCGACCACCGGCAGCCGGACCGCACTGCAAACCGCCTGCAGCAAGTCGAGGTCGAAGCCGGAGCGGGTGCCGTCGCGGTCCATGCTGGTAAGCAGGATCTCGCCTGCGCCCAGCGCCTCGAGCTGTCTGCACCAGGCGACTGCGTCCAGCCCTGTCGGTTTACGGCCGCCGTGGGTAAACACCTGCCATCCGCCCATGCCGTCCGCCCGCGCATCGACTGCTGCGACGACGCATTGGCTGCCGAATTTCTGCGCGGCCTCGGCCACCAGTTCGGGCCGCGTCACGGCGGCCGAATTGATGCCGCATTTGTCCGCGCCGGCCAGGAGCAGCCGACGCATGTCCTCGGTTGACCGCACGCCGCCGCCTACGGTGAAGGGCAGGAAAATGCGTGCGGCTGTACGGCTGACGACATCCAGGATCGTGTCGCGTTGCTCGTGGCTGGCGGTAATGTCCAAAAAGGTCAGTTCGTCGGCGCCAGCGGCGTCGTAGATGACCGCCTGTTCCACCGGGTCGCCGGCGTCGCGCAGGCCGACGAAATTTACGCCTTTGACGACGCGGCCGTCCTTGACGTCTAGGCAAGGAATGATCCGGAGTTTCAGCATAGGAAGCAGTTCTTTTTTGAAAAAAAGAACCAAAAAACTTTTACCACTTTTGGCTCGGCACTGCCGCAAGGACGGTCCCAAGTCGCAAAAGTTTTTTGCTTCTTTTTTTCAAAAAAGAAGTTCTTGCTACTGCTCAAGCCGCAGTCTCGATCATAGCCCTCACCTTGGGGTAAATCTGATTAGTCCAGGCCCGTCCACTAAACACACCATAGTGCCCGGCGCCGGTCTGGAGATGATATGTCTTGCGCGTCGCAGGAATGCCGCTGCACAGATCAAGCGCCGCCATGGTCTGGCCGATGCCGCAGATGTCGTCACGCTCGCCTTCGACGACCAGCAGCGCGGTTTGCCTGATCGCCGCCGGGTTCACAGGCTCGCCGCGGAAGGTCATGAGCCCGCGCGGCAAGTTATGATCCTGGAACACTTGCGCCACCGTTTCGAGATAAAAACGTGCTGGCAGGTCTGAAACGGCGAAATACTCGTCGTAGAATTTGCGGTGACCGATGGCGGCTTCCGCTTCGCCGGTGAAAAGACGGCGGAATTGGGCGGCGTGCGCGTTAATGTGGCGGTCGGCGTTCATCGCCATGAAGGACGCCAGTTGATAGAAGCCGGGATAGACGCGCCGGCCGGCGCCTGCGAAGCGCCGCGGCACGGTGGAGATGGCCCGGCGTTCGTATTCGGCAATGCTTTGTCTTTGCGCGAGCGTATTCACCTTCGTTGGGTTGGAGCGCGTGTCGATTGGGCCGGCCATGAGCGTCAGGCTACGCGGCTGCGCCGGGTTGCGTTGCGCTGCCATGACGGAGGTGGCGACCAACGCCGCGACGGCGGGCTGGCAGACCGCCATCAGATGCGCGCCGGGTCCCATGGCTTCAAGAAAGCCGATGATGTGGGCCGCGTAGTCGTCGAGGCCGAAATCGCCCGCGGAAAGCGGCACGTCTCGCGCATTGCGCCAATCGGTGATGTGAACGTCGCAATCCGGCAACATGGTTTGCACTGTGGCACGCAGGAGGGTCGCGAAATGACCGGACATCGGTGCGACGATCAGCACCTTCGGCTGCGGCGTGTCCATGTCCTTCTCGAATCGCAACAGATCCCCAAACGGGGTACTCGCGACGACCGTTTCGCGCACCTCGACGCTCCGGTTCTGCACCTGCACTGACTCCAGCGCGAAGGGGCGGCGCTTGTGGGTGACTTCGGTGTGGGCGAGCATTTCCGCCGCCGCAGCCAGCAGCCGTGGGCCGGGCCAGGTGCGCCCGAAGCTCTGCTCGGCCGCGAAGGCGAGCCACAGCTTGGCGCCGAGGCGGGCGGGCGCCAAAAAATCGGACTGGGCCTGGTAGAGTTGATAGAGCATGTTGTCCGGGAACCATGCCAGGCAGGAGCGCCGGCATTACCCAAAGTGCGTCGCAGCAGTGAGGGAAGCAAGCGCGGGCCAGGAGGCGCCCCACCCCATGAGCCAAGCAAGCCCGGCTACCCTGGTCCTGAGCAGCAAGAACTATTCGTCTTGGTCGCTGCGGGGGTGGCTCTTGCTGCGCCTGTCCGGCCTGCCCTTCACCGAACGCTCGCTTGCGAACGACGACGCCATGGCACGCGCGGAACTGCTTCTTCAGACCTCCTCCATACGCATTCCCATCCTGGAGCACGATGGGCTGCAAATCTGGGATGTGCTGGCGATTGCCGCCTATCTCGACGAGCTCCGCCCCGAGGCCGGCATCATCCCGGCCGACCAGGCCGCGCGGGCACGCTGCCGTTCTATCAGCGGTGAAATGCACTCCGGCTTCGCCGCGTTGCGGTCTGCCCTGCCGGTGAACCTGAACGCATTCCGGCCGAATTTCCCAATTTGGTCGGGCGTGCGCGCGGACATCGACCGTGTTTGCGAAATCTGGCGCGAGTGCCTGGCTGAGTGGGGCGGGCCCTTCCTGTTCGGCACCAAGATGACCCTGGCCGACGCCATGTTCGCCCCTGTCTGTACCCGCTTTGCAACCTACGATGTGGCGCTGGACCCGGTCTGCTCGCGATACAAAGACATGATCCTCGCCCTGCCAGACATGAAAGCCTGGACTGCTGCCGCACGCGAGGAGCCGGATCTGGTGAGTGAGCTAGAGGTCGAAGGCGAATTCTAGTTTCCGCTCACAACCCGGCGGCCTACACGACCTTGAAGCAAGAACTTCTTTTTTGAAAAAAAGAAGCAAAAAACTTTTGGATGTTTAGGCCCGGCGTTCCCGGAATCTCGGTCCCCAGGTCGCAAAAGTTTTTTGGTTCTTTTTTTCAAAAAAGAACTGCTTGCTTACTGCGGCTTCTTCCCAGGCTCCTCCTCCCTGACAACAGTCCGCTTACGGTGGAGCATAACCAAAGCCCGTCTGAGCTGACGAATACCGTGACGCACTTCGCCCTGCTCGCAAAGATCCCGGCCCTCGTCGAGAAGATGTCCGATCTCGGGCAAAGTGCTGTGGTGATCGGCAACCTGGCGCGCGAGCTGTGCGCAATATTCCACCGTATCGGAGGTAAGGGCGATCGGCGGCTGTTCTTGGGCTGCGGCGGGAGACAGGCCAAGGGGGAATAGCAAGGCGACCAAGCGTCTGCGCATCAGGATGCTGCCGACGCGGCAGCGGGATGATCGGCATGCGCCAGCAATGCGTTTCTCACCGAAGGCGCTGCTTGCAGGGTGAGAACGGCGCGCAACCCTGGCCCTGCGTCCTCGAGAAGCAGGGTGCCATCGTGCAACATCGCAACAGCCTGCACGAGCGCGAGCCCTAATCCAGAGCCAGGCGTGCTGCGCGCCTGTTCCCCCCGAAAGAAGCGCTCGGCCGCGCGGCCGCGGTCGGCCTCGGGTATTCCGGGTCCCTCGTCCGACACAACAATGCTTGCCAAACGGCCGGCCGATTTTGCGACCAGGTTGATGCGTCCGTCGGGCGGTGAAAACTTGACCGCATTATCAAGCAGATTGGCGACAGCCTGCTGGATCAACTCGCGGTCGCCCTGCACCATGAGCGTATCCGGAACCTCCAGCACCAGGCGCAGCCCGCGCTCTTCGGCAAGCGCGCCGTAAAGCTCGGCGAGGTCGGCCAACAGCGGGCCGAGATCAACCTCCGAAAACGCGCTCCGGCGAGCGCCAGCCTCAATTTCGGCAATTCGCAACAGCGCCTGGAACACCGCCGTGACGCCGTCGAGATCGGCCACCGCACGTTCCACGGCAGCCCGCAATTCCATCTCGTTGCCGGCATGCTCGGCCGCGTCTTCGAGGCGTGCACGTGCTCGCGTAATCGGCGTGCGCAGATCATGCGCAATCGCGTTGCTGACCTGGCGCACGCCATCCATCAATCGCGCGATGCGCTCGAGCATGTTGTTGATCGACTCCGCCATGCGGTCGAACTCGTCGCCGCGGCCGGTCCGCCTTACCCGGGGCGTGAGATCACCGCCAGCAATCGCATCAGCCGTCGCGGACACCTCTGCCACCATGCGCCGGAACAGCCGCCTGACGAGGAAGGCGCCGATGCCAGCCAGCCCCGCCACCAGAACCACTGACCATAACAACGTATTCGTCAGCAGCCGCCGCAACTCTACGCGTCCGCGCACGTCGCGTCCCACCAGCAGCCGGAAGCCGCCGGGCAATTCGTACTGCCGCACGTCGGCGAGCGAGCGCGTTCCCGCCCGCATGACTTCAAGCTCGTAGAATCCGCCGGACTCAGTCACCGCCGCAGGCCAGCGCTGCATGTTTCCAGCTACTTTCTGGCCAAGCGGATCGCTGAGCATGTAGATCGCATCGTCATCCACATTCTCGGCCAGACGCTCCTGCACAGTCATGACCAGCGCCGGGAGACCGTCTTCCTTCCAGCGCTCGCCCAGGAATTGCGCGTCGGCATCGATTGCTGCTTCTACCTGGCGGTCGAGAACACCGGCAGTTGCCCACCAGAAGAAAAGGACAAGTGCAAGCGAGGAGGCTGCGAAGAGAACGCCGTAAAGGGCGGCGAATCTCAGGCTTGCTGAACGGATCAAGGAAGAGTTCTTTTTCGAAAAAAAGAACCAGAAAACTTTTGCGTACGTTGCCCTGCGATAAGGGAATGGCCGAGATCTGCACGGCGGACAATGTTTTGGCTCATGCTACTCCGGGCGGAGCATATAGCCGGCGTTCCGGATGGTGTGGATCAGCGGCGTGGGGAACGGCTTGTCTATCTTCTGGCGAAGCCTGGACACATGCACGTCGATGACGTTCGTCTGTGGGTCGAAGTGGTAATCCCACACGCCTTCCAGCAGCATCGTGCGTGTTACGACCTGGCCGCCGTGACGCATCAGATACTCCAGCAAACGGAACTCTCTGGGTTGCAGGTCGATCTTTTGCCCGCCACGGCGAACCATGCGCGATAGCAAATCCATTTCGAGATCACCGACAACGAGCTTGGTCGTCGGCGCCTCACCCCGGCCGCGACGCGTCAGCGCCTCGACCCGTGCCAACAGTTCTGAGAAGGCAAATGGCTTGGTGAGGTAATCGTCTCCGCCCGCCTTCAGCCCCGCCACGCGCTCATCCACCTGCGACAACGCCGACAACACGAGCACGGGCGTCGTGTTGTTTTGCGATCTGAGCGTCTCTAGCAGCCGGATGCCATCGATGCCGCCAGGCAGCATGCGGTCGAGGATGATGGTCTCGAAAGCTTCGCTGGCGGCCATGAACAATCCGTCGCGGCCGTTGTCCGCATGCTCAACGACATGGCCTGCCTCGCGCAATCCCTTGACCACGAAGCCGGCGACGGTCGGGTCATCCTCAACCAGCAAAATACGCATCATCCGCCTCTCACGCCGGGACGTGCCCGAGCTTCGCTCACTGGTCGTCCTCCGGCGCTGCGGGAGCTGCCTCGGGCGGCCGCTTGGCCACTACAACTGACAGGTCGAGGAGCTGATTCGAGCGCCTGACACGCAGACGCGCCGTTCCACCCGGGCTCACCGCCGACACGTCGCGTATCAGCTCGCGCGGGTTCTCGACGCGGTCGCCGTTGATGCTGGTCACGACATCGCCAGGCCGCAGCCCCGCCTTCGCTGCAGGTCCACCGTGATCGACCGACGCGATGGCAGCGCCCGACTTGCGCTTAGCTGTCGTGTCGACCTCCACGCCTAGCCATCCACGATCGACCCGGCCTTTGGTGAGCAGCTCGTTAACGATCCGCTCTGCAATCTCTGAGGGGATGGCGAAGCCGATGCCGACCGAGCCGCCGGTCGGCGACACGATGGCCGTATTCAGGGCTACCACCTGTCCCGCCATGTTGAACGTCGGGCCCCCCGAGTTGCCTGGGTTGATCGGCGCGTCGAGCTGGAAGAAATCGTCGAACGGCCCGGCGCCGATATCGCGGCCGCGCGCCGAGACGATGCCAGCGGTCACGGAGCCGCCTAGGCCGAACGGGTTGCCGGCTGCCATGATCCAGTCGCCCACCTGAACGGCACGCGAGTCGCCCCAGCCAACGGCCGGCAGAGCATGTCCGGCATCGACCTTGATGACGGCGATGTCGGTCAGTTCGTCGGTGCCAAGCAGATGTGCCGGTAGCTCGCTGCCATCGGTCAACGACACCAGGATCTTGTCTGCGTTGCCGACGACATGGTTGTTCGTGACGATGATGCCGGACGGGTCGAGGATGAACCCAGATCCCGCACCGATCATCTGTTCCTTGCGATTCTTCAGCCTGTCCCTGAAGGTTTTCTCGAAGGGCGTGCCCTTGAGCTCCGGCGGCATGTCGTTCGAGGCCGCCTGCTCGGAAACATTCATCCTAACGGCGATGTTGACGACGGCAGGCACCACGCGCCGGACAAGCGGGGCGAAGGTCAGCGGTCCGGTCTGCACCAGCGGCGGCATGACCTGGGCGCGAACGGCACCGGTCGACCCGGCGATGCAAGTGCCGGCAATCAGGAGAACGGCTAGGTTTCGAGACAGGCTCATAGGCGCTGATGTGGCATGCGAACACTCATGCAACAAGCAACAGCCTGCCAGTTCAACCGGCTTCTTGCCGTCCGAGGATTTGCTGCAACGCACGCTTGGGCGAACCGAGACGCCAGGATCCAGCAAAAAACTCGGATACGCGCTGCTCCAGTGCCTCCCGCTCCTGGGTGAGCCGTTCGGCGGTCGCTGTGGCCGCTTGCAGGGCATCGCGCAGGCCCGCCGTTTGGCTCGATGTCGCCCGCTCGCGTTCGATCGCCCGGTTGAGTGACGTCATGAGCTGAGGGAGGCGAACACTGTCCTGACCGGCGCCTTCGAGTTGCTGGCGAAAGGCCGCGTTCGCAGCCGCGAGCTCCTTTTGCGACGCGTCCGCAAGAAGGAAGTCGCGCTCCATGTTAACACGCAGATGGTATTCCTCGACAGCGGTCCTCTCGGCATCGGACTTGTCGAGCCGCAGCGTCGCCAGGTCTTCCGCCGCCCGCTCAAGGTCGAGGTTGGCAATGCGCACCTGCGCCTTCGCCGCGGCAAGTTCCTGCTGCAAGCGCTCGATCGAAGGCCCGGTGTCGGGCGGCTCCCCGGTCTTTCCGTTGAACAGGACCAACTCGCGGCTGCCAGCTGGGGGCACGGATAGCCGGTGCATCGCCGGGATGTCGTTCCCACCTGCCATCCAGGCCTCGGAGAGCATCGCCAGATCATCAGCGCCGCCTGCCCTGCCATTGAGCCACCCCGCCGGATGAACCATCGACAACGGGCCGTCCATCGCCTCGAACGGAAACAGCGAGAAAGCGGTACTCTCCTCCCGCACGAACACCAGAAGGTTCTGGGCGAGGCGCCACTCCACGGCCGGGTTGGCCCAGAGCTCTAGCCGCAGGAGATCGAAGCAGCGAAAGCCGCAGCGCCGGAAGTGCAAGCCCCAGAACTCGGTCCATTGCTCGTTCGGGTAGCCGTCTTGCAACGGAATGGCGGCCGAAAACAGGATGGTATCGCCAAGGCGGCAGAGCTCTTCGACGAACCCCGCCGAGCGTTCAAAGGGCAGCAATTCAGCAACACCCAAAGCCAGCACGAGATCGAACTTGCGGCCGAGCCGTTCGGCTATTTTGGCATCTAAGCCAGGCTCCGACAGATCAGCCTCCAGAAAGGCATCCTCCGGCAGCCCGTGTTGCGGTTCCCCTTGGCTGATACCGAACACCGCTTCGGTATCGAGTTCGAGGGCTGCGCGCAGCCAGGCGCCGTCGCCACAACCGACGTCGATCACCGTATCCGGCTGGCTGAAGCCGAAGAGGTTTCGCAGCACAGCACGTGCCGAGCGCAGGCGCGGTCCGTCATCCACAAAGAGTGTCTCAGCCAGTGTCACAATGCCGTCCGCCGGTGATGCAGACCCTATTCTCCATCATGCGGGCGCGGTCTGCCAGTTCTCGCCGGTTGTGAAACGGGATCTTCTGGCCACTCGTGCTTGGGATAACGCCCCCGCATGTCACGCCTCGCATCCGCCCAGGCGCCGCGCCAAAAACCGGCGAGATCTGCGGTAATGGCAATCGGCCGTCCTGCGGGCGACAGTAGGGCGAGCCGTACGGGAACACGGCCGCCTGCCAGGCGTGGCGTCTCGGCCGTCCCGTAAAACGCCTGCGCGCGTGCGGCGACCTGCGGCACCGGCTGAAGATAATCGACTGCCGCCGTGCCGCCCGGCAGCGCGACGGATGCAGGCAACTCACGGTCGAGCCGCCTCGCCTCCTCCCAGCCCAGCATGTCGCGCAAGATCTGCCCCATATCCAGATCCGCCGCATCGGCCATGCGCGCCTTGCCAAGCAGGCGCGCCGCCAGCCAGTTCGGCGCGTCGGCCGCCATGGCCTCGTCGGAAATGTCCGGGAAATTGGGATCGAGGCCGCGCAGGAGAGCCGCACGTGCCTGAAGCTGGCGCGCAGCGGGAGTCCAGGGAAGTGCATCGAGCTTCTTTGCGAACACAGCCGCCAGCGTGGAGGCCACCGTCTGCGGGTCGGCCGCCACCACTCGGTCGTCCAGGATCAAAGCGCCGTAACGCCGCCTGCGGCGCGAAAACACCGAACCGCTCACGGGATCGAACCCGCTCTCCATGGTTTCGGTCACCTGTGCCTGGATTGCGAAGGGCAGCGACTGTGGGTCCAGGACCGCGGCCATGCGTATCTGAGCCGACGCCTTTTGCTCCAGTGACGCCACGGCCAGAAGGCCTGCGCTCGCAAGCTTGTCGGCGCTTCCAAGCCGCGCGCCGCCACCTCCCGACAGGCGGAAGTGACCTGGCTCACCTCGGCGCTGCGCGATCCGGTCCGGAAAAGCGGCGGCCAGCAGCGTTCCCGCGTCGCCGATCGCCGGCTCCCCGATGCCGAGCCGGCGGCGGAATTGTTTGGCGCCTTCCCGGATCCTGGACAAAGCGCCACGGTCCGCATCTGCCGCGCCGTGTGCAATGGCGGCGAGCCGCAGGCCGATGTCGGCATCGGCAGAGCCGCGTAGCGGATCACGCTCCTCCAGCAATGCCGCGATGTCCGCGGCAAGCGCCGCCTCCTCCGGGTTGCGCGCAGCCAGCATCATGGCAGCGAGCCTGGGATGCGCTCCCAACTGGGCCATCCGCCGTCCGGTATCGGTAATGCGTCCCTCTGCGTCCAGCGCACCGAATGCCCGCAACAGCGCCTGACCGGCGGCAAGCGGCCCGGCCGGCGGTGTGTCGGGAAACGGCAGATCGGCAGGGGCCGCACCCCAGCCGGCGCAGTCGAGCGCCAGGCCGGAAAGCTCGGCCTGGAGGATCTCCGGCTTGTCGAACGGCGCCAAGCCGCGATGCTGGGCCAGGGTCCATAGCCGCACCGCCATGCCAGGTGCCTCTCGCCCCGCTCGGCCGGCCCTTTGATCCGCGGCGGCACGGCTGATGCGCATTGTCTCGAGCCGCGTGAGACCGCTGGCTGCATCGAGCCGGGGCGAACGCCTGAAGCCGCCATCGACGACGATGCGCACACCAGGAACCGTCAGCGATGTCTCGGCAATGGAAGTGGCCAGCACGACGCGGCGGCCCTCGGCAGGCCGGAGCGCGCGATCCTGCTCGGCGACGGGCAAATCGCCATAGAGCGGCAGCACCAGTGCGCCGCAGCCGGCCAGCGCTTGCTCGGTCCGCCGGATCTCTCCAACCCCAGGCAGGAAGGCCAGAATGTCGCCCGCAGCCTCTTGCATCACGCCTTTGACGGCTTTCGCCATCGCATCGGGCAGGTCGCGGACCATGGCGATGTCACGCACCGCGTGCCGGACATCGACGGGGTAGATGCGCCCCTCGCTCTCGATCACGGCGGCATCCATCAGCGTTGAAAGGCGCGCCCCGTCGGCAGTCGCCGACATGGCGATCAGCCGCAGCTCGGGCCGCAAGTGCCGCTGAAGATCGAGGCAGAACGCCAAAGCGAGATCGGCATCCAGGCTGCGTTCATGCACCTCGTCGAAAATGACGGCCGCTACGCCCTCAAGTCCCGGATCGGACTGCAAGCGCCTTACGAGCAGCCCTTCGGTGACCACCTCGACCAGCGTGTCGCGCGAGACGGCACTTTCAAGACGGGTGCGGTAACCGATCCGGCCGCCTACCGGCTCGCCGAGCAGGGAAGCCATGCGAGTCGCGGCGGCGCGCGTCGCCAGGCGCCGCGGCTCGAGCATGACGATCCGGCCGGTAACCCCGCGCCACGGGGCGTCGAACAAGGCAAGCGGAACAAGCGTTGTCTTGCCGGCGCCCGGCGGGGCGATCAGCACGGCATTCGAACAAGTTTCGAGCGTCGCCAATAATGCGGGCAGGCAATCGAGGACGGGGAGTGCGGGAAGCTGCATTCCGACCTACTTAGAGGGCTGCGCACTCGCCAGATAGAAGTGGCTTTGACATGTCTCAGTCGGCTGTGATTTCGATGACAGGAAAGCAAGGACGTTCTTTTTTGAAAAAAAGAACCAAAAAACTTTTGCGACTTGGGACCGAGCTTGCAGACGTGCCGAGCCTTAGGTGGCGAAAGTTTTTTGCTTCTTTTTTTCAAAAAAGAAGTGCTTTTGCTGTGCTTCTCCTAGGCTTCGCCTGCCTATCCACTTCAGCAGCAGCCGCGACGTCAGAAGCGGTAAAAACCCAGCGCGACACTGCGACGATCGTCAGCGAAACCGACCATTTTTCGCCAGGCGTGAAGCTCCGCATCGGCCTCCGCCTTCAAATGGCGCCGGGTTGGCACAGCTACTGGTCTAATCCCGGCGATGCCGGCGCGCCGCCGACGATCGATGTGACCGGCGCCACCGCCGGCCCGATCCAGTATCCGACACCTGTCGCACAGCGCGAAGCGGGCCTGACCAGTTACGCCTACACCGGTGATCTTCTGCTTCCTCTCACCATCACTCCACCTGCGAGCGCCCACGGGACGCTGGCGCTGGACGTGCACGCCAGCTGGCTGATTTGCGCCAATGTGTGCGTTCCCGAGGAAGGGCAGTTCCATCTCTCCCTGCCGCAAGGGACCCCGGCGCCAGGAGCCGAGGCGCCGCTCTTCACCGCCGCCGACGCCCGCATGCCGCGCCCGTCGCCGTTCACGGCCCACATCACGCCACAAGGGCTGCTCTCGCTCGATGCGGCGCATCTATCTGTGAAGCATGCGGATTTCTTCCCCGCAGTCGCGGGTGTGTTCGACCAGTCGGCGGAACCCGCCGTCCAGACCGATGGCAAGACGGTCACTTTGCAGCTCAAGCCGCTCCATCCGCTGCCCGCGAATGCGCATGAGTCGGGCGTGCTGGTCATTACCGACACCGGTGGGGAGACCGCATCGCTCGCGATCGATGCCTCCCCTGGCGCCCCCATGTCTGCCGTGGCTGGTGACGCCGCGCCTGGCCTGCTGCGCGCCTTGCTCCTCGCCTTTGTTGGCGGACTGATCCTCAACCTTATGCCCTGTGTGCTGCCAGTGCTCGCGATCAAGGCGCTGGCGCTGGCGCGTTTGTCAGGCCAGGCGAAGGCACATGTCCGGCGCGAAGCGGCCTACTATACACTTGGCGTTTTGGCGGCTTTCGGCACGATCGGCGTGGTTACCCTCATCGCTCGAGCAGCCGGTGATGCGGCCGGCTGGGGAGTACAATTCCAGTCCGCAGCTTTCACCGCGGCCATGGCCTGGCTGCTTTTCGCCATCGGCCTAAACCTCTCGGGCGTGTTCCAGGTCGGCGGCGAACTCGCCGGCGCCGGCCAGGGGTTCGCGTCGCGTGGCAGCTTCGCGACTGGATTGCTGGCAGTGGTTGTCGCGACCCCCTGCACAGCCCCTTTCATGGCAGCGGCCCTTGCAGCCGCGATCGCACTGCCGCCCGCCTCGGCGATGCTGATCTTCCTTGCCCTCGGCCTTGGCCTTGCGGCGCCTTATGCTGCCCTGGCGCTCAGTCCCGGACTCGCCAGGCTGCTGCCACGCCCCGGCGCCTGGATGGATTTGTTCAAGCAGATCCTTGCCTTCCCCATGTATGGCGCTGCCCTCTGGCTGGCTTGGGTTGTGAGCCAGCAGACAGGCAGTGAAGGATTGCTTGCCGTGCTCGGCGGCTTCCTGGCCGTCGGCTTTGCCGCCTGGGCGTTCGGTTATGCCCAAATCCATGAGGGGCCGCGGTTGCTTAAGTTCGCATCGCTCGGCGCGGCCGCCGGCGCGGCGGCGATCCTGGTCAGCCTGGCACTAGCCCCGCCTGCCGGTGCGAAACTTGCGATGAGCGATGGCGCGGAGGCCTTCACCCCTGCCCGCCTCGCTGCCGTTCGCGCGGAACACCGGCCAGTGCTCGTGGACATGAGCGCCGCCTGGTGCGTGACCTGCCTGGTCAACGAACGCGTGGCTCTCTCCCCCGCCGCCGTCCAGCAGGCGTTTGCGAAACATCACGTTGCTTACCTGAAGGGCGACTGGACCCGCCAGGACGCAGGCATTACGGCCTACCTGAAAGAACACGGCCGTTCAGGGGTGCCGCTCTACGTGTTTTACCCCGCTGACGGCGAAGGCCAGGTGCTGCCACAAATCCTCACCGAGAGCGCAGTCCTGGCTCGCGTCGAAAACACAGGCTGAACCTTCGCCCTGTCGGCGGCTTCATCCCCGGGGTGAATGAAAGGCAGGGTGCCGGCACATGGATAGAGATACCGACTGCCTTGTCATCGGCGGTGGCCCCGCCGGCCTCACTGCCGCTGTCTATCTCGCGCGCTTCAGGCGAAGCGTCACCGTGATTGACGGCGGCGCAAGTCGCGCCTCCTGGATCCCGGTCTCCCACAACCTGGTGGGCTTTCCCCATGGCTTGTCAGGGACTGACCTTCTCGCACGCATGCGCGAACAAGCCTCGCAATATGGCGCCAGGATTATGCCTGGAGAGGTCACGCAACTGGCGGCTCTAGAAGACGGCGGATTTGAAGCATCGTTCGAAGGCGGCAGACTGCGGGCGTCACGCGTGCTTCTGGCAACCGGCGGCCTCGACGTCGAGCCCGATCTGCCAGGTGTACGCGATGCAGTCAGAGAGGGCCTCGTGCGCTATTGCCCGATCTGCGACGCCTTTGAAGTCATCGGCCAAAAAGTCGGCTTGATCGCGTTCGGCAAATGCCGCCTCCTCGAAGCGCTCCTGCTGCGCGCCTACACCGCCGATCTCTCGGTCCTGACGCTCGGCCGCCAGATGGATATGCCGGACACCGATCGCCAGGCGCTGCACGACGCGGGCATCACCTTGCTCGACACGCCTGTCAGCCGACTCACCGTCAACGATGGCCGCATCACCGCCTGGCACATGGAGGATGGCACACAGCACGCATTCGACACCGTTTATTCCGCCCTGGGAACACGCGTCCGCTCGGGTCTCGCAACCGGCCTCGGCGCCGATGCCGATGAGGACGGCGCACTGCGCGTCGATCCGCACCAGCAGACCAGCATCTCCGGCTTGTATGCAGCAGGCGACGTTGTGAGTGGGCTATCTCAAGTCAGCGTCGCGAGTGGTCAGGCGGCTATTGCGGCGACGCACATCAATCGTAGCTTGCCATTTCCTCGAGCTTAGAAGGCAAGCGGTTCTTTTTTGAAAAAAAGAACCAAAAAACTTTTGCGACTTGGGACCGAGATTGAGGGAGTGCCGGGCCTAAGTGAGTAAAAGTTTTTTGCTTCATTTTTTCAAAAAAGAAGTGCTTTCTTGCTTACAAATCCAACTCCGCAATGGCATCCGTCAGCGCCTTGTGCGCTAAAGCCACAGCGCCGTTGGCCGCATCGATCGCCGACGCGTTCTGCGCCATTTTAGTCTCGTCCTGGTCGAGCGACCGTATCAGGCGCGCATGTAAAGCATCGCCCGGCTGCGTCGCTGCCAGATTACTGCGCAGGCGCGCCTCATCCTTTTCGATTGCGTCGCCTTGTTTGCTCAGCCGATCGCGTTCAGTGGTCTTCACGGTTTGCTCAGAGCGGAGGTCGAGAATGTGGGAGAGTGCGCGGCGCGCTCGATCGCTGATGAGCTGGTTGTTCAAAACATCCACGATCACGTCTGCCGAATCCTCGACGGCCACCGATGTGGTCTGTAGGTCGTCGACGGCCAGGGTTACTTGCCGCGTCTCTGCGGGCTTCAGGTCGATTGCGTAGCGACGCTGTGTTGCCGTTTCCTCGATGGGTGCCGGGAAGTCGGGCGGAACTGTGCCTGCTGTCTTCGGCAGTTCAAGCAGAATGTGGCGGGACTCGTGCTGCGGCGCTTTGATGGTGGCATCGGTGAGGGTCCGTTGGCGGCTACGCACCGTCACCACGCCGCCAGCGACCTTCATCGATGTCAGCGTCGTTGTGGTGCCGTTTCTCCATTGCAGGCTCGTGCGCAGATCTTCGGCAAAGGATAAGAGCCGATCCTCACCTGCCGGCAGACCGCCGAGTCGTGCGTCGCCTGCGTAAGAGGCATCGCCTTCGGCCTCGTAAAAGGTGAGCACGCCGGCCGGTAGGCTTTGAGCGGTGTCATTACGTAATTTGATTGCTGCTCGCGGATGGGAATCGCCTTGCCGGCCAACTGAGACACGGCTGGTGGGAAGTTCGTGATCGAGGATCGGAACCGAGGCACTATGCCCGGCAGCGAGAGTCACAGGCTGCGGCAACGAAAAGATGGTCTCCTCTGCATCCTCGACTGGTGCCACCTCGTCGGACGGTGCAGCCATAGAGGGCGCAGCCTTTCTGGCCATGCGCGGCATTGCCATGAATGGGGTAGGCGGTGCAGCCAACTCCGGCGCCGGTGGCGGCGCGCCTCCGGCCCGGTCGGCCTCTCCGGTCGATTGGACAGCGCTTGTGTCGACATCGGGCAGCAAGCGGCCTAGCACCTCGACTGGCACCTCCGGCCGCTCGACAAAATAGCTCCGGTAGATCGCCTGGTGGAACGTCACCGGGTTGCCATACTGCAGCGTCAGCGACACACCGGACCAATCAGTGCCCGAGTCATTTTCCAGCGTTGCCCAGCCCTGCAGACGCGCCCTGAATTCTGCGCTCGCCTCCTCCATAGGCATCACCAACCGGTAAGACGCCTTCCAAAGCGGCGCGACGGCGACATAGCCGACTCGGATGGTGCGGTGGCCCGTTCCGGTCGTGCGAATGGTGATGTGGCGCGCATCTTGGCCGCTCTCCCGCTTCAGCGCCGCCAGTGCCTGGCCGATGCGCTCGCGCAGGCCCGGATCGGCTACCTGCACGGCCTCACTCTCCTCGAGCACAAACTGCTTCAGCCCATCGTCCGTCAGCAGCGTGACACGCGTGCGCTCGCGGGTTTGTTGCGTCCCGTCCGGTGCCTGGGGTCCGGCTGTCTCCCTTACCATTTCAGCGTGCATGAGGCGGCCCGTCATGGGCCGCGGCCCTTCGACGCTGACTTTCACACCCTGCAGACTATTAAGGTAAGCGAGAGGCGAGGACAGGCCGTCAGGCCCGAATGGAACGTCGCCGAACGCGCTATGCGTCTGGTCGCGCCCGGGCAGTTCGATGCCGCCAATGCCGCTAGCATCGTCGAACACCACCAACGATTTGAGCACATCGTCAACTTGGGCAAGTGGCAGGTCGAGCCCGAGGGTGGCAGGGCCGTCCACGTCGGCGGCATATTCGAAGTAGCCAACGCCCGCTGATGACAGCATGACTCGTTTGAGCACGAGTCCAGCCGCTTGCGCAGCGGACGAAAAAAGCATGGCCATGAGCGCCACTGCCAGCGCCAGATAGCTGGCAACGCGGATGACTTTCATGAGCCCTCACCTTGCTTTCGGCGGGACGATCTTAGCATTCGCCCGTTCTTCGCTGCGAGTGCGACCCTCGCGTCAGCGTTCCCAGTCCTCGGTCATTAAGCCGTCGATACACTGAATCTCGCGCGTGTTTCGCGTCATCAGGGTTAAGCTTCTCGCTTTGGCTTGACCGGCAATCAGCACGTCGTAAGGACCGATCGGGGTCCCAGCGAGTACGAGAGCCGCGCGTATCTCGCCTGCCTGCTCCGCATCTTCGCCATCGAACGGCGGACTTGCCATAGCACGCGCATGCAGTTGTTATGGTATCGTGACGAAAACGCCAACTCGATGAGCCTCGCCGTCGTTCGCAGTTTTGCGTTCTCCGGGATCGAAGCGGTTCCTGTCGAAGTTCAGGTGCAGATCTCCGCAGGCTTGCCGGCTTTCCTGGTCGTTGGCTTGCCCGATAAGGCGGTTGCCGAGGCGCGCGAACGGGTCCGCGCGGCCTTGACCGCTATGGGCCTCTCGCTGCCGCCGCGGCGTGTCCTCATCAACCTCGCTCCAGCCGATCTTCTCAAGGAAGGCTCGCATTTCGACCTGCCCATGGCACTTGCCGTGCTCGCCGCCATGGAGGTGCTGCCGCGCGAGGACATCATGCACTACGCGGCCCTGGGCGAACTCTCACTCGATGGGAGCCTCAACCCCGTCGCCGGCGTACTGCCGGCGGCCATCAGTGCCGGTGCACAGGAACTCGGCTTGATCTGCCCCGCCGTGCAAGGAGGGGAAGCGGCCTGGGCTGGCAGCGTGGAAGTGCTTGCCCCGCCAGACCTTCTCTCGCTCATCAACCATTTCAAGGGCACGCAAGTCCTCACTTCGCCGGAAACCGCGGGGCTCGCCGCCACGGCGCCAACTCTCGACCTTATCGATGTCAAAGGCATGGAAACGGCGCGTCGCGCGCTCGAAATCGCCGCCGCCGGCGGGCACAATCTCCTGCTTGTCGGCCCACCAGGCGCCGGCAAATCAATGCTGGCAGCCCGCTTGCCAGGCCTGCTTCCTGACCTTTCACCAGCAGAGGCGCTCGAGGTCAGCATGATACATAGCGTCGCCGGGATGCTGGATGGCGGCCGCCTCGTGAAGCGGCCACCATTTCGCGAACCGCATCACGGCGCTAGTCAGGCGGCACTCGCCGGCGGCGGCTCACGCGCCCGGCCAGGCGAGGTCAGCCTTGCCCACCGCGGTGTCCTGTTCCTTGACGAACTTCCCGAATTCCCTCGCCCGGTGCTGGAGACACTCCGCCAACCGATGGAAAGCGGCCACACCACGGTTGCGCGTGCGGCCGCCCACGTGACCTATCCAGCCCGCTTCCAGCTCATCGCCGCCATGAATCCCTGCCGGTGCGGCCACCTCGGCGACGCCACGCGCGAATGCGGCCGGGCGCCACGCTGCGGAGAGGACTATCTCGGCAAGATCAGCGGCCCGCTACTCGACCGGATCGATCTCACGGTGTCCGTCCAGCCCGTTTCCGCGCGCGACCTGTCACGAGCCCCGCCAGGCGAGTCGAGCGCCATCGTCGCCGAGCGCGTCGCAGTCGCCCGGCATGCTCAACGGGTTAGAGGCGGAGAGTTCGGCCCGTTCCTCAACGCCGAAGCAGACGGCAACCGCATCACGCTCTCAGAGGAAGCCCGCTCGCTTGCCGAGCAGGCCATGGCAAAGCTGCATCTCTCACCGCGCGGCTTCACTCGCGTCGTGCGCGTGGCGCGCACCGTTGCCGATTTGGCAGGCTCTGAAACGGTGCGGCGCCAGGACATCGCTGAAGCATTAGCGTTCAGGCAACGCATCCCCGGCCGTCAACTGGCTTGATGACGCTACAAAGTTACTGCGCGAGCTCGCAGTAAGACTCTCCAGAGAGAACGCAATTCTGGTAGGCGCTTTGCGCCTGCAAAGTCTTGATCAGAAAAAGGCCAACAACAACGATGAAGAGCGTGACGGCAAGCGCCGCAAGGCTGGCGGTGCGGCGTTCAGCCGCAGCTTCATCATCCTCAAAGAACCGGCGGATGTTTGTCATCTGCGTCCACCTTACGCGCGGATGACAGTTTTGTCAGGTAAAAACAAAAAGAGCCCGCCCAGCTCTCGCCGGGCGGGCTCTTTTCGGCAGTATTCAGGCGAGCTTCAGGTTGGTCGCAGCAGCCTTGCCGCGCTCCATCACTACTTCGTAGGAAACTTCCTGACCGTCATTGAGGCCACGAAGACCAGCCGCCTGCACGGCCGTGATGTGAACGAACACATCCGGCCCGCCGCCCTGCGGCATGATGAAACCAAAACCCTTAGTCGTATTGAACCACTTAACCGTACCGGTAGCCATGAGCTGTCGCTCTCCATCATAAGACGCCGCGGACAAGATGGTCGCGGCGTTAACGATCGTCACTTGAGACAGCTTAAGCGACCGATGAAGGCAGCAAGGCTCAACAAGACAACGCGCGCGGAGCCATCGGCACAGAAATCGGCGCGAAAGTCAAATCCCATGCTCGGGCATTTTCATTCCCACGCCCGATCTACCGCAGCGGCGAACGCTTGCGGCTGCTCTGCATGCAGCCAATGGCCAGCGTTAGGGATCGTAACGAACTTGGCGCGCGGGAACAGGCGGGTGATGAGAGACTGTTGTTCCTGAACGACAAAATCAGAGTCAGCGCCTGCTATAAAGCTTGTAGGGCCGGCGTATGAGTGCGCGTCGCTCAACTCGGGCCAGCCTTCAATGACCGGCAAGGCGTCAGCGATAGACGAAAGTCCAATCCGCCAATGCGGATGTTCGGAAAAGATGAGGTTCTGCAGCAGGAAATTGCGAACGCTCGCGTCCTTTACGGCGGTTGATAGAGCGGCGTCCGCCGAAGCGCGTGTTAAGCCCGCTCTTAAGTCGATCACCTGCAAAGCGTTCGCGATGGCGCGATTTTGATGGCTGTAGGTCACAGGGGCGATGTCGGCAACGATGAGACCCTGCACCACATCAGGATGCATTAACGCCAGCATCATTGCCACTTTGCCGCCCATGGAGTGGCCGAGAAACCGCGCGGGCCATGCACCTCGCTCCACCAAGGTCTCCCGCACGTCTTCGGCCATAGCCGGGTAGTCCATGCCGGCCGCGTGCGGGCTGGCGCCGTGGTTACGCAAATCCACGGAAATGACCCGATTCCGCGCGGCCAAGTGCCGTGCCAGGGCACCGAGGTTCTGGGCCCTGCCGAACAAGCCATGCAGCAGTACGACCGGCGACCCCGTGCCTGCCTCTATGGCGTGCAGGATCACCTGTCATCCATCGTCAGCATGATCTTGCCGATATGCGACCCTTCTTCCATGAGCCGATGTGCGTCGGCCACTCGGTCCATCGGGAACACAGCATGGATGACAGGCCCAATGCGCCCAGCCTCCAGCAGCGGCCAAGCGTGATCCAAAAGTGAGGCAGCAATGGCCGCCTTGTCTGCCGCCGAACGCGGCCGGAGCGTCGAACCGGTGATGTGCAGCCGCTTCACCATGACCGGTATCAAATCGAAATCAGGATCCTTGCTGCCGCCCTGAACCGCGATCACCACCAGAGTGCCGCCACGCGCCAGGACAGAAACGTTGCGCGCCAGATAGGGGCCACCCACCATGTCCAGCATCAAATCCACGCCTTGCCGCTCGGTCACCCGCTGAACAACTTCTACAAAGTTCTCCAGCCTGTAGTTAATGGCCACCTCGGCGCCGAGTGCCAGGCATGCCGAACATTTCTCAGCCGTTCCCGCCGTGTTTAGTACGCGTGCGCCGAACGCTCGAGCCAGCTGAATGGCGGTTGTGCCGATGCCGCTCGATCCGCCATGTATCAGCACGGTCTTGCCCGCGGACAGGCGGCCGATATCGAACAGATTGGTCCATACGGTGAAGTAGTTCTCAGGCAACGCCGCCGCGCGCACGGCATCATATCCAGCAGGCCAAGGCAGGCACTGTCCCGCAGGAGCTCGTACGAATTCAGCATAACCACCGCCGTTCACCAGGGCGCAGACCCGGTCGCCAGGGTGCAGTGCGGTCACGCCATCCCCGACGGCCGTCACTACGCCGGCAACCTCCAACCCGAGGATAGGACTGGCGTCGGGCGGAGGTGGATAGAGCCCCTTCCTCTGAGCGATGTCAGGCCGATTCACGCCCGCGGCCGCTACCCGGATGAGAACTTCGCCTGACCTTGGCTCAGGGGGCGAAACTTCCTCGATGCGAAGAACTTCGGGGCCACCGCTTCCTGTCACGCCAACTTGCCGCATGGGGTTCCTTGATTGGCGACGTTAGGAGAAAGGCAGCCACTTCTTTTTTGAAAAAAGCAAAAAACTCTTGGACCCTTGGGCCGCGCTTGTCCTCAGACCGAGCCTGGAGTTGCAAAAGTTTTTTGGTTCTTTTTTGCAAAAAAGAACACGCTTGCTGCCTCACGCATGAACCGGCTCGGGCGTCGGATCTGGCGGGATCGGAATAGGCGAAGGCGGCTCCTCGATCGGCACCGGCGCATCAGGATCGCGCGGGATATCGGGCGCGGGAGGAACGGGCGGTTGAGGGAGCTGCATGCACGTGAAACCCGCAAGCGGGCCAGGCGGTTCCGCCTTATTCAGTAATGAGGCGGCCGACATAGCGTGCCGCGTGCACCCAGGCGTCTGCGCTGTCACCCCGGAAGGTTAGCGTTCGGCTCGAGCGTAACGCGCCGCTCGAAACGTCCACGGTATCCACCTGAACCCATTGCACGAGCGTGCTCATCTTGTGGACGCCGCCATAGACCAGCAGCTTTGCCTTCGCTTCACGCGCGGCCGCTTCGAGAGTGGCGGCATCCGTCCGGCCAGCCGCGCAAGGTGACGGCGTGCAATCCATCCCTGCCACGCGATAGCGCCCGCTGCTGACGACAGCCTCTCTGAGAGTTTCGTCGAAAGTGGCGAGCCTGGACGCGTGTAGCGCCTTCTGATCCTGCGACTCGCCGGACGTGTCCACGTAGTCGAACGCTGCCAGGGCGACCGGCACCGGCTCGGCGGCCGACGCGACCGGCGTGGCCCCTAACGACGCAATCAACACGAACAGCCCGATGATTGAACGCATGGTGACACTTCTTTCTTTGCACCACCGAACGGGCTTCCTGGCGGTTCGTCAATAGTGTCATGAGGCAGTCTCGCCGCAGCATCCCGCCTGCGGCGGTTGCTTAATGCCCGCCCGCGTGCGCCTTGCCGCATCGATGCCGTAAAACCGAGATTTAATCGCGCCATGCCCAGCTCGCCGGTCCAGGACCTGAGCCCTCCCGCCGACGGCGCCGTGCCGCGGATACGGAACCGCCGCGCGGCGGTAGAGCTAGTGCTTCAAGCGCCCCAAACACTGCGCGCCCTTGTCCGGGCCGACGAGCTGTCGCTCGTGGTGCTCGCCGTGGGCGTGGGCATTGCGGCCGGCCTCATGGTCGTGGCGATGAACCAGACCTGCCAACTGGCTCACGAAATTCTTTATGGCTTGCCGCCGGGTCAGCGGCTGTCATCCCAGCTTTCCCTGCCGGCCTTGCGGGCGCTGTCGGTGCCCTGTGCCGGCGGTCTGATCGTGGGCCTGGTCGGCGCCGCCCTGCTCCGCTGGTATCCTCGACGCACCATTGACCCAATCGAGGCGAATGCGCTCTACGGCGGCGCCATGTCGGTGCGCGACAGCGCGGCCGTCGTTCTGCAAACAGTGTTGTCGAACGGCGCAGGCGCCTCGGTCGGGCTGGAGGCCGGCTACACCCAGATCGGCGCAGCGTTCGCCTCGCGTATCGGGCGCGCCTTTCGGGTGCGCCGGGCCGACTTACGCCTGCTGGTGGGATGTGGGGCCGCCGGCGCCATCGCTGCTGCTTTCAACGCGCCTCTCGCGGGCGCCTTCTACGCCTTCGAACTCGTCATCGGCACCTACACGTTGGCGAGCCTTGCCCCGGTCGTCGCGTCCGCCATTTCGGCCGTGCTGATCCAGCGCCTGCTGCTTGGCGACGAACCCGGCTTCGACGTTTCGCTGCCGGCCGGCATGGAGACTGCTGATTTTCTCCCGCTCATCGTGCTCGGCGTGGTTTGCGCACTCATTGGCGTAGCGATCATGCGTGGCGTCACCGTCACCGAGTCGCTGTTCCGGCGCAGCCGGATGCCGGCCTGGCTGCGGCCAGCGGTCGGAGGGTTGCTTGTCGGTGGCCTGGCCCTGATCAGTCCCGCGGCCCTTTCTGCGGGGCATGGCGCGCTTCGAAGCGCCCTGACTGCGGCGATTCCGCTGCAGATGATCGCGCTGCTGATCATGTTGAAAGCTACCGCCTCGGCGGTTTCGCTGGGGTCGGGTTTTCGCGGTGGCCTGTTCTTCGCCTCGCTGTTCCTCGGCGTGCTGGTCGGCAAATGCTTCGCGGGGCTGATGCTGCTGGTGTCGCCCGTGCCGCTGTTCCCCGAGGTCGTTTACGCCCTCGTCGGCATGAGCGCGCTCGCCGTCGCCATCGTGGGAGGCCCTTTGACCATGGTGTTTCTCTCCCTGGAGACTACCGGAAGCCTGCCGCTCACCGTCGCCGTGCTGGCCGCCTCCGTCGTCTCCTCGCTTACGGTGCGCCGCACCTTCGGCTACTCCTTCGCCACCTGGCGTTTCCACCTGCGCGGCGAGGCGATCCGCAGCGCTGTAGACATCGGCTGGGTGCGCAACCTTACCGTCGGCCGCATGATGCGGGCTGCCGGCCGCATCGTCCCTGAAACCATGACAATCGCTGTCTTCAGGCGCGACTTTCCGCTTGGCTCGACCAATCGCGTCATCGCCGTGGACGATACCGGCCGCTATGTTGGAATCGTGTGGCTATCCGATGCGCACGCCGCGGAGGACACGGTGCAGACGATCGCCGAACTCCTCCACACCACAGATCGCGTTCTGCTGCCGCAAATGACGATCAAGGAAGCCGTGCAGATGTTCGAGCAGGCGGAAGCCGATGCGCTTGCCGTCGTGGACAGCCGCGAGAGCCTCCAGGTTATTGGCATGCTGACGGAGCAATACGCCTTGCGCCGCTATAGCGAAGAGCTCGATCGGCGACGGCGCGATATCAGCGGGGAGTAAGGAAGAAAGCACTTCTTTTTTGAAAAAAAGAAGCAAAAACTCCTACTAATTAGAGCCCAGCACTTCCACAGGCCCGGCCAAAATTCGCAAAAGTTTTTTGCTTCTTTTTTTTCAAAAAAGAAGTCCTTCCTGTCTACTAACCGCCCCGACCATGGCAGTGCTTATACTTCTTCCCAGAGCCGCAAGGGCAAGCCGCATTGCGCTGCGTACCGCCCCAGGTCGTGGGATCGTTAGGGTCCATGACAGTCGCGACCGAGTTCGCCATGACCTGCATTGGCTCCATCAACGCGGCACCGCCGCCGACGTTGTCGACGTCCGGATGGCTCTCCATCATCGACCCGAATTCTACCGATGGCGGCGGCGGTTCGGCGGAGAGGGTTACGCGCGAGAGTGTAGTAATAACCCGCTCACGCAAGTCATCGAGCATGGCGTTGAAGAGAATGAAAGCCTCGCTCTTGTACTCGTTGAGCGGATCGCGCTGCCCGTAGGCGCGCAGACCGATACCCTGACGCAAATGATCGAGCGCCAGCAGATGTTCCTTCCACACCGTATCGAACATCTGCAGCAGCAGCGACTTCTCGACATAGCGAATGATCTCGGGGCCAAAGTTCGCTGCTTTTGCTGCCGCTGCCGAGTTGACCTCGTGCTCGAGCCGCTCGCGTATGGCGTTCTCGTCAATGCCTTCTTCACGGCCCCACGCCTCGATCGGCAAGTCGAGATCGAAGATGCGCTTGACCTCGGCGGCGAGCTCGGCGGTTTCCCATTGCTCGGCAAACGCTTTTTCGGGAATGCGCTGCGTCACCATGGCGGAGATCAGCTCATGCCGCATTTCGGCAACTGTCTCGGAGACGTCGGCGGCAGACATGTATTCGCGGCGCTGCGCGTAAACCTCGCGGCGCTGGTCGTTCATGACGTCGTCGTATTTCAGCAGGTTCTTCCGCGTGTCGAAGTTGCGCGCCTCGACCTTCTTCTGTGCTTTCTCAAGTGCCTTGTTGATCCAGGGATGGACGATCGCCTCGCCTTCCTTCAGGCCGAGGCGCTGCAGCATGCCGCCCATCCGTTCGCTGCCGAAGATGCGCATCAGGTCGTCCTGCAGCGACAAGAAGAAGCGGCTGGCGCCGGGATCGCCTTGCCGGCCGGAACGGCCACGCAACTGGTTGTCAATGCGCCGGCTCTCGTGGCGCTCGGTGCCGATGACCATGAGGCCGCCGGCTTCCTTCACCCGCTCGTGGAAACCTGGGATCTCGGCACGGATCTCCGCCTCACGGGCCGCGCGACGTGCTGGGTCCTCAATGCTCTCCGCCTCCTGGCGAAGCCGCATGTCCAAGTTGCCGCCGAGTTTGATGTCTGTTCCACGGCCGGCCATGTTGGTTGCGATCGTGACCGAGCCTGGCGCGCCGGCCTGTGCAATGATGGTCGCTTCCTGCTCATGGAAGCGTGCATTCAGCACTGCATGCGGGATTTTTCGCGCCTTGAGGATCTCGCTGAGAATTTCACTCTTCTCGATGCTCACCGTGCCGACGAGCACCGGCTGCATGCGCGCGCGCGCCTCCTCAATCAGCGTGGCGACAGCGTCGTATTTCTCTTCCGCCGAGCGATAGACCTCGTCATCGCCATCCTTCCGAATGACGGGAACGTTTGTCGGTATTTCGACGACCGAGAGCTTGTAGATCTCCGCGAACTCGTCCGCCTCGGTCATCGCCGTGCCGGTCATGCCAGCAAGCTTTGGGAAAAGCCGGAAGTAGTTCTGGAAGGTAATGGAAGCGAGCGTCTGGTTTTCCTGCTGAACCGTGACGTATTCCTTGGCTTCCAGCGCCTGATGCAGCCCCTCGGAATATCGGCGGCCTTCCATCATGCGGCCGGTGAACTCGTCGATGATGATGACCTTGTCGTCGCGAACGATGTAATCGACGTCGCGCGCGAAAAGCGTATGCGCCCGCAGCGACTGCTGCACGTGGTGCACGACCGAAACGTTGAAGATATCGTAGAGGTTACCCTCGGAGATGATCCCCGCTTCGCGCAGCATGTCCTCGACCCGCTCTGAGCCGGCCTCCGTCATGCTGACGTTCTTCGCCTTTTCGTCCTTATCGAAGTTCTCTGGATCCTTGACCAGCTCGATCATCACGAGGTTGACAGAGCGGTAGAGATCCGAGGAATCCTCCGCAGGTCCCGAAATGATGAGCGGCGTGCGGGCCTCGTCGATGAGGATGCTGTCCACTTCATCGACAATTGCGTAGTTGAACGGCCGCTGGACCATGTCCTCGAGCCGATACTTCATATTGTCACGGAGGTAGTCGAAGCCGAATTCGTTGTTCGTGCCGTAAGTCACATCAGACGCATAGGCGCGGCGCCGCTCATCGTCCGACAGGCCGTGGATGATCACGCCGGTCGAGAGACCGAGAAACTGATAAAGGTGCCCCATTTCGCCGGCGTCACGTTGAGCAAGATAGTCGTTCACCGTGACGACATGCACGCCCTTGCCGCTGAGCGCATTCAGATAGACGGGAAGCGTCGCTACCAGCGTCTTGCCTTCGCCGGTCTTCATCTCGGCGATTTTGCCGTCGTTCAGGACCATGCCGCCGACGAGCTGCACGTCGAAATGCCGCATGCCGAGCACGCGCCTGCTTGCCTCGCGCACGACCGCGAACGCCTCGGGCAGAAGTTGCTCCAGCGTGGCGCCCTCTGCGATCCGGCCGCGAAACTCAACGGTCTTCCCGGCCAGCGCCTCATCGTCGAGGGCGGCAATTGCCGCCTCGAACGCGTTGATCTTGGGCACCCGCTGCTGATAGGATTTCAGCGAACGCTCGTTTGACGTGCCGAATATGGCGCGGGCGATGGACGAGAACATAAACGGCCTTCCGGGGTCGATCTCCCCGCAACAGGGCCCGGCCACCCGGGACAATGCGGCCGGCCGCACGAGCGGGGTCGGGCTGAAATAGGTGCGCCGGGCTCTTGGGTCAACCAAATCCAGGCTATCCGCCAGGGTGGGGTTGAAGCGGCCCCCTCAGAAAATGCTTCCAATATTTCATGCTTTGCCGAGTTGTGATGTGGAGGAGCTTCGGCCATAAGCCGCGCACGTCTCCTTACGCCGGCCGAAATGGCCCGGCTCACTCCTCCACGAGGTTCCCATGCGCCTGCTGACCAAGCCCCCGGCCGTGTTGCTGGCCACTCTCACGCTGGGCTTCATGTCCGGGACCGCGCTGGCCCAGGCGCCTAAGTCTACCGCTGCACCGACGACCCCCGCCGCCCAGGGCAACGCCGTCGTGGCGACCGTGAACGGCGACCCAATCCGCATCAGCGACATCAGCGCCGCCGCCGCCGCCCTTCCTCCGGAAGTCCGCCAGCAGGTCCCACAGGATGTCATCTTCGGCAAACTGCTCGACCAGCTGATTTCAAAGAAGGCCCTGGTTATCGAAGCTCGCAAGGAAGGCCTGGAGAAGGATCCAGCCGTCCAGAAGCAGATGACCGCCGCCGCCGACCAAGTCCTGCAAGTGGCGCTGCTCCAGAAAGAAGTCCTCCCGAAGATCAACGAAGAGGCCATCAAGGCGCTTTACGACAAGGACGTCGCCGGCAAGCCGCCCGAGGAGGAAGTGCACGCCCGCCACATCCTCGTGGACAGCGAAGCCAAGGCGAAGGACGTCATCGCTCAGCTCAAGGGCGGCGCCAAGTTCGCCGATCTCGCCAAGAAGTACGGCGACCCGAAGGATGCTGCCACCCAGCAGGGCGGCGATCTCGGCTTCTTCAAGAAGGGCGACATGCTGCCGGAGTTCTCCGCAGCCGCCTTCAAGCTGAAGCCTAATGAATACACCCAGACGCCCATCCACACCCGCTACGGCTGGCACGTCATCCAGGTGCTCGAGACGCGTACCGCCCAGCCCGCCACCTACGAGCAGGTGCACGACGAGCTGAAGCAGAAGCTGCAGAAGCAGGACGTCGAAGCTGCGGTCGCCTCGGCCCGCGCTTCGGTGAAGGTCGTCCAGTTCAATCCGGACGGCTCCCCCATAAAGCCGGGCGCTGCTCCTGCTGCTCCGGCGCCGGCTAAGAAGTAAGGTAAGGCAAGGCCGGGGGGCTCTGGCCCCCTGGACCCTCGCTAAGGGCTTGTCCTTAGAACCTCGTTCCCAAGGGTGAGCATGACTAACATCTCGCCTCTCGCCGTTCCGCTGCCTGACCTGCCAGCCATTCGCGGTGTCGCCTTGGGATCGGCCGAGGCGGGTATCCGCTACAAGGGCCGCACCGACCTCGTGCTCGTTGAGCTTGCACCCGGGACCACAGTTGCCGGCGTCTTTACCCAAAACAAATGCCCCGGCGCGCCTATCGACTGGTGCCGCAAAGCCCTGGCTGGTGGGACTGCCCGCGCCCTGGTCGTCAATGCCGGCAACGCCAACGTCTTCACCGGCAAAGCCGGCGCCCAGGCAGCCGAAGCTACCGCCGAAGCCGCCGCAAAGCTCCTTGGTTGCGCCACGACCAACGTTTTCGTCGCCTCCACCGGTGTCATCGGCCAGATACTGCCCTACGAAAAGATCGTCGCCGCACTCCCTGCCCTCCACGGCGCCGTGACGGAGAACGCCTGGTCCGAAGCCGCCCGCGGCATCATGACCACCGACACGTTCCCGAAGGCTGCGACCCGCACTGCTTCTCTCGGCAGCAAGACGATCCGCATCACCGGCATTGCCAAAGGCAGCGGCATGATCGCGCCCGACATGGCGACCATGCTCTGCTTCGTCTTCACCGACGCCGCACTTACCGCAAACGTCATGCAGCCGATCCTGGCCAACGCCGTCGGCAGCACCTTCAACTGCACCACCGTCGACTCCGACACCTCGACAAGTGACACGGTCCTTCTCTTCGCCACCGGCCAAGCCGCCAATGAGCTGGACGCCGAGGCCGCCGACTTCGCCCGCGCTTTGACCGAGGTGCTGCACGACCTTGCTCTGATGGTCGTCCGTGATGGCGAGGGTGCCCAGAAACTCATACGCATCGATGTTTCAGGGGCAGTGGACGACGGCTCGGCCAAGCGTGTTGCCATGGCAGTCGCCAACTCGCCGCTGGTGAAGACCGCTGTCGCCGGTGAGGACGCCAATTGGGGACGCATTGTCATGGCCGTCGGCAAGTGCGGCGAACCCGCCGACCGCGACCTCCTCTCCGTTGCCGTTGGCGGCACCTGGATGGCGCGCGACGGCACAGTGGTGCCGGATTATGACGAGGCCCCTGTCGTCGCGCACATGAAAGGCGGCGAAATCGATATCGCCATCGACCTGGGCCTCGGCGCCGGCCGCGCCACCGCCTGGACCTGCGACCTCACACACGGCTACATCGACATCAACGGCAGCTATCGCAGCTGACCTGCAATCGCGGACGGCACCAGCCCTTTTGCTGACATACCCCTCTTGCTGACAGAACCGCTCAAAACCGAACGCCTCACCCTCCGCCCCCCGGCGCCGGCCGATGCGGGAGCGATCCACCGCCTGGTCAACGATTGGCCGGTGGTGCGCATGCTGTCGCGCCTGCCCTATCCCTACCCACGCACCCTTACCGACGAGTGGATTGCCTCTACCGTCACCCAGCGCGAGCAGGGACAGGCGCTTCATCTGGTCATCACCGGCCAGGAAAATGGCGCCGAAATGGTCATTGGCTGCGTCGGGCTCCGCCTCGACATCACGCCACGCGTCGGTCACCTCGGTTATTGGGTCGGCCGCCGCTTCTGGGGCCACGGCGTTGCGACGGAAGCCGCAACCCGTGTCATCAGTTGGGCCCTTGCGAACCTGCCGATCGACCGGATCGCGGCGCACGTCTCCATCGACAATGCCGCTTCTGCCGCCGTCCTGCGCCGTGCCGGCCTCAAGGAGACCGGCACCGCTAGCCAATTCTTCCTCGCACGGGGCGCCGAGGAGCCGGTGACGGTCTTCGAGGCAACACGCGACGACGTGTTCGGACAGGTGGAGACCGAGGGCACCCCCGATGACGTGCCGGACGGCGCGAAACCTCTTCTCCTCGTCGCAGCCTGCGCCCTGATCGACCTCGACAACCGCGTCCTGCTCGCCCGGCGTCCTGAGGGCAAGAAGATGGCCGGCCTATGGGAATTCCCAGGCGGCAAGCTGAACCCAGGCGAAACGCCGGAAGCCGCGCTGATACGCGAACTGCGCGAAGAATTGGGCATCGACGTCGCCGAAGCCTGCCTCGCCCCCTTCGCCTTCGTCAGCCACGCCTACGAGCGTTTTCACCTGCTCATGCCGCTTTATCTGTGCCGCCGCTGGAAAGGCTTTGTGCAGCCCCTCGAGAACCAGAGCCTCGCCTGGGTGCGCGCCGGTAAATTGGGCGATTACGAGATGCCTGCTGCCGACAAGCCACTAGTGCCGTTGCTCAGGGATTTCTTGTAGGGGCATAAGGCAGGAAGAAAGTTCTTCTTTCTTGAAAAAAGAAGGAGCCTAAGGCCCGGCACTTCCCCAAACACGAACCCAAACTCGCAAAAGTTTTTTGGTTCTTTTTTTCAAAAAAGAACAACCTTTCCTACCGCTTGCCTAAGCAGGGAAAACTCATGTCGAAAAACTTCACCTCATGCATCGTCGTCATCGGCAATGAGGTCCTGTCCGGCCGCACCCAGGACGTTAACGTCAATTTCCTGGCGAAACGTTTGGGCGAACTCGGTATTCCAGTGCGGGAAGTTCGCATTATCCCTGACGTGGCGGACGCCATCATCACCACCATCAATGAAGTGCGCGCCCGCTTCGACCATGTTTTTACCACCGGCGGCATCGGTCCAACTCACGACGACATCACCAGCGAATGCATCTCCGCGGCTTTCGGCGTGCCTTGGGAGCCCGAGCCGACCGTATGGGCGCGCATGCAGGCGTACTATCCGGAAGGTGGGTTCAACGCGGCACGACAGCGCATGGCGACCATGCCGCGCGGCGCGGTCATCATCGACAACGGGCATATCGCGCCCGGCTATTCCATCGGCAATGTTCATGTCATGGCCGGTGTCCCAGCCATCATGCGGTTGATGTTCGACAGTCTCGCACCGACGCTGGAGGGCGGCAGCCCGGTCCTTTCGCGCAGCGTACACGCGACCGGCATCAAGGAAGGCGACATCGCCGAGGGCCTAACCGAAATCCAGGCGCGCTACCCGGCTTTGGATCTCGGCAGCTACCCCTACTTCCGCGAAGGTGTCAGCGGGGTGGCGATCGTCGCCAAGGGAACCGATGCGAGCCAGGCGGATGCTGCGATTGTCGAAGTCACGCGGCTGTTCGAGACACTCGGCGGCGCGCCCCATGCAGGAGAGCCTACCTAATCCCCGCTTGCATTTGAGAAGCATTCTCATTTAGAACGTCGTCGCTAGTGCCTGCGTGAGCATCGGCACGCGTTCGACGGGGGTGTGGTTTGTACAAGCTTTTGGATCGGTGGACGCCTAAGTACGCGCGAGCCTTCCCGCACGTCCTTCTTTTGGCGGCGCTTAGTGCTGGCGTCGAAACTGCGCGCGCCGCTCCCCCTCCCCTCTCCGTTCCTGTCACCGGTGACAACAATCCTGACAGCAGCCAGGGCTACACCGGCATTCTGGGCAACCTCGAGCGCACCAACTTTCTGCTGGGCGACCTCTTCGGCTTGCGTACCAAGCTCAGCACCTACGGCATCTCGCTCGCCATCCAGGAAACCAGCGAAATCCTCGGCAACGTCACTGGCGGCACCCGGCGTGGCGCGGACTACGACGGCCTCACGCAGGTGATTCTTCAGCTCGACACCGCACGCGCCTTCGGCCTCTACGGCGGGCTGTTCAACATCAGCGCCCTGCAGATTCACGGCCGCAACCTCAGCGCCGACAATTTGCAGAGCCTACAAACCTCCAGCGGCATCGAGGCCGATCGCGCCACCCGCCTCTGGGAAGCCTGGTACGATCAGAAATTCCTCGACGAGGACCGGCTGGACATTAAAATCGGCCAACAGAGCGTCGATCAGGAATTCATCTACAGCCCCAACGGCGCCTATTTCGTAAACACCATGTTCGGCTGGCCGCTCGTGCCCTCCTACGACATGCCAAGCGGCGGCCCTGCCTACCCGCTCTCCGACCTCGGCGTCCGTGCGCGCTGGAAGCCGATCAACCCGGTCACCATCCTTGCCGGCGTTTTCAACGGCAGCCCTGCCTCAAACGACGGCACCGACACCGATCCTGCCGGGACCAGCTTTCCGCTCGACGGCGGCATCCTGGCGTTCGCGGAAGTCCAGTACACTTACCCAGCCATAGGCAGCATGGTCTATCCCGGCGAAGGCGGCGCACCGCTCGGCCGCACTTACCGCCTCGGCGTCTGGTACGATACCGAAAATTTTAACGACCAGCGCATCGACACGCATGGCCAATCGCTCGCCTCCATAGGCAGCAACGGCCTTCCCCTCCAACACCGCGGCAACTACTCGATCTACGCCGTCGCCGACCAGATGATCTGGCGTAAGGCCAGCGATCCGAACCGCTCCATCAGCATCTTTGGCCGTGTCATGGGCACCCCGGAAGGTGACCGGAACCTTGTAGATTTCAGCGCCAATGGCGGCGTCGTCATGCACGAACCCGTCAAGGGTCGCACGACCGATACCCTCGCCCTCGGCATGGGCTTCGGCCACCTCAGTTCAGCGGTTACCGCCTTTGACCGCGATATTGCCGCCCTCACGAACCGCGCCGATACGTCGTCGTTCAGCCCCATCCGCACACACGAAACCTTTGTCGAAGCCACCTACCAATATCAGGTGCATCCCTGGTGGCAGATCCAGCCGGACATTCAGTACGTCATCAACCCAGGCGGTGGCGTCGTCGACCCGACACAGCCCTCCAAGCGCGTGAGCAATGAGCTTATTCTTGGCTTGCGCACCAATGTTTTGTTTTGAGGCAGTGGACATGACGAGTGAAGCCAGGCGTTCTTTTTTAAAAAAAAGAACCAAAAAACTTCTGTTTGTTTTGGCTGTGTTGACGGCGGCGAAGGTGCATGCGGCCGAACAGCTGCATGGGTTTCTCGAGCACATTCACCGGCATTCCACTTTGACGTCGACCGTGCCGGACAATGGCGATCTGAACCCCTATGCTGTCGTCGTGGCTCCAGTCTCCGCGGGCAAGGTGCAAAAAGACGATGTGCTGGTCGACAACTTCAACAACATCGCCAACCTGCAAGGTACTGGCACCACCATCGTCGGCTATCGCCCTTCCACCCGCGCGACGTACCTCTTTGCCAAGGTGCCGCAGAACCTTCCGCAATGCCCGGGCGGCGTCGGCCTCACCACCGCGATGACCATGCTGAAAAGCGGCTGGATCATCGTCGGAAGCACTCCAAGCAAGGACGGCACGACAGGCACCAAAGGTCCTGGCTGCATGCTCGTGCTTGACTCCAACGGCAAACTTGCGGCCGTCTGGTCGGGCCCCACCATCAACGATCCCTGGGGCGACATGGCCGTGATCGATCGCGGCAATGCCGCAACCCTCTTTATCAGCATGGCCGGTTTCGACATCCCGAGCCCTAACGTCATCGACCCTAAAACCGGCATTCCCGTTGTCATTCGTAAATCGACCGTGCTTCGCCTGCAGGTTACCATCGCCGACGGCAAGCCACCTGTCCTCATCGACCAGACCGTCATCGGCGAAGGCTTCGCCGCGCGCGCCGACCGCGACAACTTCCTCCTGGGCCCGACCGGCGAGGCACTCTCGCCCGATGGGACCCTCTATGTCACCGACGGACTCGACAACGAGATCGTCGCCATTTCAAACGCCCCAACACGATCCGACAGCGCCGGCACGGGCCGCGTTGTCACCAAAGATGGCCTACTCTCCTGGCCGCTCGCCATGACCTGGTCGCCCGAAGGCCACCTGCTGGTCTGCAATGGCAAGGACGGGCGGCTGGTGGAGGTTGATCCCGCAGCAGGCAAGCAAATATACGCCCAGTGGATCAACAGCGACCAAGCGCAGTCGCCTCCCGGCAACGGCGATCTCTTCGGCATCGCCATGACCCCTGACAACACGGGCTTTTATTACGTGATGGATGACGTGAACACGGTGATGCGGGGCGGCCGTTGACGTCACGCCGCCATTTCATCGGTGGTTTGACCGCCGGCCTTTCCGCCTCCATCGCCTCGGCCGCGTTTGCCGAGACAAAAGCGAAAGCCGGTGACGCTGGCGGAGCTGCAGCCGATCCAAACGCGTCGGCTTACGCCGGCGCCGAGCCGTTCTTCGGTGTCCATCAATCGGGGATTGCCACCCCGCCTCAGGCCCACACCTACTTTGCTGCGTTCGACGTTTCTTCGGACAAGCGCGACGACCTGCGTGTTCTCATGCAACGCTGGACCGACGCCGCGGCCAATCTGACAGCCGGAAAGCCCGCTGCTCTGGCTTCGCCTGCGGACTCCGACGAGGCGCTCGGCATGGAGCCCGCCCGCCTTACCCTGACTTTCGGCTTCGGCCCCGGCCTTTTCGAGCAATCGGGAAAAGACCGCTTCGGCCTCGCGTCCAGGCGCCCCCCCGCTCTCGCAGATCTCCCTAAATTCACCGGCGACCAGATGCAGGAAGGACGCGTTGGCGGCGACCTCTCCATCCAGGCCTGCTCCAACGACCCGCAAATCGCTTTTCACGCCATTCGCCAGTTGGCCGCCGCTGCCTACGACACCGCCAAGTTCCGTTGGGCGCAGTCCGGCTTCCTGCCCCACGTGATCGGCCAGACTCCTCGCAACCTCATGGGTTTCCGGGACGGCAGCAGCAATCCTGACCCGCGCAACCCCAAGGACATGGACGAGGTCGTCTGGGCCGGCGAGGAAGGTCCAGCCTGGATGCGCGGCGGCACTTATCTCGTTGCACGCCGCATACGCATCGCGCTCGAACACTGGGACCGAACACCTGTCGCTTTTCAGGAAGCGACCGTCGGCCGCAGCAAGATCTCCGGCGCGCCGATCGGCGGCCATGGCGAGTTCGAGATCGCGAACCTGGCCGCCAACGATGCCGACGGGAACCCGATCATCGCCGAGAATGCGCACGTGCGTCTGGCGTCAGCCTCGACAAACGGTGGCGCCCGCATTTTTCGTCGGGGATACACTTACAACGATGGCCTCAGTTTTACGGCCGAGCGCTGGCCGCCTTGGCGCCAGGGCATGGAGTATGACGCCGGCCTCCTGTTCATGGCATATCAGCGCGACCCACGGACCGGCTTCTCGAAGATCTTCGAGCGCATGGCGAAATTCGACATGATGAATCAATTTGTCACGCATACAGGTGGTGGCCTGTTCGCCTGCCCGCCGGGATGTGCTCAGGGTGGCTTCGTGGGGCAAGGGTTGCTTGCGTAAGGAAGCAAGGTCTTCTTTTTTGTAAAAAAGAAGCAAAAAACTTTTGCGACTTGGCTACGTGGTTGAGGATTGGCTGCGCCTTGGCCCATTCTGCATTCCCTGGCGCTCCTTTCCAGATGCGCTAGATAGGCCCTGCTCAAGGACCCATCGCCACCTACATGCCGCTCCAATGACCCGCCTCTCCCGCGCGACGGCGCTGCTGCTTGCGACCGCGCTTGCCGGATGCGGCGTAGGGCCTCGCTACCATCGGCCTCCACTGGACATCCCATCCGCCTATGTCGCGCCAACAGCGGCGCCCCTTCCGCCGATCGACCCGGCCTGGTGGCGCGGCTTCGGCGCGCCCGAGCTGGATGAGCTCATCGATGCGGCGATCGCCGGCAGCCCGGACGTGCAGGCGGCGATCGCCCGCGTGGTGCAGGCCGACCAGGCGGCCCGTGTGGCGGGTTCACCACTCCTCCCGACGATCACTGGCACAGGCAATCAGAGCTGGGAGCGCGTCGGCACCGGTTCTGGATCGTTCGGGACCAGCTCGTTCACCACTGGTGCCACATCGGGAGCAACCTCCGGCCTCGGCGGCACGACGAGTACGCTGGGAACGACGAGCGCGTTTGGGCTGACGACAGGAGGCTCGCGCTACACCGAGACGCGCAGCTACCAGCTTCAGCTATCAGCGGCCTACGAAGTGGATTTCTGGGGCAAGAACCTCGACGCGCTGCGCGCAGCCCAGGCTTCGGCGCTCGCCAGCCGCTACGACCAGCAGACGGTCCTGCTCACCACCATCAGCAGCATTGCCAACACCTATTTCCAGGCGCTCAGCTACCGCGACCGGCTCGCCATCGCCAGGCACAATCTCGATGTTGCCTCGCATGTTCTCGATGCCTACCGGGGCCGCCTGAGCGTCGGCACGGCCAGCCTGCTCGACGTGAGCCAGCAGGAGGCGCTGGTCGCCAGCGCGCGCGCGCAAATTCCTTCTTTCGAGAGCCAGTATCGTCAGGAGGTCATTGCGCTGGCAATCCTCGTCGGCCGCCCGCCTGAGCGCATTGCGCTGACGCCGGTTCCGCTGACCAAGCTGCAATTGCCCCCTGTCGCACCCGGCTTGCCGTCAGACCTGCTGCGCAGGCGTCCCGATGTTGCCAATGCCGAGGCGCAACTGATTTCGCAGAACCAGACTGTGCGGCAGGATTTTGCAGACTTCTTTCCCTCCTTGCAGCTGACCGCATCGGGCGGGCTGTCGAGCTTGGCTCTGTCCACCTTGACGGGACCAGGCACACTCATCGCCAGCCTCGCCAGTTCGCTCACGCAGACGATCTTCGACAACGGCCTGAAGTCCGGCACGCTGGGCGGCGCAAAAGGCCGGTATCGCGAATTAGCCGCCGATTACGCCAAGTCCGTGCTGCAGGCATTGTCTGATGTCGAAACCTCATTGACGCAGCAATCGTTCGATGCGGAACAAGAACGTCTTGAAGCAGAAGCCGTGCGAACCGCACAACGCTCGGCGGATATCGCCCGGGCGCAGCTCGAGGCAGGCACGGTGGACATCATCACCGTTTTGAACACCCAGACGACATTGTTCGGCGACGAGGACACGCTTGCGCAGGTACGCGTCTCGCGCTTCCTCGCCCTGGTTTCGCTCTACAAAGCTCTCGGCGGCGGCTGGGTCACTCCGGAGCACGCATGAAACGCTTTATCCTCGCTATCATCATCGTCATCGCTGTCGTGGGCGGCCTCGTCTGGTATCGCGGCCACCAGCAAGCAGCCAAGGCGAAGGCGGCCGACGCGACCGACACAGCCGTCCCTGTCCTGACTGCACAGGCAACGCGTGCCGACGTGCCGGTGACACTCGACGGCATTGGGACGGTGCAGGCGCTGAACACGGTGAATATCCGTCCCATGGTAGGCGGCCCGATCGTGGAAATACGTTTCCGCGAAGGTCAGGATCTGCACGTGGGCGACGTGCTCGCGCGCATCGATCCGCGCACCTACCAGGCCACCTACGACCAGGCTGTCGCCAAGAAGGCGCAGGACGCGGCAACCCTCGCCAACGCGCAGCGTGATCTCGCGCGCTACGACAAGCTGGTGAAAACCCAATACAGCACCGCGCAACAGGCCGACACGCAGCGCGCAACCGTCGCCTCCGACGACGCGCAGGTGCGCCAGGACCAGGCCCAAATCGACAGCGCCCGAACCAATCTCGACTACACCACCATCCGCGCGCCGATCGATGGCCGCGCCGGCATCCGCCAGGTCGATATCGGAAATCTCGTGTCCAGTACGGACGCAACGCCGATCACCGTGGTGACGACATTGCATCCCATCTTCGTTGTCTTCACCCTGCCGCAGCAGACGCTTCCCGACGTGACGAAAGCCATGGCCGACAACGCTGCTTCCGGCGGTCCGGCCGTCGCCGCGTTGCCGCAAAACGGCGATACCACCGCAGTGCTCGACCGCGGTCACGTCTCGGTGCTCGACAACCAGGTCGACCAGAACACCGGCACGATCAAGCTCAAGGCGATCTTCCCCAACCCAGCACTACGACTTTGGCCGGGCGCCTTCGTCAACGTGCGACTTACATTGCGCGTTGACCACAACGCCACCGTGGTGCCTACGCAAGCGGTGCAGCGCGGTGCGCAAGGCGCCTACGTCTTTCTCGCCAAGCCGGACGGCACCGTTACGCGCCGTACCATCACGGTTTCGCACCAGGACGATACGACTGCGGTCATCACAGCGGGCCTTTCGCCGGGCGACACGATCGTGACCGATGGCGCTTCGCGACTGACAGACGGCGCCCACTTCAAGAAGCTGGCGACGTCATAACCTGCCGGATCGCCTACTGAGCAAGGATCATTTCATCGATCCGGCTCGCCAGCGTCGCCATAGCAAATGGCTTCGTCAGCACCTGCATGCCGGCCTCCAAATGCCCATGGTTCAGCACGGCATTTTCGGCGTAGCCGGTGATGAACAGCACTTTGAGGCCCGGGCGCACCACGCGTGACGAGTCGGCAAGCTGCCTGCCATTCAAGCCACCTGGCAATCCCACGTCGGTCACCAGCAAATCGATGCGTATGTCCGAATTCAGTATCTTGAGCGCAGAAACGCCATCCGCCGCTTCGATCGCTCCGTAGCCGAGATCTTCGAGAACTTCTGTGACAAGCATGCGCACTGTCGGTTCGTCGTCCACCACAAGCACCGTCAAGGTGGTCGCGTCCCGGGCTGAATGGGTTCGCGCATCCGGCACGTCCTCAGCCTCCACCTCGCCGAGATGCCGTGGCAGGTAGAGGCAAACCATCGTTCCCTTGCCGACCTCCGAATAGATACGCACCTGCCCGCCGGATTGCCGCGCGAAGCCGTAGATCATCGAAAGCCCAAGACCGGTGCCCTCGCCAATCGGCTTGGTCGTGAAGAATGGATCGAATGCCCTGGCGACGACATCAGGTGGCATGCCTACGCCATTGTCGCTCACGCAGAGGCTGACATATTGACCGGGCTGCAGATCCCTCTCCTGCGAGCCGCGGCTATCGAGCCAACGATTTGAAGTTTCGATCGTCAGGCGCCCACCGTCAGGCATCGCGTCGCGGGCATTGATGGCGAGGTTGAGAAGCGCATTCTCCAACTGGCTTGGATCGACCAAAGTGTTCCACAAGCCGCCAGAGCCGACTGTCTCGACCGCAATGCCAGGCCCGACCGTCCGCTGGATCAACTGTTCCATTCCCAACACGAGCCGATTTATGTCGGTGGGCTTCGGATCGAGGGTCTGACGGCGAGAGAACGCGAGCAGGCGGTGGGTAAGCGCCGCCGCACGGCGGGCGGCTCCCTGAGCCGCGTTGACGTAGCGGTCCACGTCGCTGATGCGTCCTTGCGCCACGCGAGCCTGCAGGATCTCCAGGCTGCCAATGACGCCGGTGAGCAGATTGTTGAAATCATGCGCCAGACCGCCGGTGAGTTGGCCGACAGCCTCCATCTTCTGTGACTGGCGTAATGCCGCTTCTGTCTGCATCAGTTCGCGCGTGCGCTCGGCCACTTGGGCCTCGAGCGAGTTGGCGAGTTCGCGCAGATCGCGCTCTGCGCGACGACGCTCCACTGCCATCCGTGTGCGGTGCGCGACCTCGCGAACGAACGCCAGTTCCTCTGGTGGCCACGCCCTGGGTCCAGCGTGATTGAGATAGAGCAGGGCAACGAGACCCTGGTGCTCGGTTACCGGCATGTTGATGAAAGAGGCCGCGCTGATGGCTTTCAGAGCATCGGCTGTGCTGGTGGTACGCGGATCGTCCGTTGCATCGGCCACTATCACGGTTTCACCGCGCTTGAGGTCCTCGATATAGGATCCGTAATCCCGGAACTGCAGCACGCCGGCCAGGCTCTTTATGCCGGGCGCATTCCAATCGCGGTCGATGGTGATCGTCTCAGTAGCGATGTCGATCGTGCCGTAGCCGGCGCGGCTTACCCCCAAGGTACGACCCAGCATTTCGGCCGCCGCAAAGGCGAGGTCTGCAGGCGCGTCGAGGCTGCCAAAACGCCTGTCGAGCGCGAGTAAAGCTTCGCTTCGCGCCTCGGCCTGCTTGCGTTCGGTGATGTCGATGACAAGACCGGGAAACCGGACCGGCTTGCCGCCATCGTCGCAGATGCAGCGCCCGCGTGCCGCAACCCAGCGGTTCGAGCCGTCAGCCTGCACAAGCCGGTATTCGGAGATGAACTCGCGCCTCGTCTCGACTGCGCGAGCAATCTCCCGACCGACGCGCGCCTGGTCACCGGAATAGATGTTCCGCATGAATACAGCGATGGGCGCACCTGCTTTCGCAAGTTCGGCATCAACGCCGTAAAGCTCGGCAAACCGGCCGCCAGCGCGCACCATGTCCGTGGTGATATCCCAATCCCACGTTCCCACGCTCTCGCTGGCTGCCAACGCAAAACGCGCATGCTCGTCAGAGTCGCGCTGCAGGTCCTGACTTTGGTGCCGCCGCGTCACGTCCGTGCAGGTGAGCAGGACGCCATCGGCCCCGCCCACCGCTGCTGGATCACCAAGTGGCGAAATGCCGTAGGTCCACCAAGCGATCCGTTCCTGAGCGCCAGTCCGGAGGGTGATGCGTGCGGCTTCGTGCCAGGTTGCCGCACCACCCCCCCTTCACCTGTTCGACTTGGTGCTCGATGGCTTGGTATAGCGACAGCCATTCGCCGGGGCTTACCAGGGCGTCGAATGCGGCGTTAGCAATCCGCACTCGCTCCGCACGCCAAATGATCAGCATGGGTTGGCGACTCGACCGCAGGAGCTGAACGGCCGGGAGATCGGCAAGTGTCATGAGACCCAGATTTAGCGGTGCTGGCCTTTTGTCAATCAAAGGCGAACGAAAGGAAGCGTTAAGGCGAACCCGGCTTGAGAAAGTGCCGAGCCCACAGGACAAAAAGTTTTTTGCTTCTTTTTTTCAAAAAAGAAGTGCTTCCTTTCTACTCCGCAACCACAAGCTTAGGGGCCCCGCTCCGAGGCACGCCAGCCACGACACGGTCACGCCCCTGCTGCTTGGCGAGGTAGAGCGAGGCGTCTGCAGCCGCGATCAGATCGTTTGCTCGTGCAGATGTCTCAGGCGCGCTGGCAATGCCGATCGAAGCAGTCACCGGCGGAATGCGCCCGTCGCGCGACATGTCGGCGATGGCGGCACGAATCTGTTCGGCCTTTGCTGTTGCAAATTCAAGGCTGGTGTCAGGCATGAGGATGGCGAGTTCCTCGCCGCCGTAGCGGCAGGCGACATCAGTTGCGCGCAGGTTTGCCATGATGGTGTTCGAGACTTGCCGCAGCACGGCATCGCCGGTGGTGTGTCCGAATTGGTCGTTCAGCATTTTGAAGTGATCGAGATCGAGCATCAACGCCGACAGCGGCGTGCGCTTGCGGTCAGCCTCGTGCGCAAGGCGTTCGATCATCTCTTCGAGGAAGCGCCGATTGTAGAGTCCGGTGAGTGGATCACGCAAAGCTTGGTTCCGCAGGCGCTCACGCAGGCTGATATTGGAAAGCGCCAGCGACATGGCATCGGCGAGAGCGCCGGCGATGAGCTGGACGTCGGCCATGCGTTCCTCAGCATCGGCGCCGGAAGCGGTGAGTTCGAGCAGGCCGTAGAGTTCGCCGCGCGCGGCCATTGGTATCTCGAGCGTCACCTGTCCTGCGATCGCGTGGGCGCAGCGCAATGCACCGGCGATACCTGTGTTGCGGTGCGGCTTGCCACGCTTGAGCGCCCAGCAGCTGCCGGGCGTGATGTGATCGGGAAGGCTGGAATGCGTGTCCATGCTGCCGTCACCCGACCATGTCGTCGAAAGATCGAGGCGGTCACGCGAATTATTAAAAACATAGAGTGCGCCGCCAAGGCCGGGGAGTAGCTGCGTGGCACTGGCGCGCAAGACCTCGTTGGCGTCTTCACGGTCGGTGGCGCTCTGCAGCATTTCAGCCATGACGAACAAACGTTCGATCTGATTTCGCGCCTTGATGTTCTCGCGCACTGCGCGTTCGCGACGTGCGGTGTCGCGTGCCGAGCGCCGCGCGGCATAGACGAGCGCGCCGATCGCCGCTGCACCGCCGAGCAGGTTCAGCAGGAGAACCCAGTTCTCCTCTTGATCGATGGCGTGTTCTGCCTTCACCGCCGCAGCATCGCGCGTTGCAATGAAGCCGCCTATGTCGGCGCGCAGCCCGTCCATCAGCATTTTGCCATGCGACGATTGCAGGGTCGCCGAGGCTTGCGACAGGTCATGCGACTCCGCTTGCCTGATGGCGTCCGACCAGACGCCCCGCAAGGTGGCCAGCTTGTCGGAAAATGGCGAGCGGCTGCCGGAGGCGGCCGGGAGGGTCGCCGCAAAACTATCAACATCGGCAGTCAATGCAGGAGGCAGCGTTTCCAGCGCGCGCGTGCCCCACTCGTAAGGCTCAAGATATTCGACTTTGCCCGTCAGCACGAAACCGCGCACCCCGGTTTCCGCATCGACCAGCGATACCAACATCAGCCGCAGTTCGCGGTTCACGAGCCGGGCCTGGTTGAGCCGGGTCTGATCCTGGCTCGTTGCGAGAAAGCCGACGACCGCGCTGAGCGTCATGAGTGCCACGACGCCGACGATTCCGATCCAGGCGTAAGGGTAGGCTGCTCGCCAGTTCGTTCGGGGCGGGCGCTGTATGAACAAGGGTGTCGACGTTTTGTCGGCGGGCATAGCAGGCTGCTCCAACAGCAAAGAACTTACCGTGAGCGGCCGTTCTGCTACCTTAGGTAGCATATTTTAAGCTTTGCGCAACTAAAAGCTTATGGCTCTTCTTAGGCTCAGCGGAACGCGGCGAGCCGCCTTGTAGCCTCCTCCATGTCCGGCGTGCTTCCACAGTAGCTGAGGCGGACATACGCCAGGCCGCGGCGGGTATCGAAATCAAGCCCTGGCGCAGCCGCCACGCCTGTCTCTGCAAGCATCCTGGCGCAGAAAGCGACGCTGTCGCTCGTGCGGTCCGATACGTCCGCGAAGACGTAGAACGCACCCTCCGCAGGCGAAAGATGCGTGAAGCCGGCTCGTGGCAATGCCTCGAGCAGATGCGCGCGCGAGTTCCGATAGCGTGCGACGTTGGAGGCCAATTCGTCATGACAGTCAAACGCCGCCTCGGCGGCGAGCTGGCTGATATGAGGGGCGGAGATGAAGAAGTTCTGCGCCAGGCACTCGGCCGGGCGCACCAGATCCTCCGGCAGAACCATCCAGCCCACCCGCCAGCCGGTCATCGAGAAATACTTGGAAAAGCTGTTGATGACGATGGCGCCAGGCAGGTTCGCCGCCGATGTCATCGGGCTGTCGTAGGTTAGTCCATGGTAGATCTCGTCCGATACTATCCGCACGCCATTGCGCGCGCACCAGGCGGCCAGCGCGGCGAACTCGTACGGATGAAGCATGGTGCCGGCCGGATTGCAGGGACTTGCGATGATGAGGCCATCAGGCGGGGGATCGAGCTGGTCCAGCAAGGCGACCGTCGGCTGGAACCGGTCCGCCTCGGTGGCCTCCAGAACAACCGGTTTAAGGCCTAGCGCGCGCAGGATGTTCACGTAGGGCGGATAGTAGGGTGAGGCGAGTGCCACCCGGTCGCCAGGGTCGAACGCGGAGAGAAACGCCAGCGGAAAAGCGCTGGACGCGCCGATCGTTACTGCAATTCGCCTCGCAGGAACATCGAGCCCATACCAGTCGGCGTAATGGGCAGAGATGCGCTCGCGCAACGACGCATGGCCGAACGCTTCGGTATAACCAAGTGCGCGCCCGCTCGCGAGCGCCGCCTGCATGGCGCGCACCGCGCCGGCCGGCGCGCCGGTGGACGGCTGGCCAACCTCCATGTGGATGACGTGCGGATCGCCCGGTGACCGCGCTGCCTGCCGAGCGTTGGCGGCTGCGACCACGTCCATGACCATGAACGAAGGCGCATTGGCGTTACGGCCAACCTTCAGCATGGCGGCAAACGCTTAGCTTCCGCCGACTGCGAGTCCGGCCCCGCGGTAATCGGCCGACCAGCGGCACGAATTCTCATTGCCTGGCAAATAGCCGGTGCAGCCGATGGCGTTGCTGCGGCCAGGATCGGGCACCGGGGAGCGCGGCGGCAGCTCGCCGGCCAGCGCCTGGAGAAGCCCCGCCGCTCCGGCCAACGCCGCCCGATTCTGCCCAGACGCGGCGACAGCCGCACGGAAAGCGTCGCGACCGCCGTTCCATGCAATGGCTGCGGTGAGCAGAGGCTCCGGTTTGGCGGTAGGCGAAGCGCCGAGGACGATCCCGGTGCCAGGCGCCACACGTCCTGTACCGAACAGATTATCCATGGTTAGCGCACAAGCGACCGCGCCGCCTTTCCGGTCGAGCACTACGAAGCTGGTGGATGCCGTCAGCGCAGGAAGCTCCGATACGCCGCGTGCGTGAGCTGCAGCCGACAGAGCGGCACGATCGGCGGTGGCAACATCGCCGTTGGCAAGAAGGCTTTGAAAAGCCGCGGCCGCCGCAATGCCGCCATCAGTGGGAGGCGGCAGGAAGGCGGCCTGGTCCTGACCTGCGGCGGTCACCAGCGGTTCGGCGAGAGTCGCAACCGCCAGGCGCAGGTCGGAGAGCGACAGGGCCCCGCCAGCCATCGGTGTTGTCTCGGCAAGCTTGTGGGCGAGCAGCCCCTGATACATGTCGCCGACGCCGACATGGCGTATCTGCGTAATCGTGTCGGCCAGCGCCGGCTGCACCAGTTGGTCGCCTTCACCGAGAGGCTTGCCGCCAGGCGCGAAGATCGCGGCAGCTTCGGGATCGCCGGCAAGGGGGCCCGACACGACAGCAAGGTCGGTTGCCAAGGCCCGGCTTACGGCATTGCCGCTGCGCGCCACCTGCTCAGCCGGTTCGCTCATTGCCTCGAACGGCTGCGTCCCATAGCGCGCGCTCAAGAGATATAGACCACGTGCCAGCATCGGGACCGAGGCCGGCCGGTCGCCGCCTGCCAGCGAGGAGGGATGAGGCAGGAACATGATGGCCTCAGGCGTCCCGCCATGCGGTGACTTTCGGCCCGGTTGGTAGGCGACGCACGCACCGCCTGCTCCCAGAGAAGCGCGAGACGGCAAAGTCACGGCCAGCATCATGCCGAGCGTCACCGCGGCATCGGCGGCGTTTCCGCCGATCGCCAGTACCTCACGCGCCGCAAGCGCCGCCCGCGGCTCGTCCGCGGCCACAGCGCCGATGAAGCCGGTCAGATGCTCGCCGTACTTCGGTTCACTGCCGATGACCGTCTTTTTGACGGCCTCGACAGCGCCGCAGCCGCCAATCGAAAGGGAGAGAGCGGCCGCCAGCCCCTGCCGGGCGCGCATACGAATTCTTCGGCTCAGACTGGTCAAAATTCTCACCCCGCAAGGCTGGCTGGATTAGACGGCTTCATTCGTGCGGGCAACTGCCCTCGCCTCATGCGGGCCGCAATGGTAGAGACCGCCAGCAAAACACCCAAAAAGGTTGCCCAGCGTATGCGCTCCCTCCTGGCCCCACTTGCCGCCGCCTTCCTGGCATGCACCGCCGCCTACGCCGCCGATCCGGCACCCGCCAACGGCTTTAGCAAGGCGCAGCACGATGAAATCGTGCACATCCTGCGCGACGCGCTCCGGTCTGACCCAAGCATCCTGCGCGACGCCATTACTTCCTTGCAGGCCGACGAGGACGCTCAAGAAAAAGTCCGCATCCGGGCGCTCGCCAACGACACCCACGACCCCACAGCCGGCAACCCGATAGGCGATGTCACCGTCGTGGAGTTCTACGATCCGCGCTGCCCCTACTGCCGTAGCATGCACGAGATCGTGGATAATTTGATCAGGCAGGACCACGGCGTCCGCCTGCTCTTCAAGGACATTCCCGTCCTTGGTCAGGCGAGCGATCTCGAGAGCCGCGCCATCCTCGCCGCACGGAATCAGGGCGGCTACCTGAAGATGCAGGCCGCCCTCATGGGTGATCCGGCCCAACCCTCTGCCGACAGCATCAAGAGCACCGCCAAATCACTCGGCCTGGATCCTGACAAGCTGATTGCCGACATGGCGTCGCCAGGCGTTCGCGAACAGATCGAAACGAACTTGCGGCTCGCCAAGACCCTTCACGTCCAAGGGACGCCGGTGTTCTTCATCGGCGATCAGGTCTTGCCCGGGGCGGTGGATGGCGCTCAGCTTGCTTCGGCTATCGCCGCGGTCCGCAAGCATCCGACTTAGGGAAGGCTCTCGAAAGCAGGTTCTTTTTTTAAAAAAGAACCAAAAAACTTTTGCGAGTTCGGGCCCGGCTTTAGGAACGGCTGGGCTCAATGCACATCCACTCGAACCTCGCGCACCTTGACGCCCGCATCCTCCCGGACCGCTTGTTCCACCTGACCAGTGTCGGCACCATCGGCCACGATGGCTGCTGCGACATCGCGGCCTGAAACGGCTGCCGCTCCCTCGGCCGCGACTTGCGCGTTCGGATCGCCTGCGGGCGGAACAAGGCTCGTCACCGTAAAGAGCACATCCCGTTTGCGGCTCAGGGCGCGCTGCACCGCGTCTGCCAGCACCTCGCGATAGGCGGGATCCGGCGTGTCATACCGGATCGTCACCAGCGCTGGCACTGCCTTGACGACCGGGCCCGGCTTGACCGGCGGTATCGGCCGATCGCCTGCGTGTCTGTCAAAGTCCCGCTGATCCACCAGATGGCACGCGCCAAGGATGATCAGTGGCGCCAGGGTGCATAAACAGCGGTTGGTATGGCTTCTTCTTCGTATCATGCCGCCAAGCTACAGGGCGCGACGCCGCCGGCAAGCCCGTGCTAAGCCACTTGGGTGGACGCGCTCACGCCCCTCCCAAGACACGACCCGGTCTTTCTGGCCAGTAGTCTCAGTGCCACACTCCGCGCCAGCGGCGCGCTGGATACCGCGTCGGCATGCCTTTGCCAGGCAGCGGCGCTACTCGTATCCCGAACGCTGCGCTTCGATGCGGCCGATCCCCAGTGGCCCGACCGTGATCGGCTCTTGCTTTCCTCCACTTTAAGCCCCCTGGCAGCCGCTCTGACTGCCCTTTGCGGCGCGGACGAAAGCTTCGCCACGACAATGCTCGATCCGCCTGGACAATCGCTGGGCGCGGCACTCGGCGCGGCGATGGCCGAACGCGCCCTGGCGGCCCGCTTTGGCCGGTCTCTCATCGATCATCGAACCTGGGTGTTGGCGACACTCGCGGACCTTGAGACCGGCCTGGGTCAGGAAGCAGCAGCCGCGGCCGGCGCACAGCGGCTCGGCCGCCTGGCGGTCATCGCCGCGATACCGGACGGACAAGTCTGCCCGCCGGGGCTCGCGTCGACCTGGACAATCCGACAAGTTCGAAGCGACGACGTAGAGGCGCTGCAAGGCGCCATCTCGGCTGGCTTGCGCTCACACAAGCCAACTTTGATCGCATGCACCGGCGACATCCAGGAGCTGCACGCCAACATAGACGAGCGTAACGAAACCGATGACGCCGCTGGCGAAGCCTGGCAGCTAGCTGGCAGCCGCGGTGCCTCGGCGCGCCGGGCGTGGTTGAGGCGCCTGGCACGGCACACATCACGCGAGGAGTTCGATCGCACGCTTGCTCATCGGATGCCGCCCCGCTGGCATAGCGTGCTCTCCGAACCCGGGCCCTTGCTGGCAGAAAATCAGTCGGCGGTAGCGCCCATCGCCACCTGCCGGCAGGCGCTGGTCCGCCTGGCCCCGATTCTGCCCGAACTCGTCAGCCTGCCGCACGAGGCAGGCGCTTCAGTCACACCCGCAACGCCTTACATCCAGGGCCATGCGCGTGCTTGCGCTCTCGCAGGCATGACGTTGCACGGCGGCCTCATCCCTCTCGGCCACACGCGCCTGAGCGAAATAGAGGGCCTAGGCCCAGCACTTCGAACCGCGGCCCAAGCCAACCTGCGGGTCATCCACGTCGTCGTCGAACCGGAGGCCTCTTGCCCTACCGCAGGGCACCGCGCAGCCCTGCGTGCCATGCGGAACGTTTTCGTTTTCCGCCCCGCCGACGCTTCAGAAACCCTGGAGAGTATCGAACTCGCCCTTCGCCGCACCCACGGCCCGAGCGTGCTGATGTTGTCCGAGGTCCCCTTCACTCCTCTCCTCGATCGCCCCACGAGGTCCCGCTGCGTTCACGGCGGCTTCCTCGTGCGCGAGCCCAGAGGCAGACGGGACGTAACCCTCATCGCGAGCGGCGCTGAACTTGCCATCACCCTGCAAGCCCAAGAGGCGCTGGGAGCCGCCGGGGTGGGCACCGCGGTCGTCTCGCTCCCATGCTGGGAACTGTTTGCCAACCAGGAGCGAAGCTTTCGCGATCAGGTGCTCGGCACCAGCCCACGCATCGGCATCGAAGCCGGCAGCGGCTTTGGCTGGGAACGCTGGCTAGGCAGCCGAGGCGCGTTCATCGGCTCCGAAGACGATCGCGGCGCCTGCAGTGTCACCATCGAGCGGATCATGACTGCGGCAAGGGAAGCTCTTAGCTGACCGTCACGCCCTTCCAGAAGGCGACGCGGTTCTGAATGTTCTTCGCAGCATCTTTGGGTTCCGGATAATACCAAACCGCGTCTGCGTTTTTCTTCCCGTCCACCTCTAGGCTGTAGTAGTGCGCCGTCCCTTTCCACGGGCAGGTTGACGTATGCCCACTTTCCCGCACGAACTCGCGGCGTAACGAGCCGGCCGGGAAGTAGGCGTTGTTTTCTACGGTTACGATGTCGTCGCTCTCTGCGATGACGTGGCCGTTCCAGCTGGCTTTCATGCCGAATTTTCCTTATTAGAAAGGAAGCAAGAACTTCTTTTTTGAAAAAAAGAAGCAAAAAACTTTTGGATGTTCGGACCGGAGTTACCCACAATCTCGGTCCCACGTCCAAGAAGTTTCTTGGTTCTATTTTTCAAAAAAGAACTTCCTTCCTACCTTTTGCCGTTACCGCAAAAAGAAACGGCCAGAAGCAAAGCTCCTGGCCGTTTTGGCAGACTACTCGATTGTCTCGGGCTCTCGCTCCGTGGTCCCCTCGCCCTCGCCGCCATCGTCGGCACCTGGCGTGACTGGCACCTCCGCTTCGGTAAAGGCGAAGTCCAGTTTCCCGTCCTTCATCGTCACTTTTACCGAGCCGCCGCGTGCGAGCTTGCCGAACAGCAGTTCCTCGGCAAGCGGCTTCTTGATGTATTCCTGAATGACGCGCGCGAGTGGGCGGGCGCCATACAGGCGATCGTAGCCACGCTCGGCGAGCCACTCCTTGGCGGCAGACGAGAGTTCGATCGTTACGTTGCGGTCGGCAAGTTGCGCCTCGAGCTGCATGACAAACTTTTCGACAACGCGGCCGACGATCTCTTCCGTCAGTCCGGCGAAGGTGATGGTCGCATCCAACCGGTTGCGGAATTCCGGCGTGAACAGGCGCTTGATCGCCTCGTCGTCCTCGCCTTCCCGCACCGAACGGCCGAAACCGATCGCTTCCTTGGCCATGTCGGAGGCGCCCGCGTTCGTCGTCATGATCAGGATGACGTTCCGGAAATCCACCGTCTTCCCGTTGTGGTCAGTCAGTTTCCCGTGGTCCATGACCTGCAGGAGGATATTGAAAAGGTCCATGTGGGCCTTCTCGATTTCATCCAGCAGAAGCACGGCGTGAGGGTGCTGATCGATGGCATCGGTCAGCAGTCCACCCTGATCGAAGCCCACATAGCCTGGCGGGGCGCCGATGAGCCGGCTAACGCTGTGCCGCTCCATGTATTCGCTCATGTCGAAGCGGATCAGCTCGATGCCAAGGGTGCTGGCAAGCTGGCGAGCGACCTCGGTTTTGCCGACGCCGGTAGGCCCGGAGAACAGGTAGTTGCCGATCGGCTTTTCCGCGTCGCGCAGGCCGGCGCGTGACAGCTTGATCGCGGCCGACAAGGCTTCGATCGCGCGGTCCTGGCCAAATACCATCGACTTCAGGTCGCGCTCGAGATTGCGCAGCGTCTCCTTGTCGTCGGCGCTGACGGATTTGGGTGGGATGCGGGCGATCTTCGCCACGATCTCTTCCACGTCCTTCAACGTCACCACGCGGCGGCGCTTGTTCTCCGGCAGTAGCATGCGGCTGGCGCCGACCTCGTCGATAACGTCAATCGCCTTGTCCGGCAGCTTGCGGTCATTGATGTATTTCGCCGACAGCTCGACGGCCGCCCGGATGGCTTCATCCGTGTAGGTGACCTTGTGGTGCTTCTCGTAGTTTGTCTTGAGACCCTTGAGGATCTTGACCGTGTCCTCGATCGAAGGCTCCGCGACGTCGATCTTCTGGAAGCGGCGCACGAGCGCACGGTCCTTCTCGAAGTAGTTGCGGAACTCCTTGTAGGTCGTGCTGCCAATGCAGCGCAGGCTGCCGCTGGCAAGCGCCGGCTTGAGCAGGTTGGACGCGTCCATAGCGCCGCCGCTCGTAGCGCCGGCACCGATCACTGTGTGGATCTCGTCGATGAACAGCACCGCGCCAGGCTGCGCCTCGAGTTCGGTCACAACTGCTTTCAGCCGCTCCTCGAAATCGCCGCGGTAGCGCGTGCCGGCCAGCAGCGCGCCCATATCGAGCGCGAAGATGGTGCTCTTGGCCAATACCTCCGGCACATCGCCTTCGACGATGCGCTTGGCGAGGCCCTCGGCAATCGCCGTCTTACCAACGCCTGGGTCACCGACATAAAGCGGGTTGTTCTTGGTGCGGCGGCAAAGGATCTGGATGGTGCGCTCGACCTCGGTGTCACGGCCGATCAGCGGGTCGATCTTGCCCGCCATCGCCTTCTTGTTGAGGTTCACGCAATAGGTGCTGAGCGCATCCTGGTTGCGCCGGCTGGGTTTCTCCTCCCGCTCGCCCTCATTGTTCTCACCACCTGCCGGCGGCGTGCCGCCACCTGCTGTCGGACGCTGATTTGCACGGCCAGGCGCTTTCGCGATGCCGTGGCTGATGAAGTTGACGGCGTCGAGTCGCGTCATGTCCTGCAGCTGCAGGAAATACACGGCATGGCTCTCGCGCTCCGAGAAAAGAGCGACGAGCACGTTAGCGCCTGTTACCTCATCCCGGCCACTGGACTGCACGTGTATCGCCGCCCGCTGCACCACGCGCTGGAAGCCGGCGGTCGGCTTCGGCTCAGTGGTACGGTCAGTGGTGAGGCCCGACAAATCCTTGTCGAGGAATTCTGTGAGGTCCTGGCGGAGCTTGTCGAGATCGACGCCGCAGGCGCGCAAAACGGTCGCCGCGTCGCTGTCGTCGGCAAGGCCGAGCAGGAGATGTTCAAGAGTCGCATACTCATGACGCCTGTCAGAGGCGAAGGAGAGTGCGCGATGGAGGGTTTGTTCTAGATTGCGAGACAGCATGTTAGTCGACGCCCCTTCGCGCCTGGACCCGTCGGGCGCGCGAACATCGGCGCCCCTGGGTATGGAAGCCAGCAGGATGGCCGTAAGTTGCGCCATCCGGGAAGCGAAATCGTGGTCACGTCTTCGCTTTCCACCCCCTACTTAGGCACGCTTGCCGTCCGCTAAAGGTCTTGAACTTCGAACCCCATCTTCCACACAGAAGAAGATGGGTAGGACACCGGGACCGCTCGTCGCCATTAAGAGCTGCGAAGGTCCTGCAGCGAGGCTGGGCCTACTCCGCAATACTTCGCGTCCCCCGTGTCTTCGTGGCTGATCTTCCTCCGCTACCGCCGGCGGAGTGGCTGACGGACTAGCGTCACTCTTTCTCTATGGTGCACTGGAGCGGGTGCTGGTTCTGGCGGGCGAGGTCCATCACCTGCGTGACCTTTGTCTCAGCCACCTCGTAGGTGAAGACGCCGCAAACGCCAACGCCGCGGCGGTGGACATGCAGCATGATCCGCGTCGCTTCCTCGCGCGTCTTCTGGAAAAAACGCTCCAGCACATGCACGACGAATTCCATCGGCGTGTAGTCGTCGTTCAACATCAACACTTTGTACATGGCCGGCTTGCGGGTCTTCGCCCGCGCCTTGACCAGCACGCCGGTATTCGGGGTCTCGCCATTACGCTTGTCGTTGTCACTCATCGTCGTCACCCCGGCGCACGCAAGGTGCACAAGCATCTGTGGCAGGCACGCCGCCCAGCCAAACCAGGCTGTCACGTGCGGTAGAGAGCGATGATATCGGAAGCCGGGCGGCGTGCAAAAGGTCTGCCCGCCGGAAGGCTTCAAATAGAAAGGGCCCGGACTTGCGTCCGGGCCCTCGGCAGCGCCAGAAGCGCCGTCGTGTCTAGTGCGAGAACGTCTCGACGGCCACGTTCACGCGCGCCGAAATCGGCGCAAGAGCCTGTTCTGCCAGCTTCATGGAGTGCTCGGTCAGGCGGCCGCTTTCGGCCATAGCCTTCTCCATCGCATCGCGTGCGAAAGCGGACTGGATGTCCATCACTTCCTTGATCGACTTCACCCCGGTCATGGCGCGGAAGGTCGACATGGTGTGATCGAGGCTCGCCTGAGCGTGGCTGGCCATCAGCTTGGTCATTTCCTGGAAGCCGCTGGCCATGATCTGGCTGGACTTCACCATGGCTTCGACATTGCCCTGGCTGAACTGAACGAACTGCTCCGTGGTCTTCATCATCTTGTTAACGCCTTCCTTCATATTGGTGTGTACGTGATCAAGCCCAGCTGCAGCGGTTTCAGCGCCATGCTTTATCCCGTCGACGGTCTTGTCGAACGAGGCAGGGGTAATGATCGAGGGTACGGTAGAAGGCGTCGTTATCTCCGCCGCCTTGGCTTTGACTGTCATAACCAGTCTCCATTCATATGAGGCGATGGTCCCAGGGCGGCGAACCATCATGTGATTTCCGCATGTTGCGGTGCACAAGACCGATCTAGAGAGTCGGTCCGTCGCCGTCAAGCCGGTTTTTTGTGCGGTGCGGTAATAACCTGGCGTTTTTTATGCGGTGCCTTCGTTGCAGGAGCAAATCGTGATGTAAGAGCTTACGGGATGAACTTAGCCTGAAAACCTGCAGACACCCTCTAGTATGCTGGACAATCAGGAAAACGCCCCGCTACATTGCGCACGCCGGCCGCTGTGTCCGGCACGGAAGCGGCGCAGCGGAGGCAGGATTTTTCATGGCAGAGCGGAAGCGACTTCTCCCAGGGGCGCTGCGCGCCTTGCGTAAGCGCTCTGCTATCGCTGCCGGCGTGCTCTGCCTTGTCCTAGCCCAGCGGGCGGAAGCCCAAATCGGCTCCGCGCGCTATGCGTCCATCGTCGTCAACCAAGCGACTGGCCAGGTCATGGAGCAGGTCAACGCCGACGATCTGCGCTATCCGGCCAGCCTCACAAAACTCATGACGCTCTACATGGCCTTTGAAGGCCTGCGCGATCATCACCTCAGCCTCAGTCAAGTTGTTCCGGTGAGCGGCCATGCGGCCTCCATGGAACCTTCCAAACTCGGACTCCTGCCAGGCACATACTTCACCGTCGAAGATGCCATCATGGGCATTGTCACCAAGTCGGCCAACGACGCCGCCTGCGCGCTTGGCGAACTACTCGGCGGCGACGAAGACCGCTTTGCGCAGATGATGACCCTGCGGGCCCGCGGCCTCGGCATGACTCAGACGACCTTCCGCAATGCCTCCGGCCTGCCCGACCAGCAGCAGATGACCACGGCGCGCGACCTCGCCATGCTGGCGCACCATTTGATCGCCGATTTTCCGGACCAGTATCACTACTTCAGCGAGCCGGTTTTCTACTTCCACGGCCGCGCCATCCCGAACCACGACCGAATGCTGGTCGATTATGAAGGCGCCGACGGCCTGAAGACCGGCTACACGCTTGCCGCCGGCCATAATCTCGTCACTTCGGCTATCCGCGGCGGCGTCCGCCTCATCGGTGTGGTGCTAGGGGCACGCTCCAATCCTGAGCGTGACACCCACATGGCCGGCCTGCTGGACGACGGCTTCGAGCAGCTTGGCGTCCCCGTGACGCCGCACGCCCATCCGCATTTTGCGCTGCCATCGCTGATGGCGTCGGCCGAAGCCGCACCGGCGCGCCCGACGGTCCATCTCGCCATGCTTCATGGCGGCCGGGGCAAGAGCCTCGCTCACCACAAGATGGAGCGTTTCGTTCTGCAGCGTGTCGGCTCCGGCGAAAGCGTCCATCCGCATGTCCTGACCGCCCGCGCCGTCGCCACCTGCTCCGCAAAAGGCCATCGCCATGCCTGTGGGTTCGGCGGGCACGACAAGCGCAGGACCTAAACGACCTTCGCGCCGATAGCCGGAAGCCGATGCTGCTCTGTTAGCGACGATCGCGGCTCTTGCACCGACCATGCAGGGCACGCATCTTGCGATGTCCAGGCGGCACAAAGGATCATAAGGGATGGACGGCGGGAGCGAGGCCAGGCGCATCATTTTGCACGGCCCCGAAGATTTCGCGGCCATGCGCCAAGCCGGCCGTCTTGCGGCCGAGACTCTCGACATGATTGTCCCGCACGTCCGCCCCGGCGTCACCACGGGCGAACTCGACCGCCTTTGCCACGAGTTCATCCTCGCGCATGGCGCGACCCCGGCCCCGCTAAACTACCGCGGCTTCCCAAAATCCATCTGCACCTCGATCAATCACGTCGTCTGCCACGGCATTCCCGGTGAGCGCCGGCTGATCGACGGCGACATTCTGAACATCGATGTCACTGTAATTCTCGATGGCTGGCATGGCGACACCAGCCGCATGTACGTCGCTGGAACGCCGTCCACGAAAGCGCGGATGCTCAACGAGGTTACCTACAAGGCGCTCATGAAGGGCATCGCTGCGGTGAAGCCGGGCGCAACCCTCGGCGACGTAGGCCACGCCATTCAGGTTTATGTCGAGAGCCAGCGTTTCAGCGTGGTGCGCGATTTCTGCGGCCACGGTATTGGCCGCAGCTTTCACGCCGCCCCTAACGTCCTGCACTTCGGCCGCGCCGGCGAAGGCCCGGTACTGAAGCCGGGCATGTTCTTCACCATCGAACCGATGGTCAACGCCGGCCGCCCGGACGTCAAAGTTCTGGACGACGGCTGGACAGCCGTCACCCGCGACCGCAGCCTCTCGGCGCAATTCGAGCACATGGTCGGTGTGACGGACGACGGTTGCGAGATCTTCACCATCTCGCCGGAAGGCTTGCATTATCCGCCCTACGCCTAGGAAAGAAGCAAGCGCGTTCTTTTGTAGAAAGAGAACCAGAAAACTTATGGGACTTGGCACCGAGGTGGTGGGGGGGCCGGCTCGTAGAGTAGGCTACTTTAGCCCCTCAAACCAGCACCCCGACTTACAGGTAGGGCCCGACCTCCTGCCAGCCGTGGCCGATCATCGCGACTGAGACATAGAGCACGATCGCTAGCCCCACCCAAGCGATCCAGCGGTAGCGGTGCAGCACCCGGGCCAAAAGGTCCGCGGCGACCGCCATCAGGATGATGGACAGCACCAGGCCGGCAGCCATGACCCAGATATGCTCGCGCGCCGCGCCAGCTACGGCGAGCACGTTGTCCAGGCTCATGGAAAGGTCGGCGAGCACAATGTTGGTCACCGCCTTTCGCATCGAGGTATGCTTCTTCGCAGCGCCTTCATCGAGGTCCGGAGCCGCGCGAAGTTCGCGGTACATCTTCCAGCAGACCCACAACAACAGGATACCGCCAGCCAGCGTGAGGCCGAGAATGGCAAGTAGGCTGATGGCCACGGCCGAGAGCGCCACGCGCAGCAGGGTAGCCGCCCCTATGCCGATGAGAATGGCCCGCCTGCGCATCGAGGGCGGAAGCCCTTGCACCGCTAGCCCGACGACAACCGCATTGTCCCCCGCCAGCGTGATGTCGATCATCACCACCTGCAGAAGCGCCAGAAGCTCAGCCTGAATGGTTTTCTTCCTTGATTGAAAATCCCGAAGGCTTGCCTTCGGGTGGGGTCGCATTTTTCTCAAAATAGGGGCAAAGCCCCTGGCCTTGCTTTAGGAGATTGGGATGGTCCCGCGCTACAGCCGCCCGCAGATGGTCGCGATCTGGGCGCCCGAAAACCGCTTCCGCATCTGGTACGAAATCGAAGTACTGGCCGCCGAGGCGATGGCGTTGCTGGGCCAGATCCCAGCCGAAGCAGCGGAGGTGATCCGCACCAAGGGCGACGCAGTGCTCGCCACGATCGGCCAGGCCGACCTCGACCGCATCGACGAGATCGAGCGGGAGACCCGCCACGACGTGATTGCCTTCCTGACCTGGCTTGCCGAGAAGGTCGGCCCGGAAAGCCGCTTCGTGCACCTCGGCATGACCAGCAGCGACGTGCTCGATACCTGCTTTGCCGTCCAGCTCACACAGGCAGCCGACATCCTGATCGAGGACATCGATGCAGTTCTGGCGGCGCTGAAGACGCAGGCATTCGCGCACAAGCATACGGTTACCATCGGCCGCAGCCACGGCATTCATGCCGAACCGACCAGCTTCGGGCTGAAGATGGCCGGCCATTACGCCGAATTCGCCCGCCACCGGGAGCGCCTGGTGACGGCCCGCCGCGAGATCGCGACCTGCGCTATCAGCGGCGCCGTGGGTACCTTCGCGCACACCGATCCGCGGGTGGAAGCCTATGTCGCGGAGAAGCTCGGTCTCGTGGTCGAGGCGCATTCGACGCAGATCATTCCGCGCGACCGTCATGCTGCCTTCTTCTGTGCGCTCGCGATCGTGGCGAGCGGCATCGAGCGGCTGGCGACGGAGGTGAGGCACCTGCAGCGCTCCGAGGTGCGTGAGGCAGAGGAGTTCTTTCACCCAGGCCAAAAGGGCAGCAGCGCCATGCCACACAAGCGCAATCCGGTGCTGTCCGAGAACCTCACGGGCCTTGCGCGCCTGGTCCGCTCGGCCGCCGTTCCCGCCCTGGAGAACGTGGCACTCTGGCATGAACGCGACATCAGCCACTCCAGCGTCGAGCGCGCCATCGGCCCCGATGCCACTGTTACCCTCGACTTCGCCCTCATGCGCCTCGCCGGCATGATGGAGAAGCTGCTGGTCTACCCCGACCGCATGCTCGCGAACCTCGAGAGCCTCGGCGGCGTGGTGCACAGCGGCGAGATCCTGCTTCTGCTCGCGCAGTCCGGCATTTCGCGCGAGGACTCGTACAAGATCGTGCAGTCGCATGCGATGAAGACGTGGACGACCCTCGGCCAGCCCGATCACCGGACTTTCGCGCAACATTTGGCCGATGACCCGGTCGTTGCCGGCAAGGTTGACGCAGCTACGCTGGCAGCCGCAATGGACCCCAAGCTGCACCTGAGAAGCCTGGACGCTATCTACACCCGCGTGTTCGGCGAGCCTGGACCAGGAGTTGCCGCGACCTAGGACTCTCGCAGCCCTATGTGCACCCTCGTCACCCTGCTTAGCCCGGGCACCACCTGGCCGCTCCTCATCGCCGCAAACCGCGATGAAATGCTTGACCGACCCTGGCGCGCGCCAGCAGCTTATTGGCCCAACCAGCCCAATGTCATCGGCGGCCTCGATGTCTTAGCCGGAGGCACCTGGCTTGCTCTTGACCAATCGTCGGGCATGGTCGCCGCCATTCTCAACCGCACAGGATCACTCGGACCTGAGCCAGGCAAGGAAAGCCGCGGTCTGCTCCCGCTTGAGGCTTTATCCTTCCCCGACGCTGCCTCCGCCGCCGCAAAGCTGGATGGGCAGGACGCCGCCCGCTGGCGCAGCTTCAACCTTATCGTTGCCGATTGCCGAGACGTCTTCTGGATTGCCGGCCTCGGCGCCGGCCGGGTCGCTGCTCGCCGCTTCACCGACGGCCTGCACATGATCACCTCGACCGCCCCGGACGATCCGGATCAACCGCGCATTGCCCGCCACTTGCCGAGGTTCCAGAGCAGTATCCTTCCGACACCACCTGATTGGAAGAGCTGGCCCATTTTGCTCGCCGACACCGAAGGGGAACCGGACTCAGCCCTGAACATCCGCCCGCGGGCGCAGAAATTCGGCACCGCGAGCAGCGCGCTCATTGCCTTGGGGCCTGCCGGCCCGATTTTCCACTTCGCCGCCGGGCCGCCAGATCAGGCGCCTTTCCTGCCGGTTACCCTAGGCATGACCGCAACGCAGCAGAGGCGTGGCATGGCGTAGCCGCCCTTTGCTGCTATACCCCGGCTTCGATGGCCTCCCGGCTTCGACGATTGAGGAATGGATCATGGCACGACGCCGCCAACTCTATGAGGGAAAAGCCAAGATCCTGTTCGAAGGACCGGAGCCCGGCACCCTCGTGCAGTATTTCAAGGACGATGCCACCTCTGGGAATGGCGCCAAGAAGGGCATCATCACCGGCAAGGGCGTGCTGAACAACCGCATCAGCGAATATCTGATGATGCGCCTCGCGGAAATCGGCATAGCCAACCATTTCGTCCGGCGCCTGAACATGCGCGAGCAACTGATACGCGAAGTCGAGATCATTCCTCTCGAGGTTGTGGTCCGCAACGTTGCCGCCGGCTCGATTTGCACGCGGCTCGGGATCCCGGAAGGCACCCGCCTGCCCCGCTCCATCGTCGAGTATTATTACAAGAACGATGCCCTCAACGACCCGATAGTCGCCGAGGAGCACATCACCGCCTTCGGCTGGGCCAACACCATGGACCTCGACGACATCTTCGCCATGGCGCTGCGCACCAACGATTTCCTTACCGGACTCTTCCTCGGCGTCGGCATCACCCTCGTGGACTTCAAGCTCGAATTCGGGCGCCTGTGGGAGGGCGAGGATATGCGGATCGTCCTTGCCGACGAGATCTCGCCTGACAATTGCCGCCTGTGGGACAGCCGCACCAACGAGAAGATGGACAAGGACCGGTTTCGCCGAGACTTAGGCCGGGTCGAGGAAGCGTATCAGGAAGTCGCGAAAAGATTGGGCATCCTCCCGGAAGCCGGTATGCGCGACATGAAAGGACCGGAGATCATGCAGTGAAGGCGCTTGTCACTGTCATGCTGAAGGAAGGCGTTCTGGACCCGCAAGGCCGCGCCATAGGCCGCGCCCTGACCAACCTTGGTTTCGAGGGCGTGGGCGAAGTGCGTGCCGGCAAGGTGATCGAACTGGTGCTCGACGAAACGGACGCTGCAAAGGCTCGCGAAGCCGCCGAAGCCATGGGCCGGAAGCTTTTGGCCAACCCCGTCATCGAAAGCTTCAGCGTGGAGGTCCGCTCATGAGCATCCGTGTCAGCATCCAAACTACAGTGGCACTAGCAGCCCTCGCCTTGCTCAGCACCGGCGCCTACGCCCAGCGCGTCTCGAAGGTGAACGGCACCAAGCTCATGAGCCTGTGCAATGCCGGGCGCGCAACCGACTGTGACGCCTATCTCTCCGGCGTCGCCGACGCCATCGGCGCTGGCGGCCGTGACCATGCCGCCGCCTGCATCCCCGACGCCGTCACCGGCGTCCAGCTCCGCGAGGTGGTGAAGAAATTCCTCCGCAACCACCCGCAAGACGCCGAGAAACCCGCCGGCGTCCTGGTCGCCCAGGCTTTCGCCGCAGCCTTCCCCTGCAAGTGACATGATCCGGAGGGCAATCCTCTCCGGCTCATCCTACGAACGCGATGTCGGCTACGCCCGCGCAGTCGTCAGCGGTGACATCATCTTCGTGTCCGGCACCACCGGCTTTGACTACACCACCATGACAATCGCTACCGATGTCGTCACCCAGTGCGACCAGGCTCTTCGCAACATCGCCACTGCCCTCGCCGAAGCCAGCGCGAGCCTCGCCGACGTCGTCCGCGTGCGCTACATCCTCTCCGACCGTGCTGACTTCGAGCCCTGCTGGCCAACACTACGCGCCCACTTCGGCGCTGTGCTCCCGGCGGCAACCATGATCGTGGCTGGGCTGTTCGATGCTCGCATGAAGATCGAAATCGAGGTTACGGCTCGGGTTGCTTGAGGAAAAAAGCCTTTTGCAAAAAACCAAAAAGCTCTTGCATGTGTGGGTCGGGGCTGAGGCCGTGTTAAGCCTGTCGTGCATCCGGACTACGCCGGCCAGCGATAGCATATAGCCTCTATCGACAAACAAGGAGCGACGGTCTTTGCGAATCCTGGTCAGCTATGTCGCTACTCTTGTCGTCATGCTTGCTCTCGACGCAGGTTGGCTGACTCTTGCGGCGCTGCCGATGTACCGTAGTGCCCTCGGCCAGCAGCTCCTGACATTCCGCCCAGCGCCGGGCATCATCTTTTATCTGCTCTACACGGCCGGGGTCATGGTTTTCGTGCTTCCACGTGCCCAGGCAGGCGGTGTCCCCACGGCACTGATGAACGGCGCGTTATTCGGGCTGTTTTGCTACGCGACTTACGATTTGACGAACTATGCGACGCTCAAGCCGTGGACCCTGTCACTCGCGGCAACCGATATGGTCTGGGGCATGGTGCTGACGGCGGTGAGTGCAACGGCGGGGATGCTGGCAGGAAAGCTGGTGCATTAAGCCAGCATATTCTTCTTTAACACCAAGGAATGGCACGGCGATTAGTCGAGCCTGAAAAGATGCAAAAGCATTTTGCTTCTTTTTTGAAAAAGAAGACCTTCCTCATTCTGCAAAACTCCAAGCCAAAAACGCCGTCAACACCCCCACGCTAACAACATTCAAGTTAAGCAGATGACGATACTGCGCAGCGTCATAAGCGAACGGCGGCGAGCCGTAATGCCCCAGGATCAGATATCCAACGACCGGCAGCACCAGCATGGACCCCATGAAGAAGCGCCGACGGGGAAAAAGCATAATTGCGAGTGTCATGCACGGAAGCAGGAACAACTGCGTGCCTGAGGGTTCGCCGTAGAGCCAGGTGCAAAGCATGGTGTTCAGCGTTCCGGCAATCACCAACATCACTCGGGCGGAGAGCGGGCGCCGGCGGCTGATGAGCGGAACCGATGCGAAAGCTGGCAGCACCAAGAGGTTCAGCAGTATCCAGGGGAAACCACCTGATCCTGCGACAAAGACAACGTAGAGCGGATAGAATGGCGTGTTCCAGGCGAGAACGAGTGCTATGACGTTGGCGCGACGCGTAGTGGGATCATCGGCCGCAACGAGGCGCCCGAGCCGTGCGCCGATAGCTGTCAACTCACGCGCGGCTGAGCCGATAATGGCTGACTCCCCATTCGCGTCCTTGATTGTGTCCGAAGAGTCCAGCCGTGGAGAGGAAGAACAACCGCCAACGCCTGCGCCAGAGAGCCGCCTTTGCGCCGTAGGTTTCGGCGAGCGCCCGATCCACGATACCGCTGTTGCGGTCGAAATTGGCGAGCCAGTCCATTGCCGTGCGGCGGTAATGTTCGCCGCTCCAAATCCATTCGGCCTCGACTTTGAACAGGTCAGGGAAGCAATGCACCAGCCCCTGACTCGGCATCAGCCCACCGGTGAAGAAATGTTGAGCGATCCAATCATCGGCGTTCGCATGATCGAAGCGATACGGCGTCGAGCGGTGAGAGAACACGTGCAAGAAGAGCCGTCCGTCCGGCTTCAGCCAGCATCTGATATGGCCGAGAAGCTCCGACCAGTTCGACATGTGTTCAAACATTTCCACCGAGACGACCCGGTCGTATAAGCCAGCGGGCTCGAAGCGATTCATGTCGGCTGTGACTACGTTAAGGTTGGTAAGCCCTTTTTCTGCCGCAAGCGCTTCTATGGTCTGGCGTTGCGGCACCGAATTCGAAACCGCAGTGATGACCGATCGCGGATACTGCTCCGCCATCCAAAGGCTCAGCGAACCCCAGCCGCAGCCGAGTTCAAGAATGCGTTGTCCGTCGGCCAGGCCGGCGTGCGCGCATGTTTCTGTAAGCGCTGCCTCTTCCGCTGCGGCAAGCGTTTCAACACCCTCATCATAAAGGCAGCTCGAGTATTTCCGCCTTGGTCCCAGCACGGCAGCAAAGAATTCAGGCGGCAATTCATAATGCTGCGCATTGGCATCGTCGGTGAAATGCGCAATCGGATAATCCGCCATCGCAGCGGCGAAACTCTGGTCGTAGTCTTCCCGCGCGTCGCGCGAGAGGCTGCGCGCCGTGCGGCCGACCAGCATGGCAATGCCGGCACGTGTGACCGAATCAGGAACGCTCAATCTCTCGACGGCAGCAGTTCCAAGCGAGACGAGACTCATGGCAGTATTTCCTGACTAAGATGCCGAGGGCGGCAAAGGCACAAAGGCGCTGACGCGCCGCTGGTAGGAACGGAACGCGTCGCCGCGCCGTTCGAGCATCGCTGCTTCCAACGGCGGCACGCCGGACACGTAGCGAAGCAGCCAGAACATGAATACCGGGCTACTCAGCGCGAGATAGCCGGGCCACCGCCCTCCCTGAAGGTCAATGGCGAGTAGCGGGTAAGCGCACCAGCCGAGCCATTCGAAAAAATAATTCGGATGACGCGACCAGCCCCAGAGTCCGGTGTCGCAAATCGCATTGGTGTTTCTATGAGCGGCGCGGAACGTACGCATCTGTCGGTCCGCTATCGTTTCTCCGAGGATTGCACCAAGGAGAATCGCAACGCCTGCCCAATCTGCGATGCCGAGCGCCTGCACGGGATTGCGGGCCGCAACCAGCATGGACAATGTCAGCAGCGCCGCAGCCGCGGCCTGTATCATGAGAAAGCCGAACATGCGACGTTCGAAGCGGTCGCCCCATTCCTGGCGGAATTTCGCATAGCGCACATCCTCCGGCGCACCGCCGGCGGTGCGCCGGGCAATATGAACGGCAAGTCGCCCAGACCACAGCACGGCAAGCACTGCAACGATCAGTTGACGCGGCCAATAGCCTGGTGCGTCATCAACCGGCGCGAGCGCCGCGATGGCACCGGCGGCGCCGGTCGATGCCGACCACACGACATCGACCCATCCGGCATTGCCGGTGGCGCGCTGGATTGCCCAAGCTCCCGCCATGGCGGCGAACAGCGCCCCCGAAACGCCGGCGAAGAGCCAAAGCAAACTTGTCAAGCCGATCATTCTTCCATAGCACCCGCCCTCACGCCTGAAGCAAACAGACCGCGCCGCGCCTGGCGCATGTAGATACGATGCGGCATCAGCGGCGGATGCGTCACGTATCGGCGACGTTGCAGCCTAAAAACATAAGCGCCTACTTCGTTTCGCGGTGAAAAGCCGATTGCCTTACATCCATTTCGCTGACAACTCCGTATCATCTTTGACGGATTGGGGAAGCATGCATGGGACGACCGGTGTTCGAAGCGGATGGAGCAAGGGCAGGCAAGCCTGACGCGCAGCGCTTGGCAGTCGTTGGATCCGGCATTGCCGGCCTGTCTTGCGCCTGGCTGCTATCGAAACGCCACCACGTGACGCTCTACGAAGCCGCCAACCGTCTCGGCGGCCATGCCAACACAATCCTCGCGGAACCTCCATCGGGGCCGGTCGCAGTCGACACCGGCTTTATCGTTTACAACGAGAATACCTACCCGAACCTCACCGCCCTTCTCGGCCACCTCGATATCGCCACGCAACCCAGTTGCATGTCGTTCGGCGTATCGCTCGACGACGGGCGCCTTGAATACGGCGGCAACGATCTGCGCGCCTTGTTCGCGCAAAAGATCAACCTGCTACGCCCGCGCTTCTGGTCCATGCTTCGTGATCTCCGCCGGTTCTATCGCAATGCTCCGCGTGATCGTGCCGGACTCGAGCATGCAGGCGGCCTTGCAACACTCGGCGAGTATTTGAACCAGCAGAGATTGGGCGAAGCCTTTCAGAGCGACCACCTGCTGCCCATGGCCGCCGCAATCTGGTCGTGCCCTGCGGACTCGATGCGCGACATCCCCGCAGCCGCCTTCATACGCTTCTGCGACAACCACGGTCTGCTGCAAGTAACCGACCGCCCGATATGGCGCAGCATTACCGGCGGCAGTTGCAATACCGTCTCGGCGTTGGCCGCCGGGATCTCCGGGCCGGTTATGACGGGCGTCCCTGTCAGGGCGATCGTCTCGACACCCACCGGCGCCACCATCCGCCACGACGGTGGCCTGGAACGATTCGACCAGGTCGTCATCGCCACCCACGCAGACCAGGCACTCGACCTCCTCGCCGATGCCACACCCGAAGAACGCCGCGTCCTCGGCGCCATGCGCACCAGCGCGAACCGTGCTGTTTTGCATTCCGACGAAACGCTGATGCCCAAGCGTCGCGGCGTCTGGTCGAGTTGGAACTACCTGGGCACCAGTGAGGCCGCCCAAGCGGCCGCGGCACCCACCATCACCTATTGGATGAATCGCCTACAAAATCTGCCTGGCCAAAATCTGTTCGTCACCCTCAACCCAGCGCGTGAACCCGCCGCGGGCACCATCCTGCGTGAAGAGCAATACACTCACCCGGTGTTCGACACAGCCGCGCTGGCTGCTCAGCGCCAGCTTTGGTCGCTGCAAGGCCACCGTCACCGCTGGTTCTGCGGTGCTCATTTCGGCGCGGGCTTCCACGAGGACGGGCTCCAAGCCGGTCTCGCCGTGGCCGAGGCCATCGGCGGCGTCCGGCGTCCCTGGACGGTCGCCGAGGAGAGTGGCCGCATCGATCTGCCAGCCTACGCGACCTCGTTCGAGGGGCTGGCTGCTTGACCGCTCCCGCGGATCTGCATTCCGCGCTTTACGCCGGCGATGTCGTGCATACCCGCCTTCGCCCGGTGCGGCACAGGCTGCACTATCGCATGTTCATGCTGCTGCTCGATCTGGATGAGTTTCCTGCTCTGTCGCGCCGCCTGAAGCTGTTCGGCGTCGGCCGCCGCGCACTGCTGTCGTTCCGCGAGTCAGACCACGGCGATGGGGCTCCCGATGGCTTGCGCGACTGGGTAAGCGCCGTCCTTGCAAAAGCCAATATCGAAGCAGGCGGCGCGGTCCGGCTGCTCACCATGCCGCGCCTGCTCGGCCATGCCTTCAACCCGCTCAGTGTTTTCTTCTGCTACCGCGGCGACGGCAGCCTGGCCGCCATGCTCTATCAGGTGAACAACACATTCGGCGAACGCCACACCTACGTAATCCCCGCTTTGCCGGACTCTGCAGGACTGGTCAGGCAAAGTTGCGACAAGTCCTTCCACGTCTCACCTTTCATGGATATGGCGCTCACTTACCGCTTCCGTGTTCTGCTACCCGCAGAAGCGGTTTCGGTCGGCATCCAGGTCAGCGATGAAAATGCTACGCTCCTGACGGCCGCGTTTGCAGCCAGGCGGAGCCCGCTCACCGACGCAGCACTGCTGCGCGCCTTCCTTGGCTCGCCATTCCTCGGCCTCAAGGTCCTCGCCGGCATCCATTGGGAAGCGCTGCTCATTTGGCGCAAGGGCGTGCGTTTCCGCAAACACCCGGGCGCCCCATCGCGCAACCTCACCATCGGCACCGCATCCGCGGCACATCTTCAGAAGGCACCAGCATGAACGCCGGCAATCTCCGCCGCCTTCGCCGCCAGGACGGCATTGGCAAACGCGCTTTGCAAAGTGTCATGGCTCGCATTACCAGCGGCAGCCTGTCCGTACGCACGCCAGACGGCGCCACCTTGCTCCATTGCGCCGGTGAAGACGGTCCGCACGCCGAACTTGTGCTGCACCGCTGGCGTGCGCTGCGGCGTCTGCTCCTCGCCGGCGACGTCGGTTTTGCTGAAGCCTACATGGATGGCGATTGGTCTTCGTCCGACATCGTCGCTCTGCTTTCTCTTGCCGCCATCAACGCGGACGCGATGGGCGAAAGCGTGCTTGGCCTGAACCTCGTGCGTGCCGTGCATCATCTGGGTCATGCGCTTCAAAGCAATACCAAGCAGCGCGCCCGCGCCAATATCGAAGCGCATTACGACCTGGGTAACGGTTTCTACTCATCCTGGCTCGATAAATCCATGAGCTACTCTTCCGGAATTTATGCCACGCCGAAGATGTCCCTCGAAGCGGCACAGGTGGCCAAGCAGGACCGCGTCATCGAACTGCTTCAGCCAAAGCCGGGCGAAAGCGTGCTTGAAATCGGCTGTGGCTGGGGTGGCTTGGCCAAACGAATCGCCAGTGAAAGTGGTGCCGACGTCACCGCCATAACCCTCTCGCCCTCACAGCACGCCTGGGCTACCGGCGTTCTGGAGGGCACCGGCACCGATCTGCGCCTGCAAGATTACCGCGACGTCACTGGTCAGTTCGACCGCATCGTCTCCATTGAGATGCTGGAAGCCGTAGGCGAGAAGTTTTGGCCCACCTATTTTAAGATTCTGCACGACCGCCTCGCGCCGGGCGGAACCGCAGTGCTTCAGGTCATCACCATCGAGGAATGGCGCTTCCCCCTCTACCAGCGCAGCGGGGACTTCATTCAGCGCCACATCTTCCCAGGTGGCATGCTTCCCACCATCACCATTCTACACGACCAGATACGCAACGCCGGGCTTTGCCTCGCTGCTGAAGAACGCTTCGGCAGCAGCTACGCTCTTACACTCGCCGAGTGGGCGCGCCGTTTTCAGAAAGCCTGGCCGGGGCTCGCCCCCAAGTTTGACGAGCGTTTCCGCAAGCGTTGGGATTACTACCTCGCCTATTGCGAAGCCGGCTTCCGCACTGGCGCCATCGATGTCGGACTCTACAGCATTACGAAACCCGCATGATCGACCGCCGTACCCTCCTGCTGGCCACACCAGCTCTCTTGTTCGCCGGCACCGCTGTAGGCGCCGCGAACACCGCCCCTGAACCGAGTGTTCCGCCATCAGGCGAGTTGCTATTTGACGCGTTCCGGAAAGGCAGTCGTATCGGTCAACACAGCCTTCGTTTTGAACCGCAAGGCTCCAACCTGTTGGTTCATATCGATGTGCAATTCGCCGTCGGCTTTGGCCCTATCATTCTCTACCGGTACCGCATGCAAGGGACCGAGCGCTGGCAAGACGGCCGCTTCGACAGCATCGAAACCGCCACAAACGACGACGGCGACCACCGACAACTGAAAGCCCAGCGCACTCCTACGGGCGTGCAGATTACGGGCGCGCTGGCCGGCGACCGGACTCTTCCGCCGGATGCCCTGCCGCTCACCCACTGGGCCATGCAGCAAATGCAGGCGCCGCTTTTCAATCCGGAAACCGGCGCTGACATGGGCCGGTTCACTGCCGCAGGCGCCGCCAAAGTCCCTCTCGCCAGCGGTCAGACTATTCCAGCCAGAGCCTTTGATCTTTCAAAGCCGTTGCCGATGACAGACTGGTACGACCACAGTTCGGTCTGGGCCGGGCTACGTGCTTTGGCCAAGGATGGATCCGTGGTGGAATATCGCCGCGCGTAGGCAACTTACGGCTCGGCTGCACTGAAAAGCTCATATTCGGAATCAGGGTCTGGAGACGAGTCCCCAGCGGGGTCCAGGGGCAGAGCCCCTAGCCTTCCGTGCTGTTCTTCAGCAAAAGCCGTAGCCGCCAAATAATCAACCTTCCCGCTGGCCATCAGAGGCAGCGCCGCAACCACCTGCACCAAACGAGGCACCGCTATCTCAGCCGCGCCAGCATCGCGCGCCTGAGCGAGCAGTGCAGAAGCGGTGGCATCCTGCTGGGTCGTGAGAAGAACAAGAGCTTCGCCTTTGCGCCTATCCGGAACAGCGACAACCGCATGAGCGGCATGAGGCCAGAGACGCAGTGCGACCGCTTCAGCCGCGGGCATGGAGATCATTTCGCCGGCTATCTTGGCAAAACGTCTGGCGCGCGCGTGGAGAGTCACGAAGCGCTCGGTATCGACGGTGCAAACGTCTCCGGTGTCGTACCAACCGCCCGCCGGCGGCTCCAGTATGCCGGGAGTTGCGGTGCGCAAGTAGCCGAGCATGACGTTGGGGCCGTTGACGACCAGCCGGCCGCCAATTTCAATCCCTTCGACTGAGTCGAGGCGATACTGGATACCCGGCAACAGCCGGCCAGCAGTGCCGACGCGGCCATAGATCGCCGTATTCAGTGCCAAGACTGGTGAGGTTTCGGTGGCGCCGTAGCCTTCCAGCACGCGCACGCCGAAGCGGTCCGCGTAGAGCCGCCGTGTGTCGTCGCGGAGTTTCTCCGCGCCGGCGAAGATGTAGCGCATGCGGTAGAAGTCAGTCGGATGCGCGAAACGTGCCCAGCCGGAAAGGAAAGTGTCGGTGCCGAAGGCGATGGTGCTGTCAGTGTCGTAAATCAGCTCGGGCACGATCCGGTAATGTAGCGGTGACGGGTAGAAAAAGGTTCTCACCCCGCTGAACAGCGGCAGAAGCGTTGCGCCTGTGAGGCCGAAGGAGTGGAAAATCGGCATGGCGTTAAACACGCGGTCCGATGAGTTGAAGTCGATGACGGAGGAGACTTGCGCGATATTGGCAAGGATGTTCCGGTGGCTCAGCACCACGCCTTTCGGCATCCCTTCAGAGCCGCTGGTGAATAGTATGACAGCCGGCGCATCTGCCGCGACCCTTGCTCCAGGCAAGTGCCGCGCGCGCTTTGCATCGAGCCAGCCACGCAGCTTCGCGGTGATGCCAAGCGACGCACGCACATCCTCGAGCCAGATGAACCGCACCTTGCTTTCCATCCGCGCGACGACGGATTCGAGCTTCGCGCGTTCAACGAATGCGCGTGAGCTTAGTACGGTTGTTATCTCGGCAGCCGTGCAGGCGGCTAGCATTGCTTCCGCGCCCGCCGAGAAGTTCAGCAAGGCGGGCACGCGGCCGAAGGCTTGCAGCGCCATGAAGGTCACGACCGCGCCGTTCGCGTTCGGCAGCATGATGCCGATGTGCCCACCCAGCGGCGCTTCGCTTGCCAGGCAGCGGCCGAGCACGGCAGCACCCAGCACGACGCGGCCATAACTCAACGGTTTTCGCGCGACGTCCTCAAGGACAGGCATCGCACTCCCGAAGCGGGCCTTTGCGTCCAGTAGTGCTGTGAACAACGGGCGTCCTGTGGGCGAGGCAGCGAAGGCGCTTTCTTCCATCACGCCTTGCAGCATGGACCCCAGCGCGTATCTGCGGGAGCGGCCACTCGACGCAGGATCGGCGGCTATGCTGACGGCTGGCAGCACGGTCAGGCTCAGTCTTGGAAACAAGCGGCGCGGCACATCACCGCCCAGGCGGGAGAAACGCGAGAACTGCAGGCCATCGATATGCACGGGCACCAAAACCGCACCGGCTTTGTCGGCAACCATGCCGGCACCGTCATACACCTTCATAAGGGCGCCGGTCATCGTGATGCGCCCTTCGGGGAACACGACGAGCGTTTCACCGTCACGCACCACTTTCACCATCGTCTTGGTGTTGAATGGATTGGCAGGATCCACAGTGAAGAATTTCACCGCAGCGAGAAACGGCCGCGCCCACCAGCGCTTTGCTATTTGGATGTTGACGGCGAAAGTCGGCGCGTCGGGCAGGAATGCGGCAACGAAAGCGCCATCGGCATAACTCTGGTGGTTCACCACGATCACTGCACGCGTGCCGGCAGCCGGGAGATTCTCCATGCCCGAAAGCGTGACACCATGGAGGACGCGGAAGTAGGCACGGAAGACGCCACGCACGACATGCTGTGGCAGAAGGCGGACGGTCCAGAATGCTACGGCCACGTTCGCGATCGCGGCGGCCCTCAGTATGGCGGCTGGAGCGACACCAGCCATCGCCAGCGCGGCGGTTGCCAAAGCGCTGGCCACCATGGCGGCCGCATTCACCACGTTGTTGGCGCCAATCATGCGTGCCAAGTGGCCGGGTTCCGACTGCGCCTGGATGATGGCGTAAAGCGGCACGGAGTAAATCCCACCGCATGCCGCCAGCAAGACAAGATCGAGCGTCATGCGCCAACCTGCGATTTGATGCAGCAAGCCTGCTACATCGGACATGACGCCGGCGTGCGAAGCTGTGCGGCCGAAATCCCAAAGAAAGACCGACAGGCCGATGGCGGCAAAGGGGACTAGCCGGGCGGAAACCTCGCCGCGCAGCAGCCTGGAGCAGGCCATGGAGCCTATGCCCACACCCACCGAGAAGGCGGCTAGCAACACGGTAAAAACCTGGCCGTTCGAAGCCAGCGTTTCGCGTACGAGAGTTGGTAGCTCGGCGAGGAGGGTTGCGCCCATCACCCAAAACCAGCTTACCCCAAGGATGCAGAGCCAGACGGGGCGGTTGTCGCGTGCCAGCGCAACGAGCCGGACGGTCTCGCCCGCGAGGTTCCAGCGGACACGAATGTCCTGCCGGCTTGGCGCCGCCGGACTCAAGAAGAGGGCAGTTGCGACGCCGGCGGCTGCGATCGTTAAGCCGGCCGCTGAGACGATGGCCGCCCCATGGACCAGGCCAAACAGAAGAGGGCCCGCGATCGTGCCTGCAAGAATACCCATAAACGTGCCGGCCTCGATCAGCCCGTTGCCTGCGATAAGCTCCCCCTCATTTAGGATCTGCGGCAGGATCGCGTATTTCAATGGTCCAAAGAACGTCGCCTGTATGCCCAGACCGAACAGGACACAGAGCAGCCAAGGGACGCTGCCGAGCAGGAAGCCCGCGGCGGCCAAAGCCATGAGCAAAACTTCAGCACATTTTACGACCAGAATGAGGCTTCGCTTATCGTAGCGATCCGCCAGTTGGCCGGCCGTCGCAGAAAGCAGCGCATAAGGCAGGATGAACATGCCGCCTGCGAGAGCCACGAGAGCTGGCCCGGAGCTTTCGGCGGCGCGAAATAGGATCAGGACGACGAGCGCGTTCTTGAACAGATTGTCGTTCACCGCGCCCAGCAACTGGGTCAGAAAGAGCGGCGTGAGACGGCGAGCTATCATCAATGTCATGCCGCAACCTAGCGGCACTTCCCTGCGCTTTGAAGATGAGGTCCTGCACCGGGTCGAGCTGCCGGATTGGCGTGATGACGGGTGCTTTCGGATGCGCCGATTATTCGATAACCGCTAGCGATGTCACATGAAGCTGCCGCACCGAGGTGGTGCAAGCCTGAGGCACTAATCCGTCGATGACGCGTTCGCTCCTTTATTCAGACCGAGGAGCACAGAGAATGCGTTGGGCCGTTATAGTTCTTGCCTTAAGCGCGGCGGGCTGCGCGTCCAACAGCCAAAACCAACCCGCTGGGGCGCCCGGCCAGGCAGAAAGTGGCGCGGGACCATCGGCGGGTTCAACCGCAGGATCGTCAGCAGGCGGTGGGATCCTAGGATCTGGAACGGCGGACAGCCCGGCCGGAGCGAAGTAACGCCCTAGCTAAAACCACCCCGCGTCCAACTCAACGGTCAAAACTTCGTTAGAGGAGGGAACACGCTGCTTGGAGGCGCGTAGGTGGACGATGCACCGAACGCGTCGGCCTGTCCCTAGTGAGATACCGGTCTTCGTAGCCTCTCCGCAGGGCCTTGAGCTCGTGGGCGGTATACCATTCCTGTCGAAAGACCTTGAGGGTGAGCCACGCACGGGCTTCATCGGCGGCGTGGCTGCACTTTTCAAATGGAGCCGCGGACGTATGACAGGTGTCTACGTCTATAGTGTCGCGGAAGCAAATACGATTCTAGCAAGCTTTGACCAAGACCTTAGTGAGACGGCGTAGCCTATTCGGTATTTGCCCAAAGCATTTGTCTAAGCCGTAGAAACCCTCACTGACGCAGCACTGGGGCTCGCTCGGCTCTAATGTTGTTAAGCGACACGTTGGGACTTTCATAGAGTAAAATGCCGCGAGCAAACGAATCCTGAATGTGGACGCCGCTGATCTCGCCAGAGGCATTAAAGAAGGCTAGTGCGTCGTCACCTGTTCCTGATGCCGTAAAATTCTTCACCACATCGCCGGTTGTAGGCGGATCGTTTGGTTGGCCGATTTGAGGGCCACCTGCAGCAGACGATAGACAAGCCAAGTGGCCGTTTACGGGCGGGTCGCGCCAGATGGCAGAGTTCAGGATTTTTACGTTGTTAACGCCGCGAAATACGCCGCGCGTAATCCGGCTCCATGCCACATCGTCGAACACGATGTCCGCTCCGCCGATGAAGCGATAGGCTCCACCCTCAGTGCCTTTGGACTTGATGGCAAGCAGATCGCCAACCCTGAAACTTGTGCCCGCGGTCGGACGGATTTCGATGCGCCAATCTCGGCCGGAAAGCTGTGCAGCATTTTGCCAGGCAACCTGAGTGTTGCCGGCATCATTGCTTATGTGCGGCGGGGCACTTCGATCATCGCAGCGACGAAGATAGCGGCCGCGATCGCTGGCCGGGTTGAACAGATCGCCGGGGGTGGGGAATCCATCCTCGATACGAACGATGACAGCGCCAGGCTCGATAGCGACGACGTGGCCTTGGCTGACCGTCATGTGGCCAATCGTGAAATGCATGCCTACAAAAGAGACATGAAAGCTGGCCCGGCCGAGAAGCTCATCATGGTGCGAATCGAAGACTAGTGTCGTGGCAGCCATGCCGGCGCCCTGCAGAATCAGCCGGCCGATCGCTGAAGGGCGGACACGGCTGACATCTATCCCGGCCGTGTCTAGACCATCTGTCGACAGTCCATAAACGCCCGGCGGGAAATGCAAAATGACCACATCGTCCGGCTTGGTCGCGAAGTGGCGTCTGGCTTCCAACACCGCCCGCTCGACCGAAGCGTGCGAGATGGCGCCAAACTTCTTCACGAGGTCAAAATCGACCGTCTCGCCGATTGCAGCAGATCGGCCCAGCAACAGAACGGCAGTGGCAATCAGGCAAAAGATGCCGGCACGCATAATCGGGCCCTGATGTCGTAATGATCAGCTATCCGGGCGCCAGCAAAGCACGTTTCTTTAAAGAGCGCGAATACGATAGGCGTGTCTGAGAGGCGGAAGTGACTGTGCCAGGTTGCACCGGCACAGTCACAGGAGAGTCCTAGCTGATGGTGCCGTTCATTTTATTCGGGAAGAACAGGTAGCCGCTGCTCGAACCGCCGCCATAGACGATGTTCAGAACTTGCTGCGGGGTGCGTGCGAACGCGATGGAGTTGCTATCGGCGGGAACGATGTTCGAGCGGCCGCCGATCGTAATGCCCTGGTCGTCACCCTGGCCAGAGACAACCGCAGCCGACAACGTCGCGCGGAGGGCACTGATCTTGTTTGCTGGGCCCTTCAAGCCTTGCTGCAAAAGCTGCAAGCGGATCGAGGAGGCGTGGTAGGCCTCAACGGCCAAAATGCCGCCGGCGGCGGTGAGGTAGTTTTTATCCATAATCGAAGCCGCTGCACCAAGATAGGCGGTGACACCGACGTCTTCGAATATGAAGGCGCCAATGAGGAAATCGAGTTCGTTCAGGAACGGATTGAAGGTGCCATTTGGTCCTACGACGCCGGCCGCACGCGCCAGAGTGGTAAAGCTGGCATTTAGATCAATCGCCGGCCGGGCAACAGCCGAACTCCCGAGTGCCGAACGAAGGAACAAGACATGGTTGAATTCGTCGTTTGCAATCTCGTAGGCGTATTGTGCAATTGCGGGCGTGGTGAAGTTTACCTTGGCGCCGCCGTTGACATAACCTGGATCACCGCCGACGCCCGTGCTTTCCGCATTGGTCAGGCCGCGGCCATACACCGCCATTAGATAATATTCAGCCTCAAGATACTCGAGGTTAAGAGCAAAATTGAGAATGTCGGCATCGGTGAGGGCGGCAGCAGAAGCAGGCGTTGTACTAGCGCCGAGGCCCAGGGCGGCGGCTCCGGCAACAGCGGCACCGATCCCGGCGCCACGGAGGAGGCTCCGGCGATTTGGAGCGAGCGGATCGGCATCTGGCGTAAAAGTGTCGAGGGGCATTTTAGCCTCATCATTCAGAGGAGCCGCCGGTATCAAGGCGGGCGACCGGCCGATCGCGCGTCGGTTACGGAGGCGATGAGGCCGCAGATGCAGATGGGTGCAACGAAATACCGTGAGGTCGTATGCTCTACCTAGGATACGTGTCGACAACTTCTCCCAAGCATCTTTGCGCGTGGGCACCCAGACTGTTGTGTTGGGCCTCATGACCCTGGAACAACTGAGGATTTTCGTTGCGGTGGCTGAGAGAGAGCATGTGACACAGGCGGCTGCTGCACTCGGCCTTGCGCAATCGGCAGTTAGCGCTGCGATTGCCGCCTTGGAGGCACGGCATAGGACCAAATTGTTTGATCGTGTCGGTCGGGGTGTCTCTCTGACTGATTCCGGCAGGTTGTTCCTCCCTGAAGCACGCGCAGTGATTGCTCGCGCCGATGTAGCCGAGCAGGCGCTAAACGATCACGCAAGCTTGCGGCGCGGCAGCCTCGCGGTGCACGCCAGCCAAACCATTGCAAGCTACTGGCTCCCGCGCCATCTCGTCGCGTTCCACCGCGCGCATCCCGGCATTACCCTGTCGCTTACCATCGGCAACAGTGCGCAGGTTGCAAGATCCGTGTCCGAAGGCATCGCCGGGATCGGCTTTGTCGAGGGCGACGTGGATGCGCCAGCCTTGTCGACCACCATCGTGGCACGCGACCGGATGGTGTTGGTCGTGGCACCCGACCATCCTTGGGCAAAGCTCGGCAGCATCACGCCTCAAGCCATAGCAGGGAGCGATTGGGTGCTGCGTGAACCAGGCTCCGGCACCCGCTCGGTTTTCGAGGCGGCGGTGCACGGTTTCGGGCTAAGCCTCGCCTCGCTCCAGGTCGCGCTGGTCCTTCCTTCCAACGAAGCGGTGCGCGGTGCAGTCGAAGCCGGGTTGGGCGCCACTGTGATCTCCGCTTCCGTGGCGGCTCCCAGCCTCGAAGCAGGGCTTCTCCAGGAGGTCAGACTGCCTCTGCCAGACCGCGCATTTCAAATTCTACGTCACCGGGAACGCTACCACAGCCCCTGCTCGGAAGCCCTGCTCGAGCTAATCGCGCAAACCAGCCAGTCACCTCGGAGGGTGTAACCATCTCATTAGGCGATTAATGTAAGCAGAGAAATCGCCTTATCGGACTGATCAGCCAGCGCTACCTCGCACCTGTCATCCGGAAAGCGCGGTTTTGTCCCATCTTCCAATTATACGCGTGCTACCAGGCGTTCTGCTTTGCCTGCTGGTCACGGCTACGGCAAGGCTCCTGGAGGCTGCCGAAAAACAGCTTTGGGGAGAGTCCTATCTGGAGGCGCTCGTCCTCGCCATTCTGATAGGAGTCATTATCCGGACAATCTGGACGCCCAGTGCGCCACTACAGCCCGGCATTGCCTTTAGCGCCAAGATCCTTCTGGAAATCGCAGTCGTCCTGCTCGGGGCATCGGTCAGCGCCCACACCGTTCTCGCCCTCGGTCCCGCTCTGCTTGCCGGCATCGTTCTCGTAGTGACCGTTGCGATCGTCACCAGCTACGGGATTAGCCGCGCGCTCGGGCTGCCTCAACGTATGGCCATTCTTGTTGCCTGCGGCAACTCGATTTGCGGCAACTCGGCCATCGCAGCAGTCGCCCCCGTCATCGGAGCGGAGGCCGACGACATCGCCTCTTCCATCGCATTCACCGCAGTGCTCGGTGTTTTGGTCGTATTGCTCCTGCCGCTTCTAGTACCTGTTCTCCTTCTCTCTTTGACGCAATACGGCGTACTCGCCGGACTCACTGTCTACGCGGTGCCCCAGGTTCTTGCGGCAACGTTGCCAATAGGGGCGTTGAGCAACCAGGTTGGGACCGTAGTCAAGCTGGTGCGGGTGCTTATGCTCGGCCCAGTCGTGCTCTGCCTTTCGCTCCTCACCAGGCGCCTCAGAGAGCCGGGCGAAGCGCCGTCGCGCGGCGGCCCCACCCTCAGCGAGTTGGTGCCGTGGTTCATCGTAGGCTTCCTGCTCGTGCTCGCGGTTCGCTCACTAGGGGCGATACCGCAAACCACTTTGCCAACCATCAAAATGACAGCAAATCTGCTTACGACGATTTCCATGGCAGCGCTGGGATTGGGCGTCGATGTGCGTGTCGTCGCGAAAGCAGGCTTGCGCGTGACAGCTGCCGTTACGTTTTCACTGCTGACGTTGGGCCTTGTCAGTCTGGCACTGATCTGGACATTGGGGGTGGCGTAGTAAAGCAGTTCTTTTTTAAAAAAAGAACCAAAAAGTTTTTGGAACTTGGCCGGTGCTCTAGGAAGTCTTGAAGCCGGAAGAAGTTGAACCACTTTGTTTTATTTGAGCTAAAACAGCTTTCTTTCTCAATTCGACGAAGCGGTCGGCAGCTCCGCTCGCGGAATGTGGCACCGGATGGCATGAGCATCTGCGAGGGCGAAGGGCGGCACCACTGTTTCACAGATCGGCCCGAGATTTCGCGGGCAATTTCGGTGAAAGATGCACCCGGTCTCGATCATACCCGGTCCTGGGATCTCGCCCCTTAGACGGATCCGCGTAGCCGCCGTAGCGGCGGACACCAGGGCAGCGGTGTAGGGATGATGCGGGCCGGCGAGTACTTCGTCGGCCGGGCCGATTTCAAGCATGTGCCCGAGATACATGACTGCAATTCGGTCCGCAAGATAACGCACGACCGCCAAATCGTGCGAAATGAACACATAGGCGACATCTTCGCGTTTCTGAAGTGCGGCAAGCAGGTTGAGGATTGCGGCTTGCACGGACACGTCCAGGGCGGAGGTAGGCTCGTCGCAGATCACCACGCGCGGCCGCCCGGCAAAGGCGCGCGCTATGGCGACGCGCTGCTTAAGGCCGCCTGAAAGCGCCCGCGGGCGCATGGCGAGATGGGCCTGACCAAGACGGACGCCTTGCGTCAGTTCACCGAGCGCGGCCTTCAGACCCAATCCCGAGAGACCAGCCAAATGCGCAAGCGGCCGCGTTAGAATGTGGCTGATCCGATGCGCGCGGTTGAGCGCCGAATCGGGGTTCTGGAAAATGATCTGGATGGCCTGCCGCTCGGCCCTGCTGCGGGCCGAAAGCGTTTGACCCAGCGGCTCACCGTCAAGCAGAACGTCGCCTCCAGGGTCCGGCACGGTAAGCCCGAGCAGCAGGCGAGCCAGCGTTGTCTTGCCGCTCCCAGACTCGCCAACCAGACCTAAGGTTTCGCCAGCCTCAAGGCTGAAATTGACAGAACAAATAGCGCGAACACCGCCGGGATATGTCTTGTTGAGGTTCCTGGCCTGTAACACTGGCCGTGAGTGGTTACGCTGCGGCGTTACCGAATCCGTAACGACAAGGTCCGGCAGGGCTTCAGTCGCAGCCGGAAACGGCGGCTCGAAATGACATCTCGCCATGTGGCGACTGCTGGAAGGTCCGCTCCAGACCTCTGGTGGGGGAACGGTGCGGCAAATCGCCTCCACGCAGTCACAGCGAGGCGCAAAGACGCACGCGTCCAAGACAGCGCCGGGCGCTGGTAGTTGCCCCGGAATGGTTTGCAGCGGCCCATCCTGCCTCCTCAGCACTCCGCCCGGCAGGCAGGTAATCAAACGCGCCGTATAAGGATGCCGCGGAGCACGGAGCACGTCCGACGCAGGACCCTCTTCCACGAGACTGCCGGCATAAAGCACACCGATGCGGTCGCACATGCGCGCGACCATGGGCAGGTTGTGGCTAATCAACAGGATGGCAGTCCCGTGCTCGCGGCGAAGCAGATCGACCAGATCGAGGATTTCTGCTTCCACGGTTGCATCGAGACCTGTCGTAGGTTCGTCCAGCACCAGCAGAAGCGGATTTTTTGCCAAAGCCATGGCAATGACCACGCGCTGCTGTGTGCCGCCGGAGAGCTGGTGCGGATAGGCCGACATGGCGCGCGAAGGTGATGGTATCTGCACCTTTGCCAACATCGCCTCCGCCTTGGTGCGGCTGTCCTTCTCACCCAAAACAGCGAACGCTTCTATCAGCTGGACGCCGACAGCTAGTGTTGGATTGAGCGCCCGGCTTGGGTCTTGATAAACCATGGAGACACGACGCGCCCACAGCTCTCGCAGACCACGTGGCGTCAACGCCCGGACATCCTGCCCCGCGATGTTGATCTCACCGCTGACTTTTCCGGCGCGTGACAAGGCGCGGAGTGCTGCAAAGGCCGCTGTCGATTTGCCGCAGCCGGACTCGCCGACCAAGCCGTAACACTCACCTTCCCCGACGGTGAATGAGACGTCTCGCAAGACTGCAAGCTTGTTATAGGCGACGCTCAAGTTCGTAATGCGAAGCGCCGGGCAAGTGGCGGCGGCGCTCATTGGAGCGCTTCCTGCAAGCCCTCAGCCAACAGATTGACACCGACGACAAGCGAAGCCGTAGCAAGCGCTGCAAATCCCACCGTCCAGCCGTATCCACCAACTATGAGGCCATAGTTTTCGGCGATGGTGAGGCCCCAATCCGGCGATGGCGGTTGAATCCCGAATCCTAGAAAGCTCAGCGAAGCAACCGTAAAGATCGCATACCCTAAACGGACGGTTACCTCGACGACGATCGGTGGCAGGATGTTAGGAAGGATTTCCACGAACATAATATGCAGAGCGCTTTCATCCCGGAGCTGGGCAGCCGGTACGTAGTCCAGCTTGCATTCCGCTATGACGGCACTCCTGACGGTTCGCGCGATAATCGGCGTAAAGATGAGCGCAATCACAAAGGTAACGTTCAGCGAGGACGGTCCGAGGGCCACCAGCACCAGCAGCGCCACTACGATAAGCGGCAGCGCCAATATGACCTCGATCAGCCGGCTGAGCACCGCATCGAGCCAGCCGCCGGCGTAGCCCGTAACAAGACCCAGCGTAGTTCCGGAAACGGCAGAAAGCAGAGTAGCCGCAGGCGCCACTGACAATATGGATCGGGCGCCGACTATGACGCGGGAAAAGACGTCCCGTCCGATCTGGTCTGTGCCGAACCAGTGCGCGGCCGAAGGTGGTGCCAGCGCGTTCATCATGTCGTCCGCATAAGGGCTATTCGGCGCCAGATATGAGCCGAACAACGCACAAATAGCCCAGAATAGTACGATGCCCGCTCCCGCGAGGAAGCCGGGCCGCACTAGCCGGCGGAGCATCCGTTTCATGACGAGCAGACACCCTTAATCAACGGCTAGCAGCCTGGCTGCGTGGGTCGAGGATCGCTATCAGCATGTCGGCTACAACTGCCGTTCCAACGTAGGCGGCGCCGACGACAAGGATGCCAGCTTCGAGCATAGGATAATCCTTGCCGCGCGCCGCGGTGAGAATAAGACTGCCTATCCCTTGATAACGGAAAAGCGTTTCCACAACGACCAGTCCGCCCAGAAGATAGCTTGTTTGGGCGGCGATGACGGTGATGGTAGGCAGCAAGGCGTTGCGCAGGACATGCCTGACGATCACCTGCCGCCGGCGTAACCCTTTGAGGGTCGCGGTCCGCGTGTAGTCCGCCTCCAAAGCCTCGATCATGCCTGCCCGTGCTATGCGAGATATATAGCCGAAGAGGATCAGAACGAGCGGCAGCGCCGGCAGGATTAAATGACGCAGCTGTTCGAGGACGCCGGTGCCGGGCCGCGTGTTCGCCGATATGGGCAACCATCTGAGCCAGACGCCAAAGACCAGGATTAGCAGAATGCCGGAGACGAACTCCGGCACGACCGTCAGCGACAACCCACCCACCGTGATAAGCCGGTCCTGCCATTTGCCGTGGTTCATTGCTGCGATGATCCCGGCGCCTATGGAGAGTGGTATGACGATCACCGCGGTCACGGCGGCAAGCACAAGCGACCTTTCCAACGCACCGGTGATGAAAGGCGCTACCGGGCTGCGGTAGGCATAGGAAAGCCCCATGTCGCCGCAAAGAAGATGACCGATCCACCGCCCATACATCATGAGCGGCGGAGCGTCGGTTCCCAGTTGGTGGTTCAGGGCGGCAACGGCGCGCGCATCGGCAAGTGGCCCGAGGATCGACCGTGCCACATCGCCAGGCAGAAGCTGGCCTGCGGCAAAAACCACCGCACTAAGCAGCAGGAGTGTCAACGCGCTCAGTACCGCCCGTTGACAAACGGCACGCAACGTGGTGGCACGCATCATCCGAGTGCCGCGTCTTGAAGGAACACTTGTGAAATGCCGGACACTGCGACGCCTGTCACGGTAGGTCCTGTGGCACAAATATAGTCGTAAAAATACGGAATGATGATCGGCGTTTCATCGAGCAGCAAGGTCTGGATCTTACCGGCCGTCGCTCGCTGTGTAGGCAGGTCGACCGCAGCGATATAGGCGGCCACAAGGCGGTCGTAGTCGGCATTCTTGAAATGCGCCGCGTTCCACGCTCCGTTGCTGAGGTAAGGGGCCGCAAGAGTAACGTTCGGTATACCGCGATGGCCGTAATCGGTGATGCCCATGGGGCTGTCCAGCCAATCCGACCGGCCGAACTGCGCGGTCCCGTAATAGGTTTCGGCATCCTCGATGCGCAAGCTGACCTTGATGCCGATGTCGGCGCAAGCGTTCTGTACGAGAACTGCAAGATCAGGAATCTCCTGCTGCCGCTCGGTGGTCAGTGTGGTCTCGAAACCTTCTTCATGCCCTGCCTCTTTCATCAGAGCACGAGCACGCGGGATGTCCCTGGCGCGCTGCGGAACGCTGCGGTCCGAAGACGGATAGATAGGATCGAACGGCGAATCGTTGCCCAGCCGGGCACGTCCTTGGAACAACCCATGCACCAGGCCAGGCCGATTGAGGCTCAGCGCGATAGCTTGTCGCACCCGCTTGTCGGAAAGCGGTCCCTCGTCGCAGCGCAGATGAAGCTGCCTGTGGGTGGACGCCGGAAGATCAATAATCCTCACATCCGGGTCGCGCAGCAATCCCTGGGCACCCTGCACGGAGATCTGCACGATGACATCCACCTGGTCATCTTCCAGCGCCAGGATCTGCGGCTGCTGGTCGGTGAAGAAGGAGAACTCGGTGCGAGCCGGCAAAGCCGCGCGTCCCCAATACCCAGTGTGTCGGACGAAGCTCGCGCCCTGCTTTGGGGAGTATCGCTCCAATCTGAATGGCCCAGTGCCATTGAAGGTTTGTTCGAAGTCGCCCGCATAGCTCGCAGGCAGCATGATGGCGTTGTAATTGTCTGACGAGACATAGAAGGGGAAATTCCCATTCGGCGCATCTAGCTCGAAACGAACAGTCAGATCGTCGATGCGCTTGGCTCCTCCTGGCGAAAGCACGCCGCGCAGAACCGAGAGGGCATTGGAACCCTGCTTGGGATCACACAACCGGTTCATCGTCGCCACGACATCCGCCGCGCCGAAAGTCTGCCCGTCATGGAACCTGACACCGGGCCTGAGTGAAAAAGTCCATGCCGAACTATCCGCATTTGGTTTCCAGCCAACCGCCAGCGAAGGCCTCAAAACGAGGTCCGGCCCGTCCATGATTAAAAACTCGCCGGTCTGGCACAACATAGCCAGACCGCCGATTTCCGAGACAGTGAGCGGCTCTATTTCTCCCGCCGGCACCTGCGATGCGACGCGTATCGTAGCGCCCGGCTTCCCCTGCGCACCCGCCCGCAGTGGTATTGCACTGAGCAAGCCAACACGGGCGGCATGCCGGAGGAAGTCGCGCCTGCTGATGCGGCCGGCGCGAAACTCCTCTGCAATGTGGCGCTCTAACGGGGTCATTGAGGACAGCGTAATGGTCTGGAGAGGCAAGGCAAGCGGTAGGAAGCCCTTCTTTTTTTGAAAAAAGAAGCAAAAAACTTTTACGACCTCAACCAGACCCTCTTCGGAAAGGATCAGCCGAGACTCGTAGATATGTTCGCTTCCTTTGCCAAAAAAAAAGGTGCCTCCTGCGCTCGCCTAACAAAGGAACCCGCAAACGTGTTGGATTGCCTCCTTACTGATGAACAAGTCAGGTCATCAAGAAGCAAGAAAGCGCCAGGGTTTTGTTTATAGACAGAAACACTCTTTCGGGTTATCGGCTTTATCCAACGAGGTGGTTCATGAAGTATCTTTTCTTGGCTGCGCTGTTCGCATCGATGCCTCTGTCCGCCCGCGCCGACGTCATGGTAGAGACGACCGGGCTCCTTAACCTGTCGGAGAACAGTGTTTCCGGACAAGGTTTCCCCGAAGTCGAGCTTCCGACTTTCAACCAATCCCTCGGAACGCTCACTGGCGTAACAATAGGGATCAGCGCGGGCGTGAGCGAGACGGTCACTGACTACACCGGCACCCCTACGTCCCCGTCGCAGGTTCCAGCTTCCATATCGCTGAGCTTCAACTCTGCAAATCCTGTGATTTTCGGGACCCAGAGTCTCTTGGTCACTTCGAATGGCGTGACCGCGCACTTCGGCACCACTTTCTCGATGCAGCAATCCTTTTCAACGTTCTTGAGCAGCTACACCACAGCAGGCGACAACTTCTTCATACCTAACGTTGACGCATTCGTCCGGAGCCTTGCTGGCCCGGACACCGAAAGTGTTACGGATCTTACCTTCGAAATCACCGAATACCTTGACTACTCTCCGTCCGCGGCCGTCTCGGAACCAGCTGCGGTCGCACTCTATGCCACGGGTCTGGGCATTTTTGGGCTTACACTGAGCATGAGGAGGCGGAGGTCCGTGATAACGTCCATGGCAGCCGTCTGACGTCCGACAGGGATCGCGGTCCCTAGAACGCGTAGACGGAGGGGGTATAGATCTCAATTTCTATCGGCAGCGCGCCGAAAGGGCAGACGTAGGGATCGAAACCCGAAACGCGCCCTTGTGTGCCCTCGATCTAGGCCAATGCTGCTTTCAACGGCTCGAGCCAGGGCTCGAAATGCTTCCATTGATCTAGACCCTCACTGGTGATCGGGCGCCGAACCTGCTCGGAGCTTGCAGTGCGAACGCTTCGTTCAGTCTTGTGGAATTCAAGGCACTGCTGCTCGAAGGCTAGACCGCAAAATGCCAGTAGACGCCGGACGCTACCCTCAAGATCGAGCACAACATCCTCGTGATGCACGCGCAGGATCTTCCCAGGCATGACCTGATCCCAGTGCGCCATCAGGTTGACGTAGCTTTTATAATAACGCCCGATGTCTTGCAGATCGTAGGTGAATTCCTGCCCGGAGGCGAAAAGCTGCTTGAAGTTGCTGAAGCAGCAAGCCATGGCGTCTCGGCGTACATCGATGATGAGGGCATTCGGCAGCATCAGGTGAATAAGCCCGAGGTGTCGAAAATTATTGGGGTTCTTATCGATGAAGAATGATTTGCCAGTGCGGTAGATCTTCGTATCTGCGATATATTTCTCGCCAAAGCTCTTCAATTGATCGGCCGTCAGTTCGCGAAGCACCGCAGGATAAGGCGGTTGCTCCTCATCATAGGCGCGGCCTTGCAGCCGCTGAACAAGCCGTGGGACATCAGCAAGTTCCATTGTCCCTTCAACAGCTGAGTGCGAAGCAAGGATCTGCTCTATTAAAGTCGACCCTGCGCGCGGCAAACCGACGATAAAAATCGGATCCGAACGCTTGCAGCCCCATCCTTCTCGGCTTTTAAGGAACCGGGCATCAACGACGGACATCTGAAGCCTGGCGCTGCGCTCCACTATATCGGCACGGTAGTGAACTTCCGCCTTTTTGAGTGTATTGCCTTTGTCATAATAGTTGAACGAGCTCTCATAGTTGCCCTGATCCTCCAGCGCTTTGCCTAACGCGAAGCACAGATGATAACGGTCAACGGTCCTTATCACCCCACTCGCCTCCTCTCTTTGCATCGACGCAATATCCTCGTCGGCAAAGCGATAGGTTTTTAGGTTGGCAAGGCTCCAATATGCGTCGCCGAAGCTCGGCTGCGCGGCTGCCGCCGTCTTATAGGCTACAATCGCATCCTTCTGGCGACCCAAGGTCTTCAGGGCGTGCCCAAGCGAAAGATGCAGGTCGGCCGCGTCCGGAGTCTCGTCCGCTAGCTGCCGATACGTCGCAACGGCTTCGTCGTAATTCGCAACCCCCAAGCAAGCCGTTGCATAAACCGTCCGGTAGTCACGGTTGGCTGCGTCGGCTTGCATCAGAACTTTTGCTTCCTCCAGCGCCTTGGCATGACGGTGTCGGTGGAGCAGCACCCGCACATAGTCGTAGCGCGCAAGGTGGTAGCCGGGGGAAAATGCCAGAACGCTTTCGAGCAGGAACTCCGCATCGTCGAGCACATCAAGCTTTATGCCGATGCGCGCGAGCAAGCGCATACCCTCTACATCGCTAGGGTTGGTTTTCAGAAAAGCGCGGATAACGCGCTCTGCTTCATGCGTCTCTCCATCGGCGAACATGCTGGAGGCCGTCACCACGGCACTCGGTAGGCTGCGAAGCTTCGCCACATGGCTCATTGCGGTCTCCGCGTCCTCCGCGTGGCCTGCGGAGCGGAACAACAAGGCCAACGCCTCCCAACTTGCGGGAAGCGCCACGTTCAGGTTTACAGCTTGCAAATAGGCGCTCACCGCACGGGCGGGCTCCCTGAGTGCGACGAGGCAATGCCCGCGCTCCTGGAACAAACGGCTGTAGGTAGGGTGACACGCCTCAAGACGCTCGAGCGTCGCGAGCGCGTCGTCGGGTTGCCGAAGGTAACGCTGGCTAACCGCCACCATATACAGGACGTCGCGGTTCTCGGGTACTTCGCCTAGGAGCGCTAGCGCGGCATTCAGGGACTCGGCGTAACGTGCCGCCTGCATGAGCGCACGGATCCGAACGACCTCACCTTCAATCCTGGTCGGCCCGATGTCCATAACAGCAGCATACGAGTACTCACCGCATGCGTCGAGTTCACGGCATAGAAAAAGGAGCTGTTCTCTCCGTATGGAACGCCGCAGCCTGCGCCTAGTGGAAGCTGTAGGATAATTTCAGCCCAGCGGTCAGCGGGCGGGTTACAACAACCGATTGTACGAATTGCGCAGCGCTGATGAACTCCTGCCCGCGCTCATTGGTAAAGTTTTTCACGTAGGCTTGCGCTCGCCACGAGTCCTTTTCGATCCCGATCGCGGCATCGGCGGTCGTGATCGGCGCCTCATAGAAATTGTTGAAATTGGCAACTGCGGAGTGCTGGTGCGAAGAGTGCTGAACGCCGATCTGGACGAAAGCAAGGTAGTCGCCAACATCGAAGTCGTAACGTGCGCGCCACGCACCCTTGAATGCAGGAGATTGGGCGAGCGTGTCACCGACGTCGCCGAATACGCCTGCTGATCCGGGCAGAGCAAAACCGGCCGCGTTGAAGATAGGAGGAGAATTTAGCTGCTTGCTGTCGTTGAAGGCCATGTTGGCGTTAAGGGTCAGGCCGTCGATAGGGATGGCAGTCACCTGGATCTCGGTGCCGCGCACTCGATAGTTAGGACCATTAACCGTAAAGGCCAGATTCCCAAATGCACCGGGATCGAAGAGGCGATCCTGCACATTGTTCCATTCTTCCTGATAGAAGGAACCGTTGACTGTCAGATGCTTATCGAAGAACTGCATCTTGTAGCCGATTTCATTGTTTGTCAGACCATCCGATCCATAGGCGATGGGTCCAACGAACTCAGTGGTTACTCCGTTCTCCTTAATCTTCGTTTGTGGGGCACGCCTGTTAAAGCCGCCAGGCCGGTAGCCCTCAGAGTAGGTGTAATACAGCATGATCGATGGAGTGACCTTGTAGGTCAGGTTGAATCGGTTGCGGAAGCCGTAGGAGGCACTTTCTAAGCCTTTCGCATCCAGGTTTGTCGCGCCAGCCAAGCACGGCGACCCTCCGGTATACGACGCTTGGCAACTGTATCCGCTGACAACTGCACCCTTTTCAAAATTGTGGAAGTCGAACCAGCGGGTGCCCGCTGTGACGGTCAAAACCTTTGGGATTATGTCAAAGTCTGCTGACCCGAAGATCGCGTATTGCGTGTAGCCGCGCGAAATGTCGTTAAAGAACCCCGTGTTGGCGCTGCGCGTGTTCGGGTCAACCACTGTCGCACCTGCGGGTGGCGCGATAGGTGTGGCGTAGGGTGAGGTTTGGTAATCGAAGTTCGTACGGTTCTCAATTTCGAAGTCTTCATAGAAAAATCCGGCGGTCCCGCGAAGCCGCCAATTATCAGGCGTACTGGCCCGGATTTCCTGAGACAAATGGGTATCGTGTTCGATGTCTTGCCAGGTTGAAAGTGGCGAGTAGCACTGCCCTTTGGCTATGCCTCTCGAGGGGGTGGGCCCAACGCATTGGTAGTAATCAGCGTATAGTCCGCGGGCGTAATTCGTGTAGTCCTGCACTTGCGTCGCGTTGCGGATGAGGTAAGCGCCATCATACATCAGCTTTAGAAAGCCAACTCGACCGTTGATAGTGAGTGCCGAGTTCTCGAAGACGTCGTGGTCATACGAAGGTTCGAAGAGCTGAACGGAGAGATCTGGCAGCTTAACGGGTTTGCTGCCGGAGGTCTGCGGCATTTCGTAGAACACGCCATTGGCGTCTAGCGTCTGCACCGACTCAGAGAGCAATGCGTTCCAATCCTCGTTGAACTTCATCAGCGCCTCAATCCGGCCGCCTGCGTAGTTCACTGGATTGATGTTATTTTCGACAAGCCCGAAATTGTTTGCTGAGTTCGTGGCTGTCGCAGGTCCCGGATTGTTGTGGTCGTAATAAGCAACGTGGAGGCCTTTGTCCGTAGATTGACGAACGAACGTTCCGGGCACGTTGTCGATATATCCACCACGCTGGTCGTCGTAGCCAGTGATCCGAATAGCGAACTTGTCAGGCACAACTGGGACGTTGAGTGTAATATCCGCATTCTTGCTGAAATCGCCATGCTCGGTGCCGGCGAACCCGCCATCGACAGTGCCGCCGAAATGGCTAAGGTCCGGCTTGTTGGTAATGTATCGAAGCACGCCACCTTGCGCACCGGAACCGAACAATGTGCCCTGTGGTCCCTCAAGCACCTCCACACGTGCCAAATCGGCTGGATAGATGTCGAGGTTACGGCCCGGAACCTGAGCTGATTGATCATCTAGATACACGGCTACGTTGGGGAATGAACCAACACCGCCACCGCCCTGCCCACCTTCGTCGCCGCCGATAGCCAGCCCGCGTATGCTGATGTTGTCTTGGCCTGGACCAAACCCGCCGGCCGTGACGTTGGGTAACTCCTTTACCAGGTCATCGAAGTTTTCGATGTTGAGTCGCTTGAGAGTTTCGCCACTTAATGCCTGTACGGAGATCGGCACATCCTGCAGGTTCTGCGTGCGGCGCTGAGCCGTCACGGTAACAACTTCGCTGGTATCAGGCTTCTTCGGCCCAGATTTCTGGAGCGCCGCTCTCGGGCTACCGGCAGTCGCCTGCTCTGATGTTTGGTTGCTCGCCGTTGGATCGGCATACGCTACCGAGCTCAGTGCTAAAGTGAGCGCGACTCCCGATAGTAGGCTACGGCGGTAGCTCCATCGTGCCGCCAGAAACCCAGAGTCCCTGCTTGTGTCTGTGGCCATGCTCGTAACCCCCCGCCGTCTGCCGTCTAGCTGCAAGCCCGTCCACAATGGTCCAGCTACCCCGCATCCCCCCGGAGCGTTCGATCCAGCGCAAGCTCAAGCAACGATCATGACAGGCCAAACTCTACGGACCAAACCAGGACGCCACTAAGATCTCGTTTGAACCCCAGATCATTCTGTGTCCGTGAGCGTTGCATGACAGTTCGTCATTATGGCAATCATTAATTCTGATGAGCCCATCGATTTTTTAGTCGATTGTGTGATTTGGCTCGTTGCAACCTGGCAGTAGGTTGGCGCAGGAGGCTGAAAGTTTTATTGTTACAGGGAGAAGAGGATGATTTGGTCCTCTACTTCAAAACACGTCCGCAGCCGGATGTGGCCCTGGGTGTTGAGGCCGAAAAGCGTAGCGCGCGGCAACATCCCAATAGCCGCGATACACTGGACCGCCACGCGACCCTAGTAGTTCCAGGCGCGCCTGCCGCCATTGTTCAGGCAACTCGTACCACGGAATTGCTGGGCGGACGTGATGCAAAACGTGCAAGTTGTTGTTTAGAAACAACAAACTAAGCAGCCCAGCATTCTCCACAACAGCAGTTCGGTCCTCCGGGCGAAGTGCCGCGCGATGTTCGGCCAGTGAGCGCACCAGTATCAGCGCCGTGCCTGGATAGACGAAACACATCACGTAGCTCCAGAAGCCGATCCCGCAGACTCCGTGCACCCATAAAAGTACGACGGCGACACCTACTGCGTGGCCGAGCCAGATCTGCCCCCTAGCCTGGGTGCGTGCAAGCTGCGCTTGCCGCAGCCAGAAGCCGGCGAAAGCCCGTGGCGGACCGAGAAGCAGGCGACCGATCAGGGTATTGCAGGCGCACAGCAGCCACCGCCGGGCAGGAGATGCGTTCGCCCACGCTGCGGGAGACAAGTAAGTGCTCTCCGGATCCTCGAGCGGGTCGGTGAGATATTCGGACCGGTGATGCAGCAAATGCTGTTCGCGGTAGAGTGCATAGGGCAGCCATAGGTTGAGTGGCGGCCAAGCCAAGCCATCGTTGATGCGCGCGTTTTGTGTCGGATGCCCGTGCATAAGTTCGTGCTGCAACGACATGTGCCAGGCGCAAAGCCACGCACCAGCCGGAACAACGATCCAAACTGGCAGCGAGCGCCACCAAAAGGTCAGCGTTAGCCAACCGATATAAATAGTAACCGCGAGCGCCCAAGTCGGCGCTTCGTAGCGAAGCGCCAGAGCGGCGATTTCATTTCTGCGACGAAGCACCCAAACCTCCAACCCGGCGAGTCTTGTTCTGGCCTCAGCATCATCATGCAGGAACAACATCACTCCTGGCTTGAAGCGTTTGTGTAGAAAAAGCTGCATTTGCGCTTCAAACGCGGCATGTGTTGCGTTAACCCATCAGATGCCGCATTACCGCGGTTTCATGGTCGAGAGTTTCGCATGCGACCGGTTGCTGAAGCGTTAGATCGTCGAAATATCCTGCCGCTGTTCCAGCAGCGGCTCAGGCAGGTCCTCGCGCGCTCTGAGATGAGCCAGACCGACTTTGCCATCGCTGCGGGTATCGATCGCAGCACTCTCTCCCAGTTGCTCGCTCCAGGAGCCGACCGCCTGCCGCGCGTCGAGTCGATCGCCGCCATCGCCCAGGTCGGCAACACCTCGCTCGATTGGCTTCTTGGCCTCAGCCAAGGTGACCGGCCCGACGGCGGCATGGTCGCCGAAAGCCTACAAATAGAGCGCGATGCCCCGAGCCCCCTCGATGAACGTCTGCTGCAATGGCATAAGGAAGCCGCCGGCTACCGCATCCGGCACATCTCCACGACGTTCCCCGACCTTCTGAAGACGGAGGCGGTAATCGAGGATGAATACGGCCATAGCGCTGCCTTGAGCCCGCGCCGTCGTATTGAGATTACCCAGTCACGTCTCGACTATCTGCGCCAACCTGAGACCGAAATCGAATGCTGCACGGCTGTCCAAACCTTCGAAGCGTTTGCTCGGGGTGAAGATATATGGCGCACTCTCCCGCCGTCCGTTCGCCGCGCCCAACTGGAGCAGATCATCGCCCTTTGCGACGAACTTTACCCGCGCTTCCGCCTCTTTCTTTATGACCGTAAGATGCTGTTTTCCGTGCCGCTGACAGTATTCGGCCCCATGCGCGCGGCGATCTATCTCGGCCAAACCTATTTCGTGTTCCACTCGACCGACCACATTCGGGCCCTTACCCGGCACTTTGACCAAATCGTTCGTGGTGCACAGGTGCAGCCCCATGACATCGGCAACTATATGAAGGCTTTGCTGGTTCGAAGCCGGTAAAAAGAGAAGCCACCCTCTTCTTTAGAAAGAGCTCTCAGGATTGGCTGTTGAGAGAAAGCTTCCGCCTAAGCTCAGCGCAACGACGAGTAGCCGGCAGCTTGCGCTTTATCCTCAAGCGCTAAAATGGCGCCGTATGCCGACAAAGAAACTGTCGTGAAACCATCCAAGCGGAGGGCGGCGCGAACGCCTCCAAGCGACGGTTCGCTCTCAACATAGGATAGCGCACGCAGCAGCGCCCCACGAGCCGTCGCGTCGGTCATCAAAGACGTGATCAGAGGCAGCCCGGGCGTGGCTTCGGTCCAGTCCAGAACCCGCAGTCCCTTCGTCTCCGCCGGCTGCACCTCCTGCAAAAGAGACCAGGTCACGCAGTCTATTGCCGCCACATCGGCATCTCCTTTAGCTACCGTTTGGACGCTTCCGGCGTGCGATCCCGTGACAACAATTTCCGAAAAGAAAGCCTCGCTTCCCTTCGAAAAAGGCGCCACGGCAGCGCGCAGCATGTTCATTCCGCTGTTCGAGTCCCAGCTGTTCATAGCGCATCGCCGCCCGTGGAAATCAGTAAGCACGGTAGCCCGCTCAGTGCTGCGAACCACGATGGCGCTACGGTAATTCGCATCATCGCACCCTGGCGCGCAGTAACGCGGCGTCGCTACCAGAGCGACCCTGTTCCTCAGCGCGGTGACGAGCGGATAGCCACAGGTCTGCGCAAGCAGAAGAGCCGGGTGGGTCCAAAGCGCGTCGAAAGGCAGATCACGGCTCAGGAACGCCGGCGCGGCAATGCCCTCCTCCGTCAGACGCTTGGCAATAGCCGACCACAACGCGTCCGTCGGCTCGCGCAACTCAGCAAAGTCGTACATCGGGAGACTCGCCAAACCCGCCACGCCACGCTCGTGCAAACCGTCCATGGAGCGTACTCCGCCTACGCAAGCTGCTTGCGCAGCACGGTGAAGTGGAGGTCAGACCGCTTTGGGACACCAAAGCGAGCATCGTCGTAGGGAAACGGTTCGGTCTCTCCACTTCGCTCATAGCCGCGCCGTTCGTACCAGGCGATTAGCGGCGCGCGTATGTTGACGACCGTCATCTTGATCGCCCGCCCGCCTTGCGTCCGCACCCAGTCTTCCGACGCCGCAAGCAGTCTGCGTCCAAGGCCACCGTTTTGCGAAGCCGGGTCAATGCTCAAGGAGCCCAGATACCAAACACCATCGCCCAACGGCTCCAGCCAGACGCAACCTAGCAGAGATCCGGCAGGCAATCGCCAGAGCAAAAGCTTCGCCGCAGGCCTCGCAGCCATATCGTCGCGTAACAGCCGTTCGCTTGTACGCGAGCCATCGATGTAGGTGATTTCGTGACTCCACCCCGCCTCACCGCCCTCCCCGCGATATGCACGGTTCATGAGCGTCACAATCGCCGGGATGTCGGCAGTGGTGGCGTGTCGCAGTCCGCCCATCGGAGTCTCAGTGTTCATTATCAGTCTCGCGTCCCACGTCGTGGCGTGACTTGACCTTGTTTGTAGCTGCCCCACAGGCAGTTAGAAGCCGGACGCCGCTACCGGACCCACGCCAACTCGCAAAAGCTTTTCGTTCTTTTTTCAAAAAAGAACGTGCTTATTCCTGGACTCTCCCGCGAGCGAAATTGCGTATCATCCAAGCGCGAAATACGGAAATCACCGGGTCGGCAAGATCCTCCGCCGCGAGATTAAGAAAATACCCGTAACCATCCTCGAAAGTCTCGGAAAAGGGCGTCACAAGCAAGCCGGCGGCGATATCTTGGGCGAAAAGATCGACGTCCAGCAGAGCAACGCCTTCACCCCCGACGGCGTATTGTGCGGCCAGTGCTGCAGTGTCGAAAGCGAGTCCACGATTGGTCTGCATGGTGAGATCGAAGTGGCGCGCGAACGCCTCCCAGATCATGCCGGGCGACTCGCCGTCCAGCTTGACGTGCAGCAGTTCGTTAGCTGCCACAAAGGCATCTAAGGGCTTGCCAGCGTGGGCGGCGGCAAGCCGTGGGCTACAAGCGGGCGCCACCCGCGACATCCAGAGCAGGTCTGAAACAGCAACGCCGGTGCGTGGACGGTCGTAGATGACGGCAACATCGGATTCTGTTCGTGGCGTTCCCGTGACGCCCACGCTCGAGAAATCGACGAAAATGTCAGGAAACTCCCGTCGGAAGCCTTGCAGTATCGGAAGCGCCAGCTTCTGTGCGAACGAGGGGGGCAGCTGCAGGCGCAGCGTGCGCAGTCCGCCGCCGCCCCTCACGACGTCGTTCAACGCCTGCTCGATCCTGTCGAAAGAGCCGTGCACGATCGGCAAGAGCGAACTGCCGGCCTTGGTCAGGGCAAGGGAATGAGGCCGGCGTTCGAACAACTGCCGCCCGAGAAGCTCCTCCAAACCGATGACATGCCGGCTGACAGCGCTCTGCGACACGTTCAGCGCCTGCGCGGCCGCGGTAAAGCTGAGGTGGCGGCCGACGGCGTCGAACGCGCGTAATGCATTGAGGGGGAGCCAGCGCCGGTCGAAAGTTACCATTGTATGTGAAAACCTTCGCGAGAAGGAAGGAAGGTCTTCTTTTTTGAAAAAAAGAAGCAAAAAACTTTTACGAGCTGGAGTCGGGCTTGCGGGAATACCGAGTCGAAATGCCCGGAGGTTTCTTGGTTCTTTTTTTCAAAAAAGAACATCCTTCGCTCAGCCTTCCGCCCTGATCGCGACGCTAATTCCAAATAGCATGATGATGATAAGGCATTATCCAACCGACACGGCATATGGCATCAGCCATAAAGAGGCGGTGTCGGGAAGCCCGCTGGAAGGGTGCCATGCAAGATTTCAGCCGCGTCCGTCAGTTGCTGCAATCCCGTCGGCCTGGCCATTCGCTGCCGCAGGCACTCTACACCTCACATGAGGCATTCACCTTCGACCTGAGGGCGATCTTTGCCAGGAACTGGGTGCTTGTCGGCTTGGAGTGTGAGCTGCCAGTACCGGGTGCCGCGCTCGCTCTCACTGTAGGCGGCTCGCCGATCGTGGTCCTGCGGGATCGCGAAGGCGCCTTGCGCGGCTTCCATAACTCCTGCCGTCACCGCGGCGCGATGGTCTGCCCGCCTGGCCGCAGCCAGCGCCCGGTACTGGTCTGCCCGTATCACCAATGGTCGTATGATCTCACCGGTCGCCTCGTCCGTGCCAGACGCATGCAAGAGTGCTTCAACCCCGCCGAACACGCGCTGCGGCCGATCCACGTGCGCAACGTCGCCGGCGTTCTTTACGCCAGCCTCGCCGAAGATCCTCCGCCATTTGACGCATTCGCCGAGGGCCTAGGCCCACTCCTGGCACCACACGACCTGCCGAACGCCAAACTGGCCCACGAGGCGGTTTTCGTCGAAAAAGGCAACTGGAAGCTGGTGATGGAGAATGCACGCGAGTGCTACCATTGCTCGGTGCGTCACCCCGACCTAGCACTGACATTCCCCGCTGAGGTCAAGGCCCATTTCGCAGCCGACGAACACGGCCGCGTCGCGCGCTTTGAAGCGCGCATGGAAGAAGCCGGGCTACCTGTCGGGCCCACCTTGGGAGATTGGTGGCAGGCGATCCGCTTCCCGCTGAACGAGGGCGTGTTATCCATGACCATGGATGGCAAGCATTCGGTCCACCCGCTCATGGTGGACAAGCTTGGCGGCGACATCGGGTCGGTGCGGTTCGCCGCCGAGCCCAACAGCTTCTGTCACGCTCTGGCCGACTATACCTTCGTCTTCACCGCCGACCCAAGCGGTCCCGAGGAGACGATTGTCACCACCAAATGGTATGTGCATCGCGAGGCCGTCGAGGGCGTGGATTACCATGTGGAAAGTCTCGCGGCGCTGTGGCTTACAACAAACAAGCAGGATATCGAGCTGGTCGAGAACAATCAGCGCGGGGTCAATTCCTTCGGCTACGTTCCCGGTCCTTACTCGGAAGAGGCGGAATCGCTCGTCGGCCGCTTCACCGACTGGTACTGCCAGGAAGCCGATCGCGCGCTCGAACGGCTGAGCTGACATGGACGAAAAAGGGCTGCACCGGAACACTCTCACGATAGCCGCCGGCTACGACGCCAAGTCGCATCACGGCTCGGTCAAGCCGCCCTTGTATTCCACCTCCACATTTGCCTACCACAGCGCCCAGCACGCCAAGGACGTTCACGCAGACTATTTCCGCGCCACGCCGCTCGAGGAAAAACGCAGTCCCGCCTACATTTATGGTCGGCTCGATCATCCGAACATGACGATGCTGCAGGCGCGGCTGGCAGCCCTAGACGGTGCCGAGGATGCAGCCGTCTTCAACTGCGGCATGGCGGCAATCAACACCATCACACAGGCATTTTTGCGCCCCGGCGACTGCGTACTGCACACCAAGCCGATCTATGGCGGCACGGACGGGCTTCTTTACAGTCATTTGACGCGCTTCGGCATTACGCCAATCGGTATCAAGGATGCTTTGGACGAGGAGTCGGTGCGCGCGGCCGCCGAAATAGCCCGCGCCCGCGGCCGCGTTGGGCTGGTCATGGTGGAGACGCCAGCCAACCCGACAAGCGGCATCGCCGACATCGCCTTAATCGCCGGAGTCGCCCGCGATATTGCCGAACGGCAGGACCACCGTCCTCTCGTCGTAGCGGACAACACCTTCCTGGGTCCGTTCCAGCAGAATCCGCTCACCCACGGCGCCGACCTCTGCATGACCTCGCTAACGAAATACGCTGGCGGGCACAGCGACCTTCTTGCCGGCGGTGTCAGCGGCGCGGCCGGCCCCATCCACACGCTGAAGCAGTTGCGCACCCTTCTCGGCAGCCAACTCGATGCGCACACCTGTTGGATGGTGCTGCGCTCGCTCGAAACCATGCATCTCCGCACTGAGCGCGCCGGCGAAAATGCCCGCGCTATAGCCGAATTCCTGCGCGGCCATCGCGCTATCTCTGCGGTGAACTATATTGGCTTCGTCGAACCCGGTAGCCTCGCACACGCTGTTTTCGCCCGGCAGTGCAAAGGAGCGGGTTCCACCTTCACCTTCAAAATCCGCGGCGGTGAACCGGCTGCCTTCCGCATGCTCGATCGTTTACGCATCATGCAGATGGCGGTCAGCCTGGGTGGCACCGAAACCCTCATCTGCCATTCCGCGACAACCACACACTTCAATGTGCCCGCCGAGCGCCGGCTAGAAGTCGGCATCGACGAGAATTCGATCCGGATTTCAGTCGGCATCGAACACCAGGACGATCTTATCGAAGATTTGCGCCAGGCACTGGAAGCCGCATGATGGACGCTGCCCCGTCCCGCAATCGCGCTATTGACCCGATGGCGATCGATGACAAATTTGCCACCCCGGACGAACACGCCCAATTGCTTGTCATCGGCGGCGGTCCTGCTGGCCTTGCAGCCGCCATCGAGGCCGCGAAGCGCGGCCTGAGCGTGGTGCTAATCGACGAAAACCCGGTGCCTGCCTCGATGATGGGCCTGGACGTCCCACTCTTCTACGGCCAGCGCATGAACGCGTCCGTGCAAGAGCAGGCCCGCATGGTCGAGCGCCTTGTCGTCGCGACGCCTGCTATCGAAGCCGCGTTCGATGCCGGCGTGGACGTACGGCTCGGCCAGAGCGCCTGGGGCATCTTCGCGAATGGTCCGGCGCTGAACGCGTTGCCCTCAAAACGCGCCGGTCTTACAGACGGCGCCCGCAGTTGGATGTGCGGCTTCGACGCGCTCATCCTGGCCACAGGCGCCCGCGACCTCGTGCTCGGCTTCGAAGGCGTCGATCTCCCAGGCGTTATGGGGGCGCGCGGCCTCTACAGCCTTCTGACTTGCTACGATGCCTTCGACGGCAAGCGCATGGTTATCCTCGGCTCCGGCGACCTGGCCGCCGAGACCGCGCTTGCAGCTCTCGATCACGGCCTGGAAGTCGCGGCGATGCTCGAGGTACTTGCCGAACCACAAGCAACGCCCGCACTACTCGACGCGCTGGCGAAGCGCGGCGTTACCATCCAAACGAATTCCGTTATCCTGCGGGCTACGGGTGACGCGACCGGTGTCACAGCGGCTGTCTTCCAGAATGAGTCCGCCTCCACAGAGCACATTGCGTGCGACACGATCTGCCTCGCTATCGGCGCAATACCAGCGATCGAACTGGCCGGGGTGCTCGGCTGCAAAATCGCCTTCTACGGTGAATTGGGCGGCCATGTCCCCGTCACCACATCGGTTGGCGCCACGTCACTCCCAGGCGTTTTCTGCGCCGGCGATTGCGCCGGCTTGGCGCCTCAGCCTGATTGCGAGGCGCAAGGCCGCGATGCCGCCGAAGCCGCCGCCGCCTGGCTGGAGCACAAAGGACCCACGCCCGCACTCGCGACATCAGCTCACGTAAAGACGGGTCGCGACACGACCGTTTACCGAACCGCCTGGATGCGCGCCTTCATAGCAACCGGCGGTGACCAAGCGCTCGTCTGCCTCTGCGAAGAAGTAACCCGCGCCGAATTGCACGACATTCGCCCGCCCCGCTATCTCGGCTGGAAGTCTGACCAAATGGATGCCCGAAACGGCAGCAGCTTGCTGAATGACGGGCCACTCAACCCAGACCAGATCAAGCGCCTCACCCGCGCCGGCATGGGTCCCTGCCAAGGCAGGCGGTGCCGCGAGCAGATCGCCCTTCAACTCGCTTTGGCGTCGGGCACCGAGGTCTCCAATGTTCCCCTCGCGAGCTATCGTGCACCGGTTCGCCCGTTACCTCTCTCCGTGCTGGCCGATGATGGCATGGTACATGGGTGGGATGTGTGGTTCGGCATCCGCACGCAATGGATCCCCTACGACATGATCGGTACACCGGCCGAAACCGCCCTGCTCGAAGCGGGCGGTGGTGGGAACATGCACGCGTGAGCGAGCAAGCAAGCGAGTTCTTCTTTGAAAAAAAGAACCAAAAAGCTTTCATCCCTTTTAGCCCAGCATTCCCTCAAATGCTGTGCCAACTCCCAAAAGTTTTTTGCTCCTTTGTTTTGAAAAAGAAGCTCTTCCTTTGACCATAGCCGTCATAGGCGGAGGCGTAACCGGCCTAAGCGCCGCCTGGTGGCTCGCCCGCTCCGGCCATGACGTGAGCGTTTTCGAGCGCTTCGTTGTCGGCTGGGAGGCATCGGGCCGCAACGGCGGGGGCGCCACGCATTACCAAAGTCCCTTATTCCAGGAAGAACAACGGCTTTGGCCGCTCATGGACGAAATGCTCGGCTACCCTACCGAGTATCGTCGTGAGCGCATCGTCATCAACATGACGCAGTCCGACGAGGGCCGCTATCGCTCCATGGCGACGCTCACAAAAGCAATGGGTTTTGACTCCGAAGAACTCGACACCAAGCAGCTTCGCGTTCTCGCGCCACTGGCAACCGAACGTGCTTTAAGCGCACAATATTTTCATTTTGGCGGCCATGCAAACCCGCAGCGGACTGTGCAGGCTTATGCCTGGGCACTACAGGATCATGGCGGTCGAATATTCCAGCACACCAGCGTTGACGGCTTTTCCACCCGCAACGGCCAGGTAACCGAAATTCATGCGAATGGTCAGGTGCACGGCTGCGACGCGGTTGTAATTGCAGCCGGCCCGCAAACCGCAGCGCTGCTGAAGAAGTTTCATATTGACCTGCCGTTGGCATCCGCGCGAGCGGAAATGATCGTGACGGAGCCACTGCCGTTGCAACCTATCGGCGGAGTGGACGGCAATGGACTCTACGGCCGACAGACGCTTCGCGGCAATCTCGCCTACGGTGGTGGCCCGCACGAATGGCTGAGCGAGGATGCGTTCCTGCAACCAGCAAGGCCATCGACACCGCTCCTTCGTAACCTGGCTGGAAGGCTCGCAACTCTTCTCCCGCGCGCCGCTCATGCCCGTGTCATCCGTAGTTGGGCTGGCATCATCGAAAACACACCGGACGGGCGCCCTGTCATCGACCGCCTGACGTCGCCCTCCAATGTCACGGTCGCTACCATGTCGAGCGTGGGCTTCGGCCTTTCGCCGGCAAGCGGTCGAGCCATCCACGACCTGGTCACGACCGGCACCTGCAGCTTCACGGACATTGCGAAGCTGGGCATAAGCCGCTTCGCTAGCCTGCCAGCGGACTGGCGTGCGGCTCGCGGCTGGCAGGCCGTCGCCGAGCACACGGTGGCACCTGCCGCGTGACAAACAGGTTCTCGATCTTCTCGGTCCTGTCTCAGGCGTTCGCAGGGCAGACCGGATGGAAGCCGCAATGGCGGTCTCCGGAGCCAAAAGCCGCCTATGACGCAATTATCGTCGGCGGCGGTGGCCATGGTGTCGCAGCCGCCTATTACCTGGCAAAAAACCATGGCCTCACCAACATTGCAGTCATCGAGAAAGGCCTGGTCGGGTCCGGCAATGTTGGCCGCAACACGACGATCATACGCTCCAACTACCTGCTGCCAGGCAACATCCCTTTCTACGAAACATCGTTGAAGCTTTGGGAGGGCTTGGAGCAGGACATCAACTACAACGCCATGATCAGCCAACGCGGCGTTCTGAACCTCTTCCACAACGATGGCCAACGCGACGCTGCCATCCGCCGCGGTAACGCCATGCGTCTGCACGGTGTGGATGCGGAGTTGCTGAGCCGTGACCAGATACGCGCCCTTCATCCATTCCTCGATTTCGACACCGCTCGTTTCCCGATCATGGGCGGCCTGCTTCAGAAGCGTGGCGGCAGCGTCAGGCACGATGCCGTCGCCTGGGGTTACGCCCGCGCCGCCGACCGGCTCGGCGTCGACATCCTGCAAAACTGCGAACTTACCGGCCTGCGCATAGAGGGCGGCCGGGTTCTCGGGGCCGAAACCTCACGCGGATTCATCGCCGCCCCGAAGGTCGGCCTTTCCGTCGCTGGCAATTCCTCGCGGGTCGCCGCTATGGCCGGCCTGCGGCTGCCTATAGAAAGCCACGTTCTCACCGCCTTCGTCACTGAAGGCCTGAAGCCGCTCATTAATTCCGTTATCACTTTCGGCGCCGGCCATTTCTATATCAGCCAATCCGACAAGGGCGGTCTTGTGTTCGGCGCCAGCGTTGATGGTTACAACTCCTACGCACAACGCGGCAATCTGCCTTGCGTGGAAGAAACATGCGAGGAGGCCATGGCGCTGATGCCGGCGATCGGCCGCCTGCGCATGCTGCGAAGCTGGGGCGGCATCATGGACATGAGCATGGACGGCAGCCCGATCATCGATCGCACGCCTATCGAAGGCCTCTATTTAAACGCAGGCTGGTGCATAGGCGGCTTCAAGGCCACTCCGGCGGCCGGCCTTTGCCTCGCCCATTTGGTAGCGCGCGACGAGCCCCATCCTGTGGCGACGGCGTACCGTCTGGACCGGTTTGCTACCGGGCGGCTGCTGGATGAGTCCGGCGGCGGCGCCGATGTGGTGCTTCATTGATGACAGGAAGCGTAGACTTCTTTGTCGACAATCGGAGCATCTGATCCATGCGCTTATCCTGTCCCTTCTGCGGCGAACGCGGCATAGAAGAATTCCGCTACGCAACCGACGCCACGCTTAAGCGCCCTGGGATCGATGCGCCTCAGGATGATTGGGTGGACTACGTTTATATGCGCGACAACATCGCCGGCCCTCAGATCGAACTTTGGTATCACGCCGCCGCGTGCAGACAGTTTTTAAAAGTTGAGCGCGATACCCGCACCCACGCCATCCTCTCGACGACCATTGCATAATGGGGAAGTTCGTAGGCTCCGTCGGGTGGGTTGCGCTTAGGCAACCCACCAAGAAAACGCCGAAGCACTTCCCAGTGCGCGCGTCATGCTCAAGACAAACGCACGATCTTCGTTCATGACACAGCCATTCCGCATTGCCTCTGGCGGCCTCATCGACCGTACGCGTCCCGTCACCTTCACATTCGACGGAAGAACCCTGCAAGGCTACGAAGGCGACACCCTGGCATCCGCCCTGCTCGCCAACGGCATCAGGCTAGTCGGCCGCTCATTCAAATATCACCGGCCGCGTGGTATTCTCACAGCAGGACCCGAAGAGCCGAACGCCCTCGTCGAGTTACGTGAAGGCGCCTTCCGCGAGCCGAACACCCGCGCCACGATCGCCGAAATTTTCAACGGCCTATCCGCCCGCAGCCAGAACAGATTCCCTAGCCTGAAGCTCGACCTTCTCTCCATTAATGGCTTGCTGGCGCCGGTATTTGCCGCCGGCTTCTACTACAAGACCTTCATGTGGCCTGCTTCCTTTTGGGAGCGGGTTTACGAACCACTCATCCGACGCGCGGCAGGGCTAGGCCGCGCCTCTGGACTGCCGGATCCCAGCAGTTACGAGAAACAAAGCATCTTTGCCGATGTGCTGATCATCGGCGCTGGTCCCGCTGGGCTGGCCGCCGCCCTTCAAGCAGCCGCCTCGGGTGCAAGCGTCGTCGTCGCTGAACAGGACTTCACCGTCGGAGGCAGGTTACTTTCGGACCGGCGCATCATCGATGGGCGACCTGCCGCCGATTGGTTGGCCGACACAGAGACGAAGCTGCGCAATATGCCCGGTGTTCGCATCCTCACACGCACCACCATCACAGGCATCTACGATGGCGGCACCTATGCCGGCGTGGAACGCGTCGGCGACCATCTGCCCGCATTCGAATCCGTGCCCCGCCAGCGCCTGTGGCGCATCGTGGCACCACGCGCGATCCTGGCAGCCGGAGCAATCGAGCGCCCAATGGTGTTCGCGGGTAACGATATGCCAGGCATCATGCTGGCCGGTGCCGTGCGCAGCTACCTGAACCGCTTTGCCGTCAAACCCGGCACCTGCGCCGTCGTCTTCGCGAACAATGATGATGGCGCAGCAACCATCACCGACCTGGTATCCGCCGGCATCAAGGTCGCAGGCCTCATCGATCCCCGGCCTGATCTGCCGGCCAAGCTCCTCAGCCTGGCGAAGGCGCACAACATTCCGGTCTTCACAGGCTCTACTGTCATTAAGACCACTGGCGAACTGCATCTTCAAAAGCTGGTGCTCGGCGGCCGCGCTGCCGGAACCACGCTGAACTGCGATCTGCTCGCCGTTTCAGGCGGTTGGAACCCGGCTGTCCACCTCGCCTCCCACCACGGCGGAAAGCCTGTCTGGAACGAGGCCATAGCCGGCTTCGTCCCCGGGCCGATGCCGCCTGGCTTGCAGGCCGCCGGTGCCGCCGCGGGACATCTTTGCCTCGCTGACGCACTCGCAACCGGCCACGAGGCGGGAGGTGGACTGGCCGGCTCTTTGGCCGAAGCCACGCCGGCTTTCAGAACCGGCGACGAGAGCGCCGCCATCATGCCGTTCTGGCAAGTACCCGATACAGGCGGAAAAGCCTTCGTAGATTACCAAAACGACGTCACGGCATCAGACATTGCCCTGGCTGCGCGAGAGGGTTTCACTGCAGTCGAGCACCTGAAACGCTACACCACCCTCGGCATGGCCACCGATCAGGGCAAAACGTCCAACGTGAACGGCCTCGCACTGATGGCCGCCCTTACCGGCCGCACCATCGCCGAGACCGGCACCACCGTTTTTCGCCCGCCCTATACGCCGGTCGCCATCGGCACCTTCGCAGGGACGCACCGCGGTCACCACTACCGTCCAACCCGTCGCACGCCCGCTCATGCCTGGGCCGAACAACAAGGCGCCAAATTCATCGACGCAGGCGAATGGCTGCGCGCTACTCATTTTCCGCAGCCTGGCGAGACGACCCTTCAGCAGAGCATCGACCGCGAAGTGAAGACCGTTCGCAGCGCCGTGGGCTTCTGCGACGTCTCCACTCTCGGCAAGATCGACGTGCAAGGCCCAGACGCCGCCGTCTTCCTCGACTTCATCTACGCCAACGCCATTTCAACTTTATCGCCAGGCAAGGCACGTTATGCGCTCATGTTACGCGAAGACGGCTTTGTCTTCGACGATGGCACAGTAGCGCGCCTCTCCGACCAACATTTTGTTCTGACGACGACGACGGCAAATGCGGCTGCCGTATTGCGTCATCTTGATTACTGCCGGCAGATCCTAAAGCCCGACCTCGATGTATGCCTGGAACCGGTAACCGACCAGTGGGCCCAGTTCGCCCTTGCAGGCCCGCAATCCCGCACTGTGCTCGAGAAACTCGTCAGCCCGGGCTTCGACGTCAGCAACGAAGCGCTGCCGTTCATGGGCACGGCCGAAGCGGTCATAAGCGGCACGATCCCTGCCCGCCTCTTCCGCATTTCATTCTCCGGCGAGAAGGCCTACGAAATCGCAGTCCCTGCAAGCCATGGCGCCACCCTGGCCGCCGCGTTGCAGGCGGCGGGCGCCGTTCCCTACGGCCTTGAGGCGCTCAACGTCCTGCGCCTCGAAAAGGGCCACGCGGTCGCCGCCGAGCTTAACGGCCAGACCACGGCGATCGACCTCGGCCTTGGCAAGATGCTTTCCAAGAAAAAGGATTTCATCGGCCGCGCCCTGGCGCAACGCCCAGCCCTGCTCAGCCCGGAGCGCCAAGCCTTGGTAGGCTTGCGCCCCTGTAGAGCAGGCGCTCTCATCCAGGCGGGCGCCCACCTCATCCCCGCTGGCGAGAAGGCGATCGCCGAGAACGACCACGGACACATCACGTCTGCAGCCTACTCCGCAACGCTTGAAGGCTGGATCGGCCTGGCCCTCCTCGCTGGCGGTGGCTGCCACACCGGACGGATCTTCCGCGCCGTCAACCCACTGCAAAACACCGCAACCGACGTGGAGATCGTCTCACCCGTGTTCCACGACCCGGCCGGGAAGGCGCTCCATGGCTGACGACAGCGGCATGACGGTAAGCCGAGCTAGCCTTCGCTCCATAGCCGGCCTCAGTGCGTTCCGCGACTACGATCGCTTCCGTGCCGCATTGTCAGCCGAGTTCGGCATCGATGCCCCCACAACGGCCCGCTTCGTTCAGGCCGGCACCATCACCCTCTCTTGCGTGGCGCCAGGCCGCTACATCGCCAGCTCTGGTCGCGACGCTAGCCTTGCGCGGAGGCTCACCACAAGCTTGCAAGGGGTGGCAGCCGTTACCGACCAAAGTGATCTGTGGGAAATTTTTGCCCTAACTGGCCCAAATGTTCGCGAACTGCTCGCGCGCACCATTCCTATTGACCTTACTCCCGACCGTTTTCGGATCGGCGATCTCGCATTAACACGCGCCGGCCATCTCGATGTGCGCGTCTGGCGCACCGCAGAACAGGATTATGAAGTAGCGATTGTCCGGTCCTACGCACAGGATCTGGCATTCGCGTTAGGTTTGAGGTCGTGACTTTCCTATAGAGGAAGTACGGCATAGCGCTTGAGCATAAGCTCGGCCCGGCAACCGTCGGTCTTTCGCTGAAATCGGCGACAGAACCGCCTTTTTTGTTGACCTTTATCCTTTTGCCTTAGAGCCGCCGGCCTAGAGCGCAAACGTCAAAAGTCCCAGCGACACGCGTGTGTATTACAGGCGAAATGCATTTTCGTTGCTCAACTCGCCCATGCCGCGTTAGGAACGAGAAGCGCCAAGTTTACCGAGGAAGCGTGCGTTGGCCCCGCGAGCCCACACGAGACATGCAAGAGAGAACCTAAGACAGGCTGTGCTTAGTGTCGTACAGCCGTCGATCGTCAGCGACGATGAGAAATTCGTGAGGCTAGACAAGGAAATGAAGCACATCTGCAACAACTGTGACACACGCACGCTCAACACCCTCATCAGGCTCTTTGAGGCCGTTTACGACTTGAAGCAAAGTAGCGAGCCACGAAGCATCACCGGCTAGGCTCAGGATACCTTCAGGCAAGAACCGAGCGGAGAAAACGGTTTTAGTATCTTTCTAGATTATCAAACTTACCACAAATGACCTAACCCGGATCAGCTAGCGGCCTCAGTCACCAGCAGCCGGCGAGGCTCAAAGAAAGCCAGTTCGTTCCGGACTGCCCACTCGACAAGTTCGAGCCTTCCATCGTGGTGTTCCACCAGGGCGGTGCAGCTTTCCACCCAATCGCCAGTGTTGAGGTACAGCACGCCGTCCACCTTGCGCATCTCCGCCTGGTGAATATGGCCGCAGACCACACCGTCGAATTGGCGCCGCCGTGCCTCTCCCGCCGCTGCCTCTTCAAACCGGTCAATCGCCTTAACCGCTTCCTTCACCTGGCGCTTTGCCCATTGCGAGAGCGACCAATAAGGATAGCCCATCATTCGTCGGACCGCATTGAACCAGCGATTGAGGTTGAGGGCATTGGTGTAAGCCCAGTCGCCCAGCAGGGCCATGAACTTCGCGTAGCGCACGACGCTGTCGAACTGATCGCCATGCAGGATGAGCAGGCGCCTGCCATCGGCGGTCGTATGCTCGGCCTCATGAACCAGCTTTATCCCGCCAAGCGTCAGGCCGAGCGGCAGCCAGGCGCGGAACATCTCGTCGTGGTTGCCCGGCACATACTGCACATCAGCCCCGGTCCGTGCGTGGCGGAGTATGAGCTTCACGACTTCGTCGTGCAGATCATCCCAATACCAGGACTTTCGCAGTCGCCAGCCATCGACGATGTCGCCCACCAGGAACAGATTTTCGCACCTGAAGGATCCGAGGAAATGCGCCAGAAAATCGCTCCGGCATCCTCTAGTCCCGAGGTGCAGATCCGAAATGAATACACTTCGGTAACTTGTCTTTTCGGAATGACAAAAGGCGACCATTTGCCGCGCCGGCTTTCGTCCCGGCGTCCTCTACGTCCGATACTGCACATAGGCCAAGCACCCGCGCCGCATCAGTGAAGTTTCCATGACCATGGCGTTCATTGTGGCAAGAACCGCGTCTCCGATGGTGGTTTCACGCAAATGCAACACACACGGCGCTGGAACTCGGTATTGCATGGCGAATACGTGTGAGTGACAGCCGCGTGACGGATTCGTGACGTACTCTCGCGGAAATTAGACTTTTACCGAGTATCTCAATAGCAGAGTTCCAAGATCCGGAACGCGCATCAAACTGGAGAGCACCGAGTGGCAATCGACATCGAGATGGATACGCTAGGCGTCGCCAATGCTTATGGACGTTGGGCACCCGTGTATGATGCCGTTTTCGGTCCGGTGTTCCGCCAAGGTCGATTAGCGGCAGTCGAAGCCGCCGAGGAGATCGGCGGCCGGATCCTGGAAGTCGGCGTCGGCACGGGCCTTTCCCTCCCAAGCTACCGCAAAAGCAACAGGATCGTTGGCATCGACATATCGGAGCCGATGCTGGACAAGGCACGCGACCGTGTGCGCAAGCAGAACCTCTCCCATGTCGAGGCCATCCAATATGGTGACGCCGAACAACTCAATTTCGCGGACGGCTCCTTCGATGTCCTGGTGGCACAATACGTGGTCACGGCAGTGCCCAATCCGGAGCGCGCCCTCAACGAATTCATTCGCGTGGTCCGCCCAGGCGGCGAGATCATCCTGACAACCCGGATAGGTGCCGAAAGCGGCATCCGCGGCGCCATCGAAGGCTTTTTGATGCCCCTCACGAGCCGGCTCGGCTGGCGGACAGAATTCTCCTGGGCACGCTACGAGCGTTGGCTCGCCGCCTCACCGACTGTAAGGCTGCTTGAGAAGCGCGCTCTGCCCCCGCTAGGCCACTTCTATCTTGTCCGCGTCACCAGGCTCCCCGACGCACAGCCCAACTAAGCTAAGGCTAGGCCTGAGCCGAACTCGCCCCCCGTTATGCCGCAAAAGGAACATCGATGTCCGGCTTTCTAGAGCTTCTCCGCATTCAACGATGGGACGATCACCGCTACTACCACCACAGCCTGGTGAACCAATCGTTGCACCTGCTCAGTGCATCGAGCTTCGTTTGTGCTTACCTGCTGCTCTTCAAGGATCCTGCCCTGGCAGCGCTCTTGGCCTGGCTTGTCTCGATGACCAGCCGCCAGATCGGCCATCTGGTGTTCGAGCCGAAGACGTACGACGTCGTAAACGACGCCTCACACGAGTACAAGGAGGAGATCAAGGTCGGCTATAATCTCCGCCGCAAGATTGTTCTCATGTCCGTCTGGGCTCTCTCGCCACTCCTCCTGGTCATCGATCCCACAGCGCTTGGCCTGTGCCGCCCACCGGAGAATGTGCTCGCCTTCGCGCACCATCTGGGAATCCTTTGGCTTGCCATCGGATGCGCTGGGCTGCTTTTCCGCACCATCCAGCTTTTCATCATTAAGGACGTGCAGACTGGCCTAGTCTGGGCAACCAAGATCATCACCGACCCCTTCAACGACATCATGCTGTATCGCAGTGCCCCTTTGGCTCTGCTGAACCGTCGCGAGTACGAGCAAGAGGACGACGAGTTTTCGGAAGAGGCTATGGAGGCCGGGCACTAAAGGAAGTCAGAAGTTCTTTTTTGAAAAAAAGAACCAAAAAACTTTTGCGACTTTGGGACCGAGATCTTGGTGAAGGCCTAGCCCAAAGGGTAGAAGTTTTTTGCTTCTTTTTTTCAAAAAAGAAGGCCTTCCTTACCTTCTTTCTTCCAACCGCCACCCCAACCAACTCCCGAAGCACCTGCCGCTTAAGCGATTTGTTCGTCGCACCCTCTGCTACCCACCACCAGCCATCACGTTGCATAGCCAGGCACGCAACAACGAACCGCGCAGCAACGGCGTCGAAGTCGGCATCGGTGTAATTGAGTGAAAAGATCAGCCGCCCCGTGCCGACCCAGCTCAGCGCCAGCCCTTCCGCGCGCAGGTAATATTGCAGCATCCAATTATAGCGCGAGGGCGCGGTATAAAAGACCGTCCAGATGCTCGACAGGTTCGCCACCTGCACCGGCAAGTCGGCATGCACCAGCATGGCGTTCAGCTTGGCAGCCCGGCCGTTCCAGCGCGCGTCAATGTCTTCGTAAAAAGCTTGGATGTCCGCGTCCTCGACACGGTGCAAAAATTCGTTCATCGCACCCATGACATGCGGATGCGCATTGAAGGTGCCACGGGCGAAGCAAATATCCGCTGGGCGGTCGTCGCGGAACCTGCGCATCAGTGCCTTCTTTCCGCACAAAACGCCAACCGGGAGTCCGCCCCCCAGAGTCTTGCCATAGGTGATCATGTCGGGTTGCACGCCGAAATAAGCACGAGCGCCATGCGGAGCCAGACGAAAGCCGACGAATACCTCGTCGAAGATCAGCACGATGCCGCGCTCGTCGCACACGGCGCGCAGCTTGCGCAGCCAGGCGGCATAGGCCTCACGATCGAAATGGGCCCGCCTGCTGCTATCGACCAATGTCGAGTCGGATGGCGCACCATTATTAGGATGCAGTGCCTGCAAGGGATTGATCAGTACGCAGGCAATGTCGCGGCGGCGCCCCAGGACCCTCAGCGTTCGCTCCGACATTTCGGCCAGCGTCAGCGTAGAGTCGGCGGGTATGGGATTACCGACACCCGGCTGCACGTCGCCCCACCAGCCATGATAAGCGCCACAGAACCGCACGAGCCGGCGGCGCCCCGTATGATACCGTGCCAAACGAACGGCCTGCATCACAGCCTCAGTGCCCGACATGTGGAAGGACACCTCGGCCAGACCCGAAATGTCGCGCAGCCGCGAGACATTCTCCGCTACTACCGGATGATAGGCGCCGAGCATGACTCCAAGATCACGTACCCGCTCGGCGCCCGCCTGCATGCATTGCTTGTAGAAGTCGTGTCCGAACAAATTGACGCCATAGGAGCCGGTGAGGTCGTAAAGCACATTACCGTCGATGTCGGTCACCGTGACGCCTTGCGCGGATTTCAGGAACGATCCGGCGGCAAGTTTCTCCCTTACCCGCTTGCTGAATTGGAACGGTACCCGATAGCTGCTGGTGAATTGCAGGTCCGAGATGGCGTCGCGGCTCTCGGCCGTCAGCGCTGCCGTGCGCGCAAAGCGCTCACGATAGAGATCGGCGAGCCTGGCGAAACCTTCGCGCCGACGAAGCGCCACATCATCCGGTGCACCGTCGCATCGGAAGAACTTCGCGTCGTCGTAATCATAGAACGGGATCCACCCGGCAATCCGCCGCGACCACCGCGCATGCCCTGCCAGCGACGGGTGCTTCGCACGCGACAGTTCCAACCGCGCACGTCCTTTGGTGAAAAGCGCGCCGAAAGCCGCAGCACCCGCTACGACAGGCGTCACCGACATCAATCCTGGCAGCATGCATCAGCCTCCAAAACCAAACACGATGTGACCCGATGACAGTCCGCGCCACCTTATCGAAGCTCGCCCAAATCGACGCGCTCAATTACGCGCTTACCAATCACATACCACGCCGCCTTGCCAGCCACTTGGTTGGCCGGATCAGCCGGAGCGAAAACCCGCTGGTATGCGCAGCCGCACTAAGGATCTGGCGCGCATTCGCCGATTTAGACCTATCGGATGCCGAGCGCTCGAACTTTCGTAGCATGCACGATTGCTTCACGCGGCGCCTGAAGCCCGGCGCGAGATACATCGATCCGAACCCCAACGTTCTCACCAGCCCCTGCGACGCCATCGTGGGTGCTTCAGGCATCGTTCGAAGCGGTCAACTCCTGCAAGTCAAAGGCATGGAATATGCGCTGACCGACCTGCTGGGCGACGCGGACGATGCGGCAAGCCTCGAAGGCGGCACTTACATCACCCTTCGCCTCACCTCATCCATGTATCACCGCTTCCACGCGCCCTATGATTGCAAGGTCAACCATGTGCGCCATATCTTTGGGGACCGCTGGAACGTCAACCCGCCCACCCTGCGCCGCGTCGCACGTCTCTTCTGCCGTAACGAACGCGTCGTCGTGCGCTCCAGGCTGGCTGAAAACGACCAGCAGCTCACTCTGGTTGCGGTCGCCGCCATTCTGGTCTCCGGTATCCGGCTCAGCTTCCTGCCACTCGACAGCGGCGGCCGTCCGCCATTCCAGCGCAATTACGGATGCGATGTTGTCCTGAACAAAGGCGATGAGATGGGCTGGTTTGAGCACGGCTCAACGATCATCGTCCTGGCGCCTGCAGGGATGAACATGATGCCGAGTGTGCGGGAAGGGCAGAGTATCCGGTTGGGCGACCGGCTCTTAGAGAGGTAACCGCAAACTCTCTCGGAAAGTCCGGGCGCTCGCCTGAGCGATAGTGACACGCAGTGCTTCACGTCTGTTCTTCAGACAACCCGGCAGAAGATCGCGCTACACGCTGCTGCAAACGCAAGTTACTGAGACGTGGAAGCAATTGCCGATAGCGTCTAAGCGCTAACCCTGGAGACTACAGGATTGCAGTAAGAAGTTCTGTTGCGGTGCTTGTCGAGCTGTCGGATCGACCTCACTGCGTCAGCGCCGTGCTTCTTCCAGGTGATTCCTCAGCCAGGAGAAGGTTTGGCCAAGCGCTAAGCTGAGGTCGTGCGCGGGCGTAAAGCCCAGCCCGCGAAGCCGGGAGACATCGTAGTCACGCAACATCTGTCCATCCGGCTTACTACGATCCCACCGGACCGCACCGGTGAACCCAATGACTTTCGCCATTAATGTCACAACCTCGGCTATGGAAACGGACACGCCGGTAGCCAGATTAATCGCACCGGAGAAGCGCTCTCCGATCAGGCGCAGTGCCTGCGCTGCATCGGGCGCGTAAAGGAAATCGCGCCTGGGTACACCGCTACCCCAAACCTCTACCGCGTCCCCGGTTCGCAAGGCGCGCTCGAATTTGGAGAGAAGCGATGGAATGACGTGACCGTTGCGCTCATCGAAGCGGTCGTTCGGACCAAACATGTTGGTCGCAATGCAATAGGCGTAATCCAGACCATACTCGTCGCGGTAGGCCTCTAGTTGTGCCAGCATCGCGCGCTTGGCGTGGGCATATGCGGCTTCCGATCCATGCGGCGCACCAGTCCATATGTGCTCTTCACGGAACGGTCGCGGCGCGCTGTCGGAGTAGATAGCAGTCGAACCCATGGCGACGATTTTGCGAACGCCGGCTAGTCTTGCCGCCTCAACAACGTTCGTGTTGATCCGGATGTTCTGTAAATAAGCTTGCCCTTGCCCAGCCAGATTTCCCATAATGCCATGCACGCGACCAGCCAAATGATAGACGATGTTCGGCTCTATGGTGCGAAAGACTGCCTCCGTTCCGGGCGCGTCCATCAGGTCGACATCATCGCGCGTGAGTATAGTGACGTGCTCGTAACCATTTGTACCGAGCTCGGCCGCAAGTGCCTGGCCAACCATGCCGGAACCACCCGTGATGACGACCCGCGTATTTACCTCGTCCTTCAAGCGGCTTTGCAGAACACCATCTCCAAATCCGGGTTTATGTACGACGCCGCCGTGGACACGTTACTTACCACATGGAGCAAGACATTGCAGCGTGCCATCAACCAGGCATCCCGTATGACCTCCTCAGCCATCGAAAGCGACCAGGCGCTTCGGTTAGCCGCCACCAGGTGTTGAAGTTGATGGCCGTCGCCATGCTTTTCCTTCTCGGATAGAACGCCATAGGCGGCATCCTCCGCGTCACTGGTGCGCCTGACGCCAGAAAGGCACGCGACACGCTCACCAAAGATGTGGCGGAAGCGGCTAACGACACGCTCCTGGTCCGTAGCCAAAAAGATCGTGAAGCCATCGTCGTTCGGTGACAGACCGTGTTCGGCGAGAGTTTTGTAGATTTGCGCAATGTAAGCGTCTTCGTGAGCGATGACTGCGCCAGGCTGCTCTACCGTGTGACTGGGATGACGGACATGCGCCGCTATCGCAAGTCGTCCTTCAAAATGCCGGGCCGCAAAGCTCTCAATGTCGGCGAGCAAGTCCGCCCGAGGTCGCACGTGCCGAGCAAATACGTCATGGTATTGTCTCCGCCAGGCTGAGAATTCGGGGCTGCCATAAAGTTTATAGGCGTGCACATAGGTCATCTTCGGCTCGCACAGCTCGTTGTGCACGTATGTCGGCCTGGTAGCGCGCTCGTAGAGAATGTCAGGATCGTTCATTTCGGCCGCACTAAAACCGAAGATAGGCTCGAAGAGACGGCACCAGATGTTGCCATCTTCGGGGCGGCCGTAGCAAAAGCTCAACATCGGTTTCGAGCCTTGCGCGGCAAGCATGCGGCCTACGTCCCAATCCGGTAGAACGGCATGGCAACGGTCCTCACGTTGGCCCCAGACAGCGTGAGAGATGAAGGCATTGAAGATGGAAAAAAAGCCGCCATCATGACCTAGTGTCACAAGCCTGTTGACATGGCGGAAGCGTGACGCGCGCGAGCCCAAATGACGGGTAACCGTCCGCTCGTACCCTTTTGGAACGATGACGTCTTGATTCGGGCGTACAGCCTTGCGGAACAGCTTGAGTGCGGGATCCATCAGCGCAGCGAATGGCGTCGCCAGAGTGTCGAAGCTCCATTGCGCGGCAGCAGTACGGCGGGCGCGCATGGTATCCTCGAACGCCGGTGAGAGGGCGAACTCCCGCGCTTCAACAAGGGCTTTCTGGATCGCTGCCAGAGTAGGCGTGCGTTGGCGACCAACCACCATGTTATCGATTTCCGGATAACGTGCCGGCATCTCGATTTCTGCTGGGATCAGGAACACGCCCGGAATACCGCGAAGATCGGCATGGCCCCCTATGTCGGATAGAACGAGCGCGCAGCCAGTCGCGAGGGCTTCCCGTGGGCCGATAGAGTAGGCCTCCCCGCGTGAGCAATTCACGAAGACGTCGAACTCTCGAAGCAGATTGTCTTTTTCGGCAGCCGGCAAAGCTGCATGGCTGAGCGTGATATTCGCGGCGCCGGCCTGCTGGATGAGAGTGCGAAGACTGGCATCCATGCCGGCGAAGGCGAGGTTGGAATGCAGAACAAGCGACACATCACTGCGCTTGCGGAAAGCCGCCGCAAAGGCGTCGACTACAGCAGCGGTGTTCTTGCGCGGGTGGAAGGCAGCGACTGATCCGAAGCGTACTAAGCCTGACGGCCGCCGGGGCGTCGAAGCGGCCAGAGCGCCCGCAAGGTCGAGTGGAATAGGCATGCAGGCGGCTGGAATGTCCACGCCTGAACGTTGCGCTGTTGCCAGGAGATGCGGGCTGGTGACGAGCAGCAGGTCAAAGCGGTTGTTCAGAATGTCTACCCACATCGCCGGGAGCACGTCTGAGTCGAATACGATCCAAGCGATGCGAAGACTGTCTTGCGGGACGAGAAGAAAATTACGGTCGTGCACTCCATTCCAAAGCACGTCGCAAAACAAGGAAACTTTAATGGAGTTCGGATTATGGCAGACTGGAATGTGCCTCCCGTTCGGCAAGAAGACCGCAGGGCCGTTTCGCAATGATGGGTCTGTTGGGAGGATGCATGTCGGATAGGCTCGTGACAGCATTTCGCAGGCGGCATACGTCATGGCGCCTATGCCAGAGTTGAAGTCGCACCGCCCAATGACGCAAATCTCGGCGTCCAGGTTGCTGAAGTTGAGGCCCTCGGGAGATGCCAGTGTCACCGCTTGAACAGCCGAACCAGGGCACGCATGGGCGCTGTGACACGCCAAGATGTGCTGTTGAGCAAAGCCTCCACCGTCGGCAGGGATGGGTCAACAACAATCGGCTGCACCCGTGATTGGTCAATCAGACTTTGCCGCTGCAGCGCAGTAATCGCAGCCACCCTGTTCGCTTCGAACATTTCCTGCACCGCTGCGTCACGCTCGGCTGCGAGGATGGTCAACCGATCCTGTACTTCCGAAAGACGCAATTCCAGCGCCGCCACTCGTGCATCGGCAGCCGCTAGGCGAGCCTCCGTGCGCTCACCACGCGCGCTGGATGCCGCAAGTCCGTGCCGTGCACGGGCTTCCCCCACGCCGACATAATTATCAAACACATTCGGCGGCTTTCCGAGCCGCTCAACGAGGAAATTATGTTCTTCGGCCACGTAGAAGCGGTTCAACCCGTCGGCATAGGCCAGCATGTAGCGCGCACCGAGAAGTAGATGCTCCCACTCTTGGAAAGCTGGCGCAGGATCATTCGGGCGCGTGGCTTCCACGACAATCACCCACGGGCGCCACCGATCGAAGTCGCACCCTTCTAACACAGCAGCTTCGGCGCCTTCGACGTCGATCTTCAGAAAATGGATATCACCATGGACATATTCCTGACAGATGTCGGCGAGCCGGCGGACCCGGACCATTCGGCTCTCAGTTGTCCAGCCCTCCCGCTCGAGCGTTTCCTGGGCCGCGAGTTGCAACGTCGATAGTCCATTGCCGCCGTCCACAAGCAGGAAAGCCGCTTCACCATCCAGTTCGCCACAAGCCACTTCCAGATTGATGTCCAAAGCGCGAGCCTCGGCAAGGCGTCGGAACGCCGCCGGGGACGGTTCTATATTGATGCCTGTCCAGCCACGCTCATAGAACGCCGCCGTGACGCTCTCGGCGTCGGGCTCGCAAGCACCAACATCGATGTAGAACCCTTTTTGGATGTGCCCCAGCGCGCGCCAAAGCACCACATCCTCTGCGTTCTGGGCGTGTGAAATGAAAGTCAAAGAAGATCCGACGGCGGCAAGGTAGGCATGGGCGTCCTCTACTCGACATGTTCTGCGACGCCGAGGGAGCGTCCTTCGGCACCATTTAGGTGCGGACCTTAGCGGGGTGCACGAGTGAGCACAACGCGCAGGCGTTCCCAGGAAACACTGAGACCATGTTATCTAGGTCATCCGGACGAGAGTTTCAAAGCGGCGTTTGGAGAACGTTCCTGAGCAAAGCAGGCGCACGTCGGAGGCTGGCGACACCAAAAAACGTTACGAGAAAAGTCCTAGTCCGGTTTCAAAACTCTTTGGGCCGAGCCGGCTGCATCAACGGCTTGGGCGCAACGGCAGGGAGGATGCCTGCAGAGACACAGACCAGCCACGACTACAATCGCTGCCGCAGGATGGGGCGGCCGCTAGTTCTACAAGGTTGCGGTAGGCGAACCGGCGATCGGCTGCGAAAAAGTGGGCGGTCGAACAACACGTCATGTCGGAGACTTTGCAGTTTCGAACCGGACGTAACGAAATCTAAGGGCTTTACCTACCCGAACCCGCGCTTGCTGTGATCTAGCGGCAATCACCTGTTTTAGGCACTGCGCCAGTACGACGTTATCGGCCGATGGCAAATCCATCTGCTGTGTGCCCAATCGATCAAACTACATGCCCAAAGCATGCATGTAGACCTCCAGCAGGCCCTCAAGCTCCTCACGCTCTTGCGCCTCCATTCGACGCGCCGCCAGCACTCTGCGAAGCGCCTTCGGCTCGAACCCGGCACTTTTAGCCTCGGCCATGATGTCCTTGATATCGCTGGAGAGCGCTTTCTTCTCCTCTTCAAGCCGCTCGATACGCTCGATGATACTTCTCAGCCGGTCCACAGCGATGCCATGAACTTCGTCGCTCACCTTCGCAGCGGCGGCTCGTGGGGTGGCTTCCTGGGCGTCCGGCATTTCTTGCATCACCTTGATGTCAGCGAGGTCAGCGCGCTCCTGTCCGGCAGCGGAGAAGAGCAGGCTGGGTCGCGGCGGATAGGCTGGGTGGCAGGTTGCGTCAATCGTGAAGCTTGGCTGATAGGTCTAAGCGCCGACCTTCAATAGCTACTTCTGGTATTGAGCTCGCCATGCTTCATACGGCATGCCGTAGACAATCTCGCGCGCGTCAGGATCCGCGATATTCACGCCGCGCTCAGCCGCCTCCTCGCGATACCAGCGGGAGAGGCAGTTCCGGCAGAAACCCGCGAGCGTCATCAAGTCGATATTTTGCACATCGTTACGTTCCTGCAGATGCCGGAGCAAGCGCCGGAACGCGGCCGCCTCTAACTGAAGGCGGATTTCGTCATCGATGAGAGTGGGTGGCATGGGATCTCCGGACGGTTCCTCGGAACATGGTGGTCGCCGGCTGGCTGCGCCATAAGGCGTACGCACCCGATGACCTCGCCGGCAATGGGGTGCAACCGGAGCCGCGACTACCCCCTGATCGAGGATGCCATGCCTTCCAGGCCTCGCCTTCGCCGCCACAGAAGCACCAAGATAGTCGCCACGCTCGGCCCCGCCAGCAGCAGCAAGGAGATGATTGCGCGCCTCTTCCACACCGGCGTGGATGTCTTCAGGCTTAATTTTTCGCACGGCAGCCATGAGGATCATGCCGCCAGCGTGGCCCTGGTGCGTGCGCTCGAGGAGACTACCGGCCGCCCCATCGGCCTCCTGGCCGACGTTCAAGGGCCCAAGCTCCGCATCGGGCGTTTCGGCGGCGGCCGCGTCCATCTTCAAACCGGCCAGACCTTTCGCCTGGACAGCGACCCTTCCCCCGGCGGCTCCCGCCGGGTGCAGCTTCCCCACCCCGAGATCCTGGCCGCGGCATCGAGCGGCACAACGCTCCTCCTCGACGACGGTAAACTGCGCCTCAGGGTGGATCACAACCGCGGTGGCCACCTCGACTGCGAGGTCATGGTCGGCGGTTCGCTCAGCGACCGCAAGGGCGTCAACGTGCCGGATATCCTGCTGCAAATCCCCGCCCTCACAGTTAAGGACCGCGAGGACCTCGCCTTCGCGCTCGCACAGGGGGTGGACTTCATCGGGCTGAGCTTCGTGCAGCGCCCCGAGGACGTGGCAGAGGCCCGTGCGATCGCCGACGGCCGGGCGTGGATCGTGTCGAAGATCGAAAAGCCGCAAGCACTCGAGCAGCTCGACGAAATCATCGCCCTGTCAGACGCCGTCATGGTGGCGCGTGGCGACCTAGGCGTGGAGTTGCCGCCCGAAGAGGTGCCGCTAGCCCAGAAGCGCATCATTCGAGTCTCCCGCGAACATGGCAAACCGGTGATCGTCGCCACCCAGATGCTGGAGAGCATGATCACCGCACCAGCGCCCACGCGCGCCGAGGCCAGCGACGTGGCAGGCGCCGTTTTCGACGGTGCTGACGCCGTCATGCTCTCCGCTGAAACCGCAGCCGGACAGTTCCCGGTCGAAGCGGTGGACATGATGGACCGGATCGTCACCCGCGTGGAGCAGGATCAGGGCTGGCGATCGCTCATGGATGCCGGCAGGCAGGCGACAGTTGGCTCGAGTTCGGGTGCGATTGCGGCTGCCGCCAGCGATGTCGCCCGCAGCATCGGCGCCAAGGCGATAGCGGCCTTCACAGCGTCGGGTGCAACCGCCCTGAGGATCGCGAGGGAGCGTCCAACCCAGCCCATCCTCGGCATTGTCACCGAAGCGCCAGTCGCCCGCAGGCTGTCTTTGGCCTGGGGCGTGCACGCCGTTGTCGCTGCCGACATGCGAACGATGGGCGATGCAGTCTCTCGAGCGGCCCGGATTGCACGGGACGAACGGTTTGCCAAACCGGGAGAACAGATCGTGGTGGCAGGCGGCATTCCCTTCGGCCAGGCCGGCACCACAAACTCGCTTCGCGTGACAACAGCGAAATAGCAACCCAGATCCGATTGAAGCTCAGACAAGGAACCTGCCGATGGCAACCATCATTCCGGTTGAGGATTTCGACTGCGTGGTATTCGGCGCGACCGGCGATCTGACGCTGCGCAAGCTGCTGCCGGCACTCTACCACCGCTTCCGCGACAAGCAGTTCTCCGCCTCGTGCAGGATCATTGCCGCCGCCCGCTCCGACCTGGACGACGGCACCTACCGCAAGCGCGCGGAAGCCGCCCTGCGCGATCATGTCGCCTCCGCCGACCTCACCGAGGAGTGTATCCGCGCCTTCCTGCAAGTGCTCCAGTACGCGCGGACCGACGGCGCCAAAGCCGACGGGTTCGGCGCCCTCAAGACGCTTTTCGAGGGCAGTCCGGACCGGGTCAGGGTGTTCTACCTAGCCACCTCGCCCGATCTCTACGGCGCAATCTGCGAGAACCTCGCTACCAACGGTCTCGTCACCGCGCAGGCACGCGTCGTTCTCGAAAAGCCGATCGGCCATGACCTCGCTTCCGCCCGCCAGGTCAACGACGACGTAGGCCGCGTCTTCACGGAAAGCCAGATCTTCAGAATCGACCATTTCCTGGGGAAGGAAACTGTCCAGAACCTGCTCGCGCTGCGCTTCGCCAACGTCATCTTCGAGCGTCTCTGGAACGCGGATGTCATCGATCACGTGCAGATCACCGTCGGGGAGACGGTGGGCGTAGAAGGCCGCGGCGACTATTACGATCACTCCGGCGCCTTGCGCGACATGGTGCAGAACCACCTGCTCCAGCTGGTCTGCCTCCTCGCCATGGAGCCGCCGCTAGACCTGCGCGCCGACGCGCTGCGTGACGAAAAGCTGAAGGTCCTCAGGGCGCTCCGCCCCGTCGCCGCCCATGAAGTCAGCCACCTGACGGTGCGTGGCCAATATGCGGCGGGTGCGGTGGGCGGCAAACCGGTCGATGGCTACCTGGCCGACCTAGGTGAAGGCCGCACCAGTACGACTGAAACCTTCGTGGCGTTGAAATTGGAGGTGCGCACCTGGCGGTGGGCGAACGTCCCCTTCTATCTCCGCACCGGCAAGCGGTTGCCGCAGAAGGTCTCCGAAATCGTCATCCAGTTCCGCGACATCCCCATCTCGGTTTTTCCGCGAGACGCCGCCGACATGCAGGCAAATCGCCTCGTCATCCGCCTGCAGCCGCAGGAAGGCATACGACTCGGCCTGATGACTAAGGACCCTGGCCCAGGCGGCCTTCGCCTCCGTCCGGCCGACCTGGACATCAGCTTCGAGGAAGCTTTTTCCATGCGCTACCCGGACGCTTACGAGCGCCTGCTCATGGACACGGTTCGCGGCAATCCGAGCCTCTTCATGCGGCGCGACGAGGTCGAGGCAGCCTGGTGCTGGGTGGAACCGATCCTCGAATCCTGGTCGGCAGCGGGAGAAAAGCCGCGTCCTTATGCCGCAGGCAGTTGGGGCCCGACGGCTGCCATCGCGCTTATCGAGCGCGATGGCCGAACATGGCACGAGGAGCTTGGTTAGATCAGACTTGAACGATGGAGTTCAGGTCGAAAGTCTGACCGGGGGGGTTTTCGCCGATCCGAACGCTCGACGCGCTCATCATGCGATGTGGCGGAATTGGCAGGTTATAGGGCGCCGGCACACCCGAGTACACGCGCCCGGCCAAGTCATACTTTGAGCCGTGGCAGGGGCAGAGATATCCGCCCGGCCAATTCGGCACAGGGTCGTTGCCGGCGTTCGGGTAGATCGCCGGCACGCAACCGAGATGGGTGCAGATGCCCACCATGACGGCAATCGCCGGATTGACCGAACGGTGCCAATTCACCGCGTATGGCGGCTGCTGCAGGACATGCGAGTTCGGATCGCTCAACACGGCGACCACCTTCGGGTTCTGCAGCGAGGCCAGGGCCTCAGGGGTGCGATGGAGCACGAAGATGGGCTTGCCGCGCCAGACGACCACGATCTGCTGTCCCGGAGCGATCTTGCTGACATCCACATCGATCGGCTCGCCGGCAGCCAAGGTATCCGCGGCCGGCTGCATGCTATCGATGAACGGCCAAACGATGGCGCCGCCGCCGACTGCCGCCCCGGCGAGGGCCAGAAGTGTGAGGAAGTCCCGGCGCGTCGTCCCATCGCCCGCGTGGGCGTGAGCAGGTGCGTGGACCTCGGTCGTCGCGTTCATGAATAAACCCTCTGCCAAACGTCTCGTGCTGCACCCGCTAATTGACGCGAGTAGAGCACTTTGGGAAGCCCCAGCCTTTTCATTGAAGTTTCGTTACGAATAGACATGGTTCCCTTCCTGTGTGATCCTTCGCCTTGCTCCTGGTGGGGAAGAGGGACCGCAAGCCTTGAGATCCCAGCATGGCGAGGCGTCATCGAGGCTCCAAGAGCACATGGAGACGGAGGAGGGAGAAGGCAGCGATGCCGTGCTTTGGCAGGAATTCCTGTGCCATCTCCGCCATATGCGCCGAAGCGCCACTGAGACATTTGCCCTCGTTCTCCTGCTCGCCCTGCTGCTCGCGGCAATCCTGCCGCCGAGCTTCCGGTCAGCCGCGACGCTCGCGGTACTGCCGGCGCCCGAATACACGGTACGGCCGGACGCAGGATCGCCTGAGTTGAATAACACAGCGTTAGGCCTCGACCAGGTCATGGAGGCCGAAACCGAACTGCTTGATAGCGACGACCTCCACGAAGCCGCCCTGCGCATGCAAGGGATCGATGCCGTCTACCCTGACCTTGCAGCCGACTATCAACCTGCCCTGCCGACTCGCCTGATGCATCGCTTCGCTGATATCCTGACGCTTCCCTGGCGTTCGCCCACTGTTGACCCAGCCGCCCTGCGGCTCGAACGCGCGCTGAGGCGCTTTCGCACGCATCTGACGGTCCTCGCGTCCAAGGATGCCAACGTCATCACAGTCAGCTTCAACCACGCCGACCCAACGAGGGCCGCCAGCGTGCTCGACGCGCTGCTCACCAGTTATGCCGCCCGGCGCAGCCGCCTCTACAACGACCCTCAAATATCGGCTTTGCAGGAGGCAGCCGAGGTGAGCACCAAGCGCCTCGCCACAGCGGAGGCGCTTTTCGCCACCTTCAAGCGCTCCCATACTATATCGGACGCTTCCCTCCAGCGAGACCTTCTGCTGCATCGCCGGAACAACGCGGAGGAAGTGGCAGCAGGCGCCAACGCCGATGCACTTGAGCAGAAATCTAGGCTTGATGCATTGTCCGCCCTGCTGGTCGCGGAACCCGGCACCATAACGCTTTACGCGGAAAAAGACCCTGACACGCGCGTGCAATCCCTGGTTGGCGGGTTGCAGGATCTACGCGCCCGGCAGGCAGCGCTCCGTGGCCGCTATCTCGAGAACAGCCGCACCGTGCAGGACCTGAAGGGACAAATCAGCGCCCGTGAGGAGGAACTGCTGCAACTGGCCCATGACCCATCTCCCTCCATCGTCAGAACTGGCCGCAACCCCAATATCGACGACATTCATCGCGAGCGCATCCGTGCGTCGGCGGAACTTGCCGCCGCCGCTGCCCGCCACCGCGCCGCCGTGGCCGAGAGCCTCGCTGTCACCAACCAACTCCGTGCTCTGGACGACGACCAAATTGAATTCGACAACCTGCAGCGCGAGGTGAGCCTGGCGACGGAGGCCGTGGCGGCCCAAAGCCGCCTACTCTCCGCAAGGCATGTAACCGAAGCCGAAGATCAGCTTCGAACGGCAAGGGTTCGCATGATTCAGCCAGCGCGCGTGCCCACCCGCCCGGAGCCGCTACGCATCCTGGTAGCACTTGCAGGAGCCCTGTTGGCGTTCCTGACGACTGTCGCTCGCGTCGCCGGCAGCTTCATGCTCGCCGACACGATCTGGACTGCCGATGGATTGGCCCTTGCGACAGGACTGGATGTTCTCGCGGAGTTTCCATCCAAAGGCGCACCGTCACGCCGCCACGGCTCGAACCGAGAAGAGGTCACCGCCGGATAGCCGCCGCCCTTGCCGACAGAAGATCGCGAACGATTGCCACGGGGAACCAAGCGGCGCCGAGGACATAGCGCCCACCCAACCGCCTTGGCTCATGCGCAAGGCGCCACGCCCACTCGAAACCCAGGCGCCGCATCAGCGAAGGCGCCCGCCTTGTCAGGCCCACCTCGACTCGCACGGCCTGGCCGACGCAAAGCGCCCAGCACCCGGGCAGTCGCGCGCGCTGGGAATGGACGAATAACTCACTAACCGGCGCACCAAGCGCCATGACCAGTATGGTTGCACCGTATCGCCTTACGGTTTGGGCGAGTGCCACCTGTGCTGCCTCATCGTCGCTGAGATGAGACACCGCAACCTCCACGCAGCTCGCATGCTCCAGTCCGCGTCTCCGAAGCCAATCCGCCAGGGCCGCGGCTGTCGCGCCGCACTCGACCACGAAGAAAAAACGATGCCTGGCAAGGTCTGCTCCGTTCATCACGTGATGAAAAACTTCGCAGCCCGTCACCCGGCGGGACGGGCGGAGGCCGCGTAGTCGGGCATAAAGGGCGAGCGGAAAACCATCGATGCAAACCAATGAGGCCGATGCGTAAGCCTCAGCGAACGCCGGCTGACGCAGAAGACGCAAATGATCGATATTTGGTGTCGTCAACAGGCGTACCCGCTCATCCGTGCGCGGAGAAAGGATGTGCGCCGCGCACTGCACGGCATCGAGCGAGGTAACCGCAAGACCGAATATCCGCCGGGCCTGCCGCCGCCAAGGCGCAGGCATCAGGCGCGCGAACAGAGCCAAATGCTGGTCCGTGCAAGCCGCCACGGAGAAGACGGCCGCTCGCGCCCGGCGTTCGGCGGCCCGCGGATTTGGTGACGGCAGCGCCATCATGGCGGTGGCCATCCCCTCTGCGTCGCCGACTGCAACAAGCGTCCCAAACGCTCCGCCGCCGAGTATCTCGGCCGGCCCAAACGGACAATCCGTAGCAATTACCTGCGTTCCACAGGCGAGCGCCTCGACGAGTACGTTGCCGAAGCCCTCATAGCGCGAACTCGATACCAATGCGGTAGCATGCTGTATCCACGGCAAGGGATCCGCTTGGAAACCTGCAAAGCAAACTTGATCCGAAATACCGAGAAACTTCGCTCGCGCGGCAAGCGACGCCTCCAGATCTCCCGAGCCCACAAAAATGAGTCTGGCTGGCCCGGCGAGAAGCCGCTTGGCCATCGCCTCCAGAAGCGTTGCCGGATCCTTCTGGTAGGTCAGCCGGCCGACGAAAACAAACACAGGAATCGTTGCATCGCAAAGCCAAGGATGTGGGGGAGTGGCTTGTGCGCGGTTCGAGAAGTCGCCGTCCACGACGGGATTATAGATCACGCTGATGGCTTTGCGGTCGATGCAAGCCGCGCGAGACAGATCACTCGCCACGCCCTCCGAAACGGCGAGGACGGCATCGGCGTAAGGCCACAATACCCTGTAAAGCAGGGGGACAATGCGATAGCGCCAGCCGAGCCTGGCTTCCGCGCTCAATGCGTTATGTTGTGCTATGACAATCCGTGTGCCGGGGCCCGCAAGCACCCGCGCCAGCAACAAGGCTATGTTGTTGTGGTCTAGATTCGACACGACGACATCGAAATCCCGCCGGCGGAGCAGCGCAGCCAGCGGCAGGATGCCAGCAAGTGTCCGCGCAGCGTGCAACTTTACGATCCTGGTCGAAGCCGGAATTTCGTTGACCAGTGGACCGCCGAACTTGCTGACGATCGCCGCTACGCGAACATGTCTGTTTGAAAGTGCCTTGAACAACACGAGGCGCATGCGCTCCACCCCGCCACCGGCGAAGTCGTGCATGTAAAACGCAACCGTCAGAGGGCATTCCATGGAACGGTCAACGATCATTCGAAGACGGCCTGTCTGGATGGAGAAGGACGAGCAAAAATGAGGACCTGACGCATCGAAGGTCCCGCAAATCGAAGTCGAGCCGGCAGGCTTGCCGCCGCGGCAACGAAGACGATCAAAATGATTGATTTTCGGCCAAGAGCATTGCTGCTCGACGCAGTAGCCAGGAGCGATATCGCAAGCGCGGTGCCGCGCCATCCACCACGTCGGGCGATCCAAGTCGACAAAGCCGCAATACCGATGACAAAGATCGGAAAGGCGAACCCAAGGCTCATGAAGAGCAACAACCAGGAGTTTTCCAGGACGGGAACGCCAAACTTCATGCGCATGGGCTCAAGCAGCCCAAGCGCTTCCTGTCTGGGCATGCCAAAGATTAGTTGTTGATAGTCGATGAGGCCCAGGACATCCCATTGCCGCAGGCGGACCCGCGCACTGCCGTCCCAGTAGAGATGGCCGCCGAGCCGTTCGCCAAGCCCGAGCAGCTGACAAACAAAAACAGCAAGCAAGGCAATCATCACGACGGACGCACACACAAACACGGCCTTCGTTACGCTTCGGCGGTGCAACACAGATTCAAATGCTGCATAAGCTGAAATCGCGACGGCGATCGCAAGTGCGACGGCGATCATCGATCTTTCGCCGAACGCCAGAAGGCCCAAACCCATGACCAAGAAATACCCGGCGCGCCGGACACGTCCCCAGCCCTCGTCAACAGGCAGCAACAAACCAATCAAGGTTGCTGTCGCGCCGGTTAGCGGATGGTCGAAAAGGCCAAAAGGTCGGAAGTCACCCTTCGTGAGGACATCCGAGGCGGCCCCTGGTAGAACCGGGATTAGTGTCGCATGGAACAGACACTCAGCAATGGCAATAGCGACATGAGACAACAGGGCGAGGCGCAACAGGCTTAGGAGTGACTGTCGCTCCGTCTCCGTCAAACGGGATAATGCAAGTGCCAGACATCCTGCTGGGAAGAACGTGTCGAGCAGGACCACGACATTACCTACACCTGTCAGAAGAAGTTCTGATACGAGGCAGAAGCTCAAGGAGACTAGATACACCGCCAGCAATCGATCCGTTTTCCACGATTGACAGGGAACTAACGAGGGGCATCCACGCCGCCAGCAGTAGAGAAAGAAAGCGCCGAAGCATAGCAGATTGGCAGGATGAAGCTTAAAGAGTAGAATTCCGCCCTCGGCAACATAGGGAACTCCCATCCATGTCAAGAGGTTGGAGCTGCAAGAAAGCGCACAAGCGATAGCAGCAAATTCTGCAACGTGGTTTGGCGGCAAGGAGAAAGCCTTGCTCATTTCTCGTTTGGTGGAGCAACGAACACCGCGCCGAGCACGAGCCCGCCGACGTCTTCAAGGGCTGCTATAACGTGCCTCAGGTTCCGCTTATTGGCGACGCCTCCCTCGGCAACTAGAACCGTACCGGCCTCATCGGACAACGCGATCTGAACACCGAACGCTACGTCTTCCGCTCCGATTTCCAGGATGATCAGGTCCACATCCAGGCTTGTGGTCTGCACCGCATCGGTCAAGATTGATGATCCCCCGTGAACCGCATCGATGAGCGTCAGTTCCAAACGCGCGTAATATAGACCTGCAACTGCAACATCGGGCAGGACGCTTAAAGGCACGCATGCCTTTCCAGCCGAGACGGATACGACATCGACAAGAAGAACTCTTCTCGATGCGCAGGCAGCAGCAATGCAGAATTGCCGTGCAACACATGTTTTACCCGTTGACTGACAAGAAAAGAAGATAAGAACTTCTGGACGACTGCGCGACGACACGCGGCGGCTGACACGTGCTAGCAGACGAGAAGCTAAACAGAATAGCTTCTCTTCACCTGCTTCGTCCAACGTCCGCTCAGGAATTGGTTTACCAACAAGCGCGTCGCTCAGCACAGGATGTGCGATGCCGGCGATGTCGGCTTTTCCGGGACTTACGTAAGACATGTTCAAAACGCGTTCCTGCCGAAGAGCACGGCGAACGGCGTCGAGAACAATATCCATATGTCAAAGCGTAGCGACCAGTTCTCTATGTAGAATAGGTCATGCTCCACACGCCGGCGTAGTTCGGTTTCCGTGTGGGCTGCGCCTCGAAAGCCGTTCACCTGCGCCCAACCGGTAATACCCGGTTTTACCCGATAACGCTGGGCATATTCTGCGACGATGGCCTGACCCGCCATTTGGCTTGTATGAAGCGCATCGACGTGCGGCCGCGGTCCGACCATCGACATGTCACCCCGTAACACGTTTAGAAGCTGTGGAAGCTCATCGAGACTGCAACGGCGGAGAAACGCTCCTACACGCGTGCAACGAGCATCTCCGCGCCTGGTCTGACCGGCGCCGGCGCTGCCAACCCGCATGGTCCGGAACTTGAACATCACGAAGCTGCTGCCTTGCCATCCGCTCCTGCGCTGCCGGAATAGGATGGGTCCGGGACTATCGATCATGAGAGCAACGCAGATGAACACTACGATCGGCGCGGCGAGTAGAAGTAAAACTACGGCGACTATCTTATCGACTATCGCTTTTACGACCAGGTTCCAAAAAGAGATCGGCTTCGTTGCCATAACCGACATGGGAAGACCGCCGAACAGCCGAACGTCGGGAGATCGATGCGCGCCCCAGCTATCGCTCGGACAAGCGACGATCTGGACGGGAATGGCCTTCAAGGTGCCAACGGCCTCGAGCAAGCCTGGATAGTCGTCCTGACGAAATGCTACAACGACTGCGTCGATCGCACCTTCACGGCCCAACGTCATGATAGCCTCAAGCGACTTTTCTAACGACGGCCGCCAGCGATCGCTTTCACCATCGATAGGATCCATGTCGCGAAAACCTCCCGTATCCACACTCGTGACGATATCGGCTTCGCCCGACAGTCGAGTGAGAAGTCGGCATTCAGAGCCTGTAAGATTGACGATTGCGATCGCCTCGCGTAGCGCGCCGCGGCGTACCAGCAGCTTGATGTAAACATTCAGCGCCACCCGGCTGGCCAAAACACACAAGGCAAATAACGCTGACCAAACCAGCAGCCACAATCGGGCCAGATCACCAATTTGTCGTGTGGCCAGACCGATCGTCAGCAAAAGAGCGAGCGCTACAAAGCCACGCTTCAAAACAACAGACAACAGCCGGCCACCTGCGAAGAGGCTTTCTGCCCTGGTATTATGGCGTTCACGCAAAATCGCGGATGCCATCAAGCTGCCGAAGATGATTTCTCGAAGAGCAGCCCCATCTAAGGCGAACCCGAAAGGCGCCTTTATCCAAACGACATTGTAAAAGCCGTAGGCTATTTCCCCGCACAAAACTCCGGCGACGACGTCGTACGCAGATAGCAAGTCAATCATGAGGGGAACGAAGCCGCTTCCCTTCCGCCATCTCGTATGTCGTCTCGAGCATTGTTCTAGCGACGCAGGTCCTGTTAGTGCGTGCGGAAACGCTTCATGTGCCGACGGTTGGTATGCCTGCGCCTCGAGGCCATTCTCCTCATGTCCTGTCGCTTTATTCCCGAGCGCTCCACGCTCGAGTGCTTCATGTCCAGGCATGATCTACAATGATCAGCCGCAAGAACTCAGACAACGCCGTAGCCGCACCGAATACTCCCGCATGTGTAAGTTCTGTTCTCGAAATGACTAACTCACGATTTCGTGATCCTGGCAAGCCCAATGTCGCGCGGCCTGGGACTCAGCGTTGACGTGACAACCGGCCCTTCGCCAACGTAGGCAAGTCGGTCCAACTCCCCTGCCGGCACCCTCACTCGTGCACCAGGCCCTTGGACATCTCACGCGAACTGCCTCTGGACCAGATCCTGCGCGGCGACTGCGCGGACGTCATGCGCATGCTGCCGACAGCGTCGGTTCACTGCGTCTTCGCTGATCCGCCTTATAATCTTCAGCTGCGCGGCGAACTGCGACGGCCCGACGACAGCCTCGTTGACGGCGTCGATGACGACTGGGACCAATTCACCGACTTCGCCGCCTACGACAACTTCACGCGGTCATGGCTCACGGAGGCCCGGCGCCTCCTGCGCAAGGACGGCACACTCTGGGTGATCGGCAGCTACCACAACATCTTTCGCATAGGAGCCATTCTGCAGGACCTCGGCTTCTGGATGCTGAATGACATCATCTGGCGGAAATCGAACCCGATGCCGAATTTCCGAGGCCGGCGATTCACGAACGCGCACGAGACCCTCATCTGGGCCGCTCGCCAGCAAGACAGCCGCTACCGCTTCAACTACGCCGCCATGAAGGCCTTGAACGACGATCTGCAGATGCGCAGCGACTGGCTCATCCCGCTCTGTACTGGCGGCGAAAGGCTGCGCAACGAACACGGTCTCAAGCTGCACCCTACCCAAAAACCGGAAGCCCTGCTCCACCGCATCCTGCTCGCGAGCACCATGGCAGGCGACATCGTCCTGGATCCATTTCTGGGCACCGGCACGTCAGCGGTCGTCGCCAAGCGTCTGCATCGCCACTTCGTCGGCATCGAACGCCATCCTGCCTACATCGAGGCAGCCTGGAGCCGGGTCAGGCGAGCGAAACCCGTCGCCGCCGACGCCATGGAAGCCACGCCCAGCAAGCGTGACCAGCCGCGCGTCCCATTCGGCAACCTCGTCGAACAAGGCCTCGTGTCGCCAGGGTCCACATTGGTTGACCACGCACGACGCGTCGCCGCCACCGTCATGGCCGACGGAACACTGCAATGCGGGACCCATCGGGGCTCAATCCACAAGGTCGGCGCGGCTGTGCAGAACGCCCCAAGCTGCAACGGATGGACGTTCTGGCATATCGAGAGAGAGGGTAAATTAGTGGCGCTGGATGTTTTTCGAACGCGCCAGTAAGGAAGGTCTTCTTTTTTGAAAAAAAGAAGCAAAAAACTTTTGGACCAGTAGGCTCGGCAATGCTGCGCGCCCTGCCGGAAGTCGTAAAAATTTTTGGTTCTTTTTTATAAAAAGAACTGCTCCCTTTTTACTTTCTTGCCCGAAAAGTATGCTCATCCCCAGGAAACCGCCTAGCCCTAACATCCTCCGCATAAGCCGAAACAGCCTTTGATATCTCCGCCCCAAGATCCGCATAACGCCGCACGAATCGCGGAGTGAAATCGTTGAATGTGCCGAGCAAATCGTCGATCACCAGTACCTGCCCGTCACATGCCGCAGAGGCGCCGATGCCGATCGTCGGAATAGCGATGTCACGCGTGATGGCGGCTGCCACCGGCTCAAGTGTGCCTTCGATAACAACGGCAAACGCACCGGCCTCCGCCACGGCCCTGGCGTCGGCCGCCACACGCGCGGCCTCATCGTCGGTGCGCCCGGTGGCGCGGAAGCCGCCCGCGACGTTCACGGACTGCGGCATTAACCCAACATGGGCGCACACCGGCACGCCGCGCTGAGTCAGGAAACGGATCGTCGGAGCCATATCGACGCCGCCTTCGAGCTTGACCGCGGCGCAGCCGGTCTCGGCAAGCACACGCGCCGACACATCGAAGGCTCTCTCAGGGCCCGCCTGATAACTGCCGAACGGCAGATCGACCACGACGCACGCGTGTGACGCCCCCCTGACCACCGCGGCGCCATGCGCGATCATCATGTCGAGCGTCACGGCAAGGGTGCTCGGCAATCCGTAGAGCACCATTCCTAGCGAATCGCCGACGAGCAACACGTCGCAATATCTATCGAGCCGCTTCGCCATGGGCGTGGTGTAGGCGGTGAGCCACACCTGCGGCGTCCCGCCTTTCATGCGGCGCAAGTCCGGCACGGTCACTGGCTTCGCGCTCGCGTGCACGCTCATGACAGCGCGCCCGCCAGCGCCCGAATGCCGATGTCACGCCGGAACACGGCACCGCTCCATTCGATCGTATCGACGCCTGCGTAGGCAGCCGCCCGGGCAGAGGCCACATCCGCACCGGTTCCACAAATGGTGAGAACCCGGCCGCCTGCTGCAACCAGCGTCTCGCCACGTCTCTCTGTCCCAGCATGGAACACTGCGACATGGGGAATGGCAGCCGCTTGCGCGAAGCCGCCAATTTCTCCCCCTGTCACCGGCGCCGCCGGATAGCCAGGCGAAGCCATGACGACGGCTACCGAGACGACGTCGGCCCACTGCACGTCACGCGATCCGAGCGCCCCGTCGCATGCGGCAACCAGCATCGGCAGTAGATCGGTATGCAGGCGCGGCAAGAGCGCCTGGGTCTCCGGATCGCCAAGCCGCACGTTGTATTCGATGAGCTTGGGTCCATCGGCCGTCAACATCAGACCCACGAACAGCACGCCGCGGAATGGCATGTCCTGTCGCACCATTTCTGCCAGCGCCGGCCGCACAAAAAGATCGAGCGCAGCCTGCTGCCTGCCGACGTCGAAATGCCCAGGCGGCGAAACAGCACCCATGCCCCCGGTGTTCGGGCCGGTGTCGCCGTCGCCTAAGCGCTTATGATCCTGTGCCGCCCCGAGCAGAATGGCGTCCGTGCCGTCGCACAAGGCGAAGAGGCTCACTTCCTCTCCCTCAAGACATTCTTCGATGACGACCGAAGCGCCTTGGCCTCCTTGAGCGAACAGGGAACTCACCGCCTCCAGGGCCTCCGCCTCGCTCTTCGCGACAACGACTCCCTTTCCCGCCGCTAGTCCATCCGCCTTCACCACGATCGGCGCACCGCGCCGCATGATGAACTCGACCGCAGTATCCACATCCTCGAACCGCTCCCAGCGCGCGGTAGGAATGGCGGCAGCCTCGCAAATCGCTTTGGCAAAGCTCTTGCTGCTCTCCAACTGAGCCGCTGCCGCCGTTGGCCCGCAGCATTTTATGCCTGCGGCGGCCAGAGCATCTGCGAGCCCTGCCGCGAGCGGTGCCTCTGGACCAGGAAAAACCAGATCGATCGCCTGCTCGACGGCAAACCGGACAAGGGCCGCCACATCCATGACCCCGATGGCCACGTTCTCGGCGATCGTGGCCGTCCCTGGATTGCCGGGCGCTACAAACAGCTTGGTAAGCAGCGGACTGGCCGAGAAAGACCAGGCGAGAGCGTGCTCACGACCGCCAGAGCCGACCAGCAAAACCCGCATGTAAACCCGTCCGTCTTCCGCCAAGGGCACGGCGTAGCATAGGCTAGGCACATGGACGAGATCGCCGGCCTAGCGCCAGACGGAGCCGCCAAGCCGGCGAGCAACATTCCCGAGTATGCAGTCTCGGAGCTATCCGGTGCCATCAAGCGCACGCTCGAGGGCGCTTTCGGCCGCATCCGCGTGCGTGGCGAGATCACCGAACTCAAGCATTACGGCTCGGGCCACACCTACCTCAGTCTCAAGGACGAAGGCGGCAAGATCCGCGGGGTCATCTGGAAGTCCGCAGCCGCGCGCATCGGATTGAAGCCGGAGAATGGCATCGAGGTGATTGCGACCGGCAAGATCTCGGCCTACGGCGACCGCTCGGAATACCAGCTCATCATCGACCGGCTGGAATATGCGGGCGCCGGCGCCCTCCTGGCCCGAATCGAACTGCTCAAGGTGCGCCTCGGCGCAGAGGGCCTGTTCGACCCGAATCGTAAGAAGCCGCTGCCGCGCCTTCCGGCCATTGTGGGCGTCATCACGTCAGCCAGCGGCGCCGTGCTGCACGACATCCAAACCACCATCGCCAGACGCTTTCCCCGTCCGATCCTGCTCTGGGCTGTGCCGGTGCAGGGCGAAGGGGCAGCCGAGCGTATCGCCGAGGCGATCGCCGGCATGGACAGTCTGCCAACCGGCGGCATCCCCCGCCCGGATGTTCTGATCGTCGCGCGGGGCGGTGGCAGCCTCGAAGATCTCGTGGCCTTCAACGACGAGGCCGTCGTGCGCGCCGCCGCTGCATGCCGCCTGCCGCTCATCTCCGCCGTAGGTCACGAGACCGACACCACCCTCATCGACTTCGCGTCGGACCGCCGCGCCCCGACCCCCACGGCCGCCGCGGAGCTGGCTGTCCCCGCCAGGTCCGACATGATCGCCGATCTGGCCCAGACGGCTGCCCGGCTGATCGGCGCGCTGGTGCGGGCGACCAGCACGAGCCGCGCCAGGCTGGAGACTGCTGGCGCCCGCCTGCCCGACCTCCCGTCTATCCTTGGCAACGCAGGCTTGCGTCTGGACGACCGGGCACAGCGCCTCGAACTCGCCCTGCCGAACCTCCTGGCAGCAAAGCGCATAGGCTTGGAGCGCATCGAGCGTCAGATCCCCTCGCCAGAGGTGCTCATCAGCACCAGAAGGCATCGGGTGGAATTGGCCGGCGTACGATTGGTCGCCGAACTGCAGCACATGGTCCGCTCCGCGCGGGAGCGGGCAACAGGGCTTTTCGCGAGGCTGTCGCCGGCACCGATCGAAGCGCAGATGGGGCTGCGCCGATCGGCGCTCGCAGTTCTGACGGCCCGTATCGAAGGCGCCTCCTACGAGGCAGTGCTAGCCCGTGGTTTCGCTCTCGTCCGGCACCGTACCGGCGCCCCTGTTACCTCATCCACAGCGGTGACCCCCGCTGCGCGCCTGACGATCACCTTCGCCGATGGCCAGGTGAGCGTCACGGCCGACAAGGTCGTCAGAGGGCAGACCGAACTCCTGCTCTAGCCGATCACCTGTGCCGGCGCGCCAAGGCCAGTTCTTCCGGCGTCAAATGGAAGTAAACATAGACATGGTAATCCGGCCCGATGGTTCCCTTGGGCGTCAGCAGCGTAAAATCGAGTTCCTGACCTTCCACCTGAATGCTGTTCGTGTTCGGAGGAAACACAGCGTGCTGCGTGAAGAACTGCGGGCTGCCGAGGATCTGCCCACGCTTCAGAACACCAATGCCGTAAGGCACGTCGGCTTCAGCAGATGTTGCAGCAGGACCGCGCGTCAGCACCATCATAACGTGGGCCTTCACCTTGACCTGCTTGCTTCCAAGGACACCGATGCACGCTCCCTTGATGTCCGTGATTCGCGCACTCAGCACGAGGTCGGTCAGATCCTGGCCGCGCGACGTGTAACGCACCAGGTTCGCACCATCCTCGTGCGGGAGAAGGCTGAACCTTGGGCACTGGGCTGCCGTTTCGTCAGGATCGTGGTCGCAGCCGGAGAGCCCCAGCACGCTTACCGACACCACGGCCAGGACGAGCAGCAGCTGGGTGCAACGTCTGCCAAATAAGGGCCCAAAGAGGGACGCGGTGAACGACATGGCGACTCCAAAGCGACGCGCCCGCGGCATGCGGGGCAAAGCGGCGGATGCTTTGCACCACGTCCCGGCTTTGCGCCAGCACCCGGCGACGCCATAATAGGTGCAAAGCATTGCCCGAAAGAGTGACCACCATGCCAGACAGCCTGCCTACCCTGGACGATGCCGCGACCCTCAGCCGCCCTCTGCGCGTAATCCTGGCGGGTCCAAGGGGGTTTTGCGCGGGCGTCGATCGCGCCATACGCGTGGTCGAGGAGGCCCTCCGCCGCTATGGCGCCCCGGTCTATGTCCGCCATGAAATCGTCCATAACCGCACGGTCGTAGAGACACTCGAGCGGCAAGGCGCCATTTTCGTCGAAGAACTCGACGAGGTTCCCGAGAACGCTCACGTCGTGTTCTCCGCCCACGGCGTTCCGAAGTCGGTGCCCGACGAAGCACAGCGCCGCAACCTTGCTTACCTCGACGCGACATGCCCCCTCGTCAGCAAGGTGCACCGGGAAGCGGAGCGCCACTTCGCGGAGGTGCGGCACATCCTCATGATCGGCCACGCCGGCCATCCGGAAGTCGTCGGTACCATGGGCCAGCTGCCACCCGGCGCCGTGACCCTCGTGCAGAACTCGTCCGAAGCCGAGTCCGTGCAGCCGCCCGATACGGCACGCCTCGCCTTCATCACCCAGACGACCCTTTCGGTGGACGACACCGCCGAAATCGTCAGCATCCTCCGAACCCGCTTCCCGGCTATCGAAGGTCCGCGGCGGGAGGACATCTGCTACGCCACGACAAACCGCCAAGCCGCCGTCAAGGCGATCGCCATGGATTGCGATCTGCTCATCGTCATAGGCAGCCCGAATTCCTCGAACAGCCAGCGGCTACGCGAAGTCGCCGAGCGCGCCGGCGCAGGCCGGGCGATCCTCGTTCCCAAGGTTGACGACATGGATTTCTCTACCCTCGAAGGGGTCCAAACCGTCGGCATCACCGCCGGCGCGTCCGCGCCGGAAAGCCTGGTGCAGGAAGTGCTCGAAGCCCTGGGTGCCCGCTACACCCTGCAGATCGAAGAGCGGCAGGTCACCCAGGAAGACGTGATCTTCAAGCTCCCATATCCGCTCGCTTAACCACACCCTAGCGCCGCGCCGGCCGTGGCCGTTTATACCGATGTCTCCGATGAGGCGCTGATCGCCTTCCTCGGTGAGTACGACATCGGCACATTGACCGCCTTTCGGGGTATCGCCGAAGGCGTCGAAAACAGTAATTTCTCGCTGCGCACGACAGCGGGCGATTACATCCTCACGCTTTATGAAAAGCGCGTCGATCCCGCCGACCTGCCCTGGTTCCTGGGGCTGATGCGGCACCTTGCTGGGAACGGCGTTTCCTGCCCGCTCCCCGTCGCGGGCGCCGACGGATCCGCTTTGCGCATGCTTTGCGGCCGACACGCTGCCATTACGACCTTCCTGCCAGGCGTGTGGCCCCGCCGTGTCACCCAGGCCCACTGCCGTCCGCTGGGAGAAGCCCTGGCGCAACTGCATGTCGCAGGCGCTGATTTCCCCACGGACCGCCGCAACGCACTGGGTCCAGACGCCTGGCCGCCGCTGCTGTCACGGTGCAACGCGCGCGCGGACGAGGTTCTCCAGGGGCTGGCAGAGGAACTGACGCTGACGGAGCGACGGATCATCGATGCCTGGCCTACCCATCTCCCGCGCGGACACATCCACGCCGACCTCTTCCCCGACAACGTCTTCTTCCTCGACGGGCGCCTGTCTGGCCTGATCGATTTTTATTTCGCTTGCACCGACTTCCTCGCCTACGACATCGCGGTCTGCCTCAATGCCTGGTGCTTCGAGCCGGACTTCTCCTTCAATCTCACCCGCGCGCGCGCCTTGCTCAGCGGCTACGAGTCCGTGCGCAGCTTGAACGACGAGGAGCGCACAGCCTTGCCCGTGCTTGCGCAAGGCGCCGCACTGCGCTTCCTGCTCACCCGCCTCTATGATTGGCTGAACACACCCAAAGGCGCCTTTGTGACACCGAAGGATCCGTTGGATTATCTGCGCCGCCTCCGCTTTCACCTGGGCACCAAGGACTTCCATGCCTACGGACTTTGATGCTGCCCCCACCGCCTCAGGCCTAGCTGCTGCGGGCGATCTGGCGCCGGGTGAGCGCCTAGCTGCCGAGAAGGTCACGATCTGGACCGACGGCGGCTGCAAGCCGAACCCCGGCCCGGGCGGCTGGGCCGCCCTTCTCTGCTTCCGCGGTCAGGAGCGTGAACTCTCAGGCGCCGATCCAGCCACTACGAACAACCGCATGGAACTCACCGCTGCGGCCGCCGCCCTCGAAGCGCTCAACCGCCCCTGCATCGTCACGGTCCATACGGACAGCGAATATGTTCGTAACGGCATCACCCGCTGGAGCGCCGGATGGGTGCGCAAGAACTGGCGCAACGCGTCGGGCGACCCTGTCGCCAACATGGATCTATGGCGCAGGCTTTTGGACGCGTCGGCCCGCCACAAAGTGGAATGGCTCTGGGTCCGCGGCCATTCCGGCGATCCCAAGAACGAGCGCGTTGACCAGCTCGCCACCGCAGCTAGGCAAAGGCTCTAGGGCTTGGATCAAGGCGCCTCCCGGCGGCATCGTCGGAAGACGTCGTGACAACCGGACGAACCGAACTCGCGAGCGCTATTCGCTCCCTCCGTAACGGTAGCTGGCTCACGCGAGACCGATTGCGCGCCTACGCGGGCATCGCAATTGCCCTCTATATCTGCCTGCTGATCTACCAAATTTGTCTTGGCTTGCACGCCTCTGGGGCCGGCCGCACGCAAGCCGGACGCGACTTCAGCCAGATATGGGCCGCCGGCCAATCCGTTTTGCAAGGCCACCCATTAGCGCCCTACGACCCGGCAGCCCACGTCGCCAACATGAAGCGCCTGTTTGGTCAGGACGCGCCGCTTTACGTCTTCGTCTATCCGCCGTTCTGCCTTGGGGTAGCGGCCCTCTTCGCAATGATACCTTACCTGGTCGGAGCTTTGGTCGAGCAGGGTTTGATGCTCGTGCTTTATGCCCGATCTATTCGCGCCATCCTGCCTCGACGACTGGCCCTGCTCTGCGCCTTGGGTGCTCCGAGCGTGATGGTCAATCTTGGCTACGGACAGATAGGGACACTCACCGCAGGCCTGGCAGGATTGGCGGCGGCGACAATCGATCGACGGCCTGCGCTCGCAGGAACCCTGTTCGCCTGCATGGCCTACAAGCCACAACTCGGGCTGGCCATTCCTGTCGCCCTCCTGGCCGGCCGACACTGGACAACAATCGCCGCCGCCTCGGGCACCGCAGGGCTGCTCGGGCTGGTCAGCACGATAGTCTTCGGTTGGCACTCGTGGGTGGTTTTCGCCGCCAGCCTTCATACGGCGGGAAACCTGGTTTTTTCGCGCGGTGCGGTAGAGTGGTTCAAACTCGAGTCGGTTTTCGCGGCCGTTCGCCTCTGGGGTTTTAGGCCAGCCGTTGCTTGGATGGCGCAAGGCGTCACCGCCATCGCGGCCCTGACCGCAGTTGCTGTGGTCTGGCGAGGAGACGGTGACATGCGCCTTAAAATGGCCCTGCTGATGGTCGCCAGCCTGCTCTGCACGCCCTACTGCTTCGAATACGACCTTGTCGTGCTTTCGCCGGCCATCGCTCTCGTCATTTCGCACGGCTTCGACCGCGGCTTCATGCCCTGGCAGAAGTCTCTCCTTGCCGCCGTCGCCGTTATTCCCCTCTTCGAGAGTCTCGCCGCAGAATATCTCCGGCTTCCGATCGGAACGGCCTCGCTTCTTGGGTTTGCTGTCCTCGTCGTCATGCGAACTGCACGCGACAACTCACAGTCGCCAGAGCAGCCTGACCGGTCCCGCTTCGCAGGACCGGTCAGTATCAAGCCGGCGAGCTGGGTCTAGTAGACCCAGTGCCCGGGAACGTATGCGCCCCAGGGTGTGTAATGAGCCGGCAGCCAACGGTATGCCGGAGCGTAGCCGTAGGGAGCGTAACGGTAGGGCGCATAGCCATAGGCCGGAGCATAAACCGGGCCGCCAACAACGATCGGCGGAAGCCCGATCGCGAAGCCGCCACGCCATCCCCAGCCGCCGTGCCAACCCCAACCGCCATGCCAGCCTCCCCATCCAGCCTCGGCAGGTTGCGACGCCACAACGGGCACCGCCAACGCGCCGAGCAGAGCCGCGCCAGCCAGGAGGCGCTTCGAACGAGAGAACCATCCCTTCATGATCGTGATCTCCATTCAGTCGTCGTCATCCACTGCGGATGCGGACCCTAGATAGGGATCGACCTCGTCAAAATCATGTCGGAAAAGTTTCGGATTGTGACGAGGCCGAGGAGCCCGGTTCACTCCGCCTCAGCCTCGGCATCCGCTCCTTTTCTCGTCTGATGAAGCACATAGATCGAGACGACCATGACGAGGATCAGCATACCGAGCACGCCCAATTCGATCATCGCGGCGCGGAACAAATGCTCCGAAGCGGGTGACCCATTGGCGTTATGCGAAAGGTCCGACGACTCCAGGGTGATAACGAGCACACGCCTGATCGAGGCGATGAGCCCCACCACCAGGAATGGCTCCGAACTCAGAGTGCCGGAGCTAAGCGAGGCGCGGACAGTGTGCATGATTTCGATGAGCATCAGAACGAACAGCAGCCGTTCCATGATGTCGAAAATCGTCTTCGTGCCGCTCCAGTCGCCAATGCCTTGCACCAGCAAGGCGGCAGCACCAGCCAAAGCCATAAGCGCCGTGATCGCGAGCAACAGTCCAAGCGCCATGTAGGCGACATGCTCCGCCCACAGAAACAGGGCCGCAGCCGACTTCATCCAGCTTTGAAGAGGCTCGCTCGGCCGGTGCTCATGCTCGGTCGAACTCACAAAAATCTCCTGTCAGCGCCTAGGCAAGACATGGAACCCAACCGACGCGCCGCAGTTTGTTCGCCTGAGGGAGAATCAGATGGCGAAGACCATGCGCGCGGCCGCTCTTGCAACATGCCTGGGCACCTTGCCCATGAGCGCCGCGCTGGCTGCTCCTGAACCGGCGCCAGCAGCACAATCGACATCTGACGCTGCAATGATCGCGCATGGCAAATACCTGACGACGATGGGCGACTGCGAGGCCTGCCACACCGCCCCGAACGGCCAGAAGTTTGCCGGTGGCCTTTACATGAACACGCCATTCGGCCCGATTTCGACCCCCAACATCACGCCAGACCGCGTTACTGGCATAGGCAACTACACCGACGACCAGTTCTACCGGGTGTTCCACCAAGGCATCAACAGCAAGGGCGAACATCTCTATCCGGTCATGCCGTTCCCTTGGTACACCAAGGTTCGCCGGGACGACGTGCTCGCCATCAAGGCGTATCTGTTCTCCCTGCAACCGGTGAACGCGCCTCGCAAACCCTTGAAACTCATGTTTCCCTTCAACATCCGGTCGGCACTGATCGGCTGGGACGCAGTCTTCCTCAAGGCGGGCGAATTCAAGCCCGACCCCAACCAGTCCGCCGAGGTGAACCGCGGCGCCTACATCGTCCAGGGCTTGGGCCACTGCGGCGAGTGCCACAATGGTAGAAATCTGCTCGGCGACACCGAAGCCGCCCAAGCTTTGCAAGGCGGTCCGATCGACAAATGGTATGCGCCGAATATCACCTCCGACCCCAAGCAAGGGATCGGCCGCTACACTGACGAAGCGGTCTTCCAATATCTAAAGACCGGCCACTCGAATTCGATGGGCGTGGTCGTAGGCCCGATGGCGCAAACGATGCACGAGAGCCTTGCCAAATTGACCGACGCCGACTTGCATGATGTCGTCGCCTACCTCAAGAGCACGCCGGCGAAAGCGAACAAGAAGTTTGTGCAGGAGACTGGCTTCACCGGAATACGGCCGGTGGGCGCGCAGGCATATCTCAACAATTGCGCATCCTGCCATCAAGAAAATGGGCAGGGTCTCACCGGCGCAGTGCCAGCGCTTGCAGGAAACGGCGCTGTGCTGGCAGGCGGTGCTGAGACCGTCATCAAGGTCGTTCTCGGCGGCATTGAAGCGCAAAGCACCTATTCACCGATGCCAGCAGTCGGCGTCCGCATGACCGATCAGGAAGTCGCTGACGCGGTCAACTACGTTCGGCAATCCTGGGGAAACAAGGCGCCTGCCACCACTGGTCCTGGCGAAGTGGCGGCGCTCCGGCCGAAGATCCACTCCTTGATGTCGCTGAACGCCGAAGGCGGTTGCCCAAAGGTCGTTGAAAAGGACCTGGCTACAGTCGTCGAGACGCCGGCTGTTCAAGCGAAACTCAAAAGCGTCACTCTGGACAACATCCTGCAGGTTTCCGACGACCTGATTTCCGAAGTTCGCAAGGCAGCACCTAACGCAAAGCAGGCGGATATCGTTAACAGCCTAACAATTGCCTACTGTCCGGTTGCTGAAGCGTCTACGGGGACACAAGCCGACAAGGTTGACATGCTCGATCAGTTTAGCGAGCGCGTTTACACCCAGGTTGTCAGCAAAGGACAGATGTAGAAGTAAGCAGTTTTATTTTGTGTAAAAAAAGGAACCGAAAATTTTGCGACTTTTGGTGGAGCGTGAGAAATAGCGCCACCTAAGCATCCAAAAGTTTTTTGCTTCTTTTTTCAAAAAAGATGTGCTTGCTGTGCTTGCTAAAGAAATCCTTCCTTGCTCAAGCTTATCCATCGACCATTCCCAACGATGACATGGTCATGCAACGTAATATCGAGCATCTTCAATACCCGCCTGATCTGCTCCGTCATATCGATGTCGGCACGCGACGGCGTTGGATCCCCGCTTGGGTGATTATGCACAAGGATGATGGCGGCAGCGAATAGCTCCAGTGCTCGTCTGGCGACTTCACGCGGATACACGGGTGTGTGGTTGATTGTTCCGCGCCCCTGCACTTCGTCGGCGATCAGTTGGTTTTTCGTATCCAGGAACAGGATGCGAAATTGCTCCACCCTCTCACGGGCCATGGCGATCTGAAGGTAATCCATAAGCTGGTCCCAATTGCTCAGGACAATCCGGTCGAGCACTTCCGCGCGTGCCAGGCGAACGGCGGCGGCGTGAACCAGCCGAAAGGCCGCTACGCTGACCGGTCCGATGCCGGAGACCTCGCTCAAGGCCTGGGTGGGTGCTGATAGTGCCGCCGCGTAGCTGCCGAAACGGTTGATCAGCCGCTTGGCCACCGGCTTTGTGTCTCCCGTGGGCTGGGCAAAGAAAAGCAGCATCTCGAGCAGTTCGTAGTCGGCGAGCGAATCCGGCCCTCGTTCGAGCAACCGCTGCCGCATCCGCTTGCGGTGCCCTTGAGGACCCTCGTTGACGAAAGGGCGGGCAACCACGTTGCTATCGCTGTGAGCGGCATCGGCGACCGCCGGCTCGCGCTGGCTATCGGCAATAAACTCCGCCGCTCGTGCCACCGAATCCTCGAAGCCGCGGTGAGACGGGTCAGGGTGCTGCTCGTCCGGCTTCCATGACGCGGCCGCATCAGCCGGCTTCGCCTTTCGACCCCACACAAGCCCACCCTATTACGTTGCGTTAAAGAAACGTAATAGCTTCAGAAAAACGCCGCAAGCCATGTTGGCCTGCGGCGTTTCGGCGGTTTAGCCGACAGTCCCTTTCCGGCGAGGAGCTACCTAATCCTAGGCTGCTAGGCGCTCTTCGCCATGATCTCGTCCGCCACGTTGCGCGGCACTGGATCGTAATGGTGGAACTGCATGGTGAAGGACGCGCGGCCCTTCGTCATGGAGCGAAGATGCGAGATGTAGCCGAACATCTCCTTCAGCGGCACATGCGCACGCACAATCACCGTCGAGCCCGAGCTCTCCTGGTTCTGGATCATGCCACGGCGGCGATTGAGGTCGCCCACCACGTCGCCCACGTGATCCTGCGGCGTAGTGCATTCCACGTCCATGATCGGCTCGAGGATGACCGGGCCGGCCTTCTTCATGCCCTCGCGGAAGCAGGCTTTCGCCGCGATTTCGAAGGCAAGAGCCGAGGAGTCGACGTCGTGGTACTTGCCGTCGATCAGCGTGTATTTGAAATCCACTGTCGGGAAGCCGGCGAGCACGCCTGTATCGGCTTGCACCTTGATGCCCTTCTCGACCGCCGGGATGTACTCCTTCGGCACGGTGCCGCCGACGACCTTGTTCTCGAACTCGATGCCGGTGTTCCGCTCCTTCGGCTCGAATACGACCTTTACTTCGGCGTACTGGCCCGAACCACCCGACTGCTTTTTGTGGGTGTAGGTTTCGGTGTGGCTCTTGCTGATCGTCTCGCGATACGCGACCTGCGGAGCGCCCACGTTCGCGTCCACGCCATACTCGCGGCGCAGCCGGTCGATGATAATCTCGAGATGCAGTTCACCCATCCCGGAAAGGATGGTCTGGCCGGTTTCCTGGTCCGTCTTCAGACGCAGGCTGGGATCCTCGCCAGCCAACTTCTGCAGGCCGAGCGTCATCTTCTCGACGCCATCCTTGGTCTTCGGCTCGACCGAGATGTCGATAACCGGGATCGGGAACGCCATGCGCTCCAGGATGACAGGGTCCTCGGCGCTCGCCAGCGTATCGCCGGTGCCGGTGTCCTTCAGCCCCACGAACGCCGCAATGTCGCCTGCGAAGACTTCCTTGATCTCCTGCCGCTTGTCGGCATGCATCTGGAACATGCGGCCAATACGCTCGCGGTGATCCTTAGTGGTGTTCTGCACCATGTCGCCCTGCTTCAGGGTGCCGGCATAGACGCGCACGAAAGTCAGCGTGCCATACTTGTCGTTGATGATCTTGAACGCCAGCCCGGCAAACGGCGCCTTCGGGTTGGCAGGGATCACGCGGCGATCGTCGTCGATGCGCTCTTCCACGCCCTCTTCGGCAGCGACCTTGATACCCGGCACGTCGATCGGCGAAGGCAGATAGTCGAGCACCGAGTCGAGCAGCGGCTGCACGCCCTTGTTCTTGAACGCCGTGCCGCAAAGCACCGGGCGGAACTCGCCCGAAATCGTGCCTTTCTTGATGCACTTCTTCAGCGTGGCGACATCGACATCGCCATCTTCGAAATACTTCTCCATCGCGTCCGTATCGACGGACACGGCCGTGTCGAGCAGGAGCTGACGATATTCCTGCGCCTTCTCGCGCATGTCGGCAGGAATTTCCTCATCGTGGAACTTGGCGCCAAGCTCGCCGCCTTCCCAGATAATCGCCTTCATCTCGACCAGATCGACGACGCCGACGAAATTATCCTCGATGCCGATCGGCAGCTGCAGGGGCAGCGCCACGATGTCGAGCTTTTCCTTCAGAGTGTCGAACGCGCGATAAAAATCAGCGCCGGTGCGGTCGAGCTTGTTGATGAAGATGACGCGCGGGACGTTGTAGCGGTCCGCCAGGCGCCAGTTCGTCTCGGACTGCGGCTGCACGCCGGCGACGCCCTCGATGATGAAGATCGCGCCGTCGAGCACGCGAAGGCTGCGGTTCACCTCGATGTTGAAATCGATATGGCCCGGCGTGTCGATGATGTTGATGCGGTGATCTTTCCACTCGCACGTGACAGCGGCCGAGGTGATCGTGATGCCACGCTCGCGCTCCTGGTCCATGTAATCGGTGGTCGTGTTGCCGTCATGCACCTCGCCGATGCGGTGCGACACGCCCGTGTAGTAGAGAATCCGCTCGGTCGTCGTGGTCTTGCCGGCATCGATGTGCGCGGTAATGCCAATGTTGCGAATTCGGTCGAGCTCGGTAGCAGACACGTCAGGAACCTCCACGTCACAGAGGGCACGAAACGAGGCCCCTGCCCCGCGCGCCCAGCCGTGCTCCGGTCGATGCCCAAACATCCCACCGCCTAGCTGTCAGCAGCTGGACGGAAGGCCAAGGCGGATGCGCCGGAAGAATATGCTGCACATGCGGCAGCGCGGCCTTTTTTGCAAGCGTGGCCGGCGGATGCCAGCTTCCGAAATCCACCCGCAAAGGCGATCCATAGCCACACAGTTCGTCACAGATCGACATGGCTGGCGGTGCTATCAACCTGGCCATGGACATGGACGCAGCCATTGCACAGACACGCTTCGGCCTGGGCCCACGGCCCGGTGTTGCGGCGCCTGCCGACCCCCGGCGCTGGCTGCACGACCAGCTTGCAGCGCCCGATCCAGCGCCCACGGCCGGCAAACCGACAACAGCAGACGGCCTCCGACTGGGCTTCCAGCAGCAGCAGGCCGCTCGGATGGAAAAGGACACCGACGCCCTGAAAACAGGCGTTCCAAAGGACGCCCGGCCACCAAACCTAGTGGCCGAACAGCTCCACGCGGAGGTCCAGGACTTTCTCGGCAACGCGCTTGTCACCCAGGCGCCCTATCGCGAGCGGCTCGTCTGGTTCTGGGCGAACCACTTCACCATCGCCGCCCGCGACCGGCCGGTCAGCGCGACTGCCGGCGCCTATATCCGCGAAGCCATCCGGCCGCACGTCACCGGCCGGTTTCAGGACATGCTGCTGGCCGTCATGCGCCACCCCGCCATGCTCGCCTACCTCGACCAGGCAAAATCCGCCGGCCCGAACAGCGACGCGGGCAAGCGCCGCCAGATCGGGCTGAACGAAAACCTCGCACGCGAATGCCTGGAGTTGCACACGGTCACGCCCGCCTCCGGCTACACCCAGGCGGACGTCACCAGCTTCGCCAAGGTCCTGACCGGCTGGTCCTTCGAGTGGCGCCAAGAGCCGGTCGGCTTCCTCTTCCGTCCCCATCTCCACGAACCAGGCGAACAGACCGTCATGGGGCGCGCCTGGCCTGAAGGCGAAGCAGGCGGCATTGCTCTGCTGACCTGGCTCGCCAATCACCCGGACACCTACCGTCACCTGGCCGAAAAGCTGGTCAGGCACTTTGTCGCAGACGATCCACAACCCACCCAGGTGGAGTTAATCGAAGCCGTGCTTGCCGACACTCACGGCGACCTCGGCGCCGCTGCGGCTGCAATCGTCGGCATGCCGGCCGCATGGACGCCCCTGACCAAAGTACGATCGCCGCAAGAGTACGTGGTGGCATGTCTGCGCGGGCTCGGCATTCAGGCGGACACAGCACCCAACCTTGGCGGCATGGTCGCCAGCCTGGGCCAGGGAATGTTCCAGGCGCCGTTCCCCATTGGGTGGCCCGACCGTGCAGTGGACTGGGCTGCGCCGGAAGCCCTGCTGCAGCGGGTGGATTTCGCCTACGGCTTGGCTGGCCGCGTGCCGCTGATCGAGCCGGTCGGCCACGCGCACGACCTCATGGGCCCGCTGCTCGGCGCCGACACGCTGGCCGCCATGAAAAGCGCCGGTTCTCGACGCGACGCGATGACCCTGCTCATCGCCTCACCCGAATTCCAGCGCCGCTAGAAGGTTGGACATGAATCGCTCCAGCAGCCTCAATCCCTTGCTCACCCGCCGATCCGCCCTCCTCGGCCTGAGCGCCGCCTTTACCCTGGGGCGCGCATCCCTCGCCCTCGCCTCGACCGTGACCGACAAGCGCTTCGTCGTGGTGATCCTGCGCGGCGCCCTCGACGGCATGTCCGCCGTCCAGCCCTACGGCGACCCGGCTTTCGCAGCGCTGCGAGGCCCTCTCGCTCTGCCGCCGCCCGGCTCGCCGGACGGCGTGCTCGACCTCGGCGGTTTTTACGGCCTGCATCCGTCACTCACGAACATCCACGCCATGTATTCCGCCGGCGATGCACTCCCCATCCATGCCGTCGCCGGCCACTACCGCAGCCGCAGCCATTTCGAGGCGCAGGACTATCTTGAATGCGGCGCCGACCAACGGCTGATGAGCGGCTGGCTCAACCGCGCCGTCGCAGCCATGCCTGCCGTTCCAGGACGCGAGCTCGCTCTCTCTGTCGGATTGTCGGCCCCTCTGATGCTGCGCGGCGCCGCTCCCATAGAGGCTTGGGCACCCGAGCATTTCGCCCAGCCGGAGCCGGACCTCTACGCACGCCTCATGCAGATATCGCGTCATGACCCGGTCATAGGCCCGGCGCTGACGACCGGCATACACGAGCGTGGTCTCGCCGCCACCGCAAGCGGCGGCACGCCCGATAGCGCGAAGAACGACCGCAGCTTCGAACTCCTCGCCGCCGCCGCAGGCAGAATGCTCGCAGCACCAGAAGGCCCGCGCGTCGCGGTTCTGGAGATCGGCGGCTGGGACACCCACGCCGCCCAGCAACGTCGGCTCGAACTCCAGCTCAAACACCTCGACGACGGCCTGGGCGCCCTGCGCGCATCCCTGGGTGACGCCTGGCGCAAGACGATGATCATCGCCGTGACCGAGTTCGGCCGCACCGCCCGGGTAAACGGCACGGGTGGCACCGATCACGGCACAGGCGGCATGGCCCTGATCCTCGGTGGCGCCATCGCCGGTGGCCGCGTGATGGCCGACTGGCCCGGCCTGGCGCAGGGCAAATTGTTCGAGGACCGCGATCTCGCACCGACTCTCGATCTGCGCTCCATCCTCAAAGGTGGCCTGCAGGACCATCTCGGCCTGAACGCCCGCGCTCTGGACCAGGCCTTCCCCAGCAGCCGGGACGCCGCGCCGATGCACGGACTGGTGCGAGCGTAACGGTACGCCCTAGACTGCGGCCGACTCCAGCCATCTCCCATCCGGAAGACCCACCCGATTGACCTTCAAAGGCATCCTGACCGGGCATAGCCGCCTGTTCGCAGCCATACCCATCGGCATCGCCACCCTCTTCATCGCCCCAGCCCACTGGTCCTCGCAAACCCGAGGCCTGCTGGCGTGGGACGTGTTCGGCGTCGCCTACCTGCTCTTCATTGCCTGGCTCATGGTCGCGACCGACACCGACCGCATGGAGGAACGCGCCGAAGCCCAGCAGGAAGGCGAATGGACCCTGTTCTGGCTCGTCGTGCTCGGCGCCACCGCCAGCTTCGTCGCCATCATCGGCGAGTTCGGAAGCATGAAAGGCGCTGTAGGTGCGGCGCGCGACCTCAAGGTCGGCCTTGTTGCCGCAACCCTCATCCTCTCGTGGTTCCTGCTGCAGACCGTCTTCGCCCTGCGCTACGCCCATGAATATTACCAGCGCTCAGGCGCCGAGACGGCCATTGACGCCGGCCTCGAATTTCCCAGCGACGACAAACCCGACTATTTGGATTTCCTGTATTTCTCGGTCGTCCTGGGCATGACCTTCCAGGTCTCCGACGTCCAGATCAGCTCCCGCAAGCTCCGCCGCCTTGCACTGGTGCACGGACTGCTCGGGTTCCTTTTCAACACCGTCATCATCGCTTTGACAGTGAATTTGGCGTCTGGGTTACTTAGTTAAGAAAGCATCTTCTTTTTTGAAAAAAAGAAGCAAAAAACTTTTGGACGTGAGGCCGGGCGTTCCCACGATCTCGGTCCCCAAATCGCAAAAGTTCTTTGGTTCTTTTTTTCAAAAAAGAACGCGCTTCCTTCCACTTGCCTCAAGGAGCACCGCCGCGTGAACGCCGCCATCGTCATCTTCCCAGGCACCAACCGCGAGCGGGACATGGCCATAGCGCTCAAGCAGTCGTCGGGACGTTCACCGGTCCTGGTCTGGCATGGCGAAACCGAACTGCCAAAACTCGATCTCCTGGTGCTGCCGGGCGGCTTCAGCCACGGCGACTATCTGCGCTGCGGCGCCATGGCGGCACAGTCGCCGATCATGCCCGCCATTCGCGCTTTCGCCGAGGCCGGCGGCCATATTCTTGGCGTATGCAACGGCTTCCAGATCCTCATCGAGGCAGGCCTGCTGCCAGGCGCGCTCCTTCGCAATGCCTCGCTGCGCTTCCTCTCGCGCGACTGCCACTTAAAGGTCGAGCGTGCCGATCTCGCCTTCACCGGCCATTATCAGAAGGGTGAAGTGTTCTGCGCGCCGATGGCTCATGGCGATGGCAATTTTTTCGCGGACGCCGAGACAGTGCGTGCGCTGGAAGGCGAGAACCGGGTGGTCTTCCGCTACACCGACGCCGCCGGCGCGCGGCAGGACGCTGCCAACCTGAATGGCAGCGTGAACGCCATTGCCGGCATCTGCAGCCCGAACGGCCGTGTGCTTGGTCTGATGCCGCATCCTGAGGATCTGGTCGATCCGCTCATGGGCGGCACCGACGGCAAGCCGCTGTTCGACGGCGTGACCGAAGCACTGGCTGCCTGATGACCGCAGCCATCGACGCGTCCCTCGCCCGCTCCTTCGGCCTGAACGACGAGGAGTACGGCCGCCTCCTCGCCATCATGGGCAGGACGCCGAGCCTCACCGAACTCGGCATCTTCTCGGTCATGTGGTCGGAGCACTGCTCCTATAAATCCAGCCGCGTCTGGCTGCGCGAACTGCCGACGACGGCGCCGTGGGTCATCCACGGCCCAGGCGAGAACGCCGGCGTGGTCGATATCGGCGATGGCTATGCCGCCATCTTCAAGATGGAGAGCCATAACCACCCGAGCTTCATCGAGCCTTACCAGGGGGCCGCGACCGGGGTCGGCGGCATTCTCCGCGACGTCTTTACCATGGGCGCCCGCCCTGTCGCGAACCTCAACGCGCTGCGTTTCGGCAACCCCGCCCTGCCTGTGACGAAGCGCGTGGTCGATGGCGTGGTCCGCGGAATCGGCGGCTACGGCAATTGCGTTGGCGTGCCGACGGTCGGCGGCGAGGTAAATTTCCATCCCGCTTACGACGGCAACCCTCTGGTCAACGCCATGACCGTCGGCATCGCCCGCCAGGACCGCATCTTCCTCAGCGCGGCCGCCGGCGTCGGCAACCCGGTGGTCTATGTCGGCTCGAAAACCGGCCGCGACGGCATACACGGCGCCACCATGGCCTCCGCCGAATTCGGCGCGGACGCCGAGCAAAAACGCCCGACGGTCCAGGTCGGCGACCCCTTCACAGAAAAGCTCCTGATCGAGGCCTGCCTCGAACTGATGGCGACCGACGCGATCATCGGCATCCAGGACATGGGCGCCGCCGGCCTCACCAGCAGCTCGGTTGAAATGGCAGGCAAGGGCGGCGTCGGCATCGAGCTGGATCTCGACGCCTGCCCACAGCGCGAAACCGGCATGTCGGCCTACGAAATGATGCTGTCGGAGAGCCAGGAGCGCATGCTCATGGTGCTGCGTCCCGACCGCCAGGACATGGCGCAGGCGATCTTCGAAAAGTGGGAGCTGGATTTCGCCGTCATCGGCCACCTGACCGACACCGGCCACATCGTGGTGAAGCACCGCGGCGCTATTGAAGCCGACATCCCGCTGGCTCCGCTCGCCGACCAGGCGCCGCTCTACCGCCGTCCCTACACCGCTCCCACCCTGCAGCCACCGCTCGGACCAATCGAGGAGCACGGCACGATCGCCGATGCCCTGATCAAGCTGATCGGCTGTCCCGACCTCTGCTCGCGCGCCTGGATCTTTGACCAGTACGACAGCACCGTGGGCGGCCAGACCGTGAAACGCCCAGGCGCTGCGGACGCCGCCGTGGTCCGCCTTGAAGGCACCGCACGCGCCCTGGCGCTCACCACCGACTGCACGCCCCGCTACTGCGCAGCCGACCCGAAACTCGGCGGCGCCCAAGCGGTCGCCGAAGCCTGGCGCAACATCACCGCCGTCGGCGCAACCCCGCTCGCCGTCACCGACAATTTAAACTTCGGCAACCCGGAAAAGCCGGAGATCATGGGGCAGATCGTCGCCGCCATCGAAGGCATGGGCGAAGCCTGCCGCGCGCTCGATTTTCCGATCGTGAGCGGCAACGTCAGCCTCTACAACGAGACTCAAGGTACGGGCATCCTGCCAACGCCGGCCATCGGCGGGCTTGGCGTCATCGAGGACGCGGCGAAGGCAGTCGGCCTCGCCTTGCAGCCCGGCCTCGACCTCATCGTCGTAGGCGACACGAAGGGCCACCTCGGCCAATCCCTATGGCTGCGTGAAGTCGCCGGCCGGGAAGAAGGTCCACCTCCGCCTCTCGACCTGGCGAAGGAGCGCGCCACCGGCGATTTCATTCGGAGCGCCATTCTCGCCGGCAGGATCACCGCCTGCCACGACGTCTCCGACGGCGGCCTCCTGGTCGCACTGGCCGAAATGGCGATGGCAGGGGACTGCGGCGCCACGCTCGAAGGTCCCTTCGCCGGTGCCGCGCAATGGTTTGGCGAGGACCAGTCGCGCTACGTCGTCGCCGTCAACGACCGCGCAGCCTTTCTCCATGCCGCCGCCGGCGCAAACATCCCTGCCACGCCCATCGGCCGATCGGGCGGCGCCGGTTTGACACTGCCCGATGGTGTGACCATATCGGTCAAAGCCTTGCGGGAAGCACACGAAGCTTTCTTCCCAGCATGGATGAGCGAGTAGGCGGTAGGAGACCAGCGTTGGGAATGTCTGCCGGAGAGATCGAAACCCTCATCAAGGCAGCCCTGCCCGACGCACGCGTGACGGTCGAGGATCTCGCCGGGGACGGCGATCACTACGCCGCTTCCGTCGTCAGTGAAAGCTTTCGCGGACGCAGCCGCGTCCAGCAACATCAAATGGTTTTCCAAGCCCTTGGCGGCAGGATGGGCGGCCAGCTACACGCCCTCGCCTTGCAAACCTCGGCGCCCGATCAGGAGACGACAGCATGAGCCAGACGACGACAACCAGCCCCGTCCAGACCCGCATAGAGAGCGAAATCGGCGCAAACCCGGTCATGCTCTACATGAAGGGCACGGCCATGTTCCCGCAGTGCGGCTTCTCCGCCCGCGTGGTTCAAATCCTCACCCACATGGGCGTGCAGTTCAGCACCTCGAACGTTCTCGAAGACCCGGATCTTCGCGATGGAATCAAGCAGTTCTCCAACTGGCCGACTGTGCCCCAGCTTTACGTGAAGGGCGAGTTCGTCGGCGGCTGCGACATCATTACCGAGATGTTCCAATCAGGCGAGCTCGAGTCCCTGTTCACTGAAAAGGGCGTGGCGCACAGCGCCTAGGACACCTGGGCCTAGGCCCGTGGGCTCGGAGTCTCACCGCCCGGGCCGAGGCAGCTACCACCACGGAAACCTCAGGGAGGCGCTTGTCGCCTGTGCCCTGAGAATGATCGGCGAGCGTGGACCAAACGGGTTCACCCTCGCCGAAGTCGCTCGCGCCGCGGGCGTCAGCGGCGCCGCCCCATACCGCCATTTTCGCGACCGGAATGCTCTGATTGCGGAAATCGCCCGCCAGGGCTTCGAGCGTTTCTCCAAAGATCTCCTCGCAGGATGGAACAGCGGCCGCCCGAACCCTGCAAAGGCCATCGAGAACTGCGGCCGCGCCTATCTTGCTTTCGCCCGGCGAGAGCCCGCCTTCTACGCCGCCATGTTCGAGCCCGGCTTTCCCCTCGAAGACGACCCCGCGCTCCTCCACGAATCCGAGCGCGCTTTCGGCGTTCTCCGCCAGGCTGCCGACCTGGTGGTGAAAACCATGCCAGCCACAGGCCGTCCGCCTGCCCTCATGGTCGCCCTTCACATCTGGTCCATGGCACACGGCGTGGCCTCACTCTTCATCGACGGGCCCAGCGGCTCAAGGCGCAAACTCCCTATGCCTCCCGAAGACCTCCTCGAGGCAGGCCTGCTGATTTATATGCAGTCGCTCGGCGCCAACACGAGCCAGGCCGCTTGACTTCGCAAACCGACAGCGCATGTATGTAAATGTGTTTCACATTCACACAGGAGCCTGGCCGTGCCGATAGCCGCTAAACTTGATGAATATGGCAAGGGCGCTTGGATCGCTCTCGTCATCCTCGGCTTCTACCTGTTCTGGCCGATCGGTCTTGCCGCCTTGATGTTCGTCGTCTTCAGCGGCCGCATGCGCAGCTGGAAAATGGAGAGCCGCGGCCGCTGGTATGGCCCACAAGGCCGCGGTATGGGCTGCAACTGGGGTAACCAGTCGCACTCCGGCAACGCAGCTTTCGACGAATACCGCGCCGAAACGCTGAAGCGCCTCGAAGACGAGCAGAAAGAATTCCGCGAGTACCTCGAGCGCCTGCGCAAGGCGAAGGACAAGGAAGAGTTCGACCAATTCATGGCCGATCGTAAAGGCCGGACTGACGTCGCAGCGTAAGTAAGAAAGAAAGTTCTTTTTTGAAAAAAAGAACCAAAAAACTTTTGCGAGTTTGGGCTGGGCCTACAGAAGTGCCGAGCTTAAAGTTTCAAAAGTTTTTGCTTCTTTTTTTTAAAAAAGAAGTCCTTCCTTACCCTTCCCTATGATCCTTAATATCGCGAAAAGTAAGCTCAGCATTCTGCTCCGTCGTCCGGCGCATCATGAAAGCTGAACTCGCCAGGAACACAGGATCACCATCCACATCGTCGGCCATGGCCGTCCGCTGATCCTGCACAAACTTCGCGACAAGCGTCTTCTCGCCTGACACCCATCGCGCCAAATTATAAGGCGTAGGCTCGAAACCGATCGCCACGCCATATTCGCCAGCGAGACGCGACACCAGAACATCGAGCTGCAGCGTGCCGACGACACCAACGATCGGCGGGCTCCCATCCTGCGGCCGGAACAGTTGCACCACACCCTCCTCTGCCAACTCCTGCAGCGCCTGGCGCAGCTTTTTCGCTTTCATCGCGTCGTCGAGCCGCACGCGGCGCAGGATTTCCGGCGCGAACGACGGCACGCCGACGAACTGCAAATCCTCGTCGTCGGTGAGCGTGTCGCCGATGCGCAAGGTGCCGTGATTGGGAATGCCGACAACGTCGCCGGCAAAGGCCTCCTCGGCAAGTTGCCTGTCTCGCGCGAAGAAGAACTGCGGCGCGTTCAACGGAATGAGCTTGCCGGTGCGCACCTGCTTCAACTTGATGCCGCGCTCAAGGCGCCCCGAGCAGATGCGCGCAAAGGCCATTCGGTCGCGATGGTTCGGATCCATGTTAGCCTGGATCTTGAATACCAGTGCTGTGAGGTGATCCTCGCTGGCTTCCACGGTCCGCTTGTCCGCGACCTGTGCGCGCGGCGGCGGTCCAAACCGTGCGAGTGCATCGAGCAGATCGGAAACGCCGATCTCTCGCATGGCACTCCCGAAATACACCGGCGTCAGGTGACCCGCCTTGAACGCCTCTTCATCCCACTCGGGAAGGGCGGCTGCGACGAGTTCGAGTTCCTCGCCGAGCGCGATCATGCGCGGATCGGATTGCGCGAGTTCCGCCGTCATACGCATGTCACGGGTATGTACATCGTAGGTGCCAACGAAATCCGCTGCCCGCCCGATCGGCCAGGTCGCAGGCGACGTATCGAGCGCGAGCGTACTCGCCACCTCATCGAGCAACTCGAACGGGTCGCGGCTCTCGCGGTCCATCTTGTTGACGAAGGTGATGATCGGAATGTCGCGCAACCGGCAGATTTCGAACAGCTTTCGCGTGCGCGCCTCGATCCCCTTCGCCGCGTCGATGACCATCACCGCGGAATCGACCGCGGTGAGCGTGCGGTACGTATCCTCCGAGAAATCTTCGTGGCCAGGTGTATCGAGAAGATTATAGACGCAGCCTGAATATTCGAATGTCATCACGGAGGTGACGACAGAGATGCCGCGGTCTCGTTCAATGCCCATCCAGTCCGAGCGCGTGCGCCGGCGTTCGCCCTTGGCGCGCACGTTGCCAGCAAGCTGAATGGCGCCGCCGGCGCGCAACAGCCGCTCGGTCAGTGTCGTCTTGCCCGCGTCCGGATGCGAGATGATGGCGAACGTGCGGCGGCGGGCGATTTCGTCGGCGATGCTCATGACGCGTTACTTCGGGTTTGGCGGGCGAGGCCGAGGCGCCCCCGCACGATGGTGAGGTTGGGATTGAGGAAAGGATCGCGGGCCAGCAGCGCACCCCAGCGTTTCCGCATGAAGGCCGCACCGTCCGCATCGCTCCTGACGACAACCCGGGATGTGCGCACTCTCGCCTGAGGAGTCCAGAGGCAGCGATAGCCGAGCGCCGACAAACGGAGGCAGAGATCGACATCGGCATAGACGCCTGCCGCCCCATCGAGCCCGCCAACCTCCTCGAACAACTCTCGCCTAACCGCAAGACACTGAAGCGATACGGCGGAAACGCTACGCGTCAGCACGAAACGCCCCCGATATCCGGGATCGCCTGCATCCGCTAAACAGCGCTCCGCGATGGCAACCCTGTCAGGATCCAACACAAACCCTGCGTTCACCACCCGGCCACGGCGGTCATCGATACGCCCACCTACGCACCCGACTTCGCGGCGCCGCGCATTGGCCGCAAGAACCTCGAGCCACCCAGTCTCGGCCCCGGCAAGCGGCCCCGCAAACACCAGCAACTCGCCTGTCGCATCCGCCGCCGCGTCCACGATCTCGACGCCCCGAGTTGCACGGGCCCACACCAGGGAAGATGCATCCGCCGTAACGATAGAAACGCTCGCACCCTGCTGGCCGATCGCAAAATCCGCCGTGTTCCACTGCGGAAGCGCCGTATTAGGAACAACGCGTGCGCGCCCGCCGACATGCTCCGACACCGCACGCCGTGCCGCCGCCGCGCAGCGCTCGGCATGCGTCGCCGAGAAACTACGCCTCGACTGCCGCCAATGATAAAGCACACGCGGAACATGACGGATGTGCGCCCGCGGAACCGCCGCCGAGACCCGCAGCGCCAGATCGTGATCCTGGCTGCCATCGAGATCTTCCCTGATGCCGCCATGCGTCATGACCAACGCGAGTCGATAGGCCGCCAGGTGCCCGACGAGATTTTGCGAAAGCATCAACTCAGGATCCCACCCCGGCTTGAAGAATGGGCTGATCACTCGGCCACGCTCATCGAGCTGGTCTTCGTCGGAAAACACCATGTCGGCGTCGGGATGTTCATCAGCCTCTGCCGCAACCCACGCCAGTGCCGAGGGAGCCAGCACATCGTCATGGTCCATGAACACGCAGAACCCGCCTGTCGCGATCCGAAGTGCCGCGTTCGTGGCGGCTGCAATGCCACCGCTCCGCTCCAGCCGAACCACCTTCACGCGCGGATCCCGCAGAACAGCCGCCTGCAAGATCGCCTGCACGGAAGCGGAAGACCCATCGTCCGCCAAGCAAAGCTCCCACGCCTGATGGAGCTGCCGATAAACCGAATCAAGCGCAGCTTCGAGCACGGGCGCAGGCGTTTCATGCACCGGCATAATGATACTGATAAGGAGGTTTGAACTGGAAGCCGGCGGTCTATCCGCCGCCGAGAACCGCCTATACTGGCGATCGACGACCGCCTCTTGCCGCCATAGCCGGTTCAGCAATCTGCGCAAAAGAGGCAGCCGGGAACCCAAGCTCCCGGCCCTCTCAGCCAGCCTCTAGCGCGAGTAGAACTCGACGACGAGGTTCGGTTCCATCGTCACCGGATACGGCACGTCGCTCAGCTTCGGCGCGCGTGCAAACCGACCCTTCATGGCCCGGTGATCAATCTCGAGATACTCGGGAACATCGCGCTCGTTGCTCTGCGACGCATCGAGCACCGCAGCCATCTGCTTCGACTTTTCCTTGACCTCGATGATGTCGCCATCGCGAACCAGGAAGCTCGGAATGTTCACCTTCTTGCCGTTCACCGTCACATGGCCATGATTGATGAACTGGCGCGACGCAAACGGCGTAATCGCAAACTTCAGGCGGTAAACCACCGCGTCCAGCCGGCGCTCCAGCAGCTCGATCAGGTTCTCGGACGTATCGCCGCGGCGGCGAACCGCCTCCTCGTAGTACTTGCGGAACTGCTTCTCGCCGATGTTGCCGTAGTAGCCCTTCAGCCGCTGCTTCGCCATCAGCTGGATGTTGAAATCGCTGGGCTTGCTCTTGCGGCGCTGGCCATGCTGGCCGGGACCATAATCGCGCTTGTTGACGGGCGACTTCGGCCGGCCCCAAAGGTTAACGCCGAGACGGCGGTTGATCTTGTACTTGCTCTCCGTGCGCTTGGTCACGCCGGGCACTCCTGTATATGCCTGCCCCACGTTGCTGCGGGTGTCATGGCTTGTTGCACCGGTAGTCCCAATCCCGCAGGCATCTCGGCCATAGGCAAAAGGCGGGCGCAGGCCCCGAAGGCCCGTCCACGTTCCCGGCAGTGGTAGAGCGCGGCTTCTAGGGGGTCGCCCCACCGCTTGTCAAACCGCCAGCGATGCCGATACAGGCTCACCCCATGATAACCCGCAGCGACATCATCTGGCTCGGCGTGTCCTCGGCCGTCAGCGGCGCCCTTGTCGGCGGCCTCCTGCTCGGCATCGGCATGTCCCTCGCCGCCTATGGGCAGCCTTTGGGTTTCCTTCTTATTATCCCGGGTGCTCCTGTGGCCGGAGCTATCGGGTGGGTGCTTTCTCGACGGCTTGCAAAGCAAGCTTAGGAAGCATCTTCTTTTTTGAAAAAAAGAAGCAAAAAACTTTTGCGGGTTGGGGCTGTGCCTGCGGAGGTGCCGGGCTCGACAGTCAAACAGTTTCCTTTCTGGCCCTCCGCCCTACCGCCAACTCCGTCACCACCCCATGCAGCGTGCGCAACTCCTGCTCGGTGATCTCCCCTCTTTGAAACAGATGCCGCAAATTCCGCACCATGCCAGGCCGCTTCGGCAAGTTGCGCAGGAACCCGCACTCATCGAGTTCCGCCACCAAGTGCCCTAGAAAATTCTCGAGGCTGGCCTTCGTTGCCACGCTCGTCTCATTGGTCATCAGCATGGCAGGCGGCGTCCCGTCCTGCGTCTGCCACCACTCATAGGCCATCACCATCACCGCCTGCGACAGGTTGAGCGAGGTGAAAGCCGGGTTCATCGGATAACGGATCAGCGCATCCGCCTCCGCCATGTCGTCGTTGTCGAGCCCTGCCCGCTCCGGCCCGAACAGCAGCCCGCAGCGGAGGTCACGCTGGCAGATCGCGCGCAATTCGGCGGCAGCACCACGCGCCGTCAGCAGCCGTTTGACGATGTGACGCGGCCGCGGACAAGTCGCGAACACATGCTGCAGGTCGGCCACCGCATCCGCCACCGTCGGATGAAGGGTCGCCGCCTCCAGCAGCCGCTGCGCACCCGACGCAGTTCGCCAGGCGCTGTCCTGCGGCCATCCATCGCGAGGCGCCACCAGCCGCAAATGAAACAGGCCGCCGTTCGCCATGGCACGCGCAACGGCGCCGATATTGTCGCCGAGCTGCGGCCGAACCAGGATCACCACCGGGCTCGCACCAATCGGCCCGATGTCGGCTCCCTCCGCGCGGCCCGTCATGAGCCGCCCGAACGCACTATCGCCGGCGCCACACGGTCGCCCCGCCGGTGTCCTCCAGAAGAATACCGCGCGCCTCGATCTGTGCGCGTATGCCATCCGCCAAGGCGAAATCGCGCTCCCGCCTCGCCTTGACGCGAGCCGCGACGAGATCGTCGATTTCGGCATCGTCGGCACCGCCATGGAACCATTCCACCGGATCAGCCTGCAGCAGCCCCAGCAGGCCGCCTGCGCGCTTCAGCGATGCAGCCGCGTCTCGATCACCGGCCATCGCCCGGTCGGCCAAAACCCGCATCGCAGCCAACGCCGCCGGCGTGTTCAGGTCGTCGCACAGCGCCAGCAGCACATCCTCCGGTATCTCAGCCTCTCCCGGCGCAGTCTTTTCCAACGCCCGGTAGAAACGATCCATTTCGCGCCGCGCCTCGGCGAGGCCAGCATCCGTAAAATCGAGCGGCGCCCGATAGTGCGTACGCAGCGCCAGCAGACGCACCGCCTCCGCCGGCGCACGCGCCAGAATGTCGCGCAGGGTGAAGAAATTTCCCAGGCTCTTCGACATCTTGGCGCCATCGACCAGCAGCATGCCGTTATGCAGCCAAACCTTCGCGAATTGGCTGCCAGGCCGCGCGCAAAGGCTCTGCGCCCGCTCATTCTCATGATGCGGAAACAACAAATCGCTGCCGCCACCATGGATGTCGAACGTTTCACCAAGATACCGTCGCGACATCGCGCTGCACTCGATATGCCACCCCGGCCGGCCACGGCCCCAAGGGCTGTCCCATCCCGGCTCGCTAGGCGCAGAGGGCTTCCACAAAACGAAATCCCCAGGATCGCGCTTGTAGGAAGCAACCTCCACCCGCGCGCCCGCAATCAACTCCTGCCGCAATCGTCCGGACAGGGCGCCGTACCCGGCAAAGCTGCCCACCGCGAACAACGCATGGCCCTCGGACACATAGGCATGCCCGTTCGCCAGCAACTCCTCGATGATGCCGATCATTTCAGCGATGTGCTCAGTCGCACGCGGCTCAAAATCCGGCGATGCATTGCCGATCGCCTTATTGTCGGCATGGAAATCGATCGTCGTACGCGCGGTAATCTCGCCGATGCTACGCCCCTCGGACGCAGCCCTTGCGTTGATCTTGTCGTCCACGTCGGTGATGTTCCGCACGTAGGTGACGTGCGGATAGAGTGTCCGAAGCAGCCGCGCCAGCACGTCGAAAACCACGTTCGACCGCAGATTGCCCAGGTGCGGCAAGTCGTAAACCGTCGGCCCGCAAACGTACATCCGCACGTTCTGCGTATCGATCGGCGTGAACAGCTCTCGCGTCCGGGTCAGGCTGTTGTGGAGGAAAAGAGCGGGCATGGGCGGGGTTGTGCTTGTAATCATCACCTTAGGCAAGCGGAAGGAAGCAGCTCTCTTTTGAAAAAGAGAACCAAAAGACTTTTGCGACTTGGGGACCGAGATCGCGGAAAGGCCCAGCCCAAACATCCAAAAGTTTTTTGCTTCTTTTTTTCAAAAAAGAAGACCTTCCTTAATTCCTCACGACCGCCCCATCTCTCGGAACTTCTGATGCAGATCAAACTCCCGGGAAGTCACATAAGCCTCCACCCGTCCCAGCCGCTGCTCCACCCGGACCAGCGCCTCGCACACCGCAATCACACCCGCATGGGTCGGCGCGGAAGGCGTCTGCGCCTGGCTACGCCGGCGCGTCAGGCCAGCGACGCCGCCTGACCGGCGGACAATCCGGTAAATGAAATAGATCAGGAAGCCGACGACGCCGATCGTCAGGAAATGCCCGATCATCGAGAAGGTGCCGGATGGAACCGAGGTCCTCGGGTCTTTGGACTTGCTGATGTCGCTGGCGACATCGGCGATGATGCCACTCACCGTGTCCGACGTGCCGATGCGGATTTCACTGCCGCCGCTTGCGTTGCGCCGTATGGTGCCGGTGACTTTCCCGACCCGCATATCGCCGCCGCCATGCGCGTTCAGGTCCACGTCCCGGATGGTCGCGGCCGTGGCGAAGTCGCTAGAGCCGTTGAGGTTCACCCGCAGGCTGCCGATGGTGCCGGCGCCGAGAATGACGTCTCCGCTGCCGCTATCCTCGACCTCGACCCCCGGTGCATTGATCGAGCCGATCGCCACGTCGCCTGAGCCGTTCTTCTTCAGCACCAGAGGTCCATCGAGCGACTTCAGCTTCAGGTCGCCGCTGCCCGAAAGGTTCAGGACAGTGGAGCCCGATACGGCACCAACGGACACATCACTGCCGCCGTTGAGATTGATGAGCAGTTGCGCGGTTCGGCCGGCCGACACATCTCCATGACCGCTCAGACTCAAGGTCAACGGTCCGTCCACGTCGCCGATCTTGATATCGCCGCCGCCCGAAGCGTTCAGAACGATGGGCAGCCCCTGCGGCACTGCCACGCGCAGATCATGATCACCGCAGCGGGATGCATCGATCACCATCGTCTCGCTCTCGACCATAACCAGGCAATCGAGGCCCTCGTCCATGCTCACCCGGACTTGGCCGCTGAGGGTCGAATCCACCTCGATCGTCGTGTCGCCGGCCATCGCCTCGTTCAGAACGAGCTGTTTGGCTGGCACGGTCCGCATGTCGGCACGCGCGGGCCCGCCAAGCGCCAGAACCGCAAAGATGGCGCCTGCGGTGAGGCGCACCAGCGGGCTCACGTGCGTACCCTTGCCCGCCAGCCGGGAGCATCTTCGTCGAGAAGGCGCTCCAAGGTCTCCACGCGCTGCTCCAGCCGGTGCGCCGTCTCGGTCGCGCGCGACAGCGACATCTGGTCGCCACTTGTCATGGAGCCAGTGCCACTGCCTTGATCCCGCTGCTTATAATGCGCCCGCAGCGCCGTCAGAATGATGACGAAGCCGAAGATCGTCACGAGGTCCCAGTTCATGCCTGCCGTTCCTGCCTGCACGCGTGCGCTGATGCACACGCCTATAAGGGGACGTTAGCATCCGTCATGCCAACCCGTCAGCAGAGGCGAACGAGAGCAACTCCGCTGAAACGTCTGGCTTGCCAGGCCAAATTCTATGGCCTGAAGCAAGGTCATGGGACAGCAGCCCAGCCAGTCTAGTCCAAGGCGCTCAGCCGAAGCCGGGAAGCGACGCGCTCACGCCCGATCAGCGGGAGCAGGACAGCCAACTCCGGCCCATGGTCCTCCCCCGTCAGCGCCAGGCGCAGCGGCTGGAACAGCGCCTTTCCCTTGCGGCCGGTAACGCGCTTCACCTCGTCAATCCAGCGGCTCCAGGTCTCGCCATTCCATGGCTCGTCGGGAAGAACGCCGAGCGCCTCCCTGAAGAAGCCGGCCTCGCCCTCCATGACAGGCGGAATGAGGTCGCCTGCCACGACATCCCACCAGTGCCGCGCTTCGGACAGCAGATCGAGATTGCCGCGCACCGCGTTCCAGAAACCCTCGGTGGCCGCGCCAGGCAGCCGCGCCCGCACCTGCTCGAATGTCGCGCCATGCAGCACACGCCGATTGAGCGCCAGCAACTGCCGCACGTCGAAGCGCGCAGCCGACCGCGAGTAGGCGGCAAAATCGAAACTCTCCGCCAGGGCATCAAACCCGACCGGCTCTGGCGAAGCCGAAGTACCCACCCGCGCGAGATAGCCGGCCAGCGCCACCGGCTCCATCCCATCCTGCCTCAAGGCCCGCAGCGAAAGGCTCTCCAGGCGCTTCGACAGCTTGCCGCCGTCGGTATCGACCAGAAGAGGCAAATGCGCGAACGTCATCTTCGAAGGATTGGCCCCGAGCGCGGACATGAGATCGAGCTGCACGCCCGTGTTGGTGACGTGATCCTCGCCGCGCACGACGTGACTCACCTGGCTCTCAATGTCGTCGACCACGCTGGTGAAGGTATAGAGGAACGACCCATCCTCCCGGACCAGAACCGGATCGGACACGGACGGCAATTTGACGGACTTCCGCCCAAGCACAAGATCGGTCCATTCCACCGCGTTCGACGAGAGCAGAAACCGCCAATGCGGCCGCTTGCCGCCCGCCTCCGCGTTCGTCCGCTGCTCCGCCGTCAACTTGAGCATGGCGCGGTCATAGACCGGCGCCAGCCCGCGCTTGATACGCAGTTCCCGCTTGGCGCGAAGCTCCTCCTCGCTCTCGAAGCACGGATAGAGCCGCCCCGAAGCCCGCAAGCGCTCAGCGGCCGCCTCATAAAACGCGAGCCTGTCGGCCTGCCGGAAGCTCTCGTCCCATTCTATTCCGAGCCACGCGAGATCGGTCCGGATCGCGTCCTCGTATTCCGGCTTCGATCGAACAACATCCGTGTCATCCAGCCGGAGCAGGAACCTCGCGCCCTCGCGCTTGGCGAACAGTGCATTGGCCAGCGCAACGCGTGCGTTCCCAACATGCAGATAGCCGGTAGGGCTGGGCGCGAAACGGACTTTCATTCGAGGTCACGGCGCGGATCGAGGGTGCGCCAGTCCCGTTCGCTTTCGCTCGCAGGCAAATCGGCAAACCCCGCCAGCTCGTTGGCGCTGCGCCAGGCGCCATCGCCGGCCTCCAGCACTTCCACGTCCTCGCCCCAGGCGAACCAGGAATCCAGCACTTCGCGCGACGACAATCCCGGTGCCCGGCAGCGCTCCAGACTGTCCCTGACATAGGCGCGCGCAAACGCGTTCGCCTGCATGAGCGTAGGAAAACCGCCGACCTCCTCGACGATGTTGTCCTCCGCACCGCCGGACAGATCGAGAATGCGCACGCGCCAACCGCCTTCCGGCGCAAACAGATCGCTCACTGCACGAGCCCCGTATAGCCATTGGTGATCGGATAGCGCCGGTCGCGCCCGAACGCCCGCGCCGTAACCTTCACGCCAGGCGGCGCCTGGCGCCGTTTATACTCGGCACGATCAAGCATCTTCCAGACACGCACGATCGTCGCGCGGTCGTAGCCTGCCTCCACCAGATCATCCACCGACCGCTCACCCTCCACCAGGCCAGCCAATATCCCGTCCAGCACATCATAAGGCGGCAAGCTATCTTCGTCCTTCTGATCATGTTTGAGTTCGGCACTCGGCGGCTTGTCGATCACCCGCTGCGGCATGACCAGCCCGTGCGGACCACGCCCACCTTCCGGAAAGTTCTCGTTACGCCACCGGCAGAGTGAGAAAACCATGGTCTTATAAAGATCTTTCAGAACCGAGTAGCCGCCGCACATGTCGCCGTACAGCGTGGCGTAACCCACCGACATTTCGCTCTTGTTGCCTGTGGTCAGCACCATGTGGCCGAACTTGTTCGACAGCGCCATCAGGATCAGCCCGCGAGCCCGCGACTGGATATTCTCTTCCGTGATGTCCGTCTCGCGTCCGTCGAAGAGCGGCGACAAGGCTTCATCGAAAGCCTCCATGGCCGGCGTGATCGGCACCGTGTCGATGCGAACTCCTAGCAGACGCGCACATTCCGCGGCATCGTCGAGGCTGTCGCGGCTGGTGTAAGGGCTCGGCAGCATGATGGCACGCACGCGGTCCGCACCGAGCGCATCGACTGCGATCGCCGCCGACAACGCGCTATCGATGCCGCCTGACAATCCTAGCAGCACGCCCGGGAACCCGTTCTTGTTCACGTAATCCGCAAGCCCAAGCATCAGACACCGGTAGATTTTCGCCTGCGCCGATGGCTCAGGCGGCAGCTTCATCCGCTGGCAAACAAGGCCGCCTGCTTCCCGGCGCCACTCGGTGACGGTGACCGCCTCCTCGAACGACGGCATCACGCAAGCCAGGCTCCGATCCGCATTAAGAACAAAGCTCGCACCCTCGAAAACCAGCTCGTCCTGCCCGCACACCTGATTGCAGAAAACGAACGGCAAGCCGGTCTCGACCACACGCGCTACGGCCAGTTGAACCCGCCGCCCCGCCTTGCCGTCCTCGAAAGGCGACGCATTGATCGAGAGCAGCATCTCCGCCCCGGTCTCGGACAAGGTCTCGGACACAGGCGGCAACCACCAATCCTCGCAGACCATCAGGCCGAGCCTGAACCCCCGGAACACCACTGGCCCAGGCGCCGGCCCGGCATCGAACACCCGCTTGTCGTCGAACACGCCGTAATTCGGCAGTTCATGCTTGGCACGACGCGCCACGATCTCGCCGGCGTCGAGCACGAAAGCCGCGTTATAGATCCGCTCGCCATCCGCCCAAGGTCCGCCGACGATCAGCCCAGGACCGCCATCCGCCGTGTCCTGAGCGAGCTGTGCGATCGCCGCCTCGCACCGGCGCACGAACGACGCCTTCCGCACAAGGTCCTCTGGCGGATAACCGGCAATGGAAAATTCCGGGGTAACGACAAGATCGGCGCCCATCTCGGCCGCACGCGCCCGCACCGCCCTGATGGCAGCAAGGTTCGTATCGATCTGCCCTACATGCGGATTGATCTGGGCGAGCGCGATACGCAGCGTGTCGTCTGGCGGCATGGGCGGGAAGCTAGGGTCCCGTCCGCACCGGTGCAATGCAGGCGCCCCCGCTCCAGCCGCGGCACTTGCATTCTGCAATCAGCCGGCGAACGCCACTTGAACAAGCCCCAGGCTTGACGGGGGCTTCCGATCCGTTCCTCAACTCGGAAACGCAGCCTGCACGAGCAATATGACGTTCAGCGCCAGCGTCGCGGCCGTGGCGGCGATCGCAAGGGCGAACATCCCGGTTCCCGTGCGCATCACCCCCATCACGTCACGCCGCCGGCTCAAAACCACCAGCGCCACCATCGGCACAGGCAGAACCAGGCTCAGTACCACCTGGCTGATCACCAGGCTCCGCGTCGCGTCCCAGCCAGCCGCCACGACAGCCACGGCCGGCAGCATCGTCGCCAGCCGACGCAGCCAAACCGGAATGCGCCAGCCGACAAACCCCTGCATGATCACCTGCCCGGCCATCGTCCCCACGACCGAGCTGGAGATGCCGGACGCCATCAGCGACACCAGGAAGATCCCAGCCGCGGCTCCACCGAACAAAGGGATCAGCGTCGAATAGGCCACCTCGATGTTGGCAACGTCCGCATGCCCGCCGTGAAACGCCCGCGACGCCATCATCACCATCGCCGCATTCACCGCCCCAGCAACAGCCAAGGCCAGAATGACTTCACGGTTCGAATACCGGACCAGCAACCTGCGTTCCGAGAGATCACGCGCTGGCGCCCGGTCCTGCGTCAGGCCGGAGTGCAGATAAATGGCGTGCGGCATCACCGTCGCGCCCACGATCCCCACCGCCAGCAGAAGCGCCTCGGAATCCGGCAGCCGAGGCAACAGACTACCGACCGCGACCTGTCCCCAGTTCGGCGGCGCCACCGCCAACTCCAGCAAATAACAAAGCCCGATCAAGCCGACGAGCGATCCGATCACCAGCTCCAACGGCCGAAACCCGGAGCGATCCAGCAGAAGGATCCCGTAAGTGACGATCGCCGTCACGACCATGCCGGCCAGCAGTGGCAAATGAAACAGCAGCGACAACCCAATGGCCCCGCCGAGAAACTCGGCCAGATCCGTCGCCATCGCCGCGATTTCGCTCACCACCCACATCGCCAGGACCATGGGCCGGGGAAAATGCTCCCGGCACAGCTCGGCCAGGTTCCGGTTCGTGACGATGCCGATCTTCGCCGACATGCTCTGGAACAGCATCGCGACCAGGTTCGCCAGGAGAACCACCCATAGCAGCGCATAGCCGTAGCGTGCCCCTGCCTGGATGTTCGTCGCGAAATTGCCAGGATCGATATAGGCGACCGAAGCGATCATCGCCGGCCCGGCAAAAGGCAGGATCGCCCGCAACCCGCGGCGCCGCCCAGCCATCACCTCCCGCACCGCAATCACCGTGCGATCCGTCAGGGAAGCGTCGGTCCTGATTGGCGACACGCCAAGGCTCATCAGCTCAATGTAGTCTAGGCTACAGTTTGAGCAAGCGGCTAACGCACTCCTGTTGCCCGCTACCCCAGTTTGCGTCTAGCTGGTAACCAATCTGTGTTCCGGCCGGAGAGTCGCGTGGCCCTCGCCAACCCATCCGATCAACCGACCGAGGCGCACCCACCCGCCGACACCGAAGGTCCCTCCACCGACCAGGCACGGCGCTTCGGCAAGGCACGCGTCGCCCGCTCGACGGAGCTTCTCGAAGACTACGCCGAGCTGATCTCCGACCTTCTCGCCGAAGGCGGCGAAGCACGGCCCGTGGACATCGCCCGGCGCCTCGGCGTCTCGCACGTCACCGTCGTCAAAGCCGTCGCCCGCCTCAAGCGCGAAGGCCTCGCCACCGCCCGGCCCTACCGCGGCATCTTCCTGACTGACGCCGGCCTCGACCTCGCCCGACGCGTGCGCGCCCGCCACCGCCTCGTCGTCGATCTGCTGGTCGCTGTCGGCGTTTCACGCGAGGACGCGGAAAGCGATGCCGAAGGGATCGAGCATCATGTCTCGGAGGGGACGCTCTCGGCTTTTGCTCGGTTTGTGGGGAGGAAGTAAGCATCTTCTTTTTTGAAAAAAAGAAGCAAAAAACTTTGGGGCTGACCCAGATCCGGAGCTGATCTAGGGTCGGGAAATGCACCTAAGGCGTTGTCGCCTAACGGAAAAACAGCAAGGCCGGCTGGCCGAGCTTTTCGTCGCTGGTTCCACTGCCAGAACGGCGGCCGATTTATGCGGAATAAACCCCAAATCGGCCGTCCTGTTCTTCCATCGTTTGCGCCAGCTCATCGCTGAGCGGCTGATCGAAGAGGCGCCGTTCGACGGCGAAGTGGAGATCGACGAGAGCTATTTCGGGGGCCATCGCAAAGGCAAGCGGGGACGCGGTGCTGCGGGCAAAGTGGCTGTTTTCGGCATCCTCAAACGCGGCGGCCGCGTCTACACGATGGTTGCACCCGACCTACAGCGCGACACGCTGATGCCTGTCATCCGCGCCAAGGTGGTGCCCGATTCCGTGGTCTATACCGACAGCTACAACATCTACGATGTGCTGGATGTGTCGGAATTCCATCATCATAGGATCAACCATCAGCATGCGTTTGTTGCTGGGAAAATCAACCACATTAACGGCATTGAATATTTCTGGAACCACGCCAAACGCACGCTCAGCCGCTACAACGGCATTCCGCGCAAGCACTTCGCTCTGTTCCTCAAGGAGGCGGAATTCCGCTTCAACTACGGCAGCCCGGCCGCTCAGCTGCGTCAGATCAAGCGCTGGGCCACGCCGAAAAGCCTAACCTCTCATGCCCCCGCGTAACCAGCCTGGCTGCACGGCCAGGCGCAGTAAAGGCCGCTTCGCGCCGCTCCGCGGTGGCCTGCGGCCAGCCTTGACTGCGCCTGGCCGTGCAGCCGTGGAGAGTCATGGCCGGGACGACGAAACGGCTCTTCAACCGAACAACGAAACACCGCCTTACCACCTGCCCCGCAACGCGTGGTAAGCTCTACTTGCTACCGGATCTGGGTCAGCCCCAAAACTTTTACGACATCGGGCTCGGCCTACCCGACGGGCGCGCGCTGAGGTCCAAAAGTTTTTTGCTTCTTTTTTTCAAAAAAGAAGATTCTTTCTTTCGCTGCCAAAAACAACACCATCAACGCCGCCAAGCTAGCCTGCGCAGGTATCGACAGCGCATGCCGCGCCGTCTCCATGCTGTCGCCATGCTCAACGACGATGGCAAGCGGCAGAAGCATGAGGGTGAAAGCACCCAGCACACAGCCCGCATCCAGCACGCGCCTGCGATCCTGCAAGATGCCGGCTGCGATCATCGCGACGCTCCCGAAGATCGCCACCGCATACGCCACGACCAGCGGCACGCGCGGCGGTAGCGCCGTATCGTAGCTCAGCCGTTCCGTTGCTGGCAGCGCCGGCGTGTATCGTGTGTCGGGATAGGGATCGAGCCGGTAATCGAAAGCCTGGAAGAGATCCTCGCGATCGCGCCAGACATGGCCCAACGTGTAGCGGGGATGGCTGATGAGAAAACGCATATAGACGGACTTGCCATCATTCACGAGCCAGGTCCGAAACGCCTGAAGTTCTGGATCGAGGGCAAACTGCCAATCATATTTGCCTTCGAACGCGTATTTGCCTGCCATGCCGCGCAACGCATCGTTCATCGGCATGCCATGCGCCCGAAAGTATTTCACCGCTTTCGGATTCGGCAGGATCTCGCGGCCGATATCATCGAGCATCGGAAAGATCCAGCGTGCCGCCATGCGGTCGCTGAACGGCCGGTCCGCGCTCCAATTCATGAACGCTGCCGAGAACACCAGGATCGCACCGGAGAGGAGAAGGATGCCCGGCCTCGCCATACGACGCCAGGCAAAGACGGCGAGCGGCAGCAGCAGGAACAACGCAAAATAGCCGTTCACGTCGCGGAGCAGGCTGCTCGCCATGGCCACACAAGCCAACAGCAGCAAGTCCCGCGCGCGCCGATCTTGCAGAAACCGCACCAGCAACACGGCCATGAGAACCAAGCCTGAGAGGGACAAGGATTCGGTCATGATCAAATGGTTCCACCCGGCAAAATCCGGATAGAGCGCCACATAGAAAGTGACAGCCGCGAGCCCGGTCGCCAGCCATGGCCGCGCCTGATCAAGCAAGGTTCGATAGAAAATCCAGGCCAGCGCGCCCCAGGACCCAAGATAGGCAAGGATCTGCACGGCCACGACGATCCGGTCGTTCTCGCCAAACAGCCGGATGATCAAAGGGTAGAGCAGCGGGCGCTGGTTGGCGAAGACGCCAACGAAGCTAAGAGGCTGTGCCGCAAGCGTGCGGTACAAGGCCGTATCGGTGATCTCCCGCACGCCTGCACCATGCAGTATCCAGGCGTAGCAAGCGACAAAAACCAAAAACACCGAGGTAAACCGCCCGAACCCCGACTTCGGATCACTCACGCGCGGTCACGTTGAGGATCGCGGCCTATCCAAAAAAGCCCAGCCCACACTCCCAAAAGTTTTTTGCTTCTTTTCTTCAAAAAAGAAGACCTTGCCTACTCTTACTGAGCAGCGATCGCAGGAGCTGCCATACGCCGCGTCTTCAGCTCTGCCGCCACCAGGAACGCCAGCTCCAGCGACTGCTCGGCATTCAGCCGCGGATCGCAGAATGTCTCGTAATGCTCATCGAGGTTGGTCTCATCGAGCCGATGCGCGCCGCCGACGCATTCGGTCACGTGCTTGCCTGTCATTTCCACATGCACGCCACCTGGCCGCGCGCCTTCCTCGGCAAACACATCGAAGAAGCCGCGCACTTCGGCGAGGATCGAATCGAAGCTGCGCGTCTTGATGTTCTTCGCGGTATTGATCGTGTTGCCATGCATGGGATCGCACAGCCAGGCGAGCGAATGTCCCTCGCGCTGCACCGCGCGCAACAACGGCGGCAGGTGCGAGCGTATCTTATCCGCCCCCATGCGGCTGATTAGGGTCAGCCGCCCCGGCTCGCCCAAAGGATCGAGTATGGCGATGAGCCGAAGCAGATCCTCGACAGACGTTGTCGGTCCTACCTTCAATCCGATCGGGTTCTTCACGCCGCGCAGGAACTCCACATGCGCGCCGTCGATCTGCCGCGTGCGGTCGCCGATCCACAGGAAATGCGCCGAGCATCCATACCAATCGCCTGTCGTACTATCCACGCGCGTCAGCGCCTGCTCGTAAGGCAGCAGAAGCGCCTCGTGCGACGTGTAGAATTCCGTCTCGCGTATTTGCGCCGTGTTGCCGCTGCCGATCCCGCAAGCGGCCATGAACCCCAAGGTCTCGTCGATGCGCGTCGCCAGATCCTGGTAACGCGCAGCGAGCGGCGAGCGCGCCACGAAATCGAGGTTCCAGCGGTGCACCTGGTGCAGATCCGCGTAACCGCCGGAAGCGAACGCGCGCAGCAGGTTCAGCCGCCCGGCAGACTGAAAATATGCCGTCTCCAGACGGCTAGGATCGGGAATGCGGTCCTCCGCCGAAAACGCCGGACCATTGATGATATCGCCGCGGTAGCTCGGGAGTGCCGCCCCACCCTGCTGCTCCATGTCGGCCGACCTCGGCTTGGCGAACTGCCCTGCCATGCGGCCGATCTTCACCACCGGAACCGTGGCCCCGAACGTCAGCACCACCGCCATCTGCAGCAGCACCCGGAACGTGTCCCGCACCGAGTTCGCGTTGAAATCGCCAAAGCTCTCGGCGCAGTCGCCGCCTTGCAGCACGAACGCGCGCCCCTCGGCCGCCAGTGCCAGGCTCGCCTTCAGGCGCCTCGCCTCACCGGCGAAAACCAAAGGGGGATAGCCGCTCAGACGCGCCTCGGTCGCAGTCAGCGCGGCCTGGTCCGGATAGGTGGGCGCCTGCTTGATGGGCTTCTCGCGCCATGTCTGCGGGGTCCAGTGGGCGGCTGGCATGATCGGTCCTCGATGGAGGTGGAACGTTAGCCGGCCTCCTTAAACTTTTCGGGCAAAGGTTGCGAGGGCGGCGCGCGCCGGCAGCTTGCCCGATTTCGCGTGGCTGGCGCACTCTGCCCGCATGTCCGAGCACTCCCCCGTCACCGACTTGCTGATCATAGGCGGCGGCATCAACGGCTGCGGCATCGCCCGAGACGCCGCCGGCCGCGGCCTCTCCGTCATTTTGGTCGAGCAGGACGACCTCGCCTCGCACACTTCGTCGGCAAGCACCAAGCTCATCCACGGCGGCCTCCGCTACCTCGAATACAAGGAATTCCGCCTCGTCCGGGAAGCGCTCGCCGAGCGCGAACGGCTGCTCGCCATCGCGCCGCACATCATCTGGCCGCTGCGCTTCGTCCTGCCGCACGGCGGCGACATGCGCCCAGCCTGGCTGCTCCGCCTCGGCCTGCTGATCTACGACAACATCGGCGGCCGCCGGCGCCTGCCCGGCTCCCAATCCCTGCGCTTTGACGGAACCGGGTTAGGCGCCGGCCTGAAACCCGGCATCAAACGCGGCTTCGCCTACTCGGACTGCTGGGTGGAAGACAGCCGCCTCGTCGTCCTCAACGCCATGGACGCCGCCGAACGCGGCGCCAGCATACGCACCCGCACCCGCCTCACCGCCGCCCACCGCAAGGCCGGCCTCTGGCATGCCGAGCTGCTCGACCAGGCCACCGGCCGCACGGACCGCATTACCGCCAGGCGCCTCGTCAACGCAGCCGGCCCTTGGGTCGCCAGCATCCTGGGCAGCGCCCTAGGCCAGAACGCCCACGCCAGCAGCCGCCTCGTCAAAGGCAGCCACATCGTCGTCCCCCGCCTCTACCCGGGCGAGCACGCCTACCTCCTGCAGAACACCGACCGCCGCGTCATCTTCACCATCCCCTACGAGCAGGATTTCACCCTCATCGGCACCACGGACATCGCCTTCACCGGCGACGCCTCCCACGTGGAAATCGACGCCGACGAAACCCGCTACCTCTGCGACTGCGTCACCCAATGGCTGCAAGCGCCCGTCACCCCCGAAGAGGTCGTCTGGAGCTATTCCGGCGTACGCGCCCTGCACGATGACGGCGCCGAAAACGCCTCCGCCGTCACCCGCGACTACCTGCTCGACCTCGACGGCGACCTCGACAAAGCGCCCCTCCTCTCCGTCTTCGGCGGCAAGATCACGACCTACCGCCGCCTTGCCGAACACGCCCTGGATCGCCTGGGCATCGCCGGCCCATCATGGACCGCCAAAGCCCCCCTCCCAGGCGGCGACATGCAGGACTTCTCCCTCATGCTGGCCAGCCTTCAGGCCCGGCACCGCTGGCTGCCCCCACCCCTTGCCCACCGCCTGGCCCGCGCTTACGGCACACGCGCCGACCGCCTGATCGGCAACGCCACCTCCCTCCACGACCTCGGCGAAGACCTCGGCGGCGGCCTCACCGAAGCCGAACTCGCCTACCTCGTCGCACACGAATTCGTCCGCACGCCGGAGGATGTGCTCTGGCGCCGCTCGAAGCTCGGGCTCCACGCTCCGCGCGATACGGCTGAGCGGCTTGCGCTGCAGAAGGTGTTTGCTTGATGGGTGAACGGAAAAGGCTAGGGGCAGGAAGCCGTTCTTTTTTGAAAAAAAGAACCAAAAAACTTTTGCGAATTTGGCCTGGGCCTTTCCGCGATCTCGGTCCCACGGTCCAAAAGTTTTTTGCTTCTTTTTTTCAAAAAAGAAGACCTTCCCTTGGCTTGCCTTCACCTCCGAGCGCCGCATGAAAAACTTCGTAGGCGCCATCGACCAAGGCACCACCAGCACACGCTTCCTGATCTTCGACAAAGCGGGCCACATTGTCGCCATGGCGCAGCGCGAGCACGCGCAGCACACGCCTGCCGCTGGCCTCGTCGAGCATGACGCCCACGAGATTTATGCGAATACGCTGGCGACAGCGAAGGAGGCTCTCGCAAATGCCCGTATCGGCGCACGCGACCTGCAAGCCATCGGCATCGCCAACCAGCGCGAGACCACTGTGCTGTGGGACCGTCACACGGGCGAGCCTCTGCATCGTGCGCTGGTCTGGCAGGACACCCGCGTCAACCAGCTCGTGGCGGACTATGCAAAGCAAGGCGGCGGCGACCGCTTCCGCGCGCAAACCGGCCTTCCTCTCGCCAGCTATTTCTCCGGCCTGAAACTGCAGTGGCTGCTCGACAATATTTCCGGCGCCCGCGCGAAAGCCGAAGCAGGCGACGCGCTCTTCGGCACGATGGACAGCTGGCTCCTCTGGAAACTCACCGGCGGTCCTGACGGCGGCATTCATCTCACCGACGTCACCAACGCCAGCCGCACGCAGCTCATGGACCTGGCCACGCTCGACTGGTCTCCTGAGCTGCTGCAGGCGTTCCGCATTCCCGCGGCCTGCCTACCTAAAATCAAACCATCCTCCGCCATACACGGAGAAGCGCGCGGCGATCTCGCAGGCACGCCCATCGCCGGCATCCTTGGCGACCAGCAGGCGGCGCTTGTCGGCCAGGTCTGCTTCGACCAGGGCGAGGCCAAGAACACCTATGGCACAGGCAATTTCCTTCTGCTGAACACGGGAACGAAGCCGACCGCCTCCACTTGCGGCCTGATCACCACCATCGCCTACCAATTCGCCGGAGAACCCGCGCATTACGCACTGGAAGGCTCCATCGCCATTACCGGCGCCCTCGTGCAATGGCTGCGCGACAGCCTTGGTCTGTTTACGAACGCCTCGGACATCGACCGGCACGCCGAAGAAGTGCCTGACAATGGCGGCGTCTATATCGTCCCCGCCTTTTCCGGCCTCTACGCTCCCTACTGGCGCGAGGACGCGCGCGGCATCATCGCCGGCCTCACCCGTTATGCGAACAAAGCCCACCTCTGCCGCGCCGCCTTGGAAGCCACTGCCTATCAAACACGCGACGTCGTCGAAGCCATGGCTCAGGACTCAGGCATTGTCCTGCACGATCTCCGTGTTGACGGCGGCATGGTACGCAGTGAAGCGCTCATGCAATTCCAGGCAGACATCCTGAACGAGCCTGTCATCCGCCCCGACATCATCGAGACCACGGCACTTGGCGCCGCCTACGCCGCCGGCCTGGCCACCGGCTTCTGGCACGACGTTGCCGAACTCCGCTCGCAATGGCGGGTCGCTCGACGCTGGGAGCCGCGCATGGAGGCCTCGCATCGTGAGTCACTCTACGCCGGCTGGAAGCTTGCGGTCGAAAAGTCCCTGGGCTGGAACAAGTAAGTCAGCAAGGAGAGAACAGCGTGACGGGCAGCGCCGGTAGCGATGATGCCTAGGCTCTCAGCCACACCCCGATAAAGAACTCGGCAGAACAGGGTGGACCTTGAACGCGGCGTTGGGCATGCTCTACCCCCGCCGAGCACAAGTATTGCTTTCCTTCAGGCGGCTTCAGCCCTTTGTCAGCTAACCAGATAATACGAGGTGATGAAATGCACATCGCAGTTTTTGGCGCAGGAAACGTGGGTGGCGGGATCGGAAAGGCCTGGGCCAAGGCCGGGCACGCTGTAACATTCGGTGTCCCGGACCCGCACTCGGACAAGGTGCAGGCTTTGATCGCGAGCATTCCGCAAGGAGCGAAAGCTGCAGGCCTTCATGATGCGGCGGCTGCGGCCTCTGCGATACTGCTCGCAACACCGTGGCCGGCTGCACAAGGCGCGATCGGTGAGGCCGGCGACTTGACTGGCAAGATCTTGATCGATGCGACCAATCCCCTGCTACCAGATTTCTCCTGGTTGGAAGATGATTATTCAGTTTCCGGCGCCGAGCGCGTCGCCCAGTGGGCGCCCGGCGCCGCGGTCTTCAAGGCGTTCAATCAGACGGGCGCCGAGAACATGGCAGACCCAACATCCTACGCCGATCGCCCGGTCATGTTCACCTGCGGCGACGACGAGGCGCGAAAGCCCGAGGTGCTGCAGCTTATCGAGGATATTGGCTTCGAGGCAGTCGATGCAGGGCCGCTCAAAGCGGCCAGGCTCATCGAGCCTTACGGCATGCTCTGGATAACGCTCGCCCATGCCCGCGGTCTCGGCCGCGATTTCGCGTTCGCACTTGAAAGACGCACAAAAACGCAGCCGTGACCGCAATAAGACATCAAGGCCGCTCCCTCACTCCAGATCGCAGCAACGCAAGCGCTAAATTGTAGGGTGGGCTTCAGCCCACCTTACCGGCACCACAAACAACCGCTTCATTCGGTGGGTCTCAGCGTATTGCCCTAAAAAGCCAAACTCTCGGCGTGAACCACAAGCGGCAGCGCCCGAACCTCAGCAAGCACCCCTTCGCTCACATCCTCATCCACCGACACCAGGCAGATGGAATCCCCGCCAGCGGCAGCACGTCCCATATGGAAGGTGGCGATGTTGATGCCATGCCGGGCCAGCGTTTCGCCGAACTTCCCGATAAAGCCAGGCCTGTCCTTGTTCGTCACGTAAAGCATGTGCCGGCTGAAATCCGCCTCCACGGGAATGCCCTTGATCTCGACAAGGCGCGCCTTGTTGCCGGCGAAAAGCGTGCCTGCAACCGAACGCGTGTTGCGGTCCGTCTTCACGGTGATGCGTATCAGAGTCTGGTATTCGCTAGGCCGGTCATGAACCGTCTCGGCCACATCGATGCCATGATCGCGTGCGACGACAGGCGCATTGACCATGTTCACGCCGGCAAGCACGGGTGCGAGCAGACCCGCTAATGCAGCACCGGTGAGCGGCTTATGGTTGAGGTTGGCGGCAGCACCCTCGTAGTCGATGGCAATGCCGCGTATGGCCCCGTCCTGCGCCATCGTAAGCTGCCCGGCAAAAGCGCCAAGTTTCTGAACAAGCTCCATGTAAGGCCGCAGCCGGGGCGCGTCCTCTGCAGAGACGGACGGCGTGTTGATCGCGTTCGTGATCGCGCCGGTCAGCAGGAAGTCCGCCATCTGCTCGGCAACCTGAAGCGCCACGTTCTCCTGCGCCTCGTTCGTCGAAGCCCCGAGATGCGGCGTGCAGACCACGTTTTCGAGCGAAAAGAGCGGGCTCTCCTTCGCTGGCTCCGTCTCGAATACGTCCAACGCCGCGCCCGCCACATGCCCGCTGGTGAGCGCATCGAAAAGCGCCGCCTCGTCGATCAAGCCGCCGCGTGCACAGTTGATGATGCGCACGCCGGCCTTGCATTTGGCGAGTGCCGCGCGAGAGAGGATATGCCGCGTGGCATCGGTCATCGGCGTGTGCAACGTGATGAAATCCGCGCGCGCCAGCAGCTCGTCGAGCTCCAGTTTTTCCACGCCGATGGTCAACGCGCGTTTCTCGGACAGGAACGGATCGAAAGCGATGACCTTCATGCGTAATCCTTGCGCCCGGTCGGCTACGATGGAGCCGATGTTGCCTGCGCCAATCAGACCAAGCGTCTTGCCTGTCAGCTCCACACCCATGAAGCGGTTCTTCTCCCACTTCCCTGCCTTGGTCGATTGCGTCGCCTCGGGGATTTCCCGTGCCAGCGCAAACATCATCGCAATCGCATGCTCGGCCGTCGTGATGGAATTGCCATGCGGCGTATTCATCACCACGACGCCGCGCGCCGTCGCCGACTTCAAATCTACATTGTCCACGCCGATGCCGGCGCGCCCGACAACCTTGAGGTTGGTGGCCACATCGAGCAGTTCGCGCGTCACCTTCGTGTTTGAACGGATAGCCAACCCATCATAGGCGCCGATGATGCCGCGCAGCTCCGCAGGCGAAAGCCCCGGCTTCACATCGACCTCGATCCCTCGGTTCGTAAAGATAGCGACAGCCGCTTGCGACAATTTGTCGCTGATCAAAACTTTCGGCATGGGGCTACTCCGCGCCCAGGGATTCGTATTCACGCGCAGTCTCTGCTGCCGCCCAATCGAGCCAGGGCAGCAGCGCCTCGATGTCGGAAGTCTCGACCGTCGCGCCACCCCAGATACGCAAACCGGCGGGTGCGTCGCGATAATTCGCGATGTCGAGCGCCACGCCCTCCTTCTCCAACAGCGCTGCCAGTTTCTTCGCAGCAGCCACCTGTGTATCCGCCGAAAGGGCCGTGAACCACGGCGCGTCGATGACCAGGCAAATCGACGTCCTCGACCGGCACCTTGGATCGGCAGCAAGAAACGCCGCCCACGTGCTCTTCTCGACCCACGAAGCAACAGCGGCAAGGTTCGCCCGGCTACGGCCCATCAACCCCTGCAACCCGCCGACCGACTCCGCCCAGCGCAAGCCATCGAGCGCATCTTCCACGCACAACATCGAAGGCGTGTTGATGGTCTCGCCTGCGAAAATCCCGTCGATCAGCTTGCCGCCCTTGGTGAGCCTGAAAATCTTCGGCAGCGGCCACGCCGGCTTATAGCTTTCCAAGCGGGCAACAGCGCGCGGCGACAGCGCAATCATCCCATGTGCCGCCTCTCCGCCCAGCACCTTCTGCCAGGACCAGGTCACCACATCGAGCTTGTCGAACGGCAGATCCATCGCGAACGCGGCCGAAGTCGCATCGCACAGCACCAGCCCTTCGCGGTCGACCGGGATGAAATCACCATGGGGCAAACACACACCCGACGTCGTTCCGTTCCAGCACAGCACGACATCGCGCGCGAAATCGATCGCACCGAGATCCGGCAACGCTCCATAAGGTGCCGACAACACGCGCGCATCGAGCTTGAGCTGCTTCACCGCATCGACCGCCCAGCCTTCCGAGAAACTTTCGAAAGACAGAACATCCACACCGCGCGCGCCGAGCAACGACCACATCGCCATTTCGAAGGCGCCTGTGTCGGACCCGGGCACGATGCCAAGCTTCCAATCAGCCGGCAGACCAAGCAGCGCACGCGACCGCGTAATCACCTCTGCCAGTGCGGCCTTGGGCATCTTCGCCCGATGACTGCGGCCCGTCTGCGCCGCGTGCAGCGCCACCAGCGACCAACCCGGCCGTTTGGCACAAGGCCCCGATGAAAATTGCGGATTTGCCGGACGCACTTCCGGCTTAGCGGCGAACGCCATACCCAGCCCTCCCTTTCAGAAGAGAAGCGTCCCGGTGGGGGGACGTGACCCGCCGCGGGGCTTACACAGTTTTGCTGCCGAACGGAAGCTGACAATAGCCCGGGCAGCGGCCCCAATTGCCTCCACAATCATCGTTGATTACTGTCCGCGCGTCATCCAACGCACGCTGGAGGCGGGGGAAACAAGGACAGGACATGTCGACGACTCACGTACAAAACGCCGGCCTGCTCAGCCGCGAACGCACAATTGCCGGGCCTGAATACAATCGCTGGCTGCTTCCGCCTGCGGCACTCGCCATCCATTTGTGCATCGGAATGGTCTACGGCCTGAGCGTCTTCTGGCTGCCCCTGTCGCAGGCAATCGGCATCACCCACCCGCAAGCCTGTCCCGCCGACATGGGCCTGATCGGCCGCCTTACGACAACGGCGTGCGACTGGAAGATCACCGACATCTCCATCATCTTCACGCTCGGCATCGTTTTCCTAGGGGCCTCGGCCGCCATCTGGGGAAGCTGGCTCGAGCGCGCAGGCCCACGCAAGGCCGCCCTCGTCGCCGCCCTCTGCTGGCCAGGCGGACTCGCCCTCGGCGCACTCGGCGTCTCCATCCACCAGCTCTGGATACTTTGGCTCGGCATGGGCGTCATCGGCGGCGTCGGCCTCGGCCTCGGCTACATCTCTCCCGTCTCCACCCTCATCAAATGGTTCCCCGACCGCCGCGGCATGGCGACAGGCATGGCCATCATGGGCTTCGGCGGCGGCGCCATGATCGGCGCCCCTCTCGCCACCAAACTGATGGCGCATTTCCACACCGCCACCGACGTCGGCGCCGCATCGACCTTCCTGGTTCTGGCAGCGATTTATTTCGTCTTCATGGTAGGCGGCGCCTTCATCTACCGCGTTCCAGCCGACGGCTACGTCCCGGCCGGCTGGCAGCCCCCGGCCCATGTCGCCACGGCCTCGGCGCGCGGCTCCGTCGCACTCGAGAACGCCCACCGCACCCCGCAATTCTGGCTCCTCTGGGCCGTGCTCTGCCTGAACGTCTCCGCCGGCATCGGCGTGCTCGACATGGCGAGCCCCATGCTCCAGGAAATCTTCGGCGGCTCTCTCATCGGCGCCAAGGGCGTCGGCTTCACCCAACTCACGCCCGACCAGCACAAGCTCGTGGCAGCCGTCGCAGGCGGCTTCGCTGGCTTCCTCTCTCTTTTCAACATCCTGGGCCGGTTCTTCTGGGCCTCGATTTCGGACCGCATCGGCCGGCGCTCCACCTACGCCACCTTCTTCCTCCTCGGCATCGCCCTTTACGCCCTGGTCCCCTCCTCGCCCGCACTAGGCGGCACCGCCCTCTTCGCCCTCGCCTTCGGCATCATCCTCTCGATGTATGGCGGCGGCTTCGCGACGGTCCCCGCCTACCTCGCCGACCTCTTCGGCACCGGCTTCGTAGGCGCCATACACGGCCGCCTGCTCACCGCCTGGTCAGTCGCCGGCGTCGTCGGACCGATCCTGGTCACGTCCATCCGCCAGGCGCAGATCGACGCAGGCGTGCCGCGCGAAAACGTCTACGACCACACGATGTACATCCTGGCAGGACTGCTCGCAGCAGGCTTCATCTGCAACTTCCTCATCCGCCCTGTCAGCGCCCACTGGTTCGAAGCACGCAGCGCGGCTACGTCCTACCGGGCGCCTTCCGTCGCAATGACAGCAGACCAGACAAGCTCGCTCGGCCTGCTCATGCCCATCGCCTGGCTTGCCGTGGGCCTTCCCCTCGCCTGGGGTTTCTACATGACCATCCTTAAAGCAGCAGCGCTGTTCTGAGGCTTTTCGAAACGCCTGTCCGGCATCAGCCGGGCAGGCGAAGCCTTCCCGAGGCATAAAGCACCGCCGTCCCCGCAAGCCCCACCCGGTCGCCGCGCAGCGTGCACATCATGTGCCCGCCACGCGCACTCGCCTGCCTGCACGACAATGTCGTCCGCCCAAGCACCTCAGCCCAATACGGCACCACCTGCGTGTGCAACGACCCCGTCACCGGATCCTCGTCGATGCCGTAAGCCGGCGCGAAATACCGGCTGGTGATATCCACCCCCTCGCCGCCACGCGCCGTCACGATCACCGCACCGCCAGGCAGCGCCTTCACCTTTGCCAAATCCGGCTTCAATCCCGCCACCGCCTCGGCATCGCGCAGCACCGCCACCAGATCGGCCGACTGCAGCACCTCGACCGGCTCCGCCCCAAGCGCCTCCGCAATGCCCGCAGGTGCCGCAATCCGCTCGAACGAACGCGCCGGGAAATCCAGCGTCACCAACTCCCCCGCCACCGAAGCACTCAGCACGCCAGACCGCGTATGAAACCGGAACCCGCCGGTCTTCCCCAGATGCGCAAGAATGAACGCCGTCGCCAAAGTCGCATGCCCGCACAGGTCAACTTCCACAGTCGGCGTAAACCAGCGCAGCCGATACTCATCGCCCTCGGGCACCGCAAACGCCGTTTCGCTGAGATTATTCTCGGCCGCAATCTGCTGCATCACCGTATCGGACGGAAATGCTTCGGGCAGAACGACGGCTGCCGGATTGCCAGTGAAGAGGCGTTCGGTGAAGGCGTCTACGATCCAGTAGGGGAGCATCGGGAAGATCCTTAGGAAGGACTTCTTTTTTGAAAAAAAGAAGCAAAAAACTTTTGCAACTTAGCCGCGCGTCACAGGAGAGTCCGAGCCCAAACGAGTAAAAGTTTTTTGCTTCTTTTTTTCAAAAAAGAAGTCCTTCCCTTAAGCAGCCCGAACAGGAGCATGGTTCAACGGCCCATGCCCCCCACCAAAACCAGGCGCCTGCGCAATCGCATCCCAAACATAACCACGCGCCCGCGAAACCGACGCAGATAACGAAAGTCCCTGCGCCAAACTGACAGCCATCGCACTGGCCAAAGTGCAACCTGTCCCATGCGTATGACGCGTCTCGATACGAGGCGAAGCAAACAGCTCGATGCCGTCGGCCGTCGCCAACACATCCACCACCTCGGGCCCGGGAAGATGCCCGCCCGTCAGCAATACGGCGCCTGTTCCGAGGTCGAGCAGAGAGCGGGCGACATCGATCAGATCGTCGCGCGAATGGATTACCCTGCGCGCCAGCGCCTCCGCCTCCGGCACATTCGGCGTCATGACAGTAGCCAAAGGCGCCAGCAGCCGCCTCAATGTTTCGATGGAGTTATCGGCGAGCAACTTGTGCCCGCCTTTGGCGACCATCACCGGATCGAGCACGAACGGCTTTCCGCGATGCCGTGAAATGACGTCCGCCACCACCTCCATCGTCGGCGCATCCGCCAGCATGCCGCTCTTGAAACTATCGGTGCCTATGTCGTCCAGAACGACATCCATCTGCTGCCGCAGGAAGGCGACAGGCACGGTGAACACGCCATGCACGCCGCGCGTATTCTGCGCCGTCAGCGCGGTGATCGCCGTGGTCGCATAGCCACCCAGAGCCGCCACAGTCTTGATATCCGCCTGTATCCCCGCCCCGCCCCCCGAGTCGGAGCCCGCGATCACCAGTACACGGCCGCGCACGGACTAGTCCGCCGCGGCCGCAGTGACCGGCGAAGCGGCGACGATCGCCTGGCAAAGATCATCCACCACCTGCGTGACGGTCTCGTCGTCCGCCGCCTCCGCCATCACCCTGATCAACGGCTCGGTCCCGCTCGGCCGGAGCAGAATGCGTCCCGTGTCGCCAAGCCGGGCCTCCGCCTTCGCCATCGCCGCCAACACATCGGGGTGCGACAGCGGCGCGCCGCCGGCAAACCGCACACTGCGCAAAAGCTGCGGCAGCGGCGTGAACCGCCTGCAAACCTCGCTCGCCGGCCTCTGCTCCGTCCTGATCGTCGCCAAAACCTGAAGTGCCGCCACCAGCCCATCCCCCGTCGTCGCAAAATCCGACAGGATCATGTGGCCCGACTGCTCGCCACCCACGTTCTGCCCGCCCTCGCGCATCCGCTCGACCACATAGCGGTCGCCCACACGCGTGCGATGCAGGCCGATGTTCTTCTCCGCCAGAAACCGCTCGAGCCCCAGGTTGGACATCACCGTCGCCACAACCCCGTCGCCGCGCAGCCGCCCGTCGCGCGCCCAAACCTCTGCGATCAAGGCCAGCACCTGGTCCCCATCGATGAGCTGCCCGCGCTCATCCGCCAGCAGAACACGGTCAGCATCGCCATCGAGGGCGATGCCCAGATCCGCCCCATGCGCCAGCACCTCGCCGCACAACAATTTCGGCTGCGTGCTGCCGCATTCCCGATTGATGTTGAACCCGTCTGGCGAGACGCCCACCGAAATCACCTCGGCGCCCAATTCGCGCAACACAGTCGGCGCCACCCGGTAGGCCGCGCCATGCGCGCAATCCACCACGATACGCAGCCCATCCAAGGTGAGCCCGCGCGGGAAGCTCGCCTTGGCGCTTTCGATGTAGCGCCCGGCCGCATCCTCCAGCCGCCGCGCCCGCCCCAGCGCCGTCGGCGCAGCAAGCCGCCCGGACATGTTGCTCGCCATCAGCGACTCGATCTCGCGCTCGGTCTCGTCAGACAGCTTGAACCCGTCCGGCCCGAACAGCTTGATTCCGTTGTCCTGGAACGCATTATGGCTCGCCGAAATCATCACCCCGAGATCGGCCCGCATGCTGCGAGTCAGCATCGCGATCGCCGGCGTCGGCAGCGGCCCCACCAGCAGCACATCCATGCCGGCACTGGTGAAACCCGCGACCAAGGCCGGCTCCAGCATGTAGCCGGACAACCGCGTATCCTTGCCGATGATCACCTGGTGCCGGTGATCCCCCCTGACGAACAGCAGCCCCGCCGCCAACCCGACGCGCAACGCCGTCTCAGGACTCATCGGCTCGGTGTTCGCCAATCCGCGTATGCCGTCTGTGCCGAAAAGCTGCCTGGGCAAAATGGTCTCCTGAATAGCCGCCGTAAGAAAGCAGTTCTTTTTCGAAAAAAAGAACCAGAAAACTTTTGCACCTTAGCAGGTTCTGAGGTGACTGGTGCTACTACCTATGCGAGCCCTGCAAAAACGGCCAGCGCCCGGTTGACCTCTGTCACGGCGGGCGCTGCATCTCACGCCTTCTCCGACAAAGCCCGCCAGACCCGCACCGCCTGAACCGTCTCAGCGACATCGTGCACACGCAGCAATGTCGCCCCTTCCTGGAGCGCGAAGAGCGCCGCCGCCAACGAACCAGGCACGCGTTTCGGAGGATCTGCCTCCCCACCGTAAGTGCCGATAAACGCTTTGCGCGAAACGCCGACCAGGATCGGCAGACCAAGCTTCTGGAAGGCTCGCAGGTTCTGCAAGAGCATCACGTTCTGCTCCGCCGTCTTTGCGAAGCCGATGCCTGGATCGACAGCAATCCGATCGCGCGAAATGCCCGCCGCAACCGCCGCATCCACGCTGGCTCCTAATTCGGCAAGCACCTCCCCGACCACATCCTCGTAAACCGCGAGTTTGGTCATCGTCTGAGGCGTGCCACGCATATGCATGAGAAGAACAGCGCACGTGTGCCGAGCCAGGAGCGGCGCAGCCTCCGGATCATGCCGAAGAGCTGTCACGTCGTTGATAATGGCCGCACCGGCCTCCAAAGCGACCCGCATGGTGCTGGCGTTTCGCGTGTCCACCGAAATCGGCACGCCTCGTCCTGCAAGCGCCTCGATAGCAGGAAGGACGCGCTTCTGTTCTTCGGCGGGCGTCACTGGCGTCGCGTTCGGCCGGGTGCTCTCGCCGCCGATGTCGAGGATATCGGCGCCAGCATTGATCGCGTCGACGCCTGCCTGGATCGCGTCGTGAGGCGATCCACTGAAACTATCCGGCGTAACATTAATGATGGCCATCACGGCCGGCGACGCAGGCCAGAAGAACGGGTTCTGGGGCCTCTCGGCCTCACCCGCGCGGTGCGTGTGCCCACGCACGACGATGGCCAGGGGCAGAGCCCCTGGCCGTCCTTCAATCACCCCAACTGAGGAGCCGGGCCAAGACCAGGCGGCAAAGGTGAAGGCTTAGAGCTGGTCGTAGGCACCGAAGCCCGACGTTGCTCGGGCGCAGGCTCGTCCGCATCGCGGCGGATCACCGGCTCGCCGCGGAGAACCGTACGGATCTCCTCGCCGGACAGGCTTTCGTACTCCAGCAGCCCACGCGCCAGCCGGTGCAGTTCGTCGATATGCTCGGTCAGGATCGTGCGGGCTTTGTTGTAGGCCGTATCGATGATCGACTTGATCTCGCCGTCGATCTCCTGCGCCGTATGCTCCGACACACTCTTGTTCTGCTGCACCGAGTGCCCAAGGAACAATTCCTGGCTGTTATCGCCATAGGCGATCATGCCGAGCTTGTCGCTCATGCCCCATTCGGTGACCATCCGGCGCGCCTGGGCGGTCGCCATCTTGATGTCGCCGGACGCGCCGTTGCTGACGTTGTCCGCCCCGAAGATGATCTCCTCGGCCGCACGGCCACCCATCGCCATGGCGAGCTGCGCCACGAGCTTGGCCTTGCTCGTTGAGTAGCGGTCGCCTTCGGGCAGGCTCATCACCATGCCAAGCGCACGCCCACGAGGAATGATCGTCGCCTTGTGGATAGGATCGCACTCGGTCTCATAGATCGAGCAGATGGCGTGACCCGACTCATGGTAGGCCGTGCTCTTCTTCTCGTCGTCGCTCATCACAAGCGAGCGGCGTTCCGCACCCATCATGACCTTGTCCTTGGCGAACTCGAACTCGCCCATGGCGACCACACGCTTGCCAAGCCGTGCCGCCAGCAACGCGGCCTCATTGACCAGATTGGCAAGATCAGCGCCGGAGAAGCCGGGCGTGCCGCGCGCAATCGTCTTTGGCTCCACGTCGCTCGACAGCGGCACCTTGCGCATGTGGACGCGCAGGATCTTCTCGCGGCCCAGCACGTCGGGGTTCGGCACCACGACCTGGCGGTCGAAGCGGCCGGGGCGAAGCAGCGCGGGATCGAGCACATCAGGCCGGTTTGTCGCGGCAATGAGAATAACGCCCTCGTTGCTCTCGAACCCGTCCATCTCCACGAGCATCTGGTTCAGCGTCTGCTCACGCTCGTCGTTGCCGCCGCCGAGGCCTGCGCCACGATGGCGGCCCACAGCGTCGATCTCATCGATGAAGATGATGCACGGCGCATTCTTCTTGCCCTGCTCGAACATGTCGCGCACCCGGCTCGCGCCGACGCCCACGAACATCTCCACGAAATCAGAGCCAGAGATGGTGAAGAACGGCACGTTGGCCTCGCCGGCGATCGCACGTGCCAGCAGCGTCTTGCCCGTGCCCGGAGGGCCGACCAGCAGCACGCCCTTTGGGATCTTGCCGCCAAGCCGCTGGAACTTCTGCGGGTCCTTCAGGAACTCCACGATCTCCTGCAGCTCGCTCTTCGCCTCGTCGATGCCGGCGACGTCCTCAAACGTGATGCGCCCCTGCTTCTCGGTCAGCATGCGCGCCCGGCTCTTGCCGAAGCCCATGGCGCGGCCGCCGCCAGACTGCATCTGGCGCATGAAGAACACCCACACGCCGAGCAGCAGAAGCATCGGGAACCAGTTGAGCAGCAGGCGCAGCAGCGGGTTCATGCCGTCGTCATCAGGCTTGGCGATGACGCGAACGCCATGCTCGGTCAGCCTTGCGACCAGGTTCGGATCATCGGGCGTATAGGTCTGGAAGGTGCTGTGATCGGTCATGTGACCGGTCAGCAGATGCCCCTGGATCGACACTTCGGCGATATGGCCGCTGTTCACGTCGCTCAGGAAATCCGAATACGCCATTTGGCTCGCGCCATGTTGCGACCCACCCGGTTGGAACAGGTTGAACAGCACCACGAGTAGCAGTGCGATGATCACCCACAGGGCAAGATTACGGCCGAAGTTGCTCATTCCATCCCAGTCCCAAGCGACCCAGACGAAAGGGTCGCGCCCAACCTTGTGTCCGTCACGCCTGGAAAGCCGGGCGTATCGTGCCATCCTGGCACCGCTTTGCGTCTCCGCAAACCGCGAAGAAGCAATACTTGCGCGTAGAGAGCAACATGGGGTGTCTTAGAACTGTCCACACCCCCTGCGTTCACAGGAAAAAACCAGCACCACCCAGCGGAACCCGCGGCTTGAACGAAAGCCTGGGCGTGTGCGCGGGATGGCCCGCCAGGCCGAGCCCGGTCAGCTTCCCCTCGCATCGGAGCGCCGGCATCGCCTGCAACACCGCCGCCGGAAGATCGCTCATATCGCGCAGGCCGGCGGCGTCCGGTCCAATCGCGCCCAGCGTTGTCCCTGCTATAAACACCGTACCTCTTGAGAGCGCGAAGCGGCGATCCCAGACAACGCCAGCCTCAGCAGGCACCGGCGGCTGCATCGCCGCTGCTTCCCGCACCACGAGCAACCCGTCACCAAGCCTTCCCGCAGGCAGCAGGCGAACTCCTGCCACCGTCGCCGGCCGAGGATCCCGCGCGAGCCGTTCCACATCCAGGCGGCGCGCGGGATAAGCCGCCCCGCCAATAGTGCGAAGCAGGGCCGACAAAGCCGCAGGCGGAAGCGCACCGGGCGAGAGCAGCGCATAGCCCTCCGGATGAATGGTCACCCGCTCCGCCAGGACAGAGGACACCGCCTCTTCTTCCGCCTGACGTAAAGCGCCAAGCGCGCGAGCGGAGGCAGCAGTTGTAGCCGTCTCCATTCCGGAACGATCAGGGTCCTGGAGTTTCTGCCGAAAGCGGATGCGGGTTGCGAGAGGATTGGCGTTACCCGGATCCTCGAACCAGGCGATGCCCACCTTCACAAGCGTTGCGCGCAGCCGCTCAGGCAAGACTTCGAGAAGCGGCCGGACAATACGAAGATGGGCGGTCTCCACCACAGGCGCCATGGCCGCCAGCCCGGCTTGTCCACTGCGCGCCTCGCGGCGGATCAGAACGGTCTCCGCCTGGTCGCGCGCGTGATGCCCCACGAGAAGGTCGAGCAATCCGTCGGCAACAGCCATCCTCGTGAGCGCCGCATATCGCGCCTCTCGCGCCCGCGCCGCCAATCCCGCGCCACGCGCCAGATCGAGCCTCGCGATTTTGGCCGACACGCCGAACCCCGAGAGCCGGTCGGCCACTGCGGCCGCCTCCTCATCCGATCCTTCGCGCAAACCATGATCCACGATGAGAGCGGTCGGGTGCCCCCAGCGACTGGCTAGCCAAGCCAGGCAAAGACTGTCCGCCCCGCCACTGACCGCCACAGCCACGCGCCGGCCGCTACTCCAGCCGCCGATACGCGCCATCCAAGCTGCAAACTCGGCATCCGAAATCGGCGCCGCGTTCACCATCAGCGGCAGGCGGCGCGCTTCCTCGCGGACTCCACCGAAGCGCGCAGCCCACCCGCCGGGTGAGGGAACTCGGTCGTCAGCTTCTGCAATGCCTGACACGCATCGTTGGTGTCCTTCATCTCGATCAGCGAGTTCGCCACCCCGAGCAAGGCGACCGGCGCAGTGCCCGAATGCGGCGCATGATTATAGGCCACGTAGAAATCGGCCGCCGCCTCGCGATACTGATGCTGCCCCGACTCCGCCCGCGCGAGCAGGAACTGCGCATCGCCGCTACGCACCCCATGGCTCGCGAGAACCTCGCGCGCCGACGCCGCCGCTCCCGCATAATCCCGCCTCGCCAGCGCTGCATTCCCCTCATGCAGCGCCATCTCCGGCGTCCGCCTCACCGCTGAAGGCGGCGGCGCCTGCACGGTCCGGGCCGGCGGCGGCACTCTCGGGGAAGGTGCCGGTCCACCCATCGTACCCATGGGCGCCGTCTCGTCCGGCGCTGCGAAAGCCGGCTCGTTCCCCCCATCCTGACCAGCCTGCGCCTGGCCTCCCAACCCTTGGCCACCAAGCCCTTGGCCCCCAGACCCTTGCCCCAGCTTGAACTGTAAGTCGCTGAGCTGCTTGGCGAAATTCGCATTCTGCTGCTGCAGCTGATTGGTCAGCTCATCGACCTTGCCCTGCAGCTCCCGATTCTGCTCCTCCAGGTTCCCGACCCGGATGACCAGCTGCGCCGCGGTATCGTTGTTGAGCGGCGCGCCCCCGCCCTGCTGCTGCTGATCACGAAAAGGCGGCGCCACCGCCTGACCCTGCCCATACCCGCCGCCCTGCTGCTGCATCTGCTGAACCTGTGCCCGCAGCTCCAGGATCTGGTTCTGCAAGGCGATGCCCTCCCGGCTGTCCATCTGCGCATAAGCGCCAGGAGCACCCCCCAACGCGCAAAGAAGAACCGGAACAAGGGCGACGCGAATTCTCATGACCATTCTCTCAAGACGGCAGCCAACAGAATACAGGCCGCAACGCGCCAGCCACGTGACAAACGCTCAATATGGAAAAGGGGTTCTGAACCCGCGGTCCAGAACCCCAAAACCCAGACTGACCGCCTCTGATCAACCGGAACGGCGGCAGCGTTCGCCGCCACCCCCGGCTCGACCGGAACTACTTGACGGAGGTGATCGCGTTGCGGTTCTGCGACCAGGACTGGTCGTCATCGCCAAGCGCCGTCGGACGATCCTTGCCGTAGCTGATCGTCGTGATGCGCGCGCTGGAAACGCCCTTGGCCACCAAATAATCGCGCGCCGCATTCGCGCGGCGCTGGCCGAGTGCGAGGTTATATTCTTCCGTGCCGCGGTCGTCGCAGTTGCCTGCAACCTGAACGGTCACGTTCGGGTACTTCGCCATCCAGTCGGCCTGCTTGTCGAGAACAGCCTGAGCGTCCGGGCTCAGCGTGTTCAGCGCCGTCTCGAAGAACACCCGGTCGCCGACCCGGATCAGGTCCTCTTCACTGCCCGGAGCAGGGCCGCCATTCGAGCTCATCTGCGTGCCAGTCCCAGCGGAAGAGCCAGTGGTAGCAGGTTCGCTGTGCGAGCAGGCCGCAAGCAAGGCGATGGCGGCAAGCGCGCCGAAGACTCTGATCTTCATTGTAGGTCGATATCCTGTCTGTAGTCCGATGGACGGGCTGGGGTGTAAACGAAACGTTTCGCGTTCGTGCGCCCTATAACGGTCGTAAGGGCGCATTGTTGCAGCGGCGTGCGGGAAATAGCCGCGGCGCAGCATCACGGTCAAGCGAGCAAATGGGAACAAAAAACAAATCGTTCAGAATGCATGCGAGGGTGTGTGAAGGAAGGAAGCGGTTCTTATTTGAAAAAAAGAACCAAAAAACTTTGCGACCTGGAACCGAGATCGTGGAAACGCCCAGCCTAAAAGTCCAAAAGTTTTTGCTTCTTTTTTTCAAAAAAGAAGTCCTTCCTTCCTTACGCGTTCAATGGCGACCAGGCCGGATCAGACGCGTCCGTCGGCGTAGGCACCTGCCGCTCGTTGAACCCGGTAATATCGATCGAGACCAGCCGCGAAGAGAATCCGCTCCCCCGCTGATCGCGCGACTGCGTCTCGCGCCAGAACATCAGCACCCGGCCGTTCGGCGCAAAGGTCGGCCCTTCCACCGAGTAGCTTTCCGACAGGATGCGCTCACCGGTCCCGTCCGGGTGCATGACGCCGATGGCGAAGGTCGCGCCCGACAGCCTGGTGAAGGCGATCAGGTCCCCACGCGGCGACCACACCGGCGTCGCATACCGCCCGCGGCCGAAGCTGATACGGCGCGCCCCGCCGCCGCCCGCTCCCATGATATAGAGTTGCTGGTCGCCGCCGCGGTCGGAGTTGAACACGATCTGCGACCCGTCCGGGCTGTAGCACGGGCTCGTATCGATCGACCCGGAGCTGGTCAGACGGCGCGACGAGTGGCTTGCCGCATCGACCACGAAAATGTCCGACCCGCCGCCATGCGTCACCGAAAGGATGCAATTCTCCCCATCCGGCGAGAACCGCGGCGCAAAGCTCATGCCCTCGAACTCGCCGAAGCTCGACTGCCGCCCGCTCGCCAGATCGTACAAATAAACCCGCGGCCGGTTGTTCTGGTAGCTCATGAAGGCGATCTGGTCGCGCACCGGATTGAAACGCGGCGTCAGAACCAGCCAGGAGCCATCGGTCAAAATCCGGTTGTTCGCCGAATCCTGGTCCATGATGGCGAGCCGCTTCGTCTGCCGCCCGCGCGGCCCGGTGCCAGCGACATAAACGATGCGCGTATCGAAATAACCCTTCTCGCCCAACAACCTTTCGTAAATCACGTCGGCGATGATGTGCGAAATCCGCCGCCAGTTCGCCGCCGACGTCGTGTAGGCCGTGCCCTGCATCTGCGTGCCCAGCAGGACGTTCCACAAACGGAACTCCACCCGCAGCGGATCGGACCCGGTAACCGTCGCCGTCACCAGCGCATGCGCGCCAATCCCCTTCCAGTTGGCGAAGTTCGGCGTCCCGCCTGGCGCCTCCTGGATGAACGCCGCCGGATCGATCGGCCGGAACAGCCCGCAGCGTGCAAGGTCCGCGCTGATCACGCCGCCGATGTCGATCCGCCCGACAGTGCCGCCGAAACCCGTGATGGCGATCGGAATGGGGTCGGTACGCGCACCCTCCACCTCGATCATCGGCTGAGCACCACCAGCAGGAGGTGCGCCTAGCGGGGCCTGCGCGAAAGCCGGCGCCGCGAGCAGGCCGCCGGTCGCTGCCAGAAAGGCGCGCCTGGGCAAGTCGGTGCGGAGTAGGGACATGCTGGTCTCCATCATGGTCTGAAACGGAAAGTGAGCTGCTGCGACGGCTTGCCCAAAAGGGCGGCCGGCACTGGCAGTTTCGCGCATTGCGGATCCATCACCGCCTGTGCCGCCCGCTCCGCGAAGGCGCGGAAAGCCGGATCGGCATTGGCGTGTGCGACGTCGGCCGGCGAAATCTGCGCGTCATGCACCTCGCCGCCGGCATCGATCGTGACGGTGATCACCGCCGAATAGGTGGCGTAGTTCTTCGCCGCCGTGTCCTCGGCGTAGCAGCGCTTCACCTCGGCGCCGATCTGCTTCATTTCGCCCGACGTCAGCAGGCTGGTGGCGTCGCCCACCCGTGCCCCGCCGCCGCCTTTCACGCCGCCGCGCGTCGGATTGTACACGTGTGTCGGCGGCTTATCCTGCTTCTGCTCCGCGAGCAGCTTCTCCATCGTGTTCTCGAACGAATGCGTATCCGGCGTCGCACTCTTGCTGGGATGCGGCTGGCTCGTCTTGCTGTCCATCGGCTTGGACGGCTCGGTCGGCGGCACCACGGGCTTCACCGGCGTAGGCGCCGCCTTCGGCTTCTCGGGCGCAGGCGGCACCTTGGCCGGCGGCGGCGGCTTGATCGCCTCCGCCATCTCGGAGGGCGGCGGCGGCGTCAGCTTGGCCGTGTCCAGCGTCTTCGTCTCCACCGGGGTCGGCGGAGGCGGTGGTGGAGGAGGGGGCGGTGGCGGTGGAGGCGGCGGCTCCGTCGGCTGCGGCTTCGGCGCAACCTTCGCCGGCGGCTCCTTCGCCGGATCGTCGGCGTCGGACGCAGCCGCCTTGTCGGACGGATGCTCGCCCTTCCGCACGGTCGCGGACGGCCCCTCAAACTCCACCGCCACCGTGTCTTCGTCGGGCGGCGGCGGCGGCGCAGGCTCCGGGATCACCACGACGAAGGCCAGAAACGCCAGCGCATGCAGGCCAGCCGATATCGCCACCGTCTTCCGCATGCCGAGCGGACGCGAACGAACGGGACGAACACCGGGCTGCGGACTACCGGTCCGTTGCAGCATGCGGGTATCAGCCGCCTGGCTTGGCCGGCGCAGTTCCTGCCGGCTGCTCGGCCAGCAGCGCCACCTTGGTAAACCCGCCCTGGGCCACCGTCGCCATCACCTGCATGACCTGGCCGTAAGGAATGCCCTTGTCGGCACGCACGAAAATCCGCCGGTCCATGTCGTTGTCTGCAATCGCCGTCAGCTTCGTCACCAGATCGGTGAGCTCCAGCGCCTCGTCCTGCAGGTAGATCTTGCCGTCCGCGTTCACCGACACGGTGAGCGGCTTGTTGTCGGTGTTCAGCGGCTTGGCATCGGTCTTCGGCAAATCGACGTTCACGCCAGAGGTCATCATCGGCGCCGTCACCATGAACACGATGAGCAGCACCAGCATGACGTCCACCAGCGGGGTCACGTTGATGTCGCCCATGGGCCGGTACCGTCCGCGCCCGCGGCCGCCCTTGCCGATCAGACCGCCCGCCATCTAGGCGCGCTCCTCGCTCTGCCGCGACAGGATGGCGCCGAACTCCACGCCGAAACCCTCCAGCCGCGAAGCGAACCGCTGCAGCGACGTGCTGATCTGGTTGTAGGCCAGCACCGCCGGAATGGCGGCGACCAGGCCGATGGCGGTCGCGAACAGCGCCTCCGCAATACCGGGCGCCACCACAGCCAAACTCGTGTTGTGCATCGCCGCGATGCCCGAGAAGGCGTGCATGATGCCCCAAACGGTGCCGAACAGCCCGACGAAGGGCGCGATCGAACCGACCGACGCCAGGAACACCATCCAGCGCTCCAGCCGCTCCATCTCCCGCCCGACCGTCACGTTCGCCGCCCTGTCGATCCTGTCCGCGACACTGCCGCGCGCCATGTCGGCGCCCGCGACACGGGACGACCGCCGCCACTCGCCCATCGCCGCCCCGAACACCGCCGCCATCGGATGCGTCGGCCGCGCACCCTCCTGGTCATAAAGGTCCTCGAGGCTTCCGCCCGACCAGAACCTGTCCTCGAACACCGTCGCCAGCCGGTTCACCCGGCGCAGCGTGGTCACCTTCTCGAAAACGATCGCCCACACCCACACGCTCGCCACCACCAGCAGCAGCATCACCAGCTTCACGACGATGTCGGCCTGGAGGAACAGGGTGATCAGCGACAAGTCGCCGCCGGGTGCCGCCAGATTCGCGGCATCAACGCTACGGTCCAAGGTCAGGGCCTCCATCAAGGTCGGATGCCAGCGCCGCGCGCCAGCGTGGTGGAATGCGGGCCGGACGCCCGCTCTCAAGCCTTACGCAAACCAACGTCACATCGACTTCCGCGATCCGCCCCACGCCAACATAGAAGGTCTGGCGCAGCCGGACCGTGGCGGCCGAATGACAAAGAGTTTCGGTGGTCACCCGCACCAGGTCGTCCAGGCGGGCGGGGCGCCAATACTCTACATTGACGCGCTGCACCATGAACATAACGCCGTGCTCGGCCATCATCGCCGCATGCGGCAGCCCTTCGTCCCGCAGCACCTCGGTACGGGCCCGTTCGGCGAACGCCAGGTAGGCGGCGTGATAGACCACCCCACCGGCATCGGTGTCCGCGTAATACACCCGTATGAAGTGTTCGTGGCTCACGTCTCCTGCTCCATATCGCGCAGCAAATCGGCTTGGCCCGCGACAGGCGGCGGCGGCCGCAGCCCCAGATGTTTCCACCCCGGCTCGCCCAGCATGCGCCCGCGGCTAGTGCGCAGGATCAGCCCCTCCTGGATCAGGAACGGCTCGACCACGTCCTCCAGCGTATCGCGCGCCTCCGCCAAAGCGGCCGCCAGCGTCTCCACGCCTACCGGCCCGCCGCCATGGTGCTCGACCATCCGGCGCAGATACCGCCTGTCCATGGCATCGAGTCCGCGCGCATCCACCTCAAGCCGAAGCAGCGCCGCATCCGCGACCGCCCGGTCCACCACTTCCGCCCCCTGAACACTGGCGAAATCCCGCACCCGGCGCAGCAGCCGCCCGGCGATACGCGGCGTCCCGCGCGAGCGCGCCGCGATCTCCCGCGCCCCCTCCGCCGTCAGCACGAAGCCGAGCTTCTCCGCCCCGCGCGCCACGATCGAGGTCAGCTCCTCCGGCGTATAGAAAACCAGCCGCAACGGGATCCCGAACCGGTCCCGCAGTGGCGTCGCCAACAGCCCCGCACGCGTCGTCGCCCCCACCAGCGTAAAAGGCTGCAAATCGATCCGGACGCTGCGCGCCCCAGGCCCCTCGCCGATGATCAGATCGAGCTGGAAATCCTCCATCGCCGGATAAAGGATCTCCTCGATCGCCGGCTGCAGCCGATGGATCTCGTCGATGAACAGCACGTCACGCGGCTGCAAATTGGTCAGGATCGCCGCCAGGTCGCCCGCCCGCTGGATCACCGGCCCGGACGTCGCCCGGAACCCCACCCCCAACTCTCGCGCCACGATCTGCGCCAGCGTGGTCTTGCCCAGGCCAGGCGGCCCATGCAGCAGCACATGGTCCAGCGCCTCCGCCCTCGCCCTGGCCGCCTCGATGAACACCGCCAGGTTCTCCCGGCTCGCCTTCTGGCCTACGAACTCGCGCAGCGTCTGCGGCCTGAGGCTCGCCTCGGCGAAATCATCCGGCGCCCGCTCGGCACTGACCGCGCGTGGCTCGTCGTCTCCCGGCAGGGTCTTCGGCGGTGGCACGGGGTGCGACTAGCAGGGATGGGCGAGTCGCGGGGGTTACGAGTCAGTCAGAAAGAGGGACCGAGATCGTGGAAAGGCCCAGCCCAAACATCCAAAAGTTTTTTGCTTCTTTTTTTCAAAAAAGAAGACCCTTAAGCTGCTCCCGCAACAATCCCCCGGCCAATCCCCATGCCCTCCGACGTCCTGCAAACCGTCGCGGCGCACCCGCCCGGCCGCCACTTCGATCTCCCGCCGGCAGACGCCGCCCTCAGGCAAGGCTTCGCCTCGGCATCCCCCTTCCCGCACCTGGTCATCGATCACGCGCTGACCCTGCCGCCTTCGGTGGTGGCCGATGCCTTCCCAGATCCCACCTGGCGCCACTGGAAACGTTTCGCCGACGCCTACCAGCACCAGAAGCGCGCCTGCGGCGACATCGACCTGCTGCCGCCGCTCTTCCAGGACATGGTGCACACGCTCTCCGCGCCGCCTTTCCTTGCCTTCCTCGAGACTCTGACAGGCATCAAGGGCCTCCTCCCCGACCCCTACCTCGCCGGCGGCGGCCTGCATTCGAGCGGCCCCGGCGGCATCCTCGCCCCGCACGCGGACTTCCACGCATACGGAAAGCTCGTCCTGTTCCGCCGCATCAACGTGCTGGTCTATCTGAACGAGGATTGGCGCGAGGAATTCGGCGGCAGCCTCGAATTGTTCCGCAAGGGCGAGACGACGCCCTCGGTCAGCATCGTGCCGGAATTCGGCCGCATGGTGATTTTCATCACCGACGACCAGAGCATCCACGGCTTCACCAGGCCCGTTGCCGGCGGCGACCGCTGGCGCAATTCGCTCGCCCTCTATTATTACACCAGCGAGGACTCGGCCGGCTTCGCAGGCGACGGCGTCACCTACTGGCAGACCCACGGCAAGCAGCAGGGAATCGAGAAGGTGCAGCTTCTAGGCTATAAGATCCTGCAGCGCGGCGCCTGGTTCCTGTCCAAATACGCCCACAAGCTGAACCCCAACCTCAAGCCCAAAGCCAGCGCCGAACCGGACCACGACCACTGACCCGCGCGGCCCTCCTGGCAGCGGCCATTGGCCTCTGCCTGCCGCCGAGCCTCCTCGCGGCAGAGCCGCCCGCCGCGATTGCGCATGATCCGCCGCAGGACAAGGCGCATCCCGCAAAGATGGAAGTGGTGCACATCCCCAGCCACGGCGCCCTGATGAACGGCGTCCTCTACGAAGCCGCCGGTGCCGGCCCGCATCCGACCCTGCTCCTGCTGCACGGCTTCCCGGGCAACGAGCAGAACCTCGACCTCGCCCAGGCCGTCCGGCGCGATGGCTGGACCGTCCTCACCTTCCACTACCGCGGCTCCTGGGGCAGCGGCGGCACCTACAGTTTTGCCCACGTCTTCGAGGACGCCCAATCCGCACTCGATTTCCTGCGCGACCCGGCCAACGCCACCCGCTACGGCATCGACACTCAGACAATCGCCGTCGCCGGCCACAGCCTCGGCGGCATGGCCGCCGCCATCGTCGGCCGCGACAACCCTGGCCTCGTCGGCGTCGCCATGATCTCCGCTGCCGACTTCGGCCGTATCGGCGATCCCAGAGCCTCAGGCGGCGAACGCAAACTCGCCACCTTCATGGCCGACAACATGGAAAGCCTCGCCGGCACCAGCCCCGCCGCCCTCGCCCACGAAGCCACGATCGAAGCCCCACACTGGGATTTTGTGAACTTCGCTTCGGCGCTGGCGCACCATCCGCTCCTGCTCATCACCTCCAACGACGGCCTCGCAGACGCCAGCGATGCGCTTGGCGAAGCCGTGCGGAAACAGGGCGGCAACGTCACCGACGTGCATCTCGCCACCGATCACTCCTACTCGGATCAGCGCATCGCCCTCGAGGCCGCCGTGTTGAACTGGCTGAAAAAATGAAGCGCCGGCCTCAATCGATCCATTCCGTTCAAGCGACGAACTGCGTTGCTCAACCGTCAACAAAGTCAAGATCTCTTCGTGAACCTCTGTGGCCTCCGCGTCTTCGTGGTTGATCTTCATCCGACCAGGCCCGTCACTCACCTCTGAAAAGTCCGCCTCAACCCTTCTTCCAAAGACATCGCCGGCCGTCCGATCAAACCGGGCAAGTCCGACTTAAAAGCCTTGTCTTCAGCCAAACGCCGAACCTCGTCCGCGCCGATCCCAGGCAGCCCGGGCAAATGCGTCAACGGCGCGCCAGCAATCAGCAGCCACAGCGGCACCGCGACGATGCGCGGCGGCGCCAACCCCGCAGCCACCGCAATGGCGCGGACGAAGTCCGCGTAGGTCACCGCCAGAGGTCCTGCCACCACGCGAGTCTCCGGCCCCACCCAGTCCGCCGCGACCGAGGCGAGCAGGCACGCCGTCAGATCGTCCTGATGGATCGGCTGTACCAGCGACCGCCCGCCAGCAGGCAGCGGCACCACAGGCAACCGGCGTAACAAGGCCGCCAGCCGCTGCACATTATCCTCGCCCTCTGCTCCATAAATCATGGTGGGATGCAGCATCACGCCACGGCGCCCGGACGCCACGAAAGCCGCCTCGCCAGCAAGCACGCCGTTGCCGTGGTCATCGGGCCATTTCGTGAACTTCCGTGTGCTCCCCAGGAATACCAGCCGGGCCCCTGGCGGCGACGCGGCGATGACCGCCGGCGCGTGCCGCGCGTGCGCACAAGAAACCACCGTCTGCGCACCCTCGAGCGCGATCCGCAGCGCATCCACGTCGCCAAGATCGGCTAGCAGAGCATCTCCACCCAGCCCCACGGCCGCCCAACGCGCGCGGTCCCGCACCACCGGCACAGCCTCACAACCCTGCGCGATCAATGCCTTGCAAAGTGCCGACCCGCTGCGTCCGGAGGCGCCGACGACATGCACCCGCCCACGTTCGCGGCCACCCAAACTATGTGGTATCATACTACCACACACAAAAACCCTTGACGTTCCCCCCGATTGCAGAGAGAACCCGCCCCTCTCACCCGCTCGGGACCCGTGTAAATCATGCTGAAACAAACCCCTTCGCTCAAGCCGGCGGAGGCCACTCGCAACTGGGTGCTCATCGACGCCGAGAACCTCGTCCTCGGCCGCCTCGCCACCATCATCGCCATGCGCCTGCGCGGCAAGCACAAGCCGCAGTTCACCCCGCATGTCGATTGCGGCGACAGCGTCGTCGTCATCAACGCCGAGAAGATCGTCCTCACCGGCAAGAAGATGGAAGACCGCCTCTTCCACTACCACACCGGTTTCGCAGGCGGCATCAAGCAGCGCACCGTGCGCCAGCGCCTCGAGAGCAAGCGTCCCGGCCAGGTCGTCGAGAAGGCTGTCGAGCGCATGATCACCCGCGGCCCGCTGCAGCGCGCCCAGATGAAGCACCTCTACGTCTACGCCGGCACCGAGCATCCTCACGATGGGCAGCAGCCCACCAAGCTCGAAGTCGCCGCACTCAACCGCAAGAACAGCAGGGTCTGATCGCCATGTCCGAAACCCAGACCCGGTCGCTCGCCGACCTCAAGGATCTCGTCACCGCAGCCGGCACCCCGCTGGCCGGCGCCACCACCAGCGAAGGCGCCATCAAGCGCGAGCCGAAGCGCGACGAGCTTGGCCGCAGCTACGCCACCGGCCGCCGCAAGAACGCCGTCGCCCGCGTCTGGATCAAGCCAGGCCGCGGCGAGATCACCGTCAACGGCAAGCGCGTCGGCACCTACTTCGCCCGCCCTGTCCTGCGCATGCTGATCACCCAGCCCTTCCTGGTCAGCGACCGCTACAACCAGTTCGACGTGTTCTGCACCGTCGTCGGCGGCGGCCTCTCCGGCCAGGCCGGCGCCGTGCGCCACGGCATCAGCCGCGCGCTCACCCACTACGAGCCGGACCTGCGCCCCATTTTGAAGACCGCCGGCTTCCTCACCCGCGACAGCCGCGTCGTCGAGCGCAAGAAGTACGGCAAGGCCAAGGCACGCCGCAGCTTCCAGTTCAGCAAGCGCTGATCACACCAGCAACCGCACGCGTTTCGGCGCGTGCGGTTGCTGCGCTTCCGGCGCTTGACGTCGCCTGACCGCCCCCTCACCTTCACCCTATGAAGGTGGAGAATGCCATGCCATCGGACAGAAACGCGGCCGATCCGAAATACGGCGAAGACAGGCCAGTCCGGCCGCGCGAAAATGCACCGGTCCCACCGGCCAAGCACCGCTCCGTCCTCTACGAGTATTTGGACGAGACGCTGAAATCCCCCTACATGCGTGCCCTCCTCGAAAAAGGCCGGGCGGAGCAGGATGGAAGGTGAACGCGACGGCGTCGACCAGTTCATCGAAGTTGCACAGAGTTCCAGCCGAGGCCTGACCGAAGTCCTGACACTGGGACTGCTCGTCGCCCGCAAATGGGACCGCGCCCGCAGCGCCTACCCCGACCTCAGCGCCGCCGTCACAGCGGCCGACGCCGCCCAATTCGACAATTTCACGGCCGCCGAAATGCGCGAGTTCCGCGACGCCGCCGGGCGCATGCTCGCCGAATACGCCGCCACCCTGCCCCGCGAAGCCGACAGTTGGTGGCGCGGCTTCTGGCAAGGCCTTGCCTCCGCCTGGGCCTACGCGCTCTCCATCGCCGTCGTCGCGTTCATCATCAAGCTGTCAGGATCGGATTTGCTGACGCTGCTGCGGGAGTTGTTTGTTGAACAGAAGTAAGGAAGCGTCTTCTTTTTTTCAAAAAAGAACTGCTTCCTTCCCAAACCTTGCTGCGCCGCACCCAAAACTTCCTTATTGATGCCGACATCTTTTCGCGCGAACCTGCTTCGCCCACGAGTCAGGAGCCGGCCATGATCAAGAAATCGACCAGCTTCCAGGCCCTCCTGCAAAAGGCCGCCGCGGACGAGCCTCCCGTGCAGCCTCTTCCCCGTTCCGCGCAGCGCCTGGGAGTTACGACTCGGTCGAGGTCCGCCCAGCCAGCGCCTGCTCCAGAGCCGCCAGCCGCGTCTCCATCGCCGCAAGCTTGAGCTCGGCCGCTTCCTGACCAGCACGCGCGTTGGCAGCCAAATCTGCCACCGCTTCCAGTTCGTCGCGGCGCACCAGCTCGAGGTGCCTGATCGTCTCATCCACCCGGGCGCGTATGGCGGCCTCGGTCTCTTCGCGCAGCCCCGCAAGCGCCGAAATTGCGCCCCCGGCCACGCCGGCTAGATCCTCGAAGAATTTCGGTCGCTCGCTCATCGCAGCATGCTCCATCTGACACGGCACTGTTCCCACCCGATATAGGTGCCACGCCTGCCGACGGACACCAGCGCGACCAGCCCAATCTTTTACCAGCCGGCGCCTCGACCCGGCGCGAGCAGCAGGCTATGCGGCACGCTTTCCGAGGATCCTGCGACGCATGCTGCCGGTATTGATGTTCCCGCACTTCGACCCGGTGCTGCTTCACCTCGGGCCACTGCAGATCCGCTGGTACGCGCTCGCCTACATCGTCGGGCTGATCATCGGCTGGCAGGTCATGCGCCGCCTGGTGCGCCTCTCGCCTGCCGTCGCGACAGTCGAGCAAACCGACGACTTCCTCACCTGGGCCACCCTCGGCGTCGTGCTGGGCGGCCGCCTTGGCTACGTGCTGTTCTATCAGCCCGGCTACTACCTTACCCACCCGCTGCAAATCCCAGCCGTCTGGACAGGCGGCATGAGCTTCCACGGCGGCATGCTCGGCGTCGTCGCGGCGCTCTACCTGTTCTGCCGAAGCCGCGGCATTCCCCTGCTCGGCTTCGCCGACCGCATGGCCATCGTCACCCCGATCGGGCTCGGCCTCGGCCGCATCGCCAACTTCATCAACGGCGAACTCTACGGCCGCCCCGCCTCGCCCGACCTGCCCTGGGCCATGATCTTCCCGCGCGACCCGCTCCAGATCCCCCGACACCCGAGCCAGATCTACCAGGCCCTCATGGAAGGCCTGCTGCTCTTCCTCGTCGTCTGGATCTTCTCCCGCCGCCTCTCCATACGCGCCCGCTTCGGCCTGCTGACCGGCATCTTCCTCATGGGCTACGGAGTCGCCCGCATCATCGGCGAATTCTTCCGCGAGCCGGACGCCTTCCTCGGCTACCTCTGGGCCGGCGCCACCATGGGCCAACTCCTCTGCATCCCCATGATCCTCGCCGGCGCCGGTCTGGCGGCCTACGCGCTACGGCGGGCACCGCGGGATCTTGTTTTAGAATCCTAGGGTAAAAAGACAGAACTTCTTTTTTGAAGAAAAGAAGCAAAAAACTTTTGGATGTTTGGACCCGGCTTAAACAAACATGCGCCCTTAGGAGATCGACTAGCCCGTTTCTTTTCTGCCCATTTGGCACTAGCTTCCCGGGTATGGACCGTGCGCCTCGCCCCGCCTCGAGAAACTGGCACAACGATCTGACATCGGCACGCGCCGATGTCGCCGCCGGCCGCGTGACGGAAATCGACGTTGAAGCCCTGTGCCTAGAGATTGAAGGCGAAGCCGACGCTCTCGAGGCGGAGCGGCAAAGGCCGGAACGACCATCCGCAGCCTAGTCTTCTCCAAGCGGGCACAGGCGCAAATCGCAGAGCTACGTAAGCACTACCGAGGCAAAGGGCGAATAGAGGCTTTGCGAAATCTCGCGAGCGCCCTCCGGCAAGGTGCGCAGCGGATCGAGGCAGGCAAAAGCGTGCGAGCACCGCGCTCCTACCCTGAGCTGGCGCACGAGGGTGAAGCGTGGACCCACGCAGGCCGCTACTGGCTCGTGCACACCACCACAACGCCGCCGATAGTCTTGGCCGTCTTCTACGACCAAGCAGACATTCCCGGCCGCTACTGAGTGGCGAACGGATTGCACACCCTTAACCGGCCTTCGACGAGCATTCCGTGATGCAAATCCTCCGTCCAAAGAACATCGCAGCCGGCGATCAAAGCCGCGGCCACAATGAGCGAATCATAAACCGAAAACCGGTGGCGCTCCGCAATGGCGAGCCCGCGCTCATGCATCTCGACCGTCAACGGTTCGATTGAAAGAAGCCCCCGGAGCAGCCCGAGCAAATCATGCGTCGCGCCCCACGACATTCGCGTTTTTCGCCGTGCTACATTGGCGATTTCGTTGAGGACCTGAACGCTGATCGTCCCGCCGCCCCGCACCAGCATTTCTGCCCGGTCCGCCTTGATGCCATTCTCGGCTACCAAATACAGCAGGACATTCGTGTCGAAAAAGCTACCTGGCATTCGCCTCATCCCGGTCGAACTTGAAGTCGGCCGGGAGCTGTCCGCGAAATTCTTTCAAACGACGCAACAATTCGTCTCGCGTTGGGCGGCGCGACACGGCGAATCGGTGAGCGTCGGCCACATAAACCTCGATGTCGTCACCCTCATGAAGATCAAGCACCTCCACCACGGCGGCAGGAAGGCGGATGGCAAGGCTGTTGCCCCATTTGGACACCTGCATTCGACCACATCCTGATATACAATGAGCGATATGTATATCCAGAACCCCTTCGCCGCAAGCCATACACCATGACCGAGCCCGAGCGCCTCGACCATTTCATGGCCCGCGCCAACGCCGCCTACTACGCCCACCGCGACCCTTTCGCCGACTTCACCACCGCCCCCGAAATCTCCCAGGTTTTCGGCGAACTGCTAGGTGCCTGGGCCGCCATCACCTGGACCCAGCTCGGCAAACCCAACCCCGTCCTCCTGATCGAAGCCGGCCCAGGCCGCGGCACCCTCATGGCCGACGCAAACCGCACCATCACCCGCGTCGCCCCCGACTTCGCCCACGCCCTGCGCATCCACTTCATCGAAACCTCGCCCCGCCTGCGCGCCGAGCAGGCCAAGCGCGTCGAACACGCCACCTGGCACGACCGCCTCGAGGACATCCCCCCAGGCCCCACCATCCTCCTGGCAAACGAATTCCTCGACGCCCTGCCGATACGCCAATTCGTCCGCCAGTCCGGCCTCTGGGCCGAGCGCCACGTGGCCGACGGCGCTTTCCTGACCCTTCCATGTGCTACCCTGGACAGCGATCTTCCGGACGGCACCATCCTCGAAATCAACGAAGCCGCCCAAGGCTGGACCGCACACCTCGCCGCGCGCCTCGCCCGCGATACAGGCGCCGCCCTCCTCATCGACTACGGCACCGCCGAACCCACCTGCGCCGACACCCTGCAAGCCCTGCGAAACGGCCGCCCCGTGCATCCGCTCGTAGAGCCAGGCACCGCCGACCTCACCGCCCACGTTGATTTCGCCTCCTTGGCCGACGTTGCACAGAAAAACGGCGCTCACGCGTGGGGACCGATCGGCCAAGGCGCCTTTCTGCAAGCCCTAGGCTTGCAAGAACGCGTCGCCCGACTCTCCGCCACTCACCCGCACCTCACCGATACGCTGAACACCGCAGCCCATCGGCTATCGTCTGCCGACGCCATGGGCACGCTCTTCAAGGTCTTGGCGCTGACATCAAGCGAGTTCGCGCCGGCGGCGTTTTAGTAGGAGAGCATTCTTATCGGTCGCCATGTGAGCTTGAGGCGAGTTCCAGAGGTCCACCACGAAGATGGGAAGATCACAAAGGTTCACGAAGACGCGGAGCAAAAGTCCTGAAATCCAGCCTCATCACTCATCGAAATGGTTGCGCCTCTTAGTGTAGCTTCGCGTTCTTCAAAACTTAGCGGTGGATCTTCACCGCCAAGCCGCATGAGCAAGCGTCGACCGAAAGGCCCACCCTCTCCCCAATCTCCACCCAAACTCGCAAAAGTTTTTTGGTTCTTTTTTTCAAAAATGAACTGCTTCCTTCCTACCCCGACCGAAGCAACCGCCGAGGCCGCCGGCCCCAAACCAAAGTCGCCGACATGGCATAATTCCAAACCACGCCGATCACCGCGCCCACCGCAGCCGCAGGCAACTGCGACGCATCGCCGTTGGTATAAAGCGCGCGGGCCACACCGATGTTGGCAACTGCTCCCACGCCGCACACCAGCATGAACCCGAACAACCCGCGCCAAAGCCGTCCGCCGCGCAGCCGCTGGTCGCGGTAGGTGATCACGTTGTTCAACTGAAAATTCGCGACCATGGACACGATCGTCGCGATGGTCTGCGCAGGCGAGAATTCCATGCCCAAATTCAACGCCACCGTCAGCACAGCCAGATCAACCAGGATGCCGAACGCGCCGACGAGCGCGAACGACAGGAAACGCATTGGCAGCATTCCCCCGAGCAGCTTGTCGAGCAGCAGCGCGCCGAATTGCAGCATCACCACGATGCTGAGCTTGCTCTCGCCTTCCTCGCGCGCGCGAAAGACTGTGCCGACCTCCACCACGCGCAAAGGCGCAGGCGAAGACAGCAGCAAATCGAGCAGGATCTTGAACCCTTGCCCTGTCAGCCGAGGCGCCAGCCTGTCGAAGGTCGCGCGCGGCAGCATGAAGTAACCGCTCATCGGATCGGTCAGCCGCGCCCGCAACATCAATTGCGCCAACCGAATGGCGATATTGGATAGCCGCAGCCGCCATGCCGCCGAAAGCCCCGCCGCATCGCCGCCCGCGGCAAAACGGCTCGCCACCACCACGTCCGCATTCCCAGCACGCAACGCGGCCAGCATATCCGGCAAACGCGTCTCGTCATGCTGCAGATCGCCGTCGATCACCGCCACCACAGGCGCCGAACTCGACAGCACCCCCTCGATCACCGCAGAAGACAGCCCCCGCCGCCCGACCCGCCGCAAACACCGGACCCTGTCGTCCACCGCAGCGATCCCGCGCACAACCTCGGCCGTTCCATCGGGGCTGTCGTCATCGACGAACACCACTTCCCACGAAACCGCAGGCAACGCCGCATCGAGCCGCGACACCAGTACCGCCACATTCTGCCGCTCGTTGTAGCAAGGTACGACAACGGTCAGCTCGGCTGGCACGCGACTCACATCCTCAGGTTACCTATCGGTAGGCCTTACTCCTGCCGGGTTGAACCGCCAAATCGAAGCAAGGAAGGACTTCTTTTTTGAAAAAAAGAAGCAAAAAACTTCTGGACACTTGGGCCCAGCACTTCCTCAAGCCCGGCCAAAACATGCAAAAGTTTTTTGGTTCTTTTTTTCAAAAAAGAACATGCTTCTTGCCTAACTGAGTCCACGCCCCCGCCCTATAACCGCCGCCCCAAACCGCGACCGCAACGCATCGATCGCCCCCTGACGCGCCACACGCAAAGCCGCGCCGGGATCAGCGAGATCGCCCAGATCGGCCGCCGCCAGCGGCGCCAGCCCTGAGGCGCCGATGCCGATGAGCCGGAACGCGGTCCCATCGACCTCCCGCACCAGCAACCCGCGCGCCGCCTCGAACAGCGTGTCCGGCAATGCCGAGGGCTGCGGCAGCCGCATGGTGCGTGTCCTGCTGACGAACCGCGTCGTCTTCAGCTTCAGCACCACGCCGGCGGCCGCTACCTCCTTCTCGCGCAGCCTAAGCGCCAGCCGCTCCGCCAGCCGCCACAGCTCCCGTTCCAGCTCCGCCTGTCCCGACAGATCACCCGAGAACGTGGTCTCAGCGCTGATCGACTTCGCGGCCCCATCGGTGCTCACCACGCGGCTGCCATGGCCGCGCGCCCGCAGCACGAGCGAAAAACCGTCGTCGCCCAGCATCCGCCGCGCCTGCCTCTCGTCGAGCCCCTGCAGCTGCCCGACGCGCGTCAGCCCGAGTGCCGCCAGCCGCCGCTCCTGCGCCGGCCCCACGCCAGGCAGGATGCCTACCGGCTCAGGCGCCAGCACGGCGGCCGCGTCGCTGCCAAGAACGGCAAAGCCGCGCGGCTTGTCGCGCCCGGCCGCGAGCTTGGCGAGCATGCGGTTCGCCGCCAGCCCGATCGACACGGTCACTCCCACCTGCGCCTCCACGGTGCGCGCGAACCGCGCCAGCACGGCGGCCGGCGGCATGCCGTGCAGCGCTTCCGTGCCGGCGAGGTCGAGCACCGCCTCATCGATGGAGAGCGGCTGCACCAGCGGCGTCAGCGCGAGCATCAGCGACCGGATCTGCCGGGCCGCCGCCACATATTTGGAGAAATCCGGCCGCACCACGGCCGCGTCCGGGCACAGCTTCAGCGCCTTGAACATGGGCATGGCGCTGTGCACGCCTGAGAGCCGTGCGATATAGCAGGCGGTCGTCACCACCCCGCGCACGCCACCGCCGACGATCACCGGCCGGTCCGCCAACTCCGGCCTGTCGCGTTTCTCCACGCTGGCGAAGAACGCATCGCAATCGACATGCGCGATGGCGAGCGAGAACAACTCCGGATGCCGCAGCACACGCGGCGAGCGGCACGCCGTGCACTCCTCTCCCGCCACCATCGCGGCGCACGCCAGGCACAGCCCGGCCCCCTGCAACGCGCCGCTCACGCCTCTGCACGCTCCCCGAAAATCTTCATTGCTGGGCCGAACGCCTTGCCATGCGCCACATCGTCTGTCTTATCCGAGGCCATGTCCGAGCACCACGCCGACGAGAACGCGAGGCTGAGGCATCTCGTGCAAGCCCTCGGCCTGAGCGTCGCCCTGCAATCCGAGCGCGCCGCGGCAGAAGCCGCCTCGGCCTACGCCTGGCGAACCGAAGCCCATCTGCTGCGCGCATCGCTTTTCTGGCGCATGACGGCGCCGGCGCGCCTCGTGATGGATGTCGCACGCGGCCGCCCCCCCTTTGGCCTTCCCCTGCGCGAGGGCCTGGCCCGCGCCAGCGAAATCGCGTCGCAGGACGGCTGGCTGGAGGCCGCACGGCGCGCACGCGGCTGGCTGCGCCGGCACCGTCCGCCCAAGGCCGATCTCCGACTGAAAGTTTCCATCTCGAAGCCGGAACAGGCAGACGACGCCGCACCGGCGGTCTCGCCCTACCGCCGCCCTCTGGACGAGCCGCCGGCACACCTGCTGACGCCACTCGTCGTCATCATCGCCGAACTCACCCTGCCGCAATGCGCGAAATACCGCGTCTGGCAGAAGCAGGAGCATTTCCGCGCCCTCGGCATTGCCTGCCGCGTGGTGAACTGGCACGACCACGCCGCCTGCCGGTCCGCGGCCAATCTTGCCACCGCCGTCATCCTCTACCGCGTTCCCGGCTTCCCGCCCGTCATGGAGGCAATCGCCGAATACCGCCGCCTGCGCGTGCCGCTCTGGTGGGAAGTCGATGACCTGATCTTCGACGAAGCCGAGTATCTGCAGAACCGCAACCTCGCCACGCTCGATCCCGCCTTGCGCGAAAGCATCCTCTCCGGCGTGCCCCTCTACCGCAGCGCCATGCTCGCCTGCGACCGCGGCATCGCCTCCACCGAACGTCTCGCCCAGGCCATGCGCGACGCAGGCCTCGCCGACACCTCCGTCATCGAGAATGCGCTCGACGAGGAGACGCTCGCCATCGCGGCCGGCCTGCGCAATACGTCGCGCCCGCCCGCGCTTTCCGCAAACCGCGATCTCATCATCACCTATGGCTCAGGCACCCGCACCCACAACGCCGATTTCGCCCTCGCCGCGAAAGCCATCCTGTCCGTCATGCGTGTGCGTCCGAACGTCCGCCTCCGCATCGTCGGCGACCTCACCCTGCCGCCGATATTTGGATTGTTATTGGAACGTGTTGAACATCTGCCAAAACTTCATTACGCTGCCTATCTCGCCCGGCTCGCGGAGTCGGACATCAGCGTCGCACCCCTCGAAGACACGATCTTCAACGACGCGAAAAGCAACATCAAATTCCTCGAAGCCGCGATACTCGGCGTGCCATCCGTCTGCTCGCCGCGCGACACGTTCCGCAGCGTGATCCAGCATGGCGTCAACGGCCTGCTGGCGGAAAACGAGCAGGACTGGGAACGCTCGTTGCTCGCCCTCATCGACGATGAAGCGCTGCGTCACCGGCTGGGCGAGGCCGCCAGGCAAAGCGCCATGGAACGCTACACGCCTGCCGCCATCGCGCAGCACCAGGTCCTGCCGCTGTTCGCCGGGCAGGGCACGCGGCCGCCCTCGCCGCTGCGGGTGCTCATGGCAAACGTCTATTTCTGGCCCAAGAGCTTTGGCGGCGCGACCATCGTCGCCGAGGAAATGGCCAGGCGCCTTGCACTGCGCGGCGACACCGCCGTCCACATCGTCACCGGCGCCGAAAACCTCGAGCCCGCCGACATGGCGCCAGGGCAGGCCCTCCTGCGCTACGAAATGCCTTTAGCCGAAGCAGCCGATCATCGAACCATCATGATCACCGCTTTGGCGTTGCCGGGTCCCGACGCCATCCTGCCATTCGACAATCCCCCTGTCGGTGCCCGCTTCGCTGAAATCCTCGATGCCGTGCAGCCTAACGTCGTTCATCTGCATTCCATACAGGGCCTCAGCGCCGCCATCGCCCGTGCCTGCGCCGACCGCGGCATTCCCTATGTCGTCACCCTGCACGACGCGTGGTGGATCTGCGCCCGCCAGTTCATGGTCCAGGCGGACGGCCGCTACTGCTTCCAGACACGCATCGACATTCGCGTCTGCGAAACCTGCGTGCCTGGCGCGCATCATTTGAAGGCGCGCTACGATCTGCTGATGGCGTCGCTGCAAGGTGCCGCCCTTCTGCTCTCGCCCAGCGAAGCGCACCGACAGCTCTACCTGGCGCAAGGTATTGCTCCGGAAAAAGTCCGCGTCACGCCAAACGGTGTCCGCCATCCTGCGAAGCCGCCTGCGCCGCGTCCCCTTCAGCCCGGCCGCCTCGCCTTCGCCTATGTCGGCGGCGCGGTGGACGTCAAAGGCTACCCGCTCGTACGCGCCGCCTTCGAAAACCTGGCGCGCACCAACTGGCGCCTCGCCATTGTTGACAACACGCTGAACCTCGGCTTCTCCAGCATCGACGTGCAATCCTGGAAAACCTCAGGCGCCATCGACACAGTTCCCGCCTATACCCAGGACACGATGGACGACTTCTTCGCCGGCATCGACGTCCTGCTGTTCCCGTCGCAATGGAAGGAAAGCTTCGGCCTCACCGTGCGCGAAGCGCTGCTGCGCGGCGTCTGGGTGATCGCCACCGCGGGCGGCGGCGCTGCCGAAGCGATCATCGACGGTGTCAACGGCACCCTCATCCCGCTCGACGACCGGCACGAGCATCTTCTCGGCGCCATCGAAACCCTGCTGGATGACCCGGGAAAGACCGCAGGTGCCGCGCAAGACCCAGGCCCGATCATCGACTTCGCCGCACAGGCCGAAACGCTGCACGGCATCCTTGCCGAAATTGCAGGGTCTTCGACCAGCCGGTACCAGCAAGCCCCGTCTCCACCCAAGAGAGAAGCCGCCTGATGGACGATTTGCCCCTGATGGAGCACCTGCCAGGGAAACGCGACGAAGGCCTCGCCGCCATCCTGGCTACCGAACTCGACCCCGTCTTCCGCCGCCCGACCCGGCTCGACGTCATCAGCGCCTGGTGGGGCCACATCCCGTTCGCCCACTGGATCATCCGCGCCACCGCGCCCACGAACTTCGTAGAGCTGGGCACGCACAACGGCGTCTCCTACTCCGCTTTCTGCGACGCCATCCTCGCCGAGCGCCTGCCTACCCGCTGCATCGCCGTAGACACCTGGAAAGGCGACGAACACGCCGGCTTCTATGGCGACGATGTCTATTCCAGCCTGCAGAGCTTCCACGCCTCGCGCTATGCGGGGTTTTCGCAAATGCTACGCTGCACCTTCGACGAAGCCCTCCCCTATGTCGCGGACGGCAGCGTGGACCTGCTGCACATCGACGGCCGCCACCATTACGACGACGTCGCCCACGACTACGAAAGCTGGCGCCCCAAACTCTCCAGTCGCGCCGTGGTGCTTTTCCACGACACCAACGTGCGCGAACGCGAATTCGGCGTCTGGCGCCTCTGGCAGGAGCTGGCGTCCAGGCATCCCGCTTTCGAATTCCTCCACACCTACGGCCTCGGCGTGCTCGCGGTCGGCGACAACGTGCCTGCGAGAGTGAGAGAACTTTGCACCCTGCAAGGCGACGCGGTGAACCTCGTGCGCGAACGTTTCGCCACGCTTGGCGAGCGCTGGTCGCTGAACGGCTACGCCCGCGCGCTCGACGAGACCCGTAGCTGGGGCAACAAGGCCCAGGCAGAACTCAACGCCATCTTCCCCGCCTACCAGAACCTCCTCGCCGCACACCGCACAGCGCGCACCCAGCTCGCCCAGGCCCGCATGACGCTCGCAGCCGCCGGTCTCGAGCATGAACGCGACTCCGCCGCGCGCCTCGAGCGCGAGCGCAACGCTGCCGCGGCCCAATCTGCCGCAGCGGGAGCTGCGTTGTCAGCGGCGCGAGACTCCTCGGCGCGCGACGTCGATGCGCATCGCGCGGAAATCGAAACCCTCCGCCTTCACCTGGCACAATCGCGCGCCGAAGCCGACCGCCTGCGCGAATTTCAGCAGGTGATCACACGCTCGGCTCCCTGGCGCGCCGCCAGGCGCCTCGGACGCGCATCCAGGCTGAGCGCCCTCGTCTCCACCCCGCCCGCGCCGCCACCCGGGCTCGAGGCACGCCAGGCCGACGCGCTCCCCGCCCCGAGCGCAGCCGCTCTTCCCGAAGCCGTCCCCATTCCCGCCCTTCCGCCAGCAAAACCCCGCGCGCTGTTCATCTCAGGCGAAAGCCACACCCCAGGCCATTTCTACCGCGTCGAACGCACCCTCGCCGCCGCCCGCGCCATCGGCTGGAACGCCGAATGGTCCGACCCCGCCCCCGTCAACCCGAACCTCATCGCCGGCGCCGCCGTCGTCGTGCTCTGGCGCGTCCCGCACAGCCAGCATGTCCAGGGCATCATCGACTACGCCCGCAGCCAAGGCGCGCGCGTGCTGTTCGACATCGACGACCTGATGTTCCGCCGCGACTTCGCCACCACCCGCCTCATCGACGGCATCCGCTCGCAGCGCTTCGCCGAATCCGACACTCAGGAGTTCTTCGAACGCATCGGCCGCACCATGGCCGAAGCCGACCTCGTCACCTGCCCCACCGAGGAACTCGCAAGCCAGGTCCGCTTCGTCGGCCGCCCCGCCTTCGTCCTGCCGAACGGCGCCGACGACGCCAGCATCGCCGCCTCCCGCCTCGCCGTGCGCACCTGGCGCGGCTACGCCGACCCCGTCACCCGCATCGGCTACGCCGGCGGCAGCCGCACCCACCAGCGCGATTTCGCGCGAGCCGTCCCCGCCATCGCGAAAATCCTCGCCGAACGCCCGCAACTCCGCCTGGTGCTCTTCCGCGACCCCAGCACCGGCGAAGGCATCGTCCTCGCAGACGAATTCGAAGCCCTCCAACCCGTCTCCGCCCAGATCGAATGGCGCGACATGGTGCCGCTCGCCGGCCTCCCGGCCGAACTCGCCCGCTTCGACATCAACCTGGCCCCCCTCGAGCCAGACAACATCTTCACCGCCGCCAAGAGCGAGCTGAAATATTTCGAAGCCGCCCTGGTCGGCATTCCCACCATCGCCTCGCCGGTCGGCCGCCTCGGCCGCGCCATCACGCCAGGCCGAACCGGCCTCCTCGCCGCCGACGACGATGCCTGGCTCAAGGCCCTGCGCACCCTTCTGGACGACCCCGCCGAGCGTCTGCGCCTGGGCCGCAACGCCTACCACGACGCGCTCTGGCGCTACGGCGAAACCGCCCGCCGCACCCGCCTGCGCTCCCTCTTCACCCAGCTGCAAGGCGGCATCGAAGCCGCCGGCGCCTTCGACCACGACCTTCGCCGCGCCCCTGCCAAAAACCTGCGCCTGCCGAAAATCAACCGCGCCGACATCGTCCTCTCCGAAGACCGCATGGGCGAAGCCGCCGTCACCATCATCGTGCCGCTTCACAACTATGCCGACTACGTCGTCGAAGCCCTCGAATCGGCCGCCGCGCAAACCCTGCAAACCCTCGACCTCATCGTCATCGACGACGCCTCGACAGACGATTCCCTCGCCATGGCGACCGAATGGTGCGAAGCCCACCGCACCCGCTTCAACCGCCTCCTCGTCCTGCGCCACCCCCAGAACACCGGCCTCGCCGGCGCCCGGAACAGCGGCTTCGCCGCCGCCGAAACCCCCTTCGTCCTGCCTCTCGACGCCGACAACCGCCTGCGCCCCACCTGCTGCGAAATCCTCCTCACCGCGCTGGCGAAAAGCGAAGCCGCCTTCGCCTACCCAGCCATCAAGCAATTCGGCAACGGCGACGAGGTCTTCGGCACCGAACCCTTCTCCGCCCTGCGTCTCCTGCAAGGCAACTACATCGACGCCATGGCGCTGGTCGCCAAATGGGCCTGGGCCGGCGCGGGCGGCTTCGAAAACATTCAGCACGGCTGGGAAGATTTCGACTTCTGGGCCCGCCTCGTCGAACTCGGCCAATTCGGCCTCTCTGTCCCCGAAATCCTCGCCGACTACCGCGTCCACAACGCCTCGATGCTCCACACCCAAACCGAAATCGCCGACAACAAACGCACGCTGATCGCCGACCTCACCACCCGTCATCCGTGGCTCGATATCGGCCGTCTCGCCGAAGTCAGGACTTAGGAAAGCAAGTTCTTCTTTTTTGAAAAAAAGAAGCAAAAAACTTTTGCGAGTTTCGGCCGTGACCGACGAGAGGCCGTGCATTCCGACCGTAGGGTGGGTTGCTCTTTGGCAACCCACCAAGACGATGAGCCCTTGGGCATTTAGACGCTGACTTGCAAGACTCCACCTATGTCGAACGGTTCCAGCCTCGCGAACCGCTGATAGGCTACGCCGCCAGAGAAATGACCAGAGACATGCCATCCATAGATGTAAAAGCTCCCTAAATTTGCACTAATCGGGAAGACTCGCTGCTGCGCGCACGCCATCTTCGTCCCGCCGCACGCCAGCTTCGCCGTGGCAAGCTTTTCACACATAGAAAGTTTGTGTTATGCAACCTCGTCGAACACCGGTTTTATGCGCCCGCCGGCTGCGCCTGGTGCTCTGCAGTGCCGCACTTTGTGCTAGCGTCGTAGCGGTTCTGACCGCGGGCCCGGCCGCGGCCGCCAGCTACACCGTATCCGTCGTCAGCATTCCAGGCGTGAGCGCTGTCGCCAATGTCTCAGGCATCGCGCCGAACGGCCGCTACTATGGCACCTATAAAACCAGCGACGGCCACATACACACGTTCACGGTGCTCGGGACCACATCCACCTCATTCGACCTCGGTCCCACCGGCACGGCCAGCCTGCGTGCAAACAGCAGCGGCGACATCATCGGCTCGGAGGCTTCAACGACTGGCTCTTACATGTTCAAAGTCAAGAACGGCCATTTCAGCAGCACCTTTGCTTCACAACCGCCTTACATCGTTGCCCTGACCGACGGCGGCGATTGGCTCGGCCGCAACATCGCAACCCAAAGCGGCCATTTCTACGGCGTCCGTCATCTCGAAGGCCAAGGCACGAAACAGCTATACGAAGCCGGCTCCGGCGGTACTGTCGTGACAGGCATGAACGCGGCAGGCACAGTCATCGGCTACACCTACGGCACCCGCAAGTACCCATGGATGAGTTTCGTCTATGCCGACGGTGCATACTCGCCCGTGCTCGCCCCTGGTGGTGTCAGCACAACGCTGGAAGGCATCAACGACCAGGGCACGCTCGTTCTGCAATCTATCGACGGCACGAAAAACCCACCATCGTATATCGACATCAATGGCAGCTTCACCGAAATCGCAGTGCCGGACGCCATCTACACCAATCCCTTCGGCATCAATAACGCCGACGCAGTCTATGGCAACTTCATGGCGAGCAACGGCGTGCTGCGAGGCTTCGTTTACAAGCAAGGCCATTACACAAAGTTCGAAGCGTTGCCTGGCGCTACGCTAAACTACCTATACGGCATGGATGATGCCGGAGACGTCGTCGGGGTGGAAGTACGCAATGGTGTCGTAGAGTCGTTCCTCGCCCGCTGCTCCGGGCAGGGTTGCTGATACCACCAGAGTGGGCATCGGCATGGACGGCGGCACAATTGAACATTGGGAGCCTCCATCACGGCCTTCGTAGGCGCGTGCAAAACCACTCCCGCCGCGCAAGATCGCCTCCGCGCCGTCGCTCTGCCTGCGGAGGAGGGCCAGCCAGACACCGCCAGCCTGATCCGAAACGAAGCACCCGGCCGGGCGTTGACCCAAGCTTGAATCTCGATGGCCAGGCAGCGGCCTAGATTTCAACGGGAGACAACAATGACCGACACGATGCGCGCCGTCGTCACACGCGCCGCCGGCGGCCCGGAAGTCCTCAAGGTCGAGACGATGCCGATCCCGCGGCCGTCGCCCGGTCAGGTCCTGATCAGGGTTAAAGCTTTCGGATTGAACCGCTCCGAGCTTTTCACCCGTCAAGGCCACTCGACCGGGGTGGCCTTTCCCCGCGTGCTCGGCATCGAAGCGGCCGGCGTCGTCGAAGAAGCGCCGGGCGGCGAATTCGCCCCTGGCACGGTGGTCGCGACCGCCATGGGCGGAATGGGCCGCGAGTTCGACGGCGGCTACGCGGAGTTCACGCTGGTGCCGGCAAACCAGGTTCAGGCCATCAAGACCGAATTGCCGTGGGACGTGCTCGGCGCGCTCCCCGAAATGCTGCACACCGCCTGGGGTTCGCTTTTCCAGGCGCTCAGGCTCGAAAAACATGAACGCCTGTTGATCCGCGGCGGCACCACCTCGGTCGGTCTCGCGACAGCGGCAATCGCCAAGGCACACGGCGCCTTCGTCGCCGCCACAACGCGCCGCGCAGACCGTGAGGCCCTCCTGCACTCATGCGGAGCGGATCAGGTATTCATCGACACCGGCGACATCGCCGGCAAAATCGCGGGCGTCAGCGAAAACGGTTTCGACAAGGTCCTTGAACTGATCGGCACGTCAACGTTGCTGGACTCACTGAACTGCGCGCGCAGAAACGGCATCGTCTGCATGATAGGGATGGTCGGGAGCGAATGGGTCCTCAAGGACTTCGCGCCCATGGAGGCCCTCCCCAACACGGTCTGCCTGACGAGCTACAGGACCGACGCCGATAATTTCAATGTCACGCCAATGGATGAGTTGGCAGCCCAGGTCGCCCAAGGCAGGCTACGTGTTTAAGTCGGCCGCACGTTCAGGCTAGACGAAATCGCCGAGGCCCACCGCGCGATGGAGGAGAATAGCGCAGGCGGAAAGATCGTCGTTCTGGTCTGACGAGCGACGGCAACAACACTATAACCTGCTGGAAGCACACCGATGGCCACGAAATCCCTCACCGACGACGACCGCCGCGACATCGCACGCGAGTTCAAGCAGGTCGTGAACATGACCCCGGCTGCCCTGCGCAAATGGCTAGACACCGACGAAAGCAAATCCGTTGGCATGACCAAGGAAGGCGAGAAAGTCACCGAACCAGGCAGCGCCAAATCGGTCGGACACCACATGGGCGAAGAGATCCTGGCAATCCACGCCAAGAAAACCGCCGACCTGAACGACGACGATTACCACGCCATGAACAAGGTAGTCGGCTATGTCCACCGCCACAGCAAACAACGCCCAGACGGCGACTTTACCAACACGCGCTGGCGAAAATCCCTCATGAACTGGGGCCACGACCCATTAAAATAACCACACCGAGCCGGCCCCAAGAAAGTGCCCAGCCAAAACAAACAAAAGTTTTTTGCTTCTTTTTTTCAAAAAAGAAGACCTTCCTTCCTTCCTTCAATCGACTCGCTACTGCACAGGCCACAACCAAGCAGCCCCCCTCACCCCAGAACTATCCCCATGCACATTGCGCAGAACCGGTGTGCGAACCGTATCCGCGATCACATGCCGCCGCAGCAGCAACGGCACATCGGTATAAAGATGCGACATATTCGATAACCCGCCGCCGATAACGATCGCGTCCGGATCTAGAAAATTGATGATCTGCGCGAACCCGCGCGCCACCCGGTCCGAATGCCGCGCCAGCGCGGCCGCCGCCACCGCATCTCCCGCAGCCGCCCGCGCCGGAATGGCCGAAGCGTCACGGTGCCCAGGCCCATCGCATTCCTCCGCCAGCGAAGGCCCAGCGATATACCGCTCGTTGCACCCGCTGTTGCCGCAGAAGCAGGGCCGCGGCGGCATGTCACCCTCGTCCGGCCAAGGCAGCGGATTATGCCCCCATTCCCCACCAATCCGGTGCAGCCCAGCCAACACCCGGCCGCCCACCACCAGCCCGCCGCCGCACCCGGTTCCCAGGATCACGCCGAAAACCACATCCTTGCCCGCCGCGGCCCCATCCGAAGCCTCGGACAAGGCAAAGCAATTCGCATCGTTCTCCACCCGAACCTGCCGCCCGAGCGCCTCGCCGAGATCCCGGTCGAAAGCATGCCCGTTCAGCCAGACCGAGTTCGCATTCCGCACCAGCCCGGTTCCAGGGCTGATCGCCCCAGGAATGCCAACCCCTACGCTGCACCGACGCCCGAGCTCGGCCTCGGCTGTCGTTACCAGCCCCACGATGGCAAGCACCGCCTGGTGATACTCTCCGGGATTAGGCACCCGCCGCCGCAGCAACGGCGCCCCATCCCGCCCAAGCACGATGATTTCGATCTTCGTTCCGCCAAAATCGATCCCGGCGCGCAGTTCAGGTGCCATGCTTTTGTTCCCCCGGGTTGTTGCAGCAAGAAAGCAGTTCTTTTTTGAAAAAAAGAACCAAAAAACTTTTACGAGTCATGGCGGAGGTTGGGGAAGTGCCGTGCTCGGGGCCGTAGGCCACTGCTTCTTCTCGTGCTACGCGTTACCCATGGTGGCAATGCAAGCCGAGGTCTTCGACGCTTTTCGCTCGCTCGGCATGGCTGAGGAGAAGGCGTCCCTGGCCGCTCAAGCGCTGAACCGCCAGGATCCGGACCTTGTGGCCATGCGCTCTGACGTTGCCGCAATCAAAGCCGACATCGGCACACTGAAGTCCGACATGGCCATTCAGAAATGGGCTGTCGCCCTGATCGTAGCCGGCATTATCGCTCTGCTGCTGAAAAGCTTCCTGCGTTAGCTGCAAGCTGCGGCAGCCCGACGGCACTTTGCGCACAGCCTGCAACGCCAAGCAGTCCGAATACCCGTCGCTTCGCCAAGCGCCTTGGTGCCTCTTCGTGTTCTTCCAAACTTCGTGGTGGACCTTGAGCGTCCAACCACCGTGCGCGGAGGCGTCATAAGGCCGGTAAACGCGGCGGCGGCCTTGCCGAAACCCGGCCGTGAGCCGCAAATTGCCGCCATGGCAGATACCACATTAGACGCGCGCGGCCTGAGTTGCCCGATGCCCGTCCTCAAGGCGAACCGCGCCCTTCGCGGCCTGAACCCCGGCGACAAACTTCGAATCCTCGCCACCGACCGCGCCGCCATCGCCGACTTCCGCGCTTTCTGCCGCGAGACCGGCCACCAGCTCCTCTCCTTCAGCGAGGAAGCCGGCGCACTGAGCTTCACCATCCGCCGCCGCCCCGACCCTGCCTCACCAGAGACCGCCGCCAGCGAAGAGCCCGCAACCGACAAGGCCGCCGCACCATGAACCGCGTCGCCATGTTCACGCACCCCGACTGCCTCGAGCACGATCCCGGCCCGGGCCATCCCGAATGCCCCGACCGCCTGCGCGCCGTGCTCTCCGCACTGGAGCACCCCGACTTCGTCTCCCTGCTGCGCGAGCAGGCGCCCCTCGCCACCGAGGAACAGCTCTGCCTCGCCCACCCCGCCGCCTATGTGGAGGCCCTCCTCGCCCTCGACCCTAACGACACCCGCATGCTCGATTCGGACACGGTCGCAGGTCCAGGCAGCGTCACCGCAGCCCGCCGCGCCGCGGGCGGCGCCATCGCCGCCGTCGATGCCGTCATGGAAGGCTGGACCGACATCGCCTTCGCCGCCGTGCGCCCCCCCGGCCACCATGCCGAGGCCAACCAGGCCATGGGTTTCTGCCTGTTTGGCAGCGCCGCCATCGCCGCCCTCCACGCCCGCCGCCGCTGGGGCCTGCGACGCATCGCCGTCATCGATTTCGACGTGCACCACGGCAACGGCACGCAGCACATGTTCGAGGGCGACCCGGACCTGTTCTACGCCTCCAGCCACCAGATGCCGTGCTACCCAGGCACCGGCTACGCGTCCGAAACCGGCGTCGCCGGCAATGTCGTGAACCTGCCACTCGACCCGGGTGCGGGCAGCGCCGCCTTCCGCTCCATCTGGGAGCACCAGGGCATCCCGGCGCTCCTGGCCTTCCAGCCCGAACTCATCATCGTCAGCGCCGGGTTCGACGCCCACCGCGCCGACCCTCTCGCCCAGCTCCAGCTCGACACCACCGACTTTGGCTGGATCACCGACCAGCTTCTCGCCGTCGCCGGCGCCGTCTGCCGCGGCCGCCTCGTCTCGGTCCTGGAAGGCGGCTACGACCTCAAGGCCCTCGCCGCCTCGTCGGCCTTGCATGTGCGTCGTCTTTTAGGCGTGTAGCCAAAACACCACAGAATTTGGCCGCTACTTGCCTGACTCGCCCACGGCGGGCTACGAGCATCCTCTTTTGTGGTTAAGGCGAGTTCATGTCGGACACTCTTTCCGGCCTCTCCTTCGAAGACGCCATGGCCGAACTCGAACGCATCGTGCGCGGTCTCGAAGGCGGACAACTGAAGCTGGAGGAAGCCATCACCTGCTACGAACGTGGCACGGCGCTGCGCCGTCATTGCGAAGCCAAGCTGGCGGAGGCGGAAGCCCGCGTGCAGGCCATTGTACGCCGTACCGACGGCACTCTCGGCGTCAAGGATGCCGGTCCCCTCGTGGCTGCCAGCTGATCTCATGACCGCCCACGCGAGGCCAGTGGAGCATAACAGCTCGTCCGATTTTTCGTCGCCAGACGCCTTACAGACCGCCCTCACCGCCCACGCAGGCACCGTCGAGCGCTGCCTGGATGCGCTGCTGCCGTCCGCGCCAGGGCGCGAGCAGCGTCTGATCGAGGCCATGCGCTATGCCGTGCTCGGCGGCGGCAAGCGCCTGCGCGGCTTCCTGGTCATGGAGGTCGCCTCCCTCTTCCACGTGCCGGAGGCCCGCGCCGCCCGCGTCGCCGCCTCGGTGGAAATGCTGCACGCCTACTCGCTGGTGCACGATGACCTGCCAGCGATGGACAACGACGACCTCCGCCGTGGCAAGCCGTCCACGCACCGCGCCTTCGATGAAGCCACCGCCATTTTGGCAGGCGACGCTTTGCAGGCGCTTGCGTTCGAAGTGCTTGCCGAGGAGCAAACCCATTCGAACGCCCAGATACGCTGCGACCTGGTCCTCGCCCTCGGCGCCGCCGCAGGCGCACGCGGCATGGCGGGCGGCCAGATGATCGACATGGCAACCGAAGGCCAGTCCCTCGCGCTGGCCGAAGTCAGCCGCCTGCAGGCGCTCAAAACCGGCTGCCTGATCCTCTACTCGGCCGAGGCAGGCGCCATCCTCGGTGCCGCCTCGCCCGACATGAGGTCGCGCGTAGCCGCCTACGGGCGCGACCTCGGCAGCGCCTTCCAGATCGCCGACGACGTTCTCGATGCCGTCGGCACCGAGGAGCAGATCGGCAAGACCGCCGGCAAGGACGAAGCCGCAGGCAAGGCGACCGTCGTCGCCGTGCTCGGCGTGGAGCGGGCAACCGCCGAAGCCCAGCGCCTGTCGAACCAGGCGATCTCACACTTGGACCATTTCGGACCCGAGGCGGACCGGTTGCGCACGCTCGCGCACTGGGTCGTCTCGCGCAGGAGTTAGGCGCGTATGAAGGACACCAAACCGGACGTGACTGCACAGCCGATGGCAACCCTGCCCGGCCGCCCCATCACGCCCCTGCTCGACCGGGTCAACATCCCCGCGGACATGCGAAACTTCTCCGCCGAGCAGCTCCGCCAGCTCGCAGACGAGTTGCGCGCCGAAACGGTCGACACCGTCTCCGTCACAGGCGGCCATCTCGGCGCCTCGCTCGGCGTCGTCGAGCTCACCGTAGCCCTGCACGCCGTCTTCGACACGCCCACCGACAAGGTGATCTGGGACGTCGGCCACCAGGCCTACCCGCACAAGATCCTCACCGGCCGCCGCGACCGCATACGCACCCTCCGCCAGGCAGGCGGCCTGTCGGGATTCACCCGCCGCAGCGAAAGCCCCTACGACCCGTTCGGCGCCGCGCACAGCTCCACCTCGATCTCGGCGGGCCTCGGCTTCGCTGTCGCCAACGAGCTGAACGGCCACCCCGAAAACCATGTCGTTGCCGTCATCGGCGACGGCGCGATGAGCGCAGGCATGGCCTACGAGGCGATGAACAACGCCGGCGCCCGCCGCTCGCGCCTCATCGTCGTGCTGAACGACAACGAAATGTCCATCGCGCCGCCGGTCGGCGCCATGAGCGCCTATCTGTCGCGCCTGATGTCCTCGCACAGCTTCCTCAGCCTGCGCGAAGTCGCAGGCAAGATGGCCAAGCATTTCCCCTGGGGCCTCGAACGCACCGCCAAGCGCGCAGAAGAATATGCGCGCGGCCTGCTCACCGGCGGCACCCTCTTCGAGGAGCTCGGCTTCTACTACATCGGCCCGATCGACGGCCATAACATGGACCATCTGCTTCCGGTCCTGCGCAACCTGCGCGACGCCGAGGACGCAGGCCCGATCCTGCTCCACGTGATCACCCAGAAGGGCCACGGCTACGCGCCCGCCGAAGCGACGCCGGACAAGCTCCACGCGGTCGCGAAGTTCAACGTCATCACCGGCGAGCAGGTCAAAGCCCCCGCCGGCCCGCCGACCTACACGAAGGTCTTCGCCGACGCGCTCGTCTCCGAAGCCGAGCGCGACAGCCGCGTGTGCGCGATCACCGCCGCCATGCCGAGCGGCACCGGCCTCGACCGCTTCGCCAAAACCTTCCCCGACCGCTTCTTCGACGTCGGCATCGCCGAGCAGCACGCCGTCACCTTCGCGGCCGCCATGGCGGCCGAGGGCCTCGCCCCGTTCTGCGCCATCTACAGCACCTTCCTGCAGCGCGCCTACGACCAGGTCGTCCATGACGTGGTGCTGCAGAACCTCCCGGTCCGCTTCGCCATCGACCGCGCGGGCCTCGTCGGCGCGGACGGCGCCACGCACGCCGGCAGCTTCGACCTCTCCTATCTCGGCTGCCTGCCGGGTATCGTCCTGATGGCGCCGTCAGACGAGGCCGAACTCGTCCACATGGTTGCGACCGCGACCGCGCTGGGCGACCGTCCCTCCGCCTTCCGCTACCCGCGCGGCGAAGGCACCGGCCTGGCACTCCCTGCACGGGGCGAAATCCTGCAGGTCGGCCGCGGCCGCATCCTCCGCGAAGGCAGCAAGGTCGCCATCCTCAGCCTGGGCACCCGCCTCGGCGACGCCATGCGCGCCGCCGATGAACTCGCCGCCCGCGGCCTCACCGCCACGGTCGCCGATGCCCGGTTTGCCAAGCCGATCGACACCGACCTGGTAACCCAGCTTGCCCGCCACCACGAAGTACTGATCACGGTCGAGGAAGCCTCGGTCGGCGGCTTCTCGGCGCTGGTCGGCCAGCATCTCGCAACGAGCGGGCTTCTGGATCAGGCCGTCCGTTGGCGCCCGATGGTGTTGCCTGACCGGTTCATCGACCATATGAGCCCGGCGGCGCAGATTGTGGACGCCGGCCTGGACGCCAAATCCATCGTTCAAACGGTGCTCGGCGCCCTTGGCCGGGAGATGAAAGCGGTTAACCTATGAACGGATTTTCGTGCCTGAAGGCTGGGGTTCTTGCGGTGGCTTTGTCCGCCTCCAGCACCCTGGCCTTTGCCCAGTCGGACGTCGCGGCGCCTATCGAAGCGCTCAACAAGGGTCTGATGAACGCCGAGAAGATGAGCAGCCAGCCGTTTCCCGCCCGCTATCAGGCGCTCGCGCCCGCGGTGGACCGCGCGTTCAACCTTCCGCAGATCATGCAGACGATCGTCGGCCTCAAATGGGCATCCGTTTCGCCGGATGACCAGAAGAAGCTTTTAGCGACTTTCCGCGCCTACACCATCAGCAACTATGTTTCGAATTTTAACAGCGACTCCGGCGACAAGATCAATGTCCTGCCAGAGACACGCACCATAGGCGCCGACCGCGTCGTGGAGACCGAAATCGTGCCCTCCAGCGGCGACTCCGTCCGTATCGACTATGTCATGCGCCAGGGCCCCGCCGGCTGGCAGGCCGTCGATGTGCTGGAGGACAAGAGCATCAGCCAGGTCGCCGTCCAGCGTTCCGACTTCCGCGCCCTCATCGCGCAGGGCGCCGGCACGCTGATCGCCAGCCTCCAGTCCAAGATCGACAAGCTGTCGGGAAGCACCATCAAGCCGTGAACCTCGGTTTCTACACCGCAGACGGAGTGCCGTGCGTGCCTGCCCTCCTCATGGCGGCGCTGACCGTGGCTGGCCTGGTCCAGGTGGTTTTCGGCTGGGCCGCCGTGCGCCGCTTCCGCGGCAGCGCGCCTCCGGCCGCAGCTCGCCCTCCCTTCACCATCCTGAAACCGCTGCACGGCGACGAGCCGCTGCTGGAGGAAGCACTCGCCAGCTTCTGCAGCCAGAACTACGCGAATTACCAGATCGTCTTCGGCGTGCAATCGGCCGACGACACCGCCATTCCGGTCGTCCGCCGCCTCCAGGCGCGCTTTCCTGATATCGACACAGAACTGGTCATCGACGGCACGCCGCACGGCGCGAACCGCAAGGTCGCCAACCTGATCAACATGTTTCCGTCTGCCAGGCACGACAGCTTCGTGATTTCCGACAGCGACATGCATGCCGATCCCCACTATCTCGAGCACGTCGCCGACGCTCTCGCCGTGGAAGGCACCGGCCTTGTCACCACGCTTTACACGGGCCGCGCCGCCCGCCGCGGCCTCTCCGGCCTGCTCGGCAGCGCGTACATCACCCAGAGCTTCGCCGCAGGCGCCCTGCTGGCACGCGGTCTCGGCAGGCAGGACTGCATGGGCGCCACCATGGCGCTCACCCGGGAAACGCTGATGCGCGCAGGCGGCCTGCCAGCCCTGTCGCCCTTCGTCGCCGACGACGCCGTCCTGGGCGCCAAGGTCCGCGCCCTGGGCCAGCGCGTCACCCTGGCCGCCACCGTCCCCGCCACCACCGTCGCGGAACAGGGCATCGCCTCCCTGTTCCGGCACGAACTACGCTGGGCCCGCACCATACGCGCCGTCGCCCCCTTCGGCTTCGCCGTCTCGATCATCCAGTATCCGGTCTTCTGGGGCATGCTGACGGTGGCTGCGACCGCTGCCGCTCCCTGGGCCCTGCTGCTTCTGCTCGCCGCCGCCGCCCTGCGCGGTATCGCCGGCCGCGACATCGAAGCCAGGATGGGCGCCGTCCGTTCACCCGTCTGGCTACCCCTGCTGCGCGACGTCCTGTCGGTAGCCGTTCTCCTGGCCGCCTACGCCGGTGACGAAGTCGCCTGGCGTGGCCATGTTTTGAACACGCAAGAAGATACCCATTATACGTCCGCGCGCCCCACGCTAGCGCCCGGTAAGGGATAGAGCACCATGATGAACACCCTGTTCCTCCAGCCGCCGTCCTTCGACGGGTTCGACGGAGGCGCCGGCTCGCGCTACCAGGCCAAGCGCGAAATCAAGAGCTTCTGGTATCCGACCTGGCTCGCCCAGCCGGCTGCCCTCGTCCCGGGCAGCAAGCTCATCGACGCCCCTCCCGCACGCACCACGCTGGAGACGGTGATCGAAGCCGTGCGCGACCGCGACCTCGTCGTCATGCACACGAGCACCCCCTCCTTCCAGTCGGACGTGAAGGTCGCCGAAGCCATCAAGGCCGCCAAGCCGGGCATTAAGATCGGCATGGTCGGCGCCAAGGTTGCCGTCCAGCCGAACGAGAGCCTGCAGCAAGGCCAGGTCATCGACTTCGTCGCCCGCAACGAATTCGACTTCACCATCAAGGAAGTCGCCGAAGGCCGCGATTTCGCCAGCATCGATGGCATCACCTGGCGCGACGCCAACGGCACGCTGATGAAAAACAAGGACCGCGCCATCCTCGAGGACATGGATTCGCTGCCCTTCGTCACGGATGTCTACAAGCGCGACCTGCACATCGAAGACTATTTCATCGGCTACCTGCTGCACCCCTACATCTCGCTCTACACGGGACGCGGCTGCAAATCGCGCTGCACCTTCTGCCTCTGGCCGCAAACCGTAGGCGGCCACCGCTACCGCGTGCGCAGCCCGCAGCACGTCGCCGACGAAATCCGGCAGTGCCAGAAGATGTTTCCGCAGGTGCGCGAATATTTCTTCGATGACGACACTTTCACGGACGACCTGCCGCGCGCCGAAGCGATCGCGAAAGAACTCGGCAAGCTAGGCGTCACCTGGTCCTGCAACGCCAAGGCCAATGTCCCCCGCAGCACGCTGAAAGTTCTCAAAGACAACGGCCTCCGCCTGCTCCTGGTCGGCTACGAAAGCGGCAACCAGCAGATCCTGCACAACATCAAAAAGGGCATGCTGATCGACGTCGCCCGCCGCTTCACCAAGGACTGCCACGAGCTCGGCATCAAAATCCACGGCACCTTCATCCTGGGCCTGCCAGGCGAAGATCAGAACACGATCAAGGAAACGATCAAGTTCGCCACCGACATCAATCCGCACACCATCCAGGTGTCCCTCGCCGCCCCCTACCCAGGCACCTTCCTCTACCAGCAGGCCGTCGAAAACGGCTGGCTGGACGCCCGCAACGCCGAACTCATCGACGAACACGGCATCCAGATCGCCCCGCTCCACTATCCTCACCTCTCGCACACCGAGATCTTCGACAACGTCGAGACTTTCTACCGCGCCTTCTATTTCCGCGCCCCGAAGATCGCCTCCATCGTCGGCGAAATGGTCACCAGCCCGCAAATGATGGTCCGCCGACTGCGCGAAGGCGTGGAGTTCTTCCACTTCCTGCGTGATCGTCATAAGGCAGCGTAAGGAAGGACTTCTTTTTTGAAAAAAAGAAGCAAAAAACTTTTACGGATTTAGGCCCGGGATGTCTTTACACACGGTCCATTCCGAATAGTTTTCTGGTTCTCTTTAAAAAAAGAGTTCCCTCCTCAGCAAGCAACAACCTCTATGTGACGGGCTTTCCCATAGGGGATCAGCTCTCCATTCCGTGTCACAACAGTGTATCCGTATGCCCGCGACGTCGCGGCGATAATTCGATCCGCAGGATCTCGGGGCGGCACGCCAGGCAACGCCGCCGACGCGATCAGAACAGCTGGCGGCATGGGCGCCAGGCGCACGCCCGGCAACGCGAGCAGTGCGTCGAACCAAACCTCCGGCGCAACCGTCAACTGAATGCGTCCGCGTGCGACGAGTGTCGCAATCTCCCAAGCCGATATCGGTGAAACATGCACCCAGGATTGGGAGTCAAGCGCGTCGGTAATTGCCTCCCGCGCAGCCGGACTCAGCTTCGCACCTTCCACCAGCCAGATCGCCGCACAAGTATCCAGAAGAACCGGGCGCCTCTTGCTCAGAGTAGGCCGGCCTCGGCATCCCAGAGTTCGCCGGTGGGCGCTGTGAGGTCAGTGCCCTCTGTCAGATGCACCAGCCCCGAAAGCGCGCCCGACAGCGTTTCGAACGAAGGCGTTTTGGATTGCTGTCCCATGTTCCAGCCCAAAACCCCCTCTCGGAAGCCGTTCACCAAAGGCGCACTCTGCTCGTATGGAGCCACGCGAGCCCCACCCGATCCAGCCAATTCCGTTAGCTTATCGCGAGCCAAAGCCTCCACGGAAACCCCCTTTTCCGCTGCAATCCGACGCAAATTGGCGCGCGTCTCATCAGAAATCCCACGGATCGTCATGGCCCCCATTTGCCCTCCTACCACAACACCAATCCGATATCAATGATATCACTGATAACAGTCGCGGACGATTTCGGCCTGACCCTCACGGTCAACGAAGCCGTTGAGCGCGCCTCCCGCGAAGGCATACTCACCTCGGCAAGCCTCATGGTCGCCGCAGACCAGGCGAGCGATGCCATCAGGCGAGCCAAGTCCCTCCCCAACCTTCACGTCGGCCTGCACCTCGTCGTCATCGAAGGCGCCCCCACGCTCCCGCCAGAGCAAATTCCCGATCTCGTCGGCCTCGACGGACGCTTCCCCTCCGACCAGCTACGCCTGGGCCTGAACTACTTCTTCCGCCGAAGCGTAAGGCGCCAACTCGCCGCAGAAATCCGAGCCCAGTTCGAAGCCTTTCAAAAAACCGGCCTTCCGCTGGACCACGCCAACGCGCACAAACACATGCACCTGCATCCCACCGTAGGCCGCCTGATGATCGACATCGGCCGCGAGTTCGGCCTGCGCGCCATACGCATCCCCCAAGAGCCCCAACTCCCTGGTGGTCCCGCGCAAACCCTAGGCGACCGGGCACTCGCCCGCTGGTGCGGCGTCCTGCGCCGCCAAGCCAAAGCCGCAGGGCTCATCACGAACGATCAGATACTCGGCCTAGGATGGACCGGCCACATGACCGCAGACCGCGTGACCTACCTGCTGGAAAACCTACCCGAAGGCCTGACCGAACTCTACTTCCATCCCGCCACGCACCGCGACGCGACACTGAAAACCCTGATGCCCAACTACGACCATACAGGCGAACTGAAAGCGCTCGTAGAGCTGAAAATCCCAAATGCAGTCAACCTAACAAACTACAGCGCTTTTTCCTCAACCCCCACCTAAAGTCCAAAAGTTTTGGGGCTGACCCAGATCCGGAGCTGATCTAGGGTCTGGAAATGCACCTAAGGCGTTGTCGCCTAACGGAAAAACAGCAAGGCCGGCTGGCCGAGCTTTTCGTCGCTGGTTCCACTGCCAGAACGGCGGCCGATTTATGCGGAATAAACCCCAAATCGGCCGTCCTGTTCTTCCATCGTTTGCGCCAGCTCATCGCTGAGCGGCTGATCGAAGAGGCGCCGTTCGAGGGCGAAGTGGAGATCGACGAGAGCTATTTCGGGGGCCATCGCAAAGGCAAGCGGGGACGCGGTGCTGCGGGCAAAGTGGCTGTTTTCGGCATCCTCAAACGCGGCGGCCGCGTCTACACGATGGTTGCACCCGACCTGCAGCGCGACACGCTGATGCCTGTCATCCGCGCCAAGGTGGTACCCGATTCCGTGGTCTATACCGACAGCTACAACATCTACGATGTGCTGGATGTGTCGGAATTCCATCATCATAGGATCAACCATCAGCATGCGTTTGTTGCTGGGAAAATCAACCACATTAACGGCATTGAGAATTTCTGGAACCACGCCAAACGCACGCTCAGCCGCTACAACGGCATTCCGCGCAAGCACTTCGCTCTGTTCCTCAAGGAGGCGGAGTTCCGCTTCAACTACGGCAGCCCGGCCGCTCAGCTGCGTCAGATCAAGCGCTGGGCCACGCCGAAAAGCCTAACCTCTCATGCCCCCGCCAAACCAGCGTGACTGCACGGCCAGGCGCAGTAAAGGCCGCTTCGCGCCGCTCCGCGGTGGCCTGCGGCCAGCCTTGACTGCGCCTGGCCGTGCAGCCGTGGAGAGTCATGGCCGGGACGACGAAACGGCACTTCAACCGAACAACGAAACACCGCCTTACCACCTGCCCCGCAACGCGTGGTAGGCTCTACTTGCTACCCAATCTGGGTCAGCCCCAAAGTTTTTTGCTTCTTTTTTTCAAAAAAGAAGTCCTTCCTTCCCGCTCCAGCCAAAGTCCGCCGAGCCGCAGCCGCATCCCGAGCCAGCCCCAAAAGTCTCCCAACCTGCCCAGGATGCCGAAAAACTGAGCCCAGCACACGGCCAAGTCCAATAACACCCGCACGGTTCAGCGCCGCCAATGCAGCAGGCGGCAAGTCCACATCCGCCGGATCGCAAACGGCGCGAAGCACCACGAACGGCAATCCATGACGCGCCGCCACAGCCGCCACCTCACCGCTTTCCAGATCGATCGCAGAAGCACCAGTAGACCGCCGCAACGCAGCCTTTTCGGCAACGCTCGCCACGATCACCTGACCGGCAAACAAAGAGTCGCAAGTAACGCCGCCACAGCGCTCCACCAACGCTGCATCGGTCACCCACGAACCGGCAGCCGAAACAACGCGCCTCGGCACCACCAGTGCACCAGCCTCCAAGGCAGGATCCAGCCCGCCGGCGAGGCCAAAACTCATCAGAGCGTCAACGTTTTCTGAAACCAGTGCTTCTGCCGCTGAGCGAGCACCGACAGGCAACCCGCCACCCGCGCGAACATCGGGCGACAAACTGCGGGCGATGGCCGCTTCGGCGCGAAGGCCCGTGACGATGCCTAGGCGAAGCAAGGAAGGACTTCTTTTTTGAAAAAAAGAAGCAAAAAACTTTTACACCTTTGAGCCCGGCCTATCCTCAAACTCGGCCTCAACTCGCAAAAGTTTTTTGGTTCTTTTTTTCAAAAAAGAACTGCTTCCATCTAAATCCCATACTCAACCTGCCGAGTGTTCCCCCGCATCAGATTATGATACCGCGCCAAAGCGAGAAGCGGGAAAAACAGCCGATAGCCGTGATACCGCAAATAGAACACCCGCGGAAAACCCACCGCCGTATAAGGCAGTTCGTCCCATTCGCCGTCCGCCTTCTGCATGCGCTGCAGCCAGGCGATGCCGCGCGCCGTGGCAGGATGCTCCGACTTGCCGGCCGCCATCAAGGCCAGCACCGCCCAAGCGGTTTGCGAAGGCGTGCTCTCGCGGAAACGCCCCGGCGGCGCATCGGCGTAGCTCTCCTCGTCCTCACCCCAGCCGCCGTCCTCACGCTGCACCTCGAGCAGGAAGTCGCAAGCCCGGCGCATGCAAGGCGCGTCATGCGGAATACCGGCCGCGTTCAGCGCATTCAGCACCGACCAGGTGCCGTAAATATAATTGGTGCCCCAACGGCCGAACCAGCTTCCGTCCGCCTCCTGCTCGCGCATGAGATAAGCCAGCGCGCGCGCCATCACGGGATGGTCGGAAGCCATGCCGATCTGTGCGAGGAACCCCACGCAGCGGCCGGTCACGTCCGACGTCGGCGGATCCAGCAGCGCGCCATGATCCGCGAAAGGAATGTGGTTCAGGTAAGTGTGCGTGTTCTCGGGCTCGAAAGCGCCCCAGCCGCCGTCGCTGCTCTGCATGCCGACGATCCAGTCGCGCGCCCGCTCGATGGCCTCGTCATGCGCCGGATCGCCGTTACGATGAAGCAGCAGGCCAACCGCCGCCGTATCGTCCACGTCCGGATAATGATCGTTGGCATACTGGAAAGCCCAGCCGCCGGGCGCCACGTCCGGCCGCCGCACGGCCCAGTCGCCCTTCACGGTCAGGATCTGGCGCTCCGCCAGCCAGCGGCTGGCAGCCTCCACCGGCTCCCGGCCCAACGCACAGCCAAAGCCCGCTTCCGCCATGGCATGGCCCGCCAGGCTGGTATCCCAGATCGGCGACACACAGGGCTGGCAGTAGGTGCCCTCGTCGGTGTCCACCAGTAGCTTCTGCACCGCATGCCACGCCAGTGCCGCATACGGATGTTTCGCGCCGAACCCAAGCGCGTCGAACATCATCACCGTGTTCGCCATGGCCGGGTAGATCGCCCCAAGCCCATCCTCGCCGTTCAGCCGCTCGGTGACGAAAGCCACCGCCTCGTTCACCGCACGCGTCCGAACGTGGCTCGGGAAGAACCGGTCCGCCCGCTTCAGCACCATGTCCAGCGCCTTGAACGCGCGGCCCCAGCCGGACCGGTAAGGCCCGCGTATCCAGTCGCGTATCTTCTCGGGCGGCCTGCGGAAAAGCTCGGCGATACGCACCTGACGCGGATTACGCGCCTGCGGCCGAAGATTGATCAGCACCAGCAACGGCACGATCACCGTCCGCGACCAGTAAGAGATCTTCGACAGGTGGAAAAAGAACCACTGCGGCAACAGCATGATCTCGACCGGCATGGTCGGTATGGCGTCCCACGGCACTTCGCCGAACAGCGCGAGCTGGATACGGGTGAAGACGTTCGTCCGCTCAGCCCCGCCTGCCGCCAGGATCGCCGCCCGTGCCCGCGCCATGTGCGGCGCGTCCGGCGAATCACCCAGGCATTTCAACGCAAAGTACGCCTTTACCGACGCCGACAGGTTGAACGCCCCATCGTGAAACAGCGGCCAGCCGCCATGCGCGCCCTGGATACCGCGTAAATAGGCGCCGATGCGCTGCTCACGCTCCGGATCAATACGGTCGAGGTAATGCTCCAGTAATATATACTCGGCAGGAATAGTCGCATCCGCCTCGAGCTCGAAACGCCAATGCCCATCCGGATTCTGCCGGCGACGCAAGGCATCCGCAGCCCGCAAAACCGAATCCTGCAGGGTCGTTTCTGGCGCGTCCGGGTCGATCAGCGTCTCGCCTGGCAATTCCACCTCATCGTCAGCCGCGGGCATTTGCATGTTGCGCCGCCGCAAAGCCGGACCTGATCGCACCTTCGATGGTGGCCGGCAACCCGGTGTCCGTCCAATCACCCGCTAGCAGGAGATTCTGCAAGGAGGTTGTTGCCATAGGGCGACGCAACTGTTGCCGTGAAGTTGCAGCAAAGGTGGCCCGCTTTTCGCATATGAGCCGGTAGCGTGGCATATCCCCCACAAGGCCCGTCGCCGCGCAAACCTCCCGCCAAAGCTCCGCCACCAGAGCCTCGGTAGGACGACCCAGCAGCCGGTTGGCCGCGCTCACGGTCACCGAAACCACCCCCGGCTTCACGAACACCCACTCCGCCAGACCACCGATCAACCCCACGAACCCCGCCTCGCCAGGCTCCGCCTGCACCAGAAAGTGCAAATTGATGATGGCCTCGAATTCATCGGGCGCCGTAACCCCAGGCACCAACGCCGCCGCCACCGGACCAGGCGCCGCCAAAATCACCACCTCATCCGCCGACACCGGAACCACCCCCTCCGGCCCCGTAAGTGCAGTCACCCGCGCCTCCCCCACCGATACCGCGCCGATGCGATACCCCGTCTTCACCACCGCCCCCAATGCCACCAGCCGCGCCAAAGCCGGATCGACGAAACTCTCCGACAACCCCTCACGCGGATAAAGCGGCACGCAAGCCGCCCCACCCCGCGCCAGCGACCCAGCCACCACCGCGCCCAAAAGCCGCGCCGATCCCTCGGCCAAAGACGTGTTCAAAGCCGACACAGCCAACGGCTCCAGCAACCGCCGCGTCAGTTCGCCCCGCGGCAAAACCTCCGCCACCGTCGCATCCCGCCGCGCCCGCATCAGCCGCAGGAGTGCGCCATACTCGCGCAGCCTAGCCCCAGGCACCCGCCGCGCGCGCGAGAACAACCACCAAGGCACCCGCCCAGCCGAAGGCCGAACCGTCCAGCGCTCACCGTTCGCCAGATCCATGAACGGGAACACGGGAGCCCCAGGGCCACCCAACGATCCACGCGTCCCAAGCATATCGAGGTAAGCCATCGCCGAGTCATTGCCCGATAGCAACAGATGGTTGCCATTATCGATCCGCACGCCGAGTTCGCGGTCGAAATAACTCCGGCACCGTCCGCCGCAGTTCGGGCCCGCCTCGTAGAGCGTTACCGCGTGGCCATCCGTCGCCAAGCGCAGCGCCGCGGCCAGCCCCGCTAGGCCTCCGCCTATGATGTGAGTCTTGGTCACAGGGAGCTAAGGCAAGGCCAGGGGCTCTGCCCCCTACTTCCTTGGGCGAAGCCCACCTGATCACCGGACATCATGGCTGCGCCGCTGAACTGAGCACTTTCTAAGTAATGGGGTCTGGGGACGAGTCCCCAGCGGGGTCCAGGGGCAGAGCCCCTGGCCTTGCCTACCCCTTCCCATCCTACCGGGCATACCGAAAAGCAATCCAAAGCTTCTCCCAGAACGGAACGGAGACGCGGTCGGCTGGTGACCGCCAGCCGCGCCGCTCCAGCCGGCGCAGGATCGCGGCGTAGCTGGCTGCCATCAGCCGGGCCGGCTTCATGGCCACGGCATCGCAGCGCGCCATGGCCGCGCCGGCGCCGCCGAAGTGCGCGTGGATCCGCTTAACCATGCGCTCGCAGACCTGGGCAAGGCGCGGATCCTTGATGGCCGCTTCCGGATCAAGCGGAACGCCGGCGTCGAACAGCCATTCGCGCGGCAGGTAGAGGCGGCCGCGCCCGGCGTCCTCGCCGAGGTCACGGAGAATATTGGTGAGCTGCAGCGCGCGGCCGAGGTGGTAGGCGACCTGGTCGGCGGCGGTCGAGGCATCGCCGAACGCCCGCACCGAGAGGCGCCCGACGGCCGACGCCGCACGGTCGCAATAGAGATCCAGGGTGGCGAAATCGGGCGCCACGATGGCGGTTTCGGCGTCCATTTCCATGCCGTCGATAATGGCGAGCATGTCGGCTTCGCGCAGTTCGTAGGCCTTCTTGGCGAGGGCGAGCACGCGTGTCACCGCATCGGTCCCGCCGGCATCCAGCAGCTTGATCCGCTCGCGCCATGCCTGCAGCGCCGCCCGTTTCGCCGGCAGCGGCCCGGGCTCGTCGGCGACATCGTCGACCAGGCGGCAGAAGGCGTAGATCGCATACATGGCCGCGCGCCGTGGCGCAGGCAGGATGCGCATGCCGCGGGCGAACGACGTGCCGGACCGGCGCACGATCTTCTCGACCTCATTGAGGTCGGCACGCGCCGCACCCAGGGCTGTCATGGGAGAACCCGGGCGGTCATCGAACGAACCCGGCCATCACGCGGCGAACCGCAGCGCGCCCAGCACGCTCGAGGCCACATCCAGCGGCTTCAGCTTCACACGTGTCGCCACCGGATCGCCGGCGCGCAGCCGCTTCGCCAGGCGCTTCGCCAGCCCGACGATCACACCTGTCTCGATGCGCAGGCGACGGTCCGCCGTCAGCCGCGGCAGCGCCTCGGCAGCCGTATTCATCGCATCGCAATGGTCGAGCAGAGCCGCGAAAACCTGCCTCAGCGCGGGGCTTTCCTTCCGCGCCCGCAAATCCTCCACCTGCCCGCCGGCAGCGGCGAGCAGGTCGAGCGGCAAATAGCAGCGGTCGAGTGCGGCCAAATCCTTGGAACCGTCCTGCAAATGATTGAGCACCTGGAGCGAGGCGCACAGCGCATCCGAGGCCGGCCAGGTTTCACGGCTCTCACGATGCAGGTCCAGCACATAACGGCCAACCGGCATGGCGGAATGGCGGCAGTAGTCGAGCAGCGCCGCCCAATTCTCGTAGCGCGACTGCACCGCGTCCTGCCTGAACGCCGCCAGCAGATCGAGGCTGTGCTGCACCGGCACGCCAGTCACCGACAGGCTCTGGCGCAAAGCCAGCGCCGAAGGGCTGCCGCTGTCCTGCCGCCCGACGAGCACATCCTCCATCACCGCAAGCCGCGCCAGCTTGTCCTCGGAACCCAGCTCAGCACTGTCGCCGATGTCGTCCGCGTTGCGCGCGAATTGGTAGAAGGCATGCACATGTCCCCGCAGCGCCGGCCGTATGAGCACGGAGCCGACCGGGAAATTCTCCTGCGTCCGCCCCTTCCCCGACCAGACCTCGACATCGCCGCCTGAAAAGCCGGAACCGCCGGTCACTCCGCCTGCTGATACGCGCGCTGCTTCCAAACGACTCCCCGCCCTCTCAAATGATCCGCCGCCGAGGCGACCGTGGCGGCTGTGTAGAACGATGCGACCAGCGGCAGGAAGGGCGCCCACCCCACGCTGCAACCGAACCGCCGCAGTGTCGGAACATAAGACGCCGCCATGGCCAGCCATCCCAGCAGTCCTGCAACCCGCACCGCACCATGCCCGAAAATGGCCGCGGCGGGCGGCAGCAGCCACACCAGAAGCATGCCGGCCACCGTCCCAGCCAGCAGCCATGGCGAGTAGCGAAGCTGCACATAGGCGGTGCGTGTCACCATCCGCCACACGTCGGACGCACGCGGATACGGCCGCACGCTCTCCGCAAGCCCGCTATGCCCCAGCCAGATTCGCCCCCGGCGCTTCACCAGCCCGGCCAGTGTCACGTCGTCGATCAGCGCGCCACGCATGGCGGCCAGCCCGCCGATCGCAGCCAGCGTCTCTGCCCGGATCAGCACCGTTCCGCCTGCCGCCGCCGCGACCCGCGACCCGGCGTCGTTCACCTGAGCGAACGGGTAGAGAAGCTGGAAAAAGAACACGAACGCCGGCACCAGCGCCCGCTCGGCCAGGCTCTCGCAATGCAGCGCCACCATTTCGGACACCATGTCGAGCCCGCCGCCCACCAGCTTGGCGACGAGGGTCGCCAGATGCTCGGGCGCATGAACGATGTCCGCATCGCACAGCAGAAGCAGCTCGCCATCGGCCGCCGCCACCCCCTGCGACAGCGCCCACAGCTTGCCGCTCCAACCAGCCGGACGCGGCGCGCCATCCAAAACCGTCAGCCGGGCATCGGTAATCTGCCGCGCAAAATCCCCCGTCCCGTCGGTGCTTCCGTCATCCACCAGGATCACCCGGAACGCCCCGCCATAGACCTGACCCAGCAGCGACCGGAGGCAACGCCCGATCGTCTCCGCCTCGTCCCGTGCAGGCACCACGATCGTCACCGGCGGACACACGGGCGGTGCAGCCGCCATCAACATCGGCCCCGCCTGCCAGAACCGACCATGACCCAGCAGCAAATAAACCCAGACCCCCAGCGACAGGGCGCTCAGCCAGATCATCCAGGGTGAGCCGCGAACCAGGCGACCGCATCCTCGACAGCGCGCTCAGCCGGACGCGGCGCATAGCCGAGCGCCGCTTGCGCCTTCGCACTCGAAAAAAACATCGTCTTGCGCGCCATCGCCAGCGTCTCGCGCGTCACCACCGGCTCCACCCCGAAACGCGCCAGCAGCTCGCAAGCGAGCGCCACCGGCACCAGCGGCCCGATCGGCAGCTTGATGCGCGGCGGCTTCCGCCCCGCCACCTTCGCCACCAGCGCGAACAGGTCGCCCAGAGCGAAATCCTCGCCGCCGAGGATGTAGCGCTCGCCCACCACCCCGCGCTCGAGCGCCAGCACATGCCCCTCCGCCACGTCGTCCACATGAACGATGTTCAGCCCCGTCTCGACGAAAGCCGGCATGCGTCCCGTCGCCGCATCGCGTATCATCTTTCCCGTCGGCGTCGGCTTCACGTCACGCGGCCCCACCGGCGTCGACGGATTGACGATCACCACAGGCACCGCGTGCTCCCGCACCAGGTCCAGCACCGCCTGCTCAGCAAGGTATTTCGAGCGCTTGTAAACGCCCACGATCTTATCGAGCGACACCGGCGTCGCCTCGTCGGCCGGCGGCACGCCGCCCTTGTTCAGACCCAGCGCCGCAACGCTGCTGCAATAGACGATCCGCTCCACGCCCCGCGCCTGCGCCGCCAGCAGAAGCGCCCTGGTCCCCTCGACGTTCGCCTGCATCATCGCCGCAGGATCGGGCACCCAAAGCCGATAATCCGCCGCGACATGAAAAAGATACCGGCACCCGTCCGCCGCCTTCGCCAGCGACGCCGGATCGGTCAGATCGCCTTCCACCAGCGCGACGGGCAAGCCCTCGAGATTCTGCCTGTCCGACCCGCGCCGCACCAGCGCCCGCACCGCATGCCCGCGCGCCAGCAAGGCCCGCAGCACGGCAGAGCCCACAAAACCGGTCGCCCCGGTTACCAAAGTAGGAGGTTCGCTCATGCGCAGCGACTACCACAGCCGGCGCGCCTGGCGAGAGGGCGGGGCCAGTCGCACACCACGGCTTTGCGAAATGACACCGGTAAACCTACTAAGAGACATGCACACCAAGCGCGACCTGCTCTCGGACGTCATCACCCTTGCCCGCCTCATACGCACGGCCGCAGACAAGCGCGCCCGCGCCCACGGCATGACACGCGCGCAATGGGCCATTCTCATCCGCCTCGAAGCCCAGCCCGGCCTCCTCCAGAAGGAGCTCGCCGACCTGCTGGAGGTCGAACCCATCACCGTCGCCCGCCTGGTCGACCGGCTCGAGGCACGCGGCATGGTCGAGCGCCGTTCCGACCCCATGGACCGCCGCTGCTGGCGCCTCCACCTCACCGACGCCTCCCGCCCGCTGATGAGCGAAATAGACGAACAGCTCGGAGAACTCGCCAACCTGACCACTGCGAAGATGGACGATCACGCGGTGCGCAGCTTCGTGCAGTCGCTCAACAGCATGCGCGACGCCATCAACGCCGACCTCGCAACCGAACTCGCCGCCGAGCCGGCCGACCCGGCGTAAACCCCCCTCTTTTCCCGCGCCCCCTGCACTGCCATGTTCGCCCTCATGGCTGATGTAGTCAGGCTCCCGGTCACCCGCGACGACACCCTATGGGCCGTCATGGCCTCGCTCGGACGCACCAACCGGATCGCCGACATCTACGCCGACCGCAACGCCGCCCTGGCCGACCGGAGCTGGCGCGAACAGCAGGTGAGTGCGTACTCCGGCTTCCTCCGCACCAGCCGCCAGCCAGTCCCCAGCTACAGCGTGGCTCCCATACGCCGAGCCGACCTCCCCAAATCCTGGCGCCCCCTCCCGGCCCTCGGCTTCCTGCGAGGCAACTTCATCTAGCCCCGCCGTCATTGCGAGGAGCCGCCTGGCGACGAAGCCATCCAGAGCAAGTGCCCTACCTGTCGCGTGGCCCCGATGCGGAGACATTCGAAGATCAACCACGAAGACACAAAGGCCACGAAGGTTCACAAAGGGGCTTAGCCCTTCAAGTAAACGAAGGTGCCGAAAAGTCTTGAGCAAAACTCGACCTCTTCGTGAACCTCCGTGAACTCCGTGTCTTCGTGTTTGATCTTAACCACCGCGCCCCAGAAACCTTCAATCGACAAACCGTGCCAGCCGAACCGCCGTATGCCCGCGGCTCGGATAAAGACTAGGCATGATCAGCACACAATCATCATGCGGCGTCCGGATCTCCATGTCGCCGTCGGTCGCAATCAGCGTATCCCGCCTGGCCACCACATCGCCCCCGCGATAAGGCTGCATGAAGTTGAAAGCCCCTGTCGAAGCCGTCACCGTCATCGTCACTTCAGCGCAACGAGCGCGACCTGGCGATCCGCGCTCGCCTTCCACCAGGCCGCATTCCACCAGCAGAGCATCCACAGTCCGGCGCATCGCCGCCGCCGTATCCGCCTCCCAATGCTGCCCCGCCTCGACCAGCACCGCAGCCGCCTCGCCCGGCCCCGTAAAGCGCGCATAATCGATCAGCCGGCGCCCGCTGGCATGCCCATCGTCGGCAACGACCATCGCCGGCGTCCCGATACGCGCCGCCAGCGCCCGACCGCGCGCCGATGGCCCGCACAAGATCAGCGGATCGGACGGCCACAACATGGAATGCAAATCGAGCAGCACATCCGCCGCCTCCACCAGAGGCCGGAAAGCACGCGCCCGCACCAGCTCGCTCGACTGCCCCGGCCCCTCGAGCACAGCCAGATCCCAAAGCCGGTTCATATCCTCATCGACAAAGCGCGACGCCGTCGGCTGCGCAGGATCGAACCGGCCAAAAGCCTCCAGATTGGCAAACCCCAAGATCAGGCTTCCACGCAGCAGCGCAGGCCGCGCGCGAAGCAGCGCATCGACAACCAGAGCACCGGCAATTTCATTGCCATGAATTAACGACGTCACCGCCACCACCGGCCCAGGCGCCGGCCCGTCGAAGCGCCAGAACCCCGCAACGCCGGTATTCCCAGCCACCCAGGGCGAGATGTCCGGTGCCGCAAGCCGAACGTCGAAAACCGGAAGCCCGGTCCAGTCGGCGGTTCTCACAGGCCGGACAAACGCTGCAACGATAGGCGCAAAACGGCTTCGGCGGCGGTCATCTCGGCAAGATATACAGACGAGTGGTTACGGCAACAGTAAGGAAGACAGGACTTCTTTTTTGAAAAAAAGAAGCAAAAAACTTTTGTCCTGTGGGACCGAGATCGTGACGCCAGCCCGGCCCAAAGTCGCAAAAGTTTTTTGGTTCTTTTTTTCAAAAAAGAACATCTGCCTTCCCCTTGCCTAACCCCCAGAACTAACCCAAGCGTCCGCCCCCATGTCCCTACACCCGCTGCACCGCGCCTGGCGCCTGCTCCCTGCCGGCGCGCGACGAAGCGCCCTCGCCCGCAGCACCGCCTGGCTTGCCCCGAGCGCGCCCTGGCCCGCCCCCGAGGCGTCGACTGGCCTGGCCGTAGGCGGCGAGATCGGCCGCGCGTCTGGCCTGGGCGAGGGCGCGCGCCTCATGGTCGCGGCCCTGGCAGCGCTCGACGTTCCGAACTGGCCGCTGGAAGCCGGCATCGCCATTCCAGGCGAGGCCTCGGACCAGCCCGAAGGGCAGCCGCCCCCGCCGAGCGTCCCTCTGGTCCTGCATGTGAACGCGCCCCTGATGGCTGCCGCCCTGCTGAGACTGCCGAAGGCGTGGCGGCGCGGCCGGCGGATCATCGGCTACTGGGCCTGGGAACTGCCTGTCGCCTCGCCGGACTGGCAGCCCGCGACGCGACTGCTGCACGAGATCTGGACGCCCTCGCGCTTCAGCGCCGCCGCCTTGGAGCCTCTGGCGCCCGGGCGCGTACGCGTGGTTCCCCATGCCGTAGCCACCAGCCCACCGCGGCCCTCAGCCCTGACACGCGCCGACTTCGGCCTGCCCGAAGCAGCCGTGATCGTCCTGGTTTCCTTCAGCCTCGCCTCGAGCTTCGCCCGCAAGAACCCGCTGGCTGCCATAGCGGCGTTCAGGCAGGCCTTCGGCGCGACCAAGGACCATCTCCTCCTGCTGAAGATCGTCCATCCGGCGCACGCCCCGGACGACCTGCAGCGGCTTACCGAGGCGATCGACGGCGCCCCCGACATCCGCCTCGAGACGCGCACCTTCCCCGCCGCAGACAGCCACGCCCTCACCCGCTGCTGCGACATCGTCCTCTCGCTTCACCGCAGCGAAGGCTTCGGCCTCGTTCCCGCAGAGGCCATGCTCCTCGCCAAACCGGTGATCGCCACCGACTGGTCCGCCACCGCCGAATTCCTCGACGCCTCCTGCGGCATCCCGATCCCCTACCGCCTCATCCCGGCAAACGACCCGAGAGGCGTCTTCGCAGCCCCCGGCGCCGTCTGGGCCGAAGCCGACATCGCCGCCGCCGCCGCCGCCCTGCGCCGCCTCGCCGGCGACGCATCCGAGCGCGCCAGGCTCGGGGAAACCGCACACGAAGCGGCAACAACCCGCCTGGGAACCGCCGGCCTCGCCGCCGCACTCGCCGCCCTGAACCCGGCCAACTTCGGCCCTGTCGCAGGAGCGGCCTCGTGAGGGTGCTCGTCTGGCAATGGGGCCGCTTCGGCGCCGGCCCGCGCGTCGCCGTCGATTTCGCCGCCGCCTTCAATGCCGTGCCCGGCACGGACGCCGTGCTCTCCCTCTCGGCCGACGCCGAAATCCTGCATGGCAAGCAGCGCCCGCGCTGCGAACTCCCAGTCAAAACCTACAACAGCGTGCCAAGCTACATCGGCCGTCTCCTCAGCACCCCGTTCTTCGTCCCCTCCCTCGCCCGCCAGATCCGCGTCCTCGAACCCACCGTCGCCCTGTGCGCGATGCCGGGCCCTCTCGACCTCGCCATGCACGCCGCCCTCCGCCGCCTCGGCATCCCCTACGCCGTCGTCGTCCACGACGCCGACCTCCACCCTGGCGACGGCTACCCCATGCAGATGGTCCTGCAGCAGCGCCTGGTGAAACGCGCCGCCGCCATCGTCACCCTCTCCGAACACGTACGCCGGCGCCTGCTCGAACAGGGCATGCTCGAAGGCAAGATCGCCCTCTCCGCCGCCTTGCCGCCCTACGCCCTGACCGAACCCGCACCCCCGCCGCGCGCGCACGGCGGAAAGCTCCGCCTGCTCTGCTTCGGCCGCCTCCTCCCCTACAAAGGCCTGGATATCCTCGCCGACGCCCTGGGACGCATCCTCCCGCGCGACGATCTCGAAGTCCGCATCGTCGGCTCAGGCCCCGAAAGCCCCACCCTCGACACCCTGCGCGGCCTGCCTGGAGTCAGCGTCGAAAACCGCTGGGTACCGGAGGAAGAGGTCGGCACCCTCTTCGCCTGGTCGGACGCCGTGGTCCTCGCCCACACCGAGGCAAGCCAGAGCGGCGTCGCGGCCGCCGCGGTCGCCGCCGGCCGCTGGGTCATCGTCACCCGCGTCGGCGGCCTCGTCGAGCAACTCGGCGACTCCACCAAGGCCTTCGTCTGCGAACCCGAAGCTTCCGACCTCGCCGCCACCCTGCGCATCCTCCTGGCCAAGCCGCCGGAGGCTCACGCCGTCATCGACCCGCCGCCATCCTGGTCGAACTCCGTCACGACCCTGGCTGCCGACCTGCAGCGGACCCTCGCCCGGCCAACACTCCCACGCCGCCGATAAGGCAGCAGAACCCGGCAGACACGCCGATCGCCCCTTCGAGCGACGTCGCCTGCGCCACCGCCCCGAACAAGGGCGGCCCCGCCAGCACCCCAGCATACCCCAGCGTCGTCGCCACCCCCACCGCCCCGGGCCCACGCGTCCCCGCCAGGGCAAACAGCGCCGGCACCACGTTGGCCACGCCCAACCCCGCCACCCCGAACCCCGCAATCGCCCCAGCCATCTCCCCGGTCATCGCCCCAATCTTCGCCCACGGCGTCCCAGGCGGCACCAGCAGAACCGACGCCAGCCCAGCGGCCGCCACGAACGCCCCAGCCAGCACCCCGCCATCCCCGATCGCGCGGCGAACCCTGTCGCCTGCGAAACGCATCGCCACCATGCAGGCCGAAAACGCGCTGTAGCCCAGCGCCGCGGCAGCAGGCGGCACATGGCGCACACCACGCAGGTAAACCCCGCTCCAGTCCGCCACCGATCCTTCGACCGCGAACGCAAAACACATCAGCCCGCCGATCAGCAGCAGCCGCCCATCCCGCCAAGGCCGCGACGCAGGCAAGGCCGGATCGGGCCTGACCGGCCGGGCCGCAGCATCGAGCCGCCCCGTCGCCATTTGCATCGAAACCACCGCCGCGAGCCCCAGCACCCCAGCCTGGACAGCAGGCGTCACGACAGTCAGCAACGCCGCCCCCGCCGCCGACCCCACGAACGAGCCAACGCTCCACATGGCATGCACCGCACCCAGGATCGGCCGCCCGAGCGCCCGCTCCACCCGCACCGCCTCGGTGTTCATCGCCACGTCCACCGCCCCATAGCCCATGCCGAACACCAGCAAGGCCACGCAAAGCGTGTTGAAATCCGGCGCCACCACAGCCGCGAAGAACGCCAGGCAAGCCGCCACCGCTCCCACGCGAAGCACCGGCGCCGGCCCCACGCGCAAGGCGATCCGCCCCGTCACCGGCATGGCCACGATCGCCCCCACCGCCGCGCTAAACAGCGCCAGCCCCAACGTAGCCGGCGGCAACGCAAGCCGGACACGCAACAGCGGCACCTGCGTCGCCCACGCGCCGATCACCAGCCCATGGAACAGGAAAATGGCCGACACCGGCGCCCGCCGCGCTCCGGACACAGCCGGCGCTTCACGCCTCAGCATGGTGGCGATGACAACCTCCTCGCCAGCTAGGCCGGCCTGCCCGCCGTCTCCTGGCACGAAAGCAGCGATGCGAAAACGCGGCGCCGGCACCCGAGGAGTTGGCGTGGCGCACTCACATGGCCATGGTCGCCGCCAGGCGCGCGATTCGCCGCGCAGCAGGAGTAAAGCGGTGCGCAAGCTCGACGATCCGAAAACCAAGCCGGCCTGCAAGGACGGCCTGCCACGGTGACCGGCCTCAAAGCGCCGGCCAGGTCGCCGACGGAAACATCGCACACTGACGCCAGCGTCCCCATCGCCTTCATGGCCGCCTTCGGCTTCACCAGTGGCCTCCCCCTCCCGCTCACCATTTTCACCCTTCAGCAATGGTTTGCGACCTTCGGCCTCTCGCTGCACGCCATCGGCCTGACAAGCTGGATCGGCCTCGCCTACACGCTGAAATTCCTTTGGTCCGCCCTCTTCGACCGCCCAGCCCCAGGTCGTCTCCAACGCCTCGGCCGCCGGCGCGGCTGGCTGATGCTCGTCCAGCCCGCCATGGCAACAGCCTGCGCCGCTCTCGCGCTCAGCGACCCCGCGCACGCCGTGACGAAAACCGTCCTCGCCGCCATGGCGCTCGCCTTCCTGTCGGCGAGCCAAGACATCCTCATCGACGCCTGGCGCATCGAAACCTACGAGGAGCCCCGCCAGGGCGCGGCGCTCGCCGCCTATATCTGGGGCTACCGCGGCGCCATGCTGGTCGCCGGCTCGGGCGCAATCTACCTGAGCACCACGCCCCTAGGCTGGCACGGCGCCCTGCTGATCATGGCGGCCCTGATGGCCGCAGGCACCCTCGTCACCCTCGCCGCCCCTAACCCAGGCGGGACGATCGCAAACCCCGAGAAACCAAGCTTTGCCGCCCGGATCGAAACCGCCTTCATCGGCCCCTTGCGCGACTTCCTCCGCCGTCCCGCCGCCTGGCAAATCCTCGCCTTCGTCATCCTCTTCCGCCTCGGCCACATGGCCGCGGACACCACCGCGGCAGGCCTCTACCGCAGCATGGGTTTCGACGGCCTCGAAATCGCAAAAGCCAACTTTCTCCCCTCTCTGATCGGCACCCTCTCAGGCGCCGTTGCAGGCGGCTGGCTCGTCGCCAAGCTCGGCACCGGCCGAGGCCTCCTCGTCGCGGGCATCGGCCAGGCCGTCTCGCTCGGCCTCTACCTCGTCCTGCTCAACGCCGGCCACGTCCCGCTCATGCTCTCGGCCAAGGTCGGCCTGGAAGCCTTCGCCGGCGCCGCAGCCGACACCGCCTTCCTCACCTTCCTCTCCAGCCTCTGCTCAACCCGCTACACGGCGACGCAATACGCCCTCCTCTCCTCGCTCGCCGCCCTCGCGCTGCACACGCTGGGCGGCCTCTCCGGCTACGCCGCCGAAGCCCTCGGCTACCGTGACTTCTACACCGCCACGATCCTCGCCTGCCTCCCAGCCCTCCTCATCCTCCGGCGCCTCCCGCGCCCAGCCCCCGCCGAAAAAATCCCGGCTGGGGCATGAGGCAATTCCTGCGCGATGCCGCCTGGCTGACGCAGGACCGCGTGCTCGCCTACAGCCGGATCCTCCTGGTCATGGGCGCCGCCGGCTTCGCTGCCGCCATTCAATGGCACGGCTCGGCCCTGCCCATCGCCCATGATTTCGCCGCCTTCTGGACCGGCGCCGACCTCGCACTGCACGGCCGCGCAGCCGACGCCTACGGCGATGCCGGCCGCCAGGCGATGGTAGCGATACTCGGCCCAGGCGCCCGGCCGCCCTTCTTCTACTCGCCGGTCGCCCTGCTGCTCTGGCTCCCCTTTGCCCTGCTCCCGATCGGCCTCGCCGCCGCCATCTGGGTCGCCGCCACCGCCGCCGCCTACGCGCTCACCCTGCAAAGGCTGCTCTGCAAACCCGCCCTGACGATCCTTCTCGCCTACCCGGCCGTGACGATCTGCGCCCTATTCGGCCAGAACGGCCTGTTCTCCGCCGCCCTGTTCGGAGGTGTCGCCCTTACGCTCGACCGTGCCCCGATCACCGCAGGCATCCTCATCGGCTGCCTCGCCTACAAGCCGCAGCTCGGCATCCTCGCCCCCATCGCCCTCCTCTGCGCCCGCCGGTTCACCGCCTTGGCCGCCGCCGCCGCGACCGTCGCCATCCTCGCCGCCATCTCCACGGCCGCCTTCGGCACCGCGTCTTGGCGCGCATTCCTGGATGCGCTGCCCGTCGCGACCGCCTGGAACACCAGCGGCATCCCAGGCTTTGCGATTTTCGTGACCCCCTACAGCGCCCTGCGGCTTCTCGGCGCCTCATCTCCCGCCGCATGGACCGCGCAGATCATCGCGGCACTCGCCGCGGCCGCCATCCTCGCCATCATCGCCCTGCGCCGACCGAGGGGAGAAGCCGAAACAGCGCTTCTCGTCGCCGCCACCGGATTCTGCGTGCCCTTCCTGGGCGAATACGACCTGGCCCTCTTTGCCGTGCCAGGCGCGTGGATCGCCGCGGAGGCCATGCGAACCCGCTGGCTTCCCTACGAAGCAAGCCTCCTGGCACTCCTCTATCTATCCCCCGCGATGATCAAGGCCGCCGCGACAAACGGCATCCCGCTTGCCCCCGCCTGCCTCGCCGTTTTGGCGGCTCTCATCCTGCGCAGGATCATCCAATCGCCCGCGCCAGAACAACCAGGATGAACCAACTCATAGACGCAGAATTCCGTGTCCTACCGGCAACATAGGACTGTGTCTTCTCGGCACAAACCCGGAAAAGACAATCCGGAACGTCGATAACAGCAAAGCAACGATTTTCTTGTGTAATGCAGCTTCATGAACCAGCAAGCCGATACTCGGAACCGGCCGCCTGCACCGCCAGGCTCATCTTGCACAAGTCCTCCGGCGAAAACTTTCTGCTTGCCATGACCCGCCAAAACGGGATCAAGTCCTCCTCACGGAACCGCGACCCGGTCACTTCAGGCCGGCCACCAGGGTTCCAGGAGTATGCATGCAGCCCAGCGCCAGGCGGCTTTTGTTCGCAGCCATTCTCGCTTCCGGCCCGCTCATCGCGGCGCCGGCACACGCCGGGAAGGCAACCGACACAGGGTCGGGCTGGAGCGAACAAGGCGAAGCCACCTGGTATGGCCCGCGCCACGCCGGACACCGCACCACCAGCGGCGAGGTCTTCGATCCGGGCAAGATGACCGCCGCCCACCCGAGCCTTCCGCTGGGAAGCTGGGTTCGCGTCACCGTGGACAACACCGGCGCCTCGGTCGTCGTCAGAGTGAACGACCGCGAGCCGCCGCACGGCGTCCGCTGCATCGATCTGAGCCACGAAGCCGCTGCCCGCCTGGGCATCGTCGCCCGCGGCCACGCCGACGTCAGCCTCGCCCAGGTCTCAGGCCCTGATACGGACACCGAAGTCGCTGAAGCCCCCGACGACGCGCAGCCGGTCGAAGCCGTCAGTGCGCGACATGGTCGGCGACATAGGCACCGCGCTCACCGATAGGCCGCTCCGGCCCGTCCGTGCTGTCACGCACCGTCTGCAGCTCCAGCTCCGCATTCAGCTCCGCGCCGATCATCACCACCAGCGCGCTGACATAAAACCACATCATGACGCCGATGATGGCGCCCAGCGGCCCGTAGGTCGCGTCATAGCTCGCCAGATGCTGCACATAGAATGAGAACAGCGCCGACGCGACCAGCCACAGGAGCGTCGCGAACAGCGAACCAGGCGTCACCCAGCTCCACCCCGCAGACCGGCGAGACGGCCCGAAGCGGTAAAGCAGTGAGAGCGCCAGGAGCACAAACAGCACCAGCAGCCCGAAGCTCGCCGAGCGGGCGATCAGCGCCGCATAGGCCGACATCTGCAGCAGCGCCACGGCCGCCGGCAGAAGCAGGAGCGAGGCTAGACCGATTACGGCGGCAAGGATCCCGCCCAAGGTCATGCCGAGCGCCGTCAGCTGGAACCGGATGAAACTGCGGCTCTCCCGCTCCTCATAGGCGAGGTTCAGCGCCCCCAGGATCGACTTGGTCCCGGTGGAGGAGGACCACAAAGCGATCATGATGCTCAGCGCTAACGAAAACGTGAGCGTCCCGGGCGGCTTGCTGACCAGTACCTGAACCCGGTCCGCGATGAGCTGATAGGCCGAGGGCGGCAGCAGATCGCGCAGTACAGCGAGCTGCGGTCCGACCGTCGCCGGATCGAAAACCAGACCGTAAATCGACACCAGCATCGATATGGCCGGGAAGAGGGCCAGCGTTGCATAGAAAGCACAGCCGGCCGCGACCAGGGAGATCCGGTCGGTCGCCACCTCGCGTGCCGTCCGCTTGAAGACGCTCTTCCAGCCTGACCACGGGATCTGCGTCGGCCGATGCGCGAGCCGCCCGAGCCTGGCGGCATTGGGCTGTGCCGCAATCACCGCGGGATCGGTCATGTCGCCCCTCGACTTGGCGACAGCGACAGGCGGCGCAGGCTTTCCGGCGAAATCGTCCATGTTCTTATCCATACCGAAAGGAACCAACGTCATGCTGGTCGCGCTGGTTGCCACAGCGTGCTTTTCAGTGGCGCCCCGACTGACTAGACGGTTGCGCACACCGCCTTCGCCCACACACTCCTGTCCACACCCGATCCTTTGGGGCAAAGGCCGCCACGATGACCCCGAAGATCGCCAGCTTCCTGGCCGCCGCGCCGGCTACCCCCTGCCTCGTGCTCGACCTCGACATCGTCGAGGCCAACTACCGCGCCATGCGCGCGGCCCTGCCGGCCGCCCACATCTACTACGCTGTCAAGGCGAACCCGGCCCGCCCCATCCTCGAGCGCCTCGTCGCCCTGGGCAGCCACTTCGACGCGGCGAGCGGCGAGGAAATCGCCATGTGCCTGGCGGCAGGCGCCACCCCGGACCGCATCAGCTTCGGCAACACCATCAAGAAGCCCGCCGCCATACGCCAGGCACGGCAAGCCGGCATCGACCTCTTCGTCTTCGACTGCGAGGAGGAACTGGTGAAGATCGCAGCGAACGCCCCAGGCGCCCGCGTCTTCTGCCGCCTGGCCGTAGGCGCCACCGGCGCCGTCCTCCCCCTCGCCCGCAAATTCGGCACCGAGCCCGCACTCGCCGCCGAGCTCATGCAGGCGGCCGCCGGCCACGGCCTGGTCCCCTATGGCCTCAGCTTCCATGTCGGCAGCCAGCAGATCAGCGTCGCCGCCTACGAAGCCGCCATCGCCCAGGCATCCGCCCTCTTCGCCAGCCTCGCCCGCGCCGGCATCACCTTAGGCATGATCGACATCGGCGGCGGCTTCCCCACCAGCTACCAGCAGGAAGCCCCCACCATCCAGAACTTCGCCGCCAGCATCACCGCCAGCCTCGCTGCCCACTTCGGCGACAGGCAGCCCACCCTCATCGTCGAGCCCGGCCGCTACCTCGTCGGCAACGCAGGCGTCATCAGCAGCGAAGTCCTCCTGGTCAGCCGCAGGCTCCGGAACGACCCTACCCGCTGGGTCTACCTCGACATCGGCCGCTTCGGCGGCCTCGCCGAAACCGAAAACGAAGCCATCCGCTACCGCATCACCACCCCCCACGATGCCCCCGCTGGACATGGAACCGAGGAAGGCCCGGTCGCCATAGCCGGCCCAAGCTGCGACAGCACCGACATCCTCTACGAAAAATCCGGCTACCATCTCCCTCTGGCACTCGCCCCAGGCGACCGCGTCCTCATCCACGCCGCCGGCGCCTACGTCACCACCTACGCCTCCACCGGCTTCAACGGCTTCCCACCCTTGGAAGAGCACTACCTCTGATCTGCCCGACTACCCGGCACGCGAGCGGCGGCAGCATTGTCAAGTCCACCACGAAGACGGGAAGACCGCGAAGCTACACAAAGACGCGGAGCATCATGACGGTCATTCGGCCAAATCAGCAGCCGGGTGGCTGCGCCGCTTCGGAAGAAACAACGTCGCCATCATCGTCGCCAAAGCCGGGCGTCTTCGCCTACCTTCGCGTTCTTTCCGTCTTCGTGGTGGACCTTTGAGCCTCTCCCCCACTCGGCAGCAGCCGAACTACACGCGGCGACAACTACTCCTCTCCAGCCTGGCCATTGCCAGCACAGGCTGGTCCACCACCCTGCAGTCCAGAGCCACCCAGCTAGGCCTGCTGCAAAGCTACGAAACCCGCCCCCCGCAATCCCCGGACGCCACCGAGTTCGACAAAACCCAGGCCAATGCCGCCTACGTCTACGACAACGCAGTCACTGGTCTCGCGCTGCTAGCCACAGGCGACACCACAGGCGCCGCCCACCTCGGCCGGGCCCTCGTCCAGGCCCAAACAAGAGACCGCTTCTGGCACGACGGAAGGCTGCGAAATGCCTACCGGGCCGGCCCAGTATCCCCCGCCGGACCCTACCCACTCCCAGGCTGGTGGGACCCAGCCCAGAACCGATGGCTCGAAGACGGCTACCAGGCCGGCACCGCCACAGGCGTCCTGGCCTGGGCGATGCTCCTCTGGATCGCGCTAGCAAAGGCGACAGACGACGCAAGCTTCCACGCCGCCGCGGCGCAAGCCGCCAACTGGGTCGAGGCCAACGTCCGAACCCCCAAAGGCTACGCCGGCGGCTTCCTCGGCTTCGAGCCCGCCCCCCAACGCCTCACCTGGGTCAGCACCGAACACAACATCGACCTCGCCGCCGCCTTCGCCGCCCTGGGCCGCACCGAACCCGCCGCCCACGCCCGCGCCTTCGTCGCCTCCATGTGGAGCGACTCAGAAAGCCGCTTCTTCACCGGCCTCAAACCGGACGGCACCATCAACGACCACTCCGCCGTGGACGCCAACCTATGGCCCCTCCTCGCCGCAAACCCCGACCCGAAATGGGCCCCGGCCCTCCACTGGATCCTCGCCCGCCACGGCCTCCCGGAAGGCGCACCGCCCACCGCCACGGAAGGCGTGGACTTCAACACCGACCGCGACGGCATCTGGCTCGAAGGCACCGCCATTACCGCCCTCACCTGCCGCCTCTTCCACCAACCCGCCCAGGCACAGCGCCTGCTGGACACCATCGCCACCCAAACCGCCCCCAGCGGCCTGGTCTACGCCTGCACCACCCCGACGCTCACCACCGGCCTCTCTACCGGCCTTGATACGAAGTCCCCCGACTTCCTCTATTTCCGCCGCCCGCATATCGCGCCTACCGCATGGGCCTTGTTGGCCGGGCGCGGCGTTTCGCCTTTTCCTCAGTAAGCAAGCGTCTTCTTTTTTGAAAAAAAGAAGCAAAAAATTTTTGGGAGTTTGGGCCGGGTGGTTCCACGATCTCGGTCCCACATCGCAAAAGTTTTTTGCTTCTTTTTTTCAAAAAAGAAGACGCTTCCACCCCCTTGCCTTCCCTCCTCATTGAGGCCCCACTATGCGCATCCTCTACAGCCACCGCGTCAACTCGCACGACGGGCAGGGCGTGCACATCGAGGAGCTGGTGCGTGCGTTGCGCGATGCGGGGCATGAGGTGCTTGTCGTCGGCCCGAGTTTCTACAAGGCCGAGGGTTTCGGCGGCGAGAGCCGCACGATTGCGATCCTGCGCCGCCTGCTGCCTGGCGTTCTCGCCGAGTTTGCCGAGCTGGCCTACAATGTCGGCGCCTATGCCAAGCTGAAAAAAGCCTGGCAGGAGTTTCGCCCGGACGTGCTTTACGAACGCTGCAATCTGTATTTCCTGGCCGGCAGCCGGCTGGCGCGGAAGCATGGCGTGCCGTTGCTGCTGGAGGTAAATTCCCCACTGGCGGATGAGCGCGAGAAGCATGGTGGTCTGCGCATGCCGAGCGTCGCACGCAGCCTGGAGCGCTGGACCTGGAAATCGGCGTCGCGCGTGCTGCCCGTGACGCATGTGCTTGGCGACATCCTGGTGCAGAACGGCGTCGATCCTGCGCGCATATCGGTGATTCCGAACGGCATCGACCTGCAACGTTTCCCGGCGCGCCCTGAAAAGCCCGCTGATGCACCGATCACCTTGGGCTTTACCGGCTTCGTCCGAGCCTGGCATGCGCTGGACACGGTAATCGACGGCATGGCGCGCGCCACCGGCGGCCGCCCTCTGGAACTCACCATCATCGGCGAAGGCCCTGCCGTTCCCGATCTCGCCGCGCAGGCGAAAATCCTTGGCATGACTGCAAAGGTTCATTTCGCGGGCCTGGTGCAGCCGGCCGATGTCCCAGCCCTGACGACGAATTTCGATATCGCCCTGCAGCCGAGTGCGACCCCTTATGCGTCGCCGCTGAAGATCTTCGACTACATGGCCGCCGCCTGCGCCATTGTCGCCCCGGACCAGCCGAACATACGCGAAATCCTCAGCCACGAAGAGACCGCGCTGCTCTTCGATCCAAAAACCCCAGGCGCCATGTGGAAAGCCGTCGAGCGCCTCATCGCCGACGACCGCCTACGCACCCGCCTCGGCCGCGCCGCCCGCGCCGAACTCGAACGTCAGAACTACACCTGGTCCGGCAACGCCGCACGTGTCACGCAGATGGCGAAAGCCGCCATAGCCGCAAAAGCAGGTTAGAATGCCCTCTCCCATCACCTCCAGCGTCATCCACGCGCGCCACGGCTTCTTCACGCGCGAAGGCGGCGTCTCCAAAGGTCCTTACGCCAGCCTGAACGCCAGCCTCTCAGGCGGCGACGACATCGCCGACGTCACCGAAAACCGCCGCCGCATCGCCGCCTTCCTGGACGCGAAACATCTCGTCGGAGTCACGCAAGTCCACGGCACCACGGTCATCGACGTGGACGAGCCCTGGGAGCAAGGCGCCGGCCCGCGTGCCGACGCCATGGTCACGTCACGGCCTGGCATCGCACTCGGCGTCATCACCGCCGACTGCGCCCCCGTCCTCTTCCATGATCCCGAAACCGGCATCATAGGCGCCGCGCACGCCGGCTGGCGCGGCGCCGCAGCCGGCATCCTCGAAGCCGTCACCGCCGCCATGACAGCTAAAGGCGCGAACCCTGCCAACATCGCCGCAACGGTCGGCCCCTGCATAGCACAGGCAAGTTACGAAGTAGGCGCCGACCTGCGCGACGAAGTCCTGCCCACCATCCCCGGCGCCGCAAGCTTCTTCGCCCCAGGCCGCCCCGGCCACTGGCACTTCGACCTGCCCGCCTACTGCCTCGCCCGCCTGGCCGCCGCCGGCGTACACAACGCCAACGCCTGCGGCCACGACACCCTGACCGACGCGACCCGCTTCTTCAGCCACCGCCGCCGCACCCTCGCCAACAGCGGCCCCATAGGCCACCAACTCTCGGCGATCGTCACCACTTGACCGTCATTGCGAGGAGCCGCTTGGCGACGAAGCCATCCAGAGCAACAGCCCAGACATCCGAAACAGGGCTCACGCAAAACACCAAGTGCCAGGCTAGCATCGTTCAAAACGCACGGCAGGCGTCAGCCCATTACGCCGCGGCGCCGCCGCGCCACCACCACGCCAAGCAGCCCCACCCCAAACACCCCAAGCCCGACCGGCTCAGGCACCGCCGCCAGCGTACCGCTGGCCTTGCACCCTTGCGCGGACGGGCAAGTCACATTGCCGAGCAAATCGCTGTCGAACATCGCATTCCAGACGCCGTTGCCGAAGGCCAGCGTGAGCGTAATGCTAGACTCCGTGGCCCAGAACAATGAACCATTGTTGCCGTTGATCGTCCCGTGGGTACCCTCGCCCCCGAGGTCAGGCGTGTTGTCGAGCGTCGCCATAAGCGAGCCATCGTAATACGCAGCCAGCGAGAAATCGGAGAAATTTCCGCTGTTCACCCCGCAAGTTCCAAAACTGCACGTCCGCGCGAACGACTCCGGTGTAAAACCATCCGCCAGCGTGAGCACGAGGCTGAACGGCCCGACCGCCTGCCCAGAAACGTTCGTCGTCGATGTCGGCGTGAAATCATAAACCGTATCCGCCCGCGCCGGCGCACGCATGCCGGCCGCAGCCAGCCCAAGCGCCAGCACCGCCTGCAAACCCGTCATCCCCACGCCCATCACCAGATCCCCCCGAAGCATCCGCTTCTGATCAGGAGCGTATCAAACACCGAGCCGCGCGTCGCGTGGCAATTATGTGGTTGCCCAGCCAAAGCTTGGCTTGAAGCCGTCCCCGCCCTAAACCCGCCGGCGTGAGATACGCCATCCTCCTGCCCATCCTGGCCCTGCCGATCCTGAGCCTGGCCGCCTGTGGCGACCTCCCCCAACCCTTCGCAGGCAACCCGGGCGCCGACGCCATACGCCTCTCCCGCCCGCCGCCGGCCAAGCTCGTCGTCGCCGCCCCCACCGCCGCCCTCCTCGCAGACCACGACGCGACACTCTGGGCCCACGCCATGGCCGACGCCCTCGTCGCAGAGGAAGTCCCAGCCCTGGTCGGCTCGGCCAAGAACGGCGAATGGCGCCTCATGATGACAGCCACCATGACCGGCCCAACCGTCCAGCCCCGCTACACCTACCTCGACCGCCGCGGTAAATCGCACGGCGAAGTCGCGGGCACCCCTGTTCCCGCCGCCGCCTGGGCCTCAGGCGACCCCGCCGTCTTCAACCACGCCGCGGCAGACGCCGCCCCCCAGGTCCTCAGCCTCGTCCGCACCGTCGAAGCCGAGCTGAAACAGAGCGACCCCAACAGTCTCTTCAACCGCCCCGCCCGCATCTTCTTCGCCGGCGTCACCGGCGCCCCGGGCGACGGCAATTTCTCGCTAGCCCGCGGCATACGCAGCAAAATCCCCGACACCGGCGACCAGCTCGTCACCAAGCAACAAAACGCCGACTTCATCCTCCAAGGCACTGTCCGCGTCACCGACGAACCGGACAACCAGCAGCAAGTCGAAATCCACTGGATCGTCACCGACCCCAACGGCCGCGTCGCCGGCGACGTCGCCCAAGGCAAGGACCTCCAGCGCGGCCTCCTCGACCATTTCTGGGGCGACATCGCCGGCGTCATCACCGACCAGGCGGCCGGCGGCGTGCATGATGTGATCACGAATTATTCGGGGCGGCACAAACCCACGCCAGCCGCATGAGCAGCAGCGGCACGACCGCAAGATCAACCACAAAGACGCAAAGCCCGCGGAGTTTCACAAAGAGAATAAAGCAACCAGGGCAAAGCGATATGCGCCAGACCGGGATGCTGCGACCTTTGTGAAACTCCGTGCACCCCGTGTCTTCGTGGTTGATCTTAAGAGCATTCAACCAGGCCCAGCGGCGAATCAGTCGAGCCTGCGAGGGCTCCGGTAGTAAACATCTATGCTAAAGATAAACGACACAGAGGATGCCACGCCCATGACCTCTCTCTACGACCTCTCAGCCCGCGCCATAGACGGCACCGAAATCCCTCTCTCCACCTACAAGGGCCGCGTGCTCCTGGTCGTGAACACAGCCAGCAAATGCGGCTTCACCCCGCAATACGCCGGCCTCGAAAAACTCCAGAAAACCTACGGCGACCAGGGCCTCACCGTCCTGGGCTTTCCCTGCGACCAGTTCATGCACCAGGAACCGGGCGACGAGGCCGAAATCGCCAACTTCTGTTCCACCACCTACGACGTCACCTTTCCCATGTTCGCCAAAGTCGAGGTGAACGGCGCCAACACACACCCGCTCTACGCCTTTCTCAAAAAAGCCAAGGGCGGCCTTCTCGGCAGCGCAATTAAATGGAATTTCACCAAATTCCTTATCGGCCGCGACGGTGCTGTCGCCGAGCGCGCACCGCCTACGACTTCGCCTGATGCGTTGACGGGGAAGATCGAGGCGCTGCTGAAGGCATGAGCAAGCAAGCAAGTTCTTTTTTGAAAAAAAGAACCAAAAAACTTTTGCGATTTGGGACCGAGATGTCGAAACATCCCGCTCCAAAAGTCCAAAAGTTTTTTGCTTCTTTTTTTCAAAAAAGAAGAACTTCCTCCCTCCCATGATATCCCAGCTAAAAATCGACCTGGAAGCGATAGCCGCCAACTGGCGCCAGCTCGCGGCCGCGCACGGCGCGGACACCGCGGCGGTCGTCAAGGCAAACGCCTACGGCCTGGGCGCCGAACGCGTGGCCGCCCGGCTCTTTGCTGAAGGGGCCAGGCACTTCTTCGTCGCCTACCCCGAGGAAGCGCTGCGGATACGCCCGCTTCTGCCTAGCGCCATGGTCGGCATCCTGAACGGTTTCTTCGCCGACCAGGCCGGCCACTACAGCGCGCACGGCCTCGCCCCCGTGCTCGGCTCCCTGCGTGAAATCGACGAATTCGCCGCCCACGCGAGGCGAAACGGCGCGCCCCTCGAAGCACTCCTGCACATCGACACCGGCATGAACCGCCTAGGCCTCGATCCGGCCGAACTCGCCGAACTCGCGGCCGACCCCTCGAGGCTGAACGGCATCACCATCCGCTATGTGATGACGCACCTGGTGGACGCCGAACGCCCGGAGGATCCCAGCAACGCCCAGCAGCACGCGCGCTTCGCCGAAGCCTGCGCCCGCCTGTCACACTGGCCGCGCAGCATCGCCAACTCGTCGGGCCTGTTCCTGGGCCAGGATTTCGCATCCAGCCTCGCCCGCCCCGGCGCTGCCCTCTACGGCGTGAACCCCACGCCTGGTGCCCCGAACCCCATGCGCACCGTGCTCCGCCTCACCGCCCGCGTGCTGCAAATCCGCACCGTCAGCCCCGGCGAACGCGTCGGCTACAACGGCATCTGGACCGCCCAACGGCCCACCCGCGTCGCCACCGTTTCGGCCGGCTACGCGGACGGCTACCACCGCGCTTTGTCCAATCGCGCGGAGGCCGCTTTTGACGGCAGGCGCCTGCCGCTGATAGGGCGTGTCTCCATGGACCTCGCCACCTTCGATGCCACCGACCATCCAGGTGTCGCACCAGGAAGCATGCTGGAGCTGATCGGCCCCGCGGTGCCGCCTGACGAGGTCGCCGGCTGGGCCGGCACCAACGGCTACGAGATACTCACCTCGCTCGGCGCGCGGCTGACACGCAGCTACGGCCCGCTTTGAACCCAGTGACAGCCCTGGGCGCCATTGGCGCCGCCGTGCTCGCGACCCTGGCCTCGCTGGGCAGCGTCGTCACCTTCGCCATCGCCGGCCTGAGCCATATCGTGCGGCCGCCGTTCTACGCCCGCCTGTTCTGGCGTGCCTTCATCGACTTCGCCTATTTCAGCCTGCCGGTCGTGGCGCTGACCGCGATCTTCTCCGGCATGGTCATCGCCCTGCAATCCTACACCGGCTTCGCCCGCTACGGCGCCACCAGCGCCGTCGCCAACATCGTGCTCATCTCGGTCGTGCGCGAACTCGCCCCGGTCCTCGCCGGCCTGATGGTCGCCGGCCGCGTGGGCGCCGCCATGTCCGCCGAACTCGGCACCATGCGCGTTACCGACCAGATCGACGCGCTGACCACCCTCTCCACCAACCCGATGAAATATCTGGTGGCGCCACGCCTCCTCGCCGGAATCCTGGCCCTCCCGCTGCTGGTCGTCGTGGCGGACGTGCTCGGCGTCATGGGCGGCTTCATCGTCGCCGTCTTCAAGCTCGGCTTCAACGCCAGCGGCTACCTCACCAGCTCGATGAACTTCCTGCAGTGGAGCGACGTCTCGCTCAGCCTCGTCAAAGCCTGCGTGTTCGGCTTCATCGTGGCGCTGATGGGCTGCTACCACGGCTACCGCAGCCGCGGCGGCGCGGAAGGCGTCGGCTCGGCCACCACCTCGGCCGTCGTCTCCGCCTCCATCCTCATCCTCTCCTTCGACTACATCCTCACCGAACTGTTCTTCTCGCGATGAGCGACGCGACCCCGAAGATCCGCGTGCGCGGCCTGAAGAAAACCTTCGGCGAAAAGCACGTCCTCGCCGGCGTCGATCTCGACGTCATGCCTGGCACCTCCATGGTCGTCATCGGCGGCTCAGGCACAGGCAAGTCCGTGCTGCTGAAATGCATCCTCGGCCTCATCGAGCCGGACGAAGGCACCATCGAAATCGACGGCCAGGACCTCGCCCGCCTCCCCACGCGCGAGCGTCAGGCCAGGCGCGCCGAAATCGGCATGCTGTTCCAGAACGGCGCCTTGTTCGACAGCCTCTCCGTCTGGGAGAACGTCGCCTTCGGCCTGCTCGCAGAAGGCCGGATGTCCAGGCACCGCATCAGCCGCGCCGACGCCCGGGTGCGCGCAGGCGAAGTGCTCGCCCAGGTCGGCCTCGCCAAAACCGTGGGCGACCTCTCCCCTTCCGAGCTTTCGGGCGGCATGCAGAAGCGCGTGGGCCTGGCCCGCGCCATCGCCGCCTCGCCGCAGATCCTGTTCTTCGACGAGCCGACCACCGGCCTGGACCCCATCATGGGCGCCGTCATCGACGGCCTCATCGTGGATTGCGTGAAAAAGCTCGGCAGCACCGCCATCGCCATCACCCACGACATGGCCAGCGCCCGCCGCATCGGCGACCAGGCCGCCATGCTCCAGGGCGGCCGCATCGTCTGGCAAGGCCCCGCTTCCCACCTCATGGACAGCGGCAACCCCGTCGTCGACCAGTTCACCCACGGCCGCCGCGAAGGCCCCATCCAAATGGAACTCCGCCGCTAACCTCTCGCAAACCTGCTCGGTGGCGAGTCCCTCAAGGTCCACCACGAAGTCGGGAAGAACACGAAGGCGCACGAAGACGCGGAGCAAAGGAAATAGGATACGGCTCGCCTCTCATTCGTATGGCTCCGCGCCTTCGCGTATCTTCGCGTCCTTCCCATCTTCGTGGTGGACCTTCCTTTCTCGCTCACCGGCGAGCGCAGACCTGCATCCATAAGGCCCCCCAGGGCTTTATGGCCGCGACAGTCGGGCGTAAGTCCCTGCCAAAAGGAGATCACCGCCCATGCGTCATCAGATCGCGGCCTGCCTCGTCATCGGCATCTGTGCCCTCGGGAGCAAAGCAGCCCTCGCCCAGGCGCCGGACCAGGCCAACCCGCCGCAGACAGGCGCCGCCGCCGTCGATGGCGCCGACCAGGTCGTCGGGCTCTTCGGCGCCGCCTGCCTGCAGTTCGCCGGCAATGCCCAGGGCACCCGCCAGTTCCTCGACAGCCAGAAGGCCCCCGAGATGCCCGGCCAGGCACGCGACGCCTTCCTCGCCGGCCGCGCCGGCAAGGCCTACGACGTGAGCTACCAGACGGTGAAACTCGCCCTCGTCTCGCTCGACGACGGCGCCTGCGAAGCCGTGGTCGAGCAGGCCCAGCCCTCCGAGGTCCTCTCCACCCTCCAGCAGGCCGCCAGCGAAAACCACGTCGCCCTCACCCCGCTCGGCCCGACCGAGGCAGACAAGAAGCGCCAGGGCGTCCAGCACACCGCCTACAGCCTCACCCTAGGCGGCAAGACCATGCACGTGCTGGTCAGCACCGCCGCCGCCCCGCCACAGGCTGTGCTCACCCTCGCCCCGCGCTGAGGGGCCCATGAGCCTGGCCGTGGAACTGGTCTGCTCCGGCTTCGCGCGGTCCCTGCGCTTCTACACGGACGTCCTGGGCTTCGTGACCATGCAGTACCGCCCCGACCAGCGCCGCGCCTCCCTGGAGCGCGACGGCGTCGCCATCGACCTCCAGGAGCGCCCGGACTCAGGCCTGGCGGCGCTCGAATACCCCTACGGCCGGGGTGTCACCCTGGTCGTCTGGACCACCGACGCCGAAGCCGTCTACTCCGGCGCCCAAGCCTACGGCGCCCGCCTCCACAAACCGCTCGAAGAGATCTTCACCGAGGACGAAGCAGGCCTGACCGGCCATCTCGCCTTCGAAGTCCTCGACCCAGACGGCTACGCCCTCCGCTTCTGCCAAGCCCTCCCCCCGGACCGCGCCCGCTAGCGTTTTTCTGCTTCGTCCGGCGTGGAGCCTGTGGAGCTGCCGCAAGGTCCACCACGAAGATGGGAAGCTCACGAAGCTTCACGAAGAGATCGGGCGAAGCCCCATATCGAGCTTCATGAACCATAACCGGTCAGCTTCGCCGCAAACCGCTGCCCGACGCCAAGCAAAGAGGCCCAGCATCTTCGTGTACCTTCGCGCCCTTCCCATCTTCGTGGTGGACTTTAGCAATCCCAACACCGCCGAAAGCCAAACAGGCGGCCCACTCAATGGCTAAGCCACAACAGAAATTCGTCTGCCAGACCTGCGGCACAGTCACAGCAAAATGGGTCGGCAAATGCGAAGGCTGCGGCGAGTGGAACACCTCCGTCGAGGAGACCGCTACCCTCCCACGCCCCTCAGGCGGCCGCGCCGCCGGCCGTAGCGTCGCCTTCGTCGGCCTCGCCGGAACCACGGAGCCCCCGCCCCGCCTGTTCAGCGGCATAGGCGAACTCGACCGCGTCTTGGGCGGCGGCCTCGTCGCCGCCTCGGCCGTCCTCGTCGGCGGCGACCCCGGCATAGGCAAATCCACCCTTCTCCTGCAGGCCGCCGCCGCCCTCTCCAAGGCAGGCAGGCGCGTCCTCTACATCTCAGGCGAAGAATCCATCGACCAGATCCGCCTGCGCGCCCGCCGCCTCGGCCTCGAAGGCGCCCCCCTGGAACTCGCCGCCACCATCAGCGTGCGCGACATCGTCAGCACGCTGGAAGCCGAGCGCGACCTCGCCATGGTCGTCATCGACAGCATCCAGACCATGTGGCTCGACAACGTCGAAAGCGCCCCCGGCTCGGTCAGCCAGGTACGCGCCTGCGGCTTCGAGCTCATACGCCTGGCGAAAAGCCGCGGCTTCTCCCTGGTCCTGGTCGGCCACGTCACCAAGGACGGCTCGCTCGCCGGCCCGCGCGTGCTCGAGCACATGGTCGATGCCGTGCTGCATTTCGAAGGCGACCGCGGCCATCAGTTCCGCATCCTGCGCGGCACCAAGAACCGCTTCGGCGCGACAGACGAAATCGGCGTCTTCGAAATGACCGACCGCGGCCTCGCCGAAGTCGCCAACCCCTCCGCCCTCTTCCTCGCCGAACGGCGCGGCCACATCGCAGGCAGCGCCGTCTTCGCCGGCCTCGAAGGCACCCGCCCCGTCCTGCTCGAAGTCCAGGCGCTGCTGGCCCCGAACGCCGGCGGCTCTCCACGCCGTTCGGTGGTCGGCTGGGACAGCGGCCGCCTTTCCATGCTTCTCGCCGTACTCGAAACCCGCTGCGGCCTGCGACTCTCCAACTCGGACGTCTTCCTCAACGTCGCCGGCGGCCTGCGCATCACCGAACCCGCAGCTGATCTCGCCGTCGCCGCCGCCCTCGCCTCCGCCGCCACCGAAACCCCGACAGACGCAGGCTCGGTCTATTTCGGCGAAATCGGCCTCTCGGGCGAAGTCCGCCAGGTCGCCCAGGCCGACGCCCGCCTCAAGGAAGCCCAGAAACTAGGCTTCGCCCGCGCCGTCCTCCCTCGCCGCGTCGCCAGAGGCGGCCGAGGCGCCGTCGCCGAAGGCATGGCGCTCGCCGAAATCGGCCACCTCGCCGACCTCGTCGAGCAATTCTCCGGCAAACCTCCGCCTCGATGATCGGCGTTCGCTGCGGCGGAAAGTCAGTCAAGATCAACCACGAAGACACGAAGACACGAAGAACACGAAGCTTCACGAAGAAGCCGGGCGAAGCCCAAAAATCAGCTCAATAACTCAAACAGATTGGCTGCGCTGCAGGTGAGCCCGGCAGCAAACACCAGCACAAATCTCCTTCGTGAACCTTCGTGCTCTTCGTGTCTTCGTGGTTGATCTTAAGAACCTCTCAACCCCCCCAAAGCCGACAACAGGTCACACGTCGATAGCCACATTCCCGCTCACCACCATGTTCCGCCCCCCCTGCTTGGCCTGGTAAAGCCGCAGGTCTGCCAACGAAACAATCACATCGTGCGACGGCCCCTCGGAGGAATGCGCCACCCCCACGCTGATCGTCACCGCGAGTCCCGGCCGCAGGCTGTGCCAATCGTAACTCTGCACCGCATGGCGCAAGCGATGGCACGCGACATCGGCCATATCGAGGTCGGCACCGCGCATCAGCAGCGCAAATTCCTCGCCGCCATAACGCACCACCAGATCGTCCGACCTCGCCCCATCGTCGAGAAGCTTGCCGATCGTACGCAGCACGGCATCGCCCACCGGATGGGAGAACCGGTCATTGACCTGCTTGAAGTGATCGACATCGATCATCGCCAGCACGAACGAGGCGCCAGTCGTCAGCAGATCGAGGAACGCAACATCGAGCTGGCGCCTGTTCGGCAGGCCGGTGAGCGGATCCTCCAGGCTGGTGCGTGTCAGCCGCTCGGCCTCGCGCGCCAGCAATTCGTTGGTGACGGTGAGATCGGCCGCCCGCATCTCCGCCTCCGTCGCCGCGGCGCGCCACTGCTCCGCCTCGCGATGCAGCGCGCAGATGCGCGCACGGCGCTGCGCCGCTTCTGAAGCCTGGCGCACGAACGCATCGTGATAAGCCTGGTGCGCGCCATAGGCCGCCTTGAAGTCGCCAAGCGCCGCATAGGCGCGCGCCACATCCAGGTGGCAGGGCGCCGTGATCTCCAGATCGTTTACAACGGTGACCAGCCGCCGGCACGCCAGCAAAGGCTCCAGCGCCTCGCCCGGCTGTTCCCGCGCGAGAAGCATTCGGCCACGCATCAGCAGATGGTGCCCGCGGCAGCGGTCGGTGATCTCTCCCGGCGCATCGTCGAACGACGGCAGCACCGACTCCGCCGTTCTCCAGTCACCCCGATGCAGGCTGTATTCAGCGACATTGGTGATCGCCAGCCGCTCGAGCCATCCATCGCCACGCTCCCGCGCGTAAGCCATCGCCTCGCGTGTCAACGCCAGCGCGTGTTCGACTTCGCCGCTCAGATCCACATCCACGGCGGTCTCCAGCAACGCCGCCTGAACACGCGCCTCTGCGTAATTGATCAGGATGATCGGAATGGGCATGCCGGCACCGCGGCTCAGCGCGATGGCCCGTTCGCTGAACGGAAGCGAGCGGTCCGGCTGCTTCAGCAGGTTCAACGTCACCGAGATCGAATCGAGGGCCCGTATCAGCTCGACCGTGTCGCCCGCGCGCTCGGCCAGAGCGAGTCCCGCCTCCGCCTCCAGCATCGCGTCCGGCTCACCGATCGCCGACAGCAGTTGCGCCAGGCGGCTTGCGGAGCCGGCCTGACGCGCCTCGTCTCCCCGCGCTTGCCAGAGCGCCCGCGCCGACCGCGCGAACCGTATTCCCTGCTCGTATTGCGCCGTCATGCCGCAGCAATCCGCCAGGCAATCCCCCGTCGCCGCCAGCAGCGCCTCGTCCGCATTGCGAAGCGCCTGATCGTGCGCCGCCAGCGCGATCCCGTAGGCGCGCGCAGGGAAACCCGTGCGCGAGAGGGTCAGCGCGAGGCTCAGACGGTTGGGCGCCTCCACCATCTCAGGAGCGAGAGTGGCGCTCATCGTCTCTGGGAGGAGGACGGGAATTCAGGGGCGGCATCGGGGCTCCGGCAGTCAAGTTCGATTGCGAGACTATAGCGCACGTTTCCGGTTACGGGAAAGAATAAGTTGTATTGCAACCATCCCGCGATCCGAATGTTCCGGACGCTGGCATACCCTAGTAAGGCAGGGGACGGGAAAGCACGTCTTTTTTAAAAAAGGGCAGCAAAAAACTTTTGCAATTCGAGGCCGGGCGTGTCCGCAGGCCGGGCCGGAAGGCCGTAAAAGTTTTTTGGTTCTTTTTTTCAAAAAAGAACACGCTTAAGGCCTCCCCATGAACCTAGTAGACCTCTGCGTTCTCGCGGTAATCGCCATCTCCGCTCTCCTGGGCCTCTCCCGGGGCATGGTGCGCGAGCTGCTCGGCCTGGCGTCCTGGATCGCCGCCGGCTACGGCGCCTGGATCTACGGTCCCCAGGTCATGCCGCTCACCGCACGCGCCATCGGCAACCCCGACCTGGCCGACCCTGCCGCCTACGTCATCGTCTTCGTCGTTCTGCTCATCGTGTTCTCGCTGCTGTCGAACCTCGTCGGCCGGCTCGTCAGCCTCTCCGTCCTCGGCGGCCTCGACCGCACCCTGGGCCTGGTGTTCGGCCTTCTGCGCGGCGCCCTGCTTCTGATCATCGCCTACATCCCGTTGGCGCAGATGCTCCCGCCGGAGAAATGGCCCACCCAGGTGCAGGAAGCGCGCAGCCTGCCGCTGATCTACCAGGGCGCCCAATGGGTCGCGGGACAGGTGCCGCAGCTCTACCGCCCCCGCGTCGCCCCGCCGCCCGATGGCCGCCCCACCACCTCGGCGGACCTCTTGCAGGCCAGCCCTGAGGGCAGTGCGCTTGGACCAAGGACCGCGCCGCACTAGCTGACGGTTGCCAGCGCAGCTTTTCGAGCGCCACTGACGTTTTCATGCGGCGGACTCGCGATCCCGCATGGCAGGAGAGCCGGATGAACCAGGATGATCCGAACCAGCCGCACGCTCACGAGGCGGAGTTCTTCGGCCCCGACTCCTCAGGAATCGACACTTCAGGACTCGACTCCGCAGGACCGGGCGACGACGACAAAATGCACGAGGAGTGCGGCGTCTTTGGCGTCTGGAACGTGGTCGATGCCGCCGCCGTCACCGCCCTTGGCCTGCACGCCCTCCAGCACCGCGGCCAGGAAGCCACCGGCATCGTCAGCTACGACGGCCGCCGCTTCCACTCCCAGCGCGGCCTTGGCCTGGTCGGCGACAATTTCGGCGATGCCCGTGTCATCGCCTCCCTGCCCGGCCCGAACGCCATCGGCCACAACCGCTACGCCACCACGGGCGAAACCATCCTGCGGAACGTCCAGCCGCTCTACGCCGACTTCGAGTTCGGCGGCTTCGCCGTCGCCCACAACGGCAACCTCACCAACGCCCATTCGCTCAAGCGCGCCCTGGTCCGCCGCGGCTGCCTGTTCCAGTCCACCACGGACAGCGAAGTCTTCGTCCACCTCATCGCCATCAGCCTCTACTCCACCGTCGTGGACCGGCTCATCGATGCGCTGAAACAGGTGATCGGCGCCTACTCCCTCGTCGCCCTGAGCAACGACGCCCTCATCGGCGTGCGCGACCCGCTCGGCGTCCGCCCCTTAATCCTCGGCCGCATCGTTCCTGCCCTGGGCACCCATGACAAAACCAACACCGAAAAAGGTATCGGCGGCTGGGTGCTCGCCAGCGAAACCTGTGCGCTGGACATCGTCGGCGCCGAATTCGTGCGCGACGTGGAGCCAGGCGAAATCGTCGTCATCAACGACCAGGGCGTGCACAGCATACGCCCCTTCACCGCCCGCCCCGCCCGCTTCTGCGTCTTCGAATATATCTACTTCGCCCGCCCCGACTCGGTCATGGAAGGCACGCCCGTCTATTCGGCGCGCAAGAACATCGGCGCCGAACTCGCGCGCGAAAGCCACGTCCCGGCCGACATCGTCGTCCCCGTCCCCGACTCAGGCGTCCCCTCGGCCATGGGCTACTCCGCCGAAAGCGGCGTCCCCTTCGAGCTCGGCATCATACGCAACCACTATGTCGGCCGGACCTTCATCGAACCCACCGACCACATCCGCAACCTGGGTGTGAAACTCAAGCATTCCGCCAACAAGGCGATGCTCGCAGGCAAGCGCGTCATCCTGGTGGACGACAGCATCGTGCGCGGCACCACCAGCAAGAAGATCGTCGAAATGGTGCGCGCCGCCGGCGCCGCCGAAGTGCACATGCGCATCTCCTCGCCGCCCACCACGCACTCCTGTTTCTACGGCATCGACACGCCCGAGCGCGGCAAGCTCCTCGCCGCCCGCCACACCATTGACGAAATGGCCAAGCTGATCGGCTGCGACAGTCTCGCCTTCATCTCCCAGGATGGCCTCTACCGCGCCCTCGGCCACACCAGGCGCGACAACAAAGCCCCCTATTTCTGCGACGCCTGCTTCACCGGCGACTACCCCGTCGCCGTGCCGGACATGGAGGAGCCCCATTCCCGCCAACTCAGCCTGCTCAACGAGATGAGCTGATGGCGGGCGACACCCTCCACGGCCGCACCCTCTCCGGGCGGATCGCCCTCGTCACCGGCGCCAGCCGCGGCATCGGCGCCGCCACTGCCGCCGCCCTCGCACGCCTCGGTGCCCACGTGGTCATCACCGCCCGCACCCAGGGGGGCCTCGAGGAAACCGACGACCGCATCCGCCTCGAAGGCGGCAACGCCACTATCCTGCCGCTCGACCTGAAGGAGGCCGAGCAGATCGACGCCGTCGGCCCCACCCTGGTCCAGCGCTTCGGCCGCCTCGACATCCTCGTCCACAACGCCGGCGCCCTCGGCAAGCTCACCCCCGTCGGCCACATCCTCCCCCGCGATTTTGCGGAGTGCGTCGCCGTGAACCTCACCTCCAGCTACCGGCTGATACGCACCTGCGCCCCCGTTCTCACCGCATCGGACGCCGGCCGCGCCGTCTTCGTCACCAGCAGCGTCGCCTCCTCCGCCCGCGCCTTCTGGGGCGCCTACGCCGCCACCAAGGCCGGCATGGAGCAACTCGTACGCACCTGGGCGGACGAAGCCGCCAACACCCCGCTACGCATCAACCTCTTCGACCCCGGCGGCACGGCCACCCGCATGCGGGCGATGGCTTTTCCAGGCGAGGACCCTAACACCCTCCCTACTGCCGCCAGCGTTGCCGAGCATCTGGTGCCGCTTTGCCTGCCTTCGGAGACGCGCCAGGGCGAGCTGGTTCGGGCTCGCAACTAAAGCAAGGCAGCACTTCTTTTTTGAAAAAAAGAAGCAAAAAACTTTTGTTTGTTGGGCTGGGCCTCTTTCGCGCTTGCTGAGCTATTCGCTTGCCTTGTGCATCGGATTGGCTGCTGCCGTTTGGCCGAACGGCAAAACAGCCTCCGCCTCCCAAGGCCCACCGCAATACCGCCACAACGCCAATCCTGTCGCCACAGCCTCGAACGGCGCGAACTCGCCCTGCAACCGCGCAAGCAACCCGCGCGCCTCCGCGGGCAAAACCTTGTTCTGCACTGTCACATGCGGCCGCCACCCCTGCCTGTCCTGCGCCGTCAACCCATCCCGCCAATGCGCCGCAAGCCCCGCCCGCAACGCCTCGATCTCCGGCGCCCGCAACACATAAGCCACCCCACGCCCCAGCGACCGCAACCCCGTCACCGAAACACCCACCGGCCTTTGCACCGAACAAACCGACGCCAGATGCTCCCTGATGGAAGCCAGCGCCTCGCCAGGCAGATGATGAAACATCGTGACATGCGCACGAATGAAATTCAGCTCTGCCGGAAACCACCGCTCCCGCACACAGTCGAAGAAAGCCTGTGACCTCTCATCCAGAACCAGCGTCAGGATCAAAGCCCCACTCACGCGAACACCTGCTCGCCCGCTGGCAGCACCTCACGCGCGTCACGCTCCCAGGCATGGCAGCCGCCAACCGCTGGCCGATTCGCAACGACCACTGCTTCATGCGAGTCTGCCTCGACAACGCCATCGGCGCGCGCTGGGATACCGTCGTGCAACGCCCCGCCATCCATCATCTGACGGACATCCAACTTCAGGCCGCTGTCGACACGGCGGAGCGCATCGTTGCCGATCCGGCGCTCTTGGAGGGCCTGAACAAGGCAAGCCTTAAGCATAGGAAGCGAGTTCTTTTTGAAAAAAGAACCAAAAACTTTTTGCAACTTTAGGCCCGTCCGTCACCAAGATCTCGGTCCCACATCGCAAAAGTTTTTTGCTTCTTTTTTTCAAAAAAGAAGTCCTTGCCTTCTTCTAATCCACATAGGGGTTCTTAGTCCCCCGCCCCTGAATCCGAATAGGCGTCCCAGGCAGATCGAAAGTCTCCCGCAACCCATTCACCAAATACCTTTGATAATCCTCAGGCATCTGCTCAGCCCGCGTGCCGAACACCAGAAAAGTCGGCGGCCGCGCCTTCGCCTGCGTCACATAGCGCATCTTCAAACGCCTTCCCTCGACCAAAGGCGGCGGATGCCGTTCCAAAGCTGCCTCGAACCAGCGGTTAAGTTCGCCTGTAGGCACGCGCGTGTTCCAAACAGCCGCCGCGCGCCGCACCGCTGGCAGGAACTTCTCCATGCCCGCACCTGTCATCGCCGAGACGGTAATCACCGGCAGCCCGCGCAACTGCACCATCGAAGTCTGCAGCCGGTCGTCGATCGCCTTGCGTGCTTTCGAACGGTCCTCGACGGCATCCCACTTGTTCAGAACCAGGATGGCCGCGCGCCCCTCGCGCTCCACCAGCCGGGCGATCTGCAGATCCTGTTCGTGCAGGCCGCCAGCAGCATCGATGGTGATCGCCACCACCTCGGCCATCTTCAAAGCCTCGATGCTCGCCGACACGGACATCTTCTCGAGCGCCTCCTCGACCCGCGCGCGCTTGCGCAAACCCGCGGTATCGACAAGTTCGATGGGCCCGTCTGCATCGGCCAGAATGGTGGCGACGGCATCGCGCGTCAGCCCGGGCTCCGGCCCGGTGATCATCCGCTCCTCGCCGACGAGCCGGTTGAGCAAGGTGGACTTGCCCGCATTCGGCCGACCCACGATGGCAAGTTTCAGCGGCCTCGCCTCGTCTTCCGCCTCCTCCGCTTCCGGCGGCAGCAGCTCGGCAATTTCGCGCATCAGGTCGGCGATGCCCTCGTTATGCTCGGCAGAAACCGCCAGCGGATCGCCCAGGCCGAGCGCATAAGCTTCCATCGCGCCTGCAATTCCGCCGCGCCCTTCAGCCTTGTTCGCCACCAGCAACACCGGCCTCGATTGCCGCCGCAGCCAGCGCGCAAAATGCTCATCCGCAGGCGTCACCCCCACGCGCGCATCGATGACGAAAACGATCAGATCCGCCTGTCCAACCGCCGCCTCCGAAGAAGCCCGCATGCGGCCATAGATCGCCTCAGGATCGCTCTCCTCGAGCCCCGCCGTATCTACCAGCCGCACATTGCGGCCACGCAACATCGCCTCCGCATCCTTGCGGTCCCGCGTCACCCCAGGCGTATCCGAAACAATAGCCGCCCGCTTCCCCGCCAGCCGGTTGAACAGCGTGGATTTCCCGACATTCGGCCGGCCTGCGATAACGACGGTGGGCAATCCTGGAGACACGGGCTGAACTTTCAGATGCCGGGCAGCCTTGCCCAGACTAGGAGACCACTCGAGAATTCGCTAGGCCGAGTCAGCTGGCGTGCGTTTCGAGAACCGGAGCGGAGCCGGCCTTGATGGCCGGTGAGCACCGGAAGCGCAGAAACGCGCGTCAGATGGCCGGCATAGTAGAATTCTCGGGTGGTCTCCGGCGTTTACTTGAACGCCATCAACGTCGCATTATCCGTGAGAATAAAAGTATAACCCTGCGCCGCGACAGGCGGCAGCGACCCGGAAGAAGGCAGGTTAGAACTCGTAATAAGCCGCCCGTTCTCAGGGTCGAGCACCGCCATCTTCTCGTTGTCGCTCACCAATATCAGCTTGCCGCCTACCAGCGACGGCCCATACCAATTGATCAGCCCCTTCGTGCGCTTCGGATTTTCGAAGCGCGGCAGGTCGCTCACCCAATGCACCGTCCCATCGTCGCGGCTCAACGCCCCGAGCTTCTGCTCCGAACTCACGACGAACAGGAACTCGCCTGCCAGCAAAGGCGTGTTCGACCCCGCGACATCGCGCTCCCAAACCCGGCGCCCGGACCGCAGATCGAGTGCGGCGAACAACCCGCCCAGCCCGATCGCATAGACCAGCCCATTCTCGATCGCCGGCGCCGCGCGCACGGAGGCGAACTCCGAAAGCCCCACCACGCCCTTCACCGCGCCCATGTTGTCGGTCCACACGACGGTCCCCGACTCGGCGCGACAGCACACGAGGTCGCCCGACTCGAACCCCACCACCACATACCCGTCCGCATAGGCGGGCGACGCCTGCGCCAGCGTGCCGATATCGGTCTGCGTCGCCTGGTGCAGCCAAAGCTCGTGCCCATCGGCTTGCGAATAGGCGATCAGCTTCTCGTCGATCGTACACACGAACATCCGGCCATCGACGATCGTCGGCGCGCAGCGCGCGGGCGACGGCATCGGTGCACGCCACATGATGCGCCCGCTGCCGCAATCGAGCGCCATGATCTCGCCGCGCCCGGTCGCCGCGTAGAGGATGCCCCCATCGATGGAGATCCCGCCACCCACGTTGCTGTTGCGCGCCTTTTTGGCCTTGGTGACCGTGCGCCAGATCCGCCGCCCGCGCGCAATGTCGAAGGCGCACACTGCGCCGTCCGTATCCATGGTGAACACGCGCTCGCCGTAGACGAGCGGCACCGCTGTCACCCGCGTGCGGTAATCGCCGCCGGCCCCGATGCTGGTGGTCCACACCTTGGTCAGCCCGCCGGCGAAATTGCCGCCGGAATGCGCCGGCGTTCCGCCCGGTTGCAGCCACGCCTCGTTGCGCACTGGCGCAGGAACGGTCACCGCTTCCGGATTGTCGATCTGCAGCCCGCGCGTCGCAGCCAGCACCGGCTCGCGCTTGCCTGCGATCGGCTTCTTCGCCTCGTCGCCCAGCCAGTCCAAGGCGCCGCAGCCGCCAAGCGCAGGCGCGATGGCCAGCGGCAGAAGCATGCTCGCCCGCCGTGTCAGTTTCATGCCGTCGTTCATCAGTGAGTACCAGGTCCTTTGGTCGGCACGGGGAGAGGTGCGGCTTTCGCTGGCCCAGCTTGTGAAGGCCCAGCTTGTGAAGGCCCAGCTTGCGAGGGCCCAGCTTGAGAGGGCGGGGGCGCCGGCACGTCGATGGTCTGCATCAGGTCGCCCGCCATCTCCCGGATACCCGCGGGCGCGAGCGGATCGGCCGACAGCCGCTGCATGATGGCGAGAGCCTCCGCCGGACGCCCCGCCTTGATATCGAGCAGCGCCACAACCTGCTCCGCCATCGGCCGCCACGGATTGTCGGGCGCCGTCAGCGCCTCCGCCTGCTGGCGCAAAGCCACCGGATCGCCGCCGTCCACCTGATGCTGCAAACGCGACAAGGTGGCGAGATCACGCAACAGCCGCGGCGCCGACCCGTCATCCGAGACCGCCTGCCAGGCCGCCACTGCCTCCGGGTGCTTGCCCAACTGCCAATCAAGCGCCGCCAGCCGCAGCCGCGCCAGCGTGCGATACCCTTCCGGCCCGTTCGCCGCGATCGCCTGCAGGCCGTCGGCAGCACCAGGCCCGTCCTTGCCGGCCATGATCTTGTCGGCGCTGGTCGCGGCCGCGAGATACCGGCTGGCGGTCGCCTCGCGCGCTTCCTTCTCCCGGTTCTGCCACCAGACGAAGGCGCCCGTACCCACCAGGATGAGCACGAGAACCGCCACCGCGACGCCGCTATACCGTCTGGCCAGCCGCCGCGCGGCCTCCGCGCGCAGATCCTCCTGCACCTCGTCGAAAATATCTGGCACGCTCTGGCTCTGGTCCCTGGCTAGAAGGCGCGGACCATAGCGGCGCCGGCCCCGCCGCGAAACCCCAACCCCACCCCCGTCGGGCGGGTAAGCCCTTGCGCGCCCGCGCCACGCCACGCCAAACCCTCAGCCCTGCCCGGCCAGCGAAGGATCCTAGCCAGGCACCGGCGGCGCCGATCTCCTCTTCAACCGGCTGCGCACCGTGTGCCTGGTCGCCGCGTACTGAATGCCCACCAGCGCCGTTTTGGCCGAGATCGGCACGATCAGCACGAACCACCCGAAGGTGGCCGTGCTGGCGCTCAGGGCGAGGATCAGGCAGGCAACGGCGACGCTGCCGAACAGCCCGGCCCAGATAAACCCGAAAGCGTGGTTGAGGGGCGCTATGTCGATGCCCCTGGTGACGCTGGGCGCATAGTGATTCATCCAGCCTGGCGATAGCAGGACCAAGGCGATGGCGCCGTAGATCAAGGCCGGCTTGAGCATGGCGAAGACTGGGTTTCCTGTCAGCAACGTCGCACCGCCGAAAACGGCCACCAGAAACAGGCTGAGCCAGAGCATGCGATGGACGGGTTTGCGGCGCGCCAGGAGCCACCCGATCTCAGCCGAACCGAGCGCAACCCCAAGGCCCAATGCAAGGCCGGCCCGTTGCGTCGCCGCGTAGAGCCCGACAAACGCCAGGGTAGAAAGCATGTCCTGCACGAGCAGGAGAATGGCGCGCATCAGCGGGTGGGGAGCACCGGGCGGCGGCTCGGTCATTGCGGGAGATGCTTTGCTAAAAGCCTGTCTGAATAAAGCGCCAAGTGTATCGATCTAAAAAGCCCGGCCCAAACGAGCAAAAGTTTTTTTACCCCGACTCATTGAGTATCCGGCTCCGTCGCCCCTTGCGGCGCGCTGTGTGTTTAGATTCTCCTTGCGGTCATGCGCGGTGGCTTTCTCACGGCTGAGGAGAGGCAGGTTCTGACCGAGTTGGCTCGGGACGGGCTTGCTGCCCATCGTCTGGCGCGGCGGGCGAATGCCCTGGTGCTGCTGGACCAGGGGATGAGCCCTATCAAGGTGGCCAAGGTCTTGCTGCTGGACGACGACACCATCCGTGAGTGGCACAAGACCTTCGAGCAGGACGGCATCGATGGCTTGGTCGGCTTCCATTACGGCGGCCGGCACGCGTTTCTGGCGCCGGCGCAGGAGACCCAGCTCAAGGCCTGGCTGGAGCGCACCCTGCCGCGCACCACGTGCGAGGTCGGCGCCTATATCGAGCGCCAGTTCGGCGTGACCTATGAGAGCCGCTCTGGGCTGGTCGCCTTGCTGCACCGGCTGGGGTTTGAGCACCGCAAGCCCGCGGCGGTGCCGAGCAAGATGGACCCCGACCGTCAGCGCCGGTTCATCGCTGTCTACGAAAAGCTGTTGAACAGCCTTCCTGCGAACGAGATGGTGATGTTCGCCGATGCGGTGCATCCGACCTACGGCGCACAGCCCGTCGGCTGCTGGGCGCCAAAGGGCGTGGCGATCGCCGTGGAGCAGACCACCGGCCGCGAGCACGTCAATATCCAAGGTGCGATCGACCTGCACACCGGCACCACCTGCGTGCTCGAGGTCCCCTCGGTCGACGCCACCAGCACGATTGCGCTGCTGCAAACCATCGAGGCGCGCTTTCCGGCCAAGCGCCGGATCCACGTCATGCTCGACAATGCGCGCTGCCATCACGCCAAGCTGGTAAGAGCCTGGCTCGACCGGCGAGACTGCCGAATAAGGCTACATTTCATCCCGCCCTACTGCCCGCATCTGAACCCGATCGAACGATTGTGGCTCGCGATGCACAAAGCCCTGATCCACAACCGGTGCGCTGCGAACTTCAGGCAATTCCGCGCCCGCGTCCTGACCTTTCTGCGTTACGACGTGCCAAGCCGATGGGACGTGCTCTGCGACCAAGTCACGGACAACTTCCGCATCCGCGACCCGGGTCGGTTCCGGATTCTCAGGTGAGCGGAGTATTGGTTCTTTTTTTCAAAAAAGAACACGCTTGCTTCACTCCAAGCGCGCCACCCTTGCCGCATGCGCCTGCCAGCCCTTCTCTCCCTCCTTCTGCTCGCAGCCTGCCACCCGCCGCTCGAACCCGTCGTCTGGCTGGCAGCCATCGACATCGGGGCCGTGCCCATCTTCCACCGCACCGCCACCGACCTCGCCTACTCGCTCGTCACGAGGAAGGATTGCTCGCTCGTCCGCCTGGAACAGGAAGGCCACTACTGCAAGCGGCCCGAAGCGCCGCCGCCAGATCCCGCCTTCTGCACCCGCACGCTGGGCACGGCCGAATGCTTCGCCACCCCCGCAACCCTGCTGGACCACCCCTCTCCCATAGCCGACGCCCCCGCCCTGAACGCGGCGCAGGAACACGACCGGACGGCCCGCTGGCCCGATTGGTAGCCGCTTCCCACAACCCCTAATTGATTCGCAACCGTGATAGCTAAACCTGATTTTATTGCGCTACAGAAATGTCATAAATCCGACATTGAAGTGCCGGTGTGCTCCGTCGATACGGACCTGAGACTCATAAAAGAGGCCCAGAATGTCCGACGCAACGATGAACGGCGCACTCGGAGGGGCCAACGCCTCCCGGCCTCACCTGGACGCAAAGCCGCACGTCGGCGGCGCCATCATCTTCCTGGCCGTTCTCGTGGCAGGCCTCGGCTACGCCGCCTACAGCATCGCGACGGACATCAGCAACGTCGGTGAACACACGCTGGCCGTCGGCACGCTGGTCATGCTCGGCCTGGCCCTTCTCATCGCGCTCGGCTTCGAATTCGTAAACGGCTTCCACGACACGGCTAACGCGGTCGCCACCGTCATTTACACGCACAGCCTGCCGCCGCTCGTCGCCGTCATCTGGTCCGGCTGCTTCAACTTCCTCGGCGTGCTCACCTCGAGCGGCGCCGTCGCCTTCACCATCGTGACACTGCTTCCCGTCGAGCTGATCCTGCAGGTCGGCAGCGGCGCCGGCTACGCCATGATCTTCGCCCTGCTCATCGCGGCGATCATCTGGAACCTCGGCACCTGGGCGCTCGGCCTTCCCAACAGCTCGTCGCACGCGCTGATCGGCTCCATCATGGGCGTCGGCATCGCCAACCAGCTCACCTCGCCTGGCGGTTCGGCCACCTCGGGCGTGGACTGGAACGCGGCTCTGGGCGTCCTCAAAGCCCTGCTGTTCAGCCCGCTGATCGGCTTCGTCCTCGCCGCCGGCCTGCTTCTCCTCATGAAGCTCGCCATACGCATGCCGTCGCTCTACGCGGCGCCGGAAGGCAACAAGCCGCCGCCGCCCACCATTCGCGGCCTCCTCATCCTCACCTGCACCGGCGTGTCGTTCTTTCACGGCAGCAACGACGGCCAGAAGGGCATGGGCTTGATCATGCTCATCCTGATCGGCGCCGCTCCCACCGCCTACTCGCTGAACCGCGCCATTCCCGAAAGCAGCACCCCCGCCTTCATCCAGACGGCGACGACGGCCCAGGGTGTATTCCAGGCGCATGCCGGCCAGGCGCCGGCCCCCGCCGACACCGCCGCCGCCCGCTCCGCCGTCAGCGACGCGCTGAAGGTCAAGAAGGTCGACAAGCCCGAAGTCTTCGCAGCACTGGCCTCGCTCTCCGGCGACGTCGCCGGCCAGGTGAAGAGCTACGGCGCCCTGAAGTCGGTGCCCGCCGCCGCCACGCGGAACGTCCGCACCGACATGTACCTCACCGGCGAAGCCATACGGGTCATGGGCGCGCATCCCGCCGGCTTTTCCGACACCGACCTGAAGTCGCTGAAATCGATGCGCGGCGCGCTCGAAGCCGGCACCCGCTTCATCCCGACCTGGGTGAAAGTCTCGGTCGCCCTCGCTCTCGGCCTGGGCACCATGATCGGCTGGAAGCGCATCGTCGTCACCGTCGGCGAAAAGATCGGCAAGACCCACCTCACCTACGCGCAGGGCGCCTCTGCCGAGATCGTCGCCATGGCCACCATCGGCCTCGCCGACATGTATGGCCTGCCCGTCTCCACCACCCACGTCCTCTCCAGCGGCGTCGCCGGCACCATGGCCGCCAACGGCAGCGGCCTGCAGTGGTCCACCATACGCAACATGGCCCTGGCCTGGGTCATGACCCTCCCAGCCGCCATGGTCATAGCGGGATCGCTGTTCGTCATACTGCGCCAAGTTTTCTAATGAGCGGGAATTCTACTAGGCCGGCCATCTGACGCGGTTTGGCTGCGCTCCGGTGCTCATGGCCCTAGAGGCCACTCCGCTCCGGTGCTCGCCAAACCACGCCAGCTGACTCGGCCTAGCGAATTCTCGAGCGCTGGACAGTCATTTAGCTTGTTGCGCTAGGAAGAAGCGGAGCATTTCTTTCGTCGCATCCGGGCCGCTCGGATCGGTGTACGAGCCTGCGCTGCTGCCGCCTGACCAGGCGTGGCCGGCGCCGTGGATCGTCCATTGCTCTACCAGAACGCGCCCGGACGAATCGGTGTAGCGCACGCGGTCCCAGGCGCGGCCGCCTGGCACCTGGCCGCTGTCGCGCTTCGTGGCAGGTGTCGCGCCACGCACGGTCTGGGCCACCACGGCTTCAGCGTTCTTCGGATTGACGGTGCGGTCGTGGTCGCCGTGGAAGATGATGGCTGGCACTGGCGACTTGCCGTTTGCCGTTGCGTGGAAATCGCCGCCGCGCTGCATGGCCATGAACGCAGACGGCATGTCGCGCGCAGCCCCGCAGGCCAGGCCCGAATGCACGCCTATGGCGGCGTAAAGCTCCGGATAGGCCTCGCCCATGATCGCCGCCTGCGCACCACCGGCGGAAAGGCCGGCCACGAACACGCGTCGCCGATCGATGGCGTAATCCGCCATCACCATGCGTGTCATGCCGGCAATAAGCGAAGGCTCGCCAGCATCCCTCGCCTGGTCGGCAGGCTGGAACCAGTTCCAGCATTTCTGCTGATTGGCGCTGGATGTCTGGCCAGGATACAGGACGAAACAACCGGCTTTCTCGGCCGCCTCGTTCATCCGCGTGCCTGCGGCGAAATCCTCAGGCGACTGCGTGCAGCCGTGCAGCAGAACGATCAGCGGCGCCGGCCTCTCGCGCCTGTAGGACGCGGGAACATAAAGCCGGTACGGCCGGCTGCCTGCCTCGTTCTTGTAAACGCCAGACAGGAAGTGTGCGCCGCGCGGCACATTGGCCGGCGGTTCGCTCTTCGGCTGCTCGAATCCCGGTACGCTGAACGGCAGCGATGCGCTTCCTTTGCCGACCCGGTCGAGAAAAGCCTGCAGAGGCGCAGGCACCGACGTTTTCAACGCTTTCGCCACGGCCGCATCCGCCGCCGGCATGAGCGGCATGCCCTTGCCCGCGAGTGCCGCCCGCATCGCCTTCCAGGGTAATTTCACCGGCACTAGGCCAGCGCCGGATAGGTGACGCCGGTCAGTTCCTCGGAGACCGTCCAAAGCCGCAGCCATGTCGCGCGGTCGAGCGCCTGAGGAGCGCTCTTCGCCAGAGCCGGCTTGCCTTTGATTTCCATGAACCCGTCGGGACCCCAATATTGCCCGCCCTGCACATCCGGACGCGTCGCCGCGTAAAGGCCGGGCATCGCGCCGCGCGCCGCATCCTGGCCGAACAGCCCAATGGCGAGATTGCCAAGCGTCACAGCCACGCCGGGCATGCCTGTCGCTTTCACGAAGCCGGTGGTCGCGACACCAGGATGCGCCGCCACGCTGATCAGCCGCGACGATGCAGCGCGCGCCCGCCTGTCCAGCTCGAAAGCGACAATCAGGTTCGACAGCTTGGACTGCCCATAGGCCTTCCTGCCGTTATATTTCTTCTCGCCCTGCAGATCGTCGAAATCGATCATGCCGCCGCGGTGCGCGATGCTGGCAATTGCCACCACGCGAGGCGTGGGCGAACGCAGCAGCGCCGGGATCAGCCGGCCGGTCAGGGCGAAATGTCCCAGATGGTTGGTGCCGAACTGGCGCTCGAACCCATCGACCGTCACCGCCCGCTTCGACTGCAGCCCAAGCCCTGCATTGTTCAGAAGAATATCCACGCGCGGCAGCGTGTCCGCCATGCGCTCGGCGAAATCGCGCACGCTCGCCAGGCTTGCCATATCGACGACCGACACCCGCACCTTCGCAGCGGGATGGCGCGCGATGATCCCTGCCCTGGTCGCCTCGCCGCGCCCCTGGTCGCGCACGGCTAGCACCACGTCGCCGCCGCGGGAGGCCAGGGTCTCGGCGGCGACCGCGCCGATGCCGCTGCTGGCACCGGTGACGATGGCGTAGCGCCCGGTCTGGTCGGGGATCCAATCTGGCATGGTGGGCTCCGGCTTGTCTTCGCGGGGAGAAGGGGGTTCGGGGGGAATAAAGCAAGGTCTTCTTTTTTGAAAAAAAGAAGCAAAAAACTTTTATTACTTGGGCACAGCCTGCATCAACATCGGGCCCTAAGTAGTAAAAGTTTTTTGCTTCTTTTTTTCAAAAAAGAAGACCTTCCTTACAGCGCCTTCAACAAAGCCCCCGCATCACAAACAAGGCATGGCGCCGTCAACGTAGGCGCCACCACAGCCAGGCTAGCGGACAGGCTCAGCGCCATGGTCAGATTGGCGAGCCCGGACAGGCTGGCAAGCGCCGGCACGTTCCAGTCGAGATCGGCGAGCAAGGCGATCTCGGCGGACGCGGCGGCCGTAACCACGGCAGACGGCGCCAGCATCGTCGGGCAGATAGACATCCGCGGCGGCTGCGCCGAGGGCGGGATCAGCGCCAGCGCCGCTTCGACCTTCAGGGCCACTATGGCCGAGACGCTGGCATAGCCTTCGGCGAGCACGTTCACCCCGAGTGCGAGCTGAAGCCGTGCAATGGCGGAGAAAGCCGCCATCAATTCGGCCGCCAGCGCCAGCTCGGCAATGACAGGCACGTCGATGGCGAGCATCGCCTTGACCGCGAGAGAGAGGCTGACCGGATCGGTGATGCCGAGCTGAAGGGAGATCGCGATCATCGGCGACAGGGAGGCGACGGCAGAGAGAAACGGCGCCCACACCGACAGCTCGATGCCGCCAGGGAAGAGATAAGCGGCAGAGAGTTCAGGCGTCGGCATGAAGAGGCCGAGCGATGCGGCGGCGGTGACCGAAACCGCGGCGTCCAGCTCGGCGGCGAGCTGCAGCCAGGCCGAAGCGGAAACCGACAGTGAGGCCGAGAGACCGGCCGACAGCGACAGCATGGAAGAGAGCCGCGCGTTCAGGGTGGCGGCGAGGCGGACGGCGGCCGTGGCCGAAGCGCTCGCCAGCAGGTCGATCTTGAACAGCGCCAACGCCTGGGCACGCGCCTGCGCAATCGCGCTCAGTGTCGCCATGGCACTCAGGCTCAGCCTGGGCGTCGGCAGGGTCAGCTCGAGCCAGGCGGGATCAGCGTCCCAGGGCAACGCTGGCAGGTTGCGCGTCGAGAGCCAGTTGGCGACCGCGCTGACGCGCAAGGAGGCGGCACTTTGCACAGAGAGCGAGAGGTTGGCCGACGCCATCGCCTCGACCGCCGCCGTCAGCGACGCCGCGGATTGCTTGCAGAAACAAACCATAGTCGGGCCTAATAGCACGTCCGAAATCGATTTGGATGCGGGAACAAAAACATGGGCCAGCCGGCGGCAAGGATGGGCGACATGGTGCTGCAGCAGGCGCCGCATTGCCACGCGCCGATGCATCCGGCGGCCCTGGTGCCGACACCGGCGCCGCACCCGGCCCTGCCGCTTCCCATCATGAGCCCCTGTGTTCCGACCGTGCTGATAGGCGGCAAGCCGGCCTCCGTCGTCGGCGACATGACAAAGATCTGCACCTTGCCAGGCTGCGTGCAGGCGGGCCCCGGCGTGATCGCCAAGGGATCGGCCACCGTGATGATTGGCGGCAAGCCGGCGGCGCGGCTGAACGACCAGACCATGCATGCGAGCTGCGTCGCGCCGATCCCGAGCCCCACCGGCATGATCACCGGCCCTGGCTGCCCGACCGTTCTCATCGGCGGCTGAGGCCCGGGAGCCGGTCTCCTGAAGCTCGCGCATTTCGAGGCCTTTGCGCCCGCCTGCCCGGTTTGCGCCGGGCGTGGCCGCAGCAGCGGCGCGCTCGTTCTCGCCGTCATAGAAGAGAGAGTCGGCAGCGACGTGCGGTCGGGCATTTTGCATTGCCCGCAAGCGGACTGCCTGCACGAATATCCGATCGTCGACGGCATACCCGTGATCGTTCCCGACCTGGCGGCGCTCATGGCGCAACGCGGCGTGGATTTCTTCCTGCGCGCCGATTTGCCGGCCGCCGTCGAAAGCCTGCTTGGCGATGCGCTGCGGCCGGACAGTTGGTTCGATGCGCTGCGCCAGGGGTTTTCGACCTATGGCTGGGACGCCTACGGCGATCTCGCCCCCGGTTCCACCAGGAGCCAGCCGGCGGTCGAGCCAGGTGCGGCGCGGCGCTGCCTGCAACGCCTCCTGGCGGTAGGCGATGTGCCGCGTGCAGGCGCGCTGGCGCTCGATGCCGGCTGTGCCGCGGGACGCACCAGTTTCGAACTGGCCGGCCACATGCCGGATGCACTTGTTCTTGGCGTGGACACGAACTTCGGGCTCCTGCGCATGGCGCAGGCGGCTGCTGCGGGACGGGTCAGCTATCCGCTGCGGCGCATCGGCCTGGTCTATGACAGGCAGGATTTCGCGGTGGCGCTGCCTGGTGCGGAGCGGGTGGATTTCTGGGCGCTGGACGCGCTCGCGCTGCCGCTCGCCAATGGCGCGTGCGACGCGGTCGCGGCGCTCAATCTGCTCGATTGCGTCGCCGAACCGCAGACGCTTCTGGCGGGGCTGAGCAAGCTGCTTCGCCAGGACGGACGGCTGCTCCTGGCCACGCCGTTCGACTGGTCGGCGCGCGCGACCGCGCCGGAGCATTGGATCGGCGGCCATTCGCAGCGCGCGGATCATGAAGGCGCCGCCGAACCGTTCCTGGACAGGCTGCTCGCCGGGCTGACGGTGGTTGGCAAGGATGAGGCGTGGCCCTGGCATACCAGGCTGCACGCCCGCAGTTCGGTGCAGTATCTGACTTATCTGCTCGCGCTGACGCGCCGCTGAAGGTGTTCATTTGATTGGATTCCGGAACGTGAGGACGGCACGTTCCGATGCCTAGTAGCTGTACACATATCTTCCATGATTACAGCGCGCTAGACAACGCTCTTAGCAAGGCGCAATGAAGCTCCAGTGTTCCGAGGAGCGTCGCCCCGTGCGTATGATGTGTTTGGCGGCCGTGCTGGCATCCCTCGGCGCAGTGGCACCTGCGTACGCCAACGTCATGACGGCCGCGGCCCAGCCGGCGCCGGTGGTCGAGAACGCCGAGGCGCCTGCGCTTTCCGTGTTCGCGCCCGGCTTCCGGATGACGGATGACGTCATGGTTTTCAGCAACTCGCCAGCGCTTCTGGACACGACGCCGGCGCCGCAGGAGCTGAGCGAACCTTCCAGCGCCGGCCTGTTGTTTTTCGGAGCCGGGCTGATCGGCCTGTGCTACATGTTCGACGCCCTGGTGCGCTCCAGGAAGACAAAGTCGCAAGGCTGAGCGTTCAAGGCTCGGCCTGAAGGTCGAAAAGTTTTCTGGTTCTTTTTTTCAAAAAAGAACGTCCTTCCTCCCTAACGTTCCCCCCAACAACTCCACCTGCCGCGCCAGCCGGTCCACCATCCCCGCGGCCGAAGTGCCCTCGGGACGCGGCGGCGGCGGCTTGCCTTCAGATAGAGCGCTCAAAGCTTCGACGACCCAGGCGCGGGTGGCGCCGCTTTCCTGCGCGGGATGGAGGGCGATGGCGGTGAGGCGGCCGGCGATTCGGCGCAGGGCGGCGTCGGCGACGAGGACGGAGGCGAGTTCGGCGCGGCGGCCGCGGCGGGGCTCGTGCATGGCGCGCTGGAGGGAAGCTTCGAGGTTGTTGCTGGCGAGTCCGGCGGCGCGGCGAAGCGGGTCGGATGGCGCGCCGGCGAGGACGCTGCGGGCGTAGTTGGCGTGGGCGGCGATGGTGGCGAGGAGGTTCCGGCGGACCTGCTCGGGTTCCCATGACGGCCAGAGGAGGGCGTTTGCGGCGATGGCGATGATGCCGCCGAGGATGGTGAAGCCGGCGCGGGCGAGCGCGATCTGCACCTGGTCCTCGCCTTCGTGCAGGTTCTCGACGAGCAGGATGACCACAGGCGTGTAGACGGCGATGTAGACGCCGTAGCTGACCTGGCGGACCGCGAGGGCGAGCGCGCCGAGTGCCGGCAAAAGTGCTGCCAGCAGCAGGCGGGAGTGCACGAGGCCGGACAGGCCGGCGGCGAAGACGCCGCCGAGCAGGGTGCCGCCGACCCGTTCCAGCGAGCGCTGCCAGGTGGTGGCGAAGAACGGCTGCATGACGAGCACCAAAGTGATGGTCAGCCAGTGGGTGTAGGGGCCGTGCCAGATCAGGGTCGCGGCGAGCGCCATTCCGACGACGGCGGCGACGCGGAGCGCGTGGCGCATGGAGGCGGAGGCGAAGCTGGCGTTTGCCAGGATCGGCGCCAGAACGCGGGTTCGCCAGGGGAGGCCGGCGTCGCCCTGCGCGCCGCTGCCAGGGAGATACTGGGATGGGTCGATGAGTTTGAGGGCGGTGTAGAGGCGCTCGCCAATGGCGCGTGCGAGGTGGCGGAGCGCGGGATCGGCTTCGGCGTCGGCGAGCATGGCGGCGATGGAGCGCTCAAGGCGCTGCTGGCGGTCGAGCTTCTCCTGTTCGATGGCGCGGGCCATGACGATCAACACCGGGCGGAGTCGGCGGAGGAGGGTTTCGGCGATTTTCTGGGTGGCGGGCGCGGCGTCTTCCAGCACGTCGGCCAAGGCGATGAGGGTGCTGAAGAGCTGGTCAGCGGCTTCGAGGCGGATGAGGTTCTGGGCGGCCGGGCCGCTCGAAGGACCGCGGGCGTCGAGCGTGTCGAGGAGGGTGTCGCGGGCGCGTTCCATGGCGGCGCGTACGGCGCCGCGGCCGGCGCGGGCCTGGGTATCCCAGGCGCCGAGGTGCGCTTCGGTGATGCCGTGGCGGATGAGCCGGGTGAGGCCAGCGAGTTCGACCCAGACGTCTGCGACGGCGCGCCGGGCGGGGCCGTAGGGGTGAACGCGCCAGATTGCCAAAGTGAGAAGCAGCGCCCAGGCGCCGCCGGCGCCGAACAGCGCGCCAGTGGCCAGCGCTTCGCCTGGCGGGAGGGCAATGTCGGTGCCGAGGAGAAGGACCACGGCAAGCAGGTTGCCGAGCGCGATGGTCGGCGCGCCCCAGACGCGCACGAAGCCGGCGCAGAACAGGGTGGGGATGGCGGCGGCGAGGGTGACGGCGATGCCGTAGTTCCGCAGCCAGGCGAAGCCGCCGAAGAGGATGGCGCCGCCTATGGTCATCGCCAGCAGGAGCGGAAGGCGCCGGCGAAGTGGGCCGCCGGGATCGACCAGGCAGGTGAGGAGTGCGCCGAGCGCGGCGAGGCCGAGGATGGGGGCGCCGAACCAGACCGAGGCGGTGATCGGCAAGGCGGCGGCGAGGCCCGCGCGGATGCCCTCGACGATGCTGACGCCGCGAAGGTCGAGGCCGATGGGAAGGCGGGTGGGGTCGGCACCGGGAGTGCGCTGGGTGCCGCGGGGACTCATGCGCGGGAGAAAGCAGCGGTGGGCGGGCGGCGCAAGGCGGGCGGGAGCAATGGCGGGTTGCGCGCCAAGTGTTTAAGGTCCGGCCGCTGCAATCCAAGAGGCGAGAGATGATCAAGGTTAGCGTGATGTACCCCAACGAGCCGGGCGCAAGGTTCGATCACCAGTATTATGCGGACAAGCATATGCCGATGGTTGCCGCGCGGATGGGCTCGGGCTGCAAATACTACACGGTGGACAAGGGACTGGCGGGCGGAACGCCTGGCAGCGCGCCGACCTATGTCGGCATGTGCCATATTTTCAGTGACTCGGTGGAGGCGTTCCAGTCCAGCTTCGGGCCGCATGCGGACGAGATCATGGGCGACATCAAGAATTACACCGATCTGACGCCTGTCATGCAGATCAGCGAAGTGGCGGTTGAACACTCGTAGGAAGCAAGCGCGTTCTTTTTGAAAAAAGAACCAAAAACTTTTTGGATGTTTAGGCCGGGCCGCTGCAAGTGCCCGGCCTAAAGGGTCCAGAAGTTTTTTGCTTCTTTTTTTCAAAAAAGAAGTGCTGTCCTTCCTAACCGCTTCCCCTCATCTCAGACAAAACACCCCGATAAGCATCAGGCTGAATAGTGACCGTCCCATGGAACGGTGAACTCAGGCCGATAATCAGCAGCAGCACCAGCACGCCGGAGCCGACGAGCGCGGCGGTCATCAGCAGATGGATGGCCTGGGTTGGGCCGCCGAGCATGAAGCTGAAGCTGACGACGATGACACCGCCTGCGAGGAGCACGGTCCAGACGAGGTCCGGGATGGTGCCGTGGCTGGCGAGGCGGCGGTCGCGGCGTGCGGTTTCGATGCCGTCGAGGTTGGCGATCATGAGGTTTTGCGTGTTGGCTTGCACGGGACCGGCGGCTGTCCATTGCATGATCGTGGCGCCGAGGCCGCTCAGGAGCGGTTCGGTGTCGGCGACTGGCGTGCCCGCGATCTGGGCGGGCCATTCGGTGTTGATGACCTGGACGAGGTAGGCGTCGAGCGCGGTGCGGACTTGGGTCCCTTGCGGTTCCGGCATGATGCGGCTGGCGGTGAAGAGGCTGCCGACGAGATTTGCTTCGTGCGTGGCGAGGGCCTGCGCGTCGCTGTATTGCGACCAGGCGGTGGTCGCCATGAAGGCCAGCAGCACGGCGTAGGTGGTGCCGATTACGGAAAAGATGGCGCCGCCGAGGGTGGTGTGGTCGCGCCGGAGCGGTGCAGGCAGGATGGCGTGCACCAGCAATTGTAACAGGAGCGCACCGGCGACGGTGACGGCGAGGATGAAGGCGCCCGCTTGCCAGATCGGGTGCATGGTCACGTGCATGGTCATCATGGGGCGATCACCATGTGCGCTGTGCTGCCGTGCGCGCGCTGCCGTTACGTGGGCGCATGGAGGGGTTTAGGATGATTCGAACCAATCGGGAGAAACATCCGTGTCTTTTACCATGTACCAGGCTTCGATACCGGTTTTCGTGCGCGGCATGCATAATCTTGGGCGTTATCTCGATAAGGGTCGCGCCGACGCCGAGGCACGCAAGTACGAGCCGTCGATCTTGATCGAGGGCCGGCTGGCGCCGGACATGCATCCGCTGCGCAGGCAGGTTCAGATCGCTTCCGACACGGCGAAGAACGCGGCGGCTCGGCTGTCGGGCGCTGAGGTGCCGTCGTTTCCCGATACCGAAACCGACTTCGAGGCGCTTCAGGCGCGCATTGCCAAGACGGTGACGTTTCTCGAGAGCATCGGCGAAGGCCAGATCGAAGGCAGCGAGACACGCGAGGTGGTTCTGAAATTCCCTGGCCGGGAGATGAAGTTCTCCGGCGCCGATTATCTGACTTCGTTTGCCTTGCCGAACTTCTATTTCCATCTGACGACGGCATACAACATTCTTCGCCATAATGGCGTGAGCATCGGCAAGATGGATTTCATGGGCGGCTAGGCGTCAGGGCGGGCCGGCCCTCGCCTCGAAGACCGCTTCGAGGAGGGAGGGGCCGAATTTCTGGAAGGGGCCGGCGGTTTTCAACTGCCGGCCGCGGGCGTGGGCTTCAACCTGCAGGTTCCGCAGCGGGTTTGGCCGCTCGAAACAGGCGAGCGGCTGGTCGATGACGGTTCGGCCGGTGGGGTTCGACTCAGCCATCGCGGGGATGGGCGGCGGCGCTTCGGGCGGCGCGGCTAAATGTTCCATCTTTTCCTGGGCGGCAGCGGAGCGCCTTCCTTCTGCAAGGCCGGCCGCGGCTAGGATCGCGGCCAGAACGACCTCGATCTCGGGGGCTTCCATGTCCGTGGAGTCCAGAAGCGCCATGGCGGCGGAGGGGGCATCCGGGCCGACGAGCGTGCCGGCAATGGTGCGGCGGATGCTCTCGACTGGCCGCGCCATGTCGGGTGGCAAAGTGACTGCGTAGTTCAGCAGGAGATGATGGATGTCGGTGTGGGAGCCCCATCCGGTGCGGGTGCCAGCCAAATAGGCCGCGCGCTGCAAGGGACCCCGATCAGGGCTATCGAATTGGACTTTCGAGATCGCGTCGAGCAGGCCCTGTGCGTGACGCAAGAGAATCCGGCCGAACAACTCCTCGATGTCGGCGAAATGGCGATGCATCGTGGCGGCGGTAATGTCCAGGCTGCTGCAGAGGATTTTCATGGTCACGGCGGCAGGGCCGTGATTGCACATGAGGCGCTCGGCAAGGTTGATGATGTCCTGCTCACGCTCCTGCTCGCGGGCGGTGGGGATGCGCCTCTCGCCCAGGAAGTTCCGGGCATCAGCGCGCTGCATGCGGAGAGGGGCGTTCATGGCGGCGCGGATATTAGGAAACCTGTCGGCATGTGGGCAATATAATTCGGTGCTTCCCCGTAATGGGATGGTTGTGCTTTGGGTGACCGTAACACGAAAGGAAGGCCTTCTTTTTTGAAAAAAGAAGCAAACGACTTTTGGGTGTTTGGGCTGGGCTTATACGCACGCATGCGCATCCGTGGGCGCTTCAGCGCCGTAGGCTACTGGCAGGTGCCAGGGAGCAAGGAGGCGATGGCGAGTTTCTTCGACGGGGTCAAATACCGGGACGACTTCAAGACCCGATTTGAGCAGGAGGCGTGGGAGGAAGGTGCGATCGCCGCCCGTGCCAGGCAGAAGGACCATCAGAAGCTGGCCAGCTATCCGTATCCGTTGAAGGTGGCGTTCGTGCACGGCCATCGGTGGGAAACGAATGCCATGTCGCGCGGTACTGCGCCGTTGGAGACTGGCACGACGGGCTAGCAGAAAAGATTGAGACAACGCCCGTTGATGGGTGGTGGCCGTGGATGCCGTGCCGGGCAGAGTGGCGGTGCCCCTTCATGATGCAGGCTGCGCCAACCCGTTTTGCCGGCGGCTGTCGTTATCCGGCCAGGTGGCCGAGTGCCGTGGCGAAGGTTTGCCAGGCGGATGATTCCGAAATGGGCCCTACCGTGAGCTGAAAGAACAACACGTAGGCGCCGCCGATCAGATAGACCGGGTGGGGGCGCCCGCGCGTGCGCCAATCGTAATATATGGCCACCAGGATGAGGATGTCGCCGACCAGGGCTGGGGCGATGGAGACGGACGCCGGCGGTACGTCCATGGGCACGACACCAGGCGGCAGGGGCGGCGCGTGCGGGTCCGGCGGGGGCGCCAGGAATACAAAGAACCAGCGCGCGATCGGCGCGCCCATGAGAGACATGGTGAACAGCAGCATCAGCCGTTTGTGTATTTCGATCTGCCTGATGCGCGCGATTGCAAGAACGAACATCGGCAACAGCAAAGGAACGCCGCTGAAGCTTACCCATTCGAAGGCCCGCACTGCGTGGGCGGTACCCGGCGGCTGGCCCGGCTGCGAGGCCTGGGAGATGCGCACGGAGACGAGCGTGGTGATGATGAAGGCCATACCGGTGACGATGGCGATGCCGAGCATTCCCCAGCTGCGATGTGCCAGGATTTTTCCGCGTGCGGCGAGCCAGGTTTGGGCGAAGAACAGAATGACCCAGGAATAAAGGATCGCCGCGTGGATATGGACGATCGGCTCGCCGGCGAAACTTCGGTGTGCCACGGGCAGGAAGTAGGTCGGCATGAAGCCGAGCACTGCGATGGCCAGGCAAATCCCTGCCATCCAGACATAAAAATGGCGGGAGGCCTCCGTGCGGCCACGTATCATTGTCACGGCATCGCTCATCGATGGCCCCCGCTTGGGCTGTGTGGCTGTGCCGGCCGCCTGGCACTCTGTCGCCTATCGTCACGATTGGGGGGGAGGATGGCAAGCGCCAAATGGCGGCATGTTTGAGGCAGTCGTTCGGGGTTAGAGGGAACGTTGCAGTTTCGGCTTCCAAACGGGAACTTGCCCTTATAAACTCGTTGCAACTGGGGGAGGATCAGTCCGTTGGCCAAGTCTCTGCAAGACGTTGATCCGCTCTTCAGCGTGACGCTGGGTTTGCCAACACCCTATATCCCGCCAGGGTATGCTGATTTTGTCGGTTTCGGGTATCCCAATTACTTCTACGGCACCACGGTTTATGCGGTAAATGCCGATTCAGACGGGATTTACGAGGGATCCACCGGCCTGTCTGGCGCCCTGCAGGCCGCATCGGTCGATGCGGCCGAGACACCAACTCTCGCCGATGCTGGCACGACGGATGCCAGTCGCGCTGCCGTTTACGCGATCGGGCCCAACGGCAGCTATGCCACGTTCAAGGGCTTCGACTTCTTCTATTCGCCCTCTGGGGTTCTCGCCGGTGGGTATGTGCAGAGCATCACGCTCACCATGTATGGGCCGGGAAGCGATCCGTCGCTGGGTGCATCTCAAGTGAGCTATGACAATGTGAATCTCGATGTCTTCTACATCGATTATCTTGCCGCCGCGGCCAATCCCATCGAAAGTTTATCCTATGGCGGCGATATCTTTGCCGTCGACTCACCGGTGGTGCATGGCGTCGACGGCGTCAATCTGTTCGAAGTCGATGGCGCAGGCACTTCGGGCAGCACGACGACGATCTATGGCGGCGGCCACTATGTCGAGACTGCGGAATTTGCCGCGTATCGCAGCGATGCCTCGATCATCAACGGCGGCGATAACGAAGCGGTCGTGCAGAACGGGATTACGGCCAATTTGCTTGGCATCGACACGCTGACTTTTCTTGACGGCTCGATCTACGAGGATAATGGCAACGTAGGAGCGCAGGCGGTCCTGATGTTCGAAGGCATCCTCGGCCGCGTAGCCGATCCTGTGAATGCGGGCGGGTTCGCCTACTACGCCTCGCAATACGGGTTGGCCGCCGCAGGCGCTGCGATGTTGAACTGCCCAGAGGGGCAGAATGATACGGCCGGGCTGACGGACACCCAGTATGTGACGCTGCTTTATCAGAATATGCTGCACAGTGCGCCAGACCAGAACGGCCTGGCCTATTATCTTTCCCAGTTGCAGTCGGGCGCATTGACGCGGGGCGGCGTGGCGGCGGTATTGGCAGCGACGCCGGAGGCGCAGATCGTGAACGCTCCGCTTTTCGCGGGCAACAACGTTTTCGCGGCTGATCCCGGCGCGGTTGATGTGCTGCGCGCGTATGAAGTTTTGCTGGGGCGTTTGCCCGAAATCAGTTCGCTGACTGCGAATACAAGAGAGCTGGATAGCGGACTGCAGTCGCTGGCGACGCTTTACACCGAGATCCAGACTTCGCCGGAGTTCGCCAAGGACCAGGGGTTGGCTCCCAATGCCTATGGGCTGACCGCGACAAGCAGCTATGATCAGGTTTACGCGGTCACGCATAGCGACCCGGTTTCCAACCTCATAGCGCCGCTCATAACGGCCGCGGGTGGAGTGGCGCATCAATTGGGCTGAGTGATGATAGGAGCAGCCTTCATTGCTTAGCTCCACGAGGGTAGAAGCTCGGCCAAAAGTCGCAAAAGTTTTTTGGTTCTTTTTTTCAAAAAAGAACGCCTTTCTTCCTTTCTGTGACCCCCGTCACACTCGCGCACGCCCCTCCCCTGTATGTCCTTTTCTCGTTGGCCAAAACGGTCAGCAACACATCAGAAGGATATAAGCCATGCGCGCTCTTCTCCTCGCGGCCGCTGCTTGCCTGGCTGCTTCCGCTGCCTCTGCTCAGACGTTCTCTTTCACGACTCTGGATAACCCCGGTGATCCCACGTTCAACCAATTGCTGGGGATCAATGATAACGGCGTGATTGTCGGCTATTTCGGCAGTGGGGCGGCGGGGCACCCGAATGTCGGCTACGAGATTTCCCCGCCTTACGTGTCTTACAGCTCGAACAACCAGCCGGGTTCCGTGCAGACGCAGGCTACCGGCATCAATAATGCAGGGCTGACGACGGGCTTCTGGTCCGATACCAATCTGGGTTCCGGAGATGCCAACTTTGCGTTTCTACGCGTGCCGGTTGGCCACAACTTCACCTATGTCAGCACCATCGATCCCGCGACCGCCAGCGTGCCGCGGGTGAGCCAAGCGCTTGGGGTCAACAACAACAACGTCGTTGCGGGCTTCTTCACCGATGCGAATGGCGCTACGCATGGCTTCACCTACGCCTTGAGCACGGGCGCCTATAGCGCGCTCAATATTGCGAACAGCTCTTCCGCCATGACAGGCGTGAACGACAGCGGCGTGACGTGCGGGTTCATCACGACGGCGAACGGGACATCGGGCTTCACACGCAATGCGACCGGCGGCGTGATCAGCCGCTTCCGCGTGCCTGGCTCGAAGAACACACAATTGTTCGGCATTAATAACGCGGGCGTGGTGGTTGGCGACTACATCGATGCCAACGGCCTTTCGCACGGCCTCTATTACGTGCCGGCAACGGGCAACTGGATCCGGGTTGACCATCCCGCTGGGGTGGAAGGGACGGTGATCAACGGGCTCAACAACAAGAACGAGCTTGTGGGTTTCTACACGGATGCAGGCGGAAACACGCATGGCATGATCGTGACGGTCACGCCGTAGGCTTCGTGGATCAGGACAGCGACGCTTGTTCCGGTCGAAGGAGCAAGCCTCGCTGTCCTATACGTCAGCCACGAGCCGCAAAGCAGCGACGTCCTGGAGGATCAGTTTCCGGCCATCCAGGCTGATCAGGTTTTGCTCTTTCCAGTTGCTGAGTAGCTTGTTGATGCTCTCTCTTGCCAGGCCGGTCATTTCGCCGAGGTTGGTTTGCGATAGGCCAAGATCGATGATCAGGCCACTCGGCGTAGGTTTCGGGTCGAGTGCCGCGAGGCGCAGAAGCGTGCGTGCCAGGCGTGGCTCGGCGGGCATTTGCCCCTCCTCCACAAGTGCCGTCATTCTGGCGAGGCGCTCTCCCAGGAGCCGGATCACAGCCAGCATGGCATCGGGCTGCCTGCGCAAGGCGTCGATGAGCGCGCGGCCGTCGATCGTCAGCACGCGCGCGGCGGAGAGCGCTACTGCATCGGCTGCACGTGGCATGGCGAAAAGGACAGCCAATTCTCCAAACAGGCTGCCGGGGCCGGCAAGCTCCAGAACCATGTCGCGGCCGAACGCGCCTGGCCTGGAGAGCTTGATCCAGCCGGATAGCACCAGATAGACAGCGCTGCCCACATCGCCCGCGGAGAATAATTTTCCGCGTGCGCGGAGCGTCCGTGGTGCTGCGTAGATCAGCAATCCAGCGAGCGCCGTGTCTCCTAAAGGAAGGAGGATCGGCTGCCGCTTGAGTTGCGACAAAACCTCTTCCCGGTTGATGGCAAATGCGCGGCTCGCCGGCAAAGAAATCACTCCACCCCAATCACGGGGCGGTGTAGCTGATCACCATGCCGTTTGATACGCCTGCCGAAACACGCAAAACGCGGCAGCCGTGGCTTCTCGGGTCGCGGGTGAGGCAGATACGCCTGGCCGGCGGGCTGGTGCTGCTGACGTATGTCACGTTGCATCTCCTGAACCACGCGTTGCTGAACGTTTCGGTCGATGCCGCGGGTGTCGTTCTGTTGGTGCAGAAGGCGATTTGGCAAAGCGTGGCCGGAACGGCTGTTTTGTACAGCGCGCTGGTGAGCCACGCGCTGCTGGGGCTGTGGGCGCTTTATGCAAGGCGCGGCCCGGGATGGCGGACGTCGGAGATATGGCAGCTTCTGCTTGGGCTTTGCATACCGGCGATGCTCGCAAACCATATCCTCGTTACGCGTGTCGCATGGTCGGTGTATGGGCTCAACAAGGGTTATGAGGCGGAGCTGGCGGCACTCTGGGTTGTCGAGCCGCGCTGGGGTTGGTTGCAGATCGGCGTGCTGGTGGTTGCCTGGTCGCATGGCTGCCTGGGCTTGTTTTTCCTGCTTCGGCTGCGCCGCTGGTGGCCCGACTGGCAGGCACCTCTGCTGATGGCCGCGACCCTGCTTCCTACCCTGGCGGTGCTCGGTTTTGTCGAAGGCGGACGCGTGGTGGCGATGGCGATGGAAAGCCCTGCCTGGCGGCTTGCGCACCTGCCGGTGACGGTCACCGGTGATGCGGTGCAGAAGGCGCAGCTTGCGTCTCTTCGCGCCGGTTTCTTGACTTTATACGGCGCTGCGATCGGGCTGGTGCTGGCTGCCCGCGGCGCCAGGCTTGCTCTCGAAGCGCGTGGCCGCTGCTTCAACGTTGGCTATCCGGGTGGGCGGACAATCCGCGTGCCACGAGGGCTCAGTGTTCTCGAAGCAAGCCAGCGGGCGCGCATAGATCATGCGAGCGTTTGCGGCGGGCGTGGCCGTTGCTCGACGTGCAGGGTCCTGATTTCGCGGTCGGCTACTCCCTTGCCGGCGCCGTCGATTCATGAACAGGCGGTCCTGGATGCGATCGGTGCCGCGGACGGCCATGTGCGTCTGGCTTGCCAGCTATTTCCGTTGTCGGATCTGGAGGTTGTGCCGATCATACCCCCGGCCACGGCGGCACAGTTTATCTTGCGGCGAGCGCGGCTGCCGGGCGAGGAACGGTTTGTTGTTGCCATGTTCATCGATTTGCGTGGTTCGACAGGAATGGCGGAGCGCCGGATGCCGTTCGACAGCGTCTTTCTGCTGGGACGTTTCATCACGACCGCCTCGCAGGCTGTTGCGGGATGCGGCGGGCGGCCGGTGCAATTTCTCGGCGATGGGGTGTTGGCGCTGTTCGGGCTCGACAACGAGCCAGATGAAGCTTGCCGTGAGGCGCTGGATGGAATGAGAGCGGTCGTTGGGGCGCTTGCCGAGCTAGGGCCGCTGTTCGATCAGGCGGCTGGCATGCGGCTTCGTTACAGCATCGGCCTTCATTGTGGCCGTGCGATTGTCGGCGAGATCGGGTTCGGCAGGCAACTTGCGTTTACCGCACTAGGGGATCCGATCAATACGGCGCATCGTCTGCAGGAGTTGGCTCGCGATATGGATGTCGCCGCGGTCATTTCTGATCGGGTGTTCGAGATCGCGGGTGTTGAGGAGCTTCCGTCGCCTGGCATGGCGGTTGATCTCCGCGGCCGTGCCGCTCCGTTGAACGTGAGGGTTTTGGCGGGGGAGTGGTCCGGCGCGGCCGAGGCGTTCCAGGCGCGACCGGAATTGGAGGAGTAGCAAAGTTGGTGCGCGATACTTGACTTTGCTACTCTCTCCTGCCCAGGCGCGTGCACGGTAGCTCGACCGAGTTGTGACGTCGCTCATATGGAGATGCTGCATTGCCAAAAAGGCCAAAGTATTTTTTCACCTTCGTCCCGCTTGCAAATCGTTTTGTCGCCGCTTAGCTGTTTTGTTATCGCAACTGCTTATCAGGTGTCATACGATGGCAAGAGGTGGATGGCGGGTCAGGTGGAGTTTGGCGGCAGTCGGCTTGTGCGCGGGGGCTTCGGCGCAAGCGTCGCCGTTGCCGAAGGCGGGGTACTATTCAGAGCTTTACTATGTGCTTTCCGCTTCGGTGAGCGGAGGCAGCGGCGCTTGCGTGGATCCGGCGGGGACGTATTTCGCCGAAGAGGGGTTCTATCCTGGCCCTTCGAAGACAGGGGCTCGTGAGTACCGAGCGCTGAGCAGCGCTTCCGGACTGGTGAACCAGATCAATGTCTTTCCGGTGACACCGGCGTCGGGGTCCACGACGTGGTCGGGGACCTATACGACGACCTATCTTCCAGGCGGAAAGCCGATCAAGGCGACGTTCGACACGACCTATGTGTTCACCGATGCAGCCTCGAGCGTGAGCACCACGACGGTGACCTATCCTGCGCCCGGTGGTGGGACGTGTACTACGAACCTGCAGACCAATTCGATCTATACGGGACAGTAGCGGCAACAGGGAGGGCCGAAGCGCGTTGAGGGGGGCTTACGAAGGAGTTCGCCCCTAATGGCAAAGAATACAACCTGGTATGTGGTGGCTGACGGCGGCAAGGCGCGTATCCTCACCATGCAGGGCGAGAGCATGCGCACGGTGCAGCATTTCGATGAAAGCGGGCATGGTGATACCGATTGGGATCCGAGTGCGGGACCGAGCCAGTTGAAGGCGCCGCGCACCGATCCGCACGAGCAGGCGAAGTCCGCCTTTGCGAAGCTGGTGGCTGAGAAGTTGAACGAAGCGGTGAGGGTCGGCGCGGTGGATGACATCATGCTCGCGGCGCCGGCGCATGTGTTGCACGATATTCGCGAAGGTTTGGATAAGGCGGCTTCAGGGAAGTTGGGGAAGTCGCTGAGCAAGGATCTGACTAATACGCCTGATATCGAGATGGCTTCGCATTTCGGGTAGGAAGGAAGGCCTTCTTTTTTGAAAAAAAGAAGCAAAAAACTTTTGCATTGTGGGACCGGGCCTGCGGAAAAGCTGGGCCAAACATGTAAAAGCTTTTTGGTTCTTTTTTTCAAAAAAGAACTGCTTGCTCTCGAGCTTGGAGGCAAGGTGGACCGGCATCCAAGCGTCTGATAGGCCGCGTGGCCAAAGACAGGGTGCCACCATGACGAGCCGGTTTATGTGCTTGTTTCTCGCGCTTGTTGCTGCGGCGCCGCGCGCCGAGGCGAACTGGGAATATACGCGGTGGGGCATGACTCCGGCGGAGGTGGTGGCGGCTTCTCACGGCGCTGTTCATCTTATACCGCCCGAACATCGCCTAGCGCCTGGGCGCCCTGATGTCTCGACGCGCGCGGAGGGGGTTTTCCGCGACGGGAAGTTGGTTCTCAGCGTCAGCTTCAGCTTTGCCGATCATGGCGGTGGCCTGGTTCTGGTGAGCTACCTTGCTCAGGATGCCTCGCAAAACAAGCTGCTGCGTGACCGGTTGGTGCGTGCTTATGGCATGCCGGCGCCAAGCGGTGATTCCGACATGGGGAGCGGCGTGTGGCGCCATGCGGGACAAGACGTCATCGATTTGAGCATTTCCGACGAGAGCCCCGCTTTCGTGGTGCAGCAGCCGCAGGCGATGGGATCGGCACACGCCAGGCCTTAGTCATGGTGGGGGCTGATATCTTGGTCCTGTCATTTAAGCGCAACGGTTCTGTCATCGGTTCTTGCTAATCCGCATCGAACAACTTCGAGCATTGGGCGAGACACCATGACATTCCGGTCCTGTTTGCTGGCGGCCGCGGCCGTGATCTCCATGGTGGGTGCGGCGCACGCGGACGATCAGACGCAGATCGGCGCGGGCAATGCCATTGCCACTGCGACGGCCAGCCGTTCGCAACTGGTGATGTCGGCCTATGCGCGGCTGAAGCAGCGGCTGCAGGCCAGCGTGACGAACGCCACGATCCTCAAGGGTACGATGGATGGGTTGTTCAACCCGGATACTTGCGTTCAGCACCGCGCCGGCCTGACCGTTGCGCAGAAGCAGGCGATCGTGAACCAGATCGTCGCGGCGGGCCTGGTCAATCCGGCCGATGGCAACTCCATCTCCGGCGGCATCTATGCAGGCATCTTCCCTGCTCTGATCAACGACAAGGACGGGGCGAACAACTGCCCGAACCTGCCGATGCCCTGGTACGCCGCGCCGGGCAGCGGCAATGGCAGCCATCACTCCTATCCAGGCGGGCTGCCGATCCATGAGTCGTTCAACACCAGCAGCGCCTTCACCTTCGCGGACAATTACCGCAATGTTTATGGGCGCGACGGGAAGGACGGATTGCCGGTCGCGGGGCCGCTCGGCGTTGCCGGCCCGACGGATGTTCTCACCCTTTCCGAAGAGATCGTGGTCGGCGCGCCCATGTGGCACGACTGGGCCAAGCCGATGGTGTTTCAGTTCACCTCGACCGGCACGATCTTCACGGAGCTGAATTTCGGCGGTTCGGGCACGAACGACGATAACGGCGCCGGGGGCGATAGCCGTACGGGCGGCCACCATATCCTGAGCATCGCCGAGACGATCAAGCGCGGTTTTCCGGCCGACTTCATCATTGCACAGGCCTCGGCTCACGCTTCGCCTACACTCGGCAACGAATACAAGGTGGTGAACTGGATACGTACCGCCGCCATTATCGACCAGATCGATCCGGTCGCAGCGGGCCTGCTGATAAAGGATGGCCAGGGCAATTACCGGCTGCCGCCGCTGCGTCATCTCGGCGCACTCGATTTGCCCGGCGCGGGACAGGCCAACATCCTGGCTGAATATCCGCTGCATAATTTGTCCGATGCGGATTTCGTGTTCACCATTCCCGCGGTGAACGAGGCCGACGTGATCCTGCAGTCGCAGGCACACGCTTTCGGGTATGATCCGGTGGCAAATCCGGTCGCCTACCAGACGGAGTTTCGCAATGTGGCGCTTAGCAATCTGAGCGCCGAGCGTATTCAGATCACCTATGCCAACCAGGGAATTCCTGGCGTTCGAGCATTGTTGAATATTTTGCGGGCTCGGCACGCTCTTTGATTTAGGGAGGAAGAAAGGCCTTCTTTTTTGAAAAAAAGAAGCAAAAAACTTTTGCGATTTGGGGCTGAGATTGAGGGAGTGTCCGGCCCAAAGGTGTAAAAGTTTTTTAGTTCTTTTTTCAAAAAAGAACTGCTTGCTAGGGAGCGGGTGGCATCCGCGCGGCGGCCGCGGCGGCCAGGAGGATGCCGGCGACGGCTATCCAGAGGTCGGCCATGCCTAGGGTGGCGTAGGCCAGGGCGCCGGCAATGGCGCCGGCTAGCAGGCCTAGCCATTGAAGGAGGTAGGGCGTCCAGTCCCAGCGGGGGCCGCCCAATAAGGCGGCTGCCAGGCGCTGGCCGCATTTGACCAGGGTTCCGGTCATGTAGGTGAGGCCTATCCGGACTTCGCCGTCGTGCTCGAAGACGGCGTTTTCGGCGCCCATGGCGGCGGCCATGAGGGCGACGACCCAGCGGGTCTTGCCTGTGGTCGCCAGCGCGGCGGCGATGGCAAGTATCGCGGCTACCAGGAGGAGGACGAGAGGGCGTCGGCGGCCGGCGGCCGCGGTGCCGGCGAGGGAGCCGGTGACGACGCCTGCCATGAAGGCTGCGGTGAGCGCGGCGGGGATGAAGGCGCTGGGTGCGCCTGCGGCCAGGTCCACGGCAAGGCGCGTTGAGTTGCCGCTCATGAAGGAGACGAAGTAGCCGCCGACGCGGAGGAAACCAACGGCGTCCACGTAGCCGGCGAGGGCGGAGAGGGCTACGGCGAGGTTTCTGGTTTCTGAGTCTCTTAGCAAAGCGTCTTCTTTTTTGACAAAAAGAAGCAAGAAACTTTTGCCTCGTGGAACCGAGATCGTGGCAAGTCCCGGCCTAAAGGTCCCAAAGTTTTTTGGTTCTTTTTTTCAAAAAAGAACATCTTCCTTACTTCGGCGCAGGTCCGAAGACCGGCCCGTAAACATGATCTCCCGTGGAAATACCAAGCTTTTCGGTAATCCCGCCCTGCAGCTCGAGGGTGGCGCGCACAGGACCGCCGCTGGCGATGTTGGCCATGCTGTTGGGGACGGTTTGTTCGGCGATGTGGATGATGGTGCCTGCGGGGCCGATGAAGACCATGTCTTCGGGGACGGGGCAGTTCTTCATCCACATGGCCTGTTCGTGGGCGGGAAGGCCCCAGTCGAAGAACATGCCGTGGGTGGGCGGGATGTCGGTGCGGAACATGAGGCCGACTTGCTGCTCGCGGGGCGTGGTGGCCATTTCGGCGTCGAAGACGTGTTTCTGGCCGTCCTTGGAGACGATGGTGACTTTCTGGGTTGGGAGCGTGGGCTGGGCGGCGGTGGGCTCGTCCATGTCCGTCTGGGCATGGGCGGCCGAGGCCAGGAGGATGAGGAGCAAGGCTAGGCGCTTCATGAGGGCTCCAGGGATAGGGCGGCCAGGATTTGGATTTCGGAGCGCACCATCCCTTCGCGCGGGGTGTCGCGCAAGGTGGTGAACCAGTGGGCTGGAGGGTTGCGGCCGGCGGCGCGGTTGAAGGTGAGGGTGCGGAGGATGGCTTCCGCTTCGGGGTTGGTGGCGGCGGGGATGGGGGCGCCCAGGAGCGTGGCCCAGACGCAGGCCCAGCAGCGGGCGACTGTCCAGGGGTTGTAGCCGCCGCCGCCTGTGACGATGAGGCGTGGGGCGAGGTTCTGGACCGCCATGGTGGTTTCGATGTGGGCGTTGTTGGAGAGGGAGAGCCGGCTGAGGGGGTCTTCCTCGAGGCCATCGGCGCCGCATTGGAGGAAGATCGCCTGCGGGCGGTGGGCGGCGATGAGGGGTAGGATCGCCTCGGTGAGGAGGTGGCGGAGTTCGGTGTCGTTGAGCCCTTCCGGGACGGGGAAGTTGCGGGCGTGGCCCCCTGCCCTGTCGTGGGCAGCGCCGGTGCGTGGCCATCGGTTGGCTTCGTGGATGCTGAGGGTGAGGACGCGTGGGTCGTTTGCGAAGGCGTCCTGCACGCCGTCGCCGTGGTGGGCGTCGATGTCCAGGTAGACGATGCGTTCGAGGCCGTGGTCGAGCCAGGCGAGGATGCCGAGGACGGGGTCGTTGAGGTAGCAGAAGCCGCTGGCGCGGTCGGGGCGGCCGTGGTGGGTGCCACCGCCCGGGACGAAGATGGTGCCGCCTTCGGCGGTGAGGCGGGCGGCGAGGAGGATGCCGCCGGCGCTGGTCATGGGGCGGCGGAAGATCTCGGGGTAGATTGGGTTGCTGTCTGCGCCGATGCGGTGGCGGTCTCGGATGTCGTCGGGCACTGACTGGGTGCGCTCCGCGTTTTGCAGGGCTTCGACATAGGCGCGGTCGTGGAAGCGGCAGACTTCGTCGATGGTGGCTTGCGGGGCGGTTTCGTAGCGATCGGGCGGGAGCCAGCCCATCGCCCGGCAGAGATCGATGGTGGTGGAGACGCGGGGGACAGCGAGCGGGTGGGTGGGGCCGTAGGTGGACGCGCGGTAGATTTCGTTGCCAATTAGTATCGGCCATCGTTGTGGCGAAAACTGGCGGAGTGGAGCCTGCATGTGGGGGATATGCGCTTTCCGGCAGGCTCGACCAGGGCAAGTGGGGGCAGAGCGGACGGGAACCGGGGTTGAGGCTGACGTGGCATGATCACGCCGCTGGCGGAGCTGGTGTTCGGGCGGCTCGGGAATGCGGCGGGCTGCCTGCTGCAGGGATGGGCGCCGCCTGAGGACGGGTTCACCTGGGCGGTGGGGCATGCGAGCGCGCTGCGCGTCCCGCTGCCGCCTCTGCGCGCCGGCAGCGCGGTGACGCTCGAGCTGGATGTGAACCCGTTCGTGGCGCCTGGCGTGACTGTCGGGCAGCGGTTGATGGTGACGGTGAACGGGCTGCTGGTGGGGGCGGCGCGAATCGAAGGCGATGGCATCGTCGGGTATCGCATTCCGGCTGAGGTGGTGGGGTCTTCCCGGTCGCTGCTGGTGGAGTTGCAGCATCCCGATGCGCAGCGGCCGGTGGATCTGGGTTTCAATTCGGACGCGCGGACGCTGGGGTTCATGCTGCGGTCGGCGGCCGTGCTGCCGGCGTTTGCGGAGGCGGCGGCCGAAAGGCGGCTGTTGCCGCCAATCGATTTGCCGGAAACGCCGGACACGGAGATCCTGAAGGAGGCGCTGAGGCTTTGCACCGGACAGACCGCGGCGGAGCTGCTGCTGAACTTCGAAAGCCTTGGGCACAATTGCGAGTTCGGCATCATGCAGCGGCACTGCGGGGCAGAGCCGCTGGGACTGCTGCGGTTCGTGGGCATTACGCTGCCTGACCTCGTCAGGGCGCTGGATTGCGGCTTTGCGGAAGTGGGGAACGATCGCTGGTTGCGGGTTTTCGCGCATCCTGGGCCGCGGCCGGAGTTTCTGGTGTGCGATATGCGGCACAATATCAGCTTCCACTCGTTCCGCTACGAGGATGAGACCACGGCGGACCAGGTGCGCGCGGAACAGGGGCAGCAACTGCGGTTTTTCCATCGCAAGTTCATGGAAGTTTTGGAAACCGGTGAGCGGCTGTTCGTGTTCCAGCGGCCTAAGCAGATCCTGGCGGAGCAGATGCTGCCGCTGCTGAACCAGTTGCGCTCATATGGCCCGAACGCGTTGCTCTATGTGACGGAGGGGGGCGAGCACCCGCCAGGCTCGGTCGAACAGGTGGGGTATGGGCTCTATCATGGGCACACGAGCGCGGTTGCGCCGGCGGCGGATGTGGGGGCCGGCGATCTGCGTGCCTGGCTCAGCATCTGTGCTAACGCGATGCGGCTGTGGCGCGATCAGATGGGCATCCGATGATCGAGGATGAGGTTTATGCAATCATCCGGGACGTGCTGCTGAACGACGACCTCGTGCTGACGCCGGAGACGTCGGCGGCGGATGTGGAGGGGTGGGATTCGGTGCAGCAGGTTTCGATCATCCTGGCTGTGGAGGCGCATTTTGGGATGCGACTGAAGAGTCGGGAGATCGATCGGCTGCGGAATGTGGGGGATATTGTTCGAGTCATTGAGGAGAAGAAGTAAGCGTTCTTTTTTGAAAAAAAGAACCAAAAAACTTTTGCAACTTTGGGCCGTGTGCGGGGAGAGGCTCGGCCTCACAACGGACGAAGTGCTTCCTAAACTTCCCCTCGCTTCCGCATTTCCTCGTATTCATCGAGCGTGATCAAGCCCGTCTCCTGCGCCGGCGCCTGGTCGCGTGGAGTCAGGCTGTCCTGCACGATGTCAATACGCTTCCAGGCAGGAAGAGGCTGTTTGCCGTTTGCATCGGGGATGTGGACGGCTTGAGCGGTGCGGGTGTGGCGGTGGATATAGCGGCCGCAGTTGACGAAGACACAGGTGATAGCGACGCGGACGAGTGTGTTGGCGCCTGGGAAGTTCTCCAGGCCCTCGTCGGTGAGGCTGGCTTCGCCTTGCACGCGGAGGCGGTGGGGCGTTTCGAAATCGATGAAGAGCAGGCCGATCTTGTCGGTGGCGTCTATGTTGCCGGCAGAGAGGAACATGCCGTTGCCGTCGTAGAGCGGAAACAGCAGGGTGGTCGGATCGAGCACGTGCATGAAGCCCGGCGCACCGCCTTTGTAGGAGACGGTGGGGCTGCCGTGCTGGTCCACGGTGGCGAGGAAGAAGAAATCGCGTGTGGAAAGGAAGTCGGTGTCGTCCTCACTGAGGAAGGGGCGGACGATAGCGGCTTCCATGAGGTCGGCGAGGCGCCGGGATTCGTGCTGGTTTTGCAGAGCACGGTGCGTGTCGCCGTAGAGACTGGCCATCGGGTTCAGATCCTCCTGGCGCCTGTTCAGGGGATTGCCGCGGAGACAGTGCTTCCCATTCGGCGCCTTATGGCGAAGGCTAGCATGATAAAGCCGACGCTCAAGGCGCTTGATATGAGCTGGATGCCTTGGCCCTTCGTGAAGGCCATGCTGGCAAGAACAAGGAAGATGCCGGCGATGGCGATGTAGGTGAGCCAGGGGAAGAACCACATTTTCAGCTTGATCGGTTCGCCGCGCGCCTCGAGCTGGCGGCGCAGGCTGATCTCGCCGAACGCCACGATGGCGTAGATGAAGAGGATGATGGCGCCTGACGTGTTCACGAGGAAAAGGAACACGCCGTGCGGCGAGAGGATGGAGGATACGGCTGCGAGGAAGCCGGCGGCGGTGCCGACGAGGATGCCGATGCGGGGGACTTGCGCGGATGAGGTGGCGGCGAAGATGGCGGGGGCATCGCCGCGGCGGGCGAGTTCGTAGAGCATGCGCGAGGTGATGTAGAGGCCGCTGTTGAGGCAAGAGAGAACAGCTGTGAGCACGACGATGGACATGGCCAGGCCGGCGCCGAGGATGTGCATGGCTTCGAGCGTTTTCGCGAAAGGCGCGGTGCCGGGAACGATGCTGTTCCACGGCAGGACGCTGACGATGACGGCAATGGACGCAACATAGAAGAACAGGATGCGTAACGAGACGGTGCGGCCTGCGCGTGCCACGTTCGTGGCGGGATCGGCGGTTTCGGCAGCGGCGATGGTGGCGACCTCGCTTCCCATCATGGAAAAGATGACGGTGGGGATGGCGGCGAAGGCGGCGCCGAGGCCGCGTGGGAGCAGGCCGCCGTGCGCCTTCAGCATGTTCACGGTGGTGGCGGGGCCGGGGCCGAAGCCGAAGATGTAGGCGAGGCCTATGAGAATGAAGATGACGATGGCGGAGACCTTGAGCGAGGCGAACCAGAACTCGAACTCCGCGAAGGCGCGCACAGAGACGAGGTTCGTGGCGGTCATGACCGCTATAAGCACCGCGCCGATGAGCCAGACGGGCAGGTCGATCCATTGCTGGAGCAGGCCGGCGCCTGCGATGGTTTCGACGCCTACGGTGATCACCCAGAAATACCAGTAGAGCCAGCCCGTCATGAAGCCGGCCCAGTGGCCGAGGCTCAATGCTGCATATTCCGAAAAGGAGCCGACGCCTGGACGGGCGACTGCCATTTCGCCGAGCATGCGCATGATGAGGAACACGAGTGTTCCGGAAAGCGCGTAGCTGATGAGAACGCCTGGGCCGGCGATGCTGATGGCGGCGCTGCTGCCGACGAAAAGGCCGGCGCCTATGATGCCGCCTAGGGAAATCATGGCGACGTGGCGGGGGAGTAGGGAGTGCGCTAGGCCTGTGTGCGGGGGCACTCAATGACTCCGAGGGAGGAAGGAAGCGTCTTCACATTGTGGGACCGAGATGTTGATGTAGCTCAGCCCAAATATGCAGAAGTTTTTTGCTTCTTTTTTTCAAAAAAGAAGACGCTTCCTTGCTATCAGATTCGTTCGCTCACCGCGATAGCCACCTTACACCCTACCTTTATCACCCCGTAAATCAGCTTATAGCCGACAGCCTTCTCGGCCTCATGGTCGAGACCGATGTCGCGATGTTCGAGTTCCTCGGCACGGAATTCCTCGATGGTTTCGCGCAGGGCGGCTTCGTCTGAGCCAAGGGATTCGGCCTGTGCGCGGTAGTGTTCGTCGATGGCTTCCTCGACCGCGACGGTGCAGGCCATGGCGGCGCGTTCGCCCATGGCTGCGGTGACGGCGCCGAGTGCGTAACCGGCGAGGTGCCAGAGGGGGAGCAGGGCCGTGGGGCGGACGCGGCGTTCGGCGATGAGGCCGGCGAAGGTGTCGAGGTGGTGCTGCTCCTGCGCCTGCATGTGGCGGAGGATGTCGCCGCGGGGGCCCCGGCCGAGGACATCGATCTGGCCTTGGTAGATGCGCTTGGCCCCGTATTCGCCCGCGTGGTCCACGCGGATCATGCGCTCGATGCGCTGGCGGGGGGTTGGGTCGCCTGGGAGGCTCGTGGTGGTGCTCATCGGAATTTGCGCCCTCTGGTTCGGCTTAGCCATGTGGCGAGCCAGGCGAAGACCGCCAGGGCGTAGAGGACGCCCATTTCGGGGAAGGAGATGGGGACGCCGGGGATCAGATAGTCGGGGTCTTCGCAGAGCTTGGCGGGGCGAAGGGGCATGGCGGCGAGGCGCTCGGACATGGAGAGGCCGTGGAAGTCCGGCGCGCGGCACTCGGGGAGGGGATCGGGCCACCAGTGCCATTGGACGCCGACGTGGACGAAGGAGAGGAGGGCCGCGACGAGCAGGAGGACGAGGATGAGCCAGAGAAGGAGGCGGGTGATGCGGCGTGGCATGAGCAGGGCGACCAGGCCGACGGCGGCGCCGGCGTAGTAGGGCCAGCGTTCGAGGAGGCAGAAGGCGCAGGGCATCATGCCCATGGCGTGCTCGGCGAACAGGGCTACCGCCAGCGGAACGATGCAGGCGATGGTGCCGGCGGCGGCGTGCTGGGTGTCTCTGGTCACTGGCATGGCGCGATATTGACCAGCGGGCTTCTGGAGGCAAGGCGGGGGTGAGGTAACAGGCAGGAAGGACTTCTTTTTTGAAAAAAAGGAGCAAAAAACTTTGGGGCTGACCCAGATCCGGTAGCAAGTAGAGCCTACCACGCGTTGCGGGGCAGGTGGTAAGGCGGTGTTTCGTTGTTCGGTTGAAGTGCCGTTTCGTCGTCCCGGCCATGACTCTCCACGGCTGCACGGCCAGGCGCAGTCAAGGCTGGCCGCAGGCCACCGCGGAGCGGCGCGAAGCGGCCTTTACTGCGCCTGGCCGTGCAGTCACGCTGGTTTGGCGGGGGCATGAGAGGTTAGGCTTTTCGGCGTGGCCCAGCGCTTGATCTGACGCAGCTGAGCGGCCGGGCTGCCGTAGTTGAAGCGGAACTCCGCCTCCTTGAGGAACAGAGCGAAGTGCTTGCGCGGAATGCCGTTGTAGCGGCTGAGCGTGCGTTTGGCGTGGTTCCAGAAATTCTCAATGCCGTTAATGTGGTTGATTTTCCCAGCAACAAACGCATGCTGATGGTTGATCCTGTGATGATGGAATTCTGATACATCCAGCACATCGTAGATGTTGTAGCTGTCGGTATAGACTACTGAATCGGGCTCCACCTTGGCGCGGATGACAGGCATCAGCGTGTCGCGCTGCAGGTCGGGTGCAACCATTGTGTAGACGCGGCCGCCCCGTTTGAGGATGCCGAAAACAGCCACTTTGCCCGCAGCACCGCGTCCCCGCTTGCCTTTGCGATGGCCCCCGAAATAGCTCTCGTCGATCTCCACTTCGCCCTCGAACGGCGCCTCTTCGATCAGCCGCTCAGCGATGAGCTGGCGCAAACGATGGAAAAATAGAACGGCCGATTTGGGGTTTATTCCGCATAAATCGGCCGCCGTTCTGGCAACGGAACCAGCGACGAAAAGCTCGGCCAGCCGGCCTTGCTGTTTTTCCGTTAGGCGACAACGCCTTAGGTGCATTTCCAGACCCTAGATCAGCTCCGGATCTGGGTCAGCCCCAAAACTTTTAGACGTTTGGGCCGGGCACTGGCGCAGGCTCAGCCCAAGGTCGCAAAAGTTTTTTGGTTCTTTTTTTCAAAAAAGAACCACTTGCTTGCTTGTTTTAAGGTTTGATGGCGATGACATCGGCGCCGCTGGCTTTGCCTGCGCCGCCGCGGACATCGTGTGCGCCGAAGAGGGTGGCGCCGTGAACAGGCTGGGTGCCGAGGGGGAGCGAGCCGGTTTCGCTGCCTGAGGGCTTGCCGCTGAGTTGGGCGGCGCCAGCGAGGATGCCTTCGGCGAGGCCCCAGTGGTTGAAGTCGGTGAATTTGTAGCCGTTCTTCTCGAGGATGGCGCGCGTATCCGGAGACAGTGCGAAACGCTCGAGGAAAACGGTGTCTGGCAGCCATTGTTCGTGGATGCGCGGGGCGTCGATGGCTTCCTGAATGTTCATTCCGTGATCTATGACGTTGATGATCGCTTCCATGGTGATGGTGGTGATGCGTGAACCGCCCGGGCTGCCGATGACCATGACCAGCTTTCCGTTCTTGGTGACGATGGTGGGGGTCATGGAGCTGAGCGGCGTTTTGCCTGGCGCGATGGCGTTGGCTTTGCCTTGCACGAGGCCGAACATGTTTGGAACGCCTGGCTTGCTGGTGAAGTCGTCCATTTCGTTGTTCATGACGATGCCGGTGCTGCCGGCGACGTGGCCGTTGCCGAACCATTCGTTCAATGTGTAGGTGACGGAGACGGCGTTTCCTTTTGCGTCCACCACCGAATATTGCGTGGTGTTGGTGCCTTCGTGGCCGGCATCCGCGGCGCTGAGCTGAGTCGAGGGCGTGGCGCGTACGGGGTCGATCTTGGAACGTATGCCGGCGTCGTAGGTGGGATCGATGAGGCGGGCGAGGGGATTTTTCACGAAATCCGGGTCGCCGAGTTCGCTGTTGCGGTCGACGAAAGCGTAGCGCATGGCTTCGGCCAGCACATGCACTTCGGCGGCGCTGTGGAAGCCCATCGCGGCAAGATCGTAGCCTTGAAGGATGCCCAGCATTTCGCACAGGATGACGCCGCCTGAGCTTGGGGGCGGGGCGGAGATGATGTGGTAGCCGCGGTAATCGCATTCGACGGGTGAGAATTCGCGTACTTTGTAGTTTGCGAAATCCTGCGGGGTGATGATGCCGCCACCTTCTTTGCTGGCGGCGGCGATTTGCTCGCCTATCGGGCCTTTATACATCGCGGCGATAGGGCCGTCTTTGCTGATGGCGGCGAGGGTTTTCGCCAAATCCGGTTGCGTGAGGCGGTCTCCGACGTTCGGCACCTGGCCATGGTGCAGGAAGATGCTGGACGCGACGGGATCTTTGCGGAGTGCGGGAGCGACGACAGTAAGGATGCCGAGGTCGCCGGCTTCCAGCGTGAAGCCCTCTTTCGCGAGGCGGATGGCTGGCGCCATCAGGGTTTCGCGTGAGAGGGTGCCGTATTTTTCGCGCGCGGTTTCCAGGCCCAGGGCCGAGCCGGGGATACCGACGGCTAGCCAACTGTCGGTGGAGCGGCCCTTGACGACGTTGCCTTGGGCATCCTGCATCATGGTGACGGTGGCGGCGCCTGGCGCCTTCTCGCGGAAATCCAGGAAAGTCTCGCGGCCGTCTGCGAGGCGAAGGGTCATGAAGCCGCCGCCGCCGATGTTGCCGGCCGCGGGATAGACGACGGCCAGCGCGTAGCCGACTGCGACGGCCGCATCGATCGCGTTGCCGCCTTGACGGAGGATGTCCGCGCCTACGTCGGACGCGAGATGCTGCGCGGTGACCACCATGCCTTGGGAGGCGGCGACCGGCGCCGGGTCGGCGGCGAGGGCTGGGGTGGAGAAGAGGAACAGGGAGGCTAGGGTCTTTCGCATGGGCGGGATGATCCCCTGCCCTGCAGCTGGACGCAACCTCAGGAAGGAGGGTCTTCTTTTTTAGAGGTGCGGCAGAAAACTTTTGTTCGTTTGGGTCGGATGATTAATTTGGTTTGGTGTGTCGGCCCCCTCCCCCACGAGGGGGGAGGGAGACGAGTTTGGTGACTAGCGCAGGATGATTTCCACGCGGCGGTTTTGCGGCTCGCGTACGCCCTTGGCAGTGGGGACCAGGGGGTTGGTTTCGCCGTAGCCGTGGATGAAGATTTCGCTCTCCGCGACACCGTCGTGGACCAGTTCCGCTTCGACCGTCTTGGCGCGGCGGACTGAGAGTTTCTGGTTGTAGGCGGCGGTGCCTGAGAGATCGGTGTAGCCGTTGACTTCGATCTTCGTGGTTTGCACGCGTGGTGCGGCTTGGGCTGCTTCGGCGACGATCTGGCGCGCGCGCTGGGTGAGGTCCGCGCGGTCCCAGTCGAAGAAGACGAGGTAGGTGCGGGTTGGCGTCATTGCGACAGGTGCAGCTGCGATGGGCTCTGCGGGAGGCATCGGCGGGACCGCGGCGGCGCCCCAGTTGTAGTTCAGCCTGGCGTAATAGAAGCCGCCGTTGATGCCGTAGGGCGAAGAGGGAATGTAGAGGACGGCGTTGTGGTAACGCGAGCCAGGGGTCGTGTGGTAGGCATATTTGTCGGTGAAATTGTCGGCGCCGACAGTGAGTTTCAGGCCTTCGAGAAGATTGTAGCCGATTTCAACGTCACCGATCCAGGCTGGCTTGTTGCGGTTCGACGTGTAGGGGAAGTTGCCGGAATTGCCGTCTGCCAGAACTTCGTCGACTTCGCCGTAGCGGGTGACGCGTCCCATGAAGCTGAAGCGGTCGAGAGAGTAGGTGCCTTGCAGGATGATCTTGCTTTTCGGCGAGTCGCGCGTGAGTTCGGAGAGCACATCAGGCGTGAAGTTCACGGTGGGATCGACGCGGGTGAGTTCGACGTCGTTGATGTTGGCGGAGGCTATCCAGTTGATGCGGCCATATTGACCGAGACGTGTGAGGTAGTCCCAGGTGATATCGACGCCGCGTGTGCGGGTGTTGACGCCGTTGGTGAAGTATTGGGCGGACACGCTGCAGCCGCCTGCCGAGCAGGTGGGCGGCAACAGGCCGCTGAGGGCCAGTGCGGACGCGGCTGCATCGCCGGTGAAGCTGCCTGAGTCCACGATCTGGTCGCGCAGGCCGATCTGGTAGGCGTCGATGGCGAGATGCATGTCCTGCATGGGCGTGACGACGATGCCGGCTTCATAGTTCTGCGAACGCTCCGGCTTGAGCGGGCGCGCCCCTAACGCGGCAGCGGCGGCGGAGCCCACGGCGAATTGTCCGCTCGCTGTCGTTGGACCCACGTTGACGGTCGTAAAACCTTCCTGAGCCAGCGTCGGTGCGCGGAAGCCGTTGCTGATGGTGCCTCGCACGGCAAACCAAGGCGTCACGTCGTAGCGCGAGGTGACTTTTCCGGTCTCCGTGTTGCCGACGTCGGTGTAGTGCTCGAAGCGGCCGGCGATGTCGACCTGCCAATGCTCGGTGATATAGGCGGCAACGTCGCCGTAGATCGCCTCATTGGTGCGTTGCAGATAGGCGCTGTCGGTTGGCGTGACGGCAGCAAAGGCCTGCGGTCCGCCGCCAAACTGCGCGGCACTATCGCCCTGGCTGATCTGATAGGTGTTGCGGCGGATTTCGCCGCCGATGGCGACGCTCAGGGGGCGCGCCAGGAAACCGAGATCAAAGGGGTGGCTGAAGTCGAGGTTGTTCGTCCATTCCGTGTCGGCGTACCTCCCGTTATGGAAGTGTGTGGGAGATGCGCCGGTCGCCTGAAGCAAACTCGTATTGATTGAGTTGATCAGGCCGAAGTTCATAATGTCGCCGCCGTAGGTCGAACTGAGATCGTAATGCCAGTCTCCGGCAAAATCTCCCTTGACGCCGACCGTGACAGCATAATCGTCTTCGTTGATCGTCTCGAGTGGTTCGAAGCCGATGGGATAGATGCTGGCCGCGGTCAGGTTGCCGAACGGCGTGGCCGGCGTGATGGCGGTGGGAACGTAGGCGCCGCTCGTGTTCGGGTCGCGGTAGTTTTCGAACGCTTCCGAATGCCGATAGGTGTAGGTGGCGTTCGAATAGAGCGTTGCCTCGGGCGCGATGGTATAGGCCGTGTTGAAGCCCAGATTGACGAGGTTGTAGCGTGGATCACCTTCGATCTGGCTGAGCGTGTTCTTGTCCTGCGTCTGCAGAGGACCGGTGTTCGGGTAGTTGCCGTCGCGGTTGGTGTGGTCGTGGTAGCGGTAGTCGGCCGCAAAGTCGAAGAAACCCTTGCCGCCCAGCGACGTGCCGACGCTTGCACCCAGGTTGTTGGTGAAACCATCCTGGACGAAGGTGGCGCCTTCCTGTGCGAAGGCGTCACCGCCATGATCATTGTGCTTGAGAATGATGTTGATCACACCGGCGATCGCGTCCGACCCATATTGCGCGGCGGCGCCGTCGCGCAGCACTTCGATGTGGTCGATGAGGCTGATCGGGATCATGTCGAGGTCGACAGGATCGGAACCGCCGACGGGGCCGGTGAGCGCATTGATGTAGGCTGAGACGTGGCGCCGCTTGCCGTCGATGAGAACGAGCGTGTCGTCCGGGCTGAGGCCGCGCAGACGCGCCGAGCGCACCAGGCCGGCAATGTCGAAGCCGGCCGGCGGCAGATTCAAGGATGGCAGAAGTTTATTGAGGGCGTCGAAGACGTTCTGCTGGCCGGTGGCGGCGAGCTCCTTGCCGCTGATGACGTCGACAGGCGCGGGGCTCGCCTGCTTGGTGCGGCCTTGCTGACGCGTTCCGGTGACGATGACGTCCTCGGGGGTCGCAGAGGCATTAGGATTAGCGCTGTCCACGGAGGCGACAATCTGTGGTGCTGCAGGCGCGGGCGCAGTCTGTGCCTGAACGGCGGCTGGAAGCAGGACCGCGAGGGCGGCGGCGGTCATCGTTTGGTTCTTCATCGGGGAGTCCTACGAGAAGCGTGCATTACGGTAAAGCAATAGTCGTGCCAGTTCAGTGCGGTTTTGCAGCGATGCACTCAATCTCGATGAGAGCGCCGGGTGCCGCGAGGGCGGCGACCTGCACGGCACTGCGGGCCGGCAGGTTCGGCTGATCCTTCGTACCGAAAAATTTCGTGTAGCTGGCCATCATGCCGGCAAAATCCATCTTGTTGCCGTTCGCCGGATCGCCCACCATGAAGATCGTCATCTTGACGACATCCCCCATGCCTAATCCCATGCGGCCCAACGTCGCCTTGATGGAAGTCAACGCATTCATCGACTGGGTCTCCATGTTTCCCCAGGTCGGCTTTGCATCCTTCGGCGCGGCCGGATCGACAGTCGGGCCAAGCGCACCGCTCATGAACACGGTGTCGATGCCGGAATGGACCGTGACCGCTGCCGCAATAGGAAATTTGCTGTCCAGCAACGGCAGACGAATGACGTCCTCCGCATGCGCCATGGTGGCGGCGCCGCAGGCAAGCAGTGCCAGGAGCGATAGTCTTTTCATTGAGTGGTCCTTTTAGGGAAGGGCAAGGACTTCTTTTTTAAAAAAAGAAGCAAAAAACTTTTGTTTGTTTGGGCAAGGCTTTTGCGATCTAGGCTTCGAGTGGTGACGGCGATTTGGTTGCGGTGGATTGCTTCGTCGCCAAGCGCCCCGGACAACCCTCAAAGGCGGCGCAAACATGCAAAAGTTTTTTGCTTCTTTTTTTCAAAAAAGAAGACGCTTTCTTTCTCACGTTTTCTGTACTTGCGTTGCCCGCTGACCAATCATACCCACGGTACGATGCGCTGCGCGGGCAGCACCTTCCTGCCAGCCGGGAGTCTGGCTGAGGTTTGCCGTGGAAAAATAGATGCGGCCGTCCGGCTGGTTGAGAAGCTTGTAGTCGTCGGGGTTGTTTCCGCCTTCGTCGTCCCAGGCTTTCACCCAAGGGCCGAGGTTGTAGGGAATTTTCGACCAGGTGACGTTAATGCCGTTCGTCAGGAAGCGTGATTGGCCGGGATGCAGGCGTTCTATGGCGGAGCGGGCTGCATCAATCCGTTCTTCCAGCGAAAGCTCGGCGAGGCGGCGCGCGGCGGGGCCGCTCGCGTAGGCGCCCAGGAGAATGCCGGACGGGTTGTGGAAGCCGTGGCTTGGATACCAGACGACGCTGGTATCGCCTTTTACGTAGGACAGGCCTCCGTAGATTTGCTCGCGCTCCCAGAAGCGCGGCGCTTCGAAGGCGACCTTGGTCGATTCCTCGTATTTCACGCGTGAGAGTGCGGCGCGCACGTTGGCGGAAAAGTCGGCGCTCATGCCTGCGAGGATGTTGAGAGGCAGGGTGACGATGGCGTAGTCGGCCATGACACTGCCGGTTTGATTGCTTGCGCGTTCGCGTGTTCCGATGGTGACGCCGCTGGCGGACTGGCGAATTTCGGCGACTTCGACGCCGCGCCGGATGATGGGGCCGAGCCTGGCTTCGAAGGCGCGCGGGATCTGGTCCATGCCGCCGACGGGTTGCAGCATGGTGGCTTGCCAATCGATCAGCTCGTCGAAGAGCATGGCGATCCACAAGTCGGCGTCCAGCAGTTCGTGCATGGACATCGGATCGACAGCGACGCCTTTTTGCAGGTAGGCGCCTGGTTCGATCTTGTAGCCGGCGCGTGTGGAGCCGGCGTAGGCAGAGAATTTGTCGAGATCGCCGTAGTTTCTCAGGAAAGCGGTCATGCGGTCGCGGTCTTCGGCGGAGAGCTGGTCGTCGAGGCGGCCGCGGTTGATGGCTTTGCTCAAAAGTTCGCTGATGTGGCCTCTGGTGTCGGCCATGGCCTGGCGGAGGCGAAAGGGTTTGCCGCCGTTTGCCGTTGCGGTTTGGAGGTAGGCGCTGCGGCTGCGGTTGACTTCGGTTTCGAGTGCGACGCCGAAGCTGCGGCAGTAGCCGAGTATGGTTTGGTGATGGCTCGGGAGGCGGGCGGGGCCGGCGTTGAAATACTCGCCCTCGGAGAAGTCGCAGAGCTGCTGCGTGCCGTCCGTCATGTCGACGCGTGTGCCGCGCCGGATGCTCCAGTTGCGGCCGCCGACCCGGTCGCGCGCTTCCAGAAGGGTGACGCGGTAGCCGGCCTTGGAAAGTTCGTAGGCGGAGACAAGGCCTGCGATGCCCGCGCCGAGTACGACGATGCTGGCACCTTCGGGGGCGCGGGCGAGTTGGAGCGGGGCGCCGTAGGCCTGTTCCGGGACCATGCCGAGGGCGCGCAGGGTGGTGAATGCGGCACCGAAACCACCGGCCGCCGCAACGCGTTCAATGAACCGGCGTCGTGTGGTCAAGCGGTTCGGCCGAGCGGTGGGAGGCTGTTGCCGGCAACGCGCCGATAAGCGGCGGCGGTTTTGACCTTGGCTCTGGTTTTCTGGCTGAGGCGTGGCATGGCTTGGGAGTCTCCCGCGGCAGCGCTGTGCCGCTCGTTCCGAGGACCTCCCCTTGCAGAAAGGGTGCCACGCCTCTGGATGCGCCCTGTGGACACGCGGGTGGGGCTGCGCGGTCTACGGCATCGATGGCGGACGCAGCGCCCCGGTGCCTTGTGCGAGGCAATTCAGTGGTTTCGCTGGACGATTATTGCGCCGTTGCCCGTTTAGAAGGCATTGCGGAACGTTGTGATGTTGGGCGCAGGAACGATTGACGCACCGCGGGAGCCGAAAATCGGTGACAGAGAGGGCGGACCCTCCTTAGTCTACTATCCTCTGGCTCAAACACAGGCACGACAGGCGGTTTGGCGGCGGCGCAATCGGTAGAGGGAGTTCACTGGGCGATGGTCGATGATCTCTTGGTCTGGCTCATGGCGCATCCGCTTCAGGGCGTGGCCATTCTGGCTGGCATTTCCATCGGCGTCGGGCTGACCCTCATTCCCCGCTTGCACGTTCTGACAGGCAGCAACCATCCGCGCTGCTGAAAACCGGGTTGGGGCGCCCGCAGCGGCCGGTGGCCGGCTGGCCGGGGCGCCCGCTGGCCGGGGCGCCGGGCTTTCGGGGGACTTACGATCGCGTTACATAGCCCCCATGTCTGCGCCGCTCCGGTCGGGGCCGCTTAGGATGGGGTGTGTGGAGTATGCGGCATTGGCGTTCGATTTCCGCCATCCTGGCAACATGTGCCCTCGCCTCGCCAGGCGCCTTGGGACAGCCGAAGATGGGGCCGCCGGCGGTTGGGGTGGTTCAGGCCGCACGCACGCCGATCATCGAGACGAATGAATTCATCGGGCGGATTTCCGCCGTCAGCCGGGTGGCGCTGGTCGCCCGCGTGACGGCCTTCCTGGACCAGCGACTGTTCACCGAGGGGACCGAGGTCAAGCAGGGCGATCTCCTTTATAAGCTGGAGCAGGGGCCGTTTGAAGCCGATGTGATGGCCAAGCAGGCGGCGGTGGGGCAGAACAACGCGCTGCTGGAAAACGCCACGCAGACGATGAACAGGCAGACGGCGCTGCAGAACACGCCGGCTTTCCAGCGCTCGACCTACGACCAGGCGGTGGCGACCCAGAGGAGCCAGGCGGCGCAGGTGCTGGCGGCGCAGGCCAACCTCAAGACGTCGCAGATCAATCTCGATTATACGGAGATCCATGCGCCGATCGCCGGGCGTATCAGCCGGACGCTGGTGACCGAGGGCAACGTGGTGGGGCCTTCGACCGGGACGCTTGCGACGATCGTCAGCCAGGACCCGATGTATGTGCTGTTCCCGGTGTCCTCGCGCACGGCGCTTGAGCTGCGCAAGCGCTATGGCGCGGCAGGGTTCTCGGCGGTGAAGGTGAAGGTGCGGCTGCCGACCGGCGACATCTATGGGCCGGACGGCAAGCTCGATTATGTCGATCCGACTGTGGCGACCACCACCGACACGCTGACGGCGCGCGCGGTGCTGCCTAACCCGCTCATCGCTCACAAGGAGGGTGACGCGGCGACGAAGGATGCGTCCGGCGCGCGCGAGCTGATCGACGGCGAGTTCGTGCAGGTGCTGGTGCAGGGGGTCGAGCCGATTACCGTGCTCGGCGTGCCGCGTGCTGCGATCCTGTCGGACCAGCAGGGCGACTATGTTTATACGGTGGGCGCCGGCAACCATGCGCTGCAGACGCGCGTGCAGCTCGGGCAATCGACGCCGGCGACCGCGGCGATCGTGAGCGGCCTGTCCGAAGGGGCGACGGTGATCGTGGAGGGCATCCAGAAGGTGCATGCCGGCATGGTGGTCAATCCTGGCCCTGCCTCGCCGCAGCCGGCTGAACCGAAACCATGATTTCTGCCGTCTTCGTCGATCGGCCACGCCTGGCGATCGTCATTGCGATTATCATTACGATTGCCGGCGCGATTTCGCTGACCCGCATTCCTATTGCGCAGTTCCCCGACATCGTGCCGCCGCAGGTGCAGGTGTCGGCGACTTATCCTGGCGCTTCGGCGGCCGTGGTGGAGAGTGCGGTCGCGCAGCCGATCGAGGCGCAGGTCGTGGGCGTGGACAAGATGCTCTATATGAAGAGCGTCAATTCCAACGACGGCAGCTACAACCTGACCGTCAGTTTCGCGCTCGGCACCGATCCCGACATCAACACGGTCAACGTGAACAACCGGGTGCAGACGGCCTTGGCCGAGCTGCCGCAGGAAGTGCAGCAGGAAGGGTTGGTGGTTCAGAAAGCCTCCAGCGCGGTGCTGGAGTTCGTGAACTTCTTCAGCGCGTCCGGGCGGCAGGATACGCTGTTCATCACGAACTACGTGGTGATCGGGGTGCTGGACGAGATCAGCCGTATCAACGGCGTCGGCCAGGCGCAGCTGTTCAGCCAGCAGAAATATTCGATGCGTATCTGGTTCGACAGCCAGCGGCTGACGAACCTGAACCTTTCGCCTGGCGACGTGATTTCGGCCATTCAGGCGCAGAATATCGTGGCGCCGGTCGGGCGCGTTGGCGCGCGGCCGGCTTCGCGCGACGTGCAATTCCAGTTCAACGTGCAGACGCAAGGGCGCCTGATCACGGCGAAGCAGTTCGGCGATATCGTGGTTCGCGCCAACCCCGATGGGTCGGTGCTGCGTGTGAGCGATGTGGCGCGCGTGGAGCTTGGCGCGCAGAACGTCGATAGCGAGAGCCGGCTGGACGGCAAGCCTTCCGTTGCCATGCGCATCAACCTCGCACCAGGCGCGAACGCGGTGGCGACGGCCAAGCTGGTGAACGCCAAGCTGGCGCAGCTGAAGCAGCGGTTTCCCGAAGGGCTGGACTACCAGGTGACGTGGAATTCCACGCTGTTCGTCACCGACACGATCGCCGAGGTGCTGAAGACGCTTGGCGAGGCGTTCGTTCTCGTGGTCATCGTGGTGTTCCTGTTCCTGGGGAACATACGCGCGACGATCATCCCGACTGTCGCTGTGCCTGTCAGCCTGATCGGCGCGTTTGCCGTGCTGCTGGCGCTGGGGTTCTCGGCGAATACCGTGTCGCTTCTGGCCATGGTGCTGGCCATCGGCATCGTGGTGGATGACGCGATCGTCGTGGTCGAAAACGTCGAGCGGGTCATGGAGGAGCATCCGGACTGGGATCCTCGGGATTCGGTCAAGGAGGCGATGCGGCAGATCACTGCACCGATCATCGCCATCACGCTGGTGCTGCTTTCGGTGTTCGTGCCGATCGGGTTCATCCCCGGCATTTCGGGTGTGCTGTTCAAGCAGTTCGCGGTGACGATCTGCGCAGCGATGCTGATATCGGCGCTGAATGCGCTGACCTTGTCGCCTGCCTTGTGCGGGCTGTTCCTGCGGCCGCATGAGAAGCGCAAGACCGGGATCATGGCGCGGGTGCTGCGCGGCATCGACAAGACGCGCGATGGCTATGCGAACATCGTGACGCGGCTGCTTCGCCGGTCGGCATTGTCGGTGGTGGCGATCGCCATATTCGCGGTGATCGTGTTCGGCGTGTCTCGCGCGGTGCCGACGGGGTTCCTGCCTAGCGAGGATCAGGGCGGGTTTTTCATCGCCATTCAATTGCCGGACGGCGCTTCGGTTGCGCGCACGAGCCGGGTGGTGGGTGAGCTCGAGAAGAAGGTCATCAAGATGCCTGGTGTGGCGGATACGTTCGCCATCGTCGGCTTTTCCATTCTCGACAGTGCACAGGAGCCGAACAGCGGGTTCATGTTTGCACGGCTGAAACCGTTTGCAGACCGGACGACCGCGGAGACGCAGGTGGGCGCGCTGATCGGGCGGGTGTTCGGCGTGGGGGCGCAGATACGCTCGGCCAATGTGATCGCCATCAATCTGCCGCCTATCATTGGCCTGGCGACGACGGGCGGGTTTGAATATCAGCTCGATGCGTTGCAGGGCCAGGATCCGGCCGATCTTGCGAGCACGATGAACGGGCTGATGGATGCAGCGCGCGCCGACAGCCATCTGGGGCCGATCTTCTCGACCTTCACAGCGAGCAATCCTTCGCTGTTCCTCGATATCGACCGTGAGAAGGCGCAGGCGCTTGGGCTGAACATGTCGGACGTGTTCACCGCTTTGCAGGCGACGCTCGGCGGCATCTACATCAACGACTTCAACCTTTTCGGCCGCGTGTGGCAGGTGAATATCGAAGGCGACGCCTTCGACCGCAGCGATATACCCTCGCTGTGGAACATCTATGTGCGTAACAAGACCGGCGAGATGGTGCCGTTGCGCTCGATTGCCAACGTGCGGATCACGCTCGGGCCGCAGGTGATCACGCGCTATAACAATTATCGTTCCGTGACAATCAACGGCTCGCCCGCGCCTGGCGTGTCGTCGGGCACGGCGATTTCAACGATGGCCGGGCTTTCGGCGCGGACGCTGCCAGCGGGCTATGCCTATGAGTGGACGGGGACGGCGTTCCAGGAAGTGGCGGCGGCCGGGCAGACTGGCACGATTTTGGCGCTCGCCGTGCTGTTCGCCTATCTGTTCCTGGTTGGTCTTTATGAGAGCTGGGTCATTCCCATTCCGGTGCTGCTGTCGGTAGTGGTGGGCGTGCTGGGCTCGATGCTGGGTATCATGCTCGCTGGGCTGTCGCTCGATCTTTATGCGCAGATCGGTCTGGTGGTGCTGATCGCCCTGGCGGCGAAGAACGGCATTCTGATCGTGGAGTTCGCCAAGGACCAGCGCGAGCAGGGCATGGAGATCGTTGAGGCGGCGGCGCTCGGCGCCAAGATGCGGTTCCGCGCGGTGATGATGACGTCGGTCGCATTCGTGCTAGGCTTGGTTCCGCTGGTGTTCGCGACGGGGGCTGCCGAGATCAGCCGCCGGGACGTGGGAACGCCGGTGTTCGCCGGGATGCTGGCGGCCAGCGCCGTTGGCATCTTCTTGATCCCTATGCTGTACGTGACGTTCCAGCGTGGCCGTGAGAGCATCAAGCGGCGTTTTGGCATGACAAAGGCGGCGCCTGTCACGGAAGCGTGATTGCAGTCGCATTGCCAGGTTGGGGAAACTGCGATGGCTTGCGACGGTCTGACATCTTCGAGCCAGGTTATGCTGTCATGCTGATTCACCCAGATGCTGCGGCGGGAGCGGACGGTTCCGCCCTGCCCTGCCATCACGCCATTCATACAACTTACTTCATGCTGCTGCAGGCTGAGCGCGGGTAAGCCCGAACCGGTTGGCCACGCGCATTTTACGAGAAGAAGGAGCTTCGCCATGGACACGGTCGCTAATCCCTCGGATCACACCACAGGCAGTCCGCTCAAGCAGCTGCTGGCGGAAGGGCAGTCGCCATGGCTGGATTTCATCCGGCGCAGCTTCGTCGATGACGGCAGCCTGAAGAAGCTGGTCGATGAGGATGGCTTGGGTGGTGTCACGTCCAACCCGTCCATCTTCGAGAAGGCGATGGGTTCGGGCGCCGATTACGACGCGCAGTTCAAGGAACTTGCCGCGAATGGCGAGATGGATGCGAACTCCCTCTATGAGACGATGGCGGTGCAGGACATCCAGCATGTCGCCGCTGTGTTGCATCCGGTGTTCGAGAAAACCGAAGGCCTCGATGGCTATGTGAGCCTTGAGGTTTCGCCTTATCTGGCGCTCAAGATGGAGGATTCGGTTGCCGAGGCGCGCCGGCTTTGGGCGTGGGTGAAGCGGCCGAATTTGATGGTGAAGGTGCCTGGGACGCCTGAGTGCGTGCCGGCCATCCGCACGCTGATCAGCGAGGGCATCAACATCAATGTCACGCTGCTGTTTTCCATCGACAGCTACAAGAAGGTTGCCGAGGCGTATATCGCGGGGCTGGAGGACCGGCACGCGAAGGGCGAGGACATCAGCCATATTTCCAGCGTGGCAAGCTTCTTCGTCAGCCGCATCGATGCCTCGATCGACAAGAAGATCGATCAGCGTCTGGCCGCGAACGACAAGGACTCCGAAGCGCTGAAAGCGATCCGGGGCAAGGTGGCGATCGCGAATGCGAAGCTCGCCTATGTGTGGTTCGAGGAGCTGATGAAGAGCGAGCGCTGGCAGAAGCTGAAGGCGGCCGGCGCCAATCCGCAGCGGCTGCTTTGGGCCAGTACCGGGACGAAGGACAAGGCCTATAGCGATGTGCGCTATGTCGAGGAACTGATAGGCAGGGACACGGTCAATACGATCCCGCCTGCGACGATGGATGCGTTCCGCGATCATGGTCATGTGAAGCCTACGCTGACGCATGACGTGGAAGGTGCCAGGCATGTCATGGCCGAAGCCGAACGGCTCGGGCTGGATATGCCTGGGGTGACCAAAGCGCTTGTCGAGGACGGCGTGAAGTTGTTTGCGGAAGCTGCTGACCATCTGCTGCTTGCCGTTGCCAACAAGCGCGCGGCGATTGCGGGTGAGACGATTGCGAGCGTGAAGACGAAGGTTCCTGAAGCACTCGAGAAGCCGATCAAGGAGAGCCTGGAGGCCTGGCGGCTGGACGGCACGGTTCGCAAGCTCTGGGCGCGTGATGCCTCGGTTTGGACGGGCGAGGACGAGGGTAAATGGCTGGCCTGGCTCGACATCGTCGATGAGCGGCTCGAGCATGTCAGCGAGTTGACGGACTTCCAGGCGGACGTGAAGCAGGCCGGCTTTACGCATGTGCTGCTGCTTGGCATGGGGGGATCGAGCCTTGGCCCGGAGACGCTCGGGCTGACGTTCGGGCATCGCGCCGGGTGGCCCGAATTGCATGTGCTGGACAGCACGGATCCGCAGCAGATCAAGACTTTCGAGAACAAGGTCGATCTGGCGAAGACATTGGTGATCGTTTCGAGCAAGTCCGGCGGGACGCTCGAGCCGAATATCCTGAAGGCGTATTTCTGGGCGCGGATGCAGGAGGCTGTGGGCGCCGACAAGGCGGGTCAGCATTTCGTGGCCGTGACCGACCCTGGCTCGCACATGCAGAAGGTGGCCGAGGGCGACAGGTTCAGGAAGATCTTCTTCGGCAATCCCGGGATAGGCGGGCGCTACTCGGTGCTGTCGAACTTCGGCCTGGTGCCTGCTGCGGCGATCGGCATCGATGTCGAACAGTTCCTGCGTTCTACGGCGCGCATGGTGCGGTCGTGCTCGCCTGGCACGCCGCCGGATGCCAATCCTGGCGTGCAGCTCGGCACGTTCCTGGGTGTTGCTGCCAAGCATGGGCGGGACAAGGTGACGATCGTGGCGTCGCCCGGGGTGGCGAGCGTTGGCGCTTGGCTCGAGCAACTGCTTGCGGAAAGCACAGGCAAAATCGGCAAGGGGCTGGTTCCTGTCGATGCCGAGCCGCTAGGGGCGCCTGAGGTTTACGGCAACGACCGGGTGTTCGCGTATTTGCATCTCGCCGATGCGCCGGAGCATGCGCAGAATGCAGCCATCGAGGCGCTGGAGAAGGCGGGGCAGCCGGTGGCGCATGTATCCATCAACGGGCACCAGGAAATCGGGCAGCAATTCTTCCTGTGGGAGTTTGCGACTGCGGTGGCCGGCAGCATCATCGGTATCGATGCTTTCAACCAACCCGATGTGGAGGCGAGTAAGGTCAAGACGCGCGAGTTGACCGATGCCTACAACAAGGATGGCTCGCTGCCAGAGGAGGCGCCGTTCGCGACATTCGACGGCGTGAAGTTGTTTGCCGATCCTCGCAATGCAGCGGCGCTAAAGGGCGATAGCCTGGACGCGGTGCTGCGTGCGCTGGTGGCGCAAATCCACCCTGGCGATTATGTCGGGCTGCTCGCCTACGTGGAGCGGAATGCGGCGCGCATCGAGGCGCTGCAGGAGCTGCGCACGACGATACGCGACGCAAAGCATGTCGCCGTGGTGGCAGAGTTCGGGCCGCGATTCCTGCATTCGACCGGGCAGGCTTACAAGGGCGGGCCGAACAGCGGCGTGTTCCTGCAGATTACGGCAGATGATGCGCATGACCTGGAAGTGCCAGGCGAGCGCTACACGTTCAGCGTGGTGAAGGCGGCGCAGGCGCGCGGCGATTTCGGTGTGCTTGCCGAGCGCGGGCGTCGCGCCTTGCGCGTGCATCTGGGGTCGGACGTTGATGCGGGGCTTGCCTCGTTGTCAAAGGCTTTGGTTGGGGCGCTTAACTAGGAAGGAAGGACTTCTTTTTTGAAAAAAAAAAGCAAAAAACTTTTGAACCGTTGGGCTGGGCCTTTCCACGATCTCGGTCCCCAGGTCGCAAAAGTTTTTTGGTTCTTTTTTTCAAAAAAGAACTCCTGTCTTCCTTAACTTCACTCAGGAGAAGAACATGCAGTTAGGCGTCATCGGCTTAGGCAGAATGGGCGGCAACATCAGCGTGCGGCTTACGCGCGCGGGGCATCACTGCGTGGTTTTCGACAGGAGCGCGGACGCGGTGAAGAAGATCACGGCGCAGGGCCCGGCCGCTGCGTCGGATCTTGCCGACGTCGTGAAGAAGCTGGAGGCACCGCGGGCTATTTGGGTGATGTTGCCTGCCGGCGCGATCACGGAAGCGACGATCGAGGAGCTGGGTGGATTGCTCGAGAAGGGCGACACGGTCATCGATGGCGGCAACACGTTCTACAAGGACGACATCAGGCGTGCGAAGGCGCTTGAGGCGAAAGGCATTCACTACGTCGATGTCGGCACGTCCGGCGGCGTGTGGGGGCTGGAGCGGGGTTATTGCATGATGATCGGCGGTCCGGCGAAGATCGTGGAACATCTGGATCCGATCTTTGCGGCGCTGGCACCGGGCATGGGAAATGTTCCGCGCACGACGGAGCGCAAGGATCGCGATCCGCGGCCTGAGCAGGGCTATATGTATTGCGGCCCGGCTGGGTCGGGGCATTTCGTGAAGATGGTCCATAACGGCATCGAATATGGAATGATGCAGGCCTATGCCGAGGGCTTCGACGTTCTGCAATCAAAGTCGTCGAAGGAGCTGCCTGAGGATGAGCGCTTCACGCTGGACACGGCCGATATCGCAGAGGTCTGGCGGCGTGGAAGCGTGGTGTCCTCTTGGTTGCTCGACCTGACGGCGTCGGCGCTCGCTGAGAACGACACGCTTTCCGAGTTCACCGGTCATGTCTCGGACTCAGGCGAGGGACGCTGGACGATCGAAGCAGCGATCGAGGAGGCGGTGCCGGTGCCTGTGCTGTCCGCAGCCCTTTATACGCGGTTCCGGTCGCGGTCGGACAACACGTTCGGCGAGAAGCTGCTGAGCGCGATGCGGAACAAGTTCGGCGGTCACGTCGAGCCACATAGCTAGGGCGGGGCGCATGGATCTCTCGGGACCGATGCTGGATGAGCAACCGTCTAGCCTGGCCCGGGCCAGCGCGGCGCCACCATGCTGCTTTGTCATCTTCGGCGCCGGCGGGGATCTTACCCGCAGGCTGCTGATGCCGGCTTTGTATAATCTGCGGCTCGCCGGGTTGCTGGACGAGGGGTTTTCCATTCTTGGCGTTGACGCCAGGGATCTGGACGACAAGGCGTTCCAGAAGCAGTTGCAGGAGACGATGGAGCATTTCGTCACCGAGCGGCGGGCGGAGAGTGCGACTTCGCTCAATGCCGAATGCTGGGAGTGGATGTGCGAGCGGCTGCATTACCTGAAGGGCGACTTCGCCAATCCGGAGACGTTCGCGCAGATCAGGACGCGGGTCGGAGAAGGCACGAACGCGATCTTCTATTTCGCGACAGCCGCCCGGTTCTTTGAGGGCTTGTCGACGATGTTGGCGAATGCGGGGCTGACGAACGAGGGAGAGATGTTCTTCCGGCGCGTCGTGGTGGAGAAGCCGTTCGGCCATGACGCGGCAAGCGCCAAGTCGCTGAACAGCACTTTGCTGCAGACTCTGGACGAGAACCAGATTTATCGCATCGATCATTACCTGGGCAAGGAGACGGTGCAGAACATCATGGCGCTGCGCTTCTCCAACGGGATCTTCGAACCGATCTGGACACGCGACAACATCGATCATGTGCAGATCACGGCGGCCGAGACGGTGGGCGTGGAGCAACGCGGGAAGTTCTATGAGGGCACCGGCGCCATGCGCGACATGGTACCGAACCATCTGTTTCAGCTCCTTGCCATGGTGGCCATGGAGGCGCCGACGTCGTTCGACGCCGATGCGGTCCGCACGGAAAAGTCCAAGGTCATTCAGGCGATTCATCCGCTGACAGGGCGCCAGGTGGTGAGCGACGTGGTGCGCGGGCAGTATCGGACAGGGCACTCGATGCCTGGTTACAGGCAGGAACCGGATGTCGACCCGAATTCGTCGACAGAGACTTACATTGCGATGAAGCTGGCCATCGATAATTGGCGGTGGGCGGGGGTGCCGTTCTATGTACGGACAGGCAAGCGGCTGGCGCAAAGGCGGACCGAGATTTCGATCCATTTCAAGCAGGCGCCATATGCGTTGTTCCGTGATACGCCGGTGGAGAAGCTGACGCCGAACATCATGTATCTGCATATCCAGCCGACGGAAGGCGTGACCTTGCAGTTCAGCGCCAAGGTTCCCGGGCCACGCGTGAAGCTTGGCGGCGTGCGGATGAATTTCAATTATGCCGATTATTTCCACGAAGGGCCGAGCACGGGTTACGAGACGCTGCTGTATGATTGCCTGATCGGCGATGCGACGTTGTTTCAGCGCGCCGATAATGTGGAGGCTGGATGGTCGGTGGTGCAGCCGGCGCTGGATAGCTGGGATGCCGGGCACATTCATGTGCATCCTTACGCTGCGGGCAGCGAAGGTCCCGATGCGGCCGATGAACTCCTGGGATTGAGCGGGCGACATTGGATGCCGATCGCTCGATGATCCGCTTGCTGGTTTCTGACATCGACGGCACCTTAGTGACCAAGGACAAGGTGCTCACGCCTGCCGTCCGGGCCGCGGCGGACAGTCTTGCCGCCGGCGGTGTGAAGCTCGTGCTGACCAGCAGCAGGCCGCCGCATGGGGTGGCGTTGTTTGCGGATGCGCTCGGCCTGGACACGCCGCGTGGCGCGTTCAATGGCGGGGCCATGATGTCGCCCGGTGGCGAGGTGCTTTCGTTCAAGACGATCGATCCTGCGACGGCGCAGGAGGCCATCGCACACCTGCGCGGCGTAGGCATCGATCCCTGGGTTTTTACCGCAGACGAATGGCTGATGCTGAACCCCGCCGGGGACTATGTCGATTGGGAGAGGCGGACGGTGAAGATGCCGTTTACCGTGGTGGAGAATTTCGACGGCTTGCTCGGCCATGTCGGGAAGATCATGGCGGCGAGCAAGGATTTTGCAAAGCTTGCCGAGTGCGAGCAGGTGTTGCAGGAGCGGCTGGCTGGACGGGCTTCCGTGCATCTCAGCCAGCAATATTACCTCGATATCACCCATCCTGATGCGAACAAGGGCGAGGCTGTGAGACAGGCTTCGAAGTTGCTCGGCATTCCGTTGGAGGAGACGGCGTGCATCGGTGACATGACCAATGATTTGCCGATGTTCGATGTGGCACGATTTCCGATTGCCATGGGCAATGCGCCTGAGTCGATGAAGGCGCGGGCTGATTTCGTCAGCAGAAGCAACGAGGAGGATGGCTGGGCGCATGCGGTGACCAGCTATGTTCTCGCGCATAACAAGGGAGTGGCCTGATGGCGGACATCAAGCTGGTTTTCACCGATGTGGACGGAACGCTCGTCACCAAGGAGAAGATACTCACCGAGCGCGCCATCGCGGCGGTGAAGGAGTTACGCAAACGGGGCATCGTGTTTGCGGTGACCAGCGGCCGGCCACCGAAAGGCATGGCCATGCTGATCGAGCCGTTGGCGATCGACACGCCGATTGCCGGGTTCAATGGCGGATTGTGGACCAACCCCGATCTTTCGGAGATCGAGGCACGCACCCTGCCCCGCGATGTCACGGAAAAAGCCATATCGCTCATCGAGAAGGCGGGGCTGGATGCTTGGCTCTACAGCGGCAATGATTGGCTGATACACAAGAAGGATGCGCCGCACGCCGCGCGCGAGGAATGGACGGTGAAGTTTCCGCCGAAAGTGGTCGCCGATTATGGCGATGCGCTGGACAAGGCTGTGAAGATCGTCGGCGTCAGCGACGACCTGGATGCTGTCGAGAAATGTGAGAAGGCGGTGCAGGACGCGCTGGGCGATACGGCGTCTGCCGCGCGGTCGCAGCCTTATTATCTCGACGTGACGCATCCGGAGGCGAACAAGGGATTTGCCGTGTCGTGGCTGTCGAAGCGGTTGAATATCCCGCTCGAGCAGATCGTGACTTTGGGTGATCAGCCTAACGACGTGCACATGTTCAAGCGCAGTGGCATGTCGATTGCGATGGGCAATTCCAGTGAGGCGGTGCGTGGTGCGGCTACGCATGTGAGCAGCTCTTCTGAAGAAGAGGGGTTTGCCAGCGGGTTGGAGCGGTATGTACTGGAAGGCAAGTAGAAGTAAGCGTGTTCTTTTTTGAAAAAAAGAACCAAAAAACTTCTGTTCGTTTGCACGGGGCGTTGATGTCTGGCCTGGGGCGCTTGCTCTGGATTGCTTCGTCACCAAGCGGCTCCTCGCAATGTTGGCAAGGCTCGGCCCAGACTCTCAAAAGTTTTTTGCTTCTTTTTTTCAAAAAAGAAGACCTTGCTTTCTAATACCAGGGAGATAGGGCATGCCAGAACCGCAGATCGTCAAAACCGCCGACGCGGACGCGCTGGCCCGGCATGTTGCAGGGTGGCTTACGGATCTTGCGGTCGCATCGTCGGGACGTTTTTCCATCGCCTTGTCGGGCGGATCGACGCCGAAGCGGTTATACGAGGTTCTGGTGCAGGACGAGTTCAGCAAGCGCATGCCTTGGGACCGGGTGCATCTGTTCTGGGGTGACGAGCGGCATGTGCCGGTGACGGACAAGGACAGCAATCAGCGCATGACGCGGGAGGCGTTGCTGGATCATGTTCCGGTTCCGGCGGCGAATATTCATTGGGTGCCTGTCGGCGGAACGCCGGAGGCGGATGCGGCGGGGTATCAGCAGGATCTGCAGACCTATTACGGCGACATGGTGCTCGACATGGCGCGGCCGCTCTTCGATGTGGTGCTGCTGGGGTTGGGCGAGAATGGCCATACGGCCTCGTTGTTCCCCAGCACGCCGTCGTTGGAGGAGGAGTTGGCCTGGGTGACGGCGGTGACGACTGAGGTGCCGCAGCCCCGGCTTACTTTGACCTATCCGGCGATTGCCTGCAGCAGGCAGGTTGCGTTTCTCGTGGCGGGCGCAGGCAAGGCGCCGGTAGTGAAGAAGGTTCTGGCGCATGACCGCAGCCAGCCTGCGGCGCGCGTGACGAGCATCGGGCAGATCACCTGGTTTCTGGATGAGGCCGCGGCTGGATGAGCGACCGCGATGCGCTGAAGAAACAGGTTGGCGAAGAGGCGGCGGCGCTTGTCGAGGATGGCAGCGTCGTCGGGCTTGGTACCGGATCGACGGCGGCATTTTTCATCGATGCGTTGGCAGCGCGGGTGCGTGGCGGATTGAAGATCGTGGGGATTCCTACGTCCGAGCGTAGTGGTGAGCAGGCGCGGACGGGCGGGATCGAGATCGTGACGTTCGCGACACATCAGCGGATCGATATTGCAATCGACGGGGCTGATGAGATTACGCGCGTGGGCCTTGATCTGACGAAGGGGTTGGGCGGGGCTTTGCTGCGCGAGAAGATGGTGGCGGGGGCGGCGCGGCGGCTGGTGATTATCGCCGACGAGGGAAAGATGGTGGACAGGCTTGGAGAACTTTGCCCGATCCCTGTCGAGGTGACGCCGTTCGGGTGGGAGTTGACTTCGCAGAGGCTGGTGGATCTTGGCGCGACGCCGGTGCGGCGGATGGCTGGGGAGAAAGCGTATCTGACCGATGGGGGGAATTACATTCTGGATTGCCGGTTTGCGCCGATTGCCGATCCGGGTGCGCTGAACGCAAAGGTTCGGGATGTTGTTGGGGTGATCGAGACGGGTTTCTTCATCGGCATGGCGGAAATGGCGTTGATTGCCGGGGCGGATGGCGTGCGGCGCATTGCGCGATGAGCGATGAGCGGCGGGTGCTTATCGTCATGGGCGTTTCGGGGGTTGGCAAAAGCACGATCGCCGAGGCGCTGGCTGCGAAACTTGGCTGGAAATTCCAGGAGGGTGATGCGTTGCATCCGCCTTCCAACGTGCAGAAGATGCATGCCGGGATTCCGCTGACTGACGAGGACCGCGCGCCTTGGCTTGCGGCCATCAAGCATTGGATCGATGGGCAGGTCGAGGCCGGGGAGCCGGGATTGGTGACGTGCTCCGCCTTGAAGCGGAAATATCGCGATTTCCTGGTGGATGGGCGGGAGGTTGTACGGGTGCTGTATTTGCACTCGGATGAGAAGACGATCGAGGATCGGATCGAGAAGCGAACTGGGCATTTCATGCCTGCGAGCATGCTGGAGAGCCAGTTGCATACGCTGGAGGAGCCTGGGGCGGACGAGAGGCCGATCACGGTCGAGGTCGAGGGGACTGTCGAGCAGACGGTGTCGGAGGCGGTTGCGGCTTTAGGTTAGGCGCCGTGGCGTCGTTTGCCAGGGAAGATGTAACACGAAGAACGCGAAGTCAGAGCAGCCACGAAGCTCGCGAAGATGTTCGCTCGTGTCGCCCTCGCTGCTTACTTTAGGTGCAAAAGTTTTTTGCTTCTTTTTTTTAAAAAAGAAGACGCTTGCTTTCTTGCTTTGCTGGCTTCGTCGGCCCCCTCCCCGGCCCTCCCCCATAGAAGGGGCGGGAGAAGGAAGAAGTTAGGCGACTAGGGATTTTATGGTGTCGGCGGCGGCGGCCCAGTTGGCGGGGCCTTCGAGGCGGCCGCGTAGGTGGCCGGATGGGTCGATGATGAGGGTGGTGGGGAAGCCGGCGACGTTGAAGGCGCGGCCTGCTTCCATGTGCGGGTCGAGCAGGATGGTGGCGTGGGTGATGTTGTGGGCGGCGAGGAAGGGCCGGACGGCGTCGGCGCCTGCACGGTCGGCAGAGAGGGCCAGGACGGTGATGCCGGGGTTGTCGGCGGCGAGGTGATCGAGGGCCGGGAGTTCGGCGACGCAGGGGATGCACCAGGTTGCCCAGAAATTCAGGACCACGACCTGGCCTTTCCAGTCGGACATGAGGTGTTTGGTGGTGCCGTCCATGGCGGTGACGGGGGTGTCCGGGAGGTCGCCTGGGGGGGTGATGCGCTCGATGGTGGAGAGGGGGAGCATGGTCACTTCCTCGGCCTGCGCGGGTTTGCGCGCTGCCAGGGTGCCGACTAGGGTCGCCGTGCCTGCGGCCATCGCACCTCCTGCGAGGGAGTAGGCGACGAGCGTTCGACGGGTGAGCAGAGCCATTTCATGACCTCGGGTAGCGATAGCGCCAATATGCAGTGGGGTGGGCGGTTTGCTCAGGCCCCTTCCGATATCATGCAGCGGATCAACGTCTCGATCGGGTTCGACAGGAAGCTGTGGCGGCAGGATATCGCCGGGTCGCTGGCGCATGCGGCGATGCTGGGGCGGGTGGGGATTATCACGGCGGCCGACGAGGCGGCGATTCGCGGCGGGCTGGAGGGGATTGCCGCGGAGATCGAGGCGGGCACGTTCCCGTTCGCTGATGCGCTCGAGGATATTCACATGAATATCGAGGCGCGGCTGGCGGAGAGGATCGGCGAGCCTGGGCGGCGGCTGCATACCGGGCGCAGCAGGAACGATCAGGTGGCGACGGATTTCCGGCTGTGGGTGCGCGATGCGATCGACGGGGTTGATGCTCAGCTTGCGGATCTGATGGCGGCGCTGGCTGGGCGCGCGGCGGAGCATGCGGGCGACGTGATGCCCGGGTTTACGCATTTGCAGACGGCGCAGCCGGTGACGTTCGGGCACCATTTGCTAGCGTATGTGGAGATGTTCGGGCGGGACAGGGGGCGGCTGGCTGATGCCAGGCGTCGGATGAACGAGTGTCCGTTGGGGGCTGCGGCTTTGGCCGGGACGTCGTTTCCGATCGATCGGGATTTTACCGCGGCGTCGCTGGGGTTCGATGCGCCGGCGGCCAACTCGCTGGATGCGGTGTCGGACCGGGATTTCGCCTTGGAGTTTCTGGCGGCGGCGGCGATTTCGGCGGTGCATCTGTCGCGGTTCGCGGAAGAGATCGTGGTCTGGTGCAGCGCGCCTTTCGGGTTTTTGACATTGTCGGACGCGTTCACGACCGGCAGCTCGATCATGCCGCAGAAGCGCAATCCGGATGCGGCGGAGCTGACGCGTGCGAAGACGGGGCGGATTACGGGCGCGCTGGTGGGGCTGCTGATGGTGATGAAGGGGCTGCCACTGGCCTATTCGAAGGACATGCAGGAGGACAAGGAGCCGGTGTTCGAGGCGGCGGCGGCGTGGTCGCTGGCGATTGCCGCGACGGCTGGGATGGTGCGGGACATGGCCCCGGACCTGGCGGCCATGCGGGCGGCGGCTGGGGCCGGGTTCTCCACTGCGACCGATTTGGCGGATTGGCTGGTGAGGGTGGCGGGGCTGGCGTTCCGCGACGCGCATTATGTGACGGGGCGGCTGGTGGCGCTTGCCGAGCAGAAGGGGGTTGGGCTGGAGGGTTTGGATCTGGCCGACATGCAGGGGGTGGAGCCGCGTATCACGGAAGAGGTTTTCGGGGTGCTTGGGGTGGATGCTTCGGTGGCGTCGCGCACGAGTTTTGGGGGAACGTCGCCGGCGCGTGTGGCGGCGCAGGCGTCGCGCTGGATTGCGGCGCTGGCAGGGGCGGCGCTGGTGCTGAGCGCCTGCGGGAAGAAGAACGCACCTAGCCCGCCCGGGCCGCCTGACCAGATCACCTACCACAAGACCTATCCGACGCATCCGTGAGCGACCCTTCGGCTGGGGAGTTGCTGGCGGCGCGGCCGCATCTTGTGGCTCACGCCTTCGACGGGTTGCTGCTGGAGGGTGTTCCGCTTGCGGCGGTCGCGGCGGAGTTCGGGACGCCGGCCTATGTTTATGGCGCGGGGACCATTCGCGCGCGGTGCAGGCGGCTGCGCGCGGCGATGCCCGGGGTGGCGGCGCATTATGCCGTGAAGGCGCTGGATCATTTGGCGGTGCTGTCGCTCATCGCGGCCGAGGGGTTGGGCGCGGATGTGGTGAGCGGCGGGGAGCTGCTGCGGGCGCTGCGGGCGGGTTTTGCGCCTGCGGACATCGTGTTTTCGGGCGTGGGGAAGACGGAGGAGGAGCTTCGGCTCGCGCTGTCGCACGGCATTGGGCAGATCAATGTCGAGAGCGCGGAGGAGCTGTCGATGCTCTCGGCGGTCACGTCTTCGATGGGGGTGAAGGCTCCAGTGGCGCTGCGGGTGAACCCGGACGTGGACGCCGACACGCATGAGAAGATCAGCACCGGGCGGGCGGCGGACAAGTTCGGCATTCCCTTGGGGGATGTGGCCGGCCTTTACGAGCAGGGCGCGGGGCTGCCGGGGATCGCGATGCGTGGGCTGGCGGTGCATATCGGCAGCCAGATTTTCGCCATGGCGCCGTTCAGGGAGGCTTATGGGCGGCTGGCATCGCTGGTCCAAGGGTTGCGGGCCGATGGGCATGTGGTCGCGGTGGTAGATTGCGGCGGCGGGCTTGGCGTGGGGTATCAGGGGGAGCCGGAGGCGCTGCCAGAGGCCTGGGCCGGGGCTATCGGGGAGGCGTTCGGCGGGCTCGATGTGGGGCTGGCGATCGAGCCTGGGCGGTGGCTGGTGGCGGGTGCGGGCCTGCTGCTGGCTCGGGTGATACGCACCAAGCGGGCCGGGATGGAGCGGCCGATCGTGGTGCTCGATGCGGCGATGAACGATCTGGTGCGGCCGGCCATGTACGATGCCTGGCACGGGATTGTGCCTGTGGGGGCGGCGGATTTCGTGCGGGCTCCCGAGCGGTCGGAGATCGTGGGGCCGGTTTGCGAAAGCAGCGATATCTTCGGGCGGGACAGGCTGCTGGCGCCTCTGGCGGATGGCGCTTTGGTGGCGATCCTGGATGCCGGGGCTTACGGTGCGGTGATGAGTTCTACGTATAATGCGCGGCCGCGGGCGGCGCAGGTGCTGTTGGACGGGGGGAGAGCCCACCTGATCACCGCGCGTGGGCGGGCGGATGCGCTGTTCGAGGGAGAGATCGTACCGGCCATGACCCATCAATCTCCTCTGCTGCCATCTTCTTCGTTAGCGGTGCCCGCTTGAACCGTCGGGTCAGGTCCATGCTGGCCGCGGCGCGGCTGGTGTTATGGGTGGAGGTGCTGGCGCGGGCTTTCTGGCGGCCGGCGATCCTGTTCCTGGCATTACTGGGGCTTGGGCTGTTCGGGCTGCCGGGGGCGGTCGCAGGTGTGCCTGCGCTGGTTGTTCTGGTCGCGGCGGTGGCTGGGCTGGTGGTGCTGGGCATGAGGGGATTCAGGCGGCCGGGGGTTGCGGACGCGGAGAGCCGGCTAGAGCGCGATGGCGGGATTGCGCACCGGCCGTTCGCCGTGCTGCGCGACAGGCCTGCGGATGGCGGGAACGATGCTTTCTGGGCGGCGCATCAGGCGCGCGCGTTGGCGGCGCTGGGGCGTTTGCGGCTGCGTGGGCCGTCGCTTGGGTTGGTGGAAGCCGATCCTTTCGCGCTGCGTGCGGCGGGCTTGCTGCTGCTGATCGCAGGGCTGGTGGTGGCTGGGCCGCGGGCGGGTGACCGGCTGGCGGGGGCGTTCCTGCCGCACCTGCCCTCTTTCGGCGCGGCGCCGACGGTGCAGGCCTGGATCGAGCCGCCGGGCTATACGGGGCGGCCGCTGCTGTTCCTGCCTGGCGATGCTTCGGGCGTGACGGTGCCGGCGGGTTCGATGCTGCATGTGACGCTCACAGGCGGGCGCTTCGGGCCGTACCTCACGCTTGGGAACCGGACGGAGAAATTCGCCAAGCTCGGCCATCAGAGCTGGCAGGCGAAGCTGGCGCTGAGCGAGAGCGGCACGTTGCGGGTGACGCGTTTTCTGGGTGAGGTGGCGCATTGGCCGGTGACGGTGCTGCCGAACGACCCGCCTGTGGTCGCGTGGTCCGAGCCGCCTGGGCCGGCGCCGAAATCGCTTTCGACACGCCTGCCCTGGCATGTTTCGCAGCGCTGGGGTGTGGCGTCGCTGTCGGCGGATCTGGCGCCGGAGGGGCACGCGGATCTGCCGCATTTGCATATTCCGCTGCCGCTGCCTGGAACGCCGAAGGATGCGGGAGGTGCTGCTTCGCCCGATCTTTCGGCCAACCCTTATGCCGGCGTGCGCATGACGGCACAGCTCTCGGCGACCGATGTCTCCGGGCAGCATGCGAGCAGCCCGTCTGCAAGCCTGCTGCTGCCGGCACGGCAGTTCCGCAATCCGCTAGCGCGCGCGCTGGCCGATGTAAGGCGGCGTTTTGCGCTGGCGCCATCCGACCAGGATAGCCCTGCTTCCGACATCGATGCGCTGGCGGACGCCAAGCTCGCCTATGGCGGAAAGACCGGCATTTATCTCAACCTTGTCGCGATTTCGGCGTTGCTGCGCGACGTGCATGGGCAGGCGGCGTTCGACGAGGCGGAGAGCCGGCTTTACACGCTGGCGCTGGCGCTCGATGGATTGTTGCCCGATGCGTCGGAGCGCGCGCTGGCGGAAGCGCGGGAGAATTTGCGCAAGGGTTTCGAGGAGCATGCGCGCGGCAAGTTGCCTGACAGCGAGCTGAAGCGGCGCATGGATGCGCTGCGGCAGGCGCTGGACAAGCGCATGCAGGATCTAGCGCAGCAGGCGGTGAGGCAGGGCGCGCTGGCGCCGTTCGATCCGCATACGCAGAAATTGTCGAATGCCGCGATCGACAAGAAAATGCAGAAGATGCAGCAGGCGCTGCGCGAAGGCCGCATGGAGGATGCGCGGCAGCAGATGGCAGAGCTGGAAAAGATGCTCGACAAGCTGCAGTCGGCGAAGATCATGAGCCCGAAGGAAGCGCAGAAGCAGGCCGAGCAGGCCAAGCGCGGTCGGCAACTGATGGGCGCGGTGCAGGATCTCATCAAGCGGGAAAGTGGGCTGATGGATCATGCGCAGTCGCGTGCGCCGGCACCGCGGCCAGACATGCAGCGCATCCCCGGTTTCAATCTCTTGCAGCCGCCGCCACCGGAACAGGAGGGTGCCGATGATGCGGGACATGCCGCACGGCAGGCCGACGCGCATACGCAGAAGTCGCTGTCGCGCGCATTGGAGGCGCTGAAAGGCGCGTTCGGCGCCTCGGGCGGCGAGCCGCCGAAGAATTTCGACGAGGCCGGCGAGGACATGAACCAGGCGCGTCAGTCCTTCACCAACGACCAGGATGCGCACGCGCGCGGGGCGGCAGGGCGCGCCGTCGAGGCGCTGCAAAAGGGCGGCCAGGACATGGCGCGTCAAATGACGCCGCAAGGCGGGCAGATGCAGCTCGGCCTGCAACAGAACAATGGCGACACCAAGGGCGGCGAAAGCGACGACCAGGCCGGCGACCAGGGCGATGACCAAGACGGGCACAGCCACGATCCGTTCGGACGCAGCGTGGACGGCCAGGGGGGCGCAGGGGACGATCCCGGATTGCATGTGCCGGATAAGCGGGAGGAGGCGCGTAGCCGGGCTATTCAGGATGAGCTGCGCCGGCGGGATGCGGACCGGGAGCGTAAGCAGCAGGAGCTGGATTATATAGAGCGGCTGTTGAAGCCGTTCTGACCCCGGCTTGAAATGCTACTATGCCGGCCATCTGACGCGGTTCGGTCGTGTCGGAGACGCGCCTCGGCGCGATGCTTCGGTGCTCATGGCCCTGGAGGCCACTCCGCTCCGATGCTCGCCAAACCACGCCAGCTGACTCGGCCTAGCGCATTCCGGGACAGGCTCTTAGGGAAGCGTCTTCTTTTTTGAAAAAAAGAAGCAAAAAACTTTTGGATGTTTGGCTGGGCCCTTCCGCTTCCTGAGTCCCAGTTTGCAAAAATTTTGGCTGGCCGGCCCCCATTCCGGCCCTCCCCTATGAATGGGGAGGGAGAAGAAAGTGGGTTTGGAGCGGAGGCGAGACCTTGCTTGTGGTGAAAGTTCGGCTTGACAACCGATGACACGAGCGTAACGTTCTATTGACACACGAATGTGTCCATTGAGGATGACAGCCGCCGCGATTTTTTTGGATCGTAGCGGTGATTGGCAGCCCGCGTGCGGGTGTCAGCACGCAGCTTTCCAAGCGGTGAAAGGCGTTACGATGAGTGGTTCCACGAATTCGATCGACGATCTCCATAAGGTCTGGCCGACCGGGCTGACGATTCCTGAATCGGAAGAGCTGCACAGGCATGTCATCGATGGGGCGCGGGTGTTCTTCGTGTTGTCCGTATTCGCGCAGATCCTGGCTTACATCTATTCGCCCTGGCTGCATTAGGAACGGGAGGGACTCGCAATGAACCAAGGCAGGATCTGGTGCGTGGTGAACCCGACTGTGGGTTTGCCGCTGTTTCTCGGCAGCGTGGCGCTGACGTCGCTGGCCGTGCATACCGCGGTCATGACGCATACGGACTGGATGTCGCGTTACTGGGAAGGTGGGACCAGGACACGTACATCCGAGGCGGTGCCGGTTTCGCCGTCGGCGTCGGCGTTTTCGATGAAAGTGACGCCTGTGCCGGCTACCGGTGCTTCACCGGCTTCCTTCGTGATCACGGTGGCGCCGACAGTGAATGCCGCGACGACGCGCACGGCGTTGACGACAACGGTGGCGCCGGTACCCACGCGAACCGCCAGCACCAACTGAGCGGATCATGGCCGAGGCAGCAAAGCCAGGGGCGGCCCCTCTGGCTTTTGCCGGATGAACCGCGCCAGTAAGGCGGCGATGCGTGCCTGGATCGGCATGGGCACGCGTTTCCTGCCGTTCGCCGATGCGGCGACGCCGGATTTGCCGCTTTCGCGGCTGCTGCGCCTGTCGCTGTTCCAGGTGTCGGTCGGCATGGCGCTGGTGCTGCTTGTCGGCACGCTGAACCGCGTGATGATCGTGGAACTTCATGTGCCGGCCTCGCTCGTCGGCATCATGATCTCGTTGCCGCTGATTGCGGCTCCGTTCCGGACGCTGATCGGGTTCCGGTCGGACGTGCACCAGTCGGCGCTCGGGTGGCGGCGCGTGCCGTTCATGTTCAGGGGCGCGATGGTGCAGTTCGGCGGACTGGCGATCATGCCTTTCGCGCTGCTGGTGCTGGCGGGACAGGGCAATGCCGCGCTTGCGCCGGCCTGGATCGGGCTGCTTGGAGCCTCTGTCGCGTTTCTGCTGGTGGGGGCCGGGCTTCACACCATACAGACGGTCGGGCTGGCGCTGGCGACTGATCTGGCGCCTGTCTCGTCGCAGCCCAAGGTCGTTGGGCTGATGTATGTGACGATGCTGGCGGGGATGATCGCCAGCGCACTGGGGTTCGGCGTGTTCCTCGCCGACTTCACGGCGGGACGGCTGGTGCAGGTCATACAGGCCGCCGCCGTGCTGACGATCGTGCTGAACATCACGGCGCTGTGGAAGCAGGAGAGCAGGCGCTCGCGCCCAGCCTCGACGGGCCGGCCGCCGAGTTTCGCCGCGGCCTGGCAGAGTTTTATCGCCGGCGGCCAGGCGTTGCGCCGCCTGCTGGTGGTGGGGCTGGGGACGATGGCCTTCAGCATGGAGGACGTGCTGCTGGAACCTTATGGCGGGCAGGTGCTGCATCTGAGCGTGGGGGATACGACCAAGCTCACGGCGACGCTGGCTATCGGCGGGCTGTTCGGGTTCGGCCTTGCCTCGCGCGTGCTCGGCCGCGGTGCGGACCCGTTCCGCATGGCAGGCTACGGGGCTCTGGCCGGCATTCCGGCTTTCGTGCTGGTCATTCTGGCCGCGCCGCAGGGATCGGCGCTGTTGTTCGGCGTGGGCACGCTGCTGATTGGGTTCGGCGCGGGGCTGTTCGGCCATGGCACGCTGACGGCGACCATGAACCTGGCACCCGTCAACCAGACGGGGTTGGCGCTGGGTACCTGGGGCGCGGTGCAGGCTTCCGCCGCGGGTGCTGCCATCGCGTTGGGTGGTGTGCTGCGCGATATGGTCGCAGCGGCGAAGTTTCCTTACGCGCTCAGCCCTGCGTCGGGATACGATGCAGTTTATGGGCTGGAAATCGTCTTGCTGATTGCCACGCTTGCAACGTTGCTCCCACTGGTTCGGCGGACGGGTGCGCCTGTGCTCGGCGCGGTGCCGCAGAACCATCGGCCCTGAGATGCACGCCTCGAACTGGATGCACGCTTCAAACTGGATGCACGCCTAAACCTGAAGGAGAGCCCACACCATGCAGATCTCCCGGCTGTTCCACGCCTCGGCCGATGCGCAAAAAGCATTCGACGAGCTCAAGCACGCCGGTTTTGAAAATGCGCAGCTTATTGGTGGAACAGGCGCGGCAGCGGGCACCGATGAATTGCACCGCCACGGCATCACGCAGGAGAGTGCCGCGCATCTGGCGGAACGCTTGAGCGCCGGGGCGGCGCTGGTGATCGTGGATCCGCCGTTCGGCTATGCGCAGGAAGCGACGAAATTGCTCGAGGCAGCGGGACCCGCCGAGGACGCAGGCCAGAGCATGGCCGGTTACGCGGGATTGCACGGCGTGTCGCCGGACAACGCAGCACCGTTCTCCAACGCGTTCGGCTGGCCGACGCTGTCGCACGATCCGGCGCCGCTGTCACGTCTGCTGGGTATGCCTACGCTGTCGCGCTCGCAAAGTCCTGGCGCCACATCACATGGGTTTGCCACGCTGACCCACAATCCGGCGCCGCTTTCCTCGGCGCTCGGGCTGCCGACGCTGACCGGAAAGGCGGCGCCGTTGTCGTCGGCGCTTGGGCTTTCCACCTTGTCATCGAATGCCGCGCCGCTGTCGCGCGCGGCCGGGATGAGCGTGCTGTCGTCGAACCCGGCGCCGCTGTCGCGGAAACTGGGATGGCGCGAGCTTTTGCGTGATCCGGCGCCGTTGTCCCGGATGCTGGGGCTGAAAGTGCTGACCACCGACAGGCACTCGTAAGCCAGCGTTAGCGAAGCATGGGCGGCTTTTTCGCCGCCGCCTTCCTGGAAAAGCGGCGGCGATAAAGGCGTTCTTTGCTCAGGCTTGCATCGCCCGAGCGACGAGCAGGGTATCGGTGTACATGTCGAAGCGCTTGAGCTTGCCATCGGCAATGCGCCAGACATGGGCGAATGGTGCGCGCATCGTTTTGCCTGTTGCCTTGCTGACGCCGCCGTAGGCACCGAGGCTGACCACGCGGTCGCCTTCGGCGATGAAATCGTTTGCCACCGCTGAGAAATCGTTCCAGTCGCGCGTGAGTGGCACGATGAGTTTGTTCAATACGTCTTCCGGCTGGCGCCAGGTGCCGCTGTAGTAGGGGAAGCCCTCGGCTTCGGTCCATTCCAGCGACGGGTGAAGCAGTGCCAGCAAGCCCGGGACATCGCCGCGGCCGAGCGCCGCGTAGAATGCACGCACGAGGTCGACATTCGCGTTCATGGTGTTCTCCTCACGAAAGATGCCGGAGTCGGTGCTCTCCGGCGCGCGCATCGTCAGGCGGCCTTGCGGGCCGTGACCACGGGGAAGTCGATCTCTGTCTGAAACACTTCGTTGAAGAAGTTGGTCCAGCTGTTGAGCGCCACGTGCTGGACGATTTCGATGACCTGCGCGTCGGTGTAGCCGGCGGATTTGACGGCAGCGAAATCATCGTCCGTGACGTGGCCGCGGACGCGGGCGACTTTGGCGGCGAAGCGGACGGCGGCATCGGCCTTCGGGTCGTTGGAGGCGCCGTTGCGGTTGGCGGTGATTTCGGCGTCGTCCAGCTTGGCCAGGTTGCGGCCGATATAGGTGTGCGCGGAAAGGCAGTAGCTGCAGCCGTTAACTTCGGCGACGGCGAGCGCGATACGCTCCCGCGTGGCGGGCGGCAGCGTGCCGTGGCTCAGCGCGCCGAACAGGCTGAGGTGGCCCTCCAGCGCCTGCGGGCTCAAGGCGATCGAGCGGAACATGTTGGGGACGCTGCCAAGCTGCTTGGCGACGCCGTCGAGCAGAGGGCGGGCGGCTTCGGGCGCATCGGCGACGGTCGCGGGAGTGGGAATGCGGGGCATGGCGTGGGCTCCTTTCGTTACGGCCCGATTGGCCGGTGCCCTCTCATTAAGATCTTCCGTTTTTTGGCAGCAGCCGGTAGTTTCTGAATGCACCCTTCCATTTCATGGAAGCTCAATGGTTCATGGAAGCGCGATGGACCGCCTCGAAGCGATGCAGACCCTTGTGGCCGCGGTGGACGGCGGCAGCCTGTCGGCGGCATCGCGCACGCTGAACACGCCGCTGCCGACGGTCAGCCGGCGTGTCTCTGATCTGGAGGCGCATCTCGGTGCGCAGCTCCTGGTGCGCACCAGCCGCAAGCTGATCCTGACAGAGGCCGGCGAAGGTTTCGTCGCTGTTGCGCGCAGGCTGATTGACGATTTGCGCGATGCCGAGCGCGCGGCCAGCGGCGAGTATCGTGCGCCGCGTGGTGAATTGCTGGTGACCGCGCCGATCATGTTCGGCAAGCTTCATGTGGCGCCTGTCATCCACGCGTTCCTCGCGGCTTATCCGGAGGTCACGGTGCGGCTCGTGCTATCGGACCAGGTCGTCGATCTTGTTGAAGCGCACGTGGATGTTGCCGTGCGCACGGGCCGGTTGCCGGACAGCGACCTGATGGCAAGGCAAATGGGCCATGTGCGTTGGGTGCTCTGCGCGAGTGCGGATTATCTGGTGCGGCGCGGCGAACCTGAGACGCCGGAGGCGCTGGCGGAGCATGATTGCATTGCCTTCGAGGGGCTGCAGACCTATCGGAGCTGGACGATCGGCAGTGCGGCAGATGCGCGACCGGTTGCCATTCGGCCGCGGTTTTCAGTGAACACCGCCGATGCCGTCGTGGAGGCTGCGGCGGCCGGGCTGGGGATTGCGCGCGTCCTGTCCTATCAGGCAGCGGACGCGATTTCGCGAGGGCGGATCAGGACGGTTTTGCGCGCATTCCCCACCGACCCGATCCCGGTCAGTCTCGTGCACCAGCCGCAGCGCGTTCAGCCCCTTAAGCGCCGAGCGTTTCTAGACTTCGTAGTACCACGCATCACCCAGACACTCGCAGCACTAGATCAAGTAGTAACCTCTTAAGAAATGGGGGTCTGGGGCCTCCAGGCCCCAGCGGGGTTTGGGGCAGAGCCCCAACCTTGCTTGTTAACGGTATGCAAGGCCGTGAGCAGGTCCTCGGCAATAAGCCCCTCCCCCGCGACGGTTCCAGCCTCGCCATGCAGCCAGACGGCGCGGCAGGCGGCCTCGTAAGGTAAGTAACCCTGGGCAAGGCCGGCGGCGGCGAGGCCGGAGAGGACGTCGCCCGAGCCGGCGGTGGCGAGCCAGCGTGGCGCGTTTTCGTTGATGGCGGCGCGGCCGTCCGGCGCGGCGATGATGGTGTCGCTGCCTTTGAGGATGATCACGGCGCCGGTTGATTTGGCGGCGGCTCTGGCGGCTTCGAGGCGGTTGCTGCCTGGGTCGCCAAAGACGCGTTTGAACTCGCCGGCGTGGGGGGTGAGGATTGCGGCGCCGGTGAAGGCTTCGGGCGTGTTGGCGAAGGCAGTGAGGGCGTCGGCGTCGGCGACGATCTGGCGTTTGGCGGCGATGAGGGCGGGGAGGATTTGGCGGGCTTCGGTTTGCCCGAGGCCGGGGCCGCAGACCCAGACGTGGCGGCGCTCGTCCCTGAGGAGGGTAGCGAGCGGTTCGCTCAGGACGATGAGGCCGGGGTCGCCTGTGCGGTAGATGTCGGCGCCGTGTTCGGCGGCGATGGAGACAAGGCCGGCGCCCCCGCGCCTGGCGGCGGCGGCGGCGAGGCGGGCGGCGCCTGTCATGGAGGCGCCGCCGCAGACCGTGACGGTGCCTCTGGTGTATTTGTTTTCCTCGGCCCCCGCAGCGCGGCGGGCCCAGATGGCGGGCGTGTTGACCCAGGTTTTCGGGGCGATGCGCGCCAGGACGCTGGCCGGGATGCCGATGTCGGCGAGCAGGAGTTCGCCGCAGAGGTCGCGGCCGGGGAGCAGCAGGTGGCCAGGCTTGCGCCGGAAGAAGGTGACGGTGAGTTCGGCCTGTGGCGCGAAGCCGCGGACTGCGCCGGTGGCGCCGTCCACGCCGCTGGGGACGTCGATGGCGACCACGCGGCGGGCGGCTTTGAGGGTTTCGGCGGTGACGCCGTCGACGTCTCGCGAGAGGCCGGCGCCGTAGACGGCGTCTATCACCAGGTCGGCGCGTGAGGCGGCGCGGGCGCCGAAGCGATGGGTGGGGCCGCGCCATCTCGAGGCTGCCTGTGCGGCGTCGGTGCCGCGGCGGGGGGCGGCGGTGGCGGCGATGGTGATGGGCCAGCCGGCTTGCTGGAGGAGGCGGGCGACGACATAGCCGTCGCCGCCGTTGTTGCCTGGGCCGCAGAGGACGAGGGTGCGGCAGGGGCGTATGCGGGCGCGTATGGCGCGGGCGACGGCGCGGCCGGCGTTTTCCATCAGCGTGACGGAGGGCACGGCTGCCGACGCGAGGCGGTCGGCGATGGCCATTTCGTCCGGTGTCAGGAGCTCGAGTCTGGGAAGTTCCGGCAGGGGAATGACCTCTTGGTTTGCGGCGCAGGGTGGCGGCGCTGCCGTGCAGCGGCAATACTACGCCCGACATTGCCGGAAGGTGCCTTGCGATGGCTGAAGTCATTACCATCGCTCAACAGAAAGGCGGCGCAGGCAAATCGATGCTGGCGGCCAACCTGGCAGCGCTGTGGGCGCCGCACAGGCGGGTGGCGCTGCTGGACATCGATCCGCAGCGCAGCCTGACTCGCTGGCACGAATTGCGGGCGGCCCATGGCGCTTTGGCGCCTGTGCAGTTCTCCAGTGTGTCGGGCTGGCGATTGCGCGGGGAGCTGGACCGGCTGCTGGCAGGGGCGGACGTGCTGATCATCGACACGCCGCCGCACATCGATACCGATGCGCTGCGTGCCATACGGGTGGCGAGCCTGGTTCTGGTGCCGCTGCAGCCGAGCCTCCCTGACGTGTGGGCGGCGGAGGGCACCGTGAAACTGGCGGCCGGCGAGAAGCGGCCGGTCGCCTTTCTGCTCAACAGGGCCCCTGCCCGCTCGCGCCTTCGCACCGCTGTCGAGACGTCCTTGGGCAAGCTCGGAGGGACGCTGCTGCCGATGAGCCTCGGAAGCAGGCAAGCCTATGCGCAGGCCTTTGCGCAGGGTATGGGCGTCACCGAATTGAGCAGCCGGGCCGTCACGGCCGCCGCCGCGGAAATCGCCGGCGTGGGCGCTGCCATCGAGGAGATTGTCGCGCGATGAGTTTGCCATGGCTGCCTGATACGCTGCTCGCCATCCATCTGCTTGCCGCCACCGCTTGGGTCGGCGGCATGCTCTACGCGCTCGTGGTGCTGCGGCCGGCGCTCGCCGTGCTGGATACGCCGGCGCGCATGCAGATGCACATGCTGACCCTGAAACGGTTCTTCCTGGTGGTGTGGCACGCCATGCCGATCATGCTGCTGACCGGATGGGGGATGGTGTTCGCGGTGTGGGGCGGCATGGCGCATGTGCCGCTGGCTGTGAACATCATGCAGACCCTCGCCATCATCATGGCGGGGATATTTCTCTGGGTGTTCTTTGGGCCTTGGAAACGTCTGCGCCGTGCCATCCGGCCTGGACCTGAGGTTTTGAGCCGGATTCGCCAGCTCATTGCGGTAAATTTAGTGTTGGGGGCTTTGACTATTGTGGTTTCGGCTTTTGGAAATGCTTGGGGGTAGGGAGGCAAGGGCAGCCCTTCTTTTTTAAAAAAAAGAAGCAAAAAACTTTTGTTTGTTTGGGTTGGGCATTCCTTGGATAGGATCGCGCTACGAGGCGATCAGGCGGAAGCGAGAATCACGCGAACGGCGCTGAGAAAAAATTTGAGCTTCGACGCACGCTCATTGTTCCAAAACCAGCTCCGCCAACCCTCCTGCGAAGGCCATTAAAAGCTGCTTCCTGGGATTTTAGACTTTTAGGATTGGTCCTGGATAAAGGGCGACGAGCGGATCGGCGGTGATGAGCGCAATGCCTTCGACAATGGCCTGCGCGATCAGGATGCGATCGAATGGGTCGCGGTGGTGGTCGGGTAACATGCCTACTGCAAGAGTGTGCTCAACAGAGATGGCTAACGGTGTGTAGCCATTCTCCAGCAGGCCTCGCCTGAGCAAATGGGGATTGGCTTGGAAGTCCGCCCGACCGAGCTTGTGCTTGGTGATGATTTCCCAGAGGCTAGCGGCGCTGAAGACAAGATCGTTGGCAGGATCCTCGATCATGGCTGCGGCAGAGCCGAGATTTGCATGTGCGGCTGCAGCCCACAGAAGAATGTGGGTGTCTAGCAGAAGCTTCACGCGCTGCCATTGAAAAGGGCTTTGATCGTGTCCGGGCCCATGCGATCAAAATCCTCCGGCACGCTGATCTCGCCTGCCATGAAGCCTAGGCGCTTCATCTCACCAGGCTGTGGTGCACCGAGCGCCATGACCTTCACCAAGGGCTTTCCACCCTTGGCGATCACGAAAGGCTCGCCGGCCGCCGCCTGATCGACCAGGCGGGAAAGATGCGTTTTTGCCGCGTGAATGTTGACGCTGTTCATCGTTCCCGCGTGAACTTAGTCTGTTGAACTTAGTTCAATAGGAGTCGCAGCGCAAGGTGTGGGTTGCACTGTTGTTTTGGCAGTCTAGGTCTCGAGGACGATATTACGGATGAAGCGTCTTCACCTGGATTAGCCCGTCGGATCCATCAGCGTAATATTTTGGGCGGCGGCCTACGTTGGTAAAGCCGAGAGCCTGGTAGAGGCCGCGGGCGGCGGGGTTTCTGGTGGAGACTTCCAGGAAGAGCTTTTCGGCGCCGTTGTAGCGGGCGGTTTCGGCGGCGGCGCGTAGCAGGGCGGTGCCTATGCCTTGCTGCCTGGCCTCGGGAACGACGCCCACGGTGAGGATTTCGGCTTCGTCAGCGGCGACGCGCACCATGATCATGCCGGAGGTGCCGGAAATTAGCGCGAAGACGCCTGGGCGGCCTAGCTGGCCGGCCATGAGGGAGGCGTTCCAGGCATCCTCGTCCGCGAAGGCGCGGCGGTGGATAGCGGCTAGCGCCGTCGCGTGAAGGGCGCCTGCCGGTTCGACCAGGCGCTGGTCCCTGGCCATGCCCGGCCTGCTCATACGGGCATGGGGCGGAGGCCGCCGGCGGGAAGCTTGGCTTCGGGCTGGTCGATGTAGAGGGGGACGGCCGGCATAGGCGGGATCTCGCCTTTGGCGCGGCGCAGGCCTACGTCCGCAACCTGTTCCGGCGACGCGTGGCGCAGGCGGGTCAGCATGACGTCCGTGCCGCGGGCGGCGAGGACGGCGGCGACGTCGTTGGCGGCATCGCCGGCCAGGGCGATGCGCTCGCGGGTGGGGGGAATGTCATTCAGGGCCAGCGCGGTAAAACCTTCGCCTCGGTCGAGGAAGACGCGGCCGCGGCGGGAGTTGATGGCGGTCCAGAGGGTGCGGCCGGCGAGGACCGCCTGGCCTTCCGATGCGAATGCTTCCGCGGCGGTGACGCCGGCGATAGGACAATCGGCCGCCAGGGCCACGCCCTGTGCCGTCGCGATGACGGCGCGCAAACCCGTAAAACTGCCGGGGCCGACCATGACTGCGACGATGCCGGGCGTCTGGCTGTCCAGGAGCCTGGCGACCATAGGGGCTATCTGGTCGGCCAGGCCCTGCCCGGCCTGGATCCTGTCGGTCGCCAGTGTTTCGCCGCCGCGCACCAGGGCGGCGGCGGCGGTGTGGGCGGCGGCGGTCAGGGCGAGGATGAGGGGCGCGTCCCCTATAGCAGCGTGCAGGCTTCCTCGAAGGTCAGGCGGGGGGCGCGCGGGAACTGCCCCGCCCCGTCACCATAGCCGAGGTTGAGGAGAAAGTTCGACTTCCAGCCGTTCGCCTCGAAGAAGATGCGGTCCACGTGGTCGCGGTCGAAGCCGGACATGGCGCCGGTGTCCAGGCCGAGCGCGCGCGCGGCCAGCATCAGGTAGGCGCCCTGGAGGGTGGAATTGCGGAAGGCTGTCTCGTGGGCCAGCGCGTCGTTGCCGGCGAACCAGGCGCGGGCGTCGGCATGCGGGAAGAGCTTTGGCAGTTGGTCGAAGAAGCTGGGGTCGTGCGCCACGATGACGACGACAGGGGCGGACATCGTCTTGTCGATGTTGCCTGCGGACAGGGCTGGGCGAAGCCGCTCCTTCGCTTCGGGGCTCTTGAGGAAGATGAAGCGGGCGGGGGAGCTGTTGGCGGAGGTGGGGCCGAATTTCGTCAGGTCGTAGAGGTGCCTGAGCGTATCTTCCTCTATCGGCTTGTCCTGCCAGGAGTAGTGGGATCTGGCTTCTCTGAACAACGCATTCAGGGCCGCGTCGTCTAACGCCATTTTTCAGAACCTAAAGAGAAAGGAAGAGCTTCTTTTTTGAAGAAAAAGAAGCAAAAAACTTTTGGAAACTTAGAGGTCTACTTGCTCGACTGCCGTGACCTCTGGGACGTAGTGCCTCAGCATGTTTTCTATGCCGTGCTTTAGTGTCGCTCTTGAGGAGGGACAGCCGCTGCAGGCGCCTTGCATGTGTAGGCGGACTACGCCGTCGCGGTAGCCGCGGAAGACGATATCGCCGCCGTCGCTGGCGACTGCGGGCCTCACGCGGGTGTCGAGGAGTTCCTTGATCTGGTCGACGATCTCGCGGTCGTTCTCGGCGATCTCCTCTTCCTCGGCCGCCACGGCCGCACCCTCGATCACCGGACGGTTGGCGACGAAATGCTCCATGATGGTGCCTAGCACCAGAGGACGCAGCGCCTGCCATTCGGTGGCTTCGGTCTTGGTGACGGTCACGAAATCGCCTCCCAGGAACACGCGGGCGACGCCATCATGTGCGAACAAGGCGGTCGCCAGCGGACTGCGGTCGGCACTGTCCGGTGTGGCGAAGTCGGCCGTGCCGGCGCCCATGACATCCCGTCCGGGGAGGAATTTGAGGGTGGCAGGGTTCGGGGTGTTTTCGGTCTCGATGAACATGCTGGATGTATGGGTCTGCCGGCAGCCGGCGGCAAGGGCGCGAGACCAGCCGCACTGGCTAGGCTCGCGCCTCAGGCTGCGAAAGCGGTTTAAGTTAGTTACGGCTCGCGAGCGAAAAAGATGCGACGGTTAGCCGAGCCTATCCAGCCAAGCTGAGCCCAAGCGTAAAAGCTTTTTTGCTTCTTTTTTTCAAAGAAGAAGTCCTTGCTTGCTAAGTCGCGGTCCCGCCCACGGTCAGGCCGCGCATTTTCAGCGTTGGCTGGCCTACGCCGACAGGAACGCCCTGGCCGTTTTTGCCGCAGGTGCCGATGCCCGGGTCTAGCGCCATGTCGCTGCCGACCATGTCGATCTTGGTGAGGGCGTCGGGGCCGTTGCCGATGAGGGTGGCGCCTTTGACGGGGGCACCGATGCGGCCGTTCTCGATGAGGTAGGCTTCGCTGGCGGAGAAGACGAATTTGCCTGAGGTGATGTCCACCTGGCCGCCGCCGAAGTTTACGGCGTAGAGGCCGTTCTTCACCGAGGCGATGATGTCGGACGGGGCGTGGCTGCCGTTCAGCATGATGGTGTTCGTCATGCGCGGCATCGGCGCGTGCGCGAAGCTCTCGCGGCGGCCGTTGCCTGTGGGGCGGACGCCCATGAGGCGGGCGTTGAGGCGGTCCTGCAGGAAGCCGGTGAGGATGCCGTCCTCGATCAGGGTGGTTCGGCTGGTGGGGGTGCCTTCGTCGTCGATGGTGAGCGAGCCGCGGCGGTCGGGGATGGTGCCGTCGTCCACCACCGTGACGCCAGGAGAGGCGATGCGCTGGCCCATGAGGCCGGCGAAGGCGCTGGTTTTCTTGCGGTTGAAGTCGCCTTCGAGGCCGTGGCCGATGGCTTCGTGGAGCAGGATGCCTGGCCAGCCGTTGCCGAGGACGACTTCCATTTCGCCTGCCGGGGCGGGGACGGCATCGAGCTTGAGGAGGGCCTGGCGAAGGGCTTCGTCTGCTGCGTGCTGCCAGACTTTTTCATCGAGCACGCGGCCGTAGCTTTCGCGGCCGCCGAGGCCGTGGGAGCCGGATTCACGCTTGCCGTCGCGCTCTACGACGACGCTGACGTTGAGGCGGACGAGGGGGCGGAGGTCGGCGGTGCGGTGGCCGTCCGCGCGGATGATTTGCACGGCCTGCCATTCGCCGTGGATGGAGGCCATGACCTGGACGACGCGGGGATCCTTGCCGCGGGCGTAGGCATCGATGCTCTGCAGGATGGTGGCGCGGCCGGCGAAGCCGTCGCCGGCGAGCGGGCTCGCATCGGAGTAGAGGCGGGAGTTGGTAGCGCGTGGGGCCTCAGACGCGGTGCCGCTGCGGCCGCCGCGGACGGCGCTCACCGTGGAGGCGGCGCGCTTGAGGGCAGCCTCGGACAATTCGCCGGCGTGGGCGTAGCCGGTTTCCTCGCCGAGCACGGCGCGCAGGCCGAAACCCAGGGCGGTGTCGAAGCCGGCGGAGCGGATGCGGCCTTCCTCCAGCGCGATGGTCTCGCTCTCCCGGTATTCCATGAAGAGCTCGCCGTCGTCGGTACCTGCCAGGGCGTCGGCCGTGAGGCGGGCTGCGGTTTGCTGGTCTATGGTGTCGAAGAAGAGGGAGTCTGTAGTGGCGAGGGCCGACATTGGGGGGAGGTCCTTAGGGGAGGAAGGCAAGCGGTAGGGAAGGTTCTTCTTTTTTAAAAAAAAGAAGCAAAAAACTTTTGCAATGTGGAAGCGAGATCGTGACCCGGGCCCGGCTCAAATACCCAAAAGTTTTTTGCTTCTTTTTTTCAAAAAAGAAGATGCTTTCTATCCTTACTTCGCGCCCCGCAGCGCGTGAGCAAGGGTCAAAGTGCTCGCCAGAAGAATGACAGCTACCGCCTGGTGGGCGACGGCGAGCGGGATGGCGACCACGGAGAGCAAGGTGGCAACGCCGAGGGCGTATTGCAAAAGCACGGCGGCGCCGACGGCAATGAGGGCCCGGCTGGCGAAGAGCGGGAGGTTGTGGCGCATGCGGTAGCCGAGGGCGACGGTCGCCAGGACGGTGAGGGCCGTGAGCGTGGCCAGGAGGCGGTGGTTGAATTGAACGGCGGTGACGTTCTCGAAGAAATTGATCAGGAAGGGGTCGAGATCGGCGTAGCCGTCCGGGAAGAGCTTGCCGTCCATGAGGGGGAAGCTGTTGTACGTGAGGCCGGCGTGCAGGCCGGCGACGAAGCCGCCTGCGACGATGGTCAGCGAGACGAGGCCGGCCGAGATGCCGGCCATGACGCGCAGGCGGTGGCCGCTGGGGATAGAGGTTGGGACCGGCTCGAGGGTGGAGAGGGCGGTCCAGAAGACTGCGGCGAACAGGGCCAGCGCCAGGACGAGGTGGATGACCAGGCGGTAGGCGGAGACAGCAGTGCTGTCCGGGGTGAAGCCTGAGGAGACCATGAACCAGCCGACGGCACCTTGGAGGCCGCCGATGACAAAGATCAGAGCCAGGCGCGGGAGCATGCGGCGGGAGATGGCCCCGCGGACGGCGAAGGCGATGAGGGGAACCAGGAAGACCACGCCGATGAGGCGGCCCCAGGCGCGGTGGGTCCATTCGAGCCAGAAGATGCCTTTGAAGCCGGCGAGCGACATGCCGGCGTGGAGGAGCTTGTATTGGGGGATGGCCTGGTAGAGCGCGAAGACGCGGTTCCACTCATGGGTGGTGAGAGGCGGGATCGCGCCCATGATGGGCGCCCATTCCATGATGGAGAGGCCGGATCCAGTGAGGCGGGTGGCGCCGCCGAGGATGACCATGCCCCAGATCATGAAGGAGACGGTGAAGAGCCAGATGGCGACGCGTTTACGGTTCCGCCTGGAGATCGCGGCCTCGGCTGACGGGAAGGTGCGATCGTCGAATGGCATTTTTCAGGTGTAATCCCGCGAGGTTCGGCTTGCCAGCGCAAATGGGGCGGATTGCGCGATCTTGCAGCCCGGTGCTACCGCGCCCGGGACATGGATCATTCATATGAGCCGGGGGTGGCTTCCGGCGTCGCGCCTGCGGCAGTCCCTCAGGGGGACGAGGTGCTGGTTTCAGTCGTCGTTCCGGTGCGCAACGAGGCGGAGAATATCGGCCCTCTGGTGGGGGAGATACGCGCGGCGCTGGCAGGGGTGTCGCACGAAATCGTCTATGTGGACGATGGGAGCGACGATGGGACGGCGGCAGCACTTCGGGGTTTGATGCCCCCCATCGTGGTGCGCCGGCATCGGGTGGGCTGCGGGCAGAGTGCGGCCATCGTGACGGGGGTGCGGTCGGCGCGAGGACGGTGGATCGCCACGCTGGACGGCGACGGGCAGAACGATCCGGCGGACATCCCTGCCCTGCTGGCCCGGGCGCAGGCGGAGAGTGGGCTGGTGCTGATCGCCGGACACCGGACGCAGCGGCGGGATAGCCGGGTGAAGCGGTTGTCGTCGCGGGCGGCTAACCGGATCAGGCGGTTCATGCTGGGGGATGACACACCCGATACGGGGTGTGGGCTGAAGGTGTTCCCGCGGGGGGCGTTTCTGGAGCTGCCGGCTTTCGACCACATGCACCGGTTTTTGCCGGCTTTGTTCATCCGAGCCGGGGGCCGGGTGGTTTCGGTGCCTGTGGGGCATCGGCCTCGGACGCGTGGGGCTTCGAAATATGGGACCTGGGACCGGGCTTGGGTGGGGATTTTCGATTTGGCTGGGGTGGCCTGGCTGCAGCGGCGGTGGCGGCGGCCTGAATTGTTGGACTGATGCCTGGGCCTGAACGGTTGGCTCGATGCGATGAGCGAGACGACTCTTTTCGGCTGAGTGGCGAGGCTCATAAGGTCCACCGCGAAGATGGGAAGAACGCGAAGGGGCGCTAAGAGGCCGGGCTTATATGACAGTTGCGCGTCGTCTCTGATCATGGGCTTCGCGATGCTTTCTCTCCGGAGGCTGCCTGATCGGTTTGGTAGACCTCAGTAATCCCTCCTCAAGCTGAGCGGCCGGACGACGGCAGGCTAGGGTGACAAGCGGCGAGGGCGTGCGTAAAAGCCGTCGCAGCAGCAATTGCGCACGTGCATGCGGGGGCGGTTTTCATGTCTGACACCACCCTGCCGGCCCATGCCCCGAGCTATGCTCCGGCTTCCACGCAGATCAGGCGGCTGCCGAACGGGTTCGATCTCGGCGCGCTGCTGTTCATCCTGGCCGGGCTGATCGTCATTACCCATGCAGCGCGGCATACGTTCGCGCCGCTGTCGGTGCCAGAGGAAGTGGCGATCAACCTCGATCCCTCCTACCTGCCCGGCTATGCGCTGCGTACGGTCATGCGGATGTTCGCGGCCCTGGTCTGCTCGCTGCTGTTCACCTTCACCTACGCGACATTCGCTGCGAAGAGCCGGCGGGCAGGGATGGTGCTGGTGCCTATTCTCGACATCCTGCAGAGCCTGCCGATCTTCTCGTTCCTGACCTTCACGGTGACGTTCTTTCTCGACCTGTTTCCCGGGCGCGTGCTGGGCGCCGAGCTGGCGGTGATTTTCGTTATCTTCACGAGCCAGGCGTGGAACATGGCGTTTTCCATGTATCAGTCGCTGAAGACGATCCCTTCCGATCTCGACGAGGCTTCGCGGGGATTTTGCCTTTCGTCGTGGCAGCGGTTCTGGCGGTTGGAGGTGCCGTTCGCGACGCCCGGGCTCGTGTGGAACATGATGATGTCCATGTCGGGCGGCTGGTTCATGCTCGTGGCGTCTGAAGCTGTGACGGTGGGAAATACGTCGTTCCAGCTGCCTGGCATCGGCAGCTACATCGCCGTGGCATTGCAGAGGAAAGACATCGAGGCGGTGTTCTTCGCCATCATCGCCATGCTCGTGGTGATCCTTTGCTACGATCAGCTGCTGTTCCGGCCGTTGGTGGCGTGGAGCGGGAAATTCCGTTTCGAGACAACGCAGGTGGAGCAGGGCAGCGATCCCTGGATGCTGGCGCTGCTGCGCCGGACACGGTTCTTGCGTTATCTGTCGGACATGCTGGGAGCGGGGTTCTTCGCTGTCAGCGGGCTGCGTCTGCGCCTGCCGCAGCGGGTTCGCGTCGCGGAACGGCCAGCGCCTTCGCGGACAACGGACGCTGTGTGGTTCGTTTGCCTGGCTGTGATCGTTGCCTGGGCCGCCTGGCATGTGGTGACGTTCATGATCTCCAGCCATCTCAGGATCGGGGACCTCGGGACTGCCGTGCTGATGGGCCTTTATACCATGTTGCGCGTGGTGGTTCTGATGGCGCTGGCGACAGCGATCTGGGTGCCTTTGGGCGTATGGATCGGGCTGCGGCCGCGCTGGGCGAAACGCATGGGGGCTGCCGCGCAGTTCCTGGCGGCATTTCCGGCGAACTTGTTCTATCCGATCTTCGTGTTCCTGATCGTGCGCTATGCGCTCAATCCGGACATCTGGCTGACGCCGCTGATCATTCTCGGCACTCAGTGGTATATCGCTTTCAACGTGATCGCGGGCGCCGCGGCGTTTCCCGGCGACTTGCAGGAAGCGGCAAAGAACTTCCAGATCGGCGGGCTGCTGTGGTGGCGGCGCGTGATCCTGCCTGGGATCTTTCCGTATTTCGTGACCGGCGCCATTACTGCCAGCGGCGGTTCGTGGAATGCTTCCATTCTCGCCGAAGTGGCGACGTGGGGCACGACGACGCTGCGTGCGCACGGGCTCGGCGCTTATATCGCTGACGCGATGACACGGGGGGACACGGCGCGGGTGTTGCTTGGCATGGTGGTGATGGCGGCGTTTGTGCTCGGCTTCAACCGGATGGTTTGGCGGCCGATGTATGCTTATTCGAGCCGGCGGCTTCGGCAATGAGATGGGAAGTGGTAGGAAGCGTCTTCTTTTTTGAAAAAAAGAAGCAAAAAACTTTTGGACCTTTCGGCTCAGCACTCGTTGAGGGGCGGCCTCAATACGTAGAAGTATTTAGGTTCTTTTTTTCAAAAAAGAACGCGCTTGCCTTACTCAACAGGGAGGCCCTTGCATGGATGCCGTGACCGATCCGCTGCTGCAGGTGCGCAGCATCAAGCAGGCCTATCACAAGGATGCGTCGAGCGACTTCATCGTGCTCGACAATGTCGATGTCACCATCAAGGCCGGCGAGATCGTGGGGCTGCTGGGGCGGTCGGGCTCCGGCAAGAGTACGCTGCTGCGAATTGTGGCCGGACTGCTGCGGCCGACCTCCGGCGAAGTCATCTGGCGCGGACAGAAGCTTTCGGGACCGGCCGAAGGTGTCGCGATGGTGTTCCAAAGTTTCGCGCTGTTTCCGTGGCTGACCGTGCAGGAGAATGTGTCGATCGGGCTCGAGGCGCAGGGCGTCGCACGGGCGGAACGCGAGACGCGAGCGGAAGAGGCGATCGACCTGATCGGTCTTGGCGGCTACGAGGACGCCTACCCGAAGGAAATGTCGGGCGGCATGCGGCAGCGCGTGGGGCTGGCGCGCGCGCTGGTCGTGCATCCCGACCTGCTGCTGATGGATGAGCCGTTCTCCGCATTGGACGTGCTGACGGCGGAGACGTTGCGCACCGACCTCATCGACCTCTGGATGGAGAGCAAGCTGCCGGTGAAATCCGTGCTGCTGGTGACACACAACATCGAGGAAGCGGTGCTGATGTGCGACCGTATCCTGGTGTTCTCTTCCAATCCCGGCCGCGTGGCGCAGGAACTTCGGGTGCCGTTCGCGCATCCGCGCAACCGGCACGATGCGGCATTCCGCAAGTTCGTCGATGATATCTACGCGCTGATGACACGGCGCGCGACCAGCGTTCCGGCGCCCACCACAGGCGGCCCAGCACCCGAAACCGTCTCCGCATTGCACCCTGTCGGCATCAACCTGATTGCCGGCCTGATGGAAACGCTGGCCGGCGAACCCTATCGCGGACGCGCCGACCTGCCGCCGCTTGCCACTGCCTTGCAGCTTGAGCTCGACGAATTGCTGCCGCTCGGCGAGACCTTGCATCTGCTCGGGTTTGGCGAACTCGAGGAAGGCGATTTGCGCCTGACCGACTCAGGCCGCCAGTTCGTCAATGCCGACACGGACGACCGCAAGATCCTGTTCGCCGCGGCACTGCGCGCTCGTGTGAAGCTGGCGGCGACGATCCGGGGCGTGCTCGATGAGCGCTGGAACCACCGCGCCAGCGCCGTGCGGTTCCGTGACGAGCTGGAAGATCATATGTCGCCTGACTACGCAGAGGACACCCTGCGGGCGTTGATCGGCTGGGCCCGGTTTGCCGAGCTGTTCAATTATGATGATGAGGCGGATCAGTTTTTTTTGGAGCTGGATGATGAGTAGGAAGGAAGGACTTCTTTTTTGAAAAAAAGAAGCAAAAAACTTCTGGACCTTTAGGCCGGCACGTCCTCACGCGCGGCCTAAATTCGCAAAAGTTTTTTGGTTCTTTTTTTCAAAAAAGAACGCGCTTTCTCCTACTTCCCCGAAACCCGCAGCTCGACATCATAATATTTGCGCAGCTCCAGAAAGAGGGCGTCCTTGAAGCGTGCGTCGCCGCGGCCGATCGGCTTCGAAGCCATGGCAAAATGGGGTGCGTCCGCAGGTGGGGGAGCATCGATGTGCAGAGTTTTGATGCGGTTGGTGCGGGCCACGAGTGACCTGACCCAGCCGTCACGTTCCGGCACGGTCGAGATGATCTGCAGCATGAAGCGAGGATCGAGGGTCACCACGCCGACGATGGCTTCCGGCTCGGACTTGTGAAGCACCATGTCGTATTGCGGCGCCGATGGGTCGGCCATCGCTGGGCTCAGGAGCCCGCTCGCGAGGGCGCAAGCCGCGGCTGCCAGCCAGGCGCGGCGGGTAGCGCCGGTAAAGCTTGCCTGTGCCATGGCGTCCCCCATGCGCGCCATCATAGCGGCCTCAGTTCGACGTCGTAGTATTTGAGCAGTTCCTCTTTCAGGGCGGGTATGAAGCCGGCGTCGCCGCGCTTCAAGACACGCGACGCTACGGCGTAACGCGGTGCACCGGGGGGCGGCGCCACGGACTCATGCCGCACATCCTGCTTGTTGACCCTGGCGACCAGACGCTCGAGCGCCTCAGCCTCCTCCGGTTCGGGCGTCTCGATGGTGATGATTGCGTCCGCACCCAGCCCTATGACGCCGAGCTTCTTTTCATGTCCGCCGGCTGTTTTGACCGCCATGTAGCGTTGGGGGAAATTTTCGTCCGACATGTTTGCCTGCTCCTGCGCGACTGCAGCCTGTGACGGCAACCAGCTTTAGAGATTGTTGATGATCTTCTTGGCCGTCGATGGGCCGGTTTGCCAGGAGTGGTCTTCCAGAGGCTGCTTGCGGTAATCCGCAAGGTCGGCCGGCGTTTTTGCCTCGACATAGCCGTGCGGGTCGGAATTTGCCGCGAACATCGTCGCCTGGGTGTAGTCCGGGTCACCCGGCTTTATCTTGCCCGCGTTCAAATCGTCCACCAGATGGTTCTGGTAGTTGTGCGCGTTCTCATGCAGTGCGAGGTCGAGCGCGTCGGTGAAATTCTGGCTCGAACTTGCGGGGTCCATGTTGATGTGCAGCTTGCCGTCGCTCGGGTCGAAGTAGCCGTTCGTGATGATGCCGTTCTTTGGCGGATTATGCTCGATGACCATCTCAGGTGGCGTGATGCCGTATTGCTTGCTTTGTGCGGCCACGACTTTCTGCATTTGCTTGAGCTTGTCGCCTTCGGACATGTCGGCCCATTTGTCGTGCGCTGCCTCGAGCTCCTTGTCGCCTTTCAGCGACTCCGCGACCTTATCCTCCCGCGCCTCGTCGCGCTTCTTGAAATCCGGATCCAGATCCATGTTGCGGTAGAGTTTCTTTTGCGCCGCTATGGCTTCCGGCGTGAGGGCGCCATTCGACGTCAGGGTCTTGAGCATGGCGACCTTGTCGGCGGCGGACATTTTCTTCAGGTCGGCGTCGGATGTCTTGGAGACTTTGTCGGAGGTGTCGGCGATTTCCTTGGCCTTCGGCCCGGCGTCGAACAGGTCCTCGACTCGGCCAACGACGCCACCGATTGCACTGCCTACGCTGTCGATCACCCCGCCGATGGCGCCGGCTGCGCTGTCGATCACCCCGCCGATGGCGCCGGCTGCGCTGTCGTAGAGATTTCTCGCTCCACTCTCGACACTATCGATCAAGCCGCCGACGGCGCCGGCCGCGCTGTCATAGAGTTGGCTCGCGCCGCTCTCGACACTATCGATCAGCCCGCCGACGGCACCGGCTGCGCTGTCATAGAGATTGCTCGCGCCGCTCTCGACACTATCGATCAATCCGCCGACTGCGCTGGCTGCGCTATCGTAGAGATTGCTCGCTCCACTCTCGACACTGTCGATCAGCCCGCCGACGGCGCCGGCTGCGCTGTCATAGAGTTGGCTCGCACCGCTCTCGACACTATCGATCAGCCCGCCGACGGCACCGGCTGCGCTGTCGTAGAGATTGCTCGCTCCACTCTCGACACTATCGATCACTCCGCCGACGGCGCCGGCCGCGCTATCGTAGAGATTGCTCGCGCCACTCTCGACACTATCGATCACTCCGCCGACGGCGCCGGCTGCGCTGTCGTAGAGATTGGAGGCGGCACCTGCTGCGCTGTCGTAGAGATTACCGGCCGCGCTCTCGATACTATCGACAACCCCGCCAACAGCGCCGGCTGCGCTATCGTAGAGATCCGAGGCGGCCCCCGCTGCGCTGTCGTAAAGATTACTGGCCCCACTCTCGACGCTGTCGATCACACCGTCGACGGCACCGGCTGCACTGTCGTAGAGATTGCCGGCTGTCGTCTCGACGCTGTCCACGACCCCGCCGACTGCGCCGGACACGCTGTTGTAGGCATCGGACGCGGCGCCCTCGACACGGTCCACAAGGCCGCCGAGAAAGCTCGGCTGGCTTGCTTCTGCCGATCCGTTTCCTGGGGCGGAACTGGTGCTCGCGGCGGAGTCGGTGGGTTCGGCGGCCGTCTCTACGGGTGCAGTGTCCGGAGGCGCGGCGTCGGCGGACGGGGACGCTGCATAGGTGGACGGATCCACACCGAAGGTGTCGGCAACATAGGCATCCCTGGCGTCGCTGCTGGTGTCGGACATGATCCACCCTTGTGACGGGCAGGCTTGATGGTGAGGGCCTGAGCGTCCGTTACAGTCGGATAATGAGCCGGTGCCTGAAGTTCAATACAAATCGTGGCCTTCCCAGGCTGAGGAAATCTGGCGGTCAGGAGATGTTTGCGCGAGTTCTTACGCCTTCGATGAATGCGTCGATGTCTTTGCGTGTGGTTCGGTGATTGAATATGGCAGCGCGTATGGCGAGTTTTCCGCCGATCGTGGTGGTGGAGGGGGCAGCGATGCCGCTTTCCTGCAGGTCGGCGACGAGGTTGCGGTTCAGTGAGTCGAAGTCGTCCTCGCCATGGCTGACGCGGAAGCAGACGATGTTGAGGGTGACGGGAGCTAGGAGTTCGAGGCCGGGGATGCTCGCGATTTTGGTGGCGAGGTACTGGGCCAGGTCGCAACTGTTTTCGACGACTTTCGCGAGGCCTTCGGTGCCGTAGGCGCGCAGGGTCATCCAGACTTTGAGGGCGCGGAAACCTCTGGAGAGGTCTGGGCCGAGGTCGGTGGGCCAGGGCGAGTTGCCTGCGAGGCCGCGTGGTTCGCGGCCGAGGTAGGCGAGGGATTGGGCGAAGGTGGCGAGCTGCTGGGCCTGGTTGCGGATGAGGACGCAGCCGGCGTCGTAGGGGATCTGGGCCCATTTGTGGAAATCGAAGGCGAGGCTGTCGGCGCCCTCGATGCCTTTGAGGAGCGGGCGGAAGCGGGGGGAGAGGGCGGCAGTGGCGCCGAAAGCGCCGTCCACGTGGAACCAGAGTTTTTCGTGCTCGGCGATGGCGGCGATGGCGGCAAGGTCGTCGATGGCGGCGGTGTCCACCGTGCCGGCGGTGCCTATGACCATGAAGGGGATGCGGCCGGTGGCGCGGTCGGCGGCGATGGCTTCGGCGAGCGCCTGTGTGTCCATGCGGTGGTCGGGAGTGGGTCGGATGGCGTGCAGGGCGGCGGTGCCCAGGCCGGCCATGTCGAGCGCGCGGGGGATGCAGCCGTGGGCGGCGGCCGACGCGTAGGCGACCAGGGGAGCGGATTGCAGGCCGTTGGTGCGTACGGTTTCGCCCAGGGCGGCGCGCCGGGCGACCAGGACCGCGATCATGTTCGCCATGGAGGAGCCGGTGACCAGGAGGCCGCTGGTCTGCGCTGGCATGCCGACCATGGCGGCTGCCCAGGCGATGACCTGGCGTTCGACCTCAATGGCGGCGTGGTCTCGGCCGCCGCAGTTGACAGAGAAGATGCCGGCGAGAAGCTCGGCGAGGTAGCCGGCGGGATTACCGCCGCCGTTGACCCAGGCCATCATGCGCGGGTGCTCGTTGGCGCTGCTGTAGGGCAGGATGAGGCGCTGGAAGTCGGCGTAGAGTTCAGGCAGCGGCGTGCCTGTTTCGGGCAGCGGGCTGCGGAGTTCCTGGCGGAGTGCTTCGGGCATGTGGCGCCAGACGGGGCGGTCACGGGCGGTGGCGACCCAGTCGATCATGTCGTCGAGCATTTGGTGACCGAGTGCGCGGACTTCGGACCAGTCCGATGGGTCCAGCGTGGCGCGGGCGGCTAGGTCGGATGCGGGATCGTGTGCCATAGGCGCGGCGATGCCACGAAGTGCTGCATACGCCAAGCTGCCTGCTCTGCCAGCGATGATGGTCTGGCTTCGGTCCGGCCGCGCCGGGCGTTTGGCGATCGTTGCGTGTGCGGTGCTGCTGTCTGGCGTGACGCTCGGCGTGCATTGGTGGGAGTATCCGCGGTTCGCGGTGTTCTCGGTTGGCGTCGATCAGCAGCATTATCTGGATGCGGCGAAGGCGTGGTCGGTGCTCGATCTGTCGGCGGCGCATCATCATTATCCGCCCGGCTATGCGCTGCTGGGGGCGCCTTTCGAGTGGGTGACGCCTTGGCAGCCGTTCATGCTGCCGGATCTCGCGTGCCTCCTTGTGTCGCTGGTGCTGTTTGTGCGGGTGGCGCGGCGGCTGGCGCCGGGGTGGGGCGATGCAGTGCCTGCGCTGTGCTTCCTCGTGACCGTGCTGAGCGGCAAGTGGATGGCTTTCTGGCTTTGGATCATGCCTTGGACGAGCACGGGGTCGGCGCCGTTGCAGTATCTGTCGGTGCTGTTGGCGCTGCGGTTCGGCGAGCGGCCAGGGCGGATGCGGGCTTTTCTCCTGGGTTTGGCGATCGCCTTGGTGGCGGGCTTTCGGCCCAGCGATGCGGCGGTGCTTCTGGCGACCGGGGCAGGCTATGTGGCCTGGGTTCTGGTGCGGGACCGTAACGCGTTTCGCGTTTGGATTTGGACGGCCGCTGCCGCAGGGCTTGGGCTGGCGGTGGGATTGCTGCCCTGGATCGCGGCGCATCTCGTGATCTTCGGGGCCTCGCCTGGTGCGTATGTCAGCAAATCGACAGGCATCGGGTTGGAGTGGCGGCTGCTGCCTATGCGGTGGGTGATGCTGATCATCGATCCCCGGCCGTTGCTGCCGGAGGGCGCGGGCATTGCGGAGGTTCTGCCTTGGGTTATTCCGGGCATTGCCGGGTTGCTGATGGCAATGGTTCCAGGACGGGGGCGGCGCGTGGCGCCTGCGGTGTTCGTCGTGGCGACGATCGCGCTGCATTGGGCGCTGTATCTCGCCTATCGCGACCTGCAGCCCTATGGGCTTTGGCACTTTACGAACATCCATTATTTCAAATGGACTTTGCCGTTCCTGATGCTCGGCGCGGTGCGGTTCCTGGCAGCGCTGTTCACGCAGGGGGAGCGCAGGCGCGTCGTATTCGCGGCGGTGGTGACGCTGCTGATGTTTGTCTGGCGGCCTGTGCTGAGCGACGCGCGGCCGGTGAGTGTGTCGGCGAGCGGCAGTGCGGTGGATTTGCCTGACGGCCTGTCGCCGTTGAGCGATGCGCTGTTCCTGCCGCTCGATGGGGCCTGGCGGGCATTGTATTTCGGGTTGTTCGATCTTCGAGTGGGCGGCGCGGTTTTTCAGAATACGCGCGACTTCAAGGTGCTTCCGGTGCCAGGTGGCGCGCTTGTTTTGCCTCTGCGTGTTTTGCCGTTTGGGCCTGCGACGCTGGATTTGGCGGCGGACGTCACGTTGGGTGGCGATAGCAATTCCCGGGCGTTTACTCAGGCCATTCGGTTGGGCGTTCCGTGCGGGATTTTCCCGAGGCGCTTGTCGTGTGCTTGGAAGAGTCAGGCTGGGTTTTTGGCTGATCGGTGAGGGTTGGTTGTGTCGCGCGTGTTGAATGTTGTGCGCTTGGCTCTGGATTGCCGCGCCGCCAAGCGGCGGCTCGCAATGACGGCGGCTATGCTGCGGTCTTGTGGTGAAGCCTTGTGAGGAGGGCGCCGACGGCTTCGGCGGGAACGGGTTTGCTGAAATAGTAGCCTTGGACGCAGGTGCAGCCGTCGGCGCGAGTGCGGTCTAGCTGGACAAGGGTTTCCACGCCTTCGGCGGTGGTGGGGATGCCGAGGCTGGTGCCGAGAGCCGCGATGCTGCGGACGATGGCGCTGTGGCCGTCGGAGGCGTCAGGCGGGCTGATGAAAGAGCGGTCGATCTTGATCTTGTCGAAGTGGAAGCGGCTGAGCTGGCTGAGCGAGGCGTAGCCGGTGCCGAAATCGTCGAGCACGAGGCGAACGCCGAGATCCCGAAGGGCAGAGAGGGTTTTTTCCACGGCTTTGTCGTCGTGCAAAAGCAGGCTTTCGGTGACCTCCACTTCCAGGCGCCTTCCTGGGAGGCCAGAGGCTGCCAGCGCGCCGGCAACCGATTCGCCGAACCGGCCGGTTTCGAACTGAAGTGCCGAGGCGTTGATGGCGACGGCGATCTCCTCCGGCCAGGTCGCGGCTTCCCGGCAGGCTTGCTGGAGCACCCAGTCGCCGATCGGAACGATGAGGCCGGTTTCCTCGGCGACAGGGATGAACTCGAGCGGCGGGACCATGCCGCGGCTGGGGCTGCGCCAGCGTATCAGCGCCTCGAAGACGTTGATGCAGTGGGCGTTGAGATCCACCTGCGGCTGATACCAGAGCTCGAACTGGTTCGAGGCGAGCGCGCGGCTGAGATCATGTTCGAGATGACGGCGTTGCCTGGCGCGTTCGTGCAGGCCGGGTTCGAAGAAGCATACCTGCTTGCTCGGCGTGGCTGCCGATAAGGCGAGGATCGCCGCTGCGCAGAGCGCCTCCGGGCTCGTGGCATCCTCTGGCGCGCGCGAGACGCCGGCCTGGGCGCGCAGGGTAACGGTTTGCCCTTCTATGACATACGGGCGCGAGAGTGTTTCGACGATGCGCTCGGCCAGTGCGGTGGCTCCCGCCGTGTCCGTGTGGTCGGACATGGCGATGGCGAATTCGGCGCCGGCAAAACGGGCCAGCAAATCCTCCTCGCGCAGGAAGCTTGAGAGCCGGCCGGAAGCGACGCGCAGCACAGCGTCGCTCGCGTGAGCGCCGAGGCTCACGGGCAGCGCGCTGAGGCGGACCACGGCGACGAGGAGAGTGGGTTCGCGTTCTGGCTCCGCTTCGTCGAGGCGGTCCTGCAGCATGAGCATGAAATGCTGGCGGTTGCGCAGGCCGGTGACCGGATCGGATGACGCATGTTCGAGCAGCCAATCCTGAGTCTGCCGGCTTTGGGTCACGTCCTCCAGGCTGGCGACCCAGCCCTCGATGCCCGCGGGGCGGATGTCCATGGCGATGACGCGGTCACCTTGCGATCCGGAAATCGAGATCAGCACCTGGCGCGGCTCGACGTCGCTGCTCATCAGGAAGGCGGCCGCCACGGCCTGCATCGCTGCCGCATCAAGGCTCCTGCTGGCCGCCAGCAGGCTGAGGATCGGCTGCGCCAGGCCGGCGTCTTCCGGCATGATGCCGAGGAGATCGGTGGCTGCCCTGGTGATGAGGCGCACCGTCAGGTCGCGATCCATGACGATCAGGCCTGGCCGGGCGCTGTCCAGCGCTGCACGCACGAGCGAATCTAGACGGCCAGGGTCGCGCCGCCGCACGCCAGGCCGCGCTATGCGGCCCCTGGTCTCGTCGTTCATGCCATTCCACGATTCTCTTGAACTCGTGGAAGGCTAGGCTGGGAACGTTAGGAAGAAGTGTACGAGGAAGGAAGGCGTTCTTTTTTGAAAAAAAGAACCAAAAAACTTTTGCGAACTTGGGCCGGGCTTGCGGAGGTGCCGGGCGCAAACGGATAAAAGTTTTTGCTTCTTTTTTTTAAAAAAGAAGTGCTTGCCTGCAGAAACTTGCAATACGCCGGCAAGCCTCATCAAGGGACTTTTCGTCGGCCGCGGTACTCAACCGCAGATGCGGCGACAGCCCGAAGGCGGTTCCCGCCACCGTTCCGACATGCGCCTCCTCGAGCAAGGCGGCCGCCATATCCACGTCGGTGCGCAACCTCCCGCCGAGGCATCCGCCGATGTCGGGATAGAGGTAGAAGGCGCCGGGGGGCTGGTGGCAGCGTATGCCGGGGATGGCATTGAGTGCCGCGCTGACGCGGACGCTTCGCGCGGCGTAGGTGGCGCGCATGGTGGCGACGCTGTCCTGCGGGCCCTCGAGGGCTGCCAGCGCGGCGGCTTGTGCGAGCGGCGAGACGCCGCCGGTGGTCTGGCCCTGGATTTTCGACATGGCGGCGATCAAAGGGGCGGGGCCGTGGGCGAAACCGACGCGCCAGCCTGTCATGGCGTAGGTTTTCGATACGCCGCTCAAGGTCAGCACGCGGTTTGCGAGATCGGGCGCCACGGCCGCCATGGTGGCGGCTGGCGTGCCGTCGTGGATCAGGTGTTCGTACATGTCGTCTGACAGGATCCACACGTCCGGATGGCGGCGCAGAACTTCGGCAATGGCTGCCAGGTGCGCCGCGCTATAGACGGCGCCGGTGGGATTGTTGGGTGAATTCAGAACGAGGACCCGGGTGCGCGGCGTGATGAGCGCGGCGATCGCCTGCGGGTCCGGCACGAAACCATCCTGCATGGCACAGGCGCAAAACACCGGGACCGCACCTGCCATCCGGGCGATGAGCGGATAGGCGTTCCAGTAGGGTGCTGGAACGATCACCTCGCTGCCCTCATCGAGCATGGCGGTGAGCGCGTCATAGATCACCTGGCGGGCGCCGTTGCCGACGATGATGTTGGCGGCGGTGCCGGTGAGATTGCTGTCGCGCTCGAACTTGCGCAGCACGGCGGCGATCATGGCGTTCGTGCCGTTCACCGGCGGGTAATGCGTGTCGCCGGCGCGGGCGGCGGCATAGGCGGCCTCTACGGCGTGAGGCGGCGTCGCGAAATCGGGCTCGCCCAGGGTGAGGGAAATGACGTCGTGGCCTTGCTCGCGTAGCGCCCTCGCCCGCGCCGTTGCGGCCATTGTTGCGGCTGTGGCGATGGTGTTCTGGCGGGATGAGAGGGGGGGCATGGTGGGGCTCTTTAGAAAGGAAGAAAGCAGTTCTTTTTTGAAAAAAAGAACCAAAAAACTTTTGGTCCTATGGGCTGGGCGTTCCCACGATCTCGGTCCCACAGTGCAAAAGTTTTTTGCTTCTTTTTTTCAAAAAAGAAGTCCTTGCCTCACTTGTCTTCGATCTTCTGCAAAAACAAAGTCTGCGTTCCATACGACAGCCAAACGCGATGGTGCAGCAGCGCAGACAGACCGACGAGGGCTTGAACGTCTCCGGGCGCGCCGACCAGGGCGGTGACGTCATGATATTCATCCTTGCCGACAAGGAGCGTTTTGAAGTGGTGACGGCGGCTTGTCATGGCGCCGCCGATGCCGCCGCCTGCGACGGCCGGATCCTGGGCGAGTTCGGCCTCGGTGGCGCCGGCCTGGAGGGCGGCGGCGTGGCTCAGATAGAGGCCTTTGGCGCCGGTATCGAGGATGGCGTCGAAGTCTGCGCCGTCGATCCAGATGGGGATGCGGAGTTGCTTGTCGGCGGAGCGGCGCATGGGGATGGCGGCGTAGTCGCCTGTCCAGTGCAGGGGCTCGATGTCGTGGCAGCCGACCAGGCGCCAGAGAGTGAGCTTGCCTGCGGCGGGATCGAGTTCGACGTCGAAGAGGTCGAGAAGGTCGGCGCCTAGCAGGCCGCTGATGGTGGTGTTGTTTGGGGCGGGTTCGGCGCCGAAGTCGTGGATGGGCATTTCGCGGTCGGGCACGCGCATGCCGGCAATGGTGAGCATGCGCATGCGGCCGGCGAGGACGGGGAGGGTTTGGCCGCCGAAGCCGCCCAAAGTGTAGGCGGGCTGGTGGCGGTCCCATTGCACGCCGGCGGTGCGTGCGAAGTTCTGGTCCACGATGGAATGGAAGGCGCCGGTGTCGATCAGGAACTGGCCCTGGGTGTCGTTGACGGTGAGCGGAACGAACAGGCGGTTGTGCCAGATGGTGAGCGGCATTTCGCCGACCTTGCCGGCGGCGCAGCCGGCGATGGCGGGCGTGGCCTGGAGGAGCGCGGCGCAAAGCAGGGCGACGCAAAAGGCGGCGAGTGGTTTACTGCGGCGCCGCTGGCGCATTCTGCACGAAGAGCATGTTGGTGGCGTAGGAGAGCCAGACGCGGTGCTGGCGCAGGAACATCAGGCCGAGCAGGCCATTGTCGCCGCCGTAGCGGGAGCGGGGCACAACGACGGCGGGGACTTCGTCGTAGCGCGCGTCGCCTAGGCGGATGTTCGTGAAGATGTGGAAGTGGCCGGTGTAGGCGCTTTCGTTGACGCCGCGGCCGCTTGCCACCTGGCCATTCTCGATGACTTCGGGCGGCACGCCGGCGCGTGCCGCGTCGCGTTCGTTGAGGACGAGGAAGGGTGCGCCGGTGTCGAGGTCGAGCTGCACGGTGGCGCCGTTCACCTGCACGTCCAGCGCCTCGAGGTTGGTGCCTTTGCGGGTGAGCGGGAGGGCAGAGGTGCTGGCTTGCCAGGGCGGGGTGACGCTGTTGCAGCCGGTGATGCGCCAGAAGCCGATGCGCCGGCCTGGCACGTCCAGGTCGAGGTCGAAACGGCTGAGCAGGTCGCCGCCGATCAGGCCGCCGGCTTGCTCACCGTCCGCGAGGGGCATGTTGAAATCGGCGATGGCGAGGTGCAGCCCATCGAACGCCATGCCGCCTATGGCGAGGCGATCTACCAGGGCGCTGTAGAGATGGTTGTCGCGGCCGCCGACGCCGAGCGCTTCGATGGTGTGGTCGAAATCGCGGATGATATCGAGGTGCTGGGCGGTGGCGCTGGAGAGCACCGTCATGTCTGCGCCGGTGTCGATGAAGAGCCGCTGCGGGGAGCCGTTGATCGTGACCGGGACGAAGAGCTTGTTCTGATAGAGGGTGAGGGTCAGGTCGGCGACATGGGACGTGATGCAGGTGGCCTGGGCGGCCGCTGCCCACGCGCCGGTGCTGGCCAGCAGGGCGGCGATGACGGCGTAGGCGCGGTGGTTCAAAGGGTTTCCAGGAAAGCCTCGTAGGCCTCCTCGTCCATCAGCGCCTCGAACTGTTCCTCATCGGTGGGCTCCATGCGCAGGAACCAGCCTTCGCCGTCGGGGTCGCGGTTGATGAGGCCGGGGTCCTCGATGATGTTCTCGTTGACCTCGGCGATGCGGCCGGGGAGCGGGGCGAAGAGGTCGGTGGCGATGCGGGTGCTTTCGACCGTGGCGCAGGATTCGCCTTCGACCACTTCCCGGTCGACCTCGGGGAGCTCGACGAAGACGATCTCGCCCATCGATTCCTGCTGGAAGTCGGTGATGCCGATGGTGAGCGTGCCGTCGTCCTCGAGGCGCACCCACTCGTGGTCCCTGGTGTAGCGTGTCTCGGCCATGGCGACCCCTCCCGAACGGCGGCACCGCAATGCCACGTCTGCCGTCGTAACCCAAGCATCGTAACCTAGGGAAACGTAACCCAGGCGTTAGGCGCAGCCAAAGGGGGCTGGTTGTCGCGGCGGCGCTTTCTGCAGGTGATCCCGGCAAGGATACGCGGTATGAGCCGGGCATGATGCGCATTGCCCTGCTGATCCCCCTGCTCGCTCCTCTTGCGGCCGCCCTGGTTCCGGCCGCCGCGCACGGCCAGGCGGCCGACAAGGAGACGCTGGTTTGCGCGACCAACCCGGCCTTCTCGCTGTCCATCATGCGCAGTGTGATCGACGAGCAACTTGCGAAGGAGAATCATGATCCGTCGCTCGACAATGTGTCGCCGGAGAAGCTCGCGCAGCAGGCGATGGACCAGGGCATAGGCGAGTGCGCGAGCGCGCTTCACAAGGACCCCGACCTGTTGGCCGAGCTAGCCAGCCTGAAGGGCGAGGACGTCGATTACGGCTGGGACGCCTACAACACCGCCTGCAACGATCATGCGCAGAGCAAGGGCTATTGCATCAGGGCGGAGGTCGCGGCGGCCCATGCGATCAAGCACATGTCCACGACGAACTCGCCACCCGGCGCGCGCAGCCTGGTGGAGGCCTGCCAGCTTATCCTGAAGAGCGATCCCACGATGGCCAACTGGCGCGAGTGCGTGGATCTGGGGCTGGCTGTCCATGCGACGCCGGCCGACGCGAAGCGCTGCAAGCTGTCGGTGAGCTGGCACATGTCGGGCAACGGCCGGGAGGCGGGGGACGAATTGGCGGCTTGCCTGAAGATCAAGAGCTAGGTGATTTTCCTGCGGCGCGTGACACAGGCCGGTTCAGAACCTAGAGAACGGCCGTCTGTCGATTTTCTCGAATGCGGATGATGTGAGCGTGGCCTCTGGGTTCTCTGGCGCAAGCACCGTTCCAGATAGCCAGGCCATCCTCCGCCTTGCCGAGGCAAACAGGAAGAGCTTCGACTCGCCCGTTGCTTCGCCCGGCGCGGCCGAGCGGCAGAGTGCCGCCTTGCGGGCGATGCTCGCAGCTTCGCAGGCGGAAGCCGGACATTTGCGCGCGAAGGTGCATGCCCTGGAGACCAGCACGAGCTGGAGGCTTACCGGGCCACTTCGCCAGGCCATGTCTTGGCTTAAATCATCGCCGCCGCCGGATGCTCCTGCGCCGCGCGGCGCGCGGGCCGTGGTGCCGCCACTGACCTATGAGCGCTGGATCGAGGAAAGCGAGCCGGCTTGCCTGGCGGCGTTGGCCGCTCCACGGCCGGGGGGCCAAGCCATTTGCCCGCAGCGGCTGGGTGTCGTGCTGCTTCCAGGGCCGGGTTCGGAGGCGGCGCTCGCGCGCCTGGCCGAGCCTTGCGTAGAGGGGTGCCATATCCTCGCTCTTGTTTCGGAAGGTGCCGAGCGGAAATCCTTTGAGAGCGCCACGGTGATGGCGGTTTGCGCGGAGTTTCAGCTGTCAGAGTCGGTGGCGTTGGCGATTCGCCTGCTCGACGCCGACCTGGTTTGTTTTCTCGATCCTGAGGATGTGCCGGCATCCGGGGCGCTCGAGCAGGTGGCGACTGCCGCGGCGCGCTACCCCGAATCGGACATCATCTTCGCCGATGAAGATTGGCTGGTGAACGGCAGGCGGGAGAGGCCTTTCTTCAAGCCGGGCTGGGATGCCGAGCTGCAGCGCAGCCGCGATCTTCTAGGGCCATTCACGTTCTTTCGTGCGGCGCTGTTGCGCGAAGCGGTTGTCGAGGATGGTCAGGCGTGGCTCTACGACCTTGCCAATCAGATTGCGGCGAACACCAGGCCGGAGCGCATCCTCCACATACCCGCCGTGCTTTGCCATCGCGGGGCGACGGCTCCGGAGCCTGCCGCGATGTGCGCGGCGGCCGAGGCTGCCTTGAGGCGGCGGAACGTGACGGCGCATGCCGTGCCGTCGAAAGGGATGATCCACCGGGTGATTTATGCGCTGCCGCAGCAGGCGCCGATGGTTTCGGTGATCATACCGACCAAGGACCGTCCCGATTTGCTGGGCACCAGCACCGATGCGCTGCTGCGGCGTACCGACTATCCGGCGCTGGAGCTGCTGATCGTCGATAACGGATCCACCGACGCGGACGCGCTTGGCCTGCTCGACAGGCTTGCGGCGGATGACCGGGTGCGCGTGCTCCATGCGTCTGGTCCTTTCAACTGGTCGGCGCTGAACAATCTCGGCGCAAAGGCGGCACGCGGCGACGTGCTCCTGCTGATGAACAACGACATCGATGTGTTGCATCCGGACTGGCTTTCGGTTCTCGCGGCACATGCCATGGAGCCGGGCGTGGGAGCGGTCGGGCCAAAGCTGCTCTATCCGGACGGCCGCGTGCAGCATGCGGGCCTTACCACGACAATCATGGGCGTGCCGCTGCATCTTTTTCGTTTCGCAGACGGAGATTCTGAAGGCGCGTTCGCGCTCATGGCGGCAGCGAGGAGCGTGTGGGCGGTGACGGGCGCCTGCCTCGCAATCGCGCGGGAGGTGTTTTATGCCGCCGGGGGACTGAACGAGGCGCTGCCTGTTGCCTACAACGACGTGGATTTGTGCATGCGCCTGACGGCGCTTGGCTACCGCATCGTTTGGACTCCGTGGGCCTGCCTCGAACATCGCGAACTCGCTTCAAGGCAGCCGGACCATTCGGTGGAGCGGCGCGAGGCTGTGAGGGAGGAGCTGGACCGGCTGTTGCGCGACTGGGGGCGCTTCGTGCTGCATGATCCGTTCTTCAACAGCAATCTCGTGCTGGACAATGAGCAGCCGTGCTTCGGCCGGGCGGGGACGTCATCGATTCTGGCGTGAGTCCAACCCCAGTGGAGCCGGAACGGGAGGCGCTCGTCGCGGCGGCGCAGGCGGTGCGCGACCGCGAGCGGCTTGTGGCGCTTTCCGCGGTGGCCAAGGCGCTGCAGAGCCGGGTCGAGTATCTCGAGAGCCGCCCGGTGCACCGGATGTGGGAAAGCCTCCGAAGGGTGCGGCGGCGGGCCGGTGGCGCCGATGAACCAATGCGCCAGCCGGGCGGGACGGTAGCATCGCGCGGCCTGGCGTTGGTGATCGATCATCACTGGCCGCGCCCGGATCGGGACGCCGGATCGGTCAAGCTGGTGCTGATGGTGGAGTCGCTACGCGCCCTGGGGTTCGAGACCATTCTGGCAGCGTCCGAGGAGCATGTGGGCGAACAGCCGGCGCGTGCCGCTCTGGAGAAGGCGGGTTTGCGGTGCCTGCGCCCAGAGGATGCGGCTTCGGTGCCGGCTTATCTGGCGAGCCATGGCTGGTCGATCCATCTGTGCGTGCTCTACCGGGTGTTCTGCGGCGGTGCGTTCCTCGAGCAGGTGCAGGAACACTGCACGAAGGCGCGGCTGGTGTTCGACTCCAGCGACCTCAATTACTTGCGCGAGGAGCGCAGGGCCGAGGCGACGAATGATGAAGCGTTGCGGGCACTGCTTCCGCAGATCCGCATGCGGGAGGAGCATGTGGTCCGCTGCTGCGATGCCACGATCGTCGTGTCGGATTTCGAGGCAGACCTGCTCGCGCAAACCCTGCCGGAAAGCTTCGTGGTGCGGCTGCCGCTGGCGTATCCGATCCATCCGCCGGTCACCGCATTCGAGCAGCGCGCCGGCATCGGCTTCATCGGCGGCTTCGAACATGCGCCGAACGGCAATGCCGTCCGATATTTCCTGGCCGACATCTGGCCGCTGCTTCGTCGGGCGCTGCCGGAGTGCGGGCTGACGATCGTGGGCGCCGATCCCCCAACCGGGCTGCTGGACGGGGTGGAAGGGCCGGTGCGCGTGCTCGGCCACGTGCCGGACGTGGGGCCGTGGTTCGAGTCGCTTCGGCTGACCATCGCTCCGCTGCGCTACGGGGCTGGGACGAAGGGAAAGGTGGCGTCCAGCCTGGCCGCGGGCGTGCCGTGCGTCGCGACCTCGGTCGCCGCGGAGGGCATGGCGCTGGCTGACGCCGGGGTGCTGGTTGCGGACGATCCCGCGTCGTTCGTTGAAGCGATATGCGCTGCTTATAGCGATGCGGATAATTGGCGCCGGCTGTCACGGTGCGCTTTGGGGTATGCCGAGAGGATGCTGTCCGAGGCGGGGTGGCGGGCGCAGCTCGATGCCATGCTCCGGCGGATAGGGGTTTAAGCGTGTTCTTTTTTGAAAAAAAGAACCAAAAAACTTTTGTTCGTTTGGGCCGGTCCTCTCCGACGCACGGAAGAAAGTGGCAAAAGTTTTTTGCTTCTTTTTTTCAAAAAAGAAGGCCTTGCTTGCTTTGAAAACCACGACCTGGGCCAGGAGCATCGCCACCGGACTCACGGTGTGGGCGGCCACGCGCCTCGTTTTCCTCCTGATAGGCGAATACAGTTTCCGTCTTAACGGACAGCCGGTTCCGTGGCTGGGCATGTGGATCCAGTGGGATTCTTCGTTCTACCTGGGCATAGCCGATCACGGCTACGTGCCTCCCACGGTGGTGACTGGGCTGGAGTCGGGGCAGTCGAACATCAATTTCTTCCCTGCCCTGCCCTTGTTGATTGCTTTGCTGCGGTTGGTGGTTCCTTCCACACAGGCGGCAGGCTTGTTGGCAGCGAATCTTTGTCTGCTGGTGGCGGCCGTCGTTCTACATCGATTGGCGGCCAGGCGCTTGGATCGCGTCGCGGCGGACTGGACCGTGCTGTCGCTCATGGCGGTGCCTGGCTCGTTCGCCTTCTCCAGCCCTTTGTCGGAGGCGCCGTTCCTGGCTTTTTCCATCACGGCTGCCTACGCCAGCGAGGTGAACAAGGGTGTGGCTGCTGTGAGCAGCGCTTTTCTCACCATTACACGCTGGACCGGCATTCTGCAGGGCTTGGGCTTTGCGCTGGACTGGCTTGTCGAGCGGTTCAGGGGTGGCGATGCGAGCTACCGCCGGCTGTTGCTGATCTGCCTGATTCCACTTCCGTTGCTGGTTTTGCTGTTCGTCATGTTTCACGTCACCGGCGATGCGTTCGCAGCACTGCACAGCAACACCACGTTCTGGCAGCAGAAATTCGGATTTCCGTTCCAGAGCCTGGTGCTGTTTCTGCACACCGATCAGCCGCGGCTGGAGATACAGAGCGTGCTGGCTTGCGTGCTGCTGCTTGTCACCCTCTCGCAAATCCGGTGTTTCAGCGCCGGCGAGATGCTGTTCGTGATTGGCAGCGTGGCGAGCTTCGCCTCTTCCGACGCGGCGAGCCCGTCGCTAATACGCTACACGATCGGGCTCTATCCGGTGCATCTTGCCATGGGGAGGCTGTGCGGCCGTTATCCCGCCATGCGGCTGCTGCTGCTTTGCCTGGCGGTAATAGGCGGGGCGATCGCCGCTCTGTGGTTCCATGGCGGGGATGTTTATGTCTAGGGCCGCCACTCGCGTTTCGGGCGTTCTGTTGCGCGGCCTGGAAGATCCTGCCGAGCGCCGGTGCCTTGTCGCAAGCGTGGCGTTGTGCGTCGCCTACCTCACCGCTCTCGCGGCCCTGCATTTCGCCGGCACCCGAATGGACGACAGGTTCCTGGCCAGGCGGGAGGCGGTGCGGCTGAGCCATCTTCTTCAGCATCGTCTGGCGGTAGGCGTCCCTGTCACCGACACGGATGCGAGGATCGCATTGCTGAACGGTTGGTCGGCGCCGGAAAGCTGGGGGGTGTGGACGGATGGCAAGCAGGCGGAGTTCGGCCTTGCTCTGCCGCGGCCGCTGCCGTCTTCCCCTGTGCTGCAGGTGACGGCTGAGATCATGCCGCCTCCCGGCGGCCGGCAAGTGATACGCCTCGAGGGCAACCAGCTTCCGCTTGGCGAATGGCGCTTGGGCAGCGGTCATGCGGTGATATGTGCCGCGCTGCCGCAGCAGGTCACGGCAGGGTCCGGGCTATTGCGGCTGAGTGTCGGGATCGGCTCGCCGCAGCGGCCGCCTGGCGGGGTGGACACGCGCGACCTGGGGTTGGGGTTGGAGACAGTGACGATCGTGCCGAGCGCCGCGGATTGCGGGAAGGCCGGACGCTGACCGTTTCAGAAGCGGCCGCGGGAGCCTGCCAGCCGTGACAAGCCGGGCGCAGCGGGCTAAACGGCCGGGATTCGGCCGCCTGTTCGGCGCGGGCCAGGCGAATCATTCTTGGCAGCCCGCTCTGCGCCGGCTCGTGCATTGGGATACAAGCCATCCATGGCGTCTGAGGGTCTTCTCGCCGATCCGCCCGTAGCCTTCGACGAGGCCTGGTACCTTGCAAGCTACCCCGACGTCGGCGCTGGCATAGAAGCCGGTCATTTTACGTCCGGCCTGGATCACTACCGGCAATGGGGCCGTGGGGAAGGCCGCCTCCCTCACGCGGGCGCCGAGCCACAGCTCACGGAGCAGGAGCGAAGGGACAGGGTGGGGGCCGTGTGGTCGGTCAACCCGGAGGCCGCCGCCGGCTGGTATTGGATGGCTCATCCGATGGTGCGCGACAGGGTCAATGCCCTGGCTTCCGGCGGCAACCCGCGCATGGACAGCTATGGGCGCCTGAAAGTCGTGCTGCAGGAGCGCGGCGTGAGGCTGCCGCTGGGGCGGGCAGTTTCGCTTGGCTGCGGCTTCGGCGGCCTGGAGCGCGCACTGGCCGCAGAGGGCATTATCGATCAGATCGACGCCTATGATCTCGCGCCGGGCGCCATCGAGGAGGCCAGGCGGCTGGCTGCGGAGGCCGGTCTGCACGGCCTGCGTTACCATGTGGCCGACCTGGAGACGATCGACTTCCCGCCCGGCGAGGTGGATGTCGTTTTCGCCCATTCGTCTGTTCATCACGTGGAACGGCTGGAGCAGTTGTTCGAAACCGTCGCCGCCATGCTCAAGCCGGGCGGCATTTTTCATCTGAATGAATTCGTCGGCCCAACCCGGTTCCAGTGGACCGACGCACAGATGGCCGGGGTCAACCGATTTCTCGAGTCGCTGCCGCCACGTTTGCGCCGTCTGCCCACTGGCGAGCCGCGCCCCTTGCAGACGCGTCCGACCATTGCCTCCATGATCGCGGCGGACCCTAGCGAGGCGATCCGGTCGAGCGACATCAGGCCGCTGATCGGCCGCTATTTCGATATTGTGGAAGAGCGTGAACTCGGTGGCGCATTGCTGCATCTCGGCCTCAGCGATATCGCGCAGAATTTCAACGCCGACGATGCCCGGGACCGTGCGATCCTGGAGGCGTTCTTCGCCGAGGAAGACCAGGCGATGCGCGATGGCATAATCGGCAGCGACTTCGCAACGATTACCGCCGCCGCGCGTCCTAAGACCAGGGTGGTGATGGAGGTGCTCGCCCGTGAGCCGGAGCCTTCACTCGCGACGCGCCTGTCCCTGCTCTTTCCGCCTGTGCGGCGGATGCATGAGGCCATACGCACGCTGAACGATGCGGTTGGCCGGGTCTCTGCCGAGAACAATGCGTTGCGTGCCGAGCAGGCCGTGCTGAAGGCAGAACAATCGCGGATAGCGGCGTTGCTAGCGAACAAGATGTGAGAGAGACGGCAGAATGCTGGATGTGACAGGGCCCGTTCAGGGCGACGACGAGCTGCTGTGGGAGCCGATGCGGGTGGTACCGCCGGATCCGTGGACCGGCCACATCCCGTTCGCGTTCTGGCTGATACGCAAGATGCGGCCAGCCACTTTCGTCGAATTGGGGACGCACTCGGGCAATTCCTATTTCGCGTTCTGTCAGGCCATGGCTGCCACGGCACCAACAGGGCGGGCGTTCGCGGTGGATACCTGGGTGGGTGACGAGCATGCGGGACATTACGGCGAAGATATCTTTGCCGAGGTGACGCGTTTCAACCTCGAGCATTTCCGGCAATTCTCGACGCTTTTGCGCACCACGTTCGACGACGCGCGCGGGTATTTTCCGGATGGCTCGGTCGATCTTCTGCATATCGACGGCATGCATAGTTACGATGCGGTGCGTGGCGATCTCGAGACCTGGCGCTCGGCGCTGTCGCCCAGCGCGGTGGTGCTGTTCCACGACATCAATGTGCGCGAGCGCGACTTTGGCGTGTGGAAGCTCTGGCATGAGCTGAGCACGCAATATCCGGCTTTCACGTTCGACCACTCGAATGGGTTGGGCGTGCTGGGGATCGGGCCCGAGCAGGGTGCGGCCATGCAGTCGCTGTTTGCCCTTTCGGGTGATGCGACGGCCGCGGGCGCGTTCCGGCGCCGGGTGGCGGCGCGCGGCGAAGCTTTTCAATGGCAGGCAAGGGCGCAGGCTTTAGAAGCGCTGTTGCAGACGGCGCAGGCCCAGGTGGCGCAAAGCCAAGCTGCACAGGTGCAGGCGGCGCAGGTTCGGGCGCTGACGCAGGCGGATACGCCTGCCGCTGACGCGCAGCACCAAGGGCCGGAAGGCCATTTGCAATCCTCGGCTGCTGCGTCCGACCCGCGTGCCTTGGAGGCCGCGTGGTTCGAGGCGGTGATTGCCGCCAAGCGGGAAGTGATCGCCGCCAAGGACGCACAGATCGCGGCATTGGGGAACATTGCGGCGGCGCGGCTGACGTCGCTCGAAGTACGCGACGATCTCATCAGGTCGCGAGATAGCCTGGCTGCCTCCTTGCTCCATGACCTTAACCACCAGCGCTTCATGGTAAGCGAGGAGCGCCGGGTGCGCTTCGAAATGCAGGAGGCTTACGAGAAGGAGATTACGCGCATCAGCCTGGAACGCGAGGCGATCAGGCAATCCGCTGCGCGCGACCTGCAGGCCGCGCGCCACCACACCGCCAATGCAGTGTCGGCGGCCTATGTGCGCTCGACGTCGTGGCGGCTGACACGGCCGTTGCGTGTGGCGACCCGGCTGCTGAAGGGTGGCGGCGCGACGCCGCCGCAGTTCGTGCCGCCGCCTCTTCCGCCCTCCATGTTCGCACCTCCCGCGCTGGAACATGAAGGCAGTGCCAAAGCCGCCGACGACGCCAAGCTTCTCGACGCAGCCGACGATGTGACGGCGGAGACGCCGGTGAAGCGGGCGATGCGCACCGCTTTTGCGGCGCGGCTCGATGCTTTCCTCAGCGGCCAGGCGTCCCTCGTGCTTCCGCACGCAGAGGCGCCGGAGGTCAGCATCATCCTGGTTTTGTACAACCAGGCCGAACTGACGTTCGCCTGCCTCTCCTCCATCGTGGAGACGCTTGGCGATGCGCCGTTCGGGGTGGAGGTGGTGATCGTCGATAACGGCTCGACCGATCAGACCGTGGCGTTGCTGGGGCGTCTGGAAGGTGCGCGGCTGCTCAAGAACGGTGCGAACCTGCACTTCCTGCGCGCCGTCAATCTTGCAGCCGGCGCGGTGCGCGGGCGGACCATCCTGCTGCTGAACAACGACGCGCAACTGCTGCCTGGCTCGGTGGCCGCAGCCTTGAACACGCTCGACTCGGACGACGACATCGGCGCGGTCGGGGGGCGAATCATCCTGCCCGACGGCACCTTGCAAGAGGCCGGCTCGATCATTTGGCAGGACGGCACGTGCTCCGGCTATGCGCGTGGTGAGGCGCCGTCGAGTTCGGATGTGATGTTCCAGCGCGACGTGGATTACTGCTCCGGCGCGTTCCTGCTGACGCCGACCAAGCTGTTCCGGAAGATGGGCGGTTTCGACGAGCGCTTCGCGCCCGCCTATTACGAGGAGACCGACTACTGCGTCCGGCTTTGGGAGGGTGGGCACCGCGTCGTTTATGATCCGGACGCGGTCATCCTGCATTACGAGTTCGGCAGCTCCAAGCCAGGCGGCGAGGCGATCCGGCTGCAGGCGGCGAACCAGGCGATCTTCGTGGCGCAGCATAAGGATTGGCTATCCACGCAATATCCGGTGAGCCCGCTGAACGTGCTGGTCGCGCGCAGGGGGCGAAGCAAGGCGCCACGCATCCTGATGCTGGAGGACCGCGTGCCGAAGCCAGAGCTCGGCAGCGGTTATCCGCGCGCCAACCGGCTCGCGCACGAATTGCTGGAAGCGGGCGCCGATGTGACCTTTTACCCGATGAGCCATTTCAAGGAGGATTGGCACGGCGTTCGGCGCGCGCTGGACAAGCGCATCGAGGTGCAGATCCTCGCTGAAGCGAGCAGGCTGGAGCTGTATCTTCGCGCGCGCACGGGCGAGTTCGACGCCGTGCTGGTCTGCCGCCCGCACAATATGGAGTCGCTGCTCACGGTCATCGGGCCGCAGCGGAACCTGCTTGGTGACGTGACGGTGCTCTATGATGCGGAAGCGCTTTTCGTCACGCGCACCCTGCAGAAGAAGGAAGAGGCGGGTGAGCCGGCTTCCCCTGACGAACGCCGCCGGCTGATTGCCGAGGAGGTTTCGCTCACGCGTCTGGCAAAGACGGTCATTTCGGTGGCGGCCGCCGAACAGGCGACGTTCGAGGATTTCGGCGTTCGCCAGGTGAATTTGATCGGGCATGCGTTGGAGGACGAGCCGATTGCTACCGGCTTCGACGAGCGCGACCAGATGGTATTCCTGGGGGCCATGCGCGAAGATCATGCGCCGAACAGCGATTCGGTGCGCTGGTTCGCGGCCGAGGTGCTGCCGCTGATACGCCAGGCCCTGAAAAAGCCTGAGTTGCGGCTAACCGTTATTGGGGATGCGACGGCCAAGACCATCAAGGCGCTCGATGGGAAGGATGTGGATCTCGTTGGACGGGCAGACGACCTTGGCGAAGCGCTCTCGCGCGCCAGGCTGATGGTGGTGCCGACAAGGTTCGCGGCCGGCATCCCGCACAAGGTGCATCATTCGGCCATGCTCGGCATTCCGATGGTGGCGACTGGCCTGATTGCCGGCCAGGTGGGTTGGGAAGACGGGCGCGAGTTGCTGGTGGCCGACGATGCGGCCTCCTTCGCCTCGGCGTGCGCACGGCTTTATGGCGACCGGGACTTGTGGGAATCGATACGGGCCAGCGCGCTCGCCCATGCCAGGATCGATTGTTCGCCGGAGTTGTTCACCAAGCGCGTGCGCGAGCTGGTGTCCGGTATTCCGATCGTGCACCGGGTGCCGGAGGGCGCGCCTCGGCCTCTCCCCATCGCGCCGCCGTTCCTTGAGCCGCAGGAGCCGCACACGAGCCGGCCCGCAGAGGTGGACTGGAGTGTCGCCGTGCCTTTCGGTTTTCCGCCGCTGGGCACAGCGCCCGGGCGGATCGCGGTGATCTGCCACCTGTTTCACATCGAAGTTGCGCAGGAGGTGCTGTTCTATTTACGCAATCTGCCGGCGGCGGATGTTTTCATCTCGACCAACGATGAGGCTAAAAGAGAGACGCTGCAGCGCGTGTTTGCGGAGTGGGATCGCGGCACCGTGGAGGTTCGGGTCACCCCGAACCGCGGGCGCGACATTGCTCCCAAGCTCATCGGTTTCGCGGAAGAGCACGGGCGCTACGACATGGTGCTGCATCTGCATTCGAAGATGTCCACGCACGTGCCGTTCCTGACGCCGTGGCGGTCGTATCTGTTCGAGACGCTGCTGGGATCGCCGGAGATCGTGCGCAGCATTCTCGATGCATTCGCGCGGCTGCCGGACCTCGGCATGGTGGCGCCTCAACATTACGAGGCGATACGCCCTTGGCTCGGCTGGAACGGCAATTTCCGCGAGGCGAGCGCTTTGGCGGCCCGGATGGGCATTACCTTGTCGCCGCGTGCGGCGTTGGATTTTCCGTCCGGTTCGATGTTCTGGGCAAGACCGGCCGCGCTGAAGCCTCTGCTGGATCTTGGTTTGCAGTTCGAAGATTTTCCGGATGAGGGCGCGCAGGTGGATCACACGCCTGCACACGCCATCGAGCGGCTGTATTTCTATGCCTGCGAAAGAAGCGGCCATAGCTGGCTCAAGGTTACGCAGCCGGCGCTGGTGTTCGATACGACTGCAGCGGCGGATCTGGCTTCGCCCGCTGCGCTCAGCCAATTCGTGGCGGACCATGGCGTCATGCTGAGCGGCACAGCAACGTTGCCTGTTCGGCAGGGCCCGGCGCGCATGATGACGCGGGTGGCGCCAGGACTGACAAGCCGGTTGGCCACGCGGGCGATCTAGCCGCATGTTCAAATGGCGATCACGCCGATCGGCACGGGTTTCCGTCGCCGTGCCGCTCTACAACCATGCGCCTTTCATTGCGCAGGCCTTGGAGAGTGCGCTGGAGCAGGGCGAGTGGGTGTCGGAGATCGTGGTGGTCGATGACGGGTCGACGGACGGGTCGGCCGCCGTGGTGGAGCGGCTTGCTGCGAAGGACGCGCGCGTCCGGCTGATCAGGCAGGCGAATGCGGGCGCGCATGCGGCGATCAACAGGGCGATCAGCGAGTGCAGCGGGAGCCTGCTGGCTATTTTGAATTCAGACGATGCCTTCGTGCCGGGGCGCATGGCGGCGCTCGCTGCGGCGCTCGAGGATGGCGCCGACATTGCCGCCTCGGATCTGCTGTTCATGGACGACACAGGAGCGGCGACGGAAAACCCCTGGTATGAAGCGGCCAGGCAGGTGCATCGCGATGGCACCGAAATGGGCGTGGCGCTGCTGAACGGAAATTTCGTGATGACCACATCGAACTTGCTTTTCAGGCGAACCGCTTGGAAGCAGGTCGGCCCATTTGCCGCGCTGCGCTATACGCATGACCTGGATTGGTTGTTGCGCGCGCTGGCTCTTGGTAGGCGCGTAGCGTTGGTCGAGCAGCCGCTGCTGCGTTACCGCGTTCATTCAGGCAATACGATCAAGGAGGACCATCGCGGCGTGCGCATGGATTGGGCGGTTTCCGCCGCCGCCTATTTAACGACCCTCTGGGACCGGCCTGGTGCGCCCGCGCCCGATTGGGATCATGCCGCGGCGGCGCAGGCAGTTTTGCGGCGACATGAGCTTGATGCAGCGGCGGCGCCTTGCATGGCGTATCTGCGCCGGCATCGCGCGCCATCGCTGCACGCGAGCCCTATTTTAAAGGATGAGGCTTTCATGGCGCGTGTGCGGGCCTGGGTTTGATGCGCATTCTGATCATCAGCAATCTCTATCCGCCGAATGTCATCGGCGGCTACGAACGGCTTTGTTTCGCCGTGGCCAGCCGGCTTGCTGCCGAGGGCCACGACATCACCGTGCTCACCAGTCACTACGGCGGCGCGGTCGCGGACTATCCTGGCCAGACGATCCTGCGCGACCTCAAGCTGCTCACCGGGTCCGATGTTTACGCGCCATTCGCCGGAACCGCCGAGGATCGCGCGGCGATCAACCTTGCCAACCTCGACAGGCTGCGGGGGGTGATTGGCGCCGTTCGCCCGGATGTTATCTATGCCTGGAACCTGTTCTTCCTCGACGGCAGCATGCTGGATGCGCTCGAGGCCAGCGGCGTTCCCTGCGCTTTGATGCTGACTGACAATTGGCTGCTGGTCATGCGCAATCCGGCGTTCGTGCGCGACTATTTCGCCGATGTCGTTCATGGCACAAAGAAGTTTGCTCCGCCACCGCAGCCACCTGCCTGGCGGCGGGCGTTGTCGGCCCTGAGAGGACGCCGTGGCCGACCCGCAGGACTCGCGGCCATATTCAGTTCGGCTTTCATGAGAGACCTATACGCCGAGGGAGGCTGCGGTTTCGCCCGTTCTCGCATCGTCCATCATGGCGTCAGGCTGGACCCGGACCCTCCTGTGGTGGCCGACCGAAGCACTCTGATAGAACCGGGCAAGTTGCGATTGCTGTTCGCCGGCCGGCTGGTGGATTTGAAAGGCGCGCACACGACGGTGGAGGCGTTGGGGCTGCTTGATCCGGCAGCATTGGGCGTCACCGGAATACAGCTCACCCTGTTGGGTGACGAGCAGGACAAGGCGTACATGGCGACGCTGCGTGACGTGATTGCGCAGAGTGGCCGGTCCAAGGACATCGTTCTGCAGCCAAGCATTCCCGAGAGCGCGCTGCCGCAACTGTTCAACGAGCACGATATCTACCTCTTCCCGTCGCTCTACGAGCCGTTCTCGCTGACCCTGATCCATGCGCTTGGCTTGGGCATTCCGACCATTGCGTCCGACGCCGGCGGCAATGTGGAGATCGTCTCGGACGGCAAGTCGGGGCTGCTGTTCCCGAAGGGGGACGCCGCCAAGCTTGCTGCCTGCATCATGCGACTTGCGAAAGATGGGAGGCTGCGGGTGCGGCTTTCGTCGGGTGGGCGCAGGATCGCTGCGCAGTTTACGTTTGAGCGGATGGTTGAGGAGATGACCAGCTTTTTGGTGGAGTTGCGGTGAAGAGAAGAATGTTCTTTTTTGAAAAAAAGAACCAAAAAACTTTTGCGACTTTGGGCCGTGTTTGAGGATGTGCCGAACTTAAAGGTCCAAAAGTTTTTTGCTTCTTTTTCCAAAAAAGAAGTGCTTTCATTTGCTGTCCGCATGTGGATAGGCCCGGCTGATCCAATCGGCCGTCGCGCGCAGACTAGACATCCAGTCGCTGCGCGGCGTCCAATTCAGGCAGTGTCTGGCACGATCGTTGTTCAGCACATTGTAGGGCACATCGGCACGTCTTGAGCTGCGATGCACGACGGAGATCTCGGGCCGGTCTAGTGCTGCGCGAACGGAATTGACGACATCCAGAACCGATCTTCCGACCGAGGAGCCGATATTCATCACCTGCTCCGGTCCGTCGTAGGTGGCAGCGGCGACCATCGCTTCGGCGAGATCGCCGACGTAGAGGAAGTCACGCACGACCTGGCCGTCGCCCCAGATTTCGACGGGTCGTTTGGCGAGCACGGTCTCGATTGTCGCGGCGACAAGGCCTTGGCGGCGGAAGGGGCTCTGGTATGGGCCGAAGGGGTTTGAGACACGCAGGATGATGGCGGCCGGGCCGTTGAGGTAGGCAAAAAGCTGGAGGTATTTTTCCACCATGAGCTTGTTGATGCCGTAGGCGGAGATTGGATTTGTTGCTGCATCTTCCGCGATCGGCGAGGGCGGAGCGACGCCGTAAACTGCGCCTCCCGACGAGACGAAGACGATGCGGCGGACCCCTGCTGCCCGGCAGAGTTCCATGAGTTGCACCGAGGCGATGATGTTGGCCTGAAGGTCCGCGATCGGGTCCTTGTTGGATACTTCCGGGTTGGTGCCGCCCAACAGGTGGAACACCACCTCTGCGCCATCCACGGCGACGGCTAGCGCCGCCCTGTCTGTGAAGTCGGCGCGGGTAAACCGCATGTGCGGCGGCAGCGAACCGCTGAAGGATGGGCGGCGGCCGAAGCCGTGAACGTTGGCGCCGGATCTGGTCAATTCCCAGCACAAGTGACTGCCGATGAAGCCGCCTGCGCCGAGAACGAGGCACTGAACGCCGGTGAGGGATGTCACGTCATGCACACATGGATTTGGCCGAACATCGTGGCGCCGTCCCTATGATCCAGCAAGAGCAATCCTGTCCGCCACGAGGCAGGCGAACGGCGGCGCCTCATGCCACCCCACAAGCGATCCAGAAATCAACTAGTATGTTGAAGATGACCGTGATATGACGTTCCGATGCGGGAGTAGTTGCATCGATGGCCGAGTTGATCCTGTCGCCCGACTTCGCTTGGCCCGGCGTTTCCACCGCACTCTCTCCTCTCGACACCATGCATGACGGATGCGACGACCGCTATCTTCAGGTGGGGGTATCTGCGCTTCGGGCTATAGAGTCGGCACTTGCCGGTTTGCCAGCCCCAGCCACCATCCTTGACTTGCCGTGTGGATTTGGCCGCGTCGCGCGAATGCTGAGGGCGGCCTATCCGGATGCGGCCCTGACCGTTTGCGACCTCGACCGTGCCGCTGTCGATTTCAGCCAGCGCGCGTTCGAAGCCCGCGGCGTCTATTCGGCAGAGAATTTCCGGGATTTGCATCTGGGTGGCACGTTCGACCTGATCTGGGTGGGGTCGCTGCTGACTCATCTTCCTGAACACCAGACACGACAGTTCCTTGACTTCGCCAGGCGGCACATGGGTCCTGAGAGCCGCCTTGTTGTGACTAGCCACGGACAGTTTGTAGCCGAGCGCCTGCGTACCACGACTTACGGGCTCACCGTACCAGCGGCTTGCGGACTGCTCGGCCAGTATCTGGTGGATGGCTATGCCTATCGCGGCTACAGCGGCAATCCGGCTTACGGCATTTCGCTGACCGCACGGGCCTGGTTCGAGACGCTGCTCGATGGCAGTGCGCTGCGGCTGGAAAGCTATGTCGAGCAAGGCTGGGACAGGCACCAGGACGTTCTGGTTCTACGCCGCGATGACCGGGACCTGCACAAGAGTCATGTGACGACGCGCGCCGGACGCGGCTTCGAGCGCGCGGATGTCCCTTTGCCGCGGCTGGGAGCCGACCAGGATGCGCTAGACGTCGCGAGTGCGGCGGGCTTCGATGAGGCCTACTACCGGCAGCGTTTTGCCGATGTTTCGGCTGCCGTTGACCAGGGCGTCTTTGCCTCCGGTTGGCAGCATTATCTTGCCTTTGGCTGGCGCGAAGGCAGGCCGCCGTTTGATCCGGCTGAAAGCTATGCCGCGCGAATTCGGCCGTCTCGCGAGGAGCGCTTCGACCGTCCACCGGAGGGCGTACTCCAGATGCTCGAGCCGCTGGCAGCCGGCGCTTAACCAAAGGGCCGCGCTGCCTGGAGACCGAATTTGCTACCGGTCGGGCTTCGTCGCCTCTGTTACATTGAACCAGGTCACGCCACGAGAGATATGACCCGGTGCTGATGAAAACAATCCGTTGCCGGTCGCTGAACGAATTCAAGGCGATCGAGGCGTCTCCGGTTATCGCAACGCCCGCGATGGCAGCGTTCGAAGCCGGCCTCATAAGTTCTGACCGCACAATCCATCTCGCCGACGGCACTTTTACTGTGCCAGGTTATTGCCTGGTGTGCAGTGAGCCCGTGGCGTTTCTGGTGGGCTACGAGCACTGCTTTGTTGCACCCGACGGGCACAGGACGCCGAACTGGCGCGAGCACCTGCGCTGTCCCCGTTGCTTGCTCAACAACAGGATGCGGGCGGCCGCCGGCTTTCTTCTTTCGTTGTCGCGGTCGAGCGATGCGATTTATCTCACCGAGGCGGTCACGCCCTTGTTCAAGGTGATCTCGCATCATCGCAGACACCTGACCGGCAGCGAATATCTTCGCGACGGCACGGCTCGAGGGGAGCGTAATACGCAAGGCATTCAGCATCAGGATGTCAGCCAACTGACATTCGCGGACGAATCGTTCGACCTGGTCGGCAGCTTTGAGGTTCTGGAACATGTGCCGGCCTACACACAGGTTTTGACGGAGTTCTACCGCTGCCTTCGTCCGGGCGGAATGTTGCTGCTGACAGCGCCATTTCTTTTGTGGTCGCAAGATACGATCGTGCGCGCGACGATGGACGGATCGGGGAAGATCACTCACCTCCTGCCACCCGAGATCCATGGCGATCCGCTGAGTGAACAGGGCGCGCTCTGTTTCTACCATTTCGGATGGGATTTGCTGGATCGGATGAGAAGCGCCGGTTTTATCGAAGCAGGCATCTCACTGTATTGGGAACCGAGCTACGGCTACTTGGGTGGGCATCAGTTCATCATAACAGCCCGCAAGCCACCCGTACGCGAAAAGAGAGCAGCTTAATCCGCTTTGGAAACAGCTTTGGAAACAAGGCCCGCCTAACCGGGCCTTCTGCCGAACTAGGCGTGCCGAAACTCTGCTCGCCGCTTCTCGATGAAAGCCGCCATGCCCTCCTTCTGATCGGCCAGGGCAAAGGTTGCGTGGAACACACGCCTTTCGAACAGCACGCCCTCGGATAGCGAGACTTCCTCGGCGCGGTTCACGGCTTCCTTTGCCATCATCGCCACGGGGAGCGACATTCCTGCGATTGTCGCGGCCGTCTGTAGCGCGTCATCGAGCAATTGTGCCGCGGGCACGATGCGGGCGACAAGGCCTGCGCGTTCGGCTTCTGCTGCGTCCATCATGCGGCCGGTCAGGCACATCTCCATGGCTTTTGCCTTGCCGACGGCACGGGTCAGGCGTTGCGAGCCGCCCATGCCGGGGATCACGCCGAGCTTGATTTCCGGCTGGCCGAATTTGGCAGTGTCGGAGGCCAGGATGAAGTCGCACATCATGGCCAACTCGCAGCCGCCGCCGAGAGCAAAACCGGACACTGCCGCAATGATCGGCTTGCGCACGCGGCCGACTGCATCCCACCCTGCGAACCAATCGGCTGCGTAAACCTCCTGAAAGCTGCGTGATTGCATCTCCTTGATGTCGGCGCCGGCGGCAAATGCCTTTTCCGAGCCGGTGATCACGATGCAGCCGATGTTCGGGTCGGCATCAAAGGCCGCGAGGGCGGTGGCGACTTCGCGCATCACGGTGGAGTTCAGAGCGTTGAGCGCCTTTGGCCGATTCAGCGTCAGCAGAGTGACGCGATCCCTGGTCTCGGTCAGGATAGTTTCATAGTCGCTCATGATGCGGCACTTCCGGATTGCGCGCGGATCGCCTGGATGATTGCGGAGAAATCCATGTCCGCGTGACCTGCCTCGGCGAAGGCGCCGTAGATGTCGGATGCGTGCTTGCCCAGCGATGTCGTGGCGCCGGCCGATGCCGCGGCTTCCTGTGCTAAACGCAAATCCTTCAGCATCAGTGCGGCCGCGAACCCCGGCTGATATTCTCGGTTCGCCGGGCTGCCGGGGACCGGACCGGGAACCGGGCAGTAGGTCGTGAGCGACCAGCATTGCCCGGACGATGTCGAGGCGACATCGAACAAGGCCTGGTGCGACAAGCCAAGCTTCTCGCCGAGGACGAAAGCTTCGCTGACGGCGATCATGGAAATGCCGAGGATCATGTTGTTGCAGATCTTTGCCGCCTGGCCAGATCCAGCCTCGCCGCAATGAACGATTTTCTTGCCCATGGCTGCAAGGATCGGCTGCGCGCCGGCGAACGCCGCGTCGCTGCCACCCGCCATGAACGTCAGCGTGCCGGCAGCGGCGCCACCTGTTCCACCTGACACCGGCGCATCCAGCGAGAGCATGCGCGCGTCACTCGCCAACGCATGCGCCTGCCGCGCGCTGTCTACGTCGATTGTCGAGCAGTCGATGAACAGCGCGCCGGCCGGCGCTGCGGCCAGAAGCTCACGATAGACGGCGAGAACATGCTGGCCGGCGGGCAGCATCGTGATGACGACATCAGCCGTCTTCACTGCCGCGGCGGCATCTTCCGCTATGACAACACCTGCTGCCTGTGCGGCTGTCAGCGACGGCGGCGCTAGATCGAAGCCTTGTAACGCATGCCCGGCGCGGACCAAATTGGCCGCCATTGGGCCACCCATGTTTCCCAGACCGATGAAGCCTATTCTTGCCATTTTGCGCCCTTTGTTTATGTAGCAAGCGCGTTCTTTTTTGAAAAAAAGAACCAAAAAACTTTTGCGACTTGGGACCGAGATCGTGGGAAGGCTCGGCCTAAACGGCCAAAAGTTTTTTGCTTCTTTTTTTCAAAAAAGAAGTTCTTGCTTTCCTTGCCTAGTAAAATACCCATCAACAGCATTCAACGTCACAGCCTGCAGACTAGACGGAGACCATGCCGGCCTGCGGTCCTTGTCCACCACCGCAGCGCGCACGCCCTCCCGGAAATCGTGATTGCGCATGCAGGCCATGGCGAGCCTATACTCCTGCTCGAGGGCTGCCTCGAGGCTACCGAGACCAGGCGCCTCGCGCAGGGCACGGAGTGTTACCTTCAGGGACGATGGCGATTTCCGGCTGATTTGCTCGGCCGCCTGCAGGGCGGCCGGCGCGCCCGAGCGATGCAGCGACTCGATAATCGCTTCGACGCTGTCGTGCGTGTAGCATTCGCCGATCCAGTGCTGCTCTGCGGCCATTCGGCCGGGTGGCGGCTCGCTTGCAAAAGAACTGACGCAGGCGGTTACATCCTCGGCACCTTTGCATTCTGTCAGTGCCGACGCGAGGGTTTCCAGTTTATCGGATGGCACATAGAGATCGGCGAGGCCGGTGAGGATTGCATCGGCTGCGCTCATCTGGCCGGCTGTCAGCCCTGCATGGATGCCGAGCTGATGCGGCGCGCGGCCAAGCAGCCAGGTTCCGCCGACATCGGGCACGAAGCCGATGCCGGTTTCTGGCATGGCGAGCCTCGATCGCTCCGTCACGATCCGATGCGATCCGTGGGATGACACCCCGATGCCGCCGCCCATGACGATGCCGTCCATGAAGGCGATGTAGGGTTTTGAAAAACGCGCTATCCTTGCGTTCATCCGGTATTCGCCGCGGAAGAAATGCTGCGGCACCGATAGATCGCCTAGCAGCACTGCATCGTAGAGTGCCCGTATGTCGCCGCCGGCGCAGAGGCCGCGCTCCCCTGCACCGTCGACCAACACCGCATGTATTGCGGGATCATCTGCCCAGCAGGCGAGTGCTGCGTCGATTGCCTGCACCATGCCGAGGGTGAGCGCATTCAGCGCACGCGGGCGGTTGAGGGTCAGGCGGCCGAGGGTGCCCTCGACCCGGACGAGCACATCACTCACGCGCCGCGGCCAAGCAGGCCGCGTGCGATGATCACGCGCATGATCTCGTTCGTGCCCTCGAGGATCTGGTGCACGCGCAGATCGCGGACGATTTTCTCCACGCCGTATTCGGCGAGGTAGCCGTAGCCGCCGTGCAGTTGGAGCGCCTGGTTGGCAATGTCGAAGCAACTGTCGGTGACGAAGCGCTTGGCCATGGCGCAGAGCTGGCTTGCCTGCGGATCGCCTGCGTCGAGGGCAGCGGCCGCGCGCCACAGGAAGCTGCGCGCGACCTCGAGGCCTGTCGCCATGTCTGCAAGGCGGAACTGCAAGGCCTGGAACTCGTCGAGCCTTTTGCCAAAAGCCTGGCGCTCGCGCATGTAGGCAATTGCTTTTTCAAGCGCCGATTGCGCACCGCCAAGCGAACAGGCGGCGATGTTCAGCCGGCCGCCGTTGAGGCCCGCCATCGCGATCTTGAAGCCCTCGCCTTCCGCGCCGAGGCGGTTGGCGGCGGGAATGCGGCAATTCTCAAGCACGACTTGCCGTGTCGGCTGCGTGTGCCATCCCATCTTGCGCTCGTCAGCACCAAACGAAAGTCCTGGCGTTCCGTCCTCGACGAGGAAGGCCGTCACGCCGGCGGCCCCTGCCCCGCCGCTTCGCGCCATGACGACATAAAGCTGCGTGGCACCTGCACCGGAGATGAATTGCTTCGTGCCGTCCAGCACATAATGATCGCCGTCCAGCACTGCACGCGTGCGCAGCGCCGCCGCATCCGAACCTGAGCCAGGTTCGGTCAAACAGTAACTGCCGAGCCATTCGCCGCTGCACAGACGGGGCAGGATCGTGGCGCGCTGGTCGGCGTTGCCGAAGCGGTCCACCATGCCGGCGACCATGTTGTGGATGGAGATGTACGCCGACGTGCTGGGGCAGCCCGTCGCGAGCGCTTCCATGATCACGGCCGCATCGAGGCGCGACAGCCCGCTGCCGCCGGCGTCCTCGCGCACGAAGATGCCGCAGAGGCCGAGCGGCGCTGCCTTGCGAACGATGTCGATCGCAAAATGATGTTTCTGATCCCACTCCACGGCGTGAGGGGCGATCTCGCGGTCGGCGAAGTCGCGTGCCATCTCTTGGACGGCGCGCTGATCCGGGTTCAGGGCAAATTGTGCTTCCGGCTGGGCGGTCATCGCATCCATGACGCTGCCCTACGCCATGGTCGGAATGACGAAGCTCGCTCCCGTCTTCACGCCGGGCGTCCAGCGCTGCGTGACGGTCTTCGTCTTGGTGTAGAAGCGGATGGAGTCGGGGCCGTGCTGGTTCAGGTCGCCAAAACCTGAGCGCTTCCAGCCACCGAAAGTGTAGTAGGCGATCGGCACGGGAATGGGCACGTTCACGCCGACCATGCCGACATCGACTTTCGCCGCGAAGTCCCGCGCCGCATCGCCGTCGCGGGTGAAGATCGCAACGCCGTTGCCATACTCATGCGCGTTGCAGAGGTGAAGCGCCTGCGCGTAGTCGTGCGCTCGCGCAATCGACAGCACGGGCCCGAAAATCTCCTCCTTGTAGATACGCATCTCAGGCGTGACGTGATCGAACAGGCTGCCGCCCAGGAAATACCCGTCTTCGTATCCCTGCAGCTTGTAGCCCCTGCCATCGACGAGCAGTTTTGCGCCTTCCTTCTCGCCGATTGCGATGTAGTCGATGGCGCGTTGCATGGCTTCGCGCGTCACCATCGGGCCGTAGTCGGCGGTCTCGTCGGTGGAAGTGCCGACGCGCAGCGCTTCGACCTTGGGAACCAGGCGCTTGACCAGCTCGTCAGCTGTTGCTTTTCCAACAGGCACGGCAACAGAGATTGCCATGCAGCGCTCGCCTGCCGAGCCGTAGCCCGCGCCTATCAGCGCCTCGACAGCCAGATCCATGTCGGCATCCGGCATGATGACCATGTGGTTCTTCGCACCGCCGAAGCATTGCGCGCGCTTGCCGTGCTTGGCGGCGTTTTCGTAAATGTAAGCAGCGATCGGCGTCGATCCGACAAATCCCACGGCGCGTATGCGCGGCTCTTCGAGGATGGCGTCGACCGCAGTTTTGTCGCCATTCACCACGTTGAGCACGCCAGGCGGCAACCCGGCTTCCATGAACAACTCAGCAAGGCGCAGGGGAACGGACGGATCGCGCTCGGACGGTTTGAGGATGAAGGCGTTGCCGCAGGCGATGGCGGGGGCGGCTTTCCACAGAGGGATCATCCCCGGAAAGTTGAACGGCGTAATGCCCGCGACCACGCCTAGCGGCTGGCGCATGGAATAGACGTCGATGCCGGTGCCGGCGGACTCGGTATATTCGCCCTTCAACAAATGCGGAATGCCGATGGCGAACTCGGCCACTTCCAGGCCTCGCTGAATGTCGCCCTTGGAGTCGGGGATGGTCTTGCCGTGCTCGGAGGAGAGCAGCCGTGCGAGTTCGTCCATGTGCTGGTTGACGAGTTCGACAAAGCGCATGAGCACGCGCGCGCGGCGCTGCGGGTTGGTCGCCGCCCAGCCCACTTGCGCGGCGGCTGCATCATCGACCGCGGCGGAGAGTTCTTCGCGGCTGGCAAGCGGGACGCGGGCCTGCACCTGCCCGATGTTGGGATCATAGACGTCGGCGAAGCGGCCGGAGGTGCCGGCGACATGCTTGCCGCCGATGAAATGGGTGAGTTCCCGGACCATGAGTTTCTCCGCGGCTGATGTTTCTTGTCGCCCGTTATAGATCATGGGGCTTGGCCGTGCGAACGGCCCAAGGCGGGACCCTGCCGTGCGGGTTGGAGCGGCGCTATCCTGTTGATAATCGCACCTTGTTGGTGCGGCTAGGAGGATGCTCGACCGAGCCGGCCTCTTCTTGGCGCCTCCCCGCGAAGGCGGGCGGGTGAAGAGCGGGCTGCTGCCCGGATGATGGCGAAAGCGCCCGCGATGACAAGGGCATCTTCAACCAGGCCGCTCGATGTCTGGCCATAGCGAGGAATGGAGGCCATGCGGGCGCGCCAGCCGGCATAGGAGGCTACCACCGCTGTAGAGCCGCCCAATGCCGCTCCGCCCCAGCGCTGCCGCATGGGGGCGAGGGCTGCGCCGGCCAGGGCTGAGGTGATGAAGCGGGCGAGTAATCCGATGGGGACGATCCGGTCGGGTGCGGTTTTCATCTTGTCGCCCGCCATTTCGGACGCCGCGAGAGCGATGGCGGCGGCAGCGGCCAAGGGGTGCCCGATGATTTCCGGCGCGCCGTTGTCGATCGGCAGTGCACCGCTCGCCGCTGCGACGGACACCGCCGCCAAAGGAGTCATGGCGCGCTGGCCGCCAACCAAACCCATCAAAAAAGAGGTAAGCATGCCGATCCTCGATATGGTATGTACAAGCCTGGTTATCGGAGAAGCAGAAGAATCGCTTCGACGATCAAAACGGTCAGCGTTACGATAATGCCGCCGCCTCGGCAGATGAATTGCCGCGGCGAGTTCACGGGCGCGAACATGCCGAACGGGTGCAGTATCCTGGCAAGGAGCGTCACTCCCAGAAGAATACTGATCAGCCTGCGGCCTGTTCCCTCTGCTTCCAGCAAGGCGGCAAGGAAGAGGACCAGGGGCACATACTCGGCGCAATTCGCTTGCGCCCGGACAAGGCGTTCGAGCGTGGGGTTCGCACCATCACCATGAAGCACGCCGAGTCTCACGCGCGCTCCTATCACCATCACCGATAAGGTGGCGAAGAGCAGGGTGAACAGAGCGGCAAAGACAGCGGTGGTAGCCGGGAATACCATGTGGAAGCCTCGGTTATGCCGCGACATTAAGGCAGGCGGCGTGAAAATGTTCCACTCGCGCGCTGGCTGCGATGAAGTCGCCTGGCGGAGCAGCAGGACCGCGGCAGGCGCTGCTTCGGGACAGCCTAGCCGTGGAGACAGTCAACAAGAAGTGGTCTCCGTCTAAAAGTTCCCGTTCATCGTGAAAAGCAGGGAAATCGCCTGTGTGAGAGTCTTACCCACGTTGGTTGCAAAAACCTCCTTTACTCAGGCCAGATATACAGCGGAAATTTTTGCGAACCGATTAATCCTTATACAGCGCCGGAGGTAGTGAACGCCAAGTCGGAATCCGATTGGACTTGTGATGGCAGTCACAGCCTGTCGTTACGCGACCGAGTATTTGAGAGGGACAGCCGATGTGGCTGTCAACGTGCAACGCTCTCATCATGCAAAGGTCTTCACACCATGTTTCATTCAAAGCCCCGCTTCGCCCTGGCGATGATCGCGTCGGCGACTGCCGCGAACGCCGCGAACGCCGCTAGTCCCTACAACTGTTTGACCGGCGGGCTGACCACCCTGAATCGAAACGGTAGCGTAATGACGACAACCCTCAACATTACAGTGCCGGCTGACACCTGGGCACGGCTGTTGAGGCAGGGCTGGCTCTGAGGTCGCGAAGTTTTTTGGTTCTTTTTTTTAAAAAGAACGCGCTTGCTTGCCTGTTTTGGTGGGCTGATGCCCACCCTACTTGGTTTCGTCTTTGAGCTAGCCTGGCTAGATTATCTGGCCTTGCCGATCGTCAATACCGCGCCAGCGACAACATCAATGTCTATTCTGAACATGTCGTCATTCGGGTGGCGGAATATACCGGCGACATGGTCCGGCCTGTCCGGAATAGAATTTTCCATCCAGCTGAACGAGCCGGTCACGACCTCCCCGGCAATGGTCTGCTCGTTGGATATTACAGTCCGAATTGAGCCGTCCGGATTGACCGTCATCAGGCGGCTGGTGCCAGGGTCGGCTTCCGCGGTCGCGATGACAGCGAGGAAATTGCGCCCGCTTACAATTTTCACGGCCAAGGTTCCCTGGTGGTCCAGTCGCCGGTCCTGTCCTTGGAAAGTCCAGCGTGCGGCGACAACCTTGTCCACTTTCCAGCCCAGGCGGCCGATGGCACCGGGTTTCATGTCCTCGGTGATGAGCTTCCCGTCGCGCCGTTGGAGGACGAGGTTCTGGATGAGTGACATCGGTCAGCGCATTCCGCTCGAAGGTCAGGGGTTTGGGTTGGATTGTCCCGCCTGGCTTGCGCTCACCGCGCCGATGCCGGCGGTTCCGGGAGCGGGCGCCCATGCGGGATTGCTCACCTGGACCGGCTGCGGCGAGCCCACCAGTTGGAGGTTCCGGCCGTTGACGAACTGAACCTGCGAGCCGTTGCCGGGAAGGTCGCCCTGCGGGCCCACCGTGCCGCTGTTGATCGTCTGCGGTTCGGTTGTCTGCACCTGCGCCACCATCGAGACATCATCCTTGTAGGCGGGCTGGATCGCCAGGCCGTTGCGGGCATAGGTCTGCGAGCCAACGGGGTCGCCGCTGGCCCAGCCGCCGTAGGCCGGCTGGCCCTGTTCAAGCTGGGCGGCCTGATCCTGGCTGACGACCATGTTGTAGCGGGTGCCGGCGGGCACGATTTTCGTAGTGACGGTTGTGCCGCTCTGCCAGGCGGGATCTTTACCAGCCTCCACCATTTCCGCGTTCACATCGTCCGCCGACCGCACCTGCAGGATCTGCTCGCCGGGCACGGTGCCCGCGGTGTTGCCGATGTTGGCGGCGCCGACCCGGCCGGCAACGCCGCCGCCTGCCAGTGCGCCGCCGAGTCCGCCGATCGCCTGCCCCCAGGCTGCACCGTGGACCGGATCGATCGCGCCGCCGAGCTTGCCGCCTGCGTAGCCGCCGACAAAACCGCCCACGACCCCGCCGCCGGTCTGCAGGCCGAAAACGCCGACACCTGCCCAGCCGCCGGCCATGAAGGCCGCGCCGCCGCCTGCAACGACCGCGACCGCAGTGCCGGCGAGCGCCATGTCGGTTGCCACGTCGACGAGGATTTGCGGCACTTCGCCGCGAACGGCCGCGTAGGCCGCCGTGCCGCCGCCGATGATGACATTCGCGGATGCGGTGGAAATGCGGCCGTCGCAGACCGTGTCGTCCCCAAGTCGGGCCGCCGGCATGCGGTTGAAGAAGACGCTGGCGCTGCCGGTGGCGATCTGCTGCTGGCCGGCGTGATTGTCGCACACCGCCACGTCGGCCAGCGTGCGCGCCGCGGGGCGGCCGTTGATGATGATCGAGGGGGAGCCGCTGACGATGCTGCCCGCCTTGTCCCCGTAGGTGCTGCCGATCTTCATGCCGGCGAGGGCTCCGCCGCCGGCCAGTGCGACCGCGCCGCCGGCGGCCGCCAGAACCACGAGATCGGCGCCGCCTGTGGCGACGGTGAGAAGAGCGATGCCTGCGGCAATGCCGAGAGCGCCACCCAGCCCGAAGCCGGCCAGCGCATCAGTGTGGGCGACGTCGTCGCCCTGACGCGCGGCGAGTAGGCCCGTCACGCTGCCGCGGCGCTTTGGGTCACGCGGGCCCCGACCAGGCGAAATGACGCAGCATGTCGAGGAAGACCGCGTCAGTGCCTGCAAACTCCGCTTCTGGCGCGGTGTGCGTGATGCTGACCACGCGGCCGCCAGGGCGCTGCGCATGGACCTGGCGCTGCTGGATGCGGCCCAGGTCGCCGCCTTGCCAGGCAAAGACGATTTCGATGCAGGGCACGCCGTCCAGCCGCGCGTCGCGGCGCAGTTTTAGCGCGAAGCCCGAGGCACGGGCGGACAGGTCCTCCACCTGGCGGGTCACGAAGGCATCGAGCGTCTCGTCCGGCGGCATCTGGTTGATGGCGACCAGGGCGTTCGGGGTGAGGGCGGAGCCCGGCGCGGCCGGCGCGGCGTAGCCTATCATGGAGCGTTCGACCCAGCCGTCGGGAACCGGGAAGACGAAGTCGGAGCCGCGGCAATCCTGCGCCATGGGTCAGTCGAATTCCGCTTCGGTCGCATCGGCCGGCGCAGTGCCGGCGAACTGCGTGGCGGGTGGCGCTGAGGCGCCGCTGCCACCTACGCCGCTGAGCGCGTCGGGCCGTCCGGCGCCGGCGCCTGCGCCAGATAGCAAGCCGCCCAGCCTGGCCATGACGCCGGACAAAGCGGGCATGGAAGGAATAGACGGGAGAGGGGTAAACTGCGGCGCTGCTGGCCGCATGCCAGGCGTGATCCCGGCCGGGCTCGCGGTCGCCGCGGTGCTGGAAGGCGCGGCGGCGGCCGGGGCAGTGGGGCCGCGCGGGCTCGCGGCGCCTGCTGAGGAAGCACCCGCCGCACCGGCGCCTGTAAACGACGCCAGCGGCTGTATGGCCGATGACCCTGTGCTGCCGGCTCCCAGGGCCGATGCCGAATGACCGAGGACAGCCGAGGCAGGCGAGGAGGTTATGACGGACCCGCCGGCGGTCTGCAGCGTGCTGCGTCCTAGCGAGACCGCCTTGCCTGCCGCCTGGGCCGTCTGGGTCAAATTGCCCTGCGCTGGCGCCGTGTTGGTCTGGGTGGCAGGCGTCAGCAGCCCGGAGCCTTGGCCGGTGAGCGCTCCGTCAACGTAGTGGGCGACAGGCGTGCCCTGGTCGGTGACGGCGCCGAAGGCGATATCCTTCATGCCCTGCCTGGCGGCCATGACGGGAGCAGGAACCATGTTGCCTGGGAAGGGCATCTTAGATGTCCGCGCAGGTGGCGGCTTGGTGCCGGCTCATGAGTTCAGCCATATCTTCGGCCCGGTCTGCGCTATGCCGCTGCTGCCCATTTCGATTGTCGAGGCGCCGCCTGCAGCGGTCGTCAGAACCACGTTGCCCTTGGTTTGCACGCCAGCCGGCGCCACCGAGACCGAATTGGGCGGGCTCTGAGGGTCGCCCTGCGACAAATCGACCTGGGCGGACGAATGCAGGTGAACGCCTTCGGCATTCAAGGTCAGCATATGGCCGGGGCCGAAGCTGATGCGGATGCCGTTCGCGTCAAGATAGATCTGGCTGCTCTGGTGCTGGATCAGGATATGGTCCTGGGTCTTTTCGATCAGGCTGTCGTGCACGGTGCTCATCCACAGCGTCTCGGTGGCCTGTGCCGACACGTTGCCAACGTTGATGCGATAGTTGTTGCCGACGAGGTGGGAGGAATCCTTCTGCGCGTGGAGGAACAGCTCTTCCGATCCCGCCTTGTCCTCCATGGTGAGTTCGTTGAAGCCGCCGTTGCCCGGGCTGCTCGCAGTGCGGAACGACGTACGCTCCTTCTCGTCCGGCAGCTTGATGGACGGGATGGTGGTGGCGTTCGGCATGCAGCAGACCACGACGGGGTTGTCCGGGTCGCCCTCCATGAAGCAGACGCCGACCTCCATGCCGACGCGCGGGATGGTCTGCGCGCCAAAGCCGCGGCCAGCCCAGGGCTGCGCCACGCGCATCCAGCATGAACTCGTCTCGTCGGACTTGCCCTTACGGTCCCAGTGAAATTGCACCTTTATGCGGCCGTAACGGTCGGTGTAGATCTCCTCGCCTGCCGGGCCGGTGACGACGGCGCTCTGCATGCCGGGGATGACGGGTTTTTCCGAGCGCTGCTCAGGCACGAAATCCACGTTGGCCGGTAGGCAGGTGAAGCTGTTCTGGTATTTCGGCGCGCCCTTGCCGACGCTTTCGAAGCTTGGGTCGGTCGCATGGTGAACCACCGAGACGGTGACATATTTCACGTTCTCGGCCGCGATCGGATGGGCTTCGAGCTGGAACCGGCCGCCTGGGCTGAGCGTGCGCGCGTTCCCGGCCGAGGAGACGGTGTCCTGGCCTTTCTCGTGGCTGGCCATCAGGCGCGAACTGATGCCTTCGCCGCGGTCGCGCTGCGTGTAGCGGCCGGGAAAATCGAAGATCTCGAACTGGTCGGCCTGCGGGATGGGCGACAGGCCGGTGGTCGTCGTCACCAGCGAATTGCCAGGGTTCTGGAAATCATAGTCGCTTGTGGTCGCCTTGCCGTAGCGGAAGGTTTGGTGATGTGTCCAGGCGCTGACGCTGTTGTGGAAGATGGCGGACGGGCTGTAGGGCAGTATGCCGTCCGGCACATCACGGTAGGCGTGGGCGCCGTCGCACAGCATCAGGGTATGGCGGCCCTGCTGGTGGGCGAAATAATAGAAGATGCCCTCTTCCTCGAACAGGCGGCTGACGAAGTTGAAGTCCGACTCACGATATTGCACGCAGTAGAGCCGCGGCTTGTATTCCTGTGCGAGTCCGCTGGTGTCGAAATCCTTGAAGCCCAGTTCGGTAAAGATCTGGGTGGCTATCTGCACCACCGTGCTGTTCTGGAAGACCCGGCTGTCCTGCCTGTGCTGCAGGAACCAGAGCCATGGCACTGCTGTGAGTATGTAGCTTCGCTGGCCGCGCGCCATCGCCTCGCCGCCTGAGAAGGTCGCCACCAGGCCGTTAAAATACCGCCAGCCGCCGCCATCCAGCTTGAGCTGCCAGTCGATCGGCTTGGTAATCAGCTGGGCTGGGTCGATGCTGTCTGTCATGGCGCGCACGCGCAAAGAAAAGCCGAACAGCGACGACAGGGACTCAGACCCGTCCATCGCCTCGAGCAGAAAAACATCCGCGCCGAGCGGCGTCTGGATGGCGAGCTGACGCTCGGTTTGCGAATAGGCCAGCGAGCCGTCCATCAGGCACTTCCACGCAAGGCAACCCCTGCGATGTGCCTCGGCCTTGCGCCTTGGCGCAAGAAATATTCGCGATGGTATGCCATTACGCCGCTTCGCCTGCCCCGGTCCGAACCAGGAGCGTCATTTGGCGGACAGCGGGCGCTCCCGGACTGGCGCAGATGACAGACACCGCGGCGCCGATGCGCCCCAGCAAGTCGGCGGAAACCGGCAGAGCCAGGCTGGACGTCGGCGCGCGGCGGTGGCCGCCATTGCTCAGCCCAAATGGGCGGCTCAGCGTGTTGCGGCTTGGGCGAGGCAACCATCCGCGCTGCGCCTGCCGCGACTGGCGTGCTCCAGAGGCGGAGGCTTCACGGCTGCGGAACACTTCAAGCCCTGAGCCTTCCGCGCCACCAGCCAACCCGCCGCTCATGGGAGCGAACAGCACGCCGCTGTGGAGAGACGAGGCATCGGCGGCTTCGTTTGGATCATGGTGCGCGAAGATTTCGGTGGCGACGTTCACGTCAATTGCATCGTTTGAAAAGCTGACCGTGCCGATGATGCGGTTACCGTCTAAGGAAAGAGCAGACAGCTCGTCGGCGGCTTGAAGAATTATGCACAGCCGGTCATCGTCTTCGGCCGCCCGCAGTGTTCGCCGTTCAACGCCCGTCTGCAGGTCGATACCGCCGCCATACCGGCCCTGTAATACCTGGTGAAACACAGCATCTACGGTTGCAAGAAGCCGATCATCAAACTCGGTCATGCCGCTGGCGGAATTTCAAGCTTGTCGGTTCGATAAACGACTAAATGTAGCGTGATCCATTTACCGATCACGTTGGGGCGCGACTCGTCCCCGCGGAACAAACCCGAAGCAAATTGGCTAGCACGGCAGCGACGCAATAAAGCGAGGCTGCCGTGTGCCACGGATCAGGTGGACTGGGCGGACGCCTGGTTGTAGCTGGCGCGCGATACGGTCGGATTGCCGCTGGCATCTTCCTTCGTGTAATTCACGTTCTTCTGCGTGAAATTCAGCGTCAGCGTCTCGTTCGGCCGGTCGCCGCTGGAACCTGCGGTAAAGCCGGAGATGATCGTGTTGGTCAGCACATATTGGCAGTATGTCTTGCCAGGGTTGCCGGTGTTGACCAGGTCGATCGTGGCCGTCATGGGCTGCTTGCCGGATGTCGCCGCCTGATACAGAGCGGCATGCGAACTGTCGCTGATCTTCGTCAGGGTCACTTCGGACAGGTTCGGCTCTGAGGCTTCCCGGTTGGAGGATGCACCCACCGTGGTGTTCACGTTGCGGCTGACCGACCAATGCATGGAGGTGATGTCCATCCAGCCCACGTGATCGGTCTGGGTCGCGTCACCGGTAATGGGCTGTTCGCCGCCCGTAAGCTGTAAATAGATCGGCATGGCTAATATCCTTCTCCTATCGAGCGGGCGCGGCACCGGAACGTTGGCGGCAAGTACTCATTCGCCCGGTGTCAGCAACGTTTCTACGGTTGCTCAGGGCAAGAGTTGCAATGACATTATATGGACAATTTACGTTTCACCTGCTGGTAGCAGGGCGAATTGCCCACTCGCGCCGAGGCTGACGCGCAGGCTGCTGGTGCGAGGGGCGCCGTCGAGGCGCTCCAGGAAGTGACGCGACAAGAGCGGCAGCAACTCGCGCGAAATCATCTGTTCGACCGCGCGCGCGCCGGTCTCGGTGCCGCGCGCTTTTTCCGCGATGGCGGCGACCAGCGCCTCATCGAAGGTGAGTTGAGTGCCGTAGGTCTCCTCCGCCCTGAGGCGCACGCGCTCGAGCTGCATCTCCACCACGCGCGCGAACACCGCGTCGGACAAAGGAAGGTACGGCACGACGACCACGCGGCCGAGGAAGGCGGGCTTGAACTGCTTGAGCAGCTCAGGCCTCAGCACCGTCTCCAGCCCCGCTGCATCAGGCATGGTCTCCGGATCGGCGGCCAGGGAGGCGATCAGGTCCGAGCCGACGTTTGCCGTCAGCAGGATGGTGGTGTGGCGGAAATCGATGTCGCGGCCTTCGCCGTCGCGCAGAATGCCGCGGTCGAAGACCTGGTAGAACACATCCTGCACGCCGGGATGGGCCTTCTCCACCTCGTCGAGAAGCAGAACGCCATGCGGGCGGCGGCGTACCGCCTCGGTCAGCACGCCGCCTTCGCCGTAGCCCACGTAGCCAGGCGGCGAGCCGACCAGCATGCTGACTTTGTGCTCCTCCTTGAACTCCGAGAGGTTCACCGTGGTCAGGCTCTGGGCGCCGCCATAGAGCTGGTCTGCCAGGGCGAGCGCGGTTTCCGTCTTGCCGACACCGCTGGTGCCCACGAGCAGGAACACACCCACCGGCTTGCGCGGATCGGCCAGTCCCGCGCGTGAAATCTGCACTGCGTCGGCGATCGTACGCAGCGCATGGTCCTGGCCGATGACGCGACGGCGCAGCGCATCTTCCAGGCTGAGGACACTGTCCACGTCGGAGGCGAGCATCCTGCCGACCGGTATGCCGGTCCAGCGGGTGACGACAGCCGCGACTGCGTCGCGGTCCACGCGTCGCGGCACCATCGGCTGCTCGCCCTGCAATTCGGCCAGCTTGCGGCGCAAGGCGGCGGCGGTGTTATCCTCCCCTGCTGGCGCTTGACCCGCCGGCGCCTTCTCGGCCTCGTCGAGTTCGGCGATCAGTGCGCATTCCGCCTGCCATTGCGCGTGCAGCCCGGCTGCCTGGCCCCTTGTGTCGGCAATCTTGGCCTCGACTGCGGCGCGGCGCTCGGCCAGGCCTTCGCGGGTGACGGCGGCAAGCTCGGCCTCCAGGCGCTCCAGCCGGCGTTCGGCATCTTCCAGGGGGGCCGGCGGCGTCGCCCGTGCGATGGAGACGGCCGCGCACGCCGTATCGAGAAGGCTCACGCATTTGTCCGGTAACTGGCGGGCGGGAATGTAGCGGGCGGAGAGGCGCACGGCGTCGGCGAGCGCCTCCTCCATGATGCGCACGCCATGATGCTTCTCCAGCGCAGGCACCAGGCCGCGCATCATCGCCACCGCGATGTCGTGCTCCGGTTCGTCAACTTTCACCGGCTGGAACCGGCGGGTCAGGGCGGCGTCGCGCTCAAAATACTTTTTGTATTCGGCCCAGGTAGTGGCTGCGATGGTGCGCAATTCGCCACGGGCGAGCTCGGGCTTGATGAGGTTCGCGGCATCGCCTTGCCCGGCCTGGCCGCCGGCGCCGATGAGCGTGTGCGCCTCGTCGATGAACAGGATCACCGGCTGCGCTGACGCCTTGACGTCGGCGATGACGCCTTTCAGCCGGGTCTCGAACTCGCCGCGAGCGCTGGCGCCGGCCTGCAGAAGCCCCAGGTCGAGGGTGCGTACGGCCACGCCGCGCAACGCCGGCGGCACGTCGCCAGCGGCTACACGCATGGCGAAGCCTTCGACGATGGCGGTTTTGCCGACACCGGCCTCGCCGACGAGGATCGGATTGTTCTGCCGCCTGCGCGACAGGATATCGATTACCTGGCGTATCTCGCCGTCTCGGCCGACCACCGGGTCGATCTTCGCGTGGCGTGCCTGTTCGGTGAGGTCGATCGTGTATTTGGCGAGCGAGGCGCCTGCCTGTGCGCGCCCGCCCGCAAGGCCCGATACGGCATCAGCGTCGGCTGCGGCCACTCGGCTGCCGCCTTCAGGCGAGGACCAGCCCATGGCGGCGGCTTCCAGCCGCACCGCGTCTATGCGGCGCAGGGCGGGCGACAGGTCGTGCGCGATGGCGCGTAGGGTGGGTTCACCGAACAGCGCGGCTAGCAGGTCCAGCTCGCCCGTGGCGGCGCGGCCTGCCTGAAGCGAGGCGAACAGCCAAGCTTCGCGCATCCAGGTGACCAGGACCGGCTCGAGCGCCGGCGCACCGGCGGCACCACGAGGCAGGCGGTCGAGTGCCTGGGTCAGGTCACTTGTCAATCGGCCAAGGTCGGTATGCGCGCCGAGTTCCGCGGCGAGCGGGCCTGGCTGCTCGATCATCCGGCGCAGCCAGTGGGCCACGCCGATGGAGGCATGGGTGTTTGCCAACGCCAGCCCGGCGGCACCTTCCAGCGCTGTGCGGGCTTGCGGCTCCAGGGTCGAGACGAGGTTGCGCAGGTCGATCGTCAAGCATGTCTCCACTCTGGGCGACGGCGCCCTGCACACATTCTGGAGGAGCGCGGAGTGCGCCACAGCAGTGATTGATCGCTCGGGTATGCAAGCTTTCGTGAAGACGGCGGCGGCTGGTTTCACGTCGCGGATTGTATGTCAGAGTTGCCGGCGTAACGGCCGGACGCCGGGGAGCGCTGACGCAGTCCATGGTTTTCGACATCGACGCACTCCTGGCCCCGATCGAAGGCGGCCAATCGGCCGGGCCGAACCTGCGCGGCATGGATGCCGGAGGCAGCCTGTATTTCCGGCTGAAGGATGCACGTTCGGCGGCGCGCATCGCCGAACGGCAGGCCGAGGCAGAGACGGAACGCGCATCGCTGGCGCCGGAATGGCGGCTGATCTTCGAGCAGGCGCAGCAATTGCTGGCCACCCAGAGCAAGGATCTCGAGGTGGCCTGCTGGCTTACCGAAGCCGCCTTGCGTCTGCACGGCTTCGTCGGGCTGCGCGACGGTTTCGCTGTTCTGGCCGGCCTGATCGATCGTTACTGGGCTGAGCTGCATTCGGTGGACGACGAGGATCTGGGCACCAAGGTGGCGCCGATGGCGGGTCTGAACGGCACCGGATCGGACGGCGCGCTGATCCAGCCGATACGCATGGCGCCGCTCACCGCGGCAGCGGGGAGCGCCAATGCCGGGCTCTGGCATTACATGGTGCTACGCAAGCGCGGCTCGGCCAGTCCGGAAGCCATTCAGCTGGCCGAGGCGGTGAAGGCCACGCAGCGCGACGATTTCGTCGCGATCTACCATGACATAGGCGCGGCGCTGGCGACCTATGCAGCACTGACAGGCCAACTCGACGCGCTGTGCGGCGAGGAGGCGCCGCCGTCGTCGACGATACGCAACACGCTGATCGAGGCACAGGACGCCTTGCGGGAAGTGGCCGGGCTGGATCTCGCGGCACTGGGGGACACGGAAGCGGAGGCGCGCCTGACCGCCGCGCCGGCGCCGGACGCTGGTGAAGCGGTCGCTGGTCAATCCGTTACGGTCGAGGCGGCGAGCCACGCGGGACCAGCGCCGTTACTGACCCGGGACGATGCACTGCGTGAACTTGCCCGCATCGCCACATTTTTTCGCGAGCACGAACCGAACTCTCCGACCGCCTACACGCTGCACACATTGATACGTCGTGCGCGCCTTCCGTTGGCGGACCTGCTCGCCGAGCTGATCCCAGACGAGGCCGTACGCCGATCGTATCTGAACGTGGCCGGAATAGGACCCGAGGTGTCAGAGAAATGAAACATTCCCGCCAACACCGTGCGGTCGAAACGAGGCAGGGGCAGGTCTGAGATCAGCAGGCCGACACATTAGACGAAGCGACAGCCGGAGACAGTTTCATGGCCAGCATACACGACAAGCTCGACCGGGTCCGCCGTCCCAGGGTCCACATCAAGTATGAGGTGGAGACCGAGGGCGCGCAGGTCGAGAAGGAGCTGCCCTTCGTGGTGGGCGTCCTGGGCGACTTCTCCGGCCAGCCGACGGAGCCGCTCAAGCCGTTGAAGGATCGCAAATTCGTCCAGATCGACCGCGATAATTTCGACGAAGTCCTGGCGCGCATGACCCCGGGATTGCGGTTCAGGGCGGAGAATACGCTGCGCGACGACGGCAGCGATTTCGCGGTCGATCTCAAGTTCCGCAACATGGATGATTTCGAACCAGCACGGGTGGCAGACCAGATCCCCGCGCTGCGTAACCTGCTCGAAAAACGCAATCAGTTGCGTGACCTGCTCGCCAAGGCTGACCGCTCCGAGGAACTCGAATCGTTGCTGGAGCGCATTTTGCAGAGCGATGCCGACCTCAAGCGCCTGGCTGGCGATTTTGCCAGCAAGGAGCCGGCGGGCGCGCCGGGTTCCAGGCCAGGAGAGCCGGTATGAGCGGCGCACGCGACACGGCGGGCGCCGCAGCGGCGTTCACCGAAGGGCCTTCGCTGCTGGATCAGGTGATTTCGGCGACAAAGCAGACCGAGCCCGATCGCGCCGAGGAGCTGCTTCGTACGCTGACCGAGGAGGCGCTCGCCGGCACTGTCAGCTACAGCCGCAACCTGACGATCACCATCAACAAGGCTATCGCGCTGCTGGACGCAAAGATGTCCCGCCAGCTTGCGGCCGTCATGCATCACCCGGAATTCGTCAAACTGGAAGGCAGCTGGCGCGGCCTGAAATATCTCGTCAGCAACAGTGAGACGAGCGCCAACCTCAAGATACGCGTGCTGAACGTCAGCAAGAAGGACCTCGGCCGCGACCTGATGCGCGCGACCGAGTTCGACCAGAGCCTGATTTTCAAGTCGGTTTACGAGAACGAGTTCGGGACGCCGGGCGGCGAGCCTTATGGCGCGCTGATAGGCGATTACGAGTTCGGCCGCAGCCAGGACGACATCGACGTGTTGCGTGGCATGGCCAGCGTGGCAGCTGCAGGCTTCTGCCCGTTCATCGCGGCGAGCAGCCCGCAGATGTTCGGCTTTCAGAACTTCTCCGAATTGTCAAAGCCGCGCGACCTGGAAAAGATTTTCGACACCGTGGAATACGCGACGTGGCGGGGCTTCCGCGACAGCGAGGATTCGCGCTTCGTGACCCTGGTGATGCCGCGTGTCCTGGCGCGCCTGCCCTATGGCAGGGAGACGCGCCCGATCGAGGCATTCGACTATGAGGAAGGACGGGTTGGGGCCAATGGCGCCGTCGAGGCGCTGCCGCACGATTCCTATTGCTGGATGAACGCGTCTTTCGTCATGGGTGCCAGGCTGACCGATGCGTTTGCCAAGAACGGCTGGTGCACGGCTATCCGTGGCGCTGAAAACGGCGGCAAGGTCGAACAATTGCCGATGCATGTCTTCAACAGCGACGATGGCGATACCGACCTGAAATGTCCGACCGAGGTCGGTATTACCGACAGGCGCGACAACGAGTTGGCCAAGCTCGGCTTCCTGCCTCTGTGCCACTACAAGAACACGGACTATGCCGTGTTTTTTGGCGCGCAGACCGCGCACCGGGCAAAGAAATACGACCGTGCGGAAGCCACCGACAATGCAGCGATTTCGGCTCGCCTGCCCTATCTCATGGCGACGTCGCGCTTCGCGCATTATCTGAAGGTCATTGGCCGCGACAAGATCGGCTCCTTCATGGAGGCCGGCGAGTGCGAGGCGTGGCTGAACCGCTGGATCCAGAACTACGCCAACAGCAACCAGAATCCGGGCACGGCGATGAAGCTGCAATATCCGTTGCGCGAAGCTAAGGTGACGGTGCGTGAGGTGGCAGGGCGACCGGGGACCTATAACGCAGTCGCGTGGCTGCGTCCCTGGCTGCAGCTAGAGGAGCTGACCACCTCGATGCGGTTGGTCGCCCGTATCCCCAAGCCGAACTAAACCCGGTGGAGGGGAGCTCGACCTGGCCTGGAGTCGTGCACGGCACCGTGGCGGCACGCACAGACGCTCGGCCGGACTCGGCCGGCAATTGGGATGCTGTCACCGCAGCGGAGCGGCTGATCGCCTTAATCGATGCGGAGGTGTCGCGCCAGCTTGATGCGGTTTTGCACGCTCCCGCCTTCCAGGCGCTAGAGGCTGCGTGGCGCGGGGTGGCGCTTCTGACACGAGTGACCGCTGCCTCGCGGCAGGTGCGGCTGCGCATCCTGGACGTGACCTGGACGGAGCTGTGCCGCGACCTTGATCAGGCGGTCGAGTTCGACCAGAGCCACCTGTTCCGGCTGATCTACAGCGACGGTGTCGGCACGCCGGGTGGCAGGCCATTCGGATTGATGGTGGGCGACTACGAGGTTTCCCACCGCACGGGAGCCGGGCGAGGCACCGACGATGTGGCCGCCCTGCGCGGCCTGGCGGCGATCGCTGCCGCTGCCTTCTGCCCTATGGTCCTCGCGGCCTCGCCCTTGCTGCTGGGGCTGGATCGTTTCGCCGACGTGAGCGCGGGGCTGGATTTTGGGCGGGCTCTGGACGGTCTCGACCATGCCCGCTGGCGGAGCTTGCGTCAGCAGGAGGATTGCCGGTTTATCGGCCTGGCGCTGCCGCGGGTGCTCATGCGGCAGGCGTGGGATCCGGATAGCCGGCGGCGTATCGATGGGTTCCGTTACGCGGAGGATATCGGCGCCGACGGCGAGGGGCTGCTGTGGGGCAATGCCGCCTTCGTCTTCGCAGTCGCCGTCATCAGGCGTTTCGAGGAGAGCGGCTGGTTTGCCGATCTGCGAGGCGCACCGCAGGACCGCGTGGCTGGCGGGCTCATTCCCGAACTCGCACCTTACGTCTTTACCACCGATGATCATGGCCTCGCGGCGCAGCCGCCGCTTGAGACCCGGCTGAATGGCGTCCAGGAACAGACGCTGAGCGAGTTAGGACTGGTGCCTGTATCGGCTGCTCCCTACACGACGTCGCTGCTTCTCAACAGCAATGCGTCGCTACATGCGCCGCCGGCGTTCGACAGGGCGGATGCGACATGGAACGCCCGCATCTCCTCGATGCTGCAATACATGCTTTGCGTCTCCCGCTTCGCGCATTTCCTACTGATGATGATGCGCGACAGGGTCGGCAGCTACGCCAGCGCCTCCGATATCGAGCGCCAGCTTAATGCGTGGCTCTCAGCCTACTGCCTGGGCTCGGACGCTGCCGCGGATGACATGCGCGCACGCTTCCCGCTGCGCGATGCCGGCGTCGAGGTGCATGAAATTGCCGGCAGGCCGGGGGCGCTCGGATGCACCATCCGCCTGCAGCCGCATTTTCAGCTCGACAGCATCGCCACCAGCTTCCGGCTGGTCACCGACATTGCGACGCCGAACCGATGAGGAGGCCGGCGTGTCGGACCTGAAGGCGCTGCTCGACGGAGATCAGCTGTCGGACGCGGTGACGGCCATGGCGGCGAAGCTGCGCGGCGCGCCTGCCGATCATGCGGCGCGCACGACGCTCGCCGAGTTGCTATGCCTCGAAGGCGCGTTCGAAAGGGCCGAGGCGCAGCTTGCCATCGTGGCTCAGCAGGACGTGGCGCGGCCAGTGGCCATCGCCCGGATGCGCCATCTGATACGAGCCGCAGTGGCCAGGCAGGCCTGGTTCGCGGATGGCGCGGTTCCTGCCTTGCTTGCCGCACCGACGGCGCTGCAGCGACTGGCCTTGGATCTGGCCACGGCGATGCGCGAGGGGGCAGCGGAACGCGTGGCCTCCCTGCTTGAGCAGGCGGAGGCGTCAAGGCCCAAGCTGAAAGGGATAGCCGACGGAGTTGCGTTCGATGACTGGCGCGATGTGGACGACCGCTCGGCGTGGTTCCTCGAGGTGTTCAGCCATGACGGCGGCTATCTGTGGGTGGATCTCGCATCTGTCGCCGGGTTGCAGTTCACGCCGGCGTCGCGGCCGATCGATCTCCTGTGGCGGGAGGCGCGGCTGGAGTTGCAGGACGGCCGCGTGGCCGAGATCGTGGTGCCGGCACAATACGCAGGCGCCGCCGCCGAGGAAGGACACCGGCTGGCGCGGCGAACCGACTGGGCTGAGCAGCCCGGCGGCGCCTGGGTCGGCGCCGGGCAGCGGCTGTGGCTGCTCGGTGATGAGGCCAAGGGCGTGCTCGACCTGACCGACATGCGTTTCGCGGTGCCCGCATGAGCGGCGTTTCGGCATCGCTCGCGGCCCCGTCGCTGCTGGACCGCTTGCTCGATGCCGAGCCGGACAGGCTGGCCGATCCGCCGCGGTCGCGGCCGCAACAGGTGAGCGACGCGCTGGAAAGCCTGCGCCGGGATCTGGAGACGGTGCTCAATACACGGCGCTGTCCGACCACGCCGCCTGGCGCACTCCCTCAGCTCAAACGCTCGCTGCTGACCTACGGCGTTGGCGACTTCATCGGCGCCAACATGATCACGCGCGAGCAGCGGGCGGTGTTCGCCAGGACGCTGGAGGAGTCGATACGCGACAGCGAGCCGCGGTTTCGCAACCTCGCCGTCAGCGTTCTCGACCCGCATGAAGCCGGCGAGCGCGTGCTGCGCCTGCGCATCGAGGCGATGGTGGTGCTGGAGGATAGCGCGGTGCCGGTGCTGTTCGCCTCCTCCATCAATCCGGCGACGTTGCGGTTCTCCGTGGCGGAGGCGCGTCATGTCTGACCGCCTGCTGCCGCTCTATGACCAGGAGCTCGGATATCTGCGCGCCCTGGCCGGGGAGTTCGCAGACGCGCATCCGAAGATCGCCGGGCGGCTGCGGCTTTCCGCCGATGCGGTGGACGATCCGCATGTGGCCCGTTTGATCGAGGGGTTCGCGCTTATCGCAGCGCGCATCAGGCAGAAGCTCGACGACGAATTTCCCGAATTGACCGACAGCCTCCTCGGCGCGCTCTACCCGCATCTTCTGGCGCCGTTTCCATCTGCCTCGGTCGCGCAATTTTCGCCCATGCCGAGCATGGGGGGCGCCTACCGGATCGCACGCCATACCGCACTGGAGATGGAACCGATCGGCGGCGAGGCGTGCCGCTACCGGACCACGCAGGATGTGGATGTCTGGCCGGTCAGGATCGCTGCCGCCGCGCTGACCGGCCGGCCTTTGGTCGCGCCGGCTGGTCCGCTATCGGTTCGCGCCGTCAGTAGCCTTCGCCTGGTGTTGGAGTGCCTTGCACCCGGCGAGACGTTCACCGGCCTGGGAATCGAGCGCCTGCGCTGCTTCCTGCATGGACTGCCGCAACAGGCGGCCGGGCTTTACGAACTGCTGTGCAACAATTTGCTCGGCATGGCGCTGGCCGACCATCCGGAAGATCCCCGGCCCGTCTTCCTGGCGCCTGCAGCGGTGACGCCTGCCGGCTTCGCCCTGGAAGAGAGCCTGCTGCCGACGTCGCCGCGCTCGCTCGACGCCTACCGGCTGCTGGGGGAATATTTCTCGTTCCCGCAAAAATTCCTGTTCATCGATCTCTCCGGCCTGAGCGCCAAGACGCTTCAGGCCGCGGGCAACCGGCTAGAGCTGTTTTTCTATTTCGACCGCGCGCTGCCCGACCTTGAGCGTCAGGTGAGCGCGGACAGCTTCATGCTCGGGTGCACGCCGATCGTGAACCTGTTCAGCCAGCGCGCCGAGCCGGTGGCGTTGACGCACGAGAGCGCCGAATACCACGTCGTGCCGGACAGCCGCCGCCACGCCACGCGCGAGGTGTTCAGCGTCGATCGGGTGACCCTGAACGAAGCCGGGCGTGGCAGCAGGCAGGTGCTGCCGTATTTCGCCAGCCACCATGCGGCCGATCCCGCTCGCCAGACGCTGTTCTGGTCCACGCAGCGGCGCCGGCTCGGCGAGCGGGACGACAGCACGGACGTCATGCTGCAGATCGTCGATACCGAGCTGAACCCGCGGTCGCCCACCGACGGCATCCTGGCCATCGAAACCACCTGCCTCAATCGCGATCTCCCTCGCCAGATCCCTTACGGGGGCAACCGCCCGCACGTGAGCATGGTCGAGGGGGCGGCCGAGATCACCGACGTTCGCTGTGTGACGCCGCCGACGGCGACCTTGCGGCCACACGGCGGACGGCGTTCGGGCTGGCGCCTCGCTTCGCAGCTGTCGTTGAACCATCTTTCGCTGTCCGATGGCGCGACGGGAGCCGACGCGCTGCGCGAAATTTTGCGGCTGCACGATCTTCGTGATGTTCCGGAGACGCGCGCGGCCATCGAAGGGATACGCAGCGTCGCTTGCACGCGCGGCACGGCGAGGCTGCCGGGCAGCGGGGCGATCTGCCGCGGGCTCGACGTGACCGTTGAACTGGATGCGCGCCGGCTGGAGGGCACAGGGGCTTTCCTTTTCGCGACGGTGCTGGAACGTTTCCTTGGGCTCTACGCATCGATCAACAGCTTCACCCGGCTGATCGTGCGCCTGCATGGGCGCGAGGAGGTCCTGCGGGTGTTTCCGCCGCGCGCCGGCGATCGGCCGCTGCTGTGATTAGGCGCGGACGCCTTCAGGCTTCGCTTGGCGCGTGTGGAGTGGCCACGGCATGAGGCTGCCTAAAACCTTGGCCGCGCGTCTGGCCGCGGCGCCGCACCGCTTCGACGGCCCTCATGCCATCCGGCTGGCCGAGCTTGGGCTTGCCCGGCTTGGGACCGACGCGCCGCCTGCTGGCGAGCCGGCCAGGCTGGAGGCCGTGCAAGGGCTGGCATTTGCCCCGTCGCCGGTGGCGTCGGTATCGGATCAAGCTGGGCGGCGGCACCTGCGCATCGCCTTCATGGGACTGACTGGACCGCTCGGCGTGTTGCCGCAGCCTTACAGCGAGCTGGTGCAGAAGGCCGACCGCCTGCGCAACCGCGCGCTGTCGGCGTTCCTCGACATGTTCAACCACCGGCTCGCTAGCCTGTTCGTCCGCGCGGGCGAGAAATACCGGTTGGGCATGCTGCTGCAGCGCAGTGCCACGCAGGCGCCGGACCTCCAGGAAACGGCTACGCCGGACCGCGATCCCGCCAGCCGGGCCATGCTGGCATTGGCAGGCTATGGCACACCGCATCTCCGCGGCCGTTTGGCTGTGGAGGACGATGTGATGCTGTTCTACGCCGGCCTGTTCGCCGCCCGCCTGCGTCCGCCCGCCGCCCTGCAGGCGATGCTGGCGGATTACCTGGGCATGCCGGTGCGTATCGAGCCGTTCAGCGGGCGTTGGGTGCCGGTCTCCGACGACGAGCAATCCCGCCTGCCGCGCGCCGGCGATGAGCCGCGTTTCGCCTGCCTGGGGGTGGATGCGGTAGCCGGATCCCGCATCTGGGACGTGCAGGGTAATTTCCGTGTGGTGGTGGGTCCGGTGGATGCGGCCGGCATGCGCACTCTGATGCCGGACCGCCCTGGGCTGCGCAAACTCGTCGATCTGGTACGCGCCTATGCCGGCGCGGACCTCGGCTTCGACGTGCAGGTGGTGCTGCGGGCCGAATGCGTGCCCCAGTTGCAGATGCCCGGGTCGCCGATGCCCGACTTGCAGATGCCCGGCTTGCAGATGCCCGGCTTGCAGATGCCTGGCATGGATGCCGGGCAGGACGCGGGTCCTCCGCGGCTCGGCTGGAACACCTGGGCGAAGAGCCTGCCTGCCCTCGCCGACAAGGACGACATCATCCTGGACCCCGACCTCGTCATGGCACCGGCCGCGGCCCCTGCCCTGCGTTCCTCCATCCATACCGCCCTGCTGGATCACCCATGAAGCTCATCCTCCGCCTCGTCGATGCGAATGCACCGGCGCAGAGCCGCTCGCTCGACTCCGGCACGCTGAGCATCGGCCGCGGCACCGAGAACGACTGGGTTCTGGCCGACCCCGACCGCACCCTGTCGAAGAACCATTGCCGCATCGATGCCTCGGACGGCGGCTTCATGCTCACCGACCTCAGCACCAATGGCGTGTTCCTGGCCGGTTCGCAGCAAGCCGTCGGGCGCGGCCATTCGGTGGTACTGGAGGACGGCGACAGCTTCTCCATGGGCCCTTACAGGATGCTGGCCGAGATCGAGGACGGCCGTTTCGGCAGCCCGGACATGGACGCCACGGTCGGGCCTTCAGGCAACCGCTCACCGCTCATTCCGCAGGTCGAGGAACCTTGGCTCACCGGTTTGCCCAGCGGGGATTTCGGCCCTGGACGCCGCGCCGCGCCGCACGGGTGGGACGCGCCTCCGGACCCCGCGGCCTATGCAGCCACCGGACTGTTCGAACCGCCGCGCGGCGACAGGCCGCAGCCTTACGATGCCGTGGGCACGTCGCCTGGATTGTTCAGCCAACTCTCCGAGCATATTCCCGCCGCCGCGACGAACATGCGCCTGCCCGAGACCCAGGTGGTGCTGCCGACCGACTGGATGGACAGTGATCCGCTGGAGCCGGCGGAGTCGCCTTTGCCGGCTGCTGCGTGGCCGCCGCTCCTACCCGACGAAAGACCTGCGTTCGAGCCGGCGCCTGTTCCGCCTGCTGACTGGCTCCTCCCGGTAGTAACGATACCCGACGCTGCACCTGTGCTTGAACCTGCTTTGCCGGAGGTGCCGATCGCGGAAGCGCCAGTCCCTGACGCCGAGGCGGCTGTGGAACCGGCTCCTGCCGTCGCCGAGACCGTGGTTTCCTCGCTGCCGCTTCTGCAGGCGCCTGCTCCGATCCATGAGCCAGTCGTCCCAGAGGCGCCCCCTGTGTCGGCGCCCGCTGCGGCATTGCGCGCCGTGGCCGTGCCGGCGGTTCAAGCTCATTCCGCGGAAGCGCCGTCAGCCGGACCCGTTGCGGCATTCCTGGAAGGTGCCGGTCTGCCACCCGACACGCTGGCGGGTCTCGACGTGGAGTCTGCGTTCAAGGAAATCGGCCTGATGGTCCGCGCTGCCGTGGAAGGCGTGCGCGACATCATGAGCACGCGCGCGCTGGTTAAAAGCGAGTTTCGCGTGGACCAGACCGTGCTTCGCCGGAGCGACAACAACCAGGTCAAGTTCGCGCCAGACGCGCAGCGCTGCCTGGCGGCGATGGTGGGGGCTGCACCGCCTGGTTTCCTGCCTGGGTCGGCGGCCATGCAGCAGTGCATGGACGACATCAAGCTGCACGAACTGGCCCTGATCGCCGCATTGAACAGCGTATTTGCAGACCTCGACCAGCAGCTCGACCCGGAGGTCATCATGCGCCGCGCCCGCCAGGAGACCAGTCTTTCCACCGTGCTGCCTTATGCGCGGGACGCGAAATGCTGGGCGATCTTCGTTGAGACCTACAGGCTGCTGCAGGAGAGTGGTGCTGCCAACACCGGCGGGTCGCTGCTGGCGCCGCTGGCGCAGGCCTATGCGCGGCAGCTTCGGCGATGACTGCGGTGGCCGTTCCGGCAAGGCTTGGCCAAACTCTCGGCTCGGACCTCAGTTATTCGTCCGGTTCGTTTCTTTTTAAAAGACGCTGCCATTTTCACGAAATTTTTGGAAAATTCATGTCGCGACTGGCCCTCTTTACAGCCTTGAGTCTTCTTGCCGCCTGCTCGGCCAGCCCGCCCACTACCGTGCATCTGACATTGCGGGCAGCGCCTGGACTGAACCCGGACGAGACGGGATTGCCGAACCCGGTGCAGACGCATGTTTACATGCTGAAGGCTGCCGAGACGTTCGACAACACCGACTATTTTCAGTTTGCCGACAAGGAGAAAACGGTTTTGGGCGGGGACCTCCTCGCGCAGGACAACGAAATGCTGCATCCGGGCCAGGTGCGCGAACTGAGCCTGCCTGTCCCGACCGGCACGAAGATCGTCGCTGTGGCCGCCGCTTTTCGCAACATCGACCAGGGGACGTGGCGCGCGACGATACCGCTTGCCGGCAAGCTCACCGCCTCGCTTGGGCCGCAGACGATCAAGCTCACCGCGCCACAATGAGCGGCTGCTTACGCCGGTGAGGGCTAGCTGATGTCATGCGGGAACCGGGTCGTGTGGAGCGAGGGCATGTTCCTCCGCGTCCAGCATTTCCAGCAGGCCGATCGTTGGACAGAGGGGCTGGTGCAGGCGGCCGTGCGCGACATCCAGCCGCATCGCTGGGGCGTGGCCGAGATGGCGGTCGATCGCGACATGCTCCATATCGGAAAGTTCGCTGTCAGCGCCTGTCGCGGTGCGATGCCGGACGGCACGCCGTTCTCCATTCCGGACGACGCCGATCCGCCGCCGCCGCTGGAGCTGACAGGCAGCGAACGCGGCGCCACGGTGTATCTGGCCATGCCGCTGCGCCAGCAAGGCGCTTTCGAGACAGGAAGCGAGCGGCGCGAGGATGCGGGCACGCGCTACCGGCGCACGCAACGCGAGGCGCCCGATGCGAATAGCGGCAGTTTCGCAAACGCCTCGCTGGAAGTTGGCCGTGCCAGGCTGAGCTATTTGATCTCCGGCGCGCCGACGGCCGGCTATGCCCTATTGCCGCTGGCAGTGATCGTCGAGGTGCGGTCCGACCTTTCGGTGACGCTGGACGACAAATTCATCGCACCCTGCCTCAACTGCGCCGCGCAGGCGCCGATCGCCGGCTTTCTCGCCGAGCTGCAGGGCCTGATCACGCACCGCGCGGAGGCGATTGCCGCCCGCATGGCCGATCCCTCGGTGCGCGGCACGGCCGAGGTGGCCGATTTCATGTTGCTGCAGAGCATGAACCGGGCAGAGCCGCTGCTGCGTCACTTGCTGGCGGCGGCGGGCACGCTGCACCCCGAGGCGTTCTACAGCCATTGTATCGTGCTCGCCGGCGAGCTGGCCACCTACACCGCGGCGAGCAAGCGGGCGACCGTCTTTCCGCCCTACCGGCACGACAACCTGTATGCGACTTTCGCGCCGGTCTTTGCCGATCTTCGCACCGCGCTGAGCAGCGTCCTGGAGCAGACGGCGGTTATGATCCCGCTCGCCGACCGCAGGCATGGCGTGCGCGTGGGCATGATAGCCGACCGTTCGCTGCTGCTTGGCGCGACTTTCGTGCTCAGCGTGCACGCCGATGTGCCAGCAGAGCAGCTGCGCCGGATGTTTCCCAACCAGATGAAGATCGGCCCGGTCGAACAGATCGCCCAGCTGGTCAACATCGCGTTGCCGGGCATTCCCATCAGAGCGTTGCCTGTGGCGCCGCGTCAGCTGCCTTACCGCTCTGGCTCTGTCTATTTCGAGCTCGAGCGCGGTGGCCCGATCTGGAAGCAGCTCGCCACGTCGGGCGCCATCGCGCTCCACCTGGCCGGAAACTTCCCGCAAATCGAAATGGAACTCTGGGCGATCAAGGATTGAGCCATGGCGTATGATCCCGTGGACGGCGACGACGAGCGCACCATTGTCAAACCGACGCCGGGTGGCCGTCCGCGGCCGGGCGCCATGGCGGCCCGGCCGACGCGCCCGGCGGTAGCGCCGGCCAATCTCGCCAATTTCGATTTCGCGCAGCTCGCGAACAGCAGCTTCAATGTCATCGTGGGTGCGGCGGCCCCGTTGCTCAATCTTGGGCGCCGGCTCCGCGGCAGCGTTACCAATCGCGACGTGGGGGCGCTGCGCACACGCGCAGTCGAAGAGATCCGGAATTTCGAGCGGGTGATCATGGCCGCGGGCGTGCTGCCGGAACAGGCAAGGGCCGCGCATTACGCGCTGTGCGCCACCTTGGACGACATCGTGCTGAACACGCCGTGGGGCGGCTACAGCGCCTGGGCTAGCAACAGCCTCGTCAGCACGTTCCACACCGATGTGACGGGCGGCGAACGATTCTTCGACCTGCTGACCCATCTTCACAAAGATCCCGGCACCAACAGGGATGTGCTCGCCTTGATGTATCTCTGCCTGTCGATCGGCTTCGAAGGCCGGCTGCGCGTGCTGGATCAGGGCGCGCTCGAACTCTCCCGAATAAGAGAAAGCCTCTACCGCACCTTGCGGTCGGTGTATGGCGATTTCGAGCGCGAGCTTTCACCGCATTGGCGCGGCGTGGAGGCGCGTCACCGGCCGCTGCAATCGACCGTCGCACTCTGGACCATCCTCTCGGCCGCGGTGGCAGTACTGGTGCTAGGCTATTTCCTGTTCTCGTACTTGTTGAACAGCGGCTCGGACATGACGCTGCGGGCGCTCGCCGAGGCGCCGCCCACCGGCCAGGCGACACTGGCGGTGGCAGCCCCTGCGCCGTTGCCGCGCGTCGCTCCCGCCGCGCTCGACACGCTGCGCTCCGACCTGGCTCCTGAGATCGCTGCGCACCAGCTCGATGTGGTCGAGCGCGGCACTTCGCTGGTAGTGCGCATACACAACGCCGGCATGTTCGCCAGCGGCAGCGCCACGGTGGAGGACAGGTTCAAGCCGGTCATCGCGCGCATCGGCCAGGCGGTGGCGGCGCAAAAGGGCCGCGTGCAGGTTGACGGCTACACGGACAGCCAGCCGATGCACAGCCTGCGCTTTCCGTCGAACTGGGAGCTATCCACGGCGCGTGCCCAGGCGGTGGCCGACCTGCTGGCGGCGGTGCCGCGCAATCGCCTGGCGGTGACCGGGCATGCTGCGAGCAATCCTCTCGCTTCCAACGACACCCCGGTTGGGCGGGACGCCAACCGGCGTACCGAACTGGTCGTCAGCGATGTGCCCATCGCGGCCACCTTGCCCGGCCAGCCGGCGCCGGCGCTGACCCCGCCGCCGCCCAGCCCACCCGATCGCGCAGCGAACCCGAGCGCTGGAACGGTGCCCGTACCATGAACTTCCTGCAGAACTTCTTCGCCATGGCGTCCGGCTTTTCGGCGCCTTTGACCCGGCTGGTGCGCCGCCGTTGGCTGCGCACATTGATCTGGGCGCTGGCCGCCTGCCTGGTCGTGTTCTTCTATGGCGACGCGCTGCGGCTGCGCCGCTGGCAGCCGTTCGACAGCGATACCGCGCGGCTCTGGGCCTGCGCCGCCGTCGTCGCCGGATGGGCCATCTACAACGTGGTCATGGCGGTGCGCGACAGGCAGGCGAACGCCTCGATGATTTCGGCCATGACCGCCGACGGCCAGGGACCCAGCCGAAGCGATCTCTCGGCGCAGGAACTCGAGCAAATGCGCACCCGCCTTCAGGAGGCGATGACGCAGATGCGGCGCGTGGCCGGCGGGCGCCGCGACTACGTGTACCAGCTTCCCTGGTACATCATGATAGGGCCGCCGGGGTCGGGGAAGACCACGGCGCTGCTCAATTCCGGCCTGAAGTTTCCTCTTGCCGACTCCTTAGGCCGCGAGCCGCTGCATGGCGTCGGCGGCACGCGCAACTGCGATTGGTGGTTCACAGAGGATGCGATCCTGCTCGACACTGCAGGGCGCTATACGACGCAGGACAGCGACCCCGAACTGGACCGCCAGGGCTGGTCCGGTTTCCTGAATCTGCTCAAGACCTACCGGCCGCTGCAGCCGATCAACGGCGTGGTGGTGGCGCTCAGTCTGGAAGACGTGGCGACGCGCGACCCGGCCGAGCGGCTCGCGAACGCTCAGGCCATTCGTCAGCGCCTGGCGGAATTGAGCCGAGCTTTCGGCAGCCGCTTTCCAATCTACATCCTGCTGACGAAGGCTGACCTGATCGCCGGGTTCGTGCAGTTTTTCGATGCCTACAATCGCGCCGACCGCGAGCAGGTGTGGGGCATGACGTTCCCGCTCGACGACGGCAAGCCGGGCAGTTCGTCCGCGGCGGCGACGTTCGATGCGGAATTCGACCTTCTGCTGACGCGCATGAACGCCATCGTGCTGGAGCGGCTGCAGCAGGAAACCGACATCCAGCGCCGCGGGCTGATCTTCGGCTTTCCGCTGCAGGTGGCGACGCTGAAGGAACCGATTAACGAAATCCTCGAGGAGATATTCTCCACCTCGAAGTTCGACCAGCGTCCGCTGTTGCGCGGCATCTATCTCGCTTCCGGCACACAGGCGGGCGCGCCGATCGACCGGCTGATGCAGGCGATGGCCAGCACCTTCGGCATGGAGACGCCGCGGCAGGCGGCCTTCGCCGGGCAGGAGAAGAGCTATTTTTTAACCCGCCTGCTGGACTCGGTCATCTTTGCCGAGGCGAATGTGGTCGCCGCCGATCCGCGGCTGCGCCGCCGCATGGCCCAGACCCGCTGGATCGCCGGCGCCGCCGCCTGCGTGCTGGTCACCGGGCTGCTGGGAACCTGGGCGCTGGCCTATACGCAGAACGCCACGCTGGTCGCAGCCACCGACCGGCATATTGCGCAGTATCGCGCGCAGGTGGCTTCGATCCCGACCTCCAACGTCAGCGACATTGATTTCGCTAAAATCGTGCCGCCGCTGAACATGCTTCGCGATGGTCCGGCGGAATTGCGCGCGCATGCGCACTCCATCACCTTCCATGCCGGCATGGACCAGAGTGCGAAGCTGCAGTCGCAGTATGCCGGTGTTTACGCACGCGCCCTGGACAATTTGCTGCTGCCGCGAATGCTCGTTCTGCTGCAGAAGCAGATGCGCAACGGCCGTGAGGACGATTTCGACTTCAAGGTCTCGGCGCTGAAGATGTATCTCGGGCTGGGCGGGCAAGGACCGCTCGACCGCGACTTCGCCCGCAACTGGATGCGGGCCGAATGGTCGGTGCTCTATCCTGGCGCTCCGAACACCAAGCTGCGGCAGGACCTGGATAGTCACCTGGCGGCCTTGCTTGGGCAACCGATCCAGCCGATCGGGCTGGATGCGGCGCTGATCGGCGACGTCCGCCGCCAGGTGCAAAAGACGCCGTTGGGGGCTCGGGCCTACGCGCTGCTGCGCGACGGGCCGCAAGCCGCCCGCCTGCCCGCCTGGACAGTGGAGGACAAGGCCGGCGCCGCAGTGGACCGCGCCTTCATACGCGTCAGCAATGCGCCGCTGACTGACGGCATTCCGGGCTTCTACACCCGCGACGGCTACCTCAGCGTGTTCCTTCCCGGCTTGCACGATGCCGTCGCCACCGTCTCGAAGGAGCAGTGGGCGTACGGCGCCACGCCAGCGGCAGGGCAGAGCGAGGACGCGATCGCGGCGCAGGCGACGGCGCTTTACCGCGGTGACTTCCAGGCGCGCTGGACGGCGCTGCTCGGCGATCTGCGCATACAGAAGCTGGCCAACCTGCAGCAATCCGTCCTGGTGCTGACTGCGCTATCCGGCCCGGACTCGGTCATGATGAAGCTGCTGCAGGCGATCGTGCACGACACCGACCTGTCGCCGCCGCCTGCCGACCCTAAGGATGCAGAAGCGGCAAGGCTGCGCGCGATGATCGCCGCGACCGGGCCTGCCGACCCTGGCGCGCAGCCCTTCGCCGCCCTGCGCGCCGCCATGCAGGGAGAGAACGGCGGCCCGAGCCAGATCGGCGACCTGATGCGGACGGTGAACACGCTCTACGAACAGGTGAGCCGCGCCGGCAGCACGGCAGGCGGCGTCATGAGCGTGACGGAGACCGAGGGCGGCCTCAACGACGCCAACCAGAAGCTGATCAGCCAAAGCCGGCTGGTGCCGCCGCCGGTCGATGTATGGCTGTCGGACCTCAGCGCCGGCGTGACCAGCGTCACCAGCGGAACAGCACGTAATGTCATTTCGCAAAGCTGGAACGCATCCGGGCAGCGCTTCTGCACCCAGGTGACGCGCGGCCATTATCCGTTCGCCCACTCCGCCAGCAACGAGGTTTCGGTCGACGATTTCAACAAGCTGTTTGGGCCGGGAGGCACGATGGATGCGTTCTTCACCCAGAACCTGCGCCAGTTCGTCGATTCCAACCACCACCCATGGCGCTGGCGTTACAATAGCGTCGAAGGCGTCAGCTCGGCTTTCCTGCAGCAGTTCGAACACGCCGACGCCATCAGGCAGGCCTTCTTCAGCGGCGGTTCGGCGACGTTCCACTATGAGATCACGCCGGACCGGCTCGATCCGAACGCCAACGCGGTGACGCTGGCCATAGGCGACCAGGTGATCACCTACGCACACGGCCCGGTCCGCCCGACCACACTGGTCTGGCCGGCGCCGGGAGACGGAGGCGCGCGGCTCAGCGTCGAGCCGTCGCAAGGCGGTGCCATCACCGAGCCGGGCGTGTGGGCGCCGTTCCGGCTGATCGATGCCGGCAGTCCGGAGAAAAGCGGATCCGAGCAATTGAAGGTCGATTACGCGATAGGGCCGCACAGCATGTCATTCATCGTCAAATCGGACGGAGCGCTCGATCCGTTCACCCTGCGGGACATACGCGCCTTCCGCTGCCCGGGCACATTGTGATGGCGCCGGGTGACGGGGAAGGCCTTGGCAGCCCGCGGCCGGTCATGCCGTCGTTAAGCGGCGGGCAGGTCACGTCGGAGGCGCCCGCGCAGCCAGGGTTCTTCGGCAAGCTTCCGGCGCGTGGTGATTTCGTCGGCCGCAGGCTGGACCAGGCTTTCCGGACGCAGTTCGACGATTGGCTGCAGCGCTCAATCGCTACCAGCAAGCGGCAGCTCGGACCCGCCTGGCTGCCGGCCTATCTCAACACCCCCATATGGCGGTTCATCCTGGGCCCCGGCCTCTGCGGGGCAGTGCCGACGCTGGGCGTGATGATGCCGAGCGTGGACCGGGTGGGACGGTATTTTCCTTTGGTGGTCGCGGCTCAGCTGCCAGGCTGCCTGTCGCCTGGCAGCATGTTCCAGAGCGCGCGCAGCTGGTTCGACGCGGCGGAAGACGTGATCCTGCGTTCGCTGGACGATGATTTCGACTTCGACGGCTTCGACGCCGACGTTGTGGCCATAGGCGTGCCCGCCTACGCCCGGGCTGGCGACGACAGAAGCGGCGGCGCGCTGCGCATGGAGCTGAGCGAGGGCGGCGACATGGCACCGACCTATGCGCGCATCCTCGATCAGGTGCTCACAGGCGGCAATGTCCCGTTCAGCCTTTGGTGGACGCTCGGCTCCGAGCGGGTGCATCCCTCCGTTCTGATGAGCGCCGGCCTTCCCGCGCCTGCCAATTTCGCGGCCTTCCTCGATGGCCAATGGGACGAGTGGGGTTGGGCGCGCCCTGGCGACGGCCAGGCGACGCTCGAGGACATGCCGGTGCTGATGCTCAAGCCGACCGCCGTACTGCCATCGGCTGGCCGCAGCCATCCCGGCACCAAACGCCGGGTCAACGAGGACGCGATATTGCTGCGGGCCGACCTGGGCCTGTGGGCCGTGGCCGATGGTGTCGGCGGCCATGAAGCGGCTGCCGAAGCCAGCAGCACGGTGATCGACCACCTGGACGGGTTTTTGGCGCCTCTTAGTTTTGGGGGCGCCGTTGACGAGTTGCACGAGTTGCTAAGGTCGGCGAACGCCGCCTTGCGGTCGCGAGCGGCCACCATTGCGGACAAGGCTATCACGGCCTCCACCGTCGTAGCGCTGCTGGCTTACGGCGGACATTTCTGCCTGCTCTGGTCGGGTGACAGCCGCGGCTACCGTTGGCGTGACGGCAAGCTGGCGTGCCTGACCAAGGACCATGCGCTGTCCAAGGGCGGCGCCGTGACACATGCGGTCGGGGCCGAAGACGTGCTCTTTCTGGAGCATTTGCATGGCCAGCTGGAGCCCGGCGATTGTTTCCTGCTGTGCAGCGACGGGCTCATCAAGGCACTCGACGACGAGGCGATTGCCGCCACGATGGCGGGGTCGCGCATGGAGCAGATGGCAGACACTTTGTTGCAGGATGCGCTCGTGAGCGGAGCGCGCGACAACGTCTCGCTCGTCGTCGTTCTCTACCCGCCTTCATGACCGCAGCCGCCGGGAGCGCAGCGCAAGGCTCGCCGGAAGACGAGGCGGGGTGGACGTTGCCAGGCGCACTCGATCAGGAAGATGAGGAGCGCACCAGGATTGTGCTCGCCGAGCCCGGCCCCGAACCCGAAGCGCCGGGCACGTCTTTGCAGGCCGATGCCGCTGCCGAGGATGACGAACCCACGGCCATCGTAAAGGCACCGCTTAACGACGAGCCCGGTCAAGCGGGAATCGAGGGGGGCGGCATAGACCCGGAGGATCCAACCACGATCCTGGTTGGCGATGCGGCACCCGACGATGACGAATCCACCGCCATCGTGCAGGCCGCCGCCATCGTCCAGGCCAGTGACGCTGGCAAAGAGGCGGATCCGGCGGCCAGCGCTGGCTTTGTGCCGCCGGAGGCGCCGCCAGGATCCGGCGGCAACATGAGCGCAGCATTCGACGGCGTGGACACGACGGACGTCACCGAGCTTGTGCCGGCATTGTTGCCGGCCGGCGCAGATGACGGCAGCTGGTTCGAGGGGCTGCTTGGCGCCTTCATCGGCGGCCTTCGCCAGGACGAGCATGGCCGGTTGCGTTCGGCCGACGAGTTCCGGACGCTGGCCGCCGCTGCGCGCGACACCATTGCCCGCGTGGCCACACAGGGCATGCCCGCGGCTGACTGGGCGGCTGACACCGTGCTGCAGCCGGAGCAGGTGCTCGCCAACACCTACGTCGTGCGCGCACTCATCGCCCGCGGTGGGGTTGGCGAAATCTATCGAACCCGCCATCGTGATTTGAGAACTGAGCAGGCGATCAAGATTCTGCTGCCGCGCTATGCGCTGGATTCCACCATGCTGACCCTGATGCTGGAAGAGGCGCGGCTGCTGCAATGCGTGCGGCACGAAGCGGTGGTCGGCTGCCAGGATTTGCTGCGCGATACGGACGGCAGACCGATGCTGGTGATGGATTATCTGCGCGGCCGCACGCTCTCGATGCGGCTGCGCGAAGGCCGTCTGTCGGATGCGGATCTGTTCGCACTGGCGTTGCGGCTCGCGCGTGGCCTGGCCGCCATCCACGCCGCAGGCATCGTCCATCAGGACATTTCGCCGGACAACATCATCCTGGTGGAGGATAGTTGTGCCGCCGCCACCATCATCGATTTCGGTCTGGCGCGCCGACACAGCGACCAGCGCGACGTGCACCGCCAGCTGGATTTTGCAGGCAAGTTCTCCTGGGCCTCGCCCGAGCAACTCGCCGGGCGGCCGGCTGTGGTCGATAGCCGTTCCGACCTGTACAGCCTGGGATTGATGCTGGCGGCGGCCGCGCGCGGCTGCCGGCTGGAGATGGGGCATGATCTGGAAAGCTCGCGCGTCGCCCGACGCACCATGCCCATGCTGGCCGGGATCGATCAGCCGATGGCGGGTTTGCTCGAACGGCTGCTGGCGCCCGTTGCGGATGATCGGCTTGCTTCTGCCGACGAGATACCGTCGGTTCTCTCGCCGCGTCGGCCGGGTCTTTTCAAACGGCTCATCGGCAGGACTGCGGCTGCGTAGGGAAGTCTCTCATCACGAAAGGAGACTAGACTTTCGCCTTGGGAGCTTGGCTTCTCGGTTTCCTTTTACAAGAAACCGTGCTGCGCTGTTAAATGGTGAACAGTGTCGCGGGACAGCAAAGCACGTTCGGTAACGTTGCCCTGGCGACCGGTGTGGAGCGCGACAATGCGTAATATCGTCATTGGCATCGCGCCAATGGTGCTTGCAGTTGAAGTGTGGGCGGCTGCGGCCTCCTGGCAATGGTCGCATCCTAGTCTAGCATCTGCTTTCAAGGCGCGCATCGCGTCCGAACCGTCGGAGAACGCCAGGTTTACCGTAAGGCAAAGCCCGTTGCTCTCCGCAGATCTCAGCGACACGGCCCGCATGGTTTGCGGCACCTTGAAGTCGGCCGGCCCGGATGACCTTGCGACTCAGCCCCTCTATAGCCTGATCTTCGTCAACGATGCTTTTGGCAAGTCGATCGACGATGGCTTCACGCCTGCGACGCCGCCTGAGGCGCAGGCTAAATCTGCCCAAACCTGCGCGGCATTGGTGACGCCCACCGCACATGCCTAGCCTATGTGCAGAACACTAGCGAACCGAATGCTCCTCGCTCAAGGTGGACGCAGTGCTTTTCCTTGGCACCGTCAGCCCGATAGCGATCGGCATGGCGACAAGCACAAGCGGGTATTGCAAAAGCAGACCGGCAATCACTGCAATCGCGAGCGGTTGCTGAATGCCGGAACCCGCGCCGATGGCAAAAGCCAGTGGCATGAGCGTCAGGATAGCAGCCAGCGTCGTCATCGTAATGGGACGCAGCCGGTTCCGGCTCGCCTCGCGCAACGCCTGCCGCTGAGGCATGCACTTCAGCAATTCAGCATATTCCGACACGTAGAAAATCGCCATTTCCGTGCCGATGCCGATGATCATGGTCATGCCCATGAGCGCCGTGATGTTCAGCTCAACACCGGTCATCCACAGTTCGGTGAACACCGCGGTGGTAGATAATAGCGACGCGGCAATGACGATCACCGGCAGCCAGAATTGTTCGTAGAGTAACAGGAGCAGAATGAACTCCGCGATTAATGCCGCGGCGAAAACCCGGGTGAGGCCGGCGAAGGCGATCTGCTGTTGCTGGTAGAGGCCGCCGAGTTCGTATCGCACGCCCGGCGGCAGCATGCCCGGCCGCGCCAGGATCGCAGTGACGTCGCCGATTGCAGCGCCCAGGCCGCGGCCTTCGATGCGGCCTGTGACCGCCACCATCTGTTGAAGATTGTCCCGCGAAATCTCCGGCTGTCCGGTGACCGCAACGATTTCCGCTACCCGGCCAAGTGGAAACACATGCCCGTCCGGCGCTCGCACAGGCAAGCCGCCGAGGGCGCGCTCGCGCAGGCCGAGCGCGCCCGGCAGATGGACGCGCACCCCGGTCGATTTCGTCGCGTCTGGCAATTGCGTCACCACACGGCCCTCGAGCGCATTTTGCACCGCTTGGTCGATATCCTCGACCGAGGTGCCTTCCACGGCCGCCGCTGCCGGATCGATGTGGAGATCGAGCGCGTCGCCGGCCAGCATCACCCCGTCTTTCACTTCGACGATCCCGTCGACTTTGCTGACGGCGGCGGCAAGTTTTGTGGCGGTCGTGATGAGGGTGCTGAAATCGTTGGCATAGAGCTTGATCTCGACCGGCTGCGGCACGGCGGTGAGGTCGCCGATCAGATCCTCCATCAACTGCGCCGTCTCGATCTGAACCCCCGGCACCTGGTGCTCCACGGCGGCGAGTACCGCAGCCATGACCACCTCCGTCGGCCGCGCATGCGACGCCGTCAGCCTTACAAAGTAATCCCCATGATAGCTCTCGCCGAGATCGCCGCCGAGCCCGGTCCCGAGCCTGCGCGAAAATGTCTCCACCTCCGGTTGCGCGTGCAGGATGGCATCGACTTGCGCCATCACTCGCTGCGTCTCGATCAACGACGTACCCGAGGGCGTGTAGTAATCCATCACAAACCCTCCTTCGTCCACTTTCGGCATGAACCCGGTTTGCACCCGGCTGTAGCTGACAAAACCCATGGCCAGCACTGGAAGCAACGCCACCGCGAGGATCCAGGGGCGCCTGAACAGGGCATCGAGCACAGCAGTGTGGCGTCGCGCGAGCCAGCCCTGCCCGGCCTGCCCCGGATCGTGCCAGCGCCCGAAATCGATCAGTCGTTGCGCCAGAACCGGCACCACAAAGGCTGTCATCAAATAGGAGATCAGCAGCGCTGCGCCCATGGTGATGGACAGCGCACGCGAAAACGCGCCGGTTACGCCGGAGAGAAAGCTTAAGGGCAGGAACACGATCAAGGTCGCCAAGCTTGAGCCGGTGAGTGGGCGCATGAATTCCAGCATGGCCGGCAGCACAGCATCCCGCCCCCCTGCCCGCCCTTCCATGCGGGCGCCCGCGCGCCGCGCAATATGCTCCACCATGACGATCACGTCGTCGATCAGCAGTCCGACTGCCGCCGCAATGCCGCCGAGCGTCATGATGTTGAAGCTCAAGCCGAGCACGGAGAGAACCAGGATGGTTGCGGCTAGTGTCGCCGGCACCACGATGACGGCAATCGCGGTCACTCGCAGATTGCGCAGAAAGGCGAACAGCACGAGCGCTGCGAGCCCCAGGCCGATCAGCACGGCATCGCGCACGCTGGTCAAAGATTGCGTCACCAGCACGCTCTGATCGTACCAGTTCTTGATCGTCACCCCTGAAGGCAAGTGCAGCGTCGCGAGCTTCTGCCGCACCACGCCCGCCACCTGCACCGCATTTCCGTCCGGCTGCTCATAGACATTAAACAGCACGGCTGGTTCGCCGTCCTCCTCCACCCCCAGATACTGCGGCACCACCCCCGGCCGCACTGTCGCCACATCGCGCAGACGGACGATGCCGCCAGGATCGCCCCGCACCACCACATTGCCGACATCGGCCGCCGCATGCAGGCTGTGATCGACAAGGACGAGAAACAGCTTGCTGCGATCCTGTAACTGTCCGACCGCCTGCAGAACGTTTCCGTTGGCAATCGCCGTCCCGAGATCGCCGAGGCTCAAACCATAAGCCGCGAGCCGGTGCGGGTCCGCCTCCACCTGAACCTCCGCCACGGCGCCGCCCTGAACATCCACGCGCGCGAGCCCCGGCACCGCCGACAGCAGCGGCACGACTTGAAACTGAGCGAAATCGCGCAGCGCCACCGGCGACAGCGTGTGTGATGTCAGTGCGTAGGAAATGATCGGGAACACCGTCGGGTCCATCCGCCTGACGCGGTAACCCACACCCGCCGGCGTGTCGGGGAGTGCCTGCTGCACGGCCGCATCGATCAGCAGCGTGCTGGAGATCATGTCCCGGCCCCAGCCGAAATCCACCGAGATCTGCGCTGTCCCGCGCGTGGTGTGGGAGCGTACATCCTGCACGCCGGGCACCCCTCGCACCGCCTGTTCCGCCACACGTGTCACCAGCAATGCCATCTGGTCGGCCGGCCGGCTGCCGGCATCGAGATCGATCACCACGCGGGGAAACGACACTTGCGGAAACAGCCCGACCGGCAGCGACAGCGCGCTCACGGCGCCCGCAATGGCCAGCGCCAGGGCCACCACCACAATCGATCGGGCGTGGCGCTGCAGCCCGGTGATGAGGCTCATCCCGGCCGGCTCACCGCGCCGGCGCAGCAGGCGCCCCGCCCGTCCTTACAGCATCGCCCTGGGCCAACTGCGCCGCGCCATCCACCACCACCGGCCGCTCGCCATCGAGCTTGCCCGAAACCGCGTCCTCCCCGCCCTTCGCGCCAAGCTCGGTCACGTCAACCCGCACCGCTTTCCCGCCATCCACCTGGAACAGATAATCGCCATGCTCGTCATTCAGCACCGCAGCATGCGGCACGATCCAGCCCTGCAATGACCCCACTTCGATGTCGGCGGCGAAACTCTCGCCAGACAGCACGCTGCCCGGCGGCACCCCGATATCGACATCCACCAGCCGGGTCTTGGGATTGACGATGCCATCTACCCGCAAAACCCGGCCGGCGATTGCCGCCGCACTGCCGAAGCGCTGCAGGCGGGCTGCCTGGCCAGGTAGCACCCGCGCGTGCATCGCCGGCTCCACGCCCACGGTCACCACCAGACCATCGATCCCGGCGCCACGCGCGTCGGTTCCGGCATCGAGCCTTGTCAGCGTCAGCAGCGGGGTGCCCGCAGTCCCCTGTCGCCGGGCGCCACCGGAATGGTGTTCACCACCCCGGTATAGGGCGCCGTGATCTGCGTATGCGGCCGGTCCGCTCCCTGCCGCTGCAGCGCGTCCAAGGTCGCATGCGCGTCCGACACTGCCTTCTCCGCCTGAGCGAGCTGGTCGCGCGTCGCGAGCTTCTCCGCCAGCAATTGCGCAATGTGCGAGCGTTCGCTCTGCGCCAGCGCGTAGGCCGAGACAGCCTGCTGGTAGGCGCTCACGCTGGCGGCGGCGAGATCGAACACCATCAGCCGGTCCCCGGCATGCACGCGCTCGCCCTGCGTCACCAGGATTGCCGACACCCGCCCGTCCTGCTGCTCGCTGATGGCGTTCCCGCTCTCGAGCGCCGGGGTGGCGCTGCCATACGCGGTGAGGATATCGGGAATGCTCCCTTGCCTGGCCGCAACCTCGCTCACCAGTGCGGCGCCGTCGGCGGCCAGCGCCGGGCCGCTGAGCACGGCGAGCAGGCACGCAGCCTTCACTGAACTTTGGCGCCTCACCGTTCCTCCCCTTGTACGCTCAGCGGCGGCAACCCTTCGCCCGTCAGTGTCGCCAGCGCCACCCGCTGCTCGTCCAGCGTCTGCTCGAGGGTCACGATCTCCTGCTCCCTGGTCACCGGCGCCAGCAGCAGGTCCAGCGCCGTCCGCTCGTCCAGATCGCCAGACGCCTGCGCCGAGGCCGCGACCGCCGCCTCGCTCTCGAGCCTTGGCAGCGACCCCTGCAACGTGCCGATCTGCCCCTGCAGCACAATAATCTCGGAAAGCATCGCCGCGGCCTGCCCCTCTGCCGCGGCGAGCCGGCTTGCATACTCCGCGCGCAACTGCACCCGCGTCGCCGTTTCGATGGCGATCTGCCCCTGGTTATGGTCGAACACCGGCAGTTCCACCGAAACCTGCGGCCCGAGATTGCGGATGTTGGAATTGTCGCTGCCGCCCGTCACCCCAATGCTCAGATTGGGAAACTGCGACAGGATGGCGGCGCGCAGCTTGGCATCTTGCGCATCATAACCGAACCGCAACGCGGCAAGATCGGGCCGACGTTCTGGCAGCGTTTCCAGCGCGCCTGCTACGGATTTGGCATCGAGTGGCGGCGGATCGGGAAAGGCCGCTATGCTGAGCGTTACCTCCGGCCGAAGACCAAGCAACGCATCCAGCTGATGCCTTCTGCCAAGCTGCAGGCGCTCCTGATCCAGCGCCGCACTCCTTGCAACCTGCAGGGCCGAGATGTCGGGTGCCGCCGTTGCGAGCGTGGTGTCGCCGCGTGCCAACGCCGCGCGCGCATCGCCGGCGCGCGTGTCCAGCAGCGCCTGTGCATGCCGCAGCACCGCCAGCAGCCGGTCACCCTCCACGATATCGACGCACAAGAGCCGTGCCTGCGCGATCGTTTGCCACTCCTGCCAAAGCAGGCTCGCATCCAGCGCCCGCGCACTCGCCGCCGCCTCCCGCCTGCGCGGCTCTCGCGTCAGCAGCGACCGGATGTCGTAGGAGAAGCCGACATTGTAGGCGATGGTGCTGCTGCCGAGTGGCCCGGCGCCCGCAGGCCCTGCGAGAAGCGGCAGAACCGAGCCTGTCACCGAAGGATTGGCAAGCACGCCCGCCTGCAGCACCTGCGCCTGCGCAACCCCGCGCTGCGTCCGTAAAGCCGCCAGATCCGGGCTGTTTTCCACCGCAAGCAGCGCCACAGCCGCTATGGGGAGTGGCCGCGTGATATCGACGCCCGCGGTTCTCAATTGCGCTAGCGACGTTGCCAGCGGCGGCTGGGCGGGAAGGGGCAGGCGGGTGTAGGTGGCGCAGGCTGTGACGAGGAGAGACAGGAAGACAGGACTTCTTTTTTGAAAAAAAGAAGCAAAAAACTTTTGGGTTCTTGGGCTGGGCACTTGGTTAGGCGCTGCCCAACGCTGCATACGTTCTTTGGGGCGTGCTGTTAGAGACTAACACGCTTGCTGTCACAATGTTGAGCGGAGCAGAAATGTCTTGAAACGGTCTATGAGATATTCGGCCTGGCGCGATAACAGATTGAGCGCGATCAGGCCATAGAGCGCCGTTCCGATGCCTACCGCAGTCGCCAGGAGCGCTGTGCCGATGCCGCGGCTGACCGCCGCCGGGTCGGAGACGCCGCCCGCGGCCAAGGCTGTGAAAGTCTGCATAATCCCCAGGATGGTGCCGAGAAGGCCTAGCAGCGGCGCCGCCGTCACAATGGTGTCGAGAATCCATAGGCGCGCATTCACCCGCGATTCCACCCTCAGGAAAAGCGCATTGGAAAGATGTCCACACGCGGCCTCGGCACATCGGCATGCTGCTGAAACGCGATATATTCTCGCACGCTCGCACTGATCACATCCCTCGCGTTGCTGCCGGGCGGATGCCGGTCCGAGATCTCGCCGCCGGCGTTGATCGACGCCCTGACGCGCCACGCCCGCAGCGTCAGATACCCGAAATAGAGCAGCCGTTCGATCAGCACGAAAGTCAGCAGACCCAGGCAGATATAAAGGGCCTCGAACGTCAGGGCATGAAGGCGGTCAAAGTCCACGATGTTCTCCAATAGACGCCATACACGGCGTGGCGCCAAAGCTACGGGCCGTCATCGCCGCCGCCGGCATAGGTAAACGCCACCGGCACGCTGAACCGGTGCGAGGGCGCGCCGGGATACACATCGTCCGGTAAGCCCGGGTAACGCTGGCCGGCGACGATTGCCAACGCCTGCTTGTCGAGCAGCGCCGAGCCCGACGACCGGATGAGATGAACGTCCGAGACGGCCCCATCACGCGCCAGGGTGAAGCCCACCTCCGCCTCTCCCGAAGGATGGCTCAGCCGGTAGGCGGCGCCGCTCGGCGGCACCGTATTCCGCGCAACGATGGCGTGCAGGCGGCCGATGTAGGCGGCCTCCGCGCTATGGTTTTCCGGCGCCTGCGTGGCGGTCCTGGCAACCGTCTCCGCAGGCGGGCGCGGCGGTGCCGGCTTCTCCTGCTCCTCGGTCACCGCCTGGTGCCACTGTGGTGGCTTAGGTCGAACCACGTGGCGCGGCTTCGGAGGCGGTGGCGGCGGCAAGGGCGAGACCGCCGCTTTCGGAGGCGGAGGCGGTGGGGGCGGCTCGGGCGCGGGGGTGGCTTCCGGCGGCGGTGGTGGCGGCGGCGTTTCCTCGACGACCGAGAGCGCCACCTGGGTGGGCTTCGGCGCCGCCATCTGCGGTGCCGGCGAGAGAGGCGGCTGCATCAGGAGCAAGGTCACCAACGCTGCCGTGGCGGCCGTCGCCAGAGCCGGCGATGCGACATCCGCAAGGTCCCGTTCCGGCGTGGCGGCGGTCATGGCTTCCTGGTGATGATGGAGGCGGCCTGCACGTCGGCCGCCTTCAGCGCGTCCAGCACGCCCACCAGCGCCTGTATCTGCGCGCCCTGATCGCTGGCGACGATGACGGCCAGCTTGCTGCCATCCGCCTGCATCGCGCGCAGCTTGCCCGGCATGTCGGCAAGGCTCACCTGCGCGGCATCGACGTAGTATTGCGCATCCTTGCCTATGGTGATCGTCACCCGACGCGGATCGTGCACCGGGTCCGGATTGACGGATTTCGGCAGTGCCACCTTCAGCCCGAGCGCCGGCAGCACGTTCGTGCTGATCAGCACGAAGAACACGAGCAGGAACATCATGACATCGATCATCGGAATGATTTCGATGCGTGCCCGCCGGCGTTTGCGTTGCTGCCAGTTCCGCATGGGGCTACGGCGCTGCGGGATCTAGGAACAGGAGTTTCACGCTGCCCGGCTTGAATTGGTAATGCACCCGGCCGCCTTCCGCTGCCGGCTGCGTGCCGGCGAGTTCGGCGGTCACGAGGAACACCCGCCCGCTCACCGGATCAACCGCCATTGTGCGGGCGCCAGGCAGCGTCTTTACCGCGCCGAGGGGGGCAAGCTTGCCGGCTGCGTCCTCGTGGAACACCGAGAGCGTGCCGTCGCCGTTTGAGCTGAATACCAGCCTGCGGCCCGGATCGAAGGCAGCCGCATCCGTGCCCTGGCCGATCGGCAGACTCTGCAGCACCCGCCCATTGTCCGCGTCGAGCACCTGAAGAACGGCATTTACGCAACTGACGAACAAGCGGCGCGTGCCGGTGTCCATCGCCAGCCCATGCGGCGATGTGCAGCCAGGCACCGCGTAGCACGCCGTCACCTGGCCTGCCTTCGTATCGACCGCCACGATTTCCTTTGTGCTGGCGATGTTGATGTAGAGATGGCCAGCACCGTCGGCCGCCGCAAACTCCGGCGAGCCACCGAGCTTCACGTTGAGACGTACTGCTGCCTGCGCGGTATCGACGATGGTGACGCTCTCACCGTCGCCATTCATCACCGCAACGATCTTGCCGCCCGGTGCGGCAACCACCGCATCGGCATCCACCCCGGCCGGCAGTGTGGCCTTCGCGCGGAAGTCCTTCGGGTCATATTGGGTCACCTGCGCGGTCTTGCCGCTGTCGGCCCAGATCGTGCCGTCCGCGGCAACGGCTTGCCCATGCGCGCCATGCACGCCCTCGAGCCTGCCGAGCACCACGCCGGAGGCCGCATCCACCACGTCGATATGATCCATGTGCGCGACGAACACGCGATGCGACGGTGCATCGTAGCTCACGTAATCCCAACGGTCCGGCGCGCCGAGCGGCACGATCTTGGTCGTGGTGTAGGACGGCGTGGCCGCCAGCGCGGTCGTGCTCGCAAGCATCGTCAGCAGCTGGGCAGTGCGTAGCATGGAGATGATCCAGTGGGTTCGAGGTTGAGATAGCGCGTTGGCAGGCGAGCCGCGCGCAGCCTATCGCGTGCTCGCGAACAAGGGTTGCATGCTGACGACGCCTTTTGCGCTGTCGGCTGCATGGCGCAAATACTGCTCGATGCCGAACGCTTCTTCGAGGCTGCGCAGCAGCGAGTAGTGGTTGTATAGTGTAGCGTCCTGCAGCGCACGCGGCCCATGGTTGGCGATGACGATGGTGGGAATGCGCCCGCCGCCGAAATTCGCCGCGCTCCCCGGCTCCCGCGCGCAGCAGCCTGCTGGATCGCCCGGATAGACATGATGGCTCGCTTCGTCGAAGGTCACGACGATGGCCGTGTTGCCTGGCGCACTCCACACCGGGCTTTGCATGATCCTGTCCACCAGCGCACCGGCGTAAGCGTCGCCACGCGCGATGCGCCCTTGTTCGTTTTCCTTGGTGCAGTCGGCTGGAACGTTCTCGCCCTTTACGCCATGCATTTCATTGCATTGGTTCGGCACGATCAGCGCGAAGTTCGGCATCGTGCCGAGCGCCAGATCCTGGTCAAGCACTTCGAAATTCACTTTGTGGAACGCGCGGTCCGGGTCCTTCTGCGCCGAAGCGAAAGCGTCGAAGCCGGTGTGCTTGGAGGCGTAGAGTGCCGCCGGCAGATGCTCGGCGTTGCCCGTCTTCGGCCAGACCACCTCCATCGCGCCCGGCGAAGGCAGGCTTTCGAAATAGCCTTTCCAGGTGAGATGTTTTTCTTTGAGCTGGTCGGCGAGGCTTGGTGCATCGACCGTATGATCGGCGAAGTCCGGTGCATCCGACCCCTTGCATACCGGATCTGCCTGATGCGGCTTGCAGAAGTACGCGTCGTCGTCATGGATGCCGAAAGTGTCGCCGCCCAGCATGGCGACATAGTTTCCTTCGCTCGGATGCACCACGCCGTAATACTGCGTCGCCAGGCCATATTGCTTGGCAAGTGCCGTGAGCCGCGGCGTAAACGGCTTGCCGACGATGTCGGCAAGCCCTTGGTTCTCCTCGACGATGACGAAGATGTGGTCGTAGTGCGGCATCGGTTGCCGTGCAGGTGTTTCCGCTGCCTGCACCATGGCCGGCGCAAGCAAAGCAGCAAACAGGACCCTAGTAGGTGACACGAATACCGCCTTGCACGTCAGCGCCATAGAACTCCCGCTGGATAGGGCGGGAGACCGAGGCGGTCTCAGTATATTTCAACGCCTGATCAGTCAAATTATGCGCGTCGAAATAAATCTGTACGTTCTTCGTCACCTGGTAGGCAGTACCGAGATCGAGGCGAAACCGCTGCTGCACATAGACGTCGGTCTGCTTTGAACTGCCGAGCGAATAAAGATCCTTCGAGACATAGTTCGCCGCGAGCCTGAAGGTGATCGGGCCCTTTTCGTAGAATAGCGACACGTTGAAGTTCCAGGGCTAGGTTTGCGGCTGCTGCAGCGTCTCCGCGACCCCATTGCGGATGATCTGCGCGGAGGATTGGTTGTAAGTAAAGTTGCTGTCTATGCCGAAGCCGTTCAGCGGAGCGGGGAGGAACAGGAACTGTTGGGTATATTCAGCCTCGATGCCGTAAACGCGCGACGAGCCGGAGTTCTGATATGTCGTGACTGGAACGATGGTGCCGAGCAGCGATGCGGGAATTCCTAGCGCTGCTCCGACGCCGGCGGACAGCGCCGCACTGCCATAGACTGCGTTCAGCGTATTCTGGAAGATGAAGGTGTTGAATTCCTTGTCGAATTCGCCTGCCGATATTTTGCCGCCGCGCGGCAGGTAATATTCCCAGAACAGGTCGAAGGCGTCGGCATATTCCGGGCTGAGGTTCGGGTTGCCGATGTTCACGCTGGGTCCCGCTGGGTTAAAGCTGGCTCCAGGCGAAATCTGCTGAAACCCTGGCCTGCCGATTGCGGTGGAATAGACCGCCCGCACGTCCATTGCCGGCGTGACGTCGTATTTGAGTTGCACGCTCGGAAAATAGCTATTGTAGGCATGTGAGAAGCTGACAAAGTTCGCCTGGCCTGGCGCTTGCTCGTAAACGCCGAAGGTAGACTCCAGTCGCATGCCGGCCAGCCAGCTCAATTTGCCGCGGCTGCCCTGATACTGCGCATAGCCGGCATAGACATTCTCGACATCGTGCTGAAACGCAGTGGGATCATAGCCGGTGCCCTGCCGCCCGACGAAGCGGTTCACCGCACCCGCGTTAATCGACGGCCCGATGTCGTAGTTGCCATTATAGAACACCAATGATGGCCCGCTGGTATAATCGGCCAGAGTGCCTGGCAAATTGACCGTTGGACTGTTGGAGTTCTGCACGATCCGGTCGCGCAGCCGGATCACGCCGCCCACTTTCACCTCATCCTGCGGGGGTGAGGAGCTCGAAAGGAATGGTGACGTTCACCGCACCGCTATATTCCCTGTCTCGTGCGCTGCTGGGCGAATCCGAATTGGTCCCGCCGCCGTAGATCGACTGGTTCAGCAGGTTGGTTCCATTCAGCGTCTTGTACATGAAATCGGCGGAATTGTTCTGGTTGTTGTAGGCGATCGGTATGGGGTTGGTCGAAAACCGCGCCCCATAGGCGGTCGGGAACTTGTCAGTACCTTCCGAGTACGCGCCGTGGTAGTCGATCTTGACACTGTCGAAGAGAACGTCCTTTCCGCCCCACTCCAAAAGCTGGTTGCGCAGTTCCTCCTCGGTGTCCGTGTTGGTGCGCTGCGCGACCGCCTGCGGGGCCAGGAAAGTACGGCCGCTCCGATCTCCTGGGTAGGTGAACCCGCTTACGCTGCCGGGCGTGAGGCCAGAGTCTAATCCGTTGAAATTCAGAAAATCCTTCTCGGCATGCTCGTTATAGCCGGCGATGGCATAACGGACGAAGAAATGATCAGTGTCGTTCGGATCAAAGTCGATCTCGCCGCCATGGTCGAAGCGGCGGCGGTTATACAGATAATGCCGGAGGTTCACGCCCGAGAGCAGCTTATCCGGCGCACCTGCCGACTGCTGATCGGAATAGCTCGGTTCGAAATCATCCACTCCGCGGTAGTCGTTATGCTGGGAGGTCGTGATCAGGAAAGTGAAAGGCTTCGGGTTGGACAAAAATCCGCTTCCAGAGACGGGATGATCGAACGGCCCATCGCCGGTTTGAATGCCGAAGCTGGCGCTCGCGGTAATGCCGTAATCGAGGATCTGCGTGTTGCGCAGCGTCTCAAGCCCCAGCCCCGCGGTTGCCGAAAGATAGGGCTGGCCATCGGCCTTGGGCCGTCGAGGCAGCAAATTGACCAGGCCACCGAGTCCTTCTGCATCGTCCTCCGGCCGCAGCGTCTCGCTCACCTCGATGCCGCCCACCAGCCCTGCAGGCAGAACGTCGTAGGCTACGGCACGTCCTCCGCCTGTGGGAGAAGAGAGGTTGCTCGGCAGGATACGGACGCCGTCGAAGGTTGTCGCGTTCAAGTCTGCATCAAGACCGCGTATGTCGATGAAGCGACCCTCGCCGGAGTCGGTCTCCATCGATATGCCTGGCAAGCGGGAGAGCGCCTGCGCGATGCTCACGTCCGGCAACTTCTCGACTTCGCTTTGCGGCTGCACAATGATCTTGTTGATGGCGCGATGCTCGGCGGCCTTCGCCTGTGCGCGCGTGCCGGTGCCGCTCGGTTTGGCTTGCAACCCTTCAGTCGCCGGTACGCCACCGCTCGTCGTCACCCGCCCGATGTCGGTGGGCGTGTCAGTTCCCGCCGCTTGCGCGAGTTGCAGGCGCTTCAAAGGAAGCTGAGTTGGTTCATAAGCAGCCGCGTCCGCAAAAGCATGGGAGCAAACCATCAGACTGCAGGCCGCCGTCGAGGCAATGAGCCCATCTCGGAGACTATATTTCCTAGTCATTGATCGACCCCCACTCGTCACCAGACAGGGGTGGCTTAGTTTCGAACGGTTACAGCCGCAGGACAGAATGATGACAGTTCGGCGACAGTATCACAGCAGCAACACGCTCACTCTTTTCGAGGCATTATGCTGGTGAGGTTCGATGACATACGAGGATTTTTGTGCACAGCACAAGCATTTGTCAGACAGATGTCAGCTTAGTTTTCGAATTCCTGCTTGGCATTCGCATGTCTGAGATGAAGATTGTTGGCAGGCAGGACAGAACTAAGCCTTCAATGCGCACAGGCTTATGCGCGAGCGTTACGCCAGCACCACCGACGTCACGCTCGGCAAAAAGGATCAAAGTTTTTGCACCTATCGGTGCTAGGAGGAAGCCGACTTCAGACTACCGGCTCCGCAAGCGCCAACATATTTTGGCGGTGATGGGGTGTGAGATCAGCGTCCTTGGTCACGTCACTTCAATCATGACCCGGTCCGCATAGAAAGCCAGGTGGTCCTTGATTGCGACAACTGCCTCAAACGGGTTCTCGTATGACCAGACCACGTTCGTTCCATGCTCTCCAGCAGGAGCTAGATTGAAATAGGAGCAGTCGCCCTTGAACGGACAATAGGTTTCGTGTGTGCTGCGTGTCAGCAAAGTCATGACGACGTCTTCGCGCGGGATATACTGAACCGCAGGATAGCGCGCTTCCGCCAGCGTCAGTGCGTTCGTGGTTTCCGCGATAATTTGACCACGCCAACTTACGCGCACCATCCTCGGGTTCGGCACAATCGTGATGGGATGATCCGCACCTGGGATCTTCACGAGCTTGTCGATGGCTTTTACTCCTTACTGATGATGATCGCGGGCAGGAAGCGGCCCTGCACACCCGGCCGCTTCCCTCTCAGCTCAACCAGCTGACTTGCCGCCGTCGACGCTGAAGATGTGCCCCGTGACGAACGATGCCTTATCGGACGCGATGAAGAGGATCGCTCGCGCGACCTCGTCAGGATGCCCGATGCGCTTCTGAGGATTAAGCGTCGCGAGATATGCCTTGCCGTCGGCGCCTCCAGTAAAGCGATCGAGCATGCCCGTATCAATCGGGCCCGGCGCGACGGCGTTCACGCGCACGCCGTAGGCGCCGGCTTCCAGCGCCACCGACTTCGTCAGGCCCTCGACCGCATGCTTGCTCGCCGAGTAGATTGAGGCGCCCGCGCCACCCTCATGCCCGAAGGTAGAGGAGATGTTGACGATGCTGCCGCTTCCCTGCTTCTGCATGGCGCGCAACTCGTATTTCATGCTGAGCACTGTTCCCAGCACGTTGGTATCGAACGTCGCGGCGTAGCTTTCGGGCGTCTGCTCGGTGGCTGGGCCGGGCGTACCCTCGGTGCCCGCGGAGTTGATTGCGATGTCCAGCCTTCCGAAGCGTGCGACCGTGCGCTCGACCAACGCGCGCACGTCATCGTCACGCCGGACGTCGGCGTTGAGGTATTCCGCCTCGGCACCGGCGTCGCGCAGCGCCGCTGCAAGTTTGGCGCCCGCCTCCTCCCGGCGACCGGACACGACGAGTCGCGCCCCTTCTTGTGCGTATGCGATCGCAGTGGCACGCGCGATACCAGTCAGGGCGCCGGTAATAAGAACAACAGGTTGAGACATCATTCTGCTCCATCGACCAGGATGGCCGGTGAAGACGATCTAGGCTGTGCCACTCAGTTCGAATAAGACTTAGTCTGCACGCTTAGATACCTTCGAGGCATCACCCTGGACCTCCGGCACCTCCGCTACTTCATTGCCGTCGCCGAGTCGGGCAGCCTGCATATCGCCGCGGAACGGCGCCTGCACACGGCGCAACCCTCACTCAGCCGCCAGATGCGTGATCTTGAGACCGAGGTGGGCTGCAGCCTGATGACCCGGTCTTCGCGTGGCATCGAGCTCACCGCCGCAGGTCGCGTTTTCCTCGACCATGCGCGCGTTGTTCTGCGGCAGGTCGACGCCGCAGGCGAGGCTGCGCGCCGTGCTGCCGAGCCAGCACGCACGGAGTTCGTGCTCGGTTTCCTGACCGGTCACGAGTTCGGCTGGCTGCAGAGCGTGATGGCGATCCTCCGAGCGGAGATCCCTGCCGCGGAGGTTACCGTCTTGAGCCGTTCTTCACCTGACCTCGCTAGCGGACTGATGCGCGGCAAGATCGATCTTGCCCTGATGCGGTCTGAGCCGAACCTGGCGGGCGTGCATGTCGAGACGCTGATTGCCGAACCGCTCATTGTGCTGATGCCGGCCGATCACCGACTTACAGCCCATGTCGCTATCCGGCCGCGGGATCTCTCGAGCGAACGGCTCATCGGTGTCCCGGCGGCCAAGTCACCGATCCTGCGCCGTGTGACGGACGCGTATTCGAAGGCCGCTGAACTTGAGCTGGTGCCGCAATACGAAGTCGATAATCTCTCGATGGTGATTTCGCTCATCGTGTCCACAGGCGGGGTCGCGCTTATGCCGGACTACGCCCGGAACCTGTTGCCACCCAGCGTTGTCAGCCGTCCTCTCGCCGGTGAGCCTCCGACCATTGACCTGGTGATCGGCTATAGGAGTGACAATCCGATGCCGAAGCTTGCGGAGATCGTGTCTCAGGTCAAACGGGTGCGACGAGAAGCGAGCGGGCTGCTCTGAATGGCTTGATCTCTGTTGCGGCCAAAGAGCGGTAGTTCGGTTCCGCTACCATGGCAGCTAGCGTACTCGCGTTTCGGTCTGTGTCTGTTTGTGGGGGGCTGAAAGCAGCCGATGCATTTTGCGATTGACGACTTCCGCTCTGCTGGCTGCCATTCAAAAGCTGCCTGCCCGCTTTTGGCCGAAAGCAGACAGGCAGCTATTGAGCGGCTGGGGTCCTAGAGCGGACGATCGTTGCTTGTCGACCTTCGGGCATTCTCACGATGCGACTAGCCCGTGCTCGAGCAATTCACGAAAGTGAGGCTCGGCGAGCGGCCGCGCAAAGAGGTAGCCCTGCCCCACGGAGCAGCCCAGCGCGCGCATGAGGCGGCATTCGGCCTCCGTCTCGATGCCTTCCGCCACGACGCGAACGTCCAGTGCGGCACCGAGCTTGACGATGCTCTCAACGATCACCCGCTTAGCCTTGCTGTGGGCGGCGCCGTGTACGAAGCTCCGATCGATCTTGATCTCGGACATTGGAAAGCGCTCGAGATAGCGCAGGTTGGAATAACCGGTGCCGAAGTCGTCGATCGAGATGTTGACCCCAAGCCGACGCAGTTGCTCAAAGGTATGGCGGATGCTCTCCGGCTCGGGCGCCATGAGGTTTTCGGTCAGTTCCAGCGTCAGCCACTCGGCCTGGCAGCCTGTCTCGTCCAGCACCCGTCGCACCGCCTCCACCGCGTCGCGCTGCATGAACTCCAACACCGAGACGTTCAGCGCGAAACGGATGGGAGACTGGCGCTTCCGATTGACCTCGGCCACATACCCGGCCAACGTGCGGAGCCCCCAGGCTCCTATCTCCAGAAGCGCGCCAGTTTCCTCCGCGATCCCGATGAACTGGCCTGGTAGTTGGAGTCCGAGCGACTTGTGGTCCCATCGCAGCAGAGCCTCGGCTCCCACCAGGTCGCCGAACTCGAGATCCACTTGCGGCTGGTAGTGGAACAGCAGTTCCCGGTTGGCGACGGCCGTTTGCAATTCGCTCGCCAGCTGAATGCGGTTGCAGGCATCCAGCTCGTCCTCCACTGCGAAGGCATGCGGCGCAGGGGGGCATTTCGCTTTGGAGCGGTGCAGCGCGGCGCCGGCCTGCCTGATCAGATGAAGCGCATGCCCACTGAACGAGCCCACGGTGTAGCCGGTGGCGAACTGGACGGCCAGCGACGCGACGGGCAAGACGAAATGCGGCTTCAGCACGTTCAGCACGGTCTCGACCGTCGCCGCAGCGCAGCTACGATCGGTCAGCCTGAACGCCAGAGCAAAGCTGTTGGGGCCTACCCGGGAAACGGCTTCGGCCGGAAGCGTCGCCAGGCGCGAGGCGACCGAGCAGAGCAGCTGATCGCCCATCTCATAACCGAAGCCGTTGTTGACGTCGTGGAAGCGAGCGATGTCCAGCTTCATGACCAGCAGCGCGGCTGTCGGAGGTCCTTCGATGGCGGCAAGCCGGTCAACCAGGCCATACCGATCGAGCAGGCCGGTCAGACGGTCTATGCCTGCGGAGTGGGTCGCGTCGCGCATCACGCCGGCGAAGTGGGTCACCTCGCCCGTATCGTCGCGCAGCGGCGTCAAGCGCAAGGCGTTGCGGAACATCGTTCCGTCCCGTCGATAATTCCGCAGGGTCACCGCACAGTCACGGCCCTCCGCCAGGGCCGCCCGCATCTCCACGATCTCGGGCTGGTGCCGGTCGGCCCCCTGGAGATAACGGACATTCTTGCCGATCGCCTCGGCTGCGCCATAGCCGGTCATCGATTCGAATGCCGGGTTCACCTGAACGATCGGCTGGTCCATCTGTCGCATGTCGGCGACCAGCACGCCGTCGCTGCCATGCATGATCGCGAGCGACGAGGCGATGGGGGATACCGATTCCCGGGACGAGAGCTCGTGGTGGGTCATCCATCGCATGGGACCGAAAGCCCCGAGTGGCTCGCCGGCAGTTCTGTCGTATTCATGCACCGTTGCGGCTCCGCCCGGGATACCCGCGCCTACTTCCGGCGTTGTCCCCTGTGCGATTCAGTGCCGCCGCAACAATTGACTGCATGACTTGGACCTCCTGACGCAGTGATGCGCCAGCGGCGATGACCCATCAACGACGGCGACGCGTCACTTCAGGACTAACCGGCGTCACTCCGGTGTCCCCGTGGCGACAGCGGAACCGGTGGTCTGGAAGCGTACGCGGTATTCCAGCGGCGTGACTCCGAGCCGGCGCACGAACGCCCGTCTGAGCGTCTCAACCGACCCGAAGCCCGCGGTATGGGCAATACCCTTCATCGGTGCGGCGCTCTCTTCCAGCAGGCGCCGTGCGATCTCGATCCGAACCACCTCGACATAGGCTGCGGCGCTCATCCCCTGCTTGGCACGGAACAGCCGGGACAGGTGGCGGGGGCTTACACCAGCCACCTTGGCCAGCGCGGTCAGTCCTAGGTCCATGCGCGGATGCTCCAGGATATGCAGCCGGATGCTGTCGATCGGGCCGGTCGTCGTGGTCTGCGCGGTCAGCGCCGCGCTGAACTGCGACTGGCCGCCGGGCCGCTTCAGGAACACCACCAGCCGGCGTGCGACCCACAAGGCGAGGGCGCGCCCGTGATCCTCCTCGATCAACGAAAAGACGAGATCGATCGCCGCGGTAACGCCAGCGGAGCTGAAGACTGGCCCATCCCGCACGAAGATGGGATCGGGCTCGACCCGTATCTCTGGGAAGGCGGCAGCAAGGCGTTCCGCGTATTCCCAATGTGTTGCGACCCGGCGTCCGGACAGCAGTCCCGCATGGGCCAGAAGGAAGGCTCCCGTGCACGTGGAGCCGTAGCGTCGCGCCCGGCCTGCCTGCTGTTGCAACCAACGGGTGACCTGCTCACTCGGGGCACACGGCACGCCGTATGGCCCAACAACGATCAACGTGTCGGAGACCTCGGTTGTTTGACCCACGCTCACGTCGGGAACGAACGTCACTCCGGAGGCGCTCTTCATTGGGGCGCCCCGCTCGGTCACCAGCTGAACCCGATAGGGCTTTGCGACGCGCAGCTTGCTGTTCGCCTCGAACAGGGCGTCCTGGACGCCGGCAATCTCGAGCAGGTGCACATTGCTGGGAGCGAAGATCGTGATGAGCACGGCCGGACCTCCGCTGGGGGAGTTGGACATCGCCACGCAATCGCCAGGATAGGCCGGCCGAGCGTAATGATTTGAGGTGAGCAGACGGGCCGACACTACGCCCCTTCCCGAGTTTGTCAGCCTAGCCGAACGAACGGCAACTTTCAGGCGGTTGTTAAAACATGTGGAACGGCGTCACGTGGCGCCAAGCCGACAAAACTTCCTCAATCATTTCAGATCGCAGCTTAGTTCTAGGCAGAGGTCGCGCTCGGGCCCGAGTACAGCCGATTTCGTGGATCACGTCTTCACATGATCCAAACCGCTGCTCTGACCAATTCGGCGGCCCTGTCGCCATCAAGCCCTTCATCCACAGAGTCCCGCATCCGCTGTTTTGTTTCATGTTGGGGACGAAGGTGCGCACGACAAACGAGGCTTGGTTTTGATCGGAACCGTTCCACCGCGTCGAGAGAAGGTCCATGGCCTCGACCTAACCATCCGGGGTGGGCATGCCGATGGTGTCGTGCTCCTTGATTTGGTCGATCGGAGATGCGTCCCTCTTCGGTCGAGATAGGCGAGCGCTACACTCCTGTGTACCAGGTGGGTGCATCACCGCCGCACTGCCGCCCCAGCCATCCTCGAGACGTGACAGAAAGTAGAGACTTAGGGGCTCTTGGCTGGGGCGGGAGGATTCGAACCTCCGCATGGCGGAATCAAAATCCGCTGCCTTACCGCTTGGCGACGCCCCATCCGCGCGGCCGGTGGCGCGCTCTCGCAGCGCTCATTAGGAGCGCCTGCGCTCAGCGTAAAGGGCCGCCCCAGCACCACCAGCCTGGCCGGGCGAGGGCCAGGGCGGCTTCGCGGGCTGCTGCGGCGTTGGGATACAGCCCGAAACAGGTGGCGCCGGAGCCGCTCATCCTGGCCAGGAGGCAGCGCCCTTCGGAGCCGATCGCCTCTAGCACTTCGGTAATCGGGGGGCAGAGTGCTTCCGCCGGCGCCTGCAGGTCGTTCGACAGGGTGGCGAGCGTGGCCGCCAGAGCCGTGGCATCGGGCCAGGATTCGGGGAGGCTCGCCCGCGGCGAGAAAGCCCCTGTGCGCGCCCGGAAGACGGCCGGCGTGGCTACTGCGACCCCGGGGTTCACCAGCACCAGGCCGCAGGAAGGGAGCGGCTGGCGCGGCGTGAGGATCTCGCCGATGCCTTCCATGCGGCAGGGCTGCGAGGCCAGGCACACCGGCACATCAGCGCCCAGGCGCGCGGCCACGCCATCCGGGATCGCGATCCCCCATTCGCGCGCGAGAAGGCGCAAGGCCGCAGCCGCATCAGCCGAGCCGCCGCCTATGCCGGAGGCCACGGGAAGGTTCTTCGTCAAGTGAAGTGCTGCTTGCGGCGGCACTCCTGCCGCTTCCGCCAGATGACGTGCCGCGCGCAGGACCAGGTTGTCAGGTTCGGCTGCCAAGCCGCCGCCGAACGGGCCGCCTATGGTCAAGGTCAAGGTGGAGGATGGCGTGGTCTCGACCATGTCGAAGACGCCGGCGAAGACGGCGAGGCTATCGAGCAGGTGATAGCCGTCGGGGCGGCGGCCTACTACGTGGAGGTAGAGGTTGACCTTGGCGGGGGCTGGTTCAGGGAGAAGCAAGGAAGGTCTTCTTTTTTGAAAAAAAGAAGCAAAAAACTTTTGGATATTTGCTGCGCATCTGAGGAGGGGCCGGGCTCAAGGTGGTAAAAGTTTTTTGGTTCTTTTTTCAAAAAAGAACTACTTGCTTGCGCTTTTGAGCCGAGCCGCGATGCGTGCAGCATCATCTGGGTCCGGCTTGAGCACTAAAGCCCGGCGCCACTGATCCTCTGCCTCGATGTGCCGCCCCAGCTCCCAGTAGGCGTCGCCGAGATGGCCGGTGACGGTGGGATCCTCCGGCGCCAGTTCGGCGGCTTTCTCCAGCGTATGCACGGCGTGCGCGGCGTCGCCCTGGCGGAGTTGCACCCAGCCCAGGCTGTCGATGATGGCGCCGTCGTTCGGGCGCTGCTGCAGGGCCTTCTGGATCATGTCGTGCGCTTCGGAGAGATTCTCGTTTCGATCGGCCCAGGCGAAGCCCAGGAAGTTGAGCACGAAGGGTTGGTCCGGGGCGAGTTCGAGAGCGTGGTTCATGTCGCCTTCGGCACGCGGCCATTCGTGCTGCCGCTCGAGCGCGGCGCCGCGGGCGTAGAACAGCACCCAATCGTTGGGGCCCGGGTGGCGGACCATGGCGATGGCCTTGTCGTAGGCGTTCACCGCGTCGGCGTATTTCTTCTCCTCGGAGAGAAGGTCGCCGAGCTGGACTAGGGGATTTGATTGGTCGGGGTGTGCCTGCACGACCTTGCGGAGCAGGGCTTCGGCTTTGGCTGGCTGCCCGGCGCGGTCGTAGAGGTTCGCCATGCGGAGCTGCACGACGGGCAGAAGCGGATCGTTCGGGCCGATCTTGGCGAGTTCGTCGGCGGCCTGGCCTGGCTGTTTGCGGCCGTTGTCGAGTTCGGCGGCGAGCAGGTGCGCTACGGTGAGGTCCGGGTCCATGCCGATGGCGAGCTGCGCCAGGAGGGACGAGAAATCGGCCGAGTTCTGCGCGCGCAGTTCGGCGGCCATGGCGAGGTAGGCGTTTGCGATGCCGAAGCGGGCGTCCGGGGGAACGGGGTGCTGAAGGGCGGCCAGCATCGCCGGCTTGGCGAGCGCCAGTTCGGGCGTGGCGTGCACCGCTTCCTCGATGGTCTTGCGGGCGTCATCCATGGCGCCGGAGCGTGCCTGCCAGTTGGCGATGATCTCGACGAGCTCGAGGTTCGGCTGTGTCTCGGCCTTGATGAGGACGTCGAACAGGCGCTTGGCCAGGCCGTCCCGGTGCGCGGCGTCGGCGATCAGGGCAGCGTGCAGCAGGTAGATGCCCTGCATGTGGGCGCCGTTGATGCCCGGCTGAAGGGTGGAGAGGGCGCGGTCGGTCAGGCCCTGGGCTTGCTGCGCCCAGGCGAGGAGAAGCGGCCGCAGGCTTTCGGTGGGCCCCTGCTGGGGCAGCTCGGCATAGCCCAACTCGGCAGCCTGCCAGTCTCCGGCGAGGCCGTGCGCGTTGGCGAGCAGAAGGGCGGCGGCGGGGTTGCCGGGAACACCCTCGGCGTAGGTCGCGGCATCCGCACGGCCGGCGAGCAGGGCCAGGGCGAATGTGTCGTTATGCAGTTCCACGCTGGATGGATCGGCACGGAGCGCGCTGATCATGCGGCTTGCTGCCATGTCCACGAGGCCCTGGCTGGCGGCGAACTGCGCATCGAGGAAAGCGCCGTAGTCGGCGGCCTTGGCTGCGGCGGGGGCCAGCATGGCGAGGCAAAGGGTTGCATGGAGGGCGGGGCGGAGGGTCTTCATGGGCGGCACAGTAGCGCGCGTCTGGGCGCAGGCAAGGCCGGCGGACGACGGCTAGGGAAAGCAGTTCTTTTTTGAAAAAAAGAACCAAAAAACTTTTACGACTTGGGACCGAGATCGTGGAAAGGCCCGGCCTAAAGGACCAAAAGTTTTTTGCTTCTTTTTTTCAAAAAAGAAGGCCTTGCTTCCTACATCCCTCCCGGATACGCCGGCCCGCCGCCGCCCTCAGGCGTCGCCCAGTCGATATTCTGCGACGGGTCCTTGATGTCGCAGGTTTTGCAGTGGACGCAGTTTTGCGCATTGATCTGCAGACGCGGCGCGCCGTCTTCGACGCCCACCGCCTCGTAGACGCCTGCCGGGCAATAGCGGCTTTCCGGGCTGCGGAACTGCTCCCAGTTGATGCCGAGCCACTTGGAGGGATCGCGCAACTTCAAATGCACGGGCTGGTCCTCCTCGTGGTTGGTGTTGCTGATGAACACCGAGGAAAGGCGGTCGAACGTCAGAACACCGTCGGGCTTGGGATACTCGATTTTTGGCGCGGTTGAGGCTTTCTCCAGCGTCTCGTTGTCGCGGTGTTTATGGTGGAACGTCCAGGGTGCGCGGCCGCGCAGCACGAAAGTATCGAGGCCGGAATAGAAAATGAAGCCGAACAGGCCGAATTTGGCGAAGGCAGGGCGCAGATTCCGCTCGTGCTTCAGCTCGTCGTAGAGCCAGCTTTTCTGGAAGGCGGCCGGGTAGGCGTCGAGCACCGGCGGCTTTTCGGCGGCCAGTGCGTCGGCCACAGCGTCGGCGGCCAGCATGCCGGACTTCATGGCGCAGTGCGTGCCCTTGATCTTAGGCAGGTTCAGGAAGCCTGCTGAATCGCCGATCAGCGCGCCGCCGGGGAACACCAGCTTGGGGATCGACTGGAAGCCGCCTTCCGACAGCGCGCGCGCGCCGTAGCTGATGCGGCGGCCACCCTCGAAATGCTTGCGCATGTGGGGGTGGGTCTTGAGGCGCTGCATTTCGTCGAAAGGCGACAGCCACGGATTGGCGTAGTCCAGGCCTACGACATAGCCGAACGACACCAGGCCATCGCCGAAATGATAGAGCCAGCTGCCGGCGTAGGTCTTGCTGTCGGCGGGCCAGCCTACAGTGTGCATGATGAAGCCGGGCTTGTGGTTTTCCCTGGGGATTTCCCAAAGCTCCTTGATGCCGAGCCCGTAGGTTTGCGGATCGACGCCGCGCCGGAGATCGAAGGTTTCCATGAGCTGCTTGGCCAGCGATCCGCGGCAGCCTTCGCCAAAGAGCGTGTAAGTGGCACGCAACTCCATGCCTGGCTGGTAATTCGGGCCATGTTCGCCGGCCTTGGTGATGCCCATGTCGCCGGTGGCGACGCCGACCACGCGGCCGTCTTCGATCAGCACCTCGGACGCGGAAAAGCCGGGATAGATCTCGATGCCCAGCGCTTCGGCCTGTGTGCCCAACCAGCGGACGACGTTGCCCAGGCTGGCGATGTAGTTGCCGTGATTGTTCATTTGCGGCGGCGTGACAGGCGAGCGGTAGTGGCCTTTTTTGGTAAGGAAGACGAAATGATCCTCCTTGGCTTCGGTTTCTAGCGGGCAGCCGAGTTCGCGCCAGTCGGGCAGCAGTTCATCCATGGCACGTGGCTCGATGACGGCGCCGGAGAGGATGTGGGCGCCGACTTCGCCAGCTTTTTCCACCACGCACACGGTGGCTTCGGGTGAACGCTGCTTGACGCGAATGGCGGCAGCCAGGCCTGCGGGGCCTGCGCCCACGACGACCACGTCGAATTCCATTGCCTCACGCTCGCTCATTCCCGGCCTTCCTCTGGATCTTTCATGGCCCGGTATGCGTCCGGGCCGCTTACAGTCTAAGTAGCCCCGCGCGGCGATTGCGCAAACCACCGGCTGACGGGACGCAGATCGGGTTCATGGACGCGCTGGAACTTCTCGCATTGCAGATCGCCTGGGGCGCCGACGAGGCGCTGCAGGATGCGCCGCTGGACCGTATGGCGGCGGTGCCCGCCCGTGCCGCGGCCCCTCTTCCGATTGTGTCGGACGTTGCCGACGCCGGGCTTTCCCGCTTGCCTGGCACCTCCCCTGTCCCTCAGAGGGGTGGACCGGCGGCGCGGGCGCGAGTGCTCGCCGCGGCCGCCACAAACACCGCGGCATTGCTGGAGGCGGTCTCCCGTTTCGAGGATTGTCCGCTCGCTGCCACGGCTACGAGCCTCGTGTGGGAGGACGGCAATCCGGCCTCCGGCATCATGCTCGTGGGGGAAGCGCCGGGCGAGGAGGAGGACAGGACGGGGCTCCCCTTCCAGGGTCCGGCGGGCGCTCTGCTGGACCAGATGCTCGGCTCCATAGGCCTGGATCGAACGCGCGTCGTGATGACCACGCTCGTCCCGTGGCGCCCTCCCGGGGGTCGCCCGCCTACTGAGTCGGAGGTCCAGATGTGCCTGCCATTCCTGCAGCGCCACATTGCGCTGCTCGCGCCGCGCGTCCTGGTGACCTTGGGCCAATTACCAACACGCGCGCTCACGGGACGAGACGAAAGCATAAGAAAACGTCGAGGCAGATGGACGGAAACGTTAATCGAAGGTTTGGATGCAGTTGTACCCACACTTCCGATGTTTAGTCCCAGCACACTCCTTCACACACCGGTAGCAAAACGTGACGCTTGGACTGACTTGCTCACGCTATACCAGCGCATGACAGGAATGTGATTGCAGTAAAGAGGCACACTACTTGAGTGCTTTGCACCATGAGGCCTGCGACGATTGGTATTGCGCCCGCCAAAACTTTGATGCATTCAGCCGGGCATGCGAGGGATCGGACTTTCCATCTCCCGCCTTTCCACTGCCCGCGCCGTTCTGGCGGGTGCTGCACTCCTGGCAGGCGCCGCGTTCCGGCCCGCCCAGGGTGAGACCGCGCGTGGATCGGCGACGCCATCTGACGAGACGGCCATGGTCATGCCGAGGGTTCACGCCCCGGCCGGCACCGGTGGTCTCGGCCTGCCTCAGCCGCTCGCACCCAGCGAGGCGGCGCGGATCCGCTACATCTTCGCCCTTCATCGCAAGGGCAATATCACCTCCGCCATCACCGAGACGGGGCGGCTGACGGACCAGACCCTGCTCGGCCATATCCTGGCTGACCGCTATCTCGCACGTTCAGGCCGGGTTCCTGCCCAGGCGCTCTCCGACTGGCTCGGCCGCTACGCTGACCAGCCCGATGCCTGCGCGATCTACGCGCTTCTTCTCAAGCGCTTGCCGCCGAACGCCGCGCGGCCAGCGCCGCCTTCCGGCGCCAGACTCGCTTCCGCGGCCCCTGGCCGCTTCGGCGAACAGGGACAGGCTGGCGGCGCTGCCAGGGACGCCCTTCTGCGTGGGCGTGACGACCTGGCACTCCGCCTGGGCCGGTCCGCCTGGGAGCAATCGAAGGGGCAGGACGGCCAGGCAGCTTATGTCGCCGGGCTCGCCGCCTGGCGGCGCCACGATGCAGGCACGGCCGCGAACCTGTTCGGTGCCGCCTCCATATCCGAGGGCGCAGGCGCGGGGCTGCGCGCTGCCGCGGCCTTCTGGGCGGCACGCGCCCATCTCCATGAAGGCGACACCGGGGCCTGGCATCAATGGCTGGTGCGCGCGGCCGCCGACCCGCAAACCCTTCACGGCATACTCGCCAGACACCTGCTCGGGCTTCACCCGATACCCGCCTCGCCGAGCCCAGTCCTTGCGGAAGCCGATCTGGAGGCGGTGGCTGCGACCGGGCCCGGTCGCCGGGCCTTCGCCCTTCTCCAGGTTGGCGAACCCGCACGCGCCGAAGCCGAACTCCGCCTCCTGTGGCCCACCGCCCAGGCTAATCCACCTCTGGCACGCGCCATTGTTCTTGTCGCCAACGCCGCCGGCCTCAGCGGCCTGATCACTGACCTTTCCGATGCAGTGGCCGGCGCCGCAGCAACCTTGCCGCTGCCTTCGCTGCGTCCCCGTGGCGGCTTCGGTCTCTCTCCCGCCATGGTTTACGCAGTGGCCTGGGTCGAATCGGATTTCGACAGCGGGGCCGAGTCAGCCGCCGGGGCACAAGGGTTGATGCAGCTTACGTCGATCGCAGCCGATGCCGTCGGGCGAAAGGCGATGGCGGACAATGCGTTGCACGACCCGGCGCTGAACTTAAAGATAGGCCAGCAATATCTTAGCTACCTGGCGCAGCCGAATGTCTCGGGCGACGATCTGCTTCGCGTGTTGGCGAGTTATAATTCCGGCCCTTCCGCCATGGCGCATTGGAAATTCGCCGATACGACAGATCCCTTGCTGTTCCTTGAAACGATACCGACTGAAGAGACGCGCCATTTCGTCAGCCGCACGCTGACGGCGATGTGGAGTTACGCGGCTCGGCTCGGTGAGGCATCGCCGAGTTTGGAAGCGATTGCCGGCGGCGACTGGCCACGGTTTTCTGCAGAGGCCTTGCCTGACCGATTTAGCATTTCTGCCGAGCGGGTTTCATCGAGGGTGCATTAGGAAGGATGTTCTTTTTTGAAAAAAAAGAACCAAAAAACTTTTGTGAGTTTGGGCCGGGTGTGAGGAAGTGCCGGGCCCACAGGTGTAAAAGTTTTTTGCTTCTTTTTTTCAAAAAAGAAGTGCTTTCTTTCTGTTCGCTTAGAAAGTCGCCCATTCCATGTCCCGCATAGACGAGACAAAACGCTTCCTCCCAGTCCGGATCGCTGTCCTTACAGTCTCCGACACGCGTGGCCCGGACAACGACACGTCGGGTGACACGTTGGCGGCGCGCATTGCGAAGGCTGGCCATGAGGTGGCGGCACGCAGCATTGTTCGTGATGATGCCGATGCTTTGGAGCAGGTGTTTCGTGGCTGGGTTGCCGATCCGTCGATCGATGTGGTGATCAGCACCGGTGGCACCGGGGTGACCGGCCGCGATGTGACGCCAGAGGCGCTCGACCGCGTGCTGGAGAAACGCATCGAGGGATTTGGCGAGCTGTTTCGGATGCTGAGTTATCAGAAGATCGGCACGTCGACGATGCAGTCGCGGGCGCTGGGGGGAGTTGCTGGGGGCACTTACATTTTTGCACTGCCTGGCAGCACAGGCGCGGTGAAGGATGGGTGGGATGATATTCTGGTCTGGCAGCTCGATAGCCGGCACCGGCCTTGCAATCTTGTCGAGTTGATGCCGCGGTTGAAGGAGCATCTGGACTAGCTTCGTTGCTGACAAGCTTTCGCCGGCAGGACTAGCAGCGGCCGGCGCTTTAATCGTCCTCGATCGCGTCAAGCGCTTCGTCGGTCAGCGTACCGCTGACGGTGCTGCCGCCTCCGGTTTGGGCTGCGAGGAAGCGGGCAGCTAGTGTGCCGTAGAGCGGCCGGCGGCAGACCAGTTGCGAGACGGCGGTTGCCAGAAGCGATGTTGCCATGAGCGGGATCATCATGTGCTGGTTGTCAGTCATTTCCATGACGATGACGGCAGCCGTGATCGGCGCCTGCACCACGCCAGAGAAATACGCGACCATGCCGAGCAGGACGACAGCGCCTGTTGGCGCAGCGGGCAGCAGATGCGCGATGGCGCGGCCGAGGCCGGCGCCGACGGCCAGCGACGGCGCGAAGATGCCGCCTGGGATGCCGCTCACGTAGGAGACGATGGTCGCGAAGAATTTCAGGGCGAAGAATTGAACGGGCAGGTTCGACTCGCCGCCGACCAAGGCTCGTGCTTGGGCATAGCCGGTGCCGTAGGTCGCTCCTCCGGACAGCAGGCCGAGCGTTGCAATGGCGAGGCCGCAGAGTGCCGCGGCGAAGATCGGGTAGGTTCGCCCGAACCGGACGACGACGCCGGGGGTCGCACGCGCTGCCCGGATAAGCGTGTCTGCGAAGATGCCGCCTGCCGCGCCGCCGAGAAGCGCGCAAACCAGGACGGCCGCCCAGCCAATGCCGATCGGCAAAGTGGCAGCGGTGACACCGAAGTAGCTGTAGTTGCCGACGACGGCGGTGGTGGCGATGCCGGCGATGATCACCGCCGTCAGCACCACGCCGCTGGTGCGCGATTCGAAGGAGTGGCTGAGCTCTTCGATGGCGAACACGATACCGGCGAGCGGCGTGTTGAACGCGGCGGCGATGCCCGCGGCACCGCCGGCAAGGACCAGCGCACGCTGCTGTCCTGCACGGGGAAGCGACACGATGCGGCCGAGCGCCTGCATGATCGAGGCACTGACCTGCACGGTTGGGCCTTCGCGGCCGATGGAGGCGCCGCAAGCAAGCCCGAGCAGGGTGAGCACGACCTTGCCCACTGCTACTCGCAGCGAAAGCACCTGATTGATCCGCTCGGGATCATCCATTTCGAGCGATGCGATGACCTGCGGAATGCCGCTTCCCTGCGCACCGGGGAACACATGCACGGTGAGCCAGACCGATAGCGCGAGGCCCGCCGGCGCAAGCGCGAATGGGGCGTAGGGACTGTAGGCGAGCACGACGTGGAACAGCCGGTCGGCTTCGTTGGCCAGGCCGGCGAACGCGATGGCGATGAGGCTCACCATGATGGCGCCAACCCAGAACACCACCCGGCGCCGCCAGTTACGCAGGGAGAGCAAGGGGGACCGTCGGAGGCGCCGGAAATCGGCGGGGCGGGGCACTTTCATGGCGCCAACAAGCCTGCCAGAGCGGCGTTTGCAACCCGCCGCGGCGCGCCGCTAGGGTGCCGCCCGAACGACGAGCGGACGAAGCCCCATGCGCCTGCTGCCTCTGCTGCTGCTGCTTCCTGCCGCCGCAAGTGCTGAAACCCCCGATCCCAGGGCGATTTTCGCCCCCTTCCCCATGCCCCAGCCTGTCAATGCCTACCGCTCCGCCGGCGGCGTTCCAGGCCCGGCTTATTGGCAGAACCGCGCCGACTACGGCATCGAGGCCAGCATCGATCCCGCGAGCCACGTGCTGCGCGCCACCGAAACCATTACCTATACCAACAACAGCCCGGACGCGCTGGATGTGCTGTGGCTTCAGCTAGACCAGAACATTTACCGCCGAGACAGCCGCGCCGCGGCCATGCCGCAGTACGAAGAGCGGCACAAAGGCCAGTTTACGGAAGGCGATGAACTCGACGCCATCAGCATCGAGGCTGATGGACACAGCTACACGCCGAAGTCGCTCGTATCCGACACACGGCTGCAGCTTCGCCTCGAAACGGCCTTGACGCATGCCCACACGCTTCGCCTGCACATCACCTATCACTACACCGTTCCGGGCACCTGGGGCGGCCGCACCGCGGTGACACCCAGCAAAAACGGGGAGATCTTCGAGATTGCGCAATGGTTTCCGCGCATGGCGGTCTATGACGATCTTTGGGGCTGGAACGCCAACCCTTACCTTGGCTCGGAATTCTATTGCGAGTACGGTGACATCGACTACGCCGTGACGGTGCCTTGGAACTTCATCGTGGCAGGGTCGGGCGAATTGCTGAATGGCGACGAGGTATTGACCGCCGAGCAGAGAACGCGCCTGCAAAAAGCGCGAGACAGCGACGCGACGGTGCTCATTCGAACGCCGTCGGAGGTGACCGATCCTGCAAGCCGGCCAAAGCATGATGACACGCAAACCTGGCATTTCCGCATGCGGAACACACGCGACGTGGCGTTCACCGCATCAGCCGCGTTTGTGTGGGACGCCGCGCGCATCAACCTGCCTGGCGGCCGCCACTCGCTCGCGCAGTCAGTCTATCCGGTTGAAGGGGTCGGAGCCGACCGCTGGAACCGCTCGACCGAATTCGTGAAGGCGACGATCGAGCATATGTCGGCCAAATGGTTCACCTATCCTTGGCCCTCCATGGTCAATCTGGGCGGGCATGGCGCCGGCATGGAGTACCCAGGCATCGTGTTCGACGACATGGCCGACAAGGGCAAGGATCTCTACTGGATCACCGCCCACGAGGTTGGCCATAGCTGGTTTCCGATGATCGTCGGCTCGGACGAACGCATGGATGCCTGGATGGACGAGGGTTTCAATACGTTCATCGACATTTACGCAGACGATGCCTTCAACCATGGCGAGTTCGCGCCAAAGCGCGATTCGGAATACGCGGAGCACGGCGGCAATCCGGTGGATGAGATCCTGCCGATACTGGCAGATCCGCAAGCGCCGATCATTCTAGCGCCCGCAGACCTGATCACTGAAAAGTATCGCCATCCGATCAGCTATTTCAAACCGGCACTCGGCCTCGTGCTGATGCGGGAGCAGATACTCGGGGCCGACCGTTTCGATGCCGCTTTTCGCAAATACATCGCGGCTTGGGCTTACAAGCACCCGTCGCCGTCGGATTTTTTCCGCTTGATGGAAAGCGAGGCAGGCGAGGATCTGTCGTGGTGGTGGCGGGCCTGGTACGCCTCCACCAGCTCGATCGATCTCGCCGTCACTCACGCGGCCTACATTCACGGCGACAGCAAGCAGGGCTTGCGGGTGGAGTTGGAGAACCACGACCGGCTGGTGCTTCCGGCTATCCTCGACATCACCCTGCAGGACGGCAGCCATCAGCGCGTGACCGTGCCGGTCGAATCCTGGATGAAGGGGGACACTGCCTCGATCGATGTTGCGACCTCGCAACCGGTGACCGAGGTGGTGCTGGATCCCGAGCACAAGATCCCGGATAGGGACCGTAGCAACAACGCGCTAAAGATGCCTTAGAGTGAATGGGTTGGGCGCCCGTTCAGCCCGAGCCAGGGCCTAGCCCTTCCTTTTCACCCCAGCCATGTCATCGTGCCACAGGTTGCCGCAGGATAGCAGACATGGACCAGACCCCGACCGCAACGAAGCCCGCGGGTGCCCTACGCGACCGGATACTCAGCAAGCTGACCTACGAGGTCGGCAAGCGCGCCGAGCTCGCGGGTCCTCGCGACTGGTTCGTCGCCACCGCTCTGGCCGTGCGCGATTCCGCGGTCGAGTGCTGGCTTGAGTCCTCCCGCCGCAACACGCTTTCGGGCGGCAAGCGCGTATATTATCTCTCGCTAGAATTTCTGATCGGCCGTTTGCTGCTCGACAACATCGGCAATCTCGGTATCGACGCCGAGGTGCGTGAGGCGCTCGACTCGCTGGGTGTGGATATCGCCGCAATAGCCGAGCAGGAGCCGGACGCGGCGTTGGGCAACGGAGGGCTAGGGAGGCTGGCGGCCTGCTTCATGGAAAGCATGGCGAGCCTTCGCATTCCGGCCTTTGGCTATGGCATCCGCTACGAGCATGGGCTGTTCAGGCAGGAGATGGTCGCCGGCGTCCAGCACGAGTTGCCGGAGGATTGGCTGACGGTAGGCAACCCGTGGGAGTTCCAGCGGCCTGATGTGACCTACGTTGTCGGTTTCGGCGGCTCGGTCACGACGCAACAGGACGCGGGAGGGCAAACCGCCTATGGTTGGATACCGGCGGAGACGCTGATTGCGGCTGCCTACGATACACCGGTGATCGGCGGCGACACCGGCGCGGACGAGCCGATGCGACACGCGAACACCTTGCGCCTGTGGTCGGCACGCGCGGCGTCGCCTCTGCATCTCGATGACTTCAACAAGGGCGATCATGTCGGCGCCATGCGTGAACGCGTGCGAACCGAAGCTGTCTCGCGTGTGCTTTATCCTGGCGATGGCAGCGAGGCAGGCCAGGAGCTGCGCTTGCGGCAGGAGTTCTTTTTCGCCTCCGCATCGCTGCAGGATCTGATTTCACGGCATCTGCATTTGTTCGGGACGCTGACCAACCTGCACGAGAAGGTGGCGATCCAGCTCAACGATACGCATCCCGCCATCGCTGTTGCGGAAATGATGCGGCTTCTGGTGGACGTGCATGGGCTTTCTTGGGAGCAGGCCTGGCAGATTACTGTTGGTTCCTTCTCCTACACAAATCACACGCTATTGCCCGAAGCCTTAGAGACCTGGCCGGTTCAGCTGGTGGAGCGGCTGCTGCCACGGCATATGCAGATCATCTACCTGCTGAACGGCCGGCACCTGGAGCGGGCGAAGCGTGAGAAGCACGCGGATAACGCGCTTCTCGCCAGTACCTCGCTCATAGACGAAAGCCATGGCCGCCGGTTGCGCATGGGTCACCTTGCCTTCGTCGGCTCGCACGCCATCAACGGCGTTTCGGCACTACATACCGATCTGATGCGGCAGACCGTGTTTCATGACCTGAACGTGCTCTATCCCGGCCGCATCGTGAACAAGACAAACGGCATCACCTTTCGCCGTTGGCTGCAGCGCGCCAACAGGCCTTTGACCGCCATACTCGCCGAGACGATCGGCCCGCGCGTCTTGCGCGATGCCAACGCGTTGAGCGACTTCGCCGCCTTCGCCAAGGACAAGTCCGTGCAGTCACGCGTGGCGGCACAGCGGCGCCTGGCGAAGGAGAGACTGGCGCGGACAGTGCACGAGCGGCTCGGCGTCACGCTCGATCCCTCCGCCCTGTTTGATGTTCAGATCAAACGAATTCATGAGTATAAGCGCCAGTTGCTGAACATCCTGCAGACGGTCGCGATCTACGACACCATACGCGCCCAGCCGATGCGCGACTTTGTGCCTCGGGTGAAGATCTTTGCGGGCAAGGCGGCGCCTGGATACCGCGTTGCCAAGCAGATCATCCGGCTGGCGCATGATGTCGGCCAGGTTATCAACAACGACCCGGTGATTGCGGACCGGCTGAAGCTTGTGTTTCTGCCGAACTATAACGTGAGTCTTGCGGAGATCATCATTCCCGCCGCAGACCTCTCCGAGCAAATCTCCACCGCAGGCCTTGAAGCCTCCGGCACGGGCAACATGAAGCTCGCATTGAACGGTGCACTCACCATTGGCACGATGGATGGCGCAAATGTGGAAATTCGACAGCATGTCGGTGACGACAACATCTTTATCTTTGGCCTAAGCGCCGAGCAGGTCGCACGCCGGCGCGCGGGTTTCAATGCGAGAGAGGCCGTCGCCGAGTCGCCGTCGCTGGAGCAGGCGCTGAATGCCGTGGCGTCCGGTGTGTTTTCTCCAGGCGAGCCGGATCGTTACAAGGAGCTCATTGCAGCCTTGCTGGACCATGACAATTTTATGGTCACGGCAGACTTCCATTCTTATTGCGAACAGCAAGAGGCGGTCGGCACGCTCTGGGGCAATCCTTCGCGCTGGTGGGAAGCCAGTATTCGCAACATCGCTGGGGTCGGCTGGTTCTCGTCCGACCGGGCGATTACGGAATACGCGAGCGAGATCTGGAACGTTCCTGTGCGGACGGCAGCCGCATGATATCACCCGAGAGGTTTCCGGCATGAACAGGGGTCTCGAGCGCGGTGCACCGCTGGCACGTCATGCCATGGCCTATGTTCTGGCAGGCGGACGCGGCAGCCGGCTGATGGAACTCACCGATAACCGTGCCAAACCTGCGGTGTATTTCGGCGGCAAGTCGCGTATCATCGATTTCGCCTTGTCGAATGCACTGAACTCCGGCATTCGCCGGATCGGCATCGCGACGCAATACAAAGCCCATAGCCTCATCCGCCACTTGCAGCGCGGCTGGAACTTCTTCCGTCCGGAACGTAACGAGAGCTTCGATATTTTGCCTGCCAGCCAGCGGGTTTCTGAGACCGGCTGGTATGCCGGCACGGCAGACGCGGTGTTCCAGAACATCGACATCATCGAAGGCTATGCGCCGCGCTACATCGTCTTGCTTGCCGGCGACCATGTCTACAAGATGGACTACGAACTCATGCTCCAGCAGCACGTGGAGCAGGACGCGGACGTCACCGTCGGCTGCATCGAAGTCAGCCGTGAGGAGGCGAGCGGTTTCGGTGTGATGGCGGTCGATGCGGCCGATCGGATCCTCGCGTTCCTCGAAAAACCACAGGATCCGCCGGCGATACCTGGACGCCCTAACATCGCGCTTGCGAGCATGGGCATCTATGTTTTCGAAACCAGCTTCCTCATCGACATGCTGAAGCGCGATGCAGCGGATCCGAACTCCAGCCATGATTTCGGCCATGACATCATCCCCTACATCGTCGCGAACGGCACGGCCGTCGCCCACAGGTTCGAGAACTCCTGCGTGCGTTCCTCACCTGGCGACCAGATCTATTGGCGCGATGTGGGCACTGTGGATGCCTACTGGGCTGCCAACATTGATTTGACGGATTTCATACCGGGCCTTGATCTTTACGATCAGGATTGGCCGATCTGGACCTATGGCGAAATCGTGCCCCCCGCGAAATTCGTGCACGACGAGGATGGGCGGCGCGGACAGGCGATCAGCTCGCTAGTCTCAGGCGGGTGCATCGTTTCGGGCGCTGACGTAAGGCAATCGCTGCTGTTTACCGGCGTGCATGCCCACTCCTTCGCCTGCGTGGAACGCGCCGTCGTTCTGCCTTATGCCCAGATCGGCCGGCATGCCCGGCTGCAGAACGTCGTTATTGATCGTGGCGTCATCATTCCCGAGCATCTGGTCGTCGGCGAAGATCCGCTGCATGACGCGGCGCGTTTTCGCCGCTCCGAACGTGGTGTCTGCCTCATCACGCAACCGATGATCGACCGGCTGCAGACGTGACGTCCACGCCTAAACTGCAGGTTCTTTCAGTCGCTTCCGAGATCTTCCCGCTTATCAAGACAGGCGGGCTGGCGGATGTGACGGGAGCGCTGCCTGCCGCCCTGGCCCATGAAGGCATCATCGTACGCACCCTGGTGCCAGGTTATCCATCGGTCGTGGCCGCGCTGAAGTCCGCGGAGATCGTCGCGGAGTGGGAGGATTTCTTCGGCTTTCCCGCACGTATTCTCGCGAGCCACGTCGCAGGTCTCGATCTGTTCGTGCTGGATGCCCCGCATTTATACGCCCGCGACGGCAACCCTTATGTCGCGCCAGACAGTCAGGACTGGGCCGACAACCCGCAACGTTTTGCCGCCCTCGCCTACGCCGCGGCACAACTCGGCCTGGGCGCCGCCGCAGGCTATTCGCCGGACGTGGTGCACGCGAACGATTGGCAAACCGGCCTCACGCCGGCCTACCTGCATTACGCAGGGGGCGCGCGCCCGGCTACCGTCATGACAATCCACAACCTGGCTTTTCAAGGCCAGGTGCCTTCGAGCCTGCTGACGGAACTTCGCCTGCCGCCGCACGCCTACACGATCGACGGCGTCGAATATTACGGCAGCATCGGTATGCTGAAGGCGGGCCTGGCGTTTGCGGACCGCATCACCACCGTGTCGCCGACTTACGCTGAAGAAATCTGCACACCCACCGGCGGCATGGGACTCACAGGCTTGCTGCGCACGCGGGCTCGGGTGCTGAGTGGTATCCTCAACGGCATCGACACGACAGCCTGGGACCCGGCAACCGACCCCCATCTCCCCTCGCCTTTCACAGCCGCTACACTCGACAAGCGCGCCGCCAACAAGGCCGCGCTGCAGGAAAGACTTGGCCTGGCCGTGCGCCCGCGCGCGCAGCTCTTCGGCGTGATCAGCCGGCTCACGCACCAGAAGGGCATGGATTTCGTTCTTGCCAGCCTCCGCCCCATTCTTTCAGAAGGTGCTCAACTCGCCGTGCTGGGCGCCGGAGACACCGCGCTCCAACAGGCACTCGCCGAAGCGCAGGGCGATCACCCCAGCCGCGTCGCAATCGCCACAGGCATGGACGAGGGCCTTGCACATCTTATGCAAGCCGGCAGCGATGCCATCCTCCTGCCATCCCGCTTTGAACCTTGCGGACTCACTCAACTCTGCGCGCTGCGCTATGGCGCCATACCTATAGTGTCACGCGTCGGCGGGCTCGCCGATACTGTCATCGATGCCAACGAAGCTGCGCGCGCCGTGGGTGTTGCCACCGGGCTGGTGTTCTCTCCACCAAGCACGCCAGGCTTGCGCGGAGCACTTCATCGGGCCTCGATGCTGTGGCGCGATCATCGCGACTGGGTGCGTATGCAGCGTGCGGCCATGGCTGCGGATGTCTCCTGGGCCGGGCCTGCACGTAAGTATGCGGCGCTTTATCGGGATTGTGTGAGGGAAAGGCAAGTTTAAGGAAGCGAGTTCTTTTTTGAAAAAAAGAACCAAAAAACTTTTGCGACTTGGGACCGAGATCGTGGACACGCCCAGCCCGAAAGCCCAGAAGTTTTTTGCTTTTTTTTCAAAAAAGAAGTCCTTCCTTACTCCGCCGGCAACCCATGCGGAACGACCGTTATGTGGGATTTGGCGTGCTGCTTAAGCGGCCGGTTACCCGCCAGGCGCCGTAGCGCGACGTAGAACACAGGCGTCAGGAACAATCCGAAAGCTGTCACGCCGATCATGCCTGAGAAAACCGCGATACCCATGGCGTTGCGCATTTCGGCTCCGGCGCCTGTAGAGATCACCAGCGGCACGACGCCCATGATAAAAGCCATCGATGTCATGAGGATCGGACGCAAGCGAAGGCGGCTGGCTTCGATGGCGGCTGCGAGTGGCGTGCGTCCGGCGAATTCCAGTTCGCGGGCGAATTCCACGATGAGGATGGCGTTCTTGGCGGAGAGGCCGACGAGCACGATTAGGCCGATTTGCGTGAACACGTTGTTGTCCCTGCGGGTGAGCCAGACGCCGGTCATGGCGGCGAGCAGGCCCATGGGCACGATCAGAATTATAGCCAACGGGAGGGTGAGGCTTTCGTATTGTGCTGCGAGCACCAGGAAGACAAGCAAGAGTGCCAGCGGAAAGACGAGGATGGCGGAGTTGCCTGCGAGGATTTGCTGATAGGTCAGGTCGGTCCATTCGTAGGCGAAGCCTTGCGGCAGGGCAGCGGCTGCGACTCGGGCGATGGCGGCTTGTGCCTGACCCGTGGAGTAGCCGGGGGCTGCGGCGCCATTGATGTCGGCAGAGAGAAAGCCGTTGTAGCGCATGGCGCGCTCCGGGCCTGCGCTGAGTTTCACGCGCAGCACGGCGTCGAGTGGCACCATGGCGCCTGATGCAGAGCGTACTTTCAGCCGACCAATGTCGTCGGGGTGCGCGCGGAATTTGGCGTCGGCTTGTACGCGCACCGAGTAGGTGCGGCCGAAGACGTTGAAGTCGTTCACGTAGAGCGAACCGAGGTAGGTTTGCAGCGTGTCGAAAACGTCGGTGACGGAGACGCCAAGCTGCTGGGCGCGCGTGCGGTCTATGTCGGCGTAGAGTTGCGGAACGTTCACCTGGTAGCCGGTGAACAGATGGCCGAGTTCCGGGGCTTTTGCGGCTTCAGCGAGGAAGGCTTTGGTAGCCTGATCGAGCGCTTCATAGCCGAGGCTGGCGCGATCTTCGATTTCGAGCTTGAAGCCGCCGATGGTCCCGAGGCCTTGCACAGGGGGTGGCGGGAAGACTGCGATGTAGGCGTCCTGTATGGAGGCGTAGCTTCCGTTCAGTGTCGCGGCGATGGCATTCCCGGAGAGGTTTGGGGTGGTGCGTTTCTCAAATGGCGCCTCGCCCACGAAGACGATGCCGGCATTCGAGCTGTTGGTGAAGCCGTTGATGGAGAGGCCTGGGAAGGCGACGGTGTAGTCGGCGCCGGGGGTTTTCAGCGCGATGTCGGTCATGCGGCGAATGACGGCGTCGGTTCGGTCGAGGCTCGCGCCGTCCGGGAGTTGGGCGAAGCTGACGAGATATTGCTTGTCCTGCAGAGGGACGAACCCGCCTGGCACGACGCGGAACAGCACCACGGCCAGGCCGACCAGGCCGAGATAGACGGCCATCATCATCGATTTGCGCGAGATGACCCGAGTCACGCCGCCGCTGTAGGCGTCGGCACCGGCGAAGAAGATCCTGTTGAAGGCACGGAAAAGCCAGCCCAGGGCGCGATCCAGCACGCGTGTGAGCAGGTCCTTCGGCGCGTGATGGCCGCGCAGGAGAAGGGCTGCCAGGGCGGGAGAAAGGGTCAGCGAATTGATCGCTGAGATCACCGTCGAGATAGCGATGGTGAGAGCGAATTGGCGGTAGAACTGCCCGGTGAGGCCGCTGATGAAAGCGAGCGGGACGAACACCGCGACCAGGACAAGTGCAATGGCGACGATGGGGCCTGACACTTCTTCCATGGCGCGGTGCGCGGCATCGAGAGGGCTGAGGCCTTGCTCGATGTTCCGCTCCACATTCTCGACCACGACGATCGCGTCATCGACCACGATGCCTATGGCGAGCACCAGGCCGAATAGGCTCAGCGCATTGATGGAGAAGCCGAGCAGATGCATGACGGCGAAGGTGCCGACTATGGAGACCGGCACGGCAACGAGGGGAATGATGGAAGCGCGCCAGGTTTGCAGGAACAGCACGACCACGATGACCACGAGCACGATGGCATCGAGCAGCGTGTGCACGACGGCATCAATGGAGGCGCGCACGAATTGCGTGGTGTCATACGCGATTTCGTAGGTCACGCCCTCGGGCATGTTCTTCTTTACCTCCTCCATGACCCGGCGGACGTTGTCGGCGATCTGGATGGCATTGGAGCCTGGCGCCTGGAAGATGACTGCGGCTGCCGCCGTCTTATTGCTCAGCAGCGAACGCAGCGAATAATCGGACGCGCCGAGTTCGAGCCTGGCGACATCACGCAGGCGCGTGACCTGACCGTCGGTGCCGGTCTTGACGACGATGTCGCCGAACTCCTCGGGCGTTTGCAGGCGGCCTTGCGCATTGATGGAGAGTTGCGTGGCGACGCCGGGCACGTTCGGTGACGAGCCGACGACGCCGGCGGCCGCCTGCACGTTCTGCGCGCGGATCGCCCCTGTGACGTCGCTGGCGGAAAGCCGGTGCTCGGCCATCTTCTGCGGATCGAGCCACACGCGCATGGCGTAGTCGCCGGAGCCCTGCAGTTGCACCTCACCTACGCCGTCGATGGCGGAAAGCCGATCCTTTACGTGCAGCAAAGCATAGTTGCGGAGATACGCCGCGTCGAAGCGGTTGTCCGGCGAGACGAGGTGCACGACCATCATCAGGTCGGGGGAGCTTTTTATGGTGGTGATGCCCAGCGCGCGTACGGCGTCTGGCAAGCGCGGTTCGGCCTGGGAGACGCGGTTCTGCACCCATTGCTCCGCCTGGTCGGGATCCGTGCCGAGCTTGAAGGTGATGGTCAAGGTCATCAGCCCGTCGGTTGTCGCCTGGCTGTACATGTAGAGCATGTTTTCGACGCCGCTGATCTGCTCCTCGATCGGAGTCGCGACCGTCTCCTCGATCACCTTTGGGCTGGCACCCGGATAGGTCGCGCGCACCACCACTTGCGGCGGCACGACTTCCGGATATTCGGAGATAGGCAGGACGCCGAGTGCCAGCAGGCCCGCGACGAAGATCAGGATCGACAGCACGCCGGCGAAGACCGGGCGGTCGATGAAAAACTTGGAGATGTTCATGACTCGTGCCTGGTAAGCCGACTGTCGTCAGCGTGAAGCGAGAGCAGCGTTTTGTGTTGTTGAAGCGTCGGACACGGTCTGTGGCGCGACGGTCGCGCCGGGCCGGATCCGTTGCAGCCCGTCGACTACGATACGGTCGCCGGAGTTGAGGCCTGCGGTGATGATGCGGAGTCCGTCGGCCAGCGGCCCTAGCGTGATCGGACGTGAAGCAACCTTGTTGCTGGCGTCAACGACCATGACGAAGCGCCTGTCCTGGTCGGTGCCGATGGCGCGCTCGTCTATCGCGATGGCCTTCACAGTGGTTGCCCGCCCTAACCGCACGCGCGCGAACTGGCCAGGCATCAGGCGGCCGTCGTGATTGTCGAGAATGGCGCGCAGCCGCACCGTGCCGCTGCCTGTGTCCACCAAATTATCGACCAGTTGAAGATGGCCATGCAACGGTGTGCCATCGGCTGCGAGCGTTCCCACCTCGACGGGAACACGGCCGACCATGTCGCTCAGCTCGCCGCCTGACGGAAGACTGGCCTCCGTTTTCGCAACGGATTGTTCGTCCGCTTCGAAGCTCGCGTAAATTGGATCGACAGACACGAGCGTCGTGAGGACCGGCGCGGTCGGGCCGGCCGGCACGATATTGCCGGCGGTGACCTCGATCTTTCCGACGCGGCCCGCGATTGGTGCCCGAACTTCGGTGTAGCCGAGGTTCAGCTTCGCCGTTTCCAGCGATGCCATGTCAGCATGCAGGTTGGCTTCCGCCGCGCGATATTCGTTGACACGGGCATCCACATCGCTTTTCGCGAGATAATTCTGGTCGCCTAGCTGAAGGCCACGCTGCTGCTGCCTGGATGCGAGCACCACGCGGGCGCCTGCTGCTGCGACGAGCGCGTCCAGCCTTTCAGCCTCTGCGAGGTAGGGCGCTGGATCGATGGTGAAGAGAAGATCCCCCTGCTTCACCAAAGCGCCCTCACGGAAGTGCGCCGCCAGGATGGCGCCGCCGGCACGTGGCCGAACTTCCACACGCCCTACCGCCTCGAGCCGCCCGGAAAATTCGCTCCAAACCGGCATGTCGCGCTGCTGAACCACGGCGACGATGACCGGCACTGCCGCGGGAGCTGCCGCTGACGGTGCGGCATCGCCGCCACCGCGGTGTTCGACGTAGGCAGCAGAGGCACCGCCTAGCGCCGCAACTGCAAGCGCCGCGCTCCAGAAGCCGCGCTTTGCCGGCTTGCGTCGCATCCGACGCGAAATCTTGGCTTCATCGGCGGGGAATGAGGGCGTGAAATCGTTCACAGGAGGCTCCTCGGCGGGAAAACGGGTGGCTGAAACGACACGAAGGGCGTTCAGAGCTTGTGGCGGATCAGCCGCAGGCCTATTTGTTAATGACGGACATCATCGTCCGCAAGACAATGATGGTTATCATTGCAGAGTGCAAGGGGCAGGATACAAGGTCATGGGCGTTCCCAAGGAACAGGCCACACGCAATCGCCGGGCGATCATCGACGTGGCCTCACGGATCTTCCGGGAGCGCGGCGTGGATGGCGTGGGCGTGGCCGACCTGATGAAGGAGGCTGGGTTTACCCATGGCGGCTTCTACAATCATTTCGCATCCAAGGACGCGCTTGCTGCGGAGGCCTGTGCCGATGCCTTCGCCATCGGCGACGCCAGCATGCGAAGCATTGTTGACGCTGACCTGAACGGAGAGGCCGGTGCCTTCCGCGCCCTCATGGAACGCTATCTCTCCCCGAAACAATGCGGCACGCCGGGAGAAGCGTGCCCTACGGCCGGCCTTGCCATCGACGCGGCCAGGCAAGGGCTTGCCATGCAAACCGCTTACGCGGACGGGATCGAGACGTTTATCCAGACCATGACACGCTACTTCGCGGCGCATCCTGAGGGCACAGACAATCCTCGCAAAGCCGCTATCGCCATGCTTGCCACCATGATCGGCGGCATTGTCATGGCGCGTGGGATTGGCGGGGCTCAGCCGGCTTTGGCGGAGGAGATACTGGGGGTCTGTCGGGAGGAGTTGAAAGCGTAGGCAAGCAAGTTCTTTTTTGAAAAAAGGAACCAAAAAACCTTTGGGAGTTTAGGCGCGGCACCTCCACAAACGATAGTCCAAGGCGCAAAAGTTTTTTGGTTCCTTTTTCCGAAAAAGAACGCGCTTCCTTCCTTCTGCAAGCGCGCTTCAAAGCCCCGGGGATGGACATCAGGCATGCAACCCATCTACTAGGGTGTTTGCAAAGAGAACCCGCGTCGATGTTTCCGCTGAATAGCCAGACGCGAATCGAGGCGTCGAGTGCCGCGATTGTTGGTGCCGCGTGCCGCCTGCCTGGTGCTCCCGACGAGGAGGCGTTCTGGGCTTTGCTGCGTGCTGGCCAGTGCGCAGTGAGCGATGCACCACAGGGCCGCTGGAACGCACAGCGCTATTTACATCCTCGCCGGTCCGAACCCGGGTTCAGTACATCGTTTGCCGGTGGTTACATCGCCGAGCCGCTGAGCTTCGATCCTGGCGTTTTCGGGATTTCTCCGCGCGAAGCAGCGGAAATGGATCCGCAGCAACGGATTCTGCTCGAGGCTGTGTGGGGTGCATTGGAGAATTCCGGCATTGCACCGAGTACCTTGGCGGGCGCGAATGTCGGAGTTTATGTCGGGGCGTCGAGCCTGGATTACGGGAACCTGCAGGTGGCGGACCTCGGGGGCATCGACAGTCATTTCATGACCGGAAACACACTTTCCGTTCTCGCGAACCGCATTTCTTACATTTTTGACCTGCACGGCCCCAGCTTCACCATCGATACCGCCTGTTCATCGTCGCTTGTTGCATTCGCACAGGCGCAGGCGGCCATTGCTTCCGGGCAGATCGACATGGCGATCGTGGCCGGCGTGAATATGCTACTGTCGCCTTTTCCTTTCATTGGCTTCTCTCGGGCAGGCATGTTGTCGGCAACGGGGTTTTGCCGGCCGTTCTCGGCAGACGCGGACGGCTATGTTCGCGGCGAAGGCGTCGTGGCCATGGTCCTCGCCAGCCCCGAACGTGCGAAGGCGAGCGGCTACAGCGTGAGGGCCATGGCGCTTGCCTCCGGGGTGAACTCCGACGGCCGCACCAACGGGATTGCGCTGCCCGCGGCAGAGGGCCAGAGGGCGCTGCTCGACCGGATCTACGGCCAGGCGGGGCTCGACCCTGAGCGGCTGGCCTTCGTGGAGGCCCACGGCACCGGCACACGCGTTGGCGATCCGGCGGAAGCGCTGGCCATTGGGCAGGCGCTTGGGCAGCGGCGCGCGGGCAAGCTGCCGATCGGGTCGGTGAAGTCGAATATCGGACATCTCGAGCCGGCCTCGGGGCTTGCGGGGCTGTTCAAGGCGATCCTGGCACTCGAGCATCGCGTGCTGCCCGCCACCCTGCATCTGTCGGCGATCAACACGGAGATCGACTTCGAGGCGCTGAACCTTTCGCTGGCGCTGGATACCGTTGCGCTGCCGGAAACCGGTACCTGGCTGGCGGGTGTCTCGTCATTCGGGTTCGGCGGGACCAATGCTCATGTGGTGATACGTCAGGCTGAGCCGAATGAATGCCCGGCACCTTGCCGTAGCGCGGCCGACGGTTCGGGTGGCGCGCTCCTGGTGTTGTCCGCGCAATCACGGCAGGCGCTGTCGAAGACGAGTAGCCGTTACGCAGCGCTTATCGAAGCGGGCGAAAGCACCGCCGACATGGCGGCAGGTCTCGCGTGGCAGAGGGATTTCGGCGCTCATCGGATTGCCCTCCCGCTTGCAGAGGCGACGCCGTCGGCTTTGCGCCGGTTTGCAGAGTTGGGTGAGCTTGCGGTTGGGGCCGAAGGCGTGGCGCCCTCGCACGCACCGAAAGTCTGTTTTGTTTATTCAGGCAATGGCAGCCAGTGGCTCGGGATGGGCCGTGCTGCTTTCGCGCAAAATCAGGACTTCCGCGAACGGTTCATGGCCGTGGATGCGAGTTTCAGCCGGCTTGCCGATTGGTCGCTGGTCGATGCGTTGCACGACATGAGCCCTGCGGTGCGTGACCAGGCTGTTCTAGTGCAACCATTGCTTTTCGCCGTGCAATCGGCACTGACAGCGAGCCTTTCAGCGTTTGGTTTGCGGCCGGATATGGTGTTGGGGCACAGCCTTGGCGAAATTGCCGCGGCTGAGGCATGCGGCGCCCTGAGCCTGGACCAAGCGGTGCATGTGATCTTTCATCGCAGTGCGCAACAGGAGGCCGCATACGGCCTCGGTGGCATGGCTGTTGCGAATATTACCTGTGACGGCGCCAAGGGATTGTTCCTGGAGGGCGGTTTCGCGACGCTCGAGATTGCGGCAGTCAACAGTCCAGGGTCGGTCAGCGTCTCTGGTCCGATGGCGGAGATCGAAGCTTTCGCAAAGCTTTGCCGGCGTCGCCGTGTGGCTGCCCGCGTTTTGGAGCTGCCTTACCCATTCCACTGCAGCCTGTTAGACGGGCTGCAGGCGCCGGTCATGCGTGCCTTTGGAAACATTACGGCACAGCCTGGTGGATCCATTTTCATTTCCACCGTAACGGGAGCAGTCACGCCAGGCGAAAGCCTCGACCAGTTTTATTGGTGGAGGAATGTTCGTCAGCCGGTGCAGTTCAGCGCTGCGATCGAGACGGCGGGGCAGCTTGGCGCAACGGTGTTTATCGAAATCGGCCCAAGGCCCATTCTGCAAAGCGGTATCGTGGAGACGCTTCGCGAGGCGGGTTTCGACGGCACAGTGGTGCCGAGCCTGGTGCAGAAAGAGGCTTCAGGCGATCCTGTGATCGGCGTGTTGGCACGCGCGGTTGTTCTGGGCTGCCGCGTGGACACTGCACGCGTGTTCGGAGCACAGCCCACTGGGCGTGTTCGGCTTCCGGGAATAGCGTGGCAGCGCAAAACCATCGCGCATCCTCCTACCAGCGAGGCGATGGATCTTTGCAGTGCCGATCGGCGTCATCCGCTGATCGGTGCCAGGTTGCGTGCAGGCACGCCGGAATGGCGCAACCTGATCGATGCTAGCGTCGTGCCGTATCTGGCGGATCATCGCATCGATGGCGAGATGGTTGTGCCCGCATCGGCTTTTGTCGAAATGGCGTTGGCTGTCGCACGTGAGATTTATGTTACGGGGCCGGTTGGGCTGGAGGATTTTGATCTCCTTCAGTGGATGACGATCGCGCCGGATCAGATGCGCGAGTTGTCGGTTCGCCTGCAGGGCGACACAGTGGTGGAGATCTGGAGCCGGCCTCGGTTCAGCGCGGATGCCTGGACACTGCATGCCAGGGGTCGGATCTTGCGGGTGGCGTCCGCGGCACCGGCGTTCGTGCCCAAAGCGGAACTACCAATCGCCTTCACCGGAGCTGCGGTTTATGAAGCCGCCGCGGCAGCCGGTGTGCAATATGGCCCGCGCTTCCGTCGCGTGCTGGGCGGCACGCGGACAAGCACTCTGATGGAGGTCGATCTCTCCCCTTGCGACGAAGCGCCAAGCGCTTCCGATCTGCTGCACGTCCTGCATCCGATTGCTCTTGATGCAGCATTCCACGCCATGTTCGACGACATGAAGCTGCGCGCGAGCGAGCGGTACGCTTACCTGCCGGTCAGGTTCGCGGCTCTGCGAGTCGAACGCGATCACGGCGTGCCGGCGCGTGCACGGTTGGAGATCGGCCGCGAAACCGATCAGTCGCTCTCAGTCGGAGTCACTCTTTACGACGATGATGGCGACATGATTGCTGTCATGAGCGGCGGGTTGTTCCGCGCGGTCGTGCTCGAGCGGCGAACGCCTGACAGTGTCTTCTTTCAGCAGGATTGGCTCCGGCTGCGGCGCTTCGAGGATGCGTTGGCAATACGCATCTGTGCAGAGGGCGCACTCGATCGGCTGGGTCTGCAGGCGGCACCGGAGTCGTGGCTTTACCTCGGTGCATTTGCGCGCTCGCTGGCCTTCCAGAGCCTGCATGATTTATTCGGCGCGGCCGTCATCGTGCCCTCGTCGGCAACGAAAGCGAAACCGCTGCTGCTGAGCCTGCTCGGGGAGTTGCGCCGCGCAGGAGTCGCCACGCAGATCGGGGCGGGTTGGCGCTTAGCCGAGGCGTCCGGGCTGCCGCCGCCTGCGGATATTCTTCAGACTTTTGCGGCCGAACATTCCGGCGCCGGTGCGGACATCGTGCTCTCGGCGCATGCGCTGACTGCCCTGCCTAAAATGCTACGCAGCGGTGATGTTGCGGAAGTCTCGGCTGCCATGCTTCAGTATTTCGAAAGCAGTGCGCTGCTGCTTGCGCCTGTGCTGGATGCGGCTGCGGCCATTTGCCGAGATTTGCAGGCACGCGTCACGCCTGACCCGCTGCGTGTTCTGGTAGCAGAGCCATTCTGCCTGGGCGTGCTGGCTCGCCTCGCACCTCTCGCTCAAGACGGCTTGTTGACGATTACCGTGATCGGCGTGGACCCCCGCAGTGTGGCGCAGGCTCAGGCCCGCCATGGCGACACCGCCCATGTGCGCTTCGTCGCGGTCGATCCCGACGCCCCCGGCGACGGCATTCCCGCCTGCGATATTGCGCTGAGCCTGGCATTGGCTCCGCATCTGGCAGACGGCAATGCGCTCGGCCGGGCGTTGGCACAGAACCTAGCACCCGGCGGTCTGCTGGCTGTTTTGCAGCCTCCTGCAAGTGCTGTTTTCGACTGCCAGCTTGGCACGCAGCCAGACTGGTTCTCTCATTCTGCAAGTCCTCAAACCCCGCTTGGCCGTATCGCTGCAGGGCGCGACGGTGAGCGGATGGCCAGGAGTGCCGGGCTGCACGATGTGAAAACACACATGCTGGGCGAGGATGTCGGCAGCATTGTCCTCGCGCACGCCGGCGCCGTATCGCTCGGCTTACCAGAGGATGAGTTCACGGCGGTTCTGTTGCAGGATTGGCCGGCTCTGAGTGGCGCGTTGCAGCGGGCCGGTTGCGCGGCGCGCGTGGGAACTGCGCAAGACGGCGCGCGTGATTTGGTGTTTTTGGCATACGAAGCTGCGCATGACGGACTCACAGCCTGCCTGGCCTCACTCTCTCGCCTGCTGACGACATTGCAAGCGACACAATGCAGGCTTTGGATTGTTACGCGTGGGCTTCGCGCCTTAGAACCCGGCGATATAGACCCGCTTGCTGACGCCGTTTGGAGTTTTGTTCGCGTTGCCAGCAACGAGTATCCTGGCCTCGACCTCAAGCTTGTCGATCTCGCCCTCCCGCTTAGTGACGCCGCTGCGGCTGACCATCTTGCGGAGTTGATTGGCAGGCCGAGTAGCGAGACTGAATTTGCCGTGGATGCGGACGGTGTTTCCGCGGCACGCATGGTTACCGCACCGGAAGCCAGGCCATCGGTGGAGGCCGTGCGTCTTGTGCCCGGCGCCGATGGTGCGCTGGCAAGTTTCGACTGGATTGAAAGTGAACGCCGCGCCCCTGGACCTGGTGAGGTCGAGATCGGTATTGCCGCTGCAGGCTTGAACTTTCGCGACGTCATGCTCGCCAGCGGCCTACTCGACGACGATGTGCTGGATGACGGCATGGCAGGCGCGGTGTTTGGGTTCGAGTGCGCCGGACGAGTGCTGCGCACCGGCAGCGGCGTGACGCACTTGCAGACAGGCGACGTGGTGATGGGTTTCGGCCGCGAGAGTTTTGCGACCGCGCTGACTGCCGATGCGCGTGTCTTCACGAAAGTCCCAGACGGGATTGACGCGGAGGCTGCGGCTACCATTCCCGTGGCGTTCCTGACTGCCTGGTATTCGCTCGTTCATATGGCGCAGATCCAGCCGGGTGAGTGGGTGCTGATCCATGGGGCGGCGGGTGGCGTGGGGCTAGCGGCGATGCAGATTGCGCGGCTACGCGGTGCTCGGGTTGCTGCCACGGTGGGTTCACCCGAGAAACGCGCACTCGTCGCCGCCTTCGGCGCAGAGAAGATCTATAACTCGCGCAGCACCGGCTTTCTCGACGAGATTCAATCCGACATCGGCGGCGCCGATGTGGTTCTGAATTCGCTTGCCGGCGAGGCGATGCAGGCTAGCCTGAAATGCCTCAAGCCTTTCGGCCGTTTTATCGAGCTAGGCAAGCGGGATTATGTGCTGAATACGTCGCTCGGTCTGCGGCCGTTCCGCCGGAACCTGACCTACTTCGGCGTCGATCTGGATCAGTTGCTGGCTGCGAACCTGCCTTTGGTGGAGCGACTGCTGGCGGAGATCGCAGCGCAGTTTGCCGCAGGCACGCTTGCCGCCTTGCCGCACCGGGCGTTCGACTGGTTCGACACAGGGCGTGCGTTCCAACTCATGCAGTCGGGCGGCCATATCGGCAAGATTATCGTGCGTCCGGCAGCGCGGCCGGTTGCGACGAGGATTGCAGAAACTGCGTTCCGGGCCGGCGAAGGTGTGCATCTCGTCGTGGGGGGCGCTGGCGGTTTTGGGTTCGAGGCTGCAGCGTGGCTCGCCGAACGCGGGGCTTCAGCTATCGTTGTCGCCTCGCGCCGGGGAGTGCTCGAACCACAATTGGAAGCGCGCGCGGATGCTCTGCGCGCAAGCGGCGTCACCCTCTTAGCAGAAACGCTTGATGTCACCGATGCGGTGGCTGTGGAGGCACTCATCGGAAGGCTCGAGCGGCGCCATGGGCGGTTGGCGGGCATTATTCACGCAGCCGTTGTGCTGGATGACGGGCTGATCGCCGGCCTGGATGCTGAGCGTACGAGCGCCGTGCTGGCACCGAAGGTTGTCGGTATAAACAATCTCGATCGCGCGACAAGCGGGATGGCTTTGGATTACTTCGTGGCGTTCTCGTCGGTTTCCGCCATGCTCGGCAACCCGGGACAAGGTGCGTATGCGGCTGCCAATGGCTACATGCAGGGCATCATGGCACGCCGGCGAGCCGCGGGGCTGCCGGGCCTTGCGGTAGGCTGGGGAGCGATCGCGGACGCCGGCATCCTGGCGCGTGACGCGTCGCTTGCTGCAAGCCTGGATGCGCTATCCGGCGTGGTGGCCATGCAGTCACGTGCTGCCCTTGAACATCTTGGAAGACTGCTGGCGCGGCAATCCGGCGGCCCCGCCACGGTGATCTGCGCCCAGTTCCAGGCGGCCGACATGCAGCATCGTCCGAAATTGCTGCAGAGCCCGACGTTTGCAACGCTGTTCGCAGGGGAAAGCGGCTCTGTGGCCGCCGAGATGAATTTGGCCGAGAGGATTGCGGGCAAGAGCGAGGGCGAGGCACGCAGCCTGGTTGCCAGCCTCGTGGCCGCCGAAGTGGCGCGCATCTTCCGCCTGCCGCCCGATGAAATCGATTTGAAGCGGCCGCTCGATGAACTGGGATTGGATTCCATGATGAGCCTTGATTTACGCATGAGCATAGAGAAGCGTTTTGGTATCGAACTGTCTGTCGTCGCCATCGGTGCAGGCGTCAGTGTCAACGATTTGGCGGCGAAACTCATCGCAGGGTTACGCTCCGGCCAGCAGGCGCACGACGATGGCGCACAGCGGATGATGGAGCAGCACGGCATTTCCGCGGACGATCTGCAGGCCGGTATGGCCGCGCGCGAACACGCAGGGCAGAGCCGGGCAGCGGCCGTGCTGGTATGAGCGCGGACGTCGGTGGCGGACGGCTGAAGGAAAGCGCCAAGCGCGCCTTGCTCGATACCATGCGCAGGACGGCGCCTGAGGGGCGCGACCTTCCGTCTGCTGCGGCCGCGGCTGGGCGCGACATGTCTTTCGAGAGCCTGCCTGCGTATCAGCAACTTCGTAGCCAGCGTGGGCTCGCCGAGGCGCTCGGCTTGCGCTTTCCGTTTTACCGCACGCACGAGGCCCGCGCTGGCGCGCGCAGCGTCATCGACGGCGAGCGCGTGGTAAACTTCGCTTCCTACGACTATCTCGGTTTGAACGGGCATCCTGAGATCACAGCGGCGGTTGCCGAAGCCACGGCGGCTTGGGGCACCAGCGTCTCCGCTAGCAGGATCACCGCTGGCGAGCGGGATTTTCATCGCGATCTGGAACAGGCGCTGGCCGGCGTCTATGAGAGCGAAGCCGCTCTGGCTTTCGTCAGCGGGCATGCAACAGCGGTGTCTACGATCGCGGCGTTGCTTGGTCCGAAGGACCTGATCCTCCACGATGCGCTGATCCATAATTGCGTGGTTGTCGGGGCACAGCTTTGCGGTGCGACGCGGCGCTCGTTTCCGCATAACGACATGGCGGCGCTGGCCGAAATGCTGGCTTCAAGCCGCGACCGCTTCGAGCGGGTGCTGATCGTTTCCGAAGGCCTGTACTCTATGGATGGCGACGGGCCGGATCTTGCACGGCTGGTGACGATCAAGGAGCAGTACGAGTGCTGGCTTATGGTCGATGATGCGCACGCGCTCGGCATACTGGGTGCCACCGGCCGTGGGATCTTTGAAATGCAGGGCGTGGTGCCGGGACGCGTGGATATCTGGCTCGGCACGCTTTCGAAGACGCTGGTGAGTTGCGGCGGCTACGTCGCAGGCAGCCGCGCGCTGATCGATTATCTGAAGCTGACGGCGCCTGGCATGGTTTATAGTGTCGGCCTGCCGGCTCCCGCGGCGGTGGCGGCGCTGACTGCGCTGCACTTGATGCAGCGCGAGCCTGAGCGGGTGGCGCGGCTGCAGTCACGCGGCCAGCGGTTCCTGGCAGCCGCACGCGCGGCCGGGCTCGACGTCGGCGGAAGCTGGGGTTATGCGGTCATTCCGATCATCCTGGGTAATTCGCTCCGCACCGTCACGTTGGCGGACCGGCTGCTGCAGCGGGGTTACAACGCCTTCCCCATCATCCCGCCGGGCGTTCCGGAAAGATCGGCGCGGCTGCGATTTTTCATCTCTTCCGAACATACCGAAGAAGAAATCGACGGAGCCGTCGCGGCTATCGTCGAAGAACTGGAAGGGCTCGGCGGACACACGGCAGCAGTACAGGCCGGAGGGTGACAGCCGGCCCTTTCTCCAACATTGTCATTACCGGTGCGTCCAGCGGCATCGGGGCGGCGTTGGCGGAGTTCTACGCTGGCGCGGGGATTATCCTCGGCGTCACCGGACGCGACTCGGCACGGCTCGACGCGGTTGCGGCCAGGCTTCGTGCGGCTGGCGCGCAGGTGGTGCCCGGTGTTTTCGACGTGCGGGACCAGACAGCGCTTGCTGCGTATTTCGCAGAGTTTTCCGCCATCCACCCGATCGATCTGTTGATTGCCAACGCGGGCGTGCTGGATGGAAGGCGCGCGGATGGTAGCCTGGAGAGCGGCGAGGCTGCGCGGCGTGTCATCGACATCAACCTGCTAGGCGCCATCGACACCGTGCACGCCGTGCTGCCGCACATGCTTGCACGGGGCAAGGGCCATATCGTTCTGGTGAGTTCGCTTGCCGGCTTGTCGCCGGTGACCGACGCGCCCGCCTACAGCGCCAGCAAGGCCGGCTTGCTGGCCTATGGCCGCGCCCTGCGTGCAGCGTTGGCCGAGACAGGCGTTCAAGTTTCGGTCGTGTGTCCCGGCTACGTAGTCAGCGCAATGACAGACAGCCATATCGGCGAGCAGCCTGGCAAGATCAGCGCAACCGCAGCCGCGCGCCTGATTGCCGCCGGTGTTGCGCGCAACCGGCAGGTCATTGCGTTCCCACGCATGCTTGCGCTGCTTGCCCGGATTTCGCCTTTTGTGCCCGAGGCGGTCAATCGTGTGGCTACCAACGGGATTCGATTTCACGTTGTGCCGCGGGAGTAGGAAGAAAGCACTTCTTTTTTGAAAAAAAGAAGCAAAAAACTTTTGGACATTTGGCCCGGCACTTCTTTACACCCGGCCTAGACTCGCAAAAGTTTTTTGGTTCTTTTTTTCAAAAAAGAACATGCTTCCTGCTTCTTTCTAAAGCAGCTTGTCCAACGTAATAGGAAGGTCGCGAACGCGTTTGCCGGTCGCGTTGAAGATTGCATTTGCGATCGCAGCACCGACGCCGGTAATACCGATTTCACCAATACCGCGGGCACCCATGGGTGCATGCGGATCGGGTTCGTCAGTCCAGATTACGTCGATCTCTGGGACGTCCATTTGCACCGGCACGTGGTACTCGGCGAGTGACGGATTCATGATACGGCCGCTACGCTCGTCGAATGCGGCTTCCTCCATCAGTGCCAAGCCGATACCCATGATGATGCCGCCGCGGAACTGGCTTGCTGCGGTTTTCGCGTTTAGGATACGGCCGCAATCGAAAGATCCCAGGAAGCGGCTTACACGGATTTCGCCGGTGAGCGCGTTCACGCGCACTTCGCAGAACATGGCGGCATGGCTGTGCATCGACCATTTCTGCACTTCGAGCGGCGGCGGCGCTTCTCCTTCCACAACCAGCTCCTCGCGTTGTGCGCGGCCTAGGATGGAGGCGTAGCTTTCGGAACGAGAGGGTTCGTCCAGCTTGCACAGCCCGCCATCGAAGCCACCCACTTCGTCCGGCGTGAGGCCAGCCAGAGGCGAGTCGTTACCTGCCAGTTTGAGAAGTTCCGTGACCAGCGCGCGGTGCGCGGCAATCAGGCTTGCACCGATGGAGGCGGTTTGCTGCGAGCCGCCAGCGAGAACTGCGCCGGGGAAGGCATTGTCGCCGTAGTGCATGTCCACGCCGTTGAGCGGCAACCCAAGGCGTTCGGCAGCGACCTGGGTGTGCACGGTCGCGGTGCCCATGCCCATCTCATGTGCCGCAATCTCGACCTTTGCACGACCGTTGCGCGAGAGGGTGATGCGTGCGGCGCCTCCTGGCATGCGGTAATAGGGATAGGTGCCTGTGGCGCAGCCGAGGCCAACAAGCCAGTCGCCCTCTCGGCGGCCGCGCGGTGTTGCCTGCCGCTGGTCCCAGCCGAAGCGGGCGGCACCGTCGCGCCAGGCTTTCTCGGTATTACGCTGCGAAAAGGGCGTTCCCATAGTCGGGTCATTCGCCGGCTCGTTGCGGAGGCGCAGTTCGATAGGATCGATGCCGAGTTCCACTGCCATTTCGTCAACGGCGGATTCCAGGGCAAAGGTGCCGACCGCCTCGCCAGGCGCGCGCATGAAGGTGTTGGCGACCATGTTGAGTTTGACGGTGTCCACCTCGAGCTTGAAGCTGCGCGCGCCGTAGAGGCTGCGTGTGGCAACAATGAATGGCTCAGTCATGACGTTGTGCGGCGTCATCGGTGTTGTGCCGGTATGGATAATGGCGTCGAAGGTGCCGTCGTTTTGTGCCCCTATAGCGACACGCTGCTCGGTGAGTGCGCGGCCGCCGACGACGCGGAACACGCCCTCGCGGCTCAGCACGATGCGCACCGGCCTGCCTGCGAGTTTCGAGGCTGCAGCAGCCAGTATCTGGTGGTGCCAAAGAGTCTTGCTGCCGAAGCCGCCGCCGACGAAGGGTGAGGTGACGTGGACCTGCTCTTCCTCAAGCCCGAAAACCTGCGAGAGTGTCCAGGCGGCATGCGTAACGGCTTGCGTGGCGTCATGGACGCGTAGGTGACCCCCCTCCCACGTGACGGTTGCTGCGTGCAGTTCAATGGGATTGTGGTTGTGAGGCGGTGTTCGATAGACCGCGTCGATGCTGTGCGGCGCATCCTTGAGGAGGCGTTCGGCATCTTCGACATTCAGCTTCAGCTCTTCGCCTTGGAACTTACCAAGTTCCGTTCCGGCTGCCTTTGCCGCGGCGTAGGAGGTGGCGCCTTTTTCTTCCTCATAGGCTACTCTGATGAGAGACTGGGCATGCTCCGCCGCTTCGCTGGTCTCTGCCAACACGAGCGCGATGGGCTGGCCATTCCAGTGGATGTGCTCATCCTGCATCGGCGCCACGCTGTCGCCGCCGGCGGCCTTCGGACCGGTGCCGAAAGGCGGCGGTGTCTTGAGCCGTGGCGCATTCTTGTAGGTCATAACGAGCACCACGCCGGGCACTTTCTCCGCGGCCGTGGTGTCGATGGCGGTGATGCGGCCGCGGGCGATCGAGGCGTAATGAAGTGCGGCATGCGTCAGGCCAGGCAACGCGATTTCGGCAGCAAAGCGTGCTTGCCCCGCCACCTTCAGCGGCCCGTCTATGCGGGAGATCGGTGCGCCGATCAGCCCGTGCTTCTGCCGCGCCAAGGGATCCGGGTGGCCGCCCGGAATCCAGTTATCGGGAGCTAGGGCTATGGCGGTCTTCATCACCGCCTGCATGGCATCCTGCACAACGCTCATGGCGCGCTCTCCCCAATCTGACAGAGCTTGGCGAGCGTGTCGGCGATCAGCCGTTTTGCCAGCTCGACCTTGAACGCATTGCCAGGCAGCGGCTGTGCTTGAGCGAGCTCGGCCTCCGCTGCTTCGTGGAACTTCGTCATGCTGGGAGCGGCGCCTGTAAGCGCCGCCTCCGCTTTGCTTGCACGCCAGGGTTTGTGTGCCACACCGCCAAGAGCAAGCCGCACATCGCGGACGATGCCGTCCTGTAGATCGACTGCGGCTGCGAGTGACACCAGGGCAAAGGCGTAGCTCGCGCGGTCCCGAACCTTGCGATAGGCTGAATGGGTGGCGAAGCCCTCGGCGGGCAATGTGACCGACGTAATCAGTTCACCTGCTTCAAGCGTTGTCTCGATATGCGGCGTGTCGCCTGGCAACCGATGAAAATCGGCGAACGGGATGTCGCGACGCCCGCTTGGGCCTTCCACAGTCACCATGGCATCCAACGCCGCCAAGGCCACGCACATGTCGGAAGGATGAGTCGCGATGCAGCTCGATGACGCGCCCAAAATGGCGTGGGACCGCGTGAAGCCGCCGATCGCGTCGCATCCTGCTCCAGGCGAGCGTTTGTTGCAGGCGGCAGCATCGTCGTAGAAATAGACGCAGCGTGTGCGCTGCATGATGTTGCCGCCCACCGTCGCCATGTTACGTATCTGCGCAGAGGCACCAGCAAGGATCGCGCGTGCCAGAACCGGGTAACGCTCGCGGACGCGGCGGTCGGCTGCGACTGCCGTATTTTTCACGCCAGCGCCAATGACGAGCCCGCCGTCGGTTGTATCTTCGATCCCGCCTGCGAGACCCGTCACGTCCACAAGAGAGCTGGGATATGCGATCGTCTCACGCATGAGGTCAATGAGGTTGGTGCCGCCACCCAGGTAGAAAGCGCCTGCCTGTGCACCTAGCGCCAAAGCGGCCTGGGTGTCTGTTGCACGCTCGTACGAAAAACTGTCCATCAGGCTGCCTCGCGCTTTTCGGCATCGGCGGCGTGGTTGCCGTAGATGTCGTTAATGGCGTCAACAATACCGTTGTAGGCGCCGCATCGGCAGAGATTGCCGCTCATGCGTTCGCGGATTTCGTCATGCGTGAGATCAATGTCGCCGTCTGCGAGGTTTTCGGTCACAAAACTTGGTATGCCCATCTCGATTTCGTGTGCCATGGCAACTGCGGAGCAGAGCTGGCCGGGCGTGCAATATCCGCACTGAAATCCATCGTGGGTGACGAAAGCCGCCTGCAATGGGTGGAGTGCGCCTGGCGAGCCGAGCCCTTCGACAGTGGTAATCGGCCGGTCCTGGTATTGCACTGCCAGTGCGAGGCAGCTGTTGATGCGCTCGCCATCCACCAATACGGTGCAGGCGCCGCATGCCCCCTGATTGCAGCCCTTCTTTGTACCGGGCAGGCCAAGATGATCACGCAGGAGGTCGAGCAGCGACGTCCTGATATCGACCTCCGCTTCGATCTGGCGGTTGTTGATCGTGAATTGCATGCGGCCCTCCGCTGGATGGGCGCCGATCCCGCGGCGCAAGTCGGATTGCCCGACTAGACCAAAAAGCAAACCGGCGCGACGGGTTCCTTAATCCATGCAGCAGGGCAGAGGAGGACCACGGGCGGCCCTCCCCTCCTTAGTCAGTCACCTGCCGCGCAGCTAAGCTTCTATACGTGATAGCCGATCATGGTGCCGCCATGGCCGTCGGAGCCGAGCACGGTAAAATCATGCAGCGCCTGGCCTGCCACGAACTTGATGGCACTGGTGGTGGTGCCGTCGGTGACGGTCAGCGTGTTGGCGGCGAAACTGAGCGGATGCAGGTTGGCTGCGGCGATGTTGGTGACATCGATGACGTCGCCTGTCGTCCAGTTATGAATGGTGTCGCCGTTCAGGCCGGCGGCCGTGTCGGTGAAGTTGTCGTTGCCGCCAGTGTAGCCGGTGAGCGTGTCGGCACCGAGGCCGCCTGTGAGGGTTTGGGTGCCACCGAGCGCGGTGATGGTGTCAACGCCGGTGCTGCCTATGGCGCCGATGAATGCCATGGCAGAGAGCTTGAGGGTGCCTGCGGCATCCATCTGCACGGTCAGATAGGTGTCGGCGGCGTTCAGGGTGGTGGCGCCTCCGGTGGTGATTTCGAGGGTCGTGGTGGCGCCGGCATTGCCGATGATGGCTGCGCTGGCGAAGCTGTTGCTGGCTTGGATCAAGGCAGTGCCGCTGCCTGCCGTCACGCTATTGGTGGCGCCGCCGAGCGTGATGGTGTCGTGGCCGTTTGCGAGGATCACCTTGTCCCTGCCTGCGGCGAGCTTAAGCGTGTTGGTGCTGCTGCTGCCGTAGATCTGGATCGCTTCCGGGTTTGCATTGCCTGGTGCGGCGGTGCCTGTGGTGACGGTGAGGTTTTCGTTGGCGATGTCGGTCATCAGCACGGTTTGCAGCGTGCTGGCGAGGGTGCCGCTGGCGGCCTGGCCTTCGCTCGCCATTACAGTCGGGATGTTGGTGAACGTCTTCAGCGCGTTGATGTCGAAGGTGCCGCCGCCGGTCAGGGTGAGCGTGTTCGCGCCGCTTCCGCCGGTGAGTTGGTCGCGGCTATTCAGAGACCCACCGGTTGCCACGAAGTTGTCGCCCAGCCCGTCTGCGCCGACGATGATATTGGGGCCGCTGCTCAGGGTGTAGGTGGTGAAGGCGGCGGTGACGGTGCCTGTGACGGTCAGGGTTTCGGCTGCCAGCGCGCCGGAGTAGCCGCTGGCATTGGTGCCGCTGCTGGAGAGCAGGATCGTTTCGGTGAAGACGCCAGCAGTGCTGGTGGAGAGGGAGACGAGCTGGGCGTGCTCGTCCTGGCCTGCGCCGAGGCCGCCGAAGGCGCCGAAACCGGTGTTGGTGAAGCCGGCGCCGCCCGCGCTGCTGATGGTGCCGGTGAGCAGGTCCGAGAGGCCGGTGGCGGCATTCAGGACGCCAAGGTTTGCCGTGAGGGCGGCGCCTCCCAAGGCGACGCTGCCGAGGTTGAGTGTTTCGTTGATGGTGGTGCCGGTGAGTGCCGGTCCTAACGGGTCCTCGAAGGCGGCGAGGGCGTAATTGTCAACCGTCGCAAGGACCGTGATGGTCTGGCCGGTGAGCGTTGTGGTGCCCAGGCCATCGCCGATCACCGTGCCATCCGAGACGAGGCCCAAAGTGGCGCTGCCCGCGTAATTGCCTGTGGCAGTGGTGTTCAGGCCGAGTTGAAGGCTCGTCGTGTCAGTGTTGCCGGCGAGCAGGCCGGAGATCGAGCCGCTGGCAGAGAGGCCTGCGCTTGCACCGGAGAGTCCGGCGTCGAGCGCTTCGCTGTAAGCGCCGGCTGCGGCGGCGTTGGTCAGCGAGAGGATGCCGGTGCTTAGTACGCCGGCATGGATGATGCCGAGGTTGACCGTGCCGGCGTTGCTCGCCTGCCCGGATGCGTAGGCGTAGACGGCACCGGTAAGATTGACGGTCTGGCTCGGCAGCGGGGTTGTTCCGAGGCCGTCCACGCCGGCGCCGTTGCTGGCAAGGACAAGGGTCGCGGTGCCGCTCTGCGTGCCGGCGGCACTGGTATTGAGCACGGCGCTCAGCGCACTCGCGTTGCTGCCGCCCGCGGCGATGCCTGTGATGGTGCCTGCCGTGGAGAAGCCGGTGCTGGCGCCTCCGAAGCCCGCGTTGAGAAGTTCCGAGTAGCCATCGGCGATAGCTGTGTTGCTGACAGTCAGCGTCAGCGTGTTGCCGATGCTGTCGCCGACATGGTGGTTGCCGAAGGCCAGGGGTTCGGGCGTGTGGCTCGCCATCGCAGCACGGGTGAGCGTGACGAAGCTGCCGCCTGCGTTGTCCGTGGAGAAGCTGGCGAACGCACCCGCAATCGCGGCGCTGGTGTATGTGTAAGCGGTGGCGCCTGCCTTGACTGTCAGGGTAGTGCCGCTGATGGCGGCGCTGGTGATGGTGGTGCCGGCGAGATCGAGGCGGTCGCCTGCACCGAAGCCGGTCAGGGCGCGCGAGGCGGGATGGTCAAACTTCAGGGTAGCGCCAGCACCGCCGTGGAAGACGATGTTCTGGGTCGCTGCCGCGGTATTGATTTCCAGGGTAGCGCCAGCATCGATCTGCTCGATGCCAGTGCCGGAGACCGCGCTGGCCAGTTTCAGCGTGCCGCTCTTGCTTTCTATGGTGCCAGTGTTGGTGATGACGCCGCTGATCGAGGCGACGCCGCCGCCGGTTTGCTCGATCAGCCCGGCATTGGCGATTGTGACTGTGCCCTTCGACGCAATACCGGCATCGGCTCCGGTGAGCAGAAAGGTGCTGGCGGCGGAATTCGTAAAGCTGGTTGTGTCGGTGGCCGTAGTGCCCAAGGTGAGAATGCCGGCATCGGAGATGACGCCGTTGTTGATCGAGGCGACGCCGTTGCCGACGGTCACCGAGGAAAGTGCCGCATGGTCGGTGATCGACAATGCGCCAGTCGCTGTGAAGGGCGAGCCGCCGGAAAGCAGAACCACGCCGTTTCCGCTGCTGCCGATGCTGCCGGATAGAGTGCCGCCGCTTGCCAGCGCCAGCGTGCCGACGCTGGCGGTGATTGCGCCTGTGCTGACGAATGTCACGCCGCTGATCGTGCTGGTCCCGGTGCCACCCGTTTTGGCGAGGGTGCCGGTGTTGCTGAAGCTGGCGCTATCGACATAGACGGACAGGCCGCCGTCGTCCGATGTCAGGTTGAAGGTGCCGCTGTTCGTGATGGTTGAGCTGCCGGTGCCGCTGGCGACCAGGCCGGCATCGTTGACCGTGCCGGCGTTCGCCCAGGTCACGCCCTCTCCCAATCCCACTTCGAGCACGCTTGCGCCGCCATCGTAGATGGAGGTGAGGCCAGCGGTCGCGATGGTGCCTGGTCCGGTGAACGCGCCGTAGCCGCTGGCATCGCCCAGTGTCACCGGGCCGGACAAGCTCAGCACGGCGGCGGCTGGGGAAACGACGAGGGTGGCGTTGCCGGAGGCAAGCAGCGAGGCAGAGATCGTGCCGCTGCCGGTTTGGGTCAGCGTGCTGCTCGCACCGGTAATGGCGAGATGGCCAGCGCCGGACAGGCCGGTGGTGGCGTAAGTGCCGGAAAGCGACAAAGTCCCAGCGCCGGAAAGCGTTCCCCCAATCGAGCCGCCACCGGTCACCGCCAAGGTACCGGCTGCGACGTTAACCAAGCCGGTGTTGTTAAGCGTGGCAGCAAAGTTCGTGATGTTGCTGCCGGACAATTTGGCGAGCGTGCCGCTGTTGGTTAAAATGGCGGTCTCTCCGCCTTGAAATGCCACGAGCTGTGCGTCGACGCCGACAAAATCGAAATTGCCCTGATTGATGATGGTGGCGCCATCCGTCGTGCCGCCGCTCAATCCGAAATCCGCCTGGCCTGCTACGGTGACCGTTCCGGTGGCGGTGTTGATCCAGGTGATGTTGCCGTCGATGAAAGCTTCGTAGCCAACGCTGGCGTTTCCGCCATCGACGATGGTGGTTGCAGCACTGGTGGTCAGCGTGCCTGGACCGCTGATCTCCGCCCACTGGTAGCCGTTGACGTTGATGTTCTCGCCGAGCGTCAGGGAGCTGCCAAGCGTGAGGTTCTTGCCGGCAGCAACTGCCAGCGTTGCATAATCCTGGACAATGACGGCGGGTGCGATGGTTGCCGTCATTGTTTCGGTGGCGCTCATTCGGGTCGTGCCGCCCGCGATGTCGAGCGTGCCTGTGCCGGCGATTGCGCCCAGCGTGAAGTTGGAATCGAAGAGTTGCACGGTGCCGGCGCCGGCGATCGTGCCGCCGATCGCTCCGCCGCCGGAGAGTGAGAGTGTGCCCGAAGCGGCGCTGATCAGCCCGGTGCTGGTGACTGCGGCGGCTAGTGTCGTGGTGTTGGTCCCGGAAAGCTTGGCCAGCGTTCCGGTGTTGGTGAAGCTGTCGATCGTACCGGCACCCGTGGAGAAAAGTCCGAGCTGTGCGTCGATCCCGGCAAAATCAAAATTGCCCTGGTTGATGATGGCGGCGCCATCAGTGGCGCCGCCGCTGAGAGCAAAATTCGCCTGGCCCGATACGGTCACCGTTCCCGTGGCGCTGTTGATCCAGGTGATATTGCCGCCGATGAAGGCCTCGTAGCCAATGCCGCCGTTGCCGCCATCCACGACGTTTGTCGCGGCGGTCGTGGTCAGTGTCCCGGGACCGCTGATCGCTGCCCATTGATAACCATTGACGTTGGCTGCCTCACCGATCGTCAGCGAACTGCCAAGTGTCAGGCTTTTGCCTGCTGCGACGGCCAGAATTGCGTAATCCTGCAGGATGACTGCGGGCGCTATTGTCGCCGTCAAGGTTTCAGTCGCGGTGATGCGTGTCGTGCCGCCGGCGATCTCGAGCGTGCCGGCGCCGGCGATCGCACCGAGAGTGAAAGTGGAATCGTAGATCTGCACGGTGCCGGCGCCGGTGATCGTGCCGCTGAGCGAGCCGCCGCCGGTGAGCGCCAGCGTTCCGGACGCGGCGGTGATCAGGCCGGTGCTGGTGAGTGACCCGGCGAGGCTGCTCGTGCCAGTGCCGGAAAGCTTGGCCAGTGTGCCGCTGTTGCTGAAGCTATCTGTCGCGGCCTGGAATTGCAGCAGCTGACCGTCGTCGCCGGCGAAGTCAAAGTTGCCCTGGTTGATGATGGTGGCGCCATCCGAAGCGCCGCCATGGAGGCCGAAATCCGCGAGGCCTGATACTGTCACCGTTCCCGTGGCGCTGTTGGTCCAGGTGATGTTGCCGCCGAAAAACGCCTCGTAGCTGCTGCCGCTGCCACTGCCGCCATCGACGATGGTGGTCGCACCCGTGGTGATCAGAGTGCCGGGGCCGCTGAGGGCGCCCCATTGCGCGCCGTTCAGGTTGGTTGTCTCGCCGAATGTTAGAGGACCGCCGAGTGTCAGGGTCTTGCCCGACGCGACGGTGAGCGTGCTTGAATTGGAAACGATGATGCCGGCTGAGACCGTGGCCGTCGTGGTTTCGGTCAGGCTGTTGGCGCTGCCGACCATCAAAGTGCCTGCGCCGGCCACAGCGCCGATGGTGTAGTTCAAGTTATTCAAGGCAACAGTGCCGAGGCCGGATACCGTGCCGCCGATTGAGCCGCCGCCAGTCAGTGCCAGGGTGCCGCCTGCTGCGGCGCCGAGCACGCCGGTGCTGTTCACCACAAGCGAAATGCTGCTCGTGCCGATGCCGCCGGTCTTGCTCAGCGTGCCCGCGTTGGTGAAAACCTCATGTCCGCCATTGCCCGCGATGAGGCTGCCGTCGTCGTCGGTGAAATAGAAGCCTGCGCCGGCCTGGTTGATAATGGTGACGCTGTCGGAACTCGACGCGCCGACCGAACCGTAGCCAAAGACATCGACCACGCCGCTGTTCTGCCAGGTGAGCGTTCCGCTCAGCGTGGCGGCCGCCACGTTCGTGCCAGCGTCGAAGATGTTGGCGACACGCGTTGTGCTCAGCGTGCCCGGACCGGTGACAAAACCCTGCGCCGCATTGCTGCCCAGGGTGAGTGTGCCGGCGTCGAGGAAGGTGGCGCCCTTGGCGATCGCGAGGGTCCCGTTCGCGTCGATGCCGAAACTGACGGTGCTGCCCACTGTGCTGGTGGCACCGCTGGAGGTGACGGTCGCGGTCATGACGGCGCTGTTGGTGAGTTGCTCATAGCCGGTGCCGAGCAGGGTTGCTCCGCCGGCGGCAACGAAAGTGCCGCTAGACAGAGCCAGTGTGCCGGAACCGTCCAGCGTGCCGGCAATGCTGCCGCCCTGGCTGAGGATCAACGTGCCTGACGAAACGTCGATTTCGCCATTGCTCGTGAGGGCCGCGCTCATGCTGCTGGCGCCCGCTGACGCCAAGGAAGCACCCGCGGCGATGCTCATCTTGCCGCCGGTGATCGATCCGGCTTCGAGCACGACGAAGCCGGCGGTTTCGGTGAAGCTCGTTCCTATGGTGAGCGAAGCGGTGTCGAGCAGTTCGGCACCAGCCGCATTCAGGACCAGGCTGTTCGCCGCCTCTGCGCTGCTGATGGTGATGGTGTAGTTGCCCGCGGCGGCGATCGTCACCGCGTCGCCCGAGCCAGGCACGCGCGCGGGATTGCCGGTCCAGTCGGCCGCAGTTCCCCAGCCACCGCTCTGCCCGGTTTTCCAGCTGATAGCCGCCATGATACATTCCTCTTCCGGCACGGCTTCGCCGCCGCGCCATTACGGGTCTAAAATGGCTCTGACCGGCCCCAGGAGGGTTTCCGAACGGATCGGATGCTGGAGCTTCGGCCTGTTCCTAAAGAAAGATTAAACTTTTTAATTGAATAGATTGTATTGCCTAAAGAGGCATGTGTCGGAAGTGAGATTGCGGAAAAGATAGAACATGGCTGCACCCACCATCCTGATCGTCGATGACCATCCGCTGTTCCTGCAGGGGTTCGCCCATATGGCGAACGCTTTGCGACCGGAATGGTCGCTGCACGCGGCCGGCTGTGCCACGCAGGCACTGACCATGCTGCAGACGCTGACAGCCGACGCCGTCATTATCGATGTCGGCTTGCAAGGCGACGACGGATTTCAGCTGCTGAAAACCATTGGGAGCCAATGGCCAGGCTTGCCGGCCATCCTTATTTCAGGGCGAAACGATGCCGCAGTGCTGGTACGCGCACGCGCCAGCGGGGCGGCTGGCTTCATTGCAAAGACGGCGGCGCCGCAGGCCATTGCTGCCGCCATCGATGCCGTGCTGCTCGGCGGCGTTGCATTCTCGGTTGATGATTCCACCGGAGACTTTCCCGTGCTCACCACAAGGCAGGCGGAAGTGCTGGCATTATTATCTGAAGGCCATGCAAACAAGGAGATTCGGCATCGCCTCGGTATCGCGGAACGCACTGTGCGCGCACATCTCACCGAGCTGTTCCAATTGCTCGGCGCAAACAGCCGGATGCAGGCGGTCATACGCGGGCGGGAACTTGGTCTCATCGAACGATGACGCCGGAACGCGCGGAGGCGGTGAGGACGCTCTATCTGCAGATGCGCAACTCCGCTTTGTCAGCGGTTGTCGTCACAACCTACATGGTCGGCACCGCAGCCGCCTATACGCCGTGGCGCATCGTGGCAGCATGGGCAGCGGTGCAGGTGGCCGCCCAGGTTGGGCGCGAACTGCTCATGCAGGCTTGGCGGCGGCGACCGCGCGCTTACACCGAACTGCGGAAGTGGGCGGCTGCCTATGTCGCATACATGGTGGTCGCCGGCTCGATCTGGGGGGCGACGATCTATCTGTTCGCACATCCGAAAGAGCCGATCACCGTGGCATTGACCATGTGTTGCCTGTATGCAGTGGCGGCAGGGAGCGTGCCGGCGAATGCCTACAATCCAGCGGGCCTCGTTGCACTTGTCGGCTTCATGTTCGCGCCCATCGTCGTCCGGCTGCTGTCAACGGGAAGCTTTGAGTATATATTGCTCGGCTTTGCTTCCGGACTTTACGCAGTGGCGATGTTCGGTATGTGCCGCGTGCAGGCGCGCACGCTGCACGAGGGGTTCCGCATACGGTTTGAAAATCGCGCATTGCTCGCAGCGCTGACCGAACAGACGGCGGAGGCGGAAGCAGCACGGCGGAACGCCGAGCGTGCGAGCCTTGCGAAATCTCAGTTCCTTGCTGCCGCAAGCCACGACCTACGGCAGCCGCTTTATGCGTTGAGCTTGTTCTCCGCGTCGTTAGACGAACTGCAGCTCGACGAAGGCGGCCGCGCCGTGGTGGTAAACATCCAGGACAGCATCGGCACCATGGAGCAGCTGTTCAACGGCTTGCTCGATCTCTCCAAGCTCGACGCCGGCGTTGTGCAGCCGCGCCTGGCAGCAGTTTCCATCGATGCTTTATTCGACCGGCTCAGCCATTATTTCCGCCCTTTGGCAATGGAAAGGGGCCTTGACCTACGCTTTCGCTCCGACGGGGAGTGGGTGACCAGCGATGCGATCCTCCTTGAGCAGGTATTGGGCAACCTCACAGCAAATGCGCTCCGCTATACAACGCACGGCGGTGTGCTTGTGGCTGCACGACCGCGCGGTAGCGCGCTGAGCCTTGAGGTCTGGGATACGGGCATCGGCATCGCAGCGGCGGACCTGGATCGGATTTTCGAAGAGTTCGTTCAGATTGGAAATTCTGAACGCGATCAGCGGATGGGACTGGGATTGGGCTTGAGCATCGCTCAGCGATCTGCTGCTATCCTCGGCGTAAATATCGAGGTCGCTTCTCGCCTCGGCAGCGGCTCTCGGTTTGGCCTGAAGCAGCCCATCTGTCAGCCACAAGCCCGGCACAATGATCCACACCCCATCTCGGCTAGCCCGGTCGTTCGCCAGGCTGCCGAGCACAGTGATTTGTCGGTCTTGATTGTCGAGGATGACCGCGATGTGCGTGAGGCGTTATCAAACCTTCTTCGAAGTTGGGAAGTTCGCTTCAATGCCGTTCGCGATGGAGCGGATGCCCTGCACCTACTCGGCTCCGGCTGCCTCTACGACGTGGTTCTGGCAGATTACAGGCTGCCTGGCCGACTGAATGGCCTAGATCTCATTGCAGAGATAAACGCAAGACACTTGTCTCCGCGCCCCCTCTGCGTGCTTATCACGGCCGACTTCGACCCTGGGCTCGTGGCGAGGGCACGCGAGATGGATGTTGCTGTTTATCAAAAACCGTTGGCGGCCAAGTTGTTGCGCTCGATCGTATCGCGACCGCGGGTTCCCGCAACCTAACCTTGACCCTTCGTCGTTCCCATACAAAGGCGGTTGTCTAGTCTGCGACTCGAGCTCTGTCACATCATCATCAATGTTAGTCGGTTCTCTGCTGGATCGTTATCTCGCGCGAGCGCCAACAACCTTGAACTGTTTTGTCTTCCCTGAAGTTGGAGCAGGCGGGCCGGGTCTGGTTGATGGGTTTGACGTCTCAGTCAGCTTTAGTGCTGACGTCAGTTGCGCAAGGTCCTTTGCCTTGTTTGCAACAGAGATCGCCGCTGCGGTGGTTTGCTCGACCATGGCGGCATTTTGCTGAGTGACCTGATCCATCTTATTAATAGCGCTCGTGACTTCGCTCAAACCACCCGCCTGGCTCTGTGCCGCGGACCCTATGTCGTCAATGACCGTGCCGATCGCGCTTACACTTGCCACGATCTCGCCGAGCGCCTTGCCTGTTTGGCGGACAAGAACCACGCCCCGCCCGACCTGCTCGCTCGAAGCAGAGATGAGCATTTTGATCTCTTTCGCAGCACCAGCCGACCGTTGCGCCAGAGCCCTGACCTCTGAAGCGACAACAGCGAAGCCACGGCCAGCATCGCCGGCACGCGCCGCTTCGACACCAGCGTTCAGCGCAAGCAAGTTCGTCTGAAACGCGATCTCGTCTATGACTCCTATGATCTGAGCAATTTGCCGGGCGGAAGTTTCTATTTCACCCATGGCGGAGATTGCATCCCGCACGACCATCTCGGACTGGTGGGCTCCCTTTTGAGCTTCGGCCATGACTCTGCCGGCTTCGATGACACCTGAGGCCGTGCGACGGACCGTTTCGGTGACTTCGGTGAGGGCGGCCGCTGACTCTTCGAGGCTGACGGCTTGCTGTTCGGTTCTTCGGGACAGGTCATCAGCAGCTTGCGCGATTTCGCCATTGCCGGAGCGGATGTCTTCGATGGCACCAACGATAACACCCACCAAGCCATCCAGCTTTGCCGTGGCCTGATTATAGTCGTTGCGAAGAGCTTCGTAGGCAGGAACGAACTCAACATCGAGACGTGCGGTAAGATCTCCCTCGGCAAGCCGCGCGAGCCGTTCTGCCAAGCTTTCAACGGCAAACTGCTGTTGAGCAGCTATCTTTGCCGCGGCGGTTTCCTGGACCGCGCGCGTTTCATCAAATAGACGCCGCTGTTCGGCTGCCTCTAGCTCACTTTTTTGCGCAGCAGATGTTGCGGCATTTGCCCGAGCAAGGCTGTTCTCCGACGATGTAAAGAGAGCGTTGATCTTGACTGCCATCCCAACCAGAGCCGAGGCCTCCAAGGCCAGGATCAACGCGTGTAGAACGACTCGGCCAAGGTCGCCGCCGCCGGGAAAGACCAGAGCAGGGGCGAGGAAATTCAGCGACAAATGATGCAGCGCGACTGTTGCGGCGGCTGCCAAAATCACGACGGTATCGCAGTAGGTCGCCAGAATGGCTAGCGACGCAAAGTAATACATGTGCAGGTCAGCCTGCCACGAAGTCCCGTGACTGAGGCCGACAAGAAGGGATACTACCACGATATAGGCAACAGCGATGGTAATGCGCGACATCGCTCCTGACGGATTGATAAACCAAACCGCGGTGGCGATGCCAGCTACTGTCAAGGTCATCAGGCTGCTGGTGGGCCAATCATTGCCGAGGAACCACGCAGCGGCGCCGGCAATTGGGATATGCAGCCAGAGGAGCACGAGCAGCCCTCGGCTGATCGTTGCGCGCATTCCGTCAACTGAGCAGGTCATTCTAGGTGGCCTGATCTTTCTGGGCGGCAGTGAAGCAACCGCCCACGCTCTTGGGATCCAACAGCATCCAAGCACCGGCTGCGCGGAGTTGAGAATCGATCTTCGCTGTCTCAGGAACCACTATGACCACGAAATTTGCCGCGCCGAACCCTACAATTCGACCGGCGGTTGCTGCAGCTCGGATCGTCCGACCGGTTTCCCACCATGGGGGAAACACAGCAGCAACCGGGCCAAGCTTTGGCTTTGCCAGGCTCAACGCACCGACAATAGATCCGATGGCGAGGAGGGCGGGCAGAGCCGAAATGGCAAGAAGCGACATTGCTGATCTGTGATGCATTTCGACAATGTGACGCGCATACCTTGCTGCCGATTTAAGATGGTAAGGCCGGCGGCAGTTGTCCTAAAGCCAGTCGGCGTCGCCGGCGGCAACGACGCTCGACATATTCGCTTGCTGAGGCTGGCAGCTCAGCCTCTGTGCGAGTTCACAGAGCTTTACACTCGCCGCTGCGCCCGCCGTGTCGAACCGATACTCCAGAGGAGCCTCAAGGCCAAGACGAACAAGAAAAGCGGCAATTTCGCCCAGACCTTGCGTAATAAGATCAAGTTCTTGAATCCGTCTATATGCGCCGTTCGCTCCCAAATCACCATCCTCGAGGAGTGGGCTGATGACCACCTGGACGGCCGCGCTCATGCTCGCAAGTTCAACCAACTCCGCGGCGACTGCTTCAAGCACTTCGTTTAAGAGCGCCTTGGGATACTCCGACGACATCAAAAGAGTTCCACATCGTCGCTGCTGCTTTGAACCACCGGCGATGAACGTTCCGGAGCGAAAAGCGACGGATCGTCACGCTCGAGCATGATCTGACGCGCTCGTCCTGAGACGGGCCAGTATTGAATGCGTCGTCCCCCGAATCCGCGCAGACTTGCAGCAACGAGGTTCAGGCCTTCGTGCTTAAGGAAGCGCTGGGCGAAGTCGGCATTCTGCGCCCCGATATCGTTTGAGCAGGCCAACACGTGCCCCCCACCGAACAGCTTCGCTTCCAGCCTATTTCTTTGAGCACCTCGTTGAAGCAAGGCGTTCACGAGGAGTTCCATTGCGTGAACTCCGTAACAAACGGCTTGCTCATTCCCGCGTTGCTGCCCCTCACCTGGCAGAAGAAAATGGTTCATGCCACCAATCGCCGCCAGCGGATCGCGTATGCAAGCGGAAACACAAGACCCCAGGATCGTTGTCAGCATGACGTTCGCATCGTCGGTAACGACGAAGTTGCCCTGTATAACGTGTATCCGCCGTTCATGCTCGGCGACATGAAGATCGTCGGAGATCAAGTGAGTTTCCCGAACACAGCCTCGATCTTTTCCCTCAGAGCGTTGACTGTGAATGGCTTGACAAGGAAGTTGTTCACCCCGTACTGCATCGCGCGTTGCAGGACCTCTCTGTCCGCACGTCCTGTGAGCATGATAAAAGCCGTCGACCGTATCGGCTCATGGCTGCGTATGGCACGAAGCAAACCAATGCCATCCAACTTCGGCATATTGAAGTCAGAGATAACAAGGTTCGACGGCGTCTTGAGCAATGATCGAAGCCCCTCCTCTCCATCCGAGGCGCTTTCAAAATCTACCATGCCAATCTGTTGGAGACCATTCTTCACGAGTTGTCGGATGGTGAATTGATCGTCGACGATAAGCGTTTTGATTGTTCGTGCGGCTGGCATTCTATGCAATCTCCTTATCAGCTCGGCGGGTGAGTTCAAGAATGCAGCCAGCCACTCGTTGCAAAGACACCTGACGTTCCACGCCACCGAGTTCGAATGCAGCTCTCGGCATGCCGTAAACAACGCATGACGCCTTGTCCTGCCCGAGCGTCCGTGCGCCTGCCTGGCGCATCGCCTGTAAGCCCCTCGCGCCATCGGCACCCATGCCAGTTAAGATGACCCCGACCGCGTTGGATTTGGCGACCGTGGCAATTGATTGAAAAAGCACATCTACGGAAGGCCGATGTTCGTTCACCGGATTACCTGCCCGTAAACAACATCTGGGCCCATGCGTGCCCACAATCTCCAGATGAGTTGAACCGCCAGGTGCCAGATACACTTTGCCCGCCGTAAGCGGCGCGCCGTCGGTGGCCTCTTGAACGTCGGGTGCACTGGCCCGGTTCAAGCGTTCAGCGAGGCTGCGCGTAAAAGTGGGCGGCATATGCTGCGTGATCACTGTCGGCGGGCAGTTGGTGGGAAATTCAGATAATATGCAGAGCAGTGCCTCCACCCCTCCCGTGGAAGATCCAATCGCTACGATTTTGCCATTTGGAACAAAAGCAGCGCTGCTCCCAGCGAGCTGACCTGTTGCAACGCTGGGCGGCCTGAAGGCACGCATCTGCACCTGAGCGGCGGCTTTGACCGTTTCAGGCAAGCTTGAGAACGTGTCTGGCGACGCAGGCGTTGGCTTCGCGACACAGTCGAAGGCACCCATCTCCAGGGCCGCGATCGTTGCCTCAGCGCCGTGACGCGTCAAAGTGGAAACCATGATCACTGGCATCGGACGAAGCCGCATGATCTTTTCGAGAAAATCCAGGCCGTTCATCTTCGGCAGCTGAATGTCCAAGGTGATGACGTCGGGATTGAGGTCCTTGATCGCCTGGCGTGCTTCGATCGGGTCGGCCGCTTCACCAACGACCTCGATCCCGCCGTCCCGACGGAGACACATCGCAATCAGGCCCCGCATGGTCGCCGAATCATCGACGATCAAAACACGCACGGTCACTAGGAGACGCTTTCAACGAGGCGGTAGGTGGTGATCCCGTCTGGCTGGAAACGTCTTGCAACTGGTCCGCTCACGCGCTCGGAATGGCCGATATACAGCGCGCCGCCGGCTTCCATCATAGGTGCGAAACGTCCCCAAACCATTGCCTGTGTCTCTTCATTGAAATAGATGACGACGTTGCGGCAGAAAATTGCGTGAAATCGACACCGCATCGGCCAGCTCCCGATGAGGTTCAACTCGCGGAATGTTATCAGCGTGCGCAGTTCATTGCCGGCGCACCATTTGGTTTCCAGGTCTTGTTCAGTGGCAGCGAACCAGCGGCGCATGTCAGATGAAACGCCTTCGAACGCTGCTTTGCCGTAGAGTCCTGCGTGCCCTTGCGCGACCATGTTGGGATCGATGTCGGTCGCCAAGACGCGAATGTCGTATTGTGCAGCATCAGGCATAAGGGAGAGGAGCGTCAGCCCAATCGAGTAGGGCTCTTGTCCGCTGGAACAAGCAGCGGACCACAGCCTGACCCGACCTCCGCGCCGAGCAGACTCGAGCAATGGCGGCAACACTCTGGTTTTCAAATGTTCAAAGTGATGAGGCTCGCGGAAGAAGCGCGTGACGTTCGTCGTCAGTGCCGCCAGCATCTCCCGACGTTCGCCAACGTCCGGGTCGGCAACAACGCCACAATACTCCTCGAAATTGTTGAGCCCAAGCGCACGAACACGCTTGACGAGGCGCGAATAGACGAGAGTCGCCTTCTCCTCCGGTAGTGCAATACCGGCATCTTCTTGCATAATGGCGGCAATCTGCCGAAAATCGGTGGCCGTTAAGACGTACTCGCCGTCTACAAGTCTCGACCTACGCTCGCCAGAATGGGTCATTGGCCCTGTGCACCTTACGCCGCTTCTAGATCTGCGACAGGCAGCACATGATCGAGCGAGATGAGGCAAATCATCCGCCCGTCGATCGCTATGAGTCCGCGCACGAATTCCTTGGCTGTGTCGGAGCCGAGATCAGGCGTCGGCTGGATTGAATCGTCCGTGGCAGTCAGGATGTCAGATACTTCATCGACGAGTAGGCCAACTTGTTGGGTTCCTATCTGAACGACAATAATCACGTTGCGTGCTGTGGCACCTGATGGCGGGAGACCGAACCTCACTGCCAAGTCAACGATTGGCAGCACGACGCCACGCAGGTTGATCAAGCCCCGTACGAAGGCTGGGGCCTGCGGAAGTGCCGTTGCCTCGGTCCAGCCGCGTATTTCGCGGACTGCCATGATGTCGACGCAGAACTCCTGTTCCCCTATGCGGAGACAGATCAGTTTCCGGCGATCTACACCGCCGGCGGTTTCAAGTTCGCTCATGTTCAACCTGCCAATGCATAACTAGGTTCGGCGCGTGCACTATCAGCGCGGACTACGGAAAAGATGGCGTCGACATCGAGGATGAGTGCCACACGCCCATCGCCGAGCACCGTCGCAGCTGCGATACCGCGTACTCGGCCGCAGTTTGCCTCTAAGCTCTTAATGACCACCTGACGTTGCCCCTGAATCGCATCGACCTGCAGAGCTGCGCGGTCTCCGCTTTCGTTTTCAACCAGCAGAGCGACGCCTGCCCCAGATCCGATCGATTGCTCGCGATACCCGAGCGCTTGGCCGACATCGACGAATGGCAGAAACCTCTCCCGTATGGCGATCACACGCGCGTCGCCGACAAGCTCATGCACATCCGATGTCTTCGGCAACATCGTTTCAATGATGGCGGTGAGGGGGATGACGAGGGGCTGATTGCCTGCAGTCACCACCATGCCGTCCAGCACTGCCAGGGTAAGCGGTAAGCTGAGCGTGAAGGTGCAACCTAGCCCAGGCCTGGACACGATGGAGATGCGGCCTCCCAGCTGCTGTACGGACCGCCTCACCACGTCCATTCCCACGCCGCGCCCAGAGACATCGGATATCGTGGCTGCTGTCGAGAAACCTGGCAGGAAGATCAGGTTGTCTGCTTCCTCATCAGACAAAACGACGTCTGGCGGGATCAGGCCACGCTCGATGGCAATTTCTTTCACGCGCGTTCTGTCGATGCCGCTGCCATCGTCAGACACCTCGATGACGATGCGCCCGGATCGATGAAGGGCAGAGAGCCGCACTACCCCTTCGGCCGGCTTGCCAACGGCAATCCGGCGCTCCGTCGATTCCAGACCATGATCAATCGCGTTGCGGATCATGTGTGTTAGCGGATCTGCCAGGCGTTCGATGACGGTCTTGTCGACCTCGGTCGCTTCGCCATCTGTTACCAAGCGGACCGACTTGCCGGTCAACGCGGCGACTTCCCTGACGAGCCGTGGCATCCGCTGGAAGACCGAGCTGACGGGCTGCGCGCGGATCGCCATGACGCTATCCTGAATGTCGCGCGTGAGTTGCTCGAGTTCATCCAGCGCCGTGATCACATTGGAAGCTCTCGCGAGACCCGCCTCGGTGACGCGTTGCGCGAGCATGGCCTGATTTATGACCAATTCCCCCACCACATCGATCAGGTGATCGACGCGATCGAGATCGACACGAATTGTCGCGGAGGCGGGCGTAGCCGCATTGCCCTCGGCCGACTTTTTGCCGGCTGAGGCAAGATGCGGATCTTGCTTGTCGGAACCGGCCGCGGGCGCCGGGTGCGAAGAGGGCGTCAGGGCAACCGGCGTGTCCGGCCTGGCTTCTTCGGGTTGGTCCCTCACCTTTTGCAGCAACGTGTCGAGGTCTAGGTCGAGATCAGCGCTGCCGTCCGAGTTGCCAGGAGGTGTAGCCAAGCTGATCGCAAGCTCGCAATCTTCCACGACAAAGTCGAAGATCTCGCGGATGGCTTCTTCATTGGCATCAGTGTCGAGCTGGAGGTCCCAGGCAAGGTAGGCCCCGTCTGCCTCAATCTCTTGCAGGAGCGGCAGCGCGGCGATATCGAGCCTCACCTCCAATCCGCCCAGCCGCTTCAACTCGCGCAGCAAAAGCCCAGTTTCGTTGGCTTTAGCGTACATCGCAGGAAACGGTTTGAAGCGAATATGCCAAATCGATGTCGGCGGTGTTTCGGGGAGAAGATCGTCCGCCAGGACCTGCACAGGCTGGAAGCCCAGCCCATCCATGCCATCGTCGGACTCGGCTGCTGTCTCCTCGTCGCCATCGTGATGTTCCGCGGTTCCGAATTTCCGTAGCTCCGCTGCGAGAAGGCCGCACTTTGCCGTGTCCGCGGTTCCGCCATCGCGCGCAGCCCGAACCAAATCCGCCAGGCCGTCTGCTGCGCGAAGCATCACAGCGAGCAAGTCGCTGCAGATGAGAAGCCGCCCAGCGCGCACTTCGTCCAGCGTCGTCTCGAAGACATGGGCGAACCGCACCAAATCCTCGAGGCCGAAAGCGCCAGCTCCGCCTTTGATCGAATGCACTGACCGGAAGACGGCATTGATGATGTCGGTATCGGTATTCCCGCCATCGATAGCCATCAGGCCATTCTCAAGTTCGGCGAGCTGCTCTTCACATTCCTGGAAGAATGTTTGACGTATCGCTTCCATCGGATCCATTGGTGCGCCCCTGCCTAAGCGGCTACACGGCGGATGGCATCGACAAGCTTCACCGGATTGAAGGGCTTCACGATCCAACCGGTGGCGCCCGCTTCGCGCGCCCGATTCTTCTTTGCGAGATCACCTTCGGTTGTCAGCACCAGGATTGGCACGCCGCGGTGAGTGCAATGCGCGCGAACCGCTTCGATGAAGCCAAACCCGTCCATTCTCGGCATGTTGATGTCGGTCACGATGACGTCGGGTTGTTCGGACTGCAGCACCTCCAGCCCGTGTATTCCGTCTTCGGCCTGCACGACACGATAGCCAGCGTTAGACAAGGCGAGTTTCAGGAGGTCGCGCATGCTGCGGGAGTCGTCGACGGTGAGGATGGTATGGCTCACGAAAACGTCTCCAGCGAGGTTTCAGAAACGAGGATTTCGGCACCCAGCAAGCTTGCGCCTTCGACAAACTCGGCAGAGGGCTCGGTCAGCCGGAACACGGCCTCATCAGCCGCCCAGGTCTTCTGAGCGGACAAGAGAACCTGGATGCATTGCGCGCCAACCCGCTGGACATCGGAGGCAATGAGGGTCACGTCGCAGCCTCGGCTTGCTTGGAGATCAGCGAGCAAATTGCCGGCCGCGGCAAAGTCCAGGACTGCATTGAGATGCAGCGACATCACTGGTGATTCAGTCACTTCAACCATGGCAGGCCTCCCGCTTCAGATCGTGTATCCGGTCAGCCTCAGAACTCTTCCCAACCTTGCTCGTCGGGTTTTGTCTTGCGTGCCGCTCCCGTCCTGCCGCCAACTCTCATCGCGACGACAGTGTTGGGCCGGACTGGCTTGCGGGCAGAAAGGTCACCGGAGGGGGGGCGGTCGGCCGAGCGGTCTTGCTCATCGGACGACGAAGCACTGGTAGCTAGGCCGCGACCGCGGCGTGGGTGCGATTTAGGTGAGGCTGGTTGGGCCGAGCCTAGCTCGAAGCGCTCCGTCAGCTCGACCAACTCCTCGGTTTCTTGGGCTAAAATGCGGACTGCCGCAGTGCTCTGCTGGACCATGGCTGCGTTCTGTTGCGTCACGCGGTCCATCTCGGTTATGGCGGTATTCACCTCTGCCAATCCGGTTGCCTGCTCATTAGCAGCGTGGGCGATTTCGGTGACGGCAGTGTTAATTTCTGTCACCTGCGCAATGATTCGGCTCAGCGAGCGCCCGGTTTCGCCAACGAGATCGACGCCGCGTCCGACCTGCTGCGTAGAAGTGGAAATGAGAGCCTTGATCTCTTTGGCGGCCTCGGCAGACCGCTGGGCCAGGGCTCGAACTTCCTGCGCCACGACTGCAAAGCCCCGGCCGGCGTCGCCGGCCCTCGCAGCTTCCACGCCGGCATTCAACGCAAGCAGGCTTGTCTGAAACGCTATCTCATCGATCACGCCGATGATCTGGCTGATCTGGCGGGCGGAATGCTCGATTTCGCTCATCGCCGCCACCGTGCCCTGCACGACCGTCTCCGATTGTGCTGCATCAGCGCGTGCCTTCGAGACGACTTCGCCTGCCTGCTTCGCACCTTCTGCCGTTCGGCGGACCGTGGCGGTTATCTCCTCGAGAGCCGCTGCGGTCTGCTCCAGGCTGGCTGCCTGCTGCTCGGTACGCTGCGACAGGTCATCCGCAGCCTGAGCGAGCTCGCCGGTGCCTGAGCGGATCGCGCCGGTATTGACAACGATGCCAATGATGAGCTGACGCAGTTCGGCCGTCGCGCGATTGAAGTTGGCGCGGATGTTCTCGTATTCCTCCGGGAACGGGCTCTGCAGAGATGTGGACAGGTCACCTTGCGACAGCGATTCAAGGCCACTTCCGATGGCCGCGAAAACCTCCGCCTGCGCATGCGCCACTTGTTGGCGTGCAGCCTCTGTTTGCCGGCGCTGATCCTCCACGCGGAAGCGCGAGGCTTGCGCCTCTTCTTCGAGAAGCAGCTTGGCAATCGCCGAATCCTTGAAGACCTGAACCGAGGCAGCCATTGCGCCGATCTCGTCCTTGCGGCCAACGGCGGGCACGTCAACCGCGTTGTCGCCGTTTGCGAGCCTGCGCATCGTCGCAGTCAGCAAGACGACTGGCTGCACGACTGTACGAAAGAGAAAGTAGCAAATTGCCAGGCATAACAATGCGGCAAGGACCATCCCGCCAATGATCAAAGTCCTTCCCTGGGCACCCGCCGCTACACTTTCGTTGGCTGCCGTAGTGCCGTCGGCTAAGGTCAACTGCATGTCGTCGAAGACGGCTTTGTAGAGGAGTTTGTAGGTTTCGCGCATCTGACCCAGGTAGAGTGCAGCCTCGTCCTGGCTCCTGTTCGCGGCAGTCAGGCTCGCGAGCTTTTCGCTCTGGGACAGATACGCAGCCCACTGCTGGTTGATCGTGGCGGCCAATTCGACTTCGGCGCCGGGCGAGATTGTCAGCTGGTAGCGGGCAAGAGCCTTTTCGACTAGGGCACGGTCCTCATCCAGCAGCTGTGTCTCGGCGTCTCTATCGGCAGCCGACACCATCATGACCGAGGCTTGCAGCTGGCGATAGCGCGTCATTGTTGTCCCAAGTTCGCCGAGTGCCACCGTGGAAGGCAGCACATCCGTCCGGATCCTGTCCGCTGCATTGTTCACCAGGATCAGACGATCGATGGAGAACAAGCCAAGCCCAGAGGTGAGGCAGAACATCAGAGCGAAGCTGCCCAGCATCTTGGAGCGAACGCTGCTGTTTTTGAGCGAGAGCATACTCGTCCTAATATCTGCCTGGAGATGTTCAACCTGTCATGGAGAGGTTGAGGAACTTTTAAGGGTCTTGATGAACTTGCCCTTGTGCGTTCTCAGCCGCCGTTAACGCGTGCTTGTCCGTGCGCTGCCTTGTTGTCGTTAGGCTGGCGCAGTCAGATACTCGCGGCTGCTACCGACGCACTGTGCCGGCTCGCTCATAGGCGATGCCAAGAGCCCGAACGCGCATGGCATGCCGGCCATCGCTTGCGTTGAGCGTGTAGAAGACAGTCGGCTGACCGATCCCTGCGCCCGTGAAAGCATTTGCCAGTGCCTGGTAGATTGTGCGATCGCCAGTGGTGCGGTGCGGATCGTCCGGCAGCGGCTCGCACCAGAGATGCAAGATGCGTTGGCAGGTCACCCGGTTCAGCATCAGGCAATTCGGATCTACCCAGCCTTGGTATTGATCGTTGAAAACGCCGCGCCCTGGGCCGACCGACTCCCACTCGTCGACGCAGATAGGCTGCAGCGTTTCAGGGTGCACAAACCAGCGCAGACTGAACGCCCAGTCCGCGTGGTCAAGTGCCTTGTGCAGAAGGCGCAGATGATCAGGACGCCACCAGTTGTCGTCGTCGAGATAGGCGATCGCGGGGCTGTTTGCGAGATAGCTCAGCAGGCAGCGGAGCGCGCCGCAATCGGCAGAGGCTGTGATTCCGCCGTGGCGCGAGGAGGTTGAGTAGCCGGGATAAAACACTTGCAAGATGACGTTGGAGGGCCGCCCCACGGCCAGTGAATCGAGCGAGGCGAGGTCATGCGCCAGCTTGTCTATGCCCAGCAGAATTTGCACTTTGCCCGCGAAATCCTGTGCGTAGATTGATCGCAACGAGTCCTTTAGCGTTGGGCGCAGGATCGTTGGGATAATCACACTCACATCCGCGGGCGCCTGGAGGTCAGTGTGTGCATCAGCGTAGGTTTTGAGAAAGCTTTTCATCGGAGTAAGGAGAAAGAAAGCACTTCTTTTTTGAAAAAAAGAAGCAAAAAACTTTTTGATCTTGGGCAGGGTATTCCCACGACCTCGGTCCCAAGACGAAAAAGTTTTTTGGTTCTTTTTTTCAAAAAAGAACACGCTTTCTTTTCATGACCATCGAGCACTGCTTGTTGGTATTAGGAAGCCGGTAGACTGGAGCCGCCGCCTTCGCCGATCGAAGCGATCGGCGCCCAAAAGAACGGGTGTGCCGTAAAAGCCATTTCGCCATGCGCATCGGCGAGCACGCGGCGCTGCGCGTAGGCGAGGGCTCCTGCCATGCCTAGCCCGGGGTCGGACGTTGTTTTCGCCAGGCTGAGCGCCACCAGGAAGGCGGTCATGCGGTCGTTCACTGCCCAGTGGGTGACCAGCAAGGATTTCGCGCCGGCATAGAAGAAACTGCGCGCGAGGCCGGTGAGGCTCTCGCCTGCCGCGGAGCCGGCCGGTCCCCCGGTGTTGCAGGCTGAGAGCACGACCGCGTCCGCATCGAGGTCCATGCCAGCCACCTGCGAGGCGGTCAGCAATGCGCCCGATGCGTCGTGCGCGCCGGCGGGAGCGGAGGTTACCAGCGCCGGCTCACCCTGGCATTTGAGGTCGGTGGGCAGGATGGCATGCGTTGCGAAATGCAGGATCTTGTAGGATTTGAGCGGCGTTTTCAGAACCGCCGCGGCGGTGAAGGCCTGGCCGAGCAATTCGTCGGCCGGGTTGCCGCCGGTGAGCTTTCGTGCGGCGTCTAGCTCGCGTACGGCGCCTGGCAGCGGCGGCAGCCCGGCAATCAGGCTCGCGCTGTCGCCGCAGGTTGCCGGCGGGAAGGAGGCGAGCGCCTGAGCGGCGGACACTGGCTTGAAATTGCCGAAGCCGAACCATGGCGCATTCGCCTGGCGGTTGCTGGCGAGGCGGCGCAGGGTCACGAAGTTCGCCGGCGCCGGAACATGGGCGACGACCATCTTGCGTATCAGCCAGGGCGCGTCGGCGAGCGAGGCGGGCTGCGCACCTGCGGCCGCCGGGCCGGTCAGGAGAAGCGCGAAAGGCACTGAAAGCAGCGGCCCGCTCGGCGCCACTGTCAGCGATGTGGCGCCTTGCATGCCGCTGGACACGCCGCCGAAGATCGCGTCGTAGAGCTCGTGGGCGGCCGCCGCGTCGAACGGCGGCGGCGGCGAAACTTCGGCGTCTAGACTGGCACGCACACGGCGGACGAGTGCGGCGATGCGCGGCTGACCGCCAGCGACCGGCGACGCGGTAACGGCGCCGTCGCGCAGTAGGAAAACCCATCCGTCGTCTGGCCCCAGCATGGTGCTGACGAACACCTCGCCAGGATGCAACGCCGCCAGCACGTCGTGCGCGGACACCAGGTGCTGGACGAGTTGCCCATAGTTTGGTGCGGCGGCTTGCAGGGCCGTGTCGTTCTCCGCTTGCGAGGCTTCGGCGGCAGCGATCTGCTTGTCGAGTGCCGGATCGGCAGGTTGCTGAGCGGCCGCACGCCTGTCGCGGGCGGCGTAGAGGTCGGCGAGCAGGCCGTTCGCATCGTCATGCGCGCGGATGAGCCTGCCTATGCGCGGGTCGCGCGCGCTCTCCGCGAGACGCGCGCTTGCCTTGGCGATCTCCAGGCTGGTCGTGGTGCCTTGCGCGAGCTGCGCCACTTCGAACATGTGCGCATAGGCGGCAGCGGGATCGGCGCCGGCCTGTGCCGCCATGACTCGCAGGCAGGACTGGATCAGCGCGGGCTCCACGCCGGCGTCCGCTTCGCGCAGCACGCGCGTGGCGGCATTGCAGCTCGCTAGCGCGGCATTGGCCTGCCCGGCATCCGCCTGCCGGGCAGCGAGCAGCAGGCCCGTCTCGGCATAGGTGACGCTGCCTGGAAGGCCGCGGGACATCGCCCGGGAGGCGGTTTGTAGCCGGCTTAATGCATCGCTGGCACGCTGGTCGGCGGCTGCGACCATCGCGTCGGTGCGGAACACCCGGCCGGCGAGCCGCTGGTTGTCCACCAGGCCGCGTGCCTCCAGCAGCGCCACGGCGGAAGCGGCCGCGCGGTCGCTTTCGGCCACCCGGCCCAGGCGGCGCAGGGTGACCGCTTCGGCGCGCCGGACTTCGATCACACCGTAGATGGCGGAGCGGTCGGTCTCGTCCTCTAGCAGCTCGCGGCTGTCCATGGCGTCCTGCAGTCCGGACGCGCTGGCCCGTGCGAGGGACACGCGGCCGGTGGTCAGTGCGCTGGGCGGCAGAAGCGCCGCATAGGCAGCCTCGGCACGGCGCAGCCACACCAGGGCCTCGTCGTAGCGGCCGCGGTTCAGCAGGTGGAGGCCGCGGTAGTGCCACACGAGAGGGAGTGCGGCTGCGTCATTCTGCCCAGGAGCGCGCGCGCTGGCTTCGGCGCGGGCGAACAATACTTCCGCCTCTTCGTTGCGGCCTTGGTTCGACAATTGCAGCGCCTCGCTTGCCTGCGTGCGGCTGAGTGCGGGCGCGTATGGTCCGATCACGCGCGCCTGCAGCGCCGCTACGGCGCGGTAGGCGCTTTCGGCGCCTGCATAATTGCCGGCGAGATTGGCGTAGTTCGCCGCCGTCATCAGGCGCTCGTATTGGCTCAGGTCGCTGGAGGAGGCTGCTTCGGAGGCGAGCCGCTGGGCGGCAAGTCCCGCGCTGACGCTCGTCTGCGCCGCCGTCTCTGCCGACAGCCGGCCGGACAGGACGCCAATGCCGCGTTCCATGGCTGGCAAGGCGGAGGCCACGCCATCCGCATACCAGGCGCGGCCGCCTGCCTCGGTCACCAGCGCTACGTGGGGCCAGCCGCCGGCGCGGCGAGTGCAGCGCAAAAGCAGTGCCTGGCTGCCGAGAACGGAAGCGGGTTCAGGCGTGCCGCACATGACACGTCTGTCGAGGCCAAGGCGCCAGGAGCTGCCTGATGCAAGCGCCGCCAGGGAATCCCCGCCTGGTGCATCACTGGAAACAATGCGAGCGCTCGGCTGCTCCCAGGCGCCGCAATAGATGACGGCGGTGCCCTCGCCTGCCCTGGCGTTCTGCGTGCAGGCCTCGCCTACGGCATTGGTTCCGAGTTTAACCGGCGCCGCGCTCGGGGCTGTGCCGACATAAGCGGCTTCCGGCGGTGACGCGCAGCCGGCGAGGAAGGCGGCGCAGAAGGCTGCGGCGAAGCGGCGTATCATCAGTAATCCACCGTGCCGACGTCGGGCAGGATCACGTCATCGGTCTCACGGCGCTTGCGGACTGTGCCGACGAAGGCGTCCTCCTCGGGTTCGACAACCAGGAAGCCGGCGCTGCGGCCGTTTGATGAGGTCAGCGCTTCGTCGAGCAAGTCAGTGTCCAGCAGCTCGGCGGACACTTCGGCTACCGGATCGTAGATCGGCACGATCTGGAAAGGCAGCGGCGCCACGGCTGGCGGGACGCCACAGCCGCTGCCGCCTATCTCGCAGCCGTTCAGGGTGTAAGCGAGGTCAGGTGAAGGGAAGGCGACGCCGGCGCCTGCCGCTGCGAATTGGGTGAGCCCGCTGACACTTCCTGTCAGTGTGGCGCTGCCGCCCTGCGAAAAGGAGACGCCGAGGTCGGCCACGTTGATGCGGCCGATGGCCGTGCCGGTGCCAAGCAGCAGGAGCAACTCTCCTGACGGCGCCTGCAATCCTCCGCCAGAGGCAGCTGTTCCGCCGAAATCGATGCTACCGCCTGGCGTCAGCGCGATCTGCACCGTGGCGAGGCCGGTGCCTAGAGGGTTCACGCTGGTTGTGCCGGATTGAACGAAACGGCCCGCCTGCACGAACACGCCGGGACCGGTGTCGGCGAGGCCGCCTTGCAGCGCCTGCTTCAGGCCATTAGCGGCGAGCGCCGATGAAGTTTCGATCGTTGCATTGTTCCACTCGACCAGGGCGGCCGCCGTCATGCCTCCGATGACGATGTTCGGCGCCGCAAGGGTGCCTCCGATCGTGATCGTTCCAGGCGCGTCCAGCAGGATGCGGCCGCTGCCGGCTGTGTCGGTGATGGAGCCGCCGCTTTGCAAAATTGATGTTGCAGACGACAGGGCGATGGTTCCGGCGCCAGAGATGATGGCGCCCGCTGCCGAGTTCCCCAGGGTGAGTGTTCCAGCCCCGTCGCGGAACAGGATGTCGCCGCCGGCGGTCAGACCGGTAAGCGTGAACCCGGCGTTTGCGAGCGGGCCTATGTTGCCCACGAGATTAGCATTTCCATTGTCGAGAAGGATGCTGCCGCCGGCAGCCGCTGCGAGCGTGCCTGCGAGTATCTTGCCGGAGGCGCTTGCTTCGCCGGGCAGTGTTTCGTTGATGTTGCCTGCTTGCGCGAAGAGGATTGCCGTTCCGCCATAGGCACCCGCACCGAGCGTGCCGGACTGGACAGTTCCGCCAATGACGAGGTCGCCAGCCAGCGTGGCCAACTCCACGGGCCCGGACGTGCTTATGACATCACCTGCGACGGTTAGCGCCTGTGCGTTGATCAGCTCGACTGCGCCGCCCGCGGACAACCCTGCCAAGTCGCCCACAGTGGCGATCGTGCCAATTGCGTTTCCTGCCGCAGTGTTCAACACGACGCTGTTTGTGCCAGCTTCGGCTCCCGCCTGAGCGGCGAAAGTTCCAGCTTCGATCACGCCGGTCGCAGCCGATGCACCGGGAAGCGTCTCGGTGATGTTGCCCGCTTCGGCCACGATCGTGGCTGTTCCCGTGCCGGTCGTGCCGGCGCGCAAAGTTCCGCCTAGCGCCACGCCGCCGTCGAGAGTGGTTATCTGCACGGGCCCCGATCCGCTCAGCACATCGCCCGAAATCGTCAGCGCCTGTGCACCATCGAATAGAACGCTCCCGGTTGCGGATAAGCCTGCGAGGCTGCCGACGGCTGCAATGGCAGCAATCTGGTTGTTCTGCGCGGCGTCCAGAACGATGTCGAAGGCCGCGCCCCCGAAGCCAGCCTGTGCCGCAAGGGTTCCGGCAAGAATCGTCCCCGAAGCACTCATGCCATTTGGCAGTGTTTCGGTGATGTTGCCTGCATCGGCCGTGAAGGTGGCGGTGCCGGTGTAGACGCCGCCTATGAAGTCACCTGACTGCACGGTGCCGCCGATTGCCAGGTTTCCTGTCGTTGTCTCCATGTCCACGGAGCCGGCGTTGCTTACGACATATCCTGCGACGCTCAGCGCCTGGCCGCCGATGAAGGTGACGTCGCCGCTCGCTTCAAGACCGGCAAGATTGCCGACAGGGCCGATGACCGCGACGTCGTTGCCAGCCGGATTGTTCAGCGTGATATTGTAAGGCCCGCCTTCGCCCTGTGCCTGTGCGGCAAGGGTCCCTGCCTGGATCAGGCCGAAGCCCGGCTGCCCGGCCACGCCCTCAACGATGTTTCCCGCTTCCGCCTGCAGAGTCACCGTGCCGCTGAACACGCCGTTCGCCACCGTGCCAGACTGCACAACGCCAGCTATGGCGATGTCGCCTGTGGCGGTGGTGATGGCGATATTGCCCGATCCGCTCGTGACCGGCGCGGTGATCGCCACTCCTATGCTGTCCGTCAACGAAATGACGCCGGTCGCGAAAAGGCCGGTGAGCCCGGCCACAGGCGCGATGCGCGCTATGGCGTTGCCGGGTGCGTCCAGCAGGACATCGCCGGCATCCGCCTGCGCACAGAGGGCGCCGGTGATGATGGATCCATTGGGGCCGCCTTCGGGAATTGTCTCGACGATCCCGCCATCTTCCGCAAAGAGGGCGACGGCGTCCGCCTGCAGTATGCCGACGAGATCGATCCCTCCCCGAGCCGAGGTGATGGCTATTGTGCCAGTCTGCGTGACCACATCGCCGACGATGGCGAGCCCGGCCGGGGCGCGGCCGTCCTGTCCGCCGCTGACAGTGACGGTGATGCCGGTGGAGGCGGAGAGCGCGCCGATGTCGCCGATCTCGTTTTGTGAAGGCAGGGCGATACTTCCGGCCGCACTCTCGCCGGTCAGCGCGGCCGCGAATATCAGGCCCGACGTGGTTTCGCTGATGTTGCCCTGAGCGAAGAGGGCAACATTGTTGCCGGCGAACGGTATCTGGCCGTCCACAACAAGACCGGAGACGGCAAGGCCAGGCGTAACCCCGTCGAGGCTGCCGAGCGAGAGCGTGCCGGCAGTGATGTCACCGATCGACGCCGCACTAAGGGCAGAGGTGGCGCCGCCCACGGTCAAGGTTCCAGCGTCGGCAAGCGAAATTCCCACGAGACCGCCGCTGGCCGTCACGGCCGCGCCTATGGCGAAGCTGTCGGCTTCGAGGCCAATCGTGCCGTAGGTGACAGGCGCGTTGATCGTGATCGATCCGCCTGTTCCCTCGTCCTGGTGCGCGAAGGCGTAGAAGGCGGAGCCTGTTGCGGTCGAACTGAGTGATGACTCGACATCGATGCCCGTGGCTACGCCTGGAGAGATGCCGTTCGTGGTGCCGAGTGCCAGGATGGTGCTGGTGATGTTGCCGAGTGCGGCGGTGCCGAAACTATCATTCGTGCCGCCGACGGCGAGCGTGCCTGGTGTCAAGCGGTCGATGAAGACATCGCCTGTGGGTGCACTCACCGGCGCGGAGAGATCGAAGCTGTCTGCCTGCAGAACGATGCGTTGCGTAGCTGACAGATCTCCGCCGAAGCCCGAGAGCGTGATGCCGCTCGAGGTCAGCGACAGCGTCTGGCCGCCGTTGACGGCGCCCTGAACGAACAGGCCGCCCTGCCCGGTAGAGTTGTCGCTGGTGAGAGAGAAGGATTGCGCCGAGTTGCCGGATGTCAGTGTGGCGATCGCGTTGTTCGGGTTGTCGAGTGCCACGCTGCCACCCGGACCAGTAGCCGAAGCTTGCAGCGCATCTGCGGTGATCAGGCCGGTGATGCCGCCAGCGCTTCCCGCTTCCACGATGTTGCCGCTGATCGTGGACAGGGAGACGGTGCCGCCGAATCCCTCGCCCTGAAAGACATCAGTGATCGTGCCGCCGATGCTGATACCACCGCCCACCGTTCCGTTAGAAGTGATCGTGATGTTGCCGTTGCCGGTGCCGGTGGAGACCAGACCAAGGCTTTGGTTGATGGCGGCAGCCGCGATGTCGATGGTGTTGGCGGTGATGTTCGCGGCGAGCACCGTCGTGCCCGTTGCCGACGTGTCGTCGATGAAAATTCCGCCGCCCGCAGCGACGGGATAGAAGATTTGCAGCGGAACGGTGTCCGTGAGGTCAACGGAACCGTCCAGCGACGTCACGCCGGCGGTGGCGTAGGCGTCCCGCGTATCCGGAGCGCGCGTGACAAGATTGTTGTTGGCGCCGAGGCTCGCGACGAGGCCTTGCGCTGTGTCGCCAGTGACAGCGATGGAGCCGACGCTGCTGTAGCTGTCTGGCCCATTGTCGAGTGTGACGCTGCCTCCGCGGGTGAACGCCTGCAGCGACCTGGCAAGAACGCTTCCCGTGAGGTTGCCATCCTGGTCGCTGATGTTGCCTGTCGCGGATATCAGCGTCACAGGGACGGCATGTGCATCGAGCGTCCCGCCGATGAGGACGCCTTCGCCGCCGGAAAGCTCGAGGCTGGTGGCGGCGGCATTGAGAGTCGCATTCGCGGTGACGGACAGGGTGCCGTCCGCCTTGATGATCACGTCACCGGTGAAGGCGTTGAACTGCGCCGGCGTGATCAGCGCCGTGCTGGTGCCGCCGCCGCTGTTGCCGATGATCAGGTCGGCGGGATCGATGGTGAGCGTGCCGGCGTGCCCTGCCGGCGCGCCAGTGAGTTGCTGCCCGCCGAAATCGAGCTGACCTTTGCCCGAAACCTCGATCCAGCCGCCATCGCCGCCTGTTGGGCCGCCTTGCGCAGACAGGGTGCCGGACTGCGCCGTGACCTCACGGCTCAGCAGAGTGATACGTCCGCCGTGCCCGCTCGCTGTCGCATCGGCGCGCACGCTGGCGCCGCGTGAAACGGCGACCGATTTTGCCGTCATCGCCGAGCCTGCCGAAGGGCCGCGCACGGCGCGCGCGATGGTGGTACCGATGGCGATGGCGCCGCCGCCAGCCATGCCGGAGGCGTCGATTGTGGCTCCGGACGCCACCCCAACCGCGCCGGTGGCATCGACGGCCACCTGGCCGCCAGTGGTGCCGGGTGCTGTGCCTGACGCACTGACGTCACCATCCACTTCGACCCCGCCGCCGATGCCCTGCACCAGCACGCGCCCATTGCGGCCGCCTGCACTCGCTGCGGCGATCGTGCCGCCCGCGGTCACCAGGTTGCTGACTACGCCATCCACGGCGGCTGCCGTCAGCACCACGCTGCCGCCAGGGGCCAGGATGGTGCCCGAATTGGTCACCAGCGCGGTGACGCGTTTGCCGCCCAGCGATGCCTGGGTCACCTGCCCTGTGACATTCAGCGCCACCAGCCCGTCGCCGTAGAGGTCGAGCGTGTGGGTGACAGCGCCGCCCAGCACCACACGCCCCATCGTGGCGGTGATCGCGCCTGAGTTGGCCACCTGCGGCGCCACCAAGGCGGCGAGCCCGGCCTGCCTGATGGTGATGTTGCCGGCGTTGCTGACCACGGCACCGGAATGCGCCGCCTGGTCGAACACCATGTGCCCGGCCATGAAATTCCGGTCGCTCATGCCGGAAGCGCTGACGACCAGCCCGGCGGTATCGACCTGCGATCCGCGTGTGAACACCACGCCGGACTGGTTGATCAGCACCACCTGGCCGTTGGCAAGGATGCGCCCGCCGATTTGCGAGGGATCGCCGCTCAGCACCCGGTTCAGGGCGATCGCCTGCGACCCTGGCTGATTGAATTGCACCGTCTGCGCACTGCCGACGTTAAAACTCTGCCAGTTCAATGACGCACGCTGGCTTTGCTGGGTGATCGTCGTCGTGGTCGGGCTTGTCCCGATCGTTGCCTGACCAGCACTGACCATGCCGCCGGTGGGCCGGGCGTTCGGTGCCAGTTGCGCGTGCGCAGGCATGGCCAAGGCTACCAGTGCCGTTGTGCGGAGCAGTGCTGCGCGATCTAGCCGCATGGCGAAACTCCCCGAAGCCGCTTCGTTCTCTCGTCGCGGCATCTGTGGATCAGGCGTGGCAAGGTTCCATGCATGGTCAGAATCTTCCCACAATCTGCCAGTAAACGGCGGAAGATTTCAGACGCGCTACATTGTCCCCCGAGCCCGATGGGGTGCGGGTAAGCCGCGACACGCCTTCAACGTCGAGTTCCAGCTTCGCGCCTGCGTAGAAGCGCACGCCGCCGCCAATGGAACGCAGCGTGTGCCCGAAGTCGATCGCCTGATTCTGCCAGGTTTCGCCCCAGTCGTAGAAACCGTAAAGCTCGGCGCGCAACGGCCAGGTGACGAAGTGCGGCGCTGGAAGCGCGACATCCAGCAGCGGCTCGAACGACACCGTGGCTGCTTTGTCGCCCGTGACCTGGCCATAATAGAAACCGCGGTTGAAATGGGGGCCGCCCAAGTAGAACTGCTCCTCTGGCGGCAGGATGTTGTCGGTGTATTGGCCCGCGAACGCGATTTTGAGCGAGGCCGAGGCGGACTTTCCGACGGGGAACAGAAATTGGGTGCGGTCCAGCTCCGCATTCACCTTGGTGAAATCGACGCGTTCGTTCAGGCGCGGCAGATCTGGGTCGCCGGTGGAGCTGGCGCCGAGCGAAGGCAGGCCCTGCGACAGCCGGATGTCGGCGAGATCGGTGGCACCGAGGGAGGAGCCAAGCCAACTATCGTAGAGAACGCCGTCGGCCTCGGCGCGCAGCACGCGCAGACTGTCGAAGCTTGCCCGCCGCGATGTCTTGGCGACTGCGGTTGAGATCTCGGACTCGACGCCGTCGAACAGGGCTGACAGGGTCAAGGTCGCCTGCCGCGAGCGTATCCACGGGTAGCTCAGCGCTGCGCCGAAGACACGCGTCACCCCGTCGTAGCCGATGGCGCGCAGGCTGCCTGAAGGTATGGACTCACCGGCCCCGCCGTAGACACGCAGCTTCAGCCCTGAGCCGCCCAGGAAGAACTCCTCGGACGCCTGGCCAAAGGTATTGGTGTTGTCGAACGTGTGGTAGATGGAGACTTCGGTGCGCTCACCGAGCGATGTAAAACTGTTGAAGTCGGCGACTGCCAGGAGTTCCTCGGGGCCTGTCTGCCTGAACGCCCGGTTATCCGCGCTGATCTGCCCGCTTACCGCCTGGCGGGTCACTTGCGCGACCAGGGTGAGTGCGCCCGGATCATCGGCAGAGGGATTGATGATACCGCGTACTGTCAGCCCCGGCACGTCGGACGCCAGGAGCAACGCGCGCTCCAGGGCAGCCGTGGTCAGCGGCCGTATGTCGGTCAGGCGCCGCAGGAAGCGCAGCACCTGTTCGCCTGCGGGCCCGATCCGGCCGTCCAGCTTTACGTCGATGATGTGCCCTTCGGTCACGATCAGGCGAAGATGTCCGGCGTGTATGCGCACGTTCACGGCTGTGTAGGCGTAGCCGTCCGCGCGGTAGCGGTTGACGATTGCGGTCCTGGCAGCCTCCACCCGGGCGATCGGCACAGCCGGCCCGGTCAGGTCCGCAAGGTAGGGCTGCAGGGTTGCTGGCTGGTAGGCTGTCGCGCCTTCGATGGTCGCGTCGGTAACGGCGGCCGCGGCGGCCGGATTAACCGCTCCTGGTGCAGCGGCACCCGGCGCAGGCGCCGCGCTCACGGCGGGCGGCTCGCGTTGCAGTATTCCGGGAAGAGGGGAGCCCAATGGCGGTGGCGTCACGCCAGACGGCAACGCCTGCCCGAAGGCCTGCTGGCCGGTGAGTAGAGCAAGCAGGAGGCAGCCTGCAGCATTGCGCATGTGGAAGAGGCTGTATCCCGTGCCGGTCACCGAACAAGACAATATCCGCCCTTTCGACCGGTCCAGCCGAAGGCAGAACCATGAGAAGACAGCACAAAGTGAGCGAATTCGGCCCGACTAGTCGGAACTCCTAGGTCATTCTACTCGAGCAATGCAACAATCTTTTTTGCTCTGCTCAGGTTTGAAGAACCAACTGGAAGCATTGGATCCTTCCATTGGCAAGCCCTGCTAGGTTAGCAACCGCCAGTAAATTTCATTCCCTCAGAATAATCGGTCGTTGGTCGCCCTGTCCGTTCCGATGTGACGACAACGTCTTTTCTCATCGAGAACCATTCTGTAGCTCGCGGATATTTTCGCACGCTTCCACCTCCGCCAGACGTAGGCCGTCGGAGATGTCTGGGTGAGGCAACCGGAAACGGGCGTTACGGATGGCCTATGGGATCAACAACATCGCAACGACGATCCACGATGCAGCGGACGATTTTTTGCGACTATCGTCGAGCACGAACGTTGGGGTGGCTTCGAACCAAGGAGATCACCATGCCAGCACCCGATAGCCTCAAAGAAGTCTACACTGATGAAATCAAGGATCTCTGGTCTGCCAACGAGCAGATGCTGAAGGCTCTTACCCCGCTTACCGAAGGCGTTCACGACGCTAAACTCAAGAAGCACCTTACCGATTCAGCATCCGGTATTAAGAAGCATAACGAGACACTCAAGGAGCTTCTTGTAAGCGCCGGAGAGAAGGCGGAGACGGAGCACTGCAAAGGCATGGAGGGTCTATGCAGGGAAGCGCTCAAGCACGGAGTCAAGGAAGCGCCAGAAGATGGCGAACTTCGCGACATCGTTGTGATAGGCCAATATCAGCGCATGTGTCACTACGGAATCACAGGGTTCGGCTCTGCGGCGGCGATAGCCAAGGCGCTCGGCCTAAAGGATCACGTATCAAAGCTACAAGGCATCGTTGCGGATATCTATGGCGCTGATGAACTCAGTAGCCAGCTAGGCGAGAAGCTTGCTAAAGCTGCTGCCAAGCACGCTGCACACTAAGAGGTTTTGTTGTGAAGGAGGCCGGCGTGTATGACACGCCGGCCTCTGAACGCTTGTCTGGTTTCTAAACGCCAGCGGTCGTGCCCGCCTCCGTCAGTTGCAGGAAGCGGGTTGTCGTAGGAACAATCTGGCTACCGATGAAGTCGGCCATCGACTGCTCCTCGCTGAGTGACTGCTGAAGCAGGGGAACAGCAGCCTGATCACCAATCGCTTGTGCCATGGCAATCAAGCTCGTGTAAGCCGCGATTTCCTGATGTTCGAAAGCGTAGTTTGCGAACGTGTTCTTCAATATCTCGTCCGAAGGCGGGACATGAAGGGCGGCCGCAACATTTCCCATCACTGACGTCACGGCGTTCTTCAAACCAGAGGAACTCGTACCGTGGCGCTCCAAGATCGCTTCAAGGCGTCTAGCCTGCTCCTGCGATTCGGCATGGTGGCGGCGGAGGCGTTCCGCCATTTCGGGATAATTTTGCAGCCGCTCCACCTGCCGCTCAGTGAGCTCGATTGCCGTCATCTCCAATGCATGCTGGTTCCTCAAGCCAGTATGGTAGATTTCGTGGATCTTGCTGCCGTTTGCATCGCCGTCCATCGGCTACGCTCCTTTTCTGTTGTTGGTAAGCGTGTTGTTGCACCGCGTCAGAGTTCAGCCCCATGCCGAACGTCCTGTGCGCCACGCTTCGGTTCCGGAACCCCCTGCTGCAGTGGCAGTTCCACCGTCACGAGAGTCTGACAGCACGAGCCGGGTGCAGCTCTGTTCTAGGGTGATTTTTGGCTATCCCTAGAAGAGAGCGATCAGGACAATGCCGCCCGTCATGAGAACGCCGCCAAGGAAGCGCCAGATATTCAGGCTATGCTGCTCGATACCGAAGAGGCCGAAATGATCGATGGCAAGCGACATAAGAATGTTGGCGGTGATTGTCAGTCCGGCAAACGGGCCGGCGCCGATCTTGTCCACGAAGAGAAGACCCATGATGACTGCAAAGGCACCAAGCAGCCCGCCGAGAGGCGCCCACCAGGGCATTTCGCTCATACCCTTCGCGGAGGGGAGCGGATTGGGCAGGCAGAAAAACAGGACGAGCAGGAAGGCCACGATTGGAAGGAACGATACCGTACTGGCCAACCAGGGGTTCTCCAGTGACTTTCGCAGCGCTCCGTTCATCGGCGGACCCCAGGCCTGAAGCGCGCCGGCAATGAGAATGAGGGGATAGAGCCAAGCCGCGCTAATATTCTGCAATTCATCGTCTCCGTATCAAGGATTAGCCGAACGCGAAGGCACCAGCGATCGCGAGAAGGAGGGCCGGCGGCATGACAAGCGCGCCGAGCTTGAGAAAGGTCCAGGCACTCACGTTCTGCCCTTCGCGGCGCAGGGCGGTCAGCCACAGGATGGTGGCCAGCGAGCCGGTGACAGACAGATTGGGGCCGAGGTCGATGCCGATCAGCACGGCACTGCGTACGTGATCCGGCACTTTCGCCATCTCGACCACACGGCCGGCAACAAGGCCTGCAGGAAGGTTGTTCACGAGGTTGCAGCCGACCGCGAGCACGATGCCGGAGGCCCATGCTGCAAGCGCTGCGGATTGCTGAACCAAGTGCTGGAGGAAGGTCGAAAGCGCGCGTGTGACGCCGGTTTTCTCCAGCGCTTCCACGAGGACGAAGAGCCCTGCCACCAACGGAAGTACACTCCAGGAAATGTTCGTGGCGATGTCGGTGACGCCGCATTCGGAGCGTGTCAGCACCAGGGCCGCTGTCGCAAGGCCGGCTAGCAATGTCGGAAGCCCGAGTTGGATATCGAAGCCGGATGAGACCAGCAACACCACTGCCGTCGCGCCGATGCCGAAGGCTGCCATCTTCCCGGCGCCTGACAGCGCGGAGATGCCGATGTCACTGGAGATGTCTTGCCGCAGGTCTCGCCGTTGGCTCCAGCGCAGCACTGCGTAAGTGGCGAGGATGGAGAGCGTCGAGGGTAGCGCATAGCGCGGCAGCCATTGCAAAAGCGGCGGCATGTGGCTTCCGTAGATCACCAGGTTTGCCGGGTTCGAGATCGGCAGCACAAAGCTCGCTGCATTGGCGATGAAGGCGCAGATGAACAGGTAGGGCAGAGGTTTATCCGCCTTTGCCGTCTTCACGACCGCTGCCACCGCCGGCGTGAGCACAACGGCGGTCGCATCGTTGGAAAGGAAGATCGTGACGACGGTGCCGACCGCGAACACGAGGCTGAACAGGCGCGTGGCCGAGCCTTTCGACATCGACGCCGCGTGCGAGGCAAGCCAGTCGAACAGCCCCTCCTGCCGGGCCAGCTCCGACAGCAGCATCATGCCGGTCAGGAACAGATAGACGTCGGTGCCGCGGCCGGCGCCGGAGAGCGCGTCGCCCGGGCTTAGCAGGCCGAGTGCCACCAGAAGCACCGCGCCACCCAACGCCCAGATGAACTCCGGCCAGGCGAAAGGCCGAAAGATGACCCCGGCTGTTGCGGCCCCGGCGATGCCCCAGGTGGCCCAGGGCGAAGCGAGCAGAGCGCTCATAGTCGAGGCGGGGTCCAGCCCTGGCTCGCCGGCTCGACATGATCTTCGCCGGTTCGTCCTTGCCCATGACAGGCGCCGACGCGCCCAACCGCACAAAGGGTGAACTGCCCCCGCGTATTGTTGTCAGCGCTATTGCCGGGCAGCACCGCGAAATCGACACTGCCGCTGGGCAGACCCTGCGCAAGCCGAACGATGCTGAGCAGATCTCGATTGTTCTCCTCGCCGGCTTTGGTGATGTGCAGATCGCCAATATCCAGCCAGTTCGAGAAGCCACTTCGTTCCGTCAACAGTTTATCCTCGCAGAATAGCCAGTGCGCCCGGCATAGTACAAGCTTTGCCAAGTTAGCCACGCACAGCCCAGCTTGCACCCCTCCGATGGATACATATCGCTTTACATCCACGCGCCCCTCAGCACGGCGTCCACAAGCATTACAATTCTCGGCGCAGCGAAAAGCTGTTTTCCATTTCTCACCCACCGCCACGCTGCAGCGTAGATCCGCATAGGCCAAGGGCCGTGTTGACCAAGGCAAGGTGAGTCAGGGCCTGCGGAAAATTACCGGCCAAATGCTTGCCTGTAACATCGTATTCCTCGGACAGCAGCCCGAGATCGTTTGCCAGCGCCATTACGCGGGAAAATTGCGCACGGGCCTCTTCTTGGCGGCCCTGCATATTCAGGCAATCCGCCATCCAGAAGGAGCAGGCGAGAAACGCGCCCTCGTTCGGCGGCTCAGCCTTGGCCTTGGTGCGGCGTATGAGGCCGCCTTCGGATAATTCGCGTTGTATGATGTCAATGGTGGCCGCCATTTGCCGGTCGTTTGCCGGCAGGAACCCGACGAGCGGCAGCAGCAGCAAACTGGCGTCAAGCGTTTGGCCGCCGTAATACTGGACGAATGTGCCCATTCCTTCATTCCAGCCTTCTTTGCAGACCTCGTCGTGAATCTGCTGCCGCAACGCTGAAAGACGCTCGATCGTGGACGGATCAATGGCGGCACCGCCTGTGTGGTGACGCAGGAAACGGTCGAGACCGACCCACGCCATGACTTTCGAGTAGGTATAGTGCCGCGTTTCGGAGCGCGACTCCCACACGCCGGATCCTTGGGTGTTCCAGACTTTTTCCAGGTGCTCGACGAGGGCGTATGCGACGCCGGTTTCCTGGTCCGATGGTTGAACACCGCCGCGCCGCGCGACATCCAGTGCGTCGAGCACCTCGCCGAAGACATCGATTTGATGCTGAGTGGAAGCTGCATTTCCAATGCGAACTGGGCTGGCATAGCGGTAGCCCGGCAAGGTGTCGACGATCCACTCAGACAAGTGGCGTGAGCCGTCCACACGATACATGATGCGCAGACGCTCCGGGGCGCCTCCCAAGGCGCGTAGCAGCCAGTTCCGCCAGGCGGTCGCCTCTTCGTGAAACCCTGCATTCAGCAGAGCGCATAAGGTGAAGCTCGCATCGCGCAACCAGCAATAGCGATAGTCCCAGTTCAGCGTGCCGCCGGGCGCCTCTGGCAGCGATGTCGATGGCGCAGCCACCAGACCTCCTGTCGGAGCGTGCACCAAAGCTTTCAGCGTGATGAGGGAGCGGCGGACCTGCGCCGCCCATTCCGTCTTGGTGTCATCGAAACGGCCGATCCAATCGCGCCAGAAAGCCTGTGTGTCTGCCAGCGCTGTTTCCGCGCTGATCGCCGCAGGAGGCCCCTCATGCGCCGCACCGTAGCTGAGCACGAAGCTTTGCCGCTCGCCCTGCGACAATGCAAAATCGGCGACGATGTTGCCGCCATCGAAGGTGAGTCCGACCCGCGCACGCAACACGACAAGGTCGGGTCCGACTTTCGCCACGATGGCATCGTTCGACGCTTCCAGCCATGGCGCCAAGGCACCATAATCGAAACGCAGGCGCAGCAGAGATTGCACCCGGACCATGCCGTCCACGCATTCCACGATGCGGACGATCGAGGAGGCAGCGCCGCGCATCGGCATGAAATCGGTGATCCTAACAGTGCCTTCTGCAGTTGTGAGGTCGGTTTCCATGACTAATGTGTCGGTCTGATAACGGCGTTTGCGTTGCGTGACAGGCGTCGCCGGCGCAATCGACCAATGACCATTTTCCGCTGTTCCCAACAGGGCCGCAAAGCAGGCATCGTCGTCGAAGCAGGGCCAGCACAGCCAATCGATCGACCCGTCGCGATTCAGCAGCGCCGCGGTGTGGCCATCGCCAAGCAGTGCATAATCCTCGATCGCATGGCTCACCTGCGGGCGTCCTAAATCCTGAGCTTTTTTGCGAGCAGATGCACACCAGTGACGAGGCCGACGCCTGCTGCAAGCCAGAATGCAGTGCGGTGCCGATCGGTGAACATTTCCCAGCTTCCAAGCTTCGACTGTTTGTCGAACCGCCCATGCGCGCCGTAATTGCCCGGCACCGCGTCGAACAGGTTCGCCGGTGCATTCTGCGGAAGCGGCTCATCGGTGAGTTGCCCCGTGTAGCCGGCCTTGGCGAGATAGCGATCGATCAAGCCGGGCGCTATGCGGTTCGCCAGGATCGCCTTGACCGTGGGAAAGCCGACCCAGACTTCACGGCGCCTGTGCGTTGCCGCGAAAAAGATGGCGCGGGCCGGCACTTCTGGCTCGAAAATTGGCGCCACGGGTTTAGCTTTCACGCCCATCTTATTCATCGCCCAATCGAATTGCGGCGTGTTCACGGCAGGCAGATCGACGGTCGTCAAATGCACCGCGAGTTTGTCGTGGATGATTTCGGAGCGCAGCGCATCGGTGAAGCCGCGTATTGCCGACTTGGCGCCGCAATAGATGGATTGCAGCGGGACCGAGCGGTAGGCAAGCGCGGAGCCGACATTGACGATCGTGCCGCTGTTGCGCTTACGCATGCGAGACAAGGCCGCCATCATGCCGTGAACCTGGCCAAGGTAGGTGACCCTGGTGCCACGCTCGACCTCTGCGGCCGTCAGCCTCGAGACCGGTGCGAACACGGTGGCCATGGCGACGTTCACCCAAACATCGATCGGTCCCAATTCGGTTTCGACCATGGTGGCAGCTTCCTCCACGGCAGCCGCATCTGCCACGTCCGTGGGAATGGCGAGGGCGCGTATCCCGTAGGCGGACTGAAGGTCGGCGGCTGCCGCCTTCAGGCGCACCGGGTCGCGTGCAAGAAGGGCAACGTCGTAGCCCTGTCTTGCGAATTCTTTGACGGTTGCGCGGCCTACCCCAGCACTGGCACCGGTGACGACGACGATTTTGGGCATTACGAATTCCTTGTCTCGTGGAAAAGTCGATAGCGTTTGGCGCCATGCGGCCTGGCATCAGGCGTTCTGCTCATCGTGCAGCAGCCCTTGCGTTCCTCGCTCACGCACGCTTTCGAAGCGGCGGTGACGGATGCGGACATCTTCAAGATCCGCAGGATTGGGCACGTGGCGTTCGGCATCTGCGAGCACCAAGTCGGCATGACGTTGCAATTCGGCCAGACGAAGCGGATCGCGCTCGCAGCCTGCGACGGCGATGAGCACGTCCAGTTGGTGCGTTAGCACGGCTGTGCTTCCCGCCGCGTTCTGACGCAGCGGGTGAAACATCGTGTCGGTCAGTCCGCCATAATCGATTGCGGGTACGACCAGCACGACCTGACCACCCTGAAGATGCGCTCCGCGCGACAAGTGCAGCCCTGCTGCGTCGCAGAGGGCAGCTCCGAGCCGATCAAGCACGCTCATCGCGGTATGCGGATCGTTGATGCCAGGCGATAAAGCCCTGACCGCAACTTCAACCAATTGGCGGACGGCATATTCCAGGTCGTAGGCGCTAACCCGTTCGCCCCCGACGGCCGTGGCAGAGCTAATGGCGTCGGATGCACCCTTTACCGGCGGCGTCATGACAGCGATGGCGGCGCCGGGAAACACATAGTCGCCTGGCCGCACCAGCAGCCGCAAACGCGTCTGATGCGCGGCTGCCCAAGTGGCGAGGCCGGCTGCATCAAGCTGCTGCAGATAGCCGCGGCGTGTATCGGGCACCGGTATGGCCGAGTGCCACATGGCGGCATCAGGCGGCGCAGGCTGCGGCAGCTCGTGCATGAGCCGGGTCATTGCCCGCCTTGCGTCTTCACTCACGAGTTCGATGACGGTATCGACGTTTATCCGGCCGGCCATGTGGCCGACGAAGAACACGAGTGTCGCAACACAGACGAAGGCCAGCATGATGGCGATGCTGAGAGACAGATGCGGGACGAATTCGCCCTCGCTGTGCGTTCTGACGGAGCGAAGCACCATCAGCGCATAAGAGAACGTGCCGAGGAAGGCACCGAGCGTCAGTTGGTTACCGCGGTCCCTGGTGAAGTTTCGCAGCAGGCGAGGCCCCATCTGACCGGCCGCCAGCGATAACGCCGCAATCGTGATGGAAAACACCGTGCCGGCGACGCCGATCGTGGAGGACACCACGGCGCCCAGGAGCGTGCGCGCTCCCGTGCCACCACCATTATATAACCAGGGACTCTCGATCAGCCATTGCGGCACGATGCCGCTCCTGTCGACCGCAACTAGCCCCACGCCGAGCAGGATGCCGGCAACCACCATGGCGCCAGGCAACAGCCAGAAGCTATCACTGAGAGTGGCGAGCGCTTTGCGCAGCCGGGCTTTCACAGAGACTCCCGTGCATAAAGCCAGCCGAGGGCCGGCATCCTGCGTGCGCGCGGCGGCATGCATGGTGTGAGCCTTAAAGCTGTTCGAAGCCGAAAAATCATTTTTTGCCGATCAACTTGTCAATGGCTGTGACGAAGCAGCCGCACCGGCGGATTGTTGGGAGACGCTACATCATTCTCTGACGCAGGTTGAACAGAACGATCAGCGTGCCGCCTGTCATCAGCGCGACAATCAATGACGAGAACAGGATCAAGGCGAGGTCTGCACGGGCGGAGCGTTTGAGATCGATATGCAGGAAGCAGCGGAAATGTACGAGCATTTGGCAGAAGCCGAGCCCGAGCACGGTGCAGAATGCTTGCCGACCGCCAAGCAGGTGGAAACTTACGATGGCAAAAGCAGTGAGTGTCAGAAACAGGGCCAGGCCGTAACCCACGATGTAAGTCGTCGTCTCCCGCCGCATGGTTCGTGGCGAAATCATCGGATCAGCCCTTGCAGGTATACCACCGAGAAGATGGCGATCCAGATGACGTCGAGAAAGTGCCAGAACAGGCCAAGCCTCACCAGGTTGATCTTCACCTTTTTGTCTGTGCCGAACAGAGCCAACTGCACCATCATGACCACCATCCAGACCGAGCCGATCGTGACATGCAGGCCGTGCATGCCGACAAGGACGAAGAAGGCGGATAGATATCCGCTGCGGCCCGGCGTCGCGTCGTCGGCCGCCATGGTGGCGAAATCATTCGCCTCCATGCCCAGGAACGCGAGCCCGAGAAGCAAGGTCGCGATCATCCAGAGTAACAGGCGGCGGCTGCCGTGCTTCAAAGCGATCGATGCAAGGCCGAAGGTGAACGATGACGTGAGCAAAAGCAACGTTTCGACGAAAGCGACGCCGAGCTTGAACTCCTGCGCAGGGCCGGGGGCGCCGGCCGTGGCGGCGAGCGAGGTTCCGTAGACGGCAAAGAGCAACGCGAACAGAACCGCATCGCTCATCAGGAAGATCCAGAAGCCGAAAACGTCGCTTTCGACAGCGTCGAGTTCGGCAGGATCATCCGAAAGCTGTAGTCCTGCGTGGCGAAGCTGTGGCCCTGCTACGCCATCCATAGCGCGAGCCCTTCATTAAGTTCCGATTGTTCGAGTTCCCGGAGAACCGGGCTGGCTGCATGAGCTTTGGCGAGCCATAGCCGGTCGGCTGCCTCGACGGTCGCGGCGGGGATGATGTGAGTCACGTCGCGCATGAACGAGCGAATGATCACGGTTGCAATCACGACAGCCAGGAAAAGTGCGGCCATCCACCAGATGCGCCACGTCAGGCCGAAGCCGCATGCGGCGGCGGCCAGGCCGATGATCACCCCACAGCCTGTATTGCTGGGCAGTTCGATATCTTTGTAGTGGTCGGCGGGCTGGTAGGCGCCGCCGTTGCGTTTGCGCCAATGAAAGGCATCACGGCTGCCGACGTGGGGAATGGTCGCGAAGTTCCACTCCGGCGGAGGTGCAGAGACCGACCATTCCAGGCCGCGTGCGTCCCATGGGTCTCCCACCGGAACTCCATTTACGTCGCGGTCGCGTATGCTGACGTAGAGCTGCACGAAGAGGCTTGCGAGCCCGGCGAACAGGATGAGCGCGCCGATCAGTGCTGCCAGGAGCCACGGCCGAAATGCCGGATCGAATATCTCCTGCGTCCGGCGTGCCATGCCAGCGGCGCCAAGCACGTAGAGCGGCATGAATGCGAGATAAAAGCCCACAATCCAGCAGGCAGCGGAAATACGGCCCCATTGCTGGTTCAGGCGGAAGCCGAAGGCTTTCGGGAACCAGTATATGTAACCGGCAATCATGCCGTAGAGCAGGCCCGGGATGAGCATGTTGTGGAAATGCGCGACGAGAAACAGCGTGTCGTGCACGACATAGTCGAGCGGTGGAGTAGCCAGGATGATGCCAGTGAAACCACCTAGGACGAACGTCATCATGAAGGCGATGGAGAGCAGCATGGAGGGGGTAAACCGCACCTCGCCCCGGAACATGGTCCATATCCAATCGTAGATTTTTACTCCTGTGGGTACGCCGATCGTCATCGTAGCGATGCCGAACGCCGCATTGACGTTGGCACTTTGGCCCATGGTGAAGAAATGGTGCAGCCAAACGGTGAAGGAGAGGACCGCAATGGCTGCCGTGGCGATGACCAGAGAGGTGTAGCCGTAGAGCTCTTTCGAGGAGAAGGCGGAGATAACCTCTGAATAGACGCCGAAGGCAGGCAGGATCAGTATGTAGACCTCGGGATGGCCGAACAGCCAGAACAGGTTCACATAATTCATCATGTTGCCGCCGAGATCGTCGGTGAAGAAATGCATCCCCGCATATCTGTCGGCTGCCAGAAGCAATGTCGCCACTGTGAGCGCCGGCATTGCAAAGATCATCAAGATGGATGTGCAGAGCGATGTCCAGCAGAACAGCGGCATGCGCATCCAGGTCATGCCGGGCGCGCGCATCTTGTAGATCGTGCAAGCGACGTTGATGCCGACTGTGGTGCTGCCGATCGAGGAGAGAGTCACTGCCCAGATCCAGTAATCGGGGCCCACTCCGCCGCTGAACGATAGCTCGGTATAGGGCGGATAACCGCTCCAGCCGCCGGTGGAGAACTCGCCGACGACCAGGGAGGCCATCATCAGCCCGGCTCCCCCCACGGTCAGCCAGAAGCCGATCGAATTGAGATACGGAAAAGCCATGTCGCGCGCGCCGATCTGCAGCGGAACGACGTAGTTGATCAATCCCGTGAGGAAAGGCATGGCCATGAAAAAGATCATGATGCTGCCATGCGTGGTGAAGAGCTGCGCGAAATGGTTCGGTTCGACAAATCCCGGTGCGTTGATAGCGACTGCCTGTTGCGCGCGTATCAGAACCGCCTCGATCAAGGCGCGTGTCAGCATCACTGCGGCAAGCACGATATACATGATACCGATCTTCTTGTGGTCCAGGCTGGTGAACCACTCCTTCCAGAGATAGCGCCAGGCTCTCAGGTAAGTGAGGAGCGCCACCATCGCGGCAGCACCGAGCACCACGACAGCACCTGCACCGGCGCCGATGATTTCGCTGACGCTCGGGTCGCGCCACGCGCGCACAAACGGTAGCGCGCCCCAGCTCAGATCACCGAGCAGGGCGTGCCACAACACCGGTTCAGTCATGCAGATTGGTTTCCATCGGCAACGGGCGAGGCGGCAGGTGATCGAGGTCCATCGTGTGGCCGCTTGGCTGACTCCTTGCAACGATGCGTCCGAACAGGCCGGGTTCCACCGTGCCGAATGCAAGTGGCTTCGGGAGGATGGAACGGTGGGACAAGGCTTCATACTCGGCAGCGTCCAGCCGTTGGGGTTGCGCTTTGGTTTGCGCCACCCAATGCCCGAAAGCGCCTGCGTCTAGCGCTGTCACTTCAAACTTCTGGTTCTGAAAGCCCGCGCCATTGAATTGCACGTTCTCTCCAAGGAATGTGCCAGGCGCAGCGGCCGCGAAGTTCAACTGCGTGCGCATGCCGGCCATGGCGTAGATCTGCCCAGCCAGGCGCGGCATCAGGAAGGATTGCATCACCGTGGCACTGGTCAGGCTGAGGTGCACAGGCTGACCGGCAGGGATGGTCAGCTGATTGACCGTGGCGATGTCCTGGCCGGGATAGATGAACAGCCATTTCCAATCCAGGGCGACCACTTGGATGTCGATAGGCTGGCCAGGCAACGGCCGATAGGGATCAAGTTGGTGCGTGTCGCGCCAGAGGAAGATTGCAAGGCCGACGACGATGAGAGACGGCGGTATCCAAATTAGCCCTTCCAGCGGCCAATTGAACGCCCATTCCGGCCGGTATGCGCTGCGCGTGTTCGATAGGCGATAATGCCAGGCGATCAGAGGGGTCAGGAGCAACACCGGTCCTACGACGAAAATGAGTACTGCGCAGACTGTCAGGAATTCACGCTGCGTTGCTGCTGCGACAGGCCCGCCAGGCGACAGGAACCCGCGCTCCAACGCGCCGCATCCGCCCAGGCAAGAGCACAACAAGAGCATTGCCCAACGCGCGGGGCGGCCAGCTAACACAGTGTCTCCGGCCCCTGCCACGATGCTTCGCCGTGCATATACAGCTTTCAACAGGAAGCCCCACCGTTCGCAGGCTTGCCGAATTTCACGATGACGCGATTGGCCTGGTCACCGCCGCGCATCAGCTGACAGTTCAAGCGCGTTGAAGCATCTTAGGGCTTGCCCGGCGCCCACGATGGCGCCGGACATATCTTGGCACGCGTTACTCGGTTCATGAGTGCCGGATAGCAGCTCTCTAGTCGGTTTTCTTGTTCTCGGATGACGCTGCCATCTTCGCGCCATGGGCGGCGGTAGGTACCGCCACCATGTTCTGCTCATCGAAGCGGATACCGTCCTCGACCCCTTTGAGCGCCTGGTTGGCCTCGTAGTATTTACCGGCATTGGCCATCTGCTCAGCCTGGTTCACGCCATTAATCGACTTCTCAAGCGGTGCTACGGCTTCGTCGAAGCTCACGTCCACGCCGGCCAGCTTCAAGGTTTCCATGGCATGAGCATGGTCACCGGACTTTAACTGGGCGTTCGCTTTCGCAACCCCCGCGGTCTTCGCGGCTGAATCGACGTAATCCTCGCCGATTGTCATGGCGCCGTCGATCGGCAGCCACTTCACGGCGCCGGTTGAAGCGACAGCCGGTTGAGTGGTTCCCTTGGGTGCCTTCAGATCGGCCTCCGCCTTCGTGAAAACTGAATCGTCGCTGCTGGCCTTCTGGAGCGAAGCGGCAGCCGCCTTGATGTCCTGCTGCGCCTCAGTGGCCTTGCCGTCGAAAATAGCGAGGCGGGCCATACGTATATTGCGAAAGGCGCTATCGCCATCGTGAGAGACCTTGCCGAAATCCTGGTCGGCTGTCTTCTGCGCCAGGGTTTCCTGATTTGTCTTGGCCGTATTGTCCTGAGCCGCCAGGGCGGGGAAGGCAAAGGCGATGGCAATCATGGCCGCGGTGGTGACTGAACGATTCTGCATGAGATCCTCCTGTTTGCGCGCGCCACCTGCAGCGCCGCGTTGTGGAGATATCGGCGGACCAGCCCGGCCGGGACAGTCAGGCATTGCCCCATCGCTGTCAGACAAAGCCCGACATCCAGGTATGTGGGCTCACGTGCGAGAACAGGATACGGCGGAAGGCGAGTTGCCGGTGATGGTGGCGAGGCAGTATGGCGTTCGTGGTCAAGGCGAGACCGTAGGCATGACGCAGAACCGAGCCGCGGACACCACGCTGTTCCGGGCAATCCAGGGCCTGGAAAAACGGCTCGGCCGGCGGCTCGGCGAAGGCGGCCGCACTTTCGTCCGGCTGGCGATCGCGGCTGTTCTGCCGTTGCTCATCTTCGGCATACTGGCAGGATTGCTGGCAGCGGAGCGCACGACGCGCGCGAGCACGCTCAACCTGGCGGTGCAGCTGGCGACGCGGTCAGCTGAGCGCATTTCGCTAGAACTCAATGCCCAGATAGACCTTTCCGAAGCCCTGGCCGCCTCGACGGCGCTCGATCGTGGCGATTTCGACGCTTTCCGGACAGAGGCAGAACGGCTGACTGCGCTGCACCCGTTGTGGCAGGGGATCGAAATCACGACAGCCACCGGCAAGCCACTGTTCAGCTCGACTGGGCCGGCAGAGGCCAGGCTGGGAAAGGCTAGCGACCGCGGCAGCTTCGAGCAGGCGGTGAAGACCGGGCGACCTTCGGTGGGCGGCTTGAGCCCGGCAGGGCTTGGGCCGCCGGCCGCGACGCTGCGCGTGCCGGTGCTTCGTGACGGCGTGCTGCACTACATCCTGTCGCTTGCTGTGGCGCCAGACGCCATTGGCAAGATACTGGATACGGCCGGGGCACCGGCCGGCTGGCTCGGGGTGGTGGTGGATGCAAGCGGCCATATACTGGCCCGCACAGGCGATCCCGATGAGAAGCCCGGTCAGCTCGCTAGCCTGGGGCTGCTGGATGCGATCGCTGCCGGCCACACCGGCTTTCACAACGGGGTCACGCGCAGTGGCGTGCGGGTAGAGACGGTGACACGCACGCTGCCGCGCACAGGAGGTTGGGTCGTAGCGTTCGGCGTACCGGTCACTGTCCTGCACCACCCTGTGCGGCACGCCTTACTTGTACTGGCTGCGGTGGGGTGCGGCAGCCTCGCGATAGGCGCAGGGCTCGCGTCGCTGGTTGCCCGCGATCTGCATCTGCGGCGCGCCAGGGAGCGCGGGCAGGCAGCCGCAGCGCTGCGCGCAAGCGAAATGCGGCAGGCGCTGGCAGTGGAGGCCGCCGAACTCGGAACATGGCGCTGGGACATCGTGCAGGATCGCTTCGATGGGTCGGCGCGTTGCCGCTCCATGCTCGATTTGGCGCCACCGTCCTCCGGAGTAGATCAGCACTGGCGCGACGTGCTTGCAGTGGTGCACCCCACCGACCGAGCCGCACTAGAGGCAGCCGTTGCCTGCGCGCGCGCGGGCGATGCCCTGTCGGTGGAATTCCGGGTGCGCTCGGCCTCAGGCGAGACGCGCTGGATCCATGCGAGCGGGGCGGCGGAAGAGGGGCCTGACGGCGCGCTCAGCCTGTTGGGCGTGATGAATGATGTGACCGCAGCCAAAAGGGCGACCACGGACCGCCAGATGCTCCAGCGCCGCCTGTCGCGCGCGCAAGAGGAGGAACGCCGACGTCTCTCCCGCGAGTTGCACGACCAGGTCGGGCAATCAGTCACGGGTCTTTCGCTCGGCCTCAAGGCGTTGGAACGTACCGGCCTGGCGCCCTGTGCCGAGTTGCAGGCCTTGCAGGTCATGGCGCGCGAGATCGGTCGCGACATCCATCGTGCCGCCGCCGATTTGCGGCCCGCGGCACTCGACGACCTGGGATTGGAAAAGGCGCTGGCCGCGCTCGCTGCAAATTTCGCCCAACCCGCCGGCGTGCGGATGGATATACAGGCGGTGGGCTCCGTGTCAGGGCTTCCGGAGGACGTGGAGATCCTGGTCTATCGCGCCGTTCAGGAGGCGCTGAATAACGTGCTGAAGCACGCGCAAGCGAACAGCGTCAGTATCGTGCTGGAGCGCGGCCGAGACAGGTTGCGCGTCATCATCGAGGATGACGGGATTGGCTTCGACCCCGACATTTCGCCGGATCCCGCGGCACCGCCGGCGCTTGGCCTGCTGGGCATGAGGGAACGGCTGGATCTGATCGGTGGCGAGATTACCATCGAGGCGGCGCCTGGGGCTGGTACGACGCTGTTTATCGATGTGCCGCTGACCTCCGATGGATCGGCGGCGCAGGCCTGATGCCCGTTCGTGTCGTTCTGGTAGACGACCATCCGCTGGTGCTTGCCGGTGTCAAGGCGGTGCTGCTGGCCACCGGCGACATCGATGTGGTCGGCGAGGCCTCGACCGGGCAGGACGCGCTGAAGCTGATTACCGACACCATCCCCGACATTGCCGTCATTGACATCTCGCTTGCTGACATCAGCGGGATCGAGATTGCGGAACGCCTGATGCGAGCCGGTTCGCCTGTGCGTCTGCTGGCCTTGTCGGTGCATGAGGACAGTGCCTACGTGCAACAGCTGCTAGGCTCAGGCGCCAAAGGATATCTCCTGAAACGCTCCGCGGCTGAGGAGTTGGCGCGCGCCATCAGGGCGATCGCAGGCGGCGGAATTTATCTCGATCCGGCCATTGCTGCCAAAGCCGTCATCCATGGCCCGGCCGCAGAGCCGGCGCAATCCGCGAGCGAAAGTCTGAGCCCGCGCGAAGCCGGTGTTCTGCGGCTCATCGCGCAAGGCCATAGCAACAAGGAAATTGCCGCACGGCTTTCCATCAGCATCAAGACAGTCGAGACCTACAAGGTTCGAGCGGCGGGCAAGCTCGGCTTGCACACGCGGGCCGATATCGTGCGCCACGCGGCGGCACAGGGCTGGCTTGAAAATATAGGCGAGACTTGAGCGTCATCGGAGCGAAGGTTCTTATTTTACGATGATCTCCTGCGATAGCTTTATGCTTCGCTGCAATGTGCTGGAGCCGCGTTCCCTCGAGTCGGCAATTTCCTGACAAGGCGGCTGAAGCTCCTGACTGCCGCTGAACCATACATGCTGCCAAATGGCTTTTCAGACAGCCGGCCGCAGCCGGCTCGGGATCTTGGAGGGAGAAGCAGGATGGAAACAACACAGCGTTGGCCGGCTACCGCCATGGTTGCCGCGGGTGTGCTCGGCGTTGTCGCTGCCGGTGGATGGTACGACGTCTTTATGCAGTCCACGGCGGCCTCGGCTGCTTCGCAAGCCGCGCAAACTCAGCGTGCAGGTCTGGAAGCCCGGGTTGCGGCAGTTCAGCAGGACCTGTCCCACGCGAACGCCCAGGCGCAATCCTTCGCTACGCAAGCCAAAAAAACGGGCACCGAACTAGCCGCCGCTCAAGAGCGGGAGACGGCACTCACCGGCCAACTCGCCACTGTACAAGCCCAGGAGAAGCGCGCACTTGCGGAAGCCGATCAACAACTCGATGCCTTGAGGTCCTTACATACGGGACACCGGGCTATCGGTGCACGGCAGCGGTCGTCGCATGCCAGCGCTATTCCCCAGCGCCACAACCGACAAGTTGGCGAGCCCACTTAATGCGCAGGGGCATTTCAGTGAGGACGTGCTGCACGGCGCGGATAAACAGCATACCTACTCGCGATGGCCGAACGACCCGATGACCTATTTCCTGGAAGTTAAATCTCTGGAGAAAGCGCAGCCCTGTTTTAGCAGACGCGCGGGTGCGCAATAGAATAAAGAGCACCAATCACGCGTTCACACGCATCAGCAGAAAGCTCACATTCAATAGCTGACCAGCGCCGTTCGGTCGTCGAGGCGCGCAGACGCACCCGTAGCAGCCCGCCATTGTTCCGGTGCCCGCTGTGGGTGGGCTGACGTCTTGCCGCTCGGCGTAGCTCACGCCAGCCGCCCGCTGAACAGCAGGAGTTTGCGACGTTTGAGTCGCTTCATTTGCGATGACGCCCATTGCAGCCCAGTAAATTTATTCCAGTGGTGAGGGCGGATACATTAGGCGCTATATGGGCGCGGCTCTTCCATCAGGCTGAGAAGGACATGTTGACGATATGGCGTTTAAACCCACCCACCACACGGCAATCGCCCCTGCGGTCAAGCGACGCGGACTCAAGCACATTCATCATTCACCATTTTTCTGGTTGGGAGCAGCCCTGTTTCTGACGGCAATTGCAGTCTACATAATCTCGGAGGATCTCTCTTGGCGTCCGCGAATGCATTCTACGAAGTAGAGGTGTTGCGACTGGTCAAGATCGTGGCCTCAAGCATTCACTCCCGGAGGGGCGGACAACGTAAAAGAAGCGTGCGGCAGCAATGAACTTAAGCTTGCGGAAGGTGAAGCCAAGCTTTTGCTATTCATGCGTGATCGGTGTCGGACTCGCCTTTAATTTGCCTGAACTGCTATGAGGCGAAAATCTTTGAGACAACATCCTTCGCCTGCTGCTGTACCTGCTCGAGGTGGCTCTCACTGCGAAAGCTCTCCGCATAGATTTTGTAGGTGTCCTCCGTGCCTGACGGCCGGGCAGCGAACCAAGCATCGTCGGCAACGATCTTGAAGCCGCCAAGAGGCGCGCCATTGCCGGACGCTGTCGTCCAGCTATGCCGGACCGGTTCGCCGGCAAGATCGGCCATCGCCAGCGTTTCCGGTGGCGGTGCTTTCAACGCCGCCCGCTGTGCCGCTGTCGCAGGAGCGTCGATGCGTGCGTAATAAGGTGTCCCAAGTTCACGCTGAAGACCCTCATAGAGCGCGGCTGGATCCTTTCCGGTCCGCGCGGTGATCTCGGCTGCGAGAAGGCCAAGAATCAAGCCGTCCTTGTCCGTCGTCCATGTGGTTCCGTTGCGCCTCAGGAAAGAGGCCCCGGCACTCTCCTCGCCGACGAAGCCCAGCGATCCGTTGAGCAACCCTTCAGTGAACCATTTGAAGCCGACGGGCACCTCGAACAACCTGCGTCCAATTGACGCGACGACACGGTCGATGATGCCGCTGCTGACTGCCGTCTTGCCGATGGCAACGTCGCGTCCCCACTCTGGGCGGTTCGCAAAAAGATAGGCGATAGCGGCAGCGAGGTAGTGGTTCGGGTTCATCAGCCCACCCTGCCCCGCCACGATGCCGTGCCGGTCGGCATCGGTGTCGTTGGCGAAAGCGACGTCGAAAGACCCTGTCATGCCGATCAGCCGCTTCATGGCGTAGGACGAGGAGCAGTCCATGCGGATGCGCCCGTCCCAGTCGGCGGTCATGAAGCTGAAGGTGGGATCGACCACGTCACTGACGACGGTCGCGTCGATGCCATAGCGCTCGACGATAGGATGCCAGAACGGCACTGCGGCCCCTCCCAACGGATCAATGCCGATCTTCACGCCGGATGCGCGTATTGCCTCCATGTCCACGACATTCGCGAGATCTGCGACGTAGGGTCCTCTGTAGTCGTGGCGATGACAAAACGCGGACGTTCGTGCCTGCCGCTCGGGGAGGCGCCTGACGCCCGAGGCTGGGCCCGCAAGCAGTCTATTGGCGGCATCCTCGATCGTGCTGGTGACATCGGTTCCGGCTGGGCCGCCGTTGGGAGGATTGTATTTGTAGCCGCCATCCTCGGGCGGGTTGTGTGACGGGGTGAGCACGATGCCGTCAGCAAGGCCGCTCGTGCGGCCTTGGTTATAGGTGAGTATCGCGTGGGAAATGACAGGGGTCGGCGTAGTGCCGCCTTCGGCGTCGATGAAGATGTCGACACCATTTGCAGTGAAGACCTCCAGTGCGGTCGCGAGTGCGGGCCGCGACACGGCGTGCGTGTCGATGCCGGCGAACAACGGTCCGTCGATGCCCTGCGCACGCCTGTGTTGGCAAAATGCCTGGCTGATGGCCAGCACGTGCCATTCGTTGAAGCTGCCATCGAAGGCCGAGCCGCGATGACCCGACGTGCCGAACGAAATTCTCTGCGCAGGATTGGCTGGATCCGGACGGATGGAAGGATACGCGGCGAGAAGCCGCGTCACGTCCAGAAGAAGCGACCGGTCTAGTGTTTTGCCTGCCAACGGACTGATGGAACTCGTCATGCCGCCTGCTCCGTTGAAGCCAAGCCTAATGTCACCGCGATTTCATGCAGTGCGCCGTCGTCAGCCAGTGCCACCGCATTTCCTGCTGAAAGGACCGTGCCGTCCAGCGTGATCGTACGGATACCCTGCTCGACGTGCGCTGGGTTTTCGACAGCGATCCGGTAGCGGGCGGATCGCCAGGTGACGGTCGCGGTAAAACCAGGCCAGGCGCGCGGAATACAGGGATCGATGCGCATCGATGTGCCGAGGATGCGTATGCCGAGAATGCCCTCCACGCCGACACGCTGCATCCAGCCTGCCGAGCCGGTATACCACGACCATCCGCCACGGCCGACATGCGGCATGCTGGAGTAGATATCCGCGACAACCACATAGGGCTCGACCTTGTAGCGCCCGGCATCGTCAGGCGTGCGCGTGTGATTGATAGGGTTCAGCATGGCGAACAGCGCGGCTGCCTTGTCGCCGTCCCCCAATGCGGTGAACGCCAGCACGGCCCACATGGCAGCGTGGCTATATTGGCCGCCATTTTCGCGAATGCCCGGCGGGTAGCCGGCGATGTAGCCTGGGTCGACCGTGGGGTGGTCAAAAGGCGGTGTCAGCACCAGAGCAAGCTTGTCTTCGGCGCGCACAAGGTGCCGGTCGAGGGAGGCCATGGCCCGTTCGGCACGGCCGCGCGGCGCCACTCCCGAAATCACGCTCCAGGATTGCGCGATGGAATCGATCCTGCACTGCGCGTCCGTGTGGGAGCCGAGTGGCGAGCCGTCGTCATGGAAGGCGCGCAGATACCAATTACCGTCCCAGCACCGGTCCAGCGCTTCCGGGAGGGCCGCGACGCGCGCGCGCCAGGCATTCGCACGCGCGGTATCGTCGCGCGCTTCTGCCAGCGGGATGAACCCGGTCAAAGCCGCATGCAGGAACCAGCCAAGCCAGACGCTCTCGCCGCGGCCGGCTTCGCCGATCCGGTTCATACCGTCGTTCCAGTCGCCGGTGCCCATCAGGGGTAGGCCGTGGCTTCCAGCGGGGAGACTATGGTCCAGCGCTCGGGCGCAATGTTCGTAGAGTGACGCGCTTTCGCCGGCGGCCTGAGGCAGGAAGAACCGGTCGTGCTCGCCCTCTGCCAGAGCGTCCCCGGTCAGGAAGCCGATCGGCTCGTCGAGTACGGCGAGGTCGCCGGCCGCCTCGACATAATGCGCCACCGTATAAGCGAGCCAGGCGCAGTCGTCCGAAATGCGGGTCCGCACACCGCGACCCGACTGCGGCAGCCACCAATGCTGAACGTCGCCCTCGCAAAACTGCCGCCCCGCCGCGCGCAGCAGGTGTTCACGGACCAGGTCGGGCCGCGAGGCGCAGAGCGCCAGGCCGTCCTGCAGCTGGTCGCGGAACCCGTAGGCGCCGCTCGCCTGGTAGAAGCCCGCGCGGCCCCAGATCCGGCTCGCCAGAGTCTGATACAGCAGCCAGCCGTTCAGCATGATGTCCATGCTGCGGTCGGGAGTTTTGACTTGGATTGCGCCGAGAACTTTGCGCCACTGCTCCCGGATGGCGCCAAGCACGGCCTCAGGTTCGGCGCTGCGATACTGCAGCACCAAGGCGCGCGCGGTGGCGACGTTGGGCGCGGCGCCAACCAGCAGGACGAGTTCCACCTCGCCTCCTGCGGGCAGGTCGATCGTGGTGCGGAGTGCGCCGCACGGATCCAGCCCGGCACCGGTGAGGCCAGACAGCGCGGCACGCGCACCAAGCGGCGATGCCAGTGAACCGTTGCGGCCGATGAAGCCACGCCGATCACCCGTCCAGCTCGTCTGCCTGCCGCAGAGATCCATGAAAGCCACCTGGCCGCCGCGCTCAGCGTTCCACGGGTTGCGTGCGAAGAGCGCATCGGTGGCAGCGTCGCGCTCGGTCTGCACGAAGGCAGAGGTCGCCGGCCGTGAGGCGCCGAGCACCCATTCGACATAGGCGCAAACCGAAATCCTGCGCACAACGCCTGTGGTGTTGCGCAGGCGCAGCCGCGACAGTTTCACCGGGTCGCCGTCCGCCACGAATTGCAGCAGGTCGCTGGCGATGCCGTGTGCCGTGTGCTCGAAGCGGCTGTAGCCGTGGCCGTGCGTGGCGACATAGGTCGCCGCGGGGTTACGGATGGGTGCCGCCGTTGGACACCAGAGCGCGCCGGACGCCTCATCATGCAGATAGAAGGCCTCTCCCGTGCGGTTGCTCACAGGGTCGTTCGACCACGGGGTAAGCTGGTTTTCGCGGCTGTTGCCGACCCAGGTGAAGCCTGCTCCCTCGGCCGAAACCTGAAAGCCGAACGTGGCATTGGCCACGATATTGACCCAGGGCGCCGGCGTCGTTAGGCCGGGGCCTAGCACAACCACGTACTCGCGGCCCTCGTCGGCGAAGCCGCCCAGTCCGTTGAAAATTTCCAGATTGGCGCGCGCAGCCGGGATTGCGCCATCCGATGCGCCAGGCACCACCGGTCTGGGCCGCGGCGCTGCCGGCAAGGTTTGCTGGACGCGGTCGAGTTGCTCGGAAAGGCGGCCGCGGTCGCCTGCGAGCACGACCCTCGCCGACGCGGCGAGAAGAGCACAGGTGGCGTTCGGCACCAGATCGGCACGCAACAGGAAGACGGCACCTGCGGCAGGCCCGGCCGTTTCCTGTTGGGCACGCAGAAGGGCCTCCAAGGCGCCCTGAAGCTCCTGCGCATAGGAGGCGGGATGCTCGTTGATGATCACCAGGTCCACGGCGAATTGCTTGAGCCGGAAGTAGGTGTGCGCCAGGAGAACCTGCCTGGCGATCCCGAGGTCAGACAAATCGTCAATTTGCAGCAGCAGGATCGGCAGGTCGCCGGAAATCCCCTGGCTCCAGCAGCCGGATTGCGCGCCGCTGCCTGACAGGATGCGCTCGGCGTCCGGGCGCAGCGCCGGCCCGGCAAACAGGAGATGCCCGGCGAGCCGCTGGAACAGGTCGGCCTCCGACGGCGTGATTCCGAGGTGGTGCAATTGCACCTGCGCCTGAGTCCAAGCCATCATCGCCGCCCGGTCGAAGGCAGAGACATCCCGGTGACGGTCCACGCAGGCGACGATTGCCTCGCGCGAGGACGCCACCATCGTCCAGAACGCGATGCGCACCATGGCGCCTGGAGCCACGGTGATCCTGCGGCGGATGGCGAACACCGCGTCCAGCACGGTGCCGACGGTGCCTGACAGCCTGTGATCCTCATCCATGGCTGCCGGGTCGCGCGGATCACGGCCGCGGCCGATGAAGCGGGCGCGGTCCGTCTCGACCTGCGGGATCCCATCGGCGACCGCCATGTGCGCAGCCCAAACCTCCGGTTCGGCAGGGGTTCGCCGCCGGCGCGTCGCCAGCAGGGCGCCGATTTCGTCAAGATACTCGGTTTCGACGAAGAGTTTGGCGAAGGCAGGATGCGCGATGTCGGTAGCCTGCGGCGTCAGCGCCAACTCGGCATAGGAAGTGATGTCGATCGTTCGGGCAGCGGGCCCATCGTTGGTGACGGTGATGCGCCGGACCTCGGCCGTCTCCTCGGCGGATATGAGGACTTCCATGCTGGTGGTGAGAGTGCCGTCCCGCCGCCTGAACTCCGCGTGGTCCTCGTTGAAGATTACGCCGTATTCGTCGGCCGCCGCGCCGCAGGGCTGCGCGCCAGCAGACCAGACGCGCCCGCTGCCGAGGTCGCGGAGGTAGATGTAGGACCCCCAATCGTCGAGCGTCGGGTCTTCGCGCCAGCGCGTCACGTCGAGGTCACGCCACCGGCTGTAGCCCGACCCTGCGGCGGTCAGCATCACGGCATAGCTGCCATTGCAGAGCAGATGGGTCGTAGGCGTTGCCGTGTCAGCGGTGGCGATGCGCCGGCCGCCGGGTGGCGTCGCAGCCGGCGCGTGAGCCTTTTGTTTGCGGAGTGCGGGCCTAAGCTGGACACTCGTGACACTGCGGGGCTCCCGCTCCTGCAGCAGCAGTTCCGTCGCCTCTATCAGGGGATCGGCGTGAAAGCGCGCTCGCATAATGCCGTCGAGCGTTGCGTTGGCGATGGCGACGATCGACATGCCCTGGTGGTGCGCCATGAAGGCCCGCACGACCGCGACGGTCTTGCCTTCGGGAACCCGCCCGGGCGTGTAGTCGAGGGCCTCGTAGAAGCCAAAACGTCCCCGGGCGCCTTCGCGTGCGAGGCGGAGGAGGTTCAGGATGGCCTCACGCGGATCGACCATCGCGGCGAGCGCCGTCGCATATGGCGCGACCACGAATTCATCGGCCAGACCGTTTTTCAGGGCGAGATCGGGGACGCCGAAATTGGAATATTGATAGGTGTATTCCAGGTCGCGAACGTTGTAGGCGGATTCCGACGCACCCCATGGAATAGCGCGTATGCGGCCGAACGCGATCTGGCGGCGGACCGCCAGCTGGTTTGTCTGGCGAAGCAGGCTTCCGGCCGGTGCGCGCATGACCAACGACGGCATTAGATATTCGAACATGGAGCCAGACCAGGACACCAAGGCAGCCCCGTGATCGACCGGTGTCATGGCGCGGCCGAGGCGAAACCATTCCTTGGCGGGAACGTCGCCCTTGGCGATGGCGAAGAAGCAGGCCAGACGGGCCTCGGATGCCAGCAGATCGTAGCAATTGGGATCGAGCGTGGCGTCAGCGACCGAATATCCGATCGAAAGCAGCTTGCGCTCGACATCGCGCAAGAAGCTGAATTCCATGGCAAGCGCCATGTCGCGCGCCCGCTTTGCCAATGTCGCGAGCCGGGCGTCGATCGCGCTGCTGTCCTGACAGTCACCGCGGAGGCTCTCGGCGGTGTGAAGCATTGCCTCTGTCCAGAACACCAGGTCTGTAGAATTGCCGTGCCCGTGCGCGGCGGCTAAGTCGTGCGCCGAAGCGACTGCGGATCGGATGCGCGCATCGATCGCAGCGGTGAACCATGAGTTGTGCGCGCCCCCGTCCGGTTGGCGCAAAACATCTTCGGCGAGGTCCTGCAGGGTGGAGCGTAACGTCGATCCGGTTGGCGGATTGGTCGTCTCCACGCGTGCCAACTCTACCAAGGCGAGATTCACCGTATCGGCGAACCCGTCGACATTGCCTGAGCCACGCGGACCGCCACGCCAGTTCTGGCAAGCGCCTGCCAAAGCGAACAAGTGACCGGCCAGATTGCCGCTATCGACGGTGGAGACGTATTTCGGCTCAAGCGGATGTAGGTCGTCGGTGGCATACCAATTGAAAAAATGGCCACGGAACCGCTGCATCCGGTCCATAGTTGCCAGCGTCACCTCGAGGCGGCCGACAGCGTCGGCCAGGCCAATCCAGCCAAAGTCGTGCGCGTTGGCGACGCACAGCAGATAGAGGCCGATATTCGTGGGCGAGGTGCGCCTGGCAATGACCGGCGCCGGGTCTTCCTGGAAATTGTCGGGCGGCAACATGTTATCTGCCGGCGTCACGAATTGTTCGAAGAAGCGCCAGGTGCGGCGCGCGGTCTCACGCAGGGCCTGCACGTCGGAAGCCGCCGGCGCCGCGTCCACGCGCGAGCGGCGGCTGGCCCACCAGGCAATCGCCGGCGAGGCGATCCAAAATGCTGCGAACGGTGCCGCCACGACCCAAGCGAAGCGGTGCGCGGCCAAGGCAAACCCGAATGCGAGGAGCCCTAGAACCGGAGCGCCGGCCATTCTGCGGTAGTGGCCAGCGACCGAAAGATCCGGACCCGCGCCGGCTTGCGCCGCGGTCACCCATTGCAGCAGACGGCGGCGCGAGACGAGACGGACAAGCGTGCGCAGAACGGCATCGCCCATCAGCACAGCCTGATGGGCCATGAACGTGACCGTCAGCGCCGTCAGCGACGCTGCGTGGCGCAATCCAAGGCCGAGCCAGGCGAGATGGCTGCGCAGAGTCACCCGTCCGCGCCGCGAGGTCGCATCGCCGACCAGCGGGATCAGAGGCGGCAAGGCGATGGTTGCCAGCACGAAAGCGGTCCAGCCGAGCGCTGCATCGATCGGCAGCAGCCAGCCGGCTAGGAGGCTCACCATGATGGCAGGCGCCGCAAGAGTGCGACGCAGATTATCGAGCATCTTCCAGCGCCCGATCGCCGTCAGCTTTGCGGTGGCACTGGCGCCGGCTTTTGGCCGCCAGCCTATAATCCACGGAAGCAACTGCCAGTCGCCGCGCGCCCAGCGGTGCTGGCGCAGCGCTGCAACCGCGTACATCGATGGAAAATCCTCGACGACTTCGATATCGGACGCGAGACCGGCGCGCGCAAACACGCCTTCGAACAGGTCATGACTGAGAAGCGTCGAGTCGGGGACCCTGCCGGCCAAGGCCAGTTCAAAGGCATCGATGTCGTAAATGCCCTTGCCGGCGAACGAGCCTTCGCCAAACAGGTCCTGGTAGACGTCCGAAATGGCGCCGGCATAGGCGTCGATCCCGTCCATGCTCGAGAACACGTGCTGGAACAGCGAACTCTGAGGTTCTTCCGGTAATGACGGCGTAACGCGCGGCTGAAGGATGCCGTATCCCTCGACGACGCGGCCCGACGCGGCATCAAGGCGTGGTGCGTTCAACGGGTGCGCCATCTTGCCAACGAGCCGCCTGATCGTATCGCGCGGCAGGCGGGTGTCCGAGTCCAGCGTGACGACATAGCGCACGTCCTTCGGCACGGGACGATGCGCCAGGAAACTCGTGTCCGTCGCGCCGCGCAGGACGCGGTTCAATTCGTGCAGCTTGCCGCGCTTGCGTTCCCAACCCATCCAGCTCGCCTCGCCGGCATTCCATACACGTCGGCGATGCAGCAGCAGAAAGCGGTCGCCTCCAGGGCCCGGCCCATAGCGCAGGTTGAGCTGCGCGATGCTTTCTGCTGCCGCATGCAGCAGCGACTCATCGTTCGGCGCGTGTTCGGTCGCGCTATCGGTCCAGTCCGAAAGCAGCGCGAAATGCAGTTCGCCGTCTGGGCTGGCGAGATGGTGGATTTCGAGGTGAGCGACCAGTTCGCGCACGGCTTGCAGTGAGATGAGGAGAACCGGAACGGCGATGATCGTGCGTTGCGAAGGGCCGATGCCGCCTGCGAGTTCCAGCGCAGGCAGAGGGGTGGCGCCGAAAGCCCACATGGAAAAACGATTGACGCAGGCAATCGCTGCGTCGCAGGCGGGCACGAAGCCGGTGCATCCAAGCAGGAGAAGCCACCACGCACCGATGGACAGGGTAGCCAGCGCCCAAAGTGGCCCCAAAAGGAAGAGCCCCGCGACACCGAAGATGCCGGCGGCATAGCCGCCAAGTCCCAGCGATCTCGCGGCCCGCGTCAAGCGAAGGCGCGCTGGAGGCTGGAAGCCGATCGCTGCTTCGAACAGCGGACGCCCGCCAGCGAGCAGATGGTAACCAGGGTCACAGTGGCGGTCGTTGGGCGGGTGCGTGGCAACCGCGGCGGCGGCAACCCGACGGCGCGTCGCGCGACCTCTATTTCGCTCAATCGCGAGTGCCGCGCGAGATTTTCGATTGCGGTGCGATAGAGATTACGGGTGGTGAAATCCATGTCGCGAAAATGGCCGTCCTGATTCAGGACGCTATCGACCGGGCTGACCGTCTCGAAGACTTGGCTCCAATCAAGTGCTGCAGCAACTCGCAGGCTCGTTACGATATTGCGTATCGTCGCGTTGAAGGTGCCCTGTTGCTGCAACTCGTCGCGCACTACGGCGTCCATTTGGACGCCTCGGCTGGACAATTGTTTCTTTATCCATGCGAACGCCGGCTCCACTCCCGGATCGCGTCCGCGAAGCCGGTGGGCGAGTTGCACCGCGAAGGCGTCCGGCGAGGCTGTATGCCGGATGGAGGCACTCACCGCACTCCAAGGCGCCGCAGCTTGGCCATTGAAGCCGAGCAGCCTGTCTGCAAGCCGATCCGCCATCGCACGGGATGCGGCATTGTCCACGATCACCTCGGCCACCCTACGGAGGTTTTCGATCAAGACAATTCTGAGCGTGATCGGCACCGCCCATAATTCGCCGATGGTAAGCTTCTCGACCTCCTGGTAGGCGAGGAGGTAGCGGCTCAGCGTTGCAGCCTCGATAAGACTGTCGGTGTGCGCCACCAGGGACCACATGGCGCCGAACACACGAGGCAATCCGGTGAATGGACCCTCAGCAAGTTTCGGAAGCTGCGCATAGTAGCCAGCCGGCAAATCGATGCCAATGTCGCGGATCTGCACTTCGACCAGATGATAGTTGTCGATCAGCCATTCGGCGGCAGGCGTGACATCGTGACTATCATTGTTGCCGTTAGCGAAAGCGCTATAGGCGCGCTGAAGGAATGCGGCGTTCTCCGCGAGCCGGCCGGATAGACCAGGGTGCCGCAGCCGGTCCGTGGCGACCGGCTGTGCGGCCGCTAGGCTCTTTGCGTGCTCCTCAAGCCGCTCGATGCCGAACAACTCGCTTCGGATCGGCAGTCGATCCCCCCGGAGAGGCGCGCCGCCACTCCGAAAAATGTTGCGCCCGATTACAGCTCTCCCAACGTTAGCGACGGAACAGGCTGCGCCGATAGTTTTGCGCGAGAGCGGATCCTTCGACAAGCGCGGGTAAAACCCTGCCATTGTCGCATCCTGCGCGAAGCGTATCGGGATTGGACACCTGCTCGGGACAGGACCCGTGCGGCAGGCCGCCGGACTGCCTTACACGCGCCCTTGCAATCCGGTCGGCGCCCGATGCAAGCGCCTGCGGAAAGTCGGAAGCAGTCATCAATTTGTCCCTTTGGGTCGCCTAGAGCGAAGACTGCTCCCTTGACGCTCTTTCCAGAACCCTCGGAATCTACCCAGTCGGTTGGCTCTGAAGCGCTTTGCCTGGTGAACTCGCGGCCGCTGCTGCTGGCTCAGCCTGACTTTCGTGCAGATGAAGGTCCGGCCATCCGTAATAGGTCCCGAGCAGCTGCTCGTAAGCCCGGCCCAGAACGCTGGTGGACTCATAAGGCGGACTGCCTTTGATCTTGTAGCCCGTCAAGTTCAGGAAGACATTATGAGTCTCCCAAGTGATTTCTCGCACGAATAAAGGCGAGAGCAACACATGTTTGCCGATCCACCAATTGCTCGTATCGGCAACCAGGTAGCGAATGTCCCAGGTCGTATCGTCGAACAGGAAGCTTTCCACATGGCCGATCCGGCCATCATTGGCATGGATGTTGTAACCAGTGACGCCCTTGAGACTACGCAAATGCGGGTCGCCCTCATGCATCCTGGGGAAACCAGCCGCCAAGTGGCCGCTCACGAGAGCCGGCGCGGACATCGGCTGGGCGATGGCGTTGCCGTAGTAGGCGCCACCCCAGAGCGGATCGACGCCGTAGTAGCCGTAGAGGTTATGTTCCATTTGTTGGGATACGGGTTCGTCGGTCGCGATGCTGGGACTATTTTCTACCTGGTTCTGCGTCAAATTGACGAGCAGGGTACGGGCAGGCATGTCGGCCTTTATGATCAATGACGGGTGGAGAAGGATCTTTCGGCTTGTCAACCAATTGCCTGTGTCCACGACGAGCCAGCGTAATTTCCATGTCCTATCGTCGAACAGGAAATCGCTGACCGTGCCGAGCTTGCCGTTGGTGGCTTCGATCGCAAAGCCGTCTAACGCAGATCCTTGTTGCAACACGGCGCGTTCCTTTTCAAATTAGCGAGGCCGGTAACTGAAGCAAGGCCGGCTGCCTCAGACAGGTCGGCATGCACGCGCGCGGCAAACAGGGGCGGGAACTACTCATACGCCGGTGCAAGCGGCGCCGAGGGCGCCTGGCGCTGACGCAGCCACCAAGCAGCGGCGCCGAGTGCCACGAACACGCCGGCGGCTGCGGTAATAAGCAACGGCGATTGGTCCAGCCACCCGAGACCAGGGACCGCAAGGAAAAGCACACCGCCGACTGCACAGATCTGCCATACTCGCGCCTGCACGCCCGACACGAACGTGCCCAATGCCAGCAAAGTCATCATGGATAACGAGATGGCGTTCAGGTTCATGACGCCTTTGACGCCGTCATTTGAAAGCAGGTAAATTGCCAGCAACAGCGCACACCAGATTAGTCCGACCCGAACCATCAGGCCCATCCGCTCCGAACTGCCGGTGAAGTGACTCCAGCCCTCGGCAACGGTGATGATCCCGAAAATCGGGGTCAGTATGACCCAGTAGCTTACCGGCAGCCTGAAAACGACGCCGATAAGCGCCAGCGCCAGCATTGCGATATAAAAAATATCGTGCAGAAACCAGCGCACGAGGAGCGATTGTGGTTTCCTGCCAGTCGGGGGTCGGGCAAGATCGACATCCCCGGGCGCGCTAACGTCATTCATCCTTGAACTCCGTGGGCTGGTGACACCCAAATGTTAGTGGCAAGCTCGTTCTTTTTAGAAAAAAAGAACCAAAATACTCATGCAAATTCGGGCGGCGCTTGCGGAGATACCGGCCTCGAGGGTGCAAAAACTCTCAATCCTTTTTCAGGTAAGAGGTTATTCCTTACTTCGGGCGGCTGGCTATGAAATCTCAGGCAGGCTCCGTGACCTTGCTGCCAATCACATCAAGCCGGATCGGATACACAGTGCTGCGGGTCTTTCTACCGCGTTCAACCTTAGCATCGGTGCCGTGCGCCATCACCCAGCACCCCGATATCCGTGTCGATGTGATACCTGCCAACTCCTGCCCGAAGAACGACAAAATCGGCTTTTAGCAATAATCGGCTCAGATGCAGGCTTACGGCAGGGGCGGAATATACTCATGCACCTTTGCAGGTTTTAGCCCGGCCCCATGCGCCGCTCTATTTTCGCCGGGAGATGTCCGCGAGCTGGGTAAGACGTTCCAATGCTCAGTGACACGCAGCGCGGGATGGCCCGTGGCCGCACGCGCCGTCATGCTGTCAAGTACCCAGTAGGTTAGCAGCTTACATCGGTCATTGAAGAGGAACCAGGCGAGAGCCCATCCCCAGACCAGAAGCGCCCAATACCATGCCAGCGGCGTCACTAGGCCGAGCCCAAACAAGGCTATGATGGTTGCGAAAGCCTGCGTAACCAACACTGCGCCCAACAAGATCCTGGCGGGCCGGATGGACCAGAACGGGCCGCGCGTGCGGGTCAGAAAGATTGTCAGGTGGCCGGCAACTGACAGCTTCAGATACATCATCGTCTGGATATGTGCTCGGTCGAGATGGAGCACGCGCTCGGCGATGTAGAACAGTCCGAATGCTGCTATGACGCCGAGGACTCCGAGCACCGTGGACACGCCCAGGACAACGCGCATGTTCCAGGCTTCGGGCTTGTCTCTATACTGCACGTCGTCATAAGCAATTGAAAGAATGGCGGCATCATTAAGCAAAGCCAGCATGACGATCATGACGGCGGTCAGTGGGTAGAAGTTGAACACAATGATCGTCAACGTCATGAAGAACAGAACACGCAGGGTTTCGGCTATCCGGTAGATCGCGTAGCTGTTCATGCGTTGGAAAATCCGGCGGCTCTCTTTGATCGCGTCGATGATGACGGAAAGGCCCGGTGTCATCAGCACAATGGCTGCTGCCGCTCGCGCCGCATCGGTAGCACCGGACACCGCTATGCCGCAGTCGGCTTGCTTCAGCGCTGGGGCGTCGTTGACCCCATCGCCGGTCATGCCAACGATATGCCCATGCTTCTGAAGCACATCCACGATGTGGAACTTGTGTTCCGGGAACACCTGCGCGAAGCCGTCCGCATCCTGGATGGACTTGGCTATTTCAGGCGTTTCGTCCCGTTTAGCGTCGCCCAGGCTTGCCCCGTCTAGGATATCGGCTCCCATGCCAAGGGCCTTCGCAGTCTCGCGCGCGATCGCCAGCGCGTCGCCCGTGACCATCTTCAATTGCACGCCCATCTGCCGCGCTGTAGCCACCGTCGATCTCGCATCCTCACGTGGCGGATCGAACAGCGGCAGCACACCGATCAACTGAAGTTTGCCAGTATTGTCCGTGCGCGCCACGCCAAGCGCCCTAAAACCGCGGGCGGCAAAGTCTGCAACAGCCTTGTCAAACGCGTCCTTCACCACGACGGCGTTGGCAGACAGGGCAAGGATCACCTGAGGAGCGCCCTTGGTGACCTTGAACGCAGGCCCGCTTTTGCCCTGCACGGTCGCCTCCGTGCGCTTGTGCACGGGATCGAACGGCATGAAGTGCTCCACATGATAGCCGTGCAGCAAACCTCGTTCCGTCACTCCGCCTATGACAGCCAGATCGATGACGTCCATGTCTTCCGCACGCGAGGCGAGTGCGCCCGCCAGGATAACCTCCTCAGGCTTGACATCGCCGATACAAAAGGGCTCGCCCAAGGTCAGCTTGTTCTGAGTAAGAGTGCCCGTCTTGTCGGCACACAGCACGTCCACTCCGGCAAGTTCCTCGATGGCGACGAGCTTGCTGACGATTGCCTGCTTCTTCGCCAGCAAGCGGGCACCCACCGCCATGGTCACCGAGAGCACCGTCGGCATTGCTACAGGGATGGCGGCCACCGTCAGCACCAGTGCAAACTGGAGCGTGGCAAGAATGGGTTCACCGCGATAGATGCCGAGCGCGATGATGATCACAACCAGAACCACAGCCAGGACGATGAGGTAGTTGCCAATGCGCAGAACTGCTTTCTGGAAATGGCTGACGACATGAGCCGTTTCCACGAGGTCGGCAGTCCTGCCGAAGTAGGTATTTTTGCCGGTAGCATAGACCAGGGCCTCGATCTCGCCGCGCCTGACGATCGAACCTGAGAACACGGCATCGCCGGGTTTCTTGCTGGACGGTAGCGACTCTCCAGTGAGGGAAGCCTGGTCCATCGACACTTCGTCGCCACCGAGGAGGCGTGCGTCGGCAGGAACGATGTCTCCCATGCGCAGCCGGATCAAGTCGCCTGGCACAAGCTCCTTCGCAGCCGGCGTACTCCATGCCCCATTTCTTCTGACCCGCGCCGTAATGGCAAGCTTAGCCTTGGGAGCCTCAATGGCATTGCCGGCTTGCCGCTCCTCCCAGAACCCGACCACGGCGTTGGCAAGCAGCAGGAGCAAAATGATGAAGAAGTCTGGCCAATGCCGGACGATACCGGACAGGACGACCGCAACTTCGATCATCCAAGGGATCGGACCCCAGAAATACGTCAGGAATTTTAGGAGCGGGTTTGTCTTCTCCTCGGCAATCTCGTTCGCGCCATACGTCGCGAGCCTTGCCGCAGCTTCGGCTTGGGTGAGGCCTTCTGGTGAGAAGTTCAGGCGCCTCTGAACCTCTGCCATCGGCAACGTCTTTAGATCGTCCTTCCCGGCGGGCTCGGGAGGCGGCTGCCGGAGCGCCTGTCGTGAGCCGCCGCCGCGTAGGCGGCGGACTATGCTGACTAGGCCCAGGATTGCCAAGGTGATGGCTACGCCGGCGACTACACCAGCGATGGCGCCCTCCGGCCGTAGGAGCAGAGCGTGGACGAAGTTTTTTATGGCGTTCATGATCGCCAGACCGAGCAGTGCCAGAGCAGCCCTAAGATCGTGAAGCCCCGCGGTCGCGCGCAAGAGTGTGGTATGCAATGCGTCTGGAAGTGGACTAGAGATCTGGTCGGACGGTATCGCCACGCTAATATTCCACATCTGGCAGGAGGCTTGTTGCGATGACCGGATTGAAGCTGCAGCGTTAAAAACGCTGCTGTCAATTTCTTCGAAATGGCTAAGCTGCTATTCAGTAGCAGAAAAAGGAAACTTTGCGATTAGGTCTATCATCGCGGATCCGCTCACCCCAAAACTTCCAAAAGTTTTTTGCTTCTTTTTTTCAAAAAAGAAGTGCTTGCTATCTGCCTCGGCTAAGGCAGTTTCAAAGCCAGCCCCCGAAAGCCCCCTCTCTGAGCGATCAACTTGCTAAAGTGACCGCCGGCGTACTGACACCATTAAGAATACCAGTGGGCCGCGCGCCTTTGTCAGCCTTTTCAAGAATGTCGAGAAAAGGCCGGATGATGTCGATCGGCATGGGGAAAACGATTGTCGAGTTCTGCTCGCCGCCGATTTCAGTCAGCGTCTGCAGGTAGCGAAGTTGCATGGCGGCGGGGATGCTGCCGAGTATCTTGGCCGCGTTGACGAGTGTCTGTGATGCCTGGAATTCTGCTTCCGCATGAATGATCTTGGCCCGGCGGTCCCGTTCCGCCTCTACCTGCTTGGCGATCGCCTTGACCATGTTGTCGGTCAACTCGACGGTTCTAATCTCAACGTTGCTGACCTTGATACCCCAGGTTTCGGTCTGAACGTCGAGGATTGCTTGCACATCGGTGCTGAGTTTCTTCCGCTCGGACAGCATTTCGTCGAGGTCATGTTGCCCCAGCACAGAGCGGAGCGTCGTTTGCGCCAGCATGTTGGTGGCGGGAAGATAGTCCTGAACCTGGATGATGGCGTGCTCGGGATTAACGACATTGAAATACAGGACAGCGTCGACTTTCATTGAGACGTTATCCTTGGAAATGACATCCTGGGACGGGATTTCGACGACCTGGATGCGGAGGTCGACGCGGATCATCTCCTGAATGAATGGCATCAACAGAACCAACCCCGGCCCTTTGACACGCTCGAAGCGCCCAAGCGTAAAGACGACCGCGCGCTCGTATTCTCGGAGGATCTTGATCGATAGGCCGCCTAAGACGAACAGCACCGCCAACATGACGGGTATTGCGTAAAGATAGGCGGGGGGCCGCAAACATGGCGGAGGAATTCATGGCTTTGTCCTGACTTCTACGTCCGCTCTCCGCAATCCGATGGGAGCGATACGGACGAACTCGTAGTGAGGGTCCGGAATGCCCCATGCTGCGAGAACGAGTTAGCCCCGGAAAATACTCAACCTTGCTGGGGCGGGCGTTTATAGCTCAACGCCCGCGCCTTTTTGGCAAGCAAGAAGGTTCCATCGCGCGGAGCGGGAAAGCTTGTCGCTTGAGTATAATCCGAGCCTCGCGCACGCCGGTTCCAAACGTCATCCGGAAGCGCCGCAGGTCTGCGGCGTGAATCGGTGGTCGCTCGATGCTGTCCCAACTCCTGTCCGCCTTCTCGAGCCCGCTCACACAGGCCGGCGCCGTTCTCGTCACCGGCTTCATCGTGACGCGGCTGGTCTATGCCGGGCGTCCGGTCGGCCAGTTCTTGTGCCAGCTTCTGACGCTGGCGGGCTTCACGCTCATGCTCGTACGGGCGGCGGTGATGCCTCTCGAACCGACGCCAGCGATGGGCGTCACCCTCACCTTTGTCGTCATCAGCTTCTTCAAGATGGTGTGGTGGCTGGCAACGGCGTGGCTCATGGCGGGCTTTATCCGCGCCGTCCTCGTCTTCAAACGTCAGCCGGTCGAAACACGCTTTCTGCAGGACCTGTTTGCCGGCTTCATCTATGTCGGTGCCCTGTTCGGCATCATTGCCTATGTCTTCGACATACCGGTCAGCGGCCTGCTGGCTGCATCTGGCGTCGTGGCGATCGTCCTTGGCCTTGCGCTACAGAGCACGCTCGGCGATCTATTTTCGGGCGTCGTACTCAACCTGGCCAAGCCATACCGTCCCGGTGACTGGGTGATCCTCGATGGCGGCCTCGAAGGGCGGGTCATCGAGACGAACTGGCGCGCGACCCAGATCCTGACGCTGGCGGACGACCTCGCCGTCGTGCCGAACAGCGTCATCGCCAAGGCAAGGATCGTCAACGCCAGCAAGCCGACGCTGGGCCACGGGCTCACCGTGCCCATCAGGCTCGATCCGGGCGTCTCGCCGTCAGCCGCCGTCGCCATGCTGGAGACAGCGATGCTGAGCTGCAACCGAATCCTTCGCATGCCGCAGGCGAGCGTCAGGGTGCGCTCGCTCGATGCTGTGGCGCTGGAGTGCGAGTTGGCGTTCTTCGCGCCCTCTTTCGAGGAGGGCCCTGCTGCGCAGAATGAAGTGTTCGACCGCGTCTTTCGTCATTGCGCTTCCGCCGGAATACGCCTGGCCCCTCCAGCCGCTAGCGCGCTCACACTGCCAACCAGGTCCGCGCCGCGTGACGTCGAAGACCTCCCGAAGCGCCTTCTCGAGCGACTGCCGGTTTTTCTTCCCCTGTCCGACGAAGAGCGGCTTACGCTTGCGCCGAAGATCAGGCGGCGTGCCTACAAGCCAGGCGACATCATCGTCGATGAGGGTGTGGTTGCGCCGGCCCTGTTCATCCTGGGCACAGGCGTGCTGGCAGCCTTTCAGAAGCACGGCGGCACCGAGGCGGAGATGTTTCGTTTCGCGCCTGGCGAGTGCTTCGCCCAGGCAAGCATGCTGACGGGCGCTGTGACGACCTTCAGGGTAAAGGCGCTGACGAGGGCCGTCGTCTATGAGATCGCCAAGGAGGACATTGCACCCATCCTGAAGGCGAGACCGGCCGTAGCGGCGGAGTTGAGCCAGGTTATGGTCATGCGGCAGTTGTCGGGGAAGGCTCGGCTGTCTGAGCTAGACGAGAAGCAAGACGGCCCAGGCAGTCTGGCCGAGCGCCTCACCGACCGCGTGAAGCTTGCTTTCGGGTTGAAATAAGATCGGCGGCTCTCCGTCGGTCGGCACGCTGCCGAGGACTCTGCGGGTCTCTAAGCCTTCTTGCGCATAAGAAAACTCTCTATGGCCCAACTGCCGATGAGAACCATGCCTACCGATGCGGCCGACCAAGGCTGGGTCAGTATCATGGTCCAAACAAATCCGACCAGAACACAGGACATCGTCAGGAAGCCGCCGCCGACAAGCCACCGGTTGGCTCTGGTCTCGGCAATAAGGCGCCAATGCGCCACGTAGACGGCCAGATAGATGATCAGGAATACGGCGCCGGTGATGTTTGCCAATGTCGCAAGCCCGGCAAAATTCACGATCGCCAAAATGCCGGCCATGCTGACAAGAATCCCGCGTGTCCCTTTTGCCCATAGAGGCTGGCTGAACAGCAACGGCAATTGCCCAGCCTTACTCAGCGCGAGAGAGATATTCATGCCGTTGTAAATCCACGCGTTGATCCCGGAAGCGGTTGCCAGCAAGGCGCCGATGGAAACTACGATGTAGCCTGCCTGGCCCAGCACCGGCCTTGCTGCCTCGGCGACTGCCGTTTCGCTGTGCAGGGCGATTTGCGCCGCGGGGACGCTGGCCACGACAACGAACGCCAGGCCGACGTAAAGCACCACGACCGTGGTGATGGCGAGGAACATCGCCAGCGGGATGATCTTGCGCGGGTTGCTGACACTGCTGGCCGCATTGGCCGTATTGTCGTAGCCGGCGTAGGCGAGGAACGTCAGACCGACGCAGCCGGCCAAGCCGCTGATACCGGAATGAAGCTCGGCGATAGGTGCCTTGACCGCCAAGCTGATGGAACCAGCGATCATCAGCCCGGCCAATATGACGAGCTTGACGGCGACCAGGGCGACTTCGGCACGACCAAGCAGTCGTGAGCCGGCGACGTTCAGCAAAGCCACCAGGATGATGATGCCTGAGGCAAACAGGTCGACCGGGACTGCGCTTGAGGTGCCGAGGAACAGCGGTGCCGCGTATTCCCCAAACGCCTTTCCGACGAGCGCAATCGTGACGGCGATGGTAAACATGTAAACGAGGGACAGCGTACCCGAGACCCGGGCTGTCCCGAAGGCACGGTCAAAATAGGCAGAGACGCCACCAGCCTCTGGAAAATGCACCGCAAGGATCGCATAGGAGTAGCCAGACAGGGCGGCGATGATGCCGCCTAATAAGAACGCTACGTAGGTCAGGTCGCCGGCCTGCTTGGCCGCCTGCCCCATCACTGCGAACACGCCGGCGCCCACCATCGCACCGATGCCGAGCGCGGTCACGGACCAGAGATTCATCGATGAGGAACTTGCGGCTGGTACCGGCTGCACCGCGCCGCCGGGTTCCTGCAAAGCCCGCCCTACCGCCACCGTTTGGCTTGGCATCAGAACGACCAGGCGACGGCAAGCTGCGGCGCAACGTAGGACGAGGTGTTGCGTCCGGCCACACTAAATTCAATGCCGAAAATCAAGCCTGCATTGGCGGACCAATTATATTCGACCGCCGGCGCCAGAGCGATGCTGTTCTGCACGAGACCGTGCGTCCGCACCACGAGCGATCCGCCGTAGCTTCCCTTCAGGCGAAAACCGTTGCTGTAGGTGTCCACGAGATCGAGAGCCAACACCCAACGCTGGTCGATAGCATAGCCTCCTGCGAAGCCGATCTGACCGGACACCCCTGGGGCGACACGACCGACGAAATTGCTCGGCGTGCCATACACGCTGACGCGCGAAACGTTGGGATCATCCAGCGGCTCAAACACTTGTGCCCAGGCGCGCAGCCGTACAGGATGGTTGCGCCAGGTGTCGAACAAGGATTGCAGGACGACGCCCTCCTTGAGGGACCAATCGCCAGCGCCGACGCCATCAAGCGCTTTGCTCAGCCGGTCATAGGCGCCGAGCGGCGCGGTGACGCCAAGATCGAAGGTGACCGACGGTGCGCCATTGCGGTAATTCGTATCCGCGACGCGATATTCGAGCTCCATTGGCAAGTCGGCGAAGCTGACGCCCGTAGGCGCGGCACTTCCAGCCCAGCTATGGAGAAAAGTCGGCAACGCTTCGAACGTCAGGCGGGTCGTCAGCCCATATTTGATGACGACGAGGGACTCGATGGTGCTGCTGTCGTTCGCCACGGCATGGTGGGCACCGATGTTATTGTAGGCACCGGTGTTGGACTGGAAGACCAGGTAAGGCTCGAGCGCCAGCATACCGGCTTGCGGCAAGGCAGGCGATGGAGCCTCAAGCGAGCCGGTAAACCACTGGTTCGGGGCGGCGTTGGGCGGCGCATCGGGCGTTGCCTGCGCATGGGCGGCGGTGCTCAGGCATAACGCAAGCGCAGCCATTCCGCCTCTGCGATAGGTTATGTGTCTGAACGCGCCTGCGTTGAGTTCCATCGTGCCGGTCACTTGGATCGTGCGAGCGGCATGGTCGTTGTAGCCGTGCGTAGTAGCGAGACGTCGCTTGGCTTGCGTTCCTCCAACTCCCAATCGAAGGGCTTGAAGCCGTTGCCGGCCGCTTTCCAGCTGGCGCGATGAGTCGAGTAGGTCAGGAACGGAACGGCAGCAAAGATCGCGCAGCCAACGAGAAGAATGCCAACGTAGATGGCGGGCGATCCAGTGCTGATCTGGGAGGGCGGGATGATGCTGATGGTCATGGCAAGCAGGGCCGCAGCGCCGCCCAAGATGCCGACTATCCAGATACCGGTCATGCCGCCTGGTATCTTGAACGAGCGGATCTTGTTGGGCTGGGTGTAGCGCAGCTGAATCGCGGCAGCATACATGATCAGATACATCAGCAGGTATATCACCGTCGCCATCTGGCTGAGTATTTGATAGGCAGACTGGACTGACGGCAGGACCGTGAAGGCCGCACACAGCACGGTAACGATGATGCCCTGAATGACGAGTATGTTGACCGGAATGCCGTTCGCATTAGTCCTTTGCAGCCAATGCGGCAGGTAGCCGGCCTTGCCGACCGCCAGGATTCCCATGGACGGTCCGGCAACGATAACGCTCACTTGGCCAAGCACGCCAATCACCATCAGGCCGGCCATGACGTTACCAAGCCAAGGGGCGCCGACAGCCGCCCAAAGATCGCGATAGGCGGCGAGCAGGCTCTGGTTGAGCTCGATGTCTTTCGGCGCGATAACCAGGCTTACTGCCAACGTGCCGAGTATAAAAAGCACCACTACAATGACCGTGGCGATGAGCACGGAAAGCGGATAGTCGCGCGCAGGATTTTTCAGGTTCTGCACGTGAACCGCCTGCATTTCCATGCCGGCGAAATAAAGGAACACGCCAATGCCGAGGACGAGGTTCTGTACGTGGCCGAAATCCGGCAGAAGGCTGCCGTGCAGGTTCAACGCAATGGGTTTGACCAAGAACAGGTAGGCGATGCCAAGGACGATCAGCACAGATCCAGGGATGATCGTGCCGAACAGCCCGCCTACGAAGCTCAACTGCGAGGAGGCCTTGATGCCGCGGAAGGTGAACAGCGTGACAGCCCAATACACCGCGAGCAGAACCACGATGGTGTAGATCTTGTTGCCAGCAAGTGCCTGATCGAAACTCAGCGGCCACCACACATAGGCCAGAGCGGCAGCTGCGAAGATGAGCACGGTGGGGAACCAGATGACGATCGCCTGCCACTGATAATAAATGGCGGCGAAGCCGAGCCGCGGCCCGAACGCCTCGCCGACCCATCGGAAGACGCCGCCCTGTTCGGGGAACGCCGAGGCGAGTTCGGCGGAGACGAGTGCAGTCGGGATCAGAAACACAACTGCTGCGAACACGTAGTAAAAGATCGAGGTGAGGCCATACTCGGCCATGCTCGGCAGCCCGCGCAGGCTGATGATAGTTGTGACGTTCATGACGGCGAAAGCGAGCATGCTGATCACCACGACCGCCTTTCCGGTGACCGGCTTGGCCAACAGAGTGCCTGAAATGGCGGGCATGTTGTCGGCCACGCGCGCGGGCGCGCTCGCCGGCTGGCTCATCGTCGTCATCTTCGACATATCCTCTTGAGAGATGAGGAAGCAGCCGGACCGAGGGTCCGGCTGTCCTGTTAAGTCGAAGCGGGATTAGCCCTTCAGAACCTCATTGCGAGCCTGCTGCACGCAGTGCAGCGCCCATTGAATGATGTCCGGCGTCACGAACACGTTCATCGGAAACGTTTTTATCGCGTAGATGACGGCGTCCTCATCCGTGCCGTCGCGGTTGTAAGCCGCATTGCGGAAGCCTGTGCTGAAACTCATATAGGGTGTGTATTTGCCATCTATTTTATGGCCAGCCCGAAACCATTCGTAGAGCTTGTCGCCCACATCCCTGGTCAGCTTGTTGTGCTTGATCAGGTCAGCGCGCGAGGCACTCTCCGTCAGTTCCCTTTTGTACTGTGCCTTGGCGTCCACGCCTTCCGGATACACCCGGTAGAGCGTGATCAGTCCCGTATCGTCTGGGTTGACGCAGACCATGTCAGACATCGTCTGCAACAAATCGTAGAGGTAGTATTTCGTCTCAAGAATGCCGCCAAGGATAGCCTGCATGCCTTCCATACCGAAATACTTCAGTGTCGCCCAACCCGCGAGCGAACCCGATGCCGTGCGAGAGACTTCCAGCGTGTAGTACATCGGGTTGTATGGCGTGCGCACCTGCAGATAGGAGTCGCCGCCCCAACGGTGTAGCGTCTCGAACTCGTCAGCGTTCTTGTAGAGAAAACAGCTGCTGACATAGGGTGCCCAGCCGACCTTGTGGAAGTCGATGCCGACCGCGTCGGCGTAGCTCAAGTCCTTCATGGCTTGGCCGTTCTGCTTGAGGACAGGCAGGATACGGGCCGAAAAGCCGAGCGGATTGGCTTCAAAATCATAGTCCTTAAAATAGACCCAGGACCAGCCGACGACCGCATCAGCATAGAGCACTGTCTTGCCAAAACCCTCCGGGTTCGGATAAATGTCGATCAGTGCGCGGACTTCCCGGATTGGATCGAACGCGCTGGCATCCGTGGTGCCCATTGTACAAACGATGGTCGCGACAGGGATCTTCTTGGCAGTGAAATCCTTCAGGATCTCCTCCAGGTGGACGACATCCATCTGGTTTGTCTCGGGATCAGTTCGTACGTGGACAATGTTGTCCGAGCCGAGGCCCATCCAGTCGGTTGCGTTCCGCTTCACGAAATGGGCTTGCTGCGAACAGATCACCTTGGCATCGGTGCGAACGCCGGCAGAGCGCGAGTTCGGCAACACCCTGGTCAAGCCATATTTGACGCCATAGGTCCAGCAACCACCGCCGCCCCAGGTGTAGATCGCGCCTGTCTCGACCGGGTTCCAACCGACCAGGTTGCCAAGCATGCCGGCCGTTTCCAACTCGGCGCGGTGGACGTTCTGCGCGTACTCGCCTTCCAGAATATTGACCGAAAACACCTGAGACAACATCGACGCAATGATGGCAGCCGTGTTGGCCTGCGGAATGACGTTGCACATGGTCAGCGGATTGCCCCAGTTGGGAGCGCCATCGAACAGTTCGACCACATCGTCCAGGACGGCGTCGAGATTGCCCATCTGCTGGTTGATCTTGACGTTCTTTACGTCTGGATAGGTGTAAGTCAGCGCTCCGCTTTTGCCGAGGAACGCAGGACCGCCGGGCTCCGGCCGGAGCATATCGAGCTTTTCGACGAACTTTTCTATCTGATGCGCCAGTGGGTCACGTTTTCCACGGAAGGGAGATGGGAACTCGCTCGCCATGTCGGTGTGATACTTGGCCCACTTTGGTGCCGTTCCATGCGAAGCGCCGTCTTTTGTCCAATGATCTTCAAAGATCTTCGGCTCGGCGATTCTGAGTGCCTGTGTTTTTGGTGTCTGCGTCATTGGCTGCCTCCACTGACGTGTCCACCAATCGCGGGATGCGCGGTCGGCACGTTGCAGGCGGAAACTGCAATGGTGCGGGAATGTGAGGCAGCCTCGGAAACTACTCAGACAATCCTTTTCCGGAACAGGCGCATCCGCGGTATACCCGCTGTAGATGCTCACTCGAATGGCAATCTTCCGAAGCGAAAAGCTTGGCGACTTCGTGATCTTGGCGACAGCCGCCAAAGGCAAAAACTCACTCGAAGCAACATAGAAATAGATACAACATGGACAGACTTTAACTCACGCAACCGACCACCGCGGGTTGGCTCGCGCCCGAGTAGTTGGTAAAGGCCTCCGGCAACCAGGAGCTTTATTGCCAGCGCGCTTTTCAACTTACTTGTAATGTTCTCAACGAGGTGGTGCTTGCTAAAGCATCGCCCGTCAGGGAATAACAAGTCTAACCAAACAAACATAGAAGCGGAAGCAAAGTGAGGCTCCGCTACTGGTAGTATATTACGCCAAATACTAGCTAATTCTGAAAGGATCGTGAGAGATGCGAATTCTCTACACTCTTGCCTCGTTCGCGATGGTTACACCGCTTGTCCCAGCAATTGCGGTCGCCGCACCACAATATCAAACTTTACTTGCCCACTACCCGGTTCGTCCGACTTGGAGTGTGGCCGGCGTCGATTATCATGTCGGAGTGCCGGAAAGTATGAAGCTGCTGGACGCCGGCACGATAAGCCGGACCGGCGTCTCCGTAAACGCGTCCGCCCATCAGATCATTGTATCGGGGAACAATGTTGTTCTGAGCGGATACGATTTCTCGACCCACGGCGGTTGGAACGTCTACGTCGAGGGCCAGAATGATACGATCGAGAAAAGCTTCTTTCAGGTAGGCAAAAACAATCTGGTTCCGATCGTGACCAGTGCCGGTGAGTCCGGCTTGTCGATACTTCACTGCACCATAGATGGCGGCGGCACAGGCTTGGTTGGTAATCCCGCAGCGATCTGGTCGCTTATCGACTCTGTTGGAACAAGTCTTGTCACGCGCTACAATTGGCTGAGGAACGCGCCGCAGCACATAGTTGAATTTCGCGGAGGGCGGCTACTTGATGATCATAATCTCATTGACCGCGTCGGCTTCTATGTCGGTGCGCATGTCAATGACGTGCAATTCAACGGCGGCGTTTCAGAAGGATCTATTATTGCGTTTAACACCGTCTACAATCCGCAGCCGGTCGGGGGATTTCCGTCGAGCGGAGAGGATCTACAGGTTGAGGCGCAGCTTGGATCCAAGATCGAGAACGCCCGCGTGGAGAAAAACACGGTGATTTCGACCGGACCGAAACTCACGGCGTCGTATCTCATTGCACTGCATCAGGATGCGGGCTCGAACTTGCTACAAGGTGTAACGGTGAGCAACAACTTCCTCGATCCCAGCGGAGCCTATGGGGCGTTATACCCAAACCCGACGGGTAGCGACTTGACGTTCTCCCACAATGTCAACCTGAAGACCGGACGTTTGATCGCGACGCCGGGCAGCTAGGTCAATTGCTACTGGTCCATCCCGTCGTTTATCCCGGGATGGGCCAGTACTGGCTGTACGCTGGGTTTAAATAGCCGGGAGTGTTGCTCCAGGTAACTCTGGTGTGCATCTGTGCCCGACCTATTGTTACGACTATGAAGTTCTCAACCGAAGAAGGGGCTGCGAGCGCTGACCCGCCGTTCGTCTCAGTCATTATACCGCATTTTAACGATCTAGCGGGACTTCGGCGTTGTCACGCATCCCTCCTGAAACAGACATGGCCTAGCGAACACTTCGAAATTGTCGTAGCCGACAACAATTCCTCCTGCGGGCTGGGTGCTGTAAAGCAGGCCGCGTCTTCTGCAAAAGTCGTCCGGGCTTATGAGCAAGGGGCCGGTCCGGCGCGAAATGCAGGGGTCGCTGCCAGCCGTGGCACGGTCGTGGCGTTTCTGGACAGTGATTGCCAGGCAGAGCCGGACTGGCTTGCGGCAGGCGTGAAGTCACTCACCCATTTCGATTTTACCGGCGGAAAGGTTGTTGTTTTCGCTCAGAACGAACGTCGCCCTAGCGGTGTCGAAGCGTTTGAGATCGTATTCAATTTCGACTTTCGCCGCTACATCGAGAAGGTGGGGTTTACCGGAACCGGAAACATGTTCGTCTGGCGCCGGGTTTTTGACAAGGTTGGCGGATTTCGCGCAGGCGTCTCCGAAGACGTAGAGTGGTCCATGCGTGCTCGAAGCGCCGCCTTTCGGCTCGGTTATGCTCCCGATGCCGTTGTGCGCCATCCTGCGCGCACTAGCTGGCAAGAACTGAAAGCACGCTGGGAGCGCATCCTTACCGAAACGTTCGCTCTCGCATCCGAGCGGCCTTGGGGCCGTGTGGCGTATCTGTTCCGCGGCACACTGATGCCTCTTTCCATCTTTCCACACGCGGCGAAAATTGCCGTTTCACCACGGCTACACGGCTGGCACGCCCGCCTTGGTGCGCTGGCAACATTGTGCAGGCTACGCTTCTGGCGAACCCGGCGCATGCTAGCTCTGGTCGCGCGCAGTGCCTGTCCGCCTGGTCTGGCCAGGCGGAAGCTCCCGGGCCGACCTGCATGAGCCTATACCAACGCGTGGTCTCGTCAGTAGGGTGCACTGCTGGTTTTGTTCTCGCGGTTGGCAGTGCGCTCCTGGTTAGCGACCCCAGTCCTGGTTTACCTGCCCAAACTGTGCCGTCATACGCGGCCTCCGTTCCCGTGTCCCAAGCTGAACTGCCACTCGCCGGCATTCTGCGCCGCTATAAGGTGCGCCCCCCTTGGCCTGTGGCGGGTGTGGATTACGCAACCGGGGCCGATGCAGCGTCGACGCTGGTGAATCCCACCACGCTCGCCCGCGACGGCGTAGCCGTCGACGTGGGCCGCCACCTTGTCACCGTGTCAGGTAACAAAGTCATGCTCCGCGGGGTTGATTTTGGGCTGGACGGTGGCTGGGGCGTTCGTGTCACCGGGCACGACATCACGATACTGAACTCCCGCTTCCAGGTCGGTCGCAACAATATCCTACCGCTCGCAGGCAGTCCGGCCGCGAGCGACCTGCGGATCATTCGATGTACCATCGATGGTGCGGGCCAAGGGAAGACCGGCGCTCCCGCGCAGATCTGGTCGCTGATTGCCTTTGAGGGCCTAAATCTGACGATCGGCTGGAGTTGGCTGCTGAATGCACCACAGCATTATGTCGAATTCCGGCACGGCCGGCTCATCGTTTATAACAACATCTTCGAGCGCGCAGGCTTCTATCCCGGCGCGCACGTTAATACGATCCAGTTTAGCGGAAGTGACGCGTCAAACTCGCTGTTTCTCAACAACACATTGTTCGATCCGCAACCAGACGGGCGCTTTCCAAGCCCAGGAGAGGGCGTGCAGGTCGAGGCCCAGCTCGGCGGCACCGTCAGCGACACGACAATTGCTTTCAACACGCTCATAGCGACAGGGCCTGCACTGACCGCATCCTATCTTGTGGTGATCCGCCAGGATCCAGGGCGCAACATGGTTGATGGTGTAACCGTGAAGTCTAACTACTTCGATGTGAGCGGAGCTTATGGTCCGTTCTACCCGTATTCCGGCGGCAGCCGGCTGTCGTTCACAGGCAATAGAGACATGGTGAGCGGAAAGCTGTTCGCTGGACCGAAAGTCTCTACGAAGTTCGAGCGTGAGCGCCTTCCTGAGGCGCGCCATGGCTCCCAATCCAGTGATGCACCATGACGATGATGTCCCGGGCTGCCTTATGTCTTGGCTTTGATGGAAGTGGCAGCGTGGTGCTGCGGCGCCGACGATTCCAGTTGTTTCTCAAACTCGTTGATCAGGTGCTCCATGCTAACAGCCGGTGCCGCATTCTCGATGTCGGCGGTGAACCTGCTTACTGGAACGCCATGGCAGATTTGATCGGTGACCGGAAAGTCGATCTTACGCTCGTCAATCTCGTGCCATTTGCTTCATCTGGACCTGGAATGGAGTCCATAGAGGGCGACGCGCGTAACCTCGGGACGTTGGAAGACATGTCTTTTGATCTCGTGCATTCGAATTCGGTCATCGAGCATGTCGGCACGTGGGCGGACATGTCGTCAACGGCGCGGGAAGTACGGCGCCTAGCCCCGGGTTATTACGTGCAAACACCTTATTTCTGGTTTCCTGTTGAGCCCCATTGCACAACGGCTTTTTTCCACTGGCTGCCGTATACCGTTCGTGCATCGATGTTGATGCGCAAGCCGCGTGGGCCATGGGGCATAGCGCCTGACATCGACACAGCCATGCGGCAAATCCAGAGCAATACCTTGCTTGACCGGCGCATGATGGCAGCGCTCTTCCCCGATGCCACATTAGAAAGCGAGCGCTTCGCTGGACTAGTAAAGTCACTCATCGCAATCCGGGAGCCAGGGACAGCCCCAGGCAGCCTCTGTCGCGCCAACCGGGCCCGCAGCCAGGAGCTTACGGTTTGACGCTTCCGAGTGGCGGTCCCGCTGCCTTGGGGTTACGCCACGGCACCGCACGTCGTTGCAAACCATGCTTCAACTGCAAGGCCGGGGCCTCTATGAAATGCCAGGAAAGATAGGCGCAAAGCAAAGCAGGCGCGCCCGAGACAGCAACGTTCCAATACCAGGTGGCATGGTTGCCCAACTCCTGTGCCGCGAGTTGCTGCCAGGGAAAGGCATAGATATAGAGTCCATACGAGAGGTCCCCGTACCTAGACAGTTTCGGCAGAGTGCCAGCGCGCGATGTTGCCAGGATTAATATTGGATACGGCGCCATCACCGCTGAAATTGAGATGTAATACGAAGTGAAGAACGCAAGGCCCCATCCAGCCACACAGCCGAACGCAAGCCAGCGGTATCTGGGAAGGCCTGCGAGTTTTAAGCAGCTACCCGCAAGGAAGGCGCAGGCGAGAGGCGGCCGCACGTCGGCTGGCCACACCAGCATGACTATGAACGCAATCGAGAAGAGCGTGGTGACGAATACCAAGTGGAGTTGTCTCGTGACGCCCAGGAGCAACACGCATCCGTAACAGGCAATTTCGTAGCGCAAGGTCCAGAGCGGCCCGTCGATGGCGCCAGGAAAGGGATTAGTGAGCAGTATTCCAGGCAGGTGCTCCGTATAGCGGAACACCATATTCAACAGCAGAAAACGATAGACGTCGCTGTTAGCGAAGTATTGGCGTAACGTGTTTGTCGAGAGCAGTGGGCCAGCTACGAAGGCCAGCAGAAGCAAAACGAACCAGTACGCCGGCAGAATGCGGAGAGCGCGATTGGCAACGAACCGGGCTGGACTCGGCGCATGCAGATAGCTCGCCGTCACCAGATAGCCGCTTATGATAAAGAACATCTTCACCGCAATTGAGCCGCCGGTCGTCTGCCCATGGCTCAGCCAAACGAAGACCTCTCCAGCATCCGAACGGTAGCTGAGCGGCACCGAATGAGACACCAGCACAAGCGCTGCGGCAAGTATGCGCATCGTGTCGAACTGGTTGTCAGGTCGCTGCGCATCAGCCCGCTTGGAAATTTCAAGCATTGTCACTTGCGGAACTCGCCGGCGCGACGCCGAAGGCGCTGTTGCAAGCCTGGACGCCGAGGTTTACGCGCAAGGCCGCGATCACGCCGATCATGAGCCATGCACAACCCCAGAAATGCACTGTAAAGCCGAGGTAAATGTAAAGGAAAATGATGATGCCCAGCGCACAGCCGAAGTCCGCGCAGATGCCCGCCATCTGGTGCGTCGGTCGCCATAGGGCCAGAATGAAAATGCAGCCTAGCAGGAGCGAGCCCGGAATTCCAAACTCGACTGCCGTCTCGAGCCAAACTGAGTCCACTGTGTTGGCGACACCGAAGACATCATTGAAGTTCATATCGAGGCCAAGACCGAAGATCCAATGGGAGAGCACAAGGTCTCCTACTAAATTCCAGATCATGAGGCGGTAATAACCGGTTTCGGGATCGAGGGTAAAATGGTCGAGCAGAAATGAGAACGGCCGAGGGTGCACACTGAGGAGTGCCGCCAACAGCACGAAGCCGGCGATGAGTAGGATTTTCCAGCGTGACGTGAAACCTGGTGTTGCACGGCGCAATCCGAGGAGTATGCAGCCCATGGCAGTGGCACCCATCGGGGCCGACGACATGGTTGAGACAACACCTATGGCGCAACACAGCACCGCCACTCGCCGTGTCCAACCACGCAGCAAAGACAAGGCAAGACAGACGCCAAAGCTGCTGACGACACCGAGCAGAATTGGGTGCTCCTGCATGCCCTGCGCCCGAACGATGCCGTTCCGCTCATCGATACGCCAGGGTTTGTCATAATGCGTTATGGATTGTGCAAGGTCATGTGCTACGTGGCGGTGTAGCGGCACGTCCAGTGCCCCTACGACGGCATTTAAAGCAAGTGCATAGGTCAGGAAACGAGCGAAGGCAAGCAGTGTTGGCATGTCGGTGAGGCAAACCCGGATAACCGCGTAGGCGCCGGCAAACTCCAAAGCTAGAACGCTTGCGCCGACCAGTGCTCGGTCGAAGCCGCTACTCATTCTAACGGATATCACCATCCAAATGCCGAACAGTAACACGAGACCGTCGCAGGCAACGAGCGGCATACGGCGCGTCGCGGCAGCGCCGGCAAGTTTGCCGATCCACCAGGGCGATGATAGCAGCAGCACGACTCGTGGCAGCGTCAGCAACAGGCCGCCTGGCCGGATCGACAGATCCTCTGGCAGCAGAATTGCGAGGAGAAGAATGGTGGGAAGGAAAGAAAGTCGCGTGCTGGGGATTAATCGAGCGCCTTGCAAAGAGCTTGGCTGTGCAAGAGACATTGCATGTGAAGCCATCATTTCGACCGACCGGGAGCCAGTCGCAAGCGAGGTTCCGAACCACCCAACGCGGCGGGGCCGAGCAGCACAGCTGATAAAACGGGGATGGCTAACCCGCACACGACCATCAGTGCGGCGAGACGTTGAGCGACTGACGGATCCGAAAGCAACACCCAAGCACCCGAAACGACAGGTAAGGAGAGTGCCAGCAGGAAACTTCTGCTGAACGCAACGAAATCCACGGCCGCACGAAGCCGATAGCATGCGACGGCAGTCCCGATGAGTTCACCGAGCAGGGCGGTCAGAGCGACAACGACAAGCGACGGCCATGCGGGTAACACCGAACACGCCACCAACAGCATAGGCACGCCAGACAAGTTCGACAGCATCAGGTCTCTGGTCCGACCCATTGCCAGCCCTGCAAAATTCACGCTGGTTTTGGCGAACCGCACGAATACAAAGATCCCGTAGACAAAGAGAAACTCCCTGCTCACGGCGTATCCGACGCCGAATAATGCCGTCAGCAGCATGTTTCCGGCCAACGCGACACCAAGCGCGAAGCTGCCCGCTACTGCGGCGATAAGGCCGTTCAATCGATAATACAGGCGTCTGAAATCACCGGCCGGTGAGTCGTGCCAGGCAGATGAAAGGCGGGGCTGGGCGACCGCCATAAGCAGGCGCAGTAGCAGCGACGATGGGAGATAGAACGTCATCGCCGCGACGGTATAGTGGCCCAGGGTAGCCACGCCCAGAAAATGCCCCACCGCCAACCTATCGCATTGTGCCACCGCGGCAAGTGCCAGACCGTTGATCATGAGGGGCGCGCCAAACTGCAAAGCCCGCCCGAGCGCCTGCGGCGATATTGAAATCCGGTAACGGCAGCCTGCACCAACATGGCTGCCTAGCACGAGTGCGACGGCCTGCAGCCCAAGTCCGATGGGCACGGCGCGATAATCATGCGTCAGAGCACTGGCTGCAATTACGCCAACTAGGCCGGTCGCATTGGCGCAAGAGGCGGCGAGAGAACTGCCAAGGAACCGGTGCTGCCGTTGCTGTTGCGCCAACCACAAGTGCTCGAAGCCGCGGATAACGGGAATGACACCAAGGCAGGCAAATCCCGCTGCAAGTTCTGGTATGTGCAGCAATCTAGAGGCGGGTATGGCCAACAGTAGCAGCAAGAGGCCGCTCAGAAAGCCCCTCGCTATGGTGATTGCATGCGCTGCTGCTAGCGCGGCCTGCGAGCCACCTTCCTTCGCCTGTACGAGGTAACGATCAGCCCCAAGCCCGGTACTCATGTCGACCAACGTGAGGGTAGCCGCCATGGCTGACGCGACGCCGAACTGCACCCGGTCGAGGTTATGCGTCAACACGACAGAACGGGCGAATTGCACGCCATATTCGACTGCGAGGGCAGCAAGTATGACCGCGGTACTTTGTAAAGCCCAATGTTGTAGTGCTCGATGGCGCAGGCTCCGCTGCCAGAGTTCACCTTTCAACAAATGACGCAGCGTCAAGCCATCAACCCGACCGCGTCAACCACGGCCTTGTTCAGCATCGACTTGCGGTCCATCTGGCGGAACTGGCGGTGCGCAACGAGGAACGCCATGATGTCGGCTTCCTCCCGCGCGGTTTGCAGATCTACCAGACTGACATTGTTAAAGCCACACAGCGCGTCGGGCAGGATGCGTACGTTCGGTTCCACCACCAGGACGCGACCCAAGTTGTGCTGCGCCACCTCGCGCACGATTTGGATCGCGGGGCTTTCACGCAGATCGTCAACATCGGCTTTGTAGGTGATTCCCAACGTGGCGACCACGGGATCACGGAACCGCGCGCCGAGCTTAAGAATATGGGCGCTAATCCAGGACGGCTTACTATCGTTGACTTCGCGTGCGGTTCGGATGAGCCGCGCCTCTCGTGGCGCCGCATCCACCAGAAACATGGGATCGACGGCGATACAGTGCCCGCCAACGCCGCAACCTGGTTTCAAGATGTTGACGCGAGGGTGGCGGTTCGCCAGTTCAATAGCCTCCCAAACATCGATGCCAAGCGAACTGGCGATCAACGACAATTCATTTGCGAAGGCGATATTAACGTCCCTAAAGCTGTTCTCCACGAGCTTTACAAACTCCGCAGTGCGGCAGTCGGTAAGCGTAATCTGACCGGTGACAAATTCACCGTAGAGCGCCTGGGCACTCGCTGCACAGGATTGTGTCATTCCGCCGATAATACGGTCGTTGAACGTCAGCTCGCGTACCATCTGTCCGGGCATAACGCGCTCCGGACAATGAGCCACATGGATGTCGTGACCGCCATCCAGCATAAACCCCGGCACTTGCAGGTCGGGCCGCGCCTGCTGCACCTGCATTGCCAGCGCTTGTGTAGCGCCGATCGGTGAGGTCGACTCCAGGATGATGGTATTGCCGCGGCGGACGTGCGGTGCGATCAAGTCGGCTGCGGACTCCACATAGGACAGGTCGGGCTTACCACCAGCCTTGAACGGTGTCGGAACAGCAATGATAAAGTAGTCGGCCTCAGCCGGGGTTGTTTGAACTTGCAGCCGTCCGGTGTGCAGGGCTGCATCTAGCAGCATCTGTAAGTCGGGCTCCTGGAAGTGTGGCTTTCCACTCGCTATCGTGGCGACGATCTGCTCATTGATGTCACAACCAATGACGTCGCAGCCCCGGCTAGCAAGCATCGCTGCGGTCGGGAGGCCGATATAGCCTAATCCCATAACGCAGACCTGTGTCATTGCACATATTCCTCGATGGCGTTGACGATGCGTGCAGCGGCGTGGCCATCGCCATACGGGAAGCTTGGGATTGAACGGGCCGAATGTGCCTCAGCATCGTCCAGGAGGAGATCGACCTCCCGACGCATGGCTTTTGGACAGGTTCCGATCAATCTCACCGCGCCATTAGCCATGGCTTCGGGCCTCTCGGTCACTTCACGCATGACGAGAACGGGCCTACCAAGCGCCGGGCCTTCTTCCTGGATACCGCCTGAGTCGGTGATCAGCACATCTGCGCGCTGCATCAGGAAAACCATATCCAGGTAATCAACCGGCTCAATCAGATGGATATTCGAGGCATCGGTGAGCCGCTGGCGAACGACGCGCTGGACATCGGGGTTTAGGTGAACCGGATAGACGACCTGCACATCAGGGCGTGCAGCGACTGAGCGCAGACCCGTGCAGATCGCTTCAAAGCCGGCGCCAAAGCTTTCGCGACGGTGACCAGTGACCAAAATCAGGCGGCGATCAGAGTCAAGGAACGGATAGCGCCCGGCAGCTTGAAGCGCCAGGTCGGGATCGGTCGAAATCCGCGCTGCTATGTGGAGTAAGGAATCGATCCCAGTGTTGCCGGTCACGACGATTTTGCAGTGCCTGTTATACTCCTGCTCAAGATTTTCGGCTGCACCTTCAGTCGGTGCAAAGCAAAGATCGGCTATGCTGTCGATAGCCACTCGGTTGAACTCCTCGGGCCACGGGTTCGCAATATCGAAGGAACGGAGACCTGCCTCGACATGCCCGATCCTGCGGCGCGCGTAGAAGGCAGCCGTAGCCGCAGCAAACGCGGTGGTAGTGTCGCCGTGTACCAGGACCATGTCGGGCTGTTCGAGCGCCAAAACGTCTGCCACGCGCGTGAGTACCTTGGCAGTGACCTCACCGAGCGACTGGCCCTTCGACATAATATTCAGATCGATGTCTGGCTTGTCGCCGAACGCCCTGAACACCTGGTCCAGCATCTCGCGATGTTGCCCAGTGACACAAACGACAGGAGTCATGGAGTTGCGACGGCGCAACTCGTGCACGATTGGCATCATTTTAATAGCCTCAGGGCGGGTACCGAACACCGTCATGATACGCAAGGTCATCGGGCAGAACTCTTTTTCTAACAGAAACGAGTAAGCACCCGCACTGCATCGGATTGAACGAAGCTTCTAGTCGTTGAGCTCGCGAGAAAATTGCGGATAGTGTGAGTGCGTGGTTGTATAATCGTCGGTCCTGTTGTATCCCGCTGTGGCCTTGCGTGTTCAGGGATAGAACGACGTAAATGCTACAGAGCAGAGAACATGGCGTCAGAGTGGCTTCGCATACTGGCACAATGTCGTATCAGAGCTTTGCAACTATGTCCTCAGTCACTTGCCCCGAGACAATTAGATGCAATGACCTAAGCCCGAGGGTCGTGGTCTATCATCATATCTCGCACGATAAAGACTGCCTCGTCAGACATCTTGGTGTCACGACATCACCTGAAACATTTCGCAAGCACCTGGCTTACTATTCGCGCAATTACGATATTATCTGTGAGGCTGACCTGCTGGGAGGTAAGTTACCCCGCCGCGCGCTGCTGATTACCTTTGACGACCTCTATCGGTCAGTATTGGATGTCGCTGGTCCCTTGTTGCGGGAGGCCAGCGCTCCAGCGCTATTATTTGTCAACCCTGCGAGTATAATGCATCATACTATCCCGTTCGATAATCTGATATCTTTGGCCTACGAAAGGCTCGGCGCGGGGCAGATGATGTCGCTCCTTGGCCAAGCTCGCGCGGCACCTCTCACGGCACCGCAGATAATTGCGCAGCTTGTCTGTTTGTTAAGGCCAGACCAAGTGCTCTCTTTACGCGCAGAGATCATCAAGGCACTCGGCACAACCGAGTCGGATCTTTGGGCCAGCACGCGTTTGTTCATGACCGAGCGTGATTTATCGGGACTGGGCCACTGCGGTGTTGATATCGGAAACCATTCGATGCGTCACATGTTTTTTCGGTCGCTTGCCGGAGGAGAGATTGTCTCGGAAATTGCCGGCGGAAAGTCGGTGTTGGAGAAGATTATAAATCGGTCCATTTATTCCTTAAGCGTTCCGTATGGAAGCGAATGCGATGCAACTTCGGACGCGCTGGCGATCGCCCGCATGTCGGGTCATCGAGCAATCTTTCTTGTGCACGGACGATGCAACAGAAAGCGCCCAGTTCCGGACGTTTTCTATCGGACAAGCCCGCGCGGGGTTTCGGCCTCAGTACTACCGCTGGTTATCGAGGGATTACCCCTACTCCGCTCATTATGGGCACGCGGGCGAACGGTAAGCTTGGCCGCGAACCGCGTAGTTCCCGCGTGTTAGCAGCTGCACAGCATCTATCCGTACAACGGCCGCTAGCGAAAGTGGTCGTTATTATTGTCGGTTTTAAAAACCCGGACGACCTCGTCATGTGCCTCGGCGCGTTGAGCAGGTTGGACAGTCGATCGAACTTCGAGGTGGTGGTCGCCGAAAACGGCGGAGCTGTCGGCGTCATCAGCGTCTTGGAGAGACTGCGTGCAGTGAAGTTTCTGCTGCCTGCAAGCGACGACCAGTGCCATCTCATGGAACCGAGATTAGGCAGCAGAGTGAAACGGTTTAAGTTGTTGCGCCCTAGCTTCCAACCTTCCTTGGTGCATGTAGCGGCCATGGAGGAGAATCTCGGCTACGCAGGCGCCATCAATGCGTGTGTCAGATGCATTGATGATTGGCCTGGCTGGGAAGCGGTCTGGATCCTGAACCCGGATACGAAGCCGATGCCTAGCGCCTTATGGGAACTTGAGGTGCACGCTGAACGGTATGGATTTGGAATGGTGGGTAGCCGTTTGTGCACCGAGGAGCGACCAGAGCATCTGCGCAGTTGCGGGCTGAAATGGTCCAAGTTTCGTGGGCAGACGGGTTGTGTCGGCCTCGATATGACTACACAGGAAGCGGAACAAGAGAACAAGTTTATTGAGCAGCAGCTCGATGCACCATCCGGCGCCTCACTCTACGTAACACGTGACCTCATGCAGCGAGTGGGACTCATGGACGAAAGTTATTTCTTGTACTTTGAGGATCTTGACTGGGGCATCCGAGCAAAAGCGATCGGCACTATCGGTTATGCGCACAGATCTGTCGTCAGGCATCTGGGCGGCTCGACTATCGGCAGCGCACAAAAGCAAACCGGCGCCTCATACCTCGCGACTTATCTTGAGTTCCGCAATCGGATCTTGTTTGTGCGGAAGTTTTATCCGACCTGGCTGGCCTGGACGGTTGCAACCCAGGTTGGCCATGCCGTGGTATTGGCTTTGTCTTGCAAATTCGATCCAGTTGCTGCGGCGGTGACCGGTCTGCTTGCTGGTCTCAGAGGCGAAACGGGACGGCCGGAAAAGGTGATGGCACGGCACAGGATGCCCGCTTCTCAGATCAGGATGCCAAGCTGATTGGCTAGGGGAGCCGCGACAAGCTGTATGCTCTAGAAGCCAAAGAGTGCAGCCTCGGTATATAGCAAGTCCCCGGACTCCGGCTTGTCAACTCCGCGATAATACATCGGCGAACGGCCTGGAAAGCAGTAGCCAGGTATTCCGCGCACCTTACAGTTCGCATTGAGCACGATGCAGCTATAGCCACGTCTCAGAAGCTGATAGCCGATGACGGAACCAAATCTCCTTAGGTCGGCGATCCGCTCGCAGAATATCACTTGTGCTGCAGCCATCGGGATATTGCGAAATCGGCGTTCGCGGAATACACAAACGGTCACGCCTTCTGAATCACGGCATACCAAGCTGAAGCAGCCAAATGATTCATGTTCCCGCAAGATAGCCTCTTGGGCGGCAGGGATGGGCCAGCCTGCCGCCTTGGCGCGCTGCCAGTCTAGCGCGCTCGCACCTCCTCGGGGCAAACTGAGCAGCGGAAATCCTACAAACAAGCCGTCGCAGAAGCGCTTGAAACCCTGCGCCTCAAGTATGCGCCAGGTATGCAAGGCCGGCGAGATATTTACGTCAGTGGCTTGAGAACGACGAACCCCGTGACCGATCAATAGCGGCGCGTAAACCCGGAACGCTGGCCTGACGTACCAACAGGAAGCGTTACGCCGGATCTGCAAATGCCCTCGCGGGTCCGGCGTGGAGGTAATCACAAGCAGCGCTCCCACGACTTGGCCCGCACAATCCAGTGCATAGCCGAATTGCGGATACTCGGGCGGCGGCGTGTGCTTGGATAATGTCTCAAGGGCCTTCGTGAACCAGGATCCCTGCCTGCTGGGAAACCCCTCGCGCAGCAGGGCCTCGACTGCCGGCAGATCGGCAGCAAGGATCGTCCTGCAGCGCACGGTGCCGCTCTCCGTGTCGGACGCCGCTTCAAGAGCAGGCATATTCTCGCCGGCCGATCGGTATTGGCGTTGCCGCGGCAGCGCTTTCAACATCGCGGGGAACCGGGACCGCCACAATCCCCGCCAGCATTGTGCCACCAGAAAAGCGGCAAGCAGGCCTAGATATCGCGTATTGGTTTCAAGATAACGCCACCACATCCGCCGCGGCTCCTGGATCAGGCGGTAGAGCCATTCGAATCCCGCAGTTTGCCAGACAGTTGGCGCGCGCGAAGTCACGCCTGCCAAGATGTCTAGGGCGCCACCTACGCCCATCCGAAACGGCACGCCAAGATCGGCAGCGTGCCGGGCAAGGAACTGCTCCTTCTTGGGCGTTGGCATGCCCACGAACAGGCACGTCGCGCCAGATTCCCGTATCGCTGAAACTACTCCTGGGACCTCGGCGCAGTCATAGTAGCCGTGCTGCCATCCGGCGATTTTCAGCCCTGGATAGCGCTTGCGGGCAGCTGCCACTGCGCGCTCGAGCACTGCGGGGCGGGCGCCCAGAAAATAAGGTTGCCAACCTTCCTCAACGCACTTCTCCATCATGCAATTCATGAGGTCGACGCCTGCGACCCGCTCGGGAATACTCAGGCCAGATAATCGGGCGCCCCACACAATTCCCATGCCGTCAGCCAACACCAAACTGCCGGACGCCACGTCCGCCCGCAGGTCTGGGTCACGTCGCAAGGCGACCAGCTTTGCGACATTCAACGAGACGGCATTCACGACATGACCAGCGCGAAGCGCACCGCATATGTGCGTGATGACCTGCTCCATGGTCAACGGATGCAACTTCACGTTCATAAACGCCACTTCGGGTAGGTTCCGCATCACTCTGCCGCCTGTGCTTCAGCGAGAACGCGAGCGGGCGCAGTACTGCGCGTCGAGACAGGAAGGCTTCCGACAGACCGTTCTGCGCTCACCGTCTCGCTGAGATGCGTCAGCCAATTGCTGTAAAGCCGGCATGCGTCAGTGCTCCAGCTGGCCTGTAGCGAAACGTCTTCGAGTATCCCGTTCAGCGCCGCCAGTTGCCCCGGATCTCGTTTTTGAATGAATTCGCACCGAAGCTGCCGAAGCTGACGCCGCACACTCAGTGATAACACATTATCCGGCGGCATAGGACAGGTGTTCTGCTCGCCACAGAGGAACCGCTTGACATCGCGTCGATATTCGCCAACGAGGCTCGTGCTAGAATATTCAGGATGGCATTGTAAGAAGATCTCCCAGGCGCCGCCCTTCCTAAGAAAGATGTCAGGCCCGGTGTGCCGAGACTTGGCGGCGATGACGTAGCCGTGTTGTTCCAAGCTTTGTTGCATCAAACCATGCCTGCGGGAATGCGGCACGCGCCAGCGTCTCGGCATGCCGCGTAACAAGTCGTGTGCGCCGAGCACGATGTTACTGTCGAAAAGGCCGGTCAGCTTGTTAGGGAGTACTGTTCGCTCAACGCCGTCGCCTCGGAGCACGGCGGCGTGAGCGGCTATGCAACACCAAACTACCGAGGTCGCGGATTCTCTTGTAAAGTCGAAAAGTCGCGCGAAACTGGGCCAGAACTCTTCGTCTTGCAGACGACGCTGGCGTGGTTCCGTGCCAGTCACGATAATGCCGTCGGGCCTGTTGCGTTCTAGATTTCTAAAATCCTCATAATAAGCAGAGATATGCGCCTCAGCTGTCCTTCCCCGAACGATTCCGGGAAGCGTGTACAAGTCGAGCGTGACCTTCAGACCTACGGATGCCCGGGACAGGAGCGTGTAGAACTGCCGTTCGCCGGCGTGAAGGGCTGCATCCGAGAGATTGTTAACGAGCGCAATTCGCAGAGTATCTCGACGGAGTGTTGGATTCTCGCGTGTGCAGACTAACTTATGCGGCAGATTTGAGGATATTTTCATAGTTCGACTGGCTATGATCTGGCCTGAGCGAAGCAGGGCATGACGTTTGCGGAAGCTTGAGCGTGAGCTAGCGCCTGCACGAGATCGGCGATAATATCATCGACATGCTCGATACCCATGCTCAGTCGGATCGACTCCGGATAGACGCCGGCCGCGCGCTGCTGGGCGGTACTCATCTGACGATGCGTGGTCGAAGCTGGATGACAGGCTAAGGTCTTGGCGTCGCCCAAATTGACGACGCGCTGTATCAGCGACAGTGAATCGTAGAAAGTAACGGCTGCGTCGTAGCCTCCACGCACGCCGACGGTCATGATAGTGGGCGCGCCATGGCGGAGATAGGCTGCGGCGAGGCAATGGTGTGGACTGTCTGGCAGTGAAGCGTGATCCACCCATGAGACGCTTGAGTGCGTGCTCAGGAATGCGGCGACACGACACGCATTTTGCACCTGTCGTTCGACACGCAAGGCCGCCGTTTCAATGCCTTGAGCCAGGAGGAACGCGCTGAACGGCGAGAGCGCAGCTCCAGCGAGCCGCAGATAGACGCTTCGGCACCGACCGAGGAAGGGGGCGTCTGCAAAATGCTCGGTGTAGATAAGATTGTGATATGAGGCGTCTGGCTTAGTGAAGTTTGAAAATCGCTCTGGATATTTGCTCCACTCAAAACGTCCGCCATCAACGATCGCGCCGCCTAAGGTTGTGCCGTGCCCGCCGAGACATTTTGTCAACGAGTGCACAACAATATCTGCGCCATAGTCAATCGGGCGAAGCTGGAATGGAGTCGCTACTGTATTATCCACAATGAGTGGTAAGCCGTGCGCGTGTGCCATCGCGGCGAGTTCCGCGATATCACATACGTTCCCGGCGGGATTTCCGACGCTTTCGCAGAAAATACCGCGTGTCCGTGGCGTGATGCAGGAGGCAAGGGCTCGCGCCGTATCACCCTCCGCGAATACTGCACTCATGCCCATACCAGGCAACATGTGGCTGAATAGCGTATGTGTCGCGCCATAGAGCTGGGGTACCGAGACAATATTGCCTCCAGGTTCGAGCAAGTTCAGCACGGCGCAATGCAGCGCCGCCTGGCCTGAGCTCACGGCGAGTGCAGCGGTGCCGCCCTCGAGCTGTGCAAGACGTCCCTCAAGCACTGATGTTGTAGGATTGCCGATCCTGCCGTAGCGGTATCCGTCTGCCTCCAGATTGAACAGTGCGGCAGCGTGTTCGGCGTTGTCGAAGCAGTGGCCTACCGTCTGATAAATCGGCACTGTTGCGGAACGGTGGTGATCACTGCTCGAGTACCCTCCGTGCAATGCTACTGTGTCTGGGTGCATAAGCTTGTCGTCCCGCCGGTCAGCAGGTCGATGCTTCTTGAGTTCGACCGACCGGATGTATGTTGCGGCCGTGCGATCGCAGACACAACGTGCAACGTAACTAATCCGCATCGAGCAACTGCGTGTTGCGTGCCTGTGGGCGCCCCCTTACCGGTTTATACAACAGCTGTTCGCCAACCGGTAAATGCCGCGTTCCTGGCGGCTGCCCCGAGCCGAAGGAGTTCACCAGCATGCGGTATCTGGAAGCAATCGACAGCATTTGTGACTTGCGCTGGGAGAGTCTGGGATACCGAGACCTGGTGGCGGTGAGTCGCGCCTACTACTATTTCTCCGTGCAGTTTCGTGAAAACCTACTTTTGGCACAACAGGCTCGGCCGTTGGACATGCAGTTGTCACAGCTTGTCGCCGGTGAATGCAACACCGACAATCTGTCTCCGTTCCCCGGTGTGGCTACTCCCGGCGAGCGGATGAACCATGATGACTTTATGGCTCGTTTGCTAAAATTGTCGACATTTCCGCATGATCCTCGAGTCGATGCGTTAGGCCACCTCTATTTGCAACGCGTGCGTTGCATGGATGATGTCATACGGATCATGAGCATCGCGAGCTACGAGGATGGTGGGCTGGAACGTGTGTTCACCGCTATCCTCGATGCGCCAGAGTGGCATGGTCCGTCGTTGCTGGCTTTCCGCCATTTTCTACTCGAGCATATCCGTTTTGACAGCGATCCGGATGGAGGGCATGGCGCGCTCAGTCGGCATATTGAGGTGGACGACCGAGTGTTGCCACTGTGGCAATCGTTCTACGACCTGCTGACCGAAGCTGTGCCGGCACTGCAAACATCTGAAATGCTGCGCAAGCGCCCTCTATGGGCAGGCGAGGTTGACCGTCAGCCGCAATGCGCCGCCCCTCAATCCGCGTGAACTTTCTCTATGCTCGGCGCCTCGGGCGAACATCTGAATAGCGAGATCGGTTCCGGCACGCTGGAGGCATCTGGCCTATTTCCGGATGCTGATTTTGCACGTCGAACCGAACTCGCATTGTGCACGGCATTGGCGCAGGCGCGCCTGCGTGTTGCACGCGGCCCAGTACGGCCGCCCCGTGCTGCCCAGGCGTTCCCCGACCTGGTGGGATACCGCTTCGACAAGCAGCGCAAACTCAAAGATGTGCTGGCCTGGACGATCGAGCGGATGGAGAGCGGCATGGTGCATGCAGCCCATCCTCGCTATTTCGGATTGTTTAATCCGACACCTAGCCTTGCTTCGCGCTGTGCCGACCAGCTCGTAGGCAGCTTCAACCCTCAACTCGCAAGCGGCGTCACTTCGCCTTTTCCTGTGGCAGTAGAAGCGCACGTAATTCGTGACGTAGGTATCCGAGCAGGTCTTCCTGAGGGCTGCGGCGGCCATTTCACACAGGGCGGTTCGGAGGCAAACCTTACTGGTCTGCTTTGCGCGCTTACCAAGGCGGAGCCGGGCTATGCGAGTCATGGTGCGCGCGCCTTTGCCGGTCAACCCACGATCTACGTGTCGCGCGAGGCGCATCTCGCTTGGCTAAAGGCTGCGCACCAGACAGGTATAGGCCGCGCGGCGGTGGTCTTCCTTCCGACTGATGGCAAAGGGCGGATCAGCTTGCCTGCCCTGGCCGAAGCGGTTGATGCCGACATCAGCGCCGGCCGCGTTCCGGTCATGATTGCAGCCACCGCCGGCAGCACTGGTGCGGGCATGATCGATCCTCTGATAGGGTGCGGACGGATCGCTGGGGCGCATGGCATCTGGTTGCACGTGGATGCCGCGTGGGCCGGCGCGCTGCTCGCGTCCGACCGACTGAAAGACCGCTTAGCGGGGTTGGAACTCGCGCAGTCCGTCACCTTAGACGCTCATAAATGGCTGGCAACGTCGATGGGTTGTGGCATGATCCTGGTGGCGCAGCCCGGCATCCTCGGCGCTGTTTTCGGTGCAGCGATGAGCTGCATGCCGTCGCAGGAGGTGGCGAACGATCCTTACATGACGACGGCGCAATGGTCCCGCCGGTTCATCGGGCTACGCCTGTTTATTGCACTCGCGAGTGTCGGCTGGGAAGGCTATGCGCGCCACGTCGAAAACGCCGTTATGAGATCTGAACAGATACGTGACCGTCTGGTCGCTTGCGGATGGAGTTGCGTCAACGAGCCGTGCTGCGCGGTTCTGTGCATGACGCCGCCGGGCAAGATTTCACCGCGCGAGATCGCCCGCCGCGTAGTGGAGAGCGGCGACGCCTGGGTTTCGGCAGTAGTATTCGAGGGTCGTGAGGTGGTCCGCATCTGTGTCACCAGCGGAACCACGACAGACCGCGATGTTGACATCTTGACCAACAGTCTCACGACTATGCATACGGCTGACATCTGAGATAGACGCCGTCTAGCGCGGCAGGAGCATGCAGCGTGAGGTGCGATTATCCGCGCGGTTGTGTGGGTGCAGGCAAGGCCGCTTCGAGTCGCCATTTGGCATAGTAGCCTCTCGGATAAGTCTCCGCGGAACCGGCCGGCACCCTGTTGACGACGATCCCGGCCAACGGCACGCTTGCCAACCGCAGCACGCGCACGGCCCGTTCTAAAAGCTTTTGTGGCGTTGAGCGCCAGGCGCAGACCATAATTGTAGCGTCGACGTGGCGGGCGATAAGTACACCGTCGGCAACTGCTAGTATGGGCGGGGTGTCCAGGACAATGAAATCATATTGATCCCGAAGGGTCGACAGCAGCTTGCTGAAGGCGAAGCCGTCCAGCCTGTCTGAGAGTGGCGTCTGCCGGGTGCCGGCCCCGATGACGCCGAGCTTCAGCCCAGGGCCCCAGGCTTGCACCACGGTCTGCGCCCAGGCCTTGTCCCAGACCTGCTCAAAATTCTCAAACCCCGCCTCCGGCAACACGGTCCCCGCTGCCAGCAGATCGGCCACGCCTCTTGCGTCCTGCTTCATGCCGAAGAACCGGGCGATGCTAGGGTGGTAGAAATCGAGATCCACAATAGCTGTCTTCATCCCGGCGGAAGCTGCTGACACCGCCAAGCTTGCCGACAGGACCGACTTGCCCTCGCCGCTGTTTGACGATGTCACCTGCACCACCTTCGGCATGCCCTGAGACGTGCGCAATGCACCCCGGAGCATACGAAGACTATCGGCGAAGCTGGAGATGGGATGAGCAACAAGGTAATCCGGCGCGGAACCGCACCGCTGCAGGTCAGCACGTGATAGCCGCGGCACGGCGGCCAGCATTGGCAGGGCCAGCAACCGGCAAGTGGCGTTCGCGTCCTCCACGCGTTTGCGCAGCAGCGATAGCAGGAGCGCGACGGCTGTGCCTCCAAGCAATCCCAGCGCGCCGCCGCCGCCTAAAAACAGGATTGGCTTTGGAAAACTTGGTCGGTCGGGCAAGCCCGCGTCAGAAATCACGCGGATCTCGGCGTCCTGGCGAGCGGGTTGCAGCTCCAGTCCATGCAGTTGAGCGAGTGCCGCTGTATAGGCCAGTTGGCTCGCTTCCAGAACGCGTTGTGCTTGCTTGAGCTGGATGCGTCCGTCGGCTTGGTCGGCGGTGCTGGTAGCGCTGACTAGTGCAGCCAGGCGCTGCCGCAGTGCGTCGCGCGAGGCCAGGTCGATTTCAAAATTGTGACGCAGGCCAGCCACGATGCGCTGCGTCTCGGCCGCAACCTCGCTATCCAGTACATCCAAATCGGCCTGCATCCGTGTCACTTCTGAATATTGATCCGTGTAAATCGCCTTGAGCCTCGTCAATCGGCGCCTAACGTCGGCTTGCTGCGAGCGAAGTCCGGCAATGACTTGGGATGCCGCCACTTCCGGCAACTCGTCCAGGCTGCCATGAGAGTCCAGCAGTCGCCGTGCCTGCTCCCACCGGCCGCGGCTGGTCGCGAGCCGGTCCTCCCCAAGCTGCAGCTGTGTATTGATGTCGGTGGCGGACTGGCGATCGAGCGTGGCACCGGCCCCATGATCCGTCTCAACGAAACCATAGCGGCGGCGGATGTCCTCGACTGAAGCCTCGCTTTTGGAGAGTGTATGCCGCATCCGGGCGAGTTGCGCAGTGAGCCAATCTGTGTCGCGCTGAGCTGCAGTGATCTTGGTTTCGATCTGGTCCGACACGTAAGCATTCACCACGCTTCTAGCGAGAGCCTGCGCCTGCACGGCAGAGGGTGCCGAGACGGTAACGTTGATGACATAGGTCATGCCAACACGGCCCGTGCGTATGTTGCGGCCGAGGGTAAAGATGGCGCGCGACTGGCGTGCCTCTGCGTTATCCGCGAGGGGTGGAAAGAAGCCTGGCGCCAAACGCATCAGCCAGCGATGCGGCAGGCTGAGGGTGGCAGCGCCATATGCGGGATCCTGATCGAGATGTGCCGACCGTACTACCTTTCCAAGCAATTCGGACGACGTAAGAACAAGCTCGACGCTGGCGACCTTACTGCTATCAACTACAAGATTGGCGAAGGCAGCGTTGGCGCCGAGTGAGTCTGGGCGCTTGGGATCGATCAGAATAGCGATTGTGCTAGTATAATGTGGCGGCAGCACAGTCAGCGCTGCAAAGCCAGCCGCGAGCCCCAGGGCAAGGGTGACCAAGATAAACGGCGAGGAGCGTAACAGAAGAAGGAAAATGCGCCGGATGTCGATCCCGTTCTGCTGTGGCGTGTATCCCGGAGGAGTGAGACCGGTAGCGTGGCCTTCAATGACGTCGAAGGCGGGCCGGGCGTGCTGGTATGTGCGCGTGGTGAGGTCGCGTGCACCGTCCATCAGTAAGCCTGCCGGTCAAATGCTAGCATTGCAGCGGTGCGCATCATGATAATGATGTCCAGCACCGGCGACCAGCATGCAATGTATTCACAATCGAGAGCGACGCGACGCGCCAGCTTTTGCTTGCTATCGATTTCACCGCGGCAGCCGTTAACTTGCGCCCAGCCGGTTATGCCGGGCTTAACCCGATGCCGCGCTTTATAGCTGTCGACGAGATCGTGCATCGCTTGTCCGGCCACCTTCATGCCCACAAAATGCGGACGCGGCCCGACAATTGACATTGTGCCGGCCAACACATTGAAGAATTGCGGCAGCTCGTCGAAACTCACGCGGCGGAGCAGCCGGCCTAAGCGGGTCACACGCGGGTCGTCCCGGGCGGTTTGTCCCGCTGCTGTGTCACTCAGGTGCGTATGCATCGTGCGGTATTTCAAAACGTGGAATACCTGCTCATGAAAGCCTGTGCGTTGTTGGCGGAATAATACCGGGCCCGGCGTTTCAAGAGCAATGAGCGCGGCTGCCAGCAGCATTGCAGGCGCGGCAGCAGCGAGAATGAGGCAGGCAACGACAATATCCATGGTCCGCTTCACGATCGCCTGTGCGGGGGTGATGGGCCGACTTACGAGATCGATCCCGACCATTGGGCCCAGCCTTGTCGCGGACCTAGGTTCGAGCACATTTTTTGTTGAATTTGGAATGAGTGTGACATCGACAGCTAGCATGGCAAGGCGTGCGACCAGCTTCGCGCATGATTGAAGAGTCCTTGCGCCGTAATCGTCAGACCCGACGATCAGCACGCGATCAAACTGGTTTGCCCGTATCGCTGCTTCAATAGCCTCGATCGAAAGATAACCCTCTGCCAGATCATTAGCTGGGTGGTTTAGAGTTGGTGAGACGGCGATGCTGCCAGCTACGCGGATCCACCCGCCGGTCATTCGCTCGATGCGGGCAGCTTCCAAACGCGCAATCAAGGGCGTTTCAGCCACCACCAACACCTGCTCGACTTGGCGGGATCGTCGGACCGACAACTTCAAACATCTCCACCAACCTAAACGTATCGTTAGCAAGAGACCTGTGCCTGCTGCCGCGCAGCCAGCTTGCCTGATCAGCTGCGCACCGGGCGTCGATGTTCCCTCGCTTCGGTGCCCAGCGGCGGCAAGCGAAATGATTGCGAAAGTGGCGGCTGCAGCCAAGGCTGCACCTTGCAGCTCCGGACTGTCTCGCAGCATGGCTGCGCAGTCGTAGAGCCGACAATTGTGCGCTACGAGTACCCAGATTGCCAAAGCGCCCGCGAGGACGGCAGATGCCTGCAGAGCGCTGTATCCGCCCCCTCCATATATAACTTCCATGGCGCGGACTGCGCAGGCGACGCAAGCCAGCTCCAGCACTAGTATAGCAGCGAGCCAATGGTGCAGCGTGGAGCGCCTTGGTAGCAGGCCGCTTGCCGTTTCGAAGGCGGTCATAGCCGTAAAATCCACGGTCTCGACCGGTAATCGACTGATTAGCATGTCATCGCGCCTCATTTGATCGGTGTGCTTCCGAGGCATCAAACGCGTAAACCGTGGGATAGAAACTTTCCGCTCACTACAGAGTGTCAACGGCCTCTACGGCATTCTTCCGACATCACCAGAATGTCTTCCATCGGTGTTGCTGGATCAATTGACACTCGTTACGAGCCCATCGATCGGAATCCGCTGTAGCGCTGTAGCATGGCTGCTGATGTTGCCTGGAGCCGTGAAGGCAGGATGTTCAGTCAGCTGTCCATAGTCGTGACACCCGGCAAACGACCATAGTAGCCAGCCAAATTCATAGCTGCGCATCTCCGGCGTCAATGCTAGTGCCTCCGCACGCGCGGGTTCGACACCATGCCCAGTCAGCGCGCACGTCACGGCTCTGGCCAGCCGGATGGCTCGGCTGTCATACGGAAAGCGACGGCGTTGCGATCGCACAATCATGCACAGATCGGAGCGAAGCATCGATACGCCCAGGTCGTTGTTACCGAAAACCCATTCGAACCCTTTGATCATAGCCTCACGCGCACCAGTCACGCCGTGTGCGATGGCGTGGTGCAAGATGGCCGGCGCCATGCCGTGCTGGTGAACCGAATAAACCTCGTAGAAGTCCAACACTCGGCCGCTTTCGGGGGAGTAGAACCAAGGCCACTCGCCTCGCCCACCCTGCAGTTCGATGAGAACTTGAACGCAAGCGTTGGCCGCGCGCAGGGACTCTTCATCGCCAGTGAGTTCACCATAATGATAGAGTGCCAAGGTCGCATAAACCTGCGTAGCGAAGCTCGCGACGTAACGGCGTGGACCTCGTGCGCTATCACGAAACAAGGCCCCCTTCGAACACAAGTTCCTCAGCAGGGCCACCTGCAGCTTGTGTGCGTGACTCATCCATTTAGGGTCACGGCGTGCTTGCGCACAGGCACCCGACAGGGTCAGCCCAAGATCCTGCGCCCTCCAAGCGGTTAATGATGCCGTGTTGTTGGCTATGTTGCGCACGCGCGTGGCGGCGGCAGCAGGTGCGCTCACGTCGAGGCAGGCTGCTGCCCACAGCGCCATGCCCCATAAACCGTTGCGAACTTTGTTTTTTTCTGCATCGCAGACCAAGTTATGTAACAAGTCCGACATGTTGCCATACTGCACGCATGGCGAACTTAGAGCCGACAAACCCAGCAGCACGTTGATTGAATAGTACAGATCGCTGGCCGGCCGGGAAGTGTTTGGCTGCGCGCGACCGTCGAGGTGATACTGATGCGACCAGGTTCCACGGACTGGCATCCAGCAACGCTGCAAGCCTGCCAACACGAAACGTTCGAGCAGGCTTTGCCGGGATACACTTGCGACGGCATTATCCAGGTCTGGACGGCTTCCCACTGACAATTGGTCCATCTGCAAGTTCTACGTCTCATACAGCAAAGAGCAGGCCGCAAATGTCCTAGTTGAAGTAGTGGCCATGCATCTAGAGGTCGTTGCGGTAGCTTGATTAGATCATTTGCGCTGGCCCCGGCTGGAGAGATGTGTTGGAAGTCAAGTTCGATGGGCTGGATACCCCTGCCCAGGCCTGGGCGCGTGCACTAAGTAGTATCGCGCTGCTCTCGCGGCAGGGCGGGACAACGCTGGCCGCCATGATCGACGAACAGGTGGCGCTCTATGCCGAGCAGCCGGCGTTGATAGAAATCGGCATTGAAATGACTTACCGCGAACTGGCATCACGCAAGAACCGCTTTACGCATTGGGCACTTGCGAATGGTTTGCGGCCCGGTGATGTAGTTTGTGTTCTGATGGTGAATTCTGCTGATTATGTCGCTTTGTGGCTCGGCTTGACGCAGATCGGGATAGTTGCCGCCTTGGTTAATGCCAGCCTTGCCGGCGACGCTCTGCTGCATGTCCTGAAATTATGCGCGGCTGCTCACGTGATCGCCGACGAGGCGTGCGCCCCCGCGCTTCATGGCATACAAAGCGCACTGCCTGGCGACGTGCGCTGGTGGCGATTAGGCTTCGCCGGCAGCAGCGATCTCTGGACTGCGCTCGAGATAAGCGCGATGCCAGATGCAGTGGTCGGTAGCTCGTATACGATGGGGATTGGCGGATCGCGGACTGCCCTTCTGCTGTTTACGTCCGGCACCACGGGCCTCCCCAAGGCAGCAAAACTCAGCCATAAGCGCATGCTGGAGTGGTGTTTGTGGTTCGCGGGATTAATAGGTGCAGGCCCGCGCGATCGCCTGTTCAATTGCTTGCCGATGTATCATGCCACCGGCGGCATTGTTGGCTGCGGTGCTATGCTGGTCAGCGGCGGCGCTGTCGTCATCCGGAGGCATTTCAGTGCGTCTAAATTCTGGTCTGACGTCGAGGCCGAACGCTGTACTATCTTTCTTTATATTGGCGAGTTGTGCCGCTACCTGTTGCAATCGGTAGCGGTGACACGATCCGCGCCCAGGCATCATTTGCGGCTTTGCTGCGGCAACGGGTTGCAAGGCGACATTTGGGAGCAATTTCAGACCCATTTTGCCATCCCGAAAGTCCTCGAATTTTATGCTTCCACTGAAGGAAATGTGGCGCTCTATAACTGCGAGGGTCGCCCTGGATCAATCGGGCGACTGCCGCCCTCGCTCGCTTTTCGATCGCCTGTCGTGTTGGTTGCCTGCGACCTCGAAAGTGGCGAGTTGCTGCGTGGAGAGAACGGGCTCTGTATGCCTTGCCCGCAAGGGCAGTCCGGAGAAGCTCTTGGCAGGATCAGCGCTACTGAGGCGACACGCGGCTTCGAAGGCTACACCGATCACGACGCTACCTCACGCAAGGTCGCGCACGATGTTCTCGCAAAAGGCGACGCCTGGTTCAGGACCGGCGACCTCATGCGCAAGGATGCCGACGGCTTCTTTTACTTTGTCGATCGGCTGGGTGACACGTTTCGCTGGAAAGGCGAAAACGTAGCCACCACACAGGTCGCTCAGACGCTGCTCAGATGTCCCGGCATTAGCGGTGCGGTGGTCTACCCAGTAGCGGTGCCGGGCCATGACGGACGCGCCGGCATGGCCGCTATCACCACTGAGCCCGGCTTCGACATCAAGAGGTTTGCCAAGCACGTGACAAGTGAACTCATCAATGAGGCACAGCCGCTCTTCCTGCGCATCTGTGCCTCGCTGCCGAGCACGCAAACGTACAAGCCTGTCAAGTCGCAACTCGCCAGCGAAGGGTTCGATATAGCGCGAACCCCCATGAACGTCTATTTGCGCGACCGCCTGAGTGGTCGCTATACGCTGCTCGATGCCACCCACTACGCGATGATCCTAGCGGCTGAGCTTCGCCTCTAGTGCGTGGGCGCTTCGTGCGCCGTTAAGGCTACGCCGTGTTGCCGGCATCTACAGTCATGGTCGTTCCGGTTACATTGCGGGCATCGTCGCTGAGCAAATAGGCGACCGCTCCCGCCACATCGCGTGGTTCAGCGAGCTTGCGCAGGGCGCTGCGCCTCGCAACCTTGACAATGTCCGCTTCCGCCATGTCTCGAGTCATCTCGGTATGAATAAAGCCGGGTGCTACCGCATTGACGGTGATGCCCAGCGGGCCAAGTTCGCGTGCTAGCGACCGTGTGAACCCGCAGAGTGCCGCCTTTGACGCTGCATAGACCGACAGCCCGGGATAGCCTGTTGTAGCGATAATGGATGAGATATTCACGATACGCCCGCCTCCGGCACCTACCATCATGGATCGCGCCGCATACTTGGTCAGCGTGATCGGCGATATGACGTTAAGCTGCAGCAGCCGCTCGATCTGGTTGTCGCGCATGTTCGCCAGCACGCCGCCGGCACCATGCGCCGCGTTGTTGATTAATGCGTGCAGTGGCCCGTATTCGCGTGCGATTCCGCCTACAAAGGCACCAATGCCATCAAGCTCGGCCAAGTCGTAAGGGCGAAATATGACCTCGCCACCGCCACCCTCAGGCGGTGCGTGCTCAGCATGGTCGATTGCCTCGCTGCGCGAGCGTGCAACAGCGAAAACCCGGTAGCCCAAGTCCGCTAGGCGTTGCACGATTGCTAGACCAAGCCCGCGAGTTCCACCCGTCACGACGACATTAAGCATGTTTGCGAGCCAGCTTTCCTGAGGCGGTCACGTCGATGGAAGGCACAATGCGGAGGGTTGCGGGTACTTCGTGCAAGGCCAGTCGTTCCCTGCAAAACGCGAGAATGTCCTGCTCCTGCTCACGCCTGCCAAGAACCTCCGCCGGCTGTTCGACCGCGGTCGCCGGCTTACACACGACCTCCGCCGCAACAAGCGCGCCCAAGATTGGGCTGGTTCTGCCGAAAACGCGCGACATGCTCACTGCGGGATGCTCGTTGAGCACAGCCTCCACACGCAGGGGATAAACCTTCCGACCGCCTATGTTGACCACCTGATCACGCCGTCCGGCGAACTGCAGGCGTCCATCCTGCAGAACCAGCATATCAACGGTGTCGACGAACCCGTCAGGGCTCGCAATGGGCCGGATAATGCCAGCGTCAAGATAGCCAAGTGCGACGCGGGCTGAGCGAACTTGTAAGGCGCCGTCAACAATGCGGAGCGTGGTGCCAAGCGGGCTCGGCTGGTCCAGCAGGGATGGCGGCAGCCCAGCGCGGCCGTCATCGACCTCGCAGGCAAGGCCTGCCTCAGTGGAGGCGAAAGCGTGAACGATAGTGGCGGTCGGAAAGGCCTCGCGCAACCGGTCGAGTATCGGCTGGTCTGCAACTTCACCCGACAACCGAATATAGCGCGGCCGCAATTTGGTCGCCGCCGAATTCATCAACACTGAGCGCCAATGTGTCGGGGTGCCCACGAAATGAGTGGCACCTTGCAGCGCCGCTCTGGAGAGGAAGGCACCTAGCGGCTCGGAAAGCAGCGGGCACAGAAGCACACTGCCCCCGATCACCGCACGCAAGAGCACCTGAAGGCCGCCGTAACGGCGGACGTCGTAGAATGTGCACCAGATGATTTGGCACCCTGGGTGCACGCCGCCTTGCAGATGGCCTGACAGGCTTGGCAAGGAATGAACGACCAGCTTGGGCATGCCTGTCGTGCCCGAGGTCAACAGCACCCACTCCGTTGGATTGAAGCCGTCGGACGCCTGTTCCGAGTTTAGGCCGGCCCCTAGGTTGAAGTGCTTCCACTCGGTCAGAACGCAATCGACCTCTGCCGCTTCAACCACGCTTCTCATCCGTTCCGCCGGCTCGTCAGCGGGCCAAAGCACAATCCTCCTTGCCATACCGGCCAATTGTACGATTGCCGCTGCGGCCTCCAACTGGCTTGTCATGGCGAGCAATATGGATTGCTTCCGGAACCCCTCTAAATCAGGCGTCGACGACAATATACCATTTGCGGAGCTCGAGCAGATCTGTCGCATACAGTCCGCCAGAAAGCGACCTGTCGCGATCCCAGCGATTGCCCGTAGACTATGCTCGGCTCGAAGCAGACTCATACAGTGCCACGAAAGCGCCGAGTGTCACGGGAAGGGATGTTTCCCCGGCATGGCTCAGGGGGTCGAAACCGAGCAGATCCTCGAGCCGTGCCACGATCACGGCCAAGGATAGTGAATCCAAGCCGGAGTCGACCAGCGACAGCCCGGGATCGAGCGGCGGCGAGTGGCCCTGTTCCGCAGCAACATCTCTTATCGTCTTCCACACAAGGCGGCCGATTTGCGCTGGGCCGGTCTCAGCCGGCACTGCGAACGTCGGATCCGCCTCAGTGCGCACGACGCTCACGGCGACGCTCCCCTGCCAGCACTTCTAGGGGAACTTCTATTAGCTCTAAGATTGATCCCTCGCTCTCGCGCCCAAACGATGGCTGCGCTGCGGGTATGCACGTCGATTTTACTGTAAAGCGTCGCGACATGGTTCCTTACGGTTGAACGCGTAAGCCCAAGCTGTCGGGCGATCTCCAGGTCCGACTGGCCCACACTGATCATGGTCAGAACCTCCCGCTCGCGGCGGGTAAGTTCTGACCATTCTGTTTGCCGCCCCGAAGGCGATGGCGGTGCGCGCAACGTGGCCAACTTCTCGATCACCATGCGGCTGAACCAAGTGCTATCCTTCATGATGGCCTCGATGGCTTCGAACAGCTGGGCTTCGTCACGGCGTCGCTCAGTCATGTCCTGCAACATGAGGACACCGCACGCCTGATCCGACAGGTGGATGAGAGTTGCTGATGCCGCACAGGTGAGCATTTCACCATTTGATGCTCTCAAGCTAAAATCCTGAAACTGAAGAGCACCAGAACGGCTCAGCTCCTGCTCGAACTTCTGACGCACGGCTTTCGACCCAAGCAGGCCAAGATTATCAACATTCTGTCCCACAAGAGTGCCGCGCGGGAAGCCCATCAGAGCCTCGAAGGCAGTGTTCGTCTCGCGTATGGTGAGATTGCCAAGCTGCCAGCTTAGGGTCGGAGCTGGGGAATTCTTGATAAGCTGTGTTAAACCATCGTCATACTGATACTTCGGAAGTTCGATCGACGCGCAAGTCGTCGTCGCAAGTTCACCAGAAGGATCTAACTCCGCTGCAAAGGAAACCATTGCGTCAACCGCCTCACCGGATCTTTTGACGAAACGGCAGCGAATGGTTTGCGCGCGATCACCGTCGAGCAACATGGCCCGAGCCTGCTGCTCAAAGCGGGCTCTTGTTTCTGCATCCAAGAAAAGTCCGATATCGCGCCCGATCACCGACCCGGCACTGTAACCAAGCCAACTCAGCCATGAGCTACTCACGCACAAGATACGCATGCCGGGATCGAGAACATGCAGCGGGATGGGCGCGGCTGCGCAGATCACCTTGGCGCGTACTAAAGCTTCGCGGTGCACCATCGCAATAGTGTTCGCGGATGAGGGCGCGCCCCATCCGGAGTCGATTGGCAGACTGGGCGGGTGCCGTTCGATGCCGGCAGTTCCGCTGACGAGATCTTCTGTTGAAAAGGACACTTTTTGACTTAGGACATCCGATAGCGGTGAGTGCTCAAAGGATGCTGCTTCCGACGCTGCGCTTTCCGGATGCAAAATTAGCGCAGTTTTCCACTGACCTCCGACTGCATTCGCGAGTTCAAAGACCTGCATGCGGCATCGTATCACAGCGTCTGTCTCAGCTGACCGGCTCAAGTGCAGCATCCCTTCGCAGAGACCAACATGCCGGCTCGCGCCGTGGGAAAACGGCGGGTTGTAACGTTCGATGTAGTCGAGCCTGAAGTTAGTGGCATACTCAGCGACGTTAGCACCCAACTGCTCGGGCTCGTCGACCCCGTGCAGGTCCAAGGCGGCTCGGTTAGCCCAGATGATCGCGTTATCCTGGTCAACCAGTATGACACCTTGGGCATGCAACGAAGCAGCGAAGTCCTGGAAGCGAAGAAGTGATGATGCGATCAGCTGAGTAGTCTGGTTCATGCTCTCGCTCTCGCTCTAATTTGCTTGGCGGATGGGAAAGTAAGCTAAAAGCATTGAGCCTGGTTAGTACCTTTGTTTCAGGAACGTTAGGTACGCAATATCAACTCGTTACGAGATCATACGATCAGTAGTATGTGTTGCATATGTGCTTCATGTGCTTAATCGAAGTAAGTCTCTTTTTTTACAGTGGGCCGTTAGATTCCGTTCGGGGACGTACCGGGGCCTAGAGGGAGGTTCAACGTTTGGATGTGGAGTGGCAAGGTATGTAGCGCCTGTTTGTATGGCACTAGGAATACTCAACCTTAAGCGTTGAAAATGGCCTCTCCGCGCCAACATGCGCGCGCCGGAACCTGTTCTCCGCAAGCGGAAGGATGCATTGGCGCGATACTAGTATCAATCCGAGCGGAATAGCTCTTTGCGCCAGCACCAGAGATGGCAAACCGTAACAAACAAGCGGAATGAGGTGGTCGTCCTGAACCTTCGGGTTCTCGGCGTGTCAAACCTGATCGGCGATTGGTGCTGCTACTGTCGGCTCGGTTTTGCGGCGAGGGCTGGTCTGGTCTGGTCTGGTCGATCAGTTTGAGCTTTCCATCCGCCTTCCGCTGCCACAAGCTTAGTGAGGTGAGGTGAGGTGAGTAGCTTGTAACCTCGCCAGCCGTGGGCCTGATCTGCTCTCGCGCTAATTGAGGCTCTCCTTAGGGGCATCCTGCCTAACCCTACAGGTGCCTAGCCGAGGCAAGTGAACAAGCCGGAAAGCTTCTCTCGGCAATACGCTTGATGAGCTTAGATTTTGTAACACAAAGAAGCACGTTGGGCTAAGTTTGCAGCTCGCTTAGCTTCCTCCCAATTCTCTTCTCCTTTGAGTGTCCGGGCCAAGACGTCTTCAGGAGTGACTGGCGATACAGCTAGTCCTCAACGATCCTTTCTGACGGACTTAGGTCCTCACCGGATCCTTCCGTCAAGGCAGGTCCAGCCCCTCGATCTGATCGATGTGGGCTTCAGCGGCCCACCCGTAATGCGAAGGTTCCAGAGGGCCCTTGCTGGAGCGCCAGTCGTTCCCGACCGCGAAGATGATCTCGTTGCCTCCCTTGCGTAGCTCTAGAGGGATCGATGCGTTGTCGGGTTCAAGACGCCCGTCTGGTGATAGGCGATTTTCCGGCGGGAAATATTGGTTACTGCCTGAATAGACAAGCTGGCCGTTAACGAACACCCATAGTTCCTCGGCGAAGCCGACCTGCAGGGTCCGGTGCACCGGCGCTGTGGCGTTTATCTCAGTCTTGAGCCAAGCCAGTGAGGGTGATGGAGCATTTGCCATGCCGAACGCGCGGCCGAGGTTGACGAGGCCGGTCGGCTCGACGTCGATCGCGCGCCAGGTGTCGCCGGCCGGCACGTCACTCGCCAGGACGGCACCTTGGCGGTCGTAAGGGCTGGGCGGTGCGGCAAGCCACGCCATAAGTGTCCCGGTCTCTACGGACACGGCTGGGACGACCGGTGAGCCTGCGGTGGCGTGAGGATCGACGACGAGGTTGGCGAATACCGCCGGCCCCTTGAAGGCGAGGCCGCCGTCGTGCCTCAAGCCCCAGAGGCGAGGGACGACCAGGGACGGTTCCGCGGCGTGATTGACAAAGACCCGCATCCCATCACCGATAACTTCGATATGGACATGGTTCCAACCGGTGGACGAGATCGGAGCAGGACCCTGGTAGTTCGGATAGATGTTCCACCCCATCATCGTGTGCGTGATTGGCGCGTACTGGATGCAGTCGTCCGCGGCTGGGCAGTCCGGATTAGCGCGCAGGTAGACGAACTCACCCTCGGACGAACCCTCGCGATGAAAGACCACCCCCGCGTCGTTGTAACCGATAGGCTTGATGTCGAAGTCGATGACGCCCTCTGAGAACCGCGCCGTCTTCGAGGCGGCCACCCCTTCGTTCAGCGTCATGGTTCCCGTCGGCATACCCTCATAGCGAGCGAATTTCGCAGAGGTTGCCTCGCCGCCCATGGAAGGAATGGACGGCTCCATTGTCCAGGCGTCGATCGACATGGCGTAAGACGCCTTCCCGTCCGAAGAAGACGCGACCGATGCGGGCGCGCGTGACGCCACAAGGCTCATCGCACAGACTAATCCGAGTAGCGACGTTGCATGTTTGATCATCACTCAATCCTTAACAGCTCGGAGGCGGCCGTCGACCCGAATGCACCCGAGCGTTCAATGGACAAGCTCCGTGCTTGTGAAAGGCTGGGCGTCTAGACAGCTCCCTCTCGCGGATCGACAAACTAAATGCGTGTAGCCGGGGTGCAGACCTGTAAGCGGTCAACCTGAACAAACCTCGCTTATTACGCGTTCCTGTCACCGATTGTGCGTTTGTGCCCTGCAAATCGGCAACGGCGGGCGTCAGCGGCAGAACCTCGCGCCGTCCGCCAGGCCACTCGATCTCAGCTACGAGCCCGGCTGTATCGGCACCGACGCCTGTATGTTTAGCAATGTCTTTCAGCAGGGGTTAAGATGTCGTTGGTTCACCGGCGTTCCTCGTGAGCCCGATGGTGGCAAGCTCTGAATGCTTGTTGATACCGGCCCCAAAAAAGCCCGGCTCTCCTGGTGTGGAGGCCGGGCTTTCTCGTAATGTTAGTAAACAGGTATCGTTGGTTGCGGGAGCCTGCCTTGACCGACAGTTGATTCTGCCGGCGGTGGCCTGCTGACGCCTTCAAATCGATCGAGAATTTCTACACCGACATTGATTAGCTTGAACGCGCCTTTCCACAGCGCTAAAAGAGGCCCAATGCACTACGAAACGCCAATCATAACAATGGGCTAGCTAAATCGTCCGAGCTTCTGTTCAAAACCTGGTTATTATATAGGCGTCGTCTTAGGCAATCGCGGCTGGTCAAAGGTGGGCTTCGCAGCGTCGCACAAGAAAACACGCCCCAACCTATATCGGATATTTGTTGCGGGCTACTAAGCGCGCCGGCGCCCGCGCACGAGGCTGAGAAGTTCCATGATGTTTGCTCAGCATCTTGAGGCTTGTTCCTGCCTTGTTCTCAGTCCACCTTATTTGTGTGCACTCGCTCGATCCCTACCCACCTGCCCCGTTCAGTTTCCCTGAAGATCTATGGTCGGCGTGTCGTTCCCCCGCTGCGGCAAGGCAGGCTGCGCGGCCGCCACCTACGTTCCCACCTGCTTGACGCAAGGGCGAGAGTCGCGTGCGGCCGTAAGTGGCCGCCCTCAACTCAACGGCTGCACGGTCTCAGCCTTAGCCAGCGCCTCTTCGCTCGCTTCAAGAGCTTTGTAGGCACTGATGTATGCATCGTGTCGTTCTCGAGAACAGCAAGTTCAGACGCAGCTTGGCGCTCACTAACTACGTCACGAAGCAGGAAGATAGCGTCCCCTGGCCTCTCGGCTCCTTTGTCGTTGACCATTATCCATGAGCAACAAAATGGATGGGTCCGGGTTTTCTTCAGAAGGTTACAACTTGGTCATACACTCAAAACTATGCATCAACATTGACGCTCACGGTTTCGTGCGGTATACTGCAGGGTGTTGATAGAGCGGGTGCGATGCCCCGATACTTCTTCCACATCTATGACGGGCAAGCCTTCCGGGACCACGAAGGAACCGTCTTGCCGAACCTGCAAAAGGCGAAAGAGCAGGCCACGCGGGCGGTAGCCGGCGCGTTGCGAGACCGGACAAGCTCGGAGAGCCCAGTTCAGGAATGGTGCATGGATGTTGTGGACGGCACCGGCAAGGTGCTTCTGCGCCTTGAGCTGGACCTCGCTTCCTCATGCCAGAAATCGAGAACGCTGACATACCTACTCAACGTTAAGCCTGGGTCGCGCATCGTAAACTAACCCGACTAGCCTACACTGCCGTTCGATCATTAGGTACATTGTTACCAAGACTTTCATTTGAACGTTTACCGAATGGCGCTGACCTAGATCCAAAGCTGATCTAGGGTTTGGAAATGCGCCTAAGTTGCTGTTGCCTAGCGGAAAAACAGCAAGGCCGGCTGACCGAGCTTTTCGTCGCTGGTTCTACTGCCAGAACGGCGGCCAATTTATGCGGAATCAACCCCAAATCGGCCGTCCTGTTTTTCCATCGTTTGCGCCAGCTCATCGCTGAGCGGCTGATCGAAGAGGCGCCGTTCGACGGCGAAGTGGAGATCGACGAGAGCTATCTCGGGGGCCATCGCAAAGGCAGGCGGGGACGCGGTGCTGCGGGCAAAGTGGCCGTTTTCGGCATCCTCAAACGCGGCGGGCCGCGTCTACACGATGGTTGCACCCGATCTGCAGCGCGACACGCTGATGCCTGTCATCCGCGCCAAGGTGGTGCTCGATTCCGTGGTCTATACCGACAGCTACAACATCTACGATGTGCTGAATGTGTCGGAATTCCATCATCATAGGATCAACCATCAGCATGCGTTTGTTGCTGGGAAAATCGACCACGTTAACGGCACTGAGAATTTCTGGAAACACGCCAAAGGCGCGCTCAGACGCTACAACGGCATTCCGCGCAAGCACTTTGCTCAGTTCCTCAAGGAGGCGGAGTTCCGCTTCAACTATGGCAGCCCGGCCGCTCAGCTGCGTCAGATCAAGCGCTGGGCCACACCGAAAAGCCTAACCTCTCATGCCCCTGCGAAACCAACGTGACTGCACGGCCAAGCCATTAAAGGCCGCTTCGCGGTGGCCTACGGCCAGCCTGACTGCACCTGGCCGTTGCTACCGAATCTGGGTCAGCCCCTCCCGAAATGCCTCATCGTGTAGCGTCGATCCGCTTGCCTCTACCATCTCGGCATATCTACGAAGGCTCGAGTAACAGTCACAGGCGGCCTCCTCAAGGCCATAAGGATCTAGGATGTGTGTCCTCAGACGGTTTGCGCGTATAAGTCCACGTTCCGCCAGAACAGTCAGGCTCACTCGCACACTAGCTTGAGACAGGCCCAGCGTAGACGCGATGAGCTCACAGGTTAAAGGCAGATCGTCAATCTCTGCTTTGTCACGCGCTAATAAAAGCCATCTAGCAACCCTCTGAGAAAGGCTGTGCTGACTGTTGCAAATCGACGTTTGTGCAATCTGGCCGACGGAGACTTGGGCCTGTTCTTGCGCGCGCCTTCTTAATGTCGGGGCAATCAGGAGATATTTCTGGAAAGCAAGCCGCGGAACTGCCCAAGCCTCGCCGCGGAATAGCACCGTAATGTCCCAATACGATATAGCATTAGGTGAGATCACTGCTGCGCAGCCAACTAAGCCGTCGTTGCCGACCATACCGAGTTGAACGCTCTTATCACCGTTCCTCACCACCGCTGAAACAACGCCGTGCTCGATGAAGAAAAGCTGGTCTATCTCGTTGCCAGCCGTACACAAAGATTCACATGGTTCGAGGGAGACAAGGCTTAAGTCGTCGGCGAGGAGATAAAGTTCCGACGCTGGGAGGCTTAACAAAATGTGATTGTTGAACGACTTAGCTTTGACAGACATATCTCAGATTCTTCTAGGCAATCTCTAGATGCCGTGACCTGCACACAACGTTGTTGCTACGTCGCCTGGATTATTTCCATCGGTCAACGTAATGCATCTATGGACTTCAAGCCAGTGCTGCAAGACCACCTGCGATCACAAGCAGGAGTAGCGCACAGCTAAATGCCAGCTTCGACAGAGCGTCGGGGAGTGCTTGGCGACGACGACGCTACCGGCGAGCTTAAACCAAGGTCTCACTCGTCAAGGAGAGGGTCGCTTTGAAGACGATCGTGCCCGTCTCATCGCGAACTGAGGCGCTGAGCTGATTACTCCGGTACTTTAGATCACTGCCTGACATGATCTCCGGAAGACAAGACATCGCCTCGCGGGAAGCATCTTCTAGAGCTATGAAAATCTTGCCTTCCGTGTCCTGAAACAAACCATCTTCGGTTGCGATAACGATGTAGTAGAGCACGACTACCTCAAGTTAGGTTGCGCGCTTCTACAATGGTTGTTCGTTGAGCAAAATAGCTTTTGGTAGCGCGCGGCATCACGTTGAGGTTAGACGTAGATCGTAAACACTCGACAAAGACCTTTTTTAGGGTGTTCGCTTACTTGTATGACGACATGCTTAATAATCATGGGACGCGGGCACTTACCGTCTGCTCAGAACGTGTCCGCATGCTCGCCACAGCAGCCTACTAGGCGCCTCATTAGGCATTGAGAACCGAGCATCGCGCTTTAACGCAAATAGAGGGAGAGCTTTGGCTGAAAGCGGTTCGGCGTCCGAGTGACAATCGAAAGAGGCTTGGTTGACGCCTGAGCGCCGCAATCGCCCGCCGGCGTAGTATCGAACCATTCCTCGCGGGCGTAGCACCGTTCCAGCAGCCGGTGCGTCCTACGCTCAATTGATAGCGCTTCATCAAACAGTAGTCTGAACGCCACTTGCAGCACGAGCTCATGCGGGCACCCCGTCTGAAGCCTAGCCAAGCGCCCCTCCGGGTTGATTGCCAGTTTGACCTTTTGGGCGCCGTCGAGCGGGCCGATGACGTAAATGAATCGTTGCAGCGCCTTCATCTCGCCCACCGTTCTCGGGGGCTTGGCGTAGATGCCTCGGCGATCTGCCACCATTCAGGCGGTGGCGCTCGTGGCGGCACAGGCACCGGCTGGCCAGTCGTCGGTAATCAAAAGCCTCCTAGACGCCATCGTCGACCTTCGCGTTCAAGGGATCGCTGACATAGCCGTGAGAAGCTTAGCGACCTTTGAGAGTGCGTGTGTCACTACCCTTGCAATTTATGATTCAGCTCGGCGACGCGAGCGCCTCGATGGCGTTCAAACAACGTGTCGCTTTCCACTCTCGCCCGTGGCTATCGAGCCGTTTTAAGCCTGTGACGATGCGGCCTCATGCCAGGTGGTCGTGGAAGAAGATTGGAAGACGGGGAGCTGTGACGGCGTCGCTGGAGGTGTAGTTGATAAGTGATCCGGCCGTGGCCGTCGGAAGAAAACTTGAAGTTGGCAGCCGAGTAAGTACCCTTGATCTCCAGCTTGGCGACCTGCGTGGTGCCGTTGAAGATAGTAAGCGCGCCCTGAGAGTAGGAGAGTTTCGTAGCGGCAACACCCAGAAGATCGATTGCATTACCACTTGCAAAAATCCACCATTCGCGATGTGACATGGGCGGCGTCGGCGCGCATGAGCGTGTTTTCACCCGTTTCGAACTGGACCGCCTAGCTAGCCACGGGTGAGGCAGACAACTGCAGCGTCGCGCCACTTAGGATACGCATCGTGTCCTGTAGCGTAGCCCCAATACGCCGAGCCGACCTGTCGATCTAGAGAATGGCCAGGTAAGGGCGTGTGAGGCGCTGTTACGCTGGCAACACCCTCGCCGCTAACAGTCATCTTCCTGACGAGTTCATCCCGCTCGCCGAGTAAAGCGGCTGGATTTTGCCGCTTGGGTCAATGGGCTCTGGTGGAAGCTTGCAGAGAGGCTGCAAGCTAGCCAGAAGCTATTCGGATCGCGGTGAACCTCTAGCTCAAGCAGTTTACATCCGGGGAACTCGTTTCGCACGTCACGACGGCCCTTTTGCAGGCGGGTCTGTCTGCACAATGACTGTAATTGGGGTGTCGCCCGATGGGACGACAAACTCCCCGTCCAAGACGAAGTTGTTCACACTCGCTTTCTTCAGGGCCTCGACCATCTCCGGGGAACTAGCGCGACAGCGACTTGCCGGATTTCGCTTGGAGCTCGACCCTATCACCCGCTCGATAAGCCAGGCACCGGAACCCGTCCCATTTCGGTTCGTACTGCCAGTCAGCCGATTTCGGCAAACCGTCGACGGACTTGGCCTCCATGGGCTCGATATCGAGGGGGAGGCCGAAAGCCTCGGTCACCGGGAACGCTCGTCCACGTGGAGAGCAAGCGAAAGCCAGGACCTCGCGCAGCGGCCCGATCCGAACGCGTCGCGCAACCGCATCACCTTAGATGTCCTTCGCGCTGTCGCCTCCGGTCACCTCGTATTCGGCTCCGGTCACCATCGCCGCGGCATCGGATGCCAGGAACACGGCGGCTGGAGAGATGTCGTCGGGTTGCAGCCAACCGACCTTGAGCGGAACCGTCGGTGCCCGCACGTCCCATGCTTCCTGTGGCATCGGGTCAGCCTCGGGCTTTCGGCCGGTTTCCGCCATGCTTTCGCTGAGCCGTTTCTCGTAGCGGGTCAGCGGGGTGTCCACCAAGCCCGGGATGAGCGCGTTGACGGTGATGCCATACTGACCGAACTCCATGGCCGCCGACTTCATCAGCCCGAGTATTCCCCATTTCGACGCCGAGTAGCTCGCGGCGTCCTTGGTCCCGTGCTTGCCCTGCATCGAGGAGAGCACGATGATCCTGCCGTATTTGCGTGGAACCATCTTCGGCGCGAAGGCGCGGATAGTGTTCGCGGTGCCGTTCAGGTTGTTCTCGATCACGTCGAACCAGTCGCTATCCTCCATCTCCAGGAGCGGCTTCCAACGCTGGATCGCGGCGTCGGCGACCACGATGTCTATTTTGCCATACTCTCGATCGATCCTGTCGGCCGCCGCCCGCAAAGCTCCGATGTTCCGGATGTCCGCACGGATGATGTCACCACGACGGCCATAGGCCTTGATCTGCCGAAGCGTCTCGGTCAGATCCTCGGGAGTGGCGGGTTTGGCGTTCGAGGCGGGGCTTACCGCCCCCGCGATATCGATGGCGACGACATCCGCCCCGTTGGCCGCCATCTCCACGGCGATCGCCCGCCCGATGCCGCGGGCGGCGCCGGTCACGACGGCTACCTTGCCCGTCAGGATCGAGCCGCGGCCCGGCCGCACTGGTCCGGCGCTTCTATCCGCGGGAGGCTCAGGCATCTTCGCGCCGTCCAGCTCACGTGGCTCGGTGTCCGTCCGGCTTTGCGCGGCCGCTCCTCCCGCGTAAGCGGCACCGGCAACCAGCCCGGCACCCATGATGAGTTTTCTGCGCAGCGGATCGTGCATCCCGGCAAGCGCTCCTTGCGTTCCTTCGATCTTGTTATCGTCCATAGCTTGCGTCCTCTTCGGCAAGCCCGGCAACGACGGCTTGCGGAGCGGGTTTCTGCGTTGGTCAAGGTCTATGCCCGAACATGGACAAATCGGCGCGATGCCTCGCTGCACAAAGACGTTTTCCAAACTGCGCCGCCACTACCGGTTTGCCAATTCCGCTGGCGTCGCCAACGCGAGACTCTTTCGGCCTACTTCCATGGTGACGTCGTCTGTCAGCGGGGGCCTCGCGTCGCCGCGCCGACGTCTTTCTCGCACATGTGGTGAAGCGAGTGCAAAAGGTAACCTGCTCTAATGCTGCTTGCAAAATTCAACAACGCGTTCCCGCGAGGTGTCTGCAGCTAACCAAAAACGGACAAATCGCTTCATCGCGGCCAAGAAGGAAAGCTGCCATTCACCAAAGACGGCCTCTCGTCGTTTCACGACGCAATTATGCGATGTGCGTTCAAAGCAGGCTGTGCCGGGAGCAGACGTTTGTGCGTCAATTTCGCCCTTGGCCGATATCAGTTCCACTGAAGAGGCAGACATCGCCTTTGCGGTCATTACAGATGGCAAGCTCCTTAGTTAGCGAGCCTCTCGCTTACCAAGTTCAGCAACTCCCGCATTCGTGCCAGTCGTCGCGAGTCACGGTGATAGCCGACGAACGTGTCCCGACCAGGTGGCGGTTCGTCGATGTTGAGAGCAACGATATTGGGCGTTACGTCGCCGAGCGGGCACGGCAGAACCGCAAAACCTGCGCCGCTGGAGCATAGTTTGGCCTGGACCTCTCTGTTGTTGCTGCGATGGGCGATGGTCGCCTTAGGCAACAGGCGCTTCAGCCAGGCCGCGTCCGGCATCTCGGAGAAGTCTACGTTCATCGTAATCACGCGCGCGCCGGTTCCGTCTCCAAGACTCGGCTTGTCGCTCCCCGCGAGGCCATAAAGCGCGTATGGGATGTGCATAAGTCGCCGCGAAATGACCTCTGGTTCGTCAAACGGCTTGATTCGGAAGACCATGTCCGCCTCTCGTCGAGGCAGGCTGTAAAGGCGGGCGTCGGTCAGCAACTCGATGCAGACAAGTGGGTGCCGGCGGCCGAACTCGGCCAGCACGGGCGCCAGCATGTAAGTGCCAAACCAATCCGACGAGGACAGGCGCAACATGCCTCGCAGCTGTGCCTCCTGACCGGCCAGCAGGCGCTGGAACGCCAACACTTCCTCCTCCATGCGCTCTGCATGGCCGAGTACTGAGAGGCCCTCGCCGGTCAGCACAAACCCCTCGCCTGTGCGGTGAAAGAGCGTCTGTCCAACGGCCGCTTCCAGGGCGCGCAAGCGCCGCCCCATGGTCGGTTGCGTTTGGCCGAGTTTTCGGCCGGCAGCCACGAGTGTTCCTTCGCGCGCAATCGCCAGAAAGACTCGAAGATCGCTCCACTCCAGCATGATGGGTCACCCAAACAGAACTGCATGAACTTCGTGCATCATTGATGATCGCCATGCAGATTGGCAGGGACGATGTTGAGGCCGTCAACAGGAGTGATGGCAATGATTAGTCGGCTCACGATGCAAGCCGCGCTTCTTGAGACACACGGCGCGCCGTTTCGGCGCGTCACCGTCCCTCGGCCGATCGCAGGCGCCGGCGAAGCGCTGATTCGGGTGGCGGCGAGCGGCGTGAACCCGCTCGACTTGAAAATCCGCGAGGGCGTTGCGGAGCACGCGCGGCAAAAGTTGCCGGCGGTTCTCGGCATCGACATGGCCGGCACAGTCGTGGCAACAGGCCCAGGCGTGACGCGGCTGCAGCCCGGTGACGAAGTCTTCGGCATGACCGGGGGCGTGGGTGGGCATCAGGGTTCACTCGCCGAATATGCCGCCGTAGACGCGGACCTCTTGGCGCTAAAACCAGCCAATTTCAGTATGCGAGAGGCAAGCGTCGTCCCCCTCGTCTTCATCACCGCCTGGGAAGGCCTGGTCGACCGCATGGCGGTGCGGGCGGGTCAGACCGTGCTGGTTCTGGGCGGAGCGGGTGGCGTCGGCCAGATGGCGATCCAGATCGCCCGCTTACGCGGCGCTGACGTATTCGCGACCGGATCGGCATCGAGCCGGCAGGTGATCGAGGCGTTGGGGGCCGGCTTCGTCGATCGCACCGAGAAAGTAGAGGCATTAGTGACGCGCCTGACCGGTGGTCACGGCTTTGACCTGGTCTACGACACCGTTGGTGGCGCGGCGCTGGATGGCGGGTTCGCGGCCGTGCGCCGGTTCGGCCACGTAGCGAGTGCGCTCGGCTGGGGCATGCACGCGCTTGCGCCGCTGTCGTTCCGCGCAGCCAGCTATTCGGGCGTCTTCACCCTCTTGCCGCTGCTTACGGGCGACGGCCGAGCGCATCATGGCGACATCCTGTCCGAGGCGAGGCGCATGGCCGAGGCTGGTTGGTTGTCGCCGTCGCTGGATCCGCGGCGCTTCACGCTGGACGAAGTTGCCGACGCTTATCGCCTGATCGCTAAGGGTCAGGCGCGTGGCAAGCTGTCGATCGAGATCGAGGAGGGACACGGATCATGAAAAACGCAGATATCCAAGAGACACTGTCGGCGCACTCGTTTGAGACGACGCTCGAGCACTTGGTGGCGGCGATCGCGCAAGCCGGACTGATCCTCTTCAGTCGCATCGATCACCGCGCGGGCGCGCAAGAGGTCGGACTGAAGATGCCGCCCACGACGGTGCTCACCTACGGGCATCCGAAAGGTGGCACGCCGATCATGCTCGCTGCCCCTTTGGCCGCGCTCGACCTTCCCCTGCGCGTGCTCATCCGCGTGCGGGACGACGACCAGACAGCAATCGCGTTTCACCCGATCGAGGCTATTCTTCGAGGAGCTGGCGTGCCTGAGCCGCTCGCCAGCAAGCTCGACCCGGCGCAACAGATCCTTGTCGACGCGGTGGCGTCATGAGCGAGTCGCTAGCTCTCGTAGCGCCAGGCAGGCCATTGCTCGACTACCTGCCAATCGGGCTTTTCGGCTCCGTCATCGGCTTGACGGGTCTGTCTGTGGCCTGGCGGCTCGCCGCCATTCGCTACGGCTTTCCCGGAGGTATCGCGCTGGGCATTGGCGGCATTGCGGCGGTCGCCTTCGTCCTGTTACTGGCCGGCTACTCCGTCAAGCTCGTGACAGCTTTCGACTCGGTTCGCGCCGAGTTCCGCCATCCGATCGCCGGCAATCTCTTCGGTACGGTCCTGATCAGCCTGCTGCTGTTGCCGATCGTACTGGAGCCGTTCTGTCGTCGCTTGGCGCAAGTGCTTTGGGTGCTTGGCGCCGTCGGAATGGTTCTTTTCGCCTGGCTGATCGTAAGCCGTTGGATGAGCGATCGTCAGCAGGTCGCCCATGCGACGCCCGCTTGGATCATCCCGGTCGTCGGCTTGTTGGACGTCCCGCTTGCCCTCCCGGCCCTCGGTTTCCCATCCATGCAGGAGCTGATGGTCTTTACATTAGCAGTTGGCCTGTTCTTCGCCGTGCCGCTCTTCACACTTATTTTTTCGCGATTGGTTTTTGAACCGCCAATGCCGGATGCGCTCAAACCGACGCTGCTCATTCTGGTCGCGCCGTTCGCCGTCGGGTATTCGACCTACACTGTCACTGCTGGCCAGACCGATTTGTTTGCGGAAGCGCTTTACATGCTGATGCTTTTCATTCTGGCTGTGCTGATTGGTCAACTGCGGAACCTGCCGTCTTGCTGCCCGTTCCGCGTCTCCTGGTGGGCGGTCAGCTTTCCGCTGGCGGCCAGCAGCATCGCCACGCTGCGCTTCGCCGCAGCCCGACCTGGCCTGTTGACGGACGTGATTGCCCTCGCGCTGCTCGCCTTGGCAACGCTGGTCATAGCCGCGCTGTTTGGCCGCACCCTGTTTGGGGTCTCCAGAGGAGAACTTCGGACGTTGAGCACCTGAAAGGTTCCAGCGGCCGGAGCTATATTGCAGACAGAAGGACGGTCCGCTGTGCCGGACCGACTTTGCCTGCGCCGCGCGACCGATGTCCGCTTCAATTGGGGACGCCACAAAGAAGACTGTCCGCAATTTACCCAACCTAGTCATAGCTGCATCTCGCAGCAGCGTCCGCTTTTAGTTCGCCTGGGGAGTTTGCTGAGTGACCAAGATTAGCGCAAAGCCGCCGGCAAGTCGTGGCCGGAAGCAATTGCCCCGCTTCGGAGCGGTAGATAGAGGAAGCGGACTTTCGCAAAGGACCTTTCACCGGTTTCAAAGCTCGTCGATCTGCAGCACACATGCGACAGCCTATAACCGAAGCCAATTCAACCTGGGTGCACGCTTCTATTTTGTATTTGTGAAGATAATGCCCCGAAACTCGCCAGAAACCTTCTAAGGGGAAGCGACTTGTTCTTCGGGTAAAATGCGAGCATCAGATCAATCGTAGGCTGTGTTCCGGTGAGAGACCTACTCACGATAGACGGCGGAAGGTAACTGTTGATGGAAGCCGGCAGCAGCGCAACGCCTCTTGTTGACAAAACCAGTGAGGTCGCCATCGCAAAGTTGTCAATCTCGAGATGCGGCCTGATCTGGAGGTTTGATTCTTCAAGATAGTCGTTGACAACGCCGCGCAATATGCGTGGCACGGAAGAAATGCCGATAAACGTTTCGCCCAACATGTTCCGCGGTTCCACCGAGCTTTCGGCCGCCAGCCGATGGTTACGTCCCAGCACCGCAACAAGCGGCTCCGTCAGCACGAGCCTGTAGTAGAGATCGGGATGGTGTTCGCGGCGTATAAACGCGGCATCAAGCTTACCGCTTTGGACGTCATTGGCAAGATCGACGGAAAATCCACTTGATATTCTCACGTCCAAGTCGGGCAAGTCATCCCGCAAAATATTCATCGTTGCCGGGATGCAGTCTAATTCATGTCCGGTGACGAAGCCGATCGAGAGCACCGGCTTTGTGGGTTGCGCTACACGCCGCGCAGACTCGACGGCGGCCGCGGCCTGGGCCAGCGACAGCCGCGCGTGGTCCAGGAACGAGCAGCCGGCTGCAGTGAGCTCGACGCCGCGAGCGCTGCGCCGAAGGAGCTGCGCGCCGACTTCCTGTTCAATGTCGCGTATCTGCCGACTGAGCGACGGTTGTGCGGTATGCAGCCGTCGCTCGGCGGCGAGCTTGAGGCTTCCCTCTTCTGCCACCGCGACAAAGTAACGAAGATGCCTCAACTCCATAGCCGACCCTATACCTTGCAGGCATATAGCAGACCCTAGAAAGTCTTTCCCGCCATGGCCAGGGCCGGCTAAATCTGTTGTGCGTGCGAAGAAAACCGGCGCCTGCGGGTGAAAGCCCGAGCGTCGAAAGAGGGGACGGTTACATGGCAAACCTGACTGGCAAGACGGCTCTCGTGACAGGCGGCTCCAGGGGCATCGGCGCCGGCATAGCCAGACGCCTAGCGACGGACGGCGCGAACGTGGCGATCACCTACACTAAGGGGGCGGAGGCGGCAGCCTCGGTGGCCGATGCCATATTAGGCGCCGGGGGCAGGGCGCTTGCCATCCAGGCGGACGCGACTGATGCCCAGGCCGTCGCCGCTGCAATCGAGAAGGCTGTCTCGACTTACGGCCAACTTGATATTTTGGTCAACAACGCTGGCACGGCGATACCAAAGCCGTTCGAAGAAGCCACCCTGGAGGAGTTGGACCAGGTGATAAGCCTAAACGTACGTGGAACGATGATTGCCACGCATGCCGCGCTGAAGCACATGCGGGAAGGCGGCCGCATCATCATGATCGGCTCCTGCGTAGGCGAGCGCGACATGACTCCAGGACTGGCGGCCTACGCGGCCACGAAGGGCGCGATCAAGATGTTTACCCAAGGGCTGTCGCGGGAAGTCGGGTCCAGGGGCATCACGGTGAACAACGTGCAGCCAGGCCCCATCGACACTGATCTCAACCCAGCCGCGGGAGACTGGGCAACTCCTCAGCTCGCTCTAACGTCGCTTAAGCGTTACGGCCAAGTGGAAGAGGTCGCCGCGCTGGTGGCCTTCGTCGCAGGTCCGGAAGCCAGCTATATTACTGGCGCGAGCTTGACCATCGACGGCGGCACAAATGCGTAACGGCAACCCGCCGCCTGCGCGTAGACGACCGCGACGCTCGCGCTGGCGAGACTATCCAACAAACGTGCGGCTTCTCTCTCTCTCAGCTCTCATCCTGGGGATGAATGTTCCAACTTCCCCCTTATCGTATAATTGAGTTTCGTGCGGTGAGTTGACGTCCGCTTATAGGATCGGTCAAGGCAACGGGTGATGACCAAGTTTGGCGCATTCCGGCCACGGCCGGTTCTGGCCGACGTCGGTCTCGCGGGTTGTCGGACCGCTGCGCACAGCAGCTGGGCTGCCCGCATCAATCAGCCTATTTTGAAAGCACAAAGCTTGTTGCCGTCGAGGTCCCGGAAATACGACATGTAGAACTTGGGTGCTCGCTCACCAGGCGCGCCTTCGTCGGCGCCACCCAAATCTAAGGCTTTGGCGTGGAATGCACTCACTTCCTCGCGCGTATCAAAGCAGAATCCGTGCATTGAGCCGTTCCCGACGGTCGCCGGCTTCCCGTCGAACGGGCCGAGAACGACGAAGAAAATCTTTTTCTCCTTCCCGTATACGCGTCCGCCCGATGGGTGCTCGAACAACGGCGCAACCCCTACGGTTCCAAATAGTGCGTCGTAGAAAGCCTTTGCCCGTTCGAGATTGTTGGAGCCGACACTACCATGCCCTAGGGCGATCACTGCATTCTCCTTTTCGCATCGGGTCGGTCGGGGGTCAGGCGTCCAAATAGCCATTGATGAGCAGCATTCAATACAAAATTGACCTTAGGGGCCGTAGCCGTCAACGGCTTGGCGCGCTCTTGCGGATGGGTTCGGCCGCGCTGACTCGCGACGCAAATGTCCGCTTTTCGGCACAACCACACCACCCCGGAATGATCGTAAGTGGGCGCAAATCGGACGCGGCATTTGGCTCACGCTGGCCGAATGCGGACCATCCGCTTCCGGCGTTTAGATCGTAGAGTTGAGCACCCTTGTTATAAATTCTGGCGGCTCGGCTTTTGGCGCCGCTCTGTTTTTTTGGCACCAGATGCAGTCCGACGCTTTTCCTGCGTGAGCGACGCCTCAACATAAGCGGCCAACGCGATTGCGCGCTCGCTTTCGGCGGCGAGACGGCCCAGGAGCTCGGATAACGATCTGAACTCATCCCGCGACAGCCCGCCAAATAGCGCATCGTTTACGGGGCGCTGAAAGGCGGCAAGTTCCGCCAGCATGGTGAAACCCCGGTTGGTAGCCGTCAGCTGCACTCTGCGGGCGTCGCTCGGATGGGCGCTCTTCTCGATCAGACCGTCGGACACCAATTTGTTGACCTCATTGGTGATGAAGGCTCCGCTCAGCCGCAGCCGCGCCGCGATTTGATTAATCCCCATCGGTGCCTCCCCGGTCGAGTTTCTGATCGCGATCATGATCAAGTACTGCGTCGGGGACAGACCGACATAGCTCGCGAACTTGCCCCGTGCGTCCTCAAGGCTGCGCCCGAACGCAAAGAAATCGTACAGCAACCCCCGAAGCGTCCGGTCGCCGTCACGGTCGAGCAACTCGGGTTTCGAGGCCGTCAAAAGCACATCAGCCACAGCGTTTCTCTCATCATCGTCGCGTCCGGCGAGTCACCAACAAAGCACGCATCCAGGTCATCTTCAACGCTTGACATCTCTAGGTAGCTTTTCTAAGAAGGTATTTGTGAAAGCTAGCAGAGCGCCTAGGCGCTGGCAAGCCGCAGCGGATCACCATCAGGAGAGAACAAATCAAATGGCTAAGTTTGCATTTCTCGTCGAGCTGAAGGCCAAGCCGGGCAAGGCGTCGGAACTCGCGGCCTTCCTGAACAAGGAGGCCGCGCTGGTGCGGCAGGAGCCCGGCACGCTGTCGTGGCACGCGGCGGAAGACGAAGCCGGGCCCGGCGCATTCGTCATCTTCGACACCTTCGATACCGAAGCGGACCGCGAAACTCACATGAACGGCGAGGCCGGCAAGGAGCTCGCGGCGAATGCCGAAACGCTGCTGTCCGAGCCTCCCAAGATTTACCGCATGCGGATCGTCGCGCAGCGATAGGCCGCCGCAAGCAGCGTTTCATTGCTTAATCGAACGATGTCACCGGGCAGCCCGGCGCACTGCAAACGCCAGCCGCCCACCTCGCAGCGCATCACTTTTCAGGAGGAGCCGAAATGACCGCCGAATCATCCAAGCCCACGATCGTGCTCGTGCACGGTGCCGTCGAAGACGCGTCGATCTGGCATCTCGTCATTCCCCGGCTGCAACGCGACGGCTACCCCGTCATCGCTTTCGCCAACCCGCTGCGAAGCCTGGCTGTCGACGCGGCGTACCTGCGCACCATGCTGGACAGGATCGAGGGCTCCGTGATTCTCGTATCCCACGCCTATGGCGGCGCCGTCATCACTCAGGCCGGCGATCACCCGAAGGTCCGCGGTCTTGTCTACGCGGCCTCCCCCATGCCGGCGTTAGGGGAATCCGCAAATGATTGTCTGTTACGGTTTCCCGGCGGCGACTTCGCCGCGTCGGTCAATTTGACGAACTACACGTTGCCTGATGGCACCAGTGGCACCTACGCCCTCGTCCAGGCCGACAAATACGCGGCCCTCCTTGCCGCCGACGTGCCCGAGAGCGTGCTGGCCCTGATGATCGCCACCCAGCGTCCCATCGACGTGGCAGCCCTTGGCGAGAAGCTGACATCGGCCGCGTGGACGAGCAAGCCAAGCTGGCAGGTCAGGCCGCTGAAGGATCCCGTCTTTCCGAGAGAAGAATGGGAATTCGAATCCAGCCGTGCTCACGCTCACGTCGTCGAAGTGGATTCATCGCACGCCGTTCCCGTCACCTATCCAGATGTCGTGGTCGACGTGATCGCCCAGGCCGCCCGCGCAACCGCAGCGTAACGGCCCGACGGCCGCACGCTCACGGTCGTTTTTTCGCCGATCAACCGTAAATCTACAGGGGAAAGCCCAATGTCTCTTCAAGATAGACTCGACGCGCTCCGCACGAAGTTTGAAACCGAAATGGCGCCGCCTGACGTGGTCGCCGCCCTGCACCGCGGCACCGCGGAGCTGATTGCGTCCGGCCAGGCCGAACGCGCCCTGAAGGCTGGCGATCATGCCCCAGCCTTCGCGCTGCCCGATGCGGACGGCAAAATCGCGTCGTCGCGGGACCTGCTGGCCCACGGCCCCCTCGTCCTCACCTTCTATCGCGGCGTCTGGTGCCCGTTCTGCAATCTCGATCTGCAAGCGCTCGAAGCAGCGCGGCCCGATATCGAGGCGCGCGGCGCCTCCCTGATCGCCATTTCCCAGCAAACCGCCGCGAACAGCCGCAAATCCCAACGCAGCAACAATCTTGGCTTCCCGATCGTCGGCGACAAAGGCGGCGAACTTGCCAGTGAATTCGGCCTGCGCTGGCACCTGTCGCCGGACCTTCAAGCCGTTCACAAGCAACTCGGCGCGGACCTGACCGCCTTCAACGGCGAGGCGAGCTGGACGCTGCCGATGCCTGCCCGTTACGTTATCGCACCGGACGGCATTATCGCCTACGCGGAAGTCAACGCCGATTATACCCGCCGGCCGGAGCCTGCTGACGTGTTCCCGGTTCTCGAACGGTTAAGGCAATCCGCAACTGCGTAAACGTTTCAGCGTGGCGGCCAAGGCCGGATAGGAAGGACATGACATGAAATTTCTCGATACAACCATTGATCTCGGCACGTTGCACATCAAGAACCGCGTTTTCATGGCGCCTCTGACGCGCAATCGCGCCGCCCCGGACGGCACGCCGGGACCCTGGGCGGAAACCTACTATCGCCAAAGAAGCTCGGCCGGCCTGATCATCACGGAAGCGACGCAAATCTCTGCCATGGGCAAGGGATACATCCATACGCCCGGCATTTACCTGCCGCAGCATATCGCTGCGTGGCGCAAGATCGTGGACGGCGTTCATGCGGAAGGCGGCCGTATCTTCCTGCAGCTTTGGCATGTCGGGCGCATCTCCCACACCAGCCTGTTACCCGACGACGCACCGCCGGTGGCGCCGTCCGCTATCCGTGCGAACAGCCGTACTGTGACATCGAGCGGATTTGTGGATGTGTCCGAACCACGCGCGCTCACACAAGACGAGATAAAAGCTACGATCGACGACTACGGAAATGCCGCGAAGAACGCCAAATCCGCTGGATTTGATGGCGTCGAAATCCACGCCGCCAACGGGTATCTGATTGACCAGTTCCTGCAGTCGCGCACGAACCACCGCACGGATTCCTACGGCGGTTCCATCGCGAACCGGCTCCGGTTTCTGATGGAGGTGGCAGAGGCTGTGTCGGCTGCCTGGGATCGTAACCGAATTACGGTCCGCCTCTCGCCCAGGGGCACATTCAACGACATGGGCGACGATGAGCCTGCGGCACTTTTCACCGCGGCCGTGCGTGAGCTCGCGGCGCGAGGTCTGGTCCATTGGCTGCACATGGTGGAAGGGTCACCGGGCGATCCGCCCCCATCGTCAGACCTCCGCGCACTGTTCGCGCAACTGCGCCAGGCTTGGGCCGGCCTCTATATCGCCAACGGCGGCTATGACGGGCAAAGTGGCGAGCAAGCCCTGCAAGACGACCGAGCGGACGCGATCGCCTATGGCCGTGCGTTCCTGGCAAATCCCGATCTGCCATGGCGGCTGGCACATAGCGCACCGCTCAACGAACCTGATACGGCAACGCTCTACGGAGGCACCGAACACGGATACACCGACTATCCAGCATGGCAAGGAGATCTTGCCGCGTCGTAGTTCGATGTCGGCTTATCCGTTTCATTACGTGGACTCCAATCGGCTGAGCGTGAGAGGGCCAACCAATGTCCGGATTTGGTGGGTGACTACCGCGCGCCGAACGGCAGCTATTAGGCGCAAAGCAACCGCGGGGGTTCGACCGAAGCTGGCCGAAAGCGGAATGGCCTCCTTGCAGTGTTCGGCCATGGCAGGCGGACATTCAGCCGGCGCTTGCTAATCTTTGCGGCGCCGATTACGGGTCGCTTTTGCGTAAGCCAAGAATGGGCTTTGCGCCCCCGATCGACTAGCTCATCTCAGAACTTGCTTTGCCATGCTTTTACGATCGCGGCGGTTCCCGTTGGCGTTGTGGTCAGCTCGATGTGGCCAACACCCCGTACAAGATCGACCCGCACACCCGGCTTGCCGACGGCCAGCGCGGCCTGCAACCGATCGGTCTGAAATATCTCGTCGTCGGTGCCGGCAACTGCCATCAGCGGCTTCTGCACGCGGCGTAGGTCGCCGATATAGTCGTCGTCCGGCGAGAAGTTGGTCAGCAGCCTGTAGGAGTAGGATGGCGTAAGGTGATTTGGATTACCGGCCGCCACGGCAAACGCCAGCACGGGCAGGCCATTGAACGAGGTAATACCAAGCCTAGTCGCCAATTGCAGCCCGACAATTCGCGGCACCGCCACCGACGTCCAGCCGGCGGCCGTGTCGGACCGGGAATTAGGCGCGTCATGCCGCAAAAATGGCGAAAGCAGGATAAATCGGCTGAACCGCCTCCCCATTGGGCCGCCCGCGACCCGGAGCGCAAAACCGCCGCCAGAGGAGAAGCCGATCAACGTCGTGTCGGCTGCATGATGCCTGCGATCGAGATCTGTCAGCAGGTCTTCGAGATCATCCTCCAACTGGCCGATGTAAGCGACATCGCCCAATTTGCCGGATTTGCCATGGCCGCGGATATCCAAGGCAATCACCGTGGCACCTGCGGTCGCCAGAGCCTTGGCCGTTGCATGCATGCTGATGCTCGAACCGGCCGAACCGTGCACCAGCACCACCTGCCGGTCCGGATCGCCGGCATAGCGCCGGTAGGCAAGCTGTGTACCGTCACGCGCCAGGTAGTGCATCACCGGCGGCAGTTTGGAGAAGTCAACGTCCTGGAATGGCCTTGACACGCTTGCCATAGGCGCAGGTGCTACCGGGTTGTCGAACGCGATGGCGCCGGCCACCGCAGCGAATATCACCAGCATGATTCCGGCAGCGACTGCAAAAACGATGCGCATGATGACAAGTCCCGGGTGTCGCATTTACAGGGCGGCACAGGCCGTATGATACAGCAACGGCGAGGGCCCGCCACCTTGCGGCGTGGCCATATATCCCCTGCGCTGCACGGGATCGCGCTTAGTTAGCTGATATGCTTGGAATCATCCACCCACGATAGCCCGACGAGAGTCGACTAGCGGCTATGCTTCGAAGGCGCAACGGAGCTCTTTGCAAGGTTTGGGTATGTGCTGGGCCGGAGGCGCTTTCGCGTTCTTGGCTGACATCGTTGTCTAAGATTCTGGTGCAGCTTCTGGTTTGACGTCGGCGTTAACAGACTTGCCCTTGCCAGAGAGGCTAGCTCGTAGCGCAGACATAAGATCGACAACATTCGTCGCCCGCCATCAAGTGCCTGGGCACGGCCAACCTCGGCGATGTGTCGCGCGCCATCGCATCTTACTGGATACCGACCAACTCAATGTTGCACTTGGCTTCACACCATGCAGGACGCGTTGCCCACGACCGAGATGGTCATCCTCAGCCGTGCATTCATGCAACTTGCCGATATTCTGACCCGCAGCAAGGTCGGTCTTGCCTTTATGCGGCTGCCGATGATGACATGTGCTCCCGCAGCACAGGGCTGAAGCGCGACGGCCCGAGGGCCGTCGCGCGCAGGTTACACGATCTGCTGCGTCTCCGCGGCGCTATCTGGCCGGGCTGGGCCAAGGTTGGGCACGCCGCCCATAGGGACGTTCTTAAACACACTAAATTTGCCTTTGCCGTCGAGCGACGCACCTTGGGTCCAGCGGCCTTCCGGCGCCTCGGATCCGTGTAAGCCGGTGTCGAAGAAATCGTAATTGTGAGTCTGAACTTCGGCACCTTGCGGGAAGCTGTTCGGGATCGGCAGCGTTCCCTGCATGCCGCCCAGCTCTTCAATGACGGCGAGCCACTGCTGCTGATGCATGGTGTCGCGCGCGATCATGAAATGGAGCATGTCCTTCATGCCCTGATCTTTCGTCGCGTTGAACAGGCGGACGGCCAATACTCGGCCGGTGCTTTCGGCGGCCACGTTGCAATACATGTCGGCCGCAAGATTTCCGCTGGCATAGATGTGCGACATGTCGAACGGCACACCGTCCGAATTGGCAGGGAAGGCGGCCATGCCTGTTGACAGAAGATGACGATGCAGCATGCCTTCGATCGCGTGACGCGCGTTGCCGCCGCCCATCACGGTGTTGACGATGCCATCCGCTGCACCTGCTTCCTGTAACTCACTAGGTGCTGTCTCGAGGTTCAGGGCGACGGCAGTCGCCAGCATCTCGATGTGGCCGATTTCTTCAGTCGCGGTGTGCATCAGCATGTCGCGGTACTTCGGACTTGGTCCACGAGCGCCCCATGATTGAAAGAGATACTGCATGCAGACCCGTATCTCGCCCTCGACCCCGCCAATCGCCTGCTGCAGCATGCGGGCGAACAGGGGATCGGGAGTGTCTACCTTGACCGGGTATTGCAGACGCTTGTCGTGGTAAAACATGATCTCGCTCCATCAAGGCGGCTCGGCATTGAGCCGTCGTGCAAACGCGAGATCCCCTAAAGACATACCCCCCTGGAGTATCACAAGTTCGTGGATAATGAATTCAAGGATGGGCGGCTGCTACTATCGCGCTCGCAGGAAGAGCGTGAGCCGCTGCTACAGCGACTGCGTCGTATCGAAGGTCAGGTGCGTGGGTTGCAGGAAATGCTGCAGGCTGATCGCTACTGCCTAGACGAGCTGCAGCAGGCGAATGCCGTCATCGCCGCCATGCGCGAGGTTGCCTTGCTCATCGCAGGACAGCACCTGACGGTAGGTGTTGAGCATGCGGCGGCAAGTGATGATCCCCGCGCCGTGCTTGATGAGGTAAAAACGGTGCTGCGTTCTGCCATTAGGCAGAGCTGACAGGGTGCCGCTAGGGAGGTTGCTCGGGCACCGGCATACAGCATTCGATCCGCGTAATTAGGAAAAAACATACAGCGCAAGATGGCTGCCTGCATCAGCTGCCTTGTCAGTCTGATACTAGCATTTGCACACCCTACAGTCAGGAGTTTGACGGTCTTATGTAGCACCTGTCACCAAATGGATCAGCCAATCCGTCATCCCATTGCCGGACGTTCGGTCTGAAAACGGGGGATAGCAAGCTAAATCTACTCACAAAAGCAAGGCGTCCGTAGTTTGCCAACATCCTTGATGGCACGCCGAGTATGGCGGGCTGAAGCTTGACCAGGTCAACGTCTGCAGGTGCTTGAGCAAGAGAACAGCCGGTTGAGGCGTGCGGTTTCTGACCTGACGCTTGAGAAGCCGATCTTGGTGATTCACAAGTTTTTAGAACCATTAACGTGCGCGCTCGCCTCTCGGCGCTAAGTCTTTCGGACGAAGCTTGATTTGCACGCGCCCCGGATCACGGGTGTCAGACCTACGAACCACTTTCTCAGGGAACGCAATGATGAACGTCGACGCACAGGACATAAACACCTGGGTGAAGGACACTTTCGACACTGATCCCGAAGCGCATGCCGTGGCGTCCACGCCAACAGGGCCGACACAAGTGGACAACGCCGACGGCGCTCAACCGGCTAGCGGCAGCCCTGTGGCGGCACCGCCTCCATCATTCGATGCCGCTCCGACCGCAGCGCCCGGCAGTTCGGCAGACCCAAGTACCCAATGCGACCCCGCCGCCGACCCCGGTTCCGCGGACTACAAGGCTGGCTACCAGGATGGGACGGGCGGCAAGGAACAAAACGGCATACCGCGCGACGGCGCGGCGCTTGCCGCCTACACCGAGGGCTATCAGGCGGGACAACGGGACAAGTCGGCCGGGGCCGAAACTGATACCGCGGACTATAAGGCAGGATACAAGGATGGGGCCGCGTACGAGCCCAAGGGTGGCGCGCCCAGGGATGGTGCAGCCCTGGAGGCCTACAACGCCGGCTATGAAGCCGGCTTTGCTACGTTGAAAGCCGTCGAATTCGACGAGGCGGCCGAGGAGGTCGCAAAGGAGGGTTTTGCGATGGTGTTCTGGCACTTCGCCGCCCACAAGATCGTCCATGTTCTCAAATTGGGGAGCGGTGTGGTCGGGTTCGTCATTTCCATGGCTGCCGAGCTCGAATGCGACACCCGCCTCTACCGGTTCAAATGCCCGACGTGCGGCGTCAGCGGCGATCCCGAGTGCACATTGGAAGAGGCGCAAGCCGACGCTGAAAAACATCAAAGAGAATTCCCGGATCACAAGCCCGAAGCCACTGATCCGCTCGAGCCAAAGTAGCGCGCTACATACGGTCTGCCCGGGCGTTGCTTCTTGACCGCCGCCGGCGCCGCCACAATCCCAGACCGCCCGAACCCGTTCTGCGCTGCGTCAACCGCCTCACGTGCGGCCGCGTGACCGTCCCCTGCTCATCGGCGGCAACGGCATCGCGCGCGACAAGCATGAGGCCGACGGTGCGACGACGGCTGTTCGCCAGTGGCTGCTCAATTATAGAAGGAGCATGCTTGGGAGAAGATCTGCCGCATCCCTGTCGATGGCGGCAGGCAGCACTGCGCGCAGCCTGGAACTCACAGCAGGAGAGTATAAGGAAATGCCGAGTCCGCCGCCGCGACATATCCCGCATGATAACGTCCTTTATCATGCGGGATATCTCTGGTAGGAGAGGGACATGGTAGATGCCCAAGCGTGGTGGTGATCTGCTTGACCTTGAACGGTGTCAGGAAGCCGTCGTTGATCCCGTCCGTCAAGGAATAGGTGTAAACCGGCTCGCCGAAATAGGCGTAGGTATCGACGTTCCCCTTACGCTGGGGTGTTGCCGTCAGGCCAAGTTGCACAGCTGGCGAAAAGTAGTTCAGGATGGATAGCCAGTTTCCTTCGTCATTGGCGCCTCCACAATGACACTCATCGATGACGATGAGATCGAAGAAGTCCGGCGGATAGTCGCCAAAGCTTGGAGCGGGCTGACCAGCGGCGTCCCTTCCGGACATGAAGGTCTGGAAAATCGTGAAGAAGACATCGCCGTTTTTAGGCACGCGACCTTTTTTGCGGATGATCTCTGGATTCAATGCGCACGAGCGCATCCTCGAGAAAAGCCGAGAAGGAGTTGTAGGCTTGGTCGGCAAGGATGTTGCGGTCGGCCAGGAACAGCACGCGCGGCCGGCGTGTCGGCTCCCCATCACCCTTCCAGTCGGTCAGGTTCCAGCGGCTCTGGAACAGCTTCCAGGCAAGCTGAAAGGCGATGAAGGTCTTGCCGGTGCCGGTCGTCAAGGTCAGCAGGATACGGCTTTGCCCTGCTGCGATCGCCTCCAGCACCCTCCTAACGGCAGTGTCCTGGTAGTATCGCGCGTTGGCCGCTTTTGTCCTCAAACGGGATGGCGGAAAAGCGGTCACGCGAGACATTCTGCTCCGCAAAGACGGCGTTCCAGAGTTCGTCGGGTGTCGGGTAGGCCGTGACATACTGCTCCGAGCCGGTCGTCACATCGACCTGGTATGTCAATCAGCATCCAACTTTGACCCCCATCGGCGCCCAGTAATGACCCCTTCGGACGCCCAGAACTCGTCTGACCCGTGGCATAGGGCAAGGCCAACTTAACCAGCGTGCTGCTTGCCAGGCATGGATGAGGAGTCAATTTTCAATGCCGATGCACAACTATGCCTTTTGTGAGGCTGTCTTGTAGCCCATGGACAATCCGCAGCGATGCGCGTCTCGCAAGAACAAAGCCGTGAAAGCCCTAGCTAAGTAGCTTCTACGGCGGTTGGCTTTTGTTCGGTCGGGGAGGGGGGGAGAACCCGTTAGCCTTTCTACGGGGGCAGGTCGCCGTATCTTCTGGTTTGGACAGGGGGTGGGGTGTCGTGGCGGCCGTAGCGAAAATCCTGCGAGGCATCCGCGCGCAGTGAGTCGATTGCCGTGATACGATCTAACGGTTTACCGGCAACTTCGAAGTCAATCCTGAGTAATGCCGGTTAGGGTCTCGGCGAGCACGACGCACGAAACGAACACGCAGCGCACGACGACAACGCGATGAGCGTGACGCCGCGCAGCGATCACACAATGCCCAGCGAGACGATGACACTGACGCCGCACCCTGGCTTCACCACTGAGCAGCACCACAGCCGGCGCTACGTGACGCCTGGCAGGCCCATGGCGTTGCTCGCAAGTCAATGGAGCCTTGGACCCTAGAGGCCGCTCAGCGACTTAACGCGAACCGAGGCCTGCCGACTAGCCTTCTGATCCCTGATTGCACGTAACCCTCTTTGGTAGAATGTGCGGACACGAGCGAACGCCAGTCGTGCTCCCACGCTCCGAAAATGCAGTTGGATCGGAACGACTGCAGCGACGGGAGCGACGGCCGAAACAGGCTCATCAGTGTTATGGCGCACAGTGTTGTTCATACTCAGCATACGTAAAATGACCATGAAGAATTACGTGCGGTGGAATAGCGCCGCGTGTCAGAGCGTCGATTGGCGAGACGGAGTAAAGGGCGGACAACGCCAGAGCCCGCCTGCTCCAGCGCCGTGGCGAGTTGTATACCCGTGGCGCACGCCACAAACTCAAGGCCGCCCGACAATTTCCGTATCGCCTCACCGAGCAAGGCGGCGACCTTAGCGGCAGGAACGCGTTTGGGGTCAACGAGGGCACCGGACGTATCCAGCCTATGGGCAGAGTCGCCAGCAGTTTTTTTAGAAACCCGGTATTAGGTAGCACCCGCCACCGAACTTTGCGAGGAAGATGGCGAGTGCCGCCCTAGACCTTAGGGACGGGAATTAAATATCTCGTTAACAGCTTGATCCGTAAGCGAGCGGACATTGCCGGCGATATATCGCTGTCGGCCATGATCGCCTCGGCGCCCTGCAAGCAAAATTGGCGCACGTTAACGCCACCGTGCGGCTACATCACTCTAACATAGAATTTCCATACGCGCGGGTAAGCCGCGGGCCGGCGCCGGATGAACTGTCAGCTTCCATAGAGTGCGGAAATACACTGACATTTGCACCAGCCAGTGCCTGCCTTAACGAATAAGGAAGCTTCGCCACAAGGGAAGAAGCTTGGTGAGCGCCGTCGAGCCGTGCTTAATGCGGAAGAGCCTCCACGCGCAACTTGTCAGACTGATGCTGCAAAACATCACCCACACAACGGACGAGCTAAGGAGTCACACTCGTTACTCTAATTCTGGTTCCTCCGACAAACTTTTAACATGCAACACGCCATCTATGTCACTTAGTCTCGCAATGAGATGCGAAACAGGCCGTTTACCTTTGACCTGCATGCTCATCGAGACCAAGCCTCTTCTTGGCCTTTCAGTTTCAATTTCGTCGAGGTCTGCGAGGTCCTGAGCTTCATCTAAGTTCGCCTCATCAGTTCTCCCGCGGTCAACGTCAACATGGTCGATCGCAAAGCGAAGTTGCGTGCAGGCAGTAAGGACGTCGCGTAACAATCCGCGCCCATCCTGGTATGAGATGCGAATGCGAGTAGAGGAGCGTCTCGCACGCGGCAAATGGACAAGGAGGCGCGGAAAGATGATCATGACAACGAAGTGGATGACGGTTGTGGTCACCGCGAGCACTGGCAGGCCCGCCCCACACGCCATCCCCAATCCTGCCGTCAACCACACCGAAGCGGCAGTGGTGAGGCCACGAACGACGTCGCGCCGCATGAAGATGACACCGCCGCCGATGAACCCGATCCCTGAAACCACCTGTGCTGCGACCCGAAAAAATCTAGAACGACGCGTCCTGTGACGAGGACATCCGTGAAGCCGTATTTCGATACGAGCATGAACAGCGCCGCCGATACGCCCACCAAGGTGTAGGTGCGCAGGCCGGCGCTTTTCTGCCGGATTTCGCGCTCAAGCCCTACGAGAGCCGAGAGCAGGAAGGCTAGAAGCAACTCCTCGAGCTGCAGGAGGCTCTGTCCCGTCATATTCAACAGCGTCGGCATACGTGTTCAGGTCCGCTTGGCCACAAGGTGCAACAAGCAGGCTGGGATATCATGAGCACTCTGTCAGTGCTACGACCGGGGTCGCTTTCCTTAAAGCCCCGCAGCGGCCGTTTGACGACGAGAGACAATGGTAAAGTCCGACCGCTCCGGCGCTGTTCAATTCGGCGCGCTACCCTACAGAATTGGTGCGAGCGGCGAGACTGAGGTCATGCTTCTCACCTCGCGCGGCGCCGGTCGCTGGGTCATTCCGAAAGGCTGGCCGATGGTCGGCCGTAAGCCTCGCCTGGTTGCTATGACGGAAGCCCATCAAGAAGGCGGGATCAAGGGCATCATGGGCCAAAAACCCATCGGCTCATATCATTACGCCAAGACCGTGAACCCGGGCGAGGAGCGTTTGTGCGAATGTATCGTCTTTCTTATGCTCGTCACACACGAAGCGCCGACTTGGCGCGAGCAGAAGGAACGAAGGCGGGCGTGGTTTCCGAGAGATAAGGCAGCGGAACTTGTGAATGAAGGTGCATTGGCGATGATGATCCGGACCCTTCTTGCGCCTCCTGAATGGGTGTTCCCTCACCAGAAAAAAGAATAGGCTTCAGGTCTCATCCTCGCCAAGCCATGGTGCTCATCGTCTCCTGGTTGGCCCTGCGCTCAACTCCATTCGCGGTGGATCACCTGGTCAGGGTGCGTCAGTTCGTATCGTCGTCTTTGCTCAGCCTGGCGCCTGGCGGCAATGATGACATATTCATTAGGGCTGCCGAGCCGCGCCGACGCGGATGAGACGTTGATCACCGCTCCGCCTCTGCCATTGTGTCGGTAAGACATACGTTGCACTGCTTGCTGTGCGCACAAAATTGGGCCGATCGCATTGACCGCGAACATGCGCTGCATGCGCGCGAACTCAAGATTTTCGAGACTGGATTGTTGAGCCAGCATCGCGGCGTTGTTGACCAGCACATCTAGTCGGCCAAATGCTCGGTCAATGGCCACAAACAGTGCCTCGACCTGGTCGGGCTCCGCGCTATCTGCCCGCACGGACAAAGCCCGCCGTCCGGCGGCCTCTATATCGGCCACGACCGCAAGGGCAGCGGCCTCGTTGGAGACGAAACTGATCGCAACGTCGTAGCCCTGTGCCGCAGCGAGCCGCGCAGTCGCAGCACCAACCCACGGCTTCCGCCAGTGATGAGAATGACCGGCGCCCGCACAACGGTATTCATTCAGCTAGTCTCCTCGTAAGTTTTGATGTTTGGGCTGCCAAGATGCGGCCTAAGCGCCAGAACCAGCGGAATGATGATCGCGGCCGTCAGGGCGGCAGCCAGGATGCCGGCGGTGCGGCTCGTGTGATCGGCGATCAGACCGTAGGCAACCGGCGCCAGTCCGCCGGCGCCGATGACGCCCGTGTAGAACAGGGCGAAGCCGCGGCCGGTGTCACCCTTCGGCGCCAGATCGGGCACGGTGCCATACAGCACAGACGACGTGCCGTTGAGAACGATGCCGAGCAGAGGCAGGACCAGGAGCATCGGTACGAGTGGCAGCAGCAGGGTTGCGGCCATCAGCAGCGCTGTGGCGGCTTCGGTGACGACCACGCTCCACACCACGCTCAGATGCTGGCCTAGCCAGCCGCAGGCGGCCTTGCCGAGAGCCCCGCCGATAAACAGGAGGGCCAGGCCAAGACCTGTCTCCCCGCCCGCGGCGCCGCGCGTGTGGAGGAGGAATGGCAGGAACAGCAGGTAGCCCATTCGCGTCGCGGTATCGAGCGCTCCTATCGTCAAGAGCAGCCAGAAGCCGCCGCGGCTATGGCTTCGCGTGACGGTTTTCGGCTCGGCAGCCGCGATGAGAGGCTGCTTGGGCAGCAAGGCCAGCAACGCGGCGGCCACCGCCATCCCTATACCGGCCATCATGCCGACCACCGGCCGCCAGGCGATCACCGGCAACAGCAATGCGACGACGGCTGGGAAGATCGCCTTTCCCAGGTCGCCTGCGAAATTATAGATGCCGAGCGGGCCGCGTGAGGCGGCACCGTAGGTGTGCGTCACCAGCAAGGAGGCGCGCGGGTGCTGGATACTCGATCCGATGCCCGCCACCACCAGCCCTGCGCACAGCCCTATGAAACCGAAAGGGAGCGACATCAGCAGGTAGCCTGACGCCGCCACAAAGGTTGCCAACGCCAATGCGGCGCGTGAACCAATCCGGGCGACTGCCTTGTCGCCGGGCACCTGCAGGCCGCCCATCGTGCCGTAGTAGAGTGCGCGAACCATGGCGAGGCCGGCATAGGACAGGCCGAACTGCGACTGCCAGACAGGGAGAAGCGCGTAGAGCTGATCCGTGTAGCCGTCGTGCAGCACGTGGGCGAGGCACGCCCCGGCAAGGTTGCGCCGCTTCAGCGACAGCTGTGGGTCTTGGCGAACGATAAGAAGGTCTGCTGTGCGCGCGAGGGACAAGCCAATCTCTCCGAAGTCGACCATCGATATTCTTGTGAGATTTAGCTGACTAGCCTATGGTTGCTCACCATATGCGTCAGCTTTTGTCACGGGTCCGATGCGCCGCCTGCCACCACTGAATGCCTTGCGCGTGTTCGAGGTAGCGGCGCGGACGGAGAGTTACGCAGAGGCGGCAGCAGAACTCGGCGTGACCCATGGCGCAGTAAGTCGTCAGATCGCGGCCCTCGAAGCCTGGCTTGGGCAGCGGCTATTTACGCGCGATGGCAGGCGCATGGCCGCAACGCCAATGGCCAGCGTTTTCGCGGCAGAAGTGGGCCTTTCATTTGACCGGCTCGCGGTTGCGGCCGCCGCATGCGGCCGGCCCGGCGCCCGACGCATCCTGCGTGTCAGCGCCCCGACCAGTTTTGCCATGCGATGGCTCATCCCACGCCTGCCTCGCTACCACGCTGCAAATCCGCACGTCGAAGTCGTGGTCACGACGGTTTCGACCGTGCTTGAGGAGTTAAGAGGCGGGGTCGATGTTGCGATCAGGCGCGGGGTGGCCAGGGCTGAGGGATGGCCGCAGCATCGCCTCGTCCCAGTGCTCGATGACGTCGATACCTTGATCATGAGCCCGGAACTGTTCGCGCGTCGGCCCATCGAAACGCCGGCCGACATCGAGGGACATACGCTGCTCGCGAGCGAAACGCGCGGCGGCGACTGGGCAGACTGGCTGGAGGCGGCAGGGCTTCAGCATATGACCGGACACCCCCGGCAGATATTCGACCACTTCTTCGTCACGCGACAGGCGGTAGAAGACGGGCTTGGCATAGGCATAGGGCCATTGCCGATGCTGGAGAGTGATATTACCAGCGGAAGACTGATGACGCCGCTGCCAGACATCTGTGTTCCACGCACCGGGTATGTCGCCATCATCCCGCGCCACGTCGATGCCGCGAACCTACTGGGCGGCTTTGTTGAATGGCTTTGCGCCCAAGCACGTGGATGATTTGTCCTGACTGGCGTGCCTAGTTAAACCACATGGAACGGTTGCATAAGTAAGCGGACTTTTGTGAATAGCTAAGCGGACTTTTGGTATTACCTGCGGACCGAAGCGCCATATCACTCTCGTCCCCGGATATGAGCGGAACACGCGCCATCGCCTGCTTGGATCGGCGAGAAGCTGAGGAGCGGTTTTCGGACTTAAATTGGCTAGAAGCGGACGATCTGCATCGGAGCGACTGCGGGTGAAGACCGGAAATCATCTGATCGTGGTGAGAGATGCGCCAACGGAGGAAAAGCTCGTGGCCTTGGCAGCGGCAACGCCTCTATCACCCGGGATTGCCGAAAAGAGGCCAGACGTAGAATAAGGATCAGCTAGCTGAGTTTGTCGTTCCCTCCTTCTACGCCATCAAAGACGGTCCGCGCCCGGCCCAAACGCTATCCGGTTGTTTGTGTCCACATTCGCTCGTATCATCTGTCGATTCCCTCTTTCAGGGCCTCTCGGCCTCACCGAAGTTCAAAATTTGCGCCCCGTAGACGTTTTCATACATTCATCGCCCCACAGTGGCTCCACATGGCTTGGCTATGTGCTGGGAAGCGGTGGTGAGACCGCCTTCGTGGGTGAACTCTACAGGGCGTGGGACGCACAGGATCGCGTTCCATGCACGATCTGTGCGTCCAGAGGTTTGCAAGACTGCGTCCTGCTTGGCGGCATCGAACACGCCGATCCGACATCAGCGTTCTCGACCATTTCAGAACGAAACCGCAAGCGCATCATCGTAGACAACTCAAAGCGAATCGAATTTACCAGCCACTTCATCGGCAGACCTGATCGCGACCTCAAGGTCGTGCATCTCGTCAAGGATCCGAGGAGCCGGTGGGCATCATTGCGTCGCAGGGAGCCTTTCGATCTCGACCGCTGCATGGATGATTGGTGGACCGAGAACAATGAAATTAGGCAATTCACCGCTGCCCGGAAAATCCAGACGATCACCGTGGCTTACGATATCGTAGCGGCTGATCCAGAGTTGGAGCTTCCTGCCATTTTCGAGTTTTTTGGGTCGTCCTTTTCCTCAAGCGTTCTGCGATACTGGGAGGTCGACCATCATGGCTATGCAGCGAATGGCGCCAGCAGCTCTATCATCAGGCATCAGAACTTTAGCTCCCCGCCAGCACACTTCTCGACCGGCGACGATCTTTTTTACAAAGCCGGCTTTGGGCGCAGCTTCGTAGACGAGCGCTGGCGATCCGAGTTGCCCTCCGGCGAATGCGAAGCGATCTTGGGCAGCGGCCGCATTACCAGCCTGCTGGAGAGTCTCGGCTTCCAGCTTACGCCGAGCGGGCTCGAACGCCGTGCCGCCCAAGACGGACCGCTTCGTCGAACGGCTGGCTCGTGGGCGGCGAGACTCAAAAGCGCAATCGGGTTCTAGAGGCCTCGCAAGCGAACGTTAAGCCGCTGCCCGTAGCTTCCTGATGTGCTTGACCACTTGGCTCATCACGTAGGGCTTGTGCACGAACCTGGCGCTGTCAGGCAAAGGCGGTTGCAGGTGAAGGGGTTTGCCGCTTACGACGATCAGCCCAATGCGAGGCCAATGTTGGGCTGCATGATGGGCGAGACCAACGCCGTCCATATCTCCTGGCATCGTAACGTCTGTGAAGATCACGTGAATGTCGTTATGGCGTGCTTCAAGGATGCTTATGGCCTCGGCCGCGTGCTGCGCCTCGTGGACCGCAAAACCTGCGTCTCCCAGCGCATCTGCGGCCGTCGAACGGATCAACCACTCGTCTTCAACGATCAGGATGGCGGTCGCGTTGGCTGCGGCGGTCATGAGACGCCAAGCACCTAGAGATGTTCAAGTTTCCTCAAAGGATTGCGAGAGGAGCCGACCAGTTTGTTAGACGACCAGCTGCCACTGCTAGCCGTCTTTAAAGCGATGCAGCCTCATTCCGACGATTTGACGAAAGGCTGTCCACGTGACCACTTGGGGCATCGTCAGTCGCTGCTCAGCAGGAAGCTGGCGGCCGGGAGTAGAGCGCGCTCTCCCTGCGTCCCTAGGACGCCACGGATGCCGCAATATCGCCTTTACAGCCTGGACCGCGAGCACAAGGTCAATAGTTCAAGTGACGGCGACTTTCGCTCCGACGACGAGGCGATGGCACATGCCTATGAGTTGGCGACGATTTGTCCCGGCGTGGAGGTTTGGTGCGGTAGACGGATGGTTGCTCGTGTCCCAAACCTAGGTTCAAACAGCAACAGGCTCCTGCCTCTAAGAAGCCATGATGCACCCTGAGGTCGTCAAATACCGCGGCTACAGGTTAGGAGTTTATCCACCCTTCGCCCGAGGTTTCTGGAGAGTTCTTGTTCACCGAAACCCTGCGTTGCCAGACATCTCCTTTTTTGGAGCGCGGGATAGTCGCGAAGCAGCTATCAAAGGAGCGAAGGAGCGGATCGACTTGGCTCTCGATGGTGCATAAAGCATCACACTGAACAAACCAACTTCGACTTGGTCGGCTTGACGGCGCCTGACATCCCCTACGGCGTTGCGCGCGCCCGCTCCGCCATCGCCAGCGTCCTAAGCCTGTCTGCGCTTACAAAGCGACCGTCGGGTCCCCATACCTCAAGGTGAGAATGCTTGCCGCAGATGCAGAACAGCGCGTGCATCTGGACCTCGGCTTCGATGGCCGTTGCTGCTGTTCGTTCCAAGGGCATCGAGGACATTGCCCCGGTTGCGATGATCGTGAAGTTTGCCATGTGGGGCATCAGGCGCCGTCACTCGGTTCGACGCAAACGACAGTCGTCTCTACGCGGCCGCCTCTGCGACCTCCTAAAGCCACAATGATCACGTCAACCAGGAGGGAACCTTCGACAACTTCCTACGCAGTCGCTTCAAACTCGCGCCGCCTACGTCGTATCGCCAGCTTGAGGTTGTCCTTGCTTAGCCGGTGATGGCGTCGCGCGCGTTCTCAAAGGCAGCCTCTCGGCATCTACCCAGGCCCTGTGCTGCTCCAGCGCCGCATCACCAGAATAGGTGGCCAACATCACCCCTGCCCGCTTGTCGCCCACCACGCTCCTGATGATCGTCTCAGGGATGCCGGCGTGTTCGGCTCTGGTGATAAATCAGCGCCTGAACGAGTGGCAGTCAGTCAGAGCTCGACGCTACCCCTCGCGATCATCATGCACCTCAACAACCTGCCCGCAGCGCTCCAAGGCCTTCTAGATCGCATGGTGCGTTGACGACCCGGCTTCGGCTCAGGGCCAAGCTCAGCCATGACACAAGCCTCGCTACCCTGCCCCGCCGCGCGCCGCTTGCGTCGTTGTCATTCAGCAAGGGGACAGTAAGGTGCTACCGGCAGCGTTTCGCTCGGAGAGTGCCGCCCCCTCATTCATCCAGAACCGGGTTGCCCGTGAGACAGAAATCATGGTGGACGAAAGCACGGCCTGGAACGACCTCCACGCGCGCGACGTCGTTGAGACCTTCAATCACCAGCTCGCCTATAGCGACAACAGCGCTTGCGCGAACGGAGCGGAAAGCTTCTTCAGCCGCATGCGGCGCGCCGAGGCTGGTCATCACCACCACATTGCTGGCGTTTATCTTGGCCGATACGCCTAGGAGAGTGCATGGCGTGAAGATCACCGCCGTGCACCGAACGGCTCACAGGTTTCCTGTGTCGTTGCTCTGGCCCTGAAAGCCAAGCCAAGCGTGGATTTTTGCGGGTATTGGCGAAGAGCTAATTGAAGTATTTAAAGTTGAGCTTAGTGCGAACTCTCTAACAGAGTGTCTCGAAAGGATGGAGGCTGGCGGTTACCAACACGTTGCCTTCGTCATCGGTCAACTGGACTAAGTGGACGCCTCGCGCAGTGGCTAGGGTGGCGGCATTGTCCGACGTGACGATCCAACGAGCCCCTCTGCCGCGTGCAGGGCTGACCTACCGTGCCCGGTTCAAGTCGGTTTCGGAAGTCCTGTGGGCCTCCAGGCCGCGCGGACTCCACAGCCGAGTGGCTGAAAGGTAGCAAGGCGCCGCCCTTCCTAGACGCCCAGGGCGCGATCCATAATCGTCTGGATATACCTTAGTGGCACAAGGATGCCGCCTTCATCGACGCCGCCTTGCGGGCGCTGCCAGTTGCCGGTGACGCCGGGGGGAGGGCGGCGCGACAGCCGATGAAGATGCGGCCGTCGCGATTTTAGAGGATGGCGTCGACGTTGGGGTAGTAGGAAAGGTTGTTCAAGGGGTGTCTTTCGCCCGAAGAAGCGGGCGAGTTTTTTTGACGAAGAACCGCTTGCCTCGATACCGCGCGGCTGACCTGTCGCGGTGGCGAAAACAGCACTCGCCCTGCCACCAGCCGGCCGGGCTTTACGGGATGTGAAGCGCCTCCGTGCCGATCCAGGTGATGACGAGCTTGGTCGCCGCGCTGCCGGACACAACCGAGCCGGTCACGTCGTAACCAATCGTCCAATGGTATTTGGTGGAGGCAGCGGTGACGGAGCCGTCGACCAGCCCCGAGTTATAGCTGTAGGCGCCTCCGATGGTCATCTCCGGCGGCAGGCCGCCGTTGGTCAGCGGCGCGAAGAAGAGGGTGATTGTCTCGCTCGCGGTGTTGTAGGCCTGAGTGCCGGAGGAGGTGACGCGGCGCTGAAGGATGTAGGTGCCGACGGCGCTGCCTGCGGCGTTCTGTATGGAGCCGCCCTCATATTGCCAGAGGCCGCCGCCGTCGGCGTCGGCGTCGTTGCTGAGGGTCGAACGGACCAGCAAGAGGGTTGCCGAGCCGGCAAAGGCGCTTGCGGAGAAGAGGGAGGCAGCCGCAACGATTGCGGCGAAAAGCGGAACCCGAAGGTTATAGGACATGAAGCGTCTCCTGTTGCGGCCATTATGATCTTGCAACAGCATTAGGCGATCGGCTCGCGAGAGAGAAGCATCTTCTTTTTTGAATAAGGAAAACGAGGCGGAGAAGCACACCACCATCACGCCCGGTTGAGGTTTACCCCGAGCAGTGCAAACCCGATCCCGGCCGACGTGTCGTGGTGGTAAGCAGTTGATAGCTGCGCAACCAAGCTATTCGAAATGAAAGCGGCTGTGGCGGTTGCGTGTTCACGAGATGGAACGATAAACGGCACTGGTGTCGCAAGTCCTCCGACCTGCAGTCTAAGAGTAGTCCACCTTGGACGAGACTCTGGCGGTTCTAGAGGGAGGGAGCGAATGGCTCGACGGCATCACAAGCCTGAAGAGATTGTTTCAAAGTTGCTGCAGGTCGAGGTTCTGTCTGGGCCGGGCAAGTCAATCGTCGATGCGGTCCGGGCGATCGGTGTGACGGAGGCAATCTATTATCGCTGGCGCGCCGAGTGTGGCGGGTTGAAGCTTGATAAGGTCAAGCCTCTGAAGGGTGCTGGAGCAAGAGAACAGCCGGTTGAGGCGTGCGGTGTCTAACCTGACGCTTGAAGAGCTGATCTTGAAGGAAGCGGCTTCAGGAAACTACTGACCACTGCTCATCGTCGTGCTGCTTTGGACCATGTCACATCGGCTCTAAAGGTCCCTGAGCGTGTTGCGTGCCGTGTGCTGGGTCAGCACCGCTCGACGCAGCGCAAGGCACCCAGGAGGGCAGACGACGAGGCGGCGCTGACAACCTCGATCATCGATCTGGCGCGGCGATATGGACGCTATGGCTATCGTCGGATCACGACTTTGCTGCACGACGACGGCTGGCAGACCACAAGCGGGTTGAGCGGATCTGGCGGTCCGAGGGGCTGAAGGTGCCGCAGCGGCATTCCGAGCGTGGGCGGCTTTGGCTGAATGACAGCTCATGCGTCCGCCTTCGCCCACAGCGCCCGAACGACGTGTGGGCCTATGACTTCGTCGAAGATCGCACCCGCGACGGTTGCAAGTTTCGCACACTGAACGTGGTGGACGAGTTTGCGCGCGAGGCTTTGGCTATCCGGGTGGGCCGTCGTCTCAAGACTTCCGATGTGATCGACGTGCCGGCGGATCTGTTCCTCACGCGCGGCACGCCATCGCACATCCGCTCGGACAATGGCCCGGAGCTTGCGGCGGCGGCCGTGAAGGAGTGGATCACCGGGGTCGGTTCGAGGACTGCTTACATTGAGCCTGGCAGTCCGTGGGAGAACGGCTACTTCGAGAGCTTCAACGGCAAGTCCCGCGACGAGCTACTAGCGTGCGAGGTCTTCAACACGCTGGCTGAGGCGAAGGTGTTCATTGAGCAATGGCGGGCGCACTACAACACGGCTCGCCCACACTCCTCACTCGGCTATCGGCCGCCGGCGCCCGAGACCGTCTGCCCAGCCTTGCCGCAGCGGGTTGAACCCAGTTGGCCGACAAACTCAGCGGGATGAAATGCAGCAGCCCACAAACATTTCGTGCGGATCACTCAATGGGGGCTGGTCATGGTGAACGCCGCTGTGAATTCGTCGAGCTTACGCATGGGTCCACTATCCGCCCGAGGTTACGCGTCAGCCAGAACAGCATCGACACGCCCATGGAACGCGATCAAGGCGCTCGCGTCGGCCCGGCAAATTATTTCTTGCAGGTGTTGCATCCATTTGACGCAGTGCGGCGTTGCACGCCAACTGCTAAAAGGAGCGGTGGCTTGTCGCGGTATTATACTAATCTTGAGTTGGACAACACAACGACCGAGGATGTTGAAGGGCAATGCTTTGGGACGCCAGCAGAAGCTTGCTTTGAGGCTGCAAAATCCATACGCGAGGTCACCCGCGATTGGGCGCATATTGTCGGAAGACATGTGATCATTGCTCATGTCTTCGACAGTGAGAAAACGCAAACATATCTTGCTTGCCTAACATTTGAATGCGCTATGGTCAGCTAAGGAATGAAGTTGCATCTCATTTTTGCAGCGTCCGGATCCGAGTTTATGTAGCTCCTGCCTACCGCAACACAGCAACTATTGTGCGCTAAGTCGCGCAGTGGTTCTTTCGCTTAGGTGCAGTTCGCACGCTAAGGGTAAATATTAGTTATCTACCAGACTGAACTTCGAAATACCCGGTCCAACGGCTCTCGCGGCTCATGTATTTAGAAGTGATACCAAGCTAAACAACTTTACCTAAGTGCAAACTCTTCATATGGCAATTTCAACCATGCCGCACTCCGTACAAACCAACTTTTACGTAAAGCCGATGGCTAGACAAACCCGATCTATTTTCTTGACCTGAACGTTGTAGAAACTAATATTGCGGACGGCAACATACACTTTCAGGCAGGACTGGTAATAATCTAAGCTTTGTCGACCTTGCCCACGCGTATCTCCCATCTGCACCTTCTTGTCGATATATGGGTCCTTATCCGAGGCGGGGCCTGCATGGTTCCGGCGGGTGCTCGTCCGCTTCCATTACCCGAAGGCATTCCCGCATAAGTTCGCCAGTATCCCGTAGAATTCGCATCCGCTCTTCCGCTGCCTCCGCGACTAGGAGCCGTCCTGCAAGCTTCAAGTCGGCAATATGCCGCTCGTGAGCAGCCACATTGTAGTCATGCGCAACGATCCTCTCCCTAAGAGCGGTAATCTTCTCGGCTCTATCCAAGGCAGCCCTGTCAGGTCTGTGTCAGCTTGATCGACTGACTTCAAGACGAGTTCCAAGCCGTGTGCGCGATTAGTCCTGCGTCATCTCTCGGGCGTACCCTTTCAGTAGCGCCCGCTCCAATGCCAGTTACCGCCCGTGCCGGGACGCCCCTGCTCCTGCAGCTTTAGAGCTCGCAGCACCGATGCGACCCCTTCCGCACGACTTCTAAGTCAGCGTCCTGGAGCTTGCGCTGGGCGATCACCGCCCCAGCGATGGTAGCGACAATCATAAGCCTGGTAGCATCCCGTGGTATGCCACGTACGACCCTGCTCATGTTGCCATACTTGGCAGCATTCGGCTGCAACCTCCGGCTCACCTGCGCGCCTGAAAGTCTATGTCGACCTGGAACATCCGCCTAGTCGCTTCAACGTGTTTGGGCTCGGCTGCCAGGCGCGAAGGCGGTCATGCCCAACCGCAATGTCACCCGCTATCTTCGCTGACTTTCGGATTAGGCCGCTAGGGATGTATTCGTTCTTAATCCCCAAATAGGAGGCGGCATCCGTCATCTTCCTTACAAAGTTCAGGGGCGGGCGCTACCTAATACCGTGAAGTTAGTATCCTTAACAGCTCCAACGGCGCGTCATCAGGTGTTCCACCTGATCCGCGGGTATCGGTCTGCTGAACAAGTAGCCTTGTGCCTGCAAGCATTTATTCCGCTTCAAAAAAGCCAATTGGCTCTCGGTCTCCACACCCTCGGCGATAACACCTATGCCTAGGCTTCGGCCCATGCCTAGAATCGCGCGAACGATCGTGTCGCCGCCATCCCTGTCCGGCAGACCCATGACGAGCGACCTGTCGATCTTGATCTTGTCGAACTTGAAACGGCGCAGGTAAGCGAGCGAAGAGTAGCCCGTTCCGAAGTCGTCCATCACAAGGCGTACACCCATGCGCCGGAGTGTCTCGAGCGCCCTGAGGTTTGACTCCGACTCGTCGAGAAGGAGCGTTTCGGTGACCTCCAATTCGAGCCGATCGGCGGACAGGCCGGACCTGGCCAGAGCGCCGACCACCTCATCGACGAGCGGCCCGCAGCGAAAGTGGGCGGCAGACAGGTTCACCGCCACCCGAACGGGAGCCGGCCAGGTAGCCGCCCTGCTGCAAGCTTCGAAGAGCGCCCACTTGCCGAACCGCGGTATCCAGCCTGTCTCCTCAGCAAGTGAGATAAAATCGTCTGGGAGGATGAGACCCCGCTGCGGATGGTCCCATCGCATGAGTGCCTCGAAGGTCGTGACTAGTCCGGTGACGAGGTCGACGATCGGCTGGTAATGGAGTCGCAGCTGGTGACCGCTCAAGGCGTCTTGAAAATCGGATTTCAGTGCGTCCCGTGAACGCTGGGCCTCGTCCATCCTCGCGTCGAACAGCCGATAGGTGTTACGCCCCTCGTGCTTAGCTCTGTATAGGGCGACATCGGCTTCTTTCGCGAGCCGATCCGGCCTGCATCCCGCCTGACCAGTGACCGCCACTCCGATGCTCGCGCCGAGGGTGATCACGCGGCCCTGGTAGTCGAACGGCATCGACATTGCTCCGAGCATGCGGCGTGCGAGAACATGAACCTCGGTAGTATCCCACACCTCGGCCATCAGCACGGCAAATTCGTCGCCTCCGATACGTGCGACCGTGTCTAAGGCTCCTATGCAGGTTCCGAGACGCTTAGCGGTTTGCTGGAGCAACCAGTCTCCTGCATCGTGACCAAGCGCATCGTTGATCGTCTTGAAATCGTCAAGATCCACGCAGAGCAAGGCGGCGAAGGCGCTGCTGGAGGAGCTTTCCAATGTGGATTGTAGCCTTCCCTCGAAGAGCCGACGGTTTGGAAGGTCAGTCAACGGATCGTGATTGGCAATGTGCAGCAGTCGCGCCCCGGCGCGCTCGCGCTGTTCAGCCGCAAGCTTCTTCTCCGTCACGTCCACGGCAAGGCCGTAGACGCGACCCGGCTCGCCCCTGCCTCTTACGGCTGCACGTCCTGTCAGACGTATCCAGTGAATGGTCCCGTCCGGCCATAAGCTTCGAAAATGCACGTCCATTTGGTAATCGCCAGCGCGGCCGAGTTCTCGCTGGCGCTCCAGTATCGCCCGATCGTTTGGATGCACGGTTGCAAGGAAAGTTTCGTAGTCGGAGAGATCCTCTCCACATTGAAGCCCGAAGGTTCTGGCGCATTGATCCGACGCGATGATCCTACGCGAGACGGGATAGTACTCCCAAGCGCCAAGACCGCCGATCTCAAGTGCTTGCCTAAGGCGCGACTCGCTTTCCTCCAGCGCGAGAATAGACAACTTGCGATCGTGGATGTCCTCCACCGTACCAAACCACTTCAACACGCCGCCGGTGGACTCAATTTTAGGAGCGCCCCGAACGCGGCACCATCTGTAAGAACCGTTTTTCATGCGCAGGCGATATTCAGAATCTAGAGGCTCGCCGCTCTCGCAGGATGCGTTCCAAAGTGCGACAGCCTGCTGCAAGTCGTTCGGGTGCACGGCTGCCGTCCAGCCGAAACCGCGCGCCTCCGCAAACGACATCCCAGTGAGTTCGAGCCAGCGAGGGCTCGCTTCGTGAACTGAGCCGTCAGCCTCTGCCGTCCACGGGATCTGCGGGTTAAGCTCAACCGCGCTCCGGTAATGGTCCTCGCTGCTGCGGAGCGCCGCATTGGAACGATACAGCGCCAATTGCGTGGCTGCCACGCCGGCCAGGAACGATAACCTGGCGGACATCTCCGGCCCGAGCTTCCGAGGGCGAGTGTCCATGACGGATAAGGTTCCGAGGACGTTCCCTTCTAAGTCCTTCAGCGGTGCGCCCGCGTAGAAGCGGATACCGGGTTCCCCGGCAACATAAGGGTTGTTCCTGAACCGGGGATCCACCGTGGCGTCTCTGACGACCATGAGGCTCGTCGGATCGAGGATGGTGTAGGAACAGAACGCCAATCCACGCGGTATGCTCGCGCCGGGCACTATTCCAAAGGCGGCCTTGGTCCATTCGCGATCGGAGTCTATGAGGCTGATTCGAGCGATAGGCATGCCGAGATCCAAAGCGGCTTCGTGCACGATTTCATCCAGTTGAGGATCGGTGGCCGTGTCAAGGATCCGGTGGGCGCGGAGCGACGAAACCCGGTCGTACTCGCCGCTTAGAAACGGCATCACCCAAGGTCCAATGATCACGTCGAGCGTGTCCGGATTATCTTCCGTTGACTGATGGTCGAGAGGCATGGCCAATCCCTCAAAAAGATCGATCGCCACAGCGAAGCAGCTGTTTGGATACTCTCAACCTCGGGTTGCAGTTTCATGACATTGATCGTTTTTGTGCTGGTGGGTCCAACAACGTACGTTCGACTGTCGTGTCAAAGCACCGCAGCAGCCTTTGTGCCTGCATCACTCGCTTGAACCCTCCGCTTGAGAACGCGCGCGAACGTTGCGCATGCCTGATTGATGTAGCTTTCGACAGAACGAGGGTTGAGCTTGAAATCGTCAAACGAAGAAGTTCACGTTGGCGCCGCCGAAATGCGAGCTAGTCGTGAGTGCAGCCTGGACCCAGTGTTCATAATTCGAGCAGAGCGTACGTATCTAGCAATACCGCCAAGACGTCATCACGGTAGCCCTAAAGTTTGGAAAAGAATTGATGCCGGCAGACGTGAGTTCTCGTCTGATGCAGCTCAAGACGTCACACTTGACCACCAATTTTGCTTGAGCACATATCGCGCGGTAAGCGCTTGCATTCACACGGAGGCGGCCCAAGCGGAAATGTCTAGAGATGACGACGTGAGCGGATAAGAAGCATTGCGCCTGGCGCTTGCTTTGAAACGCTGCCTCTGCCGCACTCACCGGCGGTTTGGCGGAAGCGAAAGGCGAGGATCGTTGGTGGCATTGCCGGACTTACCAACGCAGACACCTCGGACCAACCACGTCTTACACCGGCTGTCTAAAGGATTTAACTGGGCGCGCGTAACAATGGTACCGAAGCGAACATATTAACTATATCTATGCAACTTTGGGTTGCATTATAAGAAGTAGAAGAGGTGCCAATTTCGTAGGTGGAGCATGACCTTGTTTGCACGTTGCATAACTCACAACTACCTTCGATTTCGCGCCTGTCTTGGCGGAATTGCGGCTTTGTCGGTGCCTTACGCTTCCGCTCACGCCGCAACTGCCCTCATCCCCGGCTACTTCATGGGGCAAGCTATATCGATCGCAGGGCAGGTTCAGGCGGGTCCGCTTGGCATCGATCTCTCAAACGCGGCAGTCGCCTCGTGCCCATGCCGTGGCACCAATGGCCGCCGGCAAGTCACCACAGTAACTGCGCTCAACCTTGGCCCCGTGCTGACTGCAGGTGTGAACCGCAGCACGTCCTACGGTCTGAAAACTGCTACAACAGCGGACACGAAGCAAACCTCCGACATTGCAAAGGTGAACTTGCTGGGCGGGCTGATCACGGCCGACGCAATTCACTCATCGGCGGAGGTGTCCGCAACGCAAACGGCCATGTCCACCTTAGAGGCCGGATCTAGCTTTCTCAATCTGGTAATCGCGGGCAAGAAAGTTATTGGGCCAGTTAAGCCAAACACAACCCTGGCGTTACCCGGCATCGGCTCCGTGACGCTCAGATTTGTTAATGCAATCACTTATGGCAGCGATGCCGCCGGCGTCGAAGTCGAAATGGTCCGCATACAGATTTCCGAAACAAACAGTTTCGGGCTGCCTGTAGGGACAACCCTGGTCGTTGGAGAGGCCTTCGCCGGCTTCGCGAGAGACCAACCAATAGCCAACGTAGGCGGCTTCGCCGAGATTCTTGGTGTTACAGCCAAAGCTGGCGCTCTACTCAATGAGGCAGCTTCCGCTGGATCAGAGTCGGGAATTCCCTCGTGCATCGGAACAGCCGGGAAAGTTCTCACCAATTCGGTTGCTGATGTTGACGCACCCGGCCTGCTTTCAATCAGTGCAGGCTCCACAAGCGCCGTGAGCACGACTAATGGGAGAACAACGATTGCGATGACAAGTGCCAGCGTTGCGAAAGTATCGCTGTTGGGTGGCCTTATCACCGCTGATACCATCACCGCTGTTGCTCAGGAGGCGCGCACGGGAAGCATCTCCACCCCTTCCTCATCCGGCTCATCCTTTGGAAATCTGAATGTTGGCGGCGTCGCTATTGCCAGTAATGTTGCGCCAAACACCATCGTATCCTTGCCCGGCATCGGCATTGTGGTGCTAAACGAGCAGCCGGCAGCCGTCGCGAACAGCGTTCAGGTGAACGGAATCCATATTAAGGTGACACTTGCCAACAGCCTTGGCCTTGACGTGGGCGCCGAGATATTTGTTGCTCATGCAGACGCGACAGCTTCGCCATCCTAATCCTTAAACGAACCGAAATTTAAAAGCCGTGTCTGCGGCGGTGTTTCTCATTTCGGTTCCGCGTGCCGACGTCTTTCGCAATTTACTGTTTACAAGCAAGTGCCCAAACGATGGCCTCATGTGGAACCACTAGAAGCGTGTAAGCGTCTTATTCTCGCGAGCATCAGACGCTCAACGGCGGAGGCTAGGGTGTTAAGATAGGTCTATCCATTTAGGTGACAGGGATGGGCCAGCTTTAGGTAGGCACGTTGGCGCTGTGCGGCCAAGATCGCCTCGAAAGCACGGCGATCACGCGATTTTATGAGAAGAGTAGCTTCACGTCGGTCTGATGACTCAGCTGGCAATCTGATCCGGAAATGTCGAAGCAGCTGTTTAGAGCTGCACGTTCCACAGTCAGGATTGATCAGCCATTCCCCTTGCATTTGCTGTATCGTAAGTTAGAGAGCGACCTAATTGCCGAGCAGGGTGGAATATCTTTTTCTCACGGCCTCGTAGCACTCGCAAGCCGAGGATTCGAGACCGGCACGATCCAAGATCGTGATCTTGCCGTCTCGAGAGTATTTAATCAGGCCTGCCCGCTGTAGGATACGGGCGCTGACCGAGACGCTCGGACGATGCACCCCCAGCATCACCGCTATGAACTCCTGCGTAAGTGGTAATTCGTCAGTGTCGGATCGGTCATGCGCCATGAGCAGCCATCGGGACAGACGTTGCTCCAGCTGATGGTTGCAGTTGCAAGCTGCCGTCTGACCCACTTGGGCATGAAGTGCCTCGCTGTAACGAAGCACGAGTGTCCTCAATGGTTCGCCTCCCACGGTCGCCTGACGGAAATCCCGCGCAGACATGCGAAATGCTGCCAACGGCATCTGAACGTTGACCTCCGTGAACGTGGTTTCCACCTCGGCCAGTAGGCCAGCACCAAACATGCCTTCGCGGCCGATTACGCCGACCTCCGCCTGTACACCGTTCTGCAGAGTGGAGACCAACGAAAGCATGCCTGTTGTTGGAAACAGAACGTAATCGATGGTCGCGCCCTCGTGAAAGATCGTGTGGCGCACGTCGTGGAGTATCAGCGTTAACTTCGGAGAGAGTTCCATGAGGATTTGATCAGGCAGAGAAGCAAGAAGACGATTTTGAACCCGTTGTGGGTTGGCCGCCATGGTGCGTTCCTCGCTGCCTGGCGGGAGTATTGGCCACTCTCAGTCGCGAACCTGCCGCTTGGACGCCGCGATTGCTAGCATATAAGCAACAAAAACAGGTTGATAAGGTGTATCATTATTAGACCAAAGGCCGGCGGCCTTCGCTCCTGAGGCTGCCGGTTTCGGCAAACGACATCACCAATCCCCAGCGCTCCTGGCCGTGCTCATCCCTCACCAGCACCTTAATGACCTGCGCGCGTCCGGATCGTAAGTGATCACGCGCTAGTTCGCTCATGATGTGGAACGCCTCCCGACGGACGTCTTCTATGTGGTCGAACATACTTCCGTCTAAGTTAGGATGGGTGCTCGTTCCGACGTGTATGTCGAAAAAAGCAGCGGCATTGTTGCGCCTTCGTGGGGCAGTCGGACAGTATAAGCTTCGGGGTGCCAAAAAAAGCAAAAAACCTTTGCGATGGCCGCGGGAAATGCCCCGCAGCGCCAACTGGACACCTGGTCACTTAGAAGTGTTCAGCGCGTGTCCTACAATACATCCGTGCGTTGCGCAGTTCATAGACTCATCCACCTGCCCGATCCGGGAGATAACAAGGGGCGAAGCTTCGCCTCTTCTAGGAGCGCTGGATGATCTCGGATTCGCAGGGGAGATCTTTTGGAGTCGGTGCGGGAGCAGTCCAAGGAGACACAGGTAATAGCCGCCTGAGAAATCAGCTGCTTCACGGCCTTCCGGCTTCAGAGTTGACGAAACTGCGGCCACATCTGCTTCGAGTGAGGCTCGTCGGCGGCCAAGTCTTACACGAACCTGGCCAGAAGATCTCGGAGGTGTTCTTCATCGAGAGCGGCTTTGCGTCCGTGATGGCCAAGACCCCAGATCGAGAGCAATCGGTAGAGACTGGCCTGATCGGTCATGAAGGCATGACAGGGCTACAAATACTGCTCGGCCGCGATGCCTGCACGTTCGACATGGTCAACGTCCAGATGCCAGGCTATGCAATACGGGTGTCGTCCGATGCTCTGCTAACCTGTCTATCTACAACACCAGTTCTCCACCGGCGGCTCTTCCGCAGCCTGGAGACATTCATGGCTCAGGTGGCACAAACGTGCGTTTGTAACAGCTTGCACAAAATGCCCGAACGGTTAGCGCGCTGGCTGCTAACTGCCGCAGATCGCGCCGATGGAGCCGAACTTCCATTAACTCAAGAATTCTTATCCATCATGCTAGCTTCCGCAAGGCCCGTCGTCACCATTGCGATGCTTAAATTGGCTGAGGATGGTGTTATCGGCTACGCGCGATCCCGGATAAGTATTCTAAATAGACAGGCTCTCGAGAAGTCGTCCTGCTCATGCTACGCGCATCTACGAGCAATAACGGAGATGATACTCATTCGTCCTCTTAACGAGTAGGGCATCCTTTCGAGCAGCAACGGTCACTTTCCGACCCCTGAATGTCTATAAACTTACCGTCGAACGGCTTTCTCGGCTTCATCTCGAGTTTCTTGTACAACCCCCGTTAAGGGTGGTTCATAACTAGAAGCCTAGATGAAGTAGTGTTAGTCGAGCGATGCCCCTGCACAAAACCAACATGGCCGGCCAAAATATCTGGGTGGAAGCCCTTGCCCGTTCGCTCATTATGCCAATCCTTGCTCGCGAGCACGATCGGGTCGCGGCTCTTCGCTCACTTGGCGTCCTTGACACAATCCCAGATCCGTATCTGGACGATCTTACGCGCGTTGCAGCCACAGAATTGGGCATGCCGATCGCTAGGCTGAACCTCATCGATGCAGAGCGCGAGTGGACGAAGGCCGCGTTCGGCTACCCCGCCGGTTTAAGCATTCCGCGCGACCTAGCATTCTGTTCACAGGCAATCCTTGACCCTGACCAGATCATGATCGTTCCGGATACAAAGCTCGATGCCAGGTTCGACTCCATCCCGCTGGTCACTGGAGAACCCGGAGTGCGCTTTTACGCAGGAGCGCCCGTTGTCGACTCAGCAGGACGGGCGTTGGGCGCCCTCTCTGTCATGGACACACAGCCGGGATCGCTGCGTCCGGAGCAAGCCTCGAGATTAATGGAGCTAGCGGCGCTCGCCGCCGCCCGCCTCTCGTCATACGAAGACTGGGACACTGCACTGCTCGCGAGCGAGGAGCACTACCGGACCGCCGTCAACCTTAACCCACAAGTCCCATGGACAGCGTTGCCGGACGGGGCAGTAGAGGATGCAAGTCCGCGCTGGCTCGAGCTGACGGGCATGTCGCACCTTGATGCGCGCGGCAACGGATGGACAAAAGCTCTGCATCCAGACGATCTGCCCGGGACTCTTGACGTCTGGCACGGCGCACTTGCCAACGGCGAACCGCTCGACGTCGAGTATCGCCTTCTAACCCGCGGCGCAGGTTACCGCTGGTTCAGGAGTCGGGCGACTGCACGCCGCGGATGGGATGGGTCGATTGTTCGGTGGTATGGAACCGTCGAAGACGTACACAACCGCAAACTCATGGACACAGCCTTGAGGGAAAGCGAGCAACGCTTCCGATCCGCTTTGGAAGTCGGCGGTCTAGGGGCTTGGGAGTACGACGCAGTCCGAGGCTTTGTAAACGCGACCGACCTTTGTGCGCAGGCGTTTGGCTTCGAGCGAGGCATGGAACTTACGGACTATTCCGTCGTGGAGGCAGCGCTTCATCCTGATGATCGGGAGGTGCTCGCTCGGGAAAGGAGCTTAGTTCTGTCAGGCGACTACCAGATGGATGTCGATTTGCGGAACGTTCGGAAAGACGGAAGCGTGCATTGGGTGCGGCTAACCGGGAGGGCAGTCTTCGGTGCTGACGGTCGCGCGATAAAAGCTTACGGTCTTGCACAAGATACGACGGGCGCAAAGCTGGCGAAGGAGGAACGCGAGAGCTGGGAGCGGCAATTGCTCCATATGGCAAACCATGACGGCCTGACCGATCTTGCCAATCGAAGGCTATTCGACGCCAAGCTCGCGGAGAGCTTGAAGAAGCCATATGCAACAGCAAAGGTCGCCCTGATCTGCGTCGACCTCGATGAATTTAAAGGGGTGAACGCCAGCCTTAGCCACGGTGCTGGCGATCGTCTTTTGGGCGAAGTTGCACGCCGCTTGCGCGATTGCGTTCGCGAGAGCGACACGATCGGACGAACTGGCGGAGACGAGTTCGCGCTACTGGCTAGGGTCGAGGACGTCACCGAGGCGAAAGGACTTACCAACGCCATTTTGGAAGTGCTCAAAGCACCCTTCACGATCGACGGGGGCGAAATCGCAATTGGGTGCAGCATCGGCGTTGCCGTCGCTCCAGACGACGCAAGTTTTCCCGAGCATCTACAGCGAAACGCCTACGCAGCACTCGGTCGGGCGAAGGCGAGCGGCAGGGGTGTCTGCAGATTTTTCGAAGCTGAGATGGATGTTCGATACCAGGCCCGGCAGGAGCTCCGAAAAGGCTTTCGTGCTGCACTGGACGGTGAACAGATGAGGCTGTTCTACCAACCCCTTGTCGATCTGGAGAGCGGCCAGGTAAGGGCGTGTGAGGCGCTGTTACGCTGGCAACACCCTCGCCGGGGACTGTTATCTCCGGACGAGTTCATCCCGCTCGCCGAGGAAAGCGGCTGGATTTGCCGCTTGGGTCAATGGGCTTTGGTGGAAGCTTGCAGAGAGGCTGCAAGCTGGCCAGAAGCTATTCGGATCGCGGTGAACCTCTCGGTCATGCAGTTCACATCCGGGGAACTCGTCCCGCAGGTCGCAACGGCCCTCTTGCAGGCCGGTTTGTCTGCACAACGACTGGAATTGGAAGTCACGGAGTCGTTGCTTCTGCATGAATCGGAGAACAACCTGGCAAGTCTCGAGCATTTGAGACGCCTAGGGATTAGGCTGGTCATGGATGACTTCGGAGCGGGATATTCGTCGCTGGCCTACCTGCGTCGGTTCCGCTTCGACAGCCTGAAGGTGGACAAGTCGCTCATAACAGGGCTCCCCGACGCGGACGGCGGCGACAAGATTGTGGCCGCCATCGTCGCGCTCGGACATAGCCTCGGCATTGAGGTCACGGCTGAAGGCATCGAGAACGAGGCCCAGCTGGAACTACTCCGCCGCCTTGGATGCGCGCAGGGACAAGGTTACTTCTTCAGCCGGCCAGTGCCAGGAGCGGAGCTGTCAAGCCTGCTGAAAACAGGCAGGTTTAAGGTCGCTCAGCAGCTCGGACTTCAGAACAGGTGATTTTACAAAAGCCACGGCGCGCACCCAAAATTCGCCCACCTTTCTTTCTATATGGAGCGCCATCAACCTCTGCATCATTCTTGCAGTCGGATCTGAACCGTTTTTCGGCTCACCTCGTTCGCGCAATGATCGGTAACGGATCGGACCTCAATCAGGCGAACTGCGTGCCCGTGACGTTCTCATCAACACTGTCCAGCGGCCGGTCTGCTCACAGCTACACGTGGAAGCACTTCAGACGATGAATTATGCTGTGGATCCTGAGAGCAATACCTAGGCGATTGTTTTGCGAATTCAGGCTTGATCAGCAAACTTGTTGGCGATGCCTGGCTGGTATTAACAATGACAAATCAGAACTACACACACTCTGTTATCAGCCTCCACTGTCAAGTCAGCAGGGCTAACCATAAGCGGGTCAGCGCAGGCTTCATTGGCAGCGCTGCAACACTCTTTTTCAGTCGCTGAAAGATCACCAGTCTCCCCAAGGAGACTGCCGCCAAATCCAACACGACCAGCAATTTTCAACGACATCGCCAAGGGTGTCACAGCAAAGCGCAGTCTCCCCTCGTGTATACTTTGACCCTTCCGGCGCGCGCGTTTGCAGCATTGGATGGCTCGATAGGTCAGGTCCATTGCGATCTTGGAGTGCACGCAATTACATCTAAATCACCGTAAATAGAGCTCTCCATAACCTTTTCGCCCTGATGCGCTTATCCTTCTTCCAAAGGGTTCCCAAGCATCATTACGTGTGAAACGCCCAAACAGATGCTTCACTCCAGCATCAAAGTTGGGCTGCTAGCGCCATTGTTCATGATGCTTAAGCCTTCGACAGAAGAACTTCGCTAGGGTCCCTTTAATGCACACCGAGCGAGTCAGACCGAAGAGCCGCTATCGAACAAAACCTCACGAGGGCTTGTGTTACTGGAAGGTCAGGCGGGCTTAACGCTCGAAAGTAATGTTGATTACCATCATCTGTCTAAATGCAAACAAACGATGCTGCTAAGGCGAAAAGTCTCTTAAAAGAGGACAATCTTGGGTTGCGATTTGTATTGGGCGAGCTTAATGACCGAGTAGACCTGCGTCGAACGGCTGGTGTCATGAGGTCGCGTTAGCGTGTTTGATGGCGCCACGACGGGGATGATTTAGACGCGGAGGCGCGAGCAAGTTATGCAGCAGCAATATACAGAATTGTCCTTTAAGAACCGTCTTATTAGAGCATTGCCGCCTGAAGAAGTGCGTCTTCTTCGCCCAATGTTGACCCGCGTGCGTTTGACGCAGGGGCAAATAATATACGAGAGCGGCGAGCGGATCGATCAGCTTTACTTTATCGAAGAAGGCTTGATATCGATGGCGCCTCCTCATCCTAATGCAAAAGATCAGATCGAGGTCGACTCGGTAGGGCGTGAAGGCGTTGTAGGCGTCGCCGCAGTGCTTAATCCAGAGGCAGCATCTTTCAATCGCACGATAGTTCGAATTCCCGGCATAGCCTACCGGATCGTTGCACGCTCGGTACGCGACAGCCTTTCTCGAATGCCCGGCCTAAGACGGCTTCTCATAGAGGAACTAGATATCGCCGGCGCTCGCCTTTCGCAGAATACAGCGTGCAGAAGCAAGCATTCGTTGACAGAGCGTCTCGCGCGTTGGCTCGTCATGGCACGTGATCTAGCAAATACCGAAAGTCTGGTGGTAACACAGGACCTACTTGCGACGATGTTGGCTGTAAGACGACCTGGTGTAACGGTCGCCCTTGCTCGGCTTGAGCAAAATGGTCTTGTTAAGCACAGGCGGGGAAATGTGCTTGTTTGCGACCGTGACGCTCTTGCTGCGGTAGCATGTGATTGCGACGTTCGCTTACGTAACTACAGCATGTCCGTTATCGCCGGCCGCACAACGTCGTTTACCGCTGCCATAGTGCAGCACTGCTGATCCGAGATGAGATGCCGAAGAATTCCACAGGAGTTGAGTTCCAACAGTCAATGTTAAGAGTTGAGTAACAACCGTACCGTTCGCGCTGAGGTTGGACTTGCCACTTAGACGCTCGCTAAAATAGCATTTGGACGGCGCCGACACGTGCGGCTCAGAGATTAGTCAGATTATTGACGGAGCCGTTGAATGCCATCGGGTTTTGTTACTGTCCCGAGTGTCTTTTCGAGAAACCTCGGATTTACCGTTACCGGAACCAACACGCTTGCTTTTGCGCAGCGGTTCGCAACTGTCTTAGATGCCGCACTAAACCAGGCTACTCTTGCCTACAGTAACCTGAGTAGCTCATCGGCAACTATACCAGGGTATACTGACAGTAACCCTCCCAATGCGCAGGAGCAGGAGATCTCCGGGGGCGGAAGCTACACGTTGTTGGGCGATACCGTAGCTGGGCCGATCTACACACTAGTGTCGAACAGTGGTTCCGATACAGTCACAGGCTCGGGTTCTGGCGACACAGTCATGGTAGCCGGAATCAATGCCGCCACAACGTACACCGATCAGGGTGGCAACAACGAAGTCATCTTCATCGATGGCAACAACGTATATGATGGCAACAATAAAGCTGGCATGGATACCATTGTTGCAGGGTCGGGTTATGACACGGTTACAACCGGCTTCGGCAAGGCAGATGTTTATTCGGGAACAGGGCATGGAACCATTGCGCTGCGTGATACATTGCCGGCCGGCGCCTCGCTCGATCCGAAGTCAATTCTGGCGTCTGACTACAACCAATTTGTCTATCTCGATGATGGTCAGAATACCGTATTCGCAAACGGCATAGCGGATGCAATTGTCTCCACCGCGCCTGGGCAGCTCATCGTAGGCGGAAGCGCAGGAGATACAGACCTGGTGGTGCTAGTGCCGACAGGAGCAGACAGCACCGTTCCCGGAGCCCCGGGTGTAAGCGGGTCTCTTCCCAACGGCAATGATACGATTGTGGCGAACGGCGCTCATTTCAGCGTCTTCAATGATACCAACAACAACGCCATCTTTGGTGGTTCGGGTTCCCTCACCGCAGTGTTTGCCGATGACGTCGAGGGGTCTGTCGTCGGAGGAACCGGCAGCAATGTCGTCTGGGGTAACTCTGGCGACACCATAAACTACTTCTCCGCGGCATCCTCTTCGCGTGGAATCATCGTGATGGGAAGCGGCGCTGAGACGCTGAACGCCAAGGGCGCACTTGCGCCAGTAACCATCGTGGTAGGGAATGGTAATGAGACCCTCACTGGCGGTGTTGATACGACCTACAACGCTAATGAAGCTCCGGTCGCAGGGCCCGGCGACAACATCACCATTCAAGACTTTGGCGCCAGCGACATGTTCAACTTCGTGAACTACACGCAAGATCAGTATGAAGCGGCTCTCCAATCAGGGACCGTGACCGCGACCGGTTACCAAATCACTCTAAGCGACCACTCGACGGTGACTTTCGTCGGCATTCGGGACCTGAGTGGACATACGGAGAGGTCGTAATGCAGGGTGATGCCAATCTGGGCCGCGGATAATCTGAGTAGAGGGTGGAGAAATGATGCTCCTAGAAAGGGTAAAGCCTTTGGCGATCAGCAAACAACACCCTGTCAGCCACATGTTTAGGGCAGTCGACTTCCATAGCGAACATTCTAGACAGCAAAACTTTTCCGCTTACCGGTAGCAAACATGATGCAAGATGTATCTCAAGTAGCGCTCATCGCCTTGCAAGGTCTTTGCACACCCGAGGAGGTCGCGGTTCTGATCCAATCGATGGATTTACAACGGTTACGATCTCAGATGCTCGCGCTCGGATTGTGCGAATCTCGTGCTTCGGACGTACAAGTCGCGAAGCTTTATTTCAGCAAGCGTTGTAGCGCCGTCAGCCCTAACGCATTCTTTGACGAAGCCTGGTATATCGCAACCTATCACGATGTGGATGTTGCCGTTAGCAACGCCGGGCTCGTGTCCGGCTTCGTGCATTTTGTTCAGCGGGGTCTCTCCGAAGGCCGGTGGCCAAACTCTATTCTCGCGGCCGCAGCAGATAGTTGTTCTACACCTGAACCGCAACTGGCTGTGTTGGACGCGCAGCTATATCTGCGCATCAATCCTGGCGCCGCCGCCTTTATAGCAGCTTTCCCGAGTCTTACCCCACTAGCTCACTACAATGCTTATGGACGGCTCCTTGGTTACCGCGCTGACCGTCGCAAAGAGGACCGAACACCCGATGACGGGCTGTCGGCGGTAAAGTCTTGCTTCGATGCCGCGTTCTATCGGCGAGAGTATCTAGCAGGGGTCGAATGTGACGATCCTCTGTCACATTACTTGAACATTGGTGCACGCGAAGGACATTCGCCGAACGCTTGGTTCGATGAGCAGTGGTATTGTGCGTTCTATCAAGAGGTGCGGGCGGCTTGCGACGCCGGGTGGCTGCCATCTGGTTTTTTCCACTATTTGCATTCAGGTCGCGCTGAGGGCCGTCAACCACGGTTCGATCTTACGCTGGCGCTTGAGGCACGCATGCCTGGTGTCACCTCGCCGGCACTTCTCGGCAAGGCGGCGGAACTCGACAGACGGCTTAATCCGACCCACGGCATGCCACAATTTAACACTGGGGCTCGCGGCGGACGCACGATATGGATCATGTTTCCGACGCTCAACCCCGATATTATGTTCGGCGGTTACCGTGCCCTGCTATGGCTTGTTGTGGCGCTCGTCAGGGCCGGCTTCAAGGTCAATGCGGTCTGCCTACAAGAAGAGCCTAATCTACGCTACTTTCTTTTGCGTGAAGGTTCCGCGGCTGTCCGGGAAGCCTTTTCTATCGTCCAGGCAATGAACGTCGGCGATTTCGCTGCCTCCTCCTATTCGCCCGCGGATCTCTTCATGGCATACTCAGCCTGGGATCTGCCCCTTTGTGCCCGGCTTGCGGCTGTTACAGAGCATTCTCTTCCTCTGTTTCTTGTGCAGGAATACGAGCCAGTATTTTACGACAATGGCGCGCATCGCGCCTTATGCGAGGCCATATACCGTACGCCTCACCTTGCTATCATCAACAGCGACATGTTGCGAGACTATCTGGCGTCGCACGGACTTGGGGTTTTCTCAGATGCTTCAGAGGTGAAAGCTCGGGGGAAGCACGTGGTCTTTCAGCATCGAGTCATGCAGTTGCCACGCCAAAGTGCCGTAGCCATGGCTGAACGGACGACGCGCACGCTAGTTCTCTATGCGAGGCCAGAAGCTCATGCCGCACGCAACGTATTCGAAATTGCTGTCCTTGCTCTTCAACGGCTTTGCGCCGACGAGTTCTTCGGTCCTGAGTGGAGGTTCGAGGGAGTTGGCGCTCTGAGCAAGCTTCCCGCCATCGCGCTTGGTAACGGTCACGAGCTGGTTTTACGAGAGAAGCGCTCCGAGGCGGAATATTCAAAGATGTGCGCAACGATGGATGTCGGCGTCAGCCTGATGTATGCTCCTCATCCGAGTGTCATCCCATTCGAGTTTGCTACGACCGGAGCGATGGTGGTGACGAACACCTATGAAAACCGGTCAGCTGCACGTCTCGAATCGATTTGCCGAAACATCGTTCCCTGTGACCTCTCGATAGAGGGTGTCGCTGCGGGGGTACGCGTGGCAGTCGGTCGCCTCGCGAATTGTGAGGCGCGCGTCAGACACGCCTTAGTGCCCGCCGTGTCCGGCTGGGATGAAATATTCAGCCCTGCGTTCGTCGCTAAGATTTTTGGAACGCCGTCCGGCTCGCGAATTTCGGATGCTGTTATTTCGATGGCATCAAGATCTCGTAGGACGAGGCCCGATATGGCTCAGGCTACTCCAAGGGCGGTGAGCGCGTGAAGGCGCCGTCCGTGCTTAGCGCGGTAACTCGTGCGGGCCTGCAAAATTCGCATCGGCCAAGCATTGTGGCGTATTCACGCGAGGGATGGCGGCAAGCCTCCTGCGAGGATCTCGCGAGAGAGATGCTCCGTTGGGCGGCAATTCTTTTCCCATTTCGTCCAACTGGCAGCCGGCCGGGAGATCACGTCGTCGTCATCGTCGCACAACATGGCCTAGATGCTTACGCAGCGTTCTTAGGTGCAATGCGCGCGGGACTTGTCGCGTGTTTTCTGCCGCGTCCCAGCCCCAAGCAGGATCCCTCGCTTTACTGGGCCAATCATCGCGACGTGCTGGCACGCATTGGACCCGCCGCCGTTGTGTCTGACGCCGATCTGCTCGATCACTTGCGTGCCGTGCTGAACCGCGATGTTCCTCTCCTCAACGCCGACGACTTACCTCTGCAGCCGGATGACCGGTTACCTGACCTTGCTGATGTAGAAGACGACAACACGCCCGCCCTCCTGCAGCACAGCTCTGGTACGACTGGACTCAAGAAGGGTGTCATTCTGACGCATGGACAAATTCGCCGGCAAGTCGCGGCCTATGCGGCAGCTCTGTCCATGACCGCAGACGATACGGTTGCCTCGTGGCTTCCGCTTTATCATGATATGGGGCTGATCACAGGCTTTCTTCTGCCGCTTTCGCTCGGCTCGCCGATCGTCTGCATGGACCCATTTGATTGGCTGGCTAAACCGGACTCGATCTTGGTAGCGATCAAGCGGTTTCGTGCCGCATTCTGCTGGCTGCCGAACTTCGCATTCGCGCATCTATGCAATACCGCTAACACCGACGCTGATTATGATCTCTCGTCCGTTCGCGCTTTCGTAGATTGCTCGGAGCCCTGCAGGTCAGAAACGCTACAGGCTTTTGAAGATCGCTTTTCCCGGCATGGATTGCGCGCTGGCGCTCTCACGGCGTGCTACGCCATGGCGGAGACGGTTTTTGCAGTCACCCAGTCTTCGCCGGAAAGGCCGCGCCGACTGCTCTCCGTTGATGCCAACCGGTTGAACAGCTCGGAAGTTCATATCGTGCCGGAAGGGGCATCAGGCGCTACCAGGCTGGTTTCCTGCGGAACTCCGATTTCCGGTACGGCAATTAGGATTGTTCCCATCGCTAGCCGCCAAAAGGGGTTGGCCGGCGCGTTACGGAGATCGGTCGCAAGGCCATCGCAGGCATCCCATGTTGTTGGGGAAATTCAGGTCGAGAGCGTTTCAGCCTTCGGAGGTTATCATCGCGACTTGGCGGCAACAGCGGCATGCCTTGACGGCACCTGGTACAAAACCGGTGACCTGGGTTTCCTGCACGACGGTGAGCTTTACGTTACCGGCAGGCTGAAGGATTTGATCATCGTCAACGGACGGAATTTCTACGCCCATGACATCGAGGCCGCTGCCTCGTCGGTTCCGGGGGTAAAGCCGGGCAGAGCTGTGGCTTTTGCAGTAGAACGGTCAGCCGCAGGCAGCGATGGCGCTGTGGTCCTTGCCGAAACCGCACCAGGCGACGGTGACTACGCGACACTTGCGAGAAACGTCAAGCAAGTAGTTTTCGACCTACTTGGGCTCACGCTCCACCATGTCGGCATCCGCCAGGCTGGGGTCTTGGTCAAAACGACCAGCGGCAAACTCTGTCGTCACGAAAACCGGCGGCGTTACGCTGAGGAGATGAGAGCATGAGCGACACGCTGCATATTGATATCCAGGCTTTCGTTGAACTGATCGCGGAAACCTTTGACATATCTCCATCCTTAATCGGACTAAACACATTGTCCGCGGATGTCCCTGGTTGGGACTCTCTAGGACACTCAGTGCTACTGTCGCGGCTCGATAAGCGGTTTCATTTTGGCTTGATCGAGGCAGATGCTGCCCCGGCAGAGACCGTGCGTGAACTCTACGACAGGATAAGCCGCCTTGCGAAGGTGGCCGCATGAGCGGCCTGGCCGGCGCCGTCGGCGCAGTCGTGCAGGGGCGTCGCGGACGCCTCTTCCTTGGCCGGCAGGACGGATTTGATCTAGGCCGCTTCACTGATGGTAGCGCACTGCCGCCTTCTTTGCTTGCGCAGTGGCGCGCCACCCTCATACGGCGGGGCGAGGCACTCTCCGCACGCGGCATTCCTTACGTGTTTATGATTGCGCCGGACGCGCCCTCTGTTCATTTCGAAGACTTGCCCGCAGAATACCCGGGGCCCTATCGCACGCCTGGCCGCGTTTTCCTCAATGCTATGGGCGACATTCCCGGTGTACGTTTCGTATACCCTGTCGACGCGCTGCGCAGTGCGCGAGGGGGCCTGGATGTTTATCAACTTACCGACTCGCATTGGACGACGTTCGGGAGTGGCGTTGCCTATCGTGAACTCATGCGTACACTTGCCGAAATCATCCCATGTCACGTGGTTCCGTCGGCAGCCGCGCGCTTCACGTTCCGGAACAGTTTCGGAGATCTGGGATCGCAATGCCAACCGGAGCAACGCTCGGAAATCCCGATTGCGGTCTTCGATGGACCAGAACCTCAGCGCGTCCTCGAATGCTTTGGTGCTCAACGCCAGACAGCCACGATCACGCATATGCAAAGCGCCCCTACCCGGAGAGTCCTTGCTTTCCGCGATTCCTTTATGACTGACCTCGCGCCCTATCTCGCGCGCAGCTTTTCGGACCTGTTGACCGTTGGAACGACCACGCGGGTCATGCTCGACGCCGTGGATGAGTGGGGTGCCGAGGTGGTGATCAGCGAGGTCGCGGAGCGCCGCCTAGTTGCCTTTGAAACCGATCACACAATCCATCGTCACGATTGGCTCTATCTGACGGATCACTCAGGTGATTTAGGAAAAGCCATGCTACGCGCGCTTAATCTGCTAGCTGCCGGCGATGTCGTGGCCGCGGCCACGATCGTCCGCACAGAGTGCTCGGACAATCCCCCGCCCGCACATGCCTACTCCGCTGCCATCATCCTTGAGGCCGCGGGTGACTACGTGCACGCTGGGTTCTTCTCGGATCTTGCACTTGCAGCGGAGCCTGAGAACACTGCGGCTTTGTCGCTGGCGGCGCGTATCCGGCTGGCTACTGACCAGGCCGCAGACGCTGTGCAGCTCTTGTCATGGGCCGCCGAAGGCGCGCCTTGGAACGGCGCCATCAGAGAGTTGAAGGTCTATGCCCTCATGCAGGCCGGTCAACCCCTTGCGGCGTTAGCTGAGGCGGAAGATGCGTTGCGTATCGTACGCGATCACGCAAACCTTTGGTATTGGACGGGCATTCTACGCGAGGCTTCGGGACAACTCCAGTCGGGTCTGGAGGCGGTATCCCGAGCCCTCGCTCTCGACCCCTGTAATCCTGCTTACGACGTGCTGCGAAGCCGTCTCTTTGCCGTCCAGCAGTCTCCTGCTCCCATTTCTGTTCATGCGATGGAGCTCTCATGACCGCGTATCAGTCTTCAGACCGCATTGCCCTCTCGGTCGATGACGCAGGCACGCTGAGGGGCTCCTGTGCGTCCTGGCTCCTCCCCACCAATGTACAGGTTACGGTCGACCAGGTGCACTGGGCAACGGTGCCTTCCAGCGCCGTCGAAGGTGTGGATCGTCGGGTCTTCCGGTGCGATCTTCCGCCGCCACCGGCGGAAGGATCCGCCCCCGCAATTGCCGCTGTGTTGGATGCGAAAGGTGATATTCTCGCATCGATTCCGGTGCCTGCCCGTCTTCCGAAGCGGAACAGCGCCGGCCTCTCAGCGACCGAGGTCCTTACGACTCATGACAGACCCTTCTTCGGTGTTCCATATATTAATTTTGATGGCGCCAAGCTCACGATCGTCGGCTCTCATCTACCACCAGGAGGCGACCCGTCGGCGCTTGAAGTCGAGTTCGACGCCGGCGTCGTTTACGACTTCCACTACCCCCTCGAGACGTCAAGCTGGGAGCGGCATTTTTGGTACTGGCCCAACGCAATCTTCTCCGATTTCATCCTCACAATAGATCTTGCCGCAAGCGCGCCCAATTCGGACCCTTTCTCGTTCCGATTCACCTATGGAAAGGGATTGCAGCGTGACTTGCCTGAGCCCTACGGTCGAGTTTGGATTCCGCGGGATCTTGGGGCTTGTATCGGATTGCCGCCCGACCCTGGGCAACTCACTCGCGTTCAGACATGGTCCGACTCACGTAGTGTGACGCTGACCGGCTATAATGCATATCAGACGATTAGCGCCCTTTTCAGCCGCTACGGAGTCGGTCAAGAGGGCGCAACGATAATGGACTGGGGTTGCGGCCACGGACGTGTTACGCGGCATTTCATCCGCGAGTGGCCCCTGGCCACAATTATCGGTATGGACATCGACGCGGAGAATGTTGAGTGGGCAGGTCGAAATCTTCCCGCCGGCAGGTTCATAACGTCTCCTTTACTTCCGCCCTCCCCGCTTCCCGACGCTTGTCTCGACGCAGTCTTCTCCATTTCCGTCATGACACATCTTCCACTCGACGTGCAGCTCGCATGGCTGACTGAGTTGGCCCGCGTGGTTCGGCCAGGCGCTATCGTGCTGATGAGCTTCGGTGGTCCCGGTGCGGTCGCTTGGTCATCAGTTTGGAACGGTCCGGAATATTTTGAACAATGGCGAACAGAGGGAATTCACGCGGACCGGGTCGATGAAGCCCTCGATGGAAAGATCAACGACGCAACCTATTATCGGAATAGTGCGCAAACGCACGATCATGTTCGCGAACATTGGACAGAATATTTCACAATTCTTGACATCTTACCTGAAGCGATTGGAAATTTGGATTTCGCTATTCTGCGCCGCCATGATAATGGTTCGAACCGAATGATGGCTCGCCGTCGATCTACCCGCAGAGGCAGATAACTCCGCATACTAGCAACCGAAGTTACTTTCTTTTTTTCGCCCAACGTAGATTATGTCTTTTCGCGGAGACGTTTAACTAGCTTTCCGTTGTTTGAAAAAGCTTGGCACGCGGCTTTGTGCGCGCCGCTTGAGAACGGACCTAGCGCAAACTCGCACTCGACAATGATCGATCTCGTTTGTCCCACGTTCGGATCAGTGGGGTCTTCATAGATTTCATTGTCAGGATACTCGAGTTCCCAACGAACGCTCCGGACAATGAAGTCGATCGTTCCAGCAAAAAGATCCGTCTGATCTGGAGGTCGTCGAATACTTAGCTGATCGCCAGCCCGCGGAAGTGCCGGAAAGTCGATTATGAGTGAATATTCTACCGGTCCACCGCCGGGAGGTACGAACTCTAGTTCGACTTCCATTATTTATAAGCCTCGATCTATACACAAAGCGCTGGGTCCGATCCGATCTGTGTGGAAAGTAAGGACTCGCAGACTTACTAGGTCCAGGGATTATTTGGGGAGACGACCGATATAGTAGCCGCCCGGCACGCGTCGCTCAATTGCATCTTCCCGCAATGAAGGAGCAGGTAATTCGACTAAGGCGGGCGCAGAATGCGCCATTACCATCGTCTCCGACGATCGACGCCCTGAGACTGTCAGCGCAAAGTCTCTCACGCGGGCAAAGCACCCACAAGCGGCAGTCTCAAGCCCCTCCCGGTCCATAATCGTCACATGGCCTCGGGTTTGCTGCACGAGTCCCTTGGTAGCCAGCTTGCTCATGGCGATCGTGACGGCAGGCCGGCTTACCCCTAACATGGCGGAAAGAAAGTCTTGGCTGAGTGCGAGCGTATCCGTTCTGGCACGTTCACGTACTGTCAGCAACCAACCAGCAAGCCGCTGCGAAAGGGTGTGCTGACTGTTGCAGGCGGCCGTCTGCAAGACCTGCGCGAAGAATATCTCAAACGCCTGATAAAGATTCCGACGCAGTATGGGGCTGCTTGGAAGATACTCATGAAGGACCTGCTTGGGTAGGCGCCAAGCCTCGCCTGGAATCTGAATTATTACACTGTTGAACATAGTAGCTTCCGGACCAAACAACGTCGGTAGTCCGGCAAAGCCTTCCGAGCCTATAAGGCCCACCTCTACATGATAGTTTTCTCCGGCAACCAATGTCATTACGGACGCCAACCCATGCTCCACGAAGTAAACGTGATCAATAGGGTGACCAGGCTCGTATAAGCTTTGCCCTGCTACAAGCCTCGTGAGCGCAAAATACGGCTTTAACGCCTCTAACTCCGACAAAGGTGTGTCAGCTAGTATTTTGTTCTTAAATAGAATGTTTTGACCCGAAGTGAACATATAGCCTCGACCTCCAAGCCCGGCCATGTCGTCTTGCCCTGTGATTGTCTTAGAAAGACGTTGAACCCTTAAAGCTCGGTTTGGGGCCAAAGTTGCTTAATACCGTACGCGGATCGCGTTTGAAGACAGCGATACGCAAATAATCGAAGTATTTACGCCTGAGGTCATCGGGCAGACTCCGCACTCCGTAATGGGTCCTGTGCTTTAGCCTCGAGCCAAAATGCTGCGACGCAGCAAGTCTGATCCAAACCGAATCTAGCCAATCTCGAGACGCGGCAAACGCCGCGATTAGAAGATGCGATAATCCGAGACCTATCCCCCTTAGATCAGAAGGCGGCCAGCGCGGGTACAATGTGACAAACTTCTTGCCATCCCACATTCCTGCGCTCAAGGGCGACAAAGCTGGTATCACTAGGCTCTATCTAATGCTGAGCCAGGATAATGGTTAAGTCCTACCGAGCGGCCTAGAGATTATGATCTTGAGGGCCGACGTGATAGCTCAGGAGATCCTCTCATGGCGAATAGTTCATTACATAAGGAAAGCAAGCCCGTTTTTAAGTTCAGTGTTGGTTGATGGATACTTGGCAACAATTATTCAGCGGTGCAGCCGCCTGCGGCGAGACTTGCATAGGCAACCCTAAGCGTAGAGGACTGGCGACCCAGTAGCTCCGCATCCACTCTGCGCTTACCCCGTTGGATAACCTTATCTCTCGTGGATTCTGCTCCGAAAAACGAGACTACAGCCATGCCCGGTCCAGCTTCGATCAGGACACGCCAGAGACCCCGATCGCCTGGAGTATAGATGTGTAATCGATATCCTCGATATGGGCGCACCTCGTTCAGCATTTCAATACCTCAGCAACGATTGAAACAGTATCCAGTTGTAAAATAAAAGGAAGCAACAAAGTGTACGGTCTTTAACGTTTCGCCTGCATTAAAATTTATGGCGGCGCAATGACGTCTCGGCTGCAAACTGGAAGTTACGTGACGAATAGTCATGACGCGCTTCCCGTGTTTGCGATATGGTTCATCCCTGCGGTGAAGATAGACGATCGCGTTCCTTGCACGATCTGTGCGTTTAGAGGTTTGCAAGACTGCGTCCTGCTTGTCGGCATTGAACACGCCGATCCGACATCAGCGTTCTCGACCATTTCAGAACGAAACCACAAGTGCATCATCGTAGACAACTCAAAGCGAATTGAGTTCACCAGACATTTCATCGGCAGACCTGATCGCGACCTCAAGGTCGTGCATCTCGTTAAGGATCCGATGAGCCGGTGGGCATCATTGCGTCGCAGGGAGCCTTGCGATCTCGACCGCTACATGGATGATTGGTGGACCGAGAACAATGAAATTAGGCAATTCACCGCTGCCCCGAAAATCCATACGATCACCGTGGCTTACGATATCGTAGCGGCTGATTCAGAGTTGGAGCTTCCTGCCATTTTCGAGTTTTTTGGGTCGTCCTTTTCCCCAAGCGTTCTGCGATACTGGGAAGTCGACCATCATGGCTATGCAGCGAATGGCGCCAGCAGCTCTATCATCAGGCATCAGAACTTTAGCTCCCCGCCAGCACACTTCTCGACCGGCGACGATCTTTTTTACAAAGCCGGCTTTGGGCGCAGCTTCGTAGACGAGCGCTGGTGATCCGAGCTGCCCTCCTGCGAACGTGAAGCGATCTTAGGCAACGGCCGCATTACCAGCCTGCTGGAGAGTCTCGGCTTCCAGCTTACGCCGAGCGGGCTCGAGCGCCGTGCCGCCCAAGACGGAGCGCTTCGTCATACGAATGACTCGTGGAAGACAAGACTCAAAAGCGTGATTGGGTTCTAAAGGCCTCGCGAGCGATACACCCTCAACCATTAACCACAGCACGCGTCTTGAATATTGCAGCATATTGATGCCGCCGAGCCATTCGCTCCCTCCCTTCTAGAACCGCCAAAGTCTCACCCCTAGCGAGGTCGCTCTCGGTTACGTCACAGGGTCCAGACGTCGCGCAACGTCTGCCGAAAAGCTCTGCGTGTAGAATCCGCTTACGTTGTGCGTCAAAGGCTGTGCGGCGCTGCTGCGTCAGCAACGCAGTATCACTCCTGAAATAGATTGTACTATGCAGAAGGTTTGACAATCAATCGTGCGTCGATGACGCACATAAAGTGTCTCTTATCCCAAGATAGCCACGCGCAAACGAGCATGGCCTCGTCGCATTCTCGAGCTTTGCTCGTGATGCGCATTTGGAACGGAGGTTGTGTAATCTTGTCCGATCTAACATCCGGCTGGAGCTGCCAAGATACTTGGCACGAAGAGGCTGCCATCCAGCCTTGCGAACATAACTCCGCCTCCGCGATCCCTGCCCTGCGTAAAAACGCGGGGCGCGCGGAAGCTCGGGGGTACATTAGCCTTTCTCCAGAGTGTCCAGGTATCGGTGGACCAAGCCGCCTGCCCTGCAGTTCGCCGTCTTTCAACGGTGATGGGGTTTCCGGCCCCTCGCTGCAGCCCGACCAAGTTACGGGGCATCATGTGCTCTGGATATCTCCTGGGCCTGTACCAGCCGTCGGAGGGGTCGGAGGTGTCCCGCCGAGTCATCCAGCCCGTGCGGGGTGAGAACCCGGCGTCGTCACGTGCGGTCAGCGGCACGTTCGCTCCCCTTGGTTCTCTCAGGTCAGCCGTGGCGCGCCGGAGTAGCCGGAGCCGCGCTCGTGCCGCAGAAAGCTTGCCTCGGAGGGACCGAGGTGAAGACCGCGTTTTTGCCAGGGTGGTCACCTTGGCAGATGGTCAGAGCGGTCGGGCTCCGGAACATTCATCTTAGGCGACCCGCGCGGTCTTTGGTCCCGTCGTCCAGTCCGCACAGCGTCAACAAAATAATCGTCCGAGGAGATGGCTATTTCCGAGGTCACTCGGTGCCGCCTTCGGCAGGTAGGCTAAACGCGTTTATGGATAGCTCGCGCTATCTCGAAGCTTCCCGCTTGCGCAGGATAAACAGCGCCGCCGAGCAGTTCGAGCACACTGTGTTTCATCATTAAAGTGCCAGCTCGCCGTTTAGCCCCTTCTTTGCTCCTCGAGGCGGGCTGCCGCCTTTCGGGCCGCGATGAGCAGCCTTCCCGTTCAAAGCAAGCAGCTGTTCGATAGTCGCTCCAAGGGAGGTGAGACCCCATTCAAGCTTAAGCTTCTTCAACTTCTTCGATCCACCGGCCCGCATTTCGATGCGTGCCGCTTGCCGGCCAAGTCCCAAGTGGTGCGCCCGCCGATCTTGGTCTCTGAGTAAAGCGAGGCTGGCGCGCCGTTGCTCGTGCGGGAGCGCTAGGTCAGGACCCAACGCGACAAAGCGGCGGTGAATCCAGGCTTCGAATGGCTCCGAACCTCTGCCAAAATCTTGCGCGTCAGCCGGACCTCGTAAGTAGGCCGCCAACTCACGTGCTGTCGCCGTGAGGCGGCTGGCCTGCTGAGGCGTGAGTTCGCGCGCGTCAAGACCGATCAGCGCCGCCAAGGCGTCTCGTTTCCCTACTACGCCCCTTCCACTTGGTGCGGCGCCTCGCAGTAGCCCAGCCCAATGCGAGACAAGCGCGTCTGCACGCGCAGCAGACAACTTGCGGCCCATTATTAAAATTATACGGCAACCCACGCAAAAGAGCAACGGGACGATCGGGTGATCTGCTGTAGTTCACGCGATAGACTTTTGTCGTTGCCGACCGCCCTCGTGGATGGTGATCGCACCCTGCGTTCAAGATTGGACATGCGGATAACGTGGCATCCCACGTATCACATCAATAATTATGTCGTTATTTAAGATACTTAGAGGAAATGCTTTGCCGAAGTCTTCGGCGGCTGCGGGCCAAACGGTCGTTAGAATGTTTTTACAGACAGCGAATTTTTCTCTTTGAGGCCTATCCGCGGGTACCAGCCCAACCGCCCAAGGTGTCCGTTACTACCGGATTACCAGCCATGGCTAAACCTGACTTGAAGCAGCAGTCCCTGGACCAAACAGGCTCCGCTGATGCTCTTAAAATCCTCGCCCGCCTTCTCGCTCGTGACGCCGTGCGCGTCTGGCTTGCTTCGCCTACAACTGAGCTGGCCGTCGAATGATGAAGCTGCTCTTCGACCCAATACCGTTATGGAAGTCCTCGGACACGGCCTCGTCCGAGGTGGTCACAGTCGCCACTCTTGTTGGCGGCGCTGTCAAAGGGGATGAGCTTCCGGAGCTCATCACGGTCTTGGATGTCGCGTCGGTGTTCGGTCGGTCTGAGCGGACCGTTCGGCGCTGGATTGCCAAGGGTTCTCTGCCGGCCTTGACCGTCGGACGCAGTCTGTTCGTCCGCAGCGAGGACGTTCGCGGCCTCATTACCGAAGGCATGTTCCGTCAAGCATCCAAGGTCCGAATACTTTCGAAGAAAGATGCCCGGTCGTCAGCGCCAATCGCTGCGTTTCCTGAAGTCGACTTCCCTTCGGCTGAAGTCTTTGTCGTGAGTACCCCAGATGTCAGTTGGCCGCCGACTGGAGTATGAGGGTTTCACGAATGTCCGCTCTTGTCCAAACCTCTCCTGGAGACCATCCTATGCTTGCTATTACTCCCGCTCGACGCGTCGAGCCTATCACCTATACCATCGCCGATGCGATCAAGTGCGTTCGGACTTGGTCAGATGTTCTCCCCACTCGCCAGCGTGACATGATCTCTGCGCTGATGCGGGCGGCGCAGGTCACTCGCTTGCAGCCCGGTGCAGTCCAGTTCACACCGGCAAACCTCCGCGCGACCTTGTTAGGCCAGCCGGCTGCAGCGTTGGGCGTCACTGACGCTACCTTCCGGAACATTCGCAGCCATCTTAAGGCTGTGGGTTTGCGGCTCGGAATTATCGAGGCTCCCGAAACCCAGCAATCCCTTGAGTGGACGACGCTTCTGAGCCTGCTCTCGGGCAAGAAAGCGCTGGCACTTATTAGCTTCGGCCGATTTTGCACGGCGCAACGCATAGCCCCCGTTGCCGTCGACGATGATGTGGTCCGCCAGTTCCAGACTTGGCTGACCGACCATACCTTCGCGACCAATCCAGCTAAATTGGCCGGCAGCGTACGTGGCGCCTGGAACTCCGCCGTCCGTAGCGTCGCAGGCTGGCCGCAACGGCCGCTCAGCAAGCTGCGTGACCGGGGTCAGTATATCCTCCCACTCTCGGCGTTCCCTTCTAGCTTCCGAGAGAGCCTGGACAAGTTTGCTACAAAGCTAGCGCCACCTCCTGTCGGGATGATCTTTGGGAGTGATCTCGATGATGAGAATGACGTGACGCCTTATCGCAGGGCTTGCCGCCCGTCGACGATCAGGACGCGTTTGGACCACCTGCGTTGGGCGGCCAGCGCCGTCGCGGCTACCGGTGTTTCCATTGAAGAGATCACGTCGCTAGAGGCGCTCGTCACCCCGCTCAAGCGAGCGAGGGACGCATTGGCTTTTCTCCACGAGCGCGCAGGCGGCAAACCATCCGCGAGCGCGAGCCATGTTGCCGAGGCGATGCGTATCATAGCCAAGTACCATGCCCGCTCGTCGGAAACAGAGGTCGCGAAAATCAAGGACTGGGCAAAGCAACTTAGTCCGGACTACACCTCAATCACCAAGAAAAACAGAAGTCACATCGAGGCCATGCTTGAGCCGAGGCGGGAGGCTAAGCTTTATGCCTTGCCATCGACGCTCATGAAGGCGGCGCGGCATCTGCGCTTGGCTGCACCACATCAGGCGGCAAGCCTGGCTCTGCGCGCCGTGGCCATCGAGTTGCTGACACACATTCCCCTACGCCTTGCCAATGTGATCGGGCTGCGCCTCGACGTGCATCTCTGCCGCGCAGATCCCCTGCGGGGACAAATCACCCGACTCAGCATCCCGGCCAATGAAGCTAAGGGAAGGAAGCCGCTTGAAATGCCAGTGCCCCACCACCTCGCGGCGACACTGCAGGAATGGATCAACGACTTTCGGCCGATCATGGGATCAGCAGATTGCCGCTATCTGTTTCCCGGACACGGAACGGGAGATCGGCCGATCACGCCGCAGGGTATGCGGGATGCGATACGGGATACGATAGAGCAGTATATCGGAGTTCGGCTTACGCCCCATCAGTTCCGCCATCTGGCGGCGCACGTCTTCCTTCGGGACAACCCTGGACAGTATGAGATACTCCGACAGCTCCTGGGCCACGCCGATCTCAAAAGTATCATCCGCTCCTACGCGGGGCTAGAGAGGACAGCCGCAATTGTCAGCTTCCACGACCTACTTGAGCAGCGGCGCAAAACATTGCGTGCTAAGCCCAAAGGCAAACGATAATGACCGCGAAGCTGGAGGGCTTCGCGAAACCAGCGGTCACCGGCTCGCTTCCTCAGCCATCTTGCTGGAAGTTTGAACGCTGGCCTGAGATCGACAAAGTGCTTTGGATGAAGAGTTGCGCGCCTGCCAGCCTGTTCGATGATCCAGGCTACGGGACAAGGTTGCGTTCAACATCACTTGCAAAGATCAGCAAGGGCTACGGACGGTGGCTTTCTTTTCTGCATGGCCAAGGCTGGCTAGAGCCGTCGATGGCACCGCTTGACCGCGTCACCAAGAAGCGCCTGCGCGCGTTCTTTCTGGACATGGAGGCCGCTGGAAACGCCGACTACACGATCATCGGGCGTTTTTCCGAATTGACGATGGCAATGAAAATCCTCGCACCCGACAGAAACACGTGTTGGATCCAGAAGCCGAAAGGCATCACTGTCTCTGCGGCACTTCCTAAAATAAAGCGTACCTTGCTGGTTCCGGATAGCGCGATCTTGCTCGACTGGGCTTACGACGTTCTTTCGAAATCACCGAAGAAGCCAACTGAACTCGAGAGGCTGTGCGGGTTCCGGGACGGGCTATTGCTTGCCATTCTCGCCTGTTGCGGCCGCCGCATCCGTTCGGTTTCGCTCATATGCCTCGGACGCGAACTTGTCCGAGCTAACGAGGAATACCGAGTTGACCTTCAACCCGAGCAGGTAAAAACAGGCATACCGGACAGGTTTGAGCTACCAAAGAAACTCACTCCTTTTATCGATCGGTATGTCAGCGACATTCGCCCCGCTTTGCTGCAGGAACGGGTCCACGAGCAGTTTTGGATAAGCGGAAGAGGAGGACCCTGGTCAGCCAAAGCCATCCAGAACCAGGTTCTCGAGCTCTCTCGAAAGCGGTTCAGTAAAAGCTTTGGGCCGCACCGGTTCCGGCATGCTATCGCCACGACAGCGCCCATCCTAGACCCAGCCAATCCAGGCTTGGCCGCGGCCCTCCTCGGGATCACCCAAGGGGTAATCGACGACAGCTATAATCGCAGCGGGCAGCACAATGCCGCGCTCGCCTATCAAGTCTGCCTCGAACGAAGAAGGACGATCCTCGCAACGGAGTAGCCTGCAACAAACCAAGCAAGCCAACACCTGTGGTCGCTTAGCAGGCTCAGCTCTTCTCTTGGAGATCGGAAAACCGAGCCTCGAGAACAGCCAACTGCTGAGTGCAGCTGGCTGCGATCTGCTGAAGGTCGGCAAGTCCTGATCTCACTTGACTAATATGACGAGCGACCTGGTCTGAAGCTCGGCGACGCATCTTCGCCTTGAGACGCCGTTCATTCGCTGTAAGGGACGTTGATTCACTAGGTCCTGAAAGTCCCAGCAAGAGGCCGATGTTAGACCTGGGCAAGTGCGGGAGCAGTCGCTCCCAAGTTATGGTGTTGAGGCTTGCGGTTCGCCCCCTCAGAAAGTTGTAGATTAGGTTGGCATTGGGAAGCCCAGCCATCCGAGCAAGGTCAGCCGGCCTGAGCTCATGTTCGTGTAAAGCATCGTCAAGCGCCTGTCGGCGTAACTTCGCCTGGACACTATCCGGATGAGCTCGCTCACTTTTAGCCTTCGCCGCGACCAGAACCTTCGGCATCTCGGGACCACTCCCACACTTAAGTGTGGACTATAGTCCGTGGTTCTATACACCGCAATGGGGTCGGCTCGCGCGCATGGACGCACCGCACCATCAGCATTAAAAATGGTTGGGCGCTGTTTACGCCTGCCCATTGCCTTTAATCTTCGGCGTATTTTACTAGGCAGTTGGTCAGTAAGACTGGTCAGCCAACGTTCCAAACCTTCTATGCCAAGCGTCTGTTCATTGATTCTTTGCTGAAGGTGACGAAGGTCATCTTTTAGCTCGATCAGGTGAACGACAACGAGTTGGATCGTAAACTTCTGCTCGTCTGTGAACATCGTCCCTGCGTTGGCTAGATAATTGTCGTTTTCGTAAGGTGTCGCCGTGTGCTCAATAAGGCCCATCAGAACCTTCGGATCGGACTTTGGAAGATGCGGCAGTAAGAGCGCCCACGTCGCTGTTTCCAGGTTGCGACTGCGTCCGTTCAGGTAGTTGTACAAACCGTTCGCGCTCGGAAGTCCTGCCAACCGAGCAAGCTCACTCGAACGCAATCCATGCTCTCCAAGAGCGATCCGCAACGCTTTTCGGCGAGCCTCGATAGCCTCAATGTTGTCTGCGAGCTTAGGCTGACTCGGAGGGACTTTGCGAAATGGATTCACAGCTCCTCGCAGCTGAAAATAGTGACGTGAAATACTGCTAGGTTCATCTTTCGAACATCCTTCTTAGAAGCGCACGACCGACATCTCGAGGACTCGACCATCGCGTGCGGCTTGCTACCGCCCAGCCACTATGTCATCTTTTCTGACATTGACAAGCAGAATGTCATGAAAGAAGACATTTCCGGTGCACAAATGCGTGCGGCTCGGGCTTTGGTTGGCTGGAGCAGAGAGGATCTCGCAGAGCGTTGCAGCGTCACCGTTCGAAGTCTTGCCAGGATCGAGGCTGGAGAAACCGTGCCTAGGACGACTACGGTACTGAGCATCCGTCACGCGCTTGAAGCGGCTGGGGTCGATTTCATTCCCGAGAACGGCGGCGGCGCGGGAGTTAGGCTCAAGCGAGTTGATTAATCAGAAAGCCAAATGAGCTTGGCTTACGAACCCTAGACGTTGTTCTGCATCTTCGTGGCAAGGACATGGTATTTTGTTGACCGGCGCCCATTGCGAATCTTTACTGTTCGATGGTCCGCTGATTCTGATTGCCGTCGCTGGCTCGGGTGATCGAAGGAGCAGGAGATTTTTCCGTGCGTGCTGTGATTTATGCCCGGTATTCGTCTGAGAATCAGCGCGAGGCCTCGATCGAGGACCAGAGCGAGATCTGCCGGCGCTACGCAGAGCGGAATGGCTGGACGGTAGGCGCCGTCTACAGCGACCGCGCGGCAAGCGGTGCGAGTACGATAGGTCGTCCCGGGTTCCTGCGGATGCTCGCTGATGCCGAGACCGGCCAATTCGAGATTGTCGTCTGCGAAGCGATCGACCGCCTAGGCCGCAAGCTGTCCGACGTGGCCTCCGCCTTCGACCGTCTCTCGTTCGCCCAGGTTACAGTTCATGCAACCGCAATTGGCCTAGTAACCCAAATGCACATCGGCATCATGGGCACGATGGCGCAGATGGCCCTGGCCGACCTACGCGAGAAGACCAAGCGCGGGCAATTGGGAAGGGCGCGCGCTGGAAAAATCCCAGGCGGCCTTGCCTATGGCTACGAGGTCGTTCCGCCGTCGCCTGGCACTCAGGACGGTGGGGAGCGCCGGATCAAGCCCGAGGAGGCTGACCGCGTCCGATACATCTTTCGCGCCTACGCCGCTGGGAAATCTCCACGAGTGATCGCTCGAGAGATGAACGCCGCCAATGTGCCAGGTCCCAATGGGCGCCCGTGGGGCGATACGACGATCCGCGGGCAAGTCGACCGCGGCACTGGGCTGCTGAACAACACGCTCTACATCGGCAAGCTGTCCTGGAACCGCTGCAGTTACGTGAAAGACCCGCGCACCGGGCGACGAGTCGCACGGCCGAACAGCACCGAGCAGTGGGAGGAGGTGGAGGTTCCAGACCTTCGAATCATCGATCAGGCGCTCTGGGACCAGGTTCGTGCACGCCAAGCAAGCTTAGAGTTGACGACTGAGCGAGCGATGTCATCTCAGCCGCTGAACGACATGCACCGTAACAAATTCTTGCTGAGTGGATTGCTTACCTGCGGCGCCTGTGGCGGCGGCTACACCATCATCGGCCGAGACCGCTACGGCTGCGCCACGCGGCGCTGCAAGGGCACCTGCGACAATGGCGTTACCATCCGGCGCCCGGTCATCGAGTCGCGCGTGCTCGGTGGTTTAAGGGATCACATGCTGGCGCCAGACCTGGTGGCGGAGTTTGTCCGCGCTTTTGCCGAAGAGATGGCTGCAGCGCACCGCGACGCTGCTGGCGTTAGTCAGAGGCTGAAGAGCGAACTTGTCGACGTGGAGAGGCGTCTCGATGGCGTCTTAAGAGCGATAGAGAACGGTGCCTGGAGCGATGCGCTGCAACTCCGGCTGCAAGATCTGGAGGCGCGCAAGAAGGCACTGGCCGCAGAGATGCGCGGCGCGCCGACCGCTTCCTCCGTCGTGCGGCTCCACCCGAACGCCGCGAAGGTCTATCGGCAGAAGGTGGCTGAATTGGAGACCTCGCTTGCCGCCCCTGACATCTGCAGCGAGGCAGCAGAGGCGTTGAGTGCGATGATTGAACGCGTGGTGCTCACGCCTGACGAGAATGCCCCTAACCGGCTGCGCGCCGAGCTTCACGGTGACCTAGCGGTGATCCTATCCGCCGCTGGCGCGACGCAGGGCGCGCTACAGCACAACAGCCCGCCTCGCGTGGGTGCGAGGCGGGCTGTTGTAGGTGTGAGTCAACTGTCAGTGGTTGCGGGAGCTGGATTTGAACCAGCGACCTTCAGGTTATGAGCCTGACGAGCTACCGGGCTGCTCCATCCCGCGTCACCAGCGGCCCTTTGTATGGGGTGAGGGCTGCTGTGGTATGGGGGTCTGTTGGAAGACCTGGCGGCGACCGACTTTCCCATGTCTTGAGACATAGTATCATAGGCGCTGGGGGTTTTCACGGCCGAGTTCGGGATGGGATCGGGTGCAGGCTCCCCGCCAAAGCCACCAGGTCGTCCAACAGACCCGCATGGGCGTCTGTGAACGTGCAGGTTCTGGATGTGTGTGCCGAGCACAGCGAGGCTTGCTCCTATGCATGATGCGCTTTGCAAGCCGCATACCCGAAGGATGACGGTTGAAAGCTGATTGAGAGCCTATCGGGCGATTAGGACCAGTTAGCTGCATGCGTTGCCGCACTTCCACACCTGGCCTATCAACGTGATGGTCTATCACGGCCCTCAGGGAGACCTGGTTTCGAGGTGGGTTTCCCGCTTAGATGCTTTCAGCGGTTATCCCGTCCATACATAGCTACCCGGCCGTGCCACTGGCGTGACAACCGGTGCACCAGAGGTATGTTCATCCCGGTCCTCTCGTACTAGGGACAAATCCTCTCAAGTCTCCAACACCCACGGCAGATAGGGACCGAACTGTCTCACGACGTTCTAAACCCAGCTCACGTACCACTTTAATCGGCGAACAGCCGAACCCTTGGGACCTGCTCCAGCCCCAGGATGTGATGAGCCGACATCGAGGTGCCAAACCTCCCCGTCGATGTGGACTCTTGGGGGAGATCAGCCTGTTATCCCTAGAGTACCTTTTATCCGTTGAGCGATGGCCCTTCCACGCGGGACCACCGGATCACTATGGCCGACTTTCGTCTCTGCTCGAGCTGTCGCTCTCGCAGTCAGGCGGGCTTATGCCATTGCACTCAACAGCCGATGTCCGACCGGCTTGAGCCCACCATCGCGCGCCTCCGTTACACTTTAGGAGGCGACCGCCCCAGTCAAACTGCCCACCATGCAGGGTCCCTGCTCCGGATGACGGAGCGAGGTTAGACATCAGAAGAGTTCAGGGTGGTATTTCAAGGATGGCTCCACACAAGCTAGCGCCCATGCTTCAATGCCTCCCACCTATCCTACACAGCACTCTCCTAATGCCACTGCAAAGCTGCAGTAAAGGTTCATAGGGTCTTTCCGTCTGACCGCGGGTACCCCGCATCTTCACGGGGAATTCAATTTCGCTGAGCCGATGCTGGAGACAGTGGGGAAGTCGTTACGCCATTCGTGCAGGTCGGAACTTACCCGACAAGGAATTTCGCTACCTTAGGACCGTTATAGTTACGGCCGCCGTTTACCGGGGCTTCAATTCAGTGCTTGCACACCTCCTCTTAACCTTCCGGCACCGGGCAGGCGTCAGACCCTATACGTCGTCTCTCGACTTCGCAGAGCCCTGTGTTTTTACTAAACAGTCGCTACCCCCTGGTTTGTGTCACCCGCCCATGGTTGCCCAAGAACGGGTCTCGCTTATCCCGAAGTTACGCGAGCAATTTGCCTAGTTCCTTCAGCATCGTTCTCTCAAGCGCCTTGGTATTCTCTACCAGTCCACCTGTGTCGGTTTAGGGTACGGTCTATATGCTAGAGCTATTTCCTGGTATGATCCAAAAGCCTGCACAATCCGATAAGTGCAGACAACATCTCACATACGTCACTTCTAGCAGGCCCAGGAATGTTAACCTGGTTTCCATCGACTACGGCTTTCGCCCTCGCCTTAGGGGCCGGCTCACCCTGCGCGGATTAACCTTGCGCAGGAACCCTTGGACTTTCGGCGACAGAGTTTCTCACTCTGTTTGTCGCTACTCATGTCAGCATTCGCACTTCCGATACCTCCAGGACCGGTCACCCGATATCCCTTCGCAGGCCTACGGAACGCTCCGCTACCGCGCATTTGCATGCGCCCACAGCTTCGGTAACTGGCTTGAGCCCCGTTACATTTTCGGCGCAGAGTTTCTATTAGACCAGTGAGCTATTACGCTTTCTTTAAAGGATGGCTGCTTCTAAGCCAACCTCCTGGTTGTTTTGGAATCTCCACATCCTTTCCCACTTAGCCAGTATTTGGGGACCTTAGCTGGTGGTCTGGGCTGTTTCCCTCTCGACAATGGACCTTAGCACCCACCGTCTGTCTGCCGGACTATACTTCTCGGTATTCGGAGTTTGGTTAGGTTTGGTAAGACTTTGGGTCCCCCTAGCCCATCCAGTGCTCTACCCCCGAGAGTAAACATCCGACGATCTACCTCAATAGATTTCGCGGAGAACCAGCTATCACCAAGTTTGATTGGCCTTTCACCCCTAGCCACAGCTCATCCCCGACTTTTTCAACAGGCGTGGGTTCGGCCCTCCAGTGCGTGTTACCGCACCTTCAGCCTGGCCATGGCTAGATCACTTGGTTTCGGGTCTTCTGCCTGCAACTCAGCGCCCTATTCAGACTCGCTTTCGCTGCGCCTACACCTAACGGCTTAAGCTTGCTGCAAACAGAAACTCGCTGACCCATTATACAAAAGGTACGCCGTCACCGCAGATGCGGCTCCGACTGCTTGTAGGCATTCGGTTTCAGGTCTATTTCACTCCCCTTGTCGGGGTGCTTTTCACCTTTCCCTCACGGTACTGGTACACTATCGGTCATCAGGGAGTATTTAGGCTTGGAGGGTGGTCCCCCCATGTTCAGACAGGATTTCACGTGTCCCGCCCTACTCAAGGATCTTAAGTTCCTATCGCATACGGGGCTATCACCCATATTGCCGGACTTTCCAGACCGTTCTGCTACAAAACATAAGACCACTGGCCTGTTCCGCGTTCGCTCGCCACTACTAGCGGAATCTCTGTTGATGTCTTTTCCTCCGGGTACTGAGATGTTTCAATTCCCCGGGTTCGCCTCAACACACTATGTATTCATGTGCTGATACCTGTTGCCAGGTGGGTTGCCCCATTCGGATATCCACGGATCAAAGCCTGCTCGCGGCTCCCCATGGCTTTTCGCAGCGTGCCACGTCCTTCATCGCCTCCTGATGCCAAGGCATCCACCGAATGCCCTTATCACGCTCTCAATCATCGAAGACCTCTAGAATCTCCGATCACCATGCACAGAAGCAAACCTCGCCAATTACTTCGCACCCACACGCTCAAACCCGCCCCAAGACTTGCGTCCAAAGACAAACCCAAACCCATGCGCACCAAGCCACGAGACCGCCCTGTCGAGAGCTCACTCTACTCGACACTTACACGTCTGTAGCCAACGCAGCAGCCTTCGAGGCCCGCGCCAAAGCACGAACCATCCAGGTCAGACAAACCGACCACTGCACGCCCACAGACGCACCAGAACCTGATTCACAGTAACAAAGAACAGCAACGCCGTCGCATCACCCCGCACCCACACTCAAAAGCATGAACCACGAGGTCCTGAGAGGAGGCGCCGAACAGACAACACAGCCACCCCACGCTCTCGGGGGTGGACAGCATCGTCCGAACTCAAACACTTCGCCATGTATCGCGATCTGGTGGAGACTATCGGGATCGAACCGATGACCCCCTGCTTGCAAAGCAGGTGCTCTCCCAGCTGAGCTAAGCCCCCGACAGGAGAAGGAAAGAATGTTCTTTTCAGGAGAAAAGAACCAAAAGACTTCTACGCCTCAACTTGCCCAACGGCCGTGCTTTAAAGCCCGGCGTGTCAGCACGCATAAGGGACGAAGTCTTTTTGCTTCTTTTTCTTCAGAAAAAGAAGACTCTTCCTTGTTGGTGGGCCAGGGAGGATTTGAACCTCCGACCCCACGCTTATCAAGCGTGTGCTCTAACCAGCTGAGCTACTAGCCCTCGATCGGCCATCAACCCACACGCAAGGGTGCAAGGGCGACGGCTGATACATGGGGAAGGGATACGGAGACGGCGCCCGGTGTGTAGCGCATCATGGCCACCTGGCAGAAAGAGTCCGCCCCGGACATCCGTCCGAGGACTTGTGCGGAGTTCGCCAAGGCAGGATCGTGAGAACCTTACCGTCAGCAAACATCCTTGAAAGGAGGTGATCCAGCCGCAGGTTCCCCTACGGCTACCTTGTTACGACTTCACCCCAGTCTCTGACCCGACCGTGGTAGGCTGCCCCCTTGCGGTTGGCGCACCTGCTTAAGGTCAAACCAAATCCCATGGTGTGACGGGCGGTGTGTACAAGGCCCGGGAACGTATTCACCGCGGCGTGCTGATCCGCGATTACTAGCGATTCCACCTTCATGCACCCGAGTTGCAGAGTGCAATCTGAACTGAGATGGCTTTTTGAGATCAGCATGGCCTCGCGACCTAGCTTCCCACTGTCACCACCATTGTAGCACGTGTGTAGCCCAGGACATAAGGGCCATGAGGACTTGACGTCATCCCCACCTTCCTCCGGCTTGTCACCGGCAGTTCCTTCAGAGTGCCCAGCCCAACCTGATGGCAACTGAAGGCGAGGGTTGCGCTCGTTGCGGGACTTAACCCAACATCTCACGACACGAGCTGACGACAGCCATGCAGCACCTGTGCAGTAGGCCCTTGCGGGAATATCCATCTCTGGATACGGCCTACCCATGTCAAGTCCTGGTAAGGTTCTGCGCGTTGCTTCGAATTAAACCACATGCTCCACCGCTTGTGCGGGCCCCCGTCAATTCCTTTGAGTTTCAACCTTGCGGCCGTACTCCCCAGGCGGTGTGCTTATCGCGTTAGCTACGACACTGAGTGACTAGGTCACCCAACATCCAGCACACATCGTTTACAGCGTGGACTACCAGGGTATCTAATCCTGTTTGCTCCCCACGCTTTCGCGCCTCAGCGTCAGTTATGGACCAGGTCGCCGCCTTCGCCACCGGTGTTCTTCCCAATATCTACGAATTTCACCTCTACACTGGGAATTCCACGACCCTCTTCCACACTCAAGCACAGACGTATCAAATGCAGCCCCCAGGTTAAGCCCGGGAATTTCACATCTGACTATCCGCGCCGCCTACGCGCCCTTTACGCCCAGTCATTCCGAGCAACGCTAGCCCCCTTCGTATTACCGCGGCTGCTGGCACGAAGTTAGCCGGGGCTTCTTCTGCGGGTACCGTCATCATCGTCCCCGCCGAAAGTGCTTTACAATCCGAAGACCTTCTTCACACACGCGGCATTGCTGGATCAGGCTTTCGCCCATTGTCCAATATTCCCCACTGCTGCCTCCCGTAGGAGTCTGGGCCGTGTCTCAGTCCCAGTGTGGCTGATCATCCTCTCAGACCAGCTAACGATCGTAGCCTTGGTAGGCAGTTACCCCACCAACTAGCTAATCGTACGCAGGCTCCTCCTCAGGCGACTCGCGCCTTTGACCCACAGGTTTCATGCGGTATTAGCGTCAGTTTCCCGACGTTATCCCCCACCCAAGGATAGATTCCTACGCGTTACTCACCCGTCCGCCACTGACATTGCTGCCCGTGAGACTTGCATGTGTTAAGCATGCCGCCAGCGTTCGCTCTGAGCCAGGATCAAACTCTCAGGTTCATCATCCAAACCATGCAAAACCAACTCACGTCAGCCTCACACGACCAGATCAATGAACAGATCCTTGGCACATCAATTCGGCTCCAACATCGCGCGAGGGGCGCAATGCCGTAAACCACTCCAGAAAACATCTTATCTGTATACGAATACACAAACAAAGCGCCTCCAAAAGCAGAACTCCTAATCAATGGCGAAAAATCAATCCCACCACATAACCAGAAGAAACTACTCACCACCCATGAACATCCCCATACGAAGACAATCACAAGCAAAGGACGCCGTCCGCGTATCCCTTCCTCTCAGATTCACTAATCAATGAACAAACCAAACCACGCGAAAACCTACCCCATAAAGGATAAATATCGCCGGTTCAGCTGACCCGCTATACCAGGGCCGAAAAGTCTAAGTCGTCTCCCGCGTCGCCACAAGAAGTTTTTGCGGTCCGTCGCGGTGAGGGGATATCTAGTCGGACGGATTGGGCATGTCAACTCAGTGACAGCGTCTTCGTGCATACCAACGTAGTCAGCAGCCCACGACGCTTACCTTGAAAGCTCATCCTGCGCCTTGTTTGGGCACAGCATCAGGCTCTTTGTGGCCGCTCATCTCCTGCCCGGCGTTCGAGGGAAGAATGAGCGACATAGGACCAGCCAGGAAAGAGACGGCAGCGACAATCAGGAAGGCCTCGGAGAAATCCTGAGGGGTCGGCTCCGAATGCCCCGTGCTGACACGCGCCAGTTCGAGCACGCCCGCGCTGATCGGAATGCCGACCGTCAGCGACACCTGCTGCAAGGCAGAATAGAGGGTCGTCGCGGCACTCATCCGCGATGGCGGAACGTCGGCGTAAGCAATGCTGTTATAGGCCGTGAACTGCAGCGACCGCAGGAAACCCGTGCCCGCCAAGCAGGCGAAGATCGACGCGACCGGCCACGTCGGCCGGAATGCAGCACATATAGCCAAGCCGACCGCACACACCATGCCGTTGACGACCAGGGTGCGCTTGAAGCCGAAGCGACGCAGCAGCCATTGAGTGCCCGGCTTCATGCCGATGGCGCCCAGCGCACTGGCAAAGGTCACCGCGCCGCTCCTCGCCGGCGTAAAGCCAAAACCGAGTTGCAGCATCATGGGCATAAGGAACGGCTGCGCTCCCACGCCCACCCGAAACAGAGAACCGGCTATCACCGAAACAGCGAAGGTCGGCAGCCGGAACAACGAGAAGTCGAGCAACGGTCTGGTTTGCGCGCGGGCATGCCACGCGTAGGCGGCTGCAGCCAGAACGCCCCCCACCCCTGAAGCGATAACCACCCCTGATGACACGAGATGACGTCCAGCCAGCTCGAGCACGCCCATCAACCCAGCGAGCGCGAGGCCGCTCAAAAACAATCCAGCCAGATCAAGCCGACCAGGCGAAGGCTCGCGCACGTCATTGATGAAGAGGCTAACCAAAACCACGCCCAGGACGCCGATCGGCACATTGATGTCGAAGATCCAGCGCCAGGAGACATAGGTGACGATAAGGCCGCCAACCGGCGGCCCGATAACCGGGCCTATGAGCGCGGGAATGGTGACCCACGCCATGGCCCCCACGAATTGCGCTTTCGGGATCGTGCGAAGCAGCACAAGGCGGCCCACCGGGAGCATCATCGCTCCCCCGGCACCTTGCACGATCCTGCTGAGAACCAGGAAAAGGAGGCTCTCTGAACGCCCGCACAAGACCGACCCCAACGTGAACACGGCAATCGCGCTGCGGAAGATGGTGCGTGTGCCGAACCGGTCTGCCATCCAGCCGCTTGCTGGCACGAACAACGCCAAAGCAAAGAGGTAAGAAGTCAGCGCCACGTTCATATGGACTGGGTCTTCGCCAAACGCGCGCGCCATCGTCGGCAAGGCGGTTGCGATGACAGTGCTATCGAGGTTCTGCATAAAAAGTGCGCAGGCGACGATGAGCGCAATCAGGCGCAACCGTCCCGGTGTGACCCCGGGCTCGACGGGCCCGGGTGCGGCCGGTGTTGTCGAACTCAATAGTGTTTGTAAGGCAGGAACTTGCCGCTCATCACGATACTGACGCGGTCGCCGGCCGGGTTCGGCTCGCGCTGAAGATCCATCTTGAAGTCGATGGCGCTCATGATCCCGTCACCGAACTCCTCGTTAATCAACGCCTTGAACGTCGTCCCATAAACGCTGACCAGTTCATAGAAGCGGTAGATCACCGGATCAGTGGGAACGGCGGTAGGCAATGATCCGCGATTGGGCGATTGCTGCAGCAGCTTGATGTCGAAGGCATCGAGTCCAAGCTCGGCACCGATCGCTTCGGCCGCCGGCTTTGGCAGCGGCATCTGGCCGAGCAATGCGGCGGTGACATATTCCTTCGACAGACCGTCAGCATGCGCTGCCAGCCCGGACCATGTCAGATCACGCTCGATCTTGATGCGGACGATCTTTTCGGTGAGTTCGTGTCGCATGCGCTACTCCTTCGGTTTGATATCGTCTCGGGTTGCGTGAAACCTGAGCCTGACGTAATCGCCCGTCCATCGTCCAGCATCGTCGCGCAGTGAAGGCTCGAGTGCAGCCTCGATGTCCGCCAGGATCGACGGTAGTTCACCAGGCGGCACATCGCGCAGGAACGGCGCTGCGAAAGTCGTGAGGAAGCCCTTCATGCCAGTCGGCAGCAATGTCGGTCGCGCAAACAGAGTCATTGAAACTATCGTGAAACCATAAGCGGCCAATACCGACCCATAGCGCTCTGCGGTTGGAAAGAACCAGGCGAAGCTCGGGCGTCGGCCGCGCGATGCCAGCACGGCGCGGATGGCAGTGGCGATGGCAGCGACGTTCATATGGCCGCCCATTTCCGCCACAAATCGGCCGCCCGGCCGCAGCGCGCGTGCAACGCCTGCTACGACAGCCTCCGCCTCCGGCATCCAATGCAGCGCAGCATTGCTGAAGACCGCATCGAAGGCGTTATCGAACGCGAGCCGCTGGCCATCAGCGACATACGCATCCACGCCACGCGCGCGCGCAGCCGCCACCATTTCCGCCGATCCGTCGACGCCGACTACGACGGCACCGGAGGTTGCGACAAGTTCGGTTAAAGCCCCGTCTCCGCAGACAAGATCGAGTATCTGCTCGCCGGGCTTGGGCGCCAGAAGCTCTAGCAGAGGAGAGCCAAGATCTGCGACAAAACGAGCGTTGGCGGCGTAGTCCGTCGCCGACCAACGCTGCGTTTGCTCAGGCGGCAGCACGAATGGCGGCACGCTGCACCGCTTCCCCAACGTCACCCTCAAAAGTCGCGAAATTAGCCTCGAAACGCGCAACCAGATCCGCAGCCACCCGGTCGTACGCAGCAGGATCGCTCCAGGATTGCCGCGGATCCAGCACCTCGTTTGGGATGCCTGCGACGTCACGTGGGATCATCAAGCCGAAGAACGGATCAGGGTGAAATGCCGCGCGCTCGAGCGATCCGTCCAGCACTGCCTTCAACAACCCGCGCGTATGGCCGATCTCCATACGCTTGCCTGTGCCATAGCTGCCACCCGTCCAGCCGGTATTTACCAACCAGCAGACTGCTCCGGCTTTCTCGATCAAGTCTTCTAGCAACTTACCATAAATTTCCGGGCGCCGCGGCAGGAATGGTGCGCCAAAGCACGTGGAGAAGGTCGCCTGTGGTTCGCGCCCCAGGCCTTTTTCCGTGCCTGCAACACGCGCTGTGTAGCCGCTGAGGAAATGATACATCGCTTGCGCGGGGCTCAACTTTGCAATCGGAGGCAGCACGCCGAAGGCGTCTGCAGTCAGCATGATGACGTTCTTCGGTGGACCACCGCGGCCTGAGAGTGCTGCATTCGGAATGTATTCGATCGGGTAGCAAGAGCGAGTATTTTCGGTGCGAGCACTATCGCTTAAATCCAGAACGCCATGCTGGTCAGCGACGACATTTTCCAGCACCGTACCGAAGCGGTGCGTTGCATCCCAGATTTGCGGTTCGGCGCGGCGGCTAAGATTGATCACTTTGGCATAGCAGCCGCCTTCAACATTGAAAACGCCAGCCTCGCTCCACCCGTGCTCGTCGTCGCCGATGAGCGCGCGATCGGGATCGGAAGACAGAGTCGTCTTGCCCGTACCAGAAAGTCCGAAGAACAGCGCCGCGTCGCCATCAGGGCCGATGTTCGCGCTGCAATGCATCGGCATGACGCCACGCTCAGGCAGCAGCCAGTTCATGACTGTAAAAATCGATTTCTTAATCTCGCCGGCGTACTCGGTTCCAGCAATGACGATCTTGCGCTCGGCAAACGACAAAGCGATGGCGGTGCTGCTTCTCACACCATCAACAGAAGGATCCGCCTGGAAATGCGGCGCGTGCAGGATAACATAATCCGGCGTGAACTCCCCCAGCTCCTCAGCCGGCGGCCGGATGAACATGTTGCGTGCGAACATCGCATGCCATGCGCTGCTGCTAACCAAGCGCACCCGCACGCGATGCGCAGGGTCGGCGCCGGCATAGAGATCCTGCGTGAACAACTCACGGCCTTGCAGATAAGCCTCGACACGATGCTTGAAGATCGCAAAATGCGTCGGATCCAGCTTCTGATTGATCTTGCCCCACCACACCTCGCGCGTGCTCTCGGGCTCATCGACGACGAATTTGTCTGCAACGCTCCGTCCGGTATGGACGCCGGTGCGAACGATGAGCGCGCCATCGGCCGAAAGCCGCGCCTCGCCACGCCGGATAGCATGGGCCACCAATTCAGGCGCCGTCAGGTTGGCGTGGAGTGCCAGCGGATAGCCCACGCCCGTGCCATCGAGCAGGATTTCCATCTCACCAGCCCCGGACTCCACCACAACCGCCATCATCCACTCCCTTTCTTAGCGGCGCCCTTCACCGAACGTCCGCATTTCACATCTAGCCTAGCCCGCAGTGCCGCGACTCTGCGACAGTAACGTCATCAACGCCGACCTAACCCCGGCGGCATCGCGAACGGGCCTCGGGAAAGCGATACGGAGCACACGCTCGTCCTGCAACAGGTCGAAGCCATCACAATCCACGCCAACCATTGTCCAGGCGCCAGCACCACCCTGGCTCGCCGCCAGCTCGGCCAACGCTTGCCCATGGTCCGCATTGCAGTGTGCGAGGATGGAAGGCGCTGCCGCGGCTACCGCCGCCACATCGCCGGCCGACGGCCGCAGGGCCTCTCCGGGCAGGTGCACCGCCCTGGCAAACCCGCCCACATAGAAGCCCGAATCGGGCAAAACTCGCCACAGCGCGAAGTCGGGAAGGCCAGCATAGAAAGCGGCATAGGGGTGCACCGACAGCCAACGCGCCTTTAGCAGCGCATCAGCTGAAACCTCAGCGCGGCCACAGACGGTGATGCGTGGCGCCGTCTGCGGATTGACCGAAGCGGGGGTTCCGACGAAGAGCAGCGAGCAATTCGGCTCACGGCGTAGATGCCGAGTGTGCTCCGACAATCCCGATAAAAGCATGAGAACGGCACCGTCGGGAGCGAGGGCCGGAGTCACCAGGGAGACGAAAGCTCCTCCCGCGCCCACCGTTGCCAGCGACGCCTGGCGAACAGAGCGAAGCAGCCGCCTCGCCTCCCAGGCTGGTCCAGACAAAGCGGCCTCAGCTCCGGGGTCAGACCCGGCTTCAGACTGGGCATGACCATTCCGGTCCATGGCGCGTTCATCCCTTTAACCGCCCGCCCAAGCTTGCGTCACATCCCACGCACCGCAATCATCTTAGGGACGATGCGATCTCGTCCAGGAATATGGAAACAGTCTCGGTGAAACATACAATCGCCCTCGTCGATGACGATCGCAACATCCTGACCAGCGTCTCCATGACTTTGGAGCAGGAGGGATACGCCGTCCGCACCTACACGGATGGCGAAAGCGCCCTCCAGGCCCTCAACGCCAAGCCCGTCGATCTCGCCGTTCTAGATATCAAAATGCCCCGCATGGATGGTATGGAGCTTCTCCAACGCCTCCGGCAGCGCACCCAGATGCCTGTCATCTTCCTCACCAGCAAGGATGAGGAAGTCGACGAACTCATGGGCTTGCGCCTAGGCGCAGACGACTACATCACCAAGCCATTCAGCCAGCGCCTGCTGCTGGAGCGTATTCGCGCCCTGCTTCGCCGAAACGAAACCAGCCGTGCAGAAGGCTCCGGCGCTCCCGCCGGCGGCATCCTCTCCCGCGGAGATCTCGTGTTGGACGAAACCAAGCACCAATGCATCTGGAAAGGTGCGGACATCCAGCTTACCGTCACCGAATTCCTGCTTGTCAAAGCCCTCGCATCACGCCCCGGCATGGTGAAGTCCCGCGATCAGCTCATCGACGCCGCCTACGGCGAGAACATCTATGTCGATGATCGGACAATCGACAGTCACATCAAGCGCGTTCGCAAGAAGTTTCGTCAGACCGATACGAGCTTTAATCAGTTCGAGACGCTTTACGGGATCGGCTATCGATACAAAGAGTAAGGAAGGACTTCTTTTTTGAAAAAAAAAGAAAGCAAAAAACTTTTACACGTTTGAGCCCGGCACTCCCCCGCGCTCTGCCCAAATTTGCAAAAGTTTTTTGGTTCTTTCTTTTTCAAAAAAGAACGCGCTTGCTCAAGCTTTCCTTCCTTGAGCAACAACGTAAAGCTCACTGCTCTCCTTCCTGCTAGCAGGAGGCTTGGCGTGCTTCACAGTCGTAAAGTTCTGCTTCAAGGGCAGCAAAAGTGTTTTCTCGGATCCGCCCTGGAATACCTTGGCCACGAAGCTGCCACCAGGCGCCAGGGTCTCTAGCGCGAAGGCGAGTGCCTGTTCGGCCAGATCCATGATGCGGATATGATCGGTAGCGCTGTGCCCGGTTGTGTTGGGCGCCATGTCGGAGAGCACGAGATCTGCGGGGCCGCCCATGAGTTCGGCCAGGCGTGCTGGCATGACGGGATCAGAAAAGTCGCCTACGATGAGTTTCGCTTGAGCGATGGGTTCGATCGGCAGCAGATCGACGCCGACCACACGTGCGGCGCCACGCTGCACGCAGACCTGGCTCCAGCCGCCGGGCGCCGCCCCAAGGTCGATGACGCGCCCCTGCTTGGTGATGAGATGGAAGCGCTCATCCAGTTCGATGAGCTTGAACGCGGCGCGCGAGCGGTAGCCCTGCTGGCGGGCCGCCGCGACATAGGGATCGTTGAGCTGGCGTTCGAGCCAGCGCTGCTGCGCGGTCGTTTTGCCGTGGGACTTGCGCAGGGTGACTGTCAGGCCGCGTGAGGTCTGCCCTGGCCCCCCTTTCGTTGCGGTCAAGCGGCCCCCGGGCCGCGTGGCACCTGCGCAGAGACGATCGCGGCTTCCAAAGACGGCGATCCGCTGGTGGATGTGCCCAGCGGCTTCGCGCTTACGCTCGGCCGCCTGGGGGCAGGCGCCGTGCGCATCATTCGCAGCAACATGCCTTCGCGCAGACCACGGTCGGCAACAGTCACGTCGCTGGCCGGAAAAACTTCGCTGATTGCCTGGAAAATGGCGCAGCCAGGCAGGACGAAATCCGCACGTTCATGCCCGACACAAGGGTGGTTTGCCAAACCTTCCCGGCCTAGTCCGCGCAACAGGGCAAGAGCGCCGCGCGCCGCTTCGGCGGCCAGGATAACGCCATCGATATCCGGCCTGCGATAGCGTTGGAGGTTCAACGCCACTCCCGCCAACGTCGTGACCGTGCCACTGGTGCCGAGCAACTGCACGCCGTTCAGCCTGATCTCATGACCGATGCAATGGATCTGCTCGAACGCGAAAAGCCGCTCGCGCACGTCGGCGACCATCGCCTCGTAGCCGGCGGGATCGAAACCGCAGTGGCCGAACCGCTCGGCCAGGGTGACGACCCCGACGGGTAGGCTCAGGTAGCCGATGAGTTCTGGCGCCTGCCGAGTACCCCCATGCGTCGCCGGCAGCCTTACCCAGGCGAGCTCTGTGGAGCCGCCGCCGATATCGAACAGCAGCGCCCGCTTCGCTGACCGGTTCAGCAAGGGGGCGCAACTCTCCAGCGCAAGCTCCGCCTCTTCGCGGGTTGAGATCACGTCGAAGGCGATGCCAGTTTCGGACCGCACGCGCGCCAGGAACCGCGCGCCATTTGCCGCGCGCCTGCACGCCTCGGTCGCGATGGCGCGAACGCCGAGCAGCGGCCGCCGCCCTAGCCTGGAGGCGCACGCGTGAAGCGCCAAAAGCGCGCGGTCCTGGGCTTCCTGGCCAAGCTCGCCAGTCACCTGCAATCCCTCGCCAAGCCGCACGATGCGCGAAAAACTGTCGAGCACGCGGAAACCATCACCTGTCCGCGCGCCAACCAGCAGCCGGCAGTTATTGGTGCCCAGGTCGAGTGCTGCGTATGCACCCACGCGCTCCTGCGAGCCCGCCGATTGGTCGCCAATTACCCCGCCTGTGCCACCCGGAAGCGGGATGGGTCGAAAAGACGCCGCTGCGTGCGGCCCGATATATGCCATGGACGGAGCCTTTCGGTCCGCAAAGACGATAGTCTCCACCCGTTTTCCCGCACTGCGCAAGGGCTCCGAAGGCCGGGCCGATGCGGTTGCCCGCCCCGACCACCCGTGATACGTCACCGCCCCTGCCGGCCTAGCATCGGCACGGCCGCGACCCTGCTGGGGGATAGTTTAGCGGTAGAACTTCCGACTCTGACTCGGAAAGCCTTGGTTCGAATCCAGGTCCCCCAGCCACTGCCCTTCTCTGCGCGCGCGTAGAAGTCCGCGGTATTTGCAGCTCGCTTCAGACCCACTCACCTTGCCGCATGACAGGCTCGCGGCCTCCCTCAGGGAGGATCCCATCGACGTCGATTTCACCCGAACCGATCATCCAGTCGATGTGGATCAAGCTGGTATTGGCGCCACGGCTGGCGAGTTCGGCATCTGTGGCGGTCGTGCCGCCTTCGAGGCAGGTCCGGTAGGCTTGGCCGATAGCGACGTGGCTGGCAGCGTTTTCGTCGAACAGCGTGTTGTAGAAAAGCAGGCCGCTGGCGGCGATCGGGGAGGAATGCGGGACGAGCGCAACTTCGCCGAGGCGCCGAGCCCCTTCATCCGTGTCGATCACCTTGGTGAGCACGTCCTGACTAGTGCTGGCAGTGGCATCGACGATACGGCCGCCTTCGAAACGCACAGCGATGTCCCTGATGAGTGTGCCACCATAGGAGAGTGGCTTCGTGCTCCGCACGAAGCCCTCCGTCTTGGCAAAATGAGGGGTGGTGAAGACCTCTTCCGTAGGGATGTTCGGATTGCAGACGATGCCGTTCTTGGCGGGTTCCGCGCCCCCCATCCAGATGTGGCCGTCTGACAACCCGACGCGCAGGTCGGTGCCCGGGCCGCGGAAATGCAGGGCGTCGTAGCGTTTGGCATTTAGCGTTTTGGTTCTGCTGTGAAGGGCGGCGTTGTGGGCCTGCCAGGCTGCGACGGGGTCGGGGCCGTCGATACGGGACGCGGCGAAGATGGCTTTCCAAAGCGCCTCGACCGCCTCGTCCTGCTCTTTGTCAGGGAACATCAGGGCGGCCCAGGCGGGAGTGGCCGCGCAGATGATGTTCCAGTTGATGGCAAAGTCGGTGATCAGCTCCAGCGCTGGCCGGTAGGCGGCAGAGCGGGCGCGGTTGGCCCGGCCAACCCGGCCGGGTGATTGGCCCGACAAAAGCGTGGGATTCTCGCCGGAAATCGCCATGCGGGCGGCGCCGCCGCGAAAGGCAGCCGCCATGCCTTCGAAGAGCCATCCGGGAGCCACGTCGAAAGCTGAATCGGGCGCGTGCTCGTAGCGGGCGAGTGTCGCTTCGTCGTCGGAGAACAGCGTGGTGACCAAGCTCGCGCCGGCCTTGTAGGCGTGCTTGGTAACCAGACGCACCAGCGGAACAGCCTGCAATGGCGCGGTGAGAACGACTTCCTGTCCAGGCCGAACGCCCAGGCCGACGCGCACCGCTACCTCTGCAAACCGATCCAGGCGCGCTGCGTGCGTGAGAGCGGGGGGCATGGCGTTCATGAACGGCTCCGGATGGGGTGACCGATTGTGACTTGGGTGGCGTTGGTTAAGCAAATCAGGAAGGAAGAACTTCTTTTCCAAAGAAAAGAAGCAAAAAACTTTTGAACCTGTAGGTACAGCCTATCCACAAGCCCGGCCGTAACTCGCAAAAGTTTTTTGGTTCTTTTTCTCAAAAAAGAACATGCTTCCTTCCTTACGCCGGCCCCGCCTCGACCGACTTTTCATGCGCCCCCAGGGCCACGCCAAGTGCTGCGATCATAATCGCCCCGATCGCGAAAGTTTGGCGCCAGCTCAGCGTCTCGTGGAGGAGCACCCTTCCCATCAAGGCTGCAACCGCCGGCTCGACGCTCATGAGCGTGCCAAACACGCGGACCGGAATGCGCGGCAGCGCGAACATTTCCAGGCTATAGGGCAGCACGCTTGAGAGCACCGCAACGCCGAGGGCCGTCGTTGCGAGGGACGGGGCGAACAGCGAGGCGCCGGCGTGCAGCAGGCCGATTGGGAAAGTGATCGCGGCAGCAATCGCCATGCCGATTGCCGTGGACTGCGCGCCATGGGACGAGCCGGCCTTTTTACCAGCAACGATATAGATGGCCCAACACAAACCGGCGCCGAGTGCGCAGGCGATGCCGAGTGGCTGCAGGGGGTGCGGCTGATGCCAAAGCGGCAGCAGCGTGAGGAGCCCTGCCGTAGCGATCGCAATCCAGACAAAATCCAGTATGCGTCTCGATGCCATGAGAGCGACGCCGAGCGGGCCGGTGAATTCCAAAGCAACCGCAACGCCAAGAGGGATCGTTTGCAAAGCCGAGTAGAAGAGCAGGTTCATGACGCCAAGCGTGGCTCCATAAACCACAAGCGCCGGCCATGAACTGCGTTCGGGGCGGCTGCGCCAAGGCCGTAGGATGGCAATCAGGATGATCGCGCCGATCATGACCCGCAGCGCCGTGGCGCCTTTGGCGCCGACTGCGGGAAAGAGCTGCTTGCCCAACGAGGCGCCAATTTGCACGGAGACCATGGCGCTTGCCATTGCCGTGAATGCGGGAAGATTGGAGGTGCGCAGGGTGCGGTCGACCGTGTCTGCCTGCGTCATCGTGCGCTTGCCTAATTGAAATACGAGGATCTCTCAGACGGCGCTTTGTTTGCTAGGCAGTCACACCCAGGGCGTCGCATATCACAACCAGATGGGCGGCTGTTCGAAGCGCCCGCGATAGTCCGAAATGGTGGGCTAGCAGGCGCCGCGCCTTCTTACAACAGCCGGAATGGTTTTCATAAGGATGACAAAATCGAGCCACAAAGACCAGTTCTGGACATACCACGTATCCAGGGCAACGCGTTCGTCGTAGGCCATGTCGCTGCGTCCGCTAATCTGCCAGAGGCCCGTGAGGCCAGGGTAAGTTTCGTAGTAAAATCCTATACGATCCTTGTATCGATGTATCTCCTGCGTCACGATCGGACGAGGCCCCACCAAGCTCATGTCTTGCCGCATGACATTCACAAGCTGCGGCAATTCATCCAAGCTGGTGGCACGCAGAAACCGTCCTATGCGGGTCACCCGCACATCGTTCTTCAACTTTTGCGTCTCAGCCCATTCGCGTGCTGCGGCCTCGTCCCGCGAAAGCAACTCGGTCAGGAGCGCATCACCGTTGACTGCCATCGAGCGAAACTTGAGGCAGTGGAACGTTCGCCCATGTCGGCCAACTCTAGCATGAGCGTAGAAGACGGGGCCGCCGTCGAGCCGGACTGCGATCGCTATGACCAAGAGCAACGGCAGTAGAACGATGAGTCCGGCAGCGGCCAAAGTCCTGTCCAACAGCGCCTTGATGAAGGTCATGTACGATTGTGTCCGCGGCGCGTCGAATGCAAACGGCTGACACACGCCTGCCGCTGGGCTTATGAGCTCGACCATCTGTGTTTCTCTCTCACGGCCTTGACGCGATAGAGCGATGCCCACAATTGTATGACGGGACTTGCTGCGCTGCAACAAAATACTTGAATGCCTGAGAGGTTGTTTGTTGCTTGTTACAACAACCCACGATTGTGCGTTAGCCGTTTGCGGTCTCATATTCGGGTGCAACAACTAACGCTGTGGAAGAGGCGAGGCCTCGTGCTTTATAGATCCCCGCCCTCTTACAGTCCGGAGGCTGTTTGAGGCTCGATAACCGCAGTTTCTACGAAGGTCTGCGCATGTCGAAGCGGCTTTCCGGCCGGATCTCCGCATAAGCTGAGGGTCCTCCCCCACGCAGGATGATACCCGCGCCGAACGTATTGAATACGCCATTCGTCAGAAGTGCATCGTCGATATGCACGGCGACTACCTCGCCCAGCACGAGCCAGCTTTCGCACAACACGCCGGTGTGGCTGCGCAACTGGACGATGTCGGTGACCTTGCACTCGAAATTAACCGGGCTTTCTGCCACCCGCGGCGGTGACACTTGGCGTGAAGGCGCGGCGGTCAAGCCCGCGAGGTCGAACTCGCTGGTTCCGTAAGGGGCTGCTGCGCAAGTGGCGTTCATCGGTTCGGCTAATGCGCGCGTGGCGAGGTTCCAAACGAATTCGCCTGTCTCACGCGCATTGCGCAGGCTGTCCTTGGCACCCACGCTGGCGAAACCGATGATTGGCGGCGTGTAGTTGAAGGCGTTGAAAAAGCTGTATGGCGCGAGATTGACCGAGCCGTCGGTGCCCATCGTCGAAATCCAACCGATCGGCCGTGGACCCACAATGGCATTGAAAGGGTCGTGCTTTAGCCCGTGCCCTTGAGCAGGCTCGTAATAATGCCGTGGATTTTCGCTCATCTCTGTGACTCAAACATGAGGCGCCGTCTTGCCACAGGCATCGCCGTCCGGCGAAGGCTCGACATATACCGCATCCGCGTAGCCGGCTGGGAACGGACCGTGCACGTCGTGCGCGGGGAGCAGAACAAGCGCGCTGGGAATGCCAAGTGCCTCGAGCTGATGCGGAACGCCGTTGCGATTTTCAAGATGCCCTGCGCCCATGATGGCAACAACGGGGCGGCCAGGCGCTCGTTGTCGCTGAGCGGCAATGGCCTCCGCCATGGCGCGGTCCCACGTGAGCTGGGCATCGATGAAATGATCCAGCCGTTCGGGCGTCATCGCCATCCCACTGTGCCCGCTCATCACGTCGGTAAGTTCGGCCCTGTAAGAGACACTAGGTGGTGCCGGAATGCCCACGAACTCGCGGTCTGCGGGTGATACGGCCGCCGAGCCGCGCGTGCTTACCAGGCGGATGGTGTGGGAAGAGACATTGAGCGCAACCATGGGGATGTGGTGGTCACGCGCGAAGCGGAAGATGGGCAAGTAGAGCATGGGATCGAAGCCCCAGACATGCTTCCAGTCGGTCTCTTGCAAGAACGCATCCTCGCTCGTGGCGCCGGAAATCCATCGGTCCAGAGCGCCCTGCGTCGCTCTTGGAAACATCTCGAACCCCAAGACCATGTTAGGTTCACGTTCATACAGGCGTGTGATGGACGCAAGCTCCCACGCGTGATCAGCGAAGCGGTCATGTTCCTCGCCAAGCAAAACGATAGGGTTATTCGATGCAAGCGGGTTCGGGATTGCCAGGGCACTGGTTGGTGCAATCCAACGACCCGACAGGCCGCATGGGTGTGGAGACGCGGCGCAAGCGCCAAGCAAGACTAAGGGGAGAATGATCGCCGTGAGGCGTCGCAAGCTTGTCATGTGGGCGAGATTGGCATGAACTGCCATTCTCAAAGGTGATGCGAAGTGCTCAGCCGCAGAGCACTCCGCATCTTCAACGGTGCTAAACGTCGATTTTCCGGTTTTCACCGATATTCGGCTGCTCACCCGTCAGCTTGGCCTTCACATAGCCGGCGACCTGAACGATCTTGCTGTTCGGGCTATCCCAATATTCGGCCTGATCCACTGTCACCTTCAGCAGGGCTGTGTCGGCATCGTCCTTACCATTGGGAAACCATGCCCTGAGGATTTCCGACCATCTCGCATCAATCTCTGCCTTATCCTTCACAAGAGCAGCATGGCCGCTAAAGGAGACAAACTCGTTGCTGCCAGGCTCGGCATAGGTCACGCACACACGGCTCTCGCCGGCGACCTCGGCCACCTTGTGGCTGCTGGCATGCGTGAAGAACCAGAGTGTTCCATCAAACTCGTTCTGGCTCGCCGCCATCGGGCGGCCACGCAAATGACCCGCATCGTCGGTGACGAGCATGGCGAATTTGGCTGACTTGATGAGCGACCAGAGCTTCTCGGCATCCTGTTTCTGCATGGGGCGTTCCTGCCTGTGGTGATGCAGGAGGCAACCCCCAGCAGCCGAACAGGTTCCTAACGGATGAACGGGTTAGTTTCTCTCTCGGCTCCGATCGTTGATGCCGGGCCATGTCCGCATATGAAGCCGACATCGTCATCGAGCGGCAGCAGCTTAGTCCTGATAGCGTGGATCAAGGCAGTGTGGTCGCCGTAGGGAAAATCTGTCCGGCCGACTGAACCCGCAAATAGAACGTCCCCAACTTGCGCAAAGCGCTGTGCTCTGCAGAGAAACACGACATGACCTGGCGTGTGTCCGGGGCAGTGCAGCACCTCAAAGGCATGTTCCCCGATTGTCAGCGTCTCGCCCTCGGTGAGCCACCGGTCGGGTGTAACGTTCTGCAAGGTGGGCAGGCCGAACATGCGGCCCTGTGCGACCAGGTTGGAGAGCAAAGGCTCATCCCTGACGTCCGGGCCAATGATCGGGACCGGGGGGTGATCTTTCCTTTCATTGAGCGCATTGCGCAGTTCCGCTGCGCCGCCAGCATGATCGAGGTGACCATGCGTCAACCAAATCGCATCCACCTCCAAGCCATTGGTGGCGATCGCCGCCAACAGGCGCTCTACGTCGCCGCCCGGGTCCACCACCACGCCATGCAGAGTGGCGGTATCCCACAACAGCGTGCAGTTTTGCTGGAATGGTGTGACCTGAACGACCGCGGTTCTCAGTTCACCCATGTTTTCCGTCCCTCGTTGATCGTGGCGAACTTCTGGTAAACGTGCTTGTTCAGGACGTCGAGGCATGATCCTTATGCAGATCGGCTAGTCACCTGCTTGAGCTTGCCGTTGCAAAGGTATGCCATAGAAGATGCTGCGCTGGGGCGATCGCTTCCTGCGGCTTTTGGAGGCCAGATGCTCTATCAGTATTATGAACTACAGCGGGCGAGCCTGGAGCCAATGCGGCTGATGGCCTCGAGCGCCCTGACCCTGCTCGACTTCCCAGGCAATCCGTGGCGTAGCACGCCGGCCGGCCGGATCACCGCCGCCACACTTGATCACTTCAGACATAATACGAAAAGCTTCGGAAAGCCGGAATTCGGCCACCGGTCCACCATCATCGACGGTCATCCCGTCGTGGTCACCGAAGAGATCGTGGAACGCAGCGCATGGTGCGACCTGCTGCATTTCCGTCGTGACATCGCGCGTCACGACGATCCCACTCTCCTCATCGTGGCGCCGCTTTCGGGCCATTACGCGACTCTGTTGCGCGGCACCGTCGAAGCGTTCTTGCCAGACCATGACGTCTACATCACCGATTGGTCGAACGCCCGGGATGTGCCGATTTCGGCACCCGACTTCGACCTCGACGACTACGTAGACCACATCGTCGAGTATCTGCAGTTGCTGGGACCACGCACGCACGTGCTCGCGGTATGCCAGCCCGCAGTCCCGGTTCTCATCGCAACAGCCCTGATGAACGCTGATGGCGACACTGCTGCGCCAGCCAGCATCACGCTCATCGGCGGCCCGATCGACACGCGCGAGGCGCCTACCGACGTCAACCAGTTTGCCAAACGGCATGACCTTAGCTGGTTCCGCAGCAACGTCATCCACTCCGTGCCGTTTGGCCATCCTGGGTTTTTACGCCGGGTCTATCCCGGCTTTCTCCAGCTCGCCGGGTTCATGGCCATGAACCTGGATCGCCACATGGAAGCCCATTGGCAGATGTTCCACCATCTGGTGGAAGGCGACGGCGAGTCGCTGGCGTCGAAGCGGGCTTTCTATGAAGAATATAAGTCGGTCATGGACATGCCGGCAGACTACTACTTGCAAACGATCTCAGCGGTGTTCCAGGACCATCTGCTGCCGCGTGGCCTCATGCTCTCGCGCAACAGGCCAGTCGAGCCGCAGGCAATCACCCGCACTGCCTTGCTGACAATCGAAGGCGAGCGCGATGACATCTCGGGAATTGGACAAACGAAGGCAGCCCACGCTCTATGCACCGGACTGGCGGACTCGATGAAGCAGCATCACGAGCAGCAAGGTGTAGGCCATTACGGGCTATTTAACGGCCGTCGCTTCCGGGAAGAGATCAAGCCGGTGATTGCGGCGTTTATCAGGAAGCACGGCTAGAAACGAGGCAGTTTCTTCAAAGGGAACTGTTGCCCTGCTGAGCTAAGGTTGCCTCGGGAGCTGCACGCCCCCGAGGCTTAATCCCGTGCTAGACAGCCTTCTTGAGGTTCGGGCTAGCCTTGAAGCGGACGGTCTTGCCGGCCTTGACCTTCACTGGCTCACCCGTGCGCGGGTTCATGGCCTTGCGGGCCTTGGTCTTGCGCACGGTGAACGTGCCGAATGACGGGAGGGTAAAGCCGCCGTCCTTCTTCATCTGCTTGACGATCGCGTCCATCAGGGTGCCGGCTGCCTTGTTCGCAGCGACGCCGGTGCATTCGGTGGTCTCCTGAATCACGCTCGCGATGAATGCCTTGCTCATGTCGTATGGTGCCTTTGTTGTAATCGCTTCGTGCGGGTAGCGACTCGGCCGCCACCCTTACGGCACAGAAATAGCGTCTTCAAAGCCGCTTCGCAATGCCCCTTCTTGCCGTTCATATCAGCAATTCGTCGCAGACTTCCCGAAGTTGCTGTGTTCGCTGAAGGGAACACGCGGCGGATAGGCTGGCTGCCACTCTCTGCCGAGCTCCAGCGAAGCTTGCGGATTGTAACAGGGATCATCCGCAATCACGTTCGACCAGCGTTCCCTCAAGCGGCGCACCTCCTGCGCTTCGAGTGTTGCACGCACACCCCTGTAGTGTCGCCCGAGTGAGAGCGACTCGTAGTGATAGAGGATCGCATCCGCCGCGTAGATAATGCGTTTTCCTATCGCCCCCACACGCAGGCAGAAATCGACGTCGTTCAGCGCGATGGCAAAGGCTGCGTCAAAGCCTGCTAAGTCTGTAAAAAGCGCCCGGGGAACGAGCATGCATGCTGCCGTCACGGCTGATACTTCCCGGTCGATGAAAGCGCGCCCGTGGTCGCCGGGGTTGGCGGCATCCATGAGGCGATCTGCATGTTCGCAAAGGCCGGCCAGGCCCATGATTACACCGGCATGTTGAACCGTGTCATTGCCGTAAAGCAGCCGCGCGCCTACGGCCCCGACGCCAGGAGTGAGCGCATGCACCATCATGTTGTCTAGCCAGTCGTCGTGCCGCGGCACCACGTCATCGTTCATCAGCAGCACAAACTCAGTGTCCAACTGTGCAATTGCTGCATTATTGACGCTCGAAAAATTAAATTCCGGCAAACCAAGATCGAGGACACGGACAGCCGGAAGTCGTGCCGCCTCGTCCATGAGCCGACCCTGCGTCCGATCCGGCGGGTCGATCTTCGAAACCGCTAAGATAAATTCAACGTTTTTATAGGACGTCATCTTCAGAAGAGTACGCAGGCAACGCAAGGCATGGCTTGACCGAAATGATGTCGGAATGACTATACTCACCTTGGGAAAGCGCGCCAAGGCAGGTTTGACTGTCCGCGACGCTTTTGCCAGCGGCACGGTGGACAAGTGGGTCAGTATGGCCGGGATCCGAACCATGCTGCTCGGATCGCAACGCTGCGCCAGTTGCAGGCGCGCGGCATCGGCATCGATCGGGAGTCCGGCCCAGCTGCCGTCATGCCTGAACAGGCATGCGCCTGTCGTTGCCAGGCCGCTTTCCACGAACAAAGGACCTGGCTGTGGTTTAAACAAAGGACTGTGCCGCTGTCCACACGCCTCCAAACTGTCCACGTCTGCGCAAATGAACCCGGCGTGTGGCGACTGCAACAGCGCCTTTGCAAAGCACGACACCGCATACGGTGCCAGATGTTCCCCCACGCCGAGCAACAGCACGGCGCCGGCGTCGAGCTTTTGCCAGTCTGCGGGCGAGGCGACGGCGATACTGCCAGGCACGATTTGCGCCGAATTGCTGCCGCTTCCCACGACGGCGACTTGAATGTCGGGCATTGGGCCATTGGGACAGCCGCTGTCCTCATAGAGCGCGAGCCAGACGGCATAAGGTGGAGACTGACCTTTCCGGCCTGGCGCTTGTCCCAGCACGGTGCGTATGCGGCCGACTACGCCGAGGCGGTCTCCTCGCACGGCGACGCCAAGCCTGGACCAGCCATGCCAAAGCAGCCGCAACGCCGCGGACATTCGCGACACGACACGGATGTTTACGTCGTTGAACGCACCATCTTCACCGATGAAGAGAAGGCTGCATGCCTCTGCTTCGGCTGGAACATGAAGCAAGGTACGCCTTGCGCCGCGCCGGAGTGGTCCCAGGAACATCTGGCGCACGACGTGCCCTCGTGCGCGGTCGCTCAGCTGGATCTGTGCCCACCAGTTGGCACCGGACGCCGAAACGCGCACGATGCACCACGCGCCAGGCGCACCTGGGGGCAAAACGACCTCGATCTGCTGCTCGCTGCAGTTCTCGACAGTCAGGTCACTTTCCCCGCCGGCGTATTGGAATAGTCGGCCCAGCTCCCGCGGACGATGATGTCCGCCAGAATCTCGGTGGCGTGCCAAACATCCTCGAAACGCGTGTAGAGCGGTGTCAGCCCGAACCGCAGAACGTCAGGCGCACGGAAGTCGCCGATGACCCCACGGCCGATGAGCGCCTGCATGATGGCGTAGGCATGGGCGTGGGAGAAGGCGATCTGACTGCCGCGTTTCGCCGGGTCCGCTGGCGTCAGAAGCGTCAGCTCTCCAAGGCTTCGGGTGCGCGCTTGGAAAAGCGCGAATAGTGCCTGCGATTTTTTATAAAGCAGCGGCAGCTCGATGTCTCTCCAAAGAGCGATGCCGCTCTCGAGCGCGCCGAGGCTGAGCATGGGCGGCGTTCCGCACAGGAAGCGTGCCACGCCCGGAGCCGGCTCATACACGTCCGAAAATGCGAAAGGAGCGGCATGGCCGAACCAGCCTTGCAGCGGTGATCGCATAGTCTCCTGCCATCGCCTGGCGACGAACAGGAACGCCGGTGCACCTGGGCCACCGTTGAGAAACTTGTAGCCGCAGCCTACGGCAAGATCGGCGCGGAAGGCATTCAGATCGACGGGCACGGCGCCTGTGCTGTGACTGAGATCCCAGAGCACCAGGGCGCCGGCTTCGTGTGCGGCGCGGGTGAACGCTGCCATGTCGTGCCTTGCGCCGCTGCGGTAATGCACGTGGGTCAGGACAACGAGTGCAACCTCGCTGGTGAGTGCGGACAGAAGATCGGCGGTGGAGACAGCACGGACCGTGCAGCCCGCAACGCAGGCGGCGGCCCCTTCAGCGACGTGCAAATCGGTTGGGAAGTTTCCAGTTTCTGTCAGGAGCACGCTTCGTCCGGGACGTGCCCGAAGACCCGCGACCATGAGCTTGAACAGATTGACCGAGGTCGAATCGGCCGCAATGACCTCGTCTGCGTCAGCGCCGATGAGCTTGGCGATGCTCGCACCGATGCGGGCGGAAGCATCGATCCAGCCGGCATCGTTCCAGCTTCCTATGAGCCCCTGCCCCCACTCCTGGCGCAGCATGCGTTCCTGCTGCACCAAGGTCGCTTTCGGCAACGGGCCGAGGGAGTTGCCGTCCAGGTAGATCTTGCCCGCGGGCAACACGAACGCGTCGCGCATCGGGGCGAGCGGGTCGCAGCGATCGAGGGCTTGCACATCGGCAAGGCCATATTGTTCCAACCGTTGACTCCATTCTGCTGGTCCGCGAGCCTAACGAGGCAAGCCGCAGGAAGCAGCCCCTGACCCAGACCACACCGCCGACCAGCATGTTCGCCGACTCACGGGACAGCGGTTTGGTCAGGGGAATAGGACCCTGGGGACTGGCGGCCGGTGTCGTCAACGGGGTGGTGGGAGCCGGCATCTTCTCGCTGCCGGCTGCGATGTCCCAGGCGGCAGGGAGCCTGGCACCGCTCGCCTATGTGGTTTGCGCCCTGGCGATGGCCGCCGTCGTCACCTGTTTTGCCGAGGCGGGAAGCCGGCTGCCGACCAGCGGCGGACCATACGGCTATGTCGCCGCGGCCTTCGGTCTGCTGCCTGGCTTTATCGCCGGCATGCTGATCTGGCAGTCGAGCGTCCTGGCTTGCGGCGGCATTGCCGCGGGCATGGCGGACGCGCTGGTTTCGCCCGCGGATTTCCATGGGCTGGCGCGGGCAGGGATCATCCTGGCTGTCATTGGCGGTATCGCCGCGGTGAATTTACGCGGTGTGCGCGGCGCATCGCGGCTGGTGGCAGGCGCCACGGCGATCAAGCTGTTACCGTTGTTATTCTTTGTCGTCGTCGGCGCCTTTGTCGTTCCGCACGCCTCCGCGACGCCTGGCGTGCCTGCCATCCACGGCGATTTCGGCCGCGCGATCATACTGGCGCTGTTCGCCTTCTGCGGCATGGAGACGGTGCTTGGCGCCAGCGGTGAGGTGGCCGATCCGGCACGCACCCTGCCGCGCGCGCTCGGTGGCGCCATGCTGTTCGTGCTGGTTCTCTATATAGCCATCCAGATCATCGCACAGCGGCTGCTCGGCCCTGATCTGGCACACGCGACGGCTCCCCTTGCGGAAGCGGCCGCGCGTATCGGGCCTGGCGCAGGAGCCCTGCTGCTCGGCGGCGCCACTCTTTCCATGGCGGCCTGGATCGGCAGTGACATCTTGGGCGCCCCGCGGCTGCTCTTCGCTTTCGCCAGGGATCGGCGGCTACCTGCCTTGCTAGGCCGGCTGAGTGCCGGTGCCCGTGTGCCGGCGAACGCGATTATCATTCACGCGAGCCTTGCTGCGGCCTGCGCCCTGTCAGGCAGTTTTGCCCAACTCGCCGTGCTCTCCACCCTCGACACTGCGGCGCTTTACATCATGGGATGCGCGGCTGCCCTCGTGCTGCACCGCCGGCGCCTGCAAACGGCGGGAGGAACGTTGCATATTCGCCTCCTTCCCGTGGCTGCCGTAATAGGGGTAGCCAGCATGCTGGGGCTGATCCTGGTGGCACGCCCGCTGGAGATCCTGGGCTTGCTGGCCACCATCGTCGTGAATGCCCTGATCTTCTGGGCGATGGGCCGTGTCAATCAGGGGGAGTCTGTCATATGACCGAAAACCGCCTTTACCTGGGCAACCGGCGCTACTCCTCCTGGTCGCTACGCGGCTGGCTGCCGGTGCATCTGGCGGGCCTTGCGGTCGAGGATGTCGTCATTCCGATGTCGGAAGAGGCAACGCCCGCCATCAAGGACGCGACTCCCGCCGGCCTCGTACCATATCTGGAGCATGACGGTGCGCGTATCTGGGAGAGCCTGGCGATCGGTGAGTATTGCGCCGAGATCCTGCCGTCGCTTTGGCCGGGAGAGCGGCGCGCCAGGGCCCATGCGCGTGCCATTTCCGCCGAAATGCATGCCGGCTTTCGAGAATTACGCTCGGCCTTCACGATGAACCTGGGCCGCGGCGACTTTGCTGGTCGCTCCGCCTCGGCCGGCTGCACCGCCGACATTGCGCGTATCGAGGCGATCTGGTCCGAAACCCGCACCAGCTTCGGCGGAGGTGGCCCTTATCTGTTCGGCGAGGATTTCGGCATTGCCGACGCGATGTATGCACCAGTGGTCACGCGATTCCTGACCTACGCGCCTCCGCTATCGTCCGCTTCAAAGGCCTATTGCGATGCGGTCAGAGGGCACCCTCTTGTGGACCGATGGTATCGCCTGGCCGCCGAGGAGCCCGAGGCATGGCTGCTGGCGAAATACGAGAAATAGCCGGGACGGCCCTCGCCTGCCCCCAGGCCGAGAACAGGAACCCGGAGGCAGCAAGTGCCGCCCACCATGAGTCCGTAGTGATTTCGAAGCTGGTCAGCGACACCATCAGCGCCAGCGAGAATGCAGCGTAGGCAAAGGGCTGCATGGCCGCATCAAGCCACCGGATGCGCCAAAGCACGGCCAGCACCAGCACAAGCATGAGCAGCAGGCCGACAGCGCCGGTCTCTACCCACAACTCCAGCCACTGGTTGTGCGGATAGATCCCCTCCCCGTGCTCACGAAGGTAATGGCTGAGCTCTTCGGAGGTGATCGGCAGGGTTTTGGCGCTCCAGATCCCCCAGCCGAACAGCGGCCGTTCCAGCACCCGGTCGGACATATAGTCCCAGATCTCCAGGCGCCGGAGCATGCTTTCCTTGATGTGCGGCGCGAGCCAAGGGCGGATGAAGCTCAGCAAGCGAAGGGCGAACGGCAGGCCGACGGCTCCGATGGAGAGCGCGGTGGCGATTGCTCGCGCTACCAGCCTCGGCGCCCGGCGGGCGAACTCGAAGATGGCCAGGGCCATAGGGACTGCTACCCAGGCGGTCGTGTTTTTTCCCGCGGCGATGCAGGCGGCCGTCGTGACGCAAAGGCCGGCCAGGAGCCGCCAGCGCTGGGTCCGAGCCAGCGTCCCCGCCAGAGGGATAAGCAGCAGCAAAAGGTAATCGATACCGCGGTTGTATTTGGTCGCGCCGCCGTGGCGGGTTGCGAGGTGCAGCAGGTGGTTGCCGGTCAGCCGGTCGGCGACCATGGAGACGGTGCCGACCAGGATGGCGCCTGCCAGCCAGTTCACCAGGCGATGCGGTGGCGGCGTGCCACCGCAGAGCACCAGGGCGCCAGCCATGACGGCGGTCATCTCGAGCGCCCCCGCCGCACTATGTGAGGGCGAGGCGGACCACAGGCAGCTTGCCCAGCATAGCAATGCGAAGGCGCTGGTAACGAGTGCAAGGCCTGGGTCGATGGCGATCCGGCCGCGCGCGATGGCCAGCCGCAGCACGGCAAGGCTAAACAGCAGCGGCGCATAGACCGGACCGTTGACCAGTCCCACGGTTGGCAATGCTGCGAACACAGCCAGGGTAAGCCACGCGTCGATAATGCTGCTCCGCCTTGTCGCCAGGTGGCCGGCCGGCTTCCGGCTGTCCTTCTTTCGGACCACGGACGCCCCTATATCAGCGCCCTTCGAGAGGACCAACGATGCCCGATCTTGTGCCCGTCACCGTTCTCACCGGCTACCTGGGGGCCGGCAAGACCACTCTGCTCAACCGCATCCTCACCGAGAACCACGGGCGCCGCTATGCCGTGGTGATCAACGAGTTCGGCGAACTCGGTGTGGACAACGACCTCGTGGTGGATGCCGACGAGGAAGTGTTTGAAATGAACAACGGCTGCATCTGCTGCACCGTACGCGGGGACCTCATACGCATCGTCGGCGCGCTGATGAAGCGGGCGAAGAAGTTCGACGGCATCATCATAGAGACCACCGGACTCGCCAATCCGGCGCCTGTCGCGCAGACCTTCTTCGTGGATGATGGTGTGAAGGCCAAGGCGCGCCTGGACGCCATCGTCACCGTGGTCGATGCGAAGAACCTGCCGCAGCGGCTGGAGGACAGCACCGAGGCAGCCGCGCAGATCGCGTTCGCGGACGTGATCGTCCTCAACAAACTGGACCTGGTTTCGGCTGAGGAGTTGCAGGCTGTCGAGGCGCGTATCCGCGCGATCAACGCCTTCGCCAAGATCCACCGCACGACCAAGAGCGATGTCTCGGTGACCGAAATCCTCGACCTCGGCGCCTTCAACCTGGATCGCATCCTGGCGCAGGATCCCGGCTTCCTCGACACCGACGAACACGGGCACAGCGAAGGTGTCGCCAGCATGAGCTTCGAGGTGGACCGCCCGATCGATCCCCAGCGCTTCCAGGAATGGATGGGTACGCTGCTGCAGGAAAAGGGACAGGACCTGCTTCGTACTAAGGGTATTCTCGCCTACCCGGGCGAGAACCGGCGGTTTGCCTTCCAGGCCGTTCACATGATTGCAGACGGCGACTTCGTCGGCGCCTGGCCGGCCGACGCGCCTCGCAAGTCGCGCCTCGTGTTCATCGGGCGCGATCTGAACCGGCCGCAACTGCGCCGTGGTTTCGAGGCGTGCCAGGTACGGGTGGCGGCTTGAGCGATCTTCTCGCCGACAGAGGACAAACCCGAGAGCTAGAGGCCTATGTCGTGGCTTGCGCGTTCGACCGCGGCGGCACGCATGCGGCCTTCGCACTCGGCGATGGGACGGTCAGACTAGTCGAGGCCGCTTCACCTGAGGCGTGGACCACCATCGAAGCCCACGACGGCGGGGTGTTGGCGTTGGCCGCTGACACTGGTGGAGCCGGCTTCGTCACCGGCGGCGACGATGGAAAGTTCATGCGTATCGGCGCCGGCGGCGCAATCACAGAAATTGCCGGCTTCGGATCGCGCTGGGTGGAGCACGTCGCGAGCTTCGCTGATCAAAAAGCGTCTTTGCTCGCGTGCAGCGCCGGCAAAGCGGTTCATCTCTACGACGCCAGCGGCGTACGGCTGAAAACGTTTGAGCATCCCTCGACCGTGACAGGCATCGCCTTCGATGCGCGCGGCAAGCGGCTGGCGGCCTCGCACTATAATGGCGCGTCACTCTGGTTCACCAATGCCACCTCGCCGACACCGCGCTTCCTGGAATGGAAAGGGAGCCATACCGGCGTCGCCCTGCACCCAGCCGGCGAAGCGCTGGTGACAGCCATGCAAGAGAATGCGCTGCACGGCTGGCGCCTGCCCGCCGGCGACCACATGCGCATGAGTGGTTATCCATCGAAGACCGAATCGATCGGCTTCACCAAGAACGGCCGCTGGCTCGCGAGTTCAGGAGCCGACTCGATCGTGTTGTGGCCATTCTTCGGTGGTGGGCCAACAGGCAAGCCTCCGGCCGAACTTGCACAGATCGAGGAAGTCATCGTCACGCGTATCGCCTGCCACCCGCAGACCGAAATGGTGGCTGCAGGTTACAAGGATGGCACGGTGGTTCTGGCGGATATCGCCAGCAAGCGAGTGCTTCGTCTTGCTCAAACGGGGGCTGAGGTTACTGCCATGGCGTGGAGTCCGGATGGGGCGCGCTTGGCGTTCGGGACTGAGACCGGGCAGGCTTCGGTGTTGTATTTAGGGAAGTAAGCGTGTTCTTTTTTGAAAAAAAGAAGCAAATACTCCGCTCACCTGAGAATCCGGAACCGACCCGGGTCGCGGATGCGGAAGTTGTCCGTGACCTGGTCGCAGAGCACGTCCCATCGGCTTGGCACGTCGTAACGCAGAAAGGTCAGGACGCGGGCGCGGAATTGCCTGAAGTTCGCAGCGCACCGGTTGTGGATCAGGGCTTTGTGCATCGCGAGCCACAATCGTTCGATCGGGTTCAGATGCGGGCAGTAGGGCGGGATGAAATGTAGCCTTATTCGGCAGTCTCGCCGGTCGAGCCAGGCTCTTACCAGCTTGGCGTGATGGCAGCGCGCATTGTCGAGCATGACGTGGATCCGGCGCTTGGCCGGAAAGCGCGCCTCGATGGTTTGCAGCAGCGCAATCGTGCTGGTGGCGTCGACTGAGGGGACCTCGAGCACGCAGGTGGTGCCGGTGTGCAGGTCGATCGCACCTTGGATATTGACGTGCTCGCGGCCGGTGGTCTGCTCCACGGCGATCGCCACGCCCTTTGGCGCCCAGCAGCCGACGGGCTGTGCGCCGTAGGTCGGATGCACCGCATCGGCGAACATCACCATCTCGTTCGCAGGAAGGCTGTTCAACAGCTTTTCGTAGACAGCGATGAACCGGCGCTGACGGTCGGGGTCCATCTTGCTCGGCACCGCCGCGGGCTTGCGGTGCTCGAACCCCAGCCGGTGCAGCAAGGCGACCAGCCCAGAGCGGCTCTCATAGGTCACGCCGAACTGACGCTCGATATAGGCGCCGACCTCGCACGTGGTGCGCGGCAGGGTACGCTCCAGCCAGGCCTTGAGCTGGGTCTCCTGCGCTGGCGCCAGAAACGCGTGCCGGCCGCCGTAATGGAAGCCGACCAGGCCATCGATGCCGTCCTGCTCGAAGGTCTTGTGCCACTCACGGATGGTGTCGTCGTCCAGCAGCAGGACCTTGGCCACCTTGATAGGGCTCATCCCCTGGTCCAGCAGCACCAGGGCATTCGCCCGCCGCGCCAGACGATGGGCAGCAAGCCCGTCCCGAGCCAACTCGGTCAGGACCTGCCTCTCCTCAGCCGTGAGAAAGCCACCGCGCATGACCGCAAGGAGAATCTAAACACACAGCGCGCCGCAAGGGGCGACGGAGCCGGATACTCAATGAGTCGGGGTATACAACGCAATCGCCACTTGGTTATGTCCGACTGGCACTCGGACTCGACAACAGCCACTGCTGGCCTCATTATGCGTCCGAGTGACGTCATTCGGAGGCTAACGATGGAAGCGGTTGTGTCGGTTGGGGGAGCTGTTCTGGCTGCGTTAGCCGCTTTGCGGGCGAGTTGGAGGTGGTTGCAAGGAAATCCTGGAGCAAGAGAGGGGTTGAAAGCTGCCCTTCAAGGGGTCTGTTTGGTAGTGCGCGAGCGCCATCCCGATATGTGGAATGACTGGCTCGGCTTACATAACGAGCCAGTCCAAAAAGCAGCGAAAGCACCAGGTCGAGCGCGACTTCCGGCCAATTCTAAATGTTTGAAGCGCCGCCCGAAGTTAGCCCCGGAGCGCGGGCGGTAGCCGTATTGACGGCGCGGTCAAGCCAATACAGATATCAACTCCGGCAATAATGATGACTGTAGGTTCTTGGTACGCCGCAATAATGACACCAGGCAGTCTTTAATTACCTCGCATACAAATGGGCCTGAAAGCCAACAAAGGCCTTAAGTATCCTTGCGACCCCGCCCAACTCTGCCGCGGAGTCGCTGATGGCCCGATGCTTTAGCTCTAACAGATGCGGCAGCTTCGCCTGGTCGAGCTCACCCACGCCTTCCTTGACGTATTGGGACAAGACGAAATCAAGAGAGGCCTGAAGGTTGCATCGTAGTGGGAAAAGATGTTGACCTTGCGCGCGTCGGCACGCTCCTGCCGCGTGATTGGCGACAAGGCAAAGGCAATGTAGGCCAGCACGTCGTATAGGTCGCTCTTCTCGGCATCGATCATCCGCTCGATCTCGTGCAGCTGCTCGCCGCCGAATCCCTTCTCGGCAAGGCTATCCAGTAAGGCTCGACGTGTATCCGGCTGGCTCCACAAGGCCCGTAGCTCGTCCTCATCCTTGAACAGTGCCGGTAGCTCACCGAACAGGCGAGAGACGAACTCGGCCGCCGACATCGGTTTTCCATCAGGGCTCCAGAAGGTCGTAGCCCTCATATGCTGGATGGTGCGCTCCTTGCCGTCTGCCAGTCTGACCTTGATCTTCTGGGGCCCGGGCGGCGGATCATCACCACCATCAGGCCCTTCCCCCTCGTCGTCGCCAGTTGGTTCGCCCGTCTCGCTCCCGCCCGGCCTAGGCGTAGGAACAACCGGGTCTGCCGGCTCGCCGTCCCACTCCGGATCGCTGAAATGCTCGTACGCGTTCACGAAATCATTAATCTTGAAGTAATCCTTGCCGTCGAACAGGCGCGTGCCGCGGCCGATAATCTGCTTGAATTCGATCATCGAATTTACCGGCCGCATCAACACGATATTCCGCACGTTGCGCGCATCGACGCCCGTCGAAAGTTTCTGGGAGGTTGTGAGAATCGTCGGGATGGTCTTCTCGTTGTCCTGGAAGGTGCGGAGGAACTGCTCGCTCAAGGCGCCATCCCTTGCCGTCACGCGGACGCAGTAGTTCGGCTCACGGCTGCTCTTAAGCCGAGCCTTTGTCTGAAATTGGCGCAAAGCCGCCGTGACCCTCCTTCAAGCCACCTGCCTATTACGAGAAAGCATCCGACTCCAAGCTAGGTCCAACGCACAGCGGCTTCTACTGACCCCAGCTCGTCACAGCAAAGCTAGCCGTTTGAAAGTAACTGAGAAAAAGCGCACCGTGCTCAGTGTAAGCACCGGGGTAAGGCCATTCGGCCTCTCCTCCCCCTGGTCACACCAGACGCACGATGCTACTCGATGATAATATGCAACGAGTTGGTAAGTGGGCGATCTCAGAAAAGGCCACATTGAAACGATCTGGCGAGGGCAGGATCCGTTTGCCGGCTTCCCGCGCCATCTTTATCAGGTGGACGCACAAGGATGGGGCGAAACGCACCATTATCTCACCGAAACTATAGGCAAAATGCGCCCGCGGGCGGTGGCGGAAATCGGCGTCTGGAAAGGCGCCTCCACCATTGTCATGGCACGCGAGCTGCAGCGGCTCGGCATCGACGGCGTGGTGTTCGCCATCGACAGCTGGCTCGGCTCCGTCGAGCACTGGATCGAGCCGCATTACTTCGCAAGCCTGAACATGGTCCACGGCTATCCGGCACTGCAGCGCAAATTCATGGCGAACATGTTGGCGCACGACGTTCAGGATGTCGTCGTGCCGCTGCCTCTCGATTCGATTAACGCCGCAAATCTCTTGGCGCATCACGGCATCTCGTTGGACATGATCCACCTCGATGCCGGGCACGATGTCCGCTCGGTCACGGCCGACCTCGCTGAATGGTGGCCACGGCTGAAGCCAGGCGGCGTGCTGATCGGCGACGACTATCACGCCGAACATCACTGGCCAGGCGTGAAGCAAGCCTTCGACGCGTTCATGGGTCCGCTCGGCCTGGTGCCGCTGGAGCATGTCGGGGGCAAATGCCGTGTCACCAAGCCGGCCGCCTCATGACGGCCGTAAGGTCGATGCTGGAGCGGCTGGGATTAAGACGCGAAAGCACTCGCGACGTCGCGGCGCCGCTGGAAGAGCCGTTCCGTGCAAGCCTCTCCATCGCCCTGGACCGCGCGCCGGTGCCTGCGAAATTCTTCACCCTGCAAACCGGGCGCGGCAATCTCCTCGCTGCAGGCGGCCGGCACGTCACGATGCTGGAGCCGCCTCACCCAGGCGCAGGGCTCGACACCGCCTCTACCAGCCCACTCGTCGCCATCATCCCGGACTCCAACCCCCGCGTGATCTTCCTGATGGCGCCCGACCTGCGCGCCATCGAAATGCGCGGCGACGGCCTGAACGCGGCCGCCCTCTCCGGCTTCATCGTGCCGAACGTGAAACCGCCAGGCATACGCGTGCGCCACCCGCTCTCCTTCATGCGCTTCATGGGCGTGTCCGCCCCGGGCGTCGGCAGCCCCGAAGGTTTCGTCTTCTTCGACGGCGCGGGCGGCGCCCCGCTCGACGTCTTCACCCTGCTCCGCTCCGATCCTGTGACCCACGCGCCGGCCTTCATCGCCGCCGTGCTCGAACTCTGCGCGGCCTGCACCTGGCCGATGCACGCGTCTCTCGTTCTGGAACGCCTCGAGCAAGGCGCCCTCAGGGCCGCCCTCATTGAAGCCGTCCTGCGCATCATGCCGCCGGACGAACTGCGCGACCTCGGCCGCCGCCTGCTCGACGATCCGCATCTCATGCAACGCCTCGGCAGCCTCCTGCCCGGCAACCGCTGGTTCGCCACCATCCTGCCGCAGCTCGCCGCCTGGGAACGCCACAGCCTGCCTGTGCCTGGACACCTCATGACCAGCCCGGTCAGCGACGAGTTCGCCGGCGACCCGCTGGAAGGCTACGGGCTCCCCCAGGCCGGATTCGCACTCACCAGCTTGGCGCGCTCCACCATCCGTCCCCGCCACGGCGCCTGCCTGCTCGCATGCGCCCGTAACGAAGGCGCCTACCTGATCGAGTGGCTGGCCTACCATTTCGCCGCCGGGTTCGAACACGCCTTCATCTACACCAACAACAACTCCGACGGCTCGACCCAGCTCCTCGAAGCCCTGGCCGCCGCCGGCGCCATCACCCTCATTCACAACGAGCCTACTCCTCACTACGGCCCGCAATACAAAGCCCATGCCCACGCTCTCAGCCTGCTCCCGCAAATCCTCGACTACCGCTGGTGCGCCGTGCTCGACATCGACGAATATTTCGCCTTCGACAGCACACTCTTCCCAAAGGCCATCGACATCCTGGCGTGGCAGGAGACTCAGCCCACCGACGCCATCGCCCTCTGCTGGCAGATTTTCGCAGGCAGCCGCACCGATAGCTGGCGCGACGAACCCGCCATCGCCCGCTTCCTCATGCGCGAGCGCGAGACCAACGCCCACGTCAAATCCGTCTTCAAACCCCACCTCTGCTGGCACTCTCACGCCCATTACCCCTACGCGACGCTCGGCCAAGCCCTTCTCTTTCGCAACGAGGCAGGCGCCATCCACCACCATCCAGGCGTCCGCGACCGCTACCCCGCCTACGCCGAAACCCCCAGCGCCCGCACCGCCTGGGTCAACCACTACATGCTGCGAAGCGCGCCCGAGGCGCTATGGAAGCTCGCGCGCGGCCAAGGCGACTGGAAAGGGGAGGTCGCCGCGAACGAAGCCGCCCTCGCCCTCTTTATCAGCCGCAGCTACGTGAACCTCGCCGACAAGCCCGACCTGGTCGAAGACCGCCGCATCCTCGGCTGCGCCGCAGGCATGGAAACGATGCGCGAGCAGCTGCGCGCGCTGCCGCGCGTCGCGGGCTTTGAAGATGCCATCAAGGCAAGTTTCAAAGTCAAACTGGATCGGCTTACGGATGCGTTTATCGGGAACGTGCGGCCTGGGGGGCCGCCGGAGGTTGCCGCGTTTCAGAAGCTGCTGACGGAGGCGCGGAAGTAAGGAAGGACTTCTTTTTTGAAAAAAGAAGCAAAAAACTTTTGGTCCTTTGGGCCCGGCACTTCCACGATCTCGGTCCCAAGTCGCAAAAGTTTTTTGGTTCTTTTTTTCAAAAAAGAACGCGCTTGCTTCCACTACAAACAACAAAGAAACCAACCCACCCGCCACTCGCTCCCTCAGAATGGAAAACTCCGACCACACGTTGAATCCGGCGATCACCCGCAACATAGACGCCATGGAGCACCGCAAGCGGCGTCACGACGAGCGGACCAGTCTCGAGACACGCGTGGCGGACGCCATTACCGCCTTCGCCGGCTCGATGGTTTTCGTCTATCTCCACCTGACCGCCTTCTCGATCTACCTGGCCATCGACTACGCGATCGTCCGTTTCGATCCATCGCTCGGCATCCTGTCCGCCATTGCGTCTGTCGAGGCGATCTTCCTCTCGACCTTCGTGCTCATCAGTCAGAACCGCATGTCCCACGCCTCCGAGCAGCGCGCGGAACTGGACCTTCACATCAGCCTCCTGGCCGAGCAGGAGCTGGGCCACCTGGCTGGCTTGGTCGCAGCCATCGGCGACCACCTCGGCGTGCAGCACGACCGTCCGCACGAGATCGACGAAGTCCGCCGCCATGTTCCGCCCGAGGCGGTCCTGGACGAGCTGGAGGCAAGGCGCGGCGAAAAGTGACAGGTCCCGATATGGACGACGCGCCACACTTCGGCGTAATCCGCCACCTTCACGCCGCCGGATAGGCCTATTCCCTGTGCCCACCCCTGGCACACCGGCTGCAGAGAACGAAGCGTGCCGCCTGTGAGCGGCGATCGGACCCGGAGCCACTCGAATGACAGCGACCTCTCTCGACCGCCGCCCGAGCCGCGCACGCTCGACCCTCCTCCTTGCCACTGCGCTGACCGCGACCGCCGGCGCCGCCGCCCGCGCCGAGGCACCCTTCGACTTCGCCCACGCGCCAGGCCAGCTTCCCAAGACGGTCGTGCCGTCCAGCTACAAGATCGACATCGTCACCGACATGACGAAGCTGAAGTTGACGGGGCAGGAGACCATCGAGGTCACGGCGTCCGCGCCTGCTGACGCAATCACCCTCAGCCAGGCCGGCCTGAAGATCGGCACCGTGACCATCGACGGCGCTCCAGCTCAGGTCACCCAGGACGACAAGGCGCAAACCGCCACCCTCCGCGCGGCACAGCCGGTCACCGCCGGCCACCATACCTTGTCCATCGCCTACACAGGGCCGATCCCGGAGACCCCGAACGGCATCTACTACGACGACTACAAGGATCCTGCCGGCGCGCAGAAGCGCATGCTCGTCACGCAGTTCGAAGTGGCCGACGCACGCCGCATGTTCCCCGGCTGGGACGAGCCCGCCTTCAAGGCGACTTTCCAGCTCACCGTCACGCTGCCGAAATCCTACGTGCCCGTCAGCAACATGCCTGTCGCCTCGGCTACACCTGTCGGCAGCGATGCCAAGCGCGTGGTGTTCGAGACCACGCCGCGCATGTCCACCTATTTGCTGGCGCTCGTCGCCGGCGATTTGTCGAAGCTCTCGTCCTCAGGCGGCGGAACGCCGATCAACGCCTACGCGCCGACCGGCGAACAGCAGCGCGCCGACTACGCGCTCAAGGCCGCCACTGTGATCCTGCCTTACTACAACGAGTATTTCGGCGTTCCCTACCCGCTGCCGAAACTCGACCTGCTCGCCATCCCCGGCAACTACGAAGCCGGTGCGATGGAGAACTGGGGCGCCATCACCTACATCGACAACGACATGCTCTTCGATCCAAAGACATCGTCGCCCGAGACAAAGGAAGAGATCTACCTCGTCGTCGCCCACGAAATGGCACATCAGTGGTCAGGCGACCTCGTCACCATGGGCTGGTGGGACAACATCTGGCTGAACGAAGGCTTCGCCACCTGGATGGAGAACAAGGCGACCGACCACTTCAATCCGGCCTGGCAGATCTGGCCCCGCCAGCATGACGACCGCGAAGCCGCCATGGCGCAGGACGCGTTCCCGACCACGCACCCCGTCCAGCAGGTCATCCACGACATCAGCGAGGCTGGCGCCGCGTTCGACCAGATCAGCTACCAGAAGGGCGGCCAGATCATCCGTATGGTCGAGGATTGGCTCAGCCCCGACGTCTTCCGCGACGGCATGCGCGCCTACATGAAGGCGCACGCCTACCACAACACCACCAGCGCCGACCTGTGGAACGCACTCTCGAGCGTCTCGCACAAGGACGTGGCAACCGTCGCCACCAGCTTCACCGAGCAGCCAGGCATTCCGCTCGTCGAAGTCGCTCGCACCTGCGACGGCGATACCGCGACTCTGACCCTCACACAGGGCCGTTTCGCCATGCACGACCCGCATCCGAAGCCGGCCGCCTGGCAGATCCCTGTCACCGTCGGCGGCCCAGGCGTCGCCACGCAGAAGATCCTGCTCGGCGCCACGCCCGCGACCCTGCATTTCGCCGGCTGCAAGACCGCCGAGAAGGTCAACCTCGGCGAAAACGGCTACTACCGCACCAGCTACGATGCCGCTTCCCTCGCGCTCCTTCAGGCGTCGTTCGCGAAGCTCGATGCTACCGACAGGGTGAATCTCCTCGGTGACGAGTTCGCCCTCTTCGGTGCAAGCAAAGCCCCGCTTTCTACCTATCTCGACCTGGTGGCCACGCTCGGCGAAAACGACGAGCAGAACTTCGCCGTATGGCTCGACACCATCAACCATCTTTCGCGGCTCGACGTGCTCGAGCGCGGCAGCCCCACCCGCCCTGCGTTCCGCGCCTTCGCGCGCCGCGTGATGCAGCCGGAACTGACGCGCCTCGGCATGACCCCGAAGCCAGGCGAGAGCTTTCTCGACAGCATGCTTCGCCCGAAAATCCTGCTCGCCATGGGCGCCTTCGACGACCCCGCCGTCACCCGCGCCGCGAACGAAGCCTTTGCCGCCTACCAAAAAGACCCGGCCGCCATTCCGCCAAGCCTGCTGGATCCCGTTACCCACATCGTCGGCATGCACGCCGACGCCGCAACCTACATGACCCTCGGCAAGCTCGCCCAGGCTGCCCCCGACACCGAGCAGAAGCTGCGCTACGGCTCGGCTCTGGCCGCATCGCGCGATCCCGCGCTCATCGCCCGCTCCGTCCAGATCGCCTCCTCCGGCGCCATCCCGAACGGCCGGATCTGGTATTTCCTGTCCGAGGTCGCGAAGGGCAGCGATAATCCCGACGAAGTCTGGAAACTCGTGCAGCCGAACCAAGGCCCGCTACGCGCCCGCCTGACCCCCGATGGCCAGACCGCCCTTCTCCCGGGGATCGCCTACCAATCCACAAACCCCGACATCGCCCGCGCCCTGCTCGCCGACCCAGCCAGCAAGGCGTCGGCCGGTGCTAAAATCCAGGCCGCGAAAGCCGCGGACTACATCGCCTTCAACGCCGGCCTACGCGACCGCGCGCAGCCGGCAATCGCTGCCTGGCTTGCTGCTCGTAAGTCTTAGTGGCTCAAAGTGAGGTCAGGAGGGTTCCTGGCCTCACCTTGAGAAAGCAAGCGTCTTCTTTCTTGAAAAAAAGAAGCAAAAAACTTTTCGGTTCTATCGCTGGCTTGGAGAGATTCGGCCCTTAGATCATACTCAGTGTCATTGCGAAGCCGCTTGGCTGGAGAAATCCAGAGGCAACGCCAAAGACGCTTCCCGCCGGCTACTGGGTATAGCGCGCGGGATTGTTGAGCGCCTGCTTGAGAAAGCTCGCGAGGGCAGCCGTCAGCGTAGGGCCATCCTGAGCCGAAATATAATAGGTACCGCCGTTGTTCAGCCCTTGAGACGAACACTGGATCAGATTGTAGCCAAGCGTGCCGGATGTTGTGTCCGCCCCTTCAACGATCCCGGTCCAGGCATTCTCGTATGAGGTGTGCATCACCGGGTAGTAGGGCGTGTAAACAACATACACCTGGTAATTCATATCCTTGAATTGCGTGCAATAGGGATTGTAATCGAACGCGCGGCGCGCCTGTGTATTAGGATCGTCCTGGAAACCGTCTGTGACGAGAAACAGAACTTTGCGCGGTCCTGCAGGTGTGTTGCCGTCGCCTGCTGCTGTGACGTAATTCGTTGCCATTGAATTTGCGACTTCCGGCCATGCCGTATCGAAATTGTTCCCTGATCGTAGAGCAATATCGGGAACGATTCCGCTGTTGGCCGCCGTCTGCGCGGCGGTAAAATCGCTCCCTGCCTCGCCAGAGGCGGGATAGAGCTTATGCACGCCTGTGTTGAAGGTGTAGATGCCAACACTAAGATTGTTGATAGTGGAGATGTTGTTCTGCTGCATGGCTTGCAACGTCTGTATCGCTGCATTCTTCACTTCGTCTATTCGAAGCGTGATACCGTAGCGTCGTGCCATGCCGTAGAGATCCGCCGTGGTTCCATTGGGATCCTGCTTTCCGGTTTTTGGGTCAGTATACACAGCGTTTGTCCAATGACAGGCGAACGCGCAAGGCGCACCCGTTATCGGATACATCGTTGACTTGTCGCTTAATGTTAGCAGAGCCAGGTTCGGACAAGTCGGTGTCTTGCTATCCTCCGGGTTCTCGGTAGGAGGCTTTGTCATATAGGCCGGCACAGCCTGCAAATCGGTAATGAAGCCGCTTGAGATGACATCAGCGGAGGAAGCGTATCCCGAGAGCGAAGTCGAGGGTGCCAGGACGGGACATTGCTGCGCGCCATTGAAGTTATAACAGGAATAAATCGCGTAGCTCTGCTGAGATTGATTAGTCCAGGTCGATGCATCCGTGGCGCTCGTCCCGGTGAAGGCATTAGATGCGTCGCAAGGTGACAGCTGCTCAAGTTTCGAAATGTCGGCATTGGTCGAACCGATATCCATTGAGGCAGAACCGTCAAGCAGCATCACCACTTCCAGATACGGCGCAGTATTAATGACGGATGTCGCCTGTGCATAAACAGGGTAGCTTGCAAAGCCGAAAAGTTTGCCGAAGATCGAGCGCATCGTAGCGCCGGTGAAGCTCGCAGTGGCGGTAATCGTCGCCTGGCCTGTCACACTGACATTGAGTGTTCCACCAATGATGTTTGTGCTCAGCGGCAGGCCGGCAGCGGCCGCCCACTGCGATCCTGCATTCTGCCCCTCGGTCAAATAGTTCTTGTCGCCATTGAGGTAGCCGTTCACCGCTATCTTTGCAGCATTCAGCGCAGCGACGTTCACGGCCTTGTTGAGGTTCGTGTCGATCTGCTCCCACAGCGCATAATCCACCGCGAGCCCGCAGAGGCCGATGATGGGTATGATCGCTGTCGCGAACAGGACCGATACGGAACTGCGGCGTTCCGACATGAGATGCCTAGACGGCATGATTGGACACTCCTGAAGCCGAGCTGAAATTCTTTCGCGCCACTAGGACGGTGGAGAGCACGCAACGACATTGCCTGTCGGCGCGGTCGTATCGAAACTAATCTGATTATCCGTTCCGCCCAGCGGCGAGGGGAGCGTTGCTGACGCCCAGAACGTGATCGAATGAACGAAGATATTGAATGTCGGAATGAAGGTGAAACGCACGTCGGCGACCACCTGCGGCACCATCGTCAACGTCACGTTGCCGAACGAGCTCGTGTAGAGGGTGGGCATGATCATTTTCGTCAGCTGTGTGCTGTCGTTCGGAAAATACGCGACCGACGTCAGCGTGCCGCAGGCGCGGGTGAGCGGATTGGCGGTGGTTGATATCTGGTTGAGGTAGGCGCCACCCTCTGCGAGATAGCTGCTCCACATCGTGTAGGGCGTCTGCGTCTTGCAGCCTGTCGTCTGTGCGCATGTCGGCGTGAAGATGACGCCGGAGAGCGTCACCGCAAATCCGCCTTTGCCGAGAAACCCATCCCCTTTGCCATAATCGAGGCCGGGCATCTGCGCGTAGATGGTGGACATCGCCGCCTGTATTTGCGTGTAATTGAGCTTGGTCAGCGAGTTTGCTGTTTTCACCGACAGCTTTTCGCCCGCCTCCGCGATGGCGGACGCCGCGTTATTGACCTCCGCCCAGGCGATGAAGGCGCGCGACACATCGACCGTTCCGAAGAACAGCGTCACCATGACAGGCGCCACCATGGCGAACTCCATGGCCGCGACACCCCGGCGCCCGCGCCGGCCGTTGTCCCGCAGCAATCTTATGAGCCGCGACTGCCTCAGCATCCGACACCGCTCGTCTGGCCGCCCGAGAAGAACTCGTCCACGAACCCTGCCGAGGACGAGGTGATGTGAACCCGTTGGCCGTTATAGACCGTCGAGAATGCAGGAATGAGCCGGCCCACGAACGTCGGCCCTAGATACCACGCCTGCAGGAGCATGAGCTGTCCGCCCGATCCGGTGCATACGCTGCCGCCAGAACTGCTGGCAGTCGTCAGGGTGATCGGGTTCTGGTCCTGGTAATAATCGGTCGGCACATGGATGACGCCGACGACCAGCAGGTTGCAGTTCAGCAGGCCATGCAGATTGGGGCACACAGACTGGGCCGCGAGTTGCGCGCTCGTCATGCCGCTCTTGCCGGTGATGGTGCCCACCTGCACACCGCGCGCCGCGTTGTTCACCGCCGTATCGAGCTCGGCCTGGATGTATAGGTCGTAGCCCGCGTCCATGAGGCCGAGCAGCATGGAGAAGAACGGAACCGCACAAATCGCGAGTTCCGTCGCGGTGGCGCACCGCCGGTCCTTCCAGAGACTGAGACGCCTGCGACGCTCGCGTGTGGCAATCGGCCGCACGTGGACCGCATTCTGCAGACCTGACCGTCGAAACAGAGGCATGAACCGCCTACGAACAGAGATTGACCCAAGAAGCCGAAAACAAGACTTTTCGCTGAAGCAATGAAGCGAAAATGCCGAGCTTCGCCTCACTGCCGTGACATTGCCGCCAACGCACGCCAGAATGTATGCTGATTACCTAAGTCTTTACCTATAGGCGCGCAGAACACCCGTCAACAACAACCTTGAGTGGTGTCTCAGGAAAAAAGATTACCGTCGCAGGGTTGCAACGGTGTTTACGCCGCGCGCAGGCTGTTGGCCCCGCCGCCAAGCAGGCAGGGTCCAAGGTCCAGAAGTTTTTTGCCTCTGTTTTACAAAAAAGAAGCGCTTCCCTTAGCTCCCGGCTGGGGTGGCTCGTAGCTTCGCGACTTGAGCAGCCGAAACCTGCCCGTGGGCGTGCGAGAGCTGCCCGATCGTGTAATTCGCGACCGCCGCGAGCTCCATATTGGTGTAGCCCTTCGAGAACGCCGGCATTCCCATCATCCCGTCGTTCGTCGCAATGGCGCCCCCGTGCAACATCATCTGCAGCAGGTTCTGCCCCGTGGGATCGGCGACGCTCTGGTCGCCCAGCAGCGCCGCGTAAGGCGACTGGACGCCGGTGCCATCGGGCCTGTGGCAGCTTGCGCAGGCGCCTTGATAGACTTGCTGCCCGAGGGCATTCGGCGCCGGCTCGCCCGACGCAGCCTGTGGTGCGGCGACGCTCTCCTGCGCCGGTATGCTCTTCACATAGGTAGCCAGCGCCGTAGCGTCGTCCGGCGAGAGGTAGCGCAGCGAATAGCTCACCGCCTCCGCCATCGGCCCGGACGCGACGCCATGGCCATCCACGCGGCCCGTCGAGAGATAGGCCGCGAGATCCTTCGCCGACCAATCGCCCACGCCCGATTTCGCGCTGGTGACGTTGTAGGCGAGCCATCCCTGCTGCACGGCGCCGGCATAGGCGTCGCTGCTCTTCAGCCCCTGGATGATGTTGCGCGGCGTATGGCACTGCTGGCAGTGCCCCAGCGCCTCGGCGAGATAGGCGCCGCGGTTCCAGGCGGCATCGTGTGCCGCGTCCGGCTTGAAGACGTGGTCCGGGTTGTTCAGCAGGTTCCAGAACACCATCAGGAAGCGGATGTTGAACGGGAAGCGCATGTCGTTCGCCGGCGCCTCGGCATGCACCGATGGCTGAGTCATTAAATAGGCTTTGATGGCCAGCGCATCGTCGCGCGTCATCAGCGTGTAGTTCGTGTAAGGCATCGCCGGATACAGATGCTTGCCGCCGCGGCCGACGCCTCGGCGCAGCGCGGATACCCACTCGTCGTCGGTGTAGTCGCCCACGCCGGTTTCCTTGTCCGGCGTGATGTTCGGCGCGTAGATCGTCCCGAACGGCGTCGCGAACGGCTTGCCGCCTGAGAGCTGCTGGCCGGCGCCCATGTGGCACGCGGCACAATCGGCCATGTGCGCGAGATAGGCACCCCGCGCGACGAGGTCGCCTTGCATATGGGCGCCGGCGGCCTCGATCCTCGGCTCGTCGTCAGCACGCGCGCGGTCCGGAACCAGGCGCCACGCGAGCATGGCGGTGAGGAGGCATGCGCCTCCCAGCAGGATCTTGCGCATCAGGCTTGGGCCATGCCGCGGGCGAAGGGTATCTTCCGCAAACGCCTGCCCGTCGCAGCGAAGATCGCATTCCCGAGCGCGGGTGCCGCGGCCGCCGTCCCGGTCTCGCCCAGGCCGCCAGGGTTATCCTGGCTATCGACCTGATATACCTCGATGAGCGGCGTCTCGTTCATGCGCAGCATGCGGTAGTTGTTGAAGTTCGACTGCTCCACGCGCCCGTCCTGGTGCGTGATCTCGCCATACATCGCCATGGTGAGGCCGAAGATCACGCCGCCCTGCACCTGCGCCTCTACGGTGTCCGGGTTGACCCGGTGCCCGCAATCGATCGCCAGCACGCAGCGGTGCAGCCGGATCTCACCCTGCGGCGAGACCTCCACCTCGAGCACATGTGCCAGGAACGTTCCGAACGCGAACTGCACGGAAACACCGCGCCCCATGCCTTTCGGCATAGGACTGCCCCAGCCGGCCTTCTCTGCCGCCAGCTTCAGCACGCCCTGCGCCCGTGGCTGGCTGGACAGATTGGCGAGCCGGAAGGCCACCGCATCCTGCTTCACCGCTGCCGCGCACTCGTCGATGAAGCTCTCGACGATGAACACGTTGTGCACCGGTCCCACGCCGCGCCACCAGGCGGTCACCACGCCGGGCGGATTATGCGGCACCCACGACACTTTCATGGCAGGCAGGCCGTAAGGCGTTTCTTTGGAGCACTCGACCGTGTCGGGATCGATGCCGTCCTTCGGCATCCCTTCGGGCGCCCAGCGCTCCAGCACCGACGAGCCGGTGGTCCGATGAGTCCACCCGACGATCTTGCCATTCGCATCAAGTCCCGCCGAGACCCGATCGAAATAGGCCGGCCTGAACAGGTCGCGGCCGATATCTTCCTCACGCGTCCAGATCAGCTTGACGGGGTAACTCACCTGCTTGGCGATGTGCGCCGCCTGGGTGATGCTATCCACGTCGAGCCGTCGTCCAAAGGCGCCGCCCATCGGCTGGTTATAGAGCGTCACCTGCTCCGGCTTCAGCCCGGCGACGTCGGCCACCGTCTTCTGCGCCCGCACCGGCACCTGCGTTCCGACCCAGACATCCGCGCCGTCCGGCCGGATATGCAGCGTCGTGTTGATGGGCTCCATCGGGGCATGGGAGAGGAACGGCAGCTCGTAAACCGCGTCGAGCTTCGTCGCCGCACCGGCAATCTTGGAGGGCGCGTCGCCATGATCGGCCGCGACCTTGCCTTCGCTTTGCGACGCCCTGTCCATGTCCGAAAAGATCGACGCCGTGGTGACATGCGCGTTCGGCCCGAGATCCCACTTGGGTGCCGCCGCCGCCAGCCCCTGCTTGGCCGCCCACATATGGTCGCCGATGACCGCCACCGCGTCATCCAGCTTGATGATATCCCGCACGCCGGGCACCCGGCGCGCTGCGGCCTCGTCCAATCCGACCAGCTTGCCGCCGCGCACGGGGCACGCCGATACCGTGCCGATCTTCATGCCTTCGATGGAAAAATCGATGCCGTATTTCGCCTTGCCGTTGACCTTGGCAGGCGTGTCCAGCCGCTTCTCCCGCTGGCCGATGAGCTTCCAGGCCGATGGCTCCTTCAGCTTCACGTCCTTCGGCGGCGTGATCTGCCCCGCAGGCCCCGCCAGCTGCGCGTAGGTCGCCGAGCGCCCGCTCGCCTGGTGATGCACGACAGCCAACGCCGCCGAGCACTCCGACGGATCGACATGCCATTGCTCGGCCGCAGCCTGAACCAGCATGGCACGCGCCGTCGCGCCCGCCTGACGTAGCCGCATCCAATCACCGCGGATGGATGCGGAGCCACCTGTCGCCTGCTCCTCGAGCAGCGGACTCGCATATTTCGGGTTGTCAGGTGGTGCCGCCATCAGGGCAACCTGGTCGAGCCCGACCTCGAGCTCCTCCGCGATCAGCATCGCAGCCGACGTCCAGATCCCCTGCCCGGACTCGGTATCGGGCATCACCAGCGTGATCACCCCGTCGGTGCTTATGCTGATGAAGGCGTTCGGCTCGAAGCCAGGCGGCACAGCCGCTCCGGCCGAAGCTGCCCGCGCCTGAAGCGACGGCAGCGAGAACCCGAACAGCAACCCGCCCGCCGCAGCTCCACCGAGCTTCAGCGCGTTTCTACGATTCAAGGCGAAGTGGGGATCGATTTTCATCCTAAGCCTCCGAGGCCTGGTGGATGGCCGCCCTGATCCGCACGTAGGTTCCGCAACGGCAGATATTGCCCGACATCGCCGCATCGATATCCGCGTCTGTCGGCTTCGGTGTCGCATGCAAGAGGGCGGTCGCTGACATGATCTGCCCGGACTGGCAGTAGCCGCACTGCACCACCTCCCGGTCCAGCCAGGCATGCTGCACTTTCGCGCCTGTCGCGTCCGCCCCGATCCCCTCGATGGTCACGATCTGGCCCTCGCCGACAGCACCCGCCGGCAGCACGCAGGAGCGCACCGCCTGACCGTCCAAATGCACCGTGCAGGCGCCGCATTGCGCAATGCCGCAGCCGAATTTCGTTCCCGTCATGCCGAGCACATCACGCAGCACCCACAGCAGAGGCATGTCGTCTGGCACGTCCACCTGATGGGTGTCGCCGTTCACCTTGAGAGTGATCATGGCAATTCCCTTCGCATCTTGAGGTTGGAAATTGCATCCTCTCGCGTGCAGCCGCAAGATCGCCAGCGAGCGTGATAGCCGGATGAATATACCGCCTGAGGTTGCGGTTTCGCTCGCGCCTCCAGCCGTGGTACGGTGTTGGCATCGGACCTGGGCAAGTGACGGCAAGTGGTAGGAAGCAAGTTCTTTTTTGAAAAAAAGAACCAAAAAACTTTTGATCCTCGAGGCCCGGCCACTCCACGCAGCGGCGCTCAGTCGCAAAAGTTTTTTGCTTCTTTTTTTCAAAAAAGAAGTCCTTCCTTGCTTCTTTGCTTCGGCAAACAGTCAAGATGAGTGTTCCAGATCCTTGGCTACTGATCTTCATCGTTAGCGTTCTGCTGCTTCTGCTCGGCACCACCTCCGGCTTGGTAAATTCGCAGCTGTGGATGTCGGAGCCGCTGGTCTGCGCCATCGTGGGCGTCGCCCTTGGCCCCGATGCGCTCGGCCTCATTCACCTCGATCCTGCCAATGATCCCAATGCGCGCGCCTTTTTGCGCGAAGCGGCGCGCATCACGCTTGCCATCGCCGTGCTCGCCTCCGCCATTCGGCTGCCGCGGGGCTGGCTGCGCCGGCACTGGCGTGGCATCGCAGTGGCGATCGGGCCAGGCATGGTGCTCATGTGGGCTGCGGGCGCAGCCGTCGCGGCTGCCACGCTCGGCCTTCCCGTGCTCACCTGCGCGCTGATCGGCGCGATCATCGCGCCCACAGACCCGGTGCTTTCCGCGCCGATCGTCAGTGGGCCACTATCCCATCGCACTGTCCCCGACGATCTGCGGCACGCCATCAACGCCGAGAGCGGAATCAACGACGGTCTCGCCGGCCCTATCGTCATGATCCCGGTCTTTGCCATCCTCGCGGCACAGGGCGGCGCCGGTCACCACGGTGTCGGCGACTGGGTGCTTCAGGTGCTCGTCATCGAAGTCGGAAGCGCAATCGTGCTTGGCACCGCTGCGGGCTATGTCGCCGGCCGCTGCCTTTCCTGGGCGCATCGCCATCCTGACACCGAGCGCTCGTCCCTTCTCACCATCGCCTTGGCGCTCGCGCTGGCGACGATGGCTGGCCTGCAGGCAATCGGCGGCAACGGCGTGCTCGGCGCCTTCATCGCCGGCGCCGTCCTGAACGAGGCGTTCGACGACGAGCATGAACACCACCAGGAGCATTTCAACGAAGCCATCAGCCGCTTCTTCGACCTGCCGATCATGTTCCTGCTTGGCGCAGCCGCCCCCTGGGCCGCCTGGGCGCACCTGGGCTGGCGCGCCCCTGCCTTCGTCGTGGGCATCCTGCTGCTCCGGCGCATTCCCGCGTGGCTTCTGCTACGCCCCCTGATGACCTGGACCCGCCCCTTGCCGCACGCGCTTTTCGCAGGCTGGTTCGGCCCCGTGGGCGCCGCCGCCTTGTTCTACGCGTGCGAAGCCCAGGACCTCACCGGCCTTGCCGACCTCTGGCCCATCGTCAGCCTGGCGGCGGCCGCCTCGGTGGTTGCCCACGGCATCACCGGCACACATCTGTCGCTCTTCCTCGGCCGTGCGCGGGCGAGGCGCGAAGCTGTCAGCAAATAGGGGCGGAAGACTGGTCGAGGAGAGGCAGCTGGGTTTTCCGTTTCCTTCAAACGAGATTTACGAAGCGGACAATTTTCTCCAGGCGGACTCGAATGCCGAAGCACTCGCCTGGGTCGAGCGAATGGAGGAATGGCCCGGCCGTCGGCTTGCCGTTTTTGGCCCGCCCGGCAGCGGCAAGACGCACCTGCTGCACCGTTTTGCAGAACGCCGCGGCGCCGCCCTGCTGAAGGGCGAAGTGATTGGCAACATCATCGCCGAACCCCCGGCACAGCCTCTCGCCATCGACGACGCCGATGCCGCTCCGAGCGAAGCCGCTCTTCTGCATCTCCTGAACGCCGCGGCCGACGCCGGCCAGCCGGTTCTTCTCGCAGCCCGCGCCGCACCCGCGCGCTGGTCCTTTGGCCTGCCGGACCTGGTCAGCCGCCTTCGCGCGATCACTGCCGTCAGCCTGCATGACCCCGACGACGCCTTGTTGCGCGCGCTACTCGCCCGCCTCCTGGCCGACCGCCAGCTTGTCGTTGCCGAACCCGTGCAGGACTTCCTGCTCACTCAACTCCCAAGAACCGGCGCCATGATGCGCGAAGTATCGCGTCGCCTCGATGAGGCCTCCCTGGCCGCAGGAGGCAAAATCACCAGGCTAGTGGCCATGACAGTCGTGAGAACTTTAGCGCCAAACCCAGAAATGGAGTCTGGGGACGAGTCTCCAGCTGGGTCCAGGGGCAGCGCCCCCGGCCTTCCTGTGCTATGACCGAGCCATGTCAAACCGTCAGGCGCACCCCCAGCACAAACCCGCAGCGATCGAGCCGGACAGCCCGGATCGTTTCATAAACCGGGAGCTATCCTGGCTGGACTTCAACCGCCGCGTCGTCGAGGAGGCGGAGAACACGCGCCACCCGCTGCTGGAACGCCTGCGCTTCGTCTCCATCAGCGCCGCGAACCTGGACGAATTCATTTCCGTCCGCGTCGCCGGCCTCATCGGCCAGGCGCGCGCCGGGATCACGACCCTTTCGCCGGACGGCCGCACGCCCGCGCAGCAGCTCGCCGCCGTGAACGAGCGCGCAAAGGGCCTGCTGGACCTTCAGCAGCGCACCTGGCTGGAGCTGCGCTCCGAACTCTCCAAGGCGGGCATCGAGGTCTGCGAAGTCGGCGGCCTCAGCGACGACGAACGCCAATGGCTGGACGGCTGGTTCATGGAGCGCGTGTTCCCGGTATTGACGCCGCTCGCCATCGACCCTGCCCACCCCTTCCCGTTCATTCCGAATATGGGCCTGGTGATGGCCCTCCAGCTTCACCGCAACAGCGAAGACGCGAACGGCGACCATTTCCTCGACCAGTATACCGGCCAATATATGCGCGGCATGATCCCGCTCCCGTCGCAGGTGGAGCGTTTCGTCCGCCTCCCGTCGGCCGGTGCGGGGCCCGGTGCAGAGGGCAAGCGCGCCAGCGCCGACACGCCGATACGATTCATTATGCTCGAGCAGGTGGTCAGCCTGTTCCTCGACCGCGTATTTCCCGGCTTCCACGTGGACGGCCAGGGCCTCTTCAGGCTCATTCGCGACACGGACATCGAGTTCGAGGACGAGGCGGAAGATCTCGTCCGCTCCTATGAGACCGCACTCAAGCGGCGCCGCCGCGGCTCCGTCATTCATCTCGCGGTCGATGCCGCCATGCCGGAAGAACTGGTCAGCCTTGTCGCAGACAGTGTCGATGCGGACCACGACGAGATCTCCGTGCAGCCCGGCCTTCTCGGCCTGGTGGACGTGAAGCAGCTCATCGTGGACGACCGCACCGACCTCCAGTTCAAGCCCTACACGCCACGCTTTCCGGAGCGCATACGCGACTTCGGTGGCGACTGCTTCGCCGCCATCCGCGCGAAGGACATCGTCGTCCACCACCCGTTTGAGAGCTTCGATGTCGTCGTACAGTTCCTGCGCCAGGCAGCAGGCGATCCGAACGTCGTCGCCATCAAGCAGACGCTCTACCGCACCAGCCGAGACAGCCCGATCGTCAAAGCCCTGATCGAAGCGGCGGAAGCCGGTAAATCAGTCACCGCCATGGTGGAGTTGCGCGCGCGTTTCGACGAGGAAGCCAACATCCGACTCGCCCGCACGCTTGAAGCCGCAGGCGTGCAGGTCGTCTATGGTTTCGCAGAGCTGAAAACCCATGCGAAAATCAGCCTGGTCGTGCGACGCGAAGGCACCTCCATGCGCAGCTACGCGCATTACGGCACAGGCAATTACCACCCGATCACCGCACGCATCTACACCGACCTCAGCTTCTTCACGGCCGACCCCGATCTCACGCGCGACGCCATGCGCCTGTTCAACTACATGACGGGCTACGCGCGCCCAGAACGCATGGACGCTCTCGCCTTTTCGCCACTCACCATACGCACCCGCCTGGTGGAACTGATCGACGCCGAAATCGCCTTCGCGCGCGCAGGCAAACCAGCCTCCATCTGGCTCAAGCTCAACAGCCTCGTGGACCGCAAACTGATCGACAAGCTTTATGAAGCCTCGAACGCAGGCGTTCACGTCATGGCCGTCATTCGCGGCATCTGCTGCCTGCGCCCAGGCGTTCCCGGCCTCTCGGAAAACATCCGCGTCAAATCCATTGTCGGCCGCTTCCTCGAACACGGCCGCATCTGCGTCTTCGGCAACGGCCACCGCCTCCCGGGCCGCCACGCCAAAGTCTACATCAGCAGCGCCGACTGGATGGAGCGCAACATGGACTGGCGCGTCGAAACGCTAGTCCCTGTCTGCAACGACACGGTTCATGCGCAAATCCTCGACCAGATCATGGTAGTAAACCTCAAGGACACTTTGCAGTCCTGGGAACTCCAGCCGGATGGCGCCTGGAAACGCGTCGCGCCCGGCGCCAAACCTGTCTCCGCGCACGACTACTTCATGACCAACCCGTCGCTCTCCGGCCGCGGCTCCGCGCTCCACGGACCAGCCGTGCCGGTGCCACGCCCTCGGCCCATGCGGGCGGATCGCGTGCTGCAGGATTAAAGGGAAGCAAAAAACCTTTACGACGCAGGACCGAGACTGAGGAAGTGCCGGGCCAAAAAGACCAAAAGTTTTTTGCTTCTTTTTTTTAAAAAAGAAGCGCTTTCTGCCACTTCCTTCTTGTTCGTGAATCCTCGCTACGTATGCCCAGGATCAGCATAGGGCCGAACGCGCTCAACACCTGGAATAGCATTAGGAGCTGGCGGCGCCTGGAACGGCAGCGCCATCGGCGCACTGCCGACCGGAAAACTATTGTCCAGCATGGTGTAATTGGAAAACAATCCCGACTCGTCGAACTGCAGTTTCAGCAGCTTCCGCCGAACCGTTCCGTCGGCCACATGCGCCCAACTATAGGTCATGATCGACTTTCGCATCGACCCCGCCCCGATGCTGACGCTCTGCCCGCTCGGCGCCCCCAACACGGCAATCGCCTCCTCGCGCGTGGTCGTCCCTTTATGCAAAGCGCCTAGCCGGTCCTCCTGGATCGGCGGATTGTCGTCGCCCGGAATGCTGCTGTTCACATCGTAACCGATGAGCCGCCCCTGAAAGAACACCAGCGTGGCAGCTTTCACGGGCATCGGGGCCACCGTTGTTTTCGGCGCAACACCGTAAGGTGCATAAAGGTACATCACGAGCGTCAACGCAATTGGAGTCCCGGGCGTCACGATCGCCGCGCGCTGGTTTGCCAGGCCTTTGATGCTCGACGTGCGCATCGGCGCCCCTAGCGCCGCTTCCACTTCCGGCAACGTGGTCGTCTGCAGCACGAAGCTCGAGAAGGCGGCACGCGAGAAATCCCGGCCTAGGGGGCGGGGTAGTTGCGGCATGCAGCCGGTTAACGCCACAAGACAAGCGATAGGAAGGAAGGACTTCTTTTTTGAAAAGAAGAAGCAAAAAACTTTTGCGAGTTTGGGCCGAGAGTCTCCTCCGGCATGGTGCCAAGTCGTAAAAGTTTTTTGCTTCTTCTTTTCAAAAAAGAAGTCCTTCCTTCCTCCTTCCAACCCCAAACTCCCCTTCACCGCTGCGTCCTCGCACAGAAGAAGCTGCTTCGGCCGGATTGCACAATCCTTGACACGCCATCGCAATCCGGCGGACCGGGGCAACGCTCGCACGGTTGCCCAAATCGCCCGTACACTTTCCACGCATGTTGAAAGTAGCCGAGTTCTCCGCTCGGCTGCACATAGTCGCGCAAGCTTGACCCGCCCGCTGCGATCGCCTCTGTCAGCGTCTCGCGTATGGCCGGCACCAGCCGTTCCGCCCGCGCGCCTACGACGCTCGCCGCCAGGCGGCGCGGCGAAATGCGCGACCGGAACAGCGCCTCGCATACATAGATATTGCCCAAGCCTGCCACGACGCCTTGGTCGAGCAGCGCCGCCTTGATCGGCGTGCGCCGCCCCGCGAGCGCCGCGGACAACACCGCCACGTCGAAGCCAGGCCCGAGCGGCTCCGGCCCGAGCGAGGCGAGTAGCGGATGGGCGGCTTCAAGCGGGGTCGGAACCAGATCGAGGCTTCCGAAGCGGCGCGGATCGACGAGCGCGATGCGCCACCCATCCTCCACCTCGAGCACGAGATGCTCGTGAAGCGTCGGCACAGGAGGCCCGGCGCGCGTGATCACCATACGCCCCGACATGCCGAGATGCAGCAGCATGCTCTGGCCGCCGGCGAGCCGCATCAGAATGTATTTGCCGCGCCTGACGAACCCCTCGACCACGGCGCCGGTGAGTGCCCCAACCAGTGTCTTCGGCACGGCCCAGCGCAGATCGGCCCTGCGCAACTCCGCATGCACGATGCGCCGCCCTTGCAGCCTCGCCGCCAGCCCGCGCATCACCGTCTCGACTTCAGGCAGTTCGGGCACAGGTTTGCCTTATGCGGCGCGAGATTTGCGCTATAGCGGAGCCACGATGAACACCCAAACCGCACCCGAGGGCGCGCCCGACACCGATTTCGGCTTCACCCGCGTCGCCCGCGACGCCAAGAAGCCGATGGTACGCGCCGTCTTCGACAGTGTCGCACCGCGCTACGACGTCATGAACGATCTGATGTCGCTCGGCATCCACCGGGTCTGGAAGCGCATCTTCGCCACCGCCATGCGCCCCTCCCCCACGCGTACCTTGCTGGACCTCGCCTCAGGCACCGGCGACATCGCGGCCCTTTGGCGCCGCTTCGGCGGCGGCCCCGTCCTGCTCACCGACATCAATGCGTCCATGCTCTCCGTCGGCCGCGACCGCGCCATCGCCCGCGCGCAGATCGACGGCCTCACCTACGCAGTGGCAGACGCCGAAGCCCTGCCCCTTCCTGATGCCTGCGTGGACCGCGTTTCCATGGCGTTCGGCCTGCGCAATTGCACCGACAAGGCGGCCGTGCTCAGCGAGGTGCGGCGCGTGCTCCGCCCGGGTGGCCAGTTCTTCTGCCTGGAGTTCTCCAAGCTGCAGATCGCCGTGCTGGAGCGCGCCTACGAGCGCTGGTCGTTCGATGTGCTTCCCCGGGTCGGCCGTGCCGTCGCGGGCGACGCAGACAGCTACCGCTACCTCGCCGAAAGCATACGCATGTTTCCCGACCAGGAGACGCTCGCCGGCATGCTGAGTAAGGCCGGCCTGTCGCGCGTGCGTTTCCAGAACCTGTCGGGCGGCATCGCCGCCATCCACTCGGGGTGGCGCCTGTAACGTGGCCCGCCGCATCCTGCTCGTCGTCTCGGGCGGCATTGCGGCCTACAAGTCGCTCGAACTCGTCCGCCTCCTGAAGCGGGCCGGCTACGGGGTCACGGCCGTGCTCACAGAAGGCGGCTCGCATTTCGTCACACCGCTTTCCCTCCAGGCGCTGACGGGCGAGGCGGTCTTCACCGACCTGTGGTCGCTCGATGACGAAAGCCGCATGGGCCACATCGAGCTGTCGCGCTCCGCCGATCTCGTGGTGATTGCTCCCGCCACGGCCGATATCCTCGCCAGGCTCGCCTCAGGCCATGCACCGGACCTCGCGAGCACCCTCCTTCTCGCCACGGACAAGCCGGTGCTCGCCGCGCCGGCGATGAACGTCCGCATGTGGCTCCACCCCGCGACGCAAGCCAATGTCGCGACACTCGCCTCGCGCGGCGTCACCTTCGTGGGTCCGGACGAGGGGGCGATGGCATGCAACGAATACGGCCCAGGCCGCCTGGCCGAGCCGCCCGCGATCCTCACTGCCATCGACGCCTTCTTTGCCCACACCACGACGCTCGCCGGCCGCCACATCCTGGTCACCGCCGGCCCGACGCACGAGCCGATCGACGCCGTCCGCTACATCGCCAACCGCAGCAGCGGCCGCCAGGGCTTCGCCATCGCGGAAGCGCTCGCATCCCGTGGCGCCCGGGTGACCCTGGTGAGCGGCCCGGTTTCTCTCGCCGATCCCCCCGGAGTGTCGGTTCGCCGCATAGAGACTGCCGAACAGATGCTGGCGGCCTGCGAAGCGGCCCTCCCTGCAGACGCCGCCATCTTCGCCGCCGCCGTGGCCGACTGGCGCGCCGCTCACCCCACCGGCCGAAAGCTGAAGAAGTCCGCCGGCTCCCCCGCGCTCGACCTCGTCCCAACCCCCGACATCCTGGCGGCCATGTCCGCCGCCGGCCCCCGCCGGCCCGGCCTCACGATCGGCTTCGCCGCCGAGACCGACGATCTCCTTGCCCACGCCGCCGCCAAGCGGCTGTCAAAGAACTGCGACTGGATCGTCGCCAACGACGTGCGCGCCGAGACCGGCATCATGGGCGGTCCCTCAAACAGCGTGCACCTCATCGACGCGGCCGGTATCGAGCACTGGCCAATGATGCCGAAGGCCGAAGTCGCCGCCCGCCTCGCCGACCGCCTGGCCGAGCACTTTGCCAAAATGCCTGATCGCGCCCCCGATGCCCGCTTCTGAAATCCCCTCCTATAAGGCTCAGCCGCGCAGCCGCCTTTCCGTGTTCTTCTTCGGCGGCCCGGTCCGCGCGCGCCTCCTCCGACTGGCCCTTCTCCTCCTCATCCCGGGCCTGGCGATCTCCGCCCTTCTCATCTGGCGCAACTACCAGGCCGACCGTGCCCAGGCCGATACCGCCCTGCGCGAAACCGCCCGCACCCTCGACCGGCTGGTAGACCGGGAATTCGCCCAGGCCGAGGTTCTTCTGCGCACGCTGGCTGCCACCGACGAACTCGCAGGCGGCGACCTCCCCGCATTCGACCGGCTGGCGCGCGGCACGGCCATCATGCGCGGCCATGTGGTCCTGCTCGATCGCAATGGACACGTGATTCTCGACACCAGCCAGCCGGCAGATGCCCCGCTTCCGCCAGGCGTTCCCGCCTGGGCGCCGAAAGACGCCACTGGCGGCAAGCTCATGATCGGCGCCCTCCAGCCGGACATGCACGGCGGCGGCCCCGTCGTCCCGGTGGTGCTCCCCTTGGTCTCCGGCGGCGTCCACCAAGCCGACCTTGCCCTTATCGTTCCGGCATCCGCTTTCCAGGATATCCTCCTGGGACAAAGGCTGCCCGCCGGCTGGATCCTCAGCATTCTCGACCCGGACCTGGTCCTCGTTGCCCGCAGCCGCGACGTGGACCGCTTCCGCGGCCATCGCCCAAAGGACGAGACCCGGAACGCTCTCCTCTCACAAGGCGAAGGCATACGTGACGGGACATCGCTCGATGGCGTCCCGATCGCCTTCGCCTTCTGCCGCTCGCCTTCCACTCAGTGGACGGTCGGTGTCGCCTCGCCATCGGCGGACGTGGCGCAAGGCGCCGTTCGTGACCTAGAGGTGCTGGGCGGCCTCGGCTCCTTGGCCATCGTCGCCGGCCTGCTCGGCGCCCGCCAGGTCGCACGCGGCATCGCCAGGCCGATCGAAGCCGCCGCCGTTGCCGCCCGCGACCTGGGCGAAGGCCGTCCTCTGACCGCCATCCCGGCTGGCCTCACCGAGGCGGACGAAGTCGCCGCCGCGCTGGACACCGCCTTCGCTACCCTGCTCGAGCGGCGGGAAGCCCTGTCCGACCTGAACCGCAACCTGTCAGAACGGGTGGAAGCGCGCACCTGGGAACTCGGCCGCGCCAATGCGGCGCTCGAAGCCCAGCAAGGCCGGCTGCGCTCCATCCTCGACCACATGCCTGTAGGCGTGCTGGTGCGCAGCCCCGAAGCCGCGGTGCTTTATGCAAACCCTGCCGCGGTCGCACTCCTCGGCGAACCCAAGCCGGACCGGCCGCCCATCGCCGCCCTTCAGCGAGCCGTCGCCGGCGAGCGTATCGAACGCGAGCTTGTCCCGCTGGAGCGCCCCGAGGGCGGCCGGGTCGATGTAGAAATCAGCGCCGGACCGGTTCTCGACCGCCTCGGCCATATGGTCCTCTCCGTCACCACCCTTCAGGACGTCTCGGCTCGCCTGGAGGCCGAGGAGGCGCGCCGCCGTTCGCAGCGGCTCGAAGCCGTCGGCCAGCTCACCGGCGGCGTAGCGCATGAATTCAATAACCTGCTGATGGCCTTGTCCGGCGCACTCGACCTGATGGCGCCGCACGTGGAAGGCGCTCGCGGCCAGCGCATGCTGGTCCACGCCAGGCGTGCCACCGAGCGCGGCGCCCGCCTTACGCGCCAGCTCCTCGCCTTCGCCCGCAAGCAGCACCTGCAGGTCGAACCGACCGACATCAACGGCCTGGTCGCGGGCATGACCGAGCTCATTGCGACCACGCTGGACCGAACGATTGAGGTCGAAACCCGCCTCGACCCTGCCATTCCGACCGCCATGGCAGACTCGGCACAGCTGGAGCTGGTTCTGCTGAACCTCGCCATCAACGCCCGTGACGCGATGCCGGGCGGTGGCCGCATCGTCATCAGCACGCGCTTCGAGACCGTCACGCTGCAAGCTGTCGGGCGCCGCCCCCGCCTCGAGGATCCGCCGCCTGGCGACTATGCCGTGCTCTGCCTGTCGGATACCGGCGATGGCATGACCCCGGCGGTTCTCGCCCGCGCCTTCGAGCCCTTCTTCACCACCAAGGAGGTTGGCCGCGGCTCCGGACTTGGCCTCGCCCAGGTCCTCGGCGTGGCCCAGCAGCTCGGCGGCGGCGTGCGTATCGACAGCGTACCCGGTGAAGGCACCAGCGTCTCGGTATTCCTGCCACGGGCTTCGCCGGAGGCAGGCGAAACCACCAGGGTGGCCCCAATCGCGGCGCGCGAACAGGTTCTGACCGACGCCCGGATACTGCTCGTGGACGACGACGCCGAAGTCCGGGACATCACACGCGGCATGCTCGAGGAACTCGGCGCGGCCGTGACCGAGGCGGACGGCGGAGCCGCAGCCCTTCTCCTTCTCCGCACGGGAACGCCGGTGGACCTGGTGCTCGTGGACCTCACCATGCCTGTGATGACAGGCCTTGAGCTCGCCGCAGAGATCAACGCCGGCGGCCACCACTTGCCCGTCGTGCTCATGAGCGGCTACAGCGCCGACGCCATGCGGAACGAGCCCGTCTCGATACGCGCCACACTCCAGAAACCGTTTCGCACCGCCGACCTGGCCGCCACCTTGGCTACCGCGCTCGGCCGCGAACTAGCCGACAGCGAGACCGCACCCTGACGCGCACCCCCGACTTCGCACAGACAACCCTGGAACCGCCTGTCGCGGTCAAGATCCTGGATCCGCGCGTTCGGGACTGGGGCCTGCCGGCCTATCAGAGCGCCATGGCCGCCGCCATCGATCTGCACGCTTGCCTCGACGAGCCGCTCACCCTGGCGCCGCTGTCGCCTGCGCAGCTCATCCCCGCCGGTATCGCCATACACATGGCCGATCCTTACATGGCCGCCCTCATCGTGCCGCGCTCCGGCCTCGGCCATAAGAAAGGCCTGGTGGTCGGCAACCTCGTCGGCGTCATCGACGCGGACTACATGGGCCCGATCATGGTCAGCGCCTGGAACCGCAGCGCCGCCGGCACCGATCCGATCGTGATCGCCCCGGGCGACCGCATCGCGCAGCTGATTTTCGTGCCCATCCTGCGTCCGCAGCTCTCCGTGGTCGAGGAATTCGGCCAGGCTTCGGAACGGGGGGCGGGCGGCTTTGGCTCGACTGGCTGAAGCGCCCCCTCGGTCGGACGACGCCGGCGAGGACGAGGAAGCCGCCAGGCGCTCGCCCGCGGCGCTGCTGCGTATTCTCCTTTTCGCCGCCGGCCTTGTCGGCGCCGGCCTGCTTCTGCACGCCGCCGGACCTCATTTGCTCTCCGGCCTCAAGCCGACCCTGGCGGGCGCCGCGCTCATGATCGTGGGCGGTGGTCTGCTGAGTGCAGCGGGCATTCCGCGGTCGGTGACCGCCTTCGCCGCCGGCTACGCCTTTGGTCTCTGGCTTGGCTTCGCGCTGGCCATGGCGGCGCAACTGGCCGGCTGCCTGCTCGCCTTCGTCTGGGCGCGCGCCATCGCACGCGATTGGGCGCAGCGCCGTCTCGCCGGCCGGTTCGCCCGTTTGCACAATGCCCTGGTGCGCCGCCCGTTCACGGCAACCCTGACACTCCGCCTGCTGCCTGTCGGGAGCAACCTGCTGCTGAACCTCGCGGCAGGCCTTGCGGGCATCGCCACCGCTCCCTTCATGGCAGCATCGGTCATCGGCTACCTGCCGCAGACCGCGATCTTCTGTCTTCTCGGCAGCGGCGTACATGTCGACCGGTGGCTGCAATGGGCGGTCGCTAGCGCCTTGTTCGCAGCCTCCGCCGCCCTCGGCCTTCTGCTCGCCCGATCCGCTGCCCCGGCCGCCAGGCTGACGCCTAAACTCGAAAGGTCCGCTTCATGAGCCGTATTATCCGCACCGACCCATCGCCCATCCTCTCGCGTGCCGTCGAATATCACGGCTTCGTTTACACGCAGGGCATGGTCTCCCGCGATCTCTCCCTCGACCTCGCCGGGCAGGCGCGCGACGTGCTCGCCCAGATCGACGCCGTTCTGGAGGAGCACGGCACGGACAACACCCGGCTCCTGCAGGCGCAGATCTGGCTCAAGCACATCGGCGATCGCGCTGCCTTCAACGAAGTCTGGACCGCTTGGCTGCCAGAAGGCCACGCCCCTGCCCGCGCCCTCGTTCAGGCCGAGTTGGCCGATCCGCGCTATCTGGTCGAAGTCATGGTCACGACGACGAAATAGGAAAGAACAACCTTGCCGAGCGCCCGTGACTTCATAGAGACAGCGTTACTAGATGGACACATCGAATCGGCACACTGTTTCGATGACAGATTGAAGTCACGAATTAGGAAATCTCCCCTAATATCAGCTTAAGTCCACACCCTTAAATGAGTTAATTCGCTCTCAAGTCGCTGATCCGTGAGCAACCATGTTGCCACTCTGGGACACACGTTGTTACCGATTTTGTCAGACGACGACATCTGAGGGCAGCGAATGAGCACTTTAGCCAAGAATGCCATTTTTTATACGACCCTTGTAACAGCTTCTGTATTTTCAGCTTCCGCAGCCAACGCTCACAGCCATCACGCTCACGGACACGCTTCCAGCCACGTCTCACACGGCAGCCATGCCGGCAGCCGGCATTTTGCCAGTGCGCACAGCCGCCGCGGACACGCTGGCGTCCGTTACGCAGCCTACCATCGCCACATGGGTTACGGCGCCAGCGTCATCCAATGCGTGGCCTTCGCCAAACAGGACGCCGGCATCGACATCAGCGGCAACGCCCGTGACTGGTGGAGCCGCGCCGCCGGTGTTTACGACCGCGGCCATCACCCAGAAGCCGGCAGCGTGCTGAGCTTCCGCGAAACCGGCCGCATGCCGCTCGGCCACGTTGCCGTCGTCTCCGCCACCATCGACAGCCGCACCATCGAAATCGACCAGTCGCACTGGAACAGCCGCGGCATCACCCGCGATGTCGAAGTGAAGGACGTCTCGGAAAACAACGACTGGACCGCCGTCCGCGTCCAGCTTACCCACGGCGGCGAATACGGCAGCATCTACCCGACGCACGGTTTCATCTACCCGCGCCCTGACAGCGGCCGCAGCACGGACATCGAGAGCAGCCCGATGCCCGTCGTCCAGCAGGTCAGCCACCGCCACCGCGCCGTCCTCGAAGTCGCCGAAGCACCTTCGGGACCGATCGATCTGACAGTTGGCGGTATTGCCACTGACGCACCGAACCGCGGCTTCCGCTGAGACGAAAAAGCCCCCTGACCGGCGTCAGGGGGCTTAGGAAAGCAGGCCTTCTTTTTTAAAAAAGAGAAGCAGAAAACTTTTGCTTCCTTAAAGCACAGACTTGGAGAGGCTTGGCCCTCCTTAGTAGGTTGCGCGCCGCCCAACGAGCATGTGGTAGAGCACCAGCACCACTATGGCGCCGACTACGGCGACCAGGAGGCTTCGCAGGTCGAAGCCGGTGATGCCGACATGGCCGAACTCGGTGAACAGCCACCCGCCGACCATCGCACCAACGATGCCCAAAACGATGTCGAGCAGGATACCCGAGCCGGTGTGATTGACGATCTTGCTGGCAATGAAGCCGGCAATCAGCCCTAGCAGCAGCCAGGCCAGAATACTCATGGTGTCGAACCCCTATTTGAATTACCCGGCCTGAACGAAACGCCATCGGTTCGGGTTTCCGCGCATCCGGAACAAACGCTGCGCCCGGGCGTCTGAGCTAGGGCGCCCTGCGTTTGGGCGACGTGAGGCCGGCAGATGGACAACGTAGTACCGAGGCGGGTTCCTAATGGCGAAATCGCGCCGCCTTCCTTGCCCGGCATAGACAGCCTTCTCACCCTGGCGGTGAGTGTTGTGGTCGTGGCCGCCCTCTACTTCGGCCGTGACGTCCTGATCCCAATCACGCTGGCGGTCCTGCTGAGCTTCCTGCTGGCTCCCCTGGCGAGCTTCCTGCGCCGGCTGCATGTCGCACGGACACCCTCCGTACTTCTCGCCGTAGTGCTCGCCCTTGGACTGATCCTCGGCACCGGCGCTGTCATCGGCACCCAGATCGCCCAGCTCAGCTCCGACCTCCCGCTCTACCAAGAGACACTCATGACGAAAGTCGAGGTGATCCAGCGCAGTACGCTCGGCCGCCTCGAAGCGGTGATGAAGCAGGTGGACCACCAGTTCGCAGCCCCTCCACCACCCCCACTACCGGCGCGCACGTCGAAGCACGCACCGGAGGCGCCGGCGGCCGGCACGCCTGCCAATCCCATGACCGTTCAGGTGCAAACCCCGCCGCCGAGCGCCTTCGACATCCTGCGGCGCATCGCCGGCCCGGTGCTCGGACCTCTCGGCACCGTGGCCTTGGTCCTGATCGTTTCCGTGTTCATCCTCCTGCAGCAGGCCGATCTGCGCGACCGTCTGATCCGTCTGTTCGGCAGCAGCGACCTCCACCGCACCACGCTGGCGATGAACGATGCCGCCCGCCGGCTCTCCAAGTATTTCCTGACCCAGCTCGCCATCAACGCCGCCTTCGGCCTGGTTATCGGCACAGGCCTGTTCTTCATAGGAGTCCCAAGCCCCGTGCTGTGGGGCATCGTCGGCCTCCTTCTGCGCTTCGTTCCCTATGTCGGCGCCGTCCTGGCTGGCCTCATTCCCTTCCTGCTCGGCGCCGCCGTCGACCCGACCTGGACGACGGCGCTTTCCGTGCTGGCTCTCTACCTCGTCGTCGAACCCATCATGGGCCAGGTGATCGAGCCGTTCGCCTACGGCCACAGTACCGGCCTGTCGCCTGTCTCCGTCGTCCTGGCTGCGATCTTCTGGACCTGGATCTGGGGCCCAATTGGCCTTCTGCTCGCGACCCCACTCACCCTGATCCTGGTAGTCGTTGGCCGTCACGTGAAACGCCTGGAATTTCTCGATGTCCTGTTGGGGGACCGGCCCGCCCTCACTCCAGTCGAAAGCCTCTATCAGCGCATGCTGGCAGGCGATCCCGACTCGGCCGCGGCGCAAGCCGAACTCCTCCTGCGCGAGCATCCACTTTCCGCCTACTACGAGGATGTGGCCCTTCCCGCCCTTCAGCTTGCTGCTTCGGACATCGCGAGGGGCGTCCTTCCACGCGAGCGGCAGCTCCTCATGCGCGACGCCATTCTCGGCCTTGTCGAGGATCTGGACGAAAACGATGATGTCATGCCCGGCCCCGACCGCGCCGACGACGGCCCAGCCGCCCCGCCAGAGGCCGAGCGGCTCCTCCCGCGCACAGGCCCCATCGAGCGCGACGCTCCCCCAGCGGATCAGATCGCGTCCGTTTGGCCCGGTCAGACACCTGTCCTGTGTATCGGCGGCCGAGGCCCTATCGACGACGCGGTCGCTGCGATGATTTGCCAGCTCGTCAACAAGCACGGCTTGTCGGCCCGCATGGCAACCCACGATGCGGTCACCCGCACGTCCATCGCGTCGCTCGACACCCAAGGCGTCGCACTCGTTGTCGTATCCTACATGGAATCGACTGGCAGCCCCGCGCATTTGCGCGTCCTGCTGCGCCGCATGCGCTCCCGGCTGCCGCAAGCCGATCTCGTGCTTGCCCTTTGGCAAGGCGACCAGCAGCCGGAGCCCGAACGCGATCTCCGCCGCATCGCCGCAGAATTCACCACCGCCTCAACCCTGCGCGCGACGCTTGCCCTCTGCATCGACGCCTCGCACCACGCCGTCGAAGGCGCCGCCGTGGAAGCGCCCGCCTACGGCTGATCTGAGCCTGGCGACTGCCGGGGCGCACAGCCGTTACAGGATGGCGCCACCGAACGGCGGCAGCATATCCGGCGCGTCGAACTCCACGACCCACAAATCGGGGTCACGCCCCACCTGCCGCTCGACATAAGCGTCCGCCACTGCCTGATCCACCGGCTCAGCCCCGGTCCCGCGCAGCCACGCCCGCTCGCCGCCGTCGCCTGCCACTGCGCTCAGAACCGAGAGCCCTCCGCGGCCGCGAAGCACCACCAGAATGCCACCCGCATCCTCGTCCCCGCGGCGCAGCACCGCGCCGCCACGGCCGTCGTTGAACGACAGGCGCAGCGCCGCCGACACCCACATGCCGGCCTTGATCCTTGGCTCTGCCATCCCGCCCCCCTTGCCGCCCCAGCGGCGACACGACAACAATCGCCGCGCAGACGAATCGCCACGAAGGCCACCGGCCCCCATGAAGCGCCTACCCGCCACACTCGCCCTACTCTGGGCTGCCCTTCTCTGGGCCGCACTTCTCTGGACCGCCGCACCGATCCCCGCCAGGGCCGCCGCCGCCGGCGACCACGTCACTTTCGGGCTGGACTGGCTCGCCGAAGCCGAATACGGCGGTTACTACCAGGCCCTCGCCCGCGGCATCTACGCCAAGCATGGCCTCGACGTGACGATCAAGCAGGGCGGCCCACAGGTGAACCAGGCGCAGCTTCTGCTCGCCGGCTCGCTCGACTTCACCATCTCGGGCAACAGCTTTCTGGCGCTGAACTTCGCCCAGCAGCATCTGCCTTTCGTCGCCGTCGCCGCGATCTTCCAGAAAGATCCGGCCATCATCATCGCCCACCCTGGCATGGGCAACGACAGCTTCGAATCCCTGCGCGGTGAGCCCATCATGATCGGCGCCGACACCCGCAGCGGCTGGTGGAACTTCGTCAAAGCCAAATTCCGCTACTCGGACGACCAGATCCGTCCTTACACCTTCTCGCTCGCCCCCTTCCTGCATGACAAATCGGCCGTCCAGCAGGGCTACCTCGGCTCCGAGCCCTTCCTCGTGAAACAGCAAGGCGGCTTCGATCCTGTCGTCCTCTCCCTCGCGGACGCCGGGTTTGCAGGCTACGCGAGCCTCATCACCACCAGCCGCAAGCTGGTGGACACCAACCCCGACCTCGTCCAGCGCTTCGTGGACGCTACCATCGAGGGCTGGCATTCCTACCTTGAAGGTGATCCAGCACCAGGCGATGCCCTGATCCGCCAGGCCAACCCGGAGATGACCGCGGACCTGCTCGCCTACGGCCGCAAGGTCCTGCGCGATCACGGCATCATCGAATCGGGAGACGCGCTGACCGAAGGCATCGGCGCCATGACCGACGCCCGCTGGCACAGTTTCTTCGAGCAGATGGCCGACACCCAGCTCTACCCGGCCAGCCTCGACTACTCGCAGGCCTACACTCTGAAATTCATCAACAAGCCGAAATAGCCGGCTGGCGCCGATGCTGACACTGAGCGGGGTTACGCGCCGCTTCGGCACCGTCACCGCACTGCAAGACATCACCCTGGAGGTCGCGCAAGGCGATTTCCTGGTGCTCCTGGGCCCATCCGGCTGCGGCAAATCCACCCTGCTCCGCCTCATCGCCGGCCTGGACCAGCCCGATGCCGGCAGCCTTCTCTGGACCGGTGGCCCGCCTCCCCCAGGCGCCACCGGCTTCGTCTTTCAGGACCCGACCCTCCTCCCCTGGGCCACCGCCCTCAATAACGCCGCTCTCCCGCTACGCCTGCGAAATCAGCCAGATGCCGTACCCCGTGCCCGCGCGGCACTCGCCGACGTAGGCCTCGCCGGCTTCGCCCACTCCCGCCCGGCGACCCTCTCAGGCGGCATGCGCATGCGCGTCTCCATCGCCCGCGCTCTGGCGGCCAGGCCGCGCCTCCTGCTCATGGACGAACCCTTCGCTGCCCTGGACGAGTTCACCCGCCACCGCCTACAGGACGACCTGCTGGCGCTCACCGCCTCGCTTGCCTGCACCACCATCTTCGTCACCCACTCGCTCTACGAAGCCGCCTATCTCGCCAGCCGTGTCGTGGTGATGAGCCCGCACCCAGGCCGGATCGCAACCGAGTTCCGCTACGAAAAACCAGCAAGGCTCGACCGCCTTTCCCCCGCCTATACCGAGCGCGTCGCAGCCCTCACGCAGGCGCTCCGTTCCCTCCAGGCCGCCGCATGAACCGCCACGCGATCTCCGCCCTGGCCTTCCTTTCGGCGCTAGCACTCTGGCAGGCGCTGGTCTGGCTCATGGGGACACCCGTCTATGTGCTGCCTGGCCCAATCGCCATCGCCCAGGCCTTCATCGACGACGCTCCCGTGCTGCTACGCGCCCTGGTCTCCACCCTCTCGGTCACCCTCTGCGCCCTGCTCGTCTCCACCCTCTCGGTCACCCTCTGCGCCCTGCTCGCCGCGACCATCCTCGGCGTCCTGCTCGCCGCGGCCTCATCGGCCAGCCGCTGGGCCCAGGCCGCGCTCGAGCCCTGGGCCGTCATCGTGCAAGTGACGCCGATCGTCGCCATCGCCCCGCTCATCGTCGTCTGGGTCAGCAGCCCGTTCGCCGCCATGGTGGTCTGCGCCACCGTCGTTGCCTTCTTCCCCGTCTTCTCCAACACCGCCGCCGGCCTCGCCGCGACCCCCGCCGACCTGCTCGACCTTTTCCGGCTCAACGGCGCCACACGCTGGCAAACCCTCACCTGGCTCCGCCTGCCAGCCGCCCTGCCCTACTTCCTGGCCGGCCTGCGCATCTCCGGCGGCCTTGCCCTTGTCGGCGCCGTCGTCGCCGAATTCGTCACCGGCGCAGGCGGCATCGCTTCGGGCCTTGCCTTCCGCATCCTCGAAGCCGGCTACCGCCTGCAAATCCCGCGCATGTTCGCGGCCCTGGCGCTGCTGTCGCTGGCTGGTCTCGTTATCAATGCCCTTCTGGCCACAATGGCCCGTTGGCTGAGTCGCTGAAAGAAGCAGTTCTTTTTTGAAAAAAAGAACCAAAAAACTTTTGGACCTAGGGGCTCGGCACTTCCGCAAGCCCGGCCCGAAGTCGCAAAAGTTTTTTGCTTCTTTTTTTCAAAAAAGAAGCGCTTCTCTTCCTGGGGTTTACCCCGCATTTTCGCGGCGCTATACGGGCGGCCCTGATCCCGAATAGCTCAGTTGGTAGAGCAAGCGACTGTTAATCGCTTTGTCGTAGGTTCGAGTCCTACTTCGGGAGCCACCTCTCCCAGGCCGGGCCGGGCACAAGCCATGTTGCTGACAAACGCCATGCTCGTGCTGCCGGGCGAGATGTTCGCCGGCACCCTGGAAATAAACGCCGGCCGGATCGCCTCCATCGCACGCGGCCGCTCCTCGCTGCCGTCCGCCATCGATTGCGACGGCGACTTCCTCATCCCAGGCGTCGTGGACCTCCACACCGATAACCTGGAGCGCCAGGTGCAACCGCGCATGAACGCGCGTTGGCCGTCACGCGCCGCCTTCGTCGCCCACGATTCGCAATGCGCCGCCGCAGGCGTCACTACCGTGTTCGACGCCTTGTGCGTCGGCGATCTCGGGTTCGACGAAGACCGCACGCTCACCTGCACCGACGGCATCGCCGACCTCGACGCGCTGGCGCCCACCGGCCTGCTCAAGGCCGACCACTACCTGCATCTGCGCTGCGAAGTGCCAGCCCCCGCCATGCCCGGCCTGCTCGACCAGGTGGCGGACAATCCGCGCGTCCGCATGGCGAGCCTGATGGACCACACCCCCGGCATCGGCCAGTACGGCGACCTCGACCGCTACCGCGCCCTTCGCCGTGCAGGCGGCGAGTCGGACGAGGCCATCGACCGCCGCGCCGCCTTCCTGCAGGATCGCCGCGAGCGCCTGCGCACCATCCAGCGGCGCGGCCTCATCGAACGCCTTGCCGGCACGGGCGCGATCCTCGCCAGCCACGACGACCGCACCCTCGAAGAGATCGAGGAGAACCTCGCCGACGGTATTCCAATCAGCGAATTCCCCGTCACCGAAACCGCCGCGGCTGCCGCGCGCACAGGCGGCATGACCGTGATCGCGGGCGCGCCCAACCTTGTCAGGGGCGGCTCCCATACAGGCAATGTCGCCGCCGCCGACCTCCTGCGCGCCGGCCTGGTGGACGCCGTTGCCTCCGACTATGTCCCCGCCGCCCTCATCGACGCCGCCTTCCGGGCCGCGGCCGCCAAGCTGCTCCCGCTCCCCGCCGCCATCGCCCTGATCACCCTGAACCCCGCCCGCATGGCCAAGCTCAGCGACCGTGGCGACCTCTCTTCCGGCCAGCGCGCGGACCTCGTGCGTGTCCGCCTGTGCGACGATCTTCCCATTGTCAGGGAAGTCTATCGCGAAGGCTGCAGGGTCGCGTGAGTCCTCAAGCGCCGTCCTTCCGCGCGGCACTCTACTGGGCCCCAGCGCCCACCGACCCACTCGCCCTTGCCGGCAACCGCTGGCTGGGACGCGACCCTGAGACGGCTGCCATCCTTCGCCAACCCGACCTCCCGGAGATCGCCCAGCGCACCGAAGCCGCGCGCTGCTACGGCTTTCACGCCACCCTCCGCCCGCCCATGCGCCTGTCCACCGGTTGGGAAGAATTCGTGCAAGCCGCCGCCACGCTTGCGGCCAACACCGCACCCTTCGCGTTGCCTCCCTTGCAGGTCGGCGTCATCGACGGCTTCCTCGCCCTCGTTCCAACGACGCCTAGCGCAGCACTCCACTCTCTCGCCGACGCCTGCGTCGAAACCACCGATATCCACCGCCTGCCCCCCTCGGACGCCGAACTCGCCCGCCGCCGCGCTGCCGGCCTCACACCCGAGGAAGAAGCTCTCCTCCAGCGCTGGGGCTACCCCTATGTCATGCAGCGCTGGCGCTTCCACATGACCCTCACCGACCGCAGCGGCGCCACGCTCAAAACCGCCGCAGACAACCATTTCACCAGCGCCCTGACGGCCGAGCGGCAGGTCGATGAAATCTGTGTTTTCACCCAGGCTGCGGCCGATGCGCCGTTTCTCATTGCGGAGCGGCTGGCGCTGACGGGAAGCAAGCGCGTTCTTCTTTGAAAAAAGAACCAAAAACTTTGGACCTGGAGCACAGTACTTTCTGCTATGGGTACTATCTGATGGTACTTGGAGACGTCCTTGCCAAAGAATACGTCTTTTTCCCTCGGCGATCATTTCAGCGGCTTTATCGACGCGCAGGTCGGCAAGGGCCGGTATGGCAGCGCGAGTGACGTGGTCCGGGCGGGGCTACGCCTCCTGGAAGAACGGGATGCCAAACTGGCGGCGTTGCAAGCCGCCTTGATCGAAGGCGAGCAGAGCGGCCCATCCGAGCCGTTCGATGTCGAGACGTTTCTCGCCAGCAAGCGGACCTCTCAAACGCGCCGGAGATGAGCGGCCGATTCGTTCTCAGGCCAAGGGCTCAACGCGATATCGACGACATCTGGACTTACACTCAGGCCCGTTGGGGTATCAGGCAGGCTGAGTTTTATGTTCGGCAATTGGCTCGCCACATGAGCGTACTTGCTTCAGGGCGCGTTCGCGGAAGCCCATGCCCTGAGCTCAGGGCGGGCTATTTCAAATTCCCATCCGGCTCGCACGTCATTTTCTTCCAGCCAGACGGCGACAGCATCGAAGTTATTCGCATTCTCCACGCGAGCATGGACATAGAGGACCATCTATAAAGATCCTGCCGCACTCAACCCGCAGAAGTTTTTTGCTTCGTTCTTCAAAAAAGAAGACCTTTTCTTCCTTCTCTCGCCCCCTCTGGCCATCCCCACCAACGCGGTCTAAATCCAGCGCCGTGATCCTCTCCCGGCACCTGCTAGCGATCGAAGGCATGCACCCGCCGCAGATCGAATCGTTGCTGGATCTCGCCGAGAGCTATGCTCTTCTCAATCGCTCCGGAAAGACTCAGCGCGACCTGCTGCGCGGCCGCACGTTGATCAACCTGTTCTTCGAGGACAGTACCCGCACCCGCACGAGCTTCGAGCTTGCCGGCAAGCGCCTGGGTGCGGACGTGATCAACATGTCGGTCTCCGCGAGTTCGGTGAACAAGGGCGAGACCTTGCTGGACACCGCGACGACCCTGAACGCCATGCAGTGCGACCTGCTTGTCGTCCGCCATGACCAGTCGGGTGCGCCGGCGCTGCTGGCGAAGAAGGTCGATGCGGCCGTCATCAACGCCGGCGACGGCACGCACGAGCACCCGACGCAGGCGCTGCTCGATGCGCTCACGATACGCAGGCGGCGCGGCAGCCTTCAGGGGCTGACCATCGCCATTTGCGGCGACGTCGCGCACAGCCGGGTCGCGCGCTCCAACATTTTCCTGCTCAGCACGATGGGCAGCCAGGTCCGGCTGATCGGGCCGCCAAGCCTGATCCCCGCCGAGATCGAGCGCCTTGGCGTGACCGTCTTCCACAACATGGACGAGGGCCTGAGAGGCGTGGACATCGTCATGATGCTCCGCCTCCAGCGCGAGCGCATGACGAAGGGGCTGGTGCCGTCTGCGCGCGAGTTCTTCCGCTTCTACGGCCTTGACGCCGCACGCCTCGCCCGCGCCAAGCCGGATGCGCTCGTCATGCATCCTGGCCCGATGAACCGCGGCGTGGAGATCGACAGCGCCATCGCCGACGACCCTGAGCGCAGCCTGATACGCGAGCAGGTGGAGATGGGCGTCGCCGTTCGCATGGCGGTTCTCGACACGCTCGGCCGCAAGGCGCGACGCAATGTCTGACGTGTTCATACGCAACGCACGGCTGCTCGACCCGTCTGCGCAGATCGATGCCGCAGGCTCGCTGTTAGTACGCGGCGGCATGATCACCGATTACGGCCAGCTCTCGCCGCCTGAGGGCGCCGAGATCGTGGATGCGGAGGGCGCCATCCTCTGCCCCGGCCTTGTGGACATGCGCGTCACGCTGGGCGAACCGGGCTTCGAATATCGCGAGACGATCTTCTCCGCCGCCGAGGCCGCCGCGGCCGGCGGCATCACCACGCTCGCCGCCCTGCCCGACAGCGCCCCCGCAATCGACGATCCCGCCCTGGTGCGCCTGCTTCGCGCCCGCGGCGAGGAGACCGGTTCGCTGACCATCCTGCCCTACGGCGCGCTGACACGCGGCTGCCGCGGCGCCGAGCTTTCCGAAATAGGCCTGCTGCGCGAGGCCGGCGCGGTCGCCTATACGGACGGCAAGCGCGCCATCGCAGACACCGGCCTGATGCGACGCGCGCTGAGCTACGCCCGCGCCTTTGGCGGCCGGATCGTCCAGCACCCCGAGGACCCGTCGCTCGCAGACGGCGGCTGCGCCACCGAGGGCGAACTGGCCACCCGCCTTGGCCTTCCCGGCATTCCTCTGGTGGCGGAGGCGATCATCGTGGCACGCGACATACGCCTTGCGCGCCTCACCGGCGGCGCGCTGCACATCGCCCATGTCTCGACGGCCGAAACCATCGACCTCATACGCCGCGCCAAGAAGCAGGGCCTCGATGTCACCTGCGACACCGCCCCGCCCTATTTCGACCTGAACGAAACCGCCATCGGCGACTATCTCACCTACTCGAAGCTCTCGCCGCCTCTTCGTTCCGAAGCCGATCGCCAGGCGATCGTCGCAGGCCTCGCCGATGGCACCATCGATGCCATCGCATCGGACCACCAGCCGCGCGATGCCGACGACAAGCGCCTCCCTTTCGCCCAGGCCTCGGCAGGCGGCACCGGTCTGGTCACGCTCCTCGGCATTACCCTGGCTCAGGTGCAGAGCGGCCACCTGAGCCTGTCGCAGGCCATCGACCTGCTGACCGCCCGTCCCGCCAGCCTTCTCGGCGTCACCGCGGGCACCATGGCAAAGGGCGCTATGGCCGACCTTTGCCTCTTCCACCCCGACCGTCTCTGGCAGGTCATCGCCGGCAAGCTGCCAGGCAAAGCCCAGAACACTCCGTTCGACGGACGGGCGCTCGAAGCCCGGGTGATCGGCACCTGGAAAGCCGGCCGGCGGGTGTTCGGATGAGCGGCCCTATCTGGCAGCAGGAGATCTTGAGCTTCGGGGCGGCCGCGCTGGCCTACCTTCTCGGGTCCATTCCCTTCGGCCTGATCCTCACCAGACTCGCCGGCCTCGGCGACATTCGCCAGGTCGGCTCAGGCAATATCGGCGCCACCAACGTCCTGCGCACAGGCAGGCGCGGCCTCGCCGCCGGCACGCTCCTGCTCGACGCCGGCAAGGGCGCGCTGGCTGTGCAGGCGGTCCGGCTGATCTTCGGGCCGGAATGGGAGCCGCTCGCCGCCATCGCCGTCGTCGTCGGACATTGCTTCCCTGTCTGGATCGGTTTTCGCGGCGGCAAGGGTGTCGCGACAGGGCTCGGCGCATTCCTGGCGCTCGACTGGCATGTCGGCGCCTGCGCCTGCCTCGCCTGGCTGATCGCTGCCTCCGTCACGCGGATCAGCTCCGCCGGCGCACTCGCAGCCTTTGCGGTCGCCCCAGTTGCAGCCGCCCTTCTCTCGCCCGCCTTCTGGTGGGTGGCGCCCCTGGTCGTGGCAATTCTCGTCTGGGCGCGGCACCGCGCCAACATCAGCCGCATCCTTGCGGGCACCGAGCCGCGTATCGGCCGCAAGAACGCCCGCCCCGAACGCGAACTGCAGGCGTGAGCGCCTCGCGCATCGACCACCTGCGCCTCGCCCGCACCGAAGGTGTCGGCCCTGTCACCTACCGCCGCCTGCTCTCACGCTTCGCCAACGCCGCAGACGCCATCGCGGCCCTCCCCGGCCTCGCCCGCGCCGGCGGCCGAAGCAGCGACCCGTCCGTCGTCACACCGCAAGCCGCTGAAGCGGAAATGGAGCGCTTGCAAAAACTCGGCGGCCGCATGCTGTTCGTCGGCGATGCACTCTACCCGCCGCTGCTGAAACTGCTCTCCGACCCGCCGCCGGTGATTTCCATCATCGGCGACGCCAGCGCGCTGACGGCCGAGATCTGCGTCGGCATCGTCGGCGCCCGCAACGCGTCGGCGAACGGCCAGCGCATGGCCGAAGCGCTGGCCGAGGAACTCGCGCTGCAGGGCATCGTAGTCGTCTCCGGCATGGCGCGAGGCGTCGATGCCGCCGCCCACGCCGGCGCGCTCGCCACCGGCCGAACCGTCGCCGCGGTCGCCGGCGGCCTCGACCAGCCCTACCCGCCCGAACATGCCGACCTCCAGGCCCGCATCGCCCTGGGAGGCGCCGTCGTCAGTGAGGCGCCCTTGGGCACCGCCCCTCAGGCGCGCCACTTTCCCAGGCGGAACCGCATCATCGCCGGCCTGTCCATCGGCGTCGTCGTCGTGGAAGCGGCGTTGCGTTCGGGCAGCCTCATCACTGCGAGGCTGGCTTTGGAATCGGGCCGTGAGCTGTTCGCCGTCCCCGGCTCCCCGCTCGACCCGCGCTGCCGTGGCTCGAACGACCTCATCCGCCAGGGCGCCTACCTGACCGAAACGGCGGAGGATATTGTCGCCAACCTGCCCGATCACCCGAGCCAGGAGGGGCTGGCGCGGTCTCCTCTGTTCCGCGACGTAAGCCAGGGCCTGTCCGAGGATGCCGCCGGCTTCGAGCTTCGCCCGTCCGACGTGAAGCGCGCCCAGGTCGAGCTGCTCTGGCTGTTGAGCGCCTCGCCGACCTCGGTTGACGAACTGCTTCGCCGTAGCCATTTCGCGCCGTCTGCTGTGATGGCGGCCCTCGTCCAGCTGGAGCTGGCGCTTCGCGTGGAGTTCCTTCCAGGCAACGCGGTCTGCCTTCTCGCTTGACACAGAAGCGCACTCGCCCGCTTAAGCCCACCTATATATAGCGATGTCTGGGGCCTCTCGGCCCACTCTTAGGACGAAAATGACCGACGTCGTCGTTGTAGAATCACCCGCCAAAGCCAAAACGATCAACAAATACCTGGGCGACGGTTTCACGGTTCTCGCCAGTTACGGCCACGTCCGCGACCTTCCGCCAAAGGACGGCAGCGTTCGTCCCGCCGAGAATTTCGCCATGGATTGGGAGGCGGACGACCGCGGCAGCAAGAACGTCGCCGCCATCGCCAAGGCGCTGAAAGGCGCCCGTACCTTATATTTAGCGACCGACCCGGATCGCGAAGGCGAGGCCATCTCCTGGCATGTCCGCGCCATGCTCGAGGACAAGCACGCGCTGAAAGGCGTAGACGTCCAGCGCATCACCTTCAACGAAATCACCAAAACCGCCGTGCAGCGCGCGATGAAGCATCCGCGCGAGCTCGACATGCCGCTCATCGAGGCATACCTCGCCCGGCGCGCCCTGGACTACCTGGTCGGCTTCACCCTCTCGCCCGTCCTCTGGCGCAAGCTGCCTGGCAGCCGCAGCGCAGGCCGCGTTCAGTCCGTGGCCCTTCGCTTAGTCTGCAACCGCGAAGCCGAGATCGAGGCATTCAAGCCGCGCGAATACTGGACTGTCGAAGCGCATTTCACGACCCCGGCAGGCGCGCCGTTCACCGCCCGCCTGACCCACCTCGAAGGCCATCGCCTCGACCAGTTCGACCTTAACAACAACGAAGTTGCGCACCGTGTTAAGGCTGCGGTGGAGGCTGGCCAGTTCAGCGTGGCGAAGGTCGAGCGCCGTCGCGTCAAGCGGAACCCGCCCGCCCCCTTCACCACCAGCACCCTCCAGCAGGAGGCCAGCCGCAAGCTCGGCATGGGCGCGCAAGCTGCCATGCGCACCGCCCAGCAGCTCTATGAGGGAGTGGATCTTCGCGGCGAAAGCGTTGGCCTGATCACCTACATGCGTACCGACGGCGTGCAGATGGCGCGCGAAGCCATCGACTCTATACGCACCCACGTCAGCGAACATTTCGGCCGCGACTACATCCCCGGCGTCGCACGTGAATATTTGAGCAAACAGAAGAACGCCCAAGAGGCCCACGAGGCCGTCCGCCCTACCGACGTCGCCCGCACCCCCGAGTTGGTCGCCGCCTACCTGAACCCAGAACAGCAGCGCCTCTACGAACTAATCTGGAAGCGCGCTGTCGCCAGCCAGATGCAATCCGCCGAGCTCGACCAGGTCGCCGTGGACGTCGGCAGCGGCACGACCACGCTGCGCGCCAACGGCTCCATCATCGCCTTCGATGGATTTTTGAAGCTCTACCGGGAAGGCACCGACGACGAACCGGGCAAGTCCGGCGACGACGACGACAGCCGCATGCTCCCGCCCATGGCCGAGAAGGATCCTCTGAAACGCGGCCAGGTCGCCGCCGACCAGCATTTCACGCAGCCGCCGCCGCGCTACTCCGAAGCCAGCTTGGTAAAAAAAATGGAGGAGCTCGGCATCGGCCGTCCCTCCACCTACGCCTCCATCCTTACCGTGCTACGCGACCGCAACTACGTGCGCATGGAGAACAAGCGCTTCGTCCCCGAAGACCGCGGCCGCCTCGTCACCGCCTTCCTCACCAGCTTCTTCGAACGCTACGTGGACACCAACTTCACGGCTGGCCTCGAGGAACAGCTCGACGACGTCTCCGGCGGCCGCCTCGAGTGGCACAGCCTCATGCACGCCTTCTGGCAGGATTTCTCCAAGGCCATCGAGCAGACCCGCGACCTGAAAATCGGCGACGTCATCGACGCCCTCGATATGGACCTGGGCGAGCACTTTTTCCCCGCCCGTACCGATGGGACAGATCCCCGCCTCTGCCCCTCCTGCAACCAGGGCCGCCTCGGCCTCAAGCTCGGCCGTCACGGCAGCTTCATCGGCTGCTCCCGCTTCCCCGAATGCAAATTCACCCGCCGCCTGGCCATGGAAGGCGGCGAAGGCGACGCCGAAGTCCTCAAGGACGGCATGCGCACGCTCGGCAAGCACCCCGAGACGCAGGAAGACATCACCATCCGGCGCGGCCCGTTCGGCCTCTACGCCCAGCAAGGCGAGCCCGACCCCGAGGACAAGAAAGCCAAGCCGCGCCGCACCTCCCTGCCCAAAGGCATGGAGGGTGAATCCGTCACCCTCGAACAGGCCTTGGGCCTGCTCTCCCTTCCACGCCTCGTCGGCCTGCACCCCGAAACCAAGCAGGAAATTACGGTCGGTCTGGGCCGCTTTGGCCCCTACGTGAAAATGGGCAGCATCTTCGGCTCGCTCGACCGCGACGACGACCTGCTCAGCATCGGCCTCAACCGCGCCGTGGACGTCATCGCCCGCAAGCTCGCCAGCGTGCGCATCCTCGGCCAGCATCCGAAAGACAACGCTGACATCCAGGTCCGCAAAGGCCGCTTTGGGCCCTACGTCCAGCACAACCAGACTGTCGCCAACCTGCCGCGCGACGTCATAATGGACGACATCACCCTCCCCGAAGCCCTCGCCCTGCTCACGGAAAAAGGCAAGGTGCTGAAGGCCAAAGGCAAAAAGGCGCCCGCGAAGAAGGCTGCTGCCGTCGCCAAGGCTGCTCCTGCCGTAAAGACGCCTAAGAAGCCGGTGGCTAAAAAGAAGAAGAAGGCTAAGGCCAGCGCTAAGAAGAAAGCCGCAGCAGCAGCTTAAGACCGCTCCGCTAGGGGTTCTTTTTTGTAAAAAAAAAACAAAAAACTTCGCTTCTTTAATACCGGTCGGCTGAGCAGCATCCGCGCCTTGTTAAACGGCATTCAGCTCGTTATCTAGCTTACGGGCTAGCTTACAGGAGTTTCTCGTGAAGGAAGTCGGCGCGTTCGACGCCAAGAACAAGCTAGGGACCTTGCTTGATTGGGTGGAGCAGGGTGAGGAAGTCGTGATCACCAGGCGCGGCAAAGCTGTCGCACGGCTCATCCCCAACAACGCCGCCTTCAGCCGCGAGGAAGCGCGCGCTGCCGCGCAGAGCATACGCGCCATGAGCATTGGTGTGACGCTCGGCGGCCTGAAGCTGAAGGACCTCATCAAAGAAGGCCGCCGTTGAGCCTCGTCCTCGACGCTTCAGCGACGCTCAGCTGGTATTTCACGGACGAACGAACCCCCGAGACAGACAGCCTCCTCGATCAGGTCGTGGAACAGGGCGCCGTGGTTCCGGCACTCTGGCGCCTCGAAGTCGCCAACGGACTGCAGATGTCGATGCGGCGTGGCCGCCTCGATGCCGCCTTCCGTGACAACGCCCTGATTCAGCTCGCCCGCATGCCGATCACGATCGACTCCGACACCGACACCTATGCTTGGAACACCACCCTGCACCTGTCGGAGCGCTTCAAGCTGACTCTCTACGACGCCGCCTATCTCGAACTCGCACAGCGGCGTCACCTGCCGCTGGCCACCCTCGACCGCACGCTTCGCGCCGCCGCCGGCACGCTCCAGCTCGCATGGACAAGTGCGGGTCCATGAAACCGATGACAGCGAGCAACTATAGTCTTCCGAATGGCTGAGCTTCCCACCCGCGCCGCCATCAAGACCTTCATCCGCGAACAAGGCGGCCGGGTCGGCAAGCGCGAAATCGCCCGCCATTTCAAGATCGACCCTGAAGACAAGGCCGCATTGCGAGAAATCCTCAAGACGCTCGCGCAGGACGGCGCCATCGCCCCCGCCGGCCACAAGCGTTTTACGGAACCCGGCCGACTGCCCGAAACCTCGGTGGTCCAGATCTTCGGCACCGACCCCGATGGCGATCCCATCGCCCGGCCAGTTGGCTGGGAAGGCCATGGCCCGCCGCCGCTCGTGCTCATGCGCCCCGAACCACGTGGCCTGCCAGCCCTGGCGCCAGGCGAACGCGTGCTCGCGCGCCTCAAGCCGATCGGTCAGGGCAAATACGAAGGCCGCACCCTCAAACGTCTGAGCGACACGCCGGCCCGGATCCTCGGCGTCTTCCGCGCGCCAGACCGCCTGATCCCCACGGACCGCCGCGCCAAGGCCGAATGGCGAATCCCGCCAGGCCAGACGCTCGATGCACAACCCGGCGAAATAATCCTCGCCGAACCGCTTCCAGGCACCGGCTTCGGTCTCAAGCCGGCGCAAGTCATCGAGCGCCTTGGCAACATCGGCGACGCCCGCTCGGTCAGCCTGATCTGCATCCACACGCACGGCATTCCCACGGAATTTTCGCCAGAGGCCGAAGCGCAGGCCAGACGAGCCCGCGCCACCCCGCTCCAAAAACGCACCGATCTGCGCGACACGCCACTCATCACCATCGACGGCGAGGATGCCCGCGACTTCGACGATGCGATCTACGCCGAACCGGACGGTGACGGGTTCCGCCTGATCGTCGCCATCGCGGACGTCGCGCACTATGTCCGCCACGGCACGGCACTCGACCGCGACGCAAGATTGCGTGGCAACAGCTGCTATTTTCCCGACCGCGTCGTGCCCATGCTGCCGGAAGCGCTGTCGAACGGCTGGTGCAGCCTGCGTCCCGCCGAGGAACGCGGCTGCCTCTTCGTCGAAATGCGCATCGACGCGAACGGCCGCAAAACCGCACATCGTTTCGGCCGCGGGCTGATGAAAAGTGCAGCGCGCCTCACCTACACGCAAGTGCAGGCGGCGCGCGAAACAAACGACTCGCTTGGCCTGCCCTCCGGCTATCTCGACGCTCTCTATTCGGCTTTCCAGGCGCTGCTCGCAGCGCGCCAGGCCCGTGGAACACTCGATCTCGACCTGCCGGAGCGCAAAGTGGTCCTCGACGACCAGGGCAAGGTCGCCTCCATCGCCCCGCGCCCGCGGCTCGATAGCCACCGCCTGATCGAAGAGTTCATGGTGCTGGCCAACGTCGCCGCCGCCGAGGAACTGGAGCGCCTGAAACGCGCCTGCATGTACCGGATCCATGCCCAGCCTTCCGACGAGAAACTCGAAAATTTGCTCGCTTTCCTCAGGACTCTCGAAATATCCCTGCCGCACGGCCTGAACGTGACCCCGGCCGACCTGGACGCAGTGCTGAAACGCGTCGCCGGCACCGAGCAGGCGCCGCTGATCAACGAGGTGATGCTCCGCAGCCAGAGCCAGGCCGCCTACAGCCCGGACAATATCGGCCATTTCGGCCTGGCCCTGCCGCGCTACGCCCATTTCACCAGCCCGATTCGGCGCTACGCCGACCTCCTCGTGCACCGCAGCCTGATTGCCGGCCTGAAACTCGGCCTGGGCGTGATGACCGAGGAAGAAGCGGCGGCCATGCCCGACACCGCCGAGCACATCACCGGCACCGAACGACGCGCGGCACTCGCCGAACGCGAGGCCATCGACCGTTACCTTTCTGCCTACATGGCGGACAAAGTGGGGGCGAGCTTCCAGGCGCGCATTTCCGGTGTCACACGCTTCGGCCTTTTCGTGACATTGTATGGCAACGGTGCTTCGGGACTGATCCCGCTGTCATCTTTGCCAGACGATTACTGGATGCATGACGAAACCACACAATCGCTGACCGGCCGGCGCACGCACCGCAGTTTTAGGCTCGCGGACGACGTGGCTGTGCGTCTTGCCGAAGCGACTCCCATCACCGGCGGCCTGATCTTCGGCCTCGACGACGGATTTTCCCGCCGCGATCTTGGCGGCGCCGCACGTCCGCGCCCGACGCTCGGCGAAGTCCCACCGCAACCCACCAAGACCAAGCGCGGCGTGGCGAAGAAGAATCGCAAGCAGACAAAACGCCGGGGCGGATTTCGATCAGAACGCTGACAGCGGCAACGCTGGCCCTTCTTTGCTGCCTTCCATCCATCCACGTCCGCGCCGCCATCGGCGAGGGCGGAAGCTTCGACACGCCGCTGGCCAGCCGCGTCATCACCGCCGCCCTTACCTTCACCATCCCGCGCACCTTGGACCCTACCACTGCCCAGGAACTCACTTTGTGGGGCCTGCACGGCATCACCGCGCTGGATGCGCTTCTGGAAGCCGATCTCAGGGACAAGCGCCTGGTCATCAGCAAGGCCGGCCGCGTCCTCGCCAGCATCGCGGCGCCCGCCCCTGACGACGCCCGAGGCTGGGGCCACGCCGCCGCCGACCTCGAAGCCGCCGCCATGGTAGCCTCCGGCGTGCTGCGCAGCGCCGGCGCCCAGGCGCTGACGCAAAGCTTCTTCGACGAGATGTTCACCCATCTCGACCCCTACTCCCGCTACGTGCCCCCGGAGCCTGCCGAGGAGGAGCGCGATAAGCTCTCCATCGACGCTGGCGCCGGCGTGACCCTCGTCCAGCGCGGCCGCACGGTCGTCATCAGCAGCCTGGTGCCGAGCGGCCCAGCCGAAGAGGCTGGCCTGCGCGTCGGCGACCGCATCCTCGCCGTCGAAGGCAGGCGCCTGCGCACCTCCTCGCCCGACGACGTGCAGGCCCTCCTTTCCGGCCCCGAAGGTTCGGACATGCCTGTCACCGTACGCGGCCTCGACGGTCAGAACCGCACCGTCACGCTGACACTCGCAGCCATCCCGCCGGAGACGGTCATCGCCAGCAACGATGGCGGCCTCATGGTCATCCGGGTCACCTCCTTCACCAGCAACACCGCGGAGCGGATCAGCCAGGCGATCGAAGCCGGCCTTGCCGTCAAACCCTCCCCCACCGCCGCCGTCGTCGATCTCCGCGGTAACCGTGGCGGCCTCCTGCGCCAGGCCGTCACCGCCGTCGCCCTCTTCGCCGACCACGGCATCATCGCCAGCACAGCCGGCCGCGACCCTGAAGCCACGCACGACTGGCGCATCGAAGGCGGTGACCTCACGCACGGCCTCCCCGTGATCCTGCTGGTGGACGGCCGCACCGCAAGTGCCGCCGAAATCATGGCCGCCGCCCTCGCCGACCTGGGCCGCGGCGTCGTCGTCGGCAGCGCCACCCTCGGCAAGGGCCTCGTCCAGACCCTCGCCCGGCTTCCGGACGGCGGCGAACTCTTCGTGACCTGGAGCCGCGTCCTCGCCCCCCTTGGCTGGCCACTCCAGTCCCTTGGCGTCATTCCCCAGGTGTGCACCAGCAAAGGCGATGCCGAGACCAATCACGAACTCGCCGATCTCGCCCTTGGCCGCCAGGACCTCACAGGCGCGATTGCCGCCTCACGCGCAGCCCGTGCCCCTCTGCCCGTGGAGCGGGCGATCGACATACGCAGCGCCTGCCCCGCCGCCGAAGCGCCCACCCCCGATGCCCACGACGACGATACGCTTGCTGCCAGGTTCCTGGTTGACCACCCGGCTGCCTACAAGGCCGCCCTCATCGTCCCGCCCCCATCCGTCATCGACGCCAAGGCTGCCCCTTGACCCAGGCACCCCATCTGCTCCATCTACCCCGCTTTCCGGCAGCCGAGCGGCGCCGGCCCCATAGAGGTGCGTAATGGCCAAGTCGAACACCGTGCAGATCCGCCTCGTTTCGAGCGCAGAAACCGGCTACTTCTACGTCACGAAGAAGAACGCCCGCACGAAGACCACGAAGATGGAATTCACGAAGTACGACCCGGTCGTGCGCAAGCACGTCGTCTTCCGCGAAGCTAAGATTAAGTAAGTATTCAGGCCAGGGGCTCTGCCCCTGGACCCCGCTGGGGCCTAGAGGCCCCCGTCCCCTGTTACTTTGTACCGTGTTTTACAAAGGCGGATCTAGATAAAGCGGGCTGCGCAAATACCGCCGCAGCCAAAAGCGCGCCAACACGCCAACTGTCGCCGCCACCGGCACCGCGAGCATCACACCCACGAACCCGAACGCCGCTCCGCCGGCGAACAGCGCGAAAATCACCCACACCGCTGGTAATTCCACCCGGTCGCCCAAGAAGCGTGGATAGATCACGTAGCCCTCCAAAACCTGCCCCACCACGAACACGCTGGCCACCCGGATCACGCCCTCCCAGGTCGGGAACTGCGCGAATGCGAGGCCGATGGCGACGACCAGGCCGGTGATGCTGCCGACATACGGAATGAAACTGAGAAAGCCGGCGGTCAGTCCGACGACCAGGCCGAGTTCCAGCCCGACCAACGAGAGCCCGAGCGCATAAAAGATCGCCAGGATCATGCAGCACATCGCCTGGCCGCGAACCCAGGCGGAGAGGATGCGGTCCACCTCCCGTATCTGCGCGCGCAGCACGCCCTGGTAGCGCCTTGGCAGCCAGCTATCGAAACGGGCGACCACGCTGGGCCAGTCGCGCAGCAGGTAGAAGGCGACCACCGGGGTGACCACCATGAGCGACAGCACGTTGAACAGCGCGTAACCGCCGCCGACGATCTGGCTCACCGCGGTCGCCACGAACCCTAGCATCGCGCCCGCCTGGCCGCTGACCAGTTCGGAAAGTTTGGCGTCCACATACTCCGGGCCGAGATGCTGCTGAAGTTGCGAGATCGTCTTGGCCGCGAAGGCGGACAGGCCGCGCACATAGCTCGGCACACGCCCGACGAGCAGGCTCACCTGGTCGAGGATCAGCGGATACAGCAGCAGCGCGAACAGCAGCACGGCGGTGACCAGCCCGAGCACCAATAACAGGCTGGCAAGCCCGCGCGGCAGCTTCACACGCGACATGCGCGTGCAAATCGGATCGAGCACATAGGCGATGCCGGCGGCTGCCACGAACGGCATCAGGATCGGCTCGAACAGCCGCAGCCCCACCCACAGGCAGACCCCGATGCCGACCAGCAGGGCGATGCGCTGCGACCGCGTGGCGCTTGTGGAAGGCGGCAAATGCGGCTGCCATGCAGCCGTGTTGGTGTTGTGCGTCGCGTCGCTCACGGGCAATTCGTCTGGCAGCATGTCGTTCATGCGAGCCCCTGCGGCACCGCCGTCCGCTGCACATAGGCGGCCCCCGACAGCAGCGTGCTGATGCCGACCAGCCAGATCATGCCGGTGCGCAGAAAGTCCGCGGCAAACCCGCCCGCATCGAGGCCCAGAACCAGGGCGACCAGCCCGATCTGCAGCCCCGTGTTCACCTTGGAAATGCGCATCGGCTTGATCGTGGCAGGATGGCCGGTGAGCCACAGCAGCACCACGCCGCCGACGATCACCACGTCGCGGAACACCACCAGGATAGCGAGCCAATCAGGCAGTTGCCCGGTTGCCGCTAGCGTCACATACATGCCGATCATCAGCGTCTTGTCGGCGAGCGGATCGAGCGCCGCCCCGAGCGCCGTGCCGCCATTGCGCCGCGCCAGCCACCCATCCACCGCGTCCGAGATGCCCGCCGCCACGAACAGGCCGAAAGCGTTTGTGTAATTGCGGTGCAGCACAAGCCAGATGGCGAGCGGCACGGCGCACAGGCGTGCGAAACTGATGATGTTCGGCAAGGTCAGCAGCGCTGACGGCGGAGTTGGGGCAAACCCCTGGTCAGGCATGAGGCCGGGACTTTTGCATTGCACCCAGTCTAGCCTATTCACGCCTTCGCTTGCGAGAACGATCCCCATGATGAGTGACTTCTGATGGTCAGCTACAAGGACGCCGGCGTAGACATCGAGGCAGGCGACGCCTTCGTCGAGGCGATCAAGCCCTCTGCCGCCGCCAGCACACGTCCCGGCGTCATGGGCGCTCTGGGTGGTTTCGGCGCCCTCTTCGACCTGCGCGCCGCCGGCTTCGAGGATCCGGTCCTCGTCGCCTCGACCGACGGCGTCGGCACCAAGCTCATGGTCGCCATCGACACCGGCCTGCACGACCGGGTCGGCATCGACCTCGTCGCCATGTGCGTCAACGACCTGGTGGTCCAAGGCGCCGAGCCCCTATTCTTCCTTGACTACTTCGCCACCGGAAAGCTTGCGGTCGCCGACGCGGCTCGGGTCGTCGCCGGCATCGCCGAAGGCTGCCGCCTCAGCGGCTGCGCTCTCGTCGGCGGTGAAACGGCCGAAATGCCAGGCATGTATGCCGCCGGCCACTACGACCTGGCAGGCTTCGCCGTCGGCGCCGCCGAACGCGGGCGCCTGCTCCCAAAGGGTGTTGCAGCAGGCGACACCATCCTCGGCCTGCCAAGCTCCGGCATTCACTCCAACGGCTTTTCGCTTGTCCGACGCATCTGCGGCATTGCCCGCCTAGGCTGGTCCGATCCCGCCCCCTGGTCGCCAGGCGAGGAGGCCGGCGCCGCTCTCATGCTGCCGACCCGCCTCTACGTAAAACCTTTGCTCGCCCTGCATCGCGCCGGACTTCTGCGCGCCGCCGCACACATCACCGGCGGTGGCCTGCCAGGCAACCTTCCCCGGGTGCTCCCCGCGGGGCTCGGCGCAGTCGTGGACCGCTCCTGGCCTGTGCCGCCGGTCTTCGCCTGGCTTGCTCAGGCGGGCAACGTGGCGCCTGACGAAATGCTGCGCGTCTTCAACTGCGGCATCGGCATGGCGCTGGTTGTCACCGACGCGGTCGAAGCCTCCGCCCTCCTGGCCGAGCACGGAGAAGCACCACGCATCATTGGAAAGGTCGTCGAGTCGGACGTGCCGGTCCACATCGACTTGCCGCCCGGCTGGTTGGGATGATGGGCTGGCTGGGATGAACCGCCGGCGCATCGGCGTCATGGCCAGCGGCAAGGGCAGCAACTTCGCCGCCCTCCTCGCCGCCACGCGCACGCCAGGCTTCCCCGCCGAAATCGCAGCGCTGATCAGCAACGAACCGGAAGCCGGCTGTCTGGCCATCGCCCGCGAGGCCGGCCTGCCAGCCCTCGCCATCGACCACCGACCCTTCCGCCGCGACCGCGAAGCCCACGAGCGCGCCATCCAGGCCGCCCTTCTCGAACGCGGCATCGAACTGGTCTGCCTCGCCGGCTACATGCGCCTTCTCACCCCATATTTCGTCACGGCCTGGCAAGGACGGATGCTGAACATCCACCCGAGCATTCTGCCTGCCTTCCCAGGCCTGCACACCCATGCCCGCGCCATCGCCGCCGGCGCCCGCCTGCACGGCTGCACCGTCCACCTCGTCACCGAGGTGATGGACGAAGGCCCGATCCTCGGCCAAGCCGCCGTCCCGGTCCTCCCGACCGACGACGCCGACACGCTGGCTGCCCGTGTCCTCCTCCAGGAGCACGCCCTCTATCCCGCCACCCTGCGCGCGTATGTGGAGGGCGAAGCTCATGTGCCGGCCCCCACCGCCCGCCTGATCAATCCCTTGCCCGCCCCTCCCCCGACGCCTTAGAAACGCCCCGACACGCCGCCATCACGAGGCACATCATGACCGACGCCCACTCCTCCGCCCCGCTCGGACCGACGACCGCCGAAGGCTTCCTCGCCGACCGCATGACTTTCTGGCACTCGTTCACCCGGTTCACGACCTGGGTCGCCGGGTTCCTCATCGTATTGCTGGCTGTGCTTTGGTGGTGGCTCGTCTAAGCAGGAAGAAAGCGAAAACTTTTTGCATGTTGGCACCGTGCTTGAGGCAAGGCCCGGCCCAAAGATCCAAAAGTTTTTTGCTTCTTTTTTTCAAAAAAGAAGTCCTGTCTTCCCATGCGTGAACGCCTGATCGTTGCCCTGGACGTCCCAGAGCCCGCGCAAGCACAAGCCGTCGTCGATGAGCTCGAAGGCGTAGTCTCCTTCTACAAGATTGGCTTTTGGCTCCTGTTCAAGCCAGGCACGGACCAGCTCATCGACCGCCTCGTCGCCGCAGGCCACCGCGTCTTCATCGACTACAAGCTGTACGACATTGGCGAGACCGTCCGCATGGCGGTGAACGCCCTTGCACAACGCGGCGTCAGCCTGGTCACCGTTCACGGCGATCCCGCCATCATGCGCGCGGCTGTCGACGGCCGTGGCGACTCGGCCCTGAAAATCTTTGCGATCAGCGTCCTCACGAGCCTCGACGACGCCGCGGTTGCCGACATGGGTTACGCGCTCAGCGTGAAAGACCTGATCGCCCTGCGCGTGAAACAAGCCGTCGCCTGTGGCCTGGACGGCATTATCGCCAGCCCGCACGACAACCCCGCCGACCTGCGCGCGCAAGGCGGCAACCCCAATCTTCTGATCGCCACCCCAGGCATACGGCCGCGCGGCACCACCACCGACGACCATGCGCGCCATGCCACGCCCGGCGAAGCCATCGCCCGTGGCGCCGACTACATCGTTGTGGGCCGTCCTATCCTCAATGCTCCGCAAGGCCGGCGGGCCATGGCTGAGGCTATTGTTGCGGATATGGAAAGGGCAGGAAGGAAGGACGTTCTTTTTTGATAAAAACCAGAGAACTTTTGCGACTGGGAACCGAGATCGTGGAAACGCCCGGCCCCAAGGTCCAAAAGTTTTTTGCTTCTTTTTTCCAAAAAAGAAGTCTTTCCTTTCTTTCCTAGTATCCAATGCAAATCACCATCTCCACCCTATTCGGCGACATCATAACCATCAGCGCCGCGGGCGTCTGGCGCATCCTGCAAGGCACCCTGAACGAGGCAGGCGCCACCCATACGCTCGTTGACTATGACGGCGGCCAGCAGGAGACAGACGAGCCAATCTCGAGGCTCCTCGCCGCCCTCGCCGCTGCCAAGATCGTGCTCGTCCGCCTGACCACGCCCGCGCACACGGCCGTGTATCTCAACCCCACGGCAGTCACCGGCGTACAGGCCGCTCAAGCCGGGATCGACGCACCGGGCGCGCTGTCGGCCATCACCATTGCGGGGCACCGGCAGGCCGTGATCGAGAGTCCTGCTGAAGCATCGAAAGCGTTGGCAACGATTTAAGCAGAGACTGGATTTTCTGCAAACAACGAGAAAACACAAGGAACCGGCACGAACCGGCTAACGGAACCGCGTAAAGCGTTTCATGAGGTTTACAGAAAGGATTCGGAACGCTGGTCGTGAAGAATCTCTGCTTGCTCGCTGGCGAACAGCATGCTGGTCATTCGGACAGCGTGATCCTGGCGTAGGGCCGCACAAGCGTTCTTTTTTGACAAAAGATAAAAAAACTTTTGCGAGTCTTTGCTGCTCGCGGCCGCTACTTTTGCTTAAAGTCTGCATAGTCAGAAAGAGCGCACATCATGCCGGGCTGCAGAACCATCATGCTCGGCGAAACCGCGCTTTCACTCGCCGACGTCGAAGCTCTCGCCCACGGCCGCGCAACGCTCGACCTCTCCCCCAATGGCCGCGTCGCCATCCTCGAGGCCCGCGCGATCGTCGACCTTCTCGTCGATCACGGCATCCCCGCCTACGGCATCACCACCGGCGTCGGCAGCCAGAAAGACTACGAGGTGAGCCGCTCCGCCATCGAGCGCTACAACAACCTCATGATCACAGCGCACGCGACGGTCATGCCTGGCGAGAATGCCTCGGCAGAGATCGTGCGCGCAGCCATGGCCATTCAACTCGCACTCTTCGCCAGAGGACGCTCGGGGATCAGGCTCGAACTTTTCGAAAGCCTCCTCGCCCGCTTCCAGGCGGACGACCTGCCAACCGTGCGTCTGGGCACATCGGTCGGTGCGTCCGACATCGTGTCCATGAGCCAGATGGCCGTGCCTTTGCTGGGGAAGCAAGGGATCGGCCCAGGCGGCGCCGGCCCCATCCCCATCGGCAATCTCGCTGCGAAGGAGGCAATTTCCCTTCTTGGTTCCAACAGCCTCATGCTGGCACAGGCAACACTCGCACTCGCCGACGTGCGCGCACTCCTCGACGCGGCAACCGTCGTCGGCGCCCTCTCGATGGAAGGCTTCCGCGGCAATCTGCAATCCTGGGACGAACGTATTGACAAGGCACGCGGGCAACCGGGCCAGATACGCGCCGGCGCCGCATCGAGAGAGGTGCTCGCAGGCAGCAGGCTCTGGCAGCCCGGCGAGGCACGCCTCCTGCAAGATCCGCTGAGTTTCCGCTGCATTCCGCAAATCCACGGTGCTGCTGAAGCCGCCTACGAATTCGCCCACCGCATTTTCGAGACCGAACTCTCGTCGGCCTGCGACAATCCGCTGATCGATACGGCAAACGGCGTTTTTATCTCGCACGGAAACATGGAGACCACCGTCTGCGCGCTGGCCATGGACACGCTGCGCCAGGCGCTCGCCAAGGTCATCGAAGCGTCCGGCCAGCGCATACACAAGATCCAGTGGCCGAATTTCACCGACCTTCCGACAAGCCTCGCCGCGGAGCCGGGTGCGATCGGCGGCGTGCAATTCCTCAACCTCGGCCATCTGGCAGGCGCGAACGTCGCCGCGATCCGCCAGGCTGCATACCCCGCGATGCTCAACTATTCAGGGCAGCTCGACGACGGTATCGAGGACGTCGCCGGCAACGCACCGCAATCGATCGCGGAGACCGTGCGCGCGCTAGCCCCTTCGTGGAACACGCTCGCCATCGAAGCCGCTTGCGCCGTCTGGGCGATCCACCGCCGCGCGCTTTGCCACAGCCGGCTCGGACGCGGCCTTCAACCGCTTGCCGCGCGAATACTTCCGCTTCTCCCGATCGGCTGCGAAGGCGCGGTGATTTTCGATCTCGCGCCGATTGTCGAGCTGCTGCAGGCCGACGCGCGCAACGCCGGAGCGTAGGCAAGCAGGAGTGAGCGCGGCTTAAGGTGCGCCACACCCGTTCGCGGCGTCTCCTCCTCATCTCGGCCGCGCACGCCTGAGGCGCCCGGGTCGCCGGCGTAGTCCCGAGCGGCAGGGGCGGCGCGGATGGGCTGCGCATCGCCGAGGAGCACTGCGGCTTGGCCCTGGTCCAAAACTTAAAGGTGCCGAACGCGCGGGCGCGGTAGCGGCGTTTTGTTCCGCCGCATGACGGATTTTGGCCGTGCGACCTTGCAAGGGTGCGGTGCGAGGTAAGATGATGGCGGCGGCCTTCAACGCGTTGCGCCGCAGAGCCGGGATCGACTCGCCGACGGAGGACGGAACGTGAAAAAGAATTTCATCATTGCAGCCGAAAGTCCGCTGTCCTCGGTGCCATTCGAGAGGACCGCGGCCACCGCCATCGAGGCCGAAGTCCATCTTCACACGCTCGTCCGCATCTGCGGCAGGAATGCGAAGATCGAGGTTTGGGGACAGGATGGCCGCCCCATGACAGTCGAGCGGCTCGGCACGCTCGCACTGGCCGAAAGATCGGGAACGACCGGCGCCGCCGCTTCAAGCCTCTCTCGGCAGACGGCGGATGCTGATGCAGATGCGGATGATGAGGACTGAAACAGGCGCGGTATGCCGGGTGCAGGATTTGAGGCTTGATCGTCTTCAACGTTGTAATTGCTTAGCTTTTCGATTGCTTGTGACTCATGTGTGTCCCCAGGGAATGTCCCGGATAAGCGATCGTTAGCCTTGGTGCTTCGCTGCGTTTGCTGCCTCTAACCATCCGGCGTGCCATCGAACGCCTTGCTCCGTTGCAAGGCCATATGGGTTCGCGTCAGCCGGCAAGCCCGCACGCGCTGCGTCATCACCTTCTAGGATGAAGATGAACGCCAGGTGGATGGGCGTTGGAAGCGTCGGCTGCATCGAAGAGTCCTGGAGCGGCATCAAGGGAGATACGCCCCGCCGTTCGTTTCGGATGCGGTCCCTCAAGGCTAGCTAAGTAGATGCAGCCAGAAGGCGGGTTTTTGCTGGGTGTGGTGCCATCCCTGGCAGTTCGACGGGGGCTTAACCGCGCGAAGGCCGGGTGGGGCGTAGGGGTGGGGTCCGTTTTGGCAGCCCCTCAGATTTTCTGAGGCCGGCGCGTGTGTGAGCCAATTTCAGTAGTATTATGGCGGCTTTAGACCGGGTTCTTGAAGGCTCTCCTGCATTGTGACCGGGTGGGGTCTGCCCGGCGCCGCGACGATCATGAACGAACACGCGACGACGAACGGCGCGATGCACGACGAACATGCGCGACGAACACGCGACGACAACGATGCGACGGTGACGGCTGACAGGCTGACGACGCACAGGTGGACGACACAACGGCAGTCGCCATGGACGCCAGCTAGCTGACGGTAGGAAGGTCCGGCTCTGGGATGGTGTCGTCGGGGGTGCCCCTGGGCGCCGTGGAGACCTCACCGGCCGGCGTATCGGCCTTGTCTGAAGTCTTCGTTGCCATCCCACCCTCAGATTGGCGAAGCATCGCGGCGATGTCGCCCAGCGCGATCTCAAGGGCGTCGAAGCGAACGACGGCAGATGCCTCACGTTTGATTTGATCGCGACGTATCCTGGCAATCGGCAGTAGACCCAGGAAACGATAATCAAGCCACTCCAGGATGGGGGCGATAAGACCGCCGATGACGGCCCCTTCGATTATCAACGTCCATTCGTGTTGAGGCGTTGGCGGTGGGGTCGGCCCTGACGTAACAGCCTGCGCCCAACCAAAGTCAGGCACGAGCAGTCCCACTAGGACGACGAAGCTAGCCACGACCATTGCACCAGCAGGCGAGACGCACCGGTCATTCTGCATGACTGTGACAATGCGGTGCCTCAAGGTCGTCCGCAACGCAGGCGTCATAACGTCAACTGAGCGGATGGTGAGGCCGGCCGAATGACCGTGAACCCAGCCTGCTCCAGCGCCGCCGCTAGGTGGATCGCTTGGACCGTGATGACCGCCATTGGGCCACCTACGGAGGCGGCCCGTATGGCGTCCGCCAGAACCGCCGCCACATCGGCGAGGGGAACGGGCTCAGGGGTTCGGGGGAGGAGCGTCATGCGAGGACCTTAGCAGGTCTCTAGAACATTCCAAGAACGGGGCAGTCTCGGCATCTGCCTCTGTCTCACATGGGCAGGCTCGTGTGGAATGTCTCACGTCAGCCAGAATGTGTCTCACACAAATACCTGTTGACCTGTGAGACGGCATCTGCGTTCATGTCTTACATTCTTGTGAGACGGAGACGGACAATGCAGGTCGGTTACGCGAGGACAAGCACGGTTGAGCAGGATGCCGGCCTGGAGGGCCAGCGGCGGGACCTCACGGCGGCAGGGTGTGATCGCCTCTTCGCTGAGCAGGTCTCTTCGATGGCGTTGCGTCCGGCCCTCAAGGACTGCCTCGCGTTCATGCGTGAGGGCGACGTGCTGACCGTGACGAAGCCGGATCGGCTGGCCCGGTCCACGGCCGAACTGCTGACCATTGAGGCGGACCTGACGAAGCGCGGGATCGGCCTTGTGGTCCTCTCTATGGGCGGGGAACGCCTGGACACGCGCAATCCGACCTCGAAGCTAATGCTGACGATCCTGGCTGGCGTAGCGACCTGGGAACGGGAGATCATGCTGGAGCGGCAGAGAGAGGGCATTCGCAAGGCCGCGTCGGAGGGCAAATACAAGGGCCGCGCGCCAACGGCTCAGAGGAAGTCCGCAGAGGTCGCTAGGCTGGCCGCTGAGGGCGTTGCAAGGTCGGAGATCGCCAAGCGTGTCGGCATCAGCCGCGCGAGCGTCTACCGGATTGTCGGGGGCGCTGAGGGATGATGTGGGAAGGCCTCATCGACATCGCCGTGATCCTCCTCGGATGCCTGTGCCGGCCACGGCGACTGGCCACATGGGAGCGCACCCGGACGTGATGTTAAGAACCGTTCGCAACATCCAAATGCGAAAGCATTCTCAACTGGCATGAGCGACCGGAGACGCCTCGAACACTGAGGCTGCCGTATAGGTCCTGTAATCTGGTGGACCGCCCCCACACACAAGAGAAATCAGCAGCGGCCTTCAATATCCCTGTACTTTTTGGCGCCGCAATGACCATGCTGCCCTCGGCGGTCGCAACGACTGCCCTTGAACGACAGGACGGTCAAAATGGCATACCTCTCGACACCCAAATGGCGGAGTTCGTGTGAACGCCGGCCAACAAGGTTTGACGATGACACGCATCTCCCCTTTGCCCAGCCAGAGATCGCAACGATCCGCAGTCTTGCCCAGGAGCTTCCGTGGGCGTGGAAGGTTCGGCACGATAAGGCCAGGATCGTCGTTGTCGGTGACGACCCCGTGTCGCACGTATGGCTCCAGCCTCAGAACGATCACCCCGTGTGGCTCCCGACGTTCGCCATCAGGCACACGAAACTCGGCTGGTGGACGGACCTGGTGGTGGCTGATGACTTCGACCAGTGCGAGTTCTTCGGCCCCTGCGAAACCCTTGAGGCTGCCTTTGCCTCCATTCCTGAAAGGCTGAGTGCCACACTGGCTGGTTGGGGTCTCCAGTTTCTCCCCAACGAACGCGCAGCGACTGCCGCCTAGACACTCGCCACGGCCACACAGCGGCCCTCCACTTTCTCCAACAGCATCGGCGGTCACAGGTCGATGCCAAGACTTCCCGACGGCCCCAATTAGGGCTGTCCATCGTCCACATCTGACCGTCCACAAAGACCGCCCCAGACCACCACAGCGCCCACCGCGAGGTCGTCAGGCCCTAACGGGTCACGGCGAGGACCGTTGAGGGTGATCCTCCACTGACCACGACTGCGGACCACCCCTGGACATCCCTCGCGACGCCGTAATGGTCAGTGAGGCTCAGAGGCTGTCGCGAGGACCTCACAGACCTCCCCTTGTTCTTCCTTCAACGTCCACGTCAACGGTCAGCCATCATGACCGCTACGACGCTCTCCCTACCCTTCATTGTCTCTATGGGTATCGAAACGGACCCACAGCCGTAGTAGGACCTTTTCGTGACATCTGACGATCTAATGACCATTGAGCCCACCGATGCGGACATGCTCGACGGTCACGCAATCCGTCTCAGCCGAACCCCGGCGTCGGAGTCAGCCCGTGCTCTCACTGATGCCGTGGTGGCCCTCATGGTCACCCAAGCGGCCCCAGGCGCCCGCAAGGCAGGCCCTGGCAAAGTCCGCAGCATGGCCGCAGAAGCCGGCGTGATCCTGGGTGCGCTGCTACAAGGCTCTGCCTCAGGACATGTCCTCTCGGCCCAACGTGGTCACTCAGCGGCTATGTGGCGAAACGCGGCGATCAATCCAAAAGCGTTTTGGGCACGTCTTGGGGAGATGAAAGGCGCCGGCCTCGTGGGTGAGCGTCTAGGTGTCAAGGGTCCGCCGATTTTCGGGAACGGAACAGGCCTGCCGACGCGGCTATGGGCCACCACGCGGCTGACGGACTTGGCCGGCAAACACGACATCGCTCTGGACGATCTTGAGCGCCATTGGCAACTCTCGTTGTCTGCTCAGGCTCCTGTGATTGTCGCAACGGCTGACTTGGTGCGTGTGAGGCCGGTCCCCGGTTGGGCAACCCAGGCGCCTTCTGCGGCTGTCCTGGCGCCTTTACAGGAGCGCATCAGACGCCTCAATGCCCACGTCGCGACCGCAGCGATCTCTGGGTGCGCATTCCCCGCCTTCGAGCGCGTGTTTCATGGTGACACCCGCATTTACGGCCGCATTACAGCCCTTGGTCCAGAGACCTTCCAGAACATCACCAAGGCCTCTAGGGCAGACATCACGATCAATGGCGAACACACCGTTGAGGTTGACGCCAAGGCAAGCCAGTTGACCATCTTCGTGGCCATGACTGGACGAACTGTAAGCCTGCCGCATGACCCTTACGATCTCCCTGGCCTTCAGCGTGCCGCCGTCAAGGCATTCTGCGTGCAAACGTTCGGCACAGGGCGGGTGCCTGGTCGATGGAGTGACACGGCCAAGCCAGAGGTCCGCGCGGTGAAGCTCCGCGAGGTTCGCGACGCCGTGCTGGCAGCCTATCCGGCGCTTGCTGACCCCACGACGATCTTGCCACCTGACTTGCAGGCATCTCCACCGCCACAAGGCATTGGATGGGCTTCTGGGCAGTTTCTCGTTTGGCGTGAAAGCGAGGCCCTGTCGGCGGCTTTGGAGGACTTGGAGACCAAGGGCGTTGTTGCGCTTCCCTTGCATGACGGCCTCATCGTGCCGAAAAGTGCCGCAGCGGTGGCGCGACAGGCCCTCGCAGATGCCTATGCGTCAGCGCTTGGTGTGGTAGCTAGGATTGACGTTAAGCCCTCCTAATCTCTGGGGCCGCAAGGAAGTCGCTGGAGGTCTTTAAGACAGCACGCCGCTCCACACCCACCGGCCAAAGCCCCAAGGGGCACACAGCGCCTTGTCTGAGTCATCACGAGCACGTTGCGGTCGTTATGGACACGTGAGCCCAGATGGTCTTGGGACATCGAAGCACGCGATTGCAGGGCGGGATGCGAAGGTCTTCTGTGAAGGTCGTTGTTGTGTCAACAGGACTTGGCTGCCGACGACGATGACCACTGTGATAGCCACTAAGCCTATCGCCACCGTCTTCTGCCGCATTGTGAGCATCGGTTTGGGTCGCATCCAGGCTGTCCTTGCGCGTCGCTCCCTTCGCTCTGCCAAGCTCGTGCGGAGACCTTCAAGGTCCTTGATGACGAAGTGTGCCGTCACGAGGGCGCCAACAAGCCAGAGGGTATTCATAGCGGCAATGGCGCACCTTGGCCGGTCATTTACAAGCTAAAACGACGCTGACGCAGCGCCTTCGGTTGGTTCTTATGGCTCCCACAACGAACTCTGAAAGAGGTCACTAAATGTCTCCTCTATTAGCCCAGGGGACAGTCCCGTGAGGCTATACAAGGACACCCCTCATGAACGCCACCGAAGACCTTCTTGCAGACACCCAGCCCGCCGTCCGCCATCTAGAACTCAATGGCGTGCCGGTCGTAGCGGTAGGCTTGTCCGGTATTCACGGATATGGCCGCGAGATGCTGCTAGATCTCACAGACTGGAACCACGTTTCGTCAACGATCACTCAGCACTAGAGTGTCGCGAAAATGGCAGGTCAGGACTACGTCTATTCGGGCACGACCGCCGCCGCTGAGATCGCCCTGAGGTCTGGGAAGACCCGCATGTTGTTCCTTGCTCGCTACCTCGCAGAGGCCGGCCCCAAGATGAACACGCGCTGCCGGGACCGGAACAACTTGAACATGACGAGGGCAAATCTTCTCGTGGTCTCTCGCCGCACGCATTCGCAGATGAACGCGCAGATGATGCGTCAGAACACCTTGCATCGTGAAGCCGCAGCGGCAGACGCCAGATAGTCGCTACGAGCCCATGGAAGCCCTTGCGGCTCCACGGGCACCATCCGCCCGCTGCATTCATTCAACGCCGCTAGCGCCACAAGCGGCCACAGGGACAACCATGACTATCCCCACCGACCAAACACCTGAAGCACGCCGCTACCTGGGCGAAGACGGGACCGCGTGTGTCTGCGTGATCCTGAACGACGAAGCTGGATTGCCACACGAGGTATTCGTAGATGAACACGACTGGCACAGTGCCTTGGCCGTCACGCCAAGCTGGCGCATTGTCCATCGTTACGAGCCCAGCGTTCCCCTTGTGATTGCGTCCGGTGCAGGCACACTAACTCACCCGGAACGGTCCAAACGTGATGACTGGCTGCGTCTCGCAAACCTCATCATGGAACCACCTGAGCGGGAAACTGTCCGATTTCTCGACGGTAATCCTTGCAATCTCGTCAAGTTCAACCTCGCTGTCCGACCCAAGGGCGCCCGCACGATCCCGAAGAAGGGCAAAGCGGCGATCACAGCGGCGGACCTCCAGGAGGCACGAGAGCGCGAGGTGGAGCGGCGTGAGGAGATGGCTTATGTAAGAGCCTGTTGGGAAGAAGACACGCGGACAGAGGAGGCGGACAAAAGGGCAAAGTCCCAGAAGGCGAAAGCAGCGATGCTGGCAGCGGCCAAACCTAGCCCCCTCCTCCAGGCCAACTTGGCCGCGATGGCAGCCTTCAACGCGACAGCCCAGGTGTCTCGCTGATGCCCGACGCGGCCGGTGCGGCACTCGCAAAGGCCCTCAAGGACGCCGCGCCGGCCGTTGCTGCGGCTCATCTGACCATCGGGCGCTCCATTATGCGCGGACGGCCCCACGAGGCCCTACGGCACCTTCGGAGCGCGATTGAACTGCAAGGCCGCAGGGACCCTGCTGTCCTCACCGACCTCGCGGAATGCCGCAGGACCACCGGGGACCTCGACGGCGCGCGTGTGCTATTCAACGAGGTCCTCAGGTCCACCCCCGACGACCCTCTGACACTCGTGAAACTCGCGAAGGTTGAAGAGTGTGGCCGGGACTTTGGAGCCGCTTTGACCCTTCTGGACCGTCTAGAGGCCGTTGATAGGCCGCGTGTCGTGGACCGCCTGGCAAAGGCGTTAAGGGCGGACATAGCGGCTCGCACGGGCCATCTAGACGAGGCCCTGAGGCTTCTCGCGGGTGTCGTCGGGCCTGACAGCGTGGGCATTGACGCCGGCCTCGCAATGGGCAGCATTCTTGATCGGCTTGGGCGCCCTGATGAGGCGTTTGGATGCTGGACGACAGCCAAGTGGGACCTGCGGGCACTCACAGGCGGTGGCTACGACCAGGCGGGTGCGGAGGAGTGTGCAGCGGCCACGCGGGAGTTCTTCACTGCGTCCCGCATGGCGTCGCTGAAGCCTGCGGGAGTTCGCCGGGACTGTCCTCAGCCGATCTTTATTTTGGGGTCTCCACGTTCAGGCACGACGCTCATTGAGCAGTCCTTGACGGCATTGCCGAACATCGGGGCCGGCGGTGAACTGCCCTACATGCCGGACCTCGCAGAACTCTGGATGGAAGACGAGCGGCACGGTGCGAACGCGCTGCGAGACGCCTATTTGGCCAAGGTTCGCGAGGATGGCGTGATGCAACCCGGCAAGGCGTTCTTCACGGACAAGAACAACCTCAACGATTGGCACCTGGGTCTGATCACCCTGGCCTTCCCCGAGGCACCTGTGATCCGCCTCGTGCGACATCCGCTGGACGTGGTGCTGTCAATCTTCTCATTACGGATGGAATACGGGTTCAATGACGGCTTGGACCTGGAGAGTGCCGCGACGCACTACGCCCTTGTGGAGGACCTAGTGGACGACATGCTGGGACGGTTCCCGGCGCGGTGCCTGACAGTGCGATACGAGGATGTGGTGGGTCGTCAGGAGAAGACCCTTAGGGCGGTCTTGGAGCACGTTGGAGAGCCGTGGGACGCGCGGTGCATGGCTCACCAGCACAACAGTCGTTACGGGCACACGGAGTCTTACGCCCAAGTCTCGGAGCCCGTTTACGGCCGGTCTGTGTTCCGTCACCGGGACTACCTTGGGCACTTGGCGCCGGTCGTTCCGACCTTGAGGCCGGCGATGGAACGTTGGGGCTATGGGGTCTAAGGACGGCCGTTGCGTCGGCCGTTCCAGTGGCGCAACCATGTGCCTTCCTCAACCAAGGCTGCTCCATGCCCTTCACCGCGCCTGTCCTGACGATCCTCGTGGGTCTCCTTCTGGTCGGCTGTGTCCAGTCTGAGGACATCGTCCTGAAGAACCCTGCTACGGGGGAAACTCGGGAGTGCAAGACGAACAGCGGTGCGTCGTTCTTCCCTATCGCTCAGACGATGATCGACAATTCATCGGCACGAGGATGCGCTGCGGGATATCAGAAGGCCGGTTGGGAACGGATGAACTGAGGGACGCACGACATGGGCGTCGCGCCAGTCACCGTGTCGGATTACGCTGTGCATAGCTACTTCTGGGAGTTCATTGACCATTGGCAAACCCTAATCGCGGGCTTCCTCGCTGTCGGTGCAGCAGGCTGGACCGTATGGGCAACCATAAAGTCCGCCAATCGCGAGGTTGCCGCTGCGAACCTCCAAGTCGATGAGGCACGAAGGACGGAACGTCGTCAGCTTGCTCGCGAGGGCTATGCGTTCATGGCGATGGTCGATGCGGCCATGGTTGTTATGCTCGAAGAGATTGAGCGCGCAGGAACGATGTGCCCACGGCCGCCGCCTGGTCAGATGGGCACGCACTCATCCCCTCGAGCATACCAAGCGCGTCTTGGGATCACGAGGACCGGCTTTACAGACGTTCTGAGCGCAATGGTTCGGCAGGGCGGAACACTCGCAGCACCCTTTATGCGGTTAGATCGTGAGGCTTTGACGTTCAGGTCAAGGACGTTCCCGATGCCAACGGAAGTCACGAGGGCCTGCAACAAGGTATCCACGAGGAACTCCAGCAACTCGAAGCAATGGCGGCCTCGCTACGATCCGACGCCACCGCGCGGATGCAGGCTTGTATGGACGTGCTGATTGCCACAGAGGTAGTGGGCGAGGGGAGCAGCGCGGCGGGGTCGTAGGGGGGGCTTGGGGCGGTTTGGCGAGACTTAGGCCACCCGCCATGCTCCATACATCTACATCCACTTTGGCGGTTCACCCGCATCCTCGCACTCGAAACCCATTCCGGCCGAGTAGTGCGCGACTGATGAACTTGCTTCAGCACGGGTGCTGAAAGGCCCGGTTGCGATGAAGTCCAGCTTGTCACATTCGAGCCCGCCCTCCTTCTGAACCACAAGGGCTTCGACCTCGAAGGCCGGTGGTTTTCCAGTTACGTAAAACCTGATGAAGTAATCGGAGGGTGGGTATTCTGTGGAAAGCGTCAGAGAATTCAGCATGTCGTTGGTTTCTCCTTGGGTCTGGCTTCCGGTATCGCACGCGAACCACGGAGCAACCTAGAGCGATGACCCACTTTCGCGAGTTACAACAGAGCAGCGCCTTGCAAAGCAGCCGAGAAGACCGCTAGAGAGAACGTATATAGAACCGCCGAAGGAGGCGACCATGGTGCGGGCAGTCCAGCGTTTCGGGGGCCAGCACACAGAACTGAAGCTTCGAGTGCTCACGGAATACCTCGAAGCTTACCTGAGCGTCATGCAGAAGCAGGACTTCTTTAGGCTCACATACATTGACGCGCTAGCCGGAACTGGGTGGTCGCGCGCCGCACTTCGCGAAGATGATCGACAAACCGACTTTCTTGACCCAGTCGCACCAACCAAGGGATCGGCGCTGAGGGTCTTCGACGTGAAGAACAAAGGCCGGCGCTTTGATCGCTACGTCTTCAATGATCTTCGTAAGGGCAAACTGAAGCAGCTACGGAACGAGGTTGAAGGACTGTTTCCTGCACCTGTTTCGCGACCCGAGATGCAATTCACCAGTGACACAGCGGATCAGGTCATCGCACGAGAATGCGACCGCCTAGAGGGGCATGACCGAGCCGTGATGTTCCTTGATCCATTCGGAATGCAAGTCAGTTGGCAATCTATTCAGCGCGTTGCTGCCTCACGTCAAATCGACCTCTGGTATCTTGCTCCGGTCGGATATGCTTACACGCGACTAATGAAGCGCGACGGTCGCATCACAGAGACAAGGCGGAAGCTCTTGGATGAAGCTATGGGCGGGGATGGATGGCGTAGCCTTTACCGCCAGCATGACATGGACATGTTCGGCCATGCGCCAGAGGTCCGCGATGAAGGCTGGGAAGCCATTGCCAGCTACTTTATGGGAAGATGGCAAGAGGTTTTCGGGCCAGGGGCGCTTCAGATGACACTTCCACTCGCTGGAAGAGGGCGGCTGCCGCTTCTCCTGTGCTTTGCATGTTCAAATCGAAACCCGAAAGCACATGGTGCTGCGCTGAGGATCGCCAGCAGTCTCATTGAGAAAGCACGCGATGGCCGGCTCATCTGACATCGAGTGGACCGACGCAACCTGGAACCCCGTGGCAGGATGTTCCATCGTGTCGCCAGGCTGCACGAACTGCTACGCGATGCGCATGGCGGCTCGTTTGGAGGCTATGGGGCAGGCCAAATACGAGGGCACAACACGCAAGAGCGGTAAGCGGGCGGTGTGGACAGGAAGGATCAGGCTGGACCCCAAAAGCCTCACAGCGCCCGCCATGTGGCGCAGCCCTCGCAGAGTGTTCGTTAACAGCATGTCCGACCTGTTCCATGAGGACGTGCCTGTGGAGTTCATTGACCGCGTCTGGGCCGCAATGGCGGCTACTCCGCAGCACACATTTCAAATCTTGACGAAACGACCGGAAAGAATGCGGGAGGTCTTGTCGAGACGCACGAGATCGGTTCTGCCGCACGTCTGGCTTGGGACTTCCGTTGAGGCTGCTCCGCAGATGGATCGGCTCGACGCACTCAGAGGAGTTCCTGCGGCCGTGCGCTTCGCTTCGTTCGAGCCGCTTCTTGGGCCGTTGGACGGGCTAAAGCTCGACGGTATCGCTTGGGCGATCGTCGGAGGCGAAAGCGGTCCTGGCGCACGTCCGATGGAGCAGCATTGGGTAGAGGGCATTCGCGAGGCATGTGCAGAGGCTCGCGTCGCGTTCTTCTTTAAACAGTGGGGCGGTCGCAACAAGAAGGCCACGGGCCGTCGTCTGAATGGGCGAACTTGGGACGAGTATCCAACAGTGAGCCGGTGCCGCGCGTGCTGACAGGGCGCTACTTCACGCCCTTCCTGACCAACCAACGACCTTCCCGTCGTCCAGCTTGATCGCGAAGGAGTATCGGCCGGAACCGTAGCGGAGCACTTCGACGTTCTTCGTCTTGAGGGCGCGATAGGTCCGCCCGTTCGGCTTCCCGCGCGCGTCGATTACCTGAGCTCTTGTCATTCCGACCGCAACCTCGTGTGCCTGAATGAACCTCAGCCACGGGGAGCCCGCATACTTCAGCTTCAGGGCAGTCTCACGTCTCCGATCAGCACAGCGCCAATGACAGCGAAGAGCAAGCGCCAGGCACGAGAAGAAGGCGACGACGGCAACGGTAGTCACAAGAGGGATTACGGGCATCGGTGCGGTCTCGCACGGACCTTGAGTGCCGCCTAGGGGCAGTCGTGTAGCGTCGCGGTGGCCTGATCGTGCGGGTCCAGCCTCTGTGGCAGATGGTGGTGGCGACAGTGGCGGGCGTGACGAGGGCGTTGACGGCGCCGGGGGTCGTTGCGCAATCGGGTAGGGAGCTTTGGGCGTGCGCGGGGAGGGATTACTGGAAAGGAGATTACCACAACTAAGCTAGTGCGAGACAAGCTGGACAAGGTTGCTAATTCATTGGACACTGGCTCATGTCCGCCTCCGCAGAACACGAGTCCAAAACTGGCCATTGCCCAGCGTGCGGTCCTAATAGGTGGGCAGATGTAGTTGGTCACCACCGGTCATTCTGGTCTCATGATGTTGAGACGCTTTGGCTCTCAAACGACTACTACATATTGCGTTGTAGGGGCTGCCACGGCGTCTACTTTCAGCATGTCAAAATGTTCTCAGAGGACGTCGATTATGTAACCGACGACGTGACCGGCATGCCAGTGCCGACGCAGCTTCAGAACATCAAGCAATGGCCTCCTCCTTTGATCCGAAAGTTTCCGGAATGGTTTGGACCGCCGTGGTGTAGTGATGCGGTCCTAACAAGGATTGTCTCTGAAGTTTATACGGCGTTGAACAACGATCTTCCCATTATGACGGCCACCGGCATACGGACGGCCTTTGATCGTGCGTCAGAACTGCTCGGGGTAGATGCAGGGATGACGTTCCAACAAAAGCTGGAAGCACTTGTCGCGAGGGACTGCATCACCAGGGGCGGTAAGGCTCGACTTGAGGTCCTAGTTGATGCTGGGAGCGCGGCAGCGCATCGGGGGTGGTGTCCAGAACCCCGTGAGTTGGCTGCACTAATGGCCCTCCTTGAAGCGTTTCTCCATGACAGTTTCGTTCTGGATCATGAGACTGGCAGGCTGCGTGGCAGAGTTCCGGAGAAGCCGAGAAGTCCGAAATTGCCCGTTCCTGCTAAGCCCGCTTGAATGCCGGCCCTATCCTGACGACAGTCTGCCGCGCCGCCGCTCCGTTGAACCCTCTGATGACCACGCCGGCCGGCACGGGGACCTTCGACAACTCCCGATGAAGCCGCTTCAGGCTCTCGCCACCCACGCCGTAATGCCTCCCCGTGGTCTTCCTGGCGTGCCCAATGATGGCGTCGCGAGCGTCCTCAGGAACCTCAGCGGCTCTCAGGCAGTCTTCTAACCGGTGGCGCCAGCTATGGTCCGGGACCTTTCCTTCGTCCTTGATGCCGACAACCTCCCTGACCCACCGGCCGGTGACGTTCCAGGCGCGCCCACCACGCTTACCGAACTTGTCCAGGCCCTTGTCGGGGAACAGAGGTTCGTCCCCTGCTATGGTCGCAACGTGCTCCAGAAAGCCCTCGGCGACGAGAGCCGGGTGAACTGGCACGTTGCGCCTTTCGCTGGTCTTTACGGTCTTCGTCGGGTGGTCCTGGTTGATATGGAGCACGGTGATCCCGTCGATTTTCCTCACGTCACCCTTCGTCAATTGGAGGACCTCGCCCACGCGCATGCCCGAAAAGGCCATGATCCAGTGCGCCCATCGCAGCGACGGCCGAGCCTCCTTGCGGGCTGCCTTCAGGATCATGGCGGCGTCGGCGTCATCGAACGGGAACCTGGCCTTAAAGCGGCTCTTTTCGAGGCGAAGGCCCTCGGTCGGATTAGCCGGCAGGAGGTCTTCCCTGACGCCGAACTTCAAGATCACGCCAAGCTGACTGAGCCTGTTGTTGACCGTGTTGTTCGTTCGGCCGTCCTCCGTTGCCGCTTGTCGCCACCGCCGAAGATCGGCCTTGGTGATCCGTGCGGCGTCGTCATGGCCCATGAAGGCAATGACCATCTCCACGATGTATTGCGCCTCCCTGATCGACTGAGGTTTGGCGTTCGTGACCTTCTTCCAGGCCTCGAACAGACCTCGCAGGGAGACGGCAGGGGCAGCCTCAACGGCGCTCGCGGCGGGCGCATCGGGCACGTCGGGGAGCCGTGCGCGGACGACGTGAAGCGGGTTCCAGCGGGCACCTTTGGCGTTCTCCAAGCCACCGTCGATTAGGGCGGCCTGCTGATACGCGGCGATCACGACGGGCCGCAGGGCTTCCATCAGGTGCACTTTGGTCTCTGTTGATACCTCGACGTTCGCCAGCCGCATGGCCTCAGAGGCGTGCGCCTGGAGTCGAACAGCGGCCCTTGTGGGACGGTCAGTCACGGATTGCTGTGTCAGGTCGTCCCAGATGTGGTTCTCCGTTTCCTCGAACGATCCGGGGGCCGCGAAGACACCCGCCGCCTCGCCACCCCGATCAAGCCGGGAGAAGTCCCCCGCGATCCACGCGGCCCACTGTGCGGCAATCACCTGGGCGTCTGAGGGGGTCAGCACGACAAGGTTTAGACGTCGTTCCCACTCGGCTTCCATGGCGGCGTATTGGGCGAGGACGCTGGGCCAGGCCTTCGCGGCTTTCGCGGCATCTGCCTCCCCTGTCGTGATCTTGATGACGTCGCCAGTGCGGCCAGAGACCTTCTTGAACCGTAGTGGCACCCGCTTGCGTAACTGGTAGACGCCAGTCCTGGGATCACGCCACATGCCGCTGATCGCCTTGGTCGCCATGGCTCCTGTGTGTCCCCATCTTGTGTCCCCATGAAAGACACTAGATGACTGATTTGCAAGGGAGATCAGGGAAGCGGCGGGTCTGTCGGAGTGGTATGCCGGGTGCAGGATTTGAACCCGCGACCTTCGGTTTACAAAACCGCTGCACTACCACTGTGCTAACCCGGCAAAGCGCCCTTCGGCGGCCGTCTTCTAGCTTGCCGACGGCACGGGTGGCAAACCTGTCTTCCACCCCCGCCGCTAGGCCGAACCGCATCGCATGATAGTCTGGTGCCGATGCCGGAGCCACCGCCGGCGCCGGCCAACCGGCGCATCATCCACATCGACATGGATGCTTTCTACGCCTCCGTCGAGCAGCGCGACGATCCCCGCCTGCGCGGCCTGCCCGTCGCCGTAGGCGGCAGCCGCGAGAGAGGCGTTGTCGCCGCCGCCAGCTACGAGGCGCGCCAGTTCGGCGTCCGCTCCGCGATGCCCTCCGTCACCGCGAGGCGCCGCTGCCCGGACCTGGTGTTCGTCCCGCCTCGCTTCGATGTCTACAAGGCGGTGTCGGCCCAAATCCACGCGGTGTTCGCGCGCTACACGCCGCTTATCCAGCCGCTCTCGCTGGACGAAGCCTATCTCGACGTCACCGTACCGCTCGTCGATCTCGGGTCTGCGACGGCGATCGCGGCGGCCATACGCGCCGCCATACGCGCCGAGACCGGGCTGACTGCATCCGCCGGCGTCTCCTACAACAAGTTCCTCGCCAAGCTCGCCTCCGACCACCGCAAGCCGGACGGACTGTTCGTTATCACCGGAAGAATGGGCCCCGCCTTCGTGGAGGATCTGCCCGTCGGCAAGTTCCACGGCGTTGGGCCGGTCACCGCAGCCAGGATGAACGCGCTCGGCATCCACACCGGCCTGGACCTGCGCGGATGCTCGCGCACGTTTCTCGCCGAGCACTTCGGCAAGGCCGCCGATTACTACCACGGCATCGCCCGCGGCATCGACGAACGGCCAGTGGAGGCCGACCGCATTCGCAAATCCGTTGGCGTAGAAACGACCTTTACCCAGGATCTGAGATTGTGGGCCGAAGCGGAAGCCGCATTGTCGCCGCTATGCGCCAAGGTGTGGGCCGCCTGCGAACGCGCCGGTCACAGCGGACGCACCGTGACGGTCAAGGTTAAATACGCCGATTTCCGTCAGATCACCCGGAGCCAGTCGGTCACCGATGCGATCGCCTCGTCCGACCATCTGCTGCGGTTCAGCCTCGAGCTGCTGAAACCGTGTTTTCCGCCTACGTTGCCCGTCCGGCTACTCGGCGTCTCCATCTCGAATCTTGTCGGCCGCGACACGCCAGCCCGAGGGCAATTGGCTTTCGGTCTCGATTAAGAGGCATCCTCAAGACACCACTGCCGCAACGATTTACAGAATTACAAGAAGCGGCTGCGTGGACTTTACAGCTTTCGGCGCCAGGCCGCGCCGTCGGGGACAACTTGGCCGCCTGCATGTCGTAGAAGAAGCCTCAACCCTGCGAGAGCCGAACCCGCCATGCTGGACTTCGCACCCGACTGCCGCTCCGACACCGACCTGATGCTGGCAGGCTATGACTTCACCACCGTCACTACCGACGAAACTGCCGTCGAGGACAACCTCCTCTCGAACCTTATTGCCTCCCGCAGGGAAACGGCCAGCAAAGGCGTAGGTATCTTCGGACAAGGCCGCCGTATGCCGCCGATGGCGTTCCAGCCGGAGCGCATGTCTGGCTTCTGCGCGCACTGATCTTTTCGCCGCGCACGGACCTGGGCATGACCTGGGCCTGGCGCGCCATTTAGCGTCCTTTCAGCAGATCGCGCATACTGTTCAGCCATTTCGCGGCTTCGTTGGCGGCCTCGCTGTTCGCGTGTTTGTCCGGATGAAGCAGCTTCAGCATCGATTTCAGCCGGGCATCATCTAGTCCCAACTGCTCGAGCGCTCCTTGTGCCGACCGTGCGCGGCTCAAGGCATCGACCTTGCTCTGCAAATCGGCAACCTGCCGGAGCAGTTTGGCTTCCCGGTCCGCATCCCGTTTTCCCGCCACACCCCCTCTTGCCGAGGTGCCGAGAAGCTTCGGCGAGGGCGGAGCGTCCGTCCCAAACGCCGGATGTATCCGATGCTCAGGCATCGCCGCGTCCACGAACGCCCGGATGCCTGCCTCCGACGACGGCCAGAGCATCAGCGTGGTGAGATCTTTCTGCACGATCAGCACGCAAGCGGAAAAACCGATCGCCAACAACTCCTGCCGAAGCTTGTTTGCCGACCGCTGCTTCAGCTTCGCGGACGGAACTTCCGCGAAGAACAACACAGCTCCGGTGTCGAATAGAAAACGGTCCCTGGAACTCGCCACTGTTCGCACGGCGCCGGCATCCTCGAGCAAAGCCGCCAGCTTCCCCGCCGTCCGCCGCGGCGGACGGCGTGGCTCCTCCGCCACCTTCGTTCCCTTCTTGCGCGAGGGCGGCTCGCTACGGGTCCGATACACCACATGGAACGCCTGCTTCCGCGCTCCCGGCAGCTTCGGGAACTCGAAGGCAATGACTTCGGGGTCCGACAGCACCGATGGCCCGAACCACTCCGCTTCCGCCCAACCACCCAGCGCCAGCAAGGCAGGCGCGATCTTGGTATCGGTGTCCGTCGGCAGTGGGGTGCGTCCATGTTCGGGTTGAGCGCCGCGTCTAGGCGCGAGCGCAGCACGCCGCGCATTGCGCCGGCGCGCGCAAACTGCCACGCAGAACATAGCGTTTCCAGCCACGACGCCCGCGTGAAAGGCCTAGCCCTGTTCAGCCCACCCTCTCCTAAGCGGCAAACGGGCATGAAGCCGGCCGCCGCTCTCGTCGGCGCACTCCTGGCTACCCTATCGCCCACCGGCGCACGCCCGCAGCCAACCGAGCTGCCCCGCCTGCGCTCCCCCGCCGAACAGTCCCGCCCCAAGCTAGGAGGGCCCGTGCTGGCAGCCGGTCCAGGCTACGCACCACCAACCTACGCAGCACCGACCGTTCTCGGCGCGCCCGTAGCGCCGTTGCCCCCGCCAAGGCCGCTACCGCCGCAAAGCGTCTTCACACGAGCCGCGCCCGCCGACGCCGCCGATGCAGAAACCGCGACCCTCCGCGCCGCCATGACCCGCGAAGTCGCGCACGACACAATTCCCAGCCGCCATACCGCCATCGACACCGCCGACCGCGCCGTCGCCATGCTCCGCCTCGCCGGTCAGACCATCGAGAGTCCGCAGCTCGTCATCGTGGTAGACCGCAACCCCGCCGTGGAACGCCTCACCCTCATGATGGCCCGCCCAGGCGGACCGTCCGGCTGGCGCGCCATCGGCTCCGCCCACGTCTCCACCGGCCAGAGCGGCCGCAAGGATTATTACATCACCCCCATCGGCGCCTTCGCCCACACCGACGCCATTCTCGATTTCCGCGCCCTCGGCACCTACAACGAACACCACGTCCGCGGTCTCGGCGTCGCCGGCATGCGAGTATGGGACTTTGGCTGGCAATGGGCCGTCAAAGGCTGGCACACGGACGGCGAAGGCGGCGACATACGCCTCCAGATGCACGCCACAGACCCGGACCTTCTCGAGCGCCGCCTCGGCCATCCCGCCTCCGAAGGGTGCGTCCGCCTTTCCTCCAGCATGAACCGCTTTCTCGACCACCACGGCGTTCTCGACGCCGACTACCAGAAAGCCGCCGTGCAGGACGTGCGCTACAGCGCACTCCTTCCCGCTGGCGCCACGCCAAGCCCGTTCGCCGGCCGGCTCCTCGTCGTGATCGACACCAACCTGCCCGCAGAATTTCCGCCCACTGCCGCCAGCCGGCCGGCCGATCTGCCTGAGCCTGAGCCGCCGAGTGCTGCCACTGCCACTGCCACTGCACCTGGCACCGATGCGGCGGCAGATGCTCCGGTGAAGTGAAGGCAAAAAACGTGCGGGCCGTTTAGGCTGGGCGTTACCACGGTTTCGGTCCCCAGTCGCAAAAGTTTTTTGCTTCTTTTTTTCAAAAAAGAAGATTTCTGCCTATCCCTTGGCTGCCTTCCAGGACCCAACCATGCCCCCATGGCTTAACACCCAGGGATCTCAGGCCGCAGCAGCGACGCTTCTCCTGGCAGCCGCCTTCTTCCTGCCCATGCTGCCGATACGCGCCTCCATCTGGCTGCAGGTCACCTTCCGCGTCATCTTCCTGGCCCTGCTCACCGTTGTCGTACGCAAGCTTCTCGGCTCGCCTTTCGATCCGCATTTCAACGCCGCCCAACCCAGCTTCGATGTCTGGCAAAGATTGATCGAGGCAGGCTGGTGGTTCGCCGCCGCACGGGCGGCCGTCGGCGTCGGCCGGCTTTTCGTCGTTCTCGAGAACCGGCCTCGCGAAACCCAGATTGTGTCCGACCTGGTCGCCGGCGCCGTCTATGTGGCGACCATCCTCGCGGTGGTGAATTTCTCCATAGAAGTGCCCATACGCGGCTTGCTCGCCACCTCCGGCGTCATTGCCATCGTTCTTGGCCTGGCCTTGCAGAGTACGTTGTCGGATGTGTTCTCAGGCATCGCGGTCGGACTCGAGCGTCCCTACAAACCTGGCGATTTGTTGTGGGTGGAAGGCGGCATCGAGGGCCGCGTCGTGCAGCTGAATTGGCGTTCGACCCAGATTGCCACGGCGCAGGATAATATCGCGACAATCCCGAACAGCATCATGGCGAAATCCCGCATGATCAATCGCAGCGCGCCAACTCTCATGCGCGCCGACACGGTGTCGATTTCGCTCGATCCTGCCGCGGTTCCCGAGCATTGCCAGACGACGCTCGAGGCAGCCGTGCGCGCCTGCCGCATTCCGCTATCCAGCCCCGCGCCATCGGTCCATTGCAGCGCGCTGCGTGGCGACGGCGCTGTTTACGACATCGAATTTTCTATCGAATCCAGCAGCCAGCTCGGCGCCGCCCGTGCCGAGATCTTCGACCGCGCGCACCGTCACCTGCGTTACGCGGGCATAGCCCTTGCCGTCAACGGCCTCGCCAGCGTGCCGAGAATCACCGTTCCCACGCCGCAACAGGTGCTGGCGGAATCCGACCTTTTCGGCGTCATGGAAGCCGAGGCACGCAACCTTCTCGCCGACCATTTTAGCGCACGCTGGCTCGAGCCGGGAGACCGCCTCATCAGCGAGGGCGCAGCACCCCTGTCGCTGTTCATCGTCGTGTCCGGAACAGCATCCGTCACCAAGGCCGGGGTGCCGCAACTTCTTCACCTGGTTAGCCCTGGCGAAACCATGGGCGCCATCGGGCTGATCACCGGCGCACCGTATGCCGTCACCGTCACCGCCCTGACACGCGTGCGCGTCTTCGAGCTTGGCCGCGCCGACATCGCAGCCGCCATTGCCATACGCCCCGAACTCGAAGCCGGCCTCGAAGCCCTCGCCGAACGCGGCCAGGCAGCGCTGCGCAAATTCGCCACCGACTCCGAGAAGACGCAGATGGAAAGACCGGATTTCCTGATGAACCGCCTGCGCAATTTCCTCAACCTCCTGCGCACCTGATTCGAATTCAGCCGGAAGCCAAAGCGACTAAGAGGAACTATCCCCCTGACCCCGCGTCAGCCACCAAAACAGGGGCACGCGCATGCAAAAGAGAGAAGCGGCCATCCTCGCAGGAGCTGCCGTCACCACGGCACAACTCATCGGCGGGCAGTGGAATCCGTCGCCCGCGCACCCCCGCACCGCCATCTGGTACGCGGCTTTGCGCAAGCCCGCCTTCACCCCGCCAGGCCCGGTGTTCGGCATCGCCTGGACTGCGCTGGATGCCCTGCTCGGCTACTCCGGCTACCGCCTCCTCACCGCTGCGCCATCGCCTCGCCGCTCCATCGCCCTCGGCGCCTGGGCTCTCAACCTCCTCGGCGTCGCCGGCTTTTCCTTCGTGCTGTTTGGCCGTAAGCGCTTGGGTGAAGCGCTTGGCGTCACAGTCGGCATGGTCGCAACTGCCACCGCCGCTACCGCCGCCGCGACGCGTGTGGACAAGCGCGCAGCCTATGCAGACGCGCCTTTGCTGGCCTGGGTTGTTTTCGCGGCCGTCCTTCAGGAAGAGGTTTGGCGGCGTAACGACTGAGGCAGGAAGGCTGTTCTTTTTGATGAAAGAACCAAAGACTTTTTGCATGTCGGCTTCGCGTTTAAGGCACTGCTGCGCCTGAGAAAGTATCCTCTACCGTCATGACCGAAGACCTTCGCCTCTATCGCCTTGCTCGCCTTGTGGTATCAGCGACCGCCATCATCCTGGCGATCTGGTTGCTGAGCGACGTCCTAACTGTCGTTTTCGCAGCAGCGTTGCTCGCCATCATCCTGCACGGCCTGGCGAGCCTCCTGCACAAACATCTAGGCCTTGCCTACTGGCTTTCCTTGCTGATCATCGTCGTCGTGCTGCTCGTCGCCTTCGCCGGCCTCGCGGCCGTTGCCGGCCCGGGCCTCGCCGACCAGGCCGACGCGCTACGCAAGGCGCTCTCCGACCAGGACAAGGGCCTGCACGACCGCCTGTCGCAATCGCATTGGGGCAAGCTCATCCTCGGGCAGGTTCCAACTGCCTTGGGCGGCAACAAGCAGGGGGGCGGCGGCATGCCGAGCGGCTTCGCAAGCTCCGTCGCCGGCTACGTCGGTTCCGCCTTCGGCCTGTTCGGCACACTTTTCGTCGTCATCATCGCCGGCCTCTACCTCGCCGCCTCGCCCGCCACCTACGTGAACGGCGCCCTCCGCCTCGTGCCTGTCGAAAAACGCCCGATGGCACACGACCTCATCACCGAAGCAGGCCACGCGCTGTGGGCTTGGAGCGCCGGCCAGGCGCTGGACATGCTTGTCGTCGGCATCCTCTCCGGCATCGGCCTGTGGATCATCGGCGTGCCTCTCGCCCTCGTGCTGGGCGTGGTCGCCGGGCTGTTCAACTTCGTGCCCTACATCGGCGCCATCATCGGCGCCGTCCCCGCAATCATCATCGCCTTCTCTGTCGGCGCCCAGCAGGGCTTGGAAACACTCGCCCTCTACGCCGTCATCCAAGGCTTCGAAGGCAACGTCATGGCCCCCCTCATCCAGCGCCGTGCCGTGGACATGCCCCCGGGCCTGACAATCCTTTCCCAGACCGCCTTCGGCTCCATCCTCGGCATTCCCGGCCTGATCTTCGCAACCCCCCTCACCGCTGCCATTCTGGCAGTGCTGACAAAAGCAACGGTGCCTCTAGCCGACAACGAAAAAGTCGGTGACTAAACTTTCCCTCCCTCCAAGTGGCGGAGGGCCAGGGTAGGGCCAATGCCGCTCAGAACGCTCGACAATAGTTGTCTAAAGCTCAAGGCCGCCCACAAAATAACATAACGCTGGTGAAAGCGCGCCATCGAAGCATCGTGCGAAACCAACACAGTCGTTGCAAATCAAGGCTCGAACGACGACACGATCTCGGTCCCACATAGCAAAAAAGTTTTTCGGTTCATTCTTTATACTCCGCTCACCTGAGAATCCGGAACCGACCCGGGTCGCGGATGCGGAAGTTGTCCGTGACTTGGTCGCAGAGCACGTCCCATCGGCTTGGCACGTCGTAACGCAGAAAGGTCAGGACGCGGGCGCGGAATTGCCTGAAGTTCGCAGCGCACCGGTTGTGGATCAGGGCTTTGTGCATCGCGAGCCACAATCGTTCGATCGGGTTCAGATGCGGGCAGTAGGGCGGGATGAAATGTAGCCTTATTCGGCAGTCTCGCCGGTCGAGCCAGGCTCTTACCAGCTTGGCGTGATGGCAGCGCGCATTGTCGAGCATGACGTGGATCCGGCGCTTGGCCGGAAAGCGCGCCTCGATGGTTTGCAGCAGCGCAATCGTGCTGGTGGCGTCGACTGAGGGGACCTCGAGCACGCAGGTGGTGCCGGTGTGCAGGTCGATCGCACCTTGGATATTGACGTGCTCGCGGCCGGTGGTCTGCTCCACGGCGATCGCCACGCCCTTTGGCGCCCAGCAGCCGACGGGCTGTGCGCCGTAGGTCGGATGCACCGCATCGGCGAACATCACCATCTCGTTCGCAGGAAGGCTGTTCAACAGCTTTTCGTAGACAGCGATGAACCGGCGCTGACGGTCGGGGTCCATCTTGCTCGGCACCGCCGCGGGCTTGCGGTGCTCAAACCCCAGCCGGTGCAGCAAGGCGACCAGCCCAGAGCGGCTCTCATAGGTCACGCCGAACTGGCGCTCGATATAGGCGCCGACCTCGCACGTGGTGCGCGGCAGGGTGCGCTCCAGCCAGGCCTTGAGCTGGGTCTCCTGCGCCGGCGCCAGAAACGCGTGCCGGCCGCCGTAATGGAAGCCGACCAAGCCATCGATGCCGTCCTGCTCGAAGGTCTTGTGCCACTCACGGATGGTGTCGTCGTCCAGCAGCAAGACCTTGGCCACCTTGATAGGGCTCATCCCCTGGTCCAGCAGCACCAGGGCATTCGCCCGCCGCGCCAGACGATGGGCAGCAAGCCCGTCCCGAGCCAACTCGGTCAGAACCTGCCTCTCCTCAGCCGTGAGAAAGCCACCGCGCATGACCGCAAGGAGAATCTAAACACACAGCGCGCCGCAAGGGGCGACGGAGCCGGATACTCAATGAGTCGGGGTATAAAAAAGAACCGCTTCCTTCCTCACTCAGCCGCAACAGCCAAACTCCCGCGCACAAGCGACTCTACCAGCACCCTGTCCGCCGAAGTGGCCGGATTATAAATGATCAAGCTCAAATCCGGCCGTCCATCCACGGCAAACGCCGAATACTCCAGCGCGAGCAAACCGACTTCCGGATGCCGGAGATGTTTGACGCCATCACCATGGGTTTGCACGTCGTTCTCCCGCCACATGGCCGCGAACTCGGCGCTCGACCGGCAAAGTTCGTCGACGAGGGGCGCCACTTCGGCATCCGCCCCGGCACGCGTGGCATCGACGCGGAACGCCGCCACTACGAACCGCGCCACCGGCTCCCATTCCGGCTGCGCAGCACGCACGCCAGAATCGGCAAAGATCATGCGGAGAATGTTCCGCTGGTCCGGCGCAAGCTTGCTGTAGTCCGTGAGCACGACGGCCGCCGCGCGGTTCCAGGCCACGATATCCCACGTGGCTGTCCGAACGATGGCAGGGCTGTAGGTCAGCGTGTCGAGCAGCCGCTGCAGCCGGGGCGTCACCGAGTCGCTGCCGCGATACCGGGTTTCCGGCGGCCGGCCGAGGCCCACAAGAAACAGATGCTCGCGCTCGACATCGGTGAGTCTCAGCGCTTTCGCAATCCGGTCGAGCACGTCCGCCGAGGGGCTTCCGCCACGCCCTTGCTCCAGCCACGTGTACCAGGTCGCGCTGATATCAGCCCGCTGTGCCACTTCCTCGCGGCGTAGTCCGGACGTCCGCCGCCGCCCAGCCGCGAGGCCGAACGAAGCCGGATCCAGCTTGATACGCCGGTTCTTCAAGAAAGCGCCGAGCGAACTCCTGCCGTCAGTCAAAATCACTCACCCCGTTAAACTCTATACCAGGATAATCTAACATCTTTAACAGCATGAGCAAAGGGCCCACACACGGCTACGACTTTGGAGGATCATCTCGTGCGTGTATTCGTCACCGGCGCCACCGGCTTCATCGGCTCCCGGATCGTCACAGAACTCATCGAAGCAGGCCACAAGGTTCTTGGCTTGACCCGGTCGGACGCCGGCGCCCAGTCGCTTAGAGTCGCAGGCGCGGAAGTCCATCGCGGAACACTCGAGGATCTTGAAAGCCTGCGCAGCGGCGCCGCCCAGTGCGACGGCGTCATCCACACCGCCTTCGACCATGATTTCTCAAACTTTGTAGCGAACTGCGAAAAAGACCGGCGCGTGGTCGAAACCATGGGCGCAGCGCTCAAGGGATCGGACCGCCCACTCCTCATTACCTCAGGCGTCGGCATAGGCATCGCCGCTCCCGGCCAACTCGCGAGCGAAGACATCTGCGATTTCAGCCACCCCAATCCCAGGGTGGCCTCCGAACAGGCAGGCGCAGCACTCTTGGACGCAGGCGTCAACGTCGTGGTCATGCGCCTTCCTCAAGTGCACGACACGGTCAAGCAAGGCTTCATCACACTCGCCGTCGCTCTCGCCCGTGAGAAAGGCAAGTCAGCATACGTTGGCGAAGGCCAAAACCGCTGGTCCGCCGCCCATGTTTCGGACGTCGCCAGACTCTTCAGGCTCGCCCTCGAGAAGCATTCACCCGGCGCCAGATATAACGCCGTCGCGGAAGAAGGGATCTCGGCGCGTGACATCGCAGAAGTCGTTGGCGCAGGCTTGAAAGTACCGGTGGTCTCTATCTCCCCCGAAGAAGCGGCCGGGCATTTCGGATGGTTCGCGGCCTTCGCAGCCATGGACCTCTCCGCCTCCAGCGCGCTCACGCGGGAAAGACTCGGCTGGCAGCCCACTGGGCCCGACTTGCTTACTGATCTTCGCAATATGGAGTATTAGAACAGCAAGCAGTTCTTTTTCGAAAAAAAGAACCAAAAAACTTTTGGACCTAAGGGCTGGGCGTACCCACGATCTCGGTCCCAAGTCGCAAAAGTTTTTTGCTTCTTTTTCTCAAAAAAGAAGTCCTTCCTTCAGTCCATCTCCACAGCCAAAGCGATAGCCTCTCCGCCCCCAATACAAAGGCTAGCCACCCCGCGCACCAGCCCACGATTTTGCAAAGCCCCCAGCAAGGTCGCCAATATCCGCGCACCGCTCGCTCCGATCGGATGGCCGAGCGCCGTTGCCCCGCCATTGACGTTCAGCTTCTCATCAGGAATGCCGAGTTCGCGTGCCGCGATCATGGCCACGACGGCGAACGCCTCATTCACCTCGAACAGATCGACGTCTTCGGCCGACCATCCGGCCTTGGCCAGCAACTTTCGCATTGCCGGCACCGGCGCCGTGGTGAAGCGGCCAGGCTCATGCGCGTGCGAAGCGTGCGCCACCACGCGCGCGAGTACCGGAAGGCCGAGCTTATCCGCTACGCTTCGGCGCGTCATGACGAGGGCAGCGGCGCCATCGGAAATGGACGATGCATTCGCTGCAGTCACAGTGCCGTCTTTGTTGAAGGCAGGCTTCAGCTGAGGAATTTTCTCAGGCTTCGCCTTGCCCGGTTGCTCGTCGGTATCCACGACGATGCCGCGGGCACCCTGCAATGTCACTGCGACGATTTCTCGCGCAAAAGCGCCGCTGTCGATGGCGCTCTTCGCGCGCTCCAGCGAGCGTAACGCATAGGCATCCTGGTCCTGCCGCGTGAACTGGTAATCGCGCGCGCTCTCGTCTGCGAATGCGCCCATCAATTTGCCTGCGTCGTAGGCATCCTCAAGCCCATCGAGAAACATTGAATCCTTGATGCTATCGTGGCCAAGCCGCGCGCCGCTCCGATGTTTGGCGAGCAGATAGGGGGCGTTCGTCATGCTCTCCATGCCCCCGGCGACCATCAGTTCGACAGTGCCGGCAGCCAGCGCGTCGGTAGCCATCGCCACCGCCTGCAGTCCGGAGCCGCACATCTTGTTCAGCGTCGTCGCCTCCACGCCGAGCGGCAATCCGGCGCTCAAAGCCGCCTGCCTGGCAGGCGCCTGCCCCAACCCCGCCGCGAGAACACAACCCATGTAGATGCGCTCTACATCTTCACCGCGAACCCCGGCCCGCTCCACTGCTGCACGCACTGCGGCGGCACCCAACTCAGGCGCTGAGGCGCCTGCAAGCGCCCCCTGAAATGCCCCCATCGGCGTGCGTGCATAGGAGCAAATGACGACAGGATCGTTCTGCATCGATGTTTCCTTCTTGCTTATGGATGCGCTATTCCCCGTTGCCGCCGGCCAGCGCGTTGATCAAATCCACCTGCGGCGAGCCCAAGCCAGTGACTAGGTCGAACGAGAAGCTGGCCGAATACAGCCCGCTCTTTCCTTGCACCTCATCATGGAAGAGCGAATCATAGTCCGGCCGTCCGCCGAGCGCATAAAGCGCCGGATTGATGAAACCTACCTGCGGCCGCCCTATCTTTGCTGCCCGCTCGTTCACGAGAGCGATGAAGCCGGCCCAAATCGGCGAAGCAAAGCTCGTTCCGCCATTGCCGCCGCCGCAGCCTCCATCGGCGCAGATATAATTATCAACGTTCGCGTCGCCAGCGATATCCGGCACATTGCGCCACTTTTTTGACGCGCCATTCGCCGAATTGACGAACCGCAGCTGGTAGCTTGCAATGGGAAACATCTTGCCCAGGGCAGGCCCGCCCGCGCTGCCGTTCCAGCCGGTCTCGCTCTTCCACGCGCCGCCGGGCGTAACCGTGCGCAGATCGGTGCCGCCCACCGAGGTGATGAACGCATCCTCCTCGGGCCATGGGTCGCTCGCCTTCAGCGACGAATAGTCTCCGCTTGCCGTCAGCAGAGTCTGCCCCTGCGCCGCCATTTCGAGAAATAGCGGATGGTCTGTCGGATATTCGCGCACGCCCCAGCCCCAGGAAGTGCTGAGCTGCTGGCTCCTATCGTCACTTGCCATCCTGTTCAGCACGTCTTCGGCATTACGCCCGACATAAACCTGCACGGCATTGAGCCCGGGCGCCATGGAAATCGCGTATTCGATGTCGAGCACCTGCTCGCTATCGTCGCACTTGCTCTTGCAGCCGAGCTTGGCGCCATCTGTCGAAATGCCAATGACCGGCACTGTCAGCTTCTGGTTCACCGATGCAAAATAGGCTTCTACGTCAGACTGCTCATAGCCGCCCAATTCCATCAGCCCCACTGTCTGTCCTGAGCCGTCCAGCTTGCTGTCCCCAACATAGGCGCGACGGATATCGCTCCCGATGAAGTTGCCGTCAGGCCCTGAACCGGTTGGCGCGCGTGGGCTCCATGCGCTCTTCACCAGCCTCGCGCGCGGAAGATCGAGATCGTCGAGCCCCGTCACATGCTGCACGGGCACTGCAAGGTCGAGGGTCGGCTCCCGGTCAGGCGACACAAACAGCCGGTTCTCCGTAGGATGCTTATAGAGCCCCAGGGTGACATGGAATACGCGCTCGATGTCGGCGACGCGCCCTGAGACAGTGAGCAGATACCGGTTGGGCGCCGTCGCCACCACGCTCAGGCCGCTATCCGCAAAGAAGCTGCGTGCAGCCTCGTAATCGGCCTTCGTTGGACCGAAGCGGTCGGTGAACGCCTGCACCGAAAGGTAATGCCGGTAGTTCGGCGACGCCGGATTGGTGATATCGGTGAGCAGGCTCTGCAGCGCCGCCTGATTGCGCTGCGGCAGGGACACGGAAACCAACATGGTGGCCGAAGGATCAGGCGCGGCCACGCGCGCGGCCTGATGGGTCGCAACGACATCGGGCACATGCGCAGACAGCAGCGCATGCTCCTCGCCCTGCGCCGTCCCACCGGTGACGAACGCCGCCAAGGCTGGCACCATAATCCACGTTGCAACCCTGCTGCCACTAATCTTCATGAGCGGATCCCTCCCGAAGTCTTCAGTTAAGCCCTGAAACGGACGTCTGCCAACGCGGGCGCAGCCCGCAACGCCGTGACCATGAGCCCCAGCGTCAGCAACGGTGTTGCGAACGAAGCCACAGTCAGCACGGCAAAGCCCGCGAGCATCATGAGTGCCGGCGGGTTGACGATCGTCCCCAGCCACACGCCTATGGCAAGCAATCCCTCGCCCGGCCGCAACAGCCGTTGCGTCGCTTCGGCCAGAGTGATCACCGCCGCTGTGCCAAGCAGCACATCGTCGTAATTTCCCGCATGCGGCGCTGCGAACACCGCGGCACAAAGCAAAACCACTGCGCGTTGCTGCAACGATCGCCCTCCTGCGAACGCCACCCATACGCAAGCAGCCGAAACACAGATCGCCGCTATCTGGAACAGCAAAGCCAGCAGCGCTGATCCACCGAGCAGCCGCACATAGGTATCCACGCTCTGCCCGAAATGCCGGCCTGTCTCCATCCACGCGGCGAGCGCGGGATCTCCGGACAGCATGAGATGCAGCCAGTCCCGCCAGGGAGCCAGGCCGAAGGTGAAGCTGAGCAGCACGAGCACAACGACCGAGCATGCCGCCCCTGCGATCGCCCACCAGAGCCGCCCAGCCAACAGCGCGACCGGCACCATCAAGGCGAACTGCGGTTTTACGAGCAGCAATCCCAACAAGCATCCTGCACCGAAATTCTGCGTCTGGAGCAGCGGCATCGCAAAGAGAAACACAGCCGCGATGAGAAAGCTTAGCTGCCCGGCGCCCAGGCAAAACGCAACAGCCGGGCACAGCAGCACCAGCAAGATCCAGAGCGGCCGCGCTTGCGCATGAGCAAACCACCGCCACAGGCCGGCGACGAAAACTGCCAGGCTTCCGCCCACGAACAACGTGTAGGCGAGTGCGAAAGGCAGCCTGCCCAGCGGCGCGGCAATCAGCAAAGTCGGAGGTGGATAAACCCAAGGATGAAGAACCAGTGGACCGCGCAGCCATGCGTCGTGCGTCCGGTTCAGCAAATCGGTAAAGGCGTTGCCGTCACGCAGCAGCGCCCAGTCGCCGACGAGCGCGAGCTTCCCGGCCGTGTGAAACACCATCAGATCCTGCGCCGGCGCGCGGCTATACAGGCTCAGGAACAGAAACCAGCCGACCGGCCCTGCCACCGCGAAAACAAGGATCGCGGCCCTGACGGCCGGCACTGTGCTCCAGCGCCGCATCACAGTCCGAGCCGCCGCCGCATGTCGGATTGCATTAGCCGCTCGGGGTCCACGCGCGCGAGAATGGCCGCGAACGCCTCCCACTGCGGATACATCGCCCGAAACTGTTCAACGCTTAGCAGCGCATCCTTGCCGAGATAAATGCGTCCGCCGTACCGCAAGACCTGCTCCACCAATCGCGCATAAAGCGCCGGCGTCTCGTCGCGTGCAGGAAAATCGAGTGCAAGTGTGTATCCCGGCTGCGGAAACGACAAATATCCAGCCGATCCAGCACCCAACCGCTTCAGCACCGACAAGAACGACGCCTGTCCCGACCTCGCAACAATCTCCAATATCGTCCGCAAACCCTCTGCCCCATGTGCAAACGGCAATACGCACTGGAATTGGTGAAATCCCCGCCTTCCATAAATGCGGTTCCAACGCAGCACCCTATCGAGCGGATAAAGAAACCGCGCCACATGCACACAGGTGCTCGCGCCGGCTTTCGGCACGTGACGAAAGTAGGCTTCGTTGAACAGCCTGACACTCCAAGGATTGAGCACTGCGCGAGGAAAGTCGAACGGGATAGTCGCCCGTCGCCCCGGCGGCGGTGGCCGCGCACCTGCCTCCTCCTCGGCTGTTTCCAGTATCCCGCGTCCGAGCCTCGCACCTTTTGCCGTGCCGTCGATCCAGGCCACGGAATGCGTCGCCCCCGAAGCCGCTTCCATCGCCGCCAAAAGGCCCTCGAGATCACCGTACCTGTCGGAGCGCACACGCATGGCCGCCCCTGATGCCCGGCGCAGACGCAACGCCAAGCGCGTGATGATCCCAGTCAGCCCGATGCCGCCCGCCGTCGCAGCGAACAATTCATCGCCCGGCGTCAACTTGTGCATGGTCCCGTCGGGCGTCACCAGATCAAGCGATGTCACATGCTGGCAGAAGCTTCCAGCAACCTCATGGTTCTTGCCGTGCACGTCATTCGCCACAGCGCCGCCCATTGTCGCAAAACCAGTGCCGGGCGTCACAGGCACCATGAAACCGCGCGGTAAAAACTCGGCAAGCATCTGAGCAAACGTGACGCCCGGCTCGACCTCCGCAATGCAGGTCGCCTCATCCCACGACAGGATCCGATTGCGCCCGCCCGTGAGCATCACGTCGCCGCCGCTGTTCAGCGCACAATCCCCATAGGACCGCCCTCCGGCATGCACGATGAGACCGCTGCCGTGAGGACTTAAAGCATTCACGCTGAACAAATCGGCAGCGGGATCAACGATCGTGCAGCGGCTGACACGCGTGCGCCCCCAGCCGGTCAGCGGCACCGAAGGCACGCTCACATCGAGGCAGCGAGCACGGCAGCCAAAGCTGCAAGCCCAGTCAACAGACTGACACGATCAGTCAGCGCGAACACCACCGGATCGTCATGCAACGCGCCACGCTGCGACAGCATCAGCACCCGGCTCACCCAGAACAACAGGATCGGACACAGTGCCCAAAGCGCCTCCGGCGAGCGATACAGCACACGCACCTCGTCGCTGTTCACATAGAGTGCCAGAACCATGACCGCCGCCATGCCGCTGGCCGAAGACAGGTTCCGCAATGTGCCTAGATCATCCAGGCGATAACCGCGTCCGCTCGCTGCGCTCTCACCCGGCGCCGCCACGCGCACCAATTCGGTTTGCCGCTTTACCACTGCCAGGCAGAAGAACAGAAACATCGCAAACGCCAGCAGCCAGAACGAGATGGGCGTACGCGTCGCTGCTCCCCCTAGGAACAGGCGAATAGTATAGAGGCCGGCGAGCACCATGACGTCGAGTATCGCCTGACGCTTCAGCCGAAAAGAATAGGCCAGCGTCAGAACGACATACCCGGCCAGCAACGCACCGAAATACCATGGAAGGAGTAGGGCGGCAGCAAACCCGCCCATTAGGCACAGCCCGAACAACGGCGGACCCAAGCGCAAATCCAATGTGCCCGCCGCGAACGGCCGAAGCCGCTTCGTTGGATGAAGCCGGTCGTGCGGCAAATCAAGCAGGTCGTTCAGTATGTATACGGACGAAGCGCATAGGCTTACCGCTCCAAAAGCCAGAACGGCACGCAACAAACTGCCCGCGTCGCCGCGGTGCGCTCCGAAAATAGGCACGAAAACCAAGAAGTTTTTCGTCCATTGGTAAATACGCATGGCGCGAAACACCATACACAGGAGAGCGAAGGCATCGGGTCCCGCGCCGATGGTCGTCACATCCTCGCAAGCCGCATGCGCCCCGCGCAGCAGCGAAGCACGCGGGGCCATGACGATCGCCGCCGCCGCATGGCGCCAGACCGGCACGTCCGCCACGGCATCGCCAATGTAAGCGTAGCCCCGCTCGCCGAACTTTCCGCACAGCAACCGCGCCTTGTTCTCGCGCGTCAGATTTACCTGGCTGTCGGAAGCGAACACGCCATCGAAAATCTTCAAATGCGCAGCGACAGACCGCGCAATCGCCTCATTCGCCCCGGTCACGAGATAGACCGGCCGTCCATCGTGCCGCGCTTCCTCTGCGAGCCCAATAACGTCGGGATTGTAGGCCAGGCTTGCAGGATCGAGATGAACGCGTTGTGCGATCAGCTGCTTGAATGCCGCACGATCCCTGAAGAATTGGGGCAACAGAAACAAGAGTGTGAGCGGATGCCGGGCCAGTAGCCGCAGGAGTGACTCCACCAAAGTATCCGTTCTGGAAAGCGTCCCATCCAGATCGACAATCAGCGGCATCGCAAGGCTGGTCAAAAAAGGTCGGTTCTGAAGCGTCACGCGCCCCCACGCGGAATCGTGCTCTGCACGACAGCGTCAAGCGGCAGCACAGCAGGCCTTTCCAAAGCAGGCGCAGCAATCAATCCTTTTGGTGGCGTAGCCCATGAGATCCGCCCAACGGCGTGGCAAACCGGGCAGGCGGGATGCCAACTCTCATGCGTCGTGCCGCAGTTCGCGCACCGCCAACCGGGGTCCGCATCCGCCGAAGCCGCCAGCCGCAAGGCATCGCGCTGCCGCGCCTCGTCGCCCTCGGCATCGGCGATGTCCGCGTGCAGCACATGCAAACGACGCTGTGCCAGCCCTGCAGAAGCCGCAGCATCGGCGTGGCGGATGGCCTCGCCCGGCAATCCCGCATCGAGCGACAAGCGTCCCAACAGGAGATGACTTTCGGCATGCTCCGGCGCGCCAACGACGAGCGCCTGTCCGGACTTCAGCCGCGACAATTTATCCGGCGCAGACGCCAGCGCGAACTCCGCCAAATCGGGATGCGGATTGACCGCCCAGCTCTTGCGCAAAACATCCTGTGCGGACTTCTCCCGCCCGCCATCACGTAGCCGCCTTGCATAGGCGATGGCGGCCTGCGCCAACGCCGGATCACGCTTCCACGCCTGCTTCGCCAGCTTGCGCGCAACCTCGGGATCATCCTCCCGCTCGGCCGCCGCCGCACCGAACGCAGCCTTCGGCGCCTCATCCTTCGTCAGCTGCAGCGCCTCTTTCCAATCGCGATTGCGCACCGCTAGATGCACCCGCTCCTCGCGCAACCACGCAGCCCCGGGCTGGGCTTTTTCGGCCTCGCGCGCCAGCGCCGCGGCCTTCTCGAGATCCCCGCGCGACATCGCCAGACGCAACAACCCGCGATGCCCCAGGAACGCCGAGTCCTTCCGCTCCGCGAGCTTCTCGAATGCCGCCTCCGAGGCGCTTTCGTCTCCCGCGATACTCCCGGCATACGCCGCCAGAAGCAGCGTCTGCGGCGTCTCTCCCAAAAACCGCTGCGCCCGCGCGGCATGTCTGCGCGCATCGTTCGGCTCGCGTGCGGCCAGCGCCACCAGCGTTGACGTCACCGCCGCCTCGCCACGCCTGCGCCGCGACCGCTCGCCCCTGCTGCGAAAAGCTCCAGGCAGACTGAAGATCGTCGCAATGATGCGCAGCACGAGATAGACGGCGATGATCGTCAGAACCAAAGCCACAAAGGCGATGGAAATCGGCGTCTGTATCTGCAGCGTGCCGATCGTGAGCGACAACGCTCCGCTCAGATGCTGCAGCCACCACCCAAGCCCGACCGCAAGCGCGGCCAGAACGATCAGCCCGAGGACCACGCGCATCAGTGCACCACAGCCGGGGGCACCACAGCCGGGGGCACCGAGGCCATCGCGGAAAGCGCCGCGCGTGCTTCCAGCAGGCTACGAACCTGCGCGACCCATCCTGCCACCGCCTGCGCCGCCGGTCCCTGCAGAGCGCTTAGCGCCTGAACCGCCGCAGGCAGATCCCCGCGGTTCACATCGTCCGTCGCCCGCGCCAGAACCCCGGCTGCCGGATCGCCGACAATCACGCGATCGCCCTGCCGCACCACCACCGTCCGCTGCATGCGCGCCAGCGCACGTGACCAGAACGAATGCTCTGCCTCCTCAGGCCGGCTTGCCGCCCGGGCCTGCTCCGCCACCTGCGGGAAAGCCGCGCGCAGCGCATCCTCCGTCGGCGGCGCCGTCGTTTCGAATCGCGCAAGAGCCGGCGGTGCATCAGGGATCTTGCCCAGCGGCTTGCCCGCGGCGAGCGACGCCTGGAGCGACTCCGCCTTCGCCGCCCGCGCGGCCATATCGGCCTCGCTCTCGATCTTTCCTGTCCCCTGCTCAAGCTTCCCGAGGCGGGCCGTCAGTGCGTCGATCACCGCCTTCTGCTGGTCCACGGTCTGCGCCAAGGCGGCTTTCTGCTGTTCCGCCTGCTGCTCGATGGCCGCCTTCTGCTGCCCGGCCTGTTGCTGAACCTGCTGCTCGATCTGCTGCGCAACCGCAGACTTCTGCTGCTCCTGTGTCTGCGCCAGCGCCTCCCGCTGCGCGAGAGCCGCTTTCTGCTCGTCCGCCGCCTGTGCAAGGGCAGCCTTCTGCGCCTGCTCAAGCTGATCGATCTTGCTGCTCAGCGCCGCCACCTGCGCCTGCGCGCTGGTCGCCGCTGCCATCGCCGCAGGATCAGGTGCGGGCGCGGGTGCAGGTGGCGGTGGCGGAGCGGTTGCCGGTGCGGCCGACGCCGCAGTCTGCAGCGCGTCGATCTTGGTGGAAAGCTGGTCCACGGTCTGCTTGAGCGCCGTGACCTCATCAGCCGACGCGGGCGCCGGCCCGGCAGGGGTGGCCGGGGCGGGCGTTTCGGCGGCGGGTGGCGGCGCCTTCTCCAGCTTGTCCACGCGGTCGGCTAACGCTGCGATCTGATCGTGCAGCGGCCCGACAGCCTGACCCACCGCCGCCGCTGCGGCCTGTGTCGCTGCCTGAGTCGCCGCCTGCTGCGACGCCTGGATCTGGCCCTGCAAGTCGGCCTTCAGCTGGTCCGTAGACCCTGCCTGGCCGCCCTGCTGAGCATCGCCCCCCATCAGCTCGGGAGGTGCTGGATGCGTCCAACCGTAATACCCAGCCCCCGCGGTCGCCCCGACAAGCAGGAGCGTAACGATGAACGGCGTTCCGCCCCGCCTGACCACCTGGGTCTTCGGCGGCGGCGGCGGCGCAGCCGCCATGGGCTCGGGCGCCCCCAGCCGCTCACGCGGCTCAGGATGGTGTTCGATGACCGGCGGCGCGTCAGGCGCGCTGGCCGGGTGGGGCCGATCGTTCGGATCGTCGGCTCGTGGGTCCGTTTCGCTCATAGCAGGGCCAGGACATCGTCCAATGTGGGGGCGGCGGCGAGGCGTATCTCGCGCCACGGCAGAGGCTTTAGCGCGTCCGCCGCCGGCTTTCCAATGGCCAGAGCACGCACCTGCTGCAAAGACGCCGTCAACGCCGGCGGCAGAAGACGCACGAAGGCCGCGGCGGTTTCGGCGGACAGGAATATCGCCGCCGCCAGGGCTCCGTCAGCCAGCGCCCGCTCTGCCGCGAGCGGAAAACCGCTTACCGGAACCGCCGCATAAAATACCCTGCGCACGACACGAAATCCGCGCTCGGCCAGGTCGGCCGCGATCACCGCCCCTTGTCCGCGGCCGGACGCCAGCAGAACCGCCCCGGCGCCCGGATCGAGCGTGTCCGCCACCAACGCCGCAAGCGCCGCGGCATCACGCCCCGCACTCCTGACATCGGCAAACCCGTGCGCCCGCGCCCGCGCCGCCGTCACATCCCCCACCGCCATCACAGGCACGCGGCGGAGCGGCAGCCCCGATACCGCGTTGCCGCTCGTCACCAAAAAGGCCTGAACATCCTCCGGCACCGAAGGCGCAAACCGTCTTACCCGGAACAGCGGCGCCATCACCGGCACGAACCCGAGTGCTGCAACCCTCTCCGCCGTCGCCGCCGCCTCACTCGCGGCCCGCGTCACCAGAACGCCGCGACGCAGAGCGTCCGGTTCAGGCGTCAAACAGATCCGCCGGGCTCCCCGCCCGCAACTCCGCCCCCAGATCCTCGCCCATCGCCCGGGCATCAGCAGGCGCGCCGGACCGCTCCCCGCGCAGCAGGAACGAACCATCCTCGCGCGCCACCAGCCCCGAAAGATGCAGGAGCCCGTCCGCACGCATCCTTGCGTATCCCCCGATCGGCGTCCGACAGGACCCATCCAGCACCGCGAGCATCGCCCGCTCCGCCGTGGATACCGCCCGCGCCTGCGGATCCTCGATGCCAGACAACAGATCACGCAGCGCCACATCGCTCTCGCGAACTGTCACCCCCACGATCCCCTGCCCGGCCGCAGGCAGCATCACCTCCGGATCCAGCACCAGGCTCCTGTGATGATCCAGACCCAAGCGGCGCAGCCCCGACAGTGCGAGCATCGTCGCCGCGTAATCCCCCGCATCGACCCGCCCGAGCCTGGTCGCCACGTTCCCACGCAGCAGCGCCACCCGAAGATCCGGCCGCCGATTCAGCATCTGCGCCTGCCGCCGCACCGAAGACGTCCCTACGACCGCGCCGTCAGGCAGACACGCCCAAGGATCCGCCGCATCCGCCGGCGCCAGATGAGGCGCCGTTATCAGGACATCCCTCGCATCCTCACGCTCCAGCGTGCAAGCCAGCACGATCCCAGGCGGCAGCGCCGTCTCCAGGTCCTTCAGGCTGTGAACGGCGAAATCGATCCGCCCATCCACCAGCGCCTCATGGATCTCCTTCGCGAACAGCCCCTTGCCGCCGATCTCCGCCAGCCGCCTGTCCTGAACCGCATCCCCGGTCGTCCTGATCGCGTGCTCCTGGAAGATCGGCGTGTCCCCCATGAACGGGTGACGCAGCACCGGACAGAAATGCGCGATCTGCGCCAGAAACGCCCTGGTCTGCACCAGCGCCAACGGCGACGCCCGCGTGCCCACCCTCAGGGGGAGCGAACGGCCATGGTGGATCGGAGCAGCGACGGGGGGGTGGGCGGCGGTCATCGCGGTGTCCTATTACTCCGCGCATGATCGGGGAAGTGTGATGGAGGGGAAGGAAGGCCAGGGCTCTGCCCCCGCACGCGAAGGTGCCGACCCGATAAGGCCTGAAGGCCCCAGACCCCCGATACTGGGCATAGAGACGTCTTGCGACGAGACGGCGGCGGCAATCGTGGCCCAGGATGGAACGATCCTTGCCGAGGCGGTGCTCAGCCAGCAGGAGCACGCCCCCTTCGGCGGCGTCGTTCCCGAAATTGCCGCACGCGCCCACCTCCACCACCTGCCAGCACTCGTCAGGCAGGTCATGCAAAGCGCAAACCTCACCTATGCGGACCTCGGCGCTATTGCCGCCACCACCGGGCCGGGCCTCATAGGCGGCCTCATCGTCGGCGCCGGCCTCGCCAAAGGCATTGCGCTCACCGCACGCAAACCGTTCATCGCCATCAACCACCTCGAAGCCCACGCTCTCACCGCACGCCTCCCGGGCCTGCGCGCGCAAGGCGCGCCCTTCCCCTACCTCCTGCTCCTGGTATCAGGCGGCCATTGCCAATGCGTCGCTGTCCACGGCGTTGGCGACTACCGCCTGCTCGGCACCACCATCGACGACGCCGTCGGCGAAGCCTTCGACAAGGTCGCCAAACTCATGGGCCTCGGCTGGCCAGGCGGCCCCGCCCTCGAGCGCCTCGCGACCAACGGCAACCCGAACGCCTATGCCCTGCCCCGCCCCCTGCAAGGCCGCCCAGGCTGCGACTTCAGCTTCTCCGGCCTGAAAACAGCCGTTGCCCAGATCGTCGCCAAGCAGCCCGAAGGCCCGCTCCCTTCCTCCCTGGCAGCCGATCTCGCAGCCAGCTTCCAGGAAGCCGCCGCAGACGTTCTGGCCGACCGCGCCGAGAACGCCATCGCAGCCATGCCGGAAGCCCGCCTCCTGGTCGTCGCCGGCGGTGTCGCAGCCAACACCACCATACGCACCACCCTCGCCGAACTCGCCGCCAGGCACGGCCTGGACATGTTCGCCCCGCCACAGCGCCTTTGCGGCGACAACGCCGTCATGGTCGCCTGGGCCGCCCAGGAACGCGCAGCACTCGGCCTCACCGACCCGCTCGACGCCAGAACCCGTCCCCGCTGGCCCCTCGCCGACCTCCGCCTCCCCGCGTGAATTACCGGCACGCCTTCCACGCCGGCAATTTTGCCGACTGCATGAAACATGCGATCCTCGTCTGGCTCCTCCGCGCCATGACGCGGAAGGAAACGCCTTTCCTTGCCCTGGACACACACGCCGGCGCTGGCCACACCGACCTGATGGCCGGCCCCGCCGAACGAACAGGCGAATGGCGCCGAGGCATCGCCCGCCTCCTCGGCGCGAACCCCCCAGCCCCGCTCGCCGACTACCTGGCACAGGTCGAAGCCCTCGGCCTCTACCCGGGCTCGCCCGACATCATGCGCGCCCTCCTCCGCCCAAACGACCGTCTCATCGCCTGCGAACTCCACCCGGAAGACGCGCAAACCCTTCGCCACCAGTTCGTCCGCGACTCGCTGGCCGCCATCCACTGCAGGGACGGCTACGAAGCCCTAGGCGCCTTCCTGCCCCCGCCCGAGCGCCGCGCCCTCGTCCTCATCGACCCGCCCTACGAAGCCACCGACGAATTCACCACTCTCGCCACCGCCCTCAAGACCGCCTGGTCCCGCTTCCCCTCAGGCGTGTTCGCCGCCTGGTATCCGATCAAACACCGTGCCCCCACCCGAGCCTTCCACGACGCCCTCGTCACCGCCGGCATTCGCGACGTGGTGGCCGCCGAATTTTTACTCCGCGCGCCTTTGGACCCTACCCGCCTCAACGGCTGCGGCTTGCTCGTCATCAATCCGCCCTGGCATTTCGAAGAGCAGATCCCCCCCATTCTCGACACCCTCCTCTCCCGCCTCTCCGACCAGGAACCAGGCGCCGCCACGCAGCTGATCCGTCTCGCCCATGAGTAGGATCGCCCCATGGCTGTGATAGCGATTGTCGGCGCAGGCGCGTGGGGCACGGCGCTCGCCCTGCACGCCGCCCGCGCCGGCCACCAGGTCACCCTCTGGGCCCGCGACCCCAAGCACGTTCTCACCAACCCACGCCTGCCCGGCTTCGCTCTGCCACCCACCGTCCAACTCACCGCCGAGTTGCCGGGAGAAGCCGACGCCATTCTCATGGCCGTCCCCACCCAGCACCTCGCCGAAACCCTCGGCCGGCTGAGCCCAAACGCCCCGCTGCTCCTCTGCTGCAAGGGCCTGGACGCCCGAACCGGCCGCCTCCCGCTCGAAATCGCGGCTCACCAACACCCCGCCACCCCAGCCGCCATTCTCACCGGCCCCAACTTCGCCACGGAAATCGCCGCCGGCCTCCCCGCCGCTGCCGTCATCGCCAGCGAAAACCAGCCCCTCCGCCAATCCCTCTGCGCCCTGCTCGGCACCCAACGCTTCCGCCTCTACGGCAACGCCGACCCCGTCGGCGCCCAACTCGGCGGCGCCGCCAAAAATGTCATCGCCATCGCAGCAGGCGTCGTCATGGGCGCCGGCTTGGGCGAAAACGCCCGCGCCGCCCTCATCACCAGAGGCCTCGCCGAAATTACCCGTCTCACCACCGCCCTCGGCGGCCACCCGGAAACTACCGCCGGCCTCTCCGGCCTGGGCGACCTGGTTCTCACCTGCACAGGCTCCAGCAGCCGCAATTTTCGTTATGGCCACGGCCTCGGCCAAGGCTTACCGCTCGCCTCTCTCACAGATCCGAACGGTCCAGTCATCGAAGGGATCAAAACCGCGCCCGCCCTGCTGACACGCGCCGCAGGCATAGACCTTCCCATCTGCACCGCCGTCGCCGACCTGGTCGGCGGCGTTTCGACTGTGAGAGAAATTATCGATCGCGTTTTGTCTCGGCCTGCGCGCGATGAGAAGTAAGGAAGCGAAGGACTTCTTTTTTGAAAAAAAGGAAGCAAAAAACTTTTGTCCTGCGGGACCGAGATCGTGGAAATGCCGAGCCCAAACTAGTAAAAGTTTTTTAGTTCTTTTTTTCAAAAAAGAACATCCCGTCCTGCCACTTACCTTTCGAGGAAGCCCACCATGCTGAAGGGCATCTTCACCGTAGGCGGCTGGACCATGGCCAGCCGCATCATGGGCCTCATCCGCGACCTCCTGATCGCGCACGTGCTAGGCGCAGGTGCCGTGAGCGACGCGTATTTCGTAGCCAACCGCCTGCCAAACCTTTTCCGCCGCCTGTTCGGCGAGGGTGCGTTCAACGCGGCGTTCGTGCCAGTGTTTTCAGGACTTTTGGTCACCGAGGGTGAGGAAGTAGCGCGTGGCTTTGCCGAAGAGGCAGCAGCGGTTCTCGCTTTCTGGCTGCTGATCCTGACGATACTGGGCGAGATCTTCATGCGCCCCTTTCTGCATCTGATTGCTGCCGGTTTCGCCGACGATCCTGCGAAATTCGAGTTGACCGTCGTTCTGTCGCGACTGGCGTTTCCCTATCTCTTGCTGATCTGCGTGGCGGCTTTGCTGTCGGGCGTGCTGAACGCGCTGGACCGCTTCGTCGCCGCGGCCGCCGCGCCTCTGCTCTACAATGCGTTCGCCATCGCGGCGATGTATGCGCTCGTGCCGTTTCTCCCGACGGCAGGCCATGCTTTGGCGATAGGCGTTTCGGCATCTGGCGTAGCGCAGCTCGCACTTCTCTACTGGGCGGTGCGACGCGCCGGCATGGCGCTGCATTTGCCGCGGCCGCGCATGACCCCGCGCATGCGTCTTTTGCTGAAACGCATGACGCCTGGCCTGATCGGCGCCGGCGTCACGCAAATCAGCCTGGCGGTGGACACCATCATCGGCACCTATCTGCCCGAGAAGTCGGTGTCGTTCCTGTATTATGCAGACCGGCTCAACCAGCTTCCGCTAGGCGTTTTGGGCACCGCGGTCGGCACGGCCCTGCTCCCCTTGCTGGCGCGCCAGGCAAGTGCCGGCAAGACGATCGAGGCGCAATCCACCCTGAACCGTGCCATCGAATACGCGCTCATCCTCACCCTGCCTGCAGCCGCGGCACTCGCGATCATTGCCGACCCTATCATGCAGGTTCTGTTCGTCGGCGGCCGCTTCTCGCACCTCGATGCGACGTTGAGCGCGCAGTCGCTCGCCGCCTACGCTGCGGGCTTGCCGGCTTTCGTTCTAGTGAAGGTGCTGGCGCCCGGCTTCTTCGCACGCGGCGAAATGGCGACACCCGTCAAAATAGGCGCGGGTGTCCTCGTGCTGAACGTCGTGCTGAACCTTCTGCTCATGGGCCCTCTCAAGCACGTCGGCCCGCCTCTCGCCACCACCATTGCTGCGACTGCGAACGTAGGCCTGCTCTGCGGTTTTCTGCACAGGCGCGGCTATTTCGTGCCAGACCGCGCGCTCTGGTCGCGCATCGCGCGCATGGCGGCGGCGACCGCCCTTATGGCCGCCGTGCTCTGGACAGCGCGCGCCTGGCTCGTCCCGCACCCCAGCGTTCACGTCTCTTTCATTGCGTTAGGCTTACTAATAGGCTTTGGTCTCGCAACATACGGCCTGGCCGCCTGCGGCATGGGACTGGTCGATCCGGGAGTGCTCTGGATGCGTGTCAAGGCGCGAGCAAGCGTGGTGCGGTGAACGACGACACGGATGTTTCGGCAGTCGCCGACCCTGATTCGCATGCGGACTCCGACCCTGGCAGCAGCACCGGCGCCTCGCCGCACGACGCCTATGTCAAGGACACGTTTGGCGTCGATCCCTCGACCTACGCAGCGCCAAGCAGCGACGATTCAGCGACGGCTTCCGCCCAGGCCGGCGCCGCCCCCGCTCAAGCACCAGGCAATGGTGGCGGCGAAGGCGGTGACCAGGATGCCGGCGCAGGCGACGGTGCCAACGCAAATGGCGGTGACGCAGACGGCGATGGTGAGAGCGGCGCCCCAGAAGCAAGTTCGCAGAGCGAGCCCAGCGAAAGCACGGAAGCCGACGGCGGAGTCTGCACCGCCGACCATGGTGAGAGCGATGGCGAGACAGGCCAAGAACCCGCCGACCAGGATGCCGGCACAGGCGACGGCTCGGAAGCGTGCGGCCCTGACGACGGGAGCGCGGGCGACGACGCCGCAGCCGCAACGCCAGCCATCCCCGAGCACCCGATTCTGGGCAGTGCGCAAGCCACACGCGCCGCCGCCCTGCTCGACAAGCTCTCGCCTGACGACAAGGCCAAATACCAGGGCCTTCTCGACAGCGCCAAGAACGATCAGGAAAAGCAGTATCTCACCAAGGCGCTGGCCTCAGGCCACAGCGTGTCGGACATCGCCGCCTTCCAGCAGAAGATCGCCGGCAAGGACGCTAAATGGATGCAGGATAATCTGAGCCTCACCGGCAGCTCCGAAGGCACCGGCGTGCAGCAGCAATGGTCGCACTCCTGCAACGCCACCACCGTCGAAGCCGTGAAAGGCGAACTCGACCCGATCTACGCGCTGAAAATGCACGACGACAACCCGAACATGGACGAGGTGGACGACTCCAAACCCACCGCCGACAACCCGAACCTCGCGGCCGACCAGAAAGCCATGCTCACCAGCACCTATACAGGCAGGGTCGCCGATGCGCGTGGCAGCTCAGGCGTTGCGGCCGCGCGCGACAAGGGTGCGCAAGGCGCCGGCCGCTGGGCAGACGACCTGCTCAACCAGAACAAGGACGTCACGGGCGTCAGCTACGAAACCAAGCAGATAGGCAACGGCGCCTCGGTAGACGACGCCATGACATCCATCGACAGCAACGTGGCCCAGGGCACGTCAGTGCCACTGGTCATCGGCAATTGCACCGGCCAGTACACGCATTACGTGCTGGTCACCGCCACCGATCCCGGTCCGCCGAAAACCTACAGCATCCATGATCCCTATAGCGGCGAGACCAAAATCCGCACCGAGGCCCAGATGAAGCAGGGCAAGCTGGACATTGCGAACTCGAACCAGATCACCGCTTTCGAAAAACCCACGCCTGTTCCGGTGAAGTAGCATGACCCTGCAGGAGCTTTCGCGTGCCGACATGCTGGCGCTCACGCCGGAGACATATTTGCGCCACGGTTTTCGCGACCAGAGCGACGCCATCCGGCCCGAACTCCTCACGCAGGCAGCGCTTGCGGCTGCCCTGCAACTCTTCGAGGCCGGCCTCGCCCCTCAGGAATTCGCCATGACGGTAGCCGCCCTGCGGCAAATACTGCCGCTGCATGCCGACGGCGCTGCACCCGCGCGCATCACCGCAGCACTGGACGAGACATTTGCCGTAGTAGGCCGGATGATCCGGCAGCAAAACAACGAAGGATTGGTCTCATGGCTCCGGGCCTGTGCAAAAGCGGTGCGGCAACCAGCCGATATCGAAAGCTGGCAAATGCATGTCGAAGCGGCGCTGCGGCAATACACCGCCCTCGCAAGCCTGCCGCCGCCTTCCTCATTGCCGGACTCCTCTGGGCCGGTGCAGCCATGAGCGCCCCTCCGCCGCTCAAACTGCGCATCGGCTTCATCACCGTGGATGCGTCGCAAACCGCGGAAGTCAGTGCTGCACTGGAAAAATCCAACGCGCACCAGCGCATCGCCGACCTGCCGGACACGCTCAACCCAGGCGTCATCGACCCGGCCAAGGCAACCGCCCTGCTGAACGCCATCGCCAAAATGCCGCCAGACGCACAAGCGCCTTTCACTGGCAACACTCTCTACCTGAACGGCGGCGACCTCGGCATCGGCGCCTCCGCTCCCACTACGGAAGCCAGTTTCGTTGAGCCCTTCACCCTCGCGGCCATCGACGCGGACAACGGCCTCGTCACAGCACAGGCAAAAATCCAGCCGGATTGCACGCTCGCGAAATCACGCGCCGGCGAAGCGCGTCACCAATTCCGCTTGGCCGAACAGGAAGTTCAGGCACTCACTACTGAAAGTGCAAAATCCGGTGGCGGCGACACCCTGCGCTCGCTCTCGGCAGCCAGGTCGCGCCGTTATGCGATCGCCCAAGTCTGGCGTGAAAACGCAGCCGCAGTCGCTGCCTGCTCGCCGAACGATGCTGAAGCCGCCAAGGAACTCGCCCACGCCAAGCACCTGGCGAAGACGACTATCGTCCCCCCCACCAACGGCATGCCCTGACCTAGATCACGTAATCCAGCGGCGGCAGGCTCTGATCCATCGTGTAGGCCGGCATCGTTGTATGACGCACGCCTACCGGCCGCGCCGGATTGCCCACGACCGTCGTGTAGGGCCGCACATTCTCCAGAACGATGCTGCCGGCACCAACTTTAGATCCTTCACCCACCGTAATGGCGCCAAGAACCTTCGCCCCTGCCCCCAGCAATGACCCGCGGCCGATCTTCGGATGGCGGTCGCCGCATTGCTTGCCCGTTCCGCCGAGGGTGACGCCCTGAAGGATGGACACGTCGTCGCCGACCACCGCCGTCTCGCCGACCACGAACCCCGTCCCGTGGTCCAGCAATATGCCTTGCCCGAGATGCGCCGCGGGATGAATGTCCACGGCGAAAATCTCCGCTGACCGGCTCTGCAAATGAAGCGCCAGATGACGCCGGCCGCGCTGCCACAGATAATGCCCGAACCTATAAGCCTGTATGGCGTGGTAGCCCTTGAAGAACAGGAACGGCGTCAGAAGATCGGGGCATGCCGGATCGCGGTCGCGCACCGCGGTCAGATCCGCCAGCGCTGCGCCCTCGATCGTTGGATCGTTGGTCAGTGCCTCGCAGATGATGCCCTCCAGCACCTCGATGCTCAGCGCGTAATCCGACAGCTTCCGCGCCAGCCGGTGCGCCAGCGCATCGGCGAAATTGTTGTGTTGCAGAACAGTATCGCGAATGGCCTCGCCCATGATCCTGTCGTTTTCGACCGCCCCCACGGCCTCCTCGCGCACGGTCGCCCACACCTCCCGGCTGAGCGGAGTCAGCAGGCGCTCGCCGCATAAGCCCTGGGTCACCTGCATCGGTGTGATCTGCATGGGGGGTCCGCCCTGAACGATTTTCGCCTAGATGGGGCGGATCATTGCCTCGTCCAACCTCCCTGGTGCAAGCAGACCCATCCGCTCCAGCCAGGCCAGCCCACATCCGAATGATAGACGCCACCGACCAGCATCTCGCCGACCAGTACGAGCATTACCCCTACCCCGCCCGTGACCCGCGCGACGAAGCGCGCCGCCTCCTGGTCGGCAGCCCCAGCCACCTACGGGAAATTGACCACTGGATCTTCGGCGCCGCCCGCAGCGCCAGCAAGCCGCTACGCGCCCTCTTCGCAGGCGGCGGCAGCGGCGACGGCGCCATCATGCTCGCCCAACAGCTCACCGACGCCCGCCGCTCGGGCCACGTTACCTGGCTCGACCGCAGCGCCGCCGCCCGCTCGGTCGCCGAAGCCCGCGCCGAAGCGCGCCACCTCACCAACATCGCTTTCGAACAAAGATCCCTGCTCGACCTGCCGGCCTCCGGCCTCGAACCTTTCGACTACATCGACTGCTGCGGCGTCCTTCACCACCTGCCCGACCCAGCCGAAGGCCTGCGCGCCCTCCTCTCCGTGCTCGCCCCAGGCGGCGGCCTTGGCCTCATGGTCTATGCCCCGCATGGCCGGACCGGCGTCTACATGGTGCAGGACGCCCTGGCCCTCCTCGCCCCCGCCGACCTGCCAGGCGCAGCGCGCGTGGATACAGCGAGGCGAGTCATGCGCCACCTTCCCGCCACCAACTGGCTCACCCAGAACCCCAACTTCACCGACCTATCGGCAGGCGGCGACGCCGGCCTCTACGACCTCCTGCTCAACCCGCGCGACCGCGCCTACACCGCCGCGGCCTTCCACACGCTCCTCGCAGACGCCGGCCTGAAGATCGCCTGCTGGGTCGAGCCCATGCGCTACGACCCCGCGGTCCTTTTGCCCGACGCACGCCTGCGCGCCCGCATCGCCGACCTCGGCCCGCTGGAGCGCGCCAGCCTCGCCGAGGCGCTGGCAGGCAACATGCCGACCCACATCGCCTACTGCGTGCGCGCCGGCACCCAGATCCCCACCCCGGACCACCGCGACCCCGCAGCCGTCCCGGTCGCCCGCGAACTCCCCATGCCCGAGCTCGCCGAGCGCATACGCCGGGACGGAAACCTTCCCTGGCAGTTCGACGCCCTGCGCCTCGACATTCCGCTTCCCCCACTCGCCGCCGCCATCCTCAAGCGTATCGACGGCACACGCACCCTATCGCAGATCGCCTCGATCTACCCCGCCGCCAGTTTCGATCGCGCCTGGGACCAGATCTACGCGCCCCTCAACCAGCTCAACCGGCTGCTGATACGCGCACCCGAATGACCCGCCCCGCGCTGATCATCTTCGGCGCCGCCGTGAAGGCCGGCGGCGCGCCCACGCTCACCCTTACCTACCGAACCGAAGCCGCCATCGCATTTGGCGCCTCCCTCGCGAACCCCCTCTACATCCCCACCGGTGCCATCGGCACCCACCCACCTGCCGAAGCCGAAGTCATGCACCGCCTCCTCCTCGAAGCCGGTATCCCGGAGGCAGACATCGCCCCCGAAACTACCGGGGACGACACTCTCTCCTCAGTCAAAGCCTGCGCTGCGCTACTCCGAAACCGAGCCCACGAGGGCCCGGTCTACGCCGTCAGCAGCGCCTACCATCTGCCCCGCTGCGTTCTCCTCCTCCGCCTCGCCGGCCTGGACGCACACGCGGCCCCGCCGCCGCCTCACCCCGCCTCGCGCGACTTCCTCCGCCGCTGGCACTGGCGCCTGCGCGAAGTCCCAGCCGTTCCGCTCGATGCCGCCCTGCTTTTGGCATGGCGACTCCGGCGCGCAACCGTCATGGTCGAAGGGTGAAACAAATACCGCCGGAGTCGCTGCTTCTCGAAGGCGGCCTAGCCACGATCCACTGGAGACGAAGCAAGCGGGCCAGACGGATCAGCCTGCGCATCGACGCCCGCGACGGCGCCGTCGTCATCACCCTGCCGATGCGCGTGGCGAAATCCGCCGGCTTCGCCCTCCTCAAGGCCAATGCCGCCTGGGTCGCCGACCGCCTTGCCGCCCTGCCCCCGACCCTCGAGTATGCTCCAGGCAGTCTCATCACCATCGACGGCATCCCCCACCCAATCGTCCACACCCCTGGTGCGAGGGGCGGCGCCTGGCTGGAAGACGGCGCCCTTCACGTCTCGGGTGAAGCCGCCTTCCTTCCCCGGCGGGTCGAGGATTTCCTGCGCGCCGAAGCCCGCCGCCGTTTCAGCGCGCAGGCCGTCGTCAAGGCCGCCGCGGCCGGCCTCACTCTCCGGCGCGTCACCGTGCGCGATACACGCACCCGCTGGGGAAGCTGCTCCAGCACGGGCGCCCTGATGTTCTGCTGGCGCCTCCTCATGGCCCCGCCACACGTGCAGGACTATGTCGTCGCACACGAAGTCGCCCACCTGCGTCACATGAACCACGGTCCCGACTTCTGGGCCCTGGCGGACGTGCTCTCCCCGCACCGCGTTCAGGCCGTCGCCTGGCTCTCCGAACAAGGCTCCGGCCTCATGCGCGTCGGGTAAGCCAGCACTAGACCCACCGGCAGCCAGAAGATCAGCCAAAGCGCCCCAGGTCCCTTGGTGATCTGCCCGAGGTCGGTGAGCCCCGACACCAGCGCGCTCACCCAGAGGGCGGCCAACCAAAGCCGGTCCGCTCCCTTCGGCATACGCACCAGCCGCGCCGTCACCACCCACGCGAGCGCGGCGAAGAGACAGAGCCCCACAATGCCGCTGTAAAACAGCACCCCCAAAAACAGATCGTGCGGAAAGGTGAGCCCAGGCAGATCCAGGTTCGCCGCTAGTCCATGCCCAAACCAAGGCCGCTCGCCCACCAGCTCCAAGGTCCTTTGCCAAATCTCCAGCCGGTGATGCATCCCGCGGTCCAGCAGAACCCCAAGCTGATGCGCCCGCCACCCGGCCGGCTCAGCCAGAAACCCGCCGACCATTACCACAGCTGCCCCGGCCACCCACCGCCAGCCGACACTGCCGAACCCGATCACCAGCGCCCCCAGACAGGCCGCCAGCAGCGGCCCCCTGCTTTCCGTCAGCAGGATGAAAACCGCCATCACTCCCGCCGCCGCGCCATAGCTCCAGCGGCTTCCCGGTTCCGCGAGCATCCGCGCCAGCGCCGTCAGCAAACACACCGACATCACCGACGCCCCCAGGATCGGATGATGCGTTACCCCCCACCCCAGTAGCTGCGGCGCGATCGTCCCCAGCACCACACCCCGCCCGATCGACCAGGCCGCATTCAAAACGCCCGCCCAAACGAGCAGCGTGCCCAGCCGCCGCCGACTGTCTGCGGCTAGCCCCACCGCCTGCACCGCCATCAGGAAAATCGCCGTACAGAGCGTTCCGACCGCAAATGCCCAGGTGCGGTGCCCGCGTCCCTCGCTCCAAAGCAGAGTCACGCCCGACCATAGGATGAGCGCCCCCGCGGCCCAATTCGGCCAAATACGTCTCCCCAGCAGGATCCAAGGCGCGGCCACGACATAGAAAACTAGCGAGAACGCAGCCTCGGTCGGCAAGGCAAAGCAGGCAGCCAGAAAAATCCAGAACCCCGAGAACGAAATCCTCGGATTACAGTCTCGTCGAAACGGACTATGTCTGAAACATTCCGCGACTGAATCATGGAGATTTCTAACCGCAGCTCCGAACCCGATCATCCAGGCTCCATCCCACAACCGTATGCCCAAGGGCGCAGCCAGCCACGCACGCCCAAAAAGTCAAAACCACAGATTTAACAACATGTTTTCCGAGCCGGCAGAATTTTGCTGTTTCTACCGGCATCGCGCCATTAGCTTAGGTTGTACTATCGAAACGGCATGCCGCCGGCATCCCGGGCAACATTGAAACCTGGGCAACACTGAAAAAGGAGGGGCATATGAACCGGCCGACCAATCTCTGCACTGTTGCCGCGGCTGGGCTGCTGCTATCGGGCCACGCCCACGCACAATATTTTCCGTATTTCTCTCTTCTGCACACCTTCAGAACCAACGGCGCCCCCATCGGCGGCCTCCTGCGACTCAGCGACGGAACGCTCGTTGGCACCACCTCCCACGGCGGCTTGGCAGCGCAAGGCACCGTTTTCACTTTGCGCCCTCCTGCTGTTAACGGCACCAATTGGTTCCCCAGCACCATCCACGGGTTCAACGGCCGCGCCGAAGGCGGCGTGCCACTGAGCGGCGTCGCCGCCAGCCGCAGCGGCGTGCTTTACGGCACAACCAGCGGAACATCTTCCGGCATCGCCGCCCTGGGCACGATCTACGCCCTCACACCTTCCGGCACGAGCTACAGCTTCACCACGCTGCACGACTTCAAGGCCGCTGAAGGTAGCAGGCCGGTCGGCGCGCTTGCTTTCATCCAGCCGTCCCTCGGCCAATTTCCGGCTCTCTACGGCACCACTACCCAGGGCGGCGCGTTCGGGGCAGGCACGGTGTACGAATTGGCACCACCAGCCATCGCCGGCGGCGCCTGGGTGCTCACGACCCTTTACAGCTTCACGGGCGGAGCGGATGGCAGCGACCCCGCAGGCAAGCTCCTGATAAACGCAGACGGCTCGCTTACGGGCACCACCACCGAAGGCGGCAACGTAGCTTGCGCCGCCGCCGTCCATGGTTGCGGCACTGTGTTCCAGCTCACGCCGCCCGCTACGGCCGGCGGCGCCTGGCAAGAAACCGTTCTCTACAGCTTCAATGGCGCCGACGGCGTGTTTCCCACCAGCGGCGTCCTTGCCGACCGCCAGGGCAATCTTTACGGCACGACAGCCCAGGGCGGCGTAAACGGCGCCGGCACGATCTACGGCCTCACCCCGCCGGCAAGCGGCAGCGGCCCCTGGAGCCGAACCGACTACCACGATTTCGGCGGCGTCAGCGGCACCTTTCCCGTCGGCGGCCTAGCCAGCATACAAGGCGACGCTTTCTACGGGGCGACCGTTCTGGGCGGCGCCTTCGGCGATGGCGTCGTGTACCGGCTGGTGCTCAGGCCGGGCAGAAATCCCGCCTTTGCGGTCATCCATAATTTTTCAGGTGGCACCGATTACGCCGCCGGCTTCGGCGCCAACCCAATTGGCGGCCTCGCCCTCTCCCTAAATCCGAAAGACCAGACCGTCATCTACGGCACCACCGAAGTCGGCGGCACCCCCGGCCCGGGCAACAACGCCGCCGGAACCGCCTTCGCCATCGCTCCCGAGCTGGAATAACCAATCGTCACCGTTCCCTTAAGCGAGGAGCGTCGGCCACTCGTAAGCCTTAGGATCAAGTACATCGAACGTCAGCTCGACGACATACCGGGCCACCACCATCTCATTGAACAGCGCGAAATACCGCGCCCGCCCCGCCGCCGCGACCGCCTGCCGCCACGCCGGCTCGGCCATCATCCGTCGCACCTGCCCGGTAAGGTCATCGGCCGACGAGAAGAACGCCATCGTCCCCTCATCGAACAGCCGGTCATACCCGGTTGCCCGGTCGATCAGGATGGCCTGTCCATTCCCCGCCATATGCGCGAGCCGGTCCGACGAATAGAGCAGCAGATCGTTCCGTTCGCTGACATTAAGTCCCATGGCGCAAGCGCCCAACGCCTCCTGGTAGGCCTGCCCGATCAAGTGCGGGCGCCCCGGAAATCCAGCCAACAGCGGCCGCAGGCCAGGAAGTTCTCGCATCAGGCCCGCAAAGAAGCCGGCCATGTCCCACTCCCGCCCGGCAAACCGCCGGAGCGGCCGGGACGGGTGCCCACAGGCAAAGAAAACATCGTAAGGAAGCTCGGCCTTCAGGTGAGCCTCGCCGGTCTCGAGGCTCGCATCCACCGGGTTGGGCAAAAACCCCAGCCGCCGCCGCGGCCTCCGCAACGGGCGCGGCATATCGCCCGCCGTCGAGACAAGCGTCGCATCCACCACCTCGAGCTTGCTCTCCAGACGACGCCAGTTCGCAGGATCGAAAAGCGGATCCACGTTCCACTGAGCAATCCGCATTCCCGGCCGCTCCCGCCGCAGCCGAGCCAGCAGCCGCGGATGAATGGTGTCCGCATGCCCCAACAGCAGCAGATCCGGCTCCATCGTATGGACCAGTCGCCGCAATGCGCGGTTCACCGCCAGCAACCCCAGCTTCCGGTGCCCAAACGGCGTGCCTGCCCGTGCCACATCCCGATCGGCGAAATCAACCACATGGTGCCCAAGCCGCGTCAGCCCGCGGCTCAACTTTGGTGCGACCGAATGCAAGTGCGCGCCCTTGGGGCGGCTGCCGAAGTTCCCGGCATGGAGAATACGCATGCCGCCCCTTCCCACGACCGGGGCCACGTTGGCGACTCGCCTAAACACGCGACACTCTATAGAACGCCCGGGATCGTCGGGGCGTAGCTCAGCCTGGTAGAGCACCTGCTTTGGGAGCAGGGGGCCGGAGGTTCGAATCCTCTCGCCCCGACCAATGAACGCCTAACCCTCGCGAGAGCAGTCCCATGCGCGTCCGGATCTTCCAGCAGCCCAAATCCGCCATGCAGTCCGGCACCGCCGGCACGCACGAATGGGTGCTCGACTGGGAACCCTCGGACCGCCGCATCCAGGACCCGCTCATGGGCTGGTTCGGCAGCAGCGACACGCAAAGCCAGGTCCGCCTGCGCTTTGACACGCGCGAGGAAGCCATTGCCTTCGCCGAAAAACGCGGCGTTCCCTACGATGTCGAAATCGCCCCCGCGCGGGTTCACAAACCGAAAGCCTACGCAGACAACTTCAAGTACGGCCGGACCGACAACTGGACCCACTAGACGTCGTTTCGGCTGCAACCCGCGCCCTTAGCTCAGTTGGATAGAGCAATAGCCTTCTAAGCTATGGGTCGGTGGTTCGAATCCACCAGGGCGCGCCAAGTTACTCAGCAGAAGCAAGCGAGTTCTTTTTTATAAAAAAGAACCAAAAACTTTTGCAATGTGGGACCGAGATCGCGGAAACACCCAGCCTGAAAATCCAAAAGTTTTTTGCTTTTTTTTTCAAAAAAGAAGTCCTTCCTTTGCTGTCAACGGACTTAGTAAGTCACGACCACTCCCACGGAATCGGTATAGGTTCCGACGCCGCCATTCTCACCGCCAGGGATCTTCCCATAGACGGTGTAATTCTTGGTCACCGGAAAGAGGATTAGAAAATAGCTGTCGGACACCGTGAATGTCCCGGCACTGCCGTCCCCCCAGACCTGGCTCATCGCCGAATCCTTGTAGAGCTGGTAGCCAAGCCGCGGGCTGACCGCTCCCATGCTGCGCGCGGCGAAGCTGGACCCGCCGCCGACGCTAAGCGCAATGCTGTAGGAGACAGTGCCCACGATGAGTGTCTGGCAGGTGACAGACACCGTTCCCGTCGTTGTCACCGCGGATCCTGAGTGGGGCTGATAATTGCCGAACACGACCGCGGCCGTGGACGCCGTGCAGGATTGCGCCCGCGCCTGTCCGCCCGACCAAAATGTTGCCGGCAGCAAAACCAGGAGCCAGAGGATCTTCACCGCGGACCAGGCACGCACCGTATCGGCCCAATGTCCGGCAGCGTTCCCGCGACCGGTTTGTAGTCGAAGCGCGCCAGGCAGGGTGGCGCCTCCAGCGGCCGCACGGCGACAACATTGTGCGCCTCAAGGCCGGTGACGAACACCTCGCCGTCGAAACCGACAACGAGATCGGCGCCTTGCGGCCCGTTCTCCAACCTTGCGGTGCTGCCGACCGCAATAGACACGCCCGCCATGTCCGAGAGCCGCACCACCGCGCCACGGCTGGATCGCACCGGAAAGCGGACGATCACCCCCGACCGGTCCTGTGGCCGCACCAGCCGCATCGTATCGCCCACGTCCGAATCCACCGGCACGTCCATGGGATCGATCGCCAGCCTGTTGGCATCGTAGGCGCGCAGATCCGTTACCAGCAGCTTGCCCGACGCATCGGTGCGGCCATAAGGCCGGTTTTCCCGCAGCACCTCGATCCCGGGCGCTCCTGTATCGACGACTGCGAAACTGTCCTGGATCGTGTTCGTGGCGAACAGGCTGCCGTCGGTGAACGCCAGCGCGCCCTGCACGTCTGTGCGCAGCGACGTCTCATGGCCTTCGACGTCGACGCCGCCCTCGAGCACCCCCCATGGCGAACGGTAGCTCCCGACTGCGAGATGCCGCGCCGGCCGACCCAAACCTTCGATGAGCTGATAGCCGGTGTCGCCGTCCGTACGGGCGGACTGGCTGGCTTGAAGCATTTCCGCCGAAGTTCCGCCGCCGGCGTTCCCGGAGATCGCCCCGGCACTCCGCGGCCCGAACGTGAAGCTGATCCCGCCGGTAAAGCCGCTGCTCGAACGCGACGCAAAATCATGGAAGCCGGTGACATAGACGTTCGCTCGCCCGCCGAAGACCGGCCGCGACAAGCTCGCCGACAGCAACGACACCTTGGAAGCCGGCACGAGCGCCAGGAGTCCACCACCATCCAGACCCTGCGCCGATACGATACCCGCCTCCTCGGGCGTTCGCGCCTGCGCCGTCAGGGCGGCCGCCGCGGCTGTGGCAGGGCGCCGCACCAGTACGTAGGCGAGGCCGAACGTGCCAAACACCGGCAGCGAGAGCCCGATGCTGGCGCGGCCCTCCACCGCCGGTACCGGATCGCCATAGACAGAGGCGATGTCGCGATACCCGCTGCTCGCCATCTGGATCGAGCCGGAGAAGCTGAGCGCGGGCGCCGACCTTTCGAACCCGGCCGATACCAGCCCACCGCCGTGAGTGCCGAACCGGCTTTCCGCCACATCGACAGATAACGTGCCGAGATGGCCGACTGTGATTGCAGCGCCACCGCCAGCCATGCCGCCCGCCTTGGCGCCGGCACGCGTCAGCGGACCGCCAAAATCTTCACCGCCAGCGGATCCCTCGGCATGGCCTTCGACGGTGAGCCACTGGAGCAAGCCATACCGGGCACTCACCGATGCCGCCGGCGCGCGATAATCGTTGCTGTCTAAACCGTAATTGAGCCGGACCGGCCCCGCCTCGATTGAGAAATCAGCCAGCCCAGGTGCCAGGAGCGACCGGCTTGCATAAAGCGGCAGGTTTTCCGTGGTCTGCTGTCCGGCCGCGTTGCGTACGACCACCGATACGTTGTCAACGCCAGTCACCACCGGCAACTGTGTGATGGCGAACGGCCCGGGCGGCACCGTTTGCGACAACGCCTGCACGCCATTGACGAGTACGTCCACGCTGGAAGGCACGGCCACCGCACCGGCGATCGCCGGCACCGGAAACGTCACCAGGTCCGGCCTGGCGGCGAAATCCGTGCTGAGCTGGATGCCGCCCAGCCGAACCGGGCGCGTCCACGAGAAACCACCGGCAATTACGTCGCCGGCACGATACTGCCTGATCGCGTCCGGGTCTGTGACGGTGGCACCCGAATCCAGCCGCACGACGTTTCTGCTACCGTCTTGCGGCCCAGTCGTGACCGTGAAGGAGGAGGCCACGACGCCCCATGGCGTAAACAGCCTTTCATCTATCAGCGCCTCGGCAAGCCCCCGGCCCCTCGTTTCGGTGCCAACGACATCGTAGTCGATGACCGCGCCAAATCCGCTCTCGACCGGCAGGAGCGAGGCGTTTTCCTGGCTGCCACCAAGGATGGTCGTCGCGAGGGCTTCGATGCTGGCAGTGACATTCAAAGTCTGAGTCTTCTGGTCGAGCCGGCAGGTCAGCCCTGCCAGCTCATCCAGCGCCAGCATGTCGGCTTCGCTGCCCCCCTGCCGGTCCGGCGGCGGCACGCGGAAACCCAGCGAACGAAGTTCGTGCCGGCTGACAAACAGCCTGCCGTTACGCGCCTGAAACTCTCCTATCTGCCCAATAGGCTGCCCGTTCACCACCACATCCAGCAGCAGATCGACGCGACCGCCCGCATCGGACGTCGTCGGAACACGGCCGGGACCCGCCGATAGACCGAGTCCCGCGAGCCCACCCATGTCAGCAGCAAAAACTGGCGCCACGTTTGGCACGAGCAGAGGCACGAGAAACGGGGTCGCCGCGACGATCGAGCTGCGCCGTGCCCTAAGGGCCCGACACATGGACCGCGGCATCGAGAGGCCCCTGATCCCACTTCGCTGTTAGATGAACGGTGGATCCGGCCCTAAGCCGGGCGCCTCCGTCGATCCGCCACCGTCTGGCAGCGCCAGGCAGCAGGTAGGCGGTGCCGGCCGAAGGCACCGAGAACGCCGGCCCGCCCCCGGATGTCAGCTCCGGATCGAGAATATGCACATGGCCGGTGCCGCGGTTCGTGCCTGTCAGCTGCGCACCGTCACGGTCCAGAACTACCGACCAGGCAATATCCCTCTCAGGCCGCACCTTCGGCTCGGCGAACACAGGCACCGAAATACGCAAGGCCATGCGCACCGCGCCAGGTGGCGCCGCCGGCGGCAATTGATCGAACAGCAGACGGTAGCTCGACTCGAACGAGGTCGGCGGTTGTCTCAAAACCACGCGGAACACCTGCGTCGCCCCCGCCTCGATGGCGGTGATCGGCGGGCTGACGGCGAGCGCCTGCGTCGGCGACAGGGTGTCCGCCCCGCTCGCCTGGTCCCACCGGAAAGGACGCAGTTGAACAGTCTGCTGCTCCGTCCCTTTGTTCGTGACAAAAACCGTCGCTGCGAGTTGGCCCGGCTTCAATTCCAGCCGGATCGGCATGATCTGCAGGGGCTGTCCTTCCAGCGACACCCCATCCGCCCCGAAAGCCCCAGTGGCCTGGATGGTCAGCATACCGCCTGCCAATAGTGCCGCCCGTGACGCCATTCCGAAAAAGACCCTGTCGCGCCCGCTCATCGCCGGCTCAGTAGGTGATCGTGGCGGTGACGGTGTCGGCGTAGTTGCCAGGAGCCACGAGCTGCGATGCCGGTATCTGGCCATAGACGGTCACTACCTGCGCCACGCCTGTGCCAGTCCCGGTGACCGTGTTCGTCCCGATGCTGCTGCCCCAGACCACCGAGTGCCCAGAATCGCTGTAGAGCGAGTAGGTGAGGAGGTTCGTGCTGAGTGACATTTTCCGCGCCGCCACGGTGGCGCCGGTCCCCAGCCCCGCGTCCAGCCCAAGGTTATAGGTCGTGCCGGAGGTACACGACGCCGTCACCGTGGTTGTCGCGTTGTTCACCGCAGACGTGTAATTGCCGAAACCCAAGGCAGCCACGGAGATGGTGCAGAAGGCCGTCACCGTGGCGCTCACCGCAATGGCTGCTGTCGCCGTCGCTCCCTGCGCAGACATGGGCCCGACCGTCGCGATGAGGATCATCAGCGCAAGCGCATGGAGTTCCGGGCGGGGTAATTTCATCTCCTGGCCCATCCTTGCTGTCAGAGGTGCCGCTTACGCCCATCAGGCGCTCAGGCATGTAAGTTCCAGGCCAGATTACCGCCGAGACCCTAAGCAAAGCCTAACAACAGGCCTTCGATCCGCCACATCGGCAACAATCCTCAATCTTCTCAGTAACAATCCGCCAGATACGATCCGCTCTCCGGAACGAACGCTAAACCGGCCAATGCGCATTCTCAGTTGCGAATAACTCTCATTTGCGTTTAGATCATCGAGTGTATCCAATAGGAGCAGCCCCGTGCCTTTCCCCAGCCCCACTCAGCCGATACCAGCCCAGCGCATCTCCCCCGAACAAGGCGCCATCCTCTGGTGCATGCGAGTCTGGGTCGCAGGCCTTCACCAATCCATCGGCGCCGAAGACCGCATCCAAGGCATGCTCGATCGCCTCGGCGCCTCAGAAGCCGCTCCACCCCTGCTCGACTTCATGGCCGCCCTACGCGCCGGCGCCGCCCGCACCATCGCCGTGGACTGCGTCTGCCAGGCCAACATCAGCGACGACGAACAAGCCCTCCTCGACACCATCGCGCTCGCCCAGGAATCCCGCCTCTTCGAAGCCCTTCTCCTCCTTCGCAGCTTTCTCCACCGCGAAGCCGCTCCACTCGCGCTGGATAACGCCGAAGATATTGGCCGCGCCCTGGCACGCGTCGGGTGTTTCCTGCCTGTGCCCGAGGCTGGGGTTCAGCAGTTTGCTTTTTCTATGCTGCATTGAAGACAAGCGATGGGAAGGCCGGGGGCTCTGCCCCTGGACACCGCTGGGGACTCGTCCCCAGACCCAATTCTCAAGGTACATACCGGTTAGCGGTTCAGCGAAAGCTGAGGTTCTTAGGGCTTGTCCTTCGCGCGATATCGTTGCAGAGACAGCAACGAGATGCGACGCCGAAAGCATCGCACCCTCGCTTCGGCGAAGTTACTGTTTACCTTGTGACACTATAGATGTTGCCGTTTTCGTTACTGCCGCCGGAGTACGTTAGCCCATAGAGAAACAGCTGGCTCAAAGGTGAGTCTATCAGCAGGCCGCTGCGCGAATATCGGCCATCGGTGCTGTCGAAGGCATGCAGCGTTTGCAGCTTGCCCGCCGGGGTAAGTCTATAGACGGTGCCGTAACCATATTGGCCGCCCTCGAATGTCGTGCTCAGCAGAGCGCCCCCTTTGGTCAGCAACAACGGTGCAATCGGCCGGCCGCCATCCGCACCGCCTGTGAAGGTGTAAAGAACTGTCGCCTTGCCGGCCGGCGTGAGCTTGAAGATCGCACCGTTGTTGTAAGCGCCGCCGTTCTGCGTCGTGCCAAGCAGATTGCCGTCGGCATCCAGAATCATCGGTGCGGAAGGTCCGTAACCGGGCGCACCGAGAAAATGGTAAAAGACGCTGAAGTGGCCTGTAGAATCAATCTTGAACGCCGTGCCGTTACCGGCATTGAAAGCGGTGCCTTCTGTGTCGTAGGTCGTGCCATAAAGTGTCCCCACTTTGTCCATGACCAACGCGGCACGGGGATATTCTCCGTCCGCCTTGGCGAAACTATGCAGGATGGTCTCCTTGCCCGCGAGCGACACCTTGAACACCGTGCCAACTCCGCCGTCCCCACCATTGACCGTCGTGCCCGCCAACTGGTGATCCGCGGTCCAGATGAGCTCGCATTCCGGATTGGCGCCATCGTTCGCATTGGTGCCGAACGCGTAGATTGTGGTGAGCACACCAGCGGGCGTAATCTTAAAGATCGTGCCGAGACCATATTTTCCGCCGATTTCGGTCGTGCCGTAGAAGTCGCCGTTCGGCGCTTTGAGCAGCCCCGCCATCGGCAAATCGCCGTCATTGCCACCGGTGAAATGATAAACCATGGTTTCGGTGCCGCCCGGCGTGTAGGTGAACACGGTCCCTGCACCGTTCGGCCCGCCCGACGACGTGGTGCCCCAGATCACACCGGCTTTGTCGGCAACAAGCGCGCCGGCCGGCCCGCTCCCGTCGCCGCTATCGCCGGCGAACGTGTATAAGTCCTCGAACACGCCGGCCGTCGTCGCCCGCGCCGTGCCAGCCGCCAATACAAGCGTCCAAGAGGCCAACAAGCCTACAACTCTTAAGACTGCCATTTCGGTTACATGCCTTGAAGATGTATCGCGCGTGGCGGGTCGCGCCGCATGCTTACCCGCATCTCGCAACGGTTTTCAAACCATGTCCAGCGAATTATGACAGCGCTGTCATAAGACAAGTAAGCTTGTCCCTTCATATCGCCCAAGGTGGCCTGCCGCTCAGAACGATCCCGCTACGACGCTAACGCTCATGGATGTGCCGCTCCTCGAAGCAAATGGAGCGCGGAACGTGAAAGCCGAATTCGCTAGAGATCACCTAGCGCCGCCAAGGCACGAGCAGAAACACTAGGTCTAAGCCTGGGCTCGACCCAGAAGATATTCCCGGCGGCGCTGCGGGCGAAGCCCACAGGCAAAAACCCGACAACCGTCACGAGCGTGCCAGCCGGCCTAAGAGCCGCCGTGTGACATCAGGCGTTAGAGGCAGCCGCGAGCCGGTCGGCGCCCTCCTCAAGCTTCGCCACCATGATTTCGATTGCCTGACTACCCGACGCGGTATTCTGGCAATCCAGGCCATGTAGATGTCTGCGAGGCAGCTGATCCTACGTGTTCATCACTGGCGACCTTCCCGGCGCGCCATAGACCGCAGCCGGCTTTGTTCTCCTTGAGCGGATAGGCTCGAGCCAACTTCGCTCTTGTCGCGTTCTCGCAGTCGTAAAGGAGGGTTCAGGGGCAGAACCCCTGGCCCTCAGTGCGCCGGAGCCCCCAACGTGCTCGCCAGACGAGGCAGCTTGCTGCGGCGCTTAGGCGCGAGCCAGTGCTGCAGCCCGTCTAGATAGAGATAGATGACAGGCGTGGTGTAGAGCGTCAGCGCCTGGCTGAGCAGCAGGCCGCCGACCATGGAATAGCCCAATGGTTGCCGGAGTTCGGAGCCGGCGCCGTGCTCGAGCATAAGCGGCAGGCCGGAGAGCAGGGCCGCCATGGTGGTCATCATGATCGGCCTAAAGCGCAACAGGCAGGCTTGGGTGATGGCCTCCAGCGGCTCCATATTTTCGTTTCGCTCGGCATGGATGGCGAAATCCACCATCATGATGCCGTTCTTCTTCACGATGCCGATGAGCAGGATGATACCGATCAGCGCGATGACCGAGAGGTCCTGGCCGGCGATCATCAGCATGAGCAGCGCGCCGACGCCCGCGGAAGGCAGCGTGGAAAGGATGGTCAGCGGCAGGATGTAGCTTTCGTAGAGGATGCCCAGAATGATGTAGACGGCAACGAGCGCGGCTGCGATCAGGGCGGGCTCGCTGGCGAGCGACGATTTGAATGCAGCCGCGTTGCCCTGGAAGGTACCCTGCAACGACGGTGGCGTGCCGAGCTGTGCGTCGATGGCGGAGATGGCGTTCACCGCGGTGCCGAGCGACGCGCCCTGGTCGAGATTGAAGCTGATGGTGACGGAGGGGAACTGGCTCTGGTGGTTCACCACCAGTGGTGCGATCGGCACCGTGCTCATTTTCACCAGCGCCGAGAGCGGCACGACGTTGCCGGTTGTGCCGCGGACATAAAGCGAGCGCAGCGTGTTAAGGTCGCCCTCGAGCTGCGGCGGCACTTCGAGAATGACGTAGTAGCTGTTGAGCTGGGTGAAATACTGGGTGACCTCGCGCTGCCCGAAAGCGTCGTAGAGCGTGTCGTCGATCTGCTGTGGCTGGATGTTGAAGCGAGAGGCAGCGTCCCGGTCGATCTTCAGCGTTGCAGTCACGCCGGCATTCTGCTGGTCAGAGGTGACATCGCGCAGCCCGGGCACGCCCTTCAGTTTATCAAGCAGGCGAGGCGCCCAGGTCGCGAGTTCGACGGGGTCGGCGTCCTGTAAGGTGTATTGATACAGTGTGCGCGAGGTGCGGCCGCCGACGGTAATGTCCTGCGCCGGTTGCATATAGACTTTTATGCCCTCGACGCCCTGCACCTTTTCACTGAGCCTAGCGATCACCTTCATCACGGGTTCGCGCTGGCCCCAGGGTTTGAGGTTGATGTATAGGCGGCCGTTGTTTGCAGTCTGGCCGCCGGTCCCGGCACCGACGATGGAGGCGAAGCTCGCGACAGCCGGATCGTGCAGGACAATGTTGTTGATCTCCTCCTGGTGCTTCACCATCGACGCGTAGGAGCTGTCCTGGTTGATGTCGGTGATGGCGACAATCAATCCAATGTCCTGAACAGGGAAGAAGCCTTTCGGGATTTCGACGAACAGGAAGCCGGTTAGGCAGAGCGTGGCGATGAAAACCATGAGAGTGATGAAGCGGAAGCGCAGGGCCACTTTGAGCGTGCGCTCGTAGAAGGCGAGCATCATGTCGAACATACGCTCGACTGCGAGGTAGAGTCTGCCGTGTTCGCCTGTGTGCTTTTTAAGAAAGCGCGAACACATCATTGGCGTGAGGGTCAGCGACACGAAAGCCGAAAGGACGATGGTAATTGAGACGGTGACTGCGAACTCGCGGAAAAGCCGGCCGACCAAGCCACCCATGAGAAGCAAGGGAATGAAGACAGCGATCAGCGAGACACTGATCGACACGATGGTGAAACCGATTTCGGAGGAGCCTTTTAGCGACGCCTCCATCGGCGTCATGCCCTCCTCGATGTAGCGGTAGATGTTCTCCAGCATGACGATGGCGTCGTCCACGACGAAGCCGACAGCGATCGTCAGGCCCATTAAAGAGAGATTATCAAGGCTGAAGCCGCAAAGGTACATGACGGCGCAGGTGCCGACTAGGGCGAGCGGCACGGTAACGCTGGGGATGATGGTGGCCCAGGCGCTGCGCAGGAACAGGAAGATCACCATCACGACGAGCGCAATGGAGAGCATCAGGGTGAACTCGACGTCGTCCACGGATGCGCGGATGGTCTGCGTGCGATCGACGATGGTAGTGACATGCACCGCGGGCGGAATGTTTGTCTCGAGCCGGGGAAGCGCTGCCTTGATGCGCTCCACAGTAGAGATGACATTGGCGCCGGGCTGCTTGAACATGATGAGCAGCACGCCCTTGCGGCCGTTCTGCCAGGAGATGAGCTCACGATTTTGCGGCCCGCGCACCGCGTGGCCAATGTCGCGTATGCGTACCGCAGCGCCATTCTTGTAAGCGACAATCGTATTGTCGTAAGGCCCCGGCTCGGTGAGCTGGTCATTGTCGAGAATGGTGAATGACTGGCGCGCGCTGTCGATGCTGCCTTTTGGACTGTTTGTCGTTGTCGTCGAGAGAACGGTGCGTACATCCTCCAAGGTCATGCCCATCGCGGCGAGCTTGGCGGGATCGATCTGCACGCGTATGGCCGGCTTCTGCTGCCCGCCGACAAGAACCTGGCTGACGCCGGAGATCTGGCTGAGCTGCTGACTGAGGATATTCTCGGCGTAATCGTCGACGGTGGTGAGCGGCACGTCGTCCGACCAGACGGACAGCAGGAAGATCGGCGCGTCGGCCGGGTTCACCTTGCGGAAGGTCGGCTGGCTGGGGAGATTCTTCGGCAGTTGTCCCTGTGCAGCGTTAATGGCCTCGAGCACGTCGGTTGCAGCGGCGTCAACGCTTCGGCCGAGGTCGAATTGAGTTGTGATGGTGGAGGTGCCGAGCACGTTGATGGAGGTCATCTGGCTCAGGCCGTTAATCTGGCTGAACTGAGTCTCCAGCGGCTCGGCAACGCTGCTGGCCATGATGTCCGGGCTGGCGCCTGGAAACTGCGCAGTAACCGAGATGGTCGGGAATTCCACGGCAGGCAAAGGGGCGACTGGCAGCAGCGGGTATGTAGCAACGCCGAGCAGGAAAATCGCCGCCATCACAAGCGAGGTCGCGATGGGCAGCCGAATGAACGGTTCGGAGATGTTCATGGGTTAGCTCTTCGCATCCTGGCTGTGCGGTTTGACGTGCGTGCCCTCCTGCAGGCGGCTTTGCCCGTTCGTCACCACTTCCTCGTTGCCGGCAAGTCCGTCGGTGACGATGGCCACGCTTTCATCCTCGTAGCCGATCTTCACGGATTGACGGCCGATCGTCTGATCAGGCTTCACCACATAAACATAGAGATCGGATGGACCGTGCTGGATGGCGGCGGGCGGGACGGTGACGACGTTCTTCTCGAGCGCAAGCTGGATATGCGCGTCGACGAATTGGCCGGGCCATAGTCGGCGATCGTCGTTGGTGAACTGCGCCTTGAGCGAGATCGTACCGGTCGATGTGTCGATAGTGTTGTTCGGCGTGAGCAAATATCCTTCGGAGAGCTTCGTGCCATCATCGGAGGTGTAGGCGATCACCTTGGGCTTGCCGTTGCGCATCGCATCTTGGATCTGCGGCAAAGTGTTCTGCGGCAGCGTGAATACCAGGCTGATCGGCTGGATCTGGGTGATAGTCACGATGCCGTTGGTGTCATTGGCGTGCACCAGATTGCCGGCGTCGATCTGGCGCAAACCGACGACACCAGAAATCGGCGATCGTATATCGCAGAAGGAGAGGTTTAGGCCGGCACTGGCGATGTTGGCATCATCACCTTGGATGTTGGCCTGGCTTTGCTGGACCGTCGCCTGCTGGGTGTCCACTTGTTGCCGGGATGCGTAATTAGTGCGCGCAAGCGAGTTGTAGCGTGCGAGGTCGAGCCCGGCATTCTTCAGTTGTGCAACGTCAGCCGCGCGCTTTGCCCGCGCCTGATCAAGGGCGGCGGCGTAAGGGCGCGGGTCGATGGTAGCGAGCGGGTCGCCTGGCTTGACCATCTGCCCTTCGGTGAAGGCGATCTTCTCCAAGGTGCCATCGACGCGGGCGCGGACGAGGACGGAGTTGAGGGCCTGAACGGTGCCGATCCCGCGGGCGAACACCGGGACGTCCTTCCGTTCGGCGTGGCCAGTTGTCACTGGCACGGGAGCATTGTTGGCCTGTTGGGCATCGGCTGAGAAGGGCGCGACAGACCCTGCACCAACGACCGCAAGCAAGGCCGCATGCCGGGCAAAGCGTCCGGCGGCCCAATCAACTCTGAAATCCATTCGAACTCGTCTCCAGCCGCGCGGTCCCAGCTCGGCCAACAATCCGGCTAACGCGACGTCTTACACCAAGGTCCGGCGGGATGGCATCACATGGGTGGCAAGCTGTTACTTACCGAGCGTAGATTGCTCCCTGCCAACATGGGACCGCCTGAAAAGTGCCTAACGGCGCGGCACGCGCCAAGCGAGCATGATCGGATGACTTCGGTAGACATCCAGACCTCGGCCAAGCGCTGACGATGGTGAGGCTTGTGCACTGGCGGGTAGCCGAAGTTCCCGATTGAAGGTGACCATTGGCCGTCCCACCGCGATGGCACTCGCCATCGGCTTGGCGTCGGCACTTGCAGACGCAGGGTTTGTCTTGACGAGACTGCGGGGTTTTGGCGTCACAGCCGCTTCCGGCGTCGCCCACGCTGCGAGGACCCGCTGCTGATAGGGGGCACCAAGAGAAGGCGTTTGAGAGTGGTAAGCGGCCGCCGCGAGCGGCCAACTCCCCACCTGCTGGAACAGCGAAGCGAGCAGCTGGGCGGCGAAATTCGCATTGGCATGCGGGTCGAATGCCTGATCGAGGGATGTGAATGCCTCTGGGTGCTGGAGCAGGTTAACCTGCAGACAGCCGACATCGATGGAGCGCACCCCACGAGCCTGCAAATCTCTGGTGGCCTCGATTGCCGCTGCTTTGGTCGGATAGAAATGCCCGGCGCCCTCAGCATCGACCGTCCAGGGCCAAGGGGTTACCCGGCCGCCTGCGCCTAGGGACCGGCCTGATTCGACCTTGCCTATGGCGGCGAGAAAGAGGTCGGGGATGTGAACCTCTGCTTCCGCGGCAGTAATGGCGGCCTTGCAGAGCAGTGTCGGGGCGTCCGCTGCCAGGCCTAGGAAGCTTGCAGACGGGTCAGCGGGGGATGCGGCACCTGCTGCTTCGATTGGGAGGCGTGAAGCCCTGCCCATTTGCATCGTCGCAAGCAGAAGACCGAAGGGCACAAGCACAACTGCAGCCAGCCACTTCGTGGCCGCGTACAGGAGATCAAAGCGGAGGAACATGGGCCACGGCATATGCCCATGTTAGGCGGGTCAGGTGTCGCAAATCTTAAACAGATTGCGAGCGTGTACGTCCTTAGGTCGGAGTGCTGCAGCGCAGAAACGGCTTGAAAAATGATGCTCTGATCGCTAATTGTGCAGTGCAGCGTCGCTTTGGCGCGCTGCTTCTTGGACGTTTCCTCCCTAAACTTGGCGGTGCCGCAAGGCGCCGCCTATTTTTTGATCTGCGGGGCCAGATCGGCGATGAAATGATCCTGGACACAACCCTAAGGCCATAGAACATCTTGCACGATGCAATCTTAACGTGTAGTCACATTTAGCGTATGCTCCGCGCCTTTGGTTATAACCTGCCGATCACGTTCATCGGCGATACCGGATACCTTTTAGGTGACAGAACTTCGTAACTGGCATCGATTGGCGAAGGACCGCAGCGGCATCACTGCCGTAGAGTACGGGATCGTGGCAGCTTTTCTCTGCGTCGGGCTACTGACGATCTTTATCAACTTTGGCGCGACGGTGACGTCGCTATTCCAGCGCGTGGATACCGGGCTTTAACACTCTGCCGTTAGCCGCCGCTTGGATTTGCTCAGGCGGGGAACGCCACCCGGTTTCGGACGAGATGATGGACATCACGGACCAGGGATGCGGCTAAGAGGGTGAAATCCTCCGCGAGCCTGGCAAAGCCCGAATGCTTCAGCAGCGATGTCTCGTCCATATATAGCCCACGCGCGAACTCCAGTTGAAGGACGTGCACGTGTTGGGAGGGGCGCCCATACTGCCGCGTGACAAAGCCACCGGCGTAGGGATCGTTTCGCCTGACGCGGTAACCACGTTCGATCAGGAATCGCTCAACGTGCCCGGTAATGGCCGGCGCACAGGATGTGCCATGCGCATCGCCTAAGACGACCTCCGGAACTGGCCGGCGGCCTTCGCAAGCGTGGGCGGGCATGGAGTGGCAATCCACCAACAGACAATAGCCCAACTCTTCCCGCGTGGTGGCGAGCAACCGCTCTAGCCTGTCGTGGTAGGGCTGCCAGTAAAGACGGACCCGCCTTTCAGCCTCGGAAAAGGCGAGCTTGTCAGCGTAGATCGCCTCGCCTCCACTCACGACCCGCGCGATCGTCCCCAAGCCCGCCTTGACCCGCAGGCTGCCTGTATTGACCCAGGACGGCAGGGCATCCTCGAACATTCCGGGGTCGAGTTCCCAGGCCTCGCGGTTCACGTCGCAGAAGGAACGGGGGAATAATGCCGAGAGCAGTGCCGCGCCCTCTGCCGGGACACCCGATACGAGCTCGTCCATGAAGCTGTCTTCGCTGCGGCGAAGGCTGAGAGGCGCCAGGCGCGTGGCGGCAAGAAATTCGGGTGGATAATTACGCCCGGAGTGCGGCGATGCGAATATGACGGGAGAGACCCCCGCAGCAGACAAACTGACGACATAGGGACATGTGTCTGGCGGATCGCCGCTCGCGTGCGCCTCCGGCGTTGTCTGTTCCAGTGCCTTCTGATCCGTCGTGCTCTGCTCCAGGGGTATTTGGCCTACCGCTGGATCATGCAACATTATGAGGTGATGCCCTGATGCGTAAAGGCCGGCAAAGTGCGGCCTAGACCCTGCCTGCGGCGGATCTGGTGGGCGCGACAGGGATTGAACCTGTGACCCCTACCGTGTCAAGGTAGTGCTCTACCGCTGAGCTACGCGCCCTCGCCCGCTCACCGGTTTGTGCTGAGAGCCTCGTAAGCTCGTTTGCACTCCGCCGGGATGGCTGCGGCAGTTCCTAGCTTCTGCCCCCCCGCTGCGCAAGTGATCCCCTTCACTCCTTTGACAGCCCAGTTCCGGACAGAGGCTGTCATCAAAGCTTCATAAATCTGCAATCTTGCTGTCACAGCGGCTGACTAGGTTCCGGCCGCGCAGCGATGGCTGCCGCCGATGGTCCCGCACTAGCGAGACCTTTCTTATCCTGGAGAGCACATGACACTCACTCCCGCGGCTTCTGCGTTCGGTCTCGCTGGGTTGGCCCTCATCGGCTGTGTCGGAAGCGCATCCGCGCAATCGATCACCGGTGCTGGCTCCACCTTTGCCCAGCCCATCTACGGCGCATGGGCCGAAGCTTCGCATGCCGCTACCGGTGTGACGCTCAACTACCAGGGCGTGGGCTCGGGCGCTGGCCAGAAGCTGGTGACCCAGCGAACCGTCGATTTCGGCGCCTCCGATGCGCCGATGGCGGCCGAGAAGCTGACGGCGGCCAAGCTGCTTCAGTTCCCGGCAGTCATGGGCGCGGTCGATATTGCGGTGAACGTGCCAGGCGTGGCCGATGGCCAGCTGAAGCTCACCGGCCCGATCATCGCCGATATTTATCTCGGCAACATCAAAAACTGGAACGATCCCGCGATCCAGAAGATCAACTCGTCGCTGAAGCTGCCAAGCCTGGCAATCGCACCTGTTTATCGTGCTGACGGGTCGGGCACGACCTTCGTTTTCACGAGCTATCTTGCGAAGGTGAGCCCGGACTTCAAAAGCAAGGTCGGCGCTGCAACGGCGGTGAGCTGGCCGGCAGGCACAGGAGCCAAGGGCACAGCCGGTGTGGCCGGCGCCGTCAAGAACACCACCGGCGGCCTCGGCTATGTCGAAAGCGCCTACGCCACGCTGAACCACCTGACCACGACGCAGCTCAAGAGCCACGACGGCGCGTTCCTGAAGCCGTCGCTGGCAAATTTTGCTGCGGCCGCCGCTGGTGCCGACTGGGCCGGTGCCAAGAACTTCGCCGTTGATCTGAATGACCAGCCAGGTGCCAAGGCTTGGCCGATCGTTTCGGCAACCTTCGTGCTGCTGCCGACCAACCCGACTGCGCCCGCGCAATCGGCGGCAGTGCTGAAATTCTTCGACTGGTCGTTGAAGAATGGCGATGCGACGGCGCAGAGCCTTCAGTACGTGCCACTGCCTGCAGCGGTGAAGGCTTCGGTCCGTGCATCCTGGAGCCAGGTGGGGAAGTAGAGGCCGGAGCACGGCCGTGGGGCCAGCGGAACCGTCTCCGGTCAGCGCGCTGACCCCAGTCGCTGGCCCCGCCCCTCCCCTGCTAGCGAGGCCTAAGCTACGCGGCGCCGGCGACAGGATCTTTGCAGGAGCCGCCACCCTATCGGGCGTCGGCGTTCTGGTTCTACTCGGCACGATCATCGTGCTGCTTTTCATCGGTGGGCTGCCGGCGTTCAGGGCGTTCGGGCTGAACTTCCTGGTGTCCTCTCAGTGGAACCCGGTCACCGAACGGTTCGGAGCGCTGGTTTCAGTCTATGGCACAGTCGCGAGCGCGGTTTTGGCGCTCATCATGGCAGTGCCGCTGGCGTTCGGAATCGCGTATTTCCTCACAGACCTCGCGCCGCAATGGCTGCGCGGACCAGTCGGCACTGCTGTGGAACTTCTCGCCGCAGTCCCGTCGATCATTTATGGCATGTGGGGTTTTTTCGTGTTGGCGCCGCTGGTGAGCGAGACGATCAAACCCTGGCTTGCGGGAAGCCTCGGCCGCTTGCCGGGCCTCTCCGGTTTTTTTGCCGCTGCTCCGGGCGATGCCAGCATCTTTCTCGCAGCGCTGGTGCTGGCAATCATGATCATTCCCTTCATCGCCGCGACCATGCGCGATGTGTTCCGCACCGTGCCTGTGATGTTCAAGGAGTCGGCATACGGGCTCGGCTGCACAACATGGGAGGTGATGTGGCGCGTTGTTCTGCCTTACACGCGGGCATCGGTGATTGGCGGCATCATGCTGGGGCTTGGACGCGCTCTGGGCGAAACCATGGCTGTGACTTTCGTCATCGGCAACACGAACCGGATAAGCGCCAGTATATTTGCTCCCGGCAACACCATTGCCTCGTTGGTGGCGCTTGAATTTTCCGAAAGCGAGAACGGCAGCCTCCAGCTCTCTTCCTTGCTGGCGCTGGGATTTATTCTTTTCGTCATCTCCTTCGTTGTTCTGGCCATCTCGCGTGTTCTGCTGCGGCAGAAGGCTGCGAACGCATGAGTGACGCTGTCGCAGAGCGCGGCTTTGCACGCGACCGAGCGGCCGCGACTACGCTTGGACGCAAGCGTAAAAGCATCGATATCGTTGCCAGGATCCTGGCAACAGTAGCCACACTTGTAGCGCTCGCCTTCCTGGCCTCGATTTTGGCGACTCTGCTGTGGCTAGGCCTGCGCGGCCTTTCGCCGCATGTCTTTACGACCATTACGAAAGCTCCCGGCTCGCATGGCGGCCTGGCCAACGCCATCGTCGGAAGCATCGTGCAGGCAGGACTCGGGACGCTCATCGGCACGCCGATCGGGCTGATGGTGGGCACCTACCTGGCGGAATATGCCGGCCGCTCGGTGCTCGGCAACGCGGTGCGCTTCGTCTCCGACATTCTGCTCTCCGCGCCATCCATCCTCATCGGCCTGTTCGTGTATCAGGTCATGGTGGCGCCTTTCGGCGGCTTCTCGGGTTTCGCGGGCGCCATAGCACTTGCGATCATCGTCATTCCGATCGTTGTGCGCACGACCGAAGACATGCTTCGGCTAGTGCCCATATCACTGCGCGAGGCCGCTATCGCGCTGGGGGCGCCAAGATGGAAGACCATCGTCTTCGTTTGCTACAGGGCAGCGTTGGACGGCATTTTGACCGGTGTGCTGCTTGCCGTTGCCCGCGTCGCGGGTGAGACGGCGCCGCTGCTCTTCACATCCCTAGGCAACTCCGACTATGGCGGATTGCGGTCTGCCATGGCCAGTTTGCCCGTGACTATCTATCAATACGCTGCCTCAGCGTTCGACGACTGGGTGCAGCTTGCTTGGACCGGGGCGCTGCTAATCACGCTCGGCGTTCTAAGCCTGAACGTGCTGGCGCGCTTCGTTGTGAGCCGCCGATGAGAAGGAGCTAGCACGCCATGTCCGGCGCAACGCAGACGACCATACCAGCCGACTCGCCGAATGCGGCCGCACAGACCAACGCGCTTGATGGTGTCGTGCGTGTGTCCATACGCAACCTGGATTTCTTCTATGGCGCGAACAAAGCGCTCAAGGATATCTGCCTCGATCTTCCCGAGCGCCGCGTCACCGGCATGATCGGCCCATCCGGCTGCGGCAAGAGCACGTTGCTTCGTGTACTGAACCGAATGTACGACCTGTATCCTGGCCAGCGCGCTACGGGTGAAGTGACGATGGACGGGGAGAACATTCTCTCGCCCTCGCTCGACCTCAACACCTTGCGTAGCCGGATCGGCATGGTGTTTCAGAAGCCGACGCCGTTTCCCATGTCGATTTATGATAACATCACCTTTGGCGTAAAGCTTCACGAGCGGCTGAACCGTGCTGATATGGATGCACGAGTCGAGTGGTCACTCACCCGCGCCGCCTTGTGGAACGAAGTGAAGGATCGCCTGACCACGCCGGCGTCCGGCCTGTCCGGGGGTCAGCAGCAGCGGCTATGCATCGCACGCACGATCGCGACCCGGCCCGAAGTCATTCTCCTCGATGAGCCGACGAGCGCGCTCGACCCGATCAGCACCTTGAAGATCGAGGAACTCATCGATGAGCTGAAACGCGATTTCACCATCGCCATCGTAACGCATAATATGCAACAAGCGGCGCGTTGCGCCGATCAGGTAGCATTCTTCTATATAGGTGAGTTGGTAGAGGTTGGCACGGCGAGCCAGATGTTCACGTCGCCGAAGCAGCGCCGCACTCAGGAATACATCACCGGCCGTTTCGGCTAAGGAGACCGGGGAATGTCGGATACTGCCGGGCATATCGTGAAAAGCTACGAAGCGGAACTTAAGCGGTTACGCGACCTGCTGGTGGAAATGGGCGGTCTTGTGGAAGCCCAGTTGGCATCGGCTGCCGTTGCCATTCTCGAGCAAGACGTCGATGCGGCAGCGAAAACGGTAGAGCAGGACCCTGCGGTTGATGCGCTCGAGCGGGAGGTGGAGCAGTTCGTTATCCGGCTGCTCGCCCTTCGCCAGCCTGTCGCACAGGATCTTCGGCAGATCGTCGCAGCGCTGAAGTTGAGCAGCGATCTGGAGCGAATCGGCGACTATGCCGCTAATGTTGCCAAGCGCAGCATTGTGCTGTCGCAGTTCACGCTGCCTTTCAAGCTCACCGGTCTCGCGCACATGACCAGGCTGGTGCAGGAGAATCTCAAGGTCATCATTGACGCCATCGGTGACGAGGATGCTGCGAAAGCGGAACAGGTTTGGCGCGCGGATGAAGCGGTGGACGATATCTACACCGCTCTCTTCCGCGAGCTTGTTACTTACATGATGGAAGATCCGCGCCTCATCACGCCTTGCACCCACCTGCTGTTCATTGCCAAGAACATGGAGCGCATCGGCGATCACGCGACCAACATCGCCGAAATCCTGCATTTTGCCATTGCCGGCGTGCCGCTTCCCGATAACCGCCCCAAGGGCGAGTCACCAAACTACGCCGTCATCCGCCCACCTGAGTCCGCCTGAGCCTAGATCCCGCGCTGGAAGGCCGCTTTATGTCGGAAACTCTCAACAAGCCACTTGTGCTCGTCGTTGAAGACGAAGCCGCGCTGGCCACGATGCTGCGCTACAACCTCGAGAAGCAGGGCTTTCGCGTCGATGAAGCCGCGGACGGACAGGAGGCGCTGACCCGGATAGCAGAAACCACGCCCGACCTGGTACTGCTAGATTGGATGCTGCCCGTGATGTCTGGCATCGAGGTGTGCCGACAAATCCGCCGGCGGCCAAACACGCGCGATCTGCCGGTGATCATGGTCACTGCCAGAACCGAGGACCAGGATGCCGTTCGCGGGCTGAACACCGGCGCCGATGACTACATCACGAAGCCTTTCAACATGGATGCCCTGCTTGCGCGCATGCGCGCGCTGCTGCGGCGCTCCAACGCCGTGCCCGCCAAGGGGCGGCTCGCCTTCCACGACATCGCCATGGATCTGGCAGCCCACCGGGTGCAGCGCAACGGCCGCGCGGTGCATCTGGGCCCGACCGAGTTCCGGCTGCTGGAATTCCTCATGCAACACCCCCGCCGCGTGTTCTCGCGCGAGGAATTGCTGGATGCTGTGTGGGGGCCGGACATCCATGTCGAGCCGCGCACTGTGGACGTTCACATCCGTCGCTTGCGAAAGTCCATCAATCGCGACGATGAGCTCGATATCGTGAGGACAGTCCGGGCTGCCGGTTATGCGCTGGATACCGAGCCAGTGTAGGCAGCCAGAAGCCCTGCGCCCTTGAACCGAGCCTCTCCAAGTCAGCCAAACCAAGGTCCAAAAGTTTTTTGCTTCTTTTTTTCAAAAAAGAAGACGCTTTCCTCCTGACCTTGCATCCTCCCACGCTATACGCAAGATCGAGGCATGATCCGCGCCCTCCTATGCCTGCTGTTCGCCGCCATTACACCCTGCCTGGCTCAAGTCGTCGAAACTCCAAGAGAGCCGGTGCAGGACCACTACTTCGGTGATACGGTCACCGATCCCTACCGCTGGTTGGAAAACGGCAGCGATCCCCGCACGCTGAAGTGGGAGCATGAGGAGGACGCGCGTGCACGGAATTTCCTCGACGCACTGCCCGTCCGGGCTGCTTTGCACGAGCGCCTTGCCGCGCTGACGGCATCCACATCGCCCTCGTATCACGATCTTTATGCAGCCGGTGGACAGATCTTTGCCACATTCGTGCAGCCGCCGAAGCAGCAGCCGATGGTGGCGGTGCTTGGGCCAGATGCCGACCCGGATCATGCGCGCGTGGTGGTTGACCCCAACAAGCTCGATCCAACCGGCGGCACCGCAGTTGACTGGTTCGTACCGTCGCCCGATGGCAAGCGGCTTGCCGTGTCGCTTTCAGTCGGCGGCAGCGAAGATGGGACGCTGCATATCTTCGATGTTGCAAGTGGTGCCGACAGCGGCTTGCGCATTCCGCATGTGCAATATCCGACGGGAGGCGGAAGCCTGGCGTGGAGCGCTGACGGACAAGGCTTTTACTATACGCGCTACCCGGGTGAGGAACGGCCGGAGCAAGACCGGCACTTCTTTCAGCAAGTTTTTTATCATCGGCTTGGCGACGAGGTTGCCCACGACCGGTATGTGGTTGGCCGCAACTTCCCTCGTGTTGCTGAAATCAGTCTGGATGCGCGGCAGAACGGCAAATACGTGCTGGTTCGTGTCGCCGATGGCGACGGCGGCCGCTTCGAGCATTTCATTATCAATCCTGACGGTAGCGTCGCTCAGGTGACCGTTTTCGAGGATGAGGTCGTCGGGGCCGCTATCGGACCCGACGACCGAATTTATCTGAACTCGCGGCACAACGCGCCGCGCGGCAAGTTACTCGTGCTCCCCGTATCGAATCCGAACATCGCCGATGCCAAATTGCTAATACCCCCAGGAGAGGCGGTGATCCAGCCCGATGGGGAATTTGCCGGCGAGCCGGTGACGATTACGCACGATGCAATCTATATACGTGAAATGCTCGGTGGCCCGTCGCATGTCGCTGTATACGACCACAGCGGCAAAGCGCTGCGAACCCTGCCGCTCCCGCCTATAGCGGCAGTGTCGGAGGTTGACCCGATCGGGAACGGCGTTCTGCTCTATGATGTCTCGACCTACCTGCGTCCGCGCTATTTTGCGCGCTTCGACGAAGCGACAGGCAAAGTGTCGGAAACGAAGCTTGCTGAACACAGCGATGTCTCGTTCGACGATGCGGCCGTCACGCGCCAAATGGCGCATTCGCGAGATGGCACAGCCATACCGGTCAACATCATCAGACTGAAGAGTTCGCGCGATGATGGATCAAACCCGACGCTACTTTACGGCTATGGTGGCTTCAACATCAGCGAGGAGCCACATTTTTTAGGTCCTGCGGGACGCGTATGGCTCGACGGCCACGGAGTCTATGCCATCGCAAACTTGCGTGGCGGTAGCGAGTTCGGTGTGGAGTGGCACGCGCAAGGCGCTTTGACGCACAAGCAGAATGTCTTCGATGACTTTGCGGCGGCAGCGCATCTTCTGATCGCCGGCGGCGTGACGGCATCAAGCCATCTTGCAGCACAGGGCGGAAGCAACGGTGGCCTGCTCATGGGGGCCATGATAACGCAGCATCCTGCGCTCTTCCACGCCATCGTCGCTCAAGTGGGAATTTACGACATGCTTCGCACCGAGCGCGATCCAAATGGTGCCTTCAACGTCAGCGAGTTCGGCTCGGTAACCAACGAAGCGCAGTTTCGCGCGCTATTTGCCTATTCACCCTACCAGCACATACGCAATGGTGAACACTACCCCGCCATCTTCATGGCAACAGGCGCAAACGACGGGCGCGTCAATCCGGCGCATTCACGCAAAATGGTGGCAGCACTGCAGGCAGCGACCGCGTCAAAAGAACCCGTGTTGCTCAGTATCAACGATCATGCTGGGCATGGCGAGGGTAGTGCGCTTGCGGTCCGCATCGATCAGCAGGCAGATTATCTGGCATTCTTGTTCGACGAGCTTGGGATGACATTACGATAAGCTTCGAAAAGCACGTCTTTTTTAAAAACAAGAAGCAAAAAACTTTTGGACTTTGGATTGGGCATCCCCAAGCATGGTCCCGAAAAGGAACATTCTTCTTCCAACTTTGGAGCATAATCGATGACGATCATGTCGCGTAGACGGTGGGCCTTCAGTTTCACCACGCTGCTTCTTTGTGGCGCCTCCCTGGACAAACCCGTGCATGGCTTCGAAGAAGTGGCGATCTCTCCCGATGGCCATGTCGTTGCCAGTATCGAGGGCGACAAGACCGATGGCGAACGGGTGACCATCAAGTCCCTTGTCCTACGCAACGTAGAGGGTGGGGCAGAGCACGAGGTGCCGCTGCCTTGCGGGCATGTGCGCGACTGCACACCGTCCGATCTGGCGTGGGCACCTGATGGGAAGCACCTGTCTTTCGTACTGCGTTCGCCTGGGAGCCATGCGCACGCCATCTATACGGTAAACAGCGACGGCGCTGGCCTGGCGCAAAGAGTTGCCTTTGGCGGCACGTTGGTCACGCTGCGCTATGCGCCTGGCGGTCAGCTTGCGGTGCTGGCGACGGAAGGTGCTGCCAAGGAGGCGGGCGCGCTGGCAGCGGGCGCGCCTGTCTCGGGCGTACTCGGGGCCGATGTTCACGAGCAGCGCATCGCTATTGTTGATAAAGACCATTTGCGTTTTGCGTCACCGGACGATCTGTTTGTCTACGAGTATTCCTGGCGCCCTGATGGCAGTGGCTTCGTCGGCACGGCCGCGCACGGCGATGGCGACAACATGTGGTGGGTAGCCAAACTTTACGCGTTCGACGCCTCTGACGGAAAGGAGCGCGTGATCTACACGCCCTCCTCGCCGAAGCAGCAGCTTGCCGATCCGGTAGTCTCGCCCGATGGCACCAAGGTTTCGTTCATCGCCGGCATCATGAGCGATTTCTCCTCCACTGGAGGCGATGCGTTTGTTCTTGACCTCAAAGACAATGGCGCGGCACGCAATGTGACGCCGCAGATGCCGGCGTCCGTGACGGCTCTTGGCTGGCGCTGCAATAGCAAGTCGCTCATCGGCAGACTTCTCGTGTCGGATCGAACGGAATTAGCCGAGCTCGGCTTGTCAGCCACAGACAAACTCCCCGCGCCTATCTCCGCCGGCGAGGAATCGTTGGGAGAGACCGACGGGCCGGTATCCTACTCCTGCAATTCGGCAGTCACCGCTGCCGCTCACCAATCGTTCACCGCTCCGCCGGAAATAGAAGTCGGCGAGATGGGGAAATGGCATGATCTGACGCATGCCAACGACGGCATCGCAGGGGATGCACGCGCGCAGAACGTCACCTGGACCAACGGCGGCTTCAACGAGCAGGGTTGGCTTCTGCTGCCGGCCTCTTCGCATGGCGCAGCGAAGATGCCGATGATTACGAGCGTGCACGGCGGCCCTGCAGCCGCGAACGAGCCGCACTTCTCGCGCGGCGGCCTTGATGGAAAGCTTCTCGCAGAAGGCTACGCCATCTTCCTGCCAAACCCGCGCGGCAGCTTCGGCCAAGGCGAAGCCTACACCATGGCAAACGTGCGGGATTTCGGACACGGTGATCTGTCGGACATCCTTGCGGGCCTCGATGCCGCGGGACAGGTAGCTCCGATAGACGAAGAGCGGCTCGGCATCATGGGATGGAGCTACGGCGGATACATGACCATGTGGGCCGTCACCCAAACCAACCGCTTCAAGGCGGCCGTCGCAGGCGCCGGCTTGAGCGATTGGCTGTCCTATTATGGCGAGAATGGGATCGACGAGTGGATGATCCCCTATTTCGGCGCGTCGGTGTATAATGATCCGGCCGTCTACGCGCGCTCATCGCCGATCAACTTTATCAAGAACGTGCACACACCAACGCTAACCGTCGTGGGCGAGAACGACATCGAGTGCCCTGCGCCGCAAACGATGGAGTTTTGGCACGCGCTGCACGATCTCGGCGTGCCGACACAATCGGTGATCTATCCCGGCGAGGGGCACGGCATGCGTGATCCGCAACACCTGAAAGACTTTCAGGAGCGGACGCTCGCTTGGTTTGGTAAGTACCTCGTGAAGTAAGAGGAAGAAAGTCGTTCTTTTTTGAAAAAAAGAACCAAAAAACTTTTGCGATGTGGGACCGAGATCGTGGGAACGCCCGGCCTAAAAGTCCAAGAGTTTTTTGCTTCTTTTTTTCAAAAAAGAAGACCTTCCTTTCTACAACGCCGCGATCGTTGGCGCGACATAGCCAAGCACTCCTAGCACTACCCCAAGGATGCCAACGCAGAGTGCAAAGAGCAGCAGCTTCGAAGACTGGGTAATAGCGGAAGCAGTCGCCAGCACGATCCCTAGCTCCAGGGCGGCGGCAGCGTTGTCATAGGCGTGAGTTTCCTCGATGGCGTGATCGCGTTCTTCCTCGAGCTCTTTGGCGTGCTTCGCGATGGCATCCTTGCCGTCTTTGCCATGCTCGTAATGATCGGCATCGTCACGAAGTCGCTGGATGATTTTGGTTTCGCGGTCATCCGCGGTGGTGGAGGGCGTCGCGCCGAACACGTCCGCCAGGTCTTTGGCAATCATGGAGCGGGTTGATTTCGCCTGATACTGGCCCCAGGCGTCGGTAGCGCCGATGGAGCTTTCCTCCAGGCGGATCTCAGCGTGTTTGGCGCGTTGTTCGCAGACGGCAAGCAGAGCCGCCAGTACCGCGACCAATAAGGCCGGCTTGTTGCCACCGGAGTGTGCGGCGTGCTCCGCGTGCTCCTGGTGTTCCAGGGCGGTGTGCGCTGTCATGGCGGCCTCTTCCGGTGCTTCTTCCCCGGGGAGCAGGGGTGCCCCTAGCCTAATGTTCTGACCACGCTATCGCAACATTCTCGTCTAATCAGCCTCGTCCTGCTGCAGGCCCATTTCCGGAACGATGGCGGCATGGTTGAGCACAGCCACCAGCGCGACACCGCCTACCGTGTTGCCGAGCAGGGTAGGCAGCAGGAACTTCCATACGTAGTCGCTGAATGGGGCCAGGCCGCTCAGGACAGCGTAGGCGGCATCCACCGAGCCGGCGATGATGTGCGAGAGGCGGCCGATGGCCACCACGCTTGTCACCAGAAGCACAATCAGCAACCGCGCCGAGCGGGCGCTCGGGAGGAGCCAGACCATCATGGCGATCAGCCAGCCTGCAAACAGCGCTTTGATGAAGGTGGGCAGGAAGGCGGCGGCCATGCCGCTGGTCGAAATCTCCCCGAGCGCTGCCAGCACAGGATGGTCGAACACGCCTTGCACCTGAAGCACCGCCGCAAAGACCCAGGTAGCGGCCAGATTGGTCGTTAGCACGATGATCCAGAGGCGGAGCGCGCGAAGCGCAGTTTCGAAGTCGCGTCGGGTGAGCACGGGCAGCACGGCAGTCAACGTGCTTTCGGTGAACAGCTGCTGGCGCCCTAATATGACGATGACGAAGCCGACGCTATAGCCGACACTGTCGATCAGGTGGCGCCAAGGCGCATCGGGCAGGCCCGCATGTAGGAACGCCTGGGTGAGAAAGGAGAAGCCCATCGACAGGCCGGCGGCGAAGCCGGAAAAGGCAAGGGCGCCTGCGGTGCGGCCCAAGCCAACCTCGCCCTCCTCGCGAATGATTTCATGGATGATCAGGGCACGCGGCGATGCGTGAGCGGCGGCCTGACCTTGCTCTTCTTCGTTCAGGTGGGGAGACGCGGCACCTAGCTCCTGGTCTGCCAAGTCTTGATCCCCGACGTTCTTGTCTGAAATGCCGATGCTCCCAGGCCGATCGCTGGAGCAACGCTGCCTCCTGGCCGCCGTTTCCTATTCTGGCTTGAACCTGGGAGAGGCCCTCCTTGCCCCTGGCTGCCGGTGCCCTGTAAGAAAACGAAAACCGTGAGTTCTCCATGCGCTTCACTGTCGATCGCCTCGACCACATCGTGCTGACCTGCGCAGACGTCGAACTCGCTGCCGCCTGGTATGAGCGCGTTCTAGGCATGGAGCGCGAGGATTTCGGCTCCGAGGGCCGGTGCGCGCTGAAATTCGGCGGCCAGAAGATCAATCTGCGGGCGGCGGATGACCTCGACTGGACAGTCGGCAAAGCGGCGCGGCCGGGCAGCGACGCGCTGTGCTTCATCACGGCAGTCGGCCCCGAGGAGGCGATCGGCCACCTCCATGCGCATGGGATCGCCATCGAGCATGGGCCGACCCGCACGATCGGTGCGCTAGGCGAAATCGCCAGCGTCACCTGCCGGGATCCCGACGGCAACCTCATTGAGATTGCCTCCTACCTTCCGTGACCTTGCCCGGTCTAGCCGATACTCCGGCACTTCTTGCCAGCGACTTCGATTTTCACCTTCCTTCCGACCGGATCGCTCAGCATCCCGCGAGGCCAAGGGATGCCGCCCGTCTGCTGGTGGTCGGGGAGGCGCTTGCCGACCGTTCGATAGGTGATCTGGCCGAACTGCTCCGGCCCGGCGATCTGCTGGTTGCGAATGACACCCGGGTCATTCCGGCCCAACTCTCGGCTATGCGGGGCGATGCGCGGATTGGCATCACGCTTGACCAGCCGCTGGCCGATGGAAGCTGGCATGCGCTTGCCCGCAATGCGCGGCGGCTGCGTGTCGGAGACACGCTTCACATCGAGGGAGCCGCTGGGTTCGAAGCGATAGTCACGGCCCTCGAAGATGGCGGCAGCGTCAGACTGCGGTTTTCCCTCAAAGGTGAGGCGTTTTTGGAGGCACTGCACCGGGCCGGGGCGCTGGCGTTGCCGCCCTACATCGACCGGCCGGCGGGGCCGACAAGCGAGGACGCCGATGACTACCAGACGATCTTCGCCGCTCAGGCTGGCGCGGTGGCAGCGCCGACCGCAGGGCTGCATTTCACCCCTGCCCTGCTTCGCCGCCTCGATAAGGCAGGAGTGGGCCGTGTCACGCTGACGCTTCACGTCGGCGCCGGGACTTTTCTGCCCATGCGCAGCGACCTTGTGTCCGATCACCGCATCCACACAGAGCGCGGGCTTGTCAGCACGGAAGCGGCGGAAGCCATCAACGCGGCACGAGCAAGCGGGGGCCGCATCGTCGCCGTGGGCACCACGAGCCTGCGGCTGCTGGAAGCGGCGTGCGACGATGGCGGAAGGGTCGAACCTTTCGACGGATCGACCGACCTTTTCATCCTCCCGGGCCATCAGTTCCAGGCGGCCGATCTGCTGCTAACAAACTTTCACCTGCCGCGCTCGACCTTGTTCATGCTGGTGTGCGCGTTCGCCGGCACCGAACGGATGAAGGCAGCCTACGCGCATGCCATTGCTGAAGAATATCGGTTCTACTCCTACGGCGATGCCACATTATTGAGCCGGCCATGACCAGCTTTAGGTGGGCTCAGGAAGCGGTCGATGGCGCCGCTCGCGCAGGCACCCTGAGCACAGCGCACGGGACCGTCCAGACGCCGGTGTTCATGCCTGTCGGAACTGCGGCGACCGTGAAGGCCATGACGGCGGATGCAGTTCGTTCAACCGGCGCCAGTGTTGTCCTTGGCAACACCTATCATCTGATGCTCCGCCCTGGCGCCGACCGGGTAGAGGCGATGGGAGGCCTCCACCGCTTTATGGACTGGCCGGGCCCCATCCTGACGGACTCCGGTGGTTTCCAGATCATGTCGCTCGACAAGCTGCGCACTCTGGATGAGGACGGGGTCACGTTCCGCTCGCATCTCGACGGCACCAAGCACCGGTTGACCCCCGAGAGAGCCATGCAAATCCAGCATCAGCTCGATGCTACGGTCACGATGGTGCTCGATGAATGCACGGCTTTTCCTGCGACACACGCACAGGCCGAAAGCTCGATGGCGCTCTCCATGCGCTGGGCCGCGCGGTGCCGGGCAGCCTTCGTAATACGGGAAGGCTATGCGCTGTTCGGCATCGTTCAGGGCGGGATCTATCCGGATTTGCGAGCGGTCTCGGCGGAGGCTCTGAAAGGGATCGGGTTTGATGGCTATGCCATTGGCGGACTCGCCGTTGGCGAGGGCCAAACGGCGATGTTCGAAACGCTTGATTGCACCGTGCCGCATCTGCCCGCGACTCAGCCTCGCTATCTGATGGGGGTCGGCACGCCGGACGATTTGCTAGGAGGCGTTGAGCGGGGCGTGGACATGTTCGACTGCGTGATGCCGACGCGCGCCGGACGCACCGGACGCGCCTACACCAGCCAGGGGGTGCTTAACCTCCGAAACGCCCGCCATGCGGCTGACCCCGCGCCGCTGGACCCATCATGCAGCTGTCCGGCCTGCACGCGACATAGCAGAGCCTACCTGCATCATTTATTCCGGTGCGAGGAGATGCTGGGCCCGATGCTGCTGACGTGGCACAATATCGGCTATTATCAGGCGCTGATGCGAGGCATGCGCGCCGCGATCCTTGGAGGTCGATTTATTGCTCATGCAGCCGAGGTGCGGGACGGTTGGCTTGCTCATGGGCCAGAGAAGCTGGAGGCACCACTATGACCGCGCCAATGACTATACCAACCTTCTTGTTGGGCTGTGCAGGGTGAGTTCCGATCCGTCTGGGCTGACGCAACTCGGCAGCCCGACTGTGTTTCCCACGAGCCCGGGCGATGCTTGTCTCGAAAAGGCGCCATCGCCCCATCCCGGCGAACATTACCTTGTGCGTTTCACCGCACCCGAATTTACCTCGCTTTGCCCAATGACCGGGCAACCTGATTTTGCTCACATCGTGATCGACTATGTGCCGGATCAGACAATCGTGGAAAGCAAATCACTCAAGCTGTTCTTGGGCAGCTTCCGGAACCACGGTGCATTTCATGAGGATTGTACGCTGGCAATCGCTAAGCGGCTCGTGGATCTTCTGTCGCCCGTGTGGCTGCGTATCGGCGCCTATTGGTATCCAAGAGGCGGCATTCCAATCGACGTTTTCTGGCAGACGAGTGCACCCCCTGCCGGCCTTTGGCTGCCTGATCAGGGGGTGCCGCCTTACCGCGGGCGAGGGTGAGGGGCCCGTCGCCGCTTCAGTTTACGGTGCCGTAGGAGGGCGCACCGAGACCGGGGCATGAGCAACCCGTGCCGACATGCGTGTTGGCGGGCGCTGCGCAGGTATAGAAGCCGGCGTAGCAGGTTCGCCCATAAGGCAGGCTGGCCTGACGCTGCGCTTCGGCCTGTGACTGCTCAGGGGTCAAAGCCGGCGCCGGGGAGTAGTTGGCTGGTGGTGCGTAGCCATACGGCTGGGGAGCATAGCCGTAAGCCGGGGGCGGGTAGTAGGCCGGCGGCGGGTAATAAACCAGCGGAGGTGCCACCACGATCGGCGGCGCAATGACCACTCCGCCCCACCACGCTTCGGCTGCGTGCGGAAGCGCGCAGGCGCCTGCCAAGAGGGCTACGCCTGCCAGGCCTTTCAGAACCCTGATCATCACCCAATCTCCTTTTAGAGCGGCCGCCATGCGGCGCTTTGATCTCCTAGTTTAAACGTCGCATGTGTCTGAAGTGTTGCAAGCAGACACCAACCTAGACGGCTTGTACTCTCACGTAACTTCCAGGTGCATCCTCGATAATAGGCAGTCCGCCCTCGCCTGGCACCCTGGCTGGAATCATTTCCGGGGATTTGCCGACGACCCAGCGGTGCCAGTCCGACCACCACGAACCGGCGAGTTCCGTTGCACCATCCAGCCAGGCCTGCGGATCGGCGGGAAGGTTATCGTTCACCCAGTGGTTGTATTTGCCACCGTCGGGTGGGTTGACCACGCCGGCGATGTGGCCGGAAGCCGCAAGCACGAAACGCTTCGTTCCGCCCAGCAACTGCGTGCCTTTGTAGGTGGACCGCCAGGGGGCGATATGGTCCTCCCGCGTGGAGAGGAAGTAGGCAGGGACGGTGATCTTCGAAAGATCGAGCTGCTCCCCGGCGAGCGTGATGCCACACGGCTTCGACAGCAGGTTCTGCTGATACATGTTGCGTAAATAGAAGCTGTGCATGCGTGCCGGCATGCGTGTGGAATCGGCATTCCAATAGAGCAGGTCGAATGGAAACGGCTCGTTGCCGAGCAGGTAGTTATTGACGACGAAGGACCAGATCAGGTCGTTGGCGCGCAGCATGTTGAAGGTGGTGGACATGTCCGAGCCTTCGAGAAAGCCCTTCTCCTCCATACGCTCTTCCATGGCCTGCAGTTGTTCTTCGTCGATAAACACGCCAAGTTCGCCGGCTTCCTCGAAATCGAGAAGGGCCACGAAGAAGGTCGCCGTGCTGATCCGATGATCGTCCCGCTTTGCCATCCAGGCCAGGGTGGAGGCGAGCAGCGTGCCTCCCAGGCAGTAGCCGATAGCATCGACTTCGCGCTCGCCGGTGGCTTTTTCAATCGCATCAAGAGCCGCGAACACGCCGCTGGTCATGTAAGTGTCGAAACCAGCGTCGGCCAAACGCTCGTCTGGGTTGACCCAGGATACCATGAAAACGGTGTGGCCCTGGCTGACTGCGTAGCGCACGAAGCTGTTCTTGGGGCGAAGGTCGAGAATGTAGAACTTGTTGATCCAGGGCGGCAGAATGAGAAGCGGACGTTTCAGGACAGTCTCGGTCGAGGGACTATATTGTATCAGCTGCATCAGCTCGTTCTGGAACACGATCTTGCCAGGCGACACGCCAATGTTTTCACCGACCTTGAAAGCATCCATGTCGGTCATGCGGATCGTCAGCTTGCCGCGGCCGCGTTCGAGGTCGGCCAGAAGATTGTTCAGGCCGCGTATGAGGTTTTCGCCGCCCGTTTCAGCGGTTCGGCGTAGCACCTCCGGATTGGTCATCAGGAAGTTGCTGGGGCTCATCGCATCGGTGAACTGGCGGCTGTAGAAGTCGATCTTCTTCGCCGTCTTGGAATCAAGTCCGTCAACGTGGCCGACGACATCGTGCACATAGCGGGCAGACAGCAGGTAGCTTTGCTTGATGAAATCAAAAACTTCGCTTTGCTGCCAGGCGCTGTCGCGGAACCGCTTGTCCTTGGGATCCGCCTGGATCACCGGCGCACTGTCCATGCCCATGATGCGGCGCGTGGTGTTCTGCCAAAGCGTCATGTAGTCCTGCCAAAAGCCGATCTGCGCCTGCATGAGTTGCGCGGGGTTGGCCATCAGGCGTGTGGTCATTTCCATGAAGGCGCGGCCGATGTTGAGCGGATCGGCCGTTGGCGTTGTCCTGCCCTGGCGCTCCAGCCAATCGGCAACGATGCGCTGGGACCGCTCAGCGATGTCCGCCATGGAGCGCCCGAGCACCTGGGGATCTGGTAGGCGCATGCCATTTTCCGGGGGGAGAGTGTCGGCCATTTCCTGAAATCCTTTTTTACCGCCCGGGCTGGTTCGATCTTGGCCTGTCGGCTAGACGGAAGCGTCGCTCGGGAGGCGCCGGCTTTATGCCTGATACTTATCATGAAACTGGGGTTGGGCGGTCCTCGCAGCAAGCGTTCGCCCCCGTTTGTATGTCGATCCGATTGGCCTGGCCGGTAGCGGCCGTTCTGCTGCTGGCTGGTTGTGGCGGCGGCAGTCCGCTCGACACGCCTGTCAGCTGGTTCCACGACCTGGAAGGCGGCGAAATCGCGGCGCAGAGGCCGCCACCGCCTGGCGCTGGGATGCCCTATCCGAAACTCGTGACCGTCCCCGCCAAGCCGACCGTGCCGAATGCCGCCTACCGCACCTCGCTGCAGGAGCAGTTGTTCGCGGAGCGTGACAGGACAGAGCGAGTCGCTGCCCACTCGCCGATCGAAGCGACGCAACCGCCAACCCCGGGCAAGACTGTGGCAGCCAAGCCGCCCGCCGGAACGCCCGGCCCGGCTGGCGGCGTAGAAGCCAACGCGCCTGCGGCCACCGGCGGAGCGGCGCCCGCAATCCAGGCGAGCCTGCCGACAGCCGATGCTCCGCCTGCTGCGCCGGCGGCGGCACCACCGGCGGCACCAGCCGATGCTCCTGTGTTCCTGGTCGGGACCCCGATCGATGACGCTGGTTCGGCAGCCATCCCGGTAGCCCCGCCAGCGCCGGCGACCTTCGAGGGACTACCGGCCGAGCCGGCGCCAACTCCGCCGCCGCCGACCCCGCCGCACCTTCCTGCAGCGTTGCGCGGCACCGATATCCTCTTTCTGCCTGGGGAGGCCGTGTTGCGTCAGTCGCAAATGTCCACCTTGCGGCAGATCGTCATCGACAGTCATGGCAAACGGTTGGACATCACCGGGCTGGGCGAAGCGGTTTCGGACACACCGGACGGCCAGGCAGCGGCGATCGACCTAGGTCTGAAGCGGGCCAAAGCCGTGGCAGATGGGTTCGCGTCGCTGCATGTACCGCCGGCATCCATCCGGCTCGCATCTTATGCGTTCGGCAGGGGCGCCGAGGTAAAGATCGTCCCCTGAGGGCAGCGGCCCTGCCACCGGTGACTTATCTCCTATCCATTGAGCTCTAGGAACCACGTCTTCTCTTGCACTGCACATAGACCGCCGATACGGATGGAAAGATGAGTCGTGAGCAGGCTGCGACGCCGGAGGCCGATCTGGCGGACGCCATCCCGAAACTGGCACGCGCCAGCGTGCTGGTCATGGGCGATGCCATGCTCGATCGTTATGTTTTCGGCTCCGTTTCGCGCATCAGCCCCGAAGCGCCGGTCCCGATCCTCTCGGCCGAGCGCGAGCTCGCCCTGCCCGGCGGCGCCGGAAACGTGGTGCGGAACCTCACGGCGCTCGGTGCCGCCGTGGCGTTCGTTTCTGTCGTGGGCGACGATCAGGCCGGGTCCGATCTCACCGGACTGATTGGCGGCCAGCCGAACGTGGAGCCTTGGCTTCTCGTCCAAGGTGGCCGGTGCACGACGGTCAAGACGCGGTTCATCGCCCGCGGCCAGCAGTTGCTGCGGTCCGACCAGGAGACCCAGGGGCCGATACACGCCAAGCTCGCAGAGCGGATGCTGCGCATCGCTGGGGACGCGCTGGCTGCAACCAGCGTCACCGTCCTGTCGGATTACGGCAAGGGTGTCCTCGCAGGCGACGTGGCACCTAAGATCATCGAGGCCGCCCGGGCGGCAACGCGGCCGGTGGTCGTCTCCCCACGCGGCACCCATTACGACCGCTACGCCGGCGCGGATGTCATCGTGCCGAGCCAGCGCGACGTCGAAAGCGTCACGGGTATGAGCGTGTCCACTCATGACAAGCTCGCGGCCGCGGCCCGCTGGCTCCGTACGGCGCACGGCTTCGGCGCGGTTCTGGTCAACCGCGGGGCAGAAGGGTTCTCACTCATTTCGGCCGATGTCGAGATGCACCTGCCACCGATGTTCTCGGACGCGTTCGACTTATCGGGTTCGGGGGATACCGCAGTTTCCGCTCTGGCAGCCGGACTCGCCGCCGGCGTGGACCTGCCCACCGCGGCACGGCTGGCCAATCTCGCAACCGGGGTTTCGGCAGGTCAGCCAGGCATGGCAGTCGCACAAGGCACCGACCTGCTTGCCATGCTGACCCCGCAGGGCCGGGCCATGCGCAAGATCGTGACACCGGAAATCGCGGCCGAACAGGTCGAGCGCTGGCGCCGCATGGGACTACGTACGGCGATGATCACCGCCGGGGCAAAGCAGATGGGCCGCGGCCGGCTGGATGCAGCGCGCGCGGCTTGCGATCGGCTCATCGTCGGGGTCGAGGCCAGCGAGGAAGAGACAGAGGCGCCGACTGAGGCAGCCGGCTTTAATGCAGTGGATCTCGTCTGCGTCTTTGCGGAAGGTCAGGCCGAGGAAACCTTGCAGCGGCTGCGGCCCGAATTGCTGGTGGACGCCAGCCCTGGGGCTAACGTGGCCGAGTTGGTGCGTGGCTGGGGTGGTGAGGTTGTGGCTGGGTAGGGAAGAAAGGACTTCTTTTTTGAAAAAAAAGAAGCAAAAAACTTCTGGACCAATAAGCTCAGCACTTCCTCGGGCACGGTCCCACACCGTGGAAATTTTTTAGTTCTTTTCTTAAAAAAGAACCGCTTTCTTACTCACAGCTCAACGCAAACCGATCCAGCGGATCCACCAGGTTCTCGAGCCGGCAAGCCGCAAGCGCGGCAAATCGCTGCAGCAGGGCGCGGCGCCGCGCAGGCGGCAGGCGATGCGCCGGCGCTTCGCGCAGCATGGCCGCTTCGTCGCCGGAGGTGACGATGACGCCGACATCCGGCGGGAGGATGTCGCGTGGAAAGTCAGCGTCCACGGCGAAGAACAAGGCATCGGAAAAGTCTCGGTAGTCGGGCCATTTGTTGTCGCTCATAAAATCGACGAGGCCGGATTTCACCTCAACGCAGACAAAACTGCCGTCTGGGCAGAGGGCGAGGATGTCGGCGCGCCGGCCGTTCGGCAGGGCTACTTCGTGCAGGGGCGCCCATCCGAGCTGGCGGCAGAGTCGGGCGGCAGCGCGGCGCACGAGTGTGGAGCGCTCGGCAAACGTGAGGTCGGGCAAGCCTTTTCCTTCGGTCCAAACATGGTCAGGGTGACTGCATGACACAGGCTCCTCCCCTCTCCCAATCGTCGCAGGCACCCGGCCCCGTCAGACAAGCCGGCATCTACCTGCCTGGCATGTCGGAAGGCCGGCGACCTTCGGTTCCGGTGGCTTCGGCCGGGCTGGAGGCAGCGGCGAAGGCCAATCTGTCGGCGGAGGCATTCGCCTATATCGCCGGCGGTGCGGGGCGGGAATCCACCATGGCCGAGAACCTCGCGGCTTTCGACCGGGTGCGCATCGTGCCGCGGATGCTGCGCGATGTCGGGACACGCAGCCTTTCGACCAGTTTCCTTGGCAAGCCGCGGCAGCATCCCCTGCTCGTGGCGCCGATCGGGGTCCAGGAACTGGCGCATCCAGACGCGGATTTGGCGACGGCGCGCGCCTGCGCTGCCACCGGCGTGCCGATGATCCTCTCCAACCAGGCGAGCTTCTCCATGGAGGAGATCGCCGGCGCCATGGGCGATGCGCCGCGCTGGTTTCAGCTTTATTGGAGCCGTTCGGATGCTTTGGTGGCAAGCCTGGTGAAGCGTGCAGAGGCATGCGGGTGCGAGGCGATCGTGGTGACGCTGGATACGACCCTTCTTGGCTGGCGCTGCCGTGACCTCGACTTGGCTTACCTGCCCTTCCTGGAGGGCAAAGGGATCGCGCAATACACCTCAGATCCGGTTTTTCAGGCGATGCTAGGTGCGGACAAGGGCGACCGACGTGCGGCCAGCCTGCTTTTCATGGCAACATACTCGAACCCGACGGTGACCTGGGATCGGCTGGCCTTCCTGCGCGAGCAGACGAAGTTGCCCATCCTTCTGAAAGGGATAAACCATCCGGCCGATGCCCAGGCAGCCGTCGATGCGGGGATGGATGGCGTCATCGTCTCCAACCACGGTGGTCGGCAGGTGGATGGCGCTCTCGGCTCACTGGACGCGCTGCCGCAGGTCGCCGCGGCGATCGGTGGACGGATCCCGGTGCTGTTCGACAGCGGTATTCGGAGCGGCTCGGACATCTTTAAGGCGCTGGCTCTGGGAGCGGCAGGCGTGCTGGTCGGCCGGCCCTATGTTTATGGGCTTGCGATCGACGGCCAGGATGGGGTCGCGTCGGTGCTGCAGAACATGCTGGCGGAACTTGATCTCACACTCGGCCTGTCGGGGTTGAAGAGCATCGATGAGATCGATGGAGCGTCAGTGCAGCGCTTGCCCCAATCGGCGGCCTAGGAAAGCCGTGACCGCGACCTCGTCTGCGCTCAGGCCGACGGACTTGTCGTCCAGCACGGCATCGGCACGCGCTTTGAGGCCTTCAAGCAAGCTACCGTCGAGGTAGCCCTCGAAGATAGCAGGGTGGATATAGCACTTCCGGCAAATACTCGGCGTGTTGCCGAGCATGCTGGAGACAGCTTCTACCGCACGCAAAACGTTCTTCTTCGCCTTCGCAGCGCTGTCGAAAACCTCGAGCTCGCGCAAGGCCAGGGCCGCGAGGTTCGTCGCGGCCCAGGTGCGAAAGTCTTTTGCCGTGATGTCTTCGCCGGTGATTTCGCGCAAATAGGCATTGACGTCGTCCGAGCCGACGCTGTGCCGGTCGCCGTCCTCATCGATGTATTGGAACAGTTCCTGGCCGGGAATGTCCTGCAGACGTTTGATGATATTCGCGAGCTTGCGGTCACGAAGCTCGATATGTCGCTGAATGCCGTGTTTCGCTCGAAAATCTAGAGTCACTTCGGTGCCGCTTACGCGGGCGTGACGGCCTCGTAAGGTCGTGAGGCCAAAACTCTTGTTGCTCTTGGCGTATTCCTCGTTGCCGATACGCGCCAGCGTTCTTTCGAGAAGACGCACCAGCGTTGCCAGAACTTTCTCCCGCGGCAGGCCGGATTTTGAAAGATCATGTTCGACGCGGGCCCGGATGCCAGGAAGCGCCTTGCCGAATACCAACATCTTGCCGTATTTCGCTTCGTCGCGGGTCTCGCGCCACCTGGGATGATAGCGATACTGCTTGCGTCCCCTGGCATCTCGCCCGACGGCTTGAAGATGTCCGTTTGGATCCCGGCAAATCCATACTCCGGTGTAGGCAGGCGGAATGGCGAGTTTTCTGATACGCGCGATGATCTTCTCATCCTTGATGACCGAACCATCGGGCATCTTGTAGATGAAGCCATCTTTCCCACTCTCGCGGGATATTCCCGGCTTGCTATTACTGACATAATGCAGTCTCGCGGCTTTCGCCGCCTCAATCGCCTCACTGTCCATTACAGATTCTTATTTCAGAGGTTTAGCAATCGGCACGGGTTTTCGATCGGGTATGGTAGACGCGAACACCCTATTTAGATCGGCTTCCCAAGAAGCGCGCAGTCAGTGCAGCGAGGATCGCCCCATAAATCTGCTTCCGTCCCAGGATGCGCGCAGCAGGACGGATCATCGCTGCTATGGTCAGCGACTCACGCACTTGCTCGATGCTCTGATCTCGGACAAGGCGGGCTTCGGCTGCGACCGGATCCGCCATCTTGCCGCTTGCGAGCAGCAGGAACAGCAACATGAACGCAAGATCGACACCGGCCACAATCAGCGCACCATAGAATGGCGCGATGCCGGCGAACTGCCGTAGCGCCATATAGCCGATGACGTGAAGGAGGATGAGCACGCCCAGGCCGAACACCACCGCGACTGCACCATAAGCTATGCGGCGGAATACGACGGTTGCCTGCCGACGAAGCAGGAGGATTTCCGCTTTGGCGGCAATCTGAGTCAGTCTGAGCGTGCGCATCTCCGGTTAACGCGTGATGCGGCCGAAGAGGAACCCGACCACAGCCGCTACTGCGACGGAGACGAGGGGCATGTCGCGCACGCGGTCGGCTACGGCCTCGGCCTGATCGCCGGTATAGGCACGTGCAGTCTTTGCGGCCTCGGTCGCGCGGTGCGCTGCATCTGACAGCATGGGGGTGACCCGCTCATCCATCATCTGGTCAACCTGCTTGCGCAATTGGCGAAGTTCGTCGCGCGTGCTGTCATAGGCCGTCATCGTGGTGCACTCCTAACCTGAGGGTTGGTTATCGATACGAGGTATCGGGCGGTGCAACGCGACCCTGCACACGCTGGTTGCCGACGGGAAGTAGGTTCATGGCTTTAGCGCTCCAGATGGTCGGCCTATCGCGTCAGTACCGCGCCAGAACCAGGATCATGGCCCTCGATTCGGTGTCGCTCGATGTGGAGCGGGCAGCGCTTTTAGCGGTGATCGGCCGCGAGGGGAGCGGGAAATCCACTCTGCTGCGCATCCTCGCCGGCGTGGAGCGGCCGACCGGTGGGCGCTTTTCGCACCCCGATATTGATGCCCGGCACGTCGGGACAATGCTGCAAGGGGATGTGCTCTCGATCAGGCATACTCTTGCGGAGAATGTCGCAGCGCCGCTGAAGCGGCTGCGGCCGGCGTTGGACCGCGCGGTGGCAAGCCGAATGACGGCGCATGCGCTGGATGCGCTTCAGCTCACGCCGCTGGCGCGCCATTTTCCGCAAAACACCGACGCGGCGATCAGGCAAAGGGCACTGCTGGCGCGGGCGCTCGTGGCGGAACCGCGATTGCTGCTGCTTGACGAGCCATTTTCGATGCAAGACGAGAACGGGCAGGCAGCGCTGGTGCATGCCGTGAGGCAACTGCACGAACTGCTTGGCACCACCACGATCCTGACGACGCGAAGTGCGTCCGTCGCGCTGCCCATGGCTGATCGGCTGGCGGTGCTGCAGTATGGCAGGCTGGCGAAGGCTGGACCGCCGCAGGCTCTGTACGACAGCCCGGGATCGGCCCACACGGCGGCACTGCTCGGCCCGGTCAATCGGCTGGCTGGCACCATTATACTGGTCGAGGATGACGTCGCGGCTGTCCGGCTTGCATGTGGACCGGTTGTGGAAGCCAGCGTGCAAGAGGCGCTGCCGCTTGGATCGCCGTGCGTGGTGTGCGTCAGGCCAGAGCGGATCGCCATTGTGGCGGCGAGCGCTGCCGAACTCGGTGCGAACGCGCTCGATGCGACCTTGATCGCGACGCGGTTCGCAGGAGCGACCATGCGCCTGCATCTCCTGATCGGCAGCGGCGCCGAGGTGATCATCGACCGGCCGACCGGCGCCAGCCTGCGCGGCCTCAATGCAGGGCAGCCCGCTGCTATCGCCTGGCAGCCGCACCACGCCCACGCCTATCGAGCGGACGCGGCAGAGTGATGGGCGCGGTGATTGTCCCTCACCCGCCGCGCCATTAGGGTCGCGTGCTCACGGAATGGCAGATCTAGGCCCGCATGCGTCCCTCCGCTTACCTGGCCTTTGTCTGCCTAGCCGCCGCTTTCCTCGGTGTGCCCAGTGCTGTCGCCGCCCCGGTGGGGCCAGTGCAAAAGAACGATCACCCGCAGCATGCTCCCGCCGCGGCACCAGCCGCACCAGTGGCCAAGAAGCCCGCTGACCAGCAAACTTCCGCCGCCCAGCCGCCGGTGCCGGCGGACCGTCCGCATCCTCTAGCGCTTCTCGCAGCCATTCCGCCTGGCGCTCCTGGCGAAAAGATCAGGCGGCTGCTGCTCAAGCCCTACGCAACCGCGACAGGCACGGACTTGCCCGCTCCCGCCTGGGACGGCAGCAGCAATGGGCTGAAAACGCTCCTCGGCGCCCATGGCGCGGATCTGGTGCTGGTCGATGCCGCCAACCTGGCCGATCTCTGCCGCACGCAGGCGATCACGAAGCTCGATTGGAACACCCTCGATCGCGCGCGCAGCCTACCCGGTGCCACTAGCGATTGTGGTGCTGGAGCCTATCAGACGGCCACTACCCTCGCCTGGGACCGCAGCAAGTTTCCCGCCACGCCGAGCTGGGCAGATTTCTGGGATGTGGCCCGTCATCCGGGGCGACGCGGCCTGCAGAACCATGCCCGTGGGAACCTGGAGATTGCACTCCTGGCAGATGGTGTAGGCGCAGGCGACGTATACCGGACGCTGCGCACCGCCGACGGGGTTGACCGCGCCTTTCGCAAACTCGACCAACTCAAGCCGTATCTCGTTTGGTGGGACCAGCCCGCGCAGGCGGCCGACCTGATCAGTTCCGGCAAGGCGCTGCTAACCTCAGCTCCGATCGACGTGATCGTGGCAGCTACCGGCAGCCATCCGAACCTGGGCTTTTCGGCAGCAGGCAATTTGACCAGCTGGTGGAGTTGGACCGTGCCGCAGGCAGCACCGCATGCCGCCGCCGCGACGCTCGCCCTGATCATTGCGGCAGATCCGGCGCGCCAGGCTGATTTCGCTCGTGCTACGGGCTATGGGCCTGCAACGACGATGGCGCTGGATCTGATGCCGGCCGATGTCCGAGCGCTGAGTCCCAGCCTGGCTTCTAATCAGAGCCAATCATTGAACATCGACGAAGGGTTCTGGGCGGAGAACCACGATAAGCTGGAAGCACGGTTTTCGGCTTGGTTAAGCAAGTAGTTCTTTTTTTAAAAAAGACCCAAGAAACCTTTGTTCGTTCAGGCGCAGCGTTCCGATAGGCACTGCTAAGTCGCAAAAGTTTTTTGCTTCTTTTTCTCAAAAAAGAAGTTCTTGCCTACTGCGCTTTCCTAATCTTCGCGGTGACAATAGCGATAGCCTGAGCGAACGCCTGATCCGCGTCCAAGTCGGTCGTATCAAGCATGACCGCATCTTCGGATGGGCGCAGCGGCGCTGCTTCACGGGCAACGTCCGCGGCGTCGCGTGCCTGCATTTCATCGGTCACCGAGGCGAGGTCAGCGAGGATGCCGCGTGACTGAAGCTCGAGCCAGCGGCGTTGCGCGCGAGCTTGTACGCTGGCGGTGACGAAAATCTTGGCCTCGGCTTCGGGGAAGATGACGGTGCCGATGTCGCGCCCGTCCAGGACAGCGCCGTGCTCCCGGCCGAAGTTTCGCTGGAAGGCGAGGAGTGCTGCGCGAACGCCGGGAATGGAGGCTACGCTTGCGGCAGCGCGGTCGGCATCTGGACCGCGCAGGTCGGGACGCTTCAGGTCTTGGGGGATGAGCGCATGCGCGGCAGCCTCGGCAGTGCGCGGGTCAGCCGGATCGCCGGCCTGGTCGAGCACGCGCCGGCCGACGGCGCGATAGAGCAGTCCGGTGTCGAGGTAGGGGAGTTGGAGCGCTTCGGCGAGACGCCTGGCCAGAGTGCCCTTGCCGGCGGCGGCGGGACCGTCGATCGCGACGACGACGTTGCGTGACGTGCCCGGCTGGCTCATGCGAGGCGGCAGCCGAGGCTGTTCATCAGGGGGATGAAGCCAGGGAAGCTGGTGTCGATGAAGGCGGTGTCGTCCACGTGCACCGCGTTCCGGGCGCTGCTTCCCAGAACCAGGGCGCTCATGGCGAGCCGGTGATCCATCAGCGTGCTGACCGTGCCGCCGCCCTGTGGCGGTTCGCCGGTGCCGTGCACCAACAAATCGTCGCCTTCGATGGTAGCGGAGATCCCATTGACGGCGAGCAGCGCCGCGGTGCCGGCTAAGCGGTCGCTTTCCTTGACCCGCAGTTCAGACAGGCCGCGTAGCCGGCTGGTGCCGGAGGCGTGGGCGCAGACAACGGCCAGGATCGGGTATTCGTCGATCATGCTGGGGGCCCGCTCGGGAGGGACGTCCACGGCGGACAGAGCGCCGTAATCCGCCTGAATGTCGCCCACCGGTTCGCCACCTTCGGTGCGTTCACCGAAGACTGTGATGGCAGCGCCCATCTCGCGCAGGGTTTGGATAAACCCGGTGCGCAACGGGTTGAGACCAACGCCTTTCACGCTGACGCGTGAGCCTTCGACCAGGACGGCCGCTGCGTGCAGGAAGGCTGCGGAGGATGGGTCGGCGGGTACGGCAACGTCGGCCGCGCGCAGTTCTGGCTGGCCCACGAGGGTGATGACGCGTCCTGTGCCGTCGGCCTCCACGTGCACGTTGGCGCCGAAATGGCGGAGCATGTTTTCGGTATGGTCGCGGGTAGCGACCGGCTCCTCGATGCGGGTAATGCCGCGGGCGTTCAAGCCTGCCAGGAGGAGGGCAGATTTCACCTGCGCCGACGCAACCTGAAGCCGGTGGTCGAGCGGCATGGCGTCTCGGGCACCTCCGATCGCCATGGGAAGCCGTCCGCCTTCGCGGGTGTGGAAGGTGGCGCCACAAGCCGAGAGTGGTTCGGTCACCCGGCGCATCGGGCGACCGCGGAGGCTTGCGTCGCCTGTCATGACGGAGAAGATCGGATGGCTCGCGAGGATACCGGCGAGCAGGCGTGCGGCCGTTCCAGAATTGCCCATGTCGAGCACGTCCTCCGGCTCGGACAGGCCGCCGAGGCCGACACCCTGCACCTGCCAGATCCCGTTCTGGCATTCGATGCGAGCGCCCAGCGCACGCATGGCAGCGGCGGTGCGCAGGACGTCCTCGCCCTCAAGCAAACCCTCGATGCGAGTCGTGCCCACGGCGAGGGCAGCGAACATCAAAGCGCGGTGCGAAATCGACTTGTCGCCCGGAACGCGGACGCTGCCTGACAGCGCGGCCGCAGGGTGGGCCGTCAAAGGACGAGAGGAGGCAGTCATCGAGGGGCGGGTAGCATGGCCCACCTGCAAGGGCCAGCGGCGGTACGGCTCGGAGCGGCAAGGTCGGCCCGCTGCATCCGCGCGCTGTTTTGGCACCTGGCGACTGGCGGCCGGATGGTTTGACAACCTTCCTATGTCATGGCATTGCGCGCGCCCTTTGGCGGACTGATCGATTTCCACGTCGGCGCAGGAACAGCATGGCCAAGCCTGAACTCGGACAAAAGCGCATCTGCGTCGCTTGCGGGGCACGCTTCTACGATCTCACGAAAGTCCCGGCGATCTGCCCGAAATGCGGCACCGAACAGCCGCTGGATCAGCCGCGCGCGCCGCGTCGCGGTGGCAACGTGGCCGAAGAGCGCAAGGTGAAGAAGGCGCCCGTACTCGAAGACGCCGATACGGACGCAGAAGCCGAAACCGCTGACGAAGATGCGGATGAGAGCGTGCTGGAAGACACCTCGGATCTCGACGACGACGCGGACGCGCTGGGCAGTGAGCTCGAGGTCGAGCCGGATAATGATGAGGCTGAGCGGTAGGAAGAGAAGCGCGTTCGTTTTTGAAAAGAAGAACCAAAAAACTTTGGCGACTTGGGACCGTGCTTGAGGAAGGGCTGGGTCCAAATTTCCAAAAGTTTTTTGCTTCTTTTTTTCAAAAAAGAAGTCCTTGCTTACGCTTTGAACTGCCCCTCGAAAGCAAAGCTTTCAACCGCGTTGCGGGTATTAGGCTTCTCCGTAGCGGGCGCCTCCCCTGACAGCCCCGCGGGATCGCCACGACGGCCGAGGGCGATCGCACACTCCACGTGATAGCCGTGCGGCACTCCGAGGACGGGGATGGCGCGCTTCATGTCGAGCCCGACCATGCCGTGCGCGTGCCAGCCGAGCATGGTGGCTTGCAACGCGATGCTTTGCCATGCGGCGCCTGCATCGAGGGAATGGCTGTGGCTGGGCTTTTCCTCGCCACGGGCATTCATCATCGTCTTGGAAAAAGCCACCATCAGCACCGCCGCGTTCGACGCCCAGGCCTGGTTGCCTGGCACCAGGAGATCGAAGAGCGGCTGCCAGGCCGGCGTGTCCCGGTGTGCATAGACGAAACGCCAGGGCTGGGAGTTGTACGAACTCGGCGCCCAGCGGGCGGCTTCGAAGATCGTCAGCAGGGTGGCCTGTTTCATCGCCTCGCCGGTGAAGGAGCGTGGCGACCAGCGCTTGATGAAGATGTCTTCGATCGGGTGATCGGCGACTCGGCCTTCAAACTCCGGCATGGATAGTTCTCCATCGTGGCGTGGGGCATGTCGCTGCCAGGCCAGCGCCGCGTCAAGACGCGGCGGGAGGTGGCGGAAGGCACCGGGCGCCCTGCCCTGCCCTTGACACGGGAGGCGCGGCATTCTTCATACCGCGCTCGCGTCTCAGTGGCGCCGTCGCGGGGTCGCGCCGTAGGGGTGTAGCTCAATTGGCTAGAGCGCCGGTCTCCAAAACCGGAGGCTGGGGGTTCGAGACCCTCCACCCCTGCCAACGGCCACCGCGCTGTCCTTCACTCTGACGCGTAGAACTCGCCTGCCGCTTCGCCATCCGTTAATGCGGATGTCTGTTGTCACTCTCTTCTGGTTCGAGGATTCTCTTTTGGCGTTTGCTCCAGTGAAGTTCGTGCGCGAAGTGCGCGCCGAGGCTGTTCGGGTCACCTGGCCCGGCCGGAGGGAGACGCTTGTTACGACGGGTCTGGTCCTGGCCATGGCGGTGGTCACCGGCCTGTTTTTCTTCGTGGTGGACCAGGTCGTGGGCCTTGCCGTGCGCCTCCTGTTCACCGGTTCGATTTAGGGATTTTACGAGTGGCCAAGCGCTGGTACGTGGTTCACGTTTATTCTGGTTTCGAGAAGAAGATTGCTTCGCAGATACGCGAACAGGCTGAGCAGAAGGGTTTGGCCGACCAGATCGACGAGGTGCTGGTACCAGCGGAAGAGGTGGTCGAGACGCGGCGCGGTCAGAAGATCAATGCCGAGCGCAAGTTCTTCCCAGGTTACGTGCTGGTGAAGATGGAGCTGACCGACGACGCCTGGCATCTGATCAAGGATACGCCGAAGGTGACGGGCTTCCTGGGCACCAAGCTGCGGCCCTCGCCTATCACCGAGGCTGAAGCCGAGCGGATCATGAAGCAGACGCAGGAAGGCGTGGAGCATCCGCGCCGTTCTGTGATCTTCGAGGTCGGCGAGCAGGTTCGGGTGGCCGACGGGCCATTCACCAGCTTCAACGGCACGGTCGAGGAAATCGACGAGGAGAAGGGCCGTCTAAAAGTGTCGGTCTCGATTTTCGGTCGCTCAACGCCTGTCGAGTTGGAATACGGACAGGTCGAGAAAGTCTAGGACTCGTAGCTCCACCCAGGCGTGCTCTCTAGACGGCACGGGGTCGAGAGCGAAGAAGCTGACGGCCCCACAAGGCCGCTGCACTCCGGTCTCGCCCGAACTGCAAGCTGAATCAGCTTAGCGAACTATCGGACACCTCTGTCTCACGCTCTGGCCAGACCTCTGTCGACTCAGGTTGAAGAGGTTGAGCAGCCGCTGTGATGGGCTAGTTTGCGGCAAGCATGGGTCGCGGCCTCGTGGACCGGGCTCGACACGTGTGCGCGGTAGACCAGGGCGTGCTCCTGGTGCGAAGCGGCAACGCTCGTGTGCGTGGCTGGCGCGATGCGGGCGTGTCCTGCCGCTGGACGGATCGTTGGCGCGTGGCTGTAGGCCGCCGTCTGAACCGCTGCCTTCCTGCCGCCGCCGTGAGGGATGATCTCCGCTGCATCGGCGCTGTCGATGAGATGCCAACCGCCGGCGTGGTGCGCGGGAGCTGCGTAGGCGACCCGGACAGCGCTGGCGCTGACGCTGCGCGGCATGGGTGCTTCGGCTAGCTCTACAACGGCCTTGTTGTGGCCGCGGCTGTCTCGAACGGCGTAGCGGGTCTCGCGGGACGCGTAGCGCACGTCGCGGTCGTGGGAGCGATGGCCGCGCGAGGCCACCATGATCGGGTGATGAACGACGTATCGAGGGCCGGCGGGAATATCGATTGGGAGCTGGTTGACCGCGAGTTCCTCGGAGGGTGAGCGGGACTGCGGGTAGATGCCTTGGATATAGGGGCCGATCATCGCGACATAGCGCCGGGTTTCGGTGGGTAGCGGGCGATTATGGACCAGGTAGTCTTGGAGACGGGCTGGGCCACCATTGTAGGCGGCCAGGAAGCCAGGGGTTCCGAACGCGTCATACATCTGCCGGATGTAGGCAGCGCCTGCGAGGATGTTGTTGTGAGGATCGAAGGCGTCGTCGCCGAGGTTGTTCTGGGCGCGCACCTCATCGTAGGTCTCGGGCATAAGCTGCATCAGGCCCATGGCACCCACAGGCGATGTGACCAGGGCGCCGCTGGCAGAGTATTCGTGCGCGCCTGACTCGACGCGCATGACTTCACGTATCCACCGTTCCGGAACGTCGTAACGCTGTGCCGCTTCGGCGATGTAAGGGCCCCACGGGTCGCTCGGCGGGCCGGGAGGCGTGTAGCTGGGCTTGGCGCGGGCCTGGTAGGTGGCGGCTTCCTGCGTCGCCGTCATGGGCGGCGTGTTACTTGCGCAGGCAGACAGGAGCGCCATTGTTCCGGCGCAGGATAAGGCACGGATAGACGAGGTGCTTAGGGCGGAGACGCGTTTGCCATGGCGTGTCAACGTCATTGGGCACAGTCTCCAAAAGGGCTGGTCCGCGATGGACGAGCCGGCTAAAAATCCCACGGTTAGCGGCGCCTGAAGAATATCGGCACCTCCAGTCACGTCTGAAGTGACAGGTGTAAGTGACTAATAGGTTAGGAACCTTCCGGCAAGGTTGTTTTTCGCCACTGCGGCAATCTTGGCACAGATCACTGCACCTGGGCCGGCCGGAGTTGCGGTGCCGAAGGAGATGGGCTACCGCCCCGCCGCGATGGACATGATCCCGGATAGAGACCTGCCGCGGCTCGCTACGTCGACGCTCATCATCACGGCGGACGTTACAGGCAGGCGGCGCAATGGCTATGCGTGGAACGATGTTCTCGAGGGGGCGTCGCTTTGGCGCCTTGCCATCGCTCTCGGCTGGCTGGACATCAAGCTGAAATACCGGGGGTCGTTGCTCGGCCCGTTCTGGCTCACCCTGTCCACGGCGATATCCATCGGCGCGCTAGGGGCGGTCTATGGAACGCTCTTCAGCATGGATCTTCGGAGCTACCTGCCGTTCTTGGCGCTTTCGCTGGTGCTGTGGACCGCGCTGAGTTCGGTCGTGAACGACGGCTGCACGACGTTCCTGCAGGCGGAGGGCACCATACGCTCCTTGCGCATGCCCTACTTTGTTTATTCGATGCGCGTCGTTGTGCGGAACGTGTTTACGTTCCTGCACAACATTCCCGTCATCCTGGGCGTGTTTGCCCTCTATTCCGCGTGGCCCGGCCTGACCGTCTTTGCTTGCATTCCGGGCCTCGTGCTTTGGATCGTCGATGCGTTCGCCATCTGCGTACTGCTGGGTGCATTCTGCGCGCGGTTTCGCGATATCCCGCCGATCGTGGGTAGCATCATACAAATAGCCTTTTTCGTCACGCCGATCATGTGGCAGCCACAACAGCTCGGCGCCAAAGGCTGGTGGGTCCCTCTGAACCCCTTTGATTCGATACTTGAGGTGGTCCGCGCCCCGCTGCTCGGCCACTTCGCATCGCGTCAGGTCTGGGGATTGGCACTGATCTTCAGCCTGGTGCTTTGCGGGGCAGCGTGGATCCTGTTCTCGCGCGTGCGTTCCCGACTGGCTTACTGGGTATGAGCAATCCAGGAGAGGCGAGGATCACCGTCGATCGGGTTGGGGTAGATTTTCCGCTCTATCATGGCAGCGCCCGCAGCTTGAAGAAGACCATGTTTGCCGTGGCTTCAGGACGGCTCGGCGAGGATCAGCGCCACCGTGTCGTCGTGCAGGCGCTGCGTGACATCGACATCGTGCTCGAGAGCGGCGACAGGCTAGGGCTTGTCGGATCGAACGGAGCGGGCAAGACAACGCTTCTGCGCACCATTGCTGGCATCTACGAGCCGTCGGCCGGACGCGTGACGGTCGAGGGCAGCCTGAATGCTCTGCTCGACCCGATGCTGGGGATGAACACCGACCTGACAGGCCGCGAAAACATCATGCTGCGTGGCCTGTATAACGGCTTTTCCAGGACGCAGATCGCGTTGCTGGAAGAGGATGTGCAGGATTTCGCCGAACTCGGCGCTTTTCTGGATCTGCCGGTGCGTGTTTACAGCTCGGGCATGGTGTTGCGGCTCGGCTTCGCCATGGCAACGGCGATCCGCCCGCAGGTGCTGCTGATGGACGAGTGGTTCCTCGCCGGCGACCAGCAGTTCATGACCAAGGCGCGGGCGCGCATGGAAAGCATGGTGCGTGGTGCTGAGATCCTCGTGCTGTCGTCGCACGCGCCGCAGGCGGTTCTCGAATGGTGCACACGCGTGATCTGGATGGATCACGGACGCATCAGGGAAGACGGTCCGGCCGAAGAAGTGCTGACGCATTATGTCGGCCGCGAGGGTATGGCGAACCTTGGGAAGCGGAATTCAGTGATCGCTTCCGCGGAGACGGAGTAGGCAAAGACTTCTTTTTTGAAAAAGAAGAAGCAAAAACCTTTGCGACTGGGTGCCGAAGTCGTGACAACGCTCGGCCCAAACGAAGAAAAGTTTTTGGTTCTTTCTTTCAAAAGAACTGCTTTCCTACTTTAGCACTCCCATCATCTCGCCCCACTCCCGCGCAGAAAGTCCGCTGTCCTTCTGCTCTATCGCTTCGCCAGCCAGCATACGCCGAAGTGCTGCGAGCATCGGCGCAGAGAAGCTTGCGGCATTCAGGCGATAGTCTTGAAAAGCGCCGAAGGCGTGCGGCACCCAGGCGCGGACCGTATCTAGGATAGCGTCTGCATAAACCCGGATTTCGTATTGCGCGTGCGGATCGGCGCGCAAGGCGCAGAAGTTCAGCAGGTTATGAAGATCTGTTTTCCAATACCATTGCGTGTAAGTATTGAGGGTGAGGTTCATCCGGGCGAGTTCACGGGCGAGACCTTGGCGGTCCGGATGTGCGGCGTCCTCATTCAGCATCTCTGCATAATGGTCGTAGCAGCGAGCGGCGTCGTCGCGCAGGAGGGCGAGGACGTGGTCGGCTTCTTCGCCTTCCAGCACGGTCCCGCGGCCCTGCCGGTTTGCGTCTGATTGCGCGGCGAGTTGCTCAGGGGCCGGGATGTAGAACTCCCGGTCCATGACGGAGTAGCGGGCGGAGTACTCGTTCACGTTCGCCATCCGGTGGCGGATCCACTGGCGCGCCACGAAGATTGGCAGCTTGACGTGGTACTTGATTTCACACATTTCGAATGGCGTGCTGTGCCGGTGTCGCATGAGATAGCGGATCAGGCCGGCATCCTCGGAAACCCTGCGCGTGCCGCGGCCATATGAAACGCGTGCGGCTTGTACGATGGCCGAGTCGTCGCCCATGTAATCGACGACGCGGAGAAATCCGTGGTCCAGGATCGGGATGGCGGAGAACAGCATCTCCTCGAGGGCGGGCACGGTGGCACGGCGCGTAGTGCTGCTTGCCTCGCGTGCGGCAGCAATTTCGGCGGCTTGTTCGGGACTGATCGGCATGCGCCAACCCCTAGCATTGGCCGCGCGGACCGACTATATCTCGCTCGCTTGCCTCGGCTGGCTATGGTGATAAACGGCGATTGGAATAAGCGTTGTGGACCCGGGGGCAGTGCCCGGCGTCTCCACCAGAACCCCGGTTCTGGGTGTGGGGACGACACAGGCTCGACACGCGTAGTAAAGACTCGCCTTTTGCCCGGCATGATACCGCCGTCATCGGGTCAATTTACAAGTGCCAATGACAATCATGAGGCGCTCGCTCTCGCTGCATAAGCGTTAGCGCGGTTAGGGGGGCCCCGGGCAACAGAATGCCCCCCACTACCCTCTCTGTGTTCAGCCTCGAAGCTGAGGATTGCTTGGTGGGCTTTCCTGCTCGTCCTTGGGCGCGTAAACCTGTCGGTTGCTGGAGCGCGCCATGGAAGACGATCAGGAAACCCCCGACCCTACGCCACCCGATAGCCTGCTGCCCTATGACAGGTGGATGGAGGAAGCCCTCCGGCACGTCGTGGTGCGTGCATTAGGCCATGTCGTGGCAGAAGGCCTGCCGGGGCAGCACCATTATTACATCACGTTCAGGACAGATTTCCCGGGCGTCGTTATTCCGCCGCGGCTTCGGGCGAAATACCCCCAGGAGATGACGATCGTTCTGCAGCACCAGTTCGACGATCTCTATATCGACGAGGCGCAGCGCGTGTTTGGCGTGAGCCTCTCGTTCGGTGGAGTGCGCTCGGCGCTGACGATACCGCTCGATGCCGTCTCGGCGTTCGCCGATCCGCACGTTCAGTTTGGCCTGCGCTTCGGGGTAGAGGCGCCGGAGCAGCCGGAAGTGGAAGCCGCTCCGGCCCCGGTGCCGCTCGCGCTCGAAGCGCCGAGCGAGGCCCCACAGGTCGTCAGCCTCGATGCATTCAGGCGCCGCAAGGACTAGAGCCCTGAGGCGGCCCAGGAGGGGATCGTGAACGCACCGGCGAAAGGGCTGCCACGCATCGGCGGTTCGCGCATTGCCTGCCTCAGGCAGATCGAACGCAAACTTCTGTGGCTATCGGCGTGGACGATCCATAACGCCAACCATCTGCGCGAAAGCCGCGACGGGCTGAAAGTCGGCGGCCACCAGGCCTCTTGCGCATCGGTCGTGTCGATCATGACTGCGCTTTATTTCGACCATCTGCGCCCCAGTGACCGCGTGGCCGTCAAGCCGCACGCGAGCCCGGTGTTCCACGCCATCAACTACTTGCTCGGACGGCAGACCCAGGAACAGATGACCAAGCTGCGCAGCCTGGGCGGCGCGCAGGCCTATCCCAGCCGGGTGAAGGACGGGCCGGAGGTTGATTTTTCCACCGGATCAGTCGGACTTGGCGTTGCAGCGACGAGCTTTTCCGCGCTGATCCAGGATTATGTGCGGCTACGCGGGTGGCTGCCGGAGGGCATACAGGCGGGCCGGCACATCGCCATCGCGGGCGACGCCGAACTGGACGAGGGCAATATCTATGAGGCCCTGCTCGAAGGCTGGAAGCATGACGTCCGGAACGTCTGGTGGATTGTCGATTACAACAGGCAGAGCCTTGATTCCGTCGTGCAGGATCGGCTGTTCGGGCGTTTCGAGGGCCTGTTCGGCGACATGGGCTGGAATGTCGTCCGCATAAAGCACGGCCGCCTGCAGGAGGCGGCGTTTGCGCGACCAGGCGGCGAAGAGCTGCGCCGCTGGATCGATGATTGTCCGAACAGCCTCTACGCCGCGCTTACGTTCCAAGGCGGCCAGGCCTGGCGGACAGCCTTGCTGAGCGATCTCGGCCGCAGCGCCGAGGTGCGAGCCATCGTCGATCCGCTCACCGACGACGAACTCGGCGCCTTGATGACAAATCTCGGCGGCCACGACCTCGAGACCCTGCTCGAAGCATTTGCGTCGGCGGTCGCGGACGGCGACCGGCCGACCTGCTTCATCGCCTACACGATCAAGGGCATGGGCCTGCCGTTCGCTGGCCACAAGGACAATCACTCGGGGCTCATGACCCGCGAGCAAATGAATATCTTCCAGGCGGCCATGAGCATCAGGCCGGGCCATGAGTGGGACCTGTTCGAGGGGCTCGATCTGCCGCCAGACGTGCTCGCCCCGTTTATCGAAGGATGTGGTTTCGCCAGGCCGCTTACACCGCAGGGGCGGGTGCTACCCTCCGCCGTCGTGCCGGTGCCCGCTGCCGTCCCGACGGCTCGCCTTGCTGGCCGCCGGCTTTCAACTCAGGCAGGGTTCGGGGAAATTCTGGGTGAAATCGGCCGTGCCGAGGGAGCCTGGCAAGAGGTGGCCGCCCATATCGTCACCACCAGCCCCGATGTCACCGTCTCGACGAGCCTGGGTCCTTGGGTCAACCGCCGAGGACTGTTCGATCGCCATACGCGAAATGACGTGTTCCGCGACACCAAGGTGGCAAGTGTCCAGCGCTGGGGCATGAGCCCGACCGGCCAGCATATCGAGCTTGGGATTGCCGAGCAGAACTTGTTCCTGCTCCTTGGCGCGGCCGGGCTAAGTCACGCGCTGAACGGAGCGCGTTTGCTGCCGATCGGCACTGTGTACGACCCCTTCGTCAACCGCGGGCTCGATGCGCTCATCTATGCCTGCTACCAGGACGCCCGTTTTTTGCTGGTTTCTACGCCGTCTGGGATCAGCCTGGCGCCGGAAGGCGGGCAGCATCAGTCCGTGAATACGCCATTGCTCGGCATGTCGGTCGATCGTCTCGCCTCGTTCGAGCCGACCCATGTGGATGAGCTCGCCGTCCTGCTTCGCTTCGCACTCGCTCACATGCAGGCGCCCAATGGGAGCGCGGTGTGGTTGCGGCTCTCGACCCGCGCGCTGCTGCAGGCGCCGCGGGTTCTGGACGAGGCCGCTGTCATAGCAGGCGGCCACTGGGTGGTGCCGCCGGCGAGGGGTGCATCGATCGCCTTGGCATACCAGGGCCCTGTCGCCGAAGAGGCTACCGTTGCCTTTGAGAGCCTACGCGAGGATGTCCCAGGTGCGGGACTCCTGGCTATCACGAGTCCGGATCGCCTCCATGCCGGCTGGCTTGCGGCACAGCGGTCACGCCGTGCCGGCGCCCCAGCGACAAGCCACGTCGAGACGCTCCTGGCACCCCTCGCCCCAGGTGCCGCATTAGTGACTATCCTCGACGGCCATCCTGCGGCCCATGCCTGGCTCGGCGGCGTGCGTGGGCAACGCGTCGTCCCACTCGGGGTGGATCGCTTCGGCCAGAGCGGCGACATTCCCGATCTCTACCGGATTTACGGCCTCGATGTGGATGCGATACTGGATGCCTGCGCCCAGGCTCTCCTGGGCTGACCGTGCAACGGCCAAGTTGCCGTGTTGACAGGAACGCCGTTCCAGGTTCGAACCTGTAGTATAAGCAATGGTCTGGGAGGCTTCATGAGTCGTTTTGTTCGTTCGCTCGCTATCGCAGGGCTCGTTTTCGCAACTATGCAGAGTGCCCGTGCCACTGAGTTGATGCAGGTGGTCGAGACAACGGCTTCGCCAACCAAGGTTTGGGGCATCATCAAGGATTTCGACAGCATCGGCACATGGTTGCCGCCGGCTAAGAGCAGCCCGGCCGACAACGGGACCAAGGTTGGATCGGTGCGTGTGATCACACTGAAGGCCCCAGGCGATCCGACCGTAACCGAAAAACTAACTGCCCACTCCAACAGCAAGCGAAGCTACAGCTATGTGATCGTGAAGGTGGACCCGAAGGTTCTCCCCGTCACCGACTACTCATCAACGATCAGCGTCTCGAAGACGAAGGATGGTTCGATGGTGACTTGGGAAGGGAAGTTTACGCCTGCTGCAGGCGTTGATGAAGCCACGGCTTCGAAGGCAGTTGCTGGTGTTTATCGCGCTGGGCTCGATAACATCAAAGCTTTGGCTGAGCACTAAAGCATCAAAAGCAAAGCACTTCTTTTTTGAAAAAAAGAAGCAAAAAACTTTTGCGACCTGGCGCCGTGTTGGAGGAAATGCGGGCTTGGAGAACAGGAGTTTTTTGCTTTCTTTACTTCAACTTGCCCACAAGCGCCTCAACGACTGCTTCGAACATCGCCGTCGTGAGGCGGCGGGTCGAAGTGTTATAGCGTGAGACATGATAGCTATCGGCAAGAAGTAGCCCGTCCGGCAACTCATGGATCGCACCATGCTGGAAGCGCGTCCGGCTGATTGGCAGGCTGCACGCCTTCAGCACAGCGGCATGGGAGAGGACCCCCAGCGACAAAACGGCAGACAAGTTGGTCATGCCAGCCATTTCAGCCGTCAGGTAGCGGTTGCACGTGGCGACCTCGGCCGGGATCGGCAAGTTGGCAGGCGGGACGCAGCGCACGGCATTGGCGATCCGGCAGCCGACCAAGGTCATGCCGTCGGACGGATCAGCGCCGTACGTCCCGATTGCCAGGCCAAACTTGATCAGCGTCTCGTAGAGCAGCACGCCAGCAAAATCGCCGGTGAAAGGCCGTCCGGTCCGGTTGGCGCCACGCACGCCCGGCGCCATGCCGACGATCAGCAGAGGCGCATCCTGTGGACCAAAGCTCGGCACAGGTTGGTTGAACCAGTCTGGGTTCGCGGCCCTGTTCGCCGACCTGTATTCGACCAGCCGCGGGCAGAGTGGGCAGTCTGGCGGTGGTGAAGCCTGTGGCGTGGAACGGATCTCGTCGATTGGCAGGGTCATGCTGCCAAGACGTCAGAGATGGTCGGTATGTTCCGCCAGAACGTCGCCGTTCGCTGCCCGGCCGATCTGCCTTGGACGCGGCTCCATCTGCCTGCGGGTGAATTCGGGGGCGATATCGGCCAACTCGAGAAATTGGTCAGCTTGGCGCCGAAGTTCGTCCGCAACCATCGGAGGCGTCGTCCGGATCGATGAGACGACCGAAACACGAACCCCCCGGCGCTGAACCGCCTCGACAAGGCGGCGAAAGTCGGCGTCTCCGCTGAACAAGACGGCATGGTCGATCTTGTCGGCCAGTTCGAGCATATCGATCGCCAATTCGATATCCATGTTGCCTTTGATGCGCCGGCGGCCGGTGGCATCGGTGAACTCCCGTGCAGGCTTTGTCACCAGGGTGTAGCCGTTATAGGCTAACCAATCTGTCAATGGCTTGAGAGGAGAATACTCCTCTGTCTCCAACACAGCAGAGTAATAGTACGCGCGTATTACGTTCGACTTGCGGCGGAAATATTCCAGCAGGTTGCGGTAGTCTACGTCGAAGCCGAGGTTGCGCGAGGCGGAGTAAAGGTTCACCCCATCGATGAACAGGCACATACGCTCGCTTGGCGCAGAACTCATAAGGCAACCTTCCAATATGGCCGAGGCCGGGTAATGAGATCCCGGCAGAGCTATGTCACTTGGTTCTCTAGTTGCTAATGCGCAAGGAAGGTTTGGCCACAGCGTGCCTGAAAATGTTGCCTTTATCGCCATCGGGGCGAATCTCCCCGGTCCAGACGGCGCCACACCGCTGCAGACGTGCGCCCGTGCACTGGTAGCACTCCGGGCCGTTAATGGTTTGACTTCCCTTGTATGCTCACGCTGGTTCTCGACTGCTCCAGTTCCTGTCTCGGACCAGCCGCGGTATGTGAACGCTATGGTCCGGGCAAACTGCCATCTCGGCGCGGAGACCCTGTTGGGGCGCCTGCAGGCCATCGAGCAGGCATTCGGGAGAGCCCGCGGACTCAGGGACGCAGCCCGAACGCTGGACCTCGATATCATCGATCTGGGCGGCGAGATCCGCAGCACGCCCGACCCGATCCTGCCCCATCCGAGGGCACATCAGCGTGGCTTTGTCCTATACCCATTGCGGGACGTCGCACCGAACTGGATCCACCCAGTCCAGAGCGTGAGCGTGGACGCCTTGATTGCTCGGCTTGGAGTAGAGGACACAAGAGGCTTGACGCCCAACAAACAAAGTCCTCATGTCAATCACTGCAAACCCTAGGCTCCAGAAGTTTTTTGCTTCTTTTTCTCAAAAAAGAAGTTCTTACTTCCCGCTGGCGTTCAAGTAATTGACGTTGTCAATCGAACGGCTCAACAGCCCTTTGCTTCGCCACAAATGATTTATACTGCCTTTCCGACCTACTCCCTTCCTAAGCCAATGGTGAAGTAGCCTAGCAACCACGAGCATTATGCCGCTTCGCGCTTGCAACATGGCGGGCCAAGGGCTAGCTAGAAGGTTTCCCATCCCAGCGTTGGAGTGCCGCCGCATGGCGCGTGTAACCGTAGAAGATTGCGTTGAGCGAGTTCCGAACCGCTTTGAGCTTGTATTGCTCGCGGCGCAGCGCGCACGCAACCTCAGCCGTGGCGAGGAGCTGACAGTCGAGCGAGACAACGACAAGAACCCGGTCGTGGCATTGCGCGAGATTGCCGAGGAGACGATCGAGCTTCCGCGTCTCGAATTGGACCTCATCAAGTCGCTGTCGCGCTCGCCAGAGCCCGAGCCGCTCGACGAGGAGGTGCTCGACCTCATCCCGACCGACCAGAATATTTTCGGCCTGCAGGATATCTCTGCGGAGGAAGAAGCGGCGGCCATGCCGCAGGAAGAAATGTCGCCCGACGATGTTGAAGCCGCTATCGAGGCTGAACTCGGCGGCAGAAACCGCCGCTAGGATAAGGGAACCCGCCCGCCGATGTCCGGCATTCCGCCCGGAATGGTGCCCCTGACGAGGGCACCCGAAGGCGGCTCCATGCCGGCGGTGGCGGCACTACGGGCTCGGGGGCTTTCAGAGACCATCCGGGCCTACGCACCCGGTGCGAACACTGCGCTTGTCGAAGATGCACTATCCCTTGCGTCGGATGCGCACCGGGTTCAGGTGCGCGACAACGGTGATCCTTACATCACGCATCCTATCGCGGTCGCCGAAATCCTGGCGTCTTACCGCCTAGACGTTCCCAGCATCTGCACGGCGCTTCTTCACGACACCGTGGAGGACACATCGGTCAGGCTGGCGGACATCGAGACACGTTTTGGCGCGACAATCGCTGGACTCGTCGATGGCGTCACCAAGCTGACTCGGCTGGAGCTACAGTCGGACCGGACCAAGCAGGCGGAGAACTTCCGCAAGCTTGTCCTCGCGATGAGCCGGGACATCCGGGTGCTCCTCGTGAAGCTGGCGGACAGGCTTCATAACATGCGCACGTTGCACTTTGTGGAAAAGCCGGAGCGGCGACTGCGCATTGCGCATGAGACGATGGACATCTATGCACCGCTCGCCGCGCGGATCGGCATGGATGCGATGAAGACCGAGCTGCAGACGCGCGCCTTTGCGCAGCTGGAGCCGGAAGCACATGGGACAATTCAGGCAAGGCTCAACTATCTCCGCGGCCAGGGAGCGGATGTCATCGAGGAGGTGCGTCGCGAGCTTGCCGCCGTCTGCCGCGAGCAAGGCGTCGATGTGCTTGAAGTGTCAGGGCGTGAGAAAAGCGCTTTCTCCATTTGGGAGAAAATGCAGCGACGCAATGTCGCTTTTGAACAGCTGTCCGACATCATGGCATTTCGGATCGTCGTGGCAAATCGCGAGCAGTGCTATGCCGCACTCGGCGCGGTTCATAACGCTTATCCGGTGATCGCCGGCCGTTTTAAGGACTACATCTCGACGCCGAAGACGAACGGCTATCAAAGCCTGCACTCTGGGGTCACGTTGCGTAGCCCGCGCAATCAGAAAATCGAGGTGCAGATACGCACCCGGGCCATGCACGAGATTGCCGATAACGGCGTAGCTGCGCACTGGACCTACAAGGAAGGTGTTCACGAGCCGCCTACAGAGACTCAACGCTTCGGCTGGGTATCCGACTTGCTCGAAATTCTCGACAATTCTGGCGCGCCGGACGAATTTCTCGAGAACACCAAGCTGGAGCTGTACCAGGACCAGGTGTTCTGCTTTACGCCCAAGGGGCAACTGATCCAGCTGCCGCGGGGCGCTACGCCGGTAGACTTCGCCTATGCCGTGCACAGCCAGGTCGGTGACACTTGCGTGGGCGCCAAGATCAATGGCCGGCTGATGCCGCTTCGGCATCAGCTGCAGAACGGCGATCAGGTCGAGATCATGACGGCGCGCGGCGGGACGCCCTCGCCTTCGTGGGAACGGTGGGTCGTGACCGGCAAGGCACGTGCCCGAATTCGGCGCTATGTCGCGCAGCAGCAGCGCTCGCAGACTATCGATCAGGGTCGGGCGCTTCTCGCAAAAGCGTTCAGGCAAGAGGGGCTGGACGGCTCAGACAAGGCGCTCGAAGGTGGTTTGCGGTCTCTGAAGTGCGCAACGATCACCGATCTTCTGGTCGCCGTCGGCAGCGGTAGCATTGGCCCTCGTGACGTCATACACGCCGTCTATCCGGAAATGCTTGAGGCTGCACGCGCACCGCGCATGATGCCTTCGCTGCTGGCGCGCCCGGCAAATGCCCGCTCGCCGTCGCGCGAGAGCGGCATGGCCGTGACCGGACTGGTCGCCGGAATGGCGGTGCACTACGCAGGCTGTTGCCATCCGCTCCCAGGTGATCCGATCGTTGGCATCGTGACGACCGGCAAGGGTGTGACAATCCACACTCGTGAATGTCCTACCTTGGAGACCTTCGCGGCGACGCCCGAGCGATTCATCGACGTGGATTGGGAAGACGCCACCGGCGGACGAGCGCGCGGGACTACCCATACCGGCCGCATCAGCGTTATCGCAACGAACGAGCCCACCACGCTGGGAAACTTAGCAAACGCTGTCGGCCGCCAGGATGGCAGCGTCAGCAATCTAAAAATCGTCAATAGGCAGAGAGACTTCATCGAAATCCTCGTGGACGTCGAGGTGCGGGATTTGCGCCATCTCTCCATGGTCATCGCCGGCCTTCGAGCGGTCGGCGGTCTCACCCAAGTGGAGCGCGCACATGCGTGACCATGGCACGCTTCTGGATGCTTCAATTTGATCATCGGTCTTGGCGTGGATCTTTGTGACATCCGCCGGGTGGAGCGTGTCATGGAACGCTTCGGTGAGAAGTTCCTAAATCGGGTCTTCACCGAGGCGGAGCGTTCGCGTGCGAAGCGCCGGACGGAGCGACTTCAAGCGGCGACGTTTGCCAAGCGCTTCGCAGCGAAGGAGGCCTGCGCGAAAGCGCTCGGCACTGGCTTCTCGAACGGCGTTTTTCATTCTGACATGGGTGTGGTGAACCTGCCCAGCGGGCGGCCGACCATGGTCCTGTCAGGCGGTGCACTGGCGCGGTTGAAGGCTATCACTCCACCTGGCGCGCAGGCGGAGATCGCCCTTTCGATCACTGATGAACCGCCTTACGCTTTCGCCCAGGTGATCATCTCCGTGTGACCTGCCCGGTCTCGGGCAAGACTACGCTTCAGATCGCATCCAGAACCGCCTCGGCGCGGCTGACATCGAAATCTCCTGGCTTCTCAACCGCGAGATAAGTCACCACCCCGTTTTCGGCGGCCATGGCAAAGCGCTGGCTTCTCACGCCAAGGCCGCGGGCAACCAAGTCCAGTTCCAGCCCGAGGCTCTTTGTGAACTGTCCCGACCCGTCGGCCAGCATGACGATCTCGGGCCCAATCTCCTGCGATTTCGCCCAGGCGCCCATAACGAATGGATCGTTCACGGCCATGCACACAATGGTGTCGATGCCCTTGGCGTGGAACGCCTCGAGGTTGGCGACGAAGCCAGGCAGGTGGCGGGCAGAACAAGTGGGCGTGAAAGCTCCCGGAACAGCGAACAACACCACCTTCTTGCCACCGAAAATCTCGTCCGTTGAGATTTCCCGCGGACCATCGGCGGTCGCCGTCATCAGCTTGACCGACGGAACCGTGTCACCTTGCTTGATCATGCCAATGCTCATCCCACGACGTTGAGGTGGACGGGCTGTAACCAATAAGGGGCATGCTGTCACGCCGGCACCCACGCGCTTGCGCCAAGCTGCCTTGGTGCCAAATTGGTTGGACATGAGAATATCGGATGGGCTGGCAGGTCGGGATTGTTTTGATGCCTAGAAAGCGGGCTAGTGAAGACGGTGGTGTGACCAACACCGCCCCAAAACCTTTGAAGAAGCGGATGACTCGCCGAAGTGACGCACCGGCACCGCGCGAAGACGGGCTGCTGACAGGCCAATTGCTGATCGCCATGCCTTCGACAAATACCCGGCACTTCAATCAGGCCGTCATCTATCTCTGCGCGCACACTGCCGAGGGCGCCATGGGCATCGTGCTCAACAGGCCGCTTGCGACACCGAGCTTCGATGACCTCCTGGAGCAACTCGAAGTGGCCCCCGTGCCGCCCATCCGTCGCATCGATCTCTGCCGCGGCGGGCCCGTGGACAATGCCAGAGGTTTCGTATTGCACACGACGGACTGGACCGGCGACGGAAGCCTCATGGTGGACGATCGGGTGGCTCTCACCGCCAGCCTCGACGTTCTTAAGGCCATCGCTGACGGCGGAGGGCCGGCACAAGGCTTTCTAGCCCTTGGTTACGCGGGCTGGGGGCCTGGGCAGCTTGACCAGGAGATCCAGGACAATGCCTGGCTATCTGCCCCCGCCAGCGTGGACCTGATGTTCGACCGCGAACACACCACGAAATGGCGCCGCGCCATGGCGATCTTGAAGGTGGATCCACTGCTGCTCTCGGACAGCGCCGGGCATGCGTAAGGCGCCAGCTCCTCAACAAAGAGCATGAGGCCTTTTTGCTAGTCGGATTGGGTGTCGGATTGGAGCGGGTGAGGTAAAAGTCTCTAAGCCCAGATGAAGCTTCGCATCACGGCCGTCGGCTGAAGTCCCGCCTCAGCTGCCGCTGCTGCGATAAGCTTTGCATCGCCATCCAGCTCATCGGCATGAATTCCGCCCAGAACCCAGACGGCATCTAGACCCGCTTCGGCAGCACCGGCGATGTCGGTCCGGAGCGAGTCTCCAATGGCGAGCACCCGGTTACGATCGACCGCTAGCAAGTCGAGCGCCATGTCGTAGATGTCGGGGAGCGGCTTCCCAACCGAGCGAACATCCCCGCCGGCCTGTACGTAATATTCGGCCAAGGCACCGGCGCAGAGTATCCGGCTGCCGCCGCGTATGACGACTAGGTCCGGATTCGCACAGATCATGGGCAACCCTGCCCGGAGACATTCGTCCAAGACTGGGACAAATGGCGCCAGCTCGGAGGGATCACCCAAATCATCGGGCCCTGTGTTCACAACGAAGCTGGCGCCGGCAGGAGTGCCGACAATTTCCAAGTCGAGATCCAGCAAGACACTGCGGTCACGCTCTGGCCCGAGGAGAAAGGCGCGTCTGCCGAGCTTGGCAAACCAGGAGTCACTACGGTCGCGCAGAGCCATCCAGACCGCTTCTCCGCTCGTCAGGATGTCCGTGTATAGCGCGTCCTCGATGCCCATGGTCCGCAACATCTGCCTGGCCGCATAAGCGCGCCGGGGAGCATTCGAGAGCAGCAGGACCGGTCGGCTCTGTAGGCGCCGTAGGCAATCGACCGCGCCCTGATACGGCCGAACGCCATCGTGGATGACACCCCATAGATCGATGATGAAGCCGTCATATTCCTCGGCTAATTGGGACAGGCCGTTGATAGTACGCACTAGATCGCGGTTCCTCTCGCCTGGGCGAGCGTATCGAAACCTTTGGCGCGCAACGCGCTGAGCAGTTCCTGCTTGAGTCTAGGCAGCAACGCCGGCCCCTCGTAAGCGAAGGATGTGTAGAGCTGTACGAGGCTCGCACCAGCCTGAATCTTAGTCAGGATGTCCGCCCCAGATTGCACACCGCCGCATCCAATGAGCACCAATCGCCCGGCAGCCTCGCGTGCTGCCAGCCGCAGCATTTCCGTCGAGCGCTCAAAGAGCGGTGGTCCTGAGAGACCGCCTGCTTGCGCCGCGTTTTTTCCCGCGAGACGCGGCGGGCGCTGAATGGTCGTGTTGGAGATGATCAGTCCTTCGATTCCGCACGCGATCGCTGTGTGTACCGCGTCAACAAGGTCGGCTTCGGCAAGATCCGGCGCCAGCTTCACCAGAACAGGTGGCCGTACCGGCACTTGCGTGATCACTGCCTGCAGGATGGCGCGGAGACGTTCCTGACCCTGGAGGTCACGCAAGCCTGGCGTATTGGGCGACGATACATTGATGGTCACATAGTCTGCGTGAGGGGTCACAGCCGCGACAAGCGCAGGATAATCACGCTCCGGGTCTGCGCCCTCCTTGTTGATGCCGATATTGCTGCCGAGCGGAGCGCGCCTGCCGTGGCAACGCGCAAGATTTGCCACGTAGGCGTCGAGGCCGATGTTGTTAAAGCCAAGACGATTGATGATCGCGCGCTCAGAAGGCACGCGAAAAAGCCTAGGCTTCGGATTGCCCGGCTGAGGCCGGCGGGTCACCGTTCCGGTCTCCACGAAGCCGAAGCCAAGATCCATGAGCGGCAACACCACTCGAGCATCTTTGTCAAAGCCCGCAGCCAGTCCGATAGGATTGTCGAAGGCCAGCCCAAGTGTGCGGACGGCCAGCGCCGCATGATCACGCTCTGAGCGGCGTCCTGCCAATCCCCACTCAAGTGCTGAGATTGCCAACCCGTGCGCCAGTTCGGCATCGATCAATCGCAGCGCCGGTAACAGGGTGGATGACAAGCGGGCGAGTTTCATGGCACGCCGTGTCTGACGGGAAGACGTCGCCGCGGCAAGTCCGGCGCGTGGCGACACCTGCTCTCAAGGAGAACGCAAGTGACATGGACCGAGCTGTATCTTGAAACCTGCTGCCGGTCGGCGCTCCACCGCTTGATCTTGGCCGAGGGACAAGGCCGTCCCAGGACTGAGAAAGATGCGCCTTGCCTGGAGCGCCTAACGGGCATGGGCCTTGCTGCCTCACGGCCCGATGGTCGCTTCGTGGCCACGCAAGCCGGGGTCGACCGGCACGACGTCGAGATCCTCAAACAGCCCGGCGGCGCCTTAGCCGCCTAACAGAGGGGCACGGTCCTGATCCCGCTCTTCTCGGGCATCACGCACACCATCCTTCCTCCGTCACGCGCACTGACCATGAGCATATCGCCTGCCGCGAGCATGTCGCCTGCGTCGTCGAAAAAGCCTGTCTCAGCAATCGTCGACTGCGAATCGCACGATTTATAGTGCCAAAGGGTGAAGCTGTTCGCATAGGCCAGAACGCTTAGGTTCCGAAGTGAGAATGCCAAGGCCAAAAAATCCCCTGTTGTGAGAACGACGTAGATGGTAGTTGCATCCGAAGGATTTTTGTCCTACGTTGCGCTATTCAAACGTATTATTTTCGCTTTGGCACCTATTGGATAACTGTCTTAAGCGTCACTCCAGGATAAGCGGTTATCTACCTTCTAAGGAAAGGTTTAGAGGAATTGATTCTTTTATGCAACGTATTCTCGGCCGAAAAGCCAGCTAATTTTCCTACGCCCGATGGACAAGCCTGAAATGAGGATATCCGCCGATGAAGCATGAGGATATTTGGCGCGCTTTGGACACCCTTGCCGCGGAACACGGCATGTCGGCGTCGGGATTGGCTCGCCGGTCCGGCCTTGACCCCACCACCTTCAACCCTTCGAAGCGGAGAATGCCGGATGGCCGGGCGCGTTGGCCCAGCACGGAAAGTCTGGCTAAAGTCCTGAATGCGACCGGCGCGAGCCTCGAGGCCTTCTCGCATTTGGTGACAGGAGCGCGCGTCCTCGCCACTGCAAAATCGAACACGACGCGCATTCCGCTCATCGGCATGGCGCAAGCGGGGGGTGAGGGTTTCTTTGACGACGGCGGCTACCCGGTCGGGGGCGGCTGGGACGAGGTCAGCATATCGGAGCTCGGCGACCCCCACGCCTATGCCCTGGAAATCTCGGGCGACTCGATGGAGCCAGTATTCAGGGACGGCGACATGGTGGTTGTTTCGCCCAGCGCGCCGATACGCAGAGGGGACCGGGTCGTGGTGCGTACCGCGAGAGGCGAAGCCATGGCCAAGCAGCTCTTGCGGCGCTCGGCGCGCCGCATCGAGTTACAAAGCCTCAATCCTGAACATCCAGACTATAATTTCAGCCTCTCCGAAGTGGCCTGGATGCATCGGATCGTCTGGGCTAGCCAGTAGCCTCAGATGACGCAGGTCCATACCTATCACGAGCCTGAACCATCACCACCCATCCGTACCTCCCTTGCCTCCCGGCCGAAGCCGACAAGCAAAGCGATGATGATGGCAACAGTGCCTGCAACGCCCGCCAGCGCCCAAGAGAGATTGCGATCAAAGTAACGGTCCGCCAAGCCACTTTGAAGCGTGGCATTGCCGGCCGCAATGAGATTACCGAGTTGGTAGGTGAGGCCAGGAAACGTCGCGCGAATAGCGGGCGGTGACAACTCGTTGAGGTGGGCAGGTATAATCCCCCAGGCTCCTTGCACGCAGAACTGCATGAGGAACGCGCCAATGCCAATGTATAAGGGATCCTGAGAAAACGCCCATAAGGGCAGCATGGGCAGTGAACACAGCGCCGCAATCACAATGCCGAGCCGCCGACCAAACCGCTGCGAGAAGATGCCGAAGCACAGGCCCCCAAGAATGGCCGCGACGTTCATGAACACGAGTATCGTGGAAGCGGTGTGCACTGGCAGCTTGTGCTCGACCTTCAGGAACGATGGATACAAATCCTGCGTCCCATGACTGAAGAAGTTGAAGGCTGCCATCATGACCACCGCGTAGATCGTCAGCGGAATATGCCGCTTCAGCACGGAGAGAAAGTCGGCACGAGGCCCTTCGATGCGGCGGGCAACCCAATCCGGGCTTTCCGGGACGTTACGACGTATGTACAGCACCAGCAGAGCTGGCAACACCCCTATCATGAACATCCCGCGCCAGCCGACACTCGTGTAGGCAACGCGATAAAGTAAAGTTGCCAGTAGATAGCCGGTCGGATATCCAGCTTGAAGCATTCCTGAAACCATGCCCCGCCACTTGGCAGGGATCGATTCCATCGTGAGAGAGGCGCCGACGCCCCACTCTCCACCCATGGCTATACCATAAAGCATGCGAAGGATGAGAAATGTCGTCAGAGTTGGTGCAAAGCCCGAGGCAAATTCAAGAACTGAATAAATGAGCACATTCGCCATCAATGTAGGGCGGCGGCCGAACCGATCAGCGAAACGGCCGAAGATGAACGCACCGAGGGGCCGGGCCGCGAGGGTCAAGGTGATGGCCCAGGTCACCACAGTGCGGGTGACGCCGAACTCCTTGCCGATATCGTCGAGCGCGAAGGACATAATAAAGAAATCAAATGCGTCGAGTGTCCAGCCAAGATAGCAAGCCGCTACGACATGCTTCTGCTGGCGTGTAGTGTCCGACATCTCCTGTCCCCTGACTTTCCTTTGGGGACAGTGTCAACAGTCAAGGGCACCCGCGTCAATGGAGTAGGCTTAAATGCGAACATTTGGCAGCGCCAAGCTGTCATCTATGCCGCCTCGGTAAGCAGCGATCGAGCACGTTCACTGTGCCACAAACATGGAAGGCGAGATTAGCCCAGCACTAACGACTGCCTGGTGCAGAGCGGCTGAAGGATGGACGCCATCGGCACTGGCCGAACCGAGATCGACCCGCCATTTGCCTGAGCCACCAACGTCGGCAAATACATTATCCACGTCAATCAATCCGGCACAGCCCAGCACGGCCGAATTAGTTCGCAAGAAGCCGTTGTAGGCGCGTCTGTAGCCCTCAGCCGCCGCTAGGCTTGCGCTTGCCGAGCCAAAGTTAAGCCGCGTGCTCGAAGGCACGGTCGACGCTGTGGGAACTGACAAGGTGATCGTCGTTTCTGATACAGATGTGACCGAACTACCAGGCGCGATCCCGGTGCCCGCTACTGCCTGACCCAGAACGACACCTGCGGCGCTTTGCAGGCCGATTGTCGAAACTCCCGCCGAAACTGACGCACTCGTCGTTCCCGCGGCGACGGTCCAGGTCTGGTTGGCCAAGCTCGTCCAACCATCGTTGCTCTGAGTTGTCGGTGGCACGGTAAAGCACCAAACTCGCTTACCTGCACTGTTGTATCGGCCAACGAGTCCTTGTACTACGCTCTTGGTCTGCAAGTCTGTTTGTTGCAATGCCTCAATGTCGTTCCGGCCTAGTTCGAGAAGCACATCTGTAACACCCGTGTCGACAGACAGTGCATACTGCCCATCCCCACGTGCCGCCAAGCCAAGTGCCGTCGTGGATCCTCGTGCAGCCGTTACGAAGGGTACACTGTTCTCCAGGCTTCGTTGAATATACCCCTGAAATCCTAGAGCATCTGCGGTATCGCCGGTTCCGGCAGCGATGCTGTCGCCCAGCACAAGCACGGCGCCCGGCGGCACTTTACCAGCGGTAGTCGTGACGAGCGCGAGCACCGCGACAGGACACCAGTACCCGCCGCCTGTATTTCCAAGAACGGAAGGCACAAGCGTCTGATCATTGAACGATATGCCCCTATTGTCGAATTCGCCTGTAAGGCGCGAACCGGTGCCGGGATAATCCATTAACTGCAAGCCCGGAGCACTGAAGCTGACTGCCGTGCGAACAAAGAAAGGCTGGCTTGGAGCCATCTGTACAGAAATCGGGTCGGACGTAACCACATCATGCGCCGGCTCGATGGTGAACTGTCTCTTCCCACCAAATTTCGCTGCAACGCTGCTGCCCGAAAAGGTGAATGCCTGCCCGACCTGTATGGTGGCATTGGTCGCGGTGCTGAGCGTCACGATAGTCATGGCCGGCGTATTGCCAGATCCGGAAACAAAACTATTGTTGACAGCGGTCACATACGTGCCGGATGGAAGGCCAACACTGCTCGTCGCAGTTTGTCCTACGCTAACTCCATTTGCTCCCAAGGATGTTGGCAGGAAACTGAGCGTGGTAGCACCAGATGCTGCCGCCGCATTCACGGTCAAAGTTATCGATCCGACACCTGGCACAATCACGCCGGCAACACCCGACGCGGTGATCGACCTATCTACTTCACCCTGTTGGGGCATGTCAAAAGCCGCATAAACCAATTTGATAGCCGTGACCGTTCCATACGATGGCGACACACAAGCAACTTGGTCCATTGCAGCCGTGTTGGTGTTGTCGAAAAATGCCGCTGATCCATTCACCCCGCGGCGCGAGCAGATTGGAACCCACAATTGTCGGCCGTTAAGAGCCCGCAGCGAACGCGGCGGCGATGTCACTGAAGCAGCGACTGGAATTCCTTGCAGGACCAGACCGCAGACGACGGTCAATCCCAAGAAAATGCGAAGCTTTCCTGACATCGTCTCAGCCCTCCCATGCCGAAACGACCACCGAAACTGGCGAGAAAATCGTGATGGAGCCCCGGTTCACGTATTGGCCGCTTTCGTAGAATGTTCCTGGAGCGAAATAGGCACAGTCGATCGCGTTGGGCGCTGCGGTTCCGCCAACTAGATTGATCCAGACGTAGCTTCCCTGCGGAACTTGAAATGATAGGTAATGTCGAACAGGATTTGCCGGGAAGAGCACCGTGCTTTGCATTCCGGCGAGACTTATTGATCTCGAGGTAGGTACGCCCCCAATGGGGATGGCCGATATACCATTGCCCATGATGGACCAGAGGCTTTTCAGAAGTGAAGTGACCGATCCAGTGCCGCCGGCGTAAGCCGCATCCGCAGGCGCACCCAAGGCCTGAGCGGATGATTGCTCTGCCATGACCTGGGTTTGCTGGTTCGCCGAAGTAGCCCCGCCGGAACCAGAACTCACCACCAGCGGATTAGCGGCATTGCCGCATGGAACCGTTATGTTTCCCGAGGACTTGCAGTGCAAAATTACCGGCGCTACCCGGCTCGTTCCATCCGACAAGACAAAGGGTGTTGCCGCTGCTGCTGTGCCGATCCAAAGCAGCCAAATTACCGACATAGCACGTTTCATGTGTTGTTCCTTGTGGGATTGGAACTCGGGAAACAAACGAGTCTTGCCTGCTCAAGGGCTACCGAGACGGTCCTGTACGAAATAGCGATAGACGGGTTCGGCTAGCCAAACTGCCGCGCTCCCAACGATGCCGATGCTAAAGACAAACCCCGCAACGCGAGAACGCAGGGCGGTAATGTCTGCAAGAGGTCGACGCAAAGTCTCGATGACTTCTATAAGCGCTTCGACAGACTTCATGTTATCTCGCGTGTCTGAGCGCAAGCGATCCAGGTCATTCTGTACGACGCACACAACGCAATCCATCTTCTCTTCCAGGTCCTGCTGGTCAGTACGCAAATTCGATAGGTCGCCTCTCAGCAACTCATAAAGCTGTTCCGATTGAGCTTGCCGCAACTTACTTGTTTCTTTGAGCGACTCGATGCCACTCAGCACTTCGCCCATTTGCTGGAATAGAGGGTGCAGGTCAGCATTGGTCATGCGTCACCAACCGGATTTAACTGGAACGATTTTTCGTTTATTTTAAGCAACGCTGACGACGCCATTGTTGTTCCACAACTGATTGGAGCCGGACGCCGGCTTCGTGGTGGGCAGCCCCGGCGAAAAAAGCCCATTAGATGGCGCCAAGAACAAGGCACCATTCGGTTGAATGCCAAGTCCGCCGGTATTAGTCGTCAACAGACTCAAATTGCCTTGAATGGCGTTTTGCAAGACAATCCAGTTTGTAGCAGATGGCGTGTTCAACAAACTCAGCAAATTTCCTGAGCCCGTCGCTCCTCCAGCGGCATTGATGAAGAAGTTACCCCCCTTCGTCTGGATCACACCCGGCACAGTGTTGTCGTTCCCGTCAAAACAAAGCGTAGGCGGGTTCGTAGTTGTAGCCGGTTGATGACGAATGAAGTTTGCAGCATTCGCGGTGGAGTTTACTCGGAAGAGAATGTTTCCCGTCGCGTTTGCTAGCACATGATCCTTGGTATTCGCGACTGCTGCAGGCACACCTGAAGCGGCTGGTGTCATGAAGGTAATATGATTGCCATTTTCCTGAGGCGTATTATCAATGACCGCTGTAGCCACCGGTACGTTGCCCAGATGAAGCGCATAGGTCGTAAGCGCCACTGTTCCATTGCTGCCTGTGATCTTGATAGCTGTCGCCATGTTCTCGAAATGACATCCACCGATAACATTGCCCGAGGAATTCCACGTACTTTGAAAGCCAAACGCAATGTCCTGGGAATTACCTCCTGACGGACCACCCACAAAGTTGCAACACATCAGGTGGAAATTCGAACAATTCGTAAGATTAAATAAGGTCATCGCTGTGTTAGGGCCACCATCTCGAGTGATGTCCAAACCGACGAAGAACCCGTCGGTCACGTTTAGAGCGTTGATCGTCCCCAGATTGGTGTTCAGCTCCCCATTGGCCATCCATAGGCCTAGCAGCATCGGTTTGTTTGCTGCGTAACCTTGCCATTGCGTCTCGTTGGTCTGGTTGAAGACGTAGTCAGTCCCGACCACCAGCGGGCTAGTAATGTAGATGCCTTCGCAGTAGCCGGTTTGGAGAACAAGCGCATTGCCATAATACGCTTGCGCGCCATGGATCCTAGTATCCACCGAGCGATTTAATTCGATGGCGGCTGACGCGGTTGCGCCGGCAGCCGCAGGCGGCCCAAACCAGGAAAGATTATTGACCTGAGTGCTCCAGCAATTGTTTAAAACAACTCCTCTCAGAAATGTCTGGGGAAATGGCGTTTGGCCGTTGCTGGCGTTCGGATAGCCAAAGCACTCGACTTCATTGATACTAGCCGACACATATCCGAAAGCACTTGAGCTAGGATAAGTGATGCGCGCAGCAGCGGCAGTCTGACCGGAAGTATTCTCTGCATAAAGCGAAATGTCGCGCAGGATAACTTTTTCGAAAAGATTGCCCGGCACAAAATCCAATCCAACGCCCGCATGCGAGAAATGAAGTTTTGTCTGCCCCTTGCCAGCCCCTCGCAGGGTTAGACCTTTTCCACTCAAAACCAACGAGCTTGCAAGCCAGTAGTCACCAGCAGGGATGAAAATTTCGCCGCTATTGTTAAGCGCACTAAAAGCGGCCATCATGGCCGCCGTACAATCTGCACCGCCTGGCACCATGCCAAAGTCGACCGCATTGATCGTATCGAGAGCCCGTGCGCCGAGGGTTCTGGCGGGTGCATTGGCGGCTACGGTTATCGTGGCGAGTGTAGCAGGACCCGCCAGAGGTGCGGTTACTTGGCCCTGGCTGTTCAATCCAGCGAATCCGCCCGCGGGAATTTTCGCATTCAGCGCAGTGATATCAGACCCAAGGGTCTGCAATTGCGTATTCACCGCAGGATCCGTGCTGGCTGATATGGCACCGGCGCCGCTGATCGCTACGTTGCCACCGGCAGTGAAGAGTTGCCGCAGAAACGGCATTGCCAAACGCTTTGGCGTGCCTCCAGCGTTCACAATGACATCGTCGCTAAGCGTCAGCGACGACTCCGCAGAAAACCCAGCATGGTCTGCGCCGGTCGCAACAAGCGACTGGCCCTGCAAGGCGACGCCATTAGAAACTGAAATCGACTCCGGGCCGCCAGGTCCAAGCGAAACTCGCCCAAGCAGTGTCTGACTGGGCATCTGAATGGAAGATTGCACATTAGCCAGCAACTCGGATACAGTCACCGAGCGAGTAATTCCAGATTGGCTAAGCGGAATCTCATCCTCTGCTCCAGTGCCTGTGGCAGCAGGAAGTTGTGGGATCGTTGGCATGCTCAAACCTCGAGGATGGGCCTGTTTAAGGCGTTCCAGAGACCACGTCTGAATGACACGGTCACTCTTAGTGTTCAAAGTTCGTCCGCAGCAGACACCTGCATCTGTTGCGACAGACAGGCTTTCAGCTCGTTGCTATTAACGGAGCGTCACTTTGATCCGTAATCGGCTGACCGGCCTGGTCAGTGATGGCGTTCGTGCCGACCGCGTTTGTCGTCAATGCCAAAACCGGCAGCGTCACAGTCCGAGCTATCATGCGTCCGCTCTGGGTACCGATGTTCAAGGTAATAGAGTACGTCGTCCCCGCGATGCCCTCGGCCAGCCACACAATGGCTTTGCTACCATCCGAACTTGAAGCATTCAAAACGAGATCTCCTGGCATCGCCGGGGCGATCTGCACATCCAGGGTCGTAATTGAATCACCTTCGCTGCCTGCCAGAGCTTCTGACACATCGAGGATGTAGTCGAGAATATCGGCAGGATCCTTTGCAGGCCAGATCAGTGGCTGCGGTGCGACCTGAAAATTGCCGCGCGGAACGATCCCGAACCCATCAAGCAGGATTACCCGTGCCGTGCTTGGTATCCAGGTTATGCTGGCAGGAGTCGCCATGTTCGCCCCTCTTCAGCCGTGCCCAAGATAACGATCTTGGCGGACTTCGAACCAAGTGATTGCACCGTTGTTCCGCTCATGGCTGAACGAACAAAATGCGCTCTCACCACTCCACCAACACCAGGCCAGCACCACCTTGGCCACCGAGCCCGATACCTGTGCCGCCCGAACCGCCACCGCCGGGCGCCGCCCCCGCGATCCCCGCGAGCGTCCCGCCCACAACGCCAGGTGCTCCTGCACCGCAGTAACTAGCCGCCCCGGCCCCACTTACCCACGTGTCACTGCCTGCCTGAAATCCGGCGCCTCCAAGCCCACCCCTTAGGCTAAGCGCGCCACCGGACCCTATTCCGCCGACACTTCCCCCGCTCCCGGCGACGGTAGATCCCCCTGGCAAACCGGCTGCACCACCAGTTGCCGACGCTAGGCTGCCAAAGCTGGAGGATCCACCGTTCGTAACCGAACCAGCACCGCCATTCCCAACGGTTACTTGGAAACTCTGCCCGGGCGCTACGTCGAAAAACCCCTCGCAGTAGCCCCCAGCGGCCGCACCACCGCCCGCCGTGCTGAAGCCGCCTCCTCCAGATCCGCCGCCTCCCCACACCCGCAAGCGCACGCCCTGAACTCCAGCGGGGACCGTCCAAACGCCCTGGTTCTGCGGTGTGAAGGCCGCCATGTGACGCGTCCCAGGAGAGAGCTGTGGCAGTTTCCAGGTCACGAACGGCGCGCCAGGTATCGTCGAAATGCTTGCAGCGCTAAGCGAAGTCTCGCCTGCCAATATGTCGATCAAATACAAACCGACCCAGCCGGCATCGACAGGAGGCGTCTCCTGGTTTCCCGCCGTGCCAGGCGGCCCCGCCTTCATCTCGAGCTGCACCTGCTGCAGCCTTTGCGTATTCTGCGGCAAGCCGTTGTTGCCTGGACCGCTATACGGTTGGCTCGGATTGCTCGCGTTGTAATACGGCAGCACCACCGGCGACGCGTCCGTCTCAACCATACTCGCCTGAATGAGGTACGTGATGGCCTGGCCTGGAACGGCCGGAGCGATCGTCGTGAAGCTCGTCGGCGCCAGGTTAATGCCCATTCGCACAAGCGGAGACGCATCTGCACCCAGCGATCCGAACCCGATCGTATCGACCACTCCAAACTGCGTGATGCTGCCTGCGCCTACAACGACCGAAAGCGATGCCGGCTGCGAAGGCAGGCATTTCAGACCATCCACGATGATGCTGCTACCAAGCGTCGCTTGGGCGAGATAGCCGAGCGCCACCATGACGTTCCGCTCGGTGCTCAGTAGGTCCGTGTCAAGCGGGATCGAGCCCGGATAGACAATCTGTCTGTCCACGGTATTTGCACCTTTCAAAATATTTGTTAAGCCGCCTCAGGCCGAGAGACGCATCCAAGCAATCGTCGCGGCAGGAAGTATTCGCGTCACAGCACTGGCAATGTCGGAGTCGCTCACGAGCGTAGTCAGCATCTCGAGGTCACCGTAAGCTGCTAACCCACCGGTCCCGTAGCCGGCCAACAACGCAATCCCGCCACCAGCGGGCCGGTAAGCCGTGACGAAGATCTGATAAGGCAGCAAGAGCGATCCCCAACCACCTTGGCCAGTCACACCAGCTCCGCCCCAAGCGACGCCGCCTGCAGTGTAGCCACCGGTGTCACTCGTTCTCGCCGGTTCAAAGATAACCGGCGCACGGCCCGTCAGTTCGGTCAGCGCAAGCTGCAACGCGGAACGTGTAGCTCTCGGTCGCAACAACTCCTGCCGTATACGCTTTCCGAAGGACTGATCCTGCTCCCTGCTCCTCCTCGGCAGCCACGCACCGAAGAAGTCTGTGCTGATGAGGTCAAGGAAGCCGCCAGTCGCCGTTGCAACTCGGGTCTGCAGTTGCACAAATTGTATTAAGCCGTAAACCGCCGACCAACCTTGCCCTAAGCCGAGCAACAATCCTCCAAGCATGGGAGAAGAATCGCTGAACCATCCAACGGGCAGCACCGATTTGAGGCGTGCTGCCATATCGGGCCCATCGCCGATCATCTCAATTCACCACAACCGCGCCGGCGATGATCACCCCATTTGCCGGCGCCACTATATCGAACGCTGCGCCGTTGATTGTAGTATCCACGACACTCACGACGGATGGGTCGGCCATATGCGCGAGTGCATCCAGCTTAGAAATCGCAAGTGTTCCGCCCATCGGCAACTCCTCAACCCACGAAACGATGGACTGCTGAACCAAAGCGGCTACGGTAGCTTTCTTCGCCGCATCGTTTGTCTCTAACGCCATCTGGACAGCGGCAGTAGCTACGACGGGCGCCATGACTGCGTAGGTCGAGCCCAATGGCCTCACCTGCTCCACCGCCTCCTGCACGTCACTCACCAGGTCGTCTGAAGGAAAGCCTGTTCCATCATCAACTGTAACAATGAAGTGGCCAGGATAGGGGGCACCGGAAACGTCGACGTTCTCGGAGAGACCAAACCGCAAACCCTGCCTCACCGAAACGATGGCATTTCCAATCGCCAGCCGCGTCGCAAGTGATCGGCTGTTGATATAGGATTGAAAGCGGGTCCGTAGCGCCGAGTCACTCTCAGGGTTCACGCCGCCAATAAGCGCATTGGCATTGCCCACAGTATCGACCCCAGGAATGGCCGTACTCAGAAGACCAATGGCATTGCTTACGACATTGCCCAGGCTACCAGTAACGACGGCTTGCACCGGAACGTCGATAGATGCGAGCGCCGCGGGCAAATCATAGCCGTTCAAGCCATTCCAAGCGGCGTCCGAGCTACTGGCCACAACGATAAAGCTTTGACTGCCGTAATCGGTACGAACAATCGTTCCAACCGGTACGACAGTGTTTAATCCGACTGTGTAGCGAGCAAACGTCACCGTGCCGGCCGCTGCAGCCCCAGGAAGACGGGTTAGCGAGAAGTCCGCCATCCAACTGTCTAAGTCTGCACCATTACTTGTGCTGGCACGTGTTAAAGAAACGACCTGCAGAATAAGCCACTGCATCCACAATGCGAGCGAAGCACCCGCTTCGATAACCGCACGCAGAACACTCCCAACTGAGACATCCACGAGTTGTGAGGCGCCGCCCTGCACGGCCGCCGCCATCTGTTCTACAAGCACAGTAAAACTGTTCAAGGGGAGCAGCATGTTAATCGCCGATCTGAAGGGATAGAACCTGAGTGGTTCCTGCTACCGAATCCACATATCGAACCTGCACAAAAACGCTCCCATCATTTCTCGCCTGGACGTCGATTGATGGTTCAGGCAAGCGTGATACCGCAGGCTCTTTGAAAATCTGCGCGCGGATTGCTGCTTTTATAGCGAGGAGGTTCCCGGGCATCCCCACGAATCGTGCGAGGCCAGCGCCATACGTAAGTTCCCAGATATAATCCCCAGGGTTTGTGAGCAGCCTTCTTAGTACTCTTTGCTGACCCAAGGTCGTTCCGGATGCGAGTGCCACGTCGCCGGTCGCATCGGATACAATATCGCCCCCCCACACCAGACTAACATCCTGCATGACAGCTCCACGTAAAGATGCAAGTCGCTTCGATGTTGACCTTCTAAGCCGTCCGGCAATCCAGCACGGGGTCGACTCAATCGAGCGGAGTAGGCTTGGTGTCCGACGGTGGATGAACATGTGCGTCATAATGATCACGCAGTCGGGAAAGTGCACCGTGTCCATCGTACACGTCCCCGCTGACACGCAGGTCACCCGTATGCTTCCACGTGGGCGCTGAACTCACAATCGTTCCATCGTTGAGGAGTTTGAGGAAACTACCCTCTTTATGGACAAGCCAAAGTTCACCGCTTGCAGCCGCAGGACTCATGGTCTTGCTTGACCACAGCCTACCGATGACGATGCCATTTTCGGCATCGCCTTCTTGCCACACCAGCACAACCTGATCGCCAGGAGACGGCGGGCAAGCAAGTCCCCATCCATTGCCAACCCAAGTTCCCAGCACCGGAAGCCATCCGGTCAGGACATTCTCCGGTTGTACTTGAACCCGAACGGTCGCCGTCGCTGTATCTACCGATGAGACAACGGCCAGCCGCGGCTGCGCCCACCCTTGATCAAGCTGTGCTGCTTGAGCCTTGATCAGATTGAGGAAGCTATCCATGCGGGCAATCTTGCTCTGACATGTTGTGTAAAGCCGCGCTCGAATGAGATGCGGCGCTCGATATCCGATATCGTATAAACTCCGTCGAAATCAGTGCCGGTATCACTGATCTCCAAACTTGACCTGGGTTGCATCGAGAGCTCACCCGGCATCTCCGCTTCGATACATCGCGCATGTTGCTTCATTTCACCAAGCACGCGCTGGGCGATACTTTGCGCGACTTCTGCAGTAACATTCGGTCGAACAAGCACATAGCTGGGAGCCTCGGTTCCCTCGCCCAGAGACGCCGTCTGGGTCACCAGTGACTCACCCCGGCAGTCCCAACTCTTGACCGCAACCGCGAGATAAGTATCCAGGCTCAGCGTGCGCTCTAGCCGAAGCGTGACGCACTCCGATGGAGTTATCGAAACGGAAGGGCCCGCAGTCGGCGGACCGAAACTAAGTGTGCTTTCGTCAACCCAGACATCGAAGCCCTCTTGTCGTGCCAAGTGAGAAAGAAGGTCCCATTCTGTAGTCATCCATGAATGTTGATCCAGAGTCGTTCTCGCGTGCTGGCTCTGGAAGTTCCGCCCTACTAGCTGTGATGTCGCGGTCACATTGGCAGCAAGCCCCCGCCTGGCGGCGAGTAAGCCTACGATATCGCTCGCCGTCCGGTTCTCGAATGTCTCTTGAGTTCGAGCTTCGATGAAGAGCGCCGTAAGATCTCGGCCCTCCACAGACACGACGCCGTGGATCGGATCTATTTCGACCGTGTCCGCATCGCCTAGTATCATGGGTGCCCAGGCACCATCAAGTCCAAGTTGAATACTGATGCGGATGTCGTCGGCTGACCAAACCTCCGCACCTGTCATATCGAGCGCCAGTCGCACTCTAAATCGATTAGCTGCCAAATGACTGTTGCTGTAGATTTCGGCTTCAATCGCCCCTTCTACAGGATTTCCGTTCACAGTCACCGCAATGGCCGGAGAGCGGGCGTTACTGATTCCCAACGCCGCCTCCTGCCGATGGATCAGCCTCCGGAACCGAAAGCACAACAAGCCCTTGTAACCAAGGATCACTTACGGCGTTGAGTTCGGCGATCCGGTTCCATTGTGTGGCGTCTCCAAGATAGCTGGCCGCGTATTGGAACAGGTTTCCACCTGCAACAGTGACACTGCGCATCAGACGAGAGCTTCCGTTAAGTTCTTGGCGGCGCGGTTCACAAAGCCCAGCGCACACGTGAACTGAGCCAAATGGCCGCACGCTTCCACCGCAGTCGCGAGATCAGCCGAGGCGAGACTCTGTTCAGCAAGGGTAATATTTTGTGAAATCTGCGCCTGCACCGCGGCAAGTCTCACTGAAGCCAAGGCGGCAGCAGGTGTTCCCGGTCGTGCGCCGGCTGCTGAGGCCGCGGCGGAGGCGGCAACAGATACATCGACGTAAGCGCCGGCAGTCTGAAGATCAGAAGCGATCTGATTTGAAGCAACGATAACTGGGCCAACACTTGCCTGGGCCTGGTCTGTTATGACCTTGCAGGTGATGCTGTATTCGATCCACCAAGGGTTACAATATTCGAGTTTTAAGTGGCCTACGACAACGGCGTAGTAAAACTGGTCCCAAGACAGAGAAATTACATCGCCTGCTGCGCGCATCGCGTCCAGCAGCCGCGCACGCTCGCTCGCACCTCCACCCGAGATCACGCCAGACCAAGTGAGGTCCGCATCATCGCGGCCCATAGTATCAACGACGCGCACGCCGCCGGGCAACTTATGAACAGCCAACGACTGCGCACCGCCAAGCGCGACGCGCCCCGGGACCTCGAAGCCTTCTAAAGCTAAGCTTCCGAGTTGCAAGAACACTGTCATCTTCCGACTGTCACTCCAGGAAGAAGGGCGTTGCGGCGGCTATCGAACCCAGTAGGACCCGAGGAGGGCCGTCCCGTTTCCCTGCTCAAAAAGCGCGAAATCCACCTCCCTACCAAAGCACCATCGAGAAACACATCCCCTTGGATGGCTTGCTGATCATGTTGAGGATTTGGGACCTGTTCGCTTCCAACGCCATACGCGCCGCGCATAGCCTTTGGGGATGCATCACTTTGTTTAGCATTACCCTTGAAGTTGCTGCCTCGTATCGGACTTGTGACTCTATTCGCATCGCTGACTCCGACGTCACCAGAACCAGTGTCGCTTGAAGTTTCACCGTACGTGTTAGCTCCACGCTTTCCAGGTCGGTCGACGAAGAGTGGCGCAACGATCGAGCCCGGTTCGCGAGTATGCGACACGCCGGGCATTGATGGTGTGCCTTGGCCTGAAGGCGATGACGCCGGCTTGCTGTTGGTCAAAGTGACGCCGGGTTCCGCCTGCGACACAGTCTGCCCTCGTCGCTGATCGCGAGGTATGGTGCCTCGCATTTGAATCGCGCGAAGATCAATGGTAGAAGATGGTCTGGAGATTTGCAGCCGGTCCTTTACTTCACCGGCAACGTTTTTGTAGGATGCCCACTCCGCATGGTAGGTCGGCAAAAAGCCGCTTGATAAGGCGTTGACCTTCGACTCGCCAGTCGACTTGGCAGTGACCAATCCTCGCTTTTCGGATCGACCCATCATCTGTAGAGGGTTTAGTTCTCCCATGCGGCTTGTCGCCTCCGATCCAATGATCGGTATAGCGACCGCTCGAGCCCCTCTTGCGCTAACCGAGAAGATGTGCGGGTAAGACTTAACCTGATCCGTGGGTGTGGGAGCGCTTGAGATTAGTTCAGCATGAGTTGCGGACAGAACCTCCGATCTGATCTTCGAAGGATTAGCTAGAATACCAGCTATCGACAAAGTCATGGTGCCATGCCTCTGCAAAGCTTCAGAACTCAAGCCGGCGCTTTTTCGCTCAGCACTAAGTCGATCGCTTACGTCTTTCTTGGCGCGATCTATTCCTATGAGCAAGCCTTGTCCAAATGCCAAGCGCAAGCCAGTCGCTCGAACGTCCGACATGTTTTCGAGCGCTTCTCTCACCGGACCACCCCATAGGACTCGCGATCCTCAAAAGCTCCTGCAAGGCTTTGGCGATCGATGTGATTCAAAACTCGGCCCACTGGTTGTGCTCCCAGTCGTACTCAAGCCCATCAAAGCGAGCCAAAGCCACGATCCATGCCTTTCGCTCACGTTCATCCAGAGAAAACGCCACGTCGAAAGGCACCCCGTTCCGGATGAGGTAGAGGCTATCAACCAGATCGGGGTGCCAGCTCAGTTTCCCTGCTCAGCGCTCCCATCGTCTGAGGAGAGTCCCGCCGCGGCCGCCGCTATGCCGGCGTCCCCAAGCCGCGAAACGAGCGCCTCCACCTGACTCTCTGTCACAGGAGGTGGCACCGGAATGCCGTCGATTGCCGCTACCGACGCCGCTAGCATTGCCATGCCGAGGTAAGGAGTGTTTTGTGCCAGATGCGGTCCAACAGCCTTGAACAACCGCAGACGATCCAGCGCCCCCATCCTTCGCAAGGAGAGCGCTCGCCCCTCAACGTCGTGAACCACAATCTGTTCGGCCGCCGCTGAGACAATCCGGCTGCTTGGCGTGTCCATCAAACGCGCTGACGCTGCGTAGCAAAGAATTCCAACTTCTGCTTGACCGAAGCATCACCCTTCCAACTGCCCGCATTCACGAGCTTGAATACTACTCCTACATACTGATAGGTTGATGTGGAGCCATCGACCTCGGAGACATACTGGTAAACAGTTCCCGCTGGAAGCGATCCTTGACTAAGAAAGATCTGCTCTGACGCCGCTATGAAATCGTCAACGGCGCTCGTGCCACGCTCCACCTCAAAACTGCCCTCCCAGCCCTTCGGCAACTCAGCTCCCATCGGCACGCCGTCGAGCCGATCCAGGCGAACCGAGTGTGTGATCTGACGGCTTTCGAAGCCAGTCACGTACGTCAGGTCGACACGGCCTTGCGGGCCCATGATCACGAGTTGACAGTCTCGTCCGATTGAAAAGGAATTAATTGGCATTTTCAGTAACTCCATGTCGCACAGCGCACGTCAATTCATTGTCTTGTCGCCGAATGTCACGACGCCGGCAGTACCTGTCTTTGCACAATCACCGTCTGTCCGCCTTCGACATTGACGATGAACTTCTCATTGATGCTCATGAATTGGACCTGTGCGTCACTTTGCACATACCCAAGACTTGTTCGGCTGAGAGGGTTGTTGCTGAGGTCGCATATGACGCTGAAGGGCGCCGAACCATCGACACTTCCAAGCACGCCTTGTCCGAGCAACGCCTGCAAGTAACTCAACTGGGTCGCCCGGATACGCTGAAACAGCCCGGCGTTGATGACTTGCCCGACATACTGGCCCATGCCGGCAGCCAGGGTAGCAGCGATAAAGTTAGTAAGTCGGGTGTAATTGTCTCCGTCAATGGCAGGATTAGAACTGGTGTTGTGGCCGCATCGGACGCCCCAGAACGCTCCGCCCGGCTGCGGATTGCTAATCACATCAATTCCGTTTTCGAAGAGAACGGCAAGCTCTGCGTCGCTGTAGGTTGATGCCTGCCCACTTCCTGGCACGCCTGACTTCTGCGTTCCCACGACATTGTAAAGTGGTTTATTGAGGCTGGATTGTTCTGGAGACAGATTGCCCAACCGGCCGGCCACAAACCCCTGCGGTGACACCAGCCGCATCAGACCATTAGCCTGGTCATTCCAAAAGATCCAATCGCCGAACATCAGCTTGGCTGAATATGAATCTAGGCCCGCTTGCTGCTTGGCGGCGACTCCGTCCGCAATCGCTTGCCCAGGGGGCCCGACGAGGATCATGTATATCCCCTCGGAAAGACCAAACCCCGCCTGATCACTCCAATGCAACGGATCATCAGCGTCCGCCAGCATAGCCACGCTACAGCCCTGACCACGCAGAGCGTACATTCCCACCCTTGGCAAAGCATCGCTGCCTACAAGCGTCGTGGAGCTTACTGCCGAGGCGCCATCTGTACCTCCGGCTAGTGGCTGCGGCGACAACGCCGCCGGCGGCGCGGCAAGAGTGCCCAACGTAGCCACGACCAGCTGCGAAGGTCCCCTCAAGGGGCCATTCCCCTGATTCACTGCGCTCACAAGGTTCGCCCAGAACGCTGCCGGGCTAGGAGCATAAATGTTATCAAAAACCTCGGGCAATAACCCCGGCACAGCAACAGAGAGTCGCCAGCATCCCGCCTTCGGAGCCGCTGAAAGAGTAATCGTCAGACTGTTTCCGACCGTCCCAGTATAAAGCGCTGTCAGTTTCGTGGAGTAGCTAGCACCACTCTCATCGATAACGTAACTAGCGGCTAGATCGGTCCCGTCGCTGACACGTAGGCACCTGAAGGCCGTCGCACCCTGCTGTACGGCGCACGCAACGCCTGTTCCCATATCGAATTTGCGCGCGACAATCGGACCAAAGTATTGTGCATAATCAGCCATTGTTCCCACAATGACCGGGATGCCAACCGGTCCCCACGATGCCGTGCCAACGACACCCACAACGCTAGTTGGAACTCCATTGAGCACAAGGTTTTGCGGGGCAACAATCTGCACATAGAGGTCCGGCACGACAAGCGCCGTCGTGTTCAAGGCACCTTGCTGAAAAATCGGCATCTTTGTTCTCCCGCTGCGCGCTGGCAGTTACTGGCATCTCTGCAATCATCAGGAAGTTCTCATGAACACCGTGCGGCTGAAACGGTATGGTCATTAACCGAAGCGAACCACTCCGTTACAGACCGAGTCGCCGAACAACATTGAAGGCGACATTTGTGCGATGGTCGTTGCATACTCAACTTGATAGATCAGGTCCCGCCGGTAGACTCCTGCATCCTGTGCGTCATCGACACTGGCCGTAGCGTGGTAGCGCAGTCGTCCACCGGAACCATCAGGAAGCGCCAAGAAGGAAATCTGCGCCAATTGTGCACCGATGACGGAACAGGCCACATCACGCGTGTTTGGCGTAGCAGCCCAAACTGCCAAGCGGAACTGCTGTTCCTGGCGGCCGACTTCGGTGGTGGTCTCCTGCAAACCGGCAACCCGAGCGACAACAGAAGGCACATTGGGCAAAAGCAACGAACTGCCGTGAAGTTGACAGACTTGATCTGCGCGGATCAATCCAAAGAGAGCTCCAGCGACGAGACTTGCGCTATCACCCATGCGACACTGATAGACATAGGCTTTGCCCCCAGCGAGAACGCCTGCGAGATCACCGACATTTGGACTGCCCGAAAAGATCGCAGCGTTCTTGAAAACATCAACATTCAACCCAGGACTAGCCGGTCTCGCCCAGCTATGATTCCCCCAACGAGTGGTGTTCTTTCCGGTATCTGCTACAGGCGAAACACTGACATTTACGGCTCCATCCGCTAGATCCGTGCTGAGGGCCGCAGTCGTCGGCCAGCCTCTGTAGACACTCGCGCCGCTTCCCACGGCGCAGGCAGACGTAAGACCCATGGGATAGAGGGCAGAAGTGACGGCGCTCGCCAGCGCTGCTTCAACGTCGGAGAGATCGGCCATGCGGCACCCTCACAAGCAGTTGTCGTCTTCCCGCCGGGAGCGCAAATAGCGATCCCATTCGCGCTCGAGTTCGGGCTTGTTGCCCGCCCACTCGAGCACGCCCCAGCTGTTTCGCTTGAGATCCGTGTCTGGGTCGAAGCCGTGTCTGACGAACATGTCCCATCGTCCGAGATAGCCGCGGTTTTGCTTGGCACCATGAAACCGGTGTTCGATGATTCCGGGAACTGCGCCAATGCGGCCGTTCACAAAACGACGCGCTCGATCCTGCCAGCGCAGCAAGTGCTTTTTATAGGTATCGCTCGTCCCGTGCGGCCAACTCCTCTCCACAAGTCCGACGAAAGCAAGTGCCATGTGATGATCGGCGCTGCCCATGCCAGCCAGTTCGAATAATCCGCCCGTCCAATCAAGAAGCTCTCTCCGGCAAGCCCAGAAATACCCGCTATGCGGATAGTCCGCGTACCCGCCGTCAAATTTCCAGAATTTGGATCCCTCTGCTACCAGCGGCGCTCCATCGATATACTGAGATGCGAAAGAATTGTGCACACCGATGAGCGAATCCCGAGGTCCTAGGTCCAAAGCGCGCGACCAGGTTTGGACAACCCGGTAATGCTGCAAGTGCTCTACAGTTTCGCTCGCCCATTCCGGCTTCCGGTGCCAAACGTCCGCGTCCCCCCAGGCGATATACTCGGCTTCGGGAACTCGGCGGATCCCTTCGTTCAGGATGTTTTCTTTGCACCAGGCCCAGCTATCCGCACGAAGTCCCACATGATTGACATGCGGAAGAGCGCAGACAAAGTCACGCCTGCCGTACTGAACTTCTACAACTGTTAGCTTCGCGCCCGAGTCAAGAACGTGCGCTACCCAGTCGGAGAAATGGCGATCTGGCGTTTCCCAGCGTAATGGATTGAAGCGTGCTGTCACCACATGCAACTGCGTCGACTGCAAAGCTCATCTCCCAAATATAGCGGTTAAAGCTTAGGCAGCAACTTCTCTCACAAGCAGGCGCCATCCGAGCGCACTCTGCTCGGCAGCACCCACCTTATAAGCCGCCTGTAAGTCATCTTTCACGACATCGCCGACTTGCGGCGCGATCACCAGCCCCGAAGGCAAAAGCAATATCCAGCCGCCGAGCCGTTGAGATCGAACACCCGCGTCACTCTCCCGGCTCCCCGCCTCCAAAAGGCTTGCCGGGTAACCACTCAAGATCGGCGAGGCTGACGCCGCTGTAAGCCCGCTATATCCACCGCTCGACGGCGCGGAAGCCCTGACAATGTTAACGACCCTGTTTGTCAGCACGCATTGCACCGGCAGAAGCGGACGTTGCGCGCACACGAAGTAGGTCCCCGTGTCTCCAACCAAGTAATCTCCCGGCAGCGTGTAGGCCTGGTCGAAAACGCCCCACCAAATTGGTCGGCCAAAGCCACTTACCGACTGGTAGTGTACATCCTCCTGATTGAACGAGGCGAAGAGCTTTATGATCCGGTTTCGTGAGTTCAGAGGATCGCACGCGCGTTTCGGGCGATAGACGATGAAGGGTGCGCCTAGCTTACGTGCTGCCACACCCATCCCGCGGCTGATCTTGTCCTGCAGCGACGCTCCATCCATCACACGACCCAATTCAGGCCCGGCCCGCCGAGCCCTTCTCCCGCCGGAACGCCAAAAAAAGCGCAAAGCCGTCGGCGCCAGCCGTCGAGTAACTTCAATCGGTCAGCCACTTCACTCGCATTATGGCTCCATGCGCCGGCAGCATCGCTGTCCAAATTCTCGCTGGCGGATGGGACTGCCACTTCAAGTTGCGCCAAAGTTGACAAGTAGGTGCTGACGACACTCTCTTCAGCGGCTGAAAGATTGTTCATCCGATATTCGAGCGCACCATAAGCGGTGTAGAAGCGCCATCCCATATTGCCGGACGGTGAGGCACCGTACGCAGGATATCCGCAAAACCGGCGGACATCTGTCTTCTGTTGATCCGAGAACATCGCTACCTCACCATGGGTCTCAGGCGCCGATATCCGCGTGGGAGACCTCTACCCTAAATGTTCAATAATGACCGCTCGCTTGAAGTTCGCATTTGTCGCAGTGGGAACTGTCATGCTCGTAGTCGTCGTGTCGGAAGGCGCACAGAAGCCGCCAATCCAATACCAGGATTGCGCAATGATCTGCTGCAGCCGGTCTAGCGGCTCTCGCGTCACCATGCACACGCCGTCTACCATCGAGACGATGGCGTCCTTGGGCGCGATGTCGTCGCTGGCCATGCCTGCAAAGTCGCCCTCAACTAAGGCGCCTTGACCCACAATGATCGGTCGGCGGATGGAAGCTCCCGCAATCGTCGGATGAACCTGGACATACGACTCGTTCGTGAGAACAAACCTCAGCCCCAAAAACTCATTGATCACGCCCTGACCAGGGCGGAAAATCTCATTGGCTGAGGTCGAGCCAATGAACAGGCGTTGAAAGTCGCTGTCTGCAAAAAGCTGCCGAGCGCTGATCGGGTCGAGATGGCAATTATACGCGCCGTCAATATCCGGCACGGCGTTCAATCTCAGGTTGGCGACTGCATCCAGTATGTTCGCCATAGACAGTGTGTCTCCTGCCTGAAGCTGAGTGCCATTACTCCTGCCGTTGGGCCGAAGAACGAGAGATGCCGTTGCCGATTGCACACTGTTGAAGGCCGTGGCGTCGCTCACCGACACGCTGCTAGAGAAGGTCAGGACGCCGGAGAGGCCACCAGGTGTAATCGACAAGTTTGTAGCGTCGACAGACGCACCCACGAGCGTGTAAATGTCGGAGCCTATCGTGACTGCAAGCGGGTTTCCCGAGCCAACGTTCTGCTGCACACCATTGACGAACGCAGTCTGGAAGCCACGCACATCGTCCACGGCTACATTGGGCGACGCACTACTCACCGTTGTGCGAACGAAGCTGTTGCCGGCGAAATACGCGCCAAACAAGGCATTTCGTGCCAGATCATCCAGGCTTCGGGCGGCCTGTTCACCATTGACATAGGCATTATGCAAGAAGACGCTGGCGAGAGCCACCCGGCTCGTCACCATGTTCAGATCCATGGTAGCCGCATAGTGATTGAGCGTCATCGAAAACTGTTCGACGTTCCAGCTTCCCGGCGTAATGCCGTTGTCCAAATTCGTATTCGTGTTCGCTGCAATGGGTGTCGTGACGGCCGGCCGAAGTCCAGTCCTGGTTTTCGTCAGAGTCTCGCCAATACCGACGGAGAACTCCTCACGGTCTGCGCAAGCACGATAGCCAATCCTTGAACGCAGTGCCTGCTGGAACTCTCGCTCCAGAAAACCCTGCTGAATGATTGGCTGCAACGCGAGCGGAAAGTTCGAAACACCCATGAGTACCCCCAAAAGCCCGTGGGAGGGTTGCCCCCACCAAAAAAATTCGCCGCCCCGCGCGTCGAACTACGAATATGATCAACGCTTGCGCAGAAGCTCCGCTCGCGCACTACGCCATTCATCCAGGCTCATTTCGGTCGCCTGCTTTCGCCGTGTTGCAACGTGAGACGGCACGGCTGCCGTACTGCTGGAGTTTCCTGCCCCGAAAAGCCAAGGTTTGTCGCGCCTGAGTTGGGTGATCACAGCCGCCGCACCGTGAAATTCGCCATTGACATCGGGCTTAAGCTCGGCAGCGTCGAGAAGCCGTAGGCCATCGAGATCGATCATACCGGCACGCAAAGCCTCGGCCTTAAGTTCCGATTGAATAAGCCTTGCGGCCGCTTGGGACGTTACTTCCGACAACTGCTTTTCCAGTGCCTCGGCGCGTGCACGAAGCCCAGTGACTTCGTCTAGGACCGGCAGTGTCTCGTTTGCCGTGGTCATACGATCTCCTCAGCTTTGATGCGTGCAAGTTCTGCCTCACCATCCACGATCCCATACTCCGGGCCGAGAACTCCAATGGCAGTGGCCCGAGAAATCTGTTTGGCTGCAACAAGGGCGTTCAGCGTCTCTGCCGTTCTCTGCCGATCGAGTGAGTCGACGGGATACCAATCCGGCCATCGCAACCGCAAAGTGGCTTCAGCATTAAGCCTTGGCAGCGAATGTCCGCCTATACACAACGGATATACGGCGGCCGCTCGCAGCATCATGCGCGCCAGCGAGAGCAGCCCGGCGCCGTAGCTGACACGGAGATTATCTGCGAGCCATAGAAGCCCCTGGTTCATCATTTCGATTGCGCGGCCACTCGCCGGCGCGTTCAAGCGGCTTGCGTCAACCCGGTTGCCGTGTATGCTTTCGAGAGCAAACTCGCGGAGAATGCGCACATAGTCGATGACGGCCTGACTGGCAGTCCCGCCGATCTCCAGCAGCTTGGCATCGCCCTTTTCGCTGACTACGAGGGCGTTTGCCGCCCCTCTCACCATAGTCCCCTCAAGCCCAGCAGGCTCACGTATCAGCAGCGTTGGATCGCTGCTGTATTTCAATCCCCTGCCGGCTTGGCTCAGCTGATAATCAATTTCGATACTTGTGTCGATCGCCGCCTGAAAGGTGCAGGCCCCATCGTCGCCCTTTGCACCAGGTAGGTTCCGTATCCAGACGATCGGCACAAAGCCTAGTCGGTGCGCCACGCTGCGCACATCGTCTCGCTCCCACAGGGCTGAAGTGCCGGTTTTTTCCGGAAGGAACCAGGTCTCTTCGTTCTTGTCCCAGCGGCGTATAAACCAGTAGACCGCCTCTGTGTCGTCGATGTCATAGCCCTGAGCGACAAGTTCTGCGCCGCACACCTTCCTGCGTTCGGTCACATGCAGTAACCTATCGGGCGCGCTGGCGTCCCAGGCCGGCGTCAGGAACTCGGTGTCCATGACCTCGACGAAGATGCGCTGAGATAGGACCCGCATCACCAAGGCAGTCGAGCCTACGCTGCCGCGTAGCCCGGCCTCTGTCATGACCAAGTTAATCTTCGCGTCTTCGACGATCGCGTCGAGCGCTTGACGAACGTCCCGGTCCGTCGACTCGATCACGGGGAAATGTCCGTCACTAAAGAGCAACGAGACGCTATCTTCGACCACGACGCGCGAAAGCGCATACCTGACAGACGGTCGGCGTTGCCTAATCGGTATATACTCGCCGGAGTCTGCTCGCTCCTCATGAAATTCGTAGGGAAGAACATCGTAGATGGTGCCCTCAAGAATCCGGCGCAGCACCGCAAGCGTCCATGCCCGTTCCGGCAGGTCGCAATCCCGCGGCACCAGGTCGCTAATCGTTCTGAACAAATGGAAAGCCCCCGAAGTGATCCGCTACCGCCAGCCAGTCAGCGCCCCAGCAGCGGCACGTGCGTAAACCGTGCCGGCACACTCCCCTCGAATAACATCGCGAAAGCCCGCGATAACGCGTCCACCTGATCGTCCTTTGAGCCGTTCGGAAACTGCGAGACCTCGTCCAGAAATTCGCGATTCCATTCAGCTCTGCGCATGCTTAAGCAGCCACTCGAAACCTGCGAGGCCACCGGCATCGCGCGCACGATCTTGCTGCCGCTCTCTGGGCTGGCATTTACCCGGTAGCCAGCCAGCGATTGGGTCAAGAACATGATCTGCGACCGGCCAGCCTGCCCGGGGTCCTGAGGCAGGCCAACTTCGACTGACACCCCATCCCGCAACGCCGTTGCGCGGATGGCATCGTAAACAGCACCTACCTCACCACGAAAACGGAGGATGTCGTCGACGCAAAATCCGCCACCCTCCAGCCGGACGAGCCGAAGTCCTACGGTCCAATCAGGATCGTTCCCATCCGGCGCAGTTGCCGCCAAATCCCACGCTCGGACCGTTGTGCCTTGCGGCACCGCGTCCACAACCCGAAAATGTCTAGGGTCGAAGATCCGCCCTTCGCTGCGCCAAGGGGCTTGCTGGAACAAAGCAGCAAATTGCCGCTCTCCCAGCATCGCTTGCTTTTCGAGCAAGGCCGGTTTGTCTTCCCACTCTGGCCAAAGCGCCTCGCCCACATTCCGCCCAAGCGGATCGCCCACCTCAGCCAGCGCCGGTAGCCGCACAACCGTCCAGCCACCCTGCGCAATCAAACGCCCGGCAAGATCATCGACATGCCAGCGCGTCATCACCAGCACGATGCGGCCACCTGGCTTCAGCCGCGTCACCAGTTCCGAGCGGAACCAATTCCACAAATGCTCGCGTGCCTGCCGGCTCTCCGCGTCGGCGAACGACTTGATTGGATCATCGACCAGCGCAAGATCGGCGCGGCGGCCAGTAACCGCTCCATGCACACCTACTGAAAAATACTCGCCTCCCTCGGCGGTGAGGAAGCGGCCTGCCGCCCGGGCATCGCTACGGACGCACACGCCGAGCTGCGTCGAATGCTCCTGAATCAATCCCCGAACCGAACGTCCGAAGTGCTCGCTAAGCCCGGCTGTGTGGGACGCAGCGATAACGGCACTGTTCGGATGCCTGGCGAACCACCATGCCGGAAACAGCTTGCTCGCATAGGTGCTCTTCGCCGACCCCGGCGGCAGCAGCAGAATAAGTCTTTGCGTCTCCCCCTCGGCAACCTGCTCCAGCGCGTCCAAAATTGCACGGTGATGCGTGGCAGGGCTTTGCCCATTTCTCGCAAGGGCAAACAAGGCCCAGTCGGGTAGGCTTCTTCTGACTTGCCCGCGTTGACCCGTCTCCTCCAGCACCGGAAGCGCAGAAGTCATCCGGATGCTCGTCCTCGACAGCGTCTGTGACTCTTATCCGCTCAATCCTCGCGGCTCTTGCGACGCCCGGGGAAGGGCGTCTTGATGACGCGCGGCCGCTCCCATGGTGCGCCGCCCGGCAGAATATTTGTGGTAAAGGATCTCGATCTAGATCCACCATGTCCATGGGCGCCGACTGCCGGAGCAGCCGCGCCAAACACCCAAGCCCAAGGTGGGTGTAGGCCGACCCTCTATGTGCAGAACATTGAGTAGAAACGAGGCCTCATGCCAACTCGGCAACGCGCAAACCGCCATCGTTAGACAGAATATACAGAAAGTTGGGGTATCTGGGCAAGTGAAAAAAACGCTGTTTCTAACATTCGTTTTTTCCCTCTCATGCTGCGCCGCATCGGATCGGGAGCTGACCTTCGCAGGTCACCTGGTCCCTCGCTCCGGCACCTGCGATCCCGCATCGACTGCCGTTCTCACGCTCCTTCACCAATCCGTCGTCTTTGCTCCAAACAGCGGCACCCTCATCCTTCGAGGCTCATTGTCTCCCGACGGCCATTTGGCCGCAGAACTGACGCTTCCCGGCATCGACCATAAGCCCTACCGGCTCGTGCTTGACGCGGCCCGCGAGGGCGATGCGGTGCGCGGCAGCTACACCACGCCCCGCTGCCGCTATGACGTGTCCCTCGAAAGAACCGACAACTAAACCGACCCTAGCCGCCGAGCCTGCGCCGGCTGCCTGTCGATCGCTCCAAAACACCCACTGCTGCCACGAGCATGTCGATGCCTTGTCCGTGCCACCTCTGCACCGCTTTGTGGTCGGCCCCCACCACTTCACCCAAGCGTCGCCAGGAGAACAGATGACGTTCGGTAACTGGGCTCACCAGGCTTCTCGCTCCGACAATCCGCCTGATGACACGCCGATCAACCGGAATGAGCGCGATCCAGCCTAATGCTTCGTCCATTCGCGTTATCCGGGCCGCCGATGGCGTAGGCGGCCGCACTCGTGCCTGATCGAAGCCATGCGCCTCCGTCGGCGAAGGCGCGACCTCCAGCTGGCTTACCCGAAGCTTTGTCGAAAAACCCGACGCTGGCAGAGCCAGCAGCGTCGATCCCGCCTCTTCGAGCCGGTAGATAATGAAGCCGGCATCGATAGTTCGCTCATCCTCCCGCACGTCCGGAACCAGCCGCTCCTGGAGTGACAATGCTAGACATTTGTTCATGATACGTTCCTATAGGAAGACGGGGAATGGATAGCGTTCGCCGTCCAGGACAGTCCCAGCGGTGAGAAGCCCCCACGTCAGCGGATGACCGGCCTGGCGCGCCGGTCTGTCGCGTGGCTCGTCCGACACAACCGGCGCTGGCTGCCGCCTGATGCGAGCGCCAGTCCTCCGCGCACGCTCGAGCACGGTGTTGCGACCGAGGTCCATCGCCGCCGCCACTGCGTCCCAAGTCAATCCTTCCTCGCGCAAGGTGCGCAGGCGCGTATCCAGGCTCTCTGTCCAAACTACCGACTTACGCATGTCAGCCCTCCATGACTAACGCACAGTTAGTCATACTAACTCTTATGTGTCAATGAAACTAACTGGCTTTGTTAGTAGCTATCCGCCATACCAAACCCATGAAGATGCCAGACGCCGCTCAGAGTCGCCCCACTGTAGGCAACCGCATCCGAACGCTCCGGCAGGAGCGAGGCCTGACACAGGAAGCCCTCGCAGCCGCCTGCGACGTCAGCCGAAGCGCGGTCGCTCAATGGGAAACCGATCGCGCCGGCCAATTGCGCGGCAACATCTCGCGTATCGCAGCCGCCCTTGGAACAACCGTCGAGCACCTGCTTCACGGCAACCGCGCCGATCCCACTGGGGACGAGTTAGCCCTTCTCCGTCTCTACCAAGCCTGCTCTCAGGAAGACCGCAGCTTCCTCCTCCGCACCGCCCGACGGCTCGCAAAGATCGGCGAAGCCAGATGATCCAGTCAGCCGGACAGAAGTCAAAGAAAGCGCGTTCTTTTTTGAAAAAAAGAACCAAAAAACTTTTGCGAGTTCAGTCTGCGCTTGAGGAAAAGCAGGGCAAGACGGCCGACTTACTTCGTTTTACTTCAAGAAACAACGCTCGCCTGATAATCTTATCGTTCGGAACCGAAGCTTTTCAACGTAGCGGCTAACCCAACAAGCCTTGGCGTCGCAGTCCTTGCAGCTTGCAAGATCGCCTGCACTGCATCGATGCACCGCACCAGCTCATCGTTGACGAGCACATGATCGAACTCCTGAGCGTGCGATATTTCAGACCTCGCCTGTGCCATCCGCCTCATGATCTCCAACGGATCGTCGCCAGCCCGGCCGCGCAAACGCGCCTCCAATACCTCTAAGCTAGGCGGCAAGATGAAGACACTCACCGTATCCGCCGGCAGGATGGCCCTAACTTGCCGGCAGCCCTGCCAATCGATGTCGAACAACACATCCCGGCCCACCGATAAGGCTGACTCGACCGGCGCCCGCGGCGTTCCATAACCTCTTCCGAACACGGTCGCAGACTCCAGGAGCTCACCGGCGTTCGCCATCCGGGCGAACTCATCATTTCCTCGGAAGAAATAATGCACTCCCTCCTGCTCCCCGGGACGTGGCGCGCGCGTCGTGACGCTGACGGAAAGCTTCAGCCCCGACTCGCGCTCCAGCAACGCAGCAGCGATCGTGCTCTTCCCAGCCCCCGAGGGGGCCGCGATCAGCAGGCACAACCCCCGCCTGGCAATGCCGTCGATCAACGTCCAGCACTCACTCGTCGACCATCCTCATCATCGCCTAGACCTGCCAAGCTAATGGAATGCCACTATAGCATGCACCTGCTCGCAGGGGCGACGCGACAAAACCGAACCACAACCTGCCGTTCGTTGCGATCTATGATCCGGAACACCCATTCTCAGAGATGCCCAAGCATAGATAACACTTTTGGCCTCGTAACTAGTGAGCTTAAACAGCCAAATCGCACAAGAAACTAAGCGAAATAACCCCGACGACAGTAATTCACGCTCGTTTGCGAACTTTCCCAATACCACGCAAATTCAGGTTTTTAATACCTTGCAACCAGGGGCTGAGAACATCACCAATTTTCTGTTACTTATTGGAGACGCAGGGAAAAATCGATCTTTGACTCTGTTTCCGTTGTTGTTTGGTTAGGGGCCATCTGCTAAGCCCACTGCATCGCCGGTGTTCGGCAAGCCTCGCTTGCGTCATTTCGAAGTGGAGTTGGTCATATGCCTTCAGCTGGCGTTACGGTCCCAAGTGTATTCGCCCGCGAGTATGGCTTTACTGTCACTGGCACCAACACGCTGGCCTATGCTGAGCGTTTTGCGAACGCACTCGATGCTGCCCTCAGCGCCGGTTCGCTCGCCTATAACAACCTGAGCACGCCGGGCGCTTCCATTCCGGGCTACACCGAAGCGATCGCCACGACTGTTACTGAGCAGGAAGTTTCCCAAGGCGGCAGCTACACCCTGACCGGCCCTGATTCGGTAACCGGTCCGCTCTATACCTTCATCTCCTCTGCAGCGCCTGTAACGGTTACCGGGTCCGGCGGCGGAGACAACGTCCTGGTCGAAGGCGAAAAGGCCTTTGCGACGGCCGGAAGTCTGACAGCAACGCCCTCGACAACCTACATCGACGCCGGTGGCAATAATCTCATAACCTTCGTTGACGGCAACAACATCTATGACGGGGCTGCAGCGACTGGCTTCGACACGATCGTGGCAGGCAGCGGCCGCGACACCGTTATGACTGGCGGCGACCAGGCGATTGTCTTCGCGGGCACCGGCTCAGGAGACTTCACTCTGAATGACACCATGGCTGCTGCGGCCAGCCAGGATACGACCTCCACGAACCCGTCGGACTACAATCAGTTTGTCATACTAGACGATGGCACGAACACTGTCTCCGCAAATGGCGTTGCAGACGTCGTCATAGCCACAGCGCCTGGCCAGCTCATTGTCGGCGGCGCGTTGACAACCGACACCGATATTGTGTCTCTCGTACCTCCAAACCTCTTGATGGCAGGTCCCACGTTGTCGGACACCGTCGCCGCGGCTTCGGCCACCGGGAACGATACGGTCGTAGCCAATGCCGCGAATTTTAGCGTCTACAATGCAACCGACGACAACGCGATTTTCAGCGGCTCTGGCTCTCTGGTGGCTGTGTTCGCCGCTGACGTGTCCGGCTCTGTGGTGGGTGGAACGGGAACCACCGATGTCTACGGCCAATCCGGAGACACAATCGATTACTTCTCTGCTGCGTCGATGACAGGCGGCATCGTCGTGCTTGGGTCGGGTTCAGAATCGGTGAACGCCTCCGGCGCTCAGTCGATCCTCACTATAGTGCTCGGTAGCGGCAACGAGAGCCTAACCAGCGGCACCAACACGACTTATAACGCCAACCTCGACACGGCAGGCGGTGGTGCCTCGATCACCATCAACGACTTCGTGCCGACCGATACCTTCAACTTCGTCGGTTACTCCGAGGCACAATACGAAGCCGCTCTGGCGTCGGGGCAGACAGTGTCTGGTGGATATCAGATCACGCTGAGCGACTCGACCACGGTGACTTTCACCAACATCAGCAGCATCGCTGGCCACACCACGCTCTCGCCATCGTCTTCGACTTAAATCGAGGATCCATATTGGAAGCCGGCCGCACTACGCGGCCGGCTTCTTCTATTTCGAGCTCCCGCGGCAGGGACTACCTGGGCTAATCCCAACGCATGCGCGGGCATGCTGAACATTACGCTCATGCTCAGGCAAACTATCGGCGAACGCATGGCCACCGCTTCCATCGGCCACGAAATAAAGCGCTTCACTGATGGCAGGATGCAGCACGGCCTCGATGGAGGCCACGCCTGGATTGCAGATAGGCCCAGGCGGTAGCCCGGCCGTACTGTAGGTGCTGTAGGGCGACTCCTGTTGAAGATCGGCTCGGGTAAGGCCTGACGGCAGCGTACCGCTGCCGCCGCTGACACCGTAAACAACCGTAGGATCCGACTGCAGCCGCATGCCGTTCCGCAGACGATTGAGAAAGACTCGTGCGACCAGTGGACGTTCCCTCGCCACTCCAGTCTCGCGCTCGACTACGCTCGCAAGCACCAGAACTTCCTCCGGAGAACGTAGGCGCGTATCCGCTGGCCGTCTCTGCCAGGCATCCGCCAGAGCCCTGCGCAAGGCAGCCTGCGCACGACCAAGCAAGGCGTCGCGGCTCATGCCGAGTTCGTAAGCATAGGTTTGCGGCAGCACGCTCCCTTCCGCCGGCACCTCCACATCGCCACGCAGACCCTGAGCGGATGCCAGCAGCATAGCGATTCTCGCCGAGGTCAACCCTTCAGGAATAGTGAGCAGATGCTGCACGGGCCGCGCGAAACGCAGCACCCGCAACACCTGATCGATGCTGGCGTTCGGCGGAAAATGCAATTCCACCGCATGCAGCGGGCCCTCCCAAGCTGTCGCGGCTGCCGCGGCACGAAAGAGCCAAGGCCGGTCTATCACGCCCGCAAGAACCAGGGCGTGGCCAACATCATTAAAGCTTCCGTGCGGGACGACAACATCCTGCGCCGTCGCCAGAGGCCCAGGCGCATCGTAGTCGTGCAAGGTTAGCCAGGCGGCTCCCACGCCAATGAGCCCGAGTAGCCCGCCTGCAAGCAGCCATCTCCGCATCACCCGGCTCCGGTCGAAAGCCTAAGCCGGAAATCGCGGCCGATAACGCCCCTACCCGTCAGGCTCTGGCGAAAATGATACTGGCGTTCGTCCCGCCGAACCCGAAGCTGTTAGACAGCACGCGGTCGATCGGCCGCTCTTGCGCCGTATGCGCTACCCGGTCGATCACACTATCCCGGCTCGGCGCGTCGAGGTTGAGCGTCGGCGGCGCAACGCCGTCGCGGATCGCAAGAAGCGAGAAAATGGCTTCGATGGCTCCCGCCGCTCCAAGTAGGTGCCCGGTCGCCGACTTCGTCGAAGACATCGCCAGCCCAGAAGCTGCCTCGCCGAAGAACCGTTCCACCGCGTCCAGTTCCAAATCGTCACCGAGCGGCGTGGAGGTCCCGTGCGCGTTCACGTACTGCACGCTCGCGGGATCGATGTTGCCGCTATTGAAAGCCGCCCGCATCGCCCGGAAAGCGCCGTCATGTCCGTCGGCCGGCGCTGTGATATGATGCGCGTCCCCCGACAGTCCGTAGCCCGCCACTTCGCCATAGATGCGCGCACCACGGGCGCGCGCATGCTCGAGTTCTTCGAGTACGAGTATCCCGCTTCCCTCGCCCATGACAAAGCCGTCTCGGTCGCGGTCCCAAGGCCTTGAGGCGCGCGAAGGCTCATCATTGAAACCCGTGGACAAGGCTCTGCTGGCGCAGAACCCACCTATGCCCAGCTCGCAAACTGAAGCTTCCGCGCCTCCTGCGACCATGACATCCGCGTCCCCCATCATGATGAGCCGCGCCGCATCGCCGATGGCATGCACACCAGTCGCACAAGCTGTCACGGCCGAATGGTTCGGACCCTTAAACCCGTATTTGATGGAGACATGGCCTGACGCGAGATTGATAAGCGCCGACGGAATGAAGAACGGAGAAATCCGTTTCACCTTGCCCTCAAACACCAGCTTGCTAGCCTCGAAGATCGTCTGTAGCCCGCCGATCCCCGACCCGATCATAACTCCGGTCGCCTCTCGGTCGTCCTCGTCCTGGGGAACCCAGCCTGAGTCCTCGACCGCCTCTATGGCCGCGACCAGCGCCAGATGGATGAACCGATCCATCTTCTTCTGGTCTTTAACCGGAACCCATTCACTAAGAGAGAGGCCACCATCAGCCCGCATACCGGCTGGAACGGTGCCTGCAATGCGAGCCGGCAGATCAGCAGTATCGAAGCTCTGGATGGCCGATATACCTGACTGGCCTTCGACCAACCGGCGCCAGACGTTCTCCACGCCTAGCCCCAGCGGGGAAGCGATCCCCATTCCCGTCACAACGACCCGGCGCCCAGCCTGCTGCCACCTACTCGTCCGCATGCTTTGGTGCAGCCGTCTCAGACAGCCTTCTGCTTGTCTATATAGTCTATGGCGTCCTTGACCGTGCTGATCTTCTCGGCAGCATCCTCGGGTATCTCCACCCCAAACGCCTCTTCGAACGCCATCACCAGTTCTACCGTGTCGAGGCTGTCGGCGCCCAGGTCATCGATGAACGAAGCCTCAAGCGTGACCTTGCTTTCTTCCACGCCCAAATGCTCGACGACGATCTTCTTAACCTTGTCGGCAATTTCGCTCATCGGACACTGACCCTCGTCTATCGTTCTATGAAAAATTTCGCGGTGGAGGCAGCAGCTTAGAGCGCGTTCGTGCTCCAGAACTTCGTCTCCCGCAAAGCTCGGATCGGCGCTTACCACGTCTTTGTGAGACCCGCAAAGCCGCCAGAGGTCGGCTCATGCACCGTCCGTGGCAGAAGCGTGACACTGTCTCGAGCACGATCGCCTAGCGGGCTGCGTCCTGCCTTTCGCCAATCAAGGCAGACGCCGGCTAACTTACCTTAGCCATGGGCTCAGAAGGAGCGGTGATTAGCCGACTAGGCGACCACCATCTGGCCGTCGCCATTTGAGAGCGACTTCTCATGGATGGTGGCCGACCCGTGGCCGCACTCGCGATGACCCTCCTCGGTCGCAGCCGCCCTGAAATACTGCAGCACATGTACCCGGACTGCACTCGTCCTGCCGCCAGGCGACGACTCATGCTCCACGCGCTTAATCAAATCCCGCAGGTCTATCCCTTCTCGCAGACACACTTCGCGAAGCGCGTCCCATACCTCCGGCTCAAGACGCATGCTCGTGCGGCCGCTAGCCGCAGTGATGTTCCTGTTGACCAGCCTGCTGCCGCCCAAGATTTGACTCCATAAGCGCACCGGTGCGCATGACGATCTCCTATCGTAACGCACTTCTCAAGCGGCGTGTAGGGTAATCACGGCGGCGTGATGGTTTTCTGTGGATTTATTTCGTCTGGTGACCGCAAAATAAGGGAAAGCGCGTGCAATCCAGCCCGAAATTGTCCGGCGAGCGTCTGATGCACCCGCCGCGACCGCTCGACCCGAGACATTCCAGCAAAATGTGCCGTCACCATCGATACGTTGAAATGCGTCTCCCGCGCGGCGCCTGCGCCGGCGTGCCCGGCATGACGGGCGCTGTCGTCCACCACGTCGAGCGTCACGGGTGCAAACGCCTCGGTTAACGCAGCCCGGATCTCGTCCGCTCGCCCGTGCGTCATTCGACTACTCCCAAGGTGAATCCGGCAGCGGGGCAAGCCGGTCTTGCCCCCGCCTGGAGAGGTCGCACATAACCGCCTATGACCCTTCGCGCCAACCGAGCGAGGGCCTATGCCCCCGATCCGGAGGCACCGGGCCGTTGCTGCGACATTCCGGGCTGCCCTAACGACGGCGGATACCGCGCGCCAAAATCACGCGACGCCTTGCGCGAGTATTTCTGGTTTTGTCTCGACCATGTGCGCGCCTACAACGCGTCCTGGGACTTCTACAAAGGCATGTCGCCGGTCCAGATTGAAGCGCACATGCGCAACGACACCGGCTGGCAGCGTCCAACATGGCCACTGGGCCGCTTGGGTGGCGGCAGCCATTTCGACGAAGAAAACTTGCGTGACCCATTTGACATCATGGGCGCCGGCAATGTGCGTAACGGCCGCGGCACCGCCCCTCGCGATCGCGCACCAGGCGAAATCAGGCAGCCGCTCGATGTGCTTGGCCTTCAATGGCCCGTCTCCTTCGAGCAGGTGCGTACCCGCTATAAGGAGCTTGCCAAACGCCACCACCCCGACGCGAACGGCGGCGACCGCGCCGCCGAGGAGCGCCTGAAAACCATCAATCTTGCCTACGCGGCGGTACGCTCGCACTTCGTCGGCGAGCCGAACCTCGCAACCGGGTGAACCGCCCGCATGTTGTGGGAGCAGCGCTCTGCTCTAGACTGCTTGAGTCCCGTATTTCGAACCTCCGGCCGCAACCAGGGCACCTAGCTTCAGCCCACTTAAAGACCGGCCGCCCTGATCCGGCTGCTATAACCAAGGACACGCCGCCTGATGAACAAGATTGCCGCCCTCGCCGGAACGCTCGATGCGGCCTCGCTTCCCGACACGACCATCTCTGCGCGCGAGACCTTCGGCATCGATGTGAACCTGGACGTTCCCGCCTTTAGCCAGCGCATGGAGCATGTGCCGGACATCGATCCGGCATACCGGTTCGACCGCGAGACCACGCTCGCCATCCTCGCCGGCTTCACCCACAACCGCCGCGTCATGATCCAGGGCTACCACGGCACTGGAAAGAGCACCCACATCGAGCAGGTTGCCGCCCGCCTCAACTGGCCATGCTTGCGGGTGAACCTCGACAGCCACATCAGCCGCATCGACCTCATCGGCAAGGACGCCATCGTCCTTAAGGACGGCAAGCAGATTACCGAATTCCGCGAGGGCATTCTTCCGTGGGCGCTACAGCACGCCTGCGCTCTGGTGTTCGACGAGTATGACGCCGGTCGGCCGGACGTCATGTTCGTCATCCAGCGCGTGCTCGAAGTCGAAGGCCGTCTCACACTTCTCGACCAAAATCGGGTCATCCACCCACACCCAAGCTTCCGCCTGTTCGCGACCGCCAACACGGTAGGCCTCGGTGACACTACCGGTCTCTATCACGGCACCCAACAGATCAATCAGGGCCAGATGGACCGCTGGAACATCGTCGCCACCCTCAACTACCTGCCGCACGCGCAAGAGACCGCCATCGTCATGGCACGCATGGGCATCGACCCAAAGGACGCGCCGGCGAAGCGTCAGGTCGAAAGCATGGTGGCGCTGGCCGACCTCACCCGCGCCGGCTTTATCAACGGCGACATCTCCACCGTCATGTCACCGCGAACCGTCATCACCTGGGCGGAAAACACCAAAATCTTCGGCGATATTGCCTTCGCATTCCGCCTGACCTTCCTCAATAAATGCGACGAGCAGAGCGCAGCACCGTCGGCGAGTATTACCAGCGCTGCTTCAACACCGAACTGACAACCGGCACTCTCATCCGCCGGGCGAGCTGACCTGCGAGTTCAACGCGGCTTATGAATACGACGAAAGACAACACGAGAGCCGAAGAGTTCAAGCGCGCCACTGCAGGTGCCTTGCGCGCCATGGCCAACACGCCGGATGTCCAGGTGGCCTTCCAGCCAGGCCCCGCCGGTATCACCGGCAAGCGTGCCCGGCTGCCGGTTCCATCGCGCGCGTTGCCGGATGCCGAAATGACCAGGCTTCGCGGCGCGGCCGATAGCGCCGCGCTACGCCTGCGCCACCACGACGACGCGATCCACGCCGCCCGCAGCCCCGCCGAGCGAGACGCCCGCACCATCTACGACGCATTGGAGCAGGCCCGTGTCGAAATAGTCGGTGGCCGTCACATGGCAGGTGTCGCTGCAAATCTTCGCGCCCGCCTCGCCGAAAACTGCGAAGCCGACGGCTACGACCGCATGACGCGGCGCGACCAGATTGCCCCCAGCGCCGCCCTTTCCCTCCTGGCCCGGGAAAAAATGTCAGGCGATCCGTCGCCGGCAGCCGCGACACGCATGCTCGATCTTTGGCGTGACGGCATGGGAGCCGAAGCGTCCGACGCCCTCCAGGAACTCGCAAGCGCCCAGGACGACCAGAACGCTTACGCCCGAGCCGCACGCAAGCTCCTCGCCGCCCTCTCCCTGGCCGAAGCCGAGTCCGAAGCCGAACCCGAGCAAAACGCCGACGACCAGGACGAGGAAGGCGAGCAAAGCGGCGCCCAGGACAACAGCACCGAAACCGAAGGCCAGCGCGAGTCGGAGGCAGAGAGCATGCTCGCCGCCAGCCCTGAGGAAGCCGAGGGCGAACCCTCCGACGACCAAAGCGGCGAAGGCGACAACGAGGACGGCGCCGGCACAGAAGGCGAGGACCGGCCGGCCGGTCCTCAGCCCCGGCGCGAGCAGCCCGACGATGAGTCCGAAGTCCATTACCGCGCCTACACACGCAGCTTCGACGAAGAGATCTCTGCCGAAGACCTTTGCGACATCGACGAGCTCTCACGCCTGAGACAGCAGCTCGACCAACAATTGCAGAATCTGCAAGGCGTCGTCTCGCGCCTGGCCAATCGTCTGCAGCGCCGTTTGATGGCCCAGCAGACCCGCGCCTGGGAGTTCGACCTCGAGGAAGGCATGCTCGACGCCGGCCGGCTAGCCCGCGTCGTGGTCAACCCGATGCAATCCCTCTCCTACAAGCGCGAGCGCGACACCGATTTCCGCGACACTGTCGTAACCCTTCTCATCGACAACTCTGGGAGCATGCGCGGCCGCCCCATCACTGTCGCCGCCATGTGCGGCGACATCCTCGCCCGCACGCTCGAGCGCTGCGCCGTCAAGGTCGAAATTCTCGGCTTCACCACCCGTGCCTGGAAAGGCGGCCAAAGCCGCGACCGCTGGGTCCACGACGGCAAGCCGCGTAATCCCGGCCGGCTCAACGACCTTCGCCACATCATCTACAAATCCGCCGACGCGCCCTGGCGCCGCGCCCGCCGCAACCTCGGCCTCATGCTTCGCGAAGGCCTCCTCAAGGAGAACATCGACGGCGAAGCCCTGCTCTGGGCCTACCGGCGTCTCCTCAACCGCCCAGAACACCGCCGCATCCTCATGGTCATCAGCGACGGCGCACCTGTTGACGACAGCACGCTCTCCATCAATCCAGGCAACTTCCTCGAACGCCATCTGCGCGATGTCATTCGCGACATCGAGAGCCGCGACACGGTCGAGCTGATCGCCATCGGCATCGGTCACGACGTCACCCGCTACTACCGCCGTGCGGTCACCATCGTGGATGCCGAGGAACTCGGTGGTACCATGATGCAAAAACTCTCCGAGCTTTTCGACGATGACGCTGCCGGCGCCTGGGTGCGATCGACCATCGAGCGAGCGGCAGCGATCATGTAAAGCGGGTAACGCTAGGGCGCCGTTGCTTGCCTGACTGCGTTTTTGACGACCACGCCGACCGGGTCGTGTACTGTGCCTTTCTCCGCGCCAGTCCGCATCCGCGAAGCAGGAAAACTCAGCCTTACTCTAGTACCCACCTGCGCGACGGTCTCTACCTTCAACGACCCGCCATGCGCAGACATCAGGCTACTCGCCAAGGCCAGTCCCAGCCCGAGCCCTCGTGACTCGTGGGTCGAACCGCCAGCCTTCATCACCAGCAAACCGATACCCTCGTCCTGCACCGCGAGCACCCACTCGCTCCCCTGCATCTCGCCGAACATTTCGATCCAATCGTCGTTCCGCGTCGAAGCCGCGGCGTTGCTGAGCGCCAGGACGAGAACGTGGTTCATCGCGCGTTGATCCGCGAACAGCTCGATGTCTGCCAGTTCGCCGCCTATGCGCCACGCCCGCTCAGCCGGCCCCAATTGGCCCACTACCTGAGCCAGGGCGAACTCCAGAACCGGCCGCAAAGCAAACCAGCTCTCTTCCAGATGCCGCGGTGCATCCGGCGCATCCATCTGGCTGAGAACGTCCTCGGACAGATCGAGCAGGCGCCTGGCAGTGCCGGAAACAGTCGCCTGCGGTGGCGTGCCGTCAGGATGACTGAGCAGCGAAAGTGCCACGCCGCGCATATCGCCGGCGACCAGGCGAAGCATACGCGTCGCCGCAGCACGGCCCTCACGATCGCTCTGCGTGCCCCGCGCAAGCCGCTGCCGCAACAGCCGCTCCCGCAGCGCTACGCCGATCGCGGCAGCCAAGAGGCACAGTGCTAAACTGGTTGTCGGCCAATCCATGCGCCCATTAGAGGCACCGCATGGAACAATTCGGTTAACGAGCCCGGAACCAAGGTTCCGGATTGTCGTCCTAGGCGGTCGCCGCCGCCCTCTTGGCACTCGCGCGCGTAATCCGCCGCTTCAACGCCTGCGCGGTATCCGGAAGATTACGGTTCGGCGTGCTCAGCAGAAAAGCATCCAGTCCGCCATTATGCTCGATTGTCCGCAGCGCCTGCGTGCAAAGCCGCACCCGCACCTGCGTCCCCAGCGCGTCCGACAGAAGCGACGTCTCCTGAAGGTTGGGCAGATAGCGGCGACGGGTCTTGTTGTTGGCGTGGCTGACGTTGTTACCGCTCAGCACACCCTTGCCCGTCATCTGGCAGTGGCGAGACATCATGAACCTCTAATGAATAACACGCCCTGGAGCCAAAGCCGGACGAAGGCGCGGTGTATGGCGCAACAACCGGGCCGCCGTCAATTGCCACCGGGTGCGGAAGCCATCTAACCCGTGGAGGACCGTCCCGGTAACGCTCCGGGCTGCACGGATTTGCAATCCGCTGCCTAACTTCTCGGCCAACGGTCCACTCGCGCGCTTCCTGCCATGCCTGCGGCAGCAAGGGCAACTCTGCCCTGCTTGCAAACACACCAACTCTTAACCCCTTTGAGCTACACCAGCCGCACTGCGCTGGACCAAGGCGCCCCCCGCGCCTATGAAGCGCCGCAGCAAAGTTCGGCGGAAGCTGCCATGTCCGATCCCCTCCCGTATCCACCACTCGATGCGGAACTCGCCCGCAACCTCATGGTCGATGGGCAGCTTCGCCCTAACAAAGTGACCGATCGCCGTATTCTGGACGCGATGCGCACACTGCCGCGCGAGAACTTCGTCCCGACCGAAAAGGCCAGCCGCGCCTACATCGACGACGATCTCTTCCTCACCGCGAAGCGCGTCCTCATGCGCCCGCTCGTCCTGGCCCGCCTCATCCAGCTTGCACGTCCGCACGCTGGCGAAACCGCCCTCATCGTCGGCAGCGGCAGTGGCTACGCCGCCGCCCTCCTCGCCGCATGCGGCGTGCAGGTGACCGCACTCGAGGAGGACCCTGCTCTCGTCGCACTGGCCCGCACCGCTCTGCTGTCTCTGACACCCGAGCAAAAGCCTGGCATCACTCTCATCGAAGGCAAGCTTGCTGAAGGTCACGCCGCCGGTGCGCCCTACGACCTCGTGGTCATCGACGGCGCCGTGCGGTCAATCCCGCCAGTGATCGGCCGCCAGGTTGCAGCCACCGGCCGCCTGGTCGCCGTCGTGGCACGCGAAGGCGGCGCCGGCGTGGCGGTCCTGGCTGAGCCAAGCACAGGCGGCCTGCGCACACAGCCGGCTTTCGACGCCAACACGCATCTCCTACCCGAATTATTGCCAGCGCCGAGCTTCAGCTTTTGAGGCATGCACGCCACGCATACGAACAAACGAGCGGACATGGAGCGCCTTCCGTTGGCGAGCGGCGCGGCATTGTGCCAGGATTGCTCTCGCGGAGCCGTGATGGCGCCCGGCTACTCAACCTTGGAGTTCGCCGCATGCGCTTGAAGCGCGTACTGCTTGTTTCGTCAGCCCCCATCTTTTTAGCAGTGTTGGCGACTTGCCTGAATGGAGGCGCGGCCAGGGCGCAAAGCTTCCCGCAGAGCGCCTTGAAGCACCCGATCGTCCCCGCCGGAACCGGCATGGCATCGACGATCGCGACCGACACACCCGACAGCGTGCCTCATACGCTCGCAGAAGCCCTGGGCATCGCCTACGAGACCAACCCCCAACTCACCGGCGAGCGCGCCCACCTGCGCTCCACCGACGAGAACGTCCCTGCTGCACTCGCCGGCTGGCGCCCCACCATTGCGGTGACAGGCAGCTACGGCTTTGGCGTAGGCCGCATCGATACTTCTGGCGGCACGACGGCTCTCGGCACGCCGACCAACAGTACCCTCAGCACGAAAAACAATCGCACCGAGTCCGCGGTGCAAGCCACCGTCACCCAGTATCTGTATCGCGGCGGCCGCACGACTTCGACCACCCACCAGGCGGTCAACAGCGTCTATGCCGAACGCGCCCGCCTCATCGCGGAGGAGGAGCAGGTCTTCACCGACACGGTAAACGCCTACGTTACCGTCGTCGAAGATACCCAGCTTCTCGCTCTCAACCGCGCGAACGAGCAGGTCTTGGGTGACGAGCTTCGCGCCATCAGCGACCGCTTCCGCGTCGGCGAACTCACGCGCACGGACGTGGCCCAGGCCCAGGCCGCGCTCGCAGCCGCCATCGCCACCCGACAGACGTCAGAAGGCAATCTGCAGACCGCCCGTGCCACCTTCGTGCGCGAAGTCGGCGTCGAGCCGCCCAACAACCTGACCGACCCGCAGCCTCTCCGCCTGCCCGTCAAGTCGGAGACCGAAGCGTCGGACGTTGCCGCCCAGAACAACCCTTCCGTCATCGCCGCCCTCTTCAACGAGGCGCAGCAGCGTGACTCCGTGGACGTCGCCTTCTCGGCCCTGGCGCCCACCATCAGCTTGCAGGGATCCGGCTTTCAGCAGAACGGTCAGTCCGTCGTCGGTGAGAATTTCTACGGCGTTCAGGGAACGGTGAATCTCACCCTGCCGCTCTATCAAGGCGGCCAGGAATACGCGGCAGTCAGGCAAGCTCGCCAGAACTACCTCCAGGCCGTGCGCGAAACCGAAGACGCAAGGCGCGCCGCCCGCGAACAGGCCGTCCAGGCTTGGGACACCCTTGTCGCCGCACGCGCCGCCATCGCCAGCTCCCGCATCGCCGTCCGCGCCAGCCAGATCGCGCTTGAAGGCGTCGAACGCGAAGCCCTCGTCGGCAGCGCCACCACACAGGACGTTTTGATCCAGCAACAGAACCTTCTGTCTTCGGAAATTACCCTGGTGCAGAACATCACCAGCGTGGTCACCGCCTCCTACAGCGTCATCTCCGCCATCGGCCGCCTGACCGCGAAGGACCTCGGCCTCGCCGTGCCGCTCTACGACGAAACCGCCTACTACAACGCCGTGCGCGATCGCCTCTGGGGCACCGGCGACCACGCCATCAACCAGCCCGGCCGGTAACCCGCCGCATGTCGAACCCCGATCCCTCTCTAGGCACACCGTTCAACGACGAAGCCTCGATGGAGGGAGTCCTCGCGTCGATCCGGCGCATTCTCGCGGAGGAAGAGGCAGAACCCGCCGTCGCCGCCAGCCAACGGGTGAAAAAGCATCACGACGACGTGCCTGATTCACCGGCCGAAGATGTCTTCGTCCTGGACGCAGCCATGATGATCGAGGAGCCCGTAGCCGTGGCCGACGACGACACCGTGCACGCCCCACCCGAGCATACCGACTCATTGCTTGCTCCGGAGGTCCAGTCCGCCGCCTCATCCTCGCTCGGTGAACTGGTCCGAACCCTTACCGACCGGCGCACTGCCGTTTTTCGAGACGGCCCGACCATCGAAGACCTCGTACGCGAGGAGATGCGGCCGATCGTAAAATCCTGGCTCGATGCAAACATGGCCCCCATGGTGGAGCGGCTCGTGCGCGAGGAAATCGAGCGCGTCGTTCGTCGGGCTGTCGGCTAGGACAGTAAGGCCAGGGGCTCTGCTCCTGGACCCCTCTGGGGAGTCATCCCCGGACCCCATTCTCAAGGCACCCCTAAAAGATGCTTGATAAGACCTTCGACCACGCCAAGGTCGAGCAGACCCTCTATCTAGGTTGGGAAGACGCTGGCGCCTTCGCGGCCGGCGGCGGCGGCGAGCCTTTCACCATCATGATTCCCCCGCCGAACGTCACCGGCAGCCTTCACATCGGCCATGCCCTGACCTTCACGATCCAGGACACCCTGATCCGCTGGCGCCGCATGCAGGGCCGCAACACGCTCTGGCAACCAGGCACCGACCACGCCGGTATCGCCACCCAGATGGTCGTCGAGCGCTTACTTTCCGCTGAAGGCACCACGCGCCAAGTCCTCGGACGCCAGGCATTCATCGATCGCGTCTGGCAATGGAAGACTGAGTCCGGCGGCGCTATCACCTCCCAGCTCCGCCGCCTCGGCGCCTCGCTCGATTGGCCACGCGAGCGTTTCACCATGGACGACGGCCTGAGCAAGGCCGTCCGCCGCGTCTTCGTCGCCCTCCACGCCGAAAAGCTGATCTACCGCGACCGCCGCCTCGTAAACTGGGATCCGAAATTCCAGTCGGCCATCTCCGATCTCGAAGTCGAAAGCCGAGAGGTACGCGGTCACCTCTGGCACATCCTCTACCGCGTCGAAGGCACGGACGAGACGCTGACCGTCGCCACCACGCGACCGGAAACCATGCTTGCCGACACTGCAGTCGCCGTTCACCCCGACGACGAGCGCTACAAATCCCTTGTCGGCCGTCACGTGGTCCTTCCATTGACCGGCCGCCGCATCCCGATCGTCGCCGATACCTACTCCGACCCCGAGAAAGGCACCGGCGCCGTCAAGATCACTCCAGCCCACGACTTCAACGACTTCGCCGTCGGCCAGCGCCACAGCCTTCCCATGCCGTCGATGCTCGATCGCGCGGCCTTGGTAACTCTCGCCGAAATCGAGCCCGACCTCCTCCCAGTCGATGGCTACGCGGACCCCGCCTTTGTTCGCACCCTCGAAGGAATGGGTCGGGAAACCGCACGCGCCACCATCGTCGCCGAACTGGAGCGTCTCGGCCTTCTCGTCAAAACCGAGCCACATACCCATCAGGTACCCCACGGCGACCGCTCCGGCGTCGTCATCGAGCCCCTTTTGACCGTCCAATGGTATTGCGACGCCAAGGCCCTGGCCGGCCCTGCCATTGAAGCGGTCGAGCAAGGCCGGACGGTCTTCGTCCCCAAGCAATGGGAAAACACCTTCTTTGCCTGGATGCGCGACATCCAGCCCTGGTGCATCAGCCGTCAGCTCTGGTGGGGCCACCGCATCCCCGCCTGGTATGCGCCCGACGGTCAGGTGTTCGTGGCCGAAACCGAAGCAGAGGCCCAGGCCGTCGCCGACGCAGCCTTCGGCACGCCAACGCCACTGACCCAGGACGAAGACGTCCTCGACACCTGGTTCAGCTCCGGCCTTTGGCCTTTCTCCACACTAGGCTGGCCCGACACCACGCCCGAGCTCGCCCGCCATTACCCGACCGACGTCCTCGTCACCGGCTTCGACATCATCTTCTTCTGGGTCGCTCGCATGATGATGATGGGCCTCCATTTTATGGGCGACGTCCCTTTCCGCACCGTCGCGATCCACGGCCTGGTGCGTGACGAGCGCGGCCAGAAGATGAGCAAGTCGAAAGGCAACGTCATCGACCCGCTCGCCCTCATCGACGAATTCGGCGCCGACGCTGTCCGCTTCGCCGTCTGCCAGCTCACTGGCCCAGGCCGCGACATCAAGCTTGGCCCCGCCCGCATCGCCGACGCCCGCGCTTTCGTCACCAAGCTCTGGAACGCTGCGCGCTTCTGCCAGATGAACGAAGTCGCACCCGTCGCCGGCTTCGACCCCGCGGTAGTCAGGGCGCCCCTATGCCGCTGGCTCCTCGCCGAAGCTGCAAGCGCAGTTGCCGAAGCCGACCAGGCCCTCGCCGCCTACCGCTTCGACGACTACGCCGCTGCCTGCTACCGCTTCACCTGGAACATTTTCTGCGACTGGTTCCTCGAACTCGCCAAGCCGATCCTCTTCGGCGAGGATGAAGCCGCAAAGGCGGAACTGCGGGCTACCGCCGCCCACGCGCTCGGCATCACCCTCCGCCTTCTCCACCCAGCCGCTCCCTATGTCACCGAAACCCTGTGGGATGACTTCGGCTTCGGCGCGCCGTTGAGCCTGATCCGCGCACCTTGGCCGCATGCGGGCGATGCAAAAAATCCCGGCTCATCCAAGGATGAAGCCAGCGCGGAAATCGAGTGGGTTATTGAATTCATCACCGCCATCCGCACTGTGCGGGCCGAGATGAATATACCGCCATCTGCAAAATGCCCGGTACTTCTCGATCAGGCCTCACCAGAGACTTTAGCCAGAGCGCACCGCTGGCAGGACACACTCGCGCGCATGGCGCGCGTGTCGGAAGTCGGGGAGACATCTGGCGCCCCCGTCTCCGGCGCCGCTCAGATCATCCTGGGTGAGGCTACCTTGGTTCTCCCGCTCGCAGGCCTGATCGATCTGGGCGCAGAAAAAACTCGCCTTGAGCGTGAACGCGCCCGCGCGTCAGAAGAACTGGAGAAGGTTCTCAAAAAGCTCGGAAACGCCGACTTCGTCGCGCGTGCCAAGCCGGAAGTCGTAGAGGAAAATCGTGCGCGAGAGCAGACGTTTCGCGCCGACATGGCTCGGATCGAGGTAGCGCTTACCCGCCTGAACTAAAGGCGAAGATTTGCACCACCCCGACCGACGTCCGTTACGTTTTAGCGCAGTCCGAGAAAAGCCAGCACCGCGCCGATGACGACGACAAGGCCGACGATATAGATGATCTGGTTCATGAAGCCCGCTCCTGTATCTGTTCTTGTGCCGACCAAACGCCAACTCGGCTTTACAGTTTCAAGAGCGCAACTCTTCCTCCACCTGCGCCAGGCGCTCCTTACCGAAGAACATCTCTTCACCCACGAAGAAGGTGGGAATGCCGAAAACACCTCTATCGACGGCGAACTGCGTATTCTCAATCAGCGCCCTCTTCACCTCCGCCGCCGCGCTCCGCTCCAGCAATCTCGCAGCGTCCAGCCGAGCTACGGACAGCACAGCCTCTAGTACTGGCGGTTGGTCGATGGCGCACGCCTTCTCCCACATAGCACGAACCACCGCATCGATGTAACGCTCTCCCTCTCCATCCATCTGTGCAGCAACCAGGCCACGCATCGGCAGCAATGTATTGACCGGAAAATGCGGGTTCATCCGGAACTCACTCAACCCATGCGCCCTGATGAACCGGTCGATCTCGAGCCGCTCATAATCCATTTTCCCCTGCACGCCGGCGAAAGCTTGCGAAGGCGCCTGATTGCCTGTGGCCTTGAAAATTCCGCCCAATAGGCAGGGCGTCACCTGAAGCGTTGCCCCCGTACGAGCTAGCAACGGCGGCAAAACGCGATGCACGAAATACGCATTCGGACTGCCGAAATCGAAGATAAACTCCAAAGTCTTGCCGTCGGACATCCTAGAAAACCTCCGCCCAAGGACGCAGATCCATCTCATGCGTCCAGGCACAGCGCGCCTGCCTGTGCAACCAGATATAGTTCTTGGCTATCTCGTCCGGGTCCAAGATCTCACCACGTGAAACTCTTCCTGCAAAGTCCTGGATGTTTTCACGAGCAAACACGCCGTCGATCGCCCCATCGATCACCACATGCGCGACATGGATGCCCTGTGGTCCCAACTCCCGCGCCATGCTCTGCGCCGTCGCCCGCAACGCGTGCTTCGCCGAAGCAAACGCTGAAAATCCCGCTCCACCTCGCAGGCTTGCCGTGGCACCTGTAAAAAGGATCGTGCCGCGGCCTCGTGGTTTCATAACTCGCGCCGCCTCGCGGCCGGCGATGAAACCCGCCATCGCCGCCATCTCCCAAACCTTGGTAAAAACCCGCGTGCTGGTCTCCGTCACGGGAAACCTGACATTGGCGCCGATATTGAACACCACGGCAGCCAAAGGCCCAATCTCCGCCTCGATCCGGTCGACCAGCGCCACCATCTCATCCTCGGCCCGTGCATCGACACCGAACGCGCTGGCGCGGAAACCCTCCTTCGTCAGTACGTCGACCTGCGCCCGCAACGCATCGAGGTGCCGTGCCCGCCGCGTCAGGCAAACCGCTAGCCCGTCTTTCGCAAAAGCGCGTGCGATCGAGGCGCCAAGCCCGTCCCCCGCACCGACAACCAGGCACACGCCCTCACCGAGATTGTCTTCCCGCACGATCCTCCCCTCCCGGCGTCGTTGCGCCTGGCGTATTGAAGACCCTAGAACTTCATCCTGTCACGCGCTGCCACGGAGTTCACCCATGACGCTGTTGCTCAACCTCATCTGGGTCATTTTCGGCGGCCTCGTCATGGCCATGCTCTGGGTGCTCGCCGGCCTGATCTGCGCCATTACCATCATCGGCCTGCCATGGGCCGGAGCCTGCTTCACCATCGCAAGCTTTTCGCTCTGGCCCTTCGGCCGCGAAGCGGTCAATCGCCGTATGCTCACCGGGCGCGAAGACATCGGTACCGGCCCGCTCGGCATGATCGGCAACATCATCTGGCTCATCGCTTGCGGCTTCTGGCTCGCGGTCGGCCACCTCGTCGCCGCAGTCGCCTGCGCCGTCACCATCATCGGCATTCCGTTCGCCATCCAGCACGTCAAACTCGCCGGCCTCAGCCTGGCGCCAATCGGTGTTACCATCGTGGACAAAGGGTCGATCTTTTAGGAAGGAAGCATCTTCTTTTTTGAAAAAAAAGATGCAAAAAACTTTTATGACTAGGCGCTCCCTCGCGCCGTCGTGGCGAGGAGCACTTGCGACGAAGCTATCCTGAGCAAGTGCACAAACCTAAATCAGTTCACCCAAACTTCCCTGGCACGATGCCAATCCTCGATTGACTCGTCGGGATAGAGGTCAAACCGCGCATCATCGGGTCCGGCCTCCACCTCCACCCAGGACGGCTTGAACCGCAACATCAAATGCACGCTTGAAACCGGCTTCGGCAATTCGCTGTCGATAGCCGACGCAAACGGATGCACAAGCTCCGGCCATTCCGGCGAGAACAGCCACAACGCCGTCGCACAGCGCGAACACGCATGCCGCTCGGCTGTCGAGAGCTCGCAGCTCCCGTCATCTTGCTGGATCTCCGCATGGAAGATCGCAATCGCACCCTCCTTGTCCGTCACCTTCAGCGTAGTCGCGTCGGCACCTAGATTGATGGCGTAACCGCCTCCTCCCGCAGTCTTCCGGCAAATCGAACAATAGCACCGCTGATACGGCTGAGGCGTATGGCTCTGGCAGCTGAAATGCACCGCGCCGCAGCGGCAGGATCCTTCTAGAAGCACCGGCATCAAGAAGCCCTTTTGCTGTGATGATCCATCGAAGCAAGCAGCGCCGCCGGCTGATCACCTAGCGCCGCCGCTGTCCAGTCGCGCCTAAAATCGAACAACTCGCCCAGCGCCGCCGTATCCTTGTCACGCCCCATCCCCGCAGCCGCCGCAACAACGCCATCCTTGATGTAGTATGCAAGAAACTCCGGTGTCTCGAGGTCAACATGAATGACCACATCGTCCCAGTCTTGCGCATGCCCGATGTAATCGACCCGCTTCATATACTGAATGGTCCAGAAAACCGGCGTCGCAGTAAAGCGCGTGTTCCTGCCGAGCATATTGAGTGCCGCCACTCGTCCCTGCTGCTCCGCCACGCGCCAATGTTCGACCCGTATGGCAGTCCCGTCGCCGCGATCTGGAAACCGCGCAATGTCACCAGCCGCATAGACATTCTCGCTTGCGCACATCCGCGCATCCACCCGCACGCTGCCGTCTTCCTCCAGCATCATGCCATCTAAGGACTGCGTGGCAGGCGCAACCCCGTAGCCTGCCACTACAAAGTCCGCCTTTATCTCCGAACCATCATCCAAAACGACTGATCGCTTCGAGCCCTCGCCCTCCAGTCTGCTGACTGTCCGGCCAAGCCGAAAGCAAACGCCCTTGCTCTCATGCAGCGCTTTCAGTGCATCGCCGACTTCGCGTCCCAGCTGCTTCTCGAATGGCGCCGCCTCGCGCGCCACCACCGTCACGTCGAGCCCGCGCTCCCGCAAGCTGGCCGCAACCTCCATGCCGATAAAGCCCGCCCCAAGCACCACCACCCGCTCGCTCCGCTCCGCCCGCGCCAGGATCGCCTCGGCATCTGCCCTGCTGCGCAATACAAAAACATCGCCCTGCTCACCCTGCAGATCCGGCTTGGCAGGAGACCCGCCCGTCGCCAGAAGCAACGCATCGTAGCGATACCGAGAGCCATCGGCGCATGACACAAACCGGTCACGCACATCCAGCCCCGTCACCTCGGCCGTGATCCGCTCGATGCGGTGCTGTTTATAAAAAGCCTGCGATTGCAGCGGCGTCTTCTCCGCGCCCTTCTCGCCCGACAGCGCGTATTTGCTCAGCACCGTGCGGTCGTAAGGCACCCTGTTTTCGCGATCCAGCAAGACCACCCGGCCGGCAAAACCTTCCTCCCGCAGAACCTGCGCCGCCATTGCACCGGCGGCCCCAGCGCCCACGATAACGAAGCACCGCTTATCGTTCGCTGCGTCGTCGTGCGATTTCTCCTCTTCGCGTCGAGACAGCATGATCTTCCCAGCCTCGACGCGAACGTCGAAACGATCGAGCGCATCAACCGCCGGTGGTTCAAGCAGCGCCCCCGTTCGAAGGCAGAAGGCAGCCTTATGCCAAGGACAAACGATCCGGCTGCCATGCCGCACGCCTTCCGCAAGCGGAGCTCCCGCATGCGGGCAAGTGCCCGACACAGCATGAATGCCATCGTCGTCCCGCGTTAAAAGAACCGCAGCCCCATCGACCTCCACCGCAAGCAGCGAGTGGAGATCCAGATCGGCAACCAACCCAGCCTCAAACTCCCGACCCGCCATCGACACTCTCCCTGAATGGAAGAGCTAACGCATTCGCCAAGCCCAAGACGCACAAGTGACTCGCTACCTGAGAATTTGCGAGGCCGCGTCGGATGCCCGGCCTAGTAGAATCAGGGCGCTCGAGAATTAGCGAGGCCGAGTCATCTGGCGTGGCTGGCCGAGCACTGGAGCGGAGCGGCCTCTAGTGGCCAAGAGCACCGGAGCGCAGGCAAACCGCGTCAGATGACCGCCTACTAGAACCAGGGCGCTAGAGAATTCGCTAGCCGCGTCAGATGACCGGCCTAGTAGAATCAGGAGCGTTCGAGAATTCGCTAGGCCGAGTTAGCTGGCGTGGTTAGCCGAGCACCGGAGCGGAGCGGCCTCTAGTGGCCGTGAGCACCGGAGCGCAGGCTAGCCGCGTCAGATGACCGGCCTAGTAGAATTCCTGCCCCTAGGGGACCCAGTGTTCTGGGACCCACTTCCACCCTCCATAGGGGCGCGGCCGCCAGGCGCCAGGCACGAAATGCCCGTAGCCGGCACGCCGGATGGTCCAATGCCTGGCCACCCAACGGTCATAGCGGACGCCATCCCAATGCCAGTGTCCCGGCACGAGCACGTATTGTGCCTCCGGGCCAGGCGGCGGCGGCGGCGGTCCGGACTCGACTTCCGGAGCCGGGATCGGCGGATATCCCGGCTGCGCCATCGCAGCGGTGGAGACCAGCGTCAGCAGCGCCAAAGAGGCAGCAAGCGTTCTCATGAATACTCCTGATCAAGCGGCATGGGCGGTTAAAACCCTGATCGAGCCGCAGTTTCCGCACGACTCGGACCAGCAACACTCCGAAACGATATCGCTTATCTACAGATCGGCATAGCACTTCACCTCGGCCGCCCCACCCGGATGCGTCACCGCGCCCCGGCTCGCCGGCCCGACCATCTGCGCGAACTTCCAGATAGCCCCGCTCTGGTATTGGGTTTGCCGGGGCGACCACGCACGCGCCCGCTCCGCCAGCTCCGCCTCGCTGAGCCGCACGTCGATAGTCCCAGCCACCGCATCGATGGTGATGATATCCCCATTGCGAAGCAGCCCGATCGGCCCGCCGAGCGCAGCCTCCGGCCCCACATGGCCGATGCAGAACCCGCGCGTGCCACCGGAGAACCGCCCATCGGTAATCAGCGCCACATGCTCGCCCATGCCCTGACCGTAAATCGCCGCCGTGGTTGACAGCATCTCCCGCATGCCGGGGCCGCCGCGCGGCCCCTCATACCGAATGACGATCACGTCGCCCGCCTTGTAGGCCCGCGCCTGCACCGCCTCGAACGCCTCTTCCTCGCTGTCGAAGCAAAGCGCAGTGCCTTCGAACTTCTGCACATGCAGCCCGGCGACCTTCACGATGGCCCCGTCAGGCGCAAGATTGCCTCTCAGTCCAACGACGCCTCCGGTCGGCGAAATCGCCCGGCTCACTGGATAAACCACGTCCTGATCCGTCGGGAACACGACGTCCTTCAAATTCTCCGCCATCGTGCGCCCTGTCACAGTCAGGCAATCGCCATGCAGCAGCCCGGCATCCATCAGCGCCTTGAGGATCACCGGAATGCCGCCCACCCGGTGCACGTCCAGCGCCACATATTTCCCGCCTGGCTTCAAATCGGCGATGTAGGGCGTCCGGCGCATGATCTCCGTCACATCGTCCATGGTGAAGACGATCCCGGCCTCATGCGCCATGGCCGGCAGATGCAGCGCTGCGTTGGTGGAGCCGCCCGTCGCCCCCACGCACACCGCCGCATTCTCGAACGCTTTGCGCGTGGCGATATCGCGCGGCCGGATATTCTTTGCCACCAGATCCATCACCGTGCGCCCTGACTCCACCGCCCAGCGATCCCGCTCCTCATAAGGCGCCGGCGACCCTGCACTGCCAGGCAAGGCAAGCCCGATCGCCTCGCTCACCATCGCCATCGTGTTGGCGGTAAACTGCCCGCCGCACGCTCCTGCCGACGGGCAGGCCACGCACTCGAGCTCGTGCAGATCCTCATCCGACATGTTGCCGGCGGCATGCTGCCCCACCGCCTCGAACACATCGACCACGGTGACGTCCCGGCCCTTGAACCGTCCCGGCAGGATCGATCCGCCATACATGAAAACGCTCGGCACATTCAGCCGCAGCATCGCCATCATCATGCCCGGCAACGACTTGTCGCAGCCCGCCAGCCCGACGAGCGCATCATACCCGTGCCCACGAATGGTCAGCTCGACCGAATCCGCAATGACCTCGCGCGAAACCAGCGACGACTTCATTCCCTGGTGCCCCATGGCAATACCGTCGGTCACCGTAATGGTGGTGAATTCGCGCGGCGTCCCGCCCGCTTCATCAACGCCAATCTTCACCGACTGCGCCTGCCGGCTCAACGCAATGTTGCAAGGCGCAGCCTCGTTCCAGCAGGTCGCCACTCCCACGAACGGCTGTGCAATCTGATCCTCGGTAAGCCCCATCGCATGGTAGTAGCTGCGATGCGGCGCCCGGCCTGGCCCGACCGTGACATGCCGCGAGGGCAGGCGGCTCTTGTCCCAAACTGGCTTGTTCACGGATCAAACTCCCTTGCAATAGCGGCGGCCGGAGAGAGCGCGTGCCCCGGAACGCAGGTCTTTACAGGGAGGCGGCAGCCGCAGTCACCCCCGGCACATGGGTGCCGACGCAAACCCGGTTTCGGCCAGCCTGCTTGGCCTCGTAAAGCGCTGCGTCCGCCGCCACGAACAGCGCAGCAGGCACCATGGCGGGATCCGCTGCCAGGCTCGCAGTCCCCGCGCTCACCGTCACCAGTCCGCTTGCCCCCCGCCCGAGGTGCGGCAGCTCCATCGTTTCGATAGCGAGCCGCAGCCGCTCCGCCACGTCGGCGCAGCGTTCCGCATCCAGCCCAGGCAGCAGGATCGTGAATTCCTCTCCGCCAAGCCTCGCCAGCAAGTCTGACGTGCCCCTGAGCTGATCCCTTAGGCATTGCGCGACGGATTGCAGGCAGCGGTCACCTTCGATGTGTCCGTAAAAGTCGTTGAACTCCTTAAAACAATCGACATCGACGACGATCAGACCGACATGGCCGCCCGCCGCTCGAGCCTGCTGCCAGGCAAGCTGCAGCCACGCGTCGTATGCACGGCGATTCGCGAGCCCGGTCAGCGGATCACGGCGCGCCAATTCATCCAGTTCCCGGTTTTGCGTCGAAAGGTCATCCCTCTGAAGACGCTCTCGGAGCGAAACGAGATAGCTTCGCCGCAACTCGCGCTCCAGCCGCCAATTCGCAATGAGAAGATAAACCCCAGTCGCCACGCCGACGAGCAGCAGCTCGCGCCTTATCTCCGCCGGCAGGTCAGCACGCATAGACAACCCAACCGCGTAGGCGAGCAAGATGAGCGCAGTTTCTGCAGAGGCGTAGCCGAACCGCAGTTGCAAGCCGATCGAGCTGAAGACGAGCAAAATCGAAACGGCCGAGAAGAAATACGGCACGTAAGGTGCACGGCTCACGGTGAACAAACCAATGACAACCAGAACCGCTGACATGTTGGCGAACGCCGTCAGCCCTTCGCGCAACGCTGGGTGTGGGTTGCGCCCAACGATCACCGCGACCGCCAAAATGAAAGGCACGGCAATCCCGAAAAACAGCAGCTTGCCCGTGGCTGCCACATCAGGTAGCGCATTGCCGATGGCAGCAAACAGAATGCTTCCAACCGTGATCCCGAATACGCTTATGCGCGACAGGCTCACGCTACGCGCTTCCCGCGTTTCCTCTTCGAACCTCACCTCGAGGGGTTCCGGAAACCGCATGGACATGGCGCTTCCAGAAGCGCCGAGCCAAGCGTCGATCATGCCACGCAGAACGACGTCGCTCATCGCATCCGCGAGTGCCAGGCAGATGTCAGCACGCTTTTGACGGACCCACCCAGCATGGCAGACAGCTCCTCCAACGCGCAATTACCGCGTCGAGGCTTTAAAGACTGTTAAAGGCGTTCCGTGCAGCCGCAACCACCGCGTTTTCAGGCCGCCGCTGCGCGCATCCCATCCGAACCATCCGGCAAAACGATTCGCCCGCCTGTCCAAGGAGTAGCGACGCCAGTCGTACCCGGAAAGCTCAGCGGCAACTGCCGCATTACACGCATAGCCAAATACCCGAAGCACTGCGCCTCCAGCGCATCACCATCCCAGCCCACGCTTTCGACAGGCGAAACCGTCACTGGCAAAGCGGCCGACAAAGCCCGCATGATCGCGCGATTATGCCGCCCGCCGCCTGTCACCAGCACCTGTCTGGCCTCTCGCACGAGGGGGCACGCGGCCACGGCACGCGCCGTAAGCGCCGCCAGTGTCGCCGCACCATCCTGCGCCGATAGCCCCGCCACCAATCCGAGCGCCCGCGCGAAATGTTGCCGGTCGAGCGATTTCGGGGCCGGCAAACCGAAATAAGGATCGGCCAGAAGCACCGAAAGGATCCCCTCGTCGGCCACTCCCCCCGCTGCCAGCGCCCCATCCGCGTCCATCGCGGCGCCGGTTCGCTCGAGGACGAAATCGTCGAGCAAGGCGCAACCGGGCCCAGTGTCGCATGCCTGCAAAGCGCCCCCGACCAGCGAAACATTGGCCACCCCGCCGATATTCAGCACGGCAACCGGCCCAGCCAGCCCGACCGCCAGCGCCTCGTGAAATACCGGCACAAGCGGCGCGCCCTGCCCACCGGCCGCTACATCGGCAGTCCGGAAATCGAACGCCACCGGAATGCCAGTAGCCCGCGCCAGCGCCGCCGCGTCTCCGATCTGCCATGTCCGCCCCTGCTCAGGTGCATGCAGGATCGTCTGCCCGTGAAACCCGATCAGCGCCGCATCGGCCTCCAGCGCCGCCACCGCCTCGGCATGGACCTCAGTCACCTGCCTCTCGACCCAAGCCAGAAATATGTCCCCAGCCGAAAGCGAAGGCGCCATCGCAAGTAGCCGGCGAAGGTCGGCCCGCAGATCCGCCGGATATGGCAAAGTCAGCGACCGCCCGAACCCCTGGACCGCTTCCCCATCCGTCTCGACAACCGCCGCATCCACGCCATCCAGCGAAGTGCCACTCATCAGTCCGATCACGCGCAACGGCTTCACCTCCGATGCCGAACGGTCTAGGGCTGCGGCGACCGATCCTGGGATACACGGCGTTATGAACGAATTTCTCGCCGAAGCCACAGCCCGCGGCTTCGTGCACCAATGCACCGACACCGACGCCTTGAGTGCCGCCCTCAACGCCGGACGCCTCTCGGCCTACATCGGTTACGACTGCACGGCCGACAGCCTGCATGTCGGCAGCCTGGTCTCAATCATGCTGCTCCGCCTGCTGCAGCGCCACGGCCACCGGCCAGTCGTCCTCATGGGCGGCGGCACCACCCGCATCGGCGACCCGTCCGGCAAGGACGAGTCCCGCAAGATGCTGACTAACGAAACGATCGCTGCCAACATGGCGGGCATCCGCCGCGCCTTCGTGCCTTACCTCCGCTTCGGCGAAGGCGCCGGCGACGCCATCATGGCCAACAACGCCGACTGGCTCGACGGCCTCCAGTGGATCGACCTCCTCCGCGAAGTCGGCCCCCACTTCACCATCAACCGCATGCTGACCATGGAAAGCGTCAAGCTCCGCCTCGAGCGCGAGCAGCCGCTGACCTTCCTCGAATTCAACTACATGGTCCTGCAAAGCTACGACTTTTCCGAACTGCAGCGGCGCTTCGGCGTCACCCTGCAAATGGGCGGCTCCGACCAATGGGGAAACATCGTCTCCGGCGTCGATCTCGTCCGCCGCCTCGGTGGCCCGCAGGTCTTCGGCCTCACCACACCCCTGATCACCACCGCCTCCGGCGCCAAAATGGGCAAATCCGCACAAGGTGCCGTCTGGCTGAACGCCGACCGCCTCAGCCCCTACGACTACTGGCAGTTCTGGCGAAACACCGAGGACGCAGACGTCGGCCGCTTCCTCCGCCTCTTCACCGAACTCCCCCTCACCGAAATCGACCGCCTGAACGCCCTCGGCGGCGCCGATATCAACGACGCCAAGAAAATCCTTGCCAACGAGGCAACCGCCCTGCTGCACGGCCGCCAGGCTGCCGACGCAGCGGCCGAAACCGCCCGCCGCACCTTCGAAGCCGGTGTCATCGCCGACACGCTTCCCACGCACACAGTGCCGGCCGAAGCGCTCGCAACAGGCGTCAGCATCGTCCGCCTCATGGTGGACAGCGGCCTCTGCAGCAGCCTCGGCGAAGCTCGCCGCCTCATCAAAGGCGGCGGCGCCCGCCTCAACGATGTCCCCGTGGCCGATGACGTAGCTTTGTTAACAACAGCCAATCTGTTGGAGGGCGCCGCAAAACTTTCTGCCGGGCGCAAGCAACATAGGTTGATTAAGGCAATCTAAGCATGTTCTTTTTTGAAAAAAAGAACCAAAAAACTTTTGCGACTTCAGGCTGCGCACGGTGATAGGCTCAGCCTAAACGGATAGAAGTTTTTGCTTCTTTTTTTCAAAAAAGAAGACCTTCCCTCTTATAGCCTCAACCCAACACACTCCCAGGCGATAAGCCTGCTCGCAGCCAACCAGCAGGAATAACCAATGATGATAGACGCAATCGGCTACGCCGCCGCAGGCGCGCACTCGTCCCTCAAGCCCCAAAAATTTCAATGCGACGAGCCAGGCGCAAACGACGTTCAGATCGACGTCATGTTCTGCGGCGTCTGCCATTCGGACATTCACCAGGTGAAGAACGAGTGGGGCAACACCGTCTATCCCTGCATGCCTGGCCACGAGATCGTCGGCCGTGCCGTTCGTGTCGGTGCCTCCGTCACACGCATCAAGGTCGGCGACATCGTTGGCGTCGGCTGCATGATCGACAGTTGCCGCACTTGCGAGGCCTGCCAGGCCGGCGCTGAAAATTACTGCCAGGGCCCAAACTCGTGGCTTGCCACCTACAACGGCCCGATGAAGCCAAAGTCGAAGGCGCCCACAGGCGAGAACATGTATGGCCGAGACAACACCTTCGGCGGCTATTCCAACAAGATTGTCGTCACCGAGCATTTCGTCCTAAAAATTCCTGCCGCCCTCAAACCCGAAGCTGCAGCGCCGATCCTCTGCGCCGGCGTCACCACCTATTCCCCACTCCGCCATTGGGGCGTAAAGCAGGGCCATAAAGTCGGCATCGTCGGCTTCGGCGGTCTCGGCGACATGGCCAGCAAACTCGCACGCGCCATGGGCGCTCACGTGACCATCTTCACCACGACGAAGGAAAAGATTGACGAAGGCCAACGCATCGGTGCCGGACAGGTCGTCCTGGCCAGCGACAAGGAAGCCTTCACAAAGCTCGCAAGCAGCTTCGACTTCATTCTCAGCACAATTCCCGAAAAACACGACCTCAACCCGTTCACGCCGCTACTCAAGCGCGATGGCAAGATCGTGGTCGTCGGCGCACTCGAGCCGATGGCGCCCCTGAACAACATGCAGGTTGCCTTCCAGCGCCTTACCGTTGCCGGCTCCCTCATCGGCAGCATTGCCGAAACACAGGAAGTCCTCGATTTCTGCGCAGAACATGGGATTTCACCTGACATCGAAATGATCGGCATCGAGGAAATCAACCACGCCTACAAGAAAGTCGAGAAAGGAGACGTGCGCTTCCGCTACGTCATCGACATGGCGACTCTCAAGGACGCAGCGTGATGTTCGGTCTCGGCGCAAAGGACGAATGGGCGCTCCCTCTCAAGGGAGCGTGCCGCTGCGGCCGCATCAGCTACAAGGTCACAGCCGCACCCAAATTCATTTTCGCCTGCCACTGCTCGGACTGCCAGCAACTCACCTCGAGCGCATTCTCGATGGGAATGGCCGTTGACGAGTCCGCTTTCGACCTCGAAGGCACGCCGCATGTCTGGGTCAAAAAGGCCGATAGCGGCAAGCAAAGTCGGCAATTCACCTGCCCCGATTGCGCCGGCTGGACCCACACGATTGCCGAAGCCCACCCTGGCATCGTCGTCGTTCGGCCAATAACGCTGTCCGAGCACCAATGGGTGCGGCCTATCGCCCAGGTATTTACCCGTAGCGCACTGCCTTGGGCGCTTTTGCCTGTCCAATTCAGCTTCGAACAAGCCTTCCCCGACCCGGCGCCTCTGGAGCAGGCGTTCGCCGCAGGCGGTATCCGTCCCGCAACAGGATAACCCAATCAATGTAACGGCCTGAGCAGAGTTCTTGAACCATCGCATTCACCAGCGTATGCCGGAAATGAAATAGCGCTGGAGTTGTGGTGGCGGTCTCGGAGGGCTGGTCGAGGAACGCCTGCTGTCAGGCCGCTCTGCTGGGCCTGCTCCTGCTTTTGTCCGCCTGCGGCGGCGGGCCAAGCGGCGCCCCCTACTCCGGCCGTCAGTCCAACTACACCCCTCCAGGACCTCCAGGCGATCCCTGGGGTCCTTATATCCAGGAAGCCTCCCACCGCTTCACCGTGCCCGAGCGCTGGATCCGCGAGGTCATGCGCCAGGAGTCGGGCGGCCACCAATACCTCAACGGCCAGCCCATCACCTCGGACGCCGGCGCCGCTGGCCTCATGCAAATCATGCCCGCCACCTACGAGGAATTGCGCGAGCGCTTTTCCCTCGGCGGCGATCCCTACGACCCGCACGACAACATCATCGCCGGCACCGGCTACATCGCCGACCTGTATTCGCAATACGGCTCGCCTGGCTTTCTCGCCGCCTATAACGCTGGCCCCCATCGGGTGGACCAATACATCGCAGGCCGTGGCCCGCTCCCCAACGAAACGGTCAATTATCTCGCCTCGATCGCCCCACGTCTGGGCAACGACCGGCCGATGACCGGCCCGCTAGCCGCATACGCCGACACCGGTGGCCCCGTCGAAGTTGCCGCCGCCGAGGCGATCCCCCGCTCCTACGCCCGCGCCCCGCGGGCCGGCTGCTGGCAGGACCCCGACGCCGCCTACGATCCAGACGCCCCTTGCCGCGCCCCGCCTATCCGCGAACCCAGCGGCCTCGTCGAACGCGGCGGCTTCCGCCAGGTCTACGCCGCCGCTTCGCCAACTCCCGTCCTCCAACGCGTAGCCGCCCGCGTCCCAAGCCGCGCCTGCTGGCACGACCCCGACGCCGCCTACGACCCGGATGCTCCATGCCTCCCCGCGCCACCACCTCCGCGCCAGTACGCACCACAAGCTCCAATCCAACGCGTCGCAGTAGGGGGCGCCTGGGCCGTGCAAGTCGGCGCCTTCGCCGATCCCGACCAGGCCCGGCGTGTGGCCGAAAGCGTGCGCTCGCTGGCGCCCGTCCAACTCGGCGCGGCGACGGCTGTCCTCGGCACAACCGCGCCGTTCGGCAGCCGTGTCCTTTATCGAGCCCGCCTGCGGGGCCTGTCACCCACCTCTGCCATGGCGGCCTGCAGCCTGCTGTCGGCGCAGCGGCAGGCTTGTGTCACGGTACCGCCTGGGCAGTAGGAAGAAAGGACTTCTTTTTTGAAAAAAAGAAGCAAAAAACTTTTGGACTGTGGGACCGAGGTTGTGACGACCATCCGGCTTCTATTTGCTTAAGTCTTCTGGTTTTTCTCTCAAAAAAGAACTGCTTCCTTCAGTAATGCATTCGGAAGCTAATCGAAACGAGCCCCTCACCCACCGTAAATGCAGCGGCCGCAAACCGAGGAGGCCCCATCCGCATGGGTGCATCATGCGAAAACCCCATACCCTCCTCCGGCAACCCAAGCAGGTTCCGGTCAAGGCGGCCGTTCGCATTCTCGTCGTGAAAGGCTTGCGCCGCGTAAGTGCCGGGAGGCACATCGGCGATCCGCACCACGACATTGCCGCGCGCAGCCGGCGCACTGCCTTTCCAGGCGCAATGCGGGCGTAAAAAATCTGCCTTTGTGCACAGTGCGACCAGCACACGCCCATGATCATTGTGAACGTTGCTGACCGTGACTTCGACCGTCGCTGCAGCCGCCAACGCCGGCATCATCGGCGCCGCGGCCGCCACCATAAACACCATGCGTCGGGCAAAAACATTCATGTCTGTGCTGTATACGCCCGGCCGCGCCATGTCGCCTTCCGCCCTGATGCCGCGCGCAACAACGCCGCCCATTGTACCACCAGCAGTGCCGCAACGCCGGCCGGGTGCAGGATGGCACTCACCAGAGGCTGTCCGAAGCGCAGCGCTAATACGATACGCAAACCGATCCCGCAGGCCATCGCCAGCGCCGCCCACCATGAGGGGGCGACTAATAGCCATACGAGCGGAACAACCTGGCCACCGGCGAGAATGATCGTCCAAATCGGCAAAGCGGCCGGTTTGGCCATGCCCTCGGTCGCATTCTTCGTAAGCCCCTCCCAGACCTGCCCCGCATCATGGTACATGCGGCAACTGGCGAAACTGCTAGCGTCGAAAAGCCCTGTCATCAGCCCGGCACGCCGGAACGCCCTTGGCAATGTCAGCCCGTCATGCAGCGACGCCCGAATGGCCGCATGCCCGCCCGCCGCTCGATAGGCCGCTCGCCTTGCAATGAACAACTGTCCACAGCCTGCTCCAAGCCCGGGTGCAGCCGACCGATCCATTTGCACGATCGGCAAATAGCCCAGCAGCAGGAAGTGAATAAGCGGAAGCAACAACACCTCCGACCAGCTCTTCGTCACCTGGCGCGGGAAACCGCTGCCAAGCGCCACATCCCGGCTCTGCATGAAACCCGCCATGCGCGAAAGCGCATCCGGCGCCAACCTCACATCCGCGTCCACGAACACCATCAGCTCGTGCGACGCTTCCGCCGCCAGCACCGAGCACGCATGCTGCTTCCCGCACCAACCGGCCGGGAGACCTGAACCCCGCAGCACCCGCAGCCGGTCATCCTGTATGCCAACAAGGATTTCCGGCGTCGCATCCGTCGACCCGTCGTCGAGAACAAGCAGCTCGATCTCCGCGCCCTCGTTCGCCAGAACCGCGGCTACGGCATCGGCAATATTGGCCTCCTCGTTCCGCGCGGGTATCAGCACCGAGAGCGCTTGCCTGCCAGTCGCAACGGGAGGCAGCTGATACCGCCGCAAATTATCCAGCGCGAGCACTAGCGGAAACGCCGCCAGCACGAGCATGACAAAGATCATTGCGGCTCATGCCGCGGATCGAACCGGTCGCCGCGCACGGCGGCCCTCGCACGCCGATAAAGGTCGTAAATGCCTCCAACGCCTGCCGTCCCCTGTAGCAAGGGACGAAAAAGCGCGGCATTACGGCTGATCGACTCCTCGGCGAGCGCATCCATCGTCGCCGCAAGTGCGCCTTCGAGCCTGGCTTGCCGCTCCTGCACATCCGCCCCCGTTTCGGCCACGCCCGGTTCCACAGGCTGCCCAAAGCGCATCAGCGCCTCCGGCTGGCTCTCGTTCCAGAAACCATATTCCAAAGCCAGCGGCAGGAACACCGCCTGAGGGGCCCGGCGAGCAAGATGCGCAAGGCCGGGCCGCAGGCGGACGGGCCGGACACGCGCATCGGTGAAGGCGCCCTCGGCAGTGATGCAGAGCAGCGCATCCGGCCGCGCCAGCCCCTGATCCGCCACGCGCAGAAAATCCCGCGCACCCTGTGGCGAATGCGGGTCGATGCCAAAAATCCCCATCCGCTCGAACAGCCGGTAACGGCCAAGCGCCGCCCCATCCATCGGGCCGAAGCACATCCGCCCTGGAAACAGCTTCGGCAATGCGAACAGCAGCAAGGCCGGATCCCACCAGGACGGGTGGTTCGTGTAAATCACCAGCGGCCGGCCCGGATGCAAACCGGGAAGCCCTGTCCGAGAGAGCCGGACGGCGTTGAAGGAGCGCCAAAAATACCAGTGAAGATACAGCCGGAACGCACCCCGAAGAAAAGGCGAGTACCGGCTGAATGGATCGGGCAGGTCTCTGCTAGGCAGTTGCTGCAAGTGCGGGCGCGCCCATCTGCGCCGCAACCATGTCCGAGTGCAGCGTGTCGCCCGCAATCCAACCTGACATCAGAACCATCGGCATTCCCGGACCAGGGTGCGCGGCACCACCCGCAAGATAGAGCCCCTTGAGATCTCGCGAACGGTTTCCAGGCTTGAAAGCTCCGAACATTCGTCCGTGACTGGCCAAACCATAGATCGCACCATCGAGCACGCGATACCGCTCGTGAATATCCTGCGGCGTCAGCACACGCTCGACCTTGATCCTGCTCTCGAGATCAGCCATTCCCGCCGTGCGTGCCAGCTTGTCGAAAATGACCTTCCGATATGACGGCAACATCGTCTTCCAGTCATGATGCGGCCGCAGATACGGTGTGTGCACAAGGATATAGAGCGCTTCACCGCCCGCAGGCGCCACGCCCGGCTCCGTGCGCGACGGCGCTGCGATGTAACAAGTTGGATCCGGCGCCACCTCGCCACGCCCATAGATGGCGTCGAACTCTTCCTCGGGATCGCGCGAGAAAACGAAATCATGGTGCGCGAGATGCTCGTAGGCTCGGTCGAGCCCAAGATAAAACACCACACCAGAACACGCCGGCTCGCGCTTCCAGCGCCGCGAGAACTTCTTCTCTGGCACACCGCCCACGAGTTCGCGCATCGTCCGCACGGAATCCATGTTCGACACCACGGCCGACACTTCGACCCGTTCGCCGCGTTCGGTCTCTATTGCTGCCACGCTGCCGTTTTCGGAGATGATTCGCGACACGCCTGTGCCGGTGCAGAACTCCACCCCGAGATCACGCGCGAGCTTCTCCAGCGCCACCGGAACCGCCCGCGTGCCGCCAATCGGATACCAGACGCCGTCATTTGTCTGCATGTGCGCAATGCTGCACAGCACGGCAGGCGACCCATAGGGCGACGACCCGACATACTGCACAAAATGATCAAGCATCTGCGCCACCCGGCCGTCTTTCACCCGCTTGCGTATCTGCCCGGCAACCGTCGTCCCCATGCGCAGGCTCAACACGTCCTTCAGCGTTGCCAGGTCGATGTTCTTGCGGAAGTCGAGCGTATCCGTGACATCCTCGACCGACCGCCAGAAGAAGAACTTCTCCGAAACCTCATGCAGCTTTTCCGACATGCCGATAAAGTCGCGATAGCCGGCTTCGGTCCCCGGCGCATACGCGCTCAGGGTCCTGGTCATGGCCGCGATGTCTTCCTGCAAATCGAGCACGCTGCCATCGTCGAAAAAACAACGCCATTGCGGATCGATGCGACGAAGATCCAGCGCCGCATTCATGTCACGGCCCGCTTCCGCGAAAATGCGCGCGAGCACGCGCGGCACCGTCAGGATCGTCGGCCCCATGTCGAAGCGAAAGCCATCCTGCTCGAACACCGCAGCCTTGCCGCCAAGCCAATCGTTCTTCTCGAACAGCACCACCTTATGGCCGCGGGCCCCGAGCGTACACGCAGCCGCCAGTCCGGCGAGCCCGCCGCCAATGATGGCAATCGGCTTGTCGGCATAAGTCACATGTGCGTCCATGATCAGAGCGCCTCCGCCAACACGGGCGTGTAGTCCGGTTCGGCCATGACCGAGTCGAAATTCCAATGGCCAGGCAAATTCAAATCCTCTGCCATCAACCTGCTCGTGATACGCGCCGATTCGAAAATCACCGGTAGCCCGCTGCCAGGATGCGTGCCACCCCCGACGAGATACATGCCGTCTACATCTTCGAAGCGGTTACGAGGCCGGAAGCACAACATCTGGTCAAGCGAATGGGCAAGATTAAACGTGGCGCCGCGGTGAATGGAGAGGTCGTCTTCCCAATGCTGCGGCGTCATTATCTTCTCAAACCGAATGCGCTTCTCGACATTCTTCACGCCGAGCCGCTGCAGCCGGTCGAGCGCCATGGCACGATAGCGTGGCGCCTCCCGCTTCCAGTCAATCCCCTCGCCCGTTCGATTGCCGACAGGCACCAGCACATACATCGTCGAATGTCCCTTCGGTGCCAGCGTAGTGTCTGTCACGCACGCATTCTGCACGTAAAACGAAGGTGCATCCGGTGGCACCAGCCCCGCCTCGATTTGCTTGATGTTCTCGCGATAGTTTTCGCTCAAGTAGATCGAATGGTGCGAAAGCCCCTCATCCATGCCCTCGAGCCCAAGATAAAGCATGAAGGTAGAGCAAGAGAATTTCTTGCCCGCCAGCTTGCGGTCGGTCCAGCGGCGACGCAGCCTGTCAGGCACCAACGTTTGCATCGCATTGGCGAAGTCAGCGTTCACCACCACCGCATCGTAGTGCTGGATACCTTCCGCAGTCCGCACGCCCGTTGCTCGGCGGCCAGTGAAAATGATCTCCTCGGCCGGCTCAGAAAGCCTGATGTCCGCGCCAAGGTCGGTCGCCACCCGCGCCATCGTATCCATCACCGCGCCACATCCACCACGCGGGTGGAATACGCCGAACTCATATTCCATGAACGCAAGGATCGTGAACAGGCTCGGGCACCGGTATGGCGACATGCCGAGATATTTGCTTTGAAAAGAGAACGCCAGCCGGATGCGCTCATCCTTGAAGTAGGTGCCCAGATCACTGTCCACCGTGCGCAGAGGGCGCATCAACGGAAGCGACTTCAGCATGCCAGGCCGCACCAGGTCGCGCATGCCATGAAACGCCGCTTCAAGCACCGGCCGGAACGCCGCCAGCTTCGCGCGATTATCGCGCATGAAACGCGGCAATTGTGCGGCATCCGCTGGCGCCAACCGCCCAACCTCCTCCTGCAACCGCGCCAAATCAGGCGTCGCCTTCACCCGGCCACCAGCCTCGAAGATTAGCTCATACTGCGGATCGAGCCGGATCATCTCGATCTCGCGCTCCAACTCCCGCCCGCACGCCGTAAAGATGTCCGACAGTACACGAGGGTAGAGAAAGAAAGTCGGCCCCATGTCGAAGCGGAAGGTGCCAGAAGGGGATGGCGCGGCGATCGTCTGCGAACGACCACCCACCTGCGCATGCTTTTCGTAGACCGTGACGTCTGCGCCCGCACGGGCGAGCAACATGGCTGCGGCAAGCCCACCAGGGCCCGCGCCTATGATGGCAATACGGCGTGTATGCATGGTCGGCAGGGTTTCCAAAAGGTTAGCCGCCGAAGAGGTAGTCCCTATTCCTGGCTTCGCTAGGGTATTTAGCCAACCTCACGGGTGCCTAGAGAAGCCCTCCTGCCGCCTGCGAGTTCCCCCAGAAGCGAGAAAGGCCAGGGGTTTTCCCCTGGCCTCATCGAACAAGCCGTCGCCGACCGCCCCTAAAAAGACGGGATTATCAGTCAGCCGCGTCGGCCAGCTTGCTGTGCGCCGTTTTCCGCATGGCATCCTCGACATGCCTGCTGAAGACATATTCCGCAGGCCTCTGGTTCTCGAGCGAGATCTCAGGCGCCATCGGCCCATCCAGCTTCGGACCACGGAAAAATACTTTGGCTATCTTCAGCGGGCTCTTCACCGCATCGACGACGGCCGTCGCCTCATAACCGGAGTGCACCATGCAGTCGGCACACTTCTCGTAATTGCCTGTGCCGTACTTGTCCCAGTCGGTCGTCTCCATCAGCTCCTTGAAGGTCTTCGTGTAACCCTCGCCGAGAAGATAGCAGGGCCGCTGCCAGCCAAACACGTTACGCGTAGGCTTGCCCCACGGCGTGCAGTGATAAGTCTCATTGCCCGCCAGGAAGTTCATGAACAGAGGCGACTGGGTGAACTTCCACCCCTTGCCGCGGCCGCGCTTCAAAATATCGCGGAACAGCTGCTTCGTCTTCTGACGCGACAGGAAGTGCGCCTGATCCGGCGCCCGCTCGTAGGCGTAACCGGGTGACGTCATGATGCCGTCGATCCCGATCGCCATCGCCTCGTCGAAGAACTTGGCAACACGCTCAGGATCAGCCCCATCAAACAACGTGCAGTTGATCGAAAGCCGGAAACCACGTGCCTTCGCCGCCTTGATGGCCGCCACGGCCCGATCGAACGTCCCATCCTGGCTGACCGCGCGATCATGCATCTCGCGGTCGCCATCCAAATGCACGTCCCACGAGAAATAGGGGTTAGGCTCGTACTGCTCCAGCTTCTTCTCGAGCAGAAGCGCATTGGTGCAGAGATAAACAAACTTCTTCCGCTTCAGGATGCCCCGAACAATCTCCGGCATCTCCTTGTGCAGCAGCGGCTCGCCACCGGCGATCGCCACGACAGGAGCGCCGCATTCGTCCACCGCCTGCAGCGCATCTTCAACCGACAGCCGCTGGTTCAAAATTGGCGCCGGATAATCGATCTTTCCGCACCCGCCGCAAGCCAGATTACACCGGAACAGCGGCTCCAGCATGAGCACCAGCGGATAACGCTTCCGGCCGGTAATATGCTGCTTGACCACATAGGCGCCGACACGCAGCACCTGCTTCAGGGGAACCGACACTCCACACCACTCCTGCGCGCCCCATCCGCCGCACGCCGCACCATGAGGACTGGCGCAAGATGACGGTGGGAAAAATGAACTAGCCACGGCGACAAGGCCGTTAGCCTAAACAAGTCGAACGAGAACCAGACGCCAACAGCCTTCAAGCCAGCATTCGCTCCCAGTTAGGAAAACGATACCGTATGCTGCAATGCCGAATCACCATCTTGGGACCAGCCCAGTCGATTCCCAGCATCAAAACGTCCCATATCGCACCACGTTGCGGGTGGAACAATGATCAAGCCCATCATGAGCCTGTTTGGCCGCGCCCTGCGGCTTCCGGGTCACAGGCGTAAACCAGGAGCACACAGGTGACCGAAGCAGGCCCGGCAAAGAAGGCCCGGGTTGACCAGATGCTCGCCGACCGCGGCCTTGCGGAAAGCCGGACCCGTGCGCAAGCCCTTATACTGGGCGGCCGCGTCTTCTCCGGCGAGCGCCGTATCGACAAGGCTGGCGAAATGCTCTCCTGGGCCGCTCCCCTCGAAGTCCGCGGCAACCTCCACCCCTGGGTCTCCCGCGGTGGCCTGAAGCTCGCCCATGGCCTGGCCCATTTCGGCCTTAACCCCGCCGGCCGTACCTGCCTGGACATCGGCGCCTCCACCGGCGGCTTCACCGACGTGCTCCTCGAACACGGCGCCGCCCGCGTCCACGCCATCGATGTCGGCCACGGCCAGCTCGCCTGGAAACTGCGCAGCGACCCCCGCGTCGCCGTCCACGAGCGCACCAACGCCCGCCACCTCACCGCCGAAGCCCTCGGCGACCCTGACGCCGTCGGCGCGCTGGTCTGCGACGCCAGCTTTATCGGCCTGCGAACCCTCCTGCCAGCCCCGCTCGGCCTATGCGGGCCGGGCGCCTGGGCGATCGCCTTGATCAAACCCCAGTTCGAAGCCGGCCCCGAGTTGGTCGGCCGCCGCGGCGTCGTCCGCGAGCCCGCGGTTCACGCCGCCGTCTGCGCCACGATCGTCGAATGGTGGGGCGGCCTTCCGGGCTGGGAGGTTCTAGGTGTTACCGAAAGTCCTATCACCGGCCCTGAGGGCAATCATGAGTTTCTGATTGCGGCACAGAGGAAGGAAGAAAGCGGTTCTTTTTGAAAAAAGAACCAAAAACTTTTGCGACTTGGGACCGCGATTGGCGGAAACACTTGGCCTAATGACGAAAAAAAGTCCTTGCTTACTGCCTAACGATGAACCCACCCCCCAACACCCGATCCCCATCGTACATCACGCACCCCTGCCCAGGCGCCGGCAACGATGGCTCATCCAGCTCGACCTCGACGTCATCACCCCTGACCCGGACAGTCGCCGCCCGCACCGCATCACGCGCGCGCAGCTTCACCGTGCACCGGATATCCTCCGACGCACCCGGCTCAGCCAGCCAGTTCATTTCCCGTAGCCTGATGGTCGTCGTGCCTTCATGGCGCGGGCCCACCACTACCCGGCGCGTCCCCGGTTCGAGGGCTATCACCACCTGCGCCGCACCGCCGTCCAGCCTGGCGTCACCGAGCCGCTTCACCTGCCCCACCGTGTAGCGCACCAATCCCCGATGACTGCCGACCACCCGGCCGTCTCTCGTCACGATCTCCCCTGGCTCTGCCGCTTCCGGGCGCAGCTTCGCCACCAGGTCGCCATAGCTGCCTGAGGGCACGAAACAGATATCCTGGCTGTCCGGCTTGTCCTCGACCGCCAGCCCGAAGCGGCCCGCCTGGGCCCGGACGGCTGCCTTGTCGGGCATGTCCCCCAGCGGAAAACGGCAGAATGCCAACTGCTCCCGAGTGGTCGCGAACAGGAAGAAGCTCTGATCCCGGTTGGGATCCGCCGCCCGATGCAGCTCTGCGCCGCGAGGTCCATCGACCCTGCGCGCATAATGCCCCGTCGCCAGCGCGTCGGCCCCCAGGTCCTTGGAAAGAGCCAGCAGATCGGTGAACTTGACGCTCTGGTTGCAGCGAACGCAGGGGATAGGCGTCTCCCCGGCCGCGTAGCTGTCCGCGAAATCGTCGATCACCGCCGCCTTGAACCGCGCCTGCGCATCGATGACGTAATGCGCAATTCCGAGCCGGTCTGCGACACCGCGCGCATCATCGATATCCCGCCCTGCGCAGCACGCGCCCCGCCGCGCTGAAGACGCTCCATGATCGTAGAGCTGCAGCGTCACGCCGACCACTTCGTGCCCGGCTTCTTGCATGAGTCCCGCCACGACGCTGCTATCAACGCCGCCCGACATGGCAACGACTATGCGCAAACCCGACCACCTTTGAAGAGCCCGCCGGCCGCCTTATGCGCCGGTCACGCGGCTGGCGTGCTCCTGCCTAGATACGGCCGAGCACCAGCAGCACGATTACGACCACCAAGATAAGGCCGAGCCCGCCGGAAGGGTAGTAGCCCCACCCAGCGCTATACGGCCACGTCGGCAAAGCGCCGAGCAGCAGAATGATGACGATGACCAGTAGGATGGTGCTCAACGGCCTGTCTCCCTGAAGACAAACAGATCATCGAGCAACGTTCATCCTGCTGGGGAGGTTGCGATCCCCGCTGCCCCCGTATGCACCTACTGCAGATATCTCATGTGCTCGGCGTGCCGCCACTCGCCGGCCGACAGCAGCTTGCAGGATCCCACCCGAACCGAATGGAGCTTGCCGTCCAGCGACCTCTCCCAGAAATCCAAGAATTTCTTCAGCACCGGAAAGCGCGGCGCGATATCTAGATCCTGCCAAACGAAGGTCTGCAAGAGCCCAGGGTGGTCGGGTAGATGATAAAGAATTTCGGCAGTGGTCAGGCGGTAACCGTCAAGCTGCAATCCCAAACTCATGTCGTCTCGCGTCCTCTGACTGAAATCTCCTAATTGCCCGCGCTTGAACCCTTCGCCCCTATCTCTCCGCGTCGGCGGAAGCCGTGCTTCTGGTGAGCCGGGAAACCAGAATGACCGAAGCCGCGTGCGATATGCAACAAGAAAAACCGTGCGTTTACAGGGACTTGGCACTCTGCCTCGCTCAGTGCTGCCAAACCTTGACATCACTGATCCGCGAGCCTAGATCGCTGGCACTCCCTGGCCGGGAGTGCTAACAACCCGTTCCGACCGACCCCAACCTTCAAGATTGAGGAGCGACCAGCATGGCGCATTTCCGCCCACTGCATGACCGCGTCGTCGTCCGCCGCATCACGGCGGAAGAAAAGACTGCCGGCGGCATCATCATTCCCGACACCGCCCGCGAGAAGCCGATGGAAGGCGAAGTTATTGCCGTCGGCCCAGGCGCCCGCAACGAGCAGGGCGCCGTTGTCGCCCTCGACGTCAAGGAAGGCGACCGCATCCTGTTCGGCAAGTGGTCGGGCACGGAAGTGAAGCTCAATGGCGAAGAGCTCCTCATCATGAAGGAGAGCGACATCATGGGCATCGTCGAGACCACCGGCGCCGCCGCGAAGGCCGCCTAAACCTTCCCTCTCAGCTAAGGAATATCTCACATGGCAGCTAAGGAAGTCCGCTTCGGCGGCGAAGCCCGCCAGCGCATGCTCCGCGGCGTCGACATTCTCGCCGACGCCGTGAAGGTCACGCTCGGCCCCAAGGGCCGCAACGTCGTTCTCGACAAAAGCTTCGGCGCCCCTCGGATCACCAAGGACGGCGTCACTGTCGCCAAGGAAATCGAGCTCGCCGACAAGTTCGAGAACATGGGCGCCCAGATGGTCCGTGAAGTCGCCAGCAAGACCAACGACCTGGCCGGCGATGGCACCACCACCGCTACTGTTCTCGCCCAGGCCATCGTCCGCGAAGGCGCCAAGGCCGTCGCCGCCGGCATGAACCCGATGGACCTCAAGCGCGGCATCGACATCGCCGTCGAGTCCATCGTCAGCGAGCTGAAGGCCAAGAGCCGCAAGATCAGCAATCAGAGCGAAACCGCCCAGGTCGGCACGATCTCCGCCAACGGCGAAGCCGAAATCGGCCGCATGATCTCCGAAGCCATGCAGAAGGTCGGCAACGAGGGCGTCATCACGGTCGAGGAAGCCAAGGGCATCCAGACCGAACTCGACGTCGTCGAGGGCATGCAGTTCGACCGCGGCTACGTCTCCCCGTACTTCATCACCAACGCGGAGAAGATGGTCGCCGATCTCGACAGCCCCTACATCCTCATCCACGAAAAGAAGCTTAGCACGCTCCAGCCGCTCCTTCCCCTCCTCGAGGCGGTGGTGCAGTCCGGCCGTCCGCTCCTCATCGTCGCCGAGGACGTCGAGGGCGAGGCGCTCGCGACCCTGGTCGTCAACAAGCTCCGTGGCGGATTGAAGATTGCAGCCGTGAAGGCCCCTGGTTTCGGTGACCGCCGCAAGGCGATGCTCGAGGACATCGCCATCCTGACCGGCGGTCAGGTCATCAGCGAAGACCTCGGCATCAAGCTCGAGAACGTGACGCTCGCCATGCTCGGCCGCGCCAAGAAGGTGCTTATCGAGAAGGAGAACACCACGATCGTCGAGGGTGCCGGCGAGAAGTCCGACATCCAGGGCCGCTGCGGCCAGATCCGTGCGCAGATCGAGGAGACCACCTCGGACTACGACCGCGAGAAGCTGCAGGAGCGCCTTGCCAAGCTGGCCGGTGGCGTCGCCGTCATCCGCGTCGGCGGCAGCACCGAGGTCGAGGTGAAGGAGCGCAAGGACCGCGTCGATGACGCGCTTCACGCAACCCGCGCTGCGGTCGAGGAAGGCATCGTCCCCGGTGGCGGCGTGGCCCTCGCCCGTGCGTCGAAGAACCTCGCCCACCTGACCGGCGGCAACGCCGACCAGAAGTTCGGCATCGAGATCGTCCGCCGTGCGGTACTCACCCCGCTGCGCCAGATCGCCGAGAACGCCGGTGAAGACGGCGCCGTCATCTCCGGCAAGGTGCTCGAGAGCGAGACCTACGACTTCGGCTTCGATGCGCAGCACGGCGACTACAAGGACATGGTTGCCGCCGGCATCATCGACCCGACCAAGGTCGTCCGCACCGCCCTGCAGGACGCCGCATCCATCGCGTCCCTGCTGATCACCACCGAAGCCATGGTGGCCGAGAAGCCGGAGAAGAAGTCTCCGATGCCTGCCGGCGGCCCCGGCGGCGGAATGGGTGACATGGATTTCTAATACCTACGTAAGTAGGCTTTGACGGAAAGGGCGGATCGAAAGATCCGCCCTTTTTGCTGAAAGCTTTCAGTCGTTGCATATTACTACTGATTGACTTACCGCGACGTTTCTGAGCCCATGGTTGCAGAGTTGTCGCAAATTCGGCCTGTCGCCGAAGCGCGGCAGCGACGGAGATGCGGCCCTATCCCGAGGCCGCATGCGGATGACGGAGCGGCGAAGGCTATGGCGACTGGCACGGTAAAATGGTTCAACACCACTAAAGGCTTTGGCTTCATCATGCCCTCGGACGGCACAAAGGACGTCTTCGTCCACATCACCGCCGTTCAGGCGGCCGGCCTGCGCGGCCTCGATGACGGCCAGAAGGTCAGCTACGAAGTCGTAATGGAACGCGGAAAGGCAGCAGCCAGCAATCTCAAGCTTGTCGAGTGAGCGGAAGCAAGGAAGCCGTTCTTTTTTGAAAAAAAGAACCAAAAAACTTTCGCGAGTTTGGGCCGTGCTTGAGGATGTGTTGAGCTAGATTCTGAATTCATTTCTTCGCCTTTGCGACCGAATGACTTCTCAGCTGCGCGGAACGGGACCTAGGTAGGGCCGTTCTTCCCCCGATCGTATCCCGCCCGGGGGCTCCTCTTGCACATCCACCTTGATCCGGTCGGCGGCATCGCCGGCGACATGTTCGCTGCCGCCATCCTGGACGCCTTCCCGGAACACGCCCCCGGCGCGGTCGCCGCCGCACAGGCACTAGCACCCGTACGCGCTTCGCTCATCGCCCACAAAGACCACGTGCTTGCCGGCTCGCGTTTCTCGGTCGGGCCCGCCGAGCTTGATGACCACGGGCACCATGACCACGGGCACCATGATCACGAGCATCAGCCTCACAACGCCCATCATCACCATGCGCATTGGTCGGACATACGCGACGCCATCGCGCGTTCCACCCTGCCGGAGGCAGTTCGCGCCCACGCGCTCGGCATCTTCACCCACCTCGCCGAAGCCGAAGCTAAGGTACACGGCATCCCGCCTGATCAGGTTGCCTTCCACGAAGTGGGCGCTGCCGACTCGATCGCCGACATCCTCGCTGCCGCCTATCTGATCGTAGCGCTAGGCGAGCCAAGCTGGAGCATCTCACCCCTCCCTCTGGGCGGCGGGATGGTAAAAACGGCCCACGGCACACTGCCCGTGCCCGCCCCGGCCACCGCCCTGCTTCTCCAAGGCTTGGCCACCCGCCACGATGGTGTCGAAGGCGAACGCGTCACCCCCACCGGGGCCGCCATCCTCCGCCATCTCCAGCCCGGCGTCCGTCCATCAGGACGCATGGCAAAAAGCGGAATAGGCTTCGGCACCCGCTTGCTGCCTGGCATGAGCAACTGCCTGCGGCTTCTCGCATTCGAAACCGAGGCGCCGATCACTGCGCCAACCCACAGGGAGTTGCTCGTCGTGACCTTCGAAGTCGACGACCAATCGGGCGAGGATCTGGCAGCCGGCGTCGCCCACCTCCGCGCCCTGCCAGGCGTGCACGACGTTCTGCTTCTCCAGGCGTTCGGCAAGAAAAACCGCCCTGCCACCCAACTCCAAGTGCTCGCCGCGCCCGACCAGGCCGACGCCGTAGTCGCCGCCTGCTTCGCGCAAACCACTACCATCGGCCTGCGCACGCAGATTGTCGCAGCCCGAGCGCTACCGCGGCGCATTGAAACGACGGACATCGACGGCCGACCCGTTCGCGTGAAAATCTCCGCGCGCCCTGAAGGCGAAACCGGCAAGGCCGAAGCCGACGATCTCGCAGCCGGCTTCACGCACGCCGAGCGTGTCCGCCTGCGCCGCCGTGCCGAGGAAGCGTGCCGGTGAAAATCGAAAAGACAGCATGTTCTTTTTTGAAAAAAATACCCAAAAAATTGCTCCGACAGAGGAGCGTGATCAAGGAAGTGTCGAGCCCAAAAACCCAAAAGTTTTTTGCTTCTTTTTTTCGAAAAAGAAGTCCTTCCTACCTCCTCCTACTAGCCCACTCCCAAAGATGACCGCCCTAGAGACCATCCTGCGCGATCTAGGTCGCGCGGCCGTGGCAGTCAGCGGCGGCATCGACAGCCTGACGCTGGCAACACTGACTCATCGCGTCCTGGGCGACGCCGCCCGCATGCATCATGCCGTCTCACCCGCGGTTCCTGCCGAGGCCACTGCCCGCGTCCGTGACGAAGCAAATCGCCAGGGCTGGTCACTCGATATTTTCGACGCTGGCGAGTTCGCCGACGCGAACTACCGCGCCAATCCCGTCAACCGCTGCTTCTTCTGCAAGACCAACCTCTACGGTGCCATCGCGGCGCGCACCGCAGACCCGATCCTCTCCGGCACCAACACCGACGATTTGGGCGAGTACCGCCCTGGCCTGGAGGCCGCCCGCGATCACGCTGTCCGTCACCCCTTCGTCGAAGCCGGAATCGACAAGGCTGGCGTCCGCCGGCTCGCATCCCGCCTAGGCCTCGGCACCCTGGCAGACTTGCCCTCCTCGCCTTGCCTGTCGAGCCGCATCGAAACCGGGCTCCGGATCGAAGCCCCGCTGCTTGGCCTGGTGCACGCGGCCGAAACCCTGGTCGCTGAGACTCTCCACCCTCACACCGTCCGTTGCCGGGTGCGCGCAGCCGGAGTCGTCGTTGAACTCGATCCCGAAACTCTTCACGGCTTAGCAGAAAACGACGCCGCAGATCTTCGGAGCCGCATTGCCGCTCTAGGCGTTACCCGCCCGATCAGCTTCGCACCCTACCGCAACGGCAGCGCCTTCCTTCAGCCTGCCTCTTCGCAAAGCCCGCCATGACCGATTTCCAACTCGACGCCTCCCGCGCGGAACGCGTGGGCTTCGGCGAAGCCGTCTTCTGCGCCGGCAAAACCCCCGCCCAGATCGACGCCATCCTCGATGACGCCGCCCGCCGTAACCTCCCCATGCTTCTGACCCGGCTCGACCCTGGCAAGCACGACCGCCTCCGCCACGCCCCTGCGCTCGACTACGACGAACTCTCCTCCACCGCATTCGCCGGTGCCGCCGCCCCCGTCCGCCCTTCCGGAATCGCCGTGGTAAGCGCAGGCACCTCGGACCTCCCCGTCGCGCGCGAAGCGATCCGCACGCTGGCGTTCCATGGCTTCGACGTGTCGGAAATCGCCGACGTCGGCGTGGCAGGACTCTGGCGCCTCCTCGCTCGCCTGGACGAGCTACGCCAAGCCGAAATCGTGATCGTCGTCGCCGGCATGGACGCGGCCTTGCCGACGGTGTTGGGCGGCCTCGTTCCAGGCTGCCTGATTGCCGTTCCCACGTCCGTGGGCTACGGCGTCGCCACTGGCGGCCGCACCGCTCTCGACGCCATGCTCGCAAGCTGCGCACCGGGCGTCCTCGTGGTGAACATCGACAACGGCTACGGCGCCGCCTGCGGGGCCATGCGCATGGCTCAGACAATGCGCCGGACAAAAGCCAAGTCCACTGCAGCGTCTTTGCAAACAAGCCTCTAAGGAGAGCAACCATGGATCGTCGCGAATTCATCAAAACGACCGCTGCCGGCGTAGCCCTCGCCGCAAGCACGCGAGCAACGCAGGCTGCTACCGATCAGGCGCCCCACCCTGTCACGATCGTCGGCAACTCTCCCGAAAACACCACGCAAGGCGGCGTCGTCATCCCGACCGGCCCGGTGACGTCCAAGCTTCCCCAGAATTCCGCGATGAAATACCGTCCGTTCGGCCGCACAGGGGAGCGGCTCTCCATGATCGGCCTGGGCGGCTTCCATCTTGCCAAGCCTGGCGGCCCCACCTTCAAGGAAGCGGCCGACATCGTTCACGCGGCCATCGAAGGCGGCATCACCTTCTGCGACAATTGCTGGGACTACAACGACGGCGAAAGCGAACGCCGCCTCGGATACGCCTTGCAGAACGGCTGGCGCGACCGCGTCTTCCTAATGACCAAGATCGACGGCCGAACCGAACAAGCCGCGCAGAAGCAAATCGACGAATCGCTCTCTCGCCTGAAGACCGACCATCTCGATCTCCTGCAATTCCACGAAATCATCCGCCCCGACGATCCGGAGAAAGTCTTCGCCCCAAACGCGGCTCTCTCCGTGGCACTACGCGCCCGCGAACAGGGCAAGCTTCGCTACATCGGCTTCACCGGCCACAAAAGCCCTGCCATCCACGCCCACATGTTCGAAGTCGCCGACGCGCACGGCTTCCATTTTGACAGCGTGCAAATGCCCCTCAACATCATGGATGCGCACTACGACAGCTTCGAACAGCATGTTCTCCCCATCGCGCTAGCCCACCATACCGCCGTGTTCGGCATGAAAACCTTCGGCGATCCCTTCATCCTCGACGCCGGCGTGCTCGCACCCGTGGACATGCTGCACTACGCGATGAGCCTGCCGACCACGCTGCAGGTCCTCGGCATCGACTCGCAAAAGATCCTGACGCAGTCATTAGAAGCCGTGAAAACTTACCAGCCCATCTCGCCCGCGCAACGCGCCGAGTTCCTCGCGAAGTCTGCCGCGAAGGCAGCCGATGGCAGCACGGAGCGCTACAAGGTGTCGCACCATTTCGATGGCACCATCAATAATCCTGAATGGTTGGGGTAGAGAGGAGAGCAGTTCTTTTTTGAAAAAATGAACCAGAAAACTTTTGCGACTTGAGACCGAGCGTGAGGAAGTGCCCCGCCCAAACATGTAAAGGTTTTTTGCTTCTTTTTTTCAAAAAAGAAGACCTTCCTTTCCTATCCTTGCGACCCGCCGTGCGCCAGCGGATAACCGGCTGGTGAACGCCGTCGTCAAAACCCCCGTAGCCCGCGCCCAGGCCGAACAGCGCGCAGCGTCCGATCCGCGAGTCTCGGCCTTCGTCTCCGCCCATGCCGGGACAGGCAAGACCAAGCTCCTGATCGACCGGCTACTCCGCCTGATGCTGGCCGATGCCGATCCTTCGCGCATCCTTTGCCTCACCTATACCAAGGCCGCCGCCGCCGAGATGGCCATCCGCCTGCAGAAACGACTTGGCGGCTGGGTCACCGCGAGCGACGAAAAGCTCGACGCCGAGCTCGCGGACCTTGAGCTGGACCCCTCGTCCGCTCTCCGCACCAAGGCCCGCGCCCTTTTCGCGACCGTGCTCGACCTGCCTGGCGGCATGCGCATTGGCACCATCCACGCCTTCTGTCAGTCGCTCCTCCGCCGCTTCCCGCTCGAAGCCGCCATCTCCCCCCACTTCCGGGTCATGGAGGACGCCGACGCCCGCGCAGCCCTCGACGATGCCCGCGAGACCGCCCTCCCGAACGTTGACCAGCAGGCGCTCGCCACCGTGGCAGGGTTGGTCGGCGCCGACGATTTCGGCCGCCTTCTCGCCTCCCTCGAGGGCCAGCGCGACCGTTTGGCACCTGCCCTCGCCATTCCCGGTCCTGCGCTCGCCCAAGCCTACCGCCGCGCCGTTGGTCTTGATGCCGCGGCCGATCCCGCCTCCATCCTCGCCGCCGCTGTCACCTGGCCGGGCGAAGCTGATTTGCGTGACGCTCTCATCATCGCCAGCAACCAGGGCTCCCCTGCCGTCGCCGAAAAGGCCGCCCGCATGGTCGCCTGGCTCGGCCTGCCAGCCGACCTGCGCCAGGAGCATTGGGATAGCTGGCTCAAGGAGCTGTTCCGCTCCGATGGCGCCCGCGGCGCCCCCTCGAGGTTCTGCAACGCAAAGCTGGCGAACCTCCACCCGCACATCGCCCCCACCTGCGAGGCTGAACAGGCGCGCGTCGAAGCCGTACTCGACCAACTTGCCGCCCTGCGCGTCGCCGGCGCCAGTGCCGCCCTGCTCGACATCGCCCGCCCAATCCTCGCCGGCACCAGGGAGGCACGCGAAAGCCGCGGCCTCCTCGACTACGATGAGCTTATCGGCCGCACGGGCGCCCTCCTGTCCGATCCCGGCCGAGCCGCCTGGGTCCTCTTCAAACTGGACGGTGGCCTCGACCATCTTTTGCTCGACGAAGTGCAGGACACCGCGCCCGCTCAGTGGAAAATTGCCGCCGATCTTGCCGGCGAGTTCTTCGCAGGCACTGGCGCGCGCGAAGCAATGCGTGTCGCACGCAGCATCTTCGCAGTTGGCGACAAGAAACAATCCATCTACTCCTTCCAGGGCGCCGACCCTGCCGAGTTCGACCACTGGCGAGCCCACTACGCCGCCAAGGTCCACGACGCCGGCCAGACCTGGCGCGAAACCGTCCTGGACGTCTCCTTCCGCACCACCGCACCCGTTCTCGCCCTAGTCGACGCGGTGTTCGCCGACCCCGAAGCGGCCGCAGGCGTCTGCCCTCCAGGCGATCTCCTCCATGTCGCCTGCCGCGCCGGTCACGCCGGCAGCGTCGAACTCTGGCCGCTCACGCCCAGACCCGAGCCCGAACCCTCCACCCCCTGGACCATCCCCGCAACGAACCAGGGCCGCGCCTCCGCCCCACAGGATCTTGTCGCCGAACTGTCGCGCTGGATCGCCGAGCAACTCGCCGGCAGCACCCTCGCCTCCGAAGGCCGCCGCCTGCGGCCAGGCGACTTCCTGGTCCTGGTCCGCCGCCGCGGCCAGTTCGACCGCGCCTTAGTCCGCGCCTTGAAAGCCCGCGGCGTTCCAGTAGCCGGCCTCGACCGCATGGTCCTGACAGAACAACCCGCCGTGCAGGACATCCTCGCCCTCTGCGAAGCCCTCCTTCTCCCCAGCGACGACCTGTCCTTCGCCGAATTCCTCACCAGCCCGCTCGGCGGCCTGAATGACGACGATCTCATGGCGCTCACCCAGAACCGCGGCGAGCGCCACCTTTGGGACACACTCCGCACCCGCGCGGACGAACAGCCCGCCTGGCGCGCCGCCGCCCATATCTTCTCCACCCTGCTGACGCGCGTGGATTTCGCCGCCCCCTACGCCCTGCTCGCCGAAGCTCTCGGTCCACTCGGCGGCCGCGCCCGCCTGTACGCGCGCCTGGGCCCGGACGCGGCCGAGGCCGTGGACGAACTCCTCTCCGCCGCTCTGCATTTCGCCGCCCTCAACCCGCCATCGCTGCAAGGCTTCCTGCACTGGCTGCGCCAGGCCGGGTCGGAGGTGAAGCGCCAGGCCGAGTCCGCCGGCGACACAGTCCGCATCATGACGGTGCACGGCGCCAAAGGCCTCGAAGCTCCCATCGTCATCCTGCCCGACACCACCAGCCTTCCCCCTGCCGATCGCCTGCTCTGCTGGGCACGCGATCCGCACTCGGGCGCAGACCTGCCGTTCTGGACTCCGCACCGCGACATGCGCTGCCAGGCAGTGAACACCCTGCACGCTAGCACCGAAGGCGCCCGCCTCGAAGAGTACCACCGCCTGCTCTACGTCGCCCTGACCCGCGCCCGCGACCGCGTGCTCGTGTGCGGCTGGGAGACCCACGCCGAACACGAAGGCACCTGGTACAAGCTGGTGGAGCGCGCCATGCAGTCGCTGGGCAGCAAGCCGCAAAGCTTCACGGCGTGGCCGGGCACCATTCTCCGCCACGACTGCCCGCAAACCGTACCAGCCGACCAGGCCCGCGAAACGGTCGAACAGGCCACCCTTGCTCCACCGCCGTGGGCAGGCACCGCCCCGCTCTGGAAAGCGCTTCCCCTCCCCGCAGAGCCCACACGGCCACGCCCGCTCTCACCCAGCCGCCCGGAAGGCGTGGAGTTCGGCCCCGTCCCCGCAGTCCGCTCGCCGCTGGGCCGCGATACCAGAGACCGCTTCTCCCGCGGCCTGGCGATGCATGCCCTGCTCCAACACCTCCCCGCCCTGCCGCCCGAAGCGCGCCTCGAAGCAGGCCGCCGTTTCACTGCTGGCATGGAAGACGCCGACACCCTCGTGCGTCAGGCTATGGACGTCCTGCAGGACCCCGACTGCGCCATGCTCTTCGCGCCCGGAAGCCGCGCCGAACAGCCGATTTCCGGCGTCCTCGGCAATCGCGTCGTCTCCGGCCAGGTCGATCGCCTCGCCATCCTCCCGGACGCCGTCCTGATTGCCGACTACAAAACCAGCCGCGCCCCGCCCGCCACGCCCGGCGACGCGCCCGTCATGTACCTCCGCCAGATGGCCGCCTACCGCGACATCCTCCGCCTGATCTTCCCGACTCTTCCAGTCCGCTGCATGCTCATCTGGACAGACGGACCAGCCGTCATGCCCCTGCCGGACACATTGCTGGATCGCCATTCAGGCGTGCTTGATAGCAACCTCGGGCCCGACCATGTCGAATGCCAACCAACGCCTCCCCAGGAGTAACGACACCATGAGCGCCAATACTGCCGCCACCACCGACGACACGTTCGAGGCCGATGTGCTGAACGCATCCGGCCCCGTGCTGGTCGATTTCTGGGCGGAATGGTGCGGCCCCTGCAAGATGATCGCTCCCGCACTCGAGGAAATCGGCGCCGAATACGCCGGCAAGGTGCGGGTCGTGAAAGTGAACATCGACGAGAACCCGATGACCCCGAACACCTACGGTGTCCGCGGCATACCTACCCTGATCATGTTCAAGGACGGCAAGCCCGCCGCTACCAAGGTCGGCGCCGCGCCCAAGAGCGCGCTCAAGGAATGGGTTGCCTCTTCGATCTAAAGCAAAAACTTCTTTCTTGAAAAAAAGAAGCAAGAAACTTGTGGACCTTTGAGCCCGGCACTTCCTCTAACCGGGCCTGAACGCGAACGTGTTTTTTGGTTCTTTTTTTCAAAAAAGGACACGCTGACTGCTCCGCCCTTGCTTTCTCCCGCCTGCTTTGCTGCAAGGACGGCCAGACGCAGGAGCACCCGATGCCCGACACCAACATGATGACGCTCACCCCCTCGGAAGACTACAAGGTCCGGGACTTCTCCCTCGCAGCTTGGGGCCGCAAGGAGATCTCCATGGCCGAGGACGAGATGCCCGGCCTCATGGCGCTGCGCGAGGAATACGGCCCCGGCGCGCTGAAGGGCGCCCGCATTGCCGGCTGCCTCCACATGACCATCCAGACCGCGGTCCTCATCGAGACCCTGACGGCTCTCGGCGCCACGGTCCGCTGGTCCTCCTGCAACATCTTCTCGACCCAGGACCACGCCGCCGCAGCAGTCGCCGCCGAAGGCGTTCCCGTCTTCGCCTGGAAGGGCATGAGCGAGGACGAGTTCAACTGGTGCATCGAACAGACAGTCCGCGGCCAGGACGGCTGGACGCCGAACATGATCCTCGATGACGGCGGCGACCTCACCAACCTCATGCACGACAAATACCCCGAAATGATGGCCGACGTACGCGGTCTCTCCGAGGAGACCACCACCGGCGTCCACCGCCTGTGGGAGCGCATGAAGGCAGGCAAGCTCCTCACCCCCGCCATCAACGTCAACGACAGCGTCACCAAGTCGAAGTTCGACAACCTCTACGGCTGCCGCGAAAGCCTCGTGGACGGCATCCGCCGCGGCACGGACGTCATGATGGCCGGCAAGGTCGCGGTAGTCGCCGGCTTCGGCGATGTCGGTAAAGGCTCGGCCGCCAGCCTGCGCAACGCCGGCTGCCGCGTCGTCGTCACCGAAATCGATCCGATCTGCGCGCTGCAGGCGGCGATGGAAGGCTACGAAGTCGATACGATGGACGACGCCGCCCCGCGCGGCGACATCTTCGTCACCGCCACCGGCAACGTGGATGTCATTACCGCCGACCACATGCGCGCCATGAAACATCGCGCCATCGTCTGCAACATCGGCCATTTTGATAGCGAAATCCAGATCGAGAGCCTGCGCAACTACAAGTGGGAAAACGTCAAGCCGCAGGTCGACGAAGTCGTCTTCCCCGACGGCAAGCGGCTCATCGTTCTCTCCGAGGGCCGCCTGGTGAACCTCGGCAACGCCACCGGCCACCCGAGCTTCGTCATGTCCGCAAGCTTCACCAATCAGGTCCTGGCCCAGCTCGAACTCTGGCATGCGAAACCCGGCCAGTACGAGCACAAGGTCTACACCCTGCCGAAGCATCTCGACGAAAAGGTCGCCGCGCTGCATCTTGCGAAAGTTGGTGCGAAACTCACTAAGCTTTCCACCAAGCAGGCCGAGTATCTCGACCTCCCCGGCGTCAATGGACCCTTCAAGCACGACCTCTACCGCTACTAGAACGCTTCGGATAACGTGACAGGGCCAGGGGCAAAATCCCCTGGCCTTTTTTATGCTCCCAGCACCGGCGGTGAACATGGCAAGCAAATTCGGCATCGCGGGCGTAGCCATCGGCGTCATCGGCATCGGCGTCGCCGCAGCCGAACCGTTCGTGGACTACACTCCGCAAAAGGGCGCCTGGGAAATCCAGACACGCACCATCTCCCCGACACACGTGGACGACTACCTGAACCTGCTACGCAGCTACTGGGTGCCCATGGAGGAGATCGAGAAGAAACATGGCATCATCGACGACTATAAAGTCCTGGTAAAAATCGCCGGCGCCGAAGGCAGCAACGTCCTGCTCCTCGAGCACTACCCCACACTCTCGGCAATGGACCCGGACAAAGCGCGCGATCAGGCTGTGCAGAAGGAAAGCGAAGCCTTCATGAGCAAGGACAAATCCGACAAACTCCTCGCCGGCATCGACAATTATCGCGGCTTTGCCTCCGACGTCATATACCGCGCCGTCGAATTCCCGAAGTAGTGGAAGCGAGTTCTTTTTTGAAAGAAAGAACCAAAAACTTTTGCGAGTCTAGGCCAGGCGTGCGGAAGTGCCGGGCCTGAAGTCCAAAAGTTTTTTGCTTCTTTTTTGCAAAAATGAAGTCCCTTTTCCTCGCTCCACCCGCCATGCACCAAATCCTGACCAGCCCGCTCCTACGCCCGATCCTGGCAACACTAGCCATCACCGCAGCCCTACGCGCCATCAGGCGTGAAAAGGCCACAATGGCGGCAGGCATCGGGATCACCGCCGGCTGGGCGGTCATGCTCTGGCCAGCGCTTCTTGCCTGGCCTGCAACACCCCTGGCTCGCCTTCCCGAGGCCGGTCTTCTTCTGCTGGCCGCCTCGATGCTCGAGAAGAAGCACCGCCCCTGGCTCATCCGGATCACTCTGGCTGCCATTCTGGCCTGGTGGCTGCGAGCGGCCTCCTGGCACGGCGACATCGTCGCGCAATGCGTGCCGGTCTTCTTTGGCTTGTGGGCAGCCTTCGCCATCGCCGTCCGGCTTGCCCGCCCAGCGGGCGGCGATCCCGGCTGGGCGCGGACCGGCGCGGCCTTGGCGCTTGCCGGCGCCTTCTGGGCGACAGGCGCTGCCACACACTGGATCGTCGCTTCCCTGGTGGTCGCCGCAGCATCCGCAGCGCTAGTCGGCCTCCCCGAGTCCGCAGCACTCCTCGCTCGCGCCCTCGCGGTAGCCGCCGCCGCGGTCATCATTGCTTCCAACCGCGGCCACTTCGTGCCGGTCGATGCAACGCCTGCGGCGCCTGTCGCCGCCTGGCTTCTCGCCCCAAGGCTGACGCGCCTCGGACCGGCGGGCGCAAGCCTCCTCGCCGCCGCGGCCTGCATCGCCGCCGCCTGGGCATCGGCCAGTCTATGGGCCCATTGATAGATACCGATGGCTGAGTCACGGGCCGCCTGGCTTGACCCCTCGGACCAAAGACAGCACATCGTCTCCAATGGCCCTTTTGGAGACGCTGCGGCTGGTGCTGGCGCCGCCGCACCGCGCCGGTAAACCATTCATTGCCGCGGGCGCCGCCGTCATGGTCGCCGGGCTATTTACCTATTGGACGCTGGCGGCCGCCGGCCTCGTCTTCGCCCTCTTCTGCTTTTATTTCTTCCGCGATCCCGAGAGGGTCCCGCCGCCCCAACCAGGCGCTATCGTCTCCGGCGCCGACGGCAAGATCGTCTCCGTCATGCTGGCCGTCCCACCCGCCGCCCTCGGTCTGGGCGCGGAGCCGCGCTGGCGCGTCGCCACCTTCCTCTCCATCCTCAACGTGCACGTGAACCGCGTGCCCGCCGCAGGCACCGTCACAGCCATCGACTACCGCGCAGGCACCTTCGTGAACGCCAGCCTCGACAAGGCCAGCGACGAGAACGAGCGCAACGCGCTCGCCATCCGCCTTCCGAACGGCAGCGACCTCGCCATCGTGCAAATCGCCGGCCTCGTCGCCCGCCGCATCCTTTGCGACCTGCGCGTGGGCGACGCCATCGCCACGGGCCAGCGCCTTGGCATCATCCGCTTCGGCAGTCGCACCGATATCTACCTTCCCATCGGCGTCACCCCGCTTGTCGCCGTCGGCCAAACCATGATCGGCGGCGAGACCGTGCTCGCCATGGTCCCGCCATGACGGCCAATCCTTGATGGACGGCCTCACCCCACGCGCCCAGATGCGCCGCCAGCGCCGCGCCCGACGCCGCCCGCGCTACAAAGGCCCGTCCTTCAACCGGGTCATGCCGAACCTGCTGACCATGCTCGGGCTCTGCGCAGGCCTGACCTCCATCCGCTACGCCCTCGATAACCGCTACGAACACGCCGCCGTCGCCATCCTGGTCGCGGGTATCATCGACGGCCTGGACGGCCGTATCGCCCGCCTGCTGAAAGCCACCTCCCGCTTCGGCGCCGAATTCGACTCCCTATCAGACTTCGCCAGCTTCGGCGTAGCCCCGCCTCTCATCCTCTTCCTCTGGTCCCTGCACGGCGCCGGCCGCTACGATTTCATGCCCTGCCTCATGTTTGCCGTGTGCATGGCCTTACGCCTGGCCCGCTTCAACGCCGCCCTCGAAAGCTCGCCCAAACCGGCCTACGCTCAAAGCTTCTTCACCGGCGTGCCCGCGCCCGCCGGCGCCGGCATCGCCCTGTTCCCGCTTTTCCTGGGCATGGAAGCCACCAACCAAGGCTGGCTCCGCCTCGCCGCTTTCGCGCAAAGCCCCTGGCTCGTCGCTCCCGCTCTGGTTGGAACCTCGCTCCTGCTGGTCTCCACGTTGCCAGTCTGGAGCTTCAAGAACTTCAAGGTCCCAAGCGAATACGTGCTGCCGCTTTTCCTCGGCACCGGCTTCTTCGCAGCACTCCTCGTCGCCGATCCTTGGCTGGCGCTTGCCGCCGCTGGCATCATCTATCTGCTTATGCTGCCGCTTAGCGTCAGGAGTTTTAGGCGGCTACGGGCGGATGCTGAGGAAGAGTAGGGAAAGGTCTTCTTTTTTGAAAAAAAGAAGCAAAAAACTTTTGTCCCTTCGTGCGGGGCTCGAAAGACGTAGGTAAGTGCACGTGACGAACGCCTTTCTTCCTCCAATAACAAGGGAGCTCAAAATGTCCTGGTCAGACCCGCTACTCCTGGAAGCCCAGCTAACACCGGAGGAAATCGCCGTCAGGGACGCTGCGCGCGACTACTGCCAGGGCAGCCTCATGCCCCGCATTCTCGAGGCAAACCGCCACGAAATCTTCGACCGCGAGATCTTCCGCGAAATGGGCGCCCTTGGCCTGCTCGGCCCTACCATCGAGGGCTATGGCTGCGCCGGCGTGAACCATGTCGCCTACGGCCTCATCGCCCGCGAAGTCGAACGCGTGGACAGCGCCTACCGCTCCGCCATGAGCGTCCAGTCCAGCCTCGTCATGCACCCGATCCACGCTTTCGGCACCGACGCGCAACGCGACAAATTCCTCCCTGGCCTGGCCTCCGGCGATCTTGTCGGCTGCTTCGGCCTGACCGAGCCCGACCATGGCTCCGACCCGGGCAGCATGATCACCCGCGCTCGCGCCACCGAAGGCGGCTATCGCCTCTCCGGCGCCAAAACCTGGATCACCAACGCCCCGATCGCGGATGTCGCCGTCGTGTGGGCCAAGACCGACGATGGCGTCATTCGCGGCTTCATCCTCGAGCGCGGCATGAAAGGCCTCGATTTCCCAAAGATTCAAGGCAAGTTTTCCCTCCGTGCCTCGGCCACAGGCCAGATCATGATGGACGATGTCTTCGTCCCCGAGGCGAACCTCCTGCCTGGCGTGCGCGGCCTAAAGGGCCCGTTCAGCTGCCTCAACAAGGCGCGCTACGGCATCTCTTGGGGCGCCATGGGCGCTGCCGAGTTCTGTTGGGAGGCCGCACGAACCTACACGCTGGACCGCCGCCAGTTCGGGCGTCCACTCGCTGCCAACCAGATCATCCAGCTTAAGCTTGCCGACATGCAGACCGAAATTGCCCTTGGTCTGCAAGGCTCTCTACGTCTCGGCCGCGCCATGGACGATCACACGTCCGTGCCGGAAATGGTCTCGCTCATGAAGCGCAACAACTGCGGCAAGGCGCTGGCCATCGCACGCGTCTCCCGCGACATGCACGGCGGAAACGGCATCTCCGACGAGTATCACGTCATCCGCCACGTCATGAACCTTGAAGCGGTGAACACCTACGAAGGCACGCACGACATACACGCCCTCATTCTAGGCCGCTGGCAAACCGGCATCCAGGCCTTCCAGGCAGACGTCGCCGCACCATTGCGTCAGGCAGCGGAGTAGGCGTTTGCTAAGGCGGCGGCTGGGCGTTGCAGGTTTTACCCTCGCCGGATTGGCGCTTGCGCATCCCGCAAGCGCCGACCCTCTCTCGCAAGTCTCGCCTGAGCGGCTGCGCGCCGATGTCGAGAAACTCGTCTCCTTCGGCACGCGCAGCACCTTTTCGGAGCACGCGGCGGAGTGCCGCGGCGTCGTCGCCGCACGTAACTGGCTAGTCCAGCAGTTTACCGACATCGCCAATACCAGTGGCGGCCGCATGACCGTTGCCGTCGACAGCCACCTGCATCACGCCGACGGCAAACGCGTCCCGCGCGACGTTGAGATCGCCAGCGTTGTCGCCACCTTGAAAGGCGACGAGCCAGGCACCCGAACTTACGTGATGTCGAGCCACTACGACTCCCGCAACACCGACGACTCGGATGGCACCAACGACGCGCCGGGCGCCGACGACAATGCCTCCGGCACCGCCGCCGTGCTCGAAGCAGCGCGCGTTCTCGCCAACGTTCCTTTGCACGCAACGATCATCTTCGCCGCCTATGATTCCGAGGAACAGGGGCTCTTCGGCTCGCAGCACCACGCCCAGGCACTACGCGCCGCCAACATCGACGTGCAAGGCGACCTCAACAACGACATCATCGGCGCCTCTGTCGGCGATGAAGGCCAGCATAACCCAGACAGCATACGCATTTTCTCGGAGGCGCTTCCGGCGGGCGCCGACCCGAAGCGGGTGAACGTCATCGGCAACGAAAGCGACTCTCCTTCAAGAGAATTGGCGCGTTTCGTTAAGGAAGCCGGCGACCGCGCTGTCCCTGGTTTCCACGGCGACCTGATTTTCCGCGCCGACCGCTTCCTTCGCGGCGGCGACCACGAATCCTTCAACGCCGCAGGCTATCCCGCCATCCGCTTCACCGAACCGGTCGAAACCTTTGCACACCAGCACCAGAACGTGCGCGTGGAAGGCGGCGTGCAATACGGCGACCTGATCCAGTTCATGGATTTCAACTATCTCGCGCAGGCAACGCGCTACAACATCGCTGGCCTGCAAGCACTGGCGTCCGCGCCGGGACGGCCTGCCGAGGCTTTCGTCCTCACCCACGAACTCACCAACAAAACGTCGCTGACGTGGTCAGCCGTTCCCGGCGCCGCACGCTATGAGATCGTCCGCCGCCTCACCACCGACCCCACTTGGACAACCACGATCGATGCCGGAGATACCACCAGCATAACCGTCCCATTCTCGAAGGACGAATACATCTTCGGTGTTCGCGCTGTCGGCATAGATGGCAAAGCCAGTCCAGCGATCTATCCATCACCAAAACGATAGAGATAGGGGCCAAGCCTATTCCCAGGCTCGGCCCCAAGTAGCAAAAGTTTTTTGGTTCTTTTTTTTCAAAAAAGAACGCGCTTTCTTTTAGTGTTTTTCATCACCAGGATGCCCGCCTTCCGCCGGATGCGGAGCAGCGGCCGGATGTGGTGCCTCCGCGGGATGCGGCGCCATGGCGTGCATCGCGCCTTCAGGACGAGGTGCAACGCCACCCTCGCGTCCAGGCGCCGACGGGTGCGGATTGACGGCCGGCCTTGGTGTTGCCTCCGGACGCGGCCCGACTTCAGGACGCGATGCTGCCTCAGGACGCCGCGCAGCCTCGGGCCCGTGAGCAGCTTCTGGATGTGGCGCAGCTTCTGTACGGGGCCCGTGCTCCTGGCGCATGGCGGCGTTCGGCCGCGCACCAGCGTCAGGATGCGGCGCCAGCGCCGGGTGCGGACCATTCTCCATATGCGGTCCTGGCGCACCGGCACGGTGCTCATCGGCTTGCGGGCCGCGGTTCGCCGGTGCCGGCGTTGACCGGAAACTGCTGAAGTCTCCTGGGCGCGACGTCGCCTTGATTGCCGGATCACCGTGGTTCACCGAGGCGCGGAGTTCTCTGTTCTGCGCGGCGGCCTGGCGATGCTGCTGCTGCGCCTCAGTCAACTGAACATGCTGCTCGTGATTCCAGCGCTCCTGTTCAGGAGTCGGCCGAGCATTCACGCCGTTCGGTCCGTTGAAGCTGACACGCCGAACGTTCGTGATGTCCGTGACATTCCGCTCATACACATTCGTCACATGCACGTTGCCGAAGTTGTTGACTGCGCGATTGTAGGCGAACTCACGCCCGCGCCATTCGCCGCCTTCAAAACCGTTGCCGGTGTAGCCATACCCGTAGTTGATGCCGCCGTAGAAACCGACGTGCGGACCCCAATAACCCTGGTTGAAGGCGTAGCGCCCGTTGTTCCAGCCCCAATATCCAGGTGTCCAAAGCAGGCCTGGCTGCGGCGGCTCAACCCAGGTGCCAGGCACCCAGTAATACCCATCATCGCCATACGACCAGAAGCCAGGCGTCCAGATATAGCCGGGCGCAGGCAGCGGCGGCTGCTCGTAAACAGGCAGTTCCGGCGGCGCGATCGTGATATCGACCGCGATCTGCGCAGACGCCGGCGACACCGGCATCAGAACAACTGGTGCCGCCAGCAATGCCGCGACGAGCGCAGGCGCCAGCATGGAAGAAACTCGTGAGCGCAGCATGACCATATCCTTGTAATAACGGAAGAAAGCGTCTGAGCAGTTGAGACCTGGGAGACGGTGCTCAGCGTTACAATGGAAGGGCGCCGACCAGATTGTTGCGGAACGCCACATACGTATCTGCAATGTTACTCAGTCAGGATAGTTCCCTGCCGCGACCTGCCCGCCCTCAGCTGCGCACACCATCGTCTTAGGTTTTCGCCGCCGACCGGCAACATGCAACCACGACTGACCCGCGGCTTTACCCCGCCATCAGGAAGGCAGGTTCAGGACGCGTTCGACTATGACAACCTCGCCCGATAATTCTCCGGTGCCAGCTCCCCCAGACCCGCCTGTTATGAACCACGGTCTCTCGAGGGAAGAAAAAACGCGCGACGCCGAGCGTATCAGTGCGGAACTTCTCGGCAATTCCATCGGCACCGATCCTTTTGCCGCCGCCGTGCGCGCCACGCGCATGCCCATGATCGTTTCCAACCCACGTCTCCCTGACAATCCCGTGGTTTTCGTCAACAACGCTTTCTGCCGCCTCACCGGCTACGACCGCGAAGAGATCGTTGGCCGCAACTGCCGCTTTCTGCAGGGACCCGAAACGGATCCCGACACCGTCGCGCGCATACGCAAGGCCGTGCACGATGCGAAATCAATCGAAATCGATATTCGCAATCATCGCCGCAGCGGCGAGCCATTCTGGAATCGCCTGCTCATAGCGCCGGTGCACGACGCCGACGGAAAGCTGGCCTACTTTTTTGCTAGCCAGGTTGACGTCACCCTCGAGCGCGAACGCCTCGCCGGACTGGAGACAACAAACGCCGCCCTGATGGCCGAAATAGCCGGCCGCTTGCGCGCACAGCAGGATAGCGAGGAACGCCTCCGCTTCGCAGCGCAGGCCGGCCGCCTCGGCTTCTGGGAGCGCGAGGCCCGCACCGGCGAGATCATCACCTCGCCTGTCTGCCGCGAGATCTTCGGCCGGAACCCCGAAGACCCCTTCACCTACGAGCAACTCATCGAAGCCATCGACTCGGACGACCGCGACCGCATGCGGGCGGAAATCACCGCGGTATTAACAGGCGGCGGCGCTTACGATGGCGAGTACAGGATCATCCGTCCCGACGGCAGCAGAGGCTGGATCCAGGCTCGCGCCCAACTTCTCCGTACCTCCGAAGGCACCCCGCTGCGCCTCGCCGGCATCATGCTGGACGTGACTGGCCGCCGCGAGGCTGAGGAGGAACTCCGCCAAACCAGCAACCTGCTCGCCACCATTATCGAAACCGCACCCGGCCTGATTTACGCCAAGGACCGCGCCGGCCGCATGCTCATCGCCAACAGTGCAACCCTCGACCTCATCGGCAAGCCCTGGTCCGAAGTGCAGGGCCGCAACGACCGCGAATTCCTCCACGATGCGGCGCAAGCCAGCGCGGTCATGGAAAACGACCGCCGCATCATGAGCGCAGGCCGTGCGCAAACACTGGAGGAAAAAGTCGGAACGGGTAGCCAAACGCCCCGCACCTGGCTGTCCACCAAAGCTCCCCTGCGGGATACGCGCGGCGCCATCACCGGCATGGTCGGCATCAGCGTGGACATCACCGCCCGCAAGCGCGCCGAATCCGAACTGCAGCGCCTCAATGTGTCTCTCGAAGCCAGTGTGGCCGAGCGCACCGCCGAGCGCGACCGCGCCTGGAAAAACTCGCAGGACCTGATCGCCGTGATACGCGCGGACGGTATCTTCGCGGCCGCCAATCCAGCTTGGACCACCAGCCTCGGCTGGCAGCCGGAGGAGATCATCGGTCAGCACCACCTCGACCTCACTCACCCCGAAGACCGGGCCGCAAGCGCCGCCGCACACGACGAGGCCATCAAGGACCAAGTGCCAATTTATGAATGCCGGGTCCGCCACCGAGACGGCAGCTACCGCTGGATCGCCTGGGTCGCCGCAACCGAAGGCGGTCTCACCTACGCCAGCGGGCGCGACGTCACCGCCGAACACGAAGCCGCTGAAGCACTCGCCCGCACCGAGGACCTGCTAAGGCAGTCCCAGAAGATGGAAGCCGTCGGCCAGCTCACCGGCGGCATCGCGCACGACTTCAACAACCTTCTCACCGCCATCACCGGCAGCCTCGAGCTGCTGCAGAATAACGTCCGCCAGGGCCGCTTCGACAATCTGGAGCGCTACACGGCCGCCGCCATCTCCGGCGCGCAGCGCGCCGCCGCACTCACCCAGCGCCTCCTCGCCTTCGCCCGCCGCCAGCCCCTCGACCCCAAGCGCGTCGACGTAAACCGCCTTGTCGCCGGGATGGAAGAGCTCGTCCGGCGAACCCTGGGCTCCGGCATCGATATGGAAATGGTGCTCGCAGGCAGCCTTTGGCCGACCCTGTGCGATCCAAACCAGCTCGAGAGCGCTCTCCTCAACCTCGCCATCAACGCCCGCGACGCCATGCCGGAAGGTGGCCGCCTCACGATCGAAACCTCAAACGCCCACCTGGATGACACCTACGCACGCGACCAGGGCGGCGACCTCAAGGCCGGCCCATACGTCGCCATCGCAGTCACCGATACCGGCACCGGCATGCCCCCTGATATCGCAGCACGCGCCTTCGACCCGTTCTTCACCACGAAGCCGATCGGCCGCGGCACCGGCCTCGGCCTCTCCATGCTCTACGGCTTCATCAAACAGTCGGAAGGCCACGTTCGCATCTTTTCCGAACCAGGCCTCGGCACGACCTTCCGCCTCTACCTGCCCCGCCTGCGCATCGATGCGGGAGACGCAACCACCCTGTAAGCGATCGATCGAGTCACGAACTCGCCATTGGCGAAGGTTAGCAAAGCAAGCACGTTCTTTTTTGAAAAAAAGAACCAAAAAACTTTTGATCATTTGAGCCGGGCACCCACTCAGGCTCGGCCCAAAGTCGCAAAAGTTTTTTGGTTCTTTTTTTCAAAAAAGAACGTGCTTGCCTCCCCTACAAAGCCACCCTGACCCCAAGCTCCACCACCCGGTCGCTCGGAATACGAAAGAACTCCGTAGCCGGCACCGCATTCCGCGCCATGACGAGAAACAGCCGCAGCCGCCACCAAACCATCTTCGGTGCAATCGACCGAACCAAAACTTCCCGCCCCAGGAAATAGCTCGTCGTCATCGGGTCGTAAGCCACGCCGTGGCTGCGGAGATCCTCGAGCGCGCGCGGCACGTTCGGGCTTTCCATGAAGCCATAACGCAGCAGAACGCGATGAATGCCCGGTGCGAGTTCGGTCACCTCGGTGCGCCGATCCGGCCCGGCCTCCGGCTCATCGAGCGTGGAGACGGTGATGAACAGCACACGCTCGTGCAGCACCTTGTTGTGCTTGAGGTTATGCAGCAGCGCATTCGGAACGTAATCGGGATTGCCCGTCAGAAACACCGCCATGCCAGGCACCCGCAGCGTACGCGACTGCGGCAGCCGGTTAAGAAACGAAGCAAGCGGCAACGAATCCTGCTTCCACTTCGACAGGATCAGGCGGCGTCCCTGCTTCCAGGTCGTCATCATCGCCATCAGCAGCAAGCCGAGCACCAGCGGCACCCAGCCGCCCTCCACAACTTTCGTGGCGTTGGCGGCAAAGAACACGCTGTCGATCAGGAAGAAGCCGCCCCACACCAGCAGAGCCGCGCTGCGCGACCAATGATACTGCCTGCGGAACACGACCGTCGCCAGCACGCAGGTGCACAGGAAAGTGCCTGTCACCGCGATGCCGTAGGCGGACGCAAGAGCGTCGCTGCTGCGGAACACCAGAACCAGCACCAGCACGCCAACCATCAGCGCCGTGTTCACTTGCGGCACGTATATCTGGCCTTCCTCGGTGCCGCTCGTGTGCAGCACCGTCAGCCGCGGCAGGAAACCGAGCTGCATGCATTGGCGCGCCATCGAAAAGCCGCCGGAGATCAGTGCCTGGCTGGCAATGACGGTGGCGGCCGTTGCCAGCACCACCAGCGGCAGCCGCAGCCAGTGCGGACCCAGCAAGAAGAACGGATTCTGCGCGGCACTCCTGTCGGCCATCACCAGAGCGCCCTGACCGAAATAGTTTAGCACCAGGCAAGGCAGCACGAAGAACAGCCACGCCATCCGGATCGGCTTCGCGCCGAAATGCCCCATGTCCGCATAAAGCGCTTCCGCTCCCGTGACACACAGCACCACTGCGCCGAGTTCGAAAAAAGCCAGCCAACCGTGCCTGACACAAAAGATGAAACCATGCTCCGGCGACAGCGCCTCGAGCACGAACGGGTGACGGATCACCTGTTGCGCACCCAGGATGCCGAGCGCCGCAAACCAGACCACCATGATCGGTCCGAACACTTTGCCGACCGTTCCGGTACCACGTTGCTGCACCATGAACAGCAGCAGGATGATGATCACCGAAAGCGGTATGACCACTTCCTGCGCTTGAGGGATGGTCACCTCGAGACCTTCCACCGCCGACAACACCGAAATCGCCGGTGTGATCACGCCATCACCGAAGAACAGGCACGCGCCGCCAATTCCGACCAACGCCAAAAAGCGCCTCATTCGCTCGTTGTTCACCGAGCGCAGCGCCAGAGCCATCAACGCCAGAATGCCGCCCTCGCCGCGGTTGTCCGCGCGCATGACGAGCAGCACGTATTTCACCGTGACGATCATCACCAGCGACCAGAAGATCAGCGAGAGGCATCCCAGGATTTCGAGGTCCGACACCGGATTGCGGCCGAATAGCTGCAACGTCGCCTTGAAGGCGTAGAGCGGGCTGGTGCCAATATCGCCATAGACGATGCCCAGCACGCCGATGAGCGCACCCAGCTTCGGCAGAGACCGCCGAGCCTCGGCCTGCGACAAGGGGGGCATCGTGGTCCCGAGGGAATGGCTGTTCACGGCGGCCTGCTACGCTCATCCGGTGTTGCAATGCAAGATACCGATGCAGGTGCGCAGGCTTTCGCCGCCCAGGCCATCACAAAACAGGCCGTGCGCCAAAGATCGCCGACCCCACGCGGACATGCGTGGCGCCTAGCCTGATCGCGCACTCGAAGTCGCCAGACATACCCATGGAGAGAAGCCCCAAGCCGGCGGCCGCGCCCATATGCGCCAGAGCCTCGAAGTGCGGCGCCGGCTCCTCGTCCGCCGGCGGGATGCACATCAACCCGCACAAAGCCTCCCCAAAACGCACCTGACAGGCCTCTATGAAGCCGGCCGCCTCCGCCGTTGCCACACCCGCCTTCTGCGGTTCGTCGCCGATATTCACCTGCACCAGGAGCTTCGGCAGCCGCCCTGCCTTCTCGGCCGCCCGCGCGATCGCATCGGCCAGGCGCGGCCGGTCCAGGCTCTCGATGACATCGGCGAGCGCCACCGCCTCATCCGCCTTGTTGGTCTGCAGCCCGCCGATGAGGTGCAACCGCAACGCAGGATACTCCGCCCGCAAATCCACGAACTTCCCCGCAGCCTCCTGCACCCGGTTCTCGCCGAAATGCACCTGCCCGCAAGCCAGCGCCTCACGCACTGCCGCTTGAGGATGAGTCTTCGAAACCGCGACAAGCGTCACCGCCTCGGGCTTGCGCCCACTTTCCACGGCAGCCTTGGCAATGCGATCCCTGATCGCATCGAGAGCGGAAGCAAGCATGGACCAGAGGCTGGGAGCATGGGGGCGAGCGGTCAAGGCAAGGCAAGCCCGCACCGGCAACACCCTGCCGACATTATGGCTGTTCACCGACGCCGAGCGCATGCCCGATCCGCTCCCCGCCATACGCGCCCTGCCGCGCGGCCAATGCGGCGTCGTCTTCCGCCACGACGGCATTCCCCGCCGCGCCAGTCTCGCCGGGCAGGTCGCCCGCATCTGCCGCGACCGCAACCTGCCCCTTACCATCGCCGGCGACCCGCGCCTGGCAGCCCGTCTCGGCGCCGGCGTTCACCTGCGCGCCGGCCGCCACCCCGACCTTTCAGGGCTGCAAACAAGGCTTATCACCGCGTCTGCGCACACGGTGGCTGAAATCCGCCGCGCTGCCCGCGCAGGCGCCAGCGCCATCTTCGTCTCGCCCCTTTTCGCGACACTGAGCCACCCGGGTGCGCCAACCCTCGGCGCATTTCGCTTTGCCGCCCTTTGCCAACTCCATCCCGGCCTGTTTGCCCTAGGCGGCATCGACGGCGCCACCGCCCGCCGCCTTCCCCGCGCCCGCTGCTGCGGTGCCGGTGCCATCGCCGCCCTTGGCGTCGGGAACACACCGCGATAGATGTGCCGCCTTGCCAGGATCACCTGGCCTCTGATGTCAGGACACCATGCTCTTACGCTGCCGCCATATCGTTGCCCTGGGCGCGATCCTGCTGCCCCTGGGCCTAGCCGCATGCGGCGGCCACAAGACCGTGACAGCCGTCTCCGATCCCAGCTACCCCGACTCCAACATCGCCCCAACATCGGGCAACGCCGGTATCGGCCTGAATCCCTACGCCGAACACGGCAACAAGAGCACCGAGGAAGGCGCCTCCCTCGCCGTAAACGCCTACCTCTGGCGCGGCGCGCTCGACACCCTGAGCTTCATGCCGCTTGCCTCTGCCGACCCCTACGGCGGCGTCATCGTCACCGACTGGTACTCGCCCCCCACCACCGCAGGCGAACGCTTCAAGGCAACCGCCTTCGTCCTCGGACGCCAACTCCGCGCCGACGGCGTGCGCATCCAGATCTTCCGCCAGGTCCGCGACGGCGGAACCTGGACCGACGCCCCGGTCAATCCGGCGACCCCCGTCGATATTGAGAACAAGGTGCTGGCGCGCGCCCGGGAGCTGCGTTCTGCTGCGGCTCAAGGAAAGTAAGGGAGGCCAGGGGGCTCTGCCCCTGGATTTTCTCGTGCGCAAGCACGCGCTGAGCGCTGGCCTGCGCAAGCACGCGCTGAGCGCCATGGGGAGTGGTCCCCGGATCCCATCTCGTAAGCCCCGGCCATGAACGACATCACGCCCAATATTTACGATTTTGCGGAGGCGGAACCGCGTTGGCAGCAGGCCTGGGACGAAGCGAAATGCTTCAGCGCCAGCGACATCCCCAGCCCCGACAAGCCAAAATACTACGTGCTCGAGATGTTTCCGTATCCCAGCGGGAAGATCCACATGGGCCACGTCCGCAACTACACCCTCGGCGACGTCGTCGCCCGCTACAAGCGCGCCCAGGGCTTCCAGGTCATGCACCCGATGGGCTGGGACGCTTTCGGCCTCCCCGCCGAAAACGCCGCCCGCGAACGCGGCATCCACCCCGGCGTCTGGACCCGCGCGAACATCGCCGCCATGCGCGCCGAACTGAAACGCATGGGCCTCGCCATCGACTGGTCGCGCGAATTCGCCACCTGCGACCCCGACTACTATGGCCAGCAGCAACGCCTCTTCCTGGAATTCTTCGCAGCCGGCCTGGTTGACCGCCGCGAAGCCTTCGTGAACTGGGATCCCGTCGACAACACCGTGCTCGCCAACGAGCAGGTCATCGACGGCCGCGGCTGGCGCTCCGGCGCGCTCATCGAAAAACGCCGCCTCTCCCAGTGGTTCTTCCGCATCACCGACTTCGCGCCCGCGCTGCTGGAAGCCCTGAACCACCTTGACCGCTGGCCTGAACGCGTCCGCACCATGCAGGCCAAATGGATCGGCCGCAGCGAAGGCGCCCGCCTGCGCCTGCCTCTGGCCGAACCCGCGGGCGATCTCTCCACCATCGAAATCTACACCACCCGCCCCGACACCATCTTCGGCATGTCCTTCGTCGCGGTGGCCGCTGAGCATCCGATCGCCGCAGCGGCCGCCGCCGCCAACCCAGACGCTGCCGCCTTCGTCGCCGCGTGCCGACGCACCGGCACCACCGAAGCCGCCATCGAAACCGCCGAGAAACAGGGCTTCGACACCGGCCTGCGCGTGCGCCACCCGTTCATCGAGGGCGCTACCTTCCCCGTCTGGATCGCCAATTTCGTGCTGATGGAATACGGCACCGGCGCCATCTTCGGCTGCCCCGCCCACGACCAGCGAGACCTCGATTTCGCCCGCAAATACAACCTACCCGTCCCCCCCGTGGTCGTCCCCGACGGCGAGGATCCCGCCGCCTTCACCATTGGCGACCGCGCCTACGACGGCCCGGGCCACATCCAGAACTCCGCCTTCCTGGACGGCCTCTCGGTCACCGAAGCCAAGCGCGCCGTCATCGCCGCGCTGGAAGCCCAAGGCGCCGGCGAAGGCGTCGTGAATTGGCGGCTACGCGACTGGGGCGTCAGCCGCCAGCGCTACTGGGGCTGCCCCATCCCCATCATCCATTGCGAAGCCTGTGGCGCCGTCCCCGTGCCCGCCGACCAGCTACCCGTCCTGCTGCCCGAAGACGTCAGCTTCGACCGCCCAGGCAACCCGCTCGACCACCACCCCACCTGGAGCCACGTCACCTGTCCCTCGTGCGGCGGCCCCGCCCGCCGCGAAACCGACACCTGCGACACCTTCGTGGACAGTTCCTGGTATTTCGCGCGCTTCTGCACCCCGCACGCCGCCGAGCCGACAGAGCGCGCCGCCGTCGATGGCTGGCTGCCCGTTGACCAGTATATCGGCGGCATCGAGCACGCGATCCTCCACCTGCTCTACGCCCGCTTCTTCACCCGCGCGATGCACAAGACCGGCCGCATCGGCGTCAGCGAGCCCTTCGCCGGCCTCTTCACCCAGGGCATGGTCACCCACGAGAGCTTCAAATCAGCCGACGGCGCCTGGCTCTACCCCGAGGAAGTGGACCGCACGGGAGACCAAGCCATCCGCCGCAGCGACGGCACGCCCGTCACGGTTGGCCGCGTCGAGTCGATGTCCAAATCCAAGCGCAACACGGTGGACCCAGGCTCCATCATCGACCGCTACGGCGCAGACACCGCCCGCTGGTTCATCCTCAGTGACAATCCGCCCGACCGCGACATGGAATGGACCGAGTCAGGCGTCGTCGGCGCCTACCGCTTCGTCCAGCGCCTCCACCGCCTCGCCGAGCCCTCCATCGGCCCGGCCTCTGCACGGCCCGCCGACTTCGGCCAAGCAGCCGTTACCCTCCGCCGCGCCGCGCACCGCACCATCGCCGCGGTCACCGAGGCGCTGGACAGCTTCGCCTTCAACGTCGCCGTCGCCCGCATCTACGAACTTGCCAGCGCCATCGCCGAAGCCGACCGCGCGCCGGAAGTGGAAGGCATGGCATTCGCCCGGCGCGAAGCCGTCGAGCTGGCGGCCCGGCTCTCCGCCCCCATGATGCCCCACCTCGCCGAGCAGATCTTCACGACGCTCCACGAGGGCCACCCGCCAAGCCTCGTAGCCCAGCTTCCCTGGCCAACAGCCGATGCCGCCCTGCTGACGATCGATTCAGTCACCATCGCCATCCAGATCATGGGCAAGCTGCGCGGCACCATCGAGGCCGCTCCCGGCGCTGACGCAACCTCCGTCATCGCCGCCGCCGAAGCCGAGCCAAACGTCGCCCGCCAGCTCGAGGGCCGACGCATCGTCAAGCGCATCCACGTGCCCGACCGGATCGTCAACTTTGTGGTGGCGCCATGAACGCGAACGCACTCCCCCGCCGCGCCATGCTCCTGGCCAGCCTGGCCGCACTGAGCGCCTGCGGCTTCCACCCGCTCTACGCCCCTGGTAGCCAGCAAGACGCCGCCCTCAGCGAAATCTTCGTCGATATCATCCCGAACCGTAACGGCCAGCTCCTGCGCGAAGCCCTGCAAGCCAAGCTCGAAGGCACCGACAACGCCGCCGCCAAGCGCTATGTCCTGGGCGTCGCCTACGCCGAGCAAAGCAGCGCCATAGGCATCCAGAACGACAACTCGAGCACCAGAACCCGCGTGAACGGCAACGCGACATGGAGCCTTCGCGCGGTAGGCACCGGCACCCCTGAAATCACCGGCGGCATCGTGCGGACGCTAGACGGCTTCAACATCATCGACGAGCAGTATTTCTACTCCGACCTGTCGCAGGACGCCGCCGACCACCGCGTCGCCGACAACCTCGCTGATCAAATTACCCAGGCCCTGGCACTATATTTTCGCAGTCATCCGAATCCGGTGTGACAAGGAAGTGAGTTCTTTTTTGAAAAAAAGAACCAAAAAACGTCTGCGAATTTGCGCAGTGCATGAGGAAGTGCCAAGCCTAAAGTGGCAAAAGTTTTTTGCTTCTTTTTTTCAAAAAAGAAGTCCTTCCCTGTGTTTTCCTCGCCTTCCATGAAAATCGAAACCCGCCAAACAGCGGCCTTCCTACGCGCACCGCCTCCAAGCTGCCGCGCAATCCTCCTGTACGGCGAAGACGAAGGCCTCATACGCGAACGCGCCCTTGCCCTGGTGAAGCAGACCGCCGGCAGCCTCAACGATCCTTTCCTCGTCGTCGATCTAGGTCGCGAAGGCTGGCCGCAGATCGCGTCCGAAATGACGGCCCTTTCCATGATAGGCGGCCGTCGCGTCATACGCGTGCGCGAAGTGACGGACGCTGCCGCCGAGCACGTCCGGGCTGCCCTGCGCGGCCCTGGCACCGCCCTCGCTGTTCTGGAAGCGCCGGGTCTCGGCCGCGGCAAGCTCCGCACCCTGATCGATGCCGCTCCCGATGCCGCCTCCGTCGGCTGCTATGCCGAGGAAGGCCGCGCCGCTGCCGACTTGCTTCGCGCCATGTTCGAAGCCGAAGGCGTGCAAGCCGACCCTGACGCCGCGACCTGGCTGGCCGAAACCTGCGGCGGCGACCGCGCCGTGTTGCGTGGCGAAGTGGAGAAGCTGGTCCTCCTGGCCGGCCAGGGCGGCTGTATCGACCTCGCCATGGCGCGCGAAAGCGCAGGCGACAGCGCAGGCGCGTCTGGGGATGAGGCGCTGACGTCTGCCACGTCCGGCGACGCCAAGGCCGCCGATGCCGCGGTAGAGAAAGCGATGGCAGAAGGCCTGGCGGGCGTGGGCCTGGTCAGAGTGGCGCTGATGCACCTTCAAAAGCTTCACCAGGCACGCTTGCGCATGGACGGCGGCCTATCGGCCACCGAAGCCATTCGGACTCTCCGGCCACCGGTGTTCTTCCGGGCCATGCCGGCCATGACCGCCAGCCTGAACCTGTGGAGTGCCGATGCTCTGCTACGCGCCATCGAGGAGGCACGTCTCGTGGAGTTGTCCTGCAAACGCACGGGCAGCCGCCCTGACTTGCTGGCGGCGCGCTTCGTTGCCGCGATTGCACGGCAGGTGCAGGGGCGGCGGCGTTAAAAGGAAGCACTTCTTTTTTGAAAAAAAGAAGCAAAAAACTTTTGCCACTCTAGGCCGGGCATTGGCTCAAGCCCGGTCCCAACTCCCAAAAGTTTTTTGGTTCTTTTTTGCAAAAAAGAACATTCTTACTTTCTGCTGACTAAAGCGAGCCCACTACTTCAAATGCTGCGCAAGATGCTTGTTCATCTCGAACATCGTCACCTTGTCCTTGCCGAAGACCTTCTTGAGCTTGTCGTCCGCTAGTATCTCGCGGCCGTCCTTCGGGTTCTGCAGCTTGTGGGACTTGATGTATTCCCAGACTTTGCTGACGACTTCGCCGCGTGCCATCATGCCGTCGCCCACAACGGCGGCCAGCTCGGCAGAAGGCTGCAGCGGCTGCTGGAGGGCATTCGGCTTGCTGCCTGCCTTCGGCTTCTCGACGGTCGCGCCCTTGGGAGCCGCTTCTTTCTTGGCCGCAGCCTCTTTCTTGCTCGGTGCTTTTGTCATTTGGTTCCTTAGGTCTCCAGCATTTCGATGGGGAACGAGCTACTCGCAACAGAGGGGCGGCGAAAGGGTTCCCGAAACGGTTATCCAGCCCCACCGTGGCCGGGACGCCCTGAACCCACCGGATTCGGGCCTTCAACACACCAGGGCTACCGTGACCACCGCAAGAGTTTGTTGCTGAAACAAGCCTTCCGGTGTGTGCCGGACCCCACACATTCCTGCCCGTCTTGCGCAAGGGTGGCAGCATCAGCTTCGAACCTGTAGGCTTGTAAGATGGACGGAACTTCCAAACTCCGTGCGCCGAAACCCGCCATCGGAATCGTCGCCGACGTGTTTACCGGCGGCAAGCACGTCTCCCACAGCGTCGGTCAGAAATATCTCGACGCGGTGACGGGCGGCGCACGCGCCCACGCCTTCATCCTGCCCGCCCTCATCGACCGCCCCGACGCCGCCTGGACCGATCCTGGCGACCTGGAAGCCGTGCTCGACCGGCTCGATGGGCTGTTCTTCACAGGCGCCGTTTCCAACGTCGGCCCGCACCATTACGGCGCCACTCAGCAGACGCCCGAGCTGCCTACCGACTCCGCCCGCGACCACGTCAGCCTGGCACTCATCGCCTGCGCGGTCGCGCGGGGCATGCCGGTCATGGGCGTCTGCCGCGGCTTTCAAGAAATCAACGTCGCCTTAGGCGGCACCCTCCACCAGGCCGTCCACACCGTTCCCGGCTTTGCCAACCACCGCGAAGACCTCTCTGCTCCCCTGGCTGAGCAGTATGGCCCCGCCCACGACGTGGAATTCGAGCCGGGCGGCCTGCTGCACAGCTTCTCCGGCATGTCCGGCGCCCGGGTGAATTCCCTGCATGGCCAGGGCGTGGACCGACTCGCTCCCACGCTCGCTGCCGAAGCCACCGCGCCGGATGGCCTGATCGAAGCCTTTTCCGCCAGCAACCGGGAACAGTTCTTGCTGGGCATCCAGTGGCATCCCGAGTGGGAGTTCCGCAACGACCCGCTCTCGGTGGTCATCTTTCGCGCATTCGGCGACGCCGCGCGCGCTTACCAGGCAGCAACCAGGCACGCCCACCTCGCCGCCCTGAACCACCCTTCCTGACCCTAACCCCCTGCCACAGCCACGGAGCCCGCCATCTTGGATTTTCTCCCCCAGCAGTCCGCCCCCCTCTCGCCCTATGCTCAGGGCTACCCACAGCCGGGCGCCACCGCCCGCAACCCCGCCGTCCTCGAAGCCTTCGTCGTTGACGTGAACGGCATCGCCCGCGGCAAATGGGTCCCCGCCGACCGCATCCCAGAAGTCATGCGCAAAGGCGTCGCCCTTCCCCGCTCGGTTTACGCCCTGGATGTCTGGGGCTGCGACGTCCCCGAAGCCGGCCTCTGCATCGGCACCGGCGACCCTGATGGCATCTGCATGCCGGTCGAAGGCACCCTCCTGCCCGTCACCTGGCTCACCCGCCCCACCACCCAGGTCCTGCTACGTATGCTCCAGCAGGACGGCACCCCCTTCTACGCCGACCCACGCCAGGTCCTGGCACGCGTCGCCTCCCGCTTCGTCGAAGCCGGCCTCACCCCCGTCATGGCGACCGAACTCGAATTCTACCTGATCGACCGGCGCCGCACCCCGCGCGATCCCGTCTCGCCCCCGATGTCCCACGAGGGCCGCTGGCAAGGCTGGCAGACCCAGGTCCTCTCCATCGCCGAACTCCACAGCTTCGAGCCCGTCCTGGCCGACATCTTCTTCGCCTGCGAATCGCAGAACCTGCCCGCCGACACCGTCGTGCGCGAGAACGGCCCCGGCCAGTACGAAGTGAACCTCAAGCACGTCAGCGACCCGCTGGCCGCAGCCGACCACGCCTTCCTTCTCAAGCGCATCGTCAAAGGCGTCGCCCGCAAGCACAACCTGGACGCCACCTTCATGGCCAAGCCTTATGGCGACCTCGCAGGCAGCGGCATGCACGTCCACCTCTCCATCCTCGACCGCGACGGCCGCAACATCCTCGCAGAGGAAAACGGCGCCCCGTCTGCCAAGCTGCACCACGTCGTCGGCGGCATGCTCACCACCATGGCCGACTGCATGCTTCTCCTTGCCCCACACGCTAACTCCTACCGCCGCCTCTCGCCAGGTGCACACGCCCCCACCAACGTCACCTGGGGCATGGACAACCGCACCGCGTCCGTACGCGTCATCACCGCGGGCGACGCGACCCGCGTCGAACACCGCGTCGCCGGCGCTGACTGCAACCCCTACCTCGCCATCGCCGGCATCCTCTCCGGCGCGCTGCATGGCCTGCAAGGCGAGATCGATCCAGGGCCGCCCATCATCGGCGAGGAACGCGAAGGCTTCGAAACGCTCCCGATCAACTGGGACGATGCCATCGACGAGTTCGACGCTTCCGAAGTCCTTGGCGAATTTTTAGGCCTGGACTACCAGGATCTGTTTTCTGCCTGCAAAAGGCAGGAGCAGGCGGAGTTTCGGCGGCGTGTGACGGATGTCGAGTACGATGCTTATTTGCAGTCGGTATAAGGAAGAAAGTTCTTTTTGAAAAAAGAACCAAAAACTTTTTGCAAGTTTGGGCCGGGCGTACGCAAACGCAGGGCCTAAATGTCCAAAAGTTTTTTGCTTCTTTTTTTCAAAAAAGAAGTCCTTCCTTACTTCGAGGATTCCCATGCCCACCGCGCACGCCCCCAGCTACTACGCGGCCACGCGCAACAGCGCGCCCAACCGCCCGCCGCTGCAAGGCGAGCACACCACCGACGTCGCCATCATCGGCGCAGGCTTCACCGGCATGTCCGCCGCACTGGAACTCGCAGAGCGCGGCTTCAAGGTCACCGTTGTGGAGGCGAACCAGGTAGGCTGGGGCGCATCCGGCCGTAATGGCGGCCAGATCGTCAACGGCTACAGCCGCGAACTCGACGTTATCGCCCGCCGCTACGGAACCGACGCAGCGCGTGGCCTCGGCGCCATGGCGCTGGAAGGCGGCAACATCATTCGCGACCGCGTCGCGAAATACGCCATCGACTGCGCGCTCACCCCAGGCGGCGCCATCACGGCCTTTACCGCGAGGCAAATGCGCGGCCTCGAACATTCCAAGAAGGTCTGGGAAAGCTATGGTCACACCGGCCTCGAACTCATCGACCGCGCCGATCTGCCGCGGCTTGTCGCCACCGGCCGCTATGTCGGCGCCCTGCTCGACCATCTCAGCGGCCACATCCATCCCTTGAATTTGGTGCTCGGCCAAGCCGCAGCCGTCGAAAGCCTCGGCGGCACCATCCACGAGAACAGCCGCGTCACCGGCGTCAGCACCGGCGACTCACCCGTTCTCACCACAGCCGACGGCACACTCCGCGCAAAATACGTCCTCGTCTGCGGCAACGCCTACCTGGGCGACCTGCTGCGCAACGAGATCGGCTCCAAGATCATGCCTGTCTCGTCGCAAGTCATGACTACCGAACCACTCGATCCCAACGAACTCCAAGCCCTTCTGCCAGCCAACGCCTGCATCGAAGACGCGAACTATTTCCTCGATTATTTCCGCCGCACGCCCGATCACCGCCTGCTCTACGGCGGCGGCACCGTCTACGGCGGCGCCGATCCCGCCAGCATCGAGGCGAAAATCCGCCCCCTCATGTTGAAAACCTTTCCCAGCCTGGCGAAAGCCAAAATCGACTACGCCTGGAGCGGCAATTTCGCCCTCACCCTGCCACGCATCCCCCACGTCGGCCGCATCTCGCCAACCGTCTATTTCTCCCACGGCGATAGCGGCCACGGCGTCACTACCACGCATCTCCTGGGCCGCCTCCTGGGGGAAGCCGTCGCCGGACAGGCTGAACGCTTCGATGTCTTTGCGAATCTTCCCTACTTTCCGTTTCCGGGCGGCCGCAGTTTCCGCGTGCCTTTAACTGTTCTGGGCTCTTGGTATTACCGGTTTCTTGATCGGCTTGGTTAGGAAGACAAGCAGAAGGAAGCAGTTCTTTTTTGAAAAAAATAACCAAAAAACTTTTGCGACTTGGGACCGAGATTGTGGGAAGGCCCGGTCCAAACATCCAGAAAGTTTTTGCTTCTTTTTTCAAAAAGAAGCGCTTCCTTCCTCCCGGCGGACCTAGCAATGCGGATTATCGAAGTTACCAACGTAGATTTTTCGCTACGCCACTTCCTCCTCCCCCTCATGCGAGGCATACGCGACCGTGGCCACGACGTGCTCGGCGTTAGCGCAGACGGCCCCCTCCTCGACGATGTCCGCTACGAAAATCTACGGGTGACTCCTGTGGCGCTCGCCCGCAGCCTCTCGCCCGCTGCGCAATCACGCGCCTTTGCAGAACTCTACCGCCTGTTCCGACGCGAAAAACCGGACCTCGTGCACGCCCATATGCCGATCAGCGGCTTCCTCGCACGCGCCGCCGCCAAGGCGGCCGGTGTTCCGAAAATCGCCTACACTTGCCACGGCTTCCTGTTCAACCAGCCCGGCCCTTGGGCAAGGCGCGCCACGTCGCTCGCCATGGAACGCGCCGGCGGCCTGCTCACCGACGTCTTCCTTACCGTCTCCGAGGAAGAAGCAGCCGACGCCCGACGCCTGCACATCGCCAAGCACCCGATAGCCATAGGCAACGGCCGCGACTCGCAAAAATTCAAACCGGATCCCGAAGTCCGCGCCCGCATCCGCCGCGAGTTCGGCGTCCCTGAGGACCGCGTTGTCATCACCGCGGTCTCGCGCCTCGTCAGGCACAAGGGCTACCCCGAACTCCTGGCCGCCATGGCCACTGTGCCTGCGGAGTTGTGGGTCGTCGGCGAACGCCTGGCATCGGACCACGGCGAGGACATGGAGCCCTACTTCGCCAACGCCGGCCTCGGCGGCCGCCTCCGCCGACTAGGCTACCGAACGGACGTTGCCGCCATCCTCGCCGCCTCGGACATCTTCGTACTACCGAGCCATTTCGAAGGCCTGCCCATGTCTATTATCGAGGCCATGCTGACCGGCCTTCCTGTCGTCGCCACCGACATCCGCGGTCCGCGCGAACAAGTCGTGGAGGGCGAAACAGGCCTCCTCGTGCCGCCGGCGGCCACAGCACCTCTCGCCCAAGCGCTAACCAGCCTGGCGACCGATGCTGCCCTGCGCGCGCGCCAAGGCGCCGCCGGACGCGCCCGCGCTGTCACGCGCTTCGAGGAACACGCTGTCGTCACCGCAACCCTCGACGCGCTCAGCCTATGAGGGAGCCGGCTACTTTCCTGGCGTCGGGATCGTTGAGACCGTTCCGTTTGGCCCGATGACGGTGCTCGTCCCGTTGCCATTCGGCACCACGATGCTGCCATTCCCGGTCGGCCCGTTCAGCGACTGCACGCCCGCGGTCCCGCCAGTGATCGCACCAGTCCTGCCGCCAGGAAGATTGACCACACCGTTCGGGAAGCTGCTCGGTGGCGGCGTCACAGCGTTTGGCTGGTTCGGCACGTCATAGCCAGGCAACTGAGGCAGCGGCTGCAGCGGTGCAAAATTGCCGTTGCCGCCGTTGCCGCTGAACTGCTGGTTCTGCTGCTTCTGCAAATCGCGCAGCGTCGGTGGCGGCTTCGGCGGACCTGGCCAGATATCGCCGGCGTCCGTCGTCAGATTGGGCGGCGGCAGTTCGACCACTTCGGGGTTCGCCCGAACACGGACATAGTTCTCCGCATTCCCGTGCGGAATATTCGGGTTCGCTCCCGGGAGTGTGAAGGTATTTCCAAGATACGAATAAAAGCCGGACCCGGCACAGCCGGACAGCATGAATGTGGTTGCGAGCAAGGCGATGCGCCGCATGAAAGAAAAAGCTCCGGCCCGACAGGGCGCTGCACCATGCAGCGGCGCGCGCCTCCGCTCAAGAGAGCGTGTGCACAGCCCACCCTTGCGCCGCAATCCAGCCGGCGATTTCGCCTGGAGCGTTGAGTGGAAGCCACGGTCCTGAAAACCCCTCGGGCGGGGGTGCATCGCTAGCCACTGCGGCCACACCGGGAGTGTCGGGCCACAAAGGCGACTTGCCCAAAGCTGGCCGATAGACTTCGAGCTTTGGAAAATCATAGTTCTTGAAACCCTCCACCAGCACCAGATCCACTGGCGCAAGGCGCCTTGCCAATATTTGAAGATCCGGCACCTCCCCTGGCGTCTCCCGCAGCAGCGCCCAACGCTCGCCCCCTACCACCAGCACTTCCTCGGCGCCCGCCTCGCGGTGCAGAAAACTGTCCTTGCCCGGACGGTCCAGATCCATGCCGTGATGCGCATGCTTGATGGTGGAAACCCGCAGCCCAAGAGCCCGAAGTTCCGGCAACAGCCGCGTCACAAGGGTCGTCTTGCCGCTCCCGGACCACCCAACGATACCAAGCAGCGGTGAAGGATTCGTCAGCGCCGAAACGCCGGCGCCGAAACGTGGCGCAGACCTGCCGTGAGGTAATCCCACCCGGTCACCAATGTCAGACCGGCCGCGGCCCACAGCATCGCCTGTCCGATATCACCGACGGGCAGCCGACCGAGTCCCAATACCGAAGCGCCGCTGTCGCCAGCGAGCAAAGTCCCCAATGCCGCCATCTGCAGCCCCGTCTTCCACTTTGCCAAACGCGTTACCGGCAGCCCCACCGCCAGGCCCGCCAGATATTCCCGCAGCCCGCTTACCAGGATCTCCCGGCACAAGATGACGATCGCCGGATACAGCCCATAGCCTGGCAGCCGCCCCAGGCCAGCCAAAGTCATGAGCGTGGCGCCGACCAGAAGCTTGTCGGCAATCGGGTCGAGCATGCGCCCAAGCTCCGAATGGATCTTATGCTGGCGTGCCAGCCGCCCATCGAGCCAGTCGGTCACCCCGGCCAAGGCAAACACCGCGCAGGCTGCGACGTCTCCGCCTGGCCGGTGAAGTGCCGCGAGCGCGACCAGCACCGGGATGGCGGCGATGCGCGACAAGGTCAGCACATTCGGGACGTTGGGGTTCATGCCCACCGAGGTTAGGCTTAAAGCCGGCCGGGGTCAGCCCCAGCGACAAACAAGTTTACTGCACCGCGGCATTGCGGCCGAAAGCCACAAAACCGTCTTTTCGGACCGCTTGCGCGACACTTGAAATCCGCGTTACCTTTTCGCCTATGGAAGAAGAACCCGTACTCCGCGAGGCTCTAAGCCGCCGCGATGCAGCCCTGGCCGAAGCTCGTCGCCTCGACGAGTTCGTCCGCCTCTATAACGAACTGCGCGGCGTCAAGCGCGACTCCGGCCTTGGCAAGTACGGCGAAGTCACCGGCACCACGTCGCCGTTGTCCGTTGTCTCCGAAGGCAGCGGCAAGTCGACGTCCGAGCCGCTCTCGGGAGAGTTCATTCTGGACAAGACCCGCCCGATCTCCCGCTAGGCAAACGCGGGGCGCAAAGCCCCGCGCTCGTCGCTGCAACTAGGCCAACTCTAAATATCCAGCCCGATATCCAGCACGGCTGCGCTATGCGTCAGCCACCCTACCGACATCATATCCACGCCTGACGCTGCGATTGCCGGCGCCGTTTCCGGATTGATCCGTCCGGAGGCTTCGGTGACAGCCCGGCCGCCCACCATCGCCACGGCTTCACGCAGCATCTCCGGCGACATGTTATCCAGCAGCACCGCATCGGCGCCGATGTGGAGCACCTGCTCGAGCTGAGGCAGCGTATCCACCTCGATCTCGATTTTCACCAGGTGCCCTGCCGCCGCCCGCGCCCGCTCCAGGGCCGGCGCGATCCCACCCGCGATCGCGATGTGGTTGTCCTTGATGAGTATCGCGTCATCCAACCCAAAGCGGTGATTGAAACCGCCGCCGCACCGCACCGCATATTTCTCCACGGCGCGAAGTCCGGGCGTGGTCTTGCGCGTGCAGACCACCCGCGTGCCAAACCCCGCAATCGACTGAACGATAGAGGCAGTCGCCGTCGCGACTCCGCTCAAATGTCCCATGAAGTTGAGCGCCACCCGCTCGCCGGTCAGGATTCCACGCGCCGGTCCCGCGAGCCGCGCCACCACGTCGCCAGGCGCCATCCGGTCCCCGTCGTCCGCTACCGCCGAAAACACGACCTCAGGATCGACGAGCGCAAAAGCCAGGCGCGCCAGATCCAAGCCTGCCAGCACACCCGGTTGCCGGGCAACGAACGAAGCCTCTGCCCTCAATCCAGCCGGCACCAGCGCGTCCGTCGTGATGTCGCCGGCGCGGCCCAGATCCTCCAGCAGCGCGCCGCGTACCAGCGGCTCGAGCAGCAGTGCAGGCAGGCTCACCGGCGCTCGCGCAGCTTCGAAGGCGAACCGCCGGCCAGCCGCCTCGCCTCCTCGAGCGTAATCGTCATCCGCCGTGCGAAAGCCGGCGACGAGGCCGGATAGTCCGTCCGGAAATGTCCGCCGCGGCTCTCCTGCCGGCGCAGCATGGTCTGCACCATCATCAGCCCAAGCAGTGCAGGATCGGCGGCTTCGCCGCCCTCATCGGCAAGCACCAGAAGGTCAGACGCCGCTGTCTCGAGACCCGCCTTGTCCCGCAACACGCCCGCATGCATCGACAGGATCGGCCTCACCGCCGAAGCATCGCTTGGCCGCGGCATTTCGACAGGACCAGGCGCACGCGCGCGTCCCTGCTCCAAGCCTGCAATGCTGCGCGCGACCGCCGCCCCGCACACCGCAGCCTCGAGCAGCGAGTTGCTGGCAAGCCGGTTCGCCCCGTGCAGCCCTGTCGAAGCCGCCTCGCCGCACGCCCAAAGCCCAGGCACGCTGCTGCGGCCCTCCGCGTCCACGGCGATTCCGCCCATATGATAATGCGCCGCCGGCCGCACCGGGATCGGCGCCACATCCGGATCGACACCGGCCGTGCGGCAAACCGCGGCGATCGAGGGGAAGCGCTTCGTAAAGCCCGCGCCCATCGCACCTGCCGCATCGAGAAACACCTGGTGGCCCTCGGCCATGTGCCGCCAAACCGCGCGGCTGACCACGTCCCTCGGCTCCAGCTCCGCCCGCCAGCCTGGCTTGCCGTTAGCCATGAACCGGTAGCCCGTCTCGTCGACCAGGTGCGCGCCCTCGCCACGCACCGCCTCGCTCACCAGCGGCATGGGGTCCCGGCCGACATCGAGCGCCGTCGGATGGAACTGCACGAACTCCAAATCGGCCAGCGCCGCCCCTGCCCGCGCGGCCATCATCAGCCCCGCACCGAGCGCCCCGGCCGGATTGGTCGTGTTGGCGTAGAGGCCACCGAGCCCACCCGTCGCCATCACCACCTGCCCGGTGCGCAGCAGGGCTGGACCATCCGGGCCCTCCACCAGCACGCCCGCCACCACGCCATCGCGCATGGAAAGCCGAAGCGCCCGAACCCCTTCGAGCACCGTGATGGAAGGCGTCCGTCGCACAGCCGCGATCACGCCACGCAGGATCTCGCGCCCGCTCGCATCGCCGCGCGCATGCACGATCCGCCGCCGCCCATGCCCCGCCTCGAGCCCGACGGCGATCCGCCCATCAGCATCGCGGTCGAAAGCGACCCCGAGCGCCAGTAACTCCTCGACCAGCGCAGGTCCCGCCGCCACGATCCGGCGCGCCGCTTCGGCGTCGACGATCCCGTCACCCGCCGCGATCGTGTCCGCCAGCTGCAACTCCGGGCTGTCATCGAGCCCAACGGCCGCGGCTAACCCGCCCTGCGCCCAGGCGCTCGCCGCCTCCTCGCCGAGCGGCGAGGCGCTCACCACCACCACCGGCCGCGGCGCCAGGTGCAACGCCGCCATCAGCCCAGCAAGCCCTCCGCCGATCACCACCGGGCAAGGCAGCGGAAGATCCAAACCGCGCAACGCGCTCATATCGCCAGCATCCTCTCGACAGCCAGGCGCGCCCTGTCGGCGACAGCCGGATCGATCGTCACCTCGTGCCGCATCGTCTCCAGCGTCATGCGTAGCTTGGGCAGCGTGATCCGCTTCATGTGCGGGCACAGGTTGCACGGCCGCACGAAATCCACCTTCGGATGCAGCACGGCGATGTTGTCCGCCATCGAGCACTCGGTGATCAAAACCACCCGCCCAGGCTGCTTGTCCGTCACATAATCGGCCATGGCAGCGGTGGACCCGGCGAAATCGGCCTCGTCCACCACCTCAGGCGGGCACTCCGGATGCGCCAGCACCACCACGCCCGGGTTTTCCGCCCGCAACGTGCGTATCTGCGCTGGCGTAAACCGCTCATGCACCTCGCAAGACCCCGCCCACGAAATGATCTTCACGCCCGTCTCACGCGCCACGTTCGCCGCCAGATACTGGTCAGGCAGCATGATCACCTCGCCCACACCCAGGCTCTCGATGACCCGGCGCGCATTGCCTGACGTGCAGCAGATGTCGCTCTCCGCCTTCACCGCCGCCGACGTGTTGACATAGGTCACCACAGGCACGCCCGGGTGACGCTGCCGCAGCAGCCGCACATCCGCCGCCGTGATCGACGAGGCCAGCGAACAGCCCGCCTCCACATCCGGGATCAGCACCGTCCGACCAGGGTTCAGCATCTTCGCCGTCTCGGCCATAAAATGAACGCCCGCCATGACGATCACGTCCGCCTCCACCCGCTGCGCCTCACGCGCCAGATGCAGGCTGTCGCCGACGATGTCGGACACGCAGTGGAAAATCTCCGGCGTCATGTAGTTGTGCGCCAGGATCACCGCATTGCGCTCCCGCTTCAGCCGCAGGATCGCCTCTACGTCCGGCTCGAACACCGCCCACTCCATGGGCGGCACCACCCGCTGAACGCGCGCGTAGAGCGACGAAGGGGAAGCCAATGCAAGGGAAGCAGACATCGAACGCTCCAGTGACTTTCTTATACTCATGTCGAGCATTTTAGAGGCAAAAAAGGGGGCGCCACTCGAAGCGTCCCACAACCCTAATGCTGGGAATGAGCATAAGGGCAGTCAAGATGTCACCCTGCTCACGAAGACGCGTCAACCCCGCCGTTCGAGAGGCGCCAGCGGCAGCTTTGTTCCTGCTATCGCCCGTTCCTCCTGAACATCGCCGCGGAACCTGAAGAGTTTGGCAGGCCGCCCGCCCGTTGCCAGCGACATCTCGCCCGTCTCCTCGACCAGTTGCTGCTGATCGATCAGCCGGCGAAAGTTCTGCTTATGCAGCCGCCTGCCAGCCAATCCCTCGACCGTCTGCTGAAGCTGCAAGAGCGTGAAACTTTCCGGCATCAATTCGAAGAACACCGGCCGGTACTTGATCTTCGTCCGGAGCCGGGCGATCCCCGTCGCCAAGATCCTGCGATGATCGAGCGTCATCGGCACACCAAACGCAGGGCCGCCCTGCTCCGCACGCATATCGGCACCTTCCCTGCGTAGGCGCTCCGGAACGAGGGCGGCCTCGTAAAGCAGCTCGTAACGCTGCAGGACGAGCTCCTCGTTCCAGCGCCGCCCCTCTAGCCCGAAGGTAATGGCAACCCGCTGTCGCCGCGCGGGCGAGTCCGCCCACCTCAGCAGCCGCGGCGCGATCTCGTCCGCAATCAAGGCAGGCGCTCCATTCCGGTGGTCCTCCCACGGAAAGAACCGATACCAGCTTTGCCACCCAGCCTCGGCCCCACTCACCGGCGCCTCGCGCGCCAGCCCAAGGTAACTCACCGAAATCACCCGCGCCGCCTCGTCCACCCCCCGGTCCCGGTCAGCGAACGTGTAAAGCTGCTCTACATAGCCAAGCGGCTGGTGGGTCTGCCGCTCCACCCAGCTTCGCGTCCCATACTGCAACGACCGGTGCCCGCTCTCGAATGACCCGCTCGGCAGCGCAGTCCCACGCGCAATCGTCAGCACGCGCGGCGACCCGGCCGTCACCGCGACGATCACTGCGATCAGCTCCGCGGTCAGATGGTCAGACACGCGATCAATCCCGGAGAGCAAGCAAGCGCGTTCTTTTTTGAAAAAAGAACCAAAAAACTTTTGCGACTTGGGACCAAGATCGTGGAAAGGCCCAGCCCAAACTCCCAAACGTTTTTTGCTTCTTTTTTTCAAAAAAGAAGACCTTCCTTTCCCTGGACAACCTCCACCTCATTCCGGCCCTATGACAAAATAGCTGTATCGGAGAAAGACCATGCAGACCCACGTCCTGGGAAGCGTCCTACCCGTCCTCGAAATCGCACTGGAGCGCGGCGAGACCATCACCGCGGAAACCGGTCAGCTCAGCTGGATGACAGGCGGCATCGAACTGCAAACCACCACCGCAGGCGCCGGCGTCAGCGGCTTCTTCGGCGTCGTCGGCCGAGCGCTAGCAGGCGGCGGCATCTTCATGACCCAATACTCGGCCCCCTACGCGCCAGGCGTCGTTGCCTTCGCCGCCAAAATCCCCGGCCACATCTCCGACGTGCAGGTCAACCCAGGCCGTGGCTACCTCGTGCACAAGCACGGCTTCCTGTGCGCCACGCAAGGCGTCCAGCTTACCGCAGGGTTTCAGCAATCGCTCGGCGCCGGCATGTTCGGCGGCAACGGCTTCCTCATGCAACGCCTCACCGGCAGCGGCCAGGCCTGGGTCGAACTCGGCGGCGAAGTCATCGCCCGCGACCTCGGCCCCGGCGAACTCGTCCGCGTCCACCCAGGCCACGTCGGCATGTTCGAGGAAAGCGTGAACTTCAACATCACTACCATGCGCGGCGTCCGGAACATGTTCTTCGGCGGCGACGGCCTCTTCCTCGCCGAACTCACCGGCCCAGGCCGCATCTGGCTACAAACCCTCACCCTCCCGAACCTCGCTCACGCCCTCGCCCCCTATCTCGGCCGAGGCGACGGCGACCCCGGCCAATCGCTGGAAACCGCAGCCGAAATGGGCGTCGCCGGCGCTGTGCTGAAGAGCTTTTTCTCGCGCTAAGGCAAGCGAAGGCCAGGGGCTCTGCCCCTGGACCCCGCTGGGGCCTGGAGGCCCCAGACCCCCATTCCTTTATGTTGAGCTTCTTGGGCGAAGCCCGTTTCTGCATAAACGAAATGGCTGCGCCGCCAGATGATGCAGTCCTCATAAATGGGGTCTGGGGACGAGTCCCCAGCGGGGTCCAGGGGCAGAGCCCCTGGCCTTACTTCTCTTCAGCTAACCTGAAACGAAGCAGCGGACAGGTTCGTCACCCCAGCCACCAGAATATGCGTACCATCGCTCAAAGCGAGCATGGTGTTGCCACCGCTGACCGTCTCGCTCGCAAGCACCGCCGCGGCGCTTACCCCATAGCCATGCAGCGCGATTACGTCGCTAGACGCGCCAAAATGCTTGATCACGTCGCTGCCGCCGGCCGACCCATTGCTGAAGCTGAACAGATCCGCGCCCCCGCTTCCGCCGTCCAGCGTGGCATTCCCGGACCCTGCAAAGAAATTGTCGTTCCCAATCCCGCCAACCAGAGTCGCCGGCCCGCTGCCTGCCTGGAAACTATTGTTCCCTGTCGAGTTCGCGCCCCAGGCAATGACACCGCCGCCAACCACGTTGGTGACCACATTCGCGCCGCCCACCAGCCAGACCACGTTGCCGCTCGAGGCCGTCACCGTGCTCGCACCGCCACCGACGACGAAATAGCTGGCTCCGGCCTCCGCGGAGTAATGGCCAATCCCGGTTCCTCCGAAGATCGTCTCGGACCCGGCGCCGCCGATGATCTGCATCACGCTCGACACACCGATCACCAGCGCGCTCCCATTACCACCGACGTAAGCCAGTTCGCCCGTGGTGCCGATGATCAGGTTATCGTCTGCGGTGCCGCCATAGACGAGCATGGTGCCGCCGTGCCCGACCACGCTGTCGCGCCCGGCCCCACCGTGAAATTCGAGTTGGCCGACGTCGGGGCCGACGATCAGGTCGCCCGTGCTCGCATCGCCCATGGCAAACACGGTATCCGACGCAATTCCCGACAGGGCCTCGTTCGAAGCCACCGTGTCGCTGCCATTCAGCCAAACCATGTTTTCCGCCGGGCCAAGCCACACCGTGCTGTTCCCATTGGTGCTGGTGGACACATCGACATTGCCGAAGTTGCAGACGAACACGTCGTTGCCGCCGCCCTGCATGGTCGCCGCGCCAAGTGCAAAGAAATCCGTGTTCCCGCCGAGCCCGCCGATGAGCGTATCATTCTGCCCACTGCCGATGAGCTGATCGTTGCCCGTGTTGCCGATCAGCAGAGCCCCGCCGAGCCCGTTATCCGCCAGATAAACGGCGTCATTCCCGCCGGCGATCAGCACGTGATAGCCGTACGGCATCACCGAGAGCGTGAGCGGCGCAGGATCACTGGCCAATGCCACGTTGGCGTAGCCGAACTGGTAGCCGCCCCAGTTTGTGCCATCCGGCGACACATACAGATAGGTCGTGAGCCCGCCGAGCGCCTGGTTGAGCGCCTGCTGCGTGTTGACCGGTTCGCTACGGATGAAATCATCCGTGTTGACCACCTGACCGCCCGGTGTCGTGGAGCCTGACATACCGAAACCTCCATCCCCCTGGCCATTTTGGCCCGGTGTTGTTGTGAGCACGGTTCCGCCGCCGGCCGAGCCGGTGACGGAGAACTGATCCGAAGCATCGATGCCGAGCAGCGTGAGCGTCCCGAGGATCAGCCCGTCACCGGTGATCGTCAGCACGCCAGTCCCAGGCCCTGTCGGTGCGTAGGACGCGTCAGTGGCGCCTGGAAACGGCAGCAGGATTTCGTCGCTGCTTCCAAACCCCTCGATCGCCGCGGCGGGCGTGACGCTGGCGGACAAGATGCCGTCGGCAGCGAAATCGATGATCAGCCCACTACCGGCCAATCCCGCCAGGCTGAGTTCCGACCCTTGCGCGATCAGCAGCGTCCCCGAGCCCGAGACCGCGCCCAGGTCGAGCGTTCCCCCGGCCGCCGCGACGAGGCCGTCGTCGATCAGCAGCCCCGAGGTGGCCAGCGACCCCGCCCCGCTCAGCGTCCCACCAGGATCGACCGTTACCGCCCCGCCAGTCTGCCCATCTGCCCCCGAGCCCACCTCGATAGCCGAGCCGGCATCCACCAGGACCGACGATCCTGCTGATAAAGTCAGGCCGCCCAAACCGACCCTCGCGCCCGCCGCTGCCGAGAGCACGCCGCCTTGCAGAGCGAGCGTCCCGGCTACCGCAAGCGCCCCGTCCTGTATCGAAATACCGCCGGCGACCGCCGCACTCGCAGCGCCAACCGAGTCACCCTGCCCGATGGCGAGGATCCCGCTGCCGACTGTCAGCGCACCCACCGCGAAGCTGCCGGCGAGCGCCACATTCCCACGCAAGGCGAGTGCCGCCGCGTTTCCCGGGCCCTGGACGAAAGTGAAGGCGCTGCCAGTCGCCCCGGTGATGGTGATGAGATCGTTCAGCCCCGGCGCGACCGCGGCGGGCGTTTGCCCCGCACTGACATCGTTCCAATCCGCAGCCAGCGCCCAGGCGTCACCCTGAACCCCTGTCCAGACATAGGCGTCGGGACTGGTCGTCCCGGCCGGCGGCCCGCCTGAGCCGCCAGGCACCGCCACGGTGATCTCGCTGCCGATCCTGTCCGGCTGCACGGAGAACACGTCCGCGCTGTAGTCGCCCGCCAGCACGAGGCTCGACGCCACCACGCCGCCGTAGCCCAGCGTAAGGGTCCCATGCCCAATTCCTTGGCTCCACGAGACAGACGTCACGGCGGCATCCGCGCTGACGATAGCGTCGCCCGGCGCAAAGCCGGCGATGATCGCCGGCATCGCCTGTGCGCTTCCCGCCAACTTCAGCGTCGCACCGCCGCCCTGGAACACGATCTGGGTCGTAGCCCCACCAGGCGCCGCGGCGGCCAGAGCCAGTGTCGCTTCGGTGCCGATTCCCAGCGTTCCGACACCCGAAAAGGCGCCGATCACCAGAGTGCCGCCCTGCGCCGAGATCATGCCGTCATCGACGATCGCTCCGCCGGACAGCAGCGTCCCCGCCCCTGACACCACTCGCCCCGCATCCACCGTCAACGCCCCGGCAGTTGCCGCCCCAAGCGTGCCAACCTCAACGCTGCTGGCGCTATCGACCGTGATCTCGGCACCACCCTCAAGCACGAGCCCGCCGAGCTGGATCGCGCCCTGTCCGCCGACCGCCAGCAAGGCGCTTGCCGACTGCCCGCCCACAACCAGAGTCCCAGCCACCGAACACAGCGCCGTAGCTCCGGAAACCTCCAGCTCGCCCGCCCCCAGGGTGGCTCCCCCCGACACCGCCAGCGATGATCCGGTAAGCAGCTCCACCAGTCCCGGCGTCACGATGCCGCCTGCCGTCGTCCCGATAACCAGCGTCCCTGTTGTGAAGCCTGCGTTGAGCAGCGTGTTCCCGGTGAGTGTCAGGCTGCTGCAAGCGCCCGGGCCGCCGATCGCCTGCAGCGCAGAGCCTGCAGGTCCCGCAATGATCACCGTGTTCGCACTTCCCGGGGCAGCGGTGGCAATCTTGCCAGTGGTCAGATCCATCCAGTCGGACGCTTTTCCCCAGGCGCCGCTGACTGGGCTCGCCCAAGCCAGCGTGTCCGTCCCGCTCCCGCCGCCGCCGCCCGACCCCGCCTGCTGCACCAGCAGGATGTCAGTCCCGCCATTGCCGTCGTCCACCACGACAAAATTCTGATGCGAGAACCCACCCGCCAGGTTCAGCCGACCGGCCACGCTGGTGCCGTAAAAGAGGGTCAGCACGCTCGGGCCGTTGGTATTCCGGGCTATGCTGACGCTGCTGATCGGGTCGCCGAGCACGTCGATGACATCGCCGGGCACAAAATTGGTCAGCGTCCCAGTCGGCAACGCCAACTCGCTTCCCACCGCGAGCACCGGCACGAGGGTGCCAGCGGCCGTCCCGAAGGTAATCGGCACCGCCGTGGGGTTCAGCAGCTCGAGCACCGTTCCCGCCGCGATCGCCAGAGACCCCGCGCCGCCGACCGGCCCCAGTATCAGCGTCCCACCGCCTGAGGCCTGGATGAGCCCGTTATCCAAGATGGCGCCGAACGGATCGACCGTGCCGTTGCCCGCGAGCGTTGCCCCGGCTGAAACAGTGACCGTCCCCGCAACGCCTGTCCCCGCCCCTATCACGATGCTGCCCGTAGGGTCCGTGGTCACGAACGCACCCGAACCGCCGCCCAGCACGAGCCCTGCCAGGGTGATCTGCCCACCAGCGCCGGCGCTGAGGCTCGCCTCCGGCAAACCGATGCCGAGCGGCGCTCCGCCGAGCAGCAGCGTTCCTGCCACCGCAAGGCTCGCGCCTTGCCCGGAAACAGCGATGCCGCCATCGCCTACATTTGCCGCAGCCGCGCGCAGCACCGCCCCCGCCGTCAGGTCGAGATCCCCGGACACCGCGCCGCCCGACAAATTGCCCGCCACGCCAACCGACAGGCTGCCCGTGTTGATCGCACCCGAAAGTGCGAGCGCACCTGCGACCGAAAGGCTCGCAGCATTCCCCGGCCCCGCAACGACCAGGAAATCGCTGCTGCCCCCAGTAATGGCGACCAGATCATGCACGCCGGGCGCGACCGCTGCGGCGCCGCTTCCAGTGGTGACGTCCTGCCAGTTCGCCGCCACGTTCCACGCGCCGGCCTGAACCGAACTCCACACATAATTGTCCGGCGTCGCGGTCCCGGCGCTCGGCCCGCCGGTGCTGACCACAGCCGGCGCGACCGTGATGTCCGTCCCGCCCGCGCCGTCCGACGACGCCAGAAACACGTCACCCGCATAATTGCCGGCAAGCCGCAGCGTCGCCGCCGTCTGTCCGCCGTAGGTCAGCGTCAGCAGTCCCGTACCGCCTGCGCCGGCCGCATAGCTGGCCCCGGTGATCGGACTTCCTTCCAGGTCGATCGCATCGCCCGGCACGAAGCCGCTGATCGTCCCGGTCGGCGCATCGAACTCCGTCGCGAGCGCAAGCGTCGCCCACGGCCCCGCGAAGAAGACCGACTGCCCGGCCGCCGTCTTGCCGTTCAGCTCCAGCGTCGCGCCTCCACCGGCATACAAGGTTCCTGTGCCGGTGAGAGCGCCGAGGCTCAGCGTCCCGCCCTCCGCCACCACCGTGCCGTTGTTCACCACCGCGCCATACGCGTTCGCATTGCCCTGGCCGGCCAGGGCAGCCCCCGCATCGATGGTCAGGCACCCGGCCGCGGCCCCGCCTGTGCCGCCCACCTCCACACGCGCCGACGGGTCGATGGTGATCACATCCCCACCGTTGCCCAGGAAAAGCGAGGCACTCCTGACGCTTCCGCCGCTCGTCGCATAAAGCGTGGCTGCCGCCGCCCCCCCAACTGACAAGGTGCCCGAGACTGCCAGCAACCCGCCGCCGGCAAGCACGCTGCCGGACGCCAGCGACCCGGTCGCCGCAGTCACCACGTCACCGGTCTGGATCTCCAGCAGCCCGCCCGCGCCACCGGCCCCCGCAACCAGCGTGCCGAAGGCAAAACTCCCCGACAGATGCGTATTGCCCGCGAACATCGCGACAGCGGCCGCCCCTGGCCCCACGATCGTCTGCACCGACGCCCCCGTGGCCCCTACCACCATGACGCTATCCTGCGCCCCCGGCGCCGTCAGGGACGGATCGATGCCATCGGTCGTGTCGTTCCAATCCGAGGCGAGAGACCATGTGCCACCGTTAGAAGGAAGCCAGACATAGGATTTCGACGCCATCGACGGTGCTCCACACGCTTTTAGGGCGGAGGACCGTTCTGGGCCGGAACCAGTTAATGACAGCCGAAATTTTCGTTCGTCAAGCGGAATGTTTAGAGCGGATTAACGAGTCCGCACACGCGTCTGTCCAGTCAGATCAGCGCGCTCAACGTCTGGCGGCGCCGACGGCAAGCGTCAGCGCCGCAAGACCGACATAGATAACGAATAGAGTCCGCGCCAAACCAACGCTGTTGCCGAAAATCGATGTAAACCCAAGCACACCCGAAATCACAGCCAGCACGAACAGCACGACAAGCCAACGCAGCATGAAGATGTCCTGATAAGCACGCCCGCTTTTCAAGTCCCATCCGCGAACGGCCGGTCACTCGACTGTGCAGCCCGTGTCTAACTTGTTTACCGCCGCACCATGCCCAAGCTGTCTGGCAACGCGGAGGCCAGAAGGCCGTTGAGACCGTGGGAGATACCATGACTAGCACGGCCGCGCCCCTCGTTCGAGACACCACCGTCTCCGCTCTGCTGCAATCGTGGCGCACAACCCGCGCGCACACCGAGGCGCTGGCGGCGGCGCTGACGCCGGAAGATCAGTGTATCCAGTCGATGCCCGACGCGAGCCCCGCCAAGTGGCACCGCGCGCACACCACCTGGTTCTTCGAGCAGTTCATCCTCACACCGCACGTTGCCGGCTACACGCCCTTCGATCCGCGCTTCCAGTTCCTCTTCAACTCCTATTACGAAGCGGTAGGCGCCAGGCACCCCCGCGCCACGCGCGGCCTCGTCACCCGCCCCTCGGTGGATGAAGTCGGCCTCTACCGCGCCGCCGTCGATGCGGCGATGGAGCGCTTCATCCCGGTCGCGTCTAATGAAGCGCTCACCCTGGTCGAACTCGGCGTCAACCACGAGCAGCAGCACCAGGAACTGCTCCTGACCGACATGCTCCACGGCTTCGCCCAGAACCCCCTACTCCCCGCCGTCATTCCCGGCTGGCAGGAGCCCGCAACCGCTCCCGGCCCGATGACCTTCGTAGAGCGCCCTGGCGGCATCGCCCGCATCGGCCACCGCGGCGAGGGCTTCCACTTCGACCTCGAAGCCCCCTCGCACCAGGTCCTGCTTCAGCCCCACGCCCTCGCCTCGCACTTGGTGCGCAACAAGCAATGGGCCGAGTTCATCGCCGACGGCGGCTACCGCACCGTCTCCCTCTGGATGACCGAAGGCTGGGACCGCGTCTGCGCTGAGAACTGGTCCGCTCCCCTCCACTGGTCGGGCGATGCCGACAGTGGCTACACCGAAATGACCCTAGCTGGCCCGAAGCCGCTCGATCCGGACGGCCCCGTGCGCCATATCAGCTGGTACGAGGCCGACGCCTTCGCCCGCTGGTCCGACGCCCGCCTGCCCACCGAGGCTGAACTCGAAGCTGGCCAGAACCACATCGCCGAGTTCACCGGCCACGTATGGCAATGGACCAACAGCGCCTACACCGCCTACCCAGGCTTCCGTGCCGCTCCCGGTGCCGTCGGCGAGTACAACGGCAAATTCATGATCAACCAGATGATCCTCCGCGGTGGCTCCGCCGCCACGCCGGCCGGACACGCACGGCCGAGCTACCGGAACTTCTTCCATCCCGAGAAGCGCTGGCAATTCACCGGCCTACGCCTCGCCCGCGACCTATAGGACGACCCGATATGTTCGACACCGCCAGGCTAGACCAGGATATCGCTGCCATTGCCCTGGAAGGCCTCACCGCTGGCCGCAAGACACTGCCGCCCAAGCTGTTCTACGACGTCCAGGGCGTCGCGCTCTTCGAAGCCATTACCGACCTCCCCGAATACTATGTCACCCGCACCGAGCGAGCCCTGCTCACGCGCATCGCACCGGAAATCGTCGCGCTGGTCTCAGATGAGGCCGCCCTTGTTGAATACGGCGCCAGCGACGAAGGCAAGGCGCTCGTGCTCCTCGATGCTGCAGGCGATAAACTCTCCGCCTACGTCCCCATCGACGTCGCGGGCGAAGCCCTCACAAGCGTCGCCGAACGGCTGCGAAATACCCATCCCGCCCTCGCCGTCACCCCAGTGTGCGCGGACTTTCTTCAGCCGCTGACATTGCCGAACTCCGTCGAAGTACTACCGAAGCTCGGCTTCTTCCCAGGCTCCACCATCGGCAACTTCGAGCCTGCCGCCGCGCGGAATTTCCTCGCTCAGGCACGCAAGACGTTAGGCACAAGCGCACTCCTCATCGTCGGCGTGGACCTCCGCAAGGATGAAAAAATCCTCGTTCCCGCCTATGACGATGCGCAAGGCGTCACCGCAGCCTTCAACCTTAACCTCCTGCGCCGCCTCAACCGCGAAGCCGGCGCCCGCTTCGACCTCGGTAGCTTCACCCACCGCGCTGTCTGGAACGACACCGAAAGCCGCATTGAAATGCACCTCGTCAGCCGCATCGACCAAACGGTGACCGTCGCAGGCAAGTCCATCCACTTCGCCGCAGGCGAGACCATACACACCGAGAACAGCTACAAACACAGCATCGAAGGCTTCACCAGGCTCGCAATCGAAGCCGGTTGGAACAGCGTGAACGTCTGGACCGACGACGACAACTTGTTCTCCATCCACGCGCTCGTCACCCCGGAGGAAAGCCAATCATGAAGCCTCAAGCTCGCGCCATCGCGCTTCAGCGCCGGAACACGCCGATCCTGCCATGGCTGCTCGCACTTGCGACGCTCCTGTTCGCCGCCGCGGCCGCAAATGCGCAAACGACGACTCCACCCGAGAAGGTCGCACCGCCACAGTCGGTGCCGAGCCCCGCGGTCATCAAGCCGCCTTCGCATGTCGATCCCAGCATGCGCGTGGCGCCGCCTGCCACCGAGAAGTTTCCTACGCCCGTGGTGAAGCCCTCGCCTCAGAAAGCGAGGTAAGGGAAGGACTTCTTTTTTGAAAAAAAGAAGCAGAAAACTTTTGGGACCTGGGACCGAGATCGTGGGAACACCCGATCCAAACATGTAAAAGTTTTTTGGTTCTTTTTTTTAAAAAAGAACGCCTTTCTTCCGGTCTCCTAGTGTTTCCCTCAGCTCATCCATAATCAGTGGATCGTCGATAGTTGGCGGCACGACCGCATCTTGACCATCCGCCAGCCTTCGCATTGCTCCCCGCAGGATTTTTCCGGAACGCGTCTTAGGTAAGCGCAAGACAACATGCGCATCCTTGAAGGCAGCGACAGGACCAATCCTTTCGCGCACCAATGCGACCAGTTCGCGCACAACCTCGTCTGCATCCCGCGACACGCCTGCTTTAAGCACAACGAACCCGAGCGGCGCCTGGCCTTTCACCGGATCGGCCGCGCCGACGACGGCGCACTCGGCAACGTCTGCGTGACTCGCGAGCACTTCCTCCATGGCGCCGGTAGAAAGCCGGTGGCCTGCCACATTGATGATGTCGTCGGTGCGCCCCATGACCCACACATCGCCATCTTCATCGACATAGCCGGCATCGCCGGTCCTGTACCAGCCAGGAAAGTCTTCTAGGTATGCGCGGCGGTAACCGGCAGCATCGTGCCAGAGCGTCGGCCCGCAGCCGGGCGGCAGCGGCAGCCTGATGGCGAGATTGCCGCTCGCCCCGGCAGGGAGTTCTGCACCCGCATCGTCTAGCGCATGCACCGCATAACCGGGACACGCCCGGCCGCCTGAACCTGGTTTTACGGGGAACAGCCCATAGCCGCGGAAACCTGCGGTGATCGCCCAGCCTGTCTCGGTCTGCCACCAGTGATCCACCACCGGTTTGCCGAGCCGTTCGGCGATCCACAAGGCAGTCGGCGGATCGCAGCGTTCGCCTGCGAGAAACACCGCATCGAGTGCCGAGAGATCGTGTTGGCGCATCGCCTCGCCTTCAGGATCACGCTGCTTGATGGCGCGCATCGCAGTGGGGGCGGTGAACAACGCCTTAACGCCATGCTCCGCGCACACGCGCCAGAACGCGCCGGCATCGGGCGTGCCGACCGGCTTGCCTTCGTAAAGCACGCTGGTGCAGCCCGCGAGCAGCGGCCCGTAAACGATGTAGCTGTGGCCTACCACCCATCCGACATCGCTCGCGCACCAGTAAACATCGCCGGGCCTCACGCCATAGATCATCGGCATGCTCCAGTTCAGCGCGACCGCATAGCCGCCTGTGTCCCGCACCACGCCCTTCGGCTTTCCTGTCGTGCCGGACGTGTAGAGGATGTAGAGCGGATCGGTCGCGGGCACTGGCACCGCATCATGCGGCAAAGCTCGTGCCTCCGCCTCGGCAAAATCGATATCACGTCCCGGCGTCATCGCCGCCTCGAGCATCGGGCGTTGCAGGATCAGGCAGCGGCTCGGCTTATGCGCACTGATGCCGATGGCGGCATCCAGCAGCGGCTTATAGGCGACCCTCCGGTCGGGTTCGAGGCCGCAGGATGCGGACACGATCACCACCGGCTTCGCATCCTCGATGCGCTTGGCGAGTTCCGCTGCGGCAAATCCGCCGAACACCACGGAATGAACCGCGCCGAGCCTGGCACACGCCAGCATGGTAATCACTGCTTCCGGCACCATGGGCATGTAGATAACCACCCGGTCGCCGCGTCCGGCGCCGGCCGTAGCCAGCGCGCCCGCCACCTGCGCCGTTCGGTCCAGCAGTTCGCGATAGGTGAACCGCTGCACCTGGCCCGTCATCGGGCTGTCCCAGATCAGCGCAGGACGATCTCCGGCGCCGGCCTCCACATGCCGGTCCAGGCAATTGAAGGAAAGATTGAGTTCGCCACCGGCAAACCACTGCCCGAAGACGCCGAGTGAGGGATCGAAGGCCTTCTCGGGCGCCTTTGCCCAATCGATGCCCTCCGCCGCGCGCGACCACCAACCCTCAGGGTCGGCCCGCCAGATGGCGTAGTCTGCGGCATAAAGGCTGTCGCTCATCGGCGGGTCTCCCGTTACCGCCTTTGCTCGGCAGCGGCTTCGACCCACTCTGGCATTTTCTCGATCCGGAACGAAGCGCCGTCAGCCGCTTACCGCTGCATCTCCATGATTTTGTCCATAGGCATCATGTTGTGGTTGAGGTTCGACATGATGAACAGCGAACCAATGATCAGCAGCATGACGATCAGGATGCCGAAAGCCAGCGCCATGATATTGTTGATGTTGTCGGCGCCAGTCGTGAGGTGCAGGAAGAACACCACGTGCACACCCATCTGGGCGACCGCGAGCACGGAGAGGGCCACAGGGATGCTAGGCTGCCAAACGAGCGTGGTGTTCGCGATGAAGAACGACACTACCGTCAGCAAAGTCGCCAGGCCCAGCCCGATGAGATAGCCACGCACTCCCTGCATGACGTCTTCATGGTCGTCCCGCTCGTCGCCAGGAGCCGTGTCGAAGCCGTGGACGTCCGACTTTGCCGCGTGGCTCATCGCGCAACCCCCATGAGATAAACGATCGAGAACACGCCGACCCAGATGATGTCGAGCGCATGCCAGAACAGGCTGAAGCACAGCATGCGACGCAGGATATCCTGCCGGTAACCCTTGGCATAAACCTGCGCCATCATGGTCAACAGCCACATCATGCCGATCGTCACATGCAGCCCGTGGCAACCCACCAGGCTGAAGAACGCCGACAGGAACGCGCTTCTTTGCGGCCCGGCGCCCTGGGCAACCAGACCGATGAACTCATGCAATTCGAGCGACAGGAACACGGCGCCGAGCACCGCGGTCGCCGTCATGCCGCCGTAGAACAGCATTCCGTTCCTCGCACGCGCGCCAATGCTCGCCAGGCCGCAAGTAAAACTGGACAGCAGCAGGCACGCCGTCTCGATCGCCACGTTGCCTGTGTCGAACAACTGCTTTCCCGAAGGTCCGCCCGCCGTCTCGCCGACCAGCACCGCGTAAGCGGCAAAGAATGCCGAGAACATGACAAAGTCGCTGAGCAGAAAGATCCAGAACCCGTAGCCGGTCACGATCCGCTTGGAGGCGAGTTCCTTGCCGGCGTGATAATGGTTCTCGTCGCCTCCCTTCGCACCACCATGCCCGATCTTGTAAGGATCGGCGCCATGCCCGGCGGTAATCTGCGCGCCGCTCATCGTACGGGCTGCAGTCTGGCCAGCGCTTCGCTACGCGTCGCCCGGTTCGCCCTATCGATGCGGGCGACCGTCTCGGCCGGGATGATATATTCAACCTCGTCACGCCAGGCGAACACCACGAAAGTCGCAAACGCGCCAACGAACGCGAAAGCCACCATCCACCAGATGTGCCAGATCAGCGCGAACCCCATGATGGTCGCGAAGAAGGCGCAAATGAAACCCGTTGGACTGTTACGCGGCATTTCGATGTCGGTGTATTCCGGCTCGTCACGCAGCCTCTGCTTTTCCAGCGCCTGTTGCTTGATGCCCCAGTAGGCCTCCTCGCCTTCGATGGGTGGGAAGGTCGCGAAATTGAAGGCAGGCGGCGGTGACGGAGTCGCCCATTCGAGCGAACGGCCATTCCAGGGATCGCCGGTGAGGTCACGCAACTCCTCACGGTTCCTGATGCTGACGACCAACTGCGCCACCTGCACCATGATGCCGACCAGGATGATCGCGGCGCCGAGGGCTGCCACCAGCAACCAAGGATGCCACTCAGCCACATCGTAATGCTGCATGCGCCGCGTCATGCCCATCAGCCCGAGCACATAAAGCGGCATGAACGCGACATAGAAGCCGACGAGCCAGCACCAGAACGCGAGCTTGCCCAGCCCCTCGTGCAGCCGGAACCCAAAGGCTTTCGGAAACCAGTAGTTGTAGCCCGCAAACCCGCCGAACAGCACGCCGCCGATGATGACATTGTGGAAGTGCGCCACGAGAAACACGCTGTTGTGGAGCACAAAATCCGCCGGCGGCACCGCCAGCAGAACGCCCGTCATGCCGCCGATGACGAACGTGATCATGAAGCCGATCGCCCACAGCATAGGCGAGGAATAGACCACCCGCCCGCCATACATGGTGAACAGCCAGTTGAACACTTTCACGCCCGTGGGCACTGCGATGATCATGGACATGATGCCGAAGATGGCATTCACGTCTCCACCCGCGCCCATGGTGAAGAAGTGGTGCAGCCACACCGTGAAGGCGAGCACGAAAATCACCATCGTCGCGGCGACCATCGAGCGATAGCCGAATAGCGGCTTCTGCGAGAAGGTCGAGACCACTTCGGAGAATATGCCGAACGCCGGCAGAATGAGGATGTAGACCTCGGGGTGTCCCCAGGCCCAGATCAGGTTCATGAACATCATGACGTTGCCGCCACCTTCGTTCGTGAAGAAATGGAACCCGAGGTAACGGTCCAGCAGTAGCATCGCCAGCGTCGCCGTCAGGATCGGGAAGGCAGCCACGATCAGCAGGTTCGAGGCGAGCGACGTCCAGCAGAACATCGGCATGCGCATATAGGTCATGCCAGGCGCATGGATCTTCAGGATCGTCGTGACGAGGTTGACGCCTGACAACAAGGTCCCGACGCCGGAGATCTGCAGCGACCACAAGTAATAATCGACGCCGACGCCGGGCGAGTATGCAAGCTCTGACAGAGGCGGATACGGCAGCCAACCTGTGCGTGCGAACTCGCCGACAACGAGCGAGATGTTCACCAGCAGCGCGCCTGTCGCCGTCAGCCAGAAACTCACCGAGTTCAGAGTCGGGAACGCCACATCGCGCGCGCCGAGCTGGAGCGGAATGACGAAGTTCATCAGCCCGATGACGAAAGGCATGGCGACGAAAAAGATCATCAGCGTGCCATGCGCCGAGAATATCTGGTCGTAATGCTCAGGCGGCAAATAGCCTGGCGAGCGGAACGCCAGCGCCTGCTGCGACCGCATCATGATGGCGTCGGAAAAGCCGCGAAGCAGCATCACCAGCGCCAGCAGCGTGTACATCACGCCGATACGCTTGTGATCCACGCTGGTAATCCACTCGCGCCAGAGATACGGCACGTAGCCTTTCAGAACGACCCAGGACAGCACACCGATCACGACCAGCGCCACGACTGTTGAGGCGATCATCGGTATGGGCTGGTCGTACGGAACGGCCGACCACGTCAATTTGCCGAACATGCTAATGCTCCGTCCGCGGCGACACGTCGGCGCTTGGTTGTCCATTCTGCGGGCCAGCCGCCGGCGCCACCGCCTGCGTCACGATCTTCTCGAACAATCCCGGCTCGGCATCGCGATACGTGAAAGGCGCCACATCCTGGCTCTGCTTCTCGAGTTGCGTATAGCTGGCGCTGTCAAGGCTGGGTCCGTTCGCACGCGCCGTTGTCACCCAGGAAGTGAAAGCATCCGCAGTGACCGCATGCACCTCGAAATGCATGCCGGAAAATCCGTCGCCGCTATAGTGGCTCGACAAGCCGCGGAAATCCCCTGGCTTGTCTGCAATCAGGTTCAGCCGGTCTGCCATGTGGTTCATCGTATAGATCATGCTGCCCAGCTGCGGAATGAAAAACGCGTTCATCACGCTCGCCGACGTGAGGCTCAGATGAATGGGCACGCCTGCAGGAACCACAAGCGTGTTCACGCTGGCCACATGCTGGTCCGGGTAGATGAATAGCCATTTCCAGTCGAGCGAAACCACCTGGATATTAACCGGCGCATTTTTCGATTCGATGGGGACAGCAGGATCGAGCTGATGCGATCCGATCCACGCCACACCGCTCAAAAGCATGACAACCAGCATCGGGATCGCCCAGACGATCAGCTCTATGCGCCCTGAATGCGCCCAGGTCGGCAAATATACCGCACGCGTGTTCGACGCCCGATACCACCACGCAAAGCCGAAAGTCGCCGCAATCGTCGGCAACACGATCGCCAGCATGATAAGCACCGAATCGATCAGGATCGTCTTCTCTGACGCGCCTACGAAACCCTTGGGATCCAGCACGTCGAGCTGACAGGCCGACAGCAAGAGCGGGGCCAGCAGCAGAAGATGCCGGCCCTTGATCGCAATTTCGTGAGGCAGTGGCTTCTTCATCGTAATCCCATCGTGTTCACCAATTTTGTGCACCGCATGATCTGGCGGCCCTTTGGGATCGCGAAAGAAGAAGGTCTTCTTTTTTGAAAAAAGAGAAGCAAAAAACTTTTGCGGCTTGGCCACGCATAGCGGAGAGGCGAGCCCAAACTTGCGAAAGTTTTTTGGTTCTTTCTTTTAAAAAAGAACATCCTTGCTTCCTCTCATCCGCCGCGCCAGACGCAGCAAAATAGCCGCCGTCGCCCCCCAAATGTAGAACTCAGGGTGCGGCCACACCCAGAACTCCCGCAGCGCCCCCGCGAATTGCACCTGCCGCCGCAGGGGCAGGGCGTCATCCAGCAACACAGCTAATGGCAGAATGAAGATGGCGTCCACCTCGTCCGGCGAGGCCTCGGTGGCAAAGCCGGGCGCCAGCAGGCCGAGTACCGGCGTTATGATGTATCCGCTGCTGGTCACATGGTCAGGCAGCCGTCCCAGCAACTCCACGTGGCCCGGGTCGAGCCCCACCTCCTCCTGAGCCTCGCGCAGCGCCGCTGCCTCGGCGCTCGCATCGGAAGCATCGATGCGTCCGCCCGGAAAGCTCACCTGACCCGAGTGCTGGCGAAGATGTGCCGTGCGCCGCGTCAGCAGCACACCACCCGCCGGTCCGGCGGTCAGACCCACCAGCACGGCCGCCGGCACGCGCACCTTGCCCTCTGTGAGGTCGATCCCGTCGTGAGAAGGCGTAAGATCTGGGTCGGGCGAGGACAGGCAGGCGCGGATAGCGGCGTCGGTAAGGGAAGTCAGCATGTTCTTTTTTGAAAAAAAGAACCAAAAAACTTTTGCGATTTTTGGCGGTGTGCGGGGCGAGGCTCAGCCCAAACGAATAAAAGTTTTTTGCTTCTTTTTTTTAAAAAAGAAGTCCTTCCTTCCTCCTCAGCCATCCGCAGGCGGAAGATCACCCAGGGGAAAGAAAACACCACGGCTCCAAACACCAAGCTTCTGGCGCCCCTGCACACAGCCCGGCACGGCAATCGCGACCAGCTCATAGTAAACACTGCGGGTAATCCGCGCCTCCAGCGGCAGTGATCCCTCGCCCGCGCGCACATGAATGTAAGGGGTGGGCTCGCAGGTCAGGTGATCATGCGCCACGCGTATGGGATGGTCTGGTCCCGCGGTCACCATCTGGTCCACGTTCGTGCGGAACGTCAGGCACTGATTGCGCCCGCTGCCGCACGCTTTCCATTCCATTTCGACAGCGATCCAGGGCGTATCCTCCACCTGGATGCGTCCTCGCTCCACCGGCGTCTCGAGGCGGAACTCACCTGCCGTGTCCCGCTTGAGCACGCTGCTGAACAGGCAAACCAGTTCCTTACGGCCGATCGGGCTCCCCCGATAAAGCCAGGTGCCATCACGCTTGATCAGGAAAGGCATGTCGCCGCAATCGACCGGCACACGGCGCTGCACGCCAGGTGGCTGAGCATGGCCCAGCGCCTGAGTATGGCTTGGCATGGAGCCGTTGAAGTCGGCCGCCGTTGCCGGCAGGGGATGTTCCTGGAGCGAGCTGCTCACGGCATGGTCTCCGCGGTGGCTTGGGTCAGCCTCATCAGCCGCATATAGGGAGTGCCCGTGCACCGATGTAAGGCTGGACGGAGCAGTTTCCGAGGTTGCAGAGTGCCTTTGCCCTTTTACCGCGGCCGTGTTGCAAAAGGTGACGGCGGCGCGAAATGGCGATCATCCGAAAGGGGTTTTCTTGGCCGAGACATTGATGGCGGACGCCGAACAGCTCACCACGCTGGTAGCGGACGCAAAACGCGAAATCGGCCGGATCATCTTCGGCCAGGAACAGGTCGTCGAACAAACGCTTGTAGCCCTGCTCTCCGGCGGCCACGCACTCCTCGTCGGCGTTCCGGGCCTCGGCAAGACGCTCCTTGTCGAGACGCTTGGCACCGTCCTCGGCCTCGGCCGCAAGCGCGTGCAGTTCACGCCCGACCTGATGCCGGCGGACATCACCGGCAGCGAAGTGCTCGAGGAAGGTGTTGCCGGCCGCCGCGACTTCCGCTTCGTCCCGGGCCCGGTGTTCTGCCAATTGCTCATGGCAGACGAAATCAACCGCGCCAGCCCACGCACCCAGTCCGCCCTCTTGCAGGCTATGCAGGAGCACAAGATCGCAGTCGGCGGCGTCGAGCACGCCCTGCCCGAGCCCTTCCACGTTCTCGCCACGCAGAACCCCATCGAGCAGGAGGGCACCTACCCCCTGCCTGAAGCCCAGCTCGACCGTTTCCTCCTCCAGGTCGAAATCGGCTACCCGTCCATTGCCGACGAACGCGCCATGCTCATCGCCACCACCGGCGCCACCTCCGCCCAGGCAAAGCCGGTCCTCGACGCCGCCGCCCTGATACGGGCCCAGGCGCTGGTCCGGCGCGTGCCCGTCGGCGACAGCGTGGTGGACGGCATCCTGGCCCTCGTCCGAGGCGCCCGCCCGGAAACCAGCGACGACGATATCGTCCGCCGCCACGTCGCCTGGGGCCCCGGCCCACGCGCCGCCCAGGCCCTCATGCTGGCCTCCCGCGCCCGCGCCCTCCTGGACGGCAGGCTATCCCCTTCGCTCGACGACGTTGCTGCTCTTTCGCAGCCGGTCCTGCGTCACCGCATGGCGCTGGGCTTCGCGGCCCGCGCCGAAGGCGTGGTCCTCTCCGAAGTGATCGAGCGCCTGGTCGCCCACACAGTCGGGCGACCCGTTTGAACCCTGCGCGCCCGCACGCAGCGCACCCTGGTCATGCGGAGGCACTTGCCTCCCGTCTGCCGCCCCTCATGGTGGCGGCGGACCGGGTAGCCGCCACCGTCGCCCAAGGCGTACACGGCCGCAGGCGCGTCGGCACAGGCGACAGCTTCTGGCAGTTCCGCCCCTTCGTGGACGGCGACACGCCCTCCCGCATCGACTGGCGCCAATCAGCCAAGTCCGACCGCACCTTCATACGTGACATGGAGTGGGAGGCCGCCCAAACCGTCTGCCTCTGGCGGGCCGGCGCCCCCAGCATGGCCTGGCGCTCAGGCAAGACCCTCCCCGAAAAGCGCGACAGGACCGACCTGCTCCTCCTCGCCCTGGCCTCGCTCCTGGTCCGCGCCGGCGAACAGGTCCGCCTCATCGGCGTCCCGGGCCGCGTGTTCCGCGGCCGCAGCGCCATCGAAAGCCTCGCCACCGCCCTACCTGCCACCTCAGGCGACCTGCCCCCCCGCGCCCTGGTCCCCGCACGATCCTGCGTCGTGCTGATGGGCGACTTCCTATCGCCACTCGACGAAGTCCGAGAATCGGTCGCCATGCTTGCCGCCCTGCCTGTCAGGGGACATCTGCTTCAAGTGCTCGACCCCGCTGAGATCTCTCTCCCCTACGACGGCCGCATCCGCTTCCGCGGCCTCTCGGGCGAGGCCGAAACCATCATCCCCCGCGTGGACAGCATTCGCACCGCCTACGGCGAAGCGCTCGCCGCCCAGCAGGCCGGCCTCTCCGCCATCTGCCACGCCGCCGGCTGGGGTTTTGGCGTTCACCGCACCGATGCGTCGCCTGAGTCGGCGCTCCTTTCACTCTACATGGCGCTCGACCACTCAGCCCTCGCCGGAAGAGCCTAGTGGTTTTCGCCGCCCCCTGGATCCTGCTCGCCCTCGCCCTCCTGCCGCTACTCTGGTGGCTGCTACGCGCCACCCCGCCCGCGCCGCGCGACCAGTCCTTCCCCGCCATCCGTCTGCTCGCCGGCCTGCGCTCCCAGGAGGAGACGCCCGCCCGCACGCCGTGGTGGCTGCTCGCCCTTCGCCTGACAGCAGCCGGACTCGTCATCATCGGCCTGGCCGGACCGATCCTCGGCGCCGGCGGCTTGTCTCTTAGCGGCAGCGGCAATGCCCTGCTGGTCATCGACGACGGTTTCGCCGCCGCCCCCGATTGGTCCGCACGGCTCGCAGCCGCGCAATCCATCCTCGACCGCCTCGACCGCAGCGGCCGCCGGGTCGCCTTGCTGACCACCGCGCAGCGCCCCACCGGCGAGACGCCGAAGATCACTGCCGCCATGCCAGTCAGCCTGATGCGCCCAGCCGTCGCCGCCCTCCACCCGCAGGCCTGGCCAACCGCCCGCGCCGCCGTCGCATCCGAAATCGGACAGTCCGGCACCGGCCCGGTCTTCTACATCGCCGATGGCCTCGCCGGCACCGACGACCACGGCTTCGCCCAGGCTCTCTCATCACGCGGAACCGTGCAGATCCTCACTGGCGACCAGCCCACCCGCCTGCTCATGGCTCACGCCGAGCCGGACCGCATGGCCGCCGTCCTGCGCCAGACACCATCGGCCACGCCAACCCAGGCGAGCGTCCTGGCTGAAACCGGCGACGGCACCGTCTTGGGACGCGAGACCATCACCGTCCCAGCCGGCGCCGGCCACGCCGAGGCCGCCATCACCCTGCCCCCGGAACTGCGCAACCAGCTCTTTGCGCTGCGTCTCGCCGGCGCCCCGGGCGCCGGCTCGGTCGCCCTGCTCGATGAAGCCTCCCGCCGCCGTCCCGTGGGCCTGTTGTCCGGTCCCAACGGCGGCGACACGCCTCTCCTAGGCGACCTCTTCTACATAGAGCGCGCCCTTGGCCCGACCGCCGAACTGCGGCGCGGCGATGCCAAAACCCTCCTCGGCCGCAAACTTTCCATGCTGATATCGGCCGACGGCGTGTTGGGCGGCGGCGAGGCCGACCGCATCGAAGCTTGGGTGAAACAGGGCGGCATGCTGGTCCGCTTCGCCGGCCCCGGCCTTGCCGCGCAAGCCTCACAGGACGGCACCCAGAACCGCCTCTTGCCCGAACCCCTCCTCTCGGGAGACCGCCAGCTCGGTGGCGCCATGTCCTGGAGCCAGCCAGCCAAACTCGCACCCTTCCCACCAGGCCCGTTTGCTGGCTTGACAGTCCCGTCCGAGGTGACAGTCAGCCGCCAGGTCCTCGCCGACCCGCAGGAAGGCGCCTCCCCCGAAATCTGGGCCTCGCTCACCGACGGCACTCCCCTTGTCACCGCAGCACGCCTTGGCTCCGGCGAAGTCGTGCTCTTCCACGTCACCGCCAACGCCGACTGGTCGAACCTCCCCCTCTCCGGGCTCTTCGTGGACATGCTGGGCCGTCTGGTCCAGCGCTCCGCGGGCGTCGCCGGCGAAGCCAGCACCCGCGTCCTCGCGCCTGCTCAGGCCCTCGATGGCGCCGGCATCCTCGGCGGCGTGCCGCCCGCCGCCACCGGCTTGCGCGCAGGCGATATCGCTACCGCCAACATCTCCGCCATTCACCCGCCGGGCCTCTACGGACCCGAGCACGACCGCCACGCACTCAACCTGGGATCCGACCGGATGAGCCTCGCCCCCGCCCCGTCGATCCCAGGCGCCCACCGCCTATCGTTGCTGTCTGCCCCGCGCGAGCAGCCCATCGGCCCCTGGCTGATCGCCCTCGCCCTGCTGCTCCTCTGCGCGGACATGGCGCTCACCCTCCGCCTCCGCGGCCTGCTCCGCCCCGCCTTCGCAGCCCTTATCCTTTTGGCCGCGCTGCCGAGCGCCCACGCCGAAAGCCCGGCGCTCGCAACCCACCTCGCCTACATCGTCACCGGCGACGCAGACGTGGACGCCACTTCCAAAGCCGGCCTCGCCGGCCTCTCCGCCTACGTGAACCTGCGCACGGCCGCTGCCCTCGCCGACCCCGCCGCGGTTGTCCCCGGCCACGACGACCTCAGCTACTATCCGCTGCTCTATTGGCCGATTACCGACAAGGCCACCGGCTCGCCGGCGCAGACCGCCGCCCTCAACGACTACATGCGCCACGGCGGCATCATCATCATCGATCTGCAGGGTGGCGGCACCGGCGCGCTCGGCTCTGGCGCCGGCTTCGCTCCAGGCGCCGACGCCGCCCTCAAGCGCGTCGCAGACGGCCTCGAAGTGCCGCGCCTCACCGCGCTGACCTCCGCGCACGTCCTCTCACGCGCCTTCTACCTGCTGAACGACTACCCCGGCCGCTACGACGGCAGCACCGTCTGGGTGCAGCAGGAGCAGGACCGCGCCAACGACAGCGTCAGCCCGGTGATCGTCGGCTCCAATGACTGGGCCGCCGCCTGGGCCGCCGACGACGACGGCAAACCTCTCTTCGCCGTCATTCCGGGCGGCCAGCGCCAGCGCGTCCTCGCTTATCGTTTCGGGGTCAACATGGTCATGTACGCCCTGACCGGAAACTACAAAGGCGACCAGGTGCATGTCCCGGCCATCCTCGAACGCCTCGGCCAGTAAGAGCCCCGCATCGTGACAAACGCGATCGCCGCCCTGCGTTTCGACCCGGCACTTCCCGCCTGGCTCCTGTTCCTCCTGGCTGCCGCTTGCATCGCCGCGGCAGCCCTCGGCATCTGGCGCCGCGCCCGCGGCGCGCCGCTGCGTGCCGCCGGCTTCGCAGTTCTGATGTTCTGGCTCGCGGGGCCTATGCTGGTGCACGAAACCAGGCAGGGCCTCGACAACATCGCCCTGCTGGTCGTTGACCGCTCCGCCTCCATGCAGGTCGGCGACCGCGCCGCCATCGCCGAACGCGCCAAAGCCGCCGTGCAAGCCGCCACCGCCCGCCTTCCAGGCATGGAACTGCGCACCGTGGATGTCCCCGCCACTGGCCACGACGGCACGCCCCTCTGGGCCACCATCAGGCAAGCGCTCGCCGAAATTCCGCCCTCGCGCCTGGCCGGCATCATGGCCATCACCGACGGCATGGCGCACGACCTTCCCGCCGCCATGCCGGCGGAATGGAACGCCGCCCCGCTCCACGCCCTGATCCCGGCAAAAGCCGAGGAATGGGACCGTCGCGTTCGCGTCATCGAAGCCCCGAGCTACGGCATCGTCGGCCACTCGGTGAATCTCAAGATCGCGGTAGAGGATGTGGGCATTGGCGCCCCTTCCGCAGGCGGCTCGGCGACCCTCACCATCCAGCGCGACGGCGACGCCCCGGACACCCACCAGGTCACGGTCGGCGAGGTCCAGACTGTCCCGGTGGACATCACCCGCGCCGGCACGACCCTCATCCGGCTCGCCACACCGCCTCAGGAAGGCGAAGCCTCGCCGCTGAATGACCAGGCCGTCGTGCAAATCCGCGGTGTACGCGACCGCCTGCGCGTCCTCCTGGTGTCCGGCGAACCCAACCAGGGCGAGCGCATCTGGCGCCGCCTCCTGAAATCCGACCCGGCCGTGGACCTCGTCCACTTCACCATTCTGAGGCCGCCGGAGAAGGACGACACCACGCCCCTGAACGAGCTCGCGCTCATCGCCTTCCCGGTGCGCGAACTCTTCCAGGACAAGCTCAGCGGCTTCGACCTGATCATCCTCGACCGCTTCACCGACCGCGGCATCCTGCCCCATCTCTACCTGCGCAACATGGCCGACTACGTGCGCCACGGCGGCGCCTTGCTCCTGATCGCCGGCCCGGAGTTCGCCACCCCCGCAAGCCTCGACCAAACCCCGCTCGCCAGCGTGCTACCCGCCCACGCGCCTCTCAGCGCGGAAGGCGTGATCGACGGCGCCTTCCGCCCCGCGGTGACAGCCCTGGGCGCCCGCCACCCCGTCACCGAAGGCCTCTCCGGCGCCAACGACCCCGCCCGCGCCGGCGCTCAGGCGACGTGGGGCTCCTGGGATCGCGCCATCGCCGCCGAGGACGTCCAGGGTCAGGTTCTGATGACCGGTCCCGACGCCCACCCCCTGCTCATTCTCAACCATGTGGACCAGGGCCGCGCTGCCCTGCTGATGTCCGACCAGAGCTGGCTTTGGTCGCGCGGCCACGAAGGCGGCGGCCCGCAGGCCGAAATGCTTCGCCGCATCGCTCACTGGCTCATGAAGGAGCCCGAACTCGAGGAGGAACGCCTCTCCGCCCGCATCGAAACCGGCCCCGACCTGGCAAGCAAGGAAACCGCCAACGGCGAACTCTCCATCGAGCGCCGCTCGGTCACCGGTGCTGCGGCCGTGCCTGTCACCGTCACCCGCCCCAATGGGGTCAAGCAGTCTGTCACCCTCTCGCAAACCACGCCGGGCCTCGCCACCGCCACCCTGCCGATCTCCGGCAGCGCCGCGCAAAGCGGCGTCTGGCAGATCGACGACGGCACTCACACCGCCTTCGCCGCGGCCAGCCAGGACAATCCGCAGGAGTTCTTCGACCTGCGCGCCACCGCCGACCGCCTCCATCCCCTCACCCGCGCTACGGGAGGCGGAACGATCTGGCTGGCAGCCGACGGCCCGCCCGCCATCCGTCTGGTCGGCGAGGAAAGCACCGCATCGGGCAGTGGCTGGATCGGCCTGCGCCAGCGCGGCGCCCACCTCGTCACCGGCGTCTCGAGCGTTCCGCTGGCGCCCGCGTGGCTCGCCCTGCCGATCCTGCTCGGCCTCCTCTTGGCTGCCTGGCGCCGCGAGGCGCATTAATCGTGCGCCACTCCAACCCCGCTGCATAAGGAGGACCGTGTCTTCCTGGAATCGGAACCAGAACCGGGCCGCGGCGGCCCAGAGCGCAAACTGGCACTGGTCGGCTTCGTCGGCCTCAGCGTCCTGGTCGCCCTCGTCCAACTCCTCTTCGCAGCCCCGGCTCTCTCCGGCTGGTATCGCTCGCTCGCAGCACCGCCAGGCACGCCGGGCAGCCGCACCGTGCTGGAAGTCTGGGGTTTCATCTATGTCCTGCTCGGCGTGGCCGCCTGGCTGGTCTGGCGCGAAGCCGGGCTGGCGCGGCCGCCGCACTATCGCGCGCTGCGCCTCTGGGGCTGGCAGCTCATGGCGCACACCGGATGGACCCTGGTCTTCTTCGGCCTGCACGCCCTGCAAGCCGCCGTGCTCATCTCGGCCTGTATCTTCGCGCTCTCGATCTGGACCTGGCGCCGCTTCGCCGCCATCGACCGCCTCGCGGCCTGGCTGCTGACGCCTTACATGGTCTGGATTGGGTTTGGGACTGCGTTGAATGCTGGGTTCTGGTATCTGAACAGGTAAGCAAGGACTTCTTTTTTGAAAAAAAGAAGCAAAAAACTTTTACCCGTTTGGGCCCGGCACTTCCGCAAGCCCGGCCCAAAGTCGCAAAAGTTTTTTGGTTCTTTTTTTCAAAAAAGAACATCCTTCCTACCCCCTTCCCTTCTGCTATAGCCCCCCCAAAACCACGGTGCCCGCCATGAAACTCCTGCTCCGCGCAACCGGCTTCGCGTTCCTGCTCCTAGCCTCCGCCCACCAGGCATCCGCCCAGATCGGCGGCGGCGCCAGCGGCGCAGGCCTGGGCCCGACCGCCTCCGGCCGCAGCGGCGGCCCGACAGGCGGCGGTGGCGGCGGCGAGAAGCCGGCTGAGGCCGCACCAGCGCCCCCATCCCCAATCCCCGGTGCCACGGCAAACCCGGACGCGGTCATTCCCGCCGACAAATCCCAGGGCGAACTCGCCCCGAACGAGGCGCTGTTCGACGCCATCACCCGTGGCGACATGGGCTCCGCCCGCGACGCCCTGAACCGCGGCGCCCAGCTCGACGCCCACAACGTTCTCGGCCAGACCCCGACCGAAGCGTCGATCGACATGAACCGCAACGACATCACCTTCCTGCTGCTGTCCATGCGCGGTTCCACCCAGGCGCACACCGCACGCGTTACCGCCTTCACGCACGAACAGCCGAAGGTGACGAAGGCAGCCTTGCGGGCGCCCCGTGCGTTGCCATCCTCGAATCGGGGCCAGCCGAACCTGGCCGCGGGCTTCGTGGGATTTTGATGTAACGCCCCATGTGCCCGGCCTAACCGGAGACATCATGGGAAACGACGAAACCTACATGCGGCGCGCCATCGAACTGGCGCGCCAAGGCGACCGGCGGCCGGGCGGTTCGCCAATCGGGTGCGTCATCGTGCGCGATGGCGAGATCATCGGTGAAGGCCACAACGAAACCGAAATGAACCACGACCCGACCGCGCATGGCGAAATCGTCGCCATGCGCCGCGCCGGCACCCGCATCGGCGACATGGAGCTGCGCGGCGCCACGCTCTATTCCACCCTGCAGCCCTGCGGCATGTGCAGCATGGCCTCGATCTGGGCGAAAATCGGCCGCATCGTCTACGGCGCTGAGCGCCACCAGGTGCACCGCATGTATTTCGAGGACCGCCACCTCGACACGCTCGACATCATACGCGACGCCTGGCGCGACGACATCACGATAGAGGGCGGCCTTCTCGCCGACGAATGCGCTGCCCTCTACATCGGCCCGAACGAAATCCTCACCGAAGAGGAGCAGGCCAATCTCTGAGAGAACGCCTAGCCGCGCGGTGCTGATCACCGGCGCCGGCCGCCGCATCGGCGCCGCCATGGCGCGCATGCTTGCCGAGGACGGCTGGCGGGTCGTCGCCCACTACAACAACTCCAGGAGCGAGGCCGCAGCACTCGCGGCCGACATCATCGAGGCCGGCGGCGCTTGCGAGACGATCCACGCCGACCTCTCGGACCACGCCGCCGCGGCCGCCCTGATCCCGACTATCACCGAACGCTGGGGCGCCCTGGACGCACTGATCAACAACGCTTCGAGCTTCCACTACGACAATATCGACACGCTGGACGCCGCCAGTTGGGACGCTCACCTGGCCCCCAATCTCGAGGCGCCCGTCCTCCTCGCCCAGGCCTTCGCCCGCGCACTGGAAGGCCGGCCCGGCTGCATCATCAACCTGCTCGACCACAAGCTGGCCGCGCCGAACCCCGACTTCTTCTCCTACACCATCGCCAAGGCCGGCCTGGCCGCCGCCACCCACATGCTGGCCTCCGCCTTCGCCGGGCGCCGGATACGCGTCAACGGCATCGCCCCAGGCATCACCCTGATCAGCGGCAAGCAAACCCCGGAAGGCTTCGCCCGCGCCTGGGCCGCCCCGCCCCTAGGCCGCAGCTCCACCCCGGAAGAGCTCGCCATAGCCGCCCGCTTCATCCTCTCCACGGGATCCCTGAACGGCCAGGTGTTAGTGCTGGACGGCGGCGAAAGCCTGCTCGAGCGCAAGCGCGACGTAGCCTTCGACAAAGACCTACAGCCAACCACCTCCCCCACCCTGTAGGGCGGCTAAGCAAAGCGCACCCGCCACCTCGCCACCTCGCTGACCAACACAGCCCACTCACGCCCAATAACCACGGTTAACGGTCCGGTGAGCCGCTGCATTGCAGTATGCCAACTCGCCCCTTATTAGGGAGCAAACCGCCACCGTCATGGCTTGAGGGACCCGCGCCGAATGTCTGGACTCCACAAGAGCGAGATGAAGAACCCGGTCCTGAACTGGGTCGATTCACGCCTGCCCATCCTGACGCTCATGACGAAAGAATACGGCAACTTCCCAACGCCCAAAAATTTCAATTACTTTTGGAATTTCGGCGCCCTGGCGATGATCAATCTCTTCGTCATGATCGGCACCGGCATCTTCCTGTCGATGAACTACTCGGCGAACACACAGCTCGCCTTCGACAGTGTCGAGCGCATCATGCGCGACGTAAACTACGGCTGGCTGCTCCGCTACGCGCACATGAACGGCGCGTCGATGTTCTTCATCATCATCTACATCCATATTTTCCGCGGCATGTACTATGGCAGCTACAAGGCGCCCCGCGAACTGCTCTGGATGAGCGGCGTGCTGCTGTTCCTGCTTCTGATGGCAACAGCCTTCATGGGTTACGTGCTGCCGTGGGGCCAGATGTCCTATTGGGGCGCGACCGTCATTACCAACCTGTTCTCGGCTTTCCCGGTCGTGGGCAACTGGATCGTCACCCTTCTATGGGGCGGCTTCTCGGTCGATAACCCGACCCTGAACCGTTTCTTCTCGCTGCACTACCTGCTGCCGTTCGTCATCACTGGCGTGGTGTTCCTGCACGTCGTCGCCCTGCACATCACCGGCTCGAACAACCCGCTCGGCATCGATGTGAAGAGCAGCGCCGACACGGTGCCGTTCCATCCTTACTACACCTCGAAGGACAGCGTCGGCATGGCCGTCTACTTCCTGGTGTTCGCCATCCTGGTGTTCTTTGCACCGAACTTCTTCGGCGAGCCGGACAATTACATCGTCGCCAACCCGCTGCAGACCCCGAACGCCATCGTTCCCGAATGGTACTTCCTGCCGTTCTACGCCATCCTGCGCTCGGTGCCCGACAAGCTGTTTGGCGTGATCTGCATGTTCGGCTCGATCCTGGTCTGGTTCGCCCTGCCATGGCTCGACACCTCGCCTGTGCGCAGCGCCCGCTTCCGCCCGATCTATCGCTGGTCGCTCCGCCTGATGGTTGTCTCCATGATCGTTCTTGGCATGGTCGGCCATCACCATCCGGAAGGCATCTGGGTGCCGCTCGGCCGCGTCGCGACGATCTACTACTTCATGCATTTCCTGGTGATCCTGCCGCTGCTCGGCTGGATCGAGAAGCCGCTGCCGCTTCCTGAGAGCATCAGCAACCCGGTGCTTCGCGCGCCCGGCCGTTTCCCGCCCTCAGGCGGTGGTGGTGGGCTGCCTGCCGGCGCCGCCGCGCGTCCGATGGAGAAGATCTGATGCGCACGCTGGTCACCACCGCGGCCCTGCTTTTGGCCCTGGGCGGAACGGCCCTGAGCGGCACTGCCTACGCCGCTTCCGACGAACTGCCCCCGCTCCCGCATGTAAAATGGAGCTTCGACGGCCCGTTCGGCACCTACGACCGGGCATCGCTGCAGCGCGGCTTCCAGGTGTACAACGAGGTCTGCTCGTCGTGTCACTCCATGAAGCTGCTGTCCTACCGCAACCTCGAAGGCATCGGCCTGACGCCCGCCCAGGTCAAAGTCATCGCCGCTTCCAAGACAGTGCCAGGCGAGCCGAACGACAGCGGCGCCCCTACCACACGGCCCGCCCTGCCGTCTGACCGCTTCGCCTCACCCTTCCCGAACGACCAGGCCGCGCGCGCCGCCAACAACGGCGCACTCCCGCCCGATCAGTCCGATCTCGAGAAAGCCCGCGAAGGCGGCGCCGACTACATCCACGCCCTCATGATCGGCTACGTCAAACCCCCGGCCGACGTGAAAATCCCCGATGGGCTCTACTACAATGAGTATTTCCTCGGCGGTAAGATCCACATGCCGCCGCCGTTGTCCGACGGCGCCGTCACCTATGCAGACGGCACCAAGGCCACCGTCGACCAGATGGGCCGCGATGTCGCCACCTTCCTGACCTGGGCGTCAAACCCGGAAATGGACCAGCGCAAGCACATGGGCATACGCATCGTCGGCTTCCTCGCCGCGCTCGCCTGCGTCACCTATGGCGTCAAGCGGAAGATCTGGGCCGACCTTCACTGATGCCTGGGGCGTCCGTAAAGATCGGAGTCATCGGTGGCTCCGGCCTCTACGACATAGAGGGCCTCGAAAACCGCGAGTGGAAACGCATCGCCTCACCTTGGGGCGAAGCCTCCGACGAACTCCTCTTCGGCACGCTCGGCGGCGTTGACTGCGTCTTCCTCCCACGACACGGCCGCGGCCACCGCCTCTCCCCCTCGCACCTGAACTACCGCGCCAATATCGACGTGCTGAAGCGCGCCGGCGTCACCCACGTGATCTCGCTCTCCGCCGTTGGCAGCCTTCAGGCCAATCTTCCTCCCGGCCATTTCGTCATCATCGAGCAGTTCATCGACCGCAGCTTCGCGCGCGAAAAGAGCTTCTTCGGCGAAGGCTGCGTTGCCCACGTCTCCGTCGCCCACCCCGTCTGCGCCATGCTCGGCGACGTGCTGGAAAAAGCGGCCCTGGAACTCGATCTTCCCGCATTCCGCGGCGGCACCTACCTCGTCATGGAAGGCCCGCAATTCTCCACCAAGGCGGAGAGCGAACTCTACCGCTCCTGGGGATGCCACGTCATCGGCATGACCAACATGCCCGAAGCCAAGCTCGCCCGCGAAGCCGAACTCCACTACGCCACCGTCGCCATGGTCACCGACTTCGACTGCTGGCACGAAACCCACGAACACGTCACCGTCGATGCCGTCGTGAAGGTCATGACCGCCAACGCCGAAAACGCCCGCGCCCTCGTCCGCCGCGCCGTTCCCCTTCTCGCCAGCGCCCCGCATTGCCCCCAGGGCTGCGATCATGCGCTGGATCATGCGCTGATTACGCCGGCTGCTTCCCGCGACGCTGCGTTGATGGCGCGTCTTGATGCTGTGGCTGGGCGAGTGTTGAAGTAAGGCAAGCACTTCTTTTTTGAAAAAAAGAAGCAAAAAACTTCTGCGAGTCTAGGTCGTGCCTGTCCTCACGCACGGCTCAAAGTCATAAAAGTTTTTTGCTTCTTTTTTTCAAAAAAGAAGTGCTTTCTTCCTTCCTCCTTCGGAACGGCAGCCCGGCATGCTAGACGCCTTCCACTTAGCCCGCGCGCAGTTCGGCTTCACGATCGCCTTCCACATCACCTTTCCCGCCTTCTCCATCGGGCTCGCAAGCTTCCTGATGGTGCTGGAGGCTCTCTGGCTCAAAACCGGACGCGAGGTCTACCTCGATCTTTTCCGTTACTGGATAAAGATCTTTTCCATCGGCTTCGCCATGGGCGTGGTGTCCGGTCTGGTGATGTCCTATCAGTTCGGCACCAACTGGTCGCAATTCGCCGACAAGGCCGGGCCGGTGGTCGGGCCGGTCATGGCCTATGAGGTCCTGACGGCTTTTTTCCTCGAGGCCGGCTTCCTAGGCGTCATGCTGTTCGGCATGGAGCGTGTCGGCAGGCGCCTGCATTTCTTCGCCACCTGCATGGTGGCCGGCGGCACCTTCCTCTCCGCATTTTGGATACTCTCCGTCAATAGCTGGATGCAGACGCCAGCCGGCTTCGGCATCGGTCCCGACGGCCGCATGTTCCCGACCGATTACTGGAAGGTCGTGTTCAACCCTTCGGTGTTCGTCCGGCTGCCGCACATGGTGCTCGCCTCGTATCTGATCGTCGCGTTCATCGTCGGCGGCGTAGGCGCCTGGCATCTGCTTCGCGGCCATGACACGCCTGCCGTCCGCCGCATGTTTTCCATGGCGATGTGGATGGCAGCGCTGGTGGCGCCGCTGCAGATCGGCATGGGCGACCTGCATGGCCTGAACACGCTAGCCCACCAGCCGATGAAGATCGCCGCCATGGAAGGTGACTGGACCCCCTCCGGCCAGGAAGGTGCGCCGCTGATCCTGTTCGGCCTGCCCAACATGGCAACGGAAACCACCGACTATAAAATCGAAATCCCACATCTTTCCTCCCTCATCCTGACCCATAGCTGGAACGGCCGTGTGCCCGGGCTGAAGGAAGTGCCGGCCGCCGACCGCCCCTATGCGCCGGTGGTGTTCTGGACCTTCCGCGCCATGGTCGGGATCGGCTTTGCCATGGCGGGGCTGGGAGCCCTCAGCCTTCTCGCCCGCTGGAAAGGCGTGCTTTTCAGCAGCGTGTGGCTGCATCGCCTGGCATTGATCATGGCGCCTGCCCCCATCGTCGCCATGCTCTGCGGCTGGATGACGACCGAGATCGGCCGGCAGCCCTACACAGTCTATGGCGTGCTCCGGACCTCGGACAGCATGTCGCCCATTGCCCTGCCTGGTGTCGCCACCTCGCTCGCCGTTTTCGCGCTGGTGTATTTCATCGTGTTCGGCGCGGGGATCATGGTGATCCTGCGCATGATGGCGAAACCGCCGGCAAGCGGCGAGCCGGGCCTCGATCCCGACCTGCCGATCCGCTCCGCAGGCATCCACCCCGGCCTGCCTGGTGCCGTACCGCCTGGCACCGGCGGCCACTCACCCCTGCTGGCGGATTGAGGCGGGACATGAGTGCCGAAACGATCGCCACCATCTGGGCCGCACTTCTCGCTTTCGCCGTGCTGGCCTACGTCGTTCTGGACGGCTTCGATCTCGGCGTCGGCATCCTGTTCGCCGCCGAACGGGGCGCGGAAGACCGCGACACGATGGTGAACACTATTGCCCCGATGTGGGATGGCAACGAAACTTGGCTGGTGCTCGGCGGCGGCGGCCTGTTCGGCGTCTTCCCGCTCGCCTACGCCGTCATCATGCCGGCGCTCTATCCGGTGATCCTGGCCATGCTGTTCGGCCTGATCTTCCGGGGTGTCGCCTTTGAACTTCGCTTCCGCGCGCAAACGCCACTCGGCCAGAAACTATGGGATTTTGCCTTCTTCGGCGGCTCGCTCGTTGCCGCTTTATGCCAGGGCCTGGCACTCGGCGGCCTCCTCCAGGGCATCCACGTGGTGAACCGCCAATACGCCGGCGGCTGGTTCGACTGGCTGACACCCTTCACCGTCCTTTGCGGGGTGGCCGTGGTGATCGGCTACGCCTGGCTCGGCGCCTGCTGGCTGATCTGGCGAACCGAAACCTCCTTGCAGGACCGCGCACGAAAGCAAGCCGCCAGCCTCGCATGGGTCATGCTCGGCCTGATCATCACCGTCAGCATCTGGACGCCGTTTCTCAATCCGATGTTTCTGCAGCGCTGGTTCCACTGCCGGGCATCGTGCTGACCAGCCCCATCCCCCTGCTCGTCGGCATCGTGGCGTTCGGCTTTTCCATAGGCATCCGCCGCAAACATCACCTGACGCCGTTCCTGGCAGCGCTGGCGATCTTCGTCCTGTGCTTCGCCGGCCTGGGCATTAGCTTCTATCCCCTGATGGTGCCCCCCAGCATCACCATCTGGCAGGCGGCCGCCCCGCGCGCGAGCCAGGTGTTCGTGCTCGTGGGAGCGTCCGTGCTGATCCCGCTTATCCTGTGCTACTCAGGCTTCAGCTACTGGGTCTTCCGCGGGAAGGTGCAGGCTGGTGCCAGCTACCACTGAAAGCGTCCCTCTGCTGCGAAAGCTCGCCTGGTTCGCCGCCCTGTGGACCGCAGGCGTCGTCACCATCGCCTGCGTGGCCGGCCTGCTGCACCTGCTGCTCGGTCAACTCTAATCCGCCAGCCTACCAACGGCTTTTCATAAAAGCCGATTTTTGTGAGGCCAAGGCGGTATTGCTGCCAACGCTCTTCGTGAACCTTCGTGATCTTCGCGCCTTCGTGGTGGACCTTGCCTTCGTCGCTTGCTGATCCCTCGCGCAACTCATCAAGGAACGATCAGAAACTGATCCAACTTCCCATCCGGCTGCTCGAACACCGTCACCGTCACGGTGCGCGTCGGGAAATCCACGCTGTAAGACCGAAACGCCAGGCCGCCACGCAATTCATGCCCACGTTCACGAATAGCCAGCGGCATGCCGAGCGCACGCAAGCTCGCCTGGTAATCGGCAATGGCAGCCGCCGTGAAATACGAATTGGCGCTGTCGTTGAACAAGCTCCTATCCAGCGTGCCCCGCGCAAGCCCCTCGCAAATGCCAAGCACCTGCGCCGCCTTGGCATCGCCGGTCGCCGCCTCGTCGATCCCGAACGCGATGCGCGACACCGCGCTGCCGATGATCTCCGCGGCGCGTGACGCATCCTGATTGGTGAGCACGACAACCGCCGCGTGATCATCGGGATAAAGCAGATTTTCGCTGACGAACCCGATCTCCTCGCCGCTATGCTCGATGAACCGGTGCGTCCCATGCTTGCCGAGTTCCACGCCAAGCCCATACCCGGTGCCGTGCCCGTCCGAGAGCTTCGCCTCTGTCTCCAGCGCATCGTAACTCGCAGGCTTGAGCAGCGACCGCGTCAGGATGCTGATGTCCCATGTCGCAAGATCATGCGGCGTCATCGCCATCTCGCCCGCGCCGAAACTCCAGCCTGGCGCGGTAACAGGCCCCGGGTGCGGCGCGCCCATCGCATATTTCTCGTAACCCACCGGCGCGCCGGCTGGCAGTCCGTGCGCATCGAAATCGACGGCACTCGCCAGATGAAGCGGCGTCAGGATGCGCGCCCGCAGCTCATCGAAAAACGGTGCGCCACCCGCCTTCTGCGCGATCAGCGCGGCGATGGTGTACCCCGTGTTGGAATATTGCCACTTCGTGCCGGGCGGAAAATCGAGCTTCTTGCCGCCCCACTCATCCACGACCGCCCGCGGGTCCTTGGCATGGGCGAACTGCGGCGGGCTGTAATCCTCGGGCCAATCATCCTCGTAGCCGGAAACATGCTCCAGCAGCATGCGTATGGTGATGTCGTTCGCCTGCGTCAGTTCGGGCAGATATTTCCCAACCTTGTCGTCCAACGAGAGTTTGCCGTCTTCTGCCAGCAGCAGAACCAGCGACGCGGTGAACTGCTTCGACACCGAGCCGATAGGCAGGATCATCGCTGGCGCCAGCTTTCGCGCAGGGTCCAGGCTGGCCATGCCATACGACCGCTCTGCGACGATCCGGTTGTCCTGCACGATGGCGATGGACGCCCCAGGCACGCCCGTCGCTGCCAGCGCCGCCTCCGCCGCCGCATCGATCTTGGCCAGTATCGCCGGATCCATCGCCAGGGCCGGCAAGGGAGCCAGCACCGGAGCCACGGTCATCAAGGCAAGCATAAGGGCGCGCATGGCCAAATTGAGCATGCGCCACACCGCGCCGCCAGCATCGCCCTGAGCGGAAATTTACCCCAAGGGCGGTCAGGACACGCAGCCGCATTATTTTCATTACGCCCTTGAGAGCAGCCGCCTGCGCCTATAACCGTAGCGCACGCCCGCCGAACGCCACCTAAGCCGGAATCCTCGCTATCGCCCGCACCTTCCCCGCCATGCATCTCCTCTTCTGGCTGTCGCTCGTCGTCATACCCGGCTTGCCGTGGTGGGCTGCGAACGCCATGGGCGCCACGCCGCAGGACACCACCGTCGCCCGGACCCTCCTCGTTCTCGCAGCCCTCTGGGCCGCTGCAGTCGGAATGGCCTGGCTGCTCACCGACAACGGCCCTGCGGCCATGCGTATCGCCATCGGCCTGCTCATCGGCGCCTACGTCTTCGTAGGCCTTCCTCAAGCGCTAGGCTGGGTACGCGCCCGCGAAGCCGCTAGCCCCGCCGTCACCGTGCTGCCCACGCCCGTGCCGGCACCCGCGCCGCTGCCGGCCGCCGTCCACGCGCCACCGGCCGCTCTGCCACCCGCAGCCCCGCCACCCGCCGCTCAACTCGCGCCGGCGCCGCCACCTGTCGCCGCGACCCGCCCGCCCATGTTCCGTGAATTGTTCGAACAGGATTTCGCCACCCTGCCGAGCCTTGCCCGCAACGTGGGCCTGCAGAGCGCCAAGACCGGCGAGAAAACCCAAGTCCCGATCCGGCTCATCCTGAACCCCGCCACCCATCAGAAAACAGTCGCGATCTTCATCGAGCGCAACACCAGCTCTTTCAACACCTGCGTGTTTTTTCTCTACAACCTGCAGACCGTCTTCCAGGAACTGAACGTTGTTGCCATGGAGGCGAACGCTCCCGGCCCGCACCTGCCGCTCTACGGCAAGGACTTCCCCTTCGACCACAACATCTATTTCTACCTGGCCGAGGAAATGTCCCAGGAAGCGCGAGGCTATTTACAAAAAGCCTTCCGCGACCAAGGCATCACCGCCCACTTCCGCGGCGCCGCCTACTACGCCATGCACATACACGACGAAAACCTCCAACAACCCAACTGAAAATTCTACTATGCCGGTCATCTGACGTGGTTTGGCTGCGCTCCGGTGCTCATGGCCATAGAGGCCACTCCGCTCCGGTGCTCGCCAAACCACGCCAGCTGACTCGGCCTAGCGAATTTTCGCGCCGTTCTCTGACCATCCAGAGACCTTAGCTCGAGCTTTCGTGAGCTAGCCTCGGCACCTTCGCGTTCTTCCTATTTTCGTGATGGACCTTCAAAGGCCGGTCCTCAAGCGAGACGTGCGAGCAACCCTGGCAATGCAGCGCGAACCTCGGAGACGGATTTCTCCTTCACTACATCGAAGCCGCGCACCCTGTCGTGCGCCCGCAGAACAGCTTCGGCCGCATCCAGGTTCGCCGGCGTCACTGCACCGCATACGCGGTCCACGAGCGCTTCGTAATCGCGTATCAGCGTCCGTTCCATGCGCCGGTGCGCCCCGTAGCCGAACACGTCCAGGGGTGTGCCACGCAGCGCGCGGAACCGCGTCATCGCCCCGAAAGCCTGGCCCATCCAGCTGCCGAAACGCTGCTTCCGCGGCCGGCCTGTCAGCTTGTCGCGACGCGCCAGCAAAGGCGGAGCGAGATTATACTTGATCGTGAAATCGCCTTCGAAATTCTCGCCCAGACGCGACGCGAACGACGGATCGGTGAACAGCCGCGCCACCTCGTACTCGTCCTTGTAGGTCATCAGCTTGGCAGCGACATGTGCCACCGCGCGCGCCAGCCGTCCTGTCGTATCGCCTGTCGCAGCCTCGGCATTCTCCATCTTCTGCACGAGCGCCCGGTAGCGTGCGGCCCACCGGTCGCCGCCCCAGGCGCGCAGCCGCGGCATGCGGTCCGCCAGCAAATCGCCGAGTGTATCCGGCACGCGCAATTCCTCGTGCCCGCGCAGCCAAATCGCAATCAGCTCAGGCCTTGCCGCCGCCAGCCGCCCGAGCCCAAAGGCTCGCCGGTTCATGCCGACTTCCATGCCGTTCAGCTCGATCGCGCGCATGATGTGAGTCATGGCGAGCGGGATCAGCCCCTTCTGCCAGGCATAACCGACCAGCAGCAGGTTAGCCCCCACCGCATTGCCCAGCATCACCTGCGCAATGCGTGTGGCATCGAGATCCATCAGCCGCTCCGCATCTGCACGCGGCCGGATCTTGTCCAACATCGGATCGAACCGGAGGTCCTGATCCGGATTGCGCGCGAACCCGGCATTCGGCGACACGAACCGGTTCAACAGAACCGCGCTACGCCCATGTCCAAGCTTCGCAAGCGTCTCTGGGATCGCGACCACCATCGGATCGGCGCCGATCACCAGATCCACATCGCCGTTCGGAATGCGCGGCGAATGCTGGTCCGCCGCATCGCCCAAACGCAAATGACTGGTCACCGACCCGTTCCGCTGCGCTAGCCCGCTATTGTCGAGCACCGTCAGCAGCAGCCCCTGCAAATGCGCCGCCATGCCAAGCAGCGCCGCCACCGTCACCACGCCCTGGCCACCGATGCCGCCGAGCAGGATGTTGTACACCTCGCCGATCACCGGCAGAGTCGGCTCAGGCAAGGCCGCCAGCAGCGCCTGCTCGTCGCCGAAATCCTCCCCGCCCTCCGGCCGCGCCCTGACCTTCCCGCCGAGCACCGTCACGAAGCTCGGGCACAGCCCCTTCGCGCACGAGAAATCCTTGTTGCAGACGGACTGGTTAATCCGCCGCTTGCGCCCAAGCACCGTCTCCTCCGGCTCGACCGCGATGCAGTTCGACTGCACGCCGCAATCGCCGCAGCCCTCGCAAACCTCAGGATGGATGAACAGCCGCTCTGCGGGATCGGGCAGCTTGCCGCGCTTGCGCATACGCCGCCTCTCCGTCGCGCATGCCTGGTCGTAGATCAGCGCCGACACGCCCTTGAACTCGCGAAGTTCGCGCTGAACCGCGTCGAGGTCGGCGCGCGCATGGAACGTCGTGCCAGCCGGATAATGCGATTGGTCGTGGCGCGCGGGATCGTCGCTCACCAGCGCGATGCGCCCCACCTGCTCCGCCGCAAGCTGCGCCGCAACGCGCGGCCCCGTCAGCTCGCCAGCGAAATCCTCGCCCTCGATCACCTGACCGCCGGTCATCGCAATCGCGCCGTTCAGCAGGATTTTGTAGGTGATGTTCACCTTCGCCGCGACAGCCGCCCGTATGGCCAGCAGCCCGGAGTGGAAATAGGTCCCGTCGCCCAAATTCTGGAACATGTGCGTCGTGTTGGTGAACGGCGCCTGCCCGATCCACGTGGCACCCTCACCGCCCATGTGGCTTGCCGCCATCGTATGCCGCTCCGGCATCGCGGCCGCCATGATGTGGCACCCGATGCCAGCGCCGGCGATCGACCCGTCGGGCACCACCGTTGAGGTGTTATGCGGGCAGCCCGCGCAAAAGCTCGGCGGCCTAAGCAGCTCCTTCACGCCGAAGGAGATCGTCGGAATGCCCGTCTCGAGCGGCTTGATCGCAGCCAGCCTGGAACGCAGCGCATCGTCCTCGATCCGCCCGCGCAGCCGGCCCGCCAGCACATGCAGCATCAGATCCGGATCGAGCTCGCCCACCTCACGCAGCAGCGGCGCGCCCTGCTCATCGAGCTTGCCCGTCAGCCTCGGCCGCTTGTCCGCCGGCTGGCTGTAGAGAATGGTCGAAATCTGGTCCTCGATGATCGGGTGCTTCTCCTCGATCACGAAAATCTCGTCGCAGGTCGCGGCGAACTCGCGCAGCCGCAGCGGCTCGAGCGGCCACACCATGCCCACCTTGTAAACCGCGATCCCCAGCTCGGTGCAGCGGGCCTCGTCCAGCCCCAACCCGCGCAGCGCCTCGACCACATCGAGATAAGCCTTGCCCGTGCTGACGATGCCGAGCCGGTTATGCCGCGCAGTCCCCCAGGCCAGCCGGTCGAGCTTGTTAGCCCTGACCCAGGCCTGTGCCGCCGGATGCCGCGCTTCGAAATGCCGTGCCTCGATCTCCAGCGCCGACCCCTGGCCCGCATGCAGATTGAGCCCGCGCGGCCGCACGAAATCCTCAGGCAGCACGAATGGCAGCCGGTCCATGTCCGCAGGGATCGAAGCCGCCCCCTCGACCGTATCGGTGAGCGCCTTCATGCCGATCCAGCAGCCGCTGTAACGCGACATCGCCCAGGCCGCGAGGCCGAACCCCACCAGATCCTCGACCGTGGACGGGTTCAGCACTGGCATGCCGAAATGGATCAGCGCCAGGTCGCTCTGATGCGCCAGCGTCGAAGACCGTGCCCCATGATCGTCGCCGCACAGCGCAATGGCGCCGCCATGCTCAGGCGTTCCGGCGTAGGATGCATGCTTGAGCACATCGCCGGAGCGGTCCACGCCAGGACCCTTGCCGTACCAAAGTCCGAAAACACCGTCGAACTTCGCGCCGGGCAGCAGCCCCACCTGCTGCGACCCCCAAACGGCGGTCGCCGCCAGATCCTCGTTGATCCCTGGCTCGAAATGGATGTCGTGCGCGAGCAGGTGCTTCTTGGCGCTGCCGAGGGCCAGGTCGTAACCACCGAGCGGCGAGCCGCGGTAGCCCGAAATAAAGCCGGCCGTGTTCAGCCCGGCCGCACGGTCCCGCCGCTTCTGCAGCAACGGCAGGCGCACCAGCGCCTGAATACCGGTAAGGAACACCCGCCCATCGAAGCGGTCGTATCGGTCCTCAAGCGTAATAGGCCGGAGCTGCCGCGTCTGCGCAATCTCCGGGGACAGGGTGTCCGTCTTCTGCTCGAACGCCTGGTCGGAAGCCTGCTGATCGGCCATGGGGCGACATCTCCGCTATTGGCGCGGCTTCTGTCGTCCGGCGCTCTCATGGTTGAAGTCGGCACGCTGGCTGCCTCTTCAACGCCTTGCAAGCGCTTGCGGAAAATAGACCGATTTGGTTGCCGGCGCAGTGCGGGACGAAATATTCCGCCCCGCACCGCGCCAGTCCTGTTGCTCTTCTGAGCCTACCAGACCCAGCAACGCGGCGGCCGCGCGCCATAAGGCCCGATTACGCCAGGCCGGCACGCGCAGGCGCTGATGGAAACGGTGAGGCCTGCCAGCACGAGCAGGGTGACGAGATGTTTCATGAAGTTCTCCGATACAGACGGCCGAAGCCAGGCGCCGCAACCTAGGGGCAAGCAACGCACCCCGCATGTAAAGAAGTGTCCTCCCCCCTGTGACGAAGCGTGGGCGGCAAGCGACCTACGGCCACTTGCCGCCGCTCCTCTCCTGGTGCTTCATCATGTTTCAGCTGACGTTACGGGGCGGCATGAAGGCCAGCGTCATCCAGATCGAGGCCGGCGCCGACAAGGCCCAAAACATCGCAACCGCAGGCGCGCTCATCGACGCGGCCGTTGCTGCAGACCGTCCCGTGCTCGTCAGCCTCCCGGAAATGTGGAGCTGCCTCGGCGGCGACCGCGCCACAAAACTCGCAGCAGGCGAAACCCTCCCGGCGCCAGGCGTCTCCGAATTACCCCGCCCCGCCTACGATTTCCTGCGCGACACCGCGGCCCGCCACCGTATCGTCGTGCACGGCGGCTCCATCGGCGAACGGGTCGGCGACCGCCTGTTCAACACGTCGCTCGTCTTCGGCCCCGACGGCCAGGAACTCGCCCGCTACCGCAAGATCCATCTATTCGACGTCACTACACCAAACGGTCAGGGCTACCACGAAAGTGCAATGTTCGGCGCAGGCGACAAGATTGTCACGTTCCAGGCCCAGGGCGTCCGTTGCGGCCTCTCCATCTGCTACGATCTGCGTTTCCCTGAGCTGTTTCTGGCCCTGCGCCGTGCCGGCGCCGAAGTTATCTTCCTGCCCGCCGCCTTCACCGCCGAAACCGGCCGCGACCATTGGGAGATCCTGGTCCGCGCCCGCGCCATCGAGACGCAATGCTGGGTGGTCGCCGCCGCCACCACCGGCGCTCATACCGACGCCCGCGGCCAATCTCGCCAAACCTGGGGCCACTCCATGATCGCCAGCCCCTGGGGCGCCGTCGCCTGCATGATGAACGAAGCTCCCGGCTTCCGCTCCGCCGACCTCGACCCCGCCGTCACCGCCAGGGTCCGCGCGGCCATGCCGGTGCTCGAACACCGGCGTCTCGATCAGGCCTGGCCGCAGCAAAAGCCCGCCGCCTGACATGGATCAGCCGATCCCGCTGAGCACCGAAGGCGTCATCCCCATCCATCGGCCGGTCGACCGCATCTGCGTCCTCGCCGCCCCGACCGACCTCGCCCGCGACAGCCGCGCCCGCCTGGTAGAGCGTTACGGCGACGTCGATTTCCGCCACGCCGATGTCGTCGTTTGCCTGGGCGGCGACGGCTTCATGCTGGAAACCCTCCACCGCACCCTGTCCCGCGACGTCCCCGTCTACGGCATGAACTGCGGTTCCGTCGGCTTTCTGATGAACCCCTTCCTCGAGGATGATCTCGCCGAACGCCTGGCCCGCGCTCAGGAGGTCATGCTCCACCCGCTGCGCATGGTCGCCGTCACTCGCACCGGCGCCGTCGAAGAAGCCCTGGCCCTCAACGAAGTCTCCCTGCTCAGGCAACTCCGCCAGACCGGCAAGATCCGCATCACCATAGACGGCCGGATCCGCCTGCCCGAACTCGTCTGCGACGGCGTCCTGGTTTCCACGCCCGCCGGCTCGACCGCCTACAACCTCTCCGCCCACGGACCCATCGTCCCGCTCTCCGCCGACCTTCTCGCACTCACCCCGATCAGCGCCTTCCGCCCCCGCCGCTGGCGCGGCGCCCTCCTCCCCAGCACCGCCGACGTCCTCTTCGAAGTCCTGGAAGGCGACAAACGCCCCGTCGCCGCAGTCGCCGACTTCACCGAAGTCCGCGACGTCGCCTCAGTAGCCGTCAGCGAAGACCGCTCCCTGAAAACCACCATCCTCTTCGACCCCGACCAAGGCCTGTCAGAGCGAATCATCGCGGAACAATTCACCGTCTAGAAGAAGCAAGACAGGCCTTCTTTTTTGAAAAAAAAGCAAAAAACTTTTGCGACTTAGGGCAGAGCCCTTTCAAACAAACGGTTCCAAGCGCAACGCACACGCCGATCCACCAACCCAACCGAGAATTCGCTAGGCCGAGTCAGCTGGCGTGCTTTTGCGAGCACCGGAGCGGAGCGGCCTCTATGGCCGTGAGCACCGGAGCGCAGCAAAAGCGCGTCAAATGGCCGGCCTAGTAAAATGCTCAGAGAATTCGCTAGGTCGCGTCAGCTGGCGTGGCTGGCCGAGGACCGAAGCGGAGTGGCCTCTAGGGGCCATGAGCATCGGACCGCAGGAAAACCGCGTCAGATGGCCGGCCTAGTAAAATGCTCAGAGAATTCGCTAGGTCGCGTCAGCTGGCGTGGTTTTGCCGAGGACCGAAGCGGATTGGCCTCTAGGGACCATGAGCACCGGACCACAGGAAAACCGCGTCAGATGGCCGGCTTAGTAAAATGCTCAGAGAATTCGCTAGGCCGAGTCAGCTGGCGTGGTTTTGCCGAGGACCACGAGGAGTGGCCTCTAAGGGCCATGAGCACCGGACCGCAGGAAAACCGCGTCAGATGGCCGGCCTAATAACAACACTCAGAGAATTCGCTAGGCCGAGTCAACTGGCGTGGTTTTGCCGAGGACCGAAGCGGAGTGGCCTCTAGGGGCCATGAGCATCGGACCGCAGGAAAACCGCGTCAGATGGCCGGCCTAGTAGAATTCTCAAGCGGCAGCGAGGCTTTCGGGTGCGTTCAGCTGCATCCCCATGGCCGCCTGGCTGGCCGGATCCCGCATCATGTAGCCCCTGCCCCAGACCGTCCCGATCAGATTGCCCGCCCCACCCTGCGCCAGCTTCTTGCGCAGCTTGCAGATGAACACGTCGATGATCTTCATCTCCGGCTCGTCGATGCCGCCGTAAAGATGATTGAGAAACGCCTCCTTCGTCAGCACCATGCCCCGGCGCAGCACCAGCAGCTCCAGGATGGCGTATTCCTTCCCCGTCAGATGCACTTCGCGCCCATCGACCTGCACCTCGCGGCTGTCGAGATTGAGAAGGAGCGAGCCCACCTTCAGCAGAGGCTGCGAATAGCCCTTGCTGCGACGGATCACCGCCTGGATGCGCGCGACCAGCTCCTCCTTGTCGAACGGCTTGGTGATGTAGTCGTCCGCGCCCATGCCGAACCCCTTCACCTTAGCCTGCGGCCGCGCCAGCCCGGACAGGATCAGCACCGGCGTCTCGAGACGCGCCCCGCGCATCCGCCGCACCACCTCGTAACCCTCCATGTCCGGCAGCAGCAGGTCCAGGACAACGATGTCGTAATCATAATGGCGCACCAGTTCGAGCGCCTCCTCCCCCGTGTCGGTCTGATCGACGATCGCACCAATTCCACGGAGCATCATGGTCACAGCACGCGAAGTCGTCAGATCATCCTCAACTAGAAGTATCCTCATCTCGCCCTCCCGCGTTCCGATAACCTCTAAATACCACCATAACGGGTATTACGCTACCGTTTTTTTACAGGTGCGTGCATAAATTTGGAACGCATGAAGCTTCGTGCCGATAATGACCTGCGAGCAGCAAATCTTATCTCTTTATAAAGCTTTGTCTCTGAAATGAACTTATCGCGCCCTTTGGCTCATATTCGGCTCGATGCCATAGCTGGCACCCTGCGCCGAATTTCCACGCTCGCCATTGAGGGCCGTGTGGCTTCGGTCTCCGCGCTCTCCGTAGAAGTAGCCGGTCTGACCAACCACCTCCGCGTTGGCGACCGCCTGCACCTGCATGGGCCAAGCCAGCAGCCAATCCTGGCCGAAGTCGTCGGCGCCACCGCGGGCTTGCTGCGCGTCGCACCCTTCGGCATCGCCCGCGGCATCGGTGCCGGCACCCCGGCACGCGCAACGCTCGGCGGCCGCTACGGCCAAGGCACGCTGGCTCCCGACCAATCCTGGCTGGGCCGGGTCATCGATCCACTGGGTCAGCCGCTCGACGACCGCGGCCCATTGATCAACGGCGCCATCGCCCGCCCTGTACGCGCGCCGCCGCCCCCAGCCACCAGCCGCGCCCGCCTTGGTCCTCCCATCGACCTCGGCGTCACCGTCCTGAACTGCTTCACCGCCACGCGCACTGGCCAGCGCCTCGGCCTCTTCGCAGGCTCCGGCGTCGGCAAATCCACCCTCCTCGCCATGCTCGCCAGGCACACCGCGTGCGACATCGCCGTCCTCGCCCTGGTCGGCGAACGCGGCCGCGAAGTCCGTGAATTCCTCGAAGACGACCTGGGTCCCGAAGGCCTCCGCCGATCCGTCACCGTCGTCGCCACGTCCGACGCGCCGCCTTTGATGCGCCGGGAAGCCGCCTACGCCGCCATGACCATCGCCGAGCACTTCCGCGACGACGGCAAGTCCGTCCTCCTCCTCATGGATAGCGTCACCCGCTTCTGCCTGAGCCTGCGCGAGATCGGCCTGGCCGCAGGCGAACCGCCAGCCACACGCGGCTACCCGCCCAGCGTCTTCGCCGAACTCCCCATGCTCCTGGAACGCGCAGGCCCAGGTCCCATGCTGCGCGATGGCACGGCCGGCCAAATCACCGCCCTCTTCACCGTCCTGGTCGAAGGCGACGACCACGAGGAACCCGTCGCCGACGCAGTCCGCGGCATCCTGGACGGCCATGTCGTGCTCGACCGCCGCATCGCCGAGAGCGGCCGCTACCCCGCCGTGGACGTTCTGCGCTCCCTCTCCCGCGCCGCCGCCGGCTGCCTCACCGCGCCCCAGGCAGCGCTGGTCAAACGCGCCCGCGCCCTGCTCGCCACCCACGCCGACATGGCCGACATGATCCGACTGGGCGCCTACAAACCAGGCGCCGACCCAGAGGTGGACGAAGCCATACGCGTCGTCCCACGCCTCCAAGCCCTGCTGACTCAAGCCCCAGCCGAGAAAGCCACAGTCCACGACGACTTTACCCGCCTCGCCGAAGCCCTTGCCCCATGACGAAGGCGCTGGCGACCCTGCTCCGCCTGCGCCGCCTCGATGTCCAGGCCGCCCAGCGCGCCCTCGCCACCACGCTGGCCGCCGAAGCCGCCGCGGCCGCAGCCCTCAGCCAGGCCGAAGCCGCGCTCGCCCAGGAAACCGGCGCCCTGAACCCGGCCGAACTCGTCCCTCTGCAAAACTTCGCCGCCTGGCTTCCCCAGGGCACCAAGGCTCAACAGCAAGCGGCCCATGAGCTTCAAGCCGCCCAGACAACCTCAGCCCTCGCCCGCCAGGATCTCGCGCAACACCAAGCGGCCCTCAAAGCCGCGGAAGCGCTCTCGGCCGATGCGGCGAGCAACGAGGCACGCACTGAAGCCCGTCGCTCGGCGCATCGTCTTGATGATTTGGTCCGCAGCAGACCGAGGTAAGCTCCATTCGCAGCAGAAGCGGTCTAGATTCTACCGATCGTCATCGTCGGTCCGCCGAACCAGCACCTCGCGCTTGCCCACATGGTTGGCGAGGCTGACGATCCCCTCCTTCTCCATCTGCTCAATAAGCTTGGCCGCGCGATTATACCCGATGGAGAGATGCCGCTGGATGAAGCTGGTGCTCGCCTTCCCCTCGCGTGCCACCACGGCAACCGCCTGGTCGAACAATCCCTGCTCACCGTCATTCGCCCCGGCAATTCCGGACAGGCTGAGCCCGGCGTCGCCGCTCCGCTCGTCGTCCACCGCTTCGGTGACTTCATCGAGGTAGCTCGGCTCCCCCTGCGACCGGAGGAAGGCCACGACATCCTCGACCTCCCGATCGGTCACCAGCGGACCATGCACGCGGGTGATACGCCCGCCGCCCGCCATGTAGAGCATGTCGCCGTGACCCAGCAGCTGCTCCGATCCCTGCTCGCCCAGAATGGTCCGGCTGTCGAACTTCGAAATCACCTGGAAGCTGATGCGCGTCGGGAAGTTGGCCTTGATCGTGCCTGTGATCACATCCACCGATGGACGCTGCGTCGCCATGATCACATGAATGCCCGCCGCGCGCGCCATCTGCGCCAGGCGCTGCACCGCCAGCTCGATGTCCTTGCCGGCAACCATCATCAGGTCCGCCATTTCGTCGATCACCACCACGATGAACGGCAGCGTCTCCAGGGTCAGCGGCTGCTCCTCGAAGGTCGGCCGCCCCGTCTCGCTGTCGAACCCGGTCTGCACACGCCGGCTGATCACCTCGCCACGCGACCGCGCCTCCTCCACCCGGTCGTTGAACCCGCCCACGTTGCGCACGCCGAGCTGGCTCATGGCGCGGTAACGCCGTTCCATCTCACGCACCGTCCATTTCAGCGCCGTCACCGCCTTCGCAGGCTCGGTCACCACCGGCGCCATCAAATGCGGAATGCCCTCGTAAACCGAAAGCTCCAGCATCTTCGGGTCGATCATGATCAACCGGCACTGATCGGGCGACAGCTTGTAGAGCAGCGACAGGATCATGGCGTTGATCCCCACCGACTTGCCCGACCCGGTCGTGCCGGCAATCAGCAGATGCGGCATGCGCGCAAGGTCGGTCACCACAGGAGCCCCGCCGATATCCTTGCCCAGCGCCAGCGGCAGCCGCCCCTGGTGGCGCGTCCAGGCCTCGCAATCCATCAGCTCCGCGAGGAACACCGTCTCCCGCTTCGCATTCGGCACCTCGATACCGATGACATTGCGCCCTGGCACGGTCGCGATCCGGACCGCCGTCACCGACAGGCTGCGCGCCACGTCGTCCGCCAACCCGATCACCCGCGCGCTGCGTATCCCAGGCGCCGGCTCCAACTCATACAGCGTCACCACAGGCCCGGGCCTGATGTCGCGTATGGCGCCCTGCACGCCATAGTCCGACAGCACCGACTCGAGCAGACGCGCATTGGCCTGCAGCGACTCGTCACTCGGCCCGGACGTCCCATGCGCAGGCGGCGCCCTCAGCAGTGACTGCGGCGGGAAGTGCCAGCCGGCCTCGCCGAGAGGCAAACTCTCCTGCTTGGCCAAAGGCGCACGCCGCTCCTGTGCGGCAACACGGGGCTTTGCCGCCGGCATGCGCGGCACCGCCAACGGCGCCGACCGCGCCCGGATGGCCTCGGCCAAGGGCGCCGGCGCATTGTCATGCCAGGCGCCCACCTCCTCCGGTTCGAGATCGCCCGGCGGAGCTTCGTCGAAATGCACCTCGTCTTCGCGAGAAGCGCTTCGTCCGGCCCAGATACCGGCGCGCGCCAAGGTGCCGGCCGCCCGATGGCCTGTCACGGCGCCGACGCGCGCCGCGGACGCCGTTGCCCGCGCTGCCGCCCGCCACTCCGCCGGGCTCAACCCAAGGCTGAGCGCCACCAGCAACACAGCCAGCAGGCAAGCCCCCAAGGCCGCGACACCGACGCCTGCCGAGCCAAGCGAATGCACCAGACCAAGAGCGAAATTCGCCACCAGATGCCCGCAAGCACCGCCGAGCCCCGCCCCCGTCGGCCAGGCGTCACGCCCGGCCGCAGCCATTTCCACCAGCGAAAACG